>CALSRO010000011.1 GCA_943788775.1 uncultured Flavobacteriales bacterium | reverse complement strand
CACGAATTGGATGCAATTTCGAATGATGACGCTCGTTATAAAAGGCTTGTTGAATTAAACGTTCAAGAACAATGCGTCAATGTCATTAAAACATCAGTAGTTCAGCGAGCTTACAGAGATCGAGGAATTTCAGTGCACGGCTGGGTGTTTGATATTCACTCGGGCAAGTTGGTTGATTTGAATATCGATTTCCCACATCTCTTAAGACATATCATGGAGATTTATCACCTAGATTAATCATTCAATACAATTCAATAAAAAGGGGGCATTTAGCTCCTTTTTTATTCACTCAATACTTGCTTCCAATAAGGTGTTTTGATTGATCCATCTTTGGATACTTTATTCAAGAAGTAATCCATGTGATCGACATTTACTTGGTCGAAATTCCCATTTATTATTACTGTGATATCTCGCCTTTTAGCTTGATCTATGAAATCGTGTAAAATATCAATCACATCGGGGTGAATATAATGTGATTGTGTAGCGTCAATTATCACTTCCGTGTGACTAGGTATGGCTTTGAGGGCCTCCATGATATTCGCTTTATTTAAGAAAGTGACATTTTCACTGAGCTTTATTTCAATGGGTTTGCCGGGTACAATTTTTTCAGAAAAGCTAAAAGGAATACTGAAATTCCTGTGTAATATCATGAAGATCCCGATTCCAAGACCTATTGAAATCCCTACGAGTAGGTCCGTGAAAATGATTGCTACCACCGTTACCATGAATTTAATAAACTGCGGCCTGGGCCCCTTAAACATCTTGACAAATATGGAAGGCTTGGCCAGCTTATATCCTACAACCAAAAGAATAGCAGCCAAACTAGAAAGCGGAATCATATTGAGCAGGTCTGGCAATAGAAATACACTTATTGCGATTAGGAATCCATGGAGAATGGCCGAAAGCTTCGTTCGCCCACCGCTTTGAATATTCGCTGAACTTCTAACAATCACTTGCGTCAATGGTAAGCCTCCGATGAAGCCTGAAATAATATTGCCTGCGCCTTGAGCCAATAGTTCTCGATTTGTCGGAGTCACATTCTTATCCGGATCTAGCTTATCGGTCGCTTCCACACAAAGCAGCGTTTCTAAACTTGCGACTATAGCGATGGTAAATGCTAGTATCCATAGCTGCTTACTACTAATCAAGCTCCAGTTGGGGGTGGTGAACAGATTTAAAACACCACCTTCCTCTTGTGCTGTCGGAATTCCAACCATTTCGTCTGGAGCAAAGGAAAAGCTTGTTAACTCAGGTAAAAAGTTAAAGGAGAGGATGCCCAACGCCACGACTACCAGAGGTCCTTGTATTATTTCGAAGATTTTGATGCGCTTCATAAATGGTCTTTCCCATAATATCAGAATACCGAGGGATATGGCCGTTACTAATACAGCAGCAGGGTTAATATCTCCCAGCGCCACCCACAGTTCAGTGAATGTATTTTCACCATCCTTTTGCCAAAATCCGTCAAATCCTTCGGATATGACGTCATGCCCTAGTGCGTGGGGAATTTGCTTCAAAATGATAATCAACCCAATGGCACTTAACATGCCCTTTATTACCGAATTCGGGAAAAAGTATCCCACAATTCCAGCACGCGCAAATGCCAGTACAATTTGCATGGCCCCGGCAATTACTACTGCCGAAAGAAATATGGGAAAACCAAGCTCCATGCTAAAATCGCCCGCTTCATTCGTTCCTAGTTGTCGAATAGCATCGGCCACTATAACTGCAAGTCCTGCAGCAGGTCCGCTTACTCCGATATTTGAACCGCTGAGCGCCCCAACGACAATACCACCTACCATACCCGCAATAATTCCAGAGAATAGCGGAGCTCCGGAGGCAAGAGCAATTCCAAGACAAAGAGGGACAGCGACAAGAAAGACTACGAGACCAGCGGGTAAATCCTTGCCAATCGAAGAGAAGGGGTTATAGACAGCCAAGGTGTGTTGTTTGTTTGGTTATTGAGAGATAACGAAGATAGCTTCTGAATCAACAGTATACATAAGCAATTCGTTAAAAGGTATTACTTTACACATTCAATTACAGTGATGGCCGAAACTTTTCTCCTTAAGCATATCCTAAGCCCGCAGTTAGTGCAATTGTTAGGGCGAAGGGTAAAGACAATTTATCCTGATTTTGATGAAAAGAGGTTCGGTGATTTTGTCATACCAAAGTTGGAGCCTCTCGCCCTAAAGGAAAGGGCCAAATTAATGGCCAGCGCTCTTCATGAATTTTTACCAAACACATACGAAGATTCCATCTCTATTCTGATTTCTGTGATGCAGACTCCTTTGACGGAGGAGGATAATTTAGGCCGCTACAAAGAATTTTTTTTCATGCCGATTGCGGAATTTATTAGCCAGTATGGACAGGAATACTTTCATGAATCGATGCGTGCTAACTATGAATTAACCAAGGTGTTTACCGCTGAATTCAGCATTCGGATTTTTATTGAGAAGTACCCAAAAGAGTCACTTGCCTTACTTCACAAATGGGCGATGGATGTGAATTACCATGTCAGAAGACTAGTGTCTGAAGGTACTCGTCCAAGACTGCCCTGGGCTAGTAGATTGCCAGAATTTCAACGGAACCCTGAACCTGTATTGGAATTACTAGAAAAGCTTAAAAATGACCCAGAACTTTATGTCCGAAGATCGGTGGCGCATAACTTGAATGATATTGCGAAAGATCATCCTGACTTGGTTGTTGAGAGACTTTTTGCATGGAAAAATGAATCTAATGAAAACACCAACTGGATTGTAAGGCACGCCAGTCGATCTCTAATTAAATCAGGCCATCCAGAGGCATTGCTCTTACAAGGATTCAACCCTAGTGTGAAGGTCGTTGTAAAGAACCTAGTGCTTAATGGCGTGGTGCATTTTGGTGATTATTTAGAGTTTGGTTTTGACTTAGCGAATGAAGAAGAGAAGGAGGTAAGTATTGTTGTGGATTTTGTAATCTATTTCAAAAAGTTTAGCGGAAAATTGGCGCCCAAAGTTTTTAAATTGACTGAAAGGAAGCTAAAAGCATCACAGACAATTCATCTGGTTAAACGACACCCGATCAAACCGATTAGTACAAGAAAATATTTCAATGGAGAACAGCGAATAGCCATTCAGGTCAATGGGAAAGAGACCGCAACGATACCTTTCGTTCTGGTAGGAGTTTAATTCTTTAGGAAAGCGGTTCAATCCTATTTAGTGGCTCTTTCTAATCGATCATTGATCGATTTTCCGAGTCCAATTTCAGGGAATTTTTGTGCGATGATAATATCAAGGTTATATTTATCAAGCTCATGAAGCGCAGCGTATAGTCTGGACATCGCTTCCGATAAATCGCTGTCTTGTGAAAGGATAATTGCATGCTGGATTGACTCGTGATCAACCACTTGATCGAAAGTCAATGAGCCGATACGCTTACCCGTGTGTTCCAGAATACTTTGGTTCAAGTCTTCGACTAAGATCGTCTTGGTGTTAGGGGCGTAATGTCTTGATAACATGCCCGGTGCATCGGGTGCATTTTCTTTTTTGTTTTTCACTGTAATTGGGCCAATTAGGCCCTCAATTTCTTCCTGCGATATTGACCCTAATCGGTAGATCGTTGGTTCACCATTTTCAAACCCAATGATTGTGGATTCGATTCCTTTTTGACAATCTCCACCGTCTAAAACCATTTTAAGTTCGGTGCCAAAATATCCATCGACATGTTCGGCACAAGTGGGGCTGATTCTTCCGAATGGATTGGCGCTAGGTGCGGCCAGCGGAAAAGACAGTTCTTTCAGAAGGGCAAGTGTTACGGGATGATTAGGCATTCTGACCGCTACGGTTGATTTGCCTGCTGTAACGAGATCAGGAACGATCGATTTCTTTTTGAGCACCATGGTTAGCGCGCCTGGCCAAAAATGATTCGCAAGCTTCTTCGCTTGGTCAGGTATTTCAGCCACGAAACTGTCGAGCTGTTCAATGGAGTGAATGTGCACAATCAACGGATTGAACAATGGTCGTTGCTTTAGTTCAAAGATTTTGCGGATTGCAGATTCGCTGAAAATATTACCAGCTAATCCGTAAACGGTTTCTGTTGGAATGGCCACCAATTCATCATTGCGCAATAATTCGGCAGCTTGCTCTATATCCGTTGAAATATGACTCATTTTGTTTATTGGGGTGCAAAGTAAAGCCAAACTCAATTGGGAAAGACGCGGTAATCAATAGAGTTTTTGCTATACGTTTCTTCCAAATTACTGGAAACGAGAACAGGATCAAAAATCTGATTTAGAATATTGGAATTTATCCATTCGGTAATACACCGAATCAGGAATTCCTTCACAGTCATCGTATTTCCAAAACTGCATTTTTAATTTTTCCAATCCTCGTAGGGATCCTATGTTCTGTTTGGAGGCTCTCCCGATAATTTCTTTAAGATGTAGGGAGTTAAATCCAAAATCTAGAGTCGCTTGTGCTGACTCTGTAGCATAGCCTTTTCCCCATTCATGCTGAAAAAAACGAAATCCAATATCAACCATTCCGTCTGCGTGTCTTTTTAATCCACACCAACCTAGGAAGGCACCGTTTGATTTACTAATCACAGCCCATCGGCCAAAGCCATTTCGAGCGTAATCGGAGTATAGGTCCAGGAATATTTCAGCAGCAGAAAGGTTTTGAAAAGGTTCATCACCCGTGTATTTCATGACTTCAGGATTTGAGTTTAACTCAAAAAAAACCTTTGCGTCACTTTGTTTGAACTCACGAAGCGCTAGTCTTTCTGTTTCGATAATCGTTTTCATGAACTATCGTTTTATAAATAACCGTCTAGTCAATATGTGGTAGAATCCAAAACGTCAAAGTTGAAGTAAAATATTGAGGTATTATCTGCACATATTCCTGATTCCTAAACCTTAAGGCAGCAATCCATACTGTCTTTTATTTAGCCATTTCGATCACCCAGATGCCTCGGAGTTCGTTGGATTTATAACCGATAGCCTTATCCATTGGATATCTTTCGTTGATGACCGATAGGGTTTTGGAATCAATGTCGGAATCCATGGAACCATGGCATTTCAAGCACATATCATTCGTTAAAATCGGATAGTATCCAATCCATTGATTTCCTTGTTGATATATGCTAGGTTTAATGCTGCCTGTATTGGCCAATTCTAGCTTCGCCTTTTGGATATAATCAAGTTCCTCCTTGTTGGCCAAATTAGTTGGATTCCGGTTTTTATCCGATACGCGTTTTATGGACGCTTCAAGCACTTGAGCCATGCTATCAGTCAAAGGAATCGCTCTCTCGTTACAGAAGGCTAAGGCTCCTTCTGGTCCACTATTTTGAATCGAATTCAATAGGTTTTTACCTAATACAGACTTAGTGGCCATGGCTAATTTTTGACCTTCGTTCAAATAGTCCTCCGCGCTGTGAAGATCTTTTTCTTCGTTTCTATTCGAGTGCGCCTTATGCCAACCGGGCTTTTCCATATCAGTATTGTAGATGTAGGAGGCAACCGCAGCATATTGTTCTTTGGTGTAGCCTAGATTAGGCATTAAGCCAAACTTGTCGATTGCATGAGGCATGAGCGAAGACTCGGAACTGGGTTTGGTCAAGAAGGTACTCATGGCATCCACAAATGCCTTTTCTGTTTCATGGTTTTCTGAATAATGTTTTTTTACCGCAAATAGAGGAGGGGCAAGTCGAGCCTCCGCGTTTGCATTTGGTGAATGGCATGAAACACAGTTTTGAGTGACTATTTCGAAGCCTTTTTGATAAGTCTGTTCAGTCTCACTATACTTAGATTGATTTTCCGTTGAATTGCCAGAATTGCAGCTCTGGAGTAGCATTGATGCGAGGGCAACGGTAAAAAAAACAAAACGTGTATTTGTAATCATAAAAGCACAGGGCATTGATGTTTTGCAAATGTCGGATAAAGAGTTTTCTTCCTTTGTATCACAAATCACACATGGGAGAAGTAGGCCACTCTACCCCAAAAATGGCGTGTACATCATGAGTGCATGATTTTCTACCAACAAGGATTCTGATACCTCTCCATCCTGATTTGTTTCAATTTTAAAGATTTGATTGTGCCTAGAATATCCTCCCCACATCTGTTGGTTCATGAGGTGATTGCGTTCTTCTATTCTAAATTTTGACATGAGTTCATCTTTGGAAATCAATTCACCGTGCAGATGAGTTTCATCCAACCAAAGCTTGATTTGAAAGGTATTTTGGGTCTGATTTTGAACTTGTAAGTCTATGTAGTTGTAGGATAAGGTAGCTCCCGCTCCAAAAGGCACCTTTCGATTCACGTCAGGAAAAACATCAAATCCGTGTCGATGTCTTTCGGTCACTACTAAAGGAGAATGAGCGAATATCCAAAACAGCAGATTGCCGAGCTGGCACAGGCCACCGCCCGTTCCTTTGTCGATCTTACCTTGATTGAGAACCAAGCCTTCGAGGTATCCCTTTGCTTTTGTGGGCCTTCCAACTTGTTTCCAAAGTGAAAAGATTTGATCCGGTTCTATGATGGTATTATTCAGCTTTGCAACGGCCAGTTGAAGGTTGGTGCGTTTGTTCTCTTGCAGATACATGTCCACATCTTTCAACGGCCTCAATATCATTGATTGGTGGCTGAAAACGGAATGTCCATCAAGTGTGCTACTCGATTGCTTCGCCCATTTCTTGTCGCCAAATGATCAGTCCAGTTTCCTCTTTAAGATGAAATATTCCTTACCAAGGGTTTGCCTTAATCGACTGCGATTTATTGGTTTTTGAATGTTGCTCACTCCTTTTCCAATTCCAAATAAAGCATGAAGTCTTTTCCACTAGATGTTTTCTCGTTAAATACAGCTTGAGTAGCGTTCTTTTCTGAGTTTTTGGTCGAGTTTCCGAAGTCCACATCAAAGACAAAATCATCTTCAATCGTAAGTATAAACTGATTGACTCTTACGAAACCCTCATTGACCTTGTCGGCCTCCAAAGTCCAATTGGAATTCCCGTCAAATGACACATTGTGGGCAATGAACTTGTAATCGACATGGTCATCTGAAAAGTCGAATGATCCTAAGTCGCCAGTACTCAGGAAACTGCTATCAACGGAAAAACCAAATTCACTTTGTGATCCGTAAATGGTCTCTACTGTGACTACTTTCCAGTTACCCTCCAACGATTTGGTCGCTTGGCGTTCATCCTTTTGGCAGGAGAGAATAAGAAACACTGTGGATACAATGAATAAATATCTTCTTATTCGAATCACTTGTGAAGTTTTCATTCGTAAACGCATTTACATCTCAAACATATGAAATACTATTCCCCGTGATGGTAGTGACTACGCCTTCTTCACAAATTCCGACTTCAAGCCCATAGACCCAAAACCGTCAATCTTGCAGTTGATGTTGTGGTCACCTTCGGTCAGTCGAATGTTCTTCACTTTGGTTCCCGCTTTTACTGGTTGTGGCATACCCTTTACTGGTAGATTTTTCATCACAATCACACTATCTCCATCTTGTAAAACAGTACCGTTGGCGTCTTTCACTTCGGCCATCGCTCCTTCTGCAGCTACTTCCTTAGGACTCCATTCGTGTCCACATTCAGGACACATGAGTAGTTCACCGCCTGTGGAGTAGGCAAATTCAGATTGACATAGTGGACATGGAGGAAGTGCAGTCATAATTGGGTTGGTTTTGGGCAAATGTATGTGAAATGGTGTGGGGCACTTAGGGTTTTCTGCCGCTAAAGCCACCACCAACTTTCTCCCATTTCCAAACCGAATCCGGATAACAAGTTTGCAATGCCATCTCGCACCAAGGGATCGGGAAATACGGCTACAAGAACCTGAGGATTGTCCACCTCGGCAAAGCGATAGAGATGTTCCAGATCCACAGCAATGGAATCGATCTTGTGAGCCTTTAAAAACCGTTCAATCAGCTTTGCTTTTTGGTTTTTACCCATCACCATTAATGGTCGTTCGGGATTTCGATCTGTATCTAAAAAGTGGCGAAGCTTTAATTCGAAGAATGCTACTTGCTGATAGTGCTTTGAGTTACGTGATGTCCGTTTGGGGTGTTCGCGCCATAAATGAGTGATTTCAGGAATAGATAGGATCTCACGTTTTTCAGCGTACCATTTAAGCACTAGATGATAATCCTCTGGATAAACATCCTTATCGAAGCTTACCGCTTCTTTGGGGACTAGCCAATTTGAGCTCGCAATCACACATTCTCGATAGACCGACTGCCAGTGATCAGCAGCGTCACAGCGCTCATTCAGCCATTGCTCATACTCCAAGTAGCCTTTAGAAACGGGGCCTTTGGCGAAATACTTCACTTTGCCTGTGATAATAGCATTTGGATTTCTTTGAGCTGAATCCCAAAACCATTGAAGCTTTTTCGTGGGCATTAGGTCGTCAGCATCCATTCGAGTAATCCATTGACCTTGGGAATGATTCAATGCTAATTGCAGCGCATCGATAATTCCATTTCCGTTGGAATTATGCACTTGGATTCGATCGTCTGAAGCAGCAGCACGATTTAAAATATCAAGTGATTTATCCTTTGATCCGTCATCGACCGCGAACAATTCCCACTCCATAAATTCTTGCTCACGAATGGATTGAATGCACTCATCCAGCCAAGGATCGGCATTCTTGACGGGCATTAGAATGGAAATCAAAACTCGATTTGAAGATGACATGGAGCAAAGAAAGAGTTAGCATTTGGTCTTTCGCAAATCGAGCGAACAAAAACTTCAGATTTTGTTTTAGAAGCAACGAAAATTAGCGTCCATTTGCACCATGATTTATCAGTCACGTTGAACGCTATATTCGATTCCATCGCCCAGCAGTTAGAGGCCTCTGGATTTTCACTCATCGACCAATTTTTACCTTTTCCTATCCTCGATCAATTGCGAGAAGAAGCGGTTTTCAATTTTGAAAATGGAACGTTTAAACGCGCTGCCATCGGCAAGGGAATTGAAAAGAAATCAGTTGTTAAAATACGAGGCGATCGGGTGAAGTGGTTGGACAAGCAATTGGCCACGGATTCCATGAAACACTATTGGTCACACATGGATGAATTAAGAGAATACCTCAGCAACTATTTCCGAATCCATCTGGAACGCACCGAAGCCCATTTTGCCATGTATCCAAAAGGCGCCTTTTATGCGAGGCACGTAGATCAATTTCAAGTGTCTTCCAATCGAGTTTTCTCTGTCATCTTGTATTTAAACCCAGATTGGAAAACGGGGGATGGAGGAGAATTGAGGGTGTACGATGCTAATGGTGGATTCTCGGATTATTCTCCGCTGCATGGACGACTGATACTCTTTCGAAGCGATTTGGTTGAGCATGAAGTCCTACAAGCCAACTTGCCGAGGGTGTCTGTTACAGGTTGGATGCGAAAGGATCCATTGCTGGTGTAAAATATTTGTAGGCAGCGGCAAAGTCGAATCAGATAAATTTGCCCACGCATGGATTCAGGAAAACGGCTATTATTTGTTGCATTACACCGCCCCGGTCGTTCGCCTTCACAACGCTTTCGCTACGAACAATTTGTTCCCTTTTTAGAAGCCAATGGTTGGCAATGCGACTACGCTCATGTGCTGGACGAGAATGGGGACAAGGCCTTCTACACGCCCGGTGCTTATTGGAAGAAAGCCAAGGTGGTCATCAAGGGGTTTTTGAGTCGCATGAGCGATATTGCCAAGGCCGATCAATACGATATAATATTCATCCAGCGCGAAACCTTTGTCACCGGATCGACTTTCTTCGAGCATCGATTTGCCAAGACCAAAGCCAAAGTGGTTTTTGATTTTGACGATGCCATTTGGTTGTTGGATATATCCGAAGGAAACAAGAATTTGAGTTGGTTGAAGGATCCGTCAAAGACAAAAAAGATCATTTCGCTTTCGGATTTGATCATTGCAGGAAACAGCTACTTGGCCGAGTACGCACATCAGCATAACGACCACGTCAAGGTCTTACCTACGGTCATTGATACAGACTATTATAAAACGGCTCATCGCATTTCCAATGGACCCATTACCATCGGTTGGAGCGGTTCACAAACTACCAACAAACATTTTCTGTTGGCCGAACCATGGTTGCGAAATTTGAAAGAAAAATACGGTCAAAAAATTCGGTTTGTGGCGGTCACAGAGCGTAAGATTGATATCGATGGTCTGGACATTGAAACCATTGCCTGGGACAAGGATCGAGAAGTCGCCAACCTGGATATGATCGACATTGGAATGATGCCCTTGCCGGATGACGATTGGGCAAGAGGTAAATGCGGATTCAAGGGGATTCAATACATGAGTTTGAGCAAACCTGCCGTCATGTCGCCCGTTGGTGTAAATCCTGAAATCATAGAACACGGTGTGAATGGATTCCTAGCCGATTCGGTGGATGACTGGACGGAATATCTCAGTCAGTTGATTGAATCGCCTGAATTGAGAGCAAAAATCGGAGCCGCAGGGCGCAAAACGATCGAGGAGAAATACTCTGTAAAATCTGCGCAAGGAAAGCTGCTTTTCATGCTAGAAAATTTGCGTTGAAAAGTATACGTTTGCCGACCTAAATTTGAACCAAAGTGCACGCCTCAAAGGCTGAGCAAAGGTTTTGAAAGAGTCAAATTAAACACAGACTAGTCATGAGTAAGAAGACAGTACTTTACGATAAGCACGTAGCGCTTGGCGCTAAAATGGTTCCATTCGCAGGTTATGACATGCCTGTTCAATATTCCAATTTGGGTGAGGAACATCTGAACGTAAGAAATGGAGTAGGAGTGTTTGATGTGAGCCACATGGGCGAGTTCTTTTTGAAAGGTTCGGGAGCATTGGATTTAATTCAACGGGTTTCTACCAATGACGCTTCAAAGCTGACTCCAGGTAAAGTGCAGTATTCATGCATGCCAAACGAAACGGGAGGGATTGTAGATGACTTATTGGTCTATTGCTTAGGTGAGGAGGAATACATGTTGGTGGTGAACGCCTCTAACATGGAAAAGGACTGGAATTGGATCTCAAAATTCAATACAGCTGGTGTAGAAATGACCGACCGTTCAGATAATTACTCGCTTTTGGCGATTCAAGGTCCCAAGGCTACAGAAGCGATTCAGTCCTTGACCGATATGAATCTAGGAGACATGGAATACTACACCGTTCAGGTGGGTAAATTCGCTGGAGTCGATAATGTGATTGTCGCGACTACAGGTTACACCGGTTCTGGAGGTTACGAAGTGTATTTCACCAATGATGTAGCCGATCAGATTTGGGATGCCGTTTTCGAAGCAGGTAAGCATGTAAACATTATGCCTGCTGGATTGGGTGCGCGTGATACATTGCGCATGGAGATGGGGTTTTGCTTGTATGGCAACGACATTGACGACAACACTTCGCCACACGAAGCTGGCCTAGGTTGGATTACGAAATACACCAAAGAGTTCACCAATTGGGAGGCCTTGAAAGCGCAGAAAGAAGCTGGCGTTTCTCGCAAGTTCGTTGGATTCCACGAAATCGAAAAAGGTCCAATTCCTCGTCAGGGATATGAGATTCAAGATTTGGATGGAAATACGATTGGCCATGTCACCAGCGGAACAAAATCTCCGTCCATGGACAAAGCCATTGCAATGGGTTATGTAACCAAGGAATTCAGTGCGGTGGATACGGAGGTGCGCATTATCATTCGTAACAAGGCGTTATCTGCTAAGGTGACTCGATTCCCATTTTTGAAATTGAAATAGAGTAGAAGTACTTACTTCAACATTTCGTTAATTCTTTCCTTGGTCCATCTTCGGAAAGGACAGATCGCTACTTTCGAATCGTGCTGAAAGCCATCAAAATATTCGTCATAGCACTGCTTTGTATTGCCCCCCTCAACTTGTATTGTTGGGGTTTTTATGGACACAAATCCATCAATAGGATGGCGGTGTTTACGCTTCCTACAGAGTTGATGGACTTCTACAAAGATCACTTGGAGTTCATATCCGAACATGCCGTTGATCCAGACATGCGCAGGTATGTGGTCAAAGAAGAGGCACCCAGGCATTACATAGACATTGATCACTACGGGGAAGATTGCTTCAAAATTGTACCTAGAGAATGGGACGAAGCCGTGGCCAAGTTTTCTGAAGATACGCTTCAGGCATATGGTATTGTTCCATGGCATGTAAAGCGGATGTACGTTCGATTAATCAATGCCTTTAAAGAAAAGGACATTCCATACATACTGAAAACATCGGCCGACATCGGTCATTACATTGCCGATGCGCACGTTCCATTGCACACTACAGAGAACTACAACGGACAGTTAACCAACCAAAAGGGAATCCATGGCTTTTGGGAGTCTCGTTTACCCGAGTTGTATGCCGAAGACTACAACTATTTCATCGGCAGAGCTGAAATGGTCAAAGATCCATTGGCTACCATTTGGACAGCGGTGGAGCGAAGCCACAATGCAGTCGATTCGGTGCTTGAATTTGAACGAGCCTTGAATGATGACTTTCCGAGCGATCGCAAATATGCCTTTGAGGAGCGTGGCCGATCTACAGTCAAGGTCTATTCCAGAGACTACAGTGCGGAGTATCATCAAATGCTGGACAACATGGTGGAACGCAGAATGCGCGCCTCCATCATCACCATTGGTAGCTTTTGGTATTCGGCTTGGTTGGAAGCCGGACAACCCGAATTGAACGGTGAAATTGACCCCAAGGATTGGGAGGAAATAGAAGCCGAGAAAAAGCAACTCGAAGCAGATTATCATGCCAAGCCAGTGAAGAGCAGAGAGCATGATGAGTAGTTACTTATTTCCCCAACTCCCAAAGAATCACACTTCGGTCATCGCTGCACGTAGCCAGTAGTTTTTCCTCCTCCAACCAAATAGCTGCATTCACAGAATTCAGGTGTCCTCCAGCCTTGGCTCGATCCAATCGAATAGGGGAAGAAAGATCTGATGGATTCCAAATCTTTACGGTTTTGTCTCGGCTAGCCGTGGCAATCAAGGCATCGTTGTCTGCGACCACGATATCATAAATAGCGAAGTTGTGTGCTGGAATTCTCTCTTCCAGTTGAAAGCCATTCTTGGCCGTCCATCGGCACAGGTGGGCGTCTTTTCCGCCCGAAAGCAAATCTCCGTTTCGAAGAAAAGCCACCGAATTGGCACCCTCTTCATGTGCATCCAATTCCATGACCAATTTGAATTCACTGCATTCCAACAATCGAACTTTGCCATCTCCTGAAGCTACTGCAATGAGCGATTCATCGTGGTTGTGAGCGACTCTTCTAATCTTTTCATTGGATAGTGGTAGATGCCGCTCTAGACTCCAATCGGCTGCATTCCAAATGCTGATGCTGCCATCTGCACAAGCCGCAACGACTCTATTGGTTTTGGGTAGGTGCAATAAATGGAAAATGCCCTTATCATGAAACTTCAAATGCCGCACTTCTTGTTTTGAATCTAGGTCAATGACATGCATGCCACCCACGATGGTACCAATGACCAAAAACTGGCGATTGAGGTTCAATAAACTATAGACTGTGCGCTCCGTTCGAATGGCGAAAGCGTTGGTTTCCCCGGTTTCCAAATTCCATTCGGCTACTACTTTGTCCGCGCCAGCGCTAAATAGAGTTCCGAGCGTTCGACCCGGAGCCATGGCATACAAGGCAGCGCTGTGAGCGGTGAGTTGATGGATCTTTTTGACTTGCATCTATACTTGATCTATCGCCTCGGCTAGTTTGTGGTCTTTGTCCGTGATCACATCGCCTGCATCGTGTGTGTTCAATCGTATCGTAACCCGATTGTAAATATTGCTCCAGTCGGGGTGATGATTGTGCTTTTCAGCCAATATTGCCACCTTGGACATGAAAGCCCAGGCTTCGATAAAATTGCCAAAATGAAAGGTGCGAACTAAGCGTTCTTTATTGTTTTCATATTGCTCTTTAGTCCATTCCATATTATCTCTTTTTTCTTCGACCTGAAGTTTTGTTTTTCCCACCCGACCGACCAGATGTAGAGGCATTTCGTCCGCTAAAATTCTTGCCCTTTGGTGGTCCAGATCGCTTATTGTTCGGCTGTGCTTTGGGTTTGGGTTTAGGTTTTTGAGAAACGGTTTTCTTATCAGCGGTCTTACTTGAGTTTTTGGTGAGTCGCGTAATTTCAGCCAACTCTGCCTCGGTCAAATCTCGCCATTGCCCTTGTGGAATATCCAGCGAAACATTCATGATTCTCGTACGCTTCAGCTTTTTAACATCGTACTCAAAATGTTCGCACATTCTGCGGATCTGTCGATTCATACCTTGTACCAACACAATGCGAAAGCTGTGTGGAGTGAGCATTTCTACATTGCACTTTTTGGTCATCGTTCCCATGATAGGAACTCCACCCGCCATTTTTGAAATAAACTCTGGTGTGACTTGTTTGTCTACCGTTACTTCATAGACCTTTTCGTGTTCGTTTCCCGCCCTCAGTATTTTATTGACGATGTCTCCATCGCTAGTCATGAAAATCAAACCTTCACTGGGTTTATCTAATCGACCGATAGGGAAAACACGCTTAGGATAGTTCACATAGTCTACAATGTTGTCTGGATCGCTTGTGTCGGTGGTGCAGACCACTCCGGGTGGTTTGTTAAACGCCAAATACACATCGGGCTCGCTGGGTTCGGAAACCACCCTACCGTCCACGCGCACTTTGTCTCGTCTGGTGATTCGGGTGCCCGCTTCAGGCTTCTTACCGTTGATGGTAACGCGACCCATTTCAATCCATTTATCTGCTTCCCTGCGAGAGCAAAGCCCAAGTTCACTTAAGTATTTGTTTATCCGAGTTCCGTTTTGCTCCATCGGTCGCGAAGCTAGCTACTCTTTGATACATCAAACACCTCTATCTCGCCACAATCTTCAAATCCAAGATTACGATATACAGAAAGTCCCATGTTTGTGGATTGAAGAGTAGCCTGGCTGCATCCTAATTCTTTCCCAATCTTCATTGCCCTTAGTGTCATGTCTCGACCAATTCCTAAACCTCGAAACGGCTCCAATGTTGCGACCAGATATATTCCGCACGTTCCATTATGAATAAAACTCATGGATGTGGCAACCGGCTCGCCATCCAACGTGCCGACTAATATTTGGATATTCTCATTTGAAAGGATATTCTCAAACATGGAAGCATCTACTTTGCTTTCTTTCATCAAGGCTTCGTTCAAGACATGTAACCAATGAACAAGCTCAGATTTGACTTTTACCTCGGCTATTTTGAGTGTGGGTTGAGTGTATTCTGGTAAATCTTGCAGTGTTCGATGCATGGCCGTCCAGTGACCAATCTTGAGATTGAGATCTTTCAGCCCAGAAAGCAGTTCCTGTGAGGTTTTGCCTGGATCAGACATGATGTAGTTTGGCCCATTGGATGTTTGACTGCCAATTTTCAATGAATGAATCCGCGTTCTAAGGTTTTTACGATCGAATCTCGGATTGTAGATCATGTTTGGCCAAAAGGAAGGTTCGGTTATGACCGCATCATAATCTTTGGCATTGAAAATCTTTGTCCCAGCTGCTCGGGCCAACAATTCGTACAATGATTCAATATTATCTTGGCTATATATTGATGCCATGATGCAGTTGTTGAACGGTTACGAGAAAAGTAGGGATAATGATTGGTATCACCTCAGATATATTGTTTTCAATTCCTTAGGAGAAAAAATCGCTATGAATTCAAATGGAATCTAATTTTACACCCAAATTAAACCCTGCCTTAACTGCATAGTAGGCAACCTATTTTAATGAAGAATACCTATTTCAACCTCATCGATCAAAGCTTTTATTTCCCTCAAGAAGGTTTTGATCTTAGGGACAACACCCTGACCTTTCACGGTATTTCGCTGAAACACTTGATTGATAAATATGGTACCCCGTTCCGATTTATCTACTTACCGAAGATTGGAGACCAGATCAAAAAAGCACGAAATCTCTTTAATAGGGCGATCAAAAAGAACGGGTACAAGGGGAATTATAATTATTGCTACTGTACAAAGTGTAATCACTTTTCGCATGTTGTGTCGGAAGCTTTAAAGCACGATGTTCACTTAGAAACCTCTTCAAGTTTTGATATCGACTTGATCCTTAATTTGCACAATGAGGGTAAGATAGATAAGAAGCGAATTATCGTCAACAACGGATACAAAACCGAATCTTACCTCGAGAAGATCATATCGCTGATCAAGTTTGGATTTACTAATGTGGTTATCGTATTGGATAGTAAGACCGAACTGGATCGATTGGTCAAATTAGCAGGTGACACCAAAATTAAAATCGGGGTTCGCATGGCGATCAACGAAGAACCACAATCAGCATACTACACTTCAAGACTCGGAATCAGAAGCAACGAAATGTTGGAGTTCTACGAAAAGGAGATCAAGCCACAACCCAACGTGGAGTTGACTATGCTTCACTTTTTTGTCGATTCAGGCATCAAGGACAGCCTCTATTATTGGGGCGAATTTCAGCGTGCGTTGAAATTATATGGTGAGTTGAGTAAGGCTTGCAAAACATTGAAATCCTTAAATTTAGGTGGCGGTTTTCCGGTGAGAAACAACCTTGGTTTCGAATACGATTACGATTATATGATCAACGAGATCGTAAAGAACATCAAAGAGGCCTGTGATGCAGACGGGATTAAGCATCCTGACATTTTCACCGAATTTGGAAAGTACACGGTTGGTGAAAGTGGTGCAATCATTTTTAAGGTGCTGGAGCAGAAAATGCAGAACGACAATGAGAAATGGTACATCATCGACAATAGCTTGATGAACACCATTCCAGATGCTTGGTCCATTCACGAAAAATTTATTTTGTTGCCTATCAATAAGTGGAACAACGAACACGAACGAGCCAACATTGGCGGAATCAGCTGTGATCACTCAGATTACTATAATTCGGAGGATTTTAATCAGGCAGTTATGCTTCCAAAAAATGAGGAGGGGGATGCAGAACCTCTTTATTTGGGCTTTTTCCACACGGGGGCTTATCAAGATGCGATCAGCGGATATGGTGGAATCAAGCATTGTTTGATTCCAAGTCCGAAACACGTAATTATTGACCGCGATGAAAAAGGAAACATCGTGGATTACGTATATCGAAATGAACAATCAGCGGAAGAGATGTTCCGCTTACTAGGATACAAAGAAGGATGAGAAATTTTGGAGATGTAGCAGATGAGTTCTGCCAAAAAGAAACTGCTTCGATTTGGTTGCAATCCATCCCCTATGATGGAACTAGCACATGGGGCAAGGGTGCCGACAAAGGTTTCGGAGCCTTTTTAGATGCGACCGACAACATGGAGTTATATGATATCGAAACCGATTCAGAAGTATATAGAAAAGGGGTCTATATCTTGCCTGCAATTAAGGCTGATTCTTCGCCAGAAGCTGTTTTTGAAGAGGTGTATAACTCCACGAAGGAACTGATCAAGTCAGGTAAATTTTTGACCTTTTTCGGGGGCGAACACAGTGTGAGTATTGGTTTGATCAAAGCGCATTACGAGCACTATGAAAACTTGACCGTGTTACAATTGGATGCTCACACAGACCTGAGACCTACCTACCATGGTTCTCCTTATAATCATGCGTGTGCCGTTTATGACGCGTCTCAAAATGCAAACTTGGTGCAGGTTGGAATTCGATCTGCCGATAAATCAGAGATGCAATACGTAAAGCGCGATCAGTGTTTTCTCGCAGAGGAGATGCATGGCAACGCGGAATGGGTCGAGAAGTCTTTGGTTAAAATGACAGATAACGTTTATCTCACTATCGATTTGGATGTGTTTGATGCGAGTATCATGCCCGCTACAGGAACACCAGAGCCGGGCGGTATGGATTGGAACACCACCATTCAATATTTGAGAAGAGTTTTTAAGGAAAAAAACATAGTAGGATTTGATATTGTAGAGTTGGCACCACATCCTGCGCACAAGGCTTGCGATTTTTTAGCTGCCAAATTGTATTACAAACTATTGAGTTATAAGTTTCATGGAAATGACGAATAAAGGACCTATAAGCCAGTACATGCTGGAACACTATAAGCACTTCAACTCAGCGGCCTTGGTTGACGCAGCAAAGGGCTACGAAAAGCATCTTGCCGAGGGTAAAAAAATGCTGGTTTCTCTGGCCGGGGCGATGAGTACAGCCGAATTGGGCAAATCTTTTGCGGAAATTATCCGACAAGACAAAGTGCAGATCATTTCTTGTACAGGAGCTAATCTAGAAGAGGACATCATGAACTTGGTGGCCCATTCGCACTATGAACGAGTGCCGCATTACCGTGACTTAACTCCACAAGACGAGTGGGATCTATTGGAAAGAGGATTGAATCGGGTGACAGACACTTGTATTCCCGAAGAGGAGGCTTTTCGCAGATTACAACAGCACATTTTTAAGATCTGGAAGGACGCTGAGGACAATGGCGAACGCTATTTCCCGCATGAGTTTATGTACAAGCTTCTGTTAAGCGGTGTGCTGGAGCAGTATTACGAGATTGACGCAAAGAACAGTTGGATGCTCGCTGCGGCTAAAAAGAACTTACCCATTATCGTTCCCGGTTGGGAAGACTCGACTATGGGTAACATTTTCGCCTCTTATTGTATGAAGGGAGAATTGAAACCATCTACCATGAAATCGGGTATTGAGTACATGACTTTCTTAGCAGATTGGTATACGGACAATGCTGGCAGCGATGGAATCGGATTTTTCCAAATTGGTGGTGGAATCGCAGGCGACTTCCCGATTTGTGTTGTTCCCATGTTGTATCAAGACATGGAAAGAAACGATACACCATTTTGGAGTTTTTTCTGCCAAATAAGCGACAGCACAACGAGTTACGGTTCGTATTCGGGTGCTGTTCCTAATGAAAAAATCACATGGGGGAAATTAGATACAGAATCTCCTAAATTTATCATCGAATCAGACGCTACTATTGTAGCACCATTGATATTTGCTTACTTGTTGAATTTATAAAACCATCGAAATTGGACTCAAACGCTAAACCTAAAGTCATCACTTCATTCGCTAATGTGAGCGAGGAGCTACAACAACAAATCAAATTATTTTATCCAGAGGGATTCATGGAACACCTAATCCGTTTCCCGCTGAAAGGGGAGCTGGTTTCTGCCCTTCATTTTGAAACAGAAGAAAAAATTTATCTGCTGAAAATGACTAAGGCACGTGCGCAAGAAATCATTGAAGAAGATGAAGATTATGACGATGATGGTCACTTAAAGGATGACGTCAAGGAAGACTTCGAAGAAAAATTCGGAGATGAAGATGACGAGGCAATGGATGTTCCAGATGATGCTCCTGGAGAGGATGATGAAGATTAAACGCTAGACTTTTTAGAAAAAATAAAGGGAGGCTCCAAGTTGAGTTCTCCCTTTTTTGTTTTGCCATTTTCGAATTACTTTAAACCACTTATGATGTAATCGTAAATCCCGTTTTGCTCATATTCAAATGGCTTTTCAATGCTTTTGGTAATGAATTGGGGTTTAGCGATCATTTCGCGGTCTATCATTTCAACGATCGTATCGTAAAAATCCAAGGATGTTTTACCTACTAGCAGCGGACTCAAGTCCGTGTTGCTATTCCAAAGTTTCAAAATGCGAACGAAGCCGCTCAGGTAGAGGTAGTCTTTCGTGAAACCGCCACCTCTAAAGATTCGGGTAACAATGGTATAAGCATCACTCGTGCTGATTTGTTGCTGATTAACGAGATAGTTATAGCAATCAATAAAAGTAGCTCCATTGCACATCATATCCGTGACTACTACCCTGAGTGCAATCTTTTTGAATCGTTTCAACGTGAAATTGCCACTCAAATATTCCGATAGAATGGCCAATCCCTCTTGAGTTCTGGTATTCACCGGAAGTCCCAGATTGAAAATCTTTAGGTGTTGCTGACCTGAGTTTTGAGTAGTAACCATGTGCACACCAATTTCATGTTCTATCAAAGCGTTTACCTCCCGCCTTGTAAACTTGGCATCGGGACGAATCAAAACGGTCCGTTTTGAATTTAATACCATGATTTGAGAGATGACTCGGTTACTCATCTCAATTTTACACTTAATGCCATAGTCATCCAGGGCGTTAGAAAAGGTCGAAACGACCTCATCCATGCTCAAGTGAGGCATTCTTTTCGGTTCACTCGGAATGGCAGGAAGGAGCAAAACATATTGAGCATTCAATAGGTCTATTTTGCTTGGCCTGCCGAAGTAGCGTAATGAATTGTAGAGAAACTTTCGAGAGTTCAAAGAAGCCAACAAATCAATCTTATCAAAGAAACTATTGATGACGGATTCGTAAAGATGACGGATTGAAACGTCATTGATATCCTGAGTTTTTAATCCGCCTAACTCTTGCTTCAGTTCAAAAGGATTAATCTTTATAGGTGAGTACTTAAACATAGGCGACTCGGTACATTTACTCTTGAAAAACTTGCGTTGTTCAACAGCCGTATTGGTTGGATTCACATATGCCAATAACTCGAAATTCTTGAGCAAACGATACAACTGCTTGTCCACATTTTCTATCGCGGGATCAATTTTCTTGTCTAACAGATGCGATGCGGATTTTGCCTTCCAATTGGTCTTTAGAGAAGAGAAATAGTGAGCATTGTTGAGAATCGCTTGTTTCAGTTTTTGCTGTAACTCTTTGATCACTTTTGGGTAATCTGCACCGGTGAGTTCGTTGCAGTACACTTTCTTTATTTCAGTAGCTAGAACCAACGTGTTCTTGAAGTTGGTATTGATATACTCAAGATTGTAACCTCTTCCATAAAAGACATCGTTGATAGCCGCTTGACTTTCGATTCCAGTCAATGAAATATCAGAAAGTTCATTGTTCCAGTGGTCAATGCATTTACCAAACTTCTTCAAGTCGATGCTCTCACAGCCGATGTTAAATAGAGGCACGTTTCGATCCCAGCGCATGTGGTTGTAAGAGTGAATATCATAGACGACACTTCCACCAAATAAGCCTTCTAGCTTCTCAATTAAGGCGTGGGTTACCTTATAGTAGTTGGCATGCTTTGTGACACTCAGTTGTCGTTCCTTAGGACTCAAAGTCGATTTCCAAACCTTCTTACCCCAAGCGATGTCAAAGACACACTCTTCGGGTTTTCGATTTAGATCATACTCATATCTAGAGTCTAATCCAATCAGAGTGATGGGCATAGATTCAATAAAATCTCCCGTATGTGGGTCTTCTTCATACCAACGATCAAAATCGTCAAGAGCGATTTTCTCTTTGAGGGACTTCCTCAGCGCAGCGCCATGATGAATGGCAGTGCAGCAATAGGGAACATAGCGATTGATTTTAATGCGAAATGAGCCATCCGAAGTGGTTGCTTCAAATATCTTTTCATCACGGATATTCCGAATGATTTCGTTAATTGACAACTGTTGCATGATCAATGAGTTCGTGTGGTCTGAAGTCCGTTTTGAATTGATTTTTGCGTTTCAACACCGTTTCTAGATAATCGATGATTTTCTCTTGCAGTTTCACCTTATTGAGACGGTTAATGTCTGTAATCGTTCCGGGGCTTAAAACATTGATTTCAATCAATTTACCATTGATTAGATCAAGACCCGCATAGTAAATTCCGTCACGCACCAGTTTCTCCCCAATCTTCATGCAAAGAATTTTATCAGATTTGGTGAGCTTGTATTTAGCGACACTGCCTCCAGCTGAGATGTTTGATCTTAAATCCCCTTGAGGTGGTATTCTTCTCAAGGCGCCAATAGGTTCACCGTTGAGCATTAAAATCCGAACATCACCTTGTTCAGCACCTTCAATGTAGTCCTGAAGTATCACATAATTAGAGATTCCCTTTTCTCGGTTGATGTAAAAGTCGAGCAAGGAACGTACGCTTTGCATGGCTGATTTCTCTACGATGATTACTCCACTGCCACCATAACCGTCCAATGGTTTTAAAATCATTTTATCATTGGGAGACTCTTTGATGATACGCAATAGGTAGTCGATGTTTTTGGATACATGCGTGGCAGGAATTAATTCACGATCTGGATCATGATAGGCAGCAGGATAAATTTTATTGTTTGCTTCTCGTAGGCCATCCACCGCATTGATGATGAATACATCATCCTTGATGGAATCCAAGAAGTTGAGCATCAAAGAATCTAATGGGGGATTGTCCCTCATGAAAATGATATCGAAATCATCCAGCCTTCTCATCTCCATTTGGAATTGAATCGCTTTGTAAAATGACGGAATATTTGAGGTGGTTTTCTCAGTCTTAACTACCGTTTTACAATGACTTAAAGTCACACTATCCCGAATGGTAAGGTTAGATGGGTGAGTAATGGCGACTTCGTGGCCGCGCTTTACAGCTTCGTGAATGATGCGCAGGGTAGAATCCTGGGAAGGCTTAACCGCTTCCCACGGATACATGATGAAACATATCTTCATAGAGTATTGCTATTCCGGTAGTTTGAGATGGGTTCGCACCGTTTCGCGTGCGAAAATCACTAATAATCCGATTGAATGCATTGCTAAGACCGAATAATCGATATAAATTATTGAGAGATGGTCGTGGAGATTAAACTTCTGCGTCTTTCCACTTTCCATATTTCAGATACAATGCAGACAGAATGAGCATGAACCCAAAATAGATGAACTCGCTGGTCCATGATATGAGTAGTGACGATTTCATCCTTTCTATTACCACGTATATATAAACGAAGTAAAT
>CALSRO010000010.1 GCA_943788775.1 uncultured Flavobacteriales bacterium | reverse complement strand
CGATTGAAATATGTTTCTTCCTCTTTGGATAGATTGAGGATTGCCTTCTTTTCTTTGTACAATTCTAATTCAGACTCAATATCATTGATAATCCGAATCACTTCATCCAACTGTTTATCAATATAACTTAAGGTGTTCTGATTGATTTCCGATTGATTCTTAACTGTATTCTGAACGTACAATCTGGCTAAAGTGTCCAATACTTCTGTCGCCCTATTCGCTATTTCGTCTCGGAGCGTCAATTCGACAATACTCGTGTAATCCAAATTTTTCACCTCTAAGTTCGACTTGTATTTAGAGATTAAACTATTGGATTTAAACACTTTGAATCTATAATTTATTTGCTTCAAAGTTTCTAGGGATACCTCATTCAAGTTTTTTTGCTTCTCCACCTTGAGATATAACCCATCATCCAAAATTAATTCACTAAATGCAAAAACCTTATCCTTACTCACCCCTGCAACTTCATATTTCAATCGAAATTCCTCATCGTTCAAAATGTTCAGATCAAAAGACATTCCGCTGTAAGCACCAGATCGCTCATCTGATATAACGAGGAATGGCATATGATCATACACCTCTGATATTTTCAGCCTTCCCACGATATAATACGAAACATTCAGAGGCAATCTTGAAAGCACTTCTTCAATCAGATTGGAGGACTTAATAACACGCATTTGACTAGCCGTCTCTTCGTAAGATGCGTATTTAGAGCCGAATCCTAGGCCACGATAAATTTGTTGCTGATAGTTATACGTTTCATTAGTCTTAAGTAGAATTTGACACTTTGCAGCATGTACATCTGGAATTTGATGTGTGTAGAGATAAGAGCCCGCATACACTAAAGCAGGCAATATAAGAAGCACAGGCCAGTTAGCGATTATAATGGATATAACCCTGACTGCGTCCTTGCGCGAAATTATTTCGGTTTTGCTCTCCAGAAATTCCTGAATTAGATTGCAAATTTAGACAAGATTGGCTCCTAACTAAACCCTTTTGCTCATATTAGCGTATAACCTACAGAATGTGTTACTTTGCACGTAATTTTTTGGCTATTGATATGAGGTTTACTTTTTCATTTTCTATTGCAACGACCATCCTTCTGACCATTGGAGGAAATACCGCGTATACACAGACTGGTCCCGGTGGGGTCGGCAGTTCCACAGACAATGCCATTTGGTATGATCTGGAGTTTCTAGGGTTGGCGAATAATACAGGCATTCAAACATTGGTAGATCGTTCTGGCAACGGGAATGATGTGACACAAAACTATTATCCCGAAGACCGACCTACCAAACGAACCAATTGAACGGCAATGCCGTGATGTCTTATGACGGTGCACAAGACCGATTTGTGGATAACAGCGGATTTAGCAATTTAAATGGCATCAATGAACTCTCCTATTTTTTGGTCATTGATGCGAATTCGGGTGCCAGCGTTGGAAATATTTTAAATATTGAGAGTTCGTTATCAACCTCAGCCGTTCGATTCCTAAAATTAAATTCTAAATTCTACGGTAATGTTCCGACTGCCACCGGAACCACCAACGACACTTACGCCTACCAAACGGGTTTTCAAATTCACAGCTCCATCTGGGACGGAGGGGCTTCTACATTGCGACAATATCGAAACAACACACTGGTTGGCTCGAGAAACAATGCCAATGGCTCCATTCCTGTTAATAATGGATTTTCATTGGGTCAGAACTTGAATAATACTGGCGGTTTGTTTACAGGCGAATACGCGGAAGTAATCATCTACACCACTGCACTGAACACCACACAGCGTATCATCGTGGACAACTATCTTTCATCCAAGTATAACCTAGCGCTTGGAGGCAACGATAAATACGCCTTTGATGCCACCCATGGCAATGAGGTTGCAGGTATAGGCCAAGAATCAGCAGGCGATAACCACACCGATGCACGCGGAACTAGCATTGTTCAAATTACAGGCGCAGATGACTTGGAAGACGGTGAATATATGCTTTGGGGACATGATGGTGCCGGTACTGGAAACAACACTACTGAAGTTCCTGCAGGATATACAGTCGGAACAAGCCAGCGACTAGATCAGGAGTGGAGGGTAGATATTTCTGGTGGTGATAACTCTGTGGGAACCATTGATTTGACTTTTGATTTATCAGGAATATCGTTTGGCCTAGACCCTGGGTCATACAGGTTGCTTACAGACGGTGATGGTAATTTTTTAAATGCAACAATCGATACTACGCCTCCTTCAGTAGCAGGCCCTATCATCACATTTGAAAATGTAACTCTTGCAGATGGAACTTACTTCACTATTGGTAATGATAATAACTTAGAAACGTGCATTGCCCTCATCACTGGAAACTGGTCAGATCCAGGTGGGGCCTTCTGGGTATGCTCTACGTTACCACCTGATAGTACGAAGCATGTTGAAATTGCAGATGGCGTGACAGTTAGAATAATCGCAGGCTCGGAAGAATCTGCAAATAATCTTCGGCTCGAAGCCGATGGCGGTGGCGGTGGTGCAGCTTTGATTATGGATGCAAATTCTACACTTATTATATTAGGAGATTTAAATATTGAAGCTGGCACTTCAATCACCATGGATGTGGGTAGTAGAATAATCTTTAGAGGTATAAATGGAAACCAGACCATTTTAAACTCTTCAGGATCTGCTCTCTCCTTTGCAAACCTAGAGGTCAACAATGTGAATGGCGCTACGCTCTTCCCAGCCGATTATGAGATCTCGGAGAATTTGGATTTATTAAATGGAAACCTCACCAACAATGGCAATCTTACCTTTCTATCCACTGCTGCAAACACAGCTGCCATAGGCCCAACACCCAATGGCAACATTTTGGACGGAACCGGTTCATTCATTGTTCATCGATTCCGAAGCACAAGGAATACCAATTGGGGCGATATAACCACTTCTGGAGTTGATACGGATTTGGAAGATTTAAATGGTGAAGTATTTATGAGTGGGATCGCTGGTGGAAATGGATATGCTTCAAACGCAAGTGGAGGCGGTGGCTTCACCTCTGTATATTTTTGGGATGCCGTTGCCGATGTATATGTTGTACCTGCTAGTACAGCCGAACCATTTGAAATAGGACGTGGATATGAAATCTGGCTAGGTGATAATCAAACTACATGGAATGATCAGTTTTGGATTTTGGAAGGTGACGTTGACCTCTCTCCTATTTCTATACCTGTTAATTCTTCTGCAGGAAACAATTGGAATCTTCTTGGTAATCCATACCTCGGATTTTTAAATTTTGACAACATCGATGCCGCGGGAGGAATAAATGGAAATGAATACTGGTACGTAGATGCTAACAGCAGCGCATTTGTATCTGTTCCTGTTGGTGGAGCTACCATACCTCCAGGGCAAGGATTCTGGGTAAGCACCACTGGGCTGACAAGCATTGATTTAGATCCTTCGTTGGATTTAGTTACTGGGGTAACCAGCAGCACATACTTTAAGCGTGATACACGCAAGGACGAGTTGAAAATTATGGCCCAGCATAATAAGGAAGCCATTGGAAGTGCTGTTTATTTACGAAGGAGCGATGATGCGTATGAAGGATTAGATGAATATGATTTATCTCCTTTACGATTACCAGATCCTAAGGCACCCAAACTTTCAATTGAGGCAGGAGCTAGTGATCTGATGGTAAACTACATTCCAACATATGCGGACCAAATTGAAATTCCAGTTCGATTTGAAACAGGCATGGAAGGTGAATATACTCTGTCGTTTGAAGGCCTTGATCAATTTGAAGGTTATTCATGTGCATCCATACGAAACGATCAGACGGATGATATTACAAGTATTTCGGAAGAATCACTTATTGCCATGAATACCTCTAATGGAACATCTGCGCATTATACCTTAATATTGACCAAAGACGGATCTGAAGACTGTCAACCAGAAGAAGGAAGTGTATCTCTATTAGATGATGAGTTCGTTAAAATCTGGAATACAAACACAGATATAATTGTCGATTTCTCTTTGGATCAATCAGCGCCAGCTCAAATCAGCATTTATGATGCACTTGGAAACTTAGTTCAATCAGATAAGACAACCGCAAACTTTAATCGAGAGACATATTCAATGACCAGCTTAACGAGCGGTGTGTACTTTATTACGGTTAACATCAATGGTCAGAGTTGGACACAAAAAACTATTAAGTACTGATGAAAAAAACAGTAAAAAGAATACTGGCAACTGCCATTTTACTTGGAGGTTTTATGACATTTGATTTGTATGCACCACCTCCCACCGCTGGAACTGGTGGAACAGGCGGTGTATCTGGAACAGGTTCTGGCTGCTGGCCTCCTCCCTGTATTCCTATTGATGGAGGTATCGGACTCCTAATTGCTGCTGGAATTGCCTTTGGTGGTCGCAAACTTGTGCAAGGAGTCAACTAGAGTAGTCAAGCTATTAAATCCTTGATCAAAAAATATTGGTCTGACCCTGTTTACCGCTTTCTATTGAAGGCGGTTTTTCTTTACCTATTATGGTACCTCGTTTACCAACAGTGGCTGCATCCTCAGGGAGCATTTGACCTCGCTGTAATCAGAAACCTTGAAGAAATCAGTGCTTTCATTCTCGAAAGTCTGGGGTACACTTTAATTGCAGAAAGTGAGATTAGTTCCGTTCGAACCATTGGAATAGACGGAACCCATGGTCTATGGATAGGTGATCCGTGTAATGGTCTAACCCTTTTTTCCCTCTTCACCGGTTTCGTGTTGGTCTTTCCTGGATCATGGAAAAAGAAATTATGGTTTATCCCCTTGGGCATCATCACCATTCACATGCTCAATGTCATTAGAGTCATGGGTTTGGCGCTCACCGTATATTATTTCCCAGATCCCGAAATATTAGACTTTAATCATACCTACACCTTTACAATTCTGGTTTACGGCTATGTGTTCTATTTATGGTATCTGTGGAGTAGAATTGGTTCCGAAACAATGACAAATACAAGTGAAAAGTAGATATCTACGTTTCTTAGCCATTGTTATTGGTATCATCGTTATAGCATCCACTGGGTTTTACAGGGAGTTCTTTTTCGTCAACATCAATGAACAAATGCGCTTCCTATGGTATGGGAATGAGGTGTCTATGATGTCTGAGAAGCTGAGCTTTCTAAGTTCCTTCGACTATTGGACATTGTATTACCTAAAATGGACCATGACCCTCGTCTTCGCGGGTGTTTTCATGTTAGAAACATCTGCCTTTCTAAAAGTGGTCTATCAAAAATTCTATTGGAAAGAGGTGATCTTCATTTATGGACTACTCCTCATCGTTTCTGCTGCCTTATTCACGGGTTACGCACTATTTGATGAGCACGAATCAGGATACTTACTCAGTAGGTATTTTATGGGGATTGCTCAATCACCGGTGCCTTTGATGCTCCTAGTACCCGCCATTGGTCTCAGAAATCGACTAAAGTCAATCCAGTAAAGCAACTTTTTTGCTCTATTATTCGGTATAAACATGGCGTATGCCGCCACCAATATCAATCCAAAATCGATTACACCCACTAGAAAGGCAATGGACAAGTGAAACACCAGTCCTATTGAAAGCAAATAGGGTCGAATCGGTCTGAACCAAATTAGTACCGGAAAACTGATCTGATAAAACAAACTCACCCAATTAGCAAATCTTAGATACCATGTATTTGTATCAAGAAACTCCAAAATCCAGGGCAACGAGAATTCTTGAATATTGAGCGTTACGAATAACGCATCACCATACAACCAATAAGACCCTAAGAACTTATGGCTTCCCGCTGTGAGGTAAAGTATGGAAATCTGAATCCAACTAAACCAAAACCCCAGGTTGTGCAGGACAATTTTAGTCGACTGAACGCGAGTCTTGGGATGATCTTCCACTCTAAAAAGAAATATTGATAGGAGGAGCAAGTGATGAAGAACATGCCATCCCCCATTGCTTACCTCATAATCAGCCCAGTGTAAGTTGACAAATAAAACCCAAGTAAACAATCGGGAAATAAAGTTAGAAAAACCCAAGACGGCTAATCCTGTCAGCCCTAAAAACGGATATAAAAACCATTGATAGTGTTCCCTAAAAAAAGGCTCTCTCAACAAAACCGCCAACCTTCGATATCCGGTAAATCCGTGATCGATAATGACAAAGTGATCCATTCCCCAAACTTCATTGGCTATGGGAATCATCCAGGCGATCAATGCAAATGCCGTAAGATTAATGATCCGCAAATAGAGTTGGGATGAAAACGGATTAGCCACTTCTGATTGCAGCTGAGTTAACCATCGATCAATCTTCTGCATCCCACACATATTTTGGAAAGAAAAGAGCCGAATCAGTTCTAGATAATACTCCCTCTTCGTTCACACGCAGTCTTTCGATGTAAACCGCTACTTGAAAACTGTCAATTTCCAATAATTGTCCCTGCACTTTTCGCATTACTTTTTTGCACGAAACAACGGCAGGAAGCTTCCTTCCCTTCTCTGTCAGATAAATTTTTTCTCCAGGATAACTATGCGCTGTCCAATACAAATTGTCGCCAACCAATTCCAGTTGATCATGTGTTTTGATTGCCGGGTCAAATCTATTTTGCCATTGTTTTTGCAAATAAGGATAGGCGGGATAATCCCACTTTGACCAACCTGATTTATCCTTAACACGATAAACAAACACATGACGATTAAATGGTGGCTCAGGAGCGAATGCGGTTAAATTCTGATAGAACCATGGTGCCAAAAACTGGCTACTTGCATAGAATAGGCTCTTTGGAAGCATGTGTCGACTAAAATGATTTATCAGAATGATGGAATAATGGGCACAAAAAATTCCTAAAATGCCAAGGACAAGCCAGCGAGGAAGTATGGGTTTCGAGTCGTTTTGCACAGTCAATGACTACATTTGCAGACCCGATAAAATTACAATTTATGCAACGAGACGAGCAGGTATTCGATATCATCAATGATGAACACGAAAGACAACTTCACGGAATTGAATTGATTGCTTCCGAAAACTTTGTGAGTGACCAGGTCATGGAGGCCATGGGATCCGTAATGACAAATAAGTATGCGGAAGGTTATCCCGGCAAACGATACTATGGTGGTTGTCAATTTGTGGATCAAACCGAACAACTAGCGATCGATCGTGCAAAGTCACTTTTCAATGCCGACTGGGCTAATGTTCAACCTCACAGTGGCGCTCAAGCAAACGCTGCGGTCATGCTTGCCTGTTTGAATCCTGGTGACGCAATCCTAGGTTTTGATTTAAGTCATGGAGGGCACCTCACTCATGGTAGCTCGGTGAACTTCAGCGGTAAACTCTACCAAAGTAATTTTTATGGCGTTGAACCAGATTCAGGCTTGATAGATTGGAACAAGGTCGAATCAAAAGCAAAAGAAGTTAAACCAAAAATGATCATTTGCGGAGCTTCTGCCTATAGTCGCGATTGGGATTATGAGAAATTAAGGGCTATTGCGGATTCGGTAGGTGCATTATTATTGGCAGATATCTCTCACCCATCAGGTTTAATAGCCAAAGGAATACTGAACGATCCACTACCCCATTGCCACATTATCACTACCACTACTCACAAAACACTGCGCGGACCTCGTGGTGGAATGATAATGATGGGTAAAGACTTTGAAAACCCTTGGGGAAAGAAAACACCGAAGGGCAACGTTCGCATGATGAGCTCACTGCTAGACAGCGGAGTTTTCCCTGGCACTCAAGGAGGTCCACTCGAGCATGTTATCGCTTCTAAGGCAGTAGCATTTGGCGAAGCTCTCACAGATGATTACATGAACTACTGCCTCAACGTAGTTAAAAACGCGAGCGTAATGGCGGATGAATTGGTCAAACGAGATTATCAAGTGATCTCGGAAGGAACGGATAATCACTTGATGTTGATCGACCTGAGAAACAAAGACATCAGCGGAAAAGATGCAGAGGCAGCCTTAGTGGCGGCTGATATTACAGTAAACAAGAACATGGTTCCTTTTGATGATAAATCACCATTTGTAACTTCGGGAATCCGAGTAGGTACTGCAGCCATCACAACTCGTGGAATGAGTTCTGAACAAATTCCTTGGGTTGTTGAACTAATTGATCGAGTGATTGTGAGCAAAGGAGAGCAATCCGTGATTGATGCTGTGAGAGAAGAAGTAAATACAGAAATGCAAAAACTGCCGCTATTCGCGGACTAACATTATGAGCAACAAGACAAATGACCCTTCAAGAAAAAGTTGGATTGACATTCCAGCTGATTCAGACTTCACGATTCAAAACATACCATTTGGTATATTTTCCTACGCTGATAAACCGAAGCGTGTAGGAGTGGCCATCGGTGATTTTGTTCTAGATTTAAGTGCACTATATGACTTGGGTTATTTAGACATCAATGCATTTTCTCATGATCACTTTGAGGCAGAATATCTCAATCAATTAATGAAACTTGGCAAAACTGCTCTGACTAAATTAAGAGATGATGTTGCCTATTTACTCTCAACAGAATGTGATGATCTAAAACTTAGTACTAAACATAATATTTTACTATTTCCCATCGATCAAGTGCAAATGCACTTGCCAGTTAAGGTCGGAGACTACACTGATTTCTATTCTTCAGAAGATCATGCTCGAAATGTGGGAACAATGTTCCGCGATCCAAACAATGCCTTGCTTCCAAATTGGAAACACATACCGGTGGGATATCACGGACGTTCATCGAGTATCATTTTAAGTGGTCAAGAAATCCATCGACCCAAGGGTCAGATGAAGCCTAAAGATGCAGAACAACCAAGTTTTGGACCGTGCAAACTTTTGGATTTTGAGTTGGAAATGGCATTCGTAACCTTTGATGGTAAACCTCTAGGTCAATCTATTTCGACTGAAGAAGCCGAAGAATATATTTTCGGAATGATGCTTTTTAATGATTGGAGTGCACGCGATATTCAAACTTGGGAATATGTTCCACTCGGACCATTTCTTGCTAAAAATTTCGCCTCATCCGTTTCTCCGTGGGTTGTTACGATGGACGCTTTGGAACCATTCAAAGTACCTGGACCAATCCAAGAACCCAAAGTATTCCCTTATCTGGAGTATTCTGGAAACAAGAACATTGATATCAACTTGGAGGTTTCTATTCAACCAGAAAAAGGTCCTGAAACCGTTATCTCTAAATCCAATTACAAGCACATGTATTGGAATTACGCACAGCAATTGGCTCATCACACCATCAATGGTTGCAATATTAATGTAGCCGACATGATGGCGTCCGGAACAATAAGCGGGCCTACACCTGACTCATACGGCTCTATGTTGGAGTTATCATGGCGAGGCACAAAACCACTAAAAATGAACGATGGATCTGAGCGTAAATTTATACACGACCTAGACACGGTTATTATGCGCGGCCATGCAGAAAAGGATGGTGTTCGAGTTGGATTTGGAGAAGTAAGTACCAAAGTTTTGCCAGCGATATAATTTTTAACGCTAATCCGTACTTCCTATGAATACCCATCACTACCTTAGTTGTGTATGACCGAGGAAGAATTAAAGGCTGAAAGAAAACTCATTCTACGTGAGTATCGCGCTTTGCTTAAAAATGCGAAACGCGAGATGGACGATGCAGATCGATTGTTAATCCGAAAAGCATTTGATCTTGCCGCGGAAGCGCATAGTCCGATGCGCAGAAAATCAGGAGAGTCGTACATATTTCACCCGCTGGCTGTTGCTCGCATCGTTTCAGAAGAAATTGGACTCGGTACGACTTCGATCGTTTGTGCGCTTTTGCACGATGTGGTAGAGGACACCGAAATCAACTTAGATGATATTGAGAGTCTTTTTGGCACTCGAGTTCGAATTATTGTTGACGGCTTAACAAAGCTTAGAGGTGCTCAATTTGGTGAGGATGTTTCAATCCAAGCAGAGAATTTCAGAAAAATGCTGCTGACCCTTTCCGATGATATTCGGGTAATTCTTATCAAACTGGCCGACCGATTGCATAATATGCGCACACTCGAGTCGATGCGACATGATAAGCAGCAAAAAATTGCCTCTGAAACGCTTTATTTATACGCACCTCTCTCTCACCGACTAGGGTTATATAATTTAAAATCTGAGTTCGAAGACTTATGTCTGAAATATAAAGAGCCCGAACTCTATCATAAAATTGAAAGCTCGCTTGAAAAGAGCAAAGCCGTTCGTACACGGTTCATCAACCGTTTTACCGTCCCCATTCGCAAGCGACTAGATGAATTAGAGTTTGACTACGAAGTGAAAATTCGATCAAAGTCAGTCTATTCCATCTATAATAAGATGGTGAATAAGAACATTCCTTTTGAAGAGGTTTATGATCTTTTCGCCATTAGAATCATAATTGAATCGGATGAAAAAAATGAGAAGAGTGATTGCTGGCAGGTATATAGTATAGTAACGGACAATTACCAACCCAATCCAGATCGACTGCGAGATTGGATAAGCACTCCAAAAGGAAACGGATACGAATCATTACACACTACCGTTATGAGTCCATCTGGTAAATGGGTAGAAGTGCAGATCCGAACACGCAGAATGGATGATATTGCTGAGATGGGCTATGCAGCCCATTGGAAGTATAAGGAATCTGCAAGTGAAAATGCCTTGGATGAATGGATCAGACGCATTCGAGAAACACTCGAAAATCCAGATCCGAATGCGCTTGATTTTATTGATGACTTCAAACTCAATCTATTCTCGGACGAAATTTTCGTTTTCACCCCTAAAGGTGACCTGAGAAATCTTCCATCATCTGCCACTGCTTTGGATTTTGCCTTTGAAATACATTCTGATATTGGTGCTCGATGTATTGGTGCTAAAGTGAATCATCGGTTGGCACCCCTGAGTCATGAACTCAAAAGCGGTGATCAAGTAGAAATTTTAACCTCTAAAAATCAAAGTCCAAAAGAAGATTGGTTGCGATTTGTTGTTACAGCCAAAGCTAAATCGAACATCAGGACATATCTCAAGGAGGATCGCAAGCGAATTGCCGAAGATGGCAAAGAGATTTTAGAACGCAAGCTGAGAAACCTCAAAATCAACTTGAACGATGAGAATCTGAACAAAATCGTGAACTTCTACAGATTACCCACTTCTCATGAACTTTTCTTTAAAGCTGGTCTTGCACAGCTCGATTTCAGCAAATTAGCAGCCTTAAAAAAGGACTCAGGCCAACTAAAATATCGCAGACCTAAGCGAAGAAATCCAGATGGACTCAAACGTATTGTTACCAATTTCAATGACAAAGGTGCAAACCTCGTTATCGGTGATTCCATGGAAAAGTTTGACTATAAACTTTCAAACTGTTGCAACCCTATCCCAGGTGACAATGTTTTTGGGTTCATCACGATAAATGATGGCATCAAAATTCATAGAGAAAACTGTCCTAATGCCATTCAGATGATGTCGAAATATGACTATCGAATTGTTAAGGCAAAATGGACAAACCAAGAGAGCATCGCCTTCCTAGCTGGATTGCGAATAAGCGGCATTGATCAAGTCGGCTTAGTAAATGAGTTGACGAAAGTTATCTCAAGTGAATACAATGTCAACATGAGAAGCATTTCGTTTGATACGGACGATGGAATATTCACAGGCACGGTGATGGTCTATGTGAACGACACCACGCACCTTACAGAATTGATGCGAAAGCTCAGAAACATAAGCGGTGTGAGTACGGTAAGTCGTATAAAAGGAGATAAGCAAGAACCTACCTTTACCCAAGCTAATTGATACCTTTGCACACTTGAAATGAAGCAAGCTGAAATCAAACTTCAAGTACGTGGTGTATTTAAAAGTTACCTCGAAGAACACGGACATAGAAAAACGCCCGAACGATTCGCGATACTCGATGAAATCTACACTTCTGATGGACACTTTGATGTCGAAGAGCTTTATGTTCAAATGAAAAACAAGAAGTATCGCGTAAGTCGAGCAACGCTTTATAATACAATCGATTTGTTACTCGCCTGTAATTTGATTCGAAAACATCAATTTGGAAAATCACAGGCTCAATATGAAAAGAGCTTTGCGAACAGGCAGCACGATCATATTATTTTCACAGAAACGGGTGATGTACAAGAATTTTGCGACCCGAGACTTCAGCTAATTAAAAACTCACTTGAAGAATCATTAGGAATTAAGATTCTTCATCATTCATTAAATTTTTACGCAGTTAAAACCGAAGAGTAAGTTCTCGAAGGTTTATCAATTCTATAGATTATGCAAGTAGATGTATTGTTGGGTATGCAATGGGGAGACGAAGGCAAAGGAAAAATTGTTGACGTTCTAACTCCAAATTATGATATCATAGCTCGATTCCAAGGTGGTCCAAATGCGGGGCATACGTTGGAATTTGACGGTAAAAAATTCGTTCTCCATACCATTCCATCTGGAATTTTTCATGAAGGAAAAATGAACCTCATTGGAAATGGTGTTGTCATAGACCCTTCCATTTTTCGCAAGGAAATCGATAATTTAATCAATCAAGGTGTGCCTTATAAGGAGCGCCTACTCATCTCACGTAAAGCTCACTTAATCTTGCCAACGCATCGATTATTGGATGCAGCGTCAGAAGCTGCCAAGGGAAAAGACAAAATAGGCTCCACTCTGAAGGGTATTGGCCCAACATACATGGACAAAACGGGTAGAAATGGTTTAAGAGTTGGTGATTTGGAGTCGCCTCATTTTCAAGAAAAATATGCCGCCCTTCGAGAAAAGCACATTCAAATGCTAGAGCGAATGGATTTTGAAATAGAAGGTCTTGACGAAATGGAACAAGCTTGGATGGAAGCAGTCGATTTCATGAAGGGTATTCCTTTTACAAATTCCGAGTATTACATAAACAACGCCCTTAAGGCAGGTAAGCGCATTTTGGCTGAAGGTGCTCAGGGCTCTTTGCTTGACATTGAGTTTGGGTCATACCCATTCGTAACCTCATCAAATACAATTTGTGCGGGTGCTTGCACTGGTTTAGGCATTGCTCCAAATAAAATTGGCGATGTGTATGGAATATTCAAAGCATATTGTACACGTGTGGGCAGCGGTCCATTCCCTACCGAGCTAGAGGATGAGGTTGGACAGCGATTGAGAGACATCGGACATGAATATGGCGCAACTACAGGAAGACCTCGAAGATGCGGTTGGTTGGATATGGTTGCATTAAATTATGCGGTCATGCTGAATGGTGTCACTAAGCTTATTATGACCAAGGCAGATGTTTTGAATGAATTTGAAACAATTGAGGTCTGCACAACATATAAGTTTAAAGGCGAAGAGACTTCTGAAGTGCCCTTTGATCATGCAGATGATCGAATCGAAACAGTTTATTCGGATATCAAAGGTTGGGAAAGCGAACTAAATGTAAATGACCCAATGCCAAAACAACTGGAAGATTATATCGCCTTTATTGAGAAAGAAACGGAATGCCCAATTTCCATTGTTTCGATGGGACCTGATAGAAAGCAAACCTTAATTCGAGACACCCAAGTCGCTTAAGATGCGGTTGGCATATGCCATAGTTCTTCTTTTCTGCTTCTCCTTTCTTCAACTGAGATCACAATCAAAACAAGAAGAAATAGAGCTATTGCATGCGGATAAATTTGGCGTCAATAAATACACGCCAAAAGGTGCAAATAAGCTCAAAGGATCCGTAAGACTTCAGCATCAGAATGCATTGATGTTTTGCGACAGCGCCCTGCTTTTTGATAACAATAGTGTCAAGGCTGAAGGAAACGTCAGAATCGTAGAAAGCGATTCATTGACCTTGGTGGGTGATTCGTTGTTTTATGATGGAAACACAAAAATTGCCAAATTCCGCAGTAACGTAATCATCGACAATGGTTCTTCTGTTTTGAAAACTGACTATCTAGATTATGATCGGAGCACTGGTATAGGTGCCTACTACTCCGGGGGTGAGATTGACAGTAAACAGGAAGGTATTCACTTAACCAGCGAAAGAGGTTACTATTTCACCGAATCCAAGGTGTTTCATTACAAGACAGATGTGGTAATGACTCATCCAGACTACACCATATACACCGATACCATGCACTACTCTTCCGATTTAGAGAAGACTTGGTTTTATGGCCCTACACATATTGAATTTGAGGATAGAGACATTTTTTGTGAATATGGTTGGTTCGATCAATTGGCGGATCGAGCAAATTTTATCCGAAATGCCAAGATTTTAAGCTCGGGACAAATCCTTAAAGGCGATACGATTGACTATGATCAAAAAGCACAAATCGGAATTTCAAAGTGCAACGTAGTGGTTATTGATACCTCACAAAAATTCGAAGTTAACGGAGACTATGCCATTTATTATGAAGCTGATAGCGTAAGCTTTGTCAGTGAAAACATGATTATGAAGCAGGATATGAATGGCGATACGTTCTTTCTAGTTGCTGACACACTTCATTCATTTATTGATAGTTGTAGGCACGAACGAATCATTAAAACTTACCATAACACCCGATTCTTCAAAGAAGACATGCAGGGTCAGTGCGATTCATTGGTTTACCTCACTGCCGACAGTATCATTCACATGTTTCATGATCCAATTTTATGGTCAGACAACAACCAAATCACAGCAGATTCAATCCAATTGACCATGGCAAATGGAACCATGGATAAAATGTACATGAATCAAACCGCGTTCATTATAGCACATGAAGACAGCATCTTTTACAATCAGATAAAGGGCATCAATATGATTGGGTATTTTAAGGATGCGGAACTCAGTAAAGTGGACGTATTTGGCAACGGGCAAACAGTTTACTACCCAAGAGAAGAAGATCAAACATTAATTGGAGTGAACGAAACGAAGTGTTCGAACATGACCATTAAAATTGATAGCAGCGCCATTAAGAAGATTAGTTTCTATGATCGTCCAACAGCAAAGCTCACTCCAACGGATGAAATGCCAGCTACAGGTTTGCAGTTGGATGGATTTAACTGGAGGATAAATGAGCGCCCCGGATCAGTTTACGACTTATTGCTTGGTACAAGTACCCCTCAAGTTGAAAAGGTAGCTAAAGTCCAAAAACAGGTGGAACTTCTACCTAAAACAGAAATCGAGGAAGAGGTTGAAGAATCATCCGAATCCAATAACCAAGAAGCGGAAACAACTGACAACAAGAAGCAGATCATTGACGATAATGTTATAAATCCGCAAGAAGAAAAGCCTGCTAAAACAGAAGAGGAAATAAAAGAATTGAAGGAAAAAAAATCATCAAAACTAAAGTCAAAAGCTAAACCATAAGGTTGGCATGCCAGCTTTGGCTAACTGGCACTTCCCAGCTATTCTTCAACTTTCCCAAGGAGTCTAGAATATTATTAAAAACAAGAGTGTCGCCATTTGCGGCACCTGACTTTAGCATTTCACGAAAGGTATTTACATCACACTCCTTAATTCCAGCAGAGTCGTGGTACGCCACCTTCATGCGATTCATGAGATCTAGTTGATTACATCGATCAATGTCCAAAACAACCTTCATCATTGCATCGATGGAGCATCCTGTGGCAGGTGCTTTGTTTTCATCAACGGCAATGACAATAAATCGATCGTGAAGGATGTCAAAACCGGAGAAGAGTTCAGTGCCATGCGCAGCCCAATTCACCAAAAATTCATTCAGACTTTCTGCCACATTGGCCTCTAGATTTCCAACAAGCAGAGGGGTAGATTGAAAAATCCATATTCGCGAGTCATCGCTCATTTCATTCAACCTTCGCGTTTTCATAGCAACCATTATAAATCTGCAGCTTCAGCGATTAATTCAGCCAAATCCTTGACTTCAATTTCATCTTCCTTATTAAAGTGTTTTACACCATCCGTCATCATTGTATTGCAGAATGGACATCCCGCTGCTATGATATCGGGCTTCACCTCTATGGCATCTTCAGTGCGTTCTAAGTTGACTTCTTTGTCGCCTTTTTCAGCTTCCTTAAACATCTGTGCTCCACCAGCTCCGCAGCACAACCCACGTTCCTTGCAACGTTTCATCTCCACTAACTCAGCATCTAATTTTTCAATCAATTCCCGCGGGGCTTCGTACACCCCATTTGCTCTTCCTAAGTAGCATGGGTCATGGAAGGTGATCTTCTTTCCCTTGAAGCTACCTCCTTCAATGGTCAAGCGGCCATCTTTCAGTAAGTTCTGAAGGAACTGCGAATGGTGCAGTACTTCATAGTTGCCACCCAATTCAGGATATTCATTTTTCAAAATATTAAAGCAGTGGGGGCAAGTAGTCACTATTCGCTTTACCTCATATGCATTCAAGGTTTGGATATTAGTGAATGCCTGCATTTGGTACAAGAATTCGTTTCCAGCGCGTTTGGCTGGGTCTCCAGTGCAACTCTCCTCAGCTCCTAACACCGCAAATTTCACTCCCGACTTGTTCAGGATTTTAGCGAATGCCTTGGTGATTTTCTTTGCACGGTCGTCAAAACTCCCCATGCATCCTACCCAAAAAAGCACCTCTGGTTGTTCCCCAGAAGCTACCATTTGAGCCATTGTTTTAATCTTGATTGAATCTGTCATCCTATATCAAATTCCTAATTATCGTTCAATTCTTCTGTCCAATTTCCTCTATCTGCTTGCGCAAATTGCCAAGGAGCACCATTGTTCTCAATGTTGGTGAACATGGTATTCAATTCTGAGGGTGCAGCTGATTCTTCCATGACTAGAAATCGTCTTAAATCTACAATCACTGAAAGAGGGTTAATATTCACTGGACAAGCTTCCACACAAGCGTTGCAAGTAGTGCATGCCCACAATTCTTCTTTGGTGATAAAATCTCCGAGTAGCGAACGACCGTCCGTTGCGTCTGGGCCTTCTGCCCTCTTTAACTTTCCAACTTCTTCTAGTCGATCTCTGGTGTCCATCATGATCTTACGCGGAGATAGCAGTTTACCTGTCTGATTTGCTGGACAATCAGAAGTACAACGACCACATTCAGTACATGAATAGGCATCCATCAATTGTTTCCAGCTGAGATCCTCTACATCCTTGGCTCCAAATCTCTGTGGAGGTCCAGCATCAGCGGCTGGAGCAGCATACGGATCTGCCGAGGGGTCCATCATTAATTCTACCTCCTTTTTAACAGCTGCTAAATTGGGTATGTCTCCAGCTGGCTGTAAACGAGTATAAAATGTATTGGGAAAAGCAATGAAAATGTGGAAGTGCTTTGAGTAAAGTACATATATGGAAAAAGCAAAAACTCCAATAATGTGGAACCACCAGCACACCCGTTCAATAATAAAAAGTGTATTCACATCATTCGGCATGAATCCGGTTAAGTAGGCGCTGACCCAAAACCATCCACCAAAAAAGAAACCCGCATAATGGTCTAAACCAGATGCTTGAAGCAATTCTACAGGAGCCGTCATTAAAACACTATCTGCAGCATTCATTGTAAGAAAGGCCGTCATTAATAAAATTTCGACTACCAGAATGATATTGGCATCAGATGTAGGCCATTTAGTCATTTCAACGCCAGAAAAACGCTTCAGCTTACCTATGTTTCGTCTGATTAAAAACGCCACACACGCAGTTAAAACGAGTAAAGCAAGAACCTCAAAAATTCCAATGAAAACATAATAAGCTTTCGCGCCCAAAACGGCTTCAAAAGCCCTATGAGTGCCAAAAACTCCATCCACTACAATTTCTAATATCTCAATATTGATAATGACGAATCCGAGATATATGAATACATGCATTAACCCAGCAAATGGCCTAGCCACTAACTTGCTTTGACCCAATGCCACTCGAGCCATAATCTTGAATCGCTCACTAAAGTTTCCTGACAAATCAAGATCTCGACCAAGGTTAATATTATATCGGATTTCTTTAAGCCTTCGAATAAAGATGAAAGCGGTAGCTCCAAGTAAGAGGACAAAGACAATGCTTGATATCATACGTTACGAATTTAAACCACGAAGGAATCGATTGGTTTAAATGGAGTCATTTTGATAAATGACTCTATCATTTGCATCTCGAGGTTTTTCAGGTTGTGGGTTTTTATTTTTTTTACCCAAAGGAGCCAAATAGCGTTTTGGCTGTCTCCGAATATCCTCTGCGAGTTTATCAATTTCTAGCGCGGCTTGTTCTAAGTTTCGGTAAAGTTGGTCATCTGTCACTAACAATCCAAGCGATCCTTCACCATTATTTATGCTTGTGATTAATGAATCAAACTGCGCCAATGCATTTGAGGCATTCTGCACAGCAGTCGCATAATTAGCACGAGTAAGTGAATCACTTATTGTTGCCACATTTTCTAAGATGTCACTAATGTTTTCACTATTTGATCGAAGATTCGCAGTAATAGCACCTACATTGTCCAATACTCTGCTTAGCTTAACACTTTGGCTAGTGACCATTGTGTCTATGCTTTCTGTAGCATGCTTGATACTTCCAATGGCATCTTCAGCCGTTTTAACCGTTTCGTTAATGGTCGTAACAGTGATCTGTACATGAGCAACAAGAGCCTGTGTTTCTTCCACTAATCGTTCAATTTTTGCTTGGATAGGTGCCAAGCTTTCTTCAACCACCTGGCCTAATTCCTTCTCAATTCCTGGAATCAAGGTATCCGAAGGATTGTTGAAGGTCATGACCTGTGGAAATTCAAAATTGATTGCTTTCGACCCTAGTAAATCTTGGTTCACAATAATGGCCTTTGTACTGTCTGGCACTAGCAATCCTTCCAACTGAATCTCCATTTTCACCAGGACCTTGTTTCCTTTATCCGGCATCAGTTGCACATCGGATACTCTTCCAATCTTAGCGCCATTTAACATGATCGGATTATCACGGGTCAAACCATCAATGCGATCGTATACGGAATAGAAATAGATCGTCTTACCAAAAACATCTTTTCCTTTTAGATAGTTCAACCCAAAATAAAGTAGACCTAGGGAGATCAGAATGATAACTCCAACTTTTATTTCGTTTCTGATCTTCAATTATTTACTACTATTCTGAGCTTTGGTAATTTCTAGTGCCTGTGAAATCGGTATTCTTTCTCCGTTATGAAAAGCAATGATAAAAGCATTTTGAAATGCTTTTTCTCTCACAGTCCGCTGCAAAGAAACGGCTTTTTTGTAATCTGTAACCTCTCCAACGGTGTACTTATACAACCCTTGAACCTCATACTCACGAACATCATCTAGACCATTGAAATTTTCAGGCTTTAACTCAATTTGTTTTGAAGAAGCCAAGAGTTGAATTTTATACACCACTGGTGAATTCTTAAGTTCAGATGGTGTCTCCACCTTTGGGGCCTCCTCCTCTTTCTCAGCTTTCTTATCCGAAGTTTCGGGCTTTGATTTTTCTATGGGTTTGTCAAAGTCCTTGATATCGAACTTCACACCTTCAATTTCTGCCTTATAGTCCTTAAATGCCCGATAAATGGCTGACGCCATATACACCTTGCCGTTCTCACTGTTTAAAAAGTCTTCTTCCTCTTTATTGGTTAAAAATCCCAATTCGGTCAAAATACTCGGCATAGTCGTAAAGCTGATAACCCAATATGGAGCTTGCTTTACTCCCCTATCTCGCCTGCTTACTCTTTCGCGATACTGTTCCTGAATCTTAGCACTCAAGCTCACACTTTGATCCATGTGTACTTTTTGGGCTAATTCATATACAATCATATCCTCTGGATTATTCGGATCCAGTCCTCCATAGGTTTGTTCGTAGTTTTCTTCTAACAACACCACGGAATTCTCTCGCTTCGCCAATTCCAAATTGGCTTTTTCCTTGGTCATTGACATGACAAATGTTTCTGTTCCAAAAGCGGCTGTATTTGCGGCTGAATTACAATGAATCGAAATAAAAACATCAGCTGGAAGCTTATTGGCAATTTCAGTTCTTCCTTTCAGAGTGACGAATTTGTCTTCCTTGCGAGTGTAAATCACGTCAACATCTGGAAAGGCACGCTGAATATAATCGCCCAATTGAAGGGCCACTTCCAATGAAATATCTTTTTCGCTGTGTTTATATCTTCCTGTCCCCAAGTTTCCAGGATCATGACCGCCATGACCAGCATCGATCACCACTTTTTTGACACCAAGCTCCGCCATCTTTGGTCCTCGGTGGTTTGGAACAAACGAGGAAAACCAAAGAAAAAACACCACAGAAATTACTGTTAACAACGTTTCTTTCATTTTCTTAAGAAGCTTTGCCATATGGCTTGGATGATTCGTTCTTAGCTTTGCGCATTATTTCTCGACAATAACAAATGTAGAATCATCCTTTCCAACCCACTTTGAGTATTACTCGTTTCTTTCACCTGACTTTGTTAATTGTTTTCTGTGGGTTTCATGGATTAGCTCAAGTGGCGGATTCTGCCCAGTTAAACGGTGTTGATACTTCAACTATTTTAAGCATTTCGTCCGATTCAACTTTGGCTTCGACAGACTCTAATTTAATTGGTGGACTTTCTCCCGACTCTTTACTGCCGGATTCTCTACTACCTAAAAAAAGGAAATCTACCTTGGATCATGAGGTCCTTTACAATTCTGAAGACTCCATGATCATTGATCTTGCGAGCGACAAGGTCTATTTGTATGGAAATGCAATCGCGGAATATGGCGACATCAAGCTTGAAGCGGACTTCATTGAAATTTCATTGGGAACAAGTGAGTTAAGAGCTACTGGAATGCCAGACAGCACTGGCGAACTAACTGGATTTCCAGTATTCACGCAAGGCGGAACGGTATTCGACTCTAAGGAGATGCGCTACAATTTTAAAACTCAACGCGGATTGAGTAGGTCAGTCCGTACCCAAGAAGGTAGCGAACCTAATGTGAGTTACATCCACGGTGAAATAGTGAAGAAGGATACGGGCAAGGTGATTTATATCAAGAATGGGAAATACACCACCTGTGAATATGAGGACCCTCATTATCACATTCATGCAGGTAAACTGAAGATCATAACCGAAGATAAAATCGTGACGGGCCCTGCTTATCTTTCCATTGCAGAAATTCCAACCCCACTTGCTGTTCCTTTTGGGTTTTTCCCAAATAGCGAGGGTCGCGCAAACGGACTTATTATTCCAGCGTGGAGCGAAGTACGGGGGCTCGGACTGGGGCTTTCTGGCGGTGGATACTATTTTGGAATTGGAGATCGAGCTGATTTTGCATTGACGGCCGATTTCTACTCAAGAGGAAGTTGGAATGGCTATCTCAACTCACGTTATGCGAAAAAATATAGGTATAACGGAAATTTCGGAGTCCAACTAATCAAACGAATTTATGGGGAACCAGAGTTTCCCGGGTATCAAAACTTGCCTATTCGATACAAAATCTTGTGGACACACCGACAAGACCCCAAAGCAAAGCCAGGAAGAACATTCAGCGCAAGTGTTGACTTTGGTAATCCAGATGCAGACCGACTTAACATCAATAGTGGAAACGTTCGGCAAACGAGAAACAGTACTAAATCGAGTGTCAATTACTCGAAGACTTTCGCGAATTCACCCTTCGCTTTTAGAGCTTCTGCATCGAGTGATCAAAACGCAGCGACCGGGAATGTGAATGTTCAATTACCGACTGCCGCACTCACCATGGCCAGAATTTATCCATTCAAACGCAAGGAAGTTGTGGGCAAGGAAAAACCATGGGAAAAAATCGGCTTAAGAGGCACACTGGAGGCTAAGAACCAAGTTACAGCGCCATTCGAGTCCTTGCTCACCGATAGCACTTTTAACGAAATGCGAAATGGCATACGTGCTGACATCCCCATCAATGCTGGATATAAAGTCTTTAAATATTTAACTCTTTCACCATCACTCAACAATAACTTCTATGGTCTGAGACAAACGATTAGAAAAGAGTGGAATCCTGATAGTAATCGTGTGGAGGAGTCAAAAGTCAATGATTTGGCGGGCTATTGGGTGGGAAGTGCTGGTTTGCAATTGAGTACAATTATTTATGGCCTTTACAATTATAAAAGTGACGTTGTGAAGGCAATGCGACATCAAATTAATCCATCTGTTGGGGTAAGCTACTCACCAGACTATAGCGATCCATCTTGGGGGTATTTCCAATCGGTGCAAGTGGATAGTTTTGGAAATGAAGACTTGTATTCTATTTACGCGACTGGCGTTTACAGTGCGCCCCGTGCCAATGAAAATGGAGTATTCAATATCAGCTTGAACAACACCTTTGAATTGAAAGTGAAAGACCTCAAAGACACAACAGGCACTGGTGATGACAAAAAGCTTCGCATTTTGGACGCATTCAATTTCTCGACATCATATAATGTTGCGAAGGACTCTAACAATTGGAATCCTCTTGCCGTTACAGTGCGAACATCTATTGTACCCGGACTCAGATTCCTCGGCACCGCCTCTCTTGACCCTTATGCTTGGAACGAAACATCCGGGAGGCAGGTAGCAGAATATTGGTATGAACGAGATGGAACAATAGGAAGATGGAAAACAGCAAGGGTCAACTTAACTTATTCAATCACTCCTAAATCTTCTCGGGCCAAAACGAAACAAAAGGAACAAGCGTTAAACGAAAGAGGACTTTATTATACTGATTTTGTTGATTTTGATGTTCCTTGGAGTGCACGTGTTGGGTATAATATTGGGTACAGCCAAAACGGCCTTACAGAAACCGTAACTCAGACAATAGATTTAAGTGGGGATATTAGCATCACTACCAATTGGAAATTCGGATTCAATACGAGTTATAACATCCGGGACATGGATTTCGGTGATAACACCTCATTTAACATCTACCGAAATCTCCATTGCTGGGAAATGACATTTAATGTATATCCATTCGGAACCTTCCAGAGTTATCGTTTTGGAATCAACGTCAAAGCGACCATGCTGCAAGACCTAAAACTGAATCGTAACAGAAACTTCAACGTTCCTCTGCGATAATTACATCCTTTCTGGCACTCGAATCCCAAGAAGCGACATAGATTTCTGAATGGTATCTGCGGTAAGCTTGGTTAATCCCAATCGAAAATCGCGTTCGGGACCATCCGCTTTTAAGATCGGTGATGATTGATAAAACTGGTTATATGATTTAGCGAGTTCCAAGCAATAATTAGCGATAGTAGAAGGGTTCATTCCCTCCGCGGCAGCATCCATTTCAGACCTAAAAGACGTCAATGTTCTCAGCAATAATCTTTCTTTATCCGCAATAGATGTTGGTTGCCCAGAATCAAATTCTCCAGCTTTTCTGAGCACGGCTCGACATCTAGCATGCGTGTATTGCACAAATGGTCCGGTATCACCATTTAATGACACCGACTCTTCCGGGTCAAACATCATTCGCTTTTTAGGATCAACTCGAAGCAAGAAAAACTTGAGCGCTCCAATTCCCAAAATTTCGAACAAATCATCTTGTTCTTCTTGAGTCAAATCCTCTAGCTTACCTTTTTCTTCCGATGAAGCGCGCGCAGCGTTCACCACATCTTCCATTAAATCATCCGCATCTACAACTGTTCCTTCCCTAGACTTCATTTTACCTGAAGGAAGGTCTACCATTCCATAACTCAGGTGTTCGCAATTCGGAGCCCAGTTGTATCCCAGTTTTTCCAAGATCTTAAACAATACCTTGAAGTGGTAATCTTGCTCGTCACCAACTGTATATATAGCTTGGGTCATATTTGGATAATCCTCAAATCGCTGTACGGCTGTCCCTACATCTTGAGTCATATAAACGGTGGTGCCATCACCACGCATCAGAAGTTTATTATCCATTGAATCTGATTCAAGATTGCACCAAATAGATCCGTCTTCTTTTTGAAAGAATTTAGAACCATCAAGTTGATCCATTACAATCTGCTTGCCTTTGGTGTATGTTTCTGACTCATAATAGAGTTTATCAAAGCTCACACCCATTCGTTCATACGTCTGTTCAAACCCTGCGTAAACCCAGCTATTCATTGTCTTCCATAGCGTTCGAACATCTTCGTCACCATTTTCCCACTTCACTAACATTTCCTGCACCTCTTTCATTATTGGTGCCTCCTTTTTTGCATCATCCTCACTCAATCCAGAGTCAACTAATCCACTTACCTGCTTTTTTAACTCTAGGTCAAAAATGACGTAGTACTTCCCAACTAACTTATCTCCTTTCAAACCAGAAGTTTCCGGAGTTTCATCATTTCCAAACCTCTTCCAAGCGAGCATGCTTTTACATATGTGTACTCCGCGGTCATTGATAATCTGAGTCTTGATCACTTCATTTCCAGCAAATGCTTTTATCAAACTCACTGAATGTCCTAAGAAGTTATTTCGTAGGTGACCCAAGTGCAATGGCTTATTGGTGTTCGGAGAACTATATTCAACCAGTATTAAATCCTGTGCATTCCTTGGTAAAAACCATGCTGAATCAGAAAGGGTTTTCTCTAGTGATTTCACCCAGTACTCTGCAGTAAAGGACAAATTCAAAAACCCCTTAATCACATTATAATCAGCTACTTCATCAATATTTGATTGGAGATACTCTCCTATCATTTCACCTGCTTTTTCAGGTGAAGTTTTCATCAACTTAACCAAGGGAAAAACAACCAGTGTGTAATCACCCTCAAACTCTTTTCGTGTTGGATCCAACTGAATCTTTGTTGCATCAAAGTTGAGTTGGTAATTTTCCTCCAGAAATAGCTGTAGCGATTTTGCAATTTGCTCAAATACCATCATCGTTTTTCAAGGGTATTAACCGCGCTTTCTAAAACCTCGAGGGCAACTTCGGCCATTTTGTTTCCTTTATTATCCAACAACGGATTTACTTCAACCAACTCGAAACAAACAATCTTTTGTGATTGAAGGAGTTCGTTTATTAAGTCTTTTGCTTCAGCCGGAGTTATACCATCCTTCACTGGAGTTCCTGTTCCATAACTCACAATATCAGGATCCATTGAATCTACATCAAAGGAGACATAGATTATGTCACAATCGCTGAGTTTGTTTTGAATTTCGATCCCGACCTTTTTCATTCCTAGCTCTCGAGTTTCGGCAACCGAATAATTTTTGATGTTATACTTTTCCATCAAATGTTCTTCTTCCTTTTCAGTATCTCGCACGCTAACAAACACTAGATCGTCAGGCGAAATCTTTGGAGAAATACCGCCAACATTCTTCAAGTGGCTCCACGCTTCCTTGGTTACAATTAATGGTTCGTTGGATTGCATCTCCACATTATTTTCTCCAATGCTTGCACAAAGCGGCATTCCATGAATATTTCCTGACGGAGAGGTGTATGGAGAATGCAAATCAGCGTGTGCATCTATCCAAACAACGCCCAATCGTTTATTTGGGTGAGCCATTTTTAAACCAGCTATAGTCGCACCCGCTGAGGCATGATCGCCAGAAATCACGACTGGCACATCCTTTTCACTCGAAATGGCGTGAATTTTATCGGCATGTTCTTGCCATACCTTCTCCATAATTCCAATTCGCAGCGCATTCTCGGTAGCGGTTGGTTGAAAAAGGCAATCATTCTGATTAGACAATAACTCAGACTCATATTTTAAAAAAAGTGAGCTACCAGCTGTGACAGCGGCAATTTTAATTGCATCAGGACCAAGACTACTACCCCTGGTTCCTGCTCCTATTTCGGAGCGCTGAATTACAAATTTGATCATTTGGAAAAATAAGGCTACAAAGGTAATTCCATCATTCAACTGAAGAAATTTCATTTAATCTTTTGAGTTCCATAGGCATGGTTATTTTTGTACGCACTGCGGACCCTATAAGTGAATCGATTAAAAGCCCTATTTCTTTACCTAAGTATTCTGAGTGTTGTCATCTCAGGTTGTGGTGATTCTGCGCCATTTCACAAAAATATTTCTGAAGGAACCATTGAATATGACGTGACTTATCCAGAGTTAGATTCTGGTAACATCATGCTAGAAATGCTTCCAAGCACAATGGTTATGCAATTTAAAGATGGCAAGTTTAGATCTGAACTAAAAACGGCAGCTGGAATAATTGAAATGTCCGTTTTAGCGGATAGGCAAAAAGATGAAATGTATAATCTGGTTAAAATTTTCAGTGATCATTATGCACTAAAAATGAATCGTGACCAAGCTCTCGAAATGACTGGAGTGCTGCCTGCATTCGAAATCATCCAGCATGAAGAGCAAATGAACATTGCAGGTGCAAATTGCAAAAAAATAGAACTCGACTTCAAAGGCGCAAAGGAAGAAAACTACATTTTCTATTTTACTGATGAGGTTGAGTTAGCTGAACCAAATTGGTGCACCCCATACCATGAAATTCAAGGTGTTTTTCTCGATTATCGTATTGAAAACTATGGAATGGTTATGCGCTTATTGGCAACTGAAATTACTTCGGAAGAAATTGACGATGATGCTTTTATTGTCAATGATGATTACAAATACATCAGCGCTGAAGAATTTGACGAAATGGTCGTCAAGAACTTGAAAATATTCATGGAATAAGTTCTGTTCAAAAATCATTTGATAACTCTATACATTTCGCCCTATTCGCCCTTTTTGCAACCATAACTTTGAATAAAAAAAGCATCAAGCGAATTGAGTTATTCAAATCACTACAAGAGCCAAGTAGGCGACACTGCAAAACCCAAAAAATCTAAGAAGCCAAAAAAGGAAGGTGAGAAAAACACCATCTTCAGCAGTTTTGGAAAGATTTCAGGTTTACTTAAAGATGAAAGAACCAGAAATATTTTTGGGGTTTTTCTTCTAATCCTTAGCGGTGTGCTTTTGCTATCGCTTACATCCTACTTATTCACCTGGAAAATAGATCAGGATCATATCATTGATAGATCTTTTGGTGATGTGGCTACAAATCCAGATATGGAGATTGAAAATTGGCTTGGCACCATAGGAGCTTTTCTCGGCCATGTCCTTATTTTCAAGGGATTTGGAATTGCCTCCTTAGTGTTTGTTCTTATTTCATTTATCGCTGGAATCAAGGTGTTATTCAAGGTTGATCTCCTTCCTTTTTGGAAAACCGTAGGTTATTCAATATTTGGGATCCTCTGGACTTCCATGGTTTTGGGGGTAGTTTTTCAAGACAGCTCACTTCTATTCTTATCTGGTCGTTTGGGATATTTCATGAACTATTGGCTCACTGGTGTAATGGGAACCATAGGAGCCTATGCCGTAATCTTATTCTCTGCAATTGTATTTGCTGTTTTAAATTTCAATCTCAATTTATCCAAGTTATTCAATTCTGAAAATACGGTTGAAGAAGAGAATGATGAAGATGATGAAATAGAAGAAATTCCGTCAGAAACAGAATATGGTTCAACCGAGGACGAAGTCAACGAGAGCATCGACCCTAACGCAGCGCAGGAGGAGGAGGAGGAAGATGATAATGATGATAAAAAACAATCGGATGAACTAAGTCTTGAATTGGAAAATGAATCTACCTCTGAAGAACCTTTGCCTGAGGATACGATGGAAATGGAAGTTGCCAATTCCGTTGACACATCAACCACTGCGTCTGAAGAACAAAAGTCGGATGATGATGAGCAACGAGAAGGTGATCTCTCGCTTCAGGTAGAAGAAACTCCGGGGGATGAGAAGATTCCAGAGGCCGAAAAACTCGATCCAGAGGCAATGGTTGACTATGATCCATTATTGGATTTAAGTAAATATCAGCACCCCCCTATTGACCTACTTGTTGATCACGGTGATGGAAAGATTCAGGTCGAAAGAGAGGAATTGGAGTTAAATAAAAATCGAATTGTAGATACGTTAAAGAACTACAACATTGGTATCAGCAAGATAAAAGCAACCATAGGACCAACAGTTACCCTGTACGAGATTGTTCCAGAAGCAGGCGTTAGGATATCAAAAATCAAGAATCTTGAAGACGATATTGCATTAAGTCTTTCGGCACTTGGAATACGAATCATTGCCCCTATTCCGGGGAAAGGAACCATCGGTATTGAAGTGCCAAATCAAAACCCTGATGTTGTTTCAATGCGCACTGTCATTAAATCAGACAAATTTCAACACGCCAAAATGGAGTTGCCCGTGGCATTGGGAAAAACGATCTCCAATGAGACGTTTGTAACCGACTTGGCCAAAATGCCACACCTCCTTATGGCTGGCGCAACAGGTCAGGGTAAGTCAGTTGGACTTAACGCCATCCTAGCCTCACTGCTCTATAAGAAACATCCAGCTCAAGTCAAATTCGTTTTGGTGGATCCTAAAAAGGTGGAATTGACCTTATTCAATAAGATTGAACGACACTTTTTAGCAAAATTGCCTGGGGAGGAAGAAGCTATTATTACGGATACAAGCAAAGTCGTAGCTACCCTAAACTCTCTATGTATTGAGATGGATGACCGCTATGAAATGCTAAAAAATGCACAGTGTCGAAACATCAAAGAATACAATACTAAGTTCATTAAGAGAAAATTAAATCCTAACAACGGTCATCGATACCTTCCATATATTGTGTTGGTAGTAGATGAATTTGCCGATTTAATCATGACAGCAGGCAAGGAAGTGGAGCTTCCAATCGCGCGACTTGCTCAATTAGCCCGGGCAATCGGAATACACTTAATCATTGCGACTCAAAGACCTTCTGTGAATATCATCACTGGCACCATCAAAGCGAATTTCCCAAGTCGAATTGCATTCCGCGTTACCAGTAAAATTGATTCTCGAACCATTCTTGATACAGGTGGAGCAGAACAATTAATAGGTAGAGGTGATATGCTATACAGCAACGGAAACGATCTTATTCGACTCCAATGTGCATTTGTTGACACGCCCGAAGTAGAGGAAATCACAAACTTTATTGGAGATCAACAAGGATATCCAGACGCTCATCTACTTCCAGAGTATGTGGGCGAAGGCGGTGAAAGCGGGGGTGAAAGTTTTCAAGAAATGGATAGAGATGCCATGTTTGAGGAGGCCGCTAAAATCATCGTGCTTCATCAACAAGGAAGCGCATCCCTCTTGCAACGAAAACTCAAGTTGGGCTATAACCGAGCGGGTCGAATTGTAGATCAATTAGAAGCTGCTGGAATCATAGGCCCCTTTGAAGGAAGCAAGGCGCGACAAGTTTTAATTCCCGATGAAGTAAGTTTGGAACGGCATTTGGATAACCTGACAAATCAATCTTAAAAAACATGAAACAAATACTCTCAATTATTGCTACAGCATTGATTTGCTTCAATGGCATGGCACAGCAAGAAGAAAAGGATTTAACCCCTAAAGATCCAAAGGCACAGGAAATTCTAGATGCACTTTCGAATAAGGCGGAAGGTTACAAATCGTTTTCTGCGGATTTCGAATACACTCTCATCAACAAAGCCGAAGGGATTAATGAGACTCAATCCGGTAAAGTGACGATGAAGGGAAAGAAAAAATACAAGCTTGAAGTGGCCGGTCAAGAAATCATGAGCGATGGAGAGACTGTTTGGACTTACATTAAGGACGTCAAGGAATTACAGATTTCAGACCTTCCGGAAGAGGACGAAGAAGATGGCAACATGATGAATCCGGCAAACGCATTCCATATGTACAAGAAAGGATTCAAATACAAATATGAGGGAACGGAGACTATAGATGGGATTCAAGCAGATGTGATCAAGATGTACCCAACCGTTCCTCAAGGAAAGAACTACCACACCATCATCGTAAACATCGACAAAGCAAAACTTGAATTAGTGAGTATGATCGTTAAGGGAAAAGATGGAAATGAATATACCTATCGATTGAAAAACTTTACGCCAAACATAGCCGTAAGCGACTCAGATTTTGAGTTTGATGAAGATCAGGCAGATGATATTATCGATCTAAGAGAGTAGCACAATTCTGTGTCTCAATTCACTATTGTTAATAAGTGAAGAAGCCCTTTCAGTTGCTGTGAGGGCTTCTTCATTGAATACCATATGTTTATGCCTAATTCAAGCCGTACCTGTTCACACGACCATGTTTAAAAAAGACCAATAAATTCAAGGGGTACACTGCGCGAGTGCCCATGTTTTATTCTGACTTTTGATTGGAATCAAATCCATGTCTTTCATGAACCTAACTTATCTCGGTCACGCGTGTTTTTTATTGGAGACATCCAAGGCCAAGATATTGTTTGATCCGTTCATCAATCCAAATTCAATAGTTCAAGAAATTCGAAAATCAACCTTAGACAAAACATTGGTTTCAAAATTATCGGTAGATGAAATTGAATGTGACTATGTATTGATTTCTCATGGTCACGAAGATCATGTCGCAGACGCGGAGTCGATTCTTCAGCGCACAGGGGCTAAGGTGGTCAGCAATTTTGAAATTGTTTCGTGGTTCAATGAAAAGGGAATATCGAATAACCACCCAATGAACCACGGTGGGTCTTGGGAATTTGATTTCGGCAAAATCAAATACGTTTCTGCCGTGCATTCGAGCGTGCTGCCCGATGGGACATATGGTGGAAATCCAGGCGGATTCATTATACAAGCTGATGGGCAGACGATCTATTACGCAGGCGACACCGCCCTAAGTTATGATATGAAACTCATAGGTGAAGAGTTCAACTTGGACTATGCCATTCTACCTATTGGAGACAATTTCACCATGGGACCAAAGGATGCTTCAAAAGCGGCCAAATTTGTTGGCTGTAACAACGTTATTGCAATGCACTACGATACTTTCGGCTATATCAAGGTCGATCATGATAAGGTGCAACAATTATTTTCTAAAAACGGTCAATCCGTTACACTTATGTCCATCGGAGAAACCAAAGAAATATAAATCATTATGGGAAAAATCATCGCAGTTGCTAATCAAAAAGGTGGGGTTGGCAAGACCACAACCAGTATCAATCTGGCTGCCAGTCTGGGTGTTCTAGAGAAAAAGACCCTGATTGTAGATGCTGATCCACAAGCAAATGCAACTTCTGGAGTTGGGTTTGACCCACGTAATGTTCGCACCAGCATTTATGAATGCATCATCAACCAAGTTGAGCCGAAAGACATTATTCTTAATACCAAGAATCCAAATTTGGACATAATGCCTGCTCACATCGATTTGGTAGGTGCTGAAATCGAAATGATCAATCTGCCCAATCGCGAGAGAATGATGCGAATGGCATTAAATAAAATTCGAGATCAGTATGATTTCATCATCATCGATTGCTCTCCTTCTTTGGGCTTAATTACCATTAACTCATTAGCTGCGGCTGACAGTGTGATTGTGCCCGTCCAATGCGAATACTTCGCGTTGGAAGGACTTGGGAAACTACTTAATACAATCAAGATTGTACAGACAAGAATAAACCAAGATTTAAGTATTGAGGGAATGCTCTTGACCATGTATGATCAGCGATTAAGACTTGCAAATCAAGTGGTGGAAGAAGTGAAAATGCATTTTCAGCAGTTGGTTTTTGACACCATCATTCATAGAAACACTCGATTGGGTGAAGCTCCGTCACATGGCGAATCCATCATTATGCATGATGCAGCAAGTTCTGGAGCAATCAACTACCTAAATCTAGCGAGAGAAATTCTTCAAAAGAATGAAATGACTCGCATCAACGAAAAGGATAAAATTGTGGAGGTATTCAATGGCGAATCCTAAAAAAAGTGCCCTAGGACGAGGCCTCAGCGCACTCCTCGAAGATTTAGATTCTGACATAACTCCGAATAGATCCGTTGAATCAGGAGAATCATATTCACTTGGGAGTATCGCCAACATTAACATCGCTCAGATCGAAGCTAACCCCTTTCAACCTAGAACGAGGTTTGAAACGACCGCCTTGGATGAGTTAGCAGAAAGCATTCGTCAACACGGCATCATTCAACCGGTTACGGTGCGAAAGATGGGTGATGGTACATTCCAATTGATTAGTGGCGAGCGAAGGTTCAGAGCATCTCAGCTTGCTGGGCTCAGTGATATTCCAGCATACATTCGACTGGCCAATGATCAAACCATGCTCGAAATGGCATTGGTGGAAAACATTCAAAGACAAGACCTAAATCCTATTGAAGTTGCCATCAGTTACAAACGTCTAATTGACGAATGTGATTTGACGCATGAGGGTTTGAGTGAAAAAGTGAGTAAGAGTCGATCGAACATTACCAATTTCCTCAGACTATTAAAACTGCCTGCCGAGATTCAAATGGCGCTGCAAAAAGGCACTATTACAATGGGCCATGCACGCGCATTGATCGGGGTGGAAGATCCACAAAAACAATTGGAGATTTTTGAACGAATTATTGACGAGGTGCTTTCAGTAAGAGATGTCGAAAATTTGACTCGAAAGGCTAAACGACCTGCACCAACCGCAAACGAACAGGAGGAACGAAAGGTATACTATCAGATTGCTCGTCAAAACATTGCTCAAAATCTGAATGCAAAAGTCGATATGAAATTTTTACCAAAAGGGAATGGTAAAATCAGCATCGAGTTTACCAATGAGCATGATTTGAATCGATTGATATTGCTTTTGCAAGGTCAAAATCAGAATTATTCTTACTAAATCGTCATTGCGCGATTGATTGATTTTCTTTGTGGTCGAATGATGCGAAGGTTTCTTTTCATAGTACTCATTTTGCAAAGTGTTGTGTGCTTATCACAAAACGACTCTACCAAAAGTCGATTGCCTCACAAACAGCCGTCAGACACCCTGAGCAAAGTTCAGGCATTAGATACAACGATCGTTGTGAGACCCACTGAGCGAAATCCTAGGCGCGCTGCTATTTTGAGTGCGGTTGCACCAGGCCTGGGTCAGGCGTACAATAAAAAATATTGGAAGCTTCCTATCGTATATGGCGGACTTGGAACGGCAACTTTTTTCTTTTTTAATAACCGAGCATACTATCGTGAATTCAAAGCTGCTTATATACAAGATGTGAATACTCTTGATGGCGATGTTAGCAAATACAAAGATCTCGGATATACGAAGGCTGATATACAATCTGCCGCTGAACAATATCAAACATGGATGGAATACTCTGCCGTTGCCTTTTTAGCAGTATATGTGCTACAAATTGTAGATGCCTCTGTTGACGCCCACTTATATTATTTCGATGTTTCCGATGACCTAAGTCTGAATGTAGCGCCTACCATTCAATATACACCTACTTACAGACCAGTCAACGGCTTGGCCTTAAACCTCACTTTTTAGTATGAAATTGGCTCTAATCGGATATGGTAAAATGGGCAAAACAATTGAGCAGCTAGCAGAGTCCAGAGGTCATGAAGTTTGCGCTCGATTGTCCAGCAGTGCAAGCAAATCTGAGTGGGAATCAATTAAAGAAGCTGATATGGCCATTGAGTTTACTCGTCCAGAAGCAGCTCTACCTAATTTCAAACGATGCCTTGATTTAGGTGTAGCTCTGGTTACTGGTACAACAGGTTGGTATTCCAAGATGTCTGAAGTGGAATCTATGGTGAAATCATCAGAAGGAGCGTTTTTTTGGGCAAGTAATTTCAGTATTGGAGTAAACCTATTCTGGAAACTAAATGAGCAACTTACTGCATTGATGAATGTTCATCAGGAATACGAACCTTCGATGGTTGAGATTCATCATATTCAGAAATTGGATGAACCTAGTGGCACTGCTATCACCACGGCCAACCAAATGATCGCTGGTTTAGATCGATTTACGAATTGGAAATTAAGCACTGAAAATCCAACTGAGACTGACATTGTAATCCAAGCCTCCAGAGAAGGAGATGTGAAAGGCACACACATCGTTAAATATGAAAGCGATATGGATGTGATCGAGTTGAAACATGAAGCAAAATCACGAGATGGATTTGCCCTCGGTTCTATTCTAGCCGCTGAATTTCTTTATGGAAAGAGAGGTGTTTTTACGATGAAAGATCTAATCAAGTAGTAATTCAGGGTCTAACATCTGTTAACAAAGCATCTCAGAAATCAACCGCTCAACAAAATTTTCAGATCAACCTATCGAAAGTTCGTTTCTTCGCCTCGCAATAGCACAACACCATGAGCATTATTATTTATTCTATTATCGCTATCGGATACCTATTTGGGTTTTATCTGATTTTCCCAAAAGCCAATCGCAAAGCGTGGGAAGGCTTAATTCCCGGTTATAATTTTACATCCTCACGAAAATCATCCAGAAACCGTGGTGGTGGACTCTACTACTGATTTTCCCCGGTGTGAATGTGCTGATGTTGATGGTCTTCAATTCAAACTTAGCCACAGTATTTAATAAAAGAGAGCTTAAGGATCAGGTATTAGCAATTCTATTTCCATTCGTAATGTTTCCACTTTGGGGCAGAGAAGACTTAAAATTTGTTGGTCCAATAGATAGAACTAAAGTCAAAAAATCATCCTATCGTGAATGGGGAGATGCCATCGTTTTTGCGGTCATTGCCGCAAGTATCATCCGAACGTATTTCTTAGAAGCCTTCACTATTCCAACCGCTTCTATGGAAAAGACGCTGCTTATTGGCGATTATCTTTTCGTAAGCAAAATGGCATATGGTCCTAAAATCCCACAAACTCCGCTTAGCTTTCCTTTTGCGCATCATACACTGCCACTAACAGAAATCCCTA
>CALSRO010000009.1 GCA_943788775.1 uncultured Flavobacteriales bacterium | reverse complement strand
GATTCCTTCGTTCTGCCGATTACAGTTACCTATCATCTCCAGATGATATCTATGTATCGCAATCTCAAATCAAGCTTTATGGTTTGAAAACGGGTGATACTGTCTTAGGATCTATTCGCCCACCAAAAGAAGGTGAAAAGAATTACCCATTAATTCGAATTGAAAAAATCAACGGATTACCATTTGCTCAAGTAAGAGACAGAGTGGCCATTCGATTATTTGACACCACTTATTACCCACAGGAAAAATTCCACGTTGACCGGACACAGAAAGCAGAGTCATTACGTCAAGAGCCATCGATTTTGTTCACTGCCTATCGGAAAAGGACAACGTGGATTGCATCGTGTGCCCAACCAAAAACAGGTAAGACTGAAATATTAAAAGAGATTGCAAACGCTATCGCGGATAATCACCCAGAGGTCTACTTGATGATATTACTCATTGATGAACGTCCGGAAGAAGTGACAGACATGGAGCGAAGTGTTAACGCGGAAGTTGTTGCTTCTACGTTTGACGAACCAGCAGAGCGACACGTGGCGTGTTTCGAACATCGTACTAGAAAAAGCGAAGCGATTAGTGGAGTGTGGTCACGATGTGGTGATTCTTTTGGATTCGATTACACGATTGGCTCGAGCTTATTAACACAACCGCTCCTGCATCGGGCAAGGTATTAAACTGGCGGTGTGGATGCAAATGCATTACACCAAGCCGAAGCGCTTCTATTGGTGCTGCAAGAAATATCGAAAACGGTGGTTCATTAACCATCATTGCTACTGCCCTTACGGAGACTGGTTCTAAAATGGACGAAGTAATCTTTGAAGAATTCAAAAGGAACGGGGTAACATGGAACTTCAGTTAGATCGTAAGTTGAGTAACCGAAGAGTGTTCCCAGCGATTGATCTGGTAGCATCTAGTACAAGACGAGATGACATATTGATGGAGAAGGATGTGTTACAGCGCATGTGGATCTTGAGAAAGCATCTATCCGATATGAATACCGTTGAGGCTATGGAATTCTTGAAGCAGCAAATGGCTAACACCCAGAGCAACGAGGAGTTCTTGATTTCTATGAACGGTATAATCCGAATCTACTAAAGAATTAAAAGTGGCTCGTTTCTGATTAGAAACTGAGCCACTTTTTTACTTATGCAAGCGAATTGGAAGACTACACAAAATATGCACTCGGAGCGGCATTTGGCGTTATCATCGTTACAATGAGCTACTTTCTTTGGCTCTATCCAAATGACGATTGGGACATGTATGTTCGATTCTCCTACCTCCTACTCTTTTTACTCGCATTGTTTTTAGGGTTGCGTATCGTTCATAGTCTAAATACCCACAGAGCGATTTTACAATCGATGTAAAAACTGGGATGAAAACCACTTCCATTTTTGCCATCATCATCTCTGCCTTTACATGGATCTATATACAAATGGATAAATCCTGGATATTTTGCTAGTAAAATTGAGGATGTAAAGGTGGCTGCCGCACAAAGTGAAGAGGCAACACAGAATGCAATCAATACCGCTGAGTTTATTTTCAATGCATTTACCCATAGTACCACTTACGCTGTTTGGAATGATGGTCATTGGCTTTCTCTACACGCTGATCTTAGTATTGATTATGCGCGCAAAACCAGAAGTGTTTACGAGCTAGCGATTTCTTTCCCAAAGTTATCCACGTCCATTCCTCCAAAGTTCCCAGAGCTCATCAGCAGTAAGTTCGAATTTGACCAATTTCGACTGCGCAAGTCTTTCTGTATTTGATCGGTTTGAGTGTAAACGATTAGATCTTCCCGACCGAAAGCCAATTTAACCTCTTCCACGCTGATCGGTTTCAAGCTTCTTATGCTCTATGGTTTCTTCTTTGTAAAACACAATGGCCACATCCGCTCTATCCATAGCGCCTTTATATTCCAGCAGGAACTCTTTGGGTCAAACTACTGAAAGTGTGTAACTCCATGCAAGCCACCAATATTCGATTGGTCCACTGATCCTTAACCGCCTCCACCGTAGCCCTTCAGTTTAGAGGGGGAATGTGCGAAGCTCTTTATAAACCACAGAATGGTCATTTCCCGCGATCTCTTCTAGTCTTCGGCTGGCACCCGTGAAATCACCTGATGGCATGGTAAAACGTCTCCTTATTAATTCCCAGTTGCTCGCATACTAGTCGAGCACCATTCATGTTCTGCAAATTGTTGATTTCCAAATACCGAAATCGGGAAGTGATTTCCTTCGTCCAAGATGGTAGTTTGGCCATTGGCAATTTCAATTATCCGGAGTCTGGTATGGGTGTTTATGGATTCTTGTATTATGTGCTTGGGCCATAGCAGCCAGAGTATCATCTGCCGAGCAATAGACAAGATGCGATCCTGGGTTGAGATCGTCAATGAACTTGGGAAAACTGCGCTTTGTAGTTGTCCCAAGTTGGGAAAACATTGATATGATCCCATGCGATTCCAGAAATCAAAGCAATGTGTGGGTCATACAGATGAAACTTCGGTCTCCGATCAATGGGCGAGCTTAAATATTCATCCCCTTCTAGAATGATAACGGGAGCGTCACTCAAACGCACCATGGTCTCAAATCCTTCGATTTGAGCACCGACCAAATAATCAAAATCGCGAGTGAGTTTTTTTAGCACGCGTAGGATCATGGATGTGATGGTCGTTTTTCCGTGACTGCCTGCAATGACCACTCTTGTCTTGTCCTTAGATTGCTCATAAATAAACTCTGGGTATGAATAGACCTTCACTCCCATTTGTAGTGCCTTCTTCAACTCAGGATTGTCTTCTCTGGCATGCATTCCCAAAATAATAGCGTCCAAGTCCTCGGCTATCCGATCCTCATCCCACCCCATCTGCGTTGGTAAGAGTCCGAATTTTGCCAACCTTCCTTTTGCTTGGTTCGAAAATTTCATCATCAGATCCTGTAACTTGGTGTCCCAAATGGTGCATGGCCAATGCCAAATTGTGCATAGCAGCGCCTCCTATGGCAATAAAATGAATATTCATGAGCCTGTGATTTGAATCTCAAATCTATTTGAACGATGAATGGTTGTTGCATTTGTGGCAGATAGATACAAACATCAAATCGTTGGTGAAGTAGCCTTTGATTTTTGACTTTCTCCTGAGAATCCAAATTATACCTTTGCGCGAGCAAATAAAATCGACCATGGCAGGAGTATTAAATGCGCAAGAAGCGCTGACACTTTTCGAAAAATCATAAGCAGCACAAAATGGCCTACCCGGCTGTGAATGTTACTAGTACACAAACCGTAAACGGAGTGTTAGAGGCAGCTGCAAAAGCCAACTCACCTGTGATTATACAATTCAGCAACGGGGGCGCACTTTCATATGCTGGAAAATCACTCGACAATTCGGGCGAAAAAGGCGGCCAATAGCAGGAGCAATTTCAGGAGCAAAGCATGTCCACGAAATGGCTAAACACTATGGCGTTGATGTGATCCTGCATACTGATCATAGTGCTCGTAAACTTCTACCATGGATTAACGGATTGCTCGAAGCCGGGGAAAAGCACTATGCCGAAACTGGACGCCCCTTGTATACGAGCCACATGATTGACCTGAGGCGAAGAGCCAATCATTGAGAACATAGGAAACATGTGCAGAATACCACAGAGCGCATGGAGTGCCATCGACATGATACTCGAAATCGAATTGGGAGTTACTGGCGGTGAGGAAGATGGTGTGGACAACACCGGAATAGATAGTTCAAAGCTTTATACACAACCTGATGAAGTGGGTTATGCCTATGAAATATTAAATGCGATTAGTCCGAATTTTACCATTGCTGCAGCCTTCGGAAATGTACACGGAGTGTATAAACCTGGTAACGTACAGTTGACTCCCATTATTCTTAAAAACAGTCAGGACTACATCAAAAAGACATTCAACATTGATGGCGACAACCCAGTAAGCTTTGTCTTTCATGGTGGTTCGGGTTCAACGAGAGCAGTAAATCCGAGAAGGAATTGAATATGGTGTGATCAAGATGAACATTGACACGGATACACAATGGGCTTTTTGGGAAGGTGTTCGCGATTTTGAGGCAAAAAATTAGAGCGTATCTTCAGTCTCAGTTAGGTAATCCTGAGGGAGATGATAAACCGAACAAGAAATACTACGACCCTAGAAAATGGTTGCGCGAAGGCGAAAAAACAATGGTAGCCCGATTGATGGAAGCCTTTGAAGATTTGAATTCCATCGGAGCTAACGAAAAAACTCTAAATCATGCAATTACACGTCATAAACACAGGTAACTTCAAATTAGATGGTGGTGCCATGTTTGGCGTGGTTCCGAAGTCTTTGTGGACTCGAACAAACCCTTGCGATAGCAACAACATGTGCAAATTGGGCCATGCGTTCTCTGCTGATCGAGGACGGTGACCGACTGCTGCTGATTGACACAGGCATTGGCAACAAGCAGAGCGAAAAGTTCTTCAGTCATTTTCACCTACATGGAAATGACTCCTTGGACTCGTCACTAGCAGCGCAGGGATTTCATCGCGATGATATTACTGATGTTTTCTTGACACATTTACACTTTGATCATTGCGGAGGAGCCATTGAATTTGACAGCAAGTCTGAAGCTTTTCGACCAGCGTTCAAGAATGCTAAATTTTGGAGCAACGAGCAGCATTGGAAATGGGCCACCGAACCTAACGCGCGAGAAAAAGCTTCCTTTTTGAAGGAAAACATCTTGCCGATTCAGGAAAGCGGACAATTGGAATTCTTACCACATGATAGCGATTTCCTTAAGCAACCGTTTCCGAATATGGATGTATTGATGGCTTATGGGCATACTGATGCTCAGATGATTCCTCACATCCAATACAAAGGAAAGACGATCGTCTTCATGGCTGACCTATTGCCCAGCACAGGACATATCCCTTTGCCTTATGTCATGGGATACGATACACGTCCGCTACTGACCTTAGACGAAAAAGAGCGCTTCATGAACACCGCTGCAGACAACGACTTTGTGCTCTTCCTTGAACATGATTCTGTGAACGAGTGCTGTACGGTACAACACACCGAAAAAGGAGTTCGACTGAAGGAAACATTCTCTTTTTCCGATATTTAAGCTTCAAACATCCTTCTTTAGTTTTCTACAATGAATAAAACTCTAACCCTGCTGTCGCTCATAGTACTTACTTCCTCCTGTGTCCGCGAACCAGAAGCTTGTTTTGACCTCGATAAGCAGACTTACTCTATCAATGAAGATGTAAACTTCAAAGACTGCTCTGACTATGCAGATAGGTACGAATGGGACTTTGGAGATGGCAATAGAAGTGATGAAATGTCACCTACACATCGGTATACCGAATCAGGGCATTACACGGCTGTTTTGCGCACCTATAACAAAAAAGGCGAAGACGACTTTACGTTCAATCTCGATGTTGGGTATTACTATCTGAATAAAATAGATGTAGTTACTTCAATGGATACCGTCACTGGACCAAGACAAGCCATTTGCGACAAACTTTTTGTAACGCACGCGCATGACGCCTTTGCTTGGGGTTATGGCGGAGATTGTAAGGTAAACTTCAGCATCGTTGAAAAATCTATTCCATCCAAGCCGAGTCTCAGTTTGATACACTACTACTTTGTTTTGCCAGATACAGACGTTTGGGAAGGAAATTATATCGTTTACGATACGCTTTATGCACACAGCAACGTGATAGTCAATTTAGACAAACAGCGTTACTACGAAGGACTCCACTTCTATGGCAAGGCCGAAACAATGAAGCTCAACCTTGATTTTGGGTTTAAGGTGCAGGCGCCTTAACCGAAATCTAATTGTGCAATCAATGGGCAAATAGAATCTCTAAATTGCTGTATGTCTACGTCTGAAATCATTTCAATTATACCGTTAACAGGTTTGTTATGGTCGTGTAATAAAACACTCAATACTTGTATAAACATTGACACCGAACCTGCACCAATCGTCAATGCTACCTACTCTTTCAAATCTTGTTCGGAGGCAGAGAGCGCCAAATGGACCTGGAATGAAACTGTTCTTCATGATTCTGAATTATCAATTATACCAACGAATGCTGGTGTCGAAGAAATTGATTTAGAACTGTGTGACAAAAAGTGCAACGAGACTATAGTTTCGATAGCGGTAAACTACCTGACCATATGCCGAATCAATATTGACTCAATCTCTGGTATTGACACACTGCACACATCGAATATTAACATGAGATTTCTAATTCAAGATTCGATTTATGCCATATCGAAAAAGGCGAAATACCGAGGTGAAATGGAACTAACATTTGAACCAAATTCTAGTCAAAATCAATTTGTGATTGATCACCATTTACCATTGTCAATGCGCTTATTGAGTGAATATAAACTTCACAATCTTAGCGGTAATCCATACTATAAAGATCAATGGGAGTTTAGTCCTAACAAATCAGATATACAATTTGACAACCTCGTCAATCAATACGTTTTTAATAACTCGGACATTTCGATTTATATGAGCATTCTATTCTGCTTGATTAATCCAGAAGATTATCCATAACAAAAGCTCCCTCGCTCCGAATATCGTGGTAGGGAATTGACTTTTCTTTCAAAAGTTGTTGCCAATAGCTTCTTGTTTTCCAATCCAAATTACAGGATAGAATTACCTCCTTCACATTTATGCTCTCAAGAATCGATTTCGGATGATCGGAGGTTCTTTCCGTTAAATAAAGTAAGTCCAATTCTGGCGATTCCTTCGGAACCTTTGTTTCACCCCCAAAAACCAGAAGAGACTTTTTGTTTACAAAATAGAAACCAGGGTTAAATACAGTCCACGTTGGTTCATCTAAATCCAAGCTCCACCAGTGGTGATGGATATGAAATCGCATCTTATCAAAATCCGCAGTTAATTCTTCGTCTGCAATACAACGTTGTTGATGACCACTTATCATGCTCATTGCCTCGTGTCCCTTCACTTTATAAATAACCAACATTTGCTGGTGTTTCTGCTGAAAGGACTCAATTATGTTCAATGTTTCAATGGAGATAAAGGATACAAGAAACGCCACCAGCCATTTATACCTTCTACCAATTAAGAACACAACCGATGTCATGATAATCATGTAGATGAAATAGGTCTCGAAGATGCTTATATCAATTCCCAATATCAGCGCACCGGGCAGGACTTCAACCCATTGGATAAACATATCCAGCCAATGCACTAAATAGTATAAAACCGTGCCTAATATAGTGTTCAATATAGGAACCCAATTCAGTACGATCAATGCTATCCCAATAGGTAAAATGGCCGTAGCAGCTGGAATAACAACCAAATTGCTCAACAAGAAGTAATTCGGAAATTGATGAAAATAGAGCAAGCCAAGTGGAAATGTGGCTACCTGAGCTGCAACTGAAACAGAAGTAATTGCCCAAAGCTTTTCCAACAACCAGTTTTCGGTCTCCCATAGCCCGTAGATATGAGGCTGCAGAACGACAATACCCAATACAGCTAAATAGGAAAGCTGAAACCCAACTTCCACAATCAAGAATGGATTGATGATCAATAGTGCAGTTGCACTTGCGGCGAGCGTGTTAAAAATATTGGTGTGTCGCTTAAATTGCTGTGCCGCTATCACAAAACTGAACATGGTTGCTGCCCTGGTCACCGATGGCGAAAGCCCAGTGATTGCTGCATACATCCACAATGTCAATAACACTAGTACCCCCTTTATGTATATGCCATACTTTACTTTTTCAATAGGTTTTAATAATGAGCTGATGATCAGAAAAATGATTCCTACGTGTAATCCAGATACGGCCAAAACATGCATTGCACCAGCGCTGGCAAATGCATTCACCTGATCCACACTCAAATGATGTTTGTAACCTACAAGCAAGGCCGAAAGGATGGCTAGTTCGCGGTCATTGATTCCTTGCTGAGTTAAAATCGATAAAACATCATGCTGTAGGTCTTTGATATAGCGAACCAGGCCCGTCCCCTCTTCTAGTTTGATCCAATCCTCAGTAGGAGTATAAATTTGATGGGTGACTTGGTGAAAACCCATATACCTTTTGTAGTTGAACTCTTTAGGGTTTTGAGGCGAAACGATTTCATTTAAACGACCTTTTATAATAACTTGATCACCGTATCCTAGTTTGGAGGCAATTGTATCCTTCTGAAAATAAACCAATAGAATTCCATTTAATGTGGTGGTATCATCACCATTGATCATTGCCGAAATAGACATTTCTGCTTTATAGCTTTTAGTTCGGGGAATTACATCCGAACTCAGCTCTCCTATGAAATATGCTTCGTCATTGAGAGAAAACTTGGAGTAATGATCGTCATACAATCGATCCGTGTGCAGCACTGTGGTTACATAACCCGCTAAGAGAAATACAGGTAGAAATAGAATCGTGGCTAACCATCGCGTAGAAAACAAAAACGGAATAATAGCTCCAATTGCAATCAAGCAGATAAGAGCAATTTTCATGAACGCCACATTTGGTTGGAAAATTCCAATGATGATTCCGAGTATGAATGGCCAAAGCATTCGAAACAAAGGAACTTGCTGCCATATATACCTTGATTTAAAGGGCAAGAGTCAACTGCTTAGAGACAGAATGAAATTAATGAATTATGGAGATGAATCGAACTATCTGCGATTCAATATGTTACTTAAGAAACAAACAGATGAAAACTACCACAATCATCTTGCTCGTTGTTTCGGTACTGGTGATACTATTCATCATAACACAAGGATTCGTGAGCAAGGCAAGCAAAGACATAGAAACACTTTCTTACAAGGTTCTCAAAACCCATCCCAATTTTGAAATTCGCGCCTATTCTGAGGCAAACTTTTCAAGCGTTACGATTCCGAAGCAGTCATACAAAGAAATGTCGAGTACTGGATTTAGAAAGCTGGCAGGATACATTTTTGGAGGAAACGAGGACAGTAAGTCAATCGCGATGACTTCACCCGTAGCCATGGAAATGGGAGATTCGATGACTATGAAATTCATGATACCCTCAGAGTATGATTTATCCGAACTTCCAAAGCCAAATGACAGCTCTATTCGATTTACAAAGGAGAACAGCAAGATATTAGCCGTCATCCGATTTGGAGGTTGGGCCTCTGATGATCGTTTGGAGGAAAAGAAAAAGGAGCTCATACAACTTTTAGATTCAGAAGGAATAGCGCACAATTCCAAATTCACCTTCCTAGGTTACAATCCTCCCTATGAGGTGATGAACAGAAGGAACGAGATGACGGTAGAATTGGAGAATTATTCTTTCGATTCAGCAGAATAACCGAAGAAACTTGACTTCAACATAAACAGAATCAATGCAGTCATTTGAATTAATGGAAGTAGTCTGCATTGCAGTCGTTCATACACATTTGCCAGTACACCAGTAATTGCTGCATTGAAGAAATAGAAAGCAACAAAAACGACAAGAATCATCGTCAATCGATTGTCCATTTTTCTGGTCAACACTGCCCACGCAATCATCAGTAGCGATAAAAACAAGCTGATATAATTCAACATTTTGAAGAATTCGATAGGAAGATGACTCGCATCTTTGTTTTGAACGCTAACCAAATATTCGTTCAGTTCTTGTTTAAAGTGTGACCGCATAGGCCACGATGGTGGCGAACCGTCTCCATAGGTGTATTGAAGTCCGCTCCCCAATTCTATTTGAAACATTTGTTTCAAGGTAGCTTTGACACTCGCAAAAACCAACCATTTCATGTATCGTGGTTTAGTCAAAAAATCATGGACGATAGGTGCACATTCCTCATTCATGCCAAGCCATCCATCGGGATGTTCATTCACCGGACTGTCTCCAGTCCACAAGTAACCATCAGTCTCCAAGGGAAGCTGATCTTTCATGTTACACAACTCGCTCTCTACTCCATCACAATTCTCATCTAGGTACATTTTTAAGATCCCCATTTCGCCCAGGTTTGCTGTGATAAACACATTAGAAGCCATACTCATTCTGAATCCATGTCCCCAAACCGCGTTGTAGGTTGAGATAAACATAAAAGCGACAGCGATAGGTATTATGAGTACCACAAATTGGGACTTGACAACACTCCAACTCAAGAATCTCTTAAATAGAAAAAGGGAGGCGATGACCAATAACAGTAGTGGAATATGACTTAGATGAGTAATAAGAGTCATACTGATTAGGAGTCCATAAAAAACTCCTGATTTCAATGTTATGCTTTTCTCCAGCAAGACTAGAACTGTAGAAATCGCCAAAACAAACGTGAAAATATCAGGCATCAATTGGGCGGCATACCATGACATGCTTGTAGTAAATGACAATACAGTTATCGTCAGAAAATGAAACCAATAATGTCGCTTTTCAAAAAGCAACTGCACCAACCTAAAAGTCAATAGCGACACAAGCAAACCTTGTATAAATACTATAGGCCAATTGCTTATCATCCATCCAGATATCTTCATTAGAATGGGATATCCAATTGCACGATGAAAAGAAGGTTCCAAACTTGCGGCCATTTCCATATATGCACCGCTATCAAAGTAAACCAACGGATACCGATTATACAAAGCAGGACCAATCACGATGACTGAAGTCACCAGAAAGTAAATGATTTGATATAATCGATTAGAAAGATTCACTGGTTATAAGTATCGCTCATTTAATACGTTTAAATGATGTCGATAATGGGCCGAAGTAACAAAAAACAAAGCCTCCACTTGTATTTCATTATCGCTAGCGACTCCAACTTTTTTCAATTGCTCAGAGCTCATGGTGTTTAGTATACAATTAGTCATGGTTCTTACCGCATCGAAATAGATGAGAATTTCAGATTTCTTCCAATGCTGTTTCGCGCTAGCTTTCGCATAGTCGTCCTCATTAAACCCCTTTAAGTTGACTATTTCAGATTCACGGGCAATGGTCAACGCCCGAAAACAAAAAATGATTTCCGTTTCTATACAATGTTGGATAACCTCAGCCACTGACCATTTGTCTTCAGCATATCTATGATCTAGTTTTTCCTCTGGAAGATCATTTAAAAAGTCTTCCACCAATTCTTGAGATGCAGCCAGTTCACTTGGCAAATATGGTATTTCAACCAGCTTTAAATAGGTATGGAAATAGGGTGCAACCACCAACGAAGTCATTTCTTCAATCATGGCGGAAAGTTAGGCAGAATTGAATAAAAAAAGGGACGGTCCTCACCGCCCCTTTACCCTTAAACCATTTATCGATTCAGTATTGAACCACTAACAGATACATATACTATGCATGCATCGCTTTGGTTACATTTTTTCGATTAAAGGTTGATTTTCTTGTCCGAAGGATACTTAATTGTATACTTAAACACCATTGACTCGGTTTGTCCAGCCATTATATTCTTGCTCCAACGGAGTTTTCCAGTTCCTTTATCGTGCAATGCAGTTTTAGATTCAATCAGATCAACCTCTATTTCTTTATCCGTAGAGATCGGTACCTGATCCTCAATCACCAACTGAATTTTGGTTGACTTTGTGTTCTTCACCGAAATCTCAATCCCTAAAGTTTCCTTTGTGCTTCCACTTAACTTCTTCGTTTCACAAAACTCTTTGATTTTCTCTCGTTTTACAACGATACTCTGATCTCTACCAAGGCTAAGATCAAGTGTGTCGGCCACGGTGCTCGTGTTGATATACGTTTTACCCACAAATGTATTTGAGAAGAATAGATTTGCCTCACCAGGCAGCAGGTCATACTTCTCGAATTCGGTCACTCTCGCAATTAAGAATGCAGAAGGATCTAATTTAGGTGCGCAGTAGTACTGATATGTAGCCGGAATTGTGAATTCGTCTATGGCAAGACCCTGATGTTTGCCATTAGATGGAACCGAATGCTTAGATTTAATTTTGAATTCTGTAACAGCATCATTCATCGGGTATTCTGCAGTTGAGCCAACCAAATTTTCTGAATCTGAAATAGCCAGAGATTGCAAGCGTGGCTTACTCGCATCAGTTTCTAACTTATTCGAATAACCCATATCGAAGCCTTGACCTTGAACAAAATACAATCGCCATGGATGAATTTCAGGCTTATTACCACTCAAATTTGGGTTTGCATTGGTAAGAGTGAGCGAAACATCTTTCCAATCCACACCAGTGTTTTGATACACTTTAGCATTGTAGGAAACCTTTAATGGTTCGTCCACTTCCTTCACATTGATGTTATAGGAAGGAATCCAACCTGCGCTGCCAATCATATAACTCAATTCAAAATTCGCTGTTGCGTTGTTTGGGACGTAAGCTTCCACTAAAATTTCACCAGTTGCTCTGTTAAGTTTCGAGTTGGCCTCATTCACTTTCTGAGCAATTCTGTTGATGTTCTTTTGCAACACCTCCTGCTTCTGATTCAGTTGCATATTCTTCAGCATAATGTCGGCTAATCGATCGCGATAAAAATCACTTAAGTCTTCCAGATCCTCAATCAAAAAGTCTGAGCTATTACCACCCCAACCCACTTTGTTGTTGTTGAGCACCATCGCTTTTTCTTGGGCATATACATCCAACATATTCTGGTTAAATGTTTTATCAAATTGCAGGGTCCTGTAAAGAGTCTTCAAGCATTCGCAATTCTTTTGGTTTGGCAGACTGCTTCAGCTTGCCAACCTGATTAGAAACGCTCAATACCGTAATTCCTGAGTTTGCCGAAACATTAATCGTGGCAGCATCCATTTCAGAGGCTAAACCAGTGAAAACAAACATTTGCCTCCCTGAGGTCACTGATTTAGTGGCAGATCGTTCTACTTGAGCACCTCTTGGATAAACAGTGATAGCATCTATTTTGGACGACACTTCAAGTGGTGTTTGCGCTACAGAAATCGATGCAATTATCGTGGCAACAAGGAATGAAAAGCTATGTTTCATAAGATAGTTTTAGTCTCTATTACCAGCAAAACGCATGATAAAATAGAGCAATTGTGCAATGGCAGCCAAGGTAGCAACTACATATGTACCCGCTGCCCACTGTAAAGCATTTTTGGCTTTTTCGTGTTCTTCTCCAACAGTGATTCGGCTTGAGTTAAGCCATTGTAATGCTCGTGCACTTGCATCAAATTTCTACGGGCAATGTCACTAAACTGAACAAGGTGATCACCGATTGGGCAATTATGACCACCCAAATGGCCTGTTGAAAGAAATTGAAGGCGTATCCTCCAAAAAGAGCCACCATAAAAATGATACTAATCATTCTACTTGAAAGGTTCACTGCTGGTACCATTGCAGATCTAAAACCAAGCATGGCGTAAGCTGTAGCATGCTGCACCGCGTGTCCTGTTTCGTGAGCAGCAACCGCTGCTGCAGCCACATTTCGCCCAGAATAAACATCCGCACTCAGGTTGATGGTCTTGTTTTGTGGGTTATAATGATCGGTAAGCTGCCCTTGTACCGATATGACTTTAACATCTCTAATGTTGTTATCGCGCAGCATTCGTTCTGCAATTTCAGCACCCGATAGTCCGCTTGAGGTTGGAACTTGAGAATAGGCTTTGAATTTCGACTTCAGTTTATGACTCACATAAAAACTTAGCCCGCCAAAAAATAGAATTAATAGAATTGAACATATCTTTTTGTTTTGCATGCCTCGAGCAAATCGTGTTCCGCAACACAAACTCCGCATTTATGACATAAAAAAGGCTTTGGCACGAGCCAAAGCCTTTTTTAAATGTCGTTTTGTCCTTTATTAATGAGCCACAACTATCGTTTGCTGACTAATAAAATCATTGGATGAGACACGCGCGAAATACACACCATTCGGCATGGCACGAACGTTAAAAGCTGCCTTTTGAGGTCCTGCAGATAATCTTTGAGTATAGACTTCCAGCACCATTCTTCCACTTAAATCATAAATGGCCACACTAATTTCATTTGCTTTTGGAACATTGTAAGAAATGACACCTAAATCAGACAACGGATTTGGACTCACTTTCATTTCTGAATCGAAGCCTTCTATTTCCTGAATTGAAGTTGGCCAATTCGCCGAATTGAATTGACTATTTGGATTATCTGGATTGTCTGGGTGATTAGGATCAGTAACATCTGTCTTTTCATATGTAACCAAAATCGTTGCTCTGAGCAGCATTCATGACTTCATTAAGCGTTACATCAGCATTACTGTAATTTGCAACAAACGCAACTACACGCAAACTCCCAAGACTTGCACCTGAAGGCTTTTTAAACGAATAAGTACTGTGGAATTTATTGCCCACTTTAGGTTGTTGCGAAATAATATTATCCGTTCCGTCATAGTTTGATGGATTCAAAATGGCAACATCATTATGCTGAAAGTTCGACTTTTGGTATGCTTCATTTCCATTAATATCTATGGTGTCAAACGCCCCAGAAAAAAGTGAACATGAACCAAAATTTGTAGCGAGATCAAACACCTGTGGATGCACTATTCCATCTTGCACTAAGTATAAAAAGAATCGAAGTTCTCTATTAACTATACTGAAAGTGGAGTCAGTTATATCTAACTGAACGCGAACAAAAATCTCTTCTTCACTTTCATCATATAATAGCTCTGGAATTGTGACTAATCCATCCGTGGTTCTGTTTATACGAGCTTGAATGGAGTCTTCCCAGACTTGTCCTCCTAAAGAAGTCATTGTTGTTCCGTTATATGAGTACCTATCAATCGCTCCTCTGTCGAAGGATGTTACAAAAAATGTTTGAGCCCATTCATCTGCAAACGTCTTGAACATTGGATCTCCACCATTGATTATGTCATCCGTATGAAAGGATATCACTGCAAGTTCATCATCCGAGAACTTAGACTTTACGTTCTCCTTGTTACAAATGTTTTCTGCATTACTGGCGACCCAGTTCGACTCTGTGGTTTCGAGTAATACAGTTCTTGTAGATTGCGATTGAACGGTAGCGATACCTAAAAAAAGAATAGCGAGCGTGTATAATTGTTTCATTTGATAAGAATTAATGCTGCGTGAAAGTAAGTTTTTTTCCATGTTTCATAACGTGTTCTAACAATCACTTAGTTACTTCGCATCAATCCTAAATGATGAGAATAAAACCATGAGTAAACCACTAATTTTAGTTACGAACGATGATGGGTTTTATGCTCCAGGCATTGAGGCTCTTACAGAGGTGGCAAAAAAGTTTGGGCAAGTCATAAAAATCGCTCCAGACAAACCACAAAGTGGGATGGGACATGCGATTACAATCAACTCAACATTACGAATCCAAAAGATGCATGAATCAGAGGAGTTTAGCGCATACCAATGTACGGGCACACCTGTGGATTGCGTAAAAATTGCCTTGGACGTAGTTCTAGATCGAAAGCCAGACCTTATTATTTCAGGAATTAATCATGGATCAAATGCCAGTATTAACGTGATTTACTCTGGCACAATGAGTGCGGCATTAGAAGGCTACATTGAAGGAGTTCCTTCTATTGGATTTAGCCTTTTGGATCATAGCATTGAGGCTGACTTCACGGCTGCCAAGCATTTTGCCGAAAAAGTGATAAAGCAGGCATTAGCACATGAGGGCAAGAATTATTGCCTGAATGTGAATATACCTCGACTCAATCACACACTCATCAAGGGAATAAAAGTGTGTCGCCAGGCACACGCAAAATGGCAAGAGGAGTTTGACAAACGTCAAGATCCGTCAGGACAAGATTACTATTGGTTAACCGGCCATTTTGTCCCCTTCGAAGACCATCAAGAAGACACAGATCTTTGGGCATTGGAAAATGGATACGTTTCAATCGTCCCCGTTTCCTACGATCTTACTCATTTTAAGGTACTTGAAGAAATAACTTCATGGAATCTATAAAAAGACAATACGACAAACTAGTTGCTGGTTTAATACCTGGGCTCATAGGTCCTTGGCTTGGTGCTTGGCTATTCAATCTGATAATGTTCAATCACCTGAGTATTTTGGAATTTGCACGAATGATTATCAATACAGGATCAACGCACGCCCCACTCATCTCGGTTTCACTCATTTTCAACCTTGTATTCTTCTATCTGTTTCTTCGAAATGACATGTATAATGCAGCCAAGGGTGTGATCATGGCTGTTTTTCTCTATGCACCATTTGTAGTCTATTTCAAATATGTCGCGTAAGCTTTTCATCATAGCAGGAGAACCAAGCGGAGATTTGCATGGTGCCAATTTAGTAAAGGAGTTGAAACGCCTAGATCCGGAACTAGAAATTGCATGTTGGGGTGGTAATAAAATGGAAAAGCAAGGCGCTAAGGTTTTGAAGCACATTGATGATCTTGCCTTTATGGGATTTGTTGAGGTTGTTGCCAACCTCTTCACCATATTGAAGAATTTCAAACTATGTAAGCTTCAGATTGAGTCGTTCAAACCCGATGCTGTTTTGCTCATTGACTATCCTGGTTTTAACTTGAGAATGGCAGAGCATATTAAAAAAATGGATATTCCAGTACACTACTATATCTCTCCACAAATCTGGGCTTGGAAAGAGTCTCGAGCCAAAAAAATCAAAGCATTTGTAGATAAAGTATTTGTGATTTTACCCTTTGAAAAGGCGTTCTATGCAAAACATGGCATTGAGGCTGAATATGTTGGGCATCCGCTGCTAGATGAAATTGAAAAAGTGCAGGACGATCGTTTGGAATTTTGCGATCGAAACAACTTAGATGTTAATCGGGCAATAATTTCGGTTTTACCCGGTTCTAGGAAACAAGAAATATCTAAGATTCTTCCGCTTGTAAACCGGCTGCAAAAGGCCCTCCCTAATTATCAAATAGTAGTTTCAAAGGTAGCTTGGCTTCCACAGTCAATGTATGATGAGGCGTTGCATTCTGACATTAAGCTCATAGAGGGAAACACATACGAGCTCATTCGAATGTCTGAGGCGGCAGTGGTTACTTCGGGTACTGCAACGTTAGAAACAGCCATTCTCGGGACACCAGAAGTGGTGATCTATAAAGCCAATGCTTTAAGTGTGATATTGGCAAGATGGCTAGTTAAAATTAAGTATATAAGTCTTGTAAACTTGATCTTAGACCGCATGGCAGTAGTTGAACTCATACAAGGTAAAGCGAACCATGACCGATTGCTCGCTGAACTTAAATTGATTTTGATCGATGGTAGCAGAAGATCTCAAGTGCTCAAAGATTATGAAGATCTAATGAACAAATTAGGCACTGGGGGGGCATCAGAAATTGTTGCAAAGGCATTGTTGAAAAGCCTGTAAAATCATCTATTATTTTCGTTAGACTCGGGGTAGCTTTGTTGCATGCGGCTCTTACTATTTATCACACTTGTTTTACTGTCTTCTACTCTTGAGGCTTCGACAAAAATTCTTCAGATCGGGTTATACCATCGTACGGAACCAGTGGAAGTCATCATACAGGCCAGTGAAGGTTCATATGCTGTTTTTGGGAATGGTCAGGAATTGACCAGAGTGGATGACAAAACCATTTTAAGAATAGCAAATAAGAATGGATTGATTGAAGTGAAATCACTAAGCAAAACATTTGGAAACTATGCTATTCTAGAGATCAAAAGAAACAGTTGGGGAAGTTCAATGAAGTTTCAGCGGACCGATGGCGTCAAAAAGCCAAGAGAGCATAATGATGATTTCATCATCAAACCGAAAGATGGAAAGTTGACTGTAATAAACGAGGTTTATATAGAACACTATGTAGCTGGAGTTGTGGAATCTGAAGCAGGTTCAAAGGAGCCAAAGGAATACTACAAGGTTCAATCGGTCATATGCAGAACCTATGCACTAAATAATAGAAGAAGGCATGAAGCAGAAGGATTTCAATTGTGTGACAAAGTGCATTGTCAAGTATATCACACTCGCAGCAAATCGAACCCTGATATACTTCGAGGAACTCAAGAAACAATAGGTATCGTCATCGTTGATAGCGATATCAACCTTGTCACAGCTGCATTCTCAAGCAACTGCGGTGGCTACACCTGCAACAGCGAGGACGTTTGGAGCGGATACTTGGATTATTTGAGGGCGCGTGAAGATGATAACTGCATACAAGAACCCCACTCCTATTGGCGAACAACCATGTCAAAAGACAAATGGCTCGGTTATCTAAAATCGAAACACGATTATCCAGTGAATGACCCTATTGCTCAGCATGCTGCTCTTAATTATTGTCCTGAACGCAGAGACATAACATTTGATCCAGATCAGGATGGACAAGATGAAATTGATTTTATACGAATACGATACGACCTCAAACTGCAGTCCGCCTACTTTTCTATTGAAAATGTGAATGATTCAGTGATTCTCGAAGGTCATGGATATGGACATGGTGTTGGGCTTTGTCAAGAAGGGGCGATGAACATGGCTAAGCGTGGAATTCCATACGATGAAATCCTGCACTATTATTACAACAACATTCACTTGGTGAATTTGTCCGTCATTGATTTCTTCCGCTCAGAGTAATTAGTATTTCGACACCCGCACAGAACTTGCATCGTCCCATGGTGCTGCAGGTAAATGCTCCAAACTATAATAAGGAAGAAACTGAATAGCGCCAGGTTTCCCGTCCACTTTGAATCCAGCCTTATCTTCTCCTTTATTCACATTTAGCATTCTTAATCCAATGATATTCTCTCCATTGTCTAAAGGAACTCGCTGATAATAAATTGAATGAGGTAGCGTTTGCCAGTTCCTAGTGTCTGCTTTCTCTGTCAGCGCATTCGTAATGGTTGCTGCTGCACCTAACGCAGCATTTTCTTGAGCGAGTTTCAATTCAGTGGCTTTCTTTAACCCTAGTCGCAACAGTGACGTCCCCATTTCTCGTAGAAACCTATCTTTCAGAGTTTTAAAGGCAATATCATTAATATCCTCGGCCTTATCTAAAGGATATTTTGTTCCATTCACCACCAGATATGCGTCATTATAATAGGTTGGTCGTTCCAGATACTTTGGAAAAGCAACTCGAATCACTCGAAGTGCCAAAAGATCATTACGCTTTTGCGGATCATCTCCGATATAAAATGGGAAGCTGACTCCAAGTTCCGCATTTTCAAAAATCACGCAACCTCCTTGACCAGGAATGGCTATGAAGTTAAAGTTCACCTCATCCTTAATTGGCCCCATGCCGTTGTGCCATAGAAAAACCAAACTTCCGTTAGGAGCAGACTTATATTCATACTTCACTCCAAACTCACGCTCATAAAATTCCAGTTCATTCTGAAATCCCAGCGCATGAGAAGTTCTCAATAAATCTGACTTAAGTTGCTCTGGTGCTTTGATATCAAAATACCCATGCTCACCTGTGTATACGTTGTAGGCATTTCGATAAGCAATGAAAGCATCGTTTAATTGTCCAGAAGCTTCATAACTCAACCCCATTAATATGTGTGCAAACGCATCTGCTTGATACCTATTCTTATGATCCTTGTATTTGTCATTTAATTGGTTCAGAATAATGTTCATTCGCTTCGCTTCTACGATAGAGGCGTCATATTCATTGAGCAATAAGTAGTTCAATGATTTGTAGTAGTGAACCATGACCGATTCGAAATCTTCGGGCTTGTAAGGTTTCACCTCAGGATTACTTATTAGCGCTAAAGCTTCGGCACCATAGCTCTTTTTGTAATCTTCAATTAAGAGGTCGGCTTCATTGAAAAAGACATTGCTCGCAGCGTAGTCTTGTTGCAAGTGATTTATAAACCCCATGTTAAAAAGGTAGAGCAGTCGATTTCGATCTTTTTGAATTCGCTTGTCGCCTTCTAAAGTTTTCTCAGCTTTTTCTAAATCACCGGCAGAAATCAACCGTTGCACCTCAATGTTGCGCTGATAGTATGATGCGCAGCCAAAAGTGAATACCAATGGTAATATGTAGATCAGTTTTTTCACGGTGTAAAAAAAGTCCTGTATGAATTTCAAACAGGACTTTTCATTTTTAATTTATCCCGAATTAGTCTTTGATATACTTCTTGATTTTCTTGTCGCCAATCCAAACCACTTCATTGGTTTGCATATCAGTCAATTGAAGATCAATTTGATACTCAACTACTTTCTCCTTTTTGTACTCGTCAACCGTGGAGTTGAGAACGCCTTGAAGCATATAATCCGCTCCTACTTCTAATCCCCACTTTTTCATGGTTTCTTCGCTTGAGAAATTTTGCTGATCGGCACGCTCACCTCGCACATCTTCTCTCATCTCGCCACCCTGAACTAGTCTTACACGCTGAGAGGTGATAAATGACTTTTCTAAGTCCTTGCAGAAAGTCTCTGGAGTAATGTGCTCGTGAGACTTGTTTCTAATAATTCCAACGATCACGACCGGTTTCTCTCCATCTTTGGCTTGCAGGTGATTAGTCAACCAAGGTCCAGTTAAAATTTGTTCGATCATGGCGTTTGCAGTCATTTTGGAATCTGTATCGTTCCAGCGTCCGCTTAGGTCGATACGCTCATCCGGATCTACGCGTTGTACTTTTCTATTTGAACAACCAACAGACATCAATACAATCATTGAAGCTGCGATAAGTTTTGTGTTGATTGAAGTAATCATGATCTAGGATTTAAATATTTGATTTGCTCATTGACAAATTGAATGCCAAAAGTATTTTAACCCGTAAATATGAAGGCTTAATTTCCATTTTTTAAGGTTTTGTAATAATTGATAACTAATGTTCGCATTATGCATCGGATCAGAATTCTAAATTCGCGCCACTTCGCAAAAGGAGTCAAAACCTATTTATGAGTACGATGAATTATCAAAAGTGGAATAATATCCTTGGCTGGCTTGTTTTTGCCATTGCCGCATTCACCTACGTTAATACACTAGAACCAACTGCTAGCTTTTGGGATTGTGGCGAATATATCGCTACATCATATCGATTAGAAGTCGGTCACCCACCCGGAGCTCCGACCTTTCTTTTAGTCGGTCGCCTGTTCAGCATGTTTGTTGATGCAGAAAATGTAGCCTATGCAGTTAACATGATTAGTGCATTATCCAGCGCATTCACCGTTTTATTCCTTTTCTGGACCATTACGGCCTTGGCCTTAAAGCTTTTCACACTTTCTCGTCCTGAAGAGGATTTGTCAAAAGGAGATTACCTAGCTATATATGGCAGCGCTATTATAGGTGGTCTTGCCTACACATTTAGTGACACCTTTTGGTTCTCTGCCGAAGAAGGTGAGGTTTATGCCTTATCATCTATGATGACTGCAATCACCTTCTGGGCTATACTAAAATGGGAAAAGATTGCCCATGAACCCAAGGCTGATCGATGGATTATACTGATCGCCTATTTAGTTGGACTATCTATTGGAATTCACTTATTGAACCTACTTGCCATTCCGGCCATTGCTTACGTTATATATTTCAAAAAATTCAAACCTAGCCTGAAAGGGATGGTCATAGCTGGAGCTGCAGGCGTAATCACTTTAGGTGGAATTCAAGGATTCATCATTCCTGGCCTTGTAAGTCTAGCGGCCAAATTTGAATATGCAATTGTCAATTCATTTGGAGCTCCATTTCACTTTGGATCCTTGGTCTTCATATTTCTTTTAATGGCTGCTATAGTTTATGGGATTTTCTATACTCGAAAAGCGCACAAACCCACCTTTAACACAGCATTACTTTCACTTTTGGTGTTGATCATAGGTTATTCATCATTCACATTGATCATGATTCGATCCAATGCAAACACTCCTATCGATGAGAACAACCCCGAAAACTTAGTGAATCTGTTAGCATACCTTAACCGTGAGCAATACGGAGACTCCCCGCTTGCGTATGGACAACAGTTTAACTCACCGTTGGATCCTGCAAATCAATACCTTGACGGAACTCCTGTTTATTATCCTGACGAGCGCACTGGCAAATATGAATTGGCTGATGATCGAAAAAGTTCCAAGCCAAACTATCACCCAGATTTCAAAACGATATTCCCACGTATGTGGAGTTCGAAAGGAAATCATGTAAAAGCTTATAAGGAATGGAGTGAATTCCAAGGGCGACCAATAAAGTACAGAGATGCTCAAGGCCGAACATCAACCATTAACAAACCGACATTTGTCGAGAATATGCGATTCTTCTTCAACTATCAAGTGGGATGGATGTATTTTAGGTATTTCATGTGGAATTTTTCTGGTAGGCAAAACGATCATCAGGGACATGGAAGTTTCCAAGATGGTAATTGGATGACTGGTATAAGTTTCATTGACGAGGCGCATGTCGGAAATCAAAAATCTATTCCAGAATTTGCCGAGAATCAGAAAGCACGAAACTTCTTCTACGCCCTACCCTTCATCCTTGGTTTGTTAGGAATGATTTTTCATTTTAGAAAACACTCTGAATGGGCTTGGGTGGTACTACTGCTGTTCTTCTTTACCGGATTGGCCATTGTACTCTACCTGAATCAATATCCTTTCCAGCCGCGAGAACGTGATTACGCTTACGCTGGTTCATTCTATGCTTTCGCCATATGGATTGGTTTTGGTGTTTTGGCTTTGTATGATGCGGCCAGAAATTTGAGTTCTAAGGAACTAGGACAAAATATTGCATATGCCATAGGCGGAGGAATTGGTCTCCTCGGTGTTGGAGGCATGATTGGTGGAAATTCGGCCTTTGCGTTGCTCATGTTATACATGGCCGTTGTTGCTTCTGCCCTGCTACTCATTATGCATGCCATTGGCAAAGTTTCATCTGACGGTAAGATTCAAGCCATTGTAGCTACAGTGCTGTGCTTAACAGCACCGATATTAATGGCAAAAGACGGTTGGGATGATCACGATCGTAGCGATAGATACACTGCCAGAGCCATTGCCAAAAACTACCTTGACTCATGTGAAAAGAACGCCATTCTATTCACAAACGGAGACAACGATACTTTCCCGCTTTGGTATTTGCAAGAAGTAGAAGGTTATCGAACGGATGTACGAGTGGTGAACTTGACATTAGGAAGCACCGATTGGTTCATCGATATGATCAAACGTCAAGCATATGATGACGGGTTGCCCGTAAAATTGAGCATGGAAAAAGACGACTATCGACAAGGAACTCGTGATTATCTCCCAATCGTTGAGCGCACCAAGGGCGATGACTATGTCAACATTGACAAGATTGTGGATTTTGCCTTAGATGATCGGAATACCCAACCGATGATGACGGGTAAAAAGCTAAGCTACATCCCGACTCGAAAATTCAGATTGCCCATTGATAAAAACGCCATTGCAGAATACAATGTTGTTCAACCTGGATATGAAAACCGCGTACTTGACGCGATTGAATGGGAAGTGAAGGGTTCTATCATTCTTAAAAGCGAATTGCTGATGCTCGACATCTTAGCGAACAACAACTGGGAGCGGCCTATTTATTACGCCAACACAATGCCTAAAGACAGCTATTTTGGATTGCAGAAATACATGCAGCACGAAGGGTTCACATACAGACTTGTTCCTTACCAGGTAAACAATGATGGCAACCAATTCGGTTACTTTGGTGAGGTGCAGGCAGACATCATGTATGAAAACATGATGAATGAGTTTTCCTTCGGAAACATGAACGATCCTGATATATTCTTGGATGAAAACAACATGCGATTCGTTACAAATCTGAGATTAAACTTCTCTCGATTGGCGGATGTTTTAGCAAAACAAGGCGACAAGGAACGGGCAAAAGCAGTGTTGGATAAGTGTGTTGAACAGACAGTTACGCCTAATACTCCACAAGATGTTACGCTCCTTCAAGTGATCGACACATATTTCCAAATCGGGGAAAATGAAGCCGGTTTTGAATTAGCTAAAAAATTAGGAGATTACTACATCGACCACCTGGAGTATTATGCCTCGATTGAATCGAAGTATCAATCTACACTAACTCGAGAAACAGGCCAGGGTGTTGCAGTAATTCAACAACTTCAAAACATGGCTCGACAGTACAACGTTGAAGGCATGAGTGAATATATGCAACCACTTTACGAGCAAGCCGAAGTTTATTACAATGAAGTGGTTGGCGCTCTACCCCAGCAGGGACAGCAAAGAGCTCCAAAAAAGAAGGCCAAACAACAGCCTGCGGCACTACCAAAAAAGTAGATTCTGAACCAAATGAAAAGAGATCGATTAGTCGGTCTTTTTTTATTTGTTGAAATCTCGTTCGAATCCTTATTGCTTTAAACTCAACCTTGGCTTCAGGTAATACGTATTTCAATAGGTTTAATGCATCTCAAAATTTACTTTTACGCACTAAACACTAACCCATTGACTATTTGCCAACAACCTGTCGTGGATTTGAGGATTACGCATTAATTGCGCAGTACCACTGAGGTTTCTAGTTTATTATCAATGTGTTGTGTTCAGCTCAATACAACAATTGCAGTCTATGACTTTACTTAGAAAAGCTGGCCTTGCCCTAGGCCTATTCACGTTAGCAGTCTTCTCATTTCCTGAGAATGTCAGTGCACAAGCTCCAAACACAATCAATTATCAGGCAGTCGCGCGCGATACTTCGGGTGCTCCATTAGCCAATCAATCGTTGGATATAACCATCACGATTATTGACTCAATCGTCTTTGTTCCGGTTTACACCGAATCTTGGCCAGGAGTCACTACCAATCGGTTTGGTTTATTCACTATCCAAATAGGAAGAGGAACTACCGTTGACGATTTTTCCGCTGTCGATTGGGCAGGTGGCGGATTATATCTGCAAGTGGAAGTGGACGGGGTTGTTATGGGCAATGCAACTGAGTTAACCAGTGTACCATTTGCATTGTATGCAGAGTCTGCAGGTAATGTTTTAGTCATAGACAGCGCTGCATTAAACGGAACCAACTACATCATATACACGAATCAGGGCAATGACACCACCGATATGAGCGGATTGGCGGGGGCAGCAAGCAGCATCGATTCAGGTAAGGTGGTTGGTACAGATACATTGAGAATCTATCAAGGCGGAAACGTCATTGACATTGATGTCTCTAATCTTTCGGGTGGAACAAGCTTGGACAATGACACAACCAATGAGATCCAGTTCTTATCCCTCAATGATGACACCCTTTTCATCTCTGATGGAAACAATATTGTCCTTCCAGATGCCGATGCGACCAATGAAAAGATTGACTCCTTGGTCCTGGATGGCACACTATTAAAAATTTATGAAGGCGGCCAGCTTATTGATTCAGCGGAACTTTCAGGATTAGGAGGCGGATCCGCCTTTGAGGACACTTTGGTCAACGCAGTTTTAGTTGGAACAGATTTACATCTTATTGATGCAACAAATGATACGGTAACTGCCGATCTATCAGGACTGGTTGCGTCAACCGCGTCCGATTCCGTTTCTAGTTTAGCACTCAACGGTACAACCTTGGTTATCACTTCAGAAGACGGTGATACAGTGCAGGCTAATCTAGCTTCACTCATTGCAACTGATTCGGTGCAAAGTTTAGCACTGAACGGAACAACCTTAGTCATTACTTCAGAAGACGGTGATACCGTACAAACTAATCTAGCTCCACTCATTGCAACTGATTCGGTGCAAAGTTTAGCACTGAACGGAACGACCTTAGTCATTACTTCAGAAGACGGAGATACAGTGCAAGCTAATCTAGGTTCACTCATTGCAACTGATTCGGTGCAAAGTTTAGCACTGAACGGAACGACCTTAGTCATTACTTCAGAAGACGGAGATACAGTGCAAGCTAATCTAGCTTCACTCATTACAACTGATTCGGTGCAAAGTTTAGCACTGAACGGAACGACCTTAGTCATTACTTCAGAAGACGGAGATACAGTGCAAGCTAATCTAGCTTCACTCATTGCAACTGATTCGGTGCAAAGTTTAGCACTGAACGGAACGACCTTAGTCATTACTTCAGAAGACGGTGATACAGTACAGGCTAATCTAGCTTCACTCATTACAACTGATTCGGTGCAAAGTTTAGCACTGAACGGAACGACCTTAGTCATTACTTCAGAAGACGGAGATACAGTGCAAGCTAATCTAGCTTCACTCATTGCAACTGATTCGGTGCAAAGTTTAGCACTGAACGGAACGACCTTAGTCATTACTTCAGAAGACGGTGATACAGTACAGGCTAATCTAGCTTCACTCATTACAACTGATTCGGTGCAAAGTTTAGCACTGAACGGAACGACCTTAGTCATTACTTCAGAAGACGGAGATACAGTGCAAGCTAATCTAGCTTCACTCATTGCAACTGATTCGGTGCAAAGTTTAGCACTGAACGGAACGACCTTAGTCATTACTTCAGAAGACGGTGATACAGTACAGGCTAATCTAGCTTCACTCATCGCAACTGACTCAGTGCAAAGTTTAGACTTACAAGGAACCAACTTGGTTATCACATCTGAAGATGGCGATACCGTGCAGGCTGATTTAGCATTGTTGTTTTCAGATACGTCAAACACCAACGAACTAGACACCTTCAATTTCGCGGGTGTGGTTGGAGATTCATTGATGTTTGTATACAATGGAGATACGGTACACACCATTGCATTGAGTGAAATTGCCACTACAGGCAGTGTTTGGACGGAAAACAATGACAGCGTGTATGTCCTCAACAAAAACGTAGGTATTGGTATTGCTGCTCCTGAATATCTATTACACCTACAAAGCACCTCACATGATACAAGCGCCTATATAAATACCGATGTCGCAACAACCGATGTTATTGGAATGCTTGTAGAGGCCTCGAATACTACAGGTGGCACAGGCACTCAATCCCAGGGCTTGAGAGTGAGAGCTTCTGGAGCAATTACAAATACTGGTATTCGCTCCATTGTTACATCTCCAGGATCATCCACAGCTGGAACAGCTAGAGGACTGTGGGGCACCGCCTTAAATGGCCCTTCCTTTTTAAACATAGGTGTGTATGGTGAGGCCGGTGGTGCTGCTAATAACCGTGGAGTACAGGGTGCCTTGAATGAAAACCTTAGTTACACCACCAGCGATGCAGGTGTTTATGGTATTGGTAGAGGAACAGGAGATGTGATCGGTGTTTTCGGGCGAGCAATTGGCACTTCAAACACATCTGGAATTCACTACGGTATTTATACCCGAGCAGAAAACGCATCGGAAAACTATGCGGCCTACTTCGAGTCAGGTGCGGTATATGTGGGTGATAGTTTGATTATTCCAACAAATGCTGGCAATGGTAAGGTTTTGACATCAGACAACAATGGCGTTGCACGATGGGAGTCACCTGGATCTGGTGATGATGGAGATTGGGATACTACTGCCACTGCGCTGTACACAACTAAAGCCGTTGGAATTGGCACCTCTACCCCTGGTGCCTTAATACATGCTGATGGTGATGCTGTAGCATCTTCTGGAAGCCGCTATGGCATCCGATCTAGTGTTGATGATGGCGGAAATGGCTCAACAACTATTTATGGAATTCACAGCGAACCAACCAGCGGTGGTGGCGGTTCCAACACCTATTATGGAGTTTATTCCAAGGCCAATGTGACCTCAGGCGGAGCATCCAGCATTGGTCTCTACAGCTTCGGATCCGAGTATTCTGCCATTTTCGAAGGCGGCAGTGTGGGCGTTTTAAACGATCATCCTGATGCACAGTTTCAAGTAGATTCTACCTTAGTGATAGACGGTAGTTCTCCCATCGATTTCTTCGGAAACAACATGTATTATGACGGCTCGGATTATAGACATATTAAGGATGGCTATGCTAGTGCCTATGCATTTGATAGTGATTTCTCAGGTCTTTTTCTATGGCCTTCAGGCACCGCTGGTTCAATAGTCGATAATGACCCTGATCTTACCCTCAAACTCGAAGACTCCACATTTACTATGGCCTCTTCACAAAACGATACTGTTTTGGTGGTCAAAGGCGGTGTAGTCATGGATAGTTTGATCATTAAGGATGCTTATGGGCTACCGGCCTCTGATGGCACCAGTGGTCAAGTGCTCACAACTAATGGTGCTGGTGTTTTGGGTTGGTCATCCCTTGGTGCAGGATCATCCAAATGGACCAACTCAGGCGCAAATACTTATCTATCAACAGGATCACGACTTGGTGTAGGCACCAATTCACCCCATGCCGGTTATGTGGCTACACTTTATGCAAATGGGGGCGGCAGCGGTCAAGGCGGATTATTCATCGACAACTCCGTTAATGGTAACACCAGAAAAGAAGGCGTCTACAGCAGGCTTGATGATGATGGAAATCTAAGCAAAAAAGCGTTCAGATCTTATGTTGACGGAAAAAACAGTGGAAATGACACATTAATTTCATTTGAATCTACCATTAGAAATGACAACGCTTCAGATATTGCCTTTGGCTTGTACTCTGATTTTGAAACTGGCGTAGGAACTAATTATGGCGTTTACTCGATTAATGAAGACTTCAACTATTTCAGTGGTAATGTAGGTATTGGAACCACTAACCCCAGCAACAAATTGACATTGCAAACCTCAGGAACAGCATATGGCTTTAAGCATACCAATGGAAGCATCGATATCGAATCATACATCGATGCCACATATGGGGCTATCGGAACAACAACGAATCATCCATTTTATCTCTACATGAATGATGGAAATCCATTGCTAACACTAACATCCACAACTTCGGTTGCCATTGGAAACAATCATACAACAGCCACCTCAACGCTTGATGTGGCGGGTGACATCGAAACCGGCTCAAGTGATGCCTTCTATTTCGGTGATCCTTCAACAGATGGCACGTGGAGAATAAAACGATCAGGCAACAATCTAGTCTTCGAACGCAGGGAATCTGGTTCTTGGGTCACTAAAACTTCCATGGTACCGTGATAAAACATTTGATGTCCATATTATTCATCGTTTGCATGACCTCGGTCAAGGCACAAACGCATACCACTTTGTTGTCTGGAAACTGGACGGGTATAACCACTTGGACGCCCGTACTTTCTGATCCTGACGGAAGCGATAGTGCAGTTATAGGATCTATTTATACCGTTTCAATTACGTCTGGAACCGCAGCTTGTAATGGATTAAACCTAAACGGAACACTAAATATGTCCGGTGGAACCTTCACTACGAATAGCACCTTAGATTTAAACACCTCAGGAGATTTTAATATCTCGGGCGGCATAGCTACGGTTAAAGGAAATCTGGACTACGATGGCACACTCAACATAACCAATACAAGCAGCTATGTTGAAATACAAGGTGATATCAAACAAGGCGGTGCCACAAAAATTATTACAAACGATGGCAGCATTCGCATTTACAGCGAATTAGATTTTTAAATGAGTTATAGAACGCACATATCATTTTTACTCTTTTCGGTGCTTATGATGATTGGCACATCCTATGCCCAACAAATTGAGCTTGATCGTCAACTCATTGGCAGTGGCTATACAGAATATGATAACGGGTCTGATTTTACGTTTTCCGCATCACTTGGTGAGCCATTGACCATCACTCGGGTCAACACCAATTTGATTCTATCGGAGGGTTTCCAACAATCGAATTATGTATTGAGCGATCCGCTTATCGCCCAGTTATCCGTGGACAGTGCGGCATGTATTGGTGCCAATGATGGTGCCATCACAGTGTCTTTTGTAAGCGATAAATTAACCGAACCACTCGTTTATCAATGGAGCAATGGAGCCACTACCGAAAGCGCAACAGGATTAGTAGTCGGAACATATAGCGTCACCATCACTGGTGCTAATGGTTTGAGTGTGACTAACTCTGCGCGTGTCTCCCCTATCGACTCTATCGATTGTACACCAGGGTTTTATACGGGTATTACTCCCAACAATGATGGCGACAACGACTATTGGCATGTGGACAATGCCTTTGCATTCTCCACCAAAGAAGTTTCCATATTCAATAGATATGGCGCATTGGTCTGGGAAACCGATGATTATAACAACACAAACAATTCTTTTACTGGATTGCACCGAAATGGACAACCACTTCCGGTGGGAACCTATTACTTTATCGCCAAGTTTGACGATAGCAACTATAAAGGATGGATTGAAATATCGAGGTAATGAAATGGATTAACCTACATATCGCCCTGTTCATCACACTGTTGTCCTGCATCTACCAGGAGTCTCAAGGACAACAAGATCCGAAATTTAATCAATACATGTTCAACCCCTTGGGCATTAATCCAGCTTACGCTGGCAGCCGTGAGGTCTTGAGTACTGTTCTATTGGTCCGCAATCAGTGGGTGGGATTTGACGGAGCGCCTATGACTCAAACGGCCGCCATTCATGGCCCGCTTGTGAGGCGAAAGATGGGACTTGGTTTTCAAATCACTAACGACATTATCGGGCCGAGAAATACAATAAACGCAGAAGTAGATTATGCCTATCGATTCCCAATGTTTAGAGGCAAGATGTCGCTAGGACTCGGAGCTGGTGTGTATTACCACGTTTTTCATTGGGATAGAATTGACTACAAAGACCAAGGTGACATTGTTCCCACCTATGGAGTGCGCAACGCTTGGAGCCCTGATGTAGATTTTGGAGCATATTGGAATAATAACAAGATGTATTTCGGAATGGAACTGGCGCACCTCACCTCTCCTACCATAAGTATTCTAGACACCAATGTCGGGTCCGGTATCAATGGCGGTGACCCTGCTGTTTACAATCAGTTTCGCCATTTCTCGGCCACTGCTGGCCGCGCATTCGTACTCAACCAAAAGATTACTTTAAAACCAAGCGTCATGTACAAACAAGCGGGATTGTATAGAGGCATGCTGGATGCAAACTTTTCCGTTTTGATAGATCAAAAGCTTTGGCTTGGCCTGACTGCGCGAACAGACTATGGGGCTGTTCTCATTTTCGAATACATTTTTAATCGTAAAATCAGAGTTGGATACTCTTTTGATTACCCATTGAATAGTTTGAAACTTCAACAACAAGGCACTAGCCACGAGTTGTTCTTTGGTTACGACTTCGGAATAAGTAGATCGTCCACCGTATCACCCCGATATTTTTAGCATTGCAGAATTATCGATACTACATATTCCTAACCACCTTAATCCTTTTGCAGATAGTATTTCTCTCTGCAGAATCTTTGGCGCAAGACCGTGCAGATAAATTAATGGAGCAAGGCAGGTACGCTGAGGCTGCAAAGATTTATGAGCGATACCTTAAGCGATCAAAGGAAGACACTAAGTCTTTCGAGATGCTCGGAAATGCCTATCGTTATCAGGGTAAATACAAGGAAGCTGAACTCAATTATGAGCGTACGGACGCTTTATCTGGTTTGTCCGATGTGGGTTTTGTGAATTATGGGCAAATGCTTATTCGAAACGGAAAGTCTGCACAAGCTAAAAATCAGTTCGAAAGATACCTTAAGGCTTATCCTGAAAGTTTTGTTGTTCGCCTGATGTCACAATCCATCCGAGAGGTTGAAACTTGGTCACTCGCCCCAAAAAATTATACGGTAAACCAAATAAGAGGTATCAATTCTCAATACGCAGATTTTTCTCCAGCTATCTACAAAAACGGAATAATCTATACTACAGAACGAAACCTTGATTATGTTTTAGATAATAGCTCACCCCAAACGAACCTGCCGTATATGGCCATCTATTACGCAAAATTTAAAGATGATAATGGCCTTGTCACTGAAAAACCAAAAAATTTCCTCACAAGATTATATGGCGATTATCAAGTAGGTACACTATCTGTTGACACAGCTCACAACAAAGTCTACTTCTCAGAAGTTCGTAGCTCAAAGAAAAAATCAGAGGTAGAACATCTGAAAATCTACACGGCAGACATTGTAAAAGATAAAAGACTTACAAAGCCGGAACTGCTTCCATTTAACGCGGACACATTCTCGGTCATGCACCCGTCTGTAACCCCTGACGGTAACACAATATTCTTTGCGTCTAATCAAGGTGGTGAAAAGTGGAAAATGGATATATACGTTGCTCACAAAGTCGCAGGTGGCTGGACAACTCCAACGCCTTTGGAAGGGGCCGTGAATACCGAGCTTAACGAGGTTTTTCCCTATGGTGCAAGTAAGGATCACCTTTTCTTTTCATCCAATGGTCACACGGGTTATGGCGGCTTAGATATTTATAAGTCTTATTTGGTAGATGGTAAATGGACTAAGCCTGTCAATCTAAAAAGTCCTATTAACAGTGAGTTTGATGACTTCGGGATATGTTTTCGCAATGAAGAACAAGGCTATTTTAGCTCTGAACGTGATGGTGGACAAGGTCGAGATGATATATACCAATTTGTTCGATTAGCCGATCCTAATGACACCGCTCGCATGGAGGTATCTGGTTTTTTCGACTACAGTGAGCTTCCGCCAGATGGCTTCAAACTACAATTGTTCGATGAAAACGACAACCTCCTCGAAGAGTCCGTCACAGATAGTTTAGGAAACTTTGCTTTCACCGAATTACCGACCAACAAAAAGTACCGAGTTGAAGTGGCCAACGCAAGTGCTCAAATACTAGACCAATCCAGCATCTATCTATTGAACGAAGAAGGTGAAAAAGTAATGCTCTTAGACCGAGTTTCTGAATCTCAATTTGCCTTCACCACTCTTAAGCGAGAAGAATTTGAATCATTATCGATGATCGAAACTGACAATTCGACCCTTGGTTTATACGACATTTTTGGTCAACTCTATGCCGAACTTCCTTCACAATCCGTAAGTGGCATTTCATTAGTAATTGTGGATGACGATGGAAATATCATTCAAGAAACCCTAACAGATAGCATTGGGTTGTATTCATTTGATGATTTGGCAACCTTCAAAAACTACACGGTCAAATACCAAGGAAAGGACTCAATAGTTTATTTGACTACCGTTTTTTATCAAAATTCGAATGGTATCGTTCAAGTACTTGATACAAACAATAGTCTTTTTGAGCTAAATCGATTAAAACTGGCACGAACCATTAAACCGATGAACGCGGTGCCAGCCAAAGGGCTTTTAGAGTACGATGGATATCCATTGGCCAATGTTCGCATGTTAATGCTCGACTCAAACGACAGACAACTTCGAGCAGCCTTATCTGATGAAAACGGAAGCTTTGATTTTGGTGAAATCTCTGCTGATGAAGAGTTCAGAATAATCCTACCCGATTCTATCAATGAACTTGAAGCCAAAGCCAATCTGTACTTTCTAAACAGCAAAGGCGAGGCCGTTGTTTTTGCAGATAATTGGAAAGATGGAACTTTCGCTTTCAAATCACTTCGCAGAGATGAGTATGAAGGTTTCGCTGTTTTTGAAGAAGATTCAGAACTGACAAAATTTGGGTTTCATGGGCAAGTGTTTAGAAAGCTAGCCGGTGATTATAGCGATGGTCTTAAGATTTTTGCTGTGGATGATAATGGAAGAATTGTTGAAACTGTTTACGCAGATAGTAATGGTTTCTTTGATTTCACAAAGCTTCAATCTGATCAGCATTATTCGTTTCGGGTGGCCGAATCAGATCAATCGAATTTAAATGTTGATATCTACGACTTGGATGGAAATCTAATTGCACATCTGAGATTAGACGAGCTTTCCCAGTACATGTATGAAAGATTACAATCAGACGATCGAGACCTATTTAGAATGCTTGAGGAAGATAAAACTATGTTGAGTTCTGGATATGTGGCTGGGAGCCTATACAAAAAACTTCCTGGAGACTATAAAGAAGGCATCATGGTATATGCTGTTGATGAACAAGGAAACATAATAGATTCGGCCATGACTGATGGCGCAGGAAACTTTGCCTTCAAAAGTCTAAGTAGAGAACGTGATTTCACATTGCAAGTCATGGATGAAGACGACAGTGGATTAAACCTTGGGTTCTATGACTATGACGGCAAGCTAAACGGCTATGCTCAGCTTGGAGCTGATAACACATACAATTATTCAAAACTTGTTTTAGAAGCGGCAAGTGAACTGGGAGAAATAGAAGAGATTGACGATGCCAGCTATGTTTATGGCCGGGCCTATATAAAACTACCTGGAGACTATCCTGAAGGCACCCGCATTGTTGCCCTTGACCCTGATGGTAAAATAGTTGAAGTATCTACTTTAAATAAAGTCGGAAAATTCACTTTTAAAAACCTCGCCAAAGACGGGTCCTATTTCTTCAGAATAGAAGAAGATGATGACCTCGCTAAAATTGAGCTACTCGATCGATTTGGCAACCTGTTGCAAACTCCTGAAAAGGCTGGTGAAATATGGGTTTTTGATCGATTAGCACATGATAAGTATAGCTTGGCTCTGAAAACAGTGGATGATTCAAATCTTGATCACGATCGCTTTGCGAGTGAAACTCCAAAAAAGGATGAGGCATTAACTTCGGGGGAAAACATTATTTATTTTGACTATAAGTCATCCATTTTAACTGAAGATGACTCGTTGCTTCTATGGGGCATCGTAAAGGCAATGAGAGCTGATGAAGGAAGATATCTTAAATTAAATTCTCATACCGATCAAGCTGAATCACTCGGAAACAGATCGTTCTCCGCATTAAGATCTGTAGCCATCGTTCAATACCTAGACGCTAGAGGTATATCCACCGATCGGATTTATGTTCAAAACTGGGAGGATACAAAACCAATCATTGATTGCAGCGATGGAATACCATGCAATAAAGAAGACCGTAAACAGAATCAAAGGACTGAGTTGAGCATCGTGGACATATCCCAATGGCCTACAACACCAGATTACATCATCACTTATGATTTTAATGAATGGATGCTGCCAGCCGAAGGTTCTGAGGGCGTCTTTGCTGCAATCAAAGTTTTAAAGGAAAATCCAGAGGCCTTAGTAAAACTGGACGGATATGCTGATACTTGGGGCACATACGCGGTGAATCAGCGAATCTCAGAATTACGAGCTGAAAATATCCGAAACATTATCATTGGTAATAATATTTCCGAGGACCGAGTTGAAATTATCTGGCACGGTGAAAGCGTACCATTTGGCGGTTGTTTATTGTATTACCCTTGCCCCGTAGATGATCGAAAACAGAATAGAAGAGTGGAGATTCGGCTACAGAAATAATCAAGCGAACTTAAATTCTATTCTGACCCACTGTTTTATATCTAAATTGGCGCATCCGCAATTTTTACAAGCGTGTGTTCAGAACACATACTTTTGCGCGGAATTATACAGTGAAGAGATTACTCATTTTTATATCGTTGATAATTGGTTTCGCCATGGCGACCAATGCCCAAACCATGAACACTGCGGTGAATACAAGGGCCAAAATGAAGAGTCTTTTCATATACAAATTCGCTCAATCTACCGAGTACCCAGAAGCCTATAAGAAAGGCGACTTCATTATTGCCGTAGTAAATGATGATGACTTGGCAAATAGCTTGAGAGATGCCGCCAAGGCAAAAAGCATCAATAGTCAAAAAGTTGTCGTTAAAACTTATACCAGCGCTGCCGATATAGAAAGATGTCATGTTCTCTACATTGGAGGAAAGACCGCGGGCGAAGTAGAACCTTTCTCTAAAAAGGCTCGTAGTTATAACGCTGTTATCATAACCGAAGCTCCTGGAATGATAGACAGGTTAGCAGCTATCAACTTTGTGGTGGCCGGAAGTTTGATCAAATTTGAGATGAATAATAAAATATTTAAGGAACAAGGTTTAGTGATTAGTAACACATTAGAAAAAATGGCCACCAAGGTGGTAAATTAAAAATATGAAGAGACTCTTAGTACCCATACTAGTCTTGCTTCTGACGATACCGATCGGCTTAAGGGCTCAGCTCGATCCAGTATCCTTGGCACTTCGTGCCTATCAGAGCAAGGACTATACAAAAGCACAAGAGCTCATTGACATTGCGGTTGAAGATGATAAATTCAACTCGACAGCGCGCACGTGGTGTTTTCGCGGATACATATATAAGGACATGTATAAACTTGATCGGAAGAGCCCCGATGGTCAAGAGCAGCGAGCCATAGCTATCCAGTCCTTTAAAAAGACCATGGAGATTGACACTGAAGCCGAGTTCAAAAACGATTGCGTTCAATCTCTAAAATTTCTGGCCTCTACTCTATTCAATGATGCCGCTACCTCACTTGACATGAGTGATTTCGATGTAGCCCAAGCTTATTATGACGAATACAAAAGTTTAACTCAGATTACAAACCCTGAAATGGACTTTACTGGCAGAGACGTTGAATTCAGTTTATATAAAGCCTCACGATTAAGTATTCTCTACGAAAAAGCGGATCCTACAACCAATTTAGACGCTTTAGGTGTCCAGATAATCGAGTTGTACGAAAAGGTAATCGCACTTGATAGCAACAACGTAAGTGCAAACTATAACCTGGCTATTCATTATTACAATCAAGGTGTAAACATGATTGATAATATGGATTATGAACTACCATTTGAAGAGCTTTTTGCAGTTCAAGAAAGGGTGATGGAGTTGTTTACGAAAGCCCTACCATATATGCTCAAGGCATATGAATTAGACCCAACTAGAAAGGCCACATTACAAGGCTTATCTGGTATTTATTTCGGTCTAAATGATATTGAGAAGTCCGAGTACTATCAGAAACTGTTGGACGAATTAGAATCTAACCAATAAAAAAGGAGAATATGTTTTCACACTTTAGCATTGGAAGAAAAATAAGTTTAGGATTTGCCGTGGTCATTTTAGCGACCATAGTTGCGTTCTATATTACGAACGACACCTTTGTTGAAAGTAGAAAAATCAATGAAGAAATTACTAATAACCACAATCCATCTATCGCTAAACTCGAAGAGTTAAAGCTATTGATTGTGCGTTCTAAAATGCTCATCAATAACTGGGCATATCAGGCTACTCCAGCAGAGTTTGAAGATAAAGTCGATCTGAATGATCTGACCTATACTGAATACCCACAACTCAAAATTGAGCTTGAAAAACTAGCCGAGTCATGGCAAGATTCGAGTGGTACAGAAATAACTGGATTGTTCAGTAGTATTGAGGAATTGTGGGGTCTTCACGATTTTATTAAGATGACCTTATCAGGAATTGAAAGCTACAACGAACCCACGAATACTATCCTTGCTGCATCGATGGTAGAACAAGCGGGAGACATTGACGTGCAAACTGATTATATCATTCAAGAGCTCAATAATCTCATCGATCACAAAAAGGAGAAGACGAAGGAGATAACGGAGGAAATGCTGGGTAAGTTTCAGGGAATTCAAACCTTGATTCAGAATCTTGGTTGGGCCTTGGCGATTGCAGGTATTCTGATCGCATTCTTAACTACTCGCACCATTGTTTCTCCAGTCAGAAAATTGAGATTAATTCTACTCGATCTATCCAAAGGTATTTTCCCTAAGTCGTGGATTGATACGGGAGGCGATGAAATTGGTGAAATGGCAAACGCCTTGGAAACTGTAGTTGCCGGTTTGAGACGAACAAAAGACTTTGCAATTGCTGTTGGTTCTGGAACATACAACTCAGACTACGATCCTTTGAGCGATCAAGATGAATTGGGTCAATCACTTCTACTCATGCGTAAAAACTTGAAAGAGTACGCTGAGGATATGGAAGAAAAAGTAAGAGAGCGCACGGCTGAGGTAGTCCGTCAAAAAGAAGAAATTGAAAAGCAAAGTGAGCAAATAGCTGAATTATACGAGCAGGTTAAAGACAGTATACTATATGCCAAACGTATTCAGGAAGCGATACTACCTTCCAAGGAAGACATTGACAACGCATTGAAAAATAGCCTTGTATTATTCCGTCCGAAGGACATTGTAAGTGGCGATTTCTATTGGTTTTCTGAAAAACAAGACAGAGCAATAATTGCTGCAGCGGATTGTACGGGCCATGGTGTACCAGGAGCCTTGATGTCCATGATTGGCAGCTCGCTTTTAAATGAAATTGTCAATGAAAAAGGAATGACATCTCCTGCAGATATTCTCTACGCTTTAAAGCACGGAGTGATCAGCGCTTTGAACAAGCAATCTTCTGGAGAACAAACCAAAGACGGTATGGACATCGCGATTTTATCTATTCCTAAGACTGGAAATAAAATTGAATTTGCAGGCGCTAACAATCCACTTTGGATGATTCGAAATGGCGAAATTTTGGAAACTCGTGGTGATAGACAGCCTGTTGGATTTTTTGGTGATAATTTGAACACACCGTACACCAATCATGAGCTAGAAGTTCAAAAAAATGACACCATATATATCTTCTCTGATGGATATGCTGACCAATTTGGCGGACCGAATGGTAAGAAGTTTAAGTACTCTCAGTTTAAGAAACTACTTGTAGAAGTAACTGACAAATCGATGTCTGAACAAAAAGAGATTCTAAATGACCGAATCGAAGATTGGATGGGCGATGAAGAAGAACAGATTGACGACATCTTAGTTGTTGGTATTCGGTTCTAACATTAAATCATAACTCGAACTAATTGAAACGCCCACCATTTGAGTGGGCGTTTTTACTTTCTAGCAATCCGTCTTTTATCAGATTTACAATTCGATGATAATCCCTATAGATGGCAAAAGCGTTCCAGAAAAATTTTCAATTTCTTTAGTCTGGTATCTTGAAGCATCCATTGGATCTACTAACGGATCACCATTATCATCTCTTACAACAGTTATTGAAGGAGCAAGAGGAGCTTGGAAGTTATAGACATTCTGAATGTCTAAATACAAGTTGAGTGACCACTTTGCAAAGTACCAACGCTTATCTAGGCGCATATCTAATTGATGCACGGCACCAGTACGTTCCGTATTCAGCTGATCGTAATCTAAAATGCCAACTCCGCGTAGGTCCCAATTAGCCCTATTGCTTGATAGCGCCAAATCATAAGGTGTGTAGGGCGATGCACCCAAATATCTAAACCTCGCTCCTAATTCCCAGTCTTTTTTAAATTTCTTACCCGCAGTTAAGGTCACCACTTGACCGTTATCCCAAGCGCTCGGTCTGTACTTACCATTCTTATCCTCAAACTCACTTTTAACCAGGGTCACTGCCAGTATGCCGTAAAATCCTTTAGTCAGCTTTTGTTGCACAAGTAATTCGAGTCCATAGGCACGACCTTTTGATGTTGGCACAGCAGGGTCGTTTCCAATTACGCCAAAGTCACTTCCTAAGTTTGCTAAAGAAATGCTATCACGTACGAGGAATGGGTAATTATCATACAGTTTATAGAATCCTTCAACACTAATCTTTGTGTTGGTATATGGCAGATACTCAAGCCCTAGAACGGCTTGATCGCATTGAATATAGCTGATACCATTTTGCTTATTCACAAGGTCACCTGCATTGCTCCTATACCCCATTATGGTGTATGGAGGTAGTTGGTAGTATCTTCCGATACTCGCATTTAGACTCCATTTGGATGCAAATAAATAAGAAGCGGACATCCTCGGGGACAGCTGATCAATGGGATTCCCCATGGCTTTATTGAAATCTGTGATATCAGATCGAAGTCCTAAACTCAACTTAAGGCGATTCGCAGTAAAACCTTTAGAAAGCTGTGTGAATAAAGAGTACTTATTCACAATCAACTCAGACCTAAAGTCTGCTGTCAACTGCTGTCCATCTGCTGTAACAAATCGATTGAATGTTCTATTCGTAAACAGTGCATTTTCATATCCTGCGCCCACGTTCCACTTCCATCCTTCACCTCGCCAAGTGTGTTCTAATCTGACTTTGTTTTCAATTTCTTGACTTCGATAATCGAGAATTTTATTCGCCTCTGAGCTTTCATCGTTGTTAAAATATTTCTTAGCTGTATTATCCAGATGATTACGACTCACAACAACTTGCTGAAAGCTGCTCTCGGCAAAATGCTTATAAGCTGCACCAACCGTGTAATTCCACTGTTCATTTGAAACAATATTTCCAAGTATAAATTGATTTCGCTCCAAGGTTTCGGGGTCGTCAATCCCATCATTTACGTTTTTGTTTATTTCAAATTGATCCAGGGCCCCCAAACCGATCAATGTAATCTCATTCTTCGCGTTGAGTTTAGTTTTCACTTTGAACTGAGCATCATTGTATATGGGAAGAAATGGTAACCTAAGCGCAGCAAAGAGAAATTGCAAATAAGACCGTCTTACCGAAAAAATATAGCTTGTATTTTCTCCAATTGGACCGTCTAAGGTCAATCCATAATCGCTGCTTCCTACCGTAATATTTGCCTTGATTTTTTCTGGATTACCCTCCTTCAGGGAGAAATCAAATACTGAGCTCAGAGCATTTCCTCTATTGGCTGGAAAAGAGGCAGAATAAAACTCAACTTCTTTAATAAAATTGACATTTATCAAACCAACTGGGCCTCCCGAAGAACCCTGCGTAGCAAAATGGTTAATGTTTGGCACTTCTACTCCATCGAGGTAAAATCTATTCTCGTTTGGAGCCCCTCCACGAATAATAATATCGTTTCGAAATGATGGCGGTGATGCGACCCCAGGTAGCGATTGTATCACTCTCGAAATATCTCGATTTCCTCCTGGGTTTCTTTCAATCTCAGAAACGCCAATCGTTCTCATAGAAACTGGTGCTTCATCTTTCTTGCTGAAGGGCGAGGCGACTACTTCCACCGCTTCTAGCAATTCTGCGGCAGGACTTAATTCAATATTTATGAAGGTGGGCTTATTATTAAACGTCTGAATTTCATACTCCACCTTGGTCTCATAGCCAACAGAAGAGGCTTCAAGATTGTATAATCCTGGATTTAAGTTTAGTATTTCATAGTTTCCATCGAAATCGGTGACGGCACCGGTGGAGGTTCCTTGAATCACAACATTTGCAAAGGGAACACCTTCATTATTAATTGGGTCGAATACTCGGCCTTTAATCGCTCCGTTTTCTTGGGCTGAGATAAAAGTTGAAATGAAGAGTGCTGTGGTGGTGATAAACAATCTCATAGTGCAAGGAAACATTTCAGACTTAAAAAAGTTCGGTTTAGAGAAATAATGCAAGATTACATCTTTAACGTACCTTTGCCTCCGCAAAAAAAACAGATCAAAGCTATGGCGCAAACAGAAGTCATTCTGCCAAAAATGGGCGAAAGTGTTGCAGAGGCAACCATTACAACTTGGTTGAAAAGTGTTGGAGATACAGTTGATGCAGAAGAGGCTATCGTTGAAATTGCAACGGACAAAGTAGATAGTGAAGTGCCAGCGCCCATATCAGGAACGATTCTAGAGCTACTAGTACAAGAAGGTGATGTGGCGCAGGTAGGTCAAGCCATAGCCATTATAGGTGCGGAAGGTGAAGCAGCTGCTCCAAATGCGGCTCCTGCTCAAGTTGAATCGAAAGAAACCCCAAGCCCTGAACCAGCGCAAGCAGCGCAACAAATTGTAACCAACGCTATTGCGGATGCTAACGACACGAATTTCTCGGATACAGACCAATTTTACAGCCCATTGGTAAAAAGCATTGCCAAAGAAGAAGGTATATCTGTGCAGGAATTGGAAAAAATTGATGGTTCTGGTAAAAACGGAAGAGTAACAAAGAAAGACGTTTTAGAATACTTAGAAAATCGAGGTAATGGAACTGTTATCGAAGCAGGTGTGCCGACCTCATCTCGTGCACCTGTTCAAGCACCAACAACTACTCCAGCGAAATCATCGGCTCCTGCGGCATCGGTTAGTGGAGATGTTGAAATCATCGAAATGGACAGAATGCGTAAGCTCATTTCAGAGCACATGGTTAAGTCGAAACACACTTCACCGCACGTAACGAGCTTCGTTGAGGCAGATGTGACCAATGTTGTTAATTGGAGAAATAAAGTCAAAAAGTCGTTTGAACAAAAAGAAGGCGAAAAATTAACCTTCACTCCAATATTCATTGAAGCCATCGCCAAAGCGATCAAAGATTTCCCGATGATTAACATCACTGTGGATGGTGATCGAATCATCCGAAAAAAGTCAATTAACATTGGTATGGCAGCCGCACTGCCCAGTGGAAACTTGATTGTGCCTGTAATTAAGAATGCAGATCATTTAAACTTGACTGGTTTAACCAAAGCGGTGAATGACTTAGCCAACAGAGCTCGAGCAAATAAATTACAACCAGACGAAATTCAAGGTGGAACCTACACTTTGACAAACGTTGGGTCTTTTGGAAACGTGATGGGTACTCCCATTATTAATCAACCACAGGTTGCCATCATGGCGGTTGGAGCAATTACTAAGAAACCAGCTGTAATAGAAACTCCAGAAGGAGACAGCATAGGAATAAGACATATGATGTTCCTATCCCATTCTTATGACCATAGAGTAGTTGACGGAGCCTTAGGCGGAATGTTTGTAAGAAGAGTCGCTGACTATTTAGAGAAATGGGACATTAACCGCGAGATTTAATTAGTATTTAAATCTTAATAAGTTCAGTTTAAGTCTATTCGCTAACCATTAGATTGGGTTAATTTGGTCGGATAACCTACGATCATGAAAAATCTATTCTTGATGGCTTTGTTTGTGTGCGCGTTGATTCCAGCACAAGGACAATCCTTCCGCGAACAATTCACTGAAGCAAACCTTTTAACCGAAGATGGATATTATGGGATTGCCATTCCTATTTGGGAGGTATTGCTCAAGGAACGTAACAATGCAAATATAAATTACAAACTAGGGAGTAGTTATTTAAACCTGGTATAGACAGAGATCGCGCTCTTCCATTCCTGTTAAAAGCAGCAAAGGACGTAAAGAAAACATATGATCCGTTTTCGTCTGACTACAAATCCGCACCCACGGAGACTTACTTCTATTTGGCGGAGGCATATCACATTGCCGGAAAAATAGATTCCTCAGAATTTTTCTATAAAAAATTCCTAAACGATGCGAGTAAAAAGCAATTCTTACGTCCAAAAGCAGAAAGAGGAATTGAAATGTGTGCCGTTGCTCGCGAGCTAATGGCCAATCCAGTGGAAGCCAAAATTCAAAACATTGGTGCCCCAATTAATTCTCCATATGCTGAATACTCACCCATTGTAGCCTATGATGAAAACACCTTGTACTTTACATCCAGAAGATATCGAATGGATGGTTCCAATGAAAACAAGGTGGAAGCTCAAACCGGCATGTATTATGAAGATATGTACGTCATTTTCAGGAGCATAAGTGGAAGTTGGATGGAACCTGAACTCCTGAATATCAACGTAGCTGATCAACATTCATCCGTGGTGAGTATGAGCCCAGATGGAAGAAGGATTTATATCTACAAGACATTTTCGGGTAATGGAAATATCTATGAAAGTGAATTTATCCTAGGCACGGGCTGGACTTTTCCAGAATTGGTCGGTTCTAACGTAAACTCTGATGCGAATGAATTCTTTGCCACAATTACGGCAGATGAACAGCGCCTTTATTTTGTTAGCGATTGTGATGGTGGATTCGGAGGAAAGGATATTTGGTATTCTCAAAAGCTACCAAATGGTGAATGGGGAAAGGCAATAAACATGGGAGAGCCCATAAACACAGCTGGAGACGAGGACGCACCATTTCTACACCCTGATGGGAAGACAATGTACTTTTCGTCCAATGGGCATCGCTCCATGGGCGGTTATGACATTTTTTATTCTCAGCTTGAGAATGATGGTTGGCGTGAACCTACCAATCTGGGTTATCCAATAAATACAACAGATGATGACCATAGTTATATCAGCACACCTGATGGCAATCGAGCATATTACTCGAGTAAAGGCGCAAATACTATCGGAAGTACTGACATCTATGTCGTTGAATACGAAACCGAAGAAGAAACGCGTCCAGATGTAGATTTAAGCGTATTTGCCTTACTTAAGGGATGGGTATTCCCGGCTCCATCTGAATCACTACATGCAGACCTTAAGATCACCATTACCGATATTAAAACAAACGAAATGAAAGGTCAGACAAGACCTGTGGAACGCAATGGGAGCTTTGTATTCATCATTCCAGCTGGAAACTCCTATGACGTAAATCTAAGCCTCGGAAACAAATCAATATACAAGGAGCGAATTGACATCGCAGAAGGCAAGGTTTATCAAGAAATGAGTCGAGAAATTTTCCTTGCACCATCGAATAGTAAAACCCCAGCATACGCCATTGACGATAACATACTTGGCAACATTCTTAAATGGAAACTTTCCTTTAAAGATGAAAGTCAATTGATACCGCTTGGAAGCATGGTATACCTTCTTGATCAAAAAGGTAAAGTCATCGACAGTTCTCACGTAAGTAAGGATGGATACTTTGAATACTTCAAGCTGGAAGCGGATAAACCGTACATCTTGCGCCCGTCCCTGTCTAAAGAAATAGATGGCGAGATCCTTTTATCAGCTATCAATGGAGAATCGAATTCGAATGTTCCAGAAATGATCAACATTAAGAACACTTTCTACAACAAAGGGTTTGAGCCAAGCATTGAAAAAAAACCAGTTCCGGATAATCAAATAGTCAAGAAAACGGAAGCTATTGTTAAAAAAACAACCCCACCATTTGCAGAAAAACCTTTGAAATCTAAATCGAAAGCAATTAACGATCAACAAGGAGAATTGATCATCTATTTTGAAAACAATGTGGCCAGTGAAATTCCTGCAGATCAAATAGATAAAATGGCAACATCCATTAAGCTTGCAATAGAAGACAACCCAAACACCAAAATCACATTAATGGGCAGCGCTTCACACCTGCCCACCAACAGATCTGGAGGTAATATTGAACTGGCACAACTGCGACTCAAATACGGAAAGGCTGCATTGGTAAAGGCACTGAAAAAGCAAGGCTTAGATTTCAACAAGATATCGACAATTGATGAACAATTCTTATTATCAGGACCAAAACCTGAAGAAAAGGAAGAGTATAATAAGGCTAGATTCTCTGATTACCAATATTTTAAGCTGATTCTGAATTAACAAAATCCTGTTCAAAACAAGAAAATAGCCAAATCTTAAGGGCTATAATCGGGGGTAGATTTGTCTGAATTCATCAAAGCCCTCATTTTATGCGGTATTCAGAAAGGATAACAGACTCAACCAAACCAGGAAAATACTTTTTCCTCCTTGTAGTATTATCACTTCTTACAGCAATCACGGCATTTGGACAGTCCAAAGAAGAAAAGAAACTTCGAGTAAAAGCGGTAAAAGCTCTGAGAGCTGAAAATTTTGCAGAAGCTCAAGAAATCTACACGGACCTGCTGAAACTCGATGCAAACAATCCCGATTACAATTACGAGATGGGACTGGCTATATACGAGCAAGGAGTTCACAGGGGCAAAGCAGCGAAGTATTTGGAGCGAGCTATACTAAACACTGCACAAGATACCTTGCCAGAAATGTTCTTGTTTGCTGGTAAATCAGAACAATATGGTGGTAACTACGATTTAGCAATTGACTACTTCGAGCAATATTTACGATTCAACGAGCGTGAAGGTATTCCAGCTGATGAACTGGAAGAAGACGTTCCTCGCTACATCGAAATGTGTAAAAATGGAAAAGTTCAATTTGAAAACAACAAAGACCACATTCGAATTGAAAACATGGGTTCAAGCATTAACTCCATTTATCAAGATTATTCTCCAGTGGTTACCAACGATGAAAGCATAATACTGTTCACCTCGCGTAGGGATGGGTCAACGGGTGGTAGCCTTGACTTAGACGGAAAGCATTATGAAGACATTTACTACTCTTTGAATATCGATGGACAATACACACCAGCTTCAAACTATGACTCAACAAACCGAATTATGAATAGTAAGGTGAATACCGATTTTCACGATGCGACAATTACCTACGCAGGTGACGAGTCGCAGTTATTCATTTATCGAGACCAAGATGTATGGGTAAGTAAATTGGATAATGGTCTTTGGACAGTACCTTCCAAGGCCCTAGGCCGTATCAACAGCGAAAAAGGATTTGAACCGTCTTTATTCATTACTCAGGATGAACAAACAATGTTTGTAGTGAGCGATTTATCTTCCGGCACAGGTGGTCGAGATATATACATTACCACTAAGGATGAAAACGGTCAATGGAAGTCCTTGATAAACTTGGGGAAAAACATCAATACTAAGTTTGACGAAGATGCTCCTTTCTTAACTCCTGATGGCAATACATTATATTTCGCTTCTAATGGACATAACTCGATTGGAGACTATGATATTTTCAAGTCGGAATTAGATGAAAATGGCAATTGGGGTCCTGCAGAAAACCTCGGACCACCCATTAACACTCCAGGCCATGACAGATACTTCGTAACCTCTGATGACGGAGCAATAGGATATTACTCATCTGATAGAGATGGTGGCTATGGTGAAACGGATATCTATCGAATAATACTTGACTGCAAGTCTGTTTCTGCGACAATGATCAATGGTATAGTATACAGCGAGGACATGGGCGGTCCAGTGGCAACTGTAATCGCGATCTATGACCCTGCAACCAAGGAGATCATTAATACCTATAAAACAGATTCACTTACAGGACGCTACGAAATGCGTTTGAAAACGGAGAAGACTTATGGTTTTAAAATAGACGCGAACGGATACCTCCCGCACGCAGGAGAGTTTTCGGTGCCACAGCAATGTGACTACTTTACACTATTCCAAGAAATCAAAATCGATAATCTAGAAGATTCCAATGGAAATGTATATGCACAGCGAGCAATGATTAACAATGCTTTCTTTAATGTGGATCAAAAGATTGAGCAGAACTATGAAGGAGTTGATATTGCCACATTAGACTTGAGTCAAAAAGACTCGTTAAGATCATTAGTAGCTAAAAACTTCAATCCAATTGAGTTAACCAATTATGTGCAGCTTTTAGATATAATTGACCCAAATGGAATTCGATTGGCATCGAAAGTGATTGGAGATGATCCAGTATCAAGAATTCAAACAATGGACGTTTTCGAGGTGAATTATGATGCTAAGATTCAGGAGGCCGATAAAATGTTTTTCGCAGAACACCTGCCAGAAGCAAGAGCAAATTACATGATTGCGAGTGAAATCAAGCCCGAAGAGAAATATCCAAAAGATCAAATTGAAATCATCCAAAACAAACTTGTCGATCAACCTTTTGAGGCCAATTTAAGTACCATGCCAGAGGAAGTTAAAGCTGAATCTAAAATGCCTGAATTAGTTGGACCAGGTGCAGTAGCTATTGCAGATGCTTCACAAGAAGAAGATTGGGAAGCACTTTCCGCTCAGACAGGATACACTCAAGAAGCGCTAAAGCGAATGACGCCTGAAGAATTAAAGAGATTGAAAGCTAGAGATCCTAAGCTTGATTACAAGGAAGAAAAAGGTCAACTAGCGGCTCAAGAAAAGTCTGGTCAGACAGATATGAAGAAAGACGTAGCCGAAGTCTCGGAACTTGAAGAAGTGGATAGTCAACTAGATGTGAAGGAAGAAGAAACAATCGTATTCAGAAACATTCTATTCGACTTTGATAAATCTGATTTAAGAAAAGAGAGCATTGCTGAATTGAATAAAGTAAGCACATACATGAACGACAAGAGTCAGGTTGAAGTTCAAATCGATGGTCATGCTGATTGGATTGGCACCGTTGAGTATAATATGGCACTTTCTGAAAGAAGAGCCAAGGCTGCTTACAACTACCTAACTGATAAAAAGAATGTCAACGAGAACCGATTGAGTTACCAATACTTTGGTGAAGCTGTTCCGATCGCTCCGAACAAAAAAGAAGATGGCTCGGACAACCCAGAGGGTCGTCAATTAAACAGACGATGTGAGTTTAAAATTGATGAGTCGGGTACAGCAGAAAATGTTGTTTTAAAATTCTAAGCTAAGCTTGCGCTTTTACCTTTGAGCGCAATATGCAATTACATTTAGAAAGACCCCTAGCATTCATAGATCTTGAAACCACTGGACTCAGTGTGGGAAGTGACAGAATCGTTGAGATAGCAATAATAAAAGTGAGTCCTGATGGAAGTAAAACCCTCAGGACTCATCGCGTTAATCCAGAAATGCCGATCAGCGAAGAATCAACCTCGATACATGGAATTAGCAATGAAGATGTAGCGACTGAGCCAACATTCTCTGATTTAGCCCCTTCCCTATTTAAGTTTCTTTTCAATTGTGATCTAGCAGGTTACAACAGCAATAAATTTGACGTTCCAATGCTCGTTGAAGAATTCTTTAGAGTAGGAATTGAATTTGATTTTCAAGAACGAAAATTAGTGGATGTGCAAAATGTGTTTCATAAAATGGAACAACGAACATTAAAGGCTGCTTATCAATTCTATTGTGGAAAGGAAATTGAAAATGCTCACAGTGCTGCGGCCGATATCGAAGCCACCTATAATGTGTTATTAGCTCAGCTGGATAAATACACCGATCTTCATCCGAATGTTCCATTCTTAAGCGAGTTTTCTCAGTATCAGAAAACGGCAGATATAATGGGAAGAATAGTCTTTGACGAAAATGGTAAGGAGTGCATCAACTTTGGCAAACACAAGGGGAAACCAGTAGAAGATGTATTCGCTAAGGAGCCTGGCTATTATGGTTGGTTAATGAACGGTGATTTTCCACGTTCTACTAAAAAAGTATTCGAGGATATCATGAATAGAACGAAATCAAAAGCTGCCGCGAAATGAAAATCATCTGCATTGGACGCAATTATGCCGATCATGCTAAGGAGTTAAACAATGACATCCCAGCAGAACCTGTCATTTTTCTAAAACCCGACACTGCCCTACTTCCAAAAAAGAATCCGTTTTTTATTCCAGATTTCACCAATGACCTTCATCACGAATTAGAGTTAGTGGTTAGAATTAATCGAATTGGAAAGTCTATAGAAGAGCGATTTGCAAGCAGGTATTACACCCAAGTGACTGTTGGTATTGATTTTACCGCTAGAGACGTTCAGAAGGCTTGTAAAGAGAATGGATTGCCTTGGGAAAAGGCAAAAGCCTTTGATGGAAGTGCTCCGATTGGTGAGTGGGTAGATCTTGGTGATCGGGATATTCAAAACCTTAATCTAGAGTTGAAGAAAAACGGACAAACTGTTCAATTGGGAAACACCAGGGACATGCTCTTCGGTGTAAACCGATTAATCGAAGAAGTTTCTAAATACTTTACCCTTAAAATTGGTGACATGATCTTTACCGGAACTCCGGCTGGTGTTGGTCCTGTGCAAAGAAATGATGAGCTCGAAGCGTTTTTAAGCGATCAATCATTGCTCAAGCTCAGAATAAAATAGGCACAAAAAAAGGCGGACTTTTGAGATCATCCGCCTTTTTAAACCCTATTAACTAACTAAACCTAACCTTTAGTTGTGTAGAAAAGAACTGCTAATAAGACGCCTATGTCTCCCAATTGTTTTTCAGGAAGTCTTAATAAAGGTTAATGGGAATTAACATCTTCCCAAAGCCGCAATAACACCTCAGGAAGAATAACGTGCCCACCGACAAATCGTTCCATGCGAGGCTCCAACCCTTTTGATTTCAACCACATCATTTTTTCTGAAATGGTTTTTTCGTTTGCAAATTGATCTGAATCACCGAATGCCATAGCCAAGTTCATTTGCTCAAGGCGATCTTGGTTTATGACAAAGTCAAAATCATTTGGAAAAACAGTGGCATAAAGCCATAGTGATTTGAAATCAATGTTGCTTGCCGCTAACCAACGGCAGGCCGTGGGCCCTCCTTGACTGAATCCTAAGAGATGCACTGGAAGACCACCTATTTCATCCTTTAGTGATTGATACAGCGTATTTAGGTAACCTACATAGTCTTCAATATCTGTGTCCCTTTCCTCCTTTGTCATCCAACTGGCACCTACTCTACCCGAATAGCCTTCTATGTAAAAACGATGCAATCCTTCTGGCGCAATGACCTTGATACCGCTGTCAGCTAGTACTTGAAATGATTGGATAAAAAAGGGTGCCAATTGCCTATACCCATGAATGGCAAATAGAATCGCTTTGGGTTCGCTTTTGGGTTCTAAAACACAAAAGCGCGCAGACTTTTCAATTGTGATATGTCGCTCAGAAATCAAGGATTCAAATGGGCGTACTTTGCACGAATCGACTCCGAAATTGGTATCGGATCGCCTTGTTCGTCAATCTTTACAAATGTGAAGTTGGTTGAACACACCACCGTTTCTTCGCTATTATAGACATTATGTTTTCGAGCTTCTATATTCAATGTGATAGATGTTGTGCCCATCCTGAATACTTCACCGTATATCTTCAGGTGAAATCCAATTTTCACAGGCTTTCCGAAAAGCACCTCCTCTATTTTAAGTGTCACCATGCTTGGAGATCTGCACACTTCATAGGCCATGGTGGCAGCTGCTTCATCTAGCCATGACAGCATAATCCCTCCAAAAAGATTACCATGAACCCCAAGGTCCTTTTCCATGCAAAGCCGCTGTGATATTAGTTCCATCATTCGTTTTTAGTGAGTTTTGGTCATTCCTACTGGAACCACGAGAATGTAAGTTCCCATGCCTTTCCATTCATCATTCCAATCCAGAGAGTCATCACTCACTGCGGCTATAACAGCTACCTTGAGTTTTGGTTCTTTCGCTTTTAGGTACCTGCTTATTCCATCGAAGTTTTGAGAGTGAAATGATCCGTTGTAATGAATGAATAATTCATCCTTACCACGATTCAAAAGGATATTCTCCGCCATAGTATAATCCTTCAATGCTTGAGCCGCAATCATATTGTCGATGTTCATTCCAGCACCATGTCCGTGGCCCATCATAGCCTTCATACTTTCGTAGCCCTCGTCATCCTTGGTGACCGTATATGGCATTTTTGGTAAAAGTAATTTCGACTCCTTTGACAAACTATCCAAAGCACCTTGTCCTTTCTTTGATACAAGTGATGCATACCTGCGAGGGATATTCGTTGCGATAAATTCAATGGAATTATCCTTTGCAAATTCAATTATCGGCCGATAATCGGTGTCATAATTTGGCCAGACCTTTGCCTCCTTTTTTAAATGATCTTGTGTGGCAGAGCCATTTAAGAATTCATTTATTATGACTTGATCATCCGATTCGAACCACTCGGCACCAAGCACCAATTTATTGGATTCAATCAGCGATTTTGCCAATTCCAATTGCAACCAATGCCCAATAGGGTCGTTGTGTAGTTCTCCAAACAATATGACATCTGACTTGGAAAGAGTCAAGCTCATTTTTCCAAAATCTACTTCTTTACCTTCTCCATCATAAAGTCGATATGCTTCTAACTCCTGCGCATTCACTGAAGTTACGCACGCTATGATAGAAATTCCAAGTACAATACCTTTCATGTTTTCCATTTTAATTATCTCCGTCAATCAAATCTCCCAATCCACCTAAAATGCTGCCTTCACCTTTACGTTTGCCGCCCATTTTTGGCGCAGAGCTTATAATCTTATCTGCTAATCTTGAAAAGGGCAAAGATTGAATCCAGACTTTGCCAGGTCCGCGCAATGTACCAAAGAACAAGCCCTCGCCACCGAACAAGGTATTTTTTATTCCACCAACAAATTCAATATCATAGTCAATATCCTTGGTAAATGCCACAATGCAACCTGTATCCACTTTTAGCACTTGGCCTGGTTGTAATTCACGTTCGATGATCGTTCCACCAGCATGAACGAATGCCATTCCATCTCCTTCAATTTTCTGCATTATGAAACCTTCGCCTCCAAACAGTCCAGCTCCAATGCGTTTCTGAAACTCAATACCGATCGATGTGCCTTGTGCCGCACACAAAAAAGCATCCTTTTGGCAAATGATCTTTCCACCAAGAGCTGCTACATCCAGTGGAATAACTTTACCAGGATATGGCGCTGCGAAATAAACGTGATGTTTCGCTTTACCCGCGTTGGTATAAGCAGTCATAAAGAGACTTTCGCCCGTCAGCACACGTTTTCCCGCTGAAAACACCTTGCCCATAAAACTCTGTTCCCCTTTTGACCCATCACCAAAGACAGTCTCCATTTGAACATCATTATCCATCATCATCAAACTGCCCGCTTCGGCAATTACTGTCTCCAGTGGATCCAGTTCAATTTCAACGCATTGTAATTCTTCTCCGATTATTCTATAATCGATTTCGTGTGTATTCTTTATCGTGTACATGTTCTTAGTTTAAAAATTCAATGTAGTTCAAGCTCCTAATTAATTCCAACATCAACAACAGCGAATGGTCTAATTTCAGGCTTAATGGTTAAAAGGTCATTCTGCCGATCGTGTATGTTTCGTTAAAAGCATGTTTTCTACCAAAAGCGTACAAGAAATATCCAGCAAAGCAAAACGGCATGGTTGCACACCAAAGGGTGACTAATTCTGGTCGGTATTTGTATTGACTATTGATCGTATAACAGGATCGATCCATGTCGCTTACATAACTTCTATCCATTTGAATTTTCTCGTATGGCTTGAGATCATCATTTGTCAATCTCGGCAGTTCAGTATAGAAACTGCCATCACTTCCATTGATAGATGACAAGAAATAATTCTGCTCCAACTTTTTTGTCTTGATCTTTTCTCCGGTCAAATCCTCCGAATCGTTTTCATTAAAAATTCTATCCGAATTATATAACATCATATCGCCCTCTGACCGCGGAATAACAAAAAGCGACTGAATATCCCAGACGTATGAGCTACCAGAGCTGTAGTAAGAATGCTTACGCACCGTGTTATACCAGTTGATGCTGCCATTTTCCAGATTAATTTGATAGTAAAAAATGTTGCCTCTTTTGCTTGTATAAGTAGTAGATGTGGACATGGCTCCATTAGGTCCCGAAGTTGTTGTTGTCGTATACATAGAATTATATACATACTCTAAATAGAACGTAGCTTTTTTGTCTTCTGGGGAATACACCACTTTTTGAATATCATACCTACCAGAGACATCATTCTGCTCACTTTCTCTGGATTTCTTTCCAAATAAGACACCCACCTTTAACGCTGGATTCGAGCGAGGCAATTGATTGAGGATATCCTGCGAAAAAGGTGACAGGACGGTGCGGATCACATCTCGTTTACGAGCATCAAATCTTTGAATGAAGCTTCCATTAAACGTTGATATTCCAGGAGCAGCTTTTGACGATCTCCAACTCCTCCAATCACTAGCATCAGTTCCATACAAGCCTGTGATAATAATTTCATCATCAACCACCAACATAGAGTATTCGCCTACATATCCTTCATTGTTATTCATCACTGGCACCTTTTCTACAGTGCCTTCTTTCGGGTTAGCAAAAATCAATTTGTATTCTCCTTCCTCCCTTGATTCATCATAAATCCAACTCATGTAAACCATTTCACCATGGCTGGTGTAAGTGAATCGGTGTATGATATTGTATTTCGTGTTTCGAGCGAATAAGCCTGTTTTCACTTCTCCTGAAATCCCCATATCCAACGCGCCTTCTTTGATCAATTGTACGTTTTCGTCATAGAGTTTGTAATCCACAAACATGTTTTCTCCGCCCTTAACGGAGTTCTGCGTTATCACTACGAACTCATTGTAGTTTGGTCCTTTAATGACCCTACACTTGGCCATATTTCTATCAAAATCATTCACTTTTTGAGAAAACCCCATCACATATAGATCAAAATCTAATTGCCCTACATAAACATGGCTCATGCCATCACTATATCCTTCCGACACCACCAATAAGCCTTTTGATGTAACAAGGATGTCGTTCAATTTTTGCGGTTTCCCATTGCTCAATTCTTGCCAAACATCAACAGTCTTAATCGGGTTTAAGCTTTGCTTATCAATACTCTGAATTTTAAGCTTTCCGTAATTATTTCTAAAGTCGCTAGTCTCATCAGACAAAACCATGTAGAGTCGGTCCTTAGTTTCAGCAATAATGGCCGTTGTTTTGATTTTTTCTTTGCCCATTATTTGGCTTGGTTCGCCAAATGACACATCGTAAGACTTATTACTTAACTGCGCCATCATGCCAATAGAAATCAACAAGAAAATAAGAAGGGATAGTGTGTTTTTCACCGGAGCAAGTTTGAGTGCAAAATAAGTGATACGCAATATCCACAATTAATGAACAGACTAAGTTGAAAAGAAAATGGCCTTGCATGACTGAACAAACCAAACCATCTCGATATTGTAGCGTATTACACGAAGTCAAAAACATATTTTCGTCTTTTACCTATTCACCTATGCGTAACTTTTACTCTCTACTCTTCCTTATGAGTGCATTCTTTCTGCAACCATTCACCATAAAAGGCCAACAAGGCACGATGGAGCAATGTGCTTCACATTTAAGACATCAAACATTACTTGAGACGGACCCAACATACAATTTGCGTCATATTCAATTTGAGAATCAAGTGCAGTCGCTGGTGCAAACCATGCAAATGAATTCGAGCAATGGATCGCAATCACAGATCATGGGTGATACGCTGGAGATTCCTGTTGTGGTTCACGTAATACATACTGGACAGAATGTGGGGGTTGGCGCAAACATTAGCGACTCACAAATTATATATGCCATAGAAGCCTTAAACGATCGTTATCGAAGAACACCTGGCACGCATGGTGGAAGCAATGGTGTGGATACTGAAATTCAATTTGTTTTAGCCAAACGAGACCCTGACTGCAATTCAACCAATGGAATTGTTCGAGTAAATGGCTCAAGCGTAACTGACTATTCAACTGAGGGAATCACTGCGGGTCAAGGTTCTGGTGCCGATGAGTTAGATGTAAAAGCACTGAGCAGGTGGCCAGCGACCGATTACATGAATGTTTGGGTCGTGACTGAAATTGAAAACAACAATGGCGGATTTGGTATTCAGGGATATGCCTATTTCCCGGGAGTTTCAGCCTTGTACGATGGAATAGTCGTCATGCATTCCTCATTTGGGGTAAATGGCACTGTTAATTCTTGGAATAATCTAAACAGAACATTCACGCATGAAGTGGGTCATTATTTGAATTTGTATCACACCTTCGAAGGTGACAACAGTGGAAACAATTGTCCATCCATCACCAATGGTTGTGGCAGCGGATCGGGAGATTGTTGCTCAGATACGGAACCGCACATCAGAGCAGCAAGCAACTGCCCTACTGGCACCAACGGCTGCACCAGCCAAGCCTGGGACAGCGTGCAAAATAACTTCATGAACTATTCTAGCCAAACATGCGCTGTGATGTTTACCGAAGACCAATCAGACAGAATGCGCGCTACATTATTTGGACCTAGACACAGTCTTTTGAGCTCCTTGGGTACAGAAGCACCAAGTGCTAGTGTAGTCGCCAATGCGGCTTGCTCACCAAACACAACCAATTTGACAAATGGTTTTGGAATGGGCATACAAAATGTAACATTCGAAAACATTGATGTTACGTCTAGCTGGGCCGTCCCTGATGGAGGATACGTTGATCGTTCCTGTCATCAAATGGCAGAAGTATTTCCATCGACTAGTTATTCAATAAGCATAAGAACAAGTAGCAATAATGCACAGGATGTTCGGGTTTTCATTGACTATAATGACGATGGTGATTTCTTAGACTCGGGTGAAAGCGTCTTCTCCAATGACACCGACACATTGCATACTGGCAGTATCACCATTCCATCCAACCCGACATTAAACGAGCCTCTTAGAATGAGGGTTATTTCTGACTGGCAAGGGAATACAGCGGCAATGAACACTGCAGGCTCTTGCTATGCGCCACAATATGGACAAGTGGAGGATTATGCCTTGCTTGTTAAAGGAACAATGACCGCATCAATTTCTGGTGCGGATGTAAGCTGCAACGGAGGCAATGATGGCACTATCACAGTAACGGTAAGCTCCGGAACGGCTAATTATGATTACAGCTGGTCAAATGGATCGTCCACCAATAACTCTAGTTCTGCCACCAACACTGTGACTGGTTTAGTGGCTGGAACATATACCGTCACAGTTGTCGATGCTAACTCAAATACGGTGACTGCTTCTTACACAATTGGCGAACCTTCTAGTCCAGTTTTGGCGAGCATTGTGGTTAACCAAAATGTAAGTTGTTTTAATGGAAATGACGGACAAATGACAGCCTCAGGTTCTGGAGGTAATGGTTCTTTTACTTACCTATGGAGTAACTCTGCTTCTGCAGCGACCATAACTGGGCTCACAGCAGGAACATACACGGTAACAGTAACAGATGCTAATGGCTGCACTGACACAGAATCTGCAACAATCACTGGTCCAGGATCGGCTCTATCGCTCACTTTGTCCGTGGATAGCAACGCTTCATGCAATGGCTCATCAAATGGGATGATCAGTTCCTCCACTTCAGGTGGAACAACAGCATATACTTATTCATGGTCAAATAGTGCTACAACCAATTCAATATCAGGATTATCGGCCGGCACCTACACCTTGACTGTAACAGATGCTAATGGATGTACCGAGATTGAGTCTGCTACTGTGACGCAACCCACAGCAATTGCAGTAAGTGTGACGGTCGACAGCAATGCAAGCTGCGGTGGATCGGCTTCGGGCGGACTCACTGCGAGCGCGACAGGTGGCGTTGGAACATTGAGCTTTGTCTGGAATACGGGTGATACTACTGCATCAGTCAGTGGTCTTAATGCTGGAACCTATTCGGTAACGGTAACTGATGTCAATGGCTGTACTGATTCGACATCACAAAGCGTGACAGGTGGCAGCAATCTAAGTGCTACTGTAGTCGTGAACAGTAATGCAAGTTGTAATGGAGCGGCAGACGGAAGTTTGACGGCTACGTCCACCGGTGGAGCTAATCCAATAACCTATGTATGGAGTAACACAGATACAATCGCTACCATTAGCAATTTAACTGCTGGAACATACACTGTCACCGTCACAGAAAATGGGGGTTGCACTGCGACTGCATCTGGAACTATCACTCAACCAACAACAGTAGTCGCAACCATTAGCACTGGTAATAATATCAGTTGCAATGGAGGTTCTGATGGCTCACTTACGGCATCTGGAAGCGGAGGTGCAGGTTCCTACACATACGCCTGGGTCACTGGCGCTAGCACAGCTAATGTAACAGGACTAGCTGCAGGAGTTTACACCGTAACTGTAACAGACGCCAACGGATGTACAGATACCGAGTCTTCAGTGCTTACAGAACCTTCCGCCTTTTCTGTTTCAATAACAGCTACAAATGTCAGTTGCTCTGGAACAAATGATGGTTCGGCTACAGCCACTGCTTCTGGCGGAACAGCAACTTACTCCTATGCTTGGAGCACGGGTAGCACTTTGGCTACCATAACCGGATTGACCGCGGGCACCTACAGCATCACAGCCACCGATGCAAATGGATGTACGGATAGTGACCAAATTGTAATTACCGCATCAGGAACAACTGCATCCACATTCGACACCGCTTCAATTTGCAATGGAGATTCCATTTTAGTGCATGGCGTAATGGTAGGACAAACAGGAACTTATGTAGACACCATTACAACAAGCGGTGGATGTGATTCAGTATCTACAGTTATTGTTGAAGAGGGTGCTGGATCCTATGATTTCTTTTTAGCATGGATATATCAAGGGGATTCTACCTTTTTGGGAGGAGCATTCCAAACTCAAGGGAATCTCTATACAGATACTTTCGCAAGTTCGGGTGGGTGCGACAGTATAGTTGAAACATTGCTTTGGGTATATCCCGTGCAAAATGGCATGGATTCACTTAGCATTTGCCAAGGCGATTCTACCCTGCTTGGTGGCGTTTATCAATCGACTGCGGGAGTTTATATTGATACAACTTTTGTAGGTGGAACGGCAGTAATCAATACCACTACCCTGTTTGTTAATACGCCCCAAACCTCTACCACATCAATGAACATTGCGACTGGAGATAGTGCTTTTATTGCGGGCGGTTGGCGATTCACTTCTGGAACATATTGTGACACCATAGGCGCTTGTGATAGCCTCATTTGTGTTCAACTCACAGTCGCTCCTGTTACCTACTTAACCATCAGTGATTCTATTGAAATCTGCTTCGGTGACAGTGCCTTTGCTGGTGGTTCATATCAATACAACTCAGGAATCTATACCGATACTGTGGGTAACAATTCAGGCGTAGATACTATTTACATTACTGACCTCTTTGTAGATCCATTTAACATGGTAAACGAACTTTATTCTTCTGGTTTGTGGTTGAAATCTAACCAACTGAATCCACCCTTCCAGTGGTTTGACTGTGATAGCCAAGTGGTGGTCGCCACAACTCAGCAAGGATTTTATATGCCAGGTTACAGCGGGAATTTCGCTTTGATCAACCAAGCTTCAATTTGCGGTGACACTTCTGCTTGTGTGTTCCACAGTAACACAGCTAATAAGGGCAGCTTGGATGTAAAAGGATATCCTACTACCACTCGAGAGCGATACACCATTGAATTTAGTGCTATCCAATCTCACATTAGCATCGATTTGTATGACATACAAGGTCAGCTGATTCAAAGTTGGATGGATAATGAGGTGTCTCGAATCACACTGCCGCTGGATAATGTAGCTTCTGGGTATTATTTGGTCAGAATTGCCACCGATGAAGGTCAGCGTACGCTTAAGTTTGCCAAACTCCTTAACTAGGAAGTTTAAACAAACCATTAGCATATGCCGCGTCCGCGAATTAAGCCTTCTGAATCGAAGGAGACACCGACTTCTAAACTGCATGCAAGGAATAAACATCAAGATCGCTATGACTTGCAAGAATTAGCGAAAACCAATGCTTCCTTATCTCCATTTATTGTGGTTAATGAACATGGATCTGAAACGATTGATTTCTTCAATCCAAAAGCAGTGAAGGCTTTGAACCAAGCATTATTGATGCATTATTACGGTGTGAAATATTGGGATGTTCCTGAGGGTTATCTCATTCCACCCGTTCCGGGTAGAGCAGATTACATCCATTATGCCGCAGATCTGATGTCTGGGAATTACCCAAAAAAAACGACCGACCCCATTCCTCTTGGCAAACAGATTAGAGTGTTGGATGTTGGTGTGGGCGCCAATTGTGTTTATCCATTGCTCGGTAAAAAGGAATACGGTTGGGATTTTGTAGGCACTGAAATAGATACCAAGGCCTTGGTCTCGGCTCAAAAGATTGTGGATGAAAACGATCTCGGTTCTAGCATTGAATTACGCAAGCAAAACTTGGAGGAGCATTTGATGCAAGGTATTATTCGAGACGGTGAGTTCTTTGACCTTTGTATGTGTAACCCACCCTTTCATGCTTCAGCATCCGAAGCTGAGGAGGCAACGAGAAGAAAGATTCATAATTTAACGGGAAAGTCTGAGGAAGCACCTGTTCAAAATTTTGGTGGAACCCACACCGAGTTGTGGTGCGAGGGCGGTGAAATACAATTCATTCAGAACTACATCATTGAGAGTAAGGAATTCGCTAAAAACGTTCTTTGGTTCACTACGCTGGTTTCCAAAAAAGAGAATGTTGGCAGAACCATGCGAATGTTGGATAATATGGAAGCGCTAAACGTTCAGGTGATTGAAATGGGCCAAGGCATGAAACAAAGCCGGATAGTAGGTTGGACCTTTAAAAACAGAAAGGCACGTAAAACTTGGCATCGCACCCGTTGGGATGTTGAAGCGGAGAAAAAGGCGTAAAAAAACACGATGTTTTAGAATAATGTGGAATCGTGCATCCACATTAGGTCAGTTGATCAAGAATTGGACAGCGGATTAATTTGCGAAATAAAAAAAGGCCGAATCAGAAATGATTCGACCTTCTTAATCGGTTACTAACCTCCATCACTTTAGAGTAGCCAATGCTGCATCATAGTCAGGTTCTTGAACAATTTCTGGAACCTGCTCTGTGTAAATCACCTTACCTGCTTCATCCAAAATGACCACTGCCCTGCTGAACAATCCAGCCAAAGGACCATCGTTCATGATGACATGATAGTTGGAAGAAAAGCCGTGATTCTTGAATTCGGAGGCGTTTTTCACATTCTCTAAACCTTCAGCGCCACAAAATCGCTTCTGGGCAAACGGTAGGTCTTTGCTTACATTCATAACAACGGTGTTATCCAACTCTGAAGCAGCTCCATTGAAGTGTTTAGCACTCAATGCACAAATGCCAGTATCGATGCTTGGAAAAATATTTAAGACCAATCGCTTGCCAGCAAAATCCTTCATGGAAACATCTTGAAGACTGTCGTTGGTTAATGTGAAATCTGGAGCTTGTTCGCCCACTTTTGGAAGCTCACCTACAGTTGTGATGTTGCTTCCTTTGAATGTAATGGTTGCCATATTGTTTGTTTTCTAATTGTAGTTGTAAACGCTGGCGTAAAAGTATTGTTCGCTCAAACATTTCAATGCATCGATTTAATCTAAGTGTCGCATCAAATTCATAATTTTAGGCAACTGCACCAAAACATATTCGCAGAAAACAAAAGTCAACTGCTATGAAGCAAAATAAGCAACTCTTAAGGGCTTTCAGTCTTTTGGGACTATCCCTGATACTAATTCACTTCGGCATGCAAGAAAAATGAAGATGATGAGCCTGAAGATCAACCAGACTTACCACCTGAGAATGCCTTTGTTCAAGACATATCCAGCATTTGGAAATGCTACGGCTCAACGCTCTGAACTCGCCTACAATTTTGCGGCATTAAATGTTGGAATTTGGAACACGGTTCTTTACGTGAATTTGGTTTTGCCCGTTGCCGCTTGGCACGAGGTTCGCAAATCGGAACCCGTTTGGAATTTGGACAAAAAAGCCTGGCTTTGGCAAAAGGAGTTTAACCAAGCAAGCGGGACGTATGTGGCTAGCCTATATGGTTGGATTGATGGAAACCAATCTAAATGGGAAATGTATGTTACACACGAAGGAGTATATACTGACTTTCTTTGGTATGAAGGTGAGGCACTCCTCTCCGCTGAATCTGGTTCTTGGAGGCTAAATCACAACCCTAATAATAACACGCGATACATCGACATTGAGTGGGAAAATGATGTAGATGGTGACTATGACAATATCAAATTCATCAACGCGATTCCAGGACAAGCTGCTAAGGGCAGTTATATACATTATGGACGCGAAGAAGGAAGTGAATTAGAAATTTTCTATGACATATTTGGTCAGGAAGAGAATCGCCTGATCGAAATTGATTATGATGAGGTCAGCACATCTGGCCGAGTTAAGGACAACGTGTTCTTTGGTGATGAGCAATGGCATTGTTGGAACGATGTGCACCAAGACATCGACTGCGAATAATTGAATGAGGCTGGGTTTTCCAGCTTTTTTATGCCATCTACTTCCGTCTAACGCCCACGGTGATGGGTAGGTACAATTACCTTCGCCTGCATACAATTGCCATTCATCATATCCAATTCATGGTGGCAATGATGTCCTGTTATATTTGCCCACCTCGAAATTCGATACCATGAAAAAAGTAATCAGTTTATTCGCCATTTCAGCCATTGCGCTGACCTCATTAGCTCAAAAGAAAACAGACGACAAAGACGAAAAGAAACAAGCCACCCTCAGTGGGATGTCTTTCAGAGCCATAGGCCCGGCTTTGGTTTCTGGTCGAGTGATTGACTTGGCAGTGAATCCAAATAACAGTGATGAATTCTATGTAGCAGCAGCGTCAGGCGGGGTTTGGAAGACGACCAACCACGGCAACACCTTCTCCCCAATTTTTGACAACTATGGCTCCTACTCTATCGGATGTGTGACCATCGATCCGAACAACGAGCACACCGTTTGGGTCGGCACCGGTGAAAACAACAACCAACGCAGCGTGGCCTATGGCGATGGCATTTACAAGAGCATGGATGATGGGAAGTCGTTTAAAAACATGGGGTTGAAGAACTCGGAGCATATCGCCAAGATTGTCGTTATGCCGGGTAATTCAGAGGTAGTTTATGTGGCGGCATATGGTCCACTTTGGAGCGAAGGTGGCGATCGAGGTATTTACAAAACGACAGATGGTGGCGAGAATTGGGAGCGCATTTTTCATGTAAGTGATAACACCGGGTTTTCTGACTTATGGATGGATCCACGCGATCCGAATACCATGTATGCGGCAGCGCACCAGCGCAGAAGACACACCTGGACCTACCTCAGTGGTGGGCCAGAATCAGCTATATATAAAACCACCGATGGCGGTCAAAACTGGAGGAAGATCAACAAAGGTTTACCCAACGCAGATTTGGGTCGAATTGCCTTGGCTGTTTCACCCGCTAATCCTGATGTGGTGTATGCCATGGTGGAAGGTTTTGACAAAGAACACGGTGGGTTTTATCGATCCGAAAATAGAGGCGAGAACTGGGAACGTCAATCAGACTATTTCACCAGCGGGAATTACTACATCGAGCTGATTCCAGATCCAAATGATGTGGATAAAGTATTCTCTATGGACACCTGGTTACACCATACCGAAGACGGAGGTAAATCTTTCAAAAAGACCGGTGAAAAAAGCAAGCATGTGGACAATCACGCCATGTGGGTGAACCCAAATAACACCGATCATTGGTTGGTAGGTTGCGATGGCGGTTTGTATGAAACCTGGGACGCGGCAGAGAATTGGAAGTTTTATCAAAACCTGAACATCACGCAATTCTATCGGGTAGCCATTGATAACGATGAACCGTTCTACAACGTGTATGGCGGTACGCAAGACAACAACACCATTGGCGGTCCATCTAGAACAACCAACGCCCATGGCATCAGCAACTTTGATTGGTACATCACCCGAGGTGGCGATGGATTTGAACCACAGGTTGATCCTACCGACCCAAACATCGTGTATAGCCAAGCGCAATACGGCTGGTTGGTTCGATTCAACAAAAAAACCGGAGAGCGGGTTAACATTAAACCCGTGGAGCGAAAAGGTGAAGATGCCTACCGATGGAACTGGGATGCACCCATCATCATCAGTCCACACAACCACAAGCGCCTCTACTTTGCCGCAAACAAGGTTTTTAAGAGCGATGATCGCGGAAACACATGGGAAGTCATTTCCGAAGACTTAAGCCAGCAAATAGACCGAAACAAGCTGAAAGTGATGGGCACTACCTGGGGACCCGATGCAGTGGCCTTGCACAAGAGCACTACCATTTATGGCAACATCGTTTCGTTGAACGAATCGCCCGTGCAAGAGGGCTTGCTCTATGCAGGAACGGACGATGGATTGATCCACGTTACCGAAGACGATGGCGGCAGCTGGAAAAAACTCACATCCTTCCCTGGCGTGCCAGCCAACACCTATGTGATGGACATCCGAGCCGATGTGAAAGATGCTAATACAGTCTATGCCGTTTTCAACAACCACAAGCGAGGCGACTTTAAGCCCTACATTCTGAAAAGCACCAACCAAGGGGCTGGATGGACCAGCATCACGGGCGACCTGCCTGAAAAGGGCGCGATTTACACCTTGCGTCAAGATCCAGTAGATCCGCAGTTGATCTTTGTCGGAACCGAATACGGAGTTTTCTTCACCCGCGATGGCGGTAAGAAATGGATTCAAATCAAAGGTGGATTACCCACCATTGCTGTGCGCGACATGGAAATACAGGAGCGGGAAAACGACTTGGTTTTGGCTTCCTTTGGTCGTGGTTTTTACATCTTGGATAACTACGCCCCACTCCGAAACCTCGGGGATACTGCTGGCAAGGCAGCGCACATCTTACCGATCAAGGATGCATTAATCTTTAACGAAACCAACCCCATGGGGACCAAAGGAAAGGCCTCACAAGGCGAAGCTTTTTTCACGACCGACAATCCTCCCATTGGAGCGGTCATCAACTATTATTTGGGTGAAAACATGCAAACGCTGACTGAGCAGCGCAGGGCTAAGGAAAAGAAAGTGAGAAAAGACGGTGGCGATGTGGTCTATCCAGACTTGGAAGACCTGCGCGAAGAAGATTTGGAGCAGAAGCCTTACCTCCTATTCGAGATCAAGGATGCCAACGGCAATGTGGTGAGCCGCTACAAGGAAAAAGGCAAAAAAGGCCTGAACCAAAGCGTGTGGAACTACCGCATGGAGCCCACCTCACCTGTTCGATTGAAAGAAAGTGATCCAGGCCGATATGGTTCACCCGATTGGGGAGCGCTGGTTTTGCCAGGCACCTATTCTGTGACCATTCACAAAATGCATAGCGGAGAACTCAGCACCATTGCAAGGCCAACTTCATTCAAAGTGAATATGCTGCACGATGCACAAATTGTGAAAGCAGACAAAGTGGCCTTGACCCAATTCATCAACGAAGTGGACAATGCCCGCAGGATCATACAAGCCTCTGGAAAACAAGTAGGCGAATTGAAAAAACAGCTCGATTATATGGAGCAAGCGATACTGCAAACACCTAAGGCCGATCCGACTTGGTTGGTAGATATTCACCAACTAAAACGAGACATTGCTGAAATCGAAACGGCATTGCACGGAGACCGCACCCGCGGTAGTCGTGAAATGGAGAGCTATCCGGGCATCAGTGGCCGAGTAGAAACCATTGTTTACAACCTCTATAACCACACCGAGGCACCCACAAGTTTTGAAAAAGAAAGCCTTGCTGCGGCCCTGGACGAATATCAAAGTGTTCGCCCAATGATCAAATCTGTGGAGGATAAGTCAGCCACGTTGACCAAGAAGTTGACCGATACAGGTGCGCCTTATTTTCCGAGGTAGCCTCATACTGCTGGATTTCGCGATTTAATTTCATTTAAGTTTGGGGTATGCCTAAGAGGAAGATCACAATTACTCCGCTTGAACATAGAAATGAGCAAGTGATTTTAATTCGATTTGATAAAAATGACCTAGAATTAAAGGCAAGATGCCAAAAAATCAATGCCCATTTTACACTCAGCCACAAGGGTTGGTGGGTTCCAATGAAGGATTTTGATGTCAAAAAAATCTTTGATGCCTTTAAGGACTTAGCTTATATTGACTATTCCGCCTTTAGCATAAAGCCATCAATGGTCGGGAAGTCTGAACATTTAATTAAAGGAAGTTCCAAGCCATCCGTCAACGATGAAAATCGAAATTGGACACAACAGATTCCAGCATCTTTTACCGATCTTTTAATCACCAAGCGATACAGCGAAAGCACAATAAAAACATATACATCACTGTTTGGGGCGTTTTTAGAGTATCTCCACAAAAATGGCATAGAGGACTACGATAACATTGAACCATCTTTCATTCAGAGCTATCTTCTCCACCTCATAGAAACCAAGAAGATTGCCACAAGCACTCAAAATCAAATCATTAATGCCATCAAGTTTTATTATGAAAAGGTATTGGGCCGAAATCGAATGGTATTTGAAATTGAACGGCCACGATATGAAAAGAAACTTCCTAAAATAATAAGCGAGGAAGAAGTAGTAAGGCTACTTGTTGCATTAAAAAACCTAAAGCATCAGTGTATTATAGCTATGCTTTATAGCACGGGAATGCGAAGGGGCGAGTTGATTAATTTACGAATAAAGGATCTGTACTTTGACAGAAATCAGGTTATCATAAGAGGAGGAAAAGGAAAAAAAGATAGAAGTACGCTATTGAGCATTCGGCTCAAAACGGTACTGATTAAATATTTTGAAGCGTATAAACCAAATTATTGGGTTTTTGAGGGTACTAACCGAAGTCAATATTCGGCCACATCAATTTCCTCTATTCTAGATAAGGCCTGCCGAGAATCAGGTGTGCGCAGAATAACCGCGCATGTCCTTAGACACAGCTTTGCGACCCATATGATGGACAAAGGAACAGACACAAGGATAATTCAAGAGCTGTTAGGTCATAGTTCACTTGAAACTACGGCCATATACACCCATGTTTCGAATCAATCGTTGCAACACCTTCGCAGTCCACTCGATGTTATCGCTACCGATAAAATACTCGAAAACAATCAATTGAATGATAAATCAAAATCATAGCTTTAAACTTTATAAACACAATACTGACTTTATATAGAGTTGGTAGCAATTAGAAAAAAATGAAACCTCCATTAGATTACAATATTGAGCCATATTTAGAATGGATTTTGAATTGTCAGATTGGCGAACTATCTGAAATTAAAAAAATGTTAGAATCAGGGTATGACATAAATACCAGAGATGATGATGGATTTAGCGGATTACACCATTCAATCGAAGAAGAAGAATATGAAACGTCATTTTATCTAATAGACAATGGAATAGAAATAACCATGACGGATCTCAAAATGGCTTGTAACAAAGAGAATCGGGATCTTGTCGAGAGAATGATTATCGAAATAAACTTTAAAGAAAAGCAAGGTATTGAAGAAGTGTTTATGGACTTTGTTTTTTTATGTAGTTATGAATTTCTTGAGTGGTATGTGAAAAAATTTGAACCCGATGTAAATTATGTTGGGAATCACCAGTTAACAGCTTTAAGCGAGGTCGCGACCAGTGGAGATTTAAAGAAATTCAAATTCTTACTTGAGCGTGGTGCTGACATAAAACTGATAGCTAATAATGGATTGAATACGATTGAATGGTGTCAGGAGGTTAAAGATAATGACGGAGTGAAAGAAATAATTAAAGAAATAAAAACTGCTACCAACAAAACCTATAAGCAATAGCGCCCTGCGGGACGCTACTGCTCATAGCTAAACCGTTATGGGCAAGTTAAAACGACAAAAGCCGGTCTGCGAAAGCCAAAGGGCTGACCACCCAAAGTGACAAAAAAAAGTAAATTTGAAAAAAAGTGGAGACCAGATCCCACTCAAAAAAACGGGGCGTATTCTGAAAAGCCTTTTGAGTAGGAGTATAATTTTTAATAATATGGACATTAAAACATTAAATACTTACGCCATTGCTTTATTAATGGCAATTTTCATGTGCGCTTGTGGTGGTTCTGGAAATGGTGGTGAAAAGGATAAAGTCATAATTGAAGTCCCTAATGAACTGTCAGAAAATCAAAAAGTAAAAGAGTACTTTGAGGCCCTTGATTTAGTGATTGACGAGTATGTTACGATGGTTGAAAAAATCGCATCTACAGGAAAGGAGTTAGAGAATAAGGGCGAAGAGCCAAGCTTTACTGATGCTATGAGCATGATTACAGACGTTGCATCTTCGTCCATGAAAATGGCGCCATTACTTGAAAAGATGGAAAAGCTCGAAAAAGATGCAGAAATTATGAAAGAAGAGATGACACCAGAGGAAGTTGAAGCATTTTCGAAAACATATGCCAAAATGATGGTACGATTTTACGAAATGGCAGAAAAACTTGAAACAAACAAATAATCTATTTAAACTAAAATCATGACACAAGAAATTAAACTTAAAAAAGGACTTTTTCTCACATCAGTACTATTGATAGCAATGCTGGTATTCTTTTTGGACTTGACAATTGGAATAGTTTCGCTTCTATTCACTTCCGTCATAGCGACAATAGAGTCTATACTAGGTACAACTAGTACCGGGTCTGTTCTATCTTCGGTTATTCAAATAGCATCAGGTGCGGTAGGACTGTTCAGTTGTATCAGCCTATGGAAACTACAAAAAAAAGGTCTTTACTTATTCTTTTTAGCAGTGGTAGTTTCACTTTCAGCAAACTATATGGCATGGGGATCTATCAATTATGTTCTGATCACTATTTATAGTGTATGGACATTGATAATATTATTGAATTTCAAGAAATTAAGGTAATGATCTCTTGAGAAAAACCAGCCCATAACAGCACCTAAGAAAACATGGGGCGGACAGTGGTTTCCGAAAGTTTTGTTCTTCGTAGCAACTTGCGTTTCGGTGGACAGAAAAGTACTACGAAATGCCCCACGTTTTTTAGCTGCAAACCGTTGTACTTAATTAAAATCAAAATAAATGAAAAAAATTACTTTCCTCTTAGCAATTATGCCATCAATGGTGTTTGCTCAATTCAATTTTTACGGACCACAACCATTTGACCAAATTTTGGACAATAGTTTTTCAACTTCTTGGACACCTGCTCCTATTTCAACAATTGAAAACAGGAAATATATAGTTATTCTTGATCAGGCAACAATGTCTAATGTTGTTAATCTTAACGCTTCAAATATTGAAACAATTGAATATAGTCTAATATCAAATATTACGGGAGCATCGGCAACGTATTCATCTGTTATGAATTCTATTTTTCAAATAGTTGATGAAAACACCCATTTCGAAAATGATGCTGGAGGAGGAAGTGGAACTTATACACCTTTGAGTGGTTTATATAAAGTTAATCCATTAATGCACAGTTATTATAATTTAAATGCAGATGCTAATTTTGAAGCAAATGCTACCGATGGAGGCTCTGTTTATATAACTGAACCAACAAATACAGGTTATTTGTTAATTGAGTTTGATGGAACTGCTTCTTCAACTACTATTAAGGCTGTTGAACAATGGGTTTACAACTCAACTACCGAAGCATTGGAAGAGGTAACATCATGGGTTGATAGATATTTAATGATTGATAACGGAACATTGGTCTGGACAACAAACAGTGCTAATGCTTCTAACTTCTATTTAGCAGATGCTACTGATTTAATTGATATTGAAATTACCAGTGGTTCTGATTATAACCCACTAAATGTCTCGTATCAACCAAATGCAACCGCAGCGATACCGTCAAATATTCAAACTATGGAAGATAGCAGAATTATAACATCTCTGCCAAATGATATAGCAACAGTACTTACAGGACAATTAGGGAACTCTACAAACGCAACATCAGTTGCCACACAAGTTTTGGACATAATTGAAACTACCCTAACAAATAATGGAGAATCTTTAAGGTATCCTAAAGCATTTTATTTGGCTTTTAGAGAAAATATGCTTTCACATATCATTAGCAGTTCTGATGTATATAATGGAAGACTGGGAAATAATACAGTTGAACACGTTTACTTTACTAATGAATCTGATGTAAATGGAAATTTACACCCCTTTATGGTTATTGCATGTCATGCTACTTCTACAAGACCTAATCTATTGGTAGATGTTAATAGGCCTCCAGGAGCACAAATGGGAGTGGGCTATGCGCAATCAACTGTAACAAGAAATGGAAAATTGGGAGAGTTTTTAATAAAAATTCCTTTAAAAGATTATGGTCTTATTTCCACTTTATTAGATAATGATTTATCAGCATATGGTGATTTAGCTACAGATTTTGATGCTTCTCATGGAACAAATACTACTAAAGATGAATATAATTATACTGGTTTAGCTTCTATTGGTGTTGCTGTAGATGGAGTAACAATTTACCCAGCACAAAATAATAATTTACGTTTTGCAGTTGAAGATGCCGAAGTAACAAGCTCTGGAATTCACGTTGGTGGAGGACTAGAGCTGCATTATCATGCAGACGGACATGCGTTTAATGGAAATGGTATTAACCTATATAACCTTTTTGATTACCAGAGCAATAATCACCCACCAGTTATAGGAATCTCTTACGATGGTATTGCATTATTCGGCAAATATGAAGCCTCTTTTTCATCAATGGTTGGGTATGGTATTGCTCTTGATGATTTTGGCGGTCACGACCATGGTGATGGGTTTGGATATCATTATCATGCTCACACACAAAGCATTACTTCGTCATCAGCTCCAAATCCTACTTTTGATGAACATATTTTACTTGTTGGCGCTTGGAAAGGTAATATAAATAATATCCCTGGGTTTTTAGAAGTGAAGGATAATCAACTTATGGATAGTGACATAGGAAAATATGCTGGGGCAACGAGTTCTATAGTGTTGGATGTAGAAGATGTTGATGTTCAAAACTCCATTAAGATATTCCCTAATCCTGCAAAGTCATTTGTTAAAATTATTGTAGAAGAAAAATCCAATGTCATAGTATTTAATAATGAAGGTAAGAAAATAATGGAAAATAATATAAAGGCGGGGATTTCTGAAATAAATATAAATGATTTCACTACAGGGTTTTATTATATTAAAGTCAGTAATAAAAAAGGAACAACTACAAAAAAAGTGATTGTTAATTAAGGATTGAATTAAAATAAACTAAGTACAACAAAGTATAAAAATAATAGCGGTTTAATCGCTAAAACGAAAGTAAGTAAATATAAAAAAGGTCTGTGTTTAACCGAAAAGTTAGTGCATTTTAATCCGCTACTATTCTTATACTAACCGTTGGCACACATTAAAAGACATTAATATGAAATTGACAAGAAGACTTTTTTTATTTCTCGTTTTAGGAACTATACTATCCTGTAATAATTCTAAAAACGACTCGAATGCTAATAACAATTCACAGGCGCAGGAGATTTTAATAACTTATGACTTTGAAGAGCTAATTGATCTCAATCTTGAAAATCTAAGAATCAAGAGAAATGAGGTTTATGCTAGAAGAGGAAGAAAATTCAAATCGAAAGACTTAAAAGATTATTTCAACCAGTTTGATTGGTATGAACCCAGATATGATAATGTGCAATCGTTCTTAACAAGTCTTGATCGAGAGAATATAAGGAAAGTTAAAAAAGCTGAAAATATGGTCAAGTCAAAAGCCATTTACTCAAACAATCCAATTGAAACAGCACCCAATGGCGAGAAAACAACCATTAAGATGCAGAAGTTCGGTGGAGTTTATCATATCCCCGTTGTTATTAATGGTACAGAGATGTTTTTCATATTTGACACAGGTGCTAGCTCCATTTCTATATCAAATACAGAGGCGTATTTTCTGTATAAACAGGGAAAACTGACTAAAGACGATATAGTTGGTGAGCAAGATTTCATTGATGCGAATGGTGACATCAGCACTGGGACAGTAATAAATTTGAGAGAAGTTAAACTTGGAAATTATACTATTAGGAATGTTGAAGCCTCTGTAGTCGATAATTTAGAAGCCCCTCTATTACTCGGTCAATCTGCGCTTAATAGATTTGGGAAAATAGAGGTAGACTATCAAGACGAATCTTTAACACTGGAAAAATAACGTTTGCCAACAAAACCTATACGCAATGCCCTTCGGGACACGTTTGTTAGCCAGAACCGTTGGCGATAATTCGAGATTCAATAATAATCGAAAAAAGGAACGTCAATAAGTCACTTAATAAGCAGCCTATGCTTCAGAAATGACAAGACCTAGCTCCTTGGCCTTTCTTTTAAGATCAGAAATCTCCTGTTTTTTCTTTTTTCTTAGATCGGACTTCGCTTTCTCTTCTTCCAAAAATGTAGCATACGCTTTTGAAATATTCTTTGCTACTAATCGCTTTTGAGAAGGCGAAAGCCTGCTAAAAAAAGATTGAACTTTTATTCCTTTCGCAGTCGTACCTTCTTCTAAATACTTTGAAAAAATCTGCGCTATTTCATTTGGTTTCATAGCTCGAAGCTAAAATCATTTTTGTAAATTAGCGAATAAAAACAAAAAAAGAACAACTATCGCCAACAACACCTATACGCAATACCCTGCGGTATACTGCGCATAGCCAAACCGTTGTAAGGCATTAAAATAAACTGCGATTAATGACGTTAAACTCCAAAATAATCAAGCAAATAATATGAAACAATTATCATTTCTATTTCTGATAGTAATTTTCTTAAGTTCTTGTGAAAAGGAAACTTACGTTGATTACTATATCGACAACCAATCTTCAATTGTTATCAATGTTGACGGTTCAGACATTATCCATTCTACCGACATAGACCAAACAATAAAACCGAACGAGAAAAAGGATGTCGCAGCTTGGAGTAAACGAGGAAAACAGATAGAATTCTTTGAGCCAACTGCTATGTTCGGAAATGATTTAATAATCACAAATGCCACTAGGCGACACTTTGACAAAAGATTACAAATTATTATCCAATTGGACTTCGGACGTTGATGACCAGAGGGCCGTAGCAAGTCACGAATACGTTTTGGTAATTACGGACGCTGACTTTTAAAAGAAAAACGCCTTACAACAACGCATATAGCTTATGGCGGGAAAGTTGGTTATCTTGCGTTGCGGCTTTTACCCTTTTTAGTCACGGTTGGACAGGAAAGTACTTCGAAACCGCCACAAGCCATATGCAAAACGTTACAAGCAAGCCGAAAAAAAAGACAACGACACAATGAGAATGAAATTTTTGCTGCATAGAGACAAAGAAGTAAATGGAAAGCCAACCGCACAAAAGCAAGAGTGTGGCTGCCCTTCCCTGCAACCTTCCCTTCGCAGCCACACACATGCTTTTTCCCTGCCCACTCGAAGCAGGACAATAATAACGGTGAAGGCAACCACCCAAAGAGGAGCCAAAAACAAATAAATCTTTAATCGTATGTACAACGAACAATTAGAAAAATTGATTGAAATGGCTCTTATGGATGGAGAGCTAACAGAAAAAGAAAAACAGATTCTTTTTAAAAAAGCAGAATCATTCGGGGTTGACCTTGATGAATTTGAAATGGTACTTGAGGCAAAACTATTTGAAAAACAGCAAAGCAACAAGAAAGTTGAAACACCAGTTTCCGCAGCACCAAAATCTGACAAGTTTGGAGATGTAAAAAAATGCCCAGCTTGTGGAGCAATGGTTCAATCTTTTCAGACAAAGTGTACTGATTGCGGACATGAATTTAGCAATATTGAAGCTAATGCCTCAATTGACAAACTTTTTATAATGTTAAATGATGCTGAGGATAATAGAAAAGAAGATTCAGACACTAGCAATCCATTAAAAGCAATAGGTAGTTTTTATGCTAAATCATTTTCTGGCCTGACAGGTCCGGGTAAAGTGGATAAAAAGAAAATGGAAATAATATCAAATTTTCCAATTCCTACAACAAAGAATGATATTTTGGAATTCTTGTCATTAGCAGTGCCAAAAGCAAAACAGATTGGGAATTTCCTCACAAAAAATAATCCTGAAAATAAAGCACATAATGAATTTGTTCCAGTTTGGAAAACAAAATGTGAGCAAATAATAATGAAAGCAAAGTTCTCAATGAAAGAGGACAAAAAAGCTCTTGAAGAAATCATGCAATATGCAAATGAACTTGGTATTAAGTAAACAAATAAATAATTGAAATATGGGACTATTCGGAAACAAATCAGAAGGCGGATTGATGGATGTAATCCGCTGTGATGAACAAGAATATCTTGTTTGGAAATGGAGACCTTCGGGCGAAGCCAATTCAACAAAAAGAGAAAATGCAATACGCTACGGAAGTAGTTTGCGTGTTAAGGACGGAGAATTAGCCGTTTTTGTGTACCAACAAAAAGATGGTTCAATGCAAGATTTTATTGTTGGTCCTTATGACCAAACAATAAAAACTGCAAACTTTCCAGTTTTATCAAGTATTGTAGGTGCTGCTTTTGGCGGTGCTTCACCATTTCAGGCAGAAATCTATTTTATTAATCTTTCAGGAAACGTACAAGTAAGATTTGGGATACCTTATTTTGATGTATTTGACCCAAGATTTTTAGATTTTGCTGTTCCAATGGCGGCAAGAGGTACAATTACATTTAACCTTACAGACTACAAAGCCTTTATTAAACTCAACCGCTTAATAAATTTCGAGTTGGAAGATTTTAATAAACAAATTAAAGATGCCGTAACTAAATATGTAAAAGGGGTCATCACAAATATTCCTGCTGACAAAGGCATGCCTGTTTTACAGATGGAGAGGAAATTATTAGAAATAAACGAGATAATTGCTTCCTATCTGAAACCAAGACTTGAAAATGATTTTGGAGTTAACATGAAAGGTTTTGATTTAGCTACAATCGAGGTTGACAAAGAAAGTGAGGGATATGCAGAATTAAGAAAAGTTACAGCCGAGCAGACAACAAAAACAACTGTTGCTCAAACAGATGTAAATATTAAAAACTTGGAAGATATGCAAGGCATTAACGCTCTAAACATGGAAGAAACCTTGCGAATCCAAAGAGAAGAAGCACAGAGAGCACAGAAACTCCAAACAGAAACTCAGAATATTTCTGCTCATCAATTAAACCAACAAACAGAAGTTGCAAAAACAGCAGCAGAAAGCATGGGAAAAATGGGTGCTGGTGGTAGTGGTGGCACTGGAGGCGGAATGATGGACCCCGGCTCAATGATGGCAAGTATGGCAATGGGCGGTGCAGTTGGCTCTGGCATGGCAGGTGCTGTCGGTGGGATGATGCAAGGAATGAACGAACAAAAACAAACTCCACCACCACCACCACCTCAAGTTCAATATAATATTTCAGTAAATGGTCAACAAAGTGGCCCGTTTGGTTGGCAACAATTGCAACAGATGGTACAAAGTGGACAAATTACAAAAGATACTTATGTATGGAAACAGGGTATGGCAAATTGGGAATTAGCAGGAAATGTTCAGGAATTATCATCATTATTTGGCGCAGTTCCTCCACCTCCACCTCCTCCGCCAGCACCTTAATTTATCAATCACTAAAAAAAATATTATGGATGATAGTAGTTTTTTCTCAATAGACAGATTAGTTGAATTCGGTATGGGTATGGCTGTTGCTCAGCAAATGGTTAAAACCATGAATGAATCAATGACTAATATGCACATTCCAGGTGCAATGAACTCAATGGCGAAACCAAAAGAAAAGTTTTTCTATGCTATGATTGAAGGTAATCAAGCAGGCCCATTTTCTGAACAAGAATTGGCTCGCTTGATAGCAGAAAAAAAAGTTTCTAAAGAAACTTATATCTGGATGCCCTCTTTGCCAAATTGGAAAATGGCAGAACAAATACCAGAAGTTTTAAAATTAGTTGCGTTAACTCCACCACCATTTCAACAAAATAAATAGCTTATGAAAATAAATCTTGTACAAACAATAATAGCCATAGCGGTAAGTGGTCTTATCGCTTATGGCTTGTATAATTTTCACGATGGTGAAAACCAAATACTTTTAAGTGTTGGCAGTTTTGTGTTTCTATCAGTTACATTGGCTTTAAGTATAGGTTTAAGCTTTGAGCAATCACGAACAACAACAAATATTCGAGTTGTTTCAGGTATTTTCTTTGCAATTGCCCTAATTAGTAACTTAATTTTCAACTTCTTGAGTTTTTCAGAGCCAAGCTACATAATTACAAACGGGATACTCCTTTTGATTTATGTTTTGATAGCTTATTCCATAAATAGAGCAAAACAATAGCTAACGCTTCGTAGTCAAGCACATTTGCAGGACGCACAAGCTGACACACGACCAAAATCTGCAAAAGAGCTTGCCTACCCAAACGCACGGACAGAAAATATGCAGCAAAAATGAAAGACAGAATATTGAATGACAAGAACGGCCAGCTTGTAACAGCACCTACCCAAAAGGCGGGGTTTCGTGTTCCAAAGAAAGTTTTGTGCTTAATCAAAAATTAGTTTTTCAAATCAAGTTTTGTGGTAAAAGTCCCGCCCTTCGGGTAGCTGCAAACCGTTGAGCACCATTTAAAAATAAAAAAAGAAGATCATCAAAGTTTAAACTTTTGTAATAACTTTGTAATTACATTTTTAAAGTCATGGAAATCTCAGTTATTAAAATTGGAAACTCTAAAGGACTCAGACTCTCAAAAGATATTCTGACCCGATACAACATCAAAGACACTGTTGAGTTGGTGCTTGAAAAAGGATATATCATTTTAAAACCTACAGCACAGCCTCGAAAAGGATGGGAAAAAGCATTCAAACAAATGCACGATCGTCAGGACGACCATCTTTTAATGGATGATGTTTTCGAAGATGAAAACTTTGAAGAATGGACATAAAGCAATACGACATTATTCTTGTTAACCTCGACCCTACCACAGGAAGCGAGATTAAAAAAACAAGACCATGTCTCGTAATTTCTCCTAACGAGATGAATAAGTATTTAAGAACTGTTGTGGTCGCACCGATGACAACAGCTGAGAAAAGCTACCCGACTAGAATTGTAATTAATCATAATAACAAAATTGGAGCTGCAGCAATAGATCAAATTAGAACTATAGACAAAAGTCGCGTGATTAAATCTCTTGGAAAAATATCGAGAGACGAGATTGAAAAGTGCAAATCCGTAATTCAAGAAACATTCGTGAATTAAAAAAACGGTGCCCAACATCGGCTATAGCCAATGCTGCATTGAAACTAAAAAATGATACTTTTCCCTGTCAATAACCATCCGCCTGAGACGGACGTAAACGTTTCCATATACCGCACTAGCCATAGCGAAAACCGTTATGGGCAAGTTAAAACGACAAAAGCCGGTCTGCGAAAGCCAAAGGGCTGACCACCCAAAGTGACAAAAAAAAGTAAATTTGAAAAAAAGTGGAGACCAGATCCCACTCAAAAAAACGGGGCGTATTCTGAAAAGCCTTTTGAGTACGAAAACAATTTAAAATGAAAAAAATAATAACGATTTTAACAGTATTGATTTTTAGCGCAACAATGTTGACTAGTTGTTCTGGAAAAATAAATAAAGATAACTATGGGAAAATATCCAATGGCATGTCAATATCTCAAGTAGAGTCAATACTTGGTAAAGGAGAATCGCAAGCATCTTCAAATGTTGATCTCGGAGAATATGGAGGAAATATTAGCTCTGAAGTAATGACATGGCAATCTGGTACAAAAGTGATTTCAATTACTTTTTCAAATGGGAAAGTAATGGCTAAAGCACAAAATGGACTCTAAGAATTTAACAAAATGGGGCTTTGCCCCATTCTGTTTTTATTTCAAATCATCTTAACCAAAAAAATAAAATGAATAGAAATAATTTACTTCAAATATTTATTGGTTGTTGCATCATTATGCTATCAAGCTGTGGCAACAATAAGCAAGATGCATCTAATAAAACACCATCTGTGCAGACAGATGAATCAACAAAACAAAAAGATGAAGGATTGTCAACAGAATTTCTAGGAAATTATCACGGCATTCAACCAAGTTATTTTATGAAAAATCAATATGGTGATGATATGGTAATTAATGGAAATAAAATTCCTGTTCCATCGATTGACTATAAATTCCTTATAAAAGAAAACAATGTTGTCAGTTTACAACAAATCAATCTCGAAGACAACAGCCGAGTTTACTATGACGGAACTTACAAAATCATTTCGGAGGAAAGTATCACAACCAAAATTGAATGTTCTTTAAGTGATGGTAAAAGCTCAAATCCTACTTATGTGTTAACCATAAATAGAAGTGATAAAAAGGGCATTTGTACTGGAAGTAACGAGCCTGAATTTTCAATTGAAAAAAAATAAAACTCAAGAATAGGAAAAATATCAAAAAACATTTGGCCTTAGCATTGATCTCAATATCAACTATGGTATTTATTTCTTGCAATAGTAATTCAAGCAAAAGTAACAACTCGAATTCAGGTAATTCTGAAAGTAACTCATCAACACAACAAGAACAAACCAAAGAAGAGGATAATATTGATGGGATTTATTCTGGCACACAGAATATAAGCGGTTTAGAGTTAGTGGCCAAACTAACAATTAACGGAAGCAGATGGTCTGCTACATCGCAATTAGGTTATGATAGCCCAGAATATCAAAATGGGGTTGTAAAGGGAAATGATTTGTATGATGATTCTGGAATGATAAAAATCGGATATGTATCAGGAAATTCAGCAAATATTAATGGTTATCCAAGTATGCGTAAATAATAAAACCAGCCCATAACAGCACCTACATACCAATGAAGAAAGGGTATATGTATCTGGTGGCAATCATTGATCTGCACAGCCGATATGTACTCAACTGGAGCGTGTCTAATAGCATGGAGGCTAACTGGTGTAAGGAATGCCTAGAAGAAGCTATACGGCTCCATGGCAAGCCTGAAATCATCAACACAGATCAGGGAAGTCAGTTTACCTCGGAAGAGTTCTCATCCTTTGTCTTGAGTCAAGAAATACGCCTGAGTATGGATGGAAAAGGAAGAGCTACTGATAATGCCTTCATCGAACGACTGTGGCGGAATGTGAAGTATGAGAAGCTCTACTTAAACCCACCCAAAGACGGAATGGATCTCTACCTGTTATTAGCTGAATACTTCAACTACTACAATCACGCAAGAAGACATGAGGCTCTGGACTACGAAATACCTGCAGAAATATACGCTAAACAAGCGGCATGATTATTAACCTAAATTTGAATGGAAACTGTCCTAACAAATGGGGTATCTACAGAGTACACTAGTAAAAGCGAACTTGTAAACGACCTAATACGACAGGCGCGAAATCAACAAAAACAAGTTGATTGGGTAAGATCGAAGTTAGAAACGGCAGAGAAAAGCGGTTTTACTAATGATAGTAAAGAGGATATTCTGGGAGACTATTTACAGAAGTTTGCTGAGTAATTTACAGCAATTAAATTCAATTAAACAATTGTTTTCGAATCTCTAAAATGCTCCAGCAACGATATCATCTACGACTGATGGGTCGAGTAGAGTACTCACATCGCCCAACTTGTCTGCTTCACCTTCTGCTACTTTGCGCAAGATTCTTCGCATAATTTTACCTGACCGCGTTTTGGGTAAACCAGTAACAAATTGGATCTTTTCTGGCTTGGCGATCTTACCAATTTCTTCAATCACCGTTTCTAATATTTCAGCTCTCGCTTTTTCCAGATCTGATGGCATAGTTTCACAGACCACATAAGCATAGATGCCCTGTCCTTTTATGTGATGTGGATAACCAACAACTGCACTTTCTACCACAAGTCTGTTTTCATTGATCGCATTTTCAATTTCAGCGGTTCCAAACCGATGGCCACTCACATTAATCACATCGTCCACCCGGCCAATGATTCTATACATCCCATTTTCATCTCTTTTCGCACCATCTCCTGTGAAGTAATGATTCTTGTAATGCGAAAAATATGTCACCTTACATCGCTCATGATCTCCATATGTTGTTCTGAGAATAGATGGCCAAGGATGTTTGATACAGAGGTAGCCCTCCACCCCATTCTCTTTGATTTCCTTTCCTTCCTGATCAAGCAACACGGGCTGGATTCCAGGCAACGGATAACCAGCATGTGCCGCTCGCTGCGGGCTCAAGTCTCCTAATCCAGAAATCATGATTCCACCTGTCTCTGTTTGCCACCAGGTATCCACTATCGGGCAACGCCCTTTGCCTATGCGTTCCTTATACCATCTCCATGCTTCTTCATTGATGGGTTCTCCAACCGTTCCTAAGACCTTTAAAGAGCTTAAATCATGGTTTTCCACATGTTCATCTCCGCATGCCATTAAAGCCCGAATCGCAGTAGGTGCGGTATAAAAAACATTGACCTGATGCTTGTCACAAATTTGCCAAAACCGACTGGCATCTGGATATGTTGGCACTCCTTCAAACATCATGGTTGTTGCGCCAGAAAGTAATGGTCCATAAACAATGTATGTATGTCCTGTTATCCAACCCACATCTGCGGTGCACCAATAGATATCTTTTTCTTGATATTGAAACACGTTCTGAAACGAATACGCAGCAAAGACCATGTAACCACCACAGGTGTGAACAACTCCTTTTGGTTTCCCTGTTGATCCAGAAGTATACAGAATAAACAACACATCCTCCGAATCCATGGGTTCAGCAGGACAACTCTTATCCATTCCATCTATCGCTTCATGCCACCATACATCGCGCCCAGCTTCCATATTCGGATTAGACCCTAGACAGTCAAAGACAATAACTTTTTCGATGCTATAACAGTGAATTAGCGCATCATCCACTACTTCCTTAAGGGGTACTTGCTTTGCTCCACGGTTTAATCCATCCGCAGTGATCACCATTTTCGCTTGAGCATCGTTTATTCTATCTGATATTGCATTGGCCGAAAACCCGGCAAAAACCACCGAATGGACGGCCCCAATTCGGGCACAGGCCAACATAGCAACGCTTGCTTCTGGCACCATTGGCATGTAAATAATCACTCTATCTCCTTTACCTACCCCTTGTGCTTTAAGTGCATTCGAAAACTCACATACTTTTTCATACAACTCTTGGTATGTCCAGTGAACCGCACTTTCCGTTGGATTGTTCGCTTCCCAAATCAATGCACAATCATCGCCCTTACATTCCAAATGACGATCAAGACAGTTCTCGGTAATGTTTAGTTTTCCGTTTAAGTACCACTTTACATCTGGAGTTTCAAACTCCCATTTACTCACTTGATCATACGGCTCATTCCATTGAAACGACCTGCCGATCTCATCCCAAAATTGATCGGGATCAGTAACGCTAAGCTTATATTTCTCTTGATAATCCTCGAATGATCTGATTCTTAAATCCATGATAGCTATTAAATTTTCACTTAAGGACTCAAGTTTATAGAAATTGAATGTAACCTCCTATTCAAAACTGATTCAAGACTGACAAGTGCCATATCAAACAAAAAAAGCCAAAGCGAGAAATCTCGACTATGGCTTTATAATAAATATTGGTTTGAATTTAAATCCTCATTGTTGCGCATTCGCCAACTTCGACCTTCACAGAAGATGAGGAGATTTTATCACCGTTAGAATCTTCAATTCGAATTGAAATATTCTCAGATGTACTACCCATGTTATGTGTGTAAATGATAGGAGCTTGGTTGGTCAATGTAGAATAATCTATATCACAATCTGGATCTGACTTAATGTGATTGTAATAATTCAATTTTCCAATTACAGAGTCATTAACCGATACAGTCACTTCTGCATTGACTCCTTGATCATAAAGTTCTAACGTTCTTTCCTCATCAGAATAAACAATTACGTCTCCCTTGAACTCACAACTTCCATCGTCCAATTCAACATCAGAATCAAAATTTTCGGCTAGTTCATCGGTGCATCCAGAAGATTTGCAGGCTGAGCTGAAGAGAATCACTCCAAAGCATAAGGTACCCGCTAAGGTTATTATGTTTTTTTTTTCATGACCGAAAAGATAAAAGTATCTGACTACAAATTATCATCGCGTCAATCTAGAAATGAAAAAAGCCTCTAGAATCTTTCCAAGAGGCTTTAAAAATTCTATTCAGGTAATTTTAATCCTGATCAAAGAAATAGCTTGCACTTCCGTCATTGATTTCAATAAACCACCTTGAGCCATCAAGATAACCATATCCCGCAAGCGTGAAGGTTCCTGAAGATTGAGAAGGGATATCAAAGGCCGTAGTATCGGTGTAGAACAATTCTAATTCCAATTGCTGACCAACAATTTCATAGTCTAAATCTAGTTGATCTACTTCGCTGGTGTTGGCGACAAATTTTATCGACCCAGCAGACAAATAGTCGAATGTGGTTGAGTTGTACCAACTTCCGGTATATGTCATTCCGTCCACATATTTATCGATAACAATTCGTTCGCAAGATGATCCGCTAGTCCATTCACTGCAAGCACAAGATCCATCTACACATGGTTCATTATTGTAACAAGTAACATTAGCGCAGGGGTCAGGGTTGGTATAATATTGACAACGACTTCCAGAATAATTTGGTGGACAATCACACTCACCATCTTCGCACTCACCCCCATTTTCGCATTCGATCCCGTTTGTGATGCACAAATCTTCGTCCTTGCACTCTTTTCCACTAAAACCTTCCGCGCAATCGCAAGCCCCGTCTTTACAGGTTCCTCCGTTTTTACAATCCAAAGATCCAGTAAGGCATTTATCTTCAAACTCACAACGATCTCCTGAAAATCCAGAAGGACATTCACACTCGCCCTTTTCACAACTACCCTCGTTTTGGCAATTAATTCCTTGACATTGGTCACAACTCGTAAATGCTGCTGATACGGCTATCATGAGAATTAATATCCAGTTTGATTTTAAAATATTTGTCATAACGATGAATAAAAAAAGGTTTTTGATTTTGATTGCCTTTCCGATCGCGAAATTAATCGAATCTGAAGGAACATATTAATAGACGCCTGCATCATCGCATAAGATTGTAAATTAATTCGCTGTTTTTCTAAGCTATATGGTAGATTCAATTCTTTCAATTTCAACACAATTTACATATGAATTATCGAGAATCAATTGGTACAAAGGACAAGCCACTAAAACTAAAAACACCACCTCAAACATCTGATTACACGATGCATGTAGATAAAAAGGAAGGACGCGAAATTCTAGTTTGCACTGTAAAGACCACTGTATTGCACTATGATATAAAATGTCTCCTGGACCTGCACGAAATGTTAAAGAAACACGGTGATTGGATGGAATTAGGAAGCAAGGATGAGAAGGTTGAAACCAAACCAGGTACCGTGGAAGATTGGGGCCGGTCAAATGACAATCCAAAAGGCGGTTGGTATGGGCTTAAGAAAAATTTCAGAGGTCGATTTGGTATGTACATTCCACCTTTGATGGAGCATTTGAGCCTTGCTGAAGTGGAACACAATCCACGCAATAACAGAATGCGTGCGATTTGAAATTAGATTGAGTTTCTAATTAGAATATCATATAAGCCTTCCGCTTTTTCCAATACATCCTTAAGATCATCACTTATTATATCATTTTTTGGAGTATACGGTGCGAACCCAACGCTTTCGTGAACATTTTTATACCAATGCTCTGCCCAGATTCCGTCTTCCTTTCTTGCTCCCGCTTTCCATCTCAGCATCTCGTTCTGAAATGGGATTTCTAATCTATTACATAGATTTCGTAAGGCCTTTTCTGGATTTATAAGTATTTTCTTGGAGTCAAGCACAATAGGAACTTGTTCCATCGATTTGAGTGTTTCAAATAATTCAACTTGTTGCTTATAACCGAGATCTTTCAGACTTGGATTTGGGATCACCTTGGCAAATGAAGTAATCATCTCTCTCGGTTCTCTGGTCAGTATAATATTGACTGTAGAATTTAGAAAATTCAGATCTAAACCTGTTAAATGATGTGCCATGTGTTTGTAGAAAATGACTGGGGCTTTGTCATTCTCAAGCATACTTGCAATTACTTTTTTACCGTCATTTTCTTGACTCAATAAGACTTTTTTGGCGCCAGGATGGTATTCACTCGCATCTGAAACGCTGAGATAATGGGCATAAAGTGGTTCATCAACTACGGCCGTATCCGATCTCTGAGCAAAAGAATACATCAGAGCAGTTGAAATATTGCGAGGACCAGACCAAAGGCAAATACGTTTAGTTGGCATCCTTTGATTTCTTCATTTTACGAACTTCTGATTCAATGAGTAGTTTATAATAACCGCTCAATCGATCCGTCAGATCGCCCTTCTCCCCAGTGCCGATTACTCTACCATCGATCTTCACTACTGGAGTTAATCCACCAAAAGTTCCTGTGACAAAAGCTTCATCTGCGCCATAAACATCGAAGAGAGAAAAATCCTTTTGATAACACGGGATACCCATACCCTCGCATATCGTAATCACTTTAGATCTTGTAATTCCATTCATGCAATACTTTCCCGATGAGGTCCAGACTTCTCCATTTTTGATCATAAAGAAATTGGTGGCATTGCATGTTGCCACAAAACCATGTACATCCAGCATCAATGCTTCATCTGCACCAGCTTCAATAGCTTGAATAAGTGCCTGTACCTCGTGAAGCTTACTATGACAGTTTAATTTTGGGTCGAGATAGTCTGGCGACCCTCTGCGAATGGTGCTTGTATACAAGGTTATTCCTTTTTGAGCACTTTGATCAGAAGCTACCTTATATTCAGGAATTATAACAATGTTGGGCCCCGAAATGGTCAATCTAGGATCTTGAGAAGGTGTCTTTTTAATGCCGCGTGTAACCATGATTCGCACATGCACATTATCATGCATATCATTTGCAATCAAAGTTTTATGAATTTTCTTCTTTAATTCCTCCTTAGACATTTTCAAATCCATTCCGATTGTTGCCGCGGCCGACCACATTCGCTCAAGGTGATCGTCAATGAAAACTAAAATATCATCATGCAATCGAATTGCCTCCCATATACCATCACCAACCAAATAACCGCTGTCGAAGACCGAAATTTTCGCGGCATTTCTTGAGAAGAGGTCACCATTTATATAAACTAGAATATCATCGTTTCGACTATCTTTTAAAGCATTGTGGGTTCCGTGTACCATGAAAGACTTATTGCGTTGAAAGTGAAATAAATAGTCCTAAAAACGACTAATCATAAGAACCACAAAGATAGGATGGCTGTAGTGCAAAAAATGCGCTATGTCTGGCGCTTATTGGATTACCTTGTCCATCTGTCAAAGGAATTAACTCACCTGAAAAATCTACTAATATGTGGCAAGACTTCATTCTACGGGCAAAAGAGCGCATTTTTTTTATTTGACTTTGACTCAGTTCTGAAAGGGAGTCTAGACCCGACACCTTTGCAAAGGTAGATGTCCCAACGATAACATAGTTTTCTGGAACTCCGCAATTAGTGAGGATTTCAACCTCCGATTTCTTACAAAACTCTTTTTTTACAAACGTGTCTTGTGAAAAACCAATATTCGAAAGCAGCCAGAACATTGAAACTAGAAAGAGTAATCTCATAGCTAATCTGCTTTTAGCATTCATGATTTATCGATGCTAGTCTTTTGGTCTATATACTGTAAACACTCGGCTGACATTAAAACCGAAACTAAAATCACTTTTCAACCAATCGCCCGTTGTTTCAGTAATAAATGCATTCTCTACCATACCACGACTGTTGGTGAAGTGTAGTTGAAAAACGTGTCCGCCCGTTTCAATGTCGAAACCTACAGATAAACTGTTTTTATAATTTATACTCGGATCTAACTGATCTGGAAGCACATAGTAGTACTCCATATTAAGCGCCACTCGTTTAGTCAACTTAACTCTTCCTCCTGCCCCTATTGCAAATACATCGTTACTTGCCTTTTTGGTTGTCACGAAATTTCTATGCACCAAGGTTGGCATTAATTGAAGTGAAAAACCTTCACTAAATTTTCTACCTAGTATAAGCTGATTGGTGAAGTACAATCGATTCGAAAATGGATAGTCGGTAAAGGCTCCTGTCAATCCGTTATCTGCCAATAGTCTTTCGTTAGTTAATGAGGTAACCGCAATGTCAGAAACTAGCAACAAATGCACCGGAATGTTTTTCATACCTGTTTGCTGGCGTAGCAGCCGCACTTTGGCAAATCCATCATAAAACTTCCCAACATTGGTGCGTCCAACCCCAACATTCAACCAATCAGTAACCCCGTAATCGAGTCCAATTCTAATGTTTGCTTGATCTAAACCAAACATTTCTTGAAGCGCACCACTTACGTATCCAAATCGGTGCGAAATCTTAAAGTCCATCACCCCATGGGCATTCATCTCAAAGGAGTGACCATTAATTATTCTTGTTGTTTTGAAACCTGCTGCAGCAAAGTCTTGTGTCGGTTCATCTTCACCTAACAAGTCTAAGAGACTATCGTCATCTTGAGCGTAAGAGCTGCAACATGCCAGAAATAAAAAAAGAAAGGTCCAACGAATTTTATTCATAGAGATTATTTTTTACTCAATGGGCCCAATTTGGCGTCAACAGTAACTTCCATTTCCTTCGCGATATTATCTCTTACTGTATTCGGAATCTCAATATTATAATCCTCTGGACTGATCATGAATTTTGAAACTAAATGATAATTACCCCCAGTAAACTCAATGGTTCCAGGGATTTCGATCTCTTTTGACACACCATGCATAGTCATAGTTCCAGCCGCAATAATCTCCGTTTTTACTGAATAGTCTCCCATTTTAAAACCTTTCAAACTTCCTTTAAATACCGCTTTAGGATATTCTTTGGATTCCACGTAATTTTCATTGAAGTGCTCTTCCATCAAGGCTTTTTCAAATTCGAAGGATTTCATATTTGCGGCAAATTCGATCTTACCCGATGCTTCATCCAAAACGGAAGTCACCTTATGGTTATCAGCCTCAATGTCTTCCATAGGAGTAGAACTGAAGAATTTGATATGCCCATCTCTAGTGAAATATTTTTCCTGTGATATTCCTGCACCGGCCATAATCATTGCCGATACTAATAAAAATGTCTTTTTCATATTTTCTATTGATTTGATTCTATTGAACTAATACAGCTCTATTCATTTCTAGTGTGCCGCCTGGAAGCATGGATTCTGAATCTCCCATAAAACCAGAACACATTCCTTTAATTGTGATCTCACCTTCAGGCACAGTTTCAGGTGCCTCCTGAAATGTGCAATTCACAATGGCAAATTCGTCCTTCGAAATTTTGACACCTGAAATCTTTCCTTCGACTTTATTAATCTCAAAAACAGGTCCAGTGATTTGAATAACCTGATCTATGTACTTTGTTCCAGCAGTTTTTTCATCATCTAAGAATTCTTGAACAATTGCATCCACATCTGTTGTAAAGGCAGGTTCTAAATCTGCTGTTGTATCATGGCCACAACTCATTAGAAATATTGAAAAACCTATCAGTGGGAGAAAAATATTTGACTTCATAATTCCTTTTTATTTTAGTTATTTGGTGTTCCTTCAGCAATCCATGTTGACAATTTGTCTAATTGATCTTGGTTAGCCGGTCCTGTTGGGGGCATTGTCTTATTTATGATCGCTCTATTTTCGATTCTATCAATATGTTGAACAATTTGATCGTAGGTTTCTAATACTGGATAATTTGAACCAGCCCCATGACAACCAGATCCATCTGCACAAGACCCTGTAATAAAAGGCTTGATATCGTCATTAAAAGTTACAATGGTATCAATAGGTAGCGGATACATATCATCTCTGTTATCATAGTAGCAGCTATTCATTGTGACTATAGTCAGAACTACAAACAAAGTGGCGTAGATGAACTGTTTTATCATTTTCTTAATTGTTTGGAGATCCAGCGTTGACCCAATCGGCAATAGCCTGTATTTCTGCTGCTGTAAGCGATCCGCCTACTGGCATGGTCTCATTGCTTGTTCTAATTTTCACCCTTTGATCCTGAGATTTAATTTCTAAATAATCATTCAGTGGTGGGTTTTGTCCATTTGCAACATGGCAACCAGGAACTGCGCAATTGGCGCTCATTATTGGTTGAATATCCGAAAGAAATGACGGAACATTTGTAGTGTCAATGGTTTCGGTTTTAGTCAAGTTCAACGCCCCTTGTTCAATCCATTTATAAATGGCTTTTTTCTCACAATCTGTGAGTTCAGGTAAATTCAGTGGCATTCTCTCCGAAGGATCAGATTCACTTAAAACTTTGTACAAATCGCTATCATCTGGATCATAGGGTGAAACTTTACCCGTTGCGATGATTTGATCATAAGTGGACAAATCGACACCATCAGATTGAGTATTTGCATCGTGGCACCCTGACATTGAACAATTGGCACCAATAATTGGTAAGATATCATTGGTGAAGAAAATAGTGTCACCATAACAAGGAGAAATTGTATCAGATATAATGGTATCCGACACAGAAGAATCATTAGGTATGGGAGAGACAGTGGGTTCAAAAAGCTCATGTTCACAATTAGTCAACGTAAGTGTGAGCATTGCTATAAAACCACAGAAATAAATGGATTTCAATGAGTCAAATTTCATCGGTACAAAGGTGTTCTGACAAATATAGCCGACTATGTATATGTCAAAAAGCAAACACAACAATTCTAAATCCTTAATTAATCAATAACTACTCACAACCCTTTTCTATTTCGGACGTAACATAATCACTATCATTATTATACTTTTAGCACATGCAATTTAGACATCTGTTATCGATAAGCTTCCTCACATGTCTCCTAACATTAAATGGGCATACACAAACTAACCTTGTAAGCAATCAAGGATTGGAAACATTCACAACTTGCCCAAATACATTAAGTCAACTGGGCAATGCAACTGGTTGGGGACAACCCACCCTCCACATTGGTTCTCCTGACTACTTTAATTCTTGTCAGACAAACACAACAGCTGGAGTTCCAACCAACACCTTTGGATCTACCAATGCAAATCAAGGCAATGCGTATGCTGGAGGTTATACATTCTTAAACTATACTGGCTCTTATGCTATATACCGTGAATATGTGGTAGGAACTTTGAATCAGGCACTTGTTGCCGGGCAGGCTTACATCGTATCTTTTCAGTATGCAAGATCAACAAATTGTAAATATGCCACAGATGCCCTTGGCTTCTACTTAAGCTCCTCATGGCCAACCATGGGAACGAGTGGATTCGGAGTCCTTCCTGTTACTCCAAATAGCACCAATCCTTCTGGGAACGTGCTTTCATCAAATTCATGGTCAACGTATCAAGATACGATCATTGCTTCTGGAGGTGAGCAATACATTACTATAGGAAGTTTCACTCAAAATGCATCTGGAACTTTAGTAACTAGTAGTGCTTCAATCAATGGTGCCTACATGTATTTTGACGATGCACAAGTGATCGTTTATAATGGTGTTTTTGGTGATTCGAACATTTGTCTTGGAGAAGAAGCACAGGTATATTCTATTTTAGATTCTACATTCTACTGGGTAAATGCTTCGAATCCAACGGTCTCACTCGGAAGCAACGATACGTTGACCGTTACTCCATCTCAAACAACAACCTATTGGGCAATTACTTGGAATGACACATTTGCGTTTACAGTTACTGTGCACGATCCTCCATCCGAATTTGTTGGAAATGACACTATCATTTGTGAAGGTGATACATTGAATAGGTTGGTCAATCTGCCTGGCTATGAATTGCTTTGGTCCAATAATGATACTGACTCGTTGTTCACAACCTTAGATAGTGGTTATCACTGGCTTGACATCTCCATTTATAATTGCACAAAGAGAGACAGCTTTCATGTTGATTTTTATGAATTTCCGGTTTTTGAACTGATTGACGATACTACCATTTGTAAGGATGACTCTTACTTCTTGCAATCTGGCCTATCCACACCTTTGCTTTTCAATTGGAATACGGGTGCTTCAACTCCAAACATTAGTGTTCTTGATTCGGGACTCTATGCGGTTACTGTTACGAATGAATATTGTTCTTACAGTGATTCGGTAGTCATTTCAGAATACCCTGAAGTAAGCATCGATCTTGGGAATGAAAAGGACTTTTGTTATACTTCTGGCGCAACCATTACTCCTGCGGTTGTGAATGTGAATCAATTCCAATGGTCCACAGGTGCGAACTCCGATTCTCTTCAGGTAAACGCTACCAACATGTATTATGTCAGCGCCACATATAATGGTTACTGCGAGGTTACTGACTCAGTTCAGTATAATTTTCATTCCGAACCAACGATTCAGTTTAGCGAGGATACTATGCGTTTTTGTGTGGGCTCAGAAATTGAATTAGAACCAGCCGTAACGTCAAGCTTAAGTGTTGAATATTTGTGGAATAATGGGGACATAAGCCCTGCAATTCTCACAAACCAAGTAGGACTCTTTTGGGTGGAAGCAAGCAACGATAATTGTGCAATTAGAGATTCTATAATAATTGAAATGTATGATGACTTGGCTGTCACATTAGGTGAAGACATTTCAATTTGTGAAGGTGAAACTGCTACACTTACTCCTAAAAGTCCAATCAACATTGCGGGGTATTCTTGGAGTGATAACTCTACAAACAATACGCTTAAAGTGACCGAAGCAGGCACATATCACGTAACGGTAACAAATGGTGTTTGCTCTGATGCTGATGAGATCAATGTTTTTGTATTCGATTATCCAATATTTGATCTAGGAAACGACACTGCTGTCTGTCCTGGTGACGAGATTAGCTTCGATATAACTCAGGATGCTGAAATAATGAGTTACAAATGGTTTGACGGAACTTCAAGCCCGATTTACACTACCGATATCGATTTCAATGAGACATTAATTTGGGCGACAACAACCAATGGTAATTGCCAAACCACCGATTCAATTTTAGTAACCATCAGAAAAACTCCATCGGCAGGAATTGGACCAGACACTGCAATCTGTAAGGGAGATGAAATTCAGGTGAAGGTGAAAGAAGATTCGCGTATCGAAACCATCGTCTGGAGCACAAATGATTCAGTTCAAGGGATCATGGTAAGTGATTCAGGAGAAATTACTGTCCACGTATTCGATGGGATTTGCACATCAACCGATAAACGCAGAATTCGATATCGAGATGAGCCTAGTCAAGGATCATTTCAAATCGATGTTCCGTCTACCATATGTTTAAATGAAGAGTTTACAGTTGATATGCGAAATGATCTTATTTCAAATTATCAGTGGCAGGATGGATCCACGAGTTCAAGTTTCACCATTGACGAAGAAGGGATTTATTGGGTTGAAGGAATACACAGGTGCGGTGTCTTAAGAGACACAGCTATTGTTGATCGTTGTGAATGTCCTATTTGGGCTCCTACAGCATTCAATCCAGATGGCAACGATCAAAACGACAAATTCATACCCGTCATTGATTGTAATCCAGTTGAGTTTCAGTTTAGTATATATGATCGTTGGGGCGAGTTAATATTTGAAAGTAGCGATCCTGAATTATCATGGGATGGGAAATACAGAAACGAAGCTGCTCCTGCAGGATCTTATGTATGGAAAATGATATTCACCGTACTTCATGAAGGCAACATTATGAAGTCCGAGGAAAGCGGTCAAATCCTCCTAATTCGATAATCAATTTCGCATTCAACATTGCATTGTCAATGGGAAAATAAAACCCCTTGATTTGATAGGCATTTAAGTCTAAATTTGGTCTGATATTTTTTTTTGAATTAACAGGCTTCTTTTTTGAGGGTTGTACGTCAATAAAGCATGATGAAAAAATTTCTTCTTTTATTATCGATTTCGACATTGGCCATAAGTGCCGGTGCTCAGGTTCAACAAGCCCGATGGTGGTATTTTGGTTCTGGAGCAGGATTGGATTTTAATACCTCCCCAACTGCAGACCCAAACGGAACGCTTCAAACTTATGAGGGATGTTCATCCATTTCATCTCCTGTAGGTTCCCTGTATTTTTATACGGACGGCAGCGTGGTGAAGAATGCCAATCATGCAAACATGACCAATGGAACGGGTCTTACAGGCGGTGGATCATCAACACAGTCTGGTCAGGTTATCCCATATCCGGGTTCAAGTACAAAATATTACATCTTCACCCAAGCCCAAAATGTTGGAGCAAATGGAATGCGATATTCCGTGGTCGACATGACTTTATCCAGCGGACTAGGAGCAGTAACGAACACAAAAAATGTTTTCCTCGACAATGGTTTTGCTGAAAAAATTGCAGGTGTTAAGAAAAACGGAGGATATTGGGTATGTGCACTAAAACTTCCTGGTGATACCTTATATGCTTATGAAGTGACTTCTAGCGGTGTTAATTCTACCCCAGTGAAAAGTAATACTGGTATCAACCTAGGTACTAATAACTTTTACGGAGGTATGAAGTCCAATACAACTGGAACTATGCTTGCAGCCGCTCACCAAGGCATAACAAACGCAGTGCATCTGTTCGATTTCAACAAAACAACTGGAATGGTTACCGGCACCAAAACCATAAGCATTACAAATAGTAATCCTTACGGTGTTGAGTTTAGTCCAAATGGAAATCTGCTATATGTGCAGAGCTGGAACGTAAGCGATGTTAAACAATACAACGTTATGGCTGGAACTGCTGCTCAGATATCAGCTTCACAGGTTACCTTGGGAAGCAGTGCAACTGGCGGAGGTCTGCTACAATTAGGTCCCGATGGTCTATTGTATGGCGCACGCTTTGGACAAAATTATGTATGTCGAATCGCAAATCCTGATGTGCAAGGTACCGGTGCTGGATATACTGCAAACGCGGTGCAACTCTCAAACGGTGACTTAAGTCGATGGGGGCTACCATTATTTCTAGGTTCATTCTTTGGTGCTTCTATCGAAGTGACTGATAACTGTTATGGAGATACTACATACTTCACCGCAGATACGACCAATGTGGATTCCATGTATTGGGATTTCGGAGATACCTTATCTGGAGCAAGCAACATAGGCGAAGGACTTCTGTCCATTGGTCACTTATACACGGATACAGGACTTTATACTGTTACGTTAGTTGTATTTAATGGTCTATTCTCAGATACAATCACGGATCAAGTATATATATACCCAAGACAATCTGTAGACTTAGGTCCAGATACGACCTTATGTGTGGGACTTGAGTTTACATTAGACGTTAGTCAACCCCACGCTGAATATGTTTGGCATGACGGAAGCACCGATTCGGCATATACTGTCTCCTACCCTGATTCTCTCGTTGCGGTAACTATAAATGGTATTTGTGATACTGTTTCCGATACGATTTTAGTCAACTTCTTTTACCCCTTTGACCTAGATATTCAGGATGATACTTCCATGTGTACTTATGATGACATTGTCCTTTCTACTGGTCTAAGCACATCGGCAGGTTATGTGCATACATGGAATACGGGGAGTTCTCAGAGCACCATCACAGCTTATGACACGGGAACTTATATGGTAACTGTTACAGAAGGTATTTGTACGTATGCTGACACAGTCGTAATACAATACTATCCTGAAGTTACAGTTGAATTGGGCAACGACAGTAGTTTCTGTTATGAACCATTTATCAACCTATCGCCTAAGGCCGAGACTAATGTACTTACTTATCAATGGTCTACAGGAGCAACTACTTCTAACATAGATCTATCTGTCACAGACTTATATTTCGTTACTGTTAAAGGTGTAGGCGGACATTGTCAAATGATCGATTCGGTTGAATGGAGCTTTTGGCATGAACCGCTTCTGGACCTTGGAAATGACACTTCTTTTTGTCATGATGATATCTTGAATATTACTCCTTTCACTTATTCTAGCTTTCCGATGACATATCTATGGAATGACAATAGCAACAATCCAGACCTTAACGTAAATCTTGTTGGCTTGTATTGGGTAGAAGTGAGTGATGAAAACTGCAGTATTCGCGATACTATCATAGTTAATCAATATCCAAAACTGGAAGTTAACTTAGGTGAAGACATCAATACATGTGAAGGTAAAAACGTCACATTGAAACCAGTCACCACCCTTCCAGTTAATAATTACACTTGGAATGACGGAACAACCAATTCAACGCTCCAAATTAGCGGACATGGCACCTATACTGTTTCGGTAAACAACGACTTGTGTGATGCTTCTGACGAAATCAATGTATTCTATTATCAATACCCAGAAATCGACATGGGACAGGACACGGCAATTTGCCCAGGCACTTCCTTTAAAATTGATGTTACTGCCCCGTTTGAAATTATGGAATACAGATGGTCTACTGGTAGCACTGCTCCAATCCAAGAGATAACTTCTGTTGATAGTGTTACCTATTGGGTGCAAGCTACAAATGTTGTTTGTACATCTACAGATTCAATTTTCATCACTCTAAGAGATGTTCCAAATACAGATTTAGGACCTGATACAGCCATATGCGAAGGCGATGAAATTCCACTAATGGTTCGTGAGGATGCTCGAAACGAAATGTATGTTTGGAATACTGGCGACTCAACCCAATCAATCAAGGTATCTGATAGTGGAAAATATGTGGTTATGGTATTTGACGGATATTGTAACACCCCTGGTAAAATTAATGTTGCCATAAAGGATAATCCGACCGATTACAATGTGAGATTAGTTGCACCCGAGACTATCTGCATTGGTGATAAAATTCCATTCAACGTATATGACCCAAGGTTTAACGCGTATGAATGGCAGGATGGCTCTACTTCATCTCGCTTTGTAGTAGAATCTGAAGGTTTATATTGGGTACGTGCCACACACGATTGTGGAGTTGTTTCGGACAGTGTATTTATTGATAAATGTGAATGTCCTATCTGGTTACCCACCGCTTTCAATCCAAATGGTGATGATAAAAACGATGAATTTATTCCAAAGACCGATTGCAAATTCTTCGAGTATGAGTTCCGTGTATTTAATCGATGGGGTGAGGAGATGTTCTATTCTGAAGACCCTACAGAATCTTGGAACGGGATGCATCTTGGTGAAAAGGCTCCAGCAGGATCATATACTTGGAGACTTATTTACGGTGCGGAACAAGAAGGTAATAAAGTGGAAGATCAATTACACGGTAATGTTTTATTGTTGAGATAATCAACAACCCAATTATTCTAAATCTAAGGCCCTTGAATATAATTCAAGGGCCTTTTGTTTTTAACTTGGTTAAGCTTGAGCAACCCAACACAATCCTTAGCTAAGCGCTTTTGGATTTACCAGTCTGAAAGATTTCCATTTCTTACTCACTCCCCCCTACTTGCAGCATTTACGTTTAGCGCCATTTCATTCTCACTTATATGCCGGGCAGAGACGTGATTCATTGATTCTGATACATTTCTTGTAGGGTTGATAACGAACATATCATTATTCTTACTCCTCCGAATCTCTGATGAGTTTAAGGACGAAGGAATTGACCCCAAATACAGACCAGAACTAACTGTACCGCGAGGATTGATCACATTAAGGGAGTCGGACAGCTATTGGTTGGGCTAGCAACGCAAAAAGCGAGACCAAATGGATATAAAAAAGTGATGTAGGATACATTGATGACGCTGGTGCATTGAAACTATTAGGACGAACAGATCATCGAATTAGAGTCGATTCCAATCAATATACATATATCCTTTTGAAGTCTAAACAATAACAGACAGAATGCTAAATATCTTGGACTCCGCTCCATACCATCGCGGCAATGGATTCGAAATTGCTATCGTAATTAAAAAGGGAGTATCCAAAAGTGAAATTGAGAAGCATATCTCCATGGCCTTTCTATCCATCGCTAAAATTCATATCGTTTCGAAGATTCCAAAGGATGCTAGACATGAAATAAAAGTAAACTTTACAGCACTCTTGCAGCATCTCAGTTAACAGCGATAAACTCTATTATTCTGTCAATCGTCTTCTTGTCTTTTAAGATTCTTCTATGTCCTAGTCCCTTAACTCGTAGCGTTTCAATTTCCGGCTTGGCTTTGATCAGGGCATCGAGGTGAAAGATTCGAACATCAAAATCATCCTCACCGTGAATTGCCAGAATTGGACACTTAACAGACTTTATCGTGTGAGTCATCGTCAATTCATCAAATTCTCTTCCATACATTTTCAAACAAGCGTCCTTAATACCTTGATTTATATAACTCGGAGCATGAATTATTGCCCTAAAAGAATCTAAAATATCATTTCCAATGGTTGGAGCTCCCATGGCTATGAATTTGGGGATTTGCAAGCCATCGTGAACCGCTAATGAAATAGATGCTGCACCTAGAGAGTGGCCAATAACTGCTTGTGGATTTCGACACCTTGCCAATAACTCCTTGATGGCAGCAGCAAAATCAAAAGTGCTCGCCATTTTACCCTCACTTTTTCCATGAGCCCATACATCCACCGAAATAAACGTATATCCTGCTTCGACCAAAGCATCGGCTATACTAGCAAACTGGGTAGATTTTCCAGCCCATCCATGCAAGCAAATCACTTCGGGCCCCGCTCCCATTTTGTAAGTAACCATTTTCTTACCATTAGCTTCAATTTCAAATTTCTCTACTTTTTCTAAAAGCTTAAGACCCCTATTTGTATAGGGCGCGTTTTTGAGGTGTAAGAAAAAGTTTAATCGCCCACTTTGTTGCTAAACTGGGAAGCAAAAAACTGCACACCCTAAAGGCAACTCTTATAAACCTGAGTATCAATGGAATCTTTTTGGGCATACCGCAATGTTCGCCATTTCGATTGGCATTTGGCTACTTTCGCCCACTTGAAATACAAGGGAATTCTCTACATATTGCTGTCTTCGTTGACCTATGCCGCAGTAAACCTTTGTGTTAAATATCTCCAACATATTCCTACACATGAAATTGTCTTTTTTAGATCGGCTATTTCGCTTGTCATCAGCATTGTATGGATCCAAAGGTTGAAAATTCCATTTTTTGGACACAATCGTAAATGGCTTATGATTAGAGGTTTCGCTGGAATGTCTGCCCTCTTTCTATTCTTTCTTACCATCAAGGAGATGCCTCTAGCTAGCGCAACGACAATTCAATATATCTCACCCATTTTCACCGTTTTGCTCGCTACACAACTGATGAAAGAAAAGGTCAGGCCTATACAATGGTTGTTGTTTCTATTGGCCTTTATCGGTGTGTTAATGATAAAAGGGTTCGATGATCGCATTTCATATTTATATCTAGGGGTTAGGAATTGTGTCGGCTTTCATTTCTGGAATCGCATATAATGCAATAATGAAATGCCGTAATACCGATCATCCAGTGACCTGTAGTTCTATACTTCCCGTTGATTGCAACCCCAATAATGGGAACCGCATGCATTACCGTAGATTGGGTCATGCCACAAGGCGTTGAATGGCTCATTCTGGCTCTTCTAGGTGTCTTGACTCAAGTAGCTCAGATCTATATGACTAAAGCTCTTCACGCAGACCATAGCAGCACGATCATGCCCTTTAAATACTTCGGAGTCATTTATGCCTTCCTCATAGGTCTATTCTTTTTTCAAGAAACCCTGCCGTGGCTCAGCCTCGTTGGTATCATGATTGTCATCATAGCCGTTGTGGTGAACACTCTTGTGAAGAGTGCGAATAAAAAAATTCCTCCTACTCAAGGAGTGGTCTAAAGACCAGTTTTCACACCAGTAACTACGATGTTAACTTCATCGTGAATTACCTTTTCGATGTTTTCATCATCACGATACCTCAAAATGAAGTAATAGGTTCCGATCGGAACCAATTCGCCATTAGGCTTGCGACCATCCCAACCTTGAGATTGGCGTGTAGTTCTGAACAATTGTTCGCCTTGACGATTATATATTTCAAGATTAAAATCAGCCAATTGCACTCCTTCGCTTAAGACGTAGAATTTATCATTCTTCCCATCTGCATTTGGAGAAAAGCTATTTGGATAATGGATTATTGTTTCTTCCTTGTATTGGAGTAAAATGTTTTGAAGAATCGGTACAACCATCATCCGTAGAAACATAAAGTCCAACACTGAAAGGGTCTTCACGTTCATAAAACTCATAACGCAATGCAGTGTCGTTTGGAAATGAATCACCGTCTATAATCCAATACAATTGGTTACCACCCTCCGATGTATTTACGAAGTCGATCATTGGCTCAATATTGGTCGGATACAATGGATTGTGAAAGAAAACTTGCCTTTGGACTATTCTGTATCAAAACCGCACAATCATAATTAACCTTCGTGGCGCATCCAAAATCAGTAGTCACATATAGGTCAAAGTCGTAACAACCCGTATTGCTGAACTGATATATCAATGAATCATACTCATAATCATTGAAAACATCAAAAGTGTCAATCACCCAGTCATAGGTATAGTCGTTGTTATAGTCATCAATACGCATAACAACATCCGCCTCTTTACAGGCTACGGGTGGTAAAAACTCAATCTCAGGATTTACTGTATCTCCAACATAAATGGTCACTGTGTCATATCCAGGAACCGAAAGGCATAGATCTTCAATTTTCACTACGTATTTGGTAGTTTGTGTTGGACGCACGAACTGCACATTATCGTTGCTTTGGTTGTGCTGCCATGTAAATATATATTCATCTGGACCATTGAATCCTCCTTTACCTGAAGCAATCATGTAGATGGATTTACCAGCACAAATGGAATCGTCTTCTATTCTAATAGACGGCCGTATGTCATCGTATCCTCCAACTTGCACTTTTATGCTATCAACAACGAATGGAGTTCCGCAAAAATCTGATATCGTTTACGACATAGTACCTACTCAAATCAGGACTGACCGTAATCACGGGGCCAAAATTTCCAGTTTCCCAGGCAAATGAATATACACTATCTCCACCAACGCCAATGGCAGTTATGTCAATTGTATCGTATGGACAAATAGTATCAATATGTTCAAAGTCGATTTCTAATCTAGGCCTAACGTTGACCGTAATCATGGACGTGTCACCATAACAACCATTTCCATCATATGATTCAACGTAATAATCTGTTGTTACTACCGGTGTAACAGCATCCGCTGATGCAATAGATACGATCGGACCGACCAATGTATTCTCATGCCACACATATGAGAAATGGAGGTGTTCCGCCAGAGGAAGCGGCAACAATTGCTGCAATGCTATTTATACAAATAGTGGTATCACCAAAGGCGACCGTATTTATGGTATCAGGAACATCAATATCTACCGAGTCAATAGCCTGACACCCTTGATTATCGGTAATGGTCACAAAGTTCCAACCAGCACAAAGAGCTGAGGCCTGCTGCACGTTATCTGAGCTTGACCAATTCCAACTATAAGGGGCAGTACCACCATTTGGAAACTCCATTCGCTTCGGCATCACAAACATTGCTTTTAGGACATTTTGTTTTGGTCGGATTGATAATAGTAGCAGTGAGTAATGTTGGTTCCGTGATAATGAATGTATCCAGCTTATAACAGAGATAATTCGGGGAAGTTGTCTGCACATCCTGCACAGTAACGATATACGTCCCATCACACAGACCATTTAAATCTTGAGTAGATAGCAGCATTATCCCACGAATAGGCGTAAGTTCCAGTTCCACCAGAAACGGTAAGATCAATTTCTCCATCACAGTCATCCTTACACTGTGCATTTATAATAGATCCGGTGATATTGAAGTTTGGAGGAACAATCTGAACCTTAACCGAATCTGTAATGGTATCACATTGATATGTTCTTCGTACCGTGTAAACTGTCGTATCTGATGGAAATGCTTGCACTTGAGCAGTATTTGTGGCGCTTAAACCAAGACCTGGAGACCACAAATAATTCACTCCTGCATCACCCGCATCAAGATCAGCCGTATCACCCTTACAAATGCTTACCATAGAAGGTAATAAATTCACTACACTATCAATTGGAGTGCCCACGCAGAAGGTCTGCAGATTAATATCGCCACTTGTAGTTCCTGTGAAACCCCAATTCACCATTGGATCTCCTTCAAAAACATCGTTGATGATATCACCCGTATAGGTCAAATCGGAGACTGCAGTCTATGTAAACTTTTAGCGTTTGTGTTGAGGGATTCCATTTGATATCAAATGTGTGGTCATTTCCGTCTTCGATATTCGCATTACCAGCCCTAGCTTGGATTGGACCTGCCAAATTAGTTGCACTGTTGTGATTATTATTTCCATTGCTCACAATTGCAACGTGATCAGCGGCAATATCACCACCACCAAAACCTGTTCCTGTGTTTTGTTTAGTGTCAATTTCTACTCCCAAGGCTGCTGTATCCATCGAATTGGCATCAAAACCTAATGAAGCTCCTTCATTTCCGATTAATAGACCATCCAATGTATCACGTAAGACAAACATGATTCCATCTCCACCTCCGTTATTCGAGCCTAAATTCACTCTGAATTTAAAATCAAACGTATCGTTTAGATTGATTTGGTTAATGTTCCAGGCAAACCCTTTCTTATTGATTGAAGCTTGAGTAAGTCGATAACATCCACCACCTTGGTTCAAGGCATTATTACCAACTGAAAACTGTGCAAAGGATAACGCGGGAAGCGCCAACATCGCACAAAGAGCTATTGTCCAAAACTTAACTGTATTCAATACTGATTTTTTTCTCCTCAAAGTAGACGTATCTGTCATAACCAAAGTCAGCCAGCGAAGTTAAAGAATCTAGTCTTCGCTATACCATTAAAGACGTAACCATTGATTAAGGTTGGCATGTGTATTAAATTTTTCTGGAAATTGCGCTCAAGATGCGTATTGACAAATACTTATGGGCTGTTCGGTTGGCCAAAACCCGGACAATTGCTAGCAAATTGTGTGTGTCTGACAAGGTTCAGATCAATGAAGACCCCATAAAACCATCAAAAGAAGTGAGTATCGGAGACATTATTCGTATGCGTGATAATCCGACTTGGAGAACATATAAGTTGATAGACAAACCGAAAACTCGCGTAGGAGCAAAATTGGTAAAGGACTTTTTGCTGGAAACAACCGATCAAAGTGAACTAGATAAAATAAAACTTGTGCAAGAGATGAATCGACAAAATCGATTTCATGGGATCGTTGGCAGACCTACTAAACGAGATCGTAGAGATTTGGATCGCTATAGAACATCTGATGATTAAGATTTCCAATCTCCAAAAAGTGGCCGACTATCTGTGCCAGGCATTTTAAAGATTTGCGGTGATGCATATATTTTCTAGACTTTCGCGCCTGAATGAAACGTATCGTTTTTACAGTTACGAATGATTTAACGTATGACCAGCGTATGGAGCGTATTTGCAGTACGCTTGCGCTTCATGGATTTCATGTCACCTTGATCGGTAGGGAGCATGAAGGTTCAATTCCATTAACAGAAAAGCCTCATAATCGAAGACGCATTTCTTGTCTATTCCAAAAAGGCAAACTGTTCTACTTTGAGTACAATCTTAAGCTGCTATGGCATTTGCTGTTTATAAGGTGTGACATAATCTGCTCAATTGATCTAGATAGTATTCTACCAGGATATATAGTCAGCGTTGCTCGAGACAAAAAATTGGTGTATGATGCTCACGAATACTTCACTGAAATGGAAGAAAATCGTAAGTAGACCAATGATTAAACGACTTTGGCTTTCTCTAGAACGATTCATTTTAAAGCGAATTCAATTCGCATATACAATTAGCGATGGTTATGCCGAGTTATTCAGAAAAAACTATGGAAAGCAGTTTGAGGTCATCAGAAACGTACCGCGTCTTATACCCACAAATGCGACTACGCAATCTAACGATAGAATCGTTCAATACCAAGGCATACTAAATATTGGACGTGGTCTAGAAGAAGCAATTAAAGCGGTTTGTAGCCTTGATGGTTTTGTGTTAAGAATATTTGGTGACGGTCCACATGGTCGATTTCTAAAAAATCTAACGAAAGCAGAAAACGCTGGTTCCAAAGTTCAGTTTATGGGCATGGTTGAACCAGGAGAGTTGCGACAAAAAACCAATGAAGCATGGGTTGGTCTCACATTGTTCTCAAAAAAGGGCTTACACCATCAGCATTCTTTAGCAAATCGTTTCTTTGATTATATGCACGCAGGAATACCTCAAATTGCCATAGGCTATCCGGAATACGAAGCGTTCAATCAAAAACATGAAATTGCATTGTTGATACCCGAATTAACTGCTATGGCGGTGCGTGTTTCCTTGCTCAAATTAAGTGAAAGCTCTGACTATTATGAACGACTCAAGAATAATTGCCCTATTGCTTCTGCTGAAAACAATTGGGATATTGAATCTAAAAAATTGATTGCATTTTACGAACGATTATGAGATTAGTAATTTCAATGTGTGTCCTTATTGCGATAGCAATGGGGTTTACAAAACACGATTTTCACGTGAGTATTACGGACCTTTATCTTAAGGAGGACACCGTGCAAATTGCTGTAAAAGTTTTCACTCATGATCTAGAAGAAACTCTGAAAGAGACAACGGGTACAACCATATTTCTCGACAATTCGACCGATCCATCTATTGCATTCAAAACCATCCGAGGATATTGCGAACCGAGAATAGAAATTGCGAATGCATCAAAAAACTATCCAATAAGATGGATCGGTCATGAATACGAAGATGATGTCACTTGGATTTATGGATATGCCATCAAAGACCCAGAAGCTTCCATTATTTCAATAAAAAACACCCTTCTTCAATACGGTGATCATCCGCAACATAACATGATCCACCTTACTCAAAACAGTAAAATTGAAACCAAAATCTGCACAAGGGAAAAAACCAGAAGTTAGATTTAGTCTAAACTAAAAAGGCGAACCAATTGGTTCGCCTAGATCAATAATTAGTTTTCTTAATTAACTACCGCGTTGTGATCCACCAGCCTTTCTAGGCGATGATGCTCCCGCTGACTTTGTCTTAGCTGCAGATTTAGGTGCAGATTTAGGTGCAGTCTTTTTGGCTACCTTCTTAGCTGTGGCCTTTTTAGGTTTTTCCTCTCCTTCTGCCTCCGCTTTTGCAGCCTCCACTTCTTCTGCTGTTGCAGGGTTGTAGGCTTTATGCTCAATCAAAGTGTTATACCACTTCACCACCTTGATCATGTCACTGATATACACCCGCTCTTTGTCGTAATTTGGGAGGATAGATTCAAAATATTTCTTCACTTCTGCTTGGTCGCTTTTGTGATCAACGCATCCTTTTCCTTCTTCTTTCTCAAAAATGGATTTGAACACATCATTTAGAGGAACCTCTTCCTCAGAGGTATAAATGCTAATTTCCTCGAGCGCACTCACCTTCACAGATCCGTGCACCGGAAATCTCTTGCCATCGGCAATACCTTCAACAATGATTCCATTTTTCATTTGACCCACCAAACGGTAAAGGCCTGGTTTTCCTGAAACGGAGAGAATTTGTTCTAACGCCATATTTTATCTAAAAGGTGGACAAAAATAGTCTTATTCTGATTTGATTAAGGTCTGATGTAATTGACTTGCTCGGTTCGCACAATATCATCATTGTAGATCCTAAGAAAATAGGATCCTGAATTAATATTCGGCATCGTGATGGTATGAATATTAGGTCCTGCGAAAAATGCAAAGTCTCCGAAATGACTGATTACCTTTCCATTGATATCTAATAAGTCAAATGTCAACCTTTCGGCACTCTTCAAATCGAATGAGACTCGAACAACATTCGATGTTGGATTTGGTGCCAGATTAATGGATTGAATTGGTGTTAAAATATTTTGACCTGGTAAAAACCCGTTATACCTCTTGAAAGCTGAGTCTGCTGATGCCAGCATTTCAGTTTGATTCTTGGTAGCGATGAAAGCAAAAGCGACCTTGTGAGAATCCCCTTGAGCTAAAGCTATACTACCAGCCGATATCACGTGACTCACATCAACACCAGCACCACTCTCGCCTACAGTTAATTTATCGTGGGTCAATGCATACCATTTTTCTTCTGATGAGAATCCGTTATTAGCAAGATCTACTCCTTCGATTGCCGTTGAGTTGTCGATCATAAAACTATGAAATGGTAAATCTGCGTTCAATTGAACAATGCCCCCAGAGTAAGGCACATCACTGGAGGAATGAACAAAGGCCAACCTTTTTCCATATGCAGTTACCCCCCTATTCTCAGCTGCATTTAGGATATCCCAATCGGCATACATACCAACTTGGAGATCATTCAAATCTTTCTCACTTACATTGGTTATCGTATATTCTACAATTGCATAGTTACGGTGTCCACTTTCTTCAAAGGCCCAAACTTGTTGAGTCATCTCTAAACCTATTTCATCACTTATTGCAGACGTGTCATTAAATCTGCCTTGCGCGTAAAAAGCCGTATTTGTTGGTGTTTGATCTTTTTGAATAACTGTAATCGGCCAGAAATCTCGATCTGTATATTCCTCTCCTCTAACTCGATCTGCGACCTTGGTGTAGCCAAACACCTCAGTGCCAATTAACAAACCTGCCTCATACAAAAAGTTCCCTTCATTTTCTAGTTGCAAACCAAGTCCGGCCGTTCTAGAATTATTAGCATACCCGACATGGCCCATACTACTTACTGTAGTTGAAATATCATTGACAGTGACATTTACAAAATCAGGATTGATTAATACTCTTAGGTGCTCTGTGCGTTGATATTCATCCGCAACAATATCCAATCGTAAGTCAATGAATTCATTGTACTTACGCTGATTAACCACTTTAATAATGAACCGATCATTCATATTATTCACGCGTCCGTTTTCACTGAGCGCAGGAAAGAATTTCACACTGTCTACTAATTCTGCTAGGTCATCAAGCAATGAAAGCTTCACAGTAATTGGCGGTGATGGCCCCAAATAATTAATCAACTCGATCCCAATACTTATCTCATCTCCAACCACATAAACCTCATCGTCATTGTCAGATACGATGTAGTTCTCCATACCAATACTCAATTCTACCATGCTGTCTAGGGCAGCTTTCATATTAAGCAGTCCAGCACCAAGACGATGGGCATAGGCAGAGTTTAGATTTAAGCTATCAATATTTGTGGCTGTTTCCATCAATTGAGCTTTAAGCTGAGCCGGTGGCATATATCCAAAATGATCAAGCACAAGTGCTGCTGCTCCGGCTACAATCGGAGACGACATCGAAGTGCCATTATCATAATCATAGGTATCATTCTTTGTACTGAATACTACTTGTCCTGGAGCGGAAATATCCATATCATAATAGAAACTACTGAAAGTGGCCTTGTTTGTAAGCGAGTCTGTAGCTGACACTGCCATTGCCTCAGGAAAAGCGGCTGGGTAGAAGTGATAATCGTTGTTATTGTTACCACCTCCACACACTACCAATTTCCCTTCTTCAGAAGCGTATTTTACCACATCATGTCCCAGACTCGTATAATCAGTACTGCCCCATGAGCAGTTAATTACATCGGCATTCCTTTTAACCGCATATACGATACCTTCATAACCATGGGTCAGTTCAAGTTGATTACCCGATTTAATCGCTAAAATTTTACAGGAATAACCAGATCCAGCTACACCAATTTCGTTATTAGTGCTCGCCCCAGCTAATCCCGCAACATGGGTTCCATGTGACCAACTCAATTCATTCGGATCGTTGTTATCGTCATAGAAATTCCAACCACGATAATCATCTATGTAGCCATTTTCATCATTATCCAATCCATCAATTGGATCTTCGAGATTAAGTTCAATGGCATCGGCAAGGTCTGGATGATCCCAATCTACACCAGTATCAATGATTGCTACTGTCTTATTACCTGTTCCTGTATTTAAGTCCCATGCGTCATATGCCTTAATTGCTGCAAGATGCCATTGTTTTCCAATAAGTGCGTCATTGGGAACACCCAATGGTTTGGCAATAAATGCCGGTTCAGCATATTCAACTGCCCCCGTTGAGCTCATCCATTCAGCTGCCTTTATGGGTGAAACCTTTGCGGTATAAAACACATCGTAGATTAGAGAAAGATCGGTCTTCGCTTTTACCGAATTTGTTGCTGACCGATTATCGTTCGGATCCTGTTGGTTTGGAAATTTCTTTGAAACGTGAACTTCACCTAACCGGCCCAACACATCCTGAATACTCAAAACATCAATTGATTGCAGATCGCAATTCCCACGAAAATCAGATTTAACCTTCAGGACAAATTGACCTTCTTGAAATCTTCTTGTTTGCGCTGTCATTGAAGCACTGAAGCATAATATTAATATAAGGCCTAGCAGCCATCTCATTGCTTAATCAATAATCGCTGAGAATGCATCTGACTTGAAATCAATTTCAGGTTGTAGATTCCAACAGGAAGTTCATTCAAATTGAGCTTAAATGATGAGCTATAAAAACTTCCTGAATAAATCATGGATCCTTCAATAGAATTCAATTCCCACTCACCAGATTGATCTTTGGAATTTATTGTAACCCAATCTGTCAAAGGATTTGGCCAAACTTTAAAGCCCTCGTTCGCAACATTTGAAGATCCTAAAACACCCAACTGTATTTCGTTACTATACCACTCACATCCATTGGTATCGATAAAAGATGCCTGATATATCCCAACCTCTTTGGCGTACAAAACGGAATCGCTTTCTTCAGCAATCAGCTCGTTGTCTAAATACCACTGATATTGTTGCCCCAAAGTTGAATCGGTAATCAATCGCAATTGATCACCAGCCTCCAGAATTAAAACTGGATCGCTCTGTGTAGGATGAAACTCAAGAAGCACCGAATCAGAGACATTCTCGCATCCATAACTGTTTTGCACGGTGCAATACACAATGTTTTCTTCGTTTACCTCAATGTGGTCTAAGTGTGATCCATTGCTCCAGCTATACGACCCGAAAGGTTCGTTTAGCGAAACTGTCAGTGGAGCACTGGCACATGCGGGCAATTCGCCTTCAATTACTAGTATTGGTGAATTAGGAATAGGTCGTTTGATTAGAGTTAACGAATCCGAATATCCTGTGCATCCCAGATCGTTTTCGAGCAACGCAAAGTAAATTCCTGATTGGTCCGTATTGATTGGGTATGAGGTTGCCCCCGTGTTCCACTCGAATATTGACCCTGTTGAATTGAGAGTAATTGTCACGTTCTCACCTTCACAAAATTCATCGACAGATTCTTTAATCGAAGAATGAGGACTTAAGTATTTCAAGGTGCTAATTGCATCGGCCTTGCCATTGCCCCATCTGTAATTTGGAGTGTTTCCCGTGAACTGATCGCTTCGAGCATCAGAATTCAATGCTGTTTTAAAGTCTGCCCAATCGGCATTTGGACAATGTTGCAAAAACAAAGCTCCGATACCAGCGACAACTGGCGAGGCACTACTCGTTCCTCCTGCCCTATTATGCATTCCTCCAACCCCAACCCTATCTCTCTGGTTATTAGTGAGTTGATTCTGAATTTGAAATGACGCTCCAGAGGTAATTGTTAGTTCTCCGGGAGCTGCAACATCTGGTTTGATGGAGCCTTGACGGGACGGCCCTGCACTGCTCGATGCTGCAATTTGCCCTGGTGTTAATGAAGTAAACTCAACTGTGTTCTCGTCCACATCTACATATTCATTCCGATTGGTGTAATTACCCACTGTGATCACAACATCAGAACAGGCCCAATTGCTTACGATTTGCTGTTCGTAGTCCGGTGTTTTATAGTTCACCATGGCCGGATATACTGTTGAAGATGGTATGCCATCATAATACATATCGGAAGTAGTACCGTTTACAGCGCTGGAAGATGACGACCAAATATCCAAGCCACCACTACCCGTTGTTCTCAGGCTATATCTATAATTTATGGAATCAATATTCGATACATACATGCGCATGCGATAAGTTCCATTGAACTCCTCCGCCCAGTAATTTACCTCACCCAAATAATTACCATTATTACTGATTAGATTAGTACTAATAGTATTGCCCAGCGCGCTTTGAACGCTGTCGAATTCAAGTTCAGCAACTAACTTATAGGAAGGGGCAACTTGATCGGCACCAATTGAAAACCGGACAGATTCAAAATCGCCTGAATCTCCATAAATGTCAAATACCAGGCTACCATTCCCAGCGGTAGCGTTATTCGGAATTTTAAACCATGTAAAATTGGTATCACTTGTTGTCTCATACCCTAAATGATATGGAGTCATTTCGCCTGAGTTTCCAGCAGCACAAACCATAATCCGTCCTGTAGTGTCTTGAATAAAGCTTTCTATTTCTTGGGTTGCAACATCCTTTCCATCATGAGAACCAAAATAGTTACCGATGGATGCGTTTATCACACATGGCCTTCCATGTTCTTCTGCCTTTTTAAAAATATAGTGAACGGCATCAGCAACCGTTGATGTCCATGAATACGCACTAAAGTTCGTACTCACAACAATTATATCTGCCTTAGGTGCACACCCAGTATATGGCTCATTTGTAGATCCATTTGACACCGCGATTCCAGTCGTATTTGTACCATGTCCATACCATGCCGCCTGATCTTGATGCGGGCACAAGCTATCGTTAATATCTGCACTGTCATAAACCTGCCCATAGCCATAGACCGGAATCCTTAAAACTTCTGTGGTCGGCAGCGTTTGATCCCATAAATGAAGAACGCGAGTATTCCCATTTTCGTCTAAAAAGTCGGGATGTTTCAAATCCAGACCAGCATCAATAACCCCCATAATCACACCTTCTCCAGTTAATATTGAAGGCAGACCAGCCGTGCCGTTATGCACTCTATCAAGCCTTGTGTGCACTCTCGAATCATTCAAAAGTGCCTGTCCTTGTTTCAGTTCAAAGTGCATTGCCTCAATTTCATCAATGACATCCACTTGGTGTAATTGGTTCTTTGGTATAAAAACCGCGGCATATTGGCCAGTATATCGCTTGAAGTGCCACCCCCTTGATTGAGACACTCGTAACAATTCATCTTTATCTCCTTTTAGATAAACATGCATTAACTCTTGTTCTGGGATTCTATCAAATTCCAATGTAAAATCGAGAGGTACTTTGGTCTCTCTGAATACTTTTTGTCCAATTGAAACATTTACGGCAAAAAGCAACATCACAACTATATATGCGGATCTCAATTTAAACATGGCAATTCATCAATAGAGACGAAGTTCTTTGTTTCTGGTTGGAACTGAAAATAATTATGCTGTATTCCATTCGTAAGTGCTAAGAATTTAGGATTTAAAACAGACGCATATGTTATGGTTTGCATCCAAACACTCTCATCCAAAATCACCGCAGGTGCCTTGCACTCAACAATTAGAAGCACCGTATTGTTCTGATCTATTACAGCTATATCAGGACGTTTACGAACCTTTCCATATTTTATTTCAGATTCTAAAACTATTCGAGACTCCGCGATTTTAAATCGAGTGTTTAGAAAATTCGCAAAGTGCTGTCTGACCCACTCTTCTGGAGTCAAAAGCAAATATTTTTTACGAAATCGATCAAAGATTTGAATCTGCTGCTCAGCGCTTCTAACTTTGGCCGCGTATGGTGGCAAATCTAAAGGAGGAAATTTGTTGCGATCAATCAATGACTCAATAGGTATTATCCATGGCGAATGTAAAGCAGTATCAGGACATATTGGTAGCGTTAAAGCGTGGCGACTATAAACCAGTGTACTTACTGCACGGTGAAGAGCCGTATTACATTGACAAAATCAGCAAGTTCGTTGAAGAACACGCACTCGAAGAACACGAGCGCGATTTCAATCTGAATATTTTTTATGGTCGTGATTTGAACAAAGACAGCCTATTGGAAACATTGAGACGCTTTCCAATGATGGCTCAACGACAAGTGGTGATTGTTCGAGAAGCACAGGATTATTCTGGTCGATGGGCAGATATGCTAAGTTATTTCGAAAACCCGATGGCAACAACCATCATGGTTATAGACATGAAATACAAAACCGCAGATGCGAAAACGAAATGGTACAGTGCGATAAAGAATACAGGAGTTGTATTTGCATCAACACGACACTACGATAATGAGCTTCCTGAAGTGATATCGGGTTTCGTCAAACAAATGAAATATCGAATCAATCCGCACGCTTCGAATTTAATGGCTGAATATTTAGGCAATGACCTAGAAAAAATTGAGATGGAATTGGGCAAACTGAGTATCACGGTTCCGCTTTCCAAGGAGATTAGTATAGATGACGTTCATCGATTGATTGGAGTAAGCAAGGAGTATAATGTGTTCGAATATGTGAACGCCCTTGCCGCGAAGGATACATTGAAAAGCTACAAAATCGCGCAGTTTCTGGGTAAAAACGAAAAGAACAATCCGTTCTTACTGATTATTTCTAGTCTATTCGCCCATTTCAGCAAGGTTATGATATATCAAAGTTTGAAATCGAAAGATCCCACTACTGCCGCGAGAGAATTAGGAATGCGAAGCCCTTTTGCGGTAAAACAAATAGCTGCAACGAGTAGAAATTTCACCCAAAGACAAGTCGCCCAAATCATCAGTCTCTGCAGGGAGTATGACGCCAGAATGAAAGGAGTTAATTCCGCCTACGGAGAATCTTCCGAACAACTTTTGAAAGAGCTTACGTTTAAGGTGCTGAACTAAGAGGATAAATTAATCCAAACAATTTTCTTGGTTTCAAAAAATGGATCATCGAACCATTCATCCAAATACCAATAGCGGTACCTACAGCCAATTTCGTCAAGCTCTTGCTGAAAATCACCGCCCTTAATATACACCAACCCATTCGGGACTTCACCTGAAGATCCTTGTTTAATCTTGCCCTTTAACCATCCGTGCATTACGGGTAAAGATTTAACCGCCCTACTCACCACAAAATCAAATTTTTGATCAACTGATTCCATACGCGTGCATAAGCCTTTCGCGTTTTCCAACCCCAGTTCTTCAATCATTTCATTCACGCATTTAATCTTCTTACCAATAGAGTCAATTAAGGTAAACTGGACATTAGGAAACAATATGGCCAATGGAATTCCTGGCAAACCACCACCAGTTCCAACATCAGCTACATCCATCCCATCCATAAATTTTACGGCTTTTGCTATTGAAAGTGAGTGCAGGATATGTCGAGTCCAAATGTGTTCAGTATCCTTTCGAGACACAAGGTTAATTTGCTCATTCGTTCTCAGAAAAATTTCCACAAACTGAGTCAGTTTTTCGGCTTGCTCATCCGTAACCCACTCAAGGTGATGACGGATCAATTCAACTCCCTTCAATCAGATGGTATTTTTAGTGTGTTTTAGAATCTCGAACATTAACTCGCGAGCTCTGAACAACTGCGCCTTTACCGTTCCTAAGGGAAGGTCCAACTCTACAGATATTTCCTCATAGCTCAACTCTTTGAAATACCTCATCTCTACCAATTGCTTGTACTTTGGCTTAAGCTGCTCTACTATTCGATGCATTTCATCTATTCGCTGTTCTTTCATCAAGGCCTGTTCTGGATCCAATCCAGAAAACTCTACATCAATACTTCCCTCCTGATCATCGCTGGAGTCAAATCCGGCATCTAAGCTCATAGTTGACCCCAGTTTCTTCCTACGGAGAAAGTCGATGCAATTATTGGATGCAATTTTGAACAACCAAGTACTAAAGGCATAGTCCGGACTATACTGCGCAAGGCGTTTGAATGCTTTCCCAAAGGCTTCAATGGTCAAATCTTCGGCATCATCTGTATTGGCAATCATCTTTTTCATCATGAAAAAAACACTGTCTCGATACAAGGACATAAGCTCAGTGTAGGCGCGCTGATCGCCATTTAGGGCTCGATCCACCAGACCTAAATCTCTTTTTGCACTTTCACTTACTTTCTTCGAATCCATTCCTCTGATTGCCGTAGCTGGCTAGCGACCGAAAATAATGGATTAAGAATGGACAAGAATAATTCAAGCCAAATTTCTTTCAATTTAACTGATCTATAATGTATTAGGGAATTGAAGGTTGAGATCAAAACTGCTAAGAGCCCCAATCGTAAAAGGATCAAGCTGAATAAAACAAACCATTGAGAATCAATTCGAACTAAGAACAATGTAAAAACACCAATAATGGATAACAATTCAGATAATTCAATCAAACCGAGAACCAAAATTGTATGAAATCTGTATAATTTCCCGGTAGATAGGTGTCTTTGTTTTTGCAAAAACCATGACATAAAACCTGATGGAGTCTCAGAGATTGTCAGTGCCTGTGGCACAACCTTGGTTTTGGTTCCTCTAGGAATAGATTGAACAAACAGGTCATCGTCACCACTCTTGATGTGACTGTGAGATGTAAAGCCAGACACTTTGGTAAACAACGACTTAGTGTACCCCATGGATCGACCTACACCCATGTAAGGCCTGCCAATGATTGCCGCCAAACTATATCGCAAAGCGATTTTTACAGATTCAATTCGATAAAGAATATTAGAAAACTTATCTGTGGATTCAAACAAACCGAACCCTAGTATCAATTCATATCCTTTGGAAAACGATTTTCCAAAATTGAGCAGCAAGTCGTTGCTTGCGGGGTAACAGTCGGCATCTGAAAAAACCAAGAAATTGGATTTTGCACAAGCAATACCCCTCACGATCGCAGTTTTTTTACCTGGGTTTTCAACATCCTTTGATACGGATACAATTGTCAGTTTATCGTGTTTCAAAGCCAGTGTATTCAACCATTCTTGAGTACCATCAGTGCTTCTATCATTCACGAGTACTACCTCGTAGTCAGGATAATCTAAAGCGAAAAAATGAGGCAAATTTTTCGCCAGCATTTCAAGGTCATCGTGCGCTACTATTATAATCGAAATGAAGGGCAATTCAGACTTTTCTACATCCCTATTCGAATGCTCATATACTTTTAGATAAATGACAGTAAAAACATAAGCAACCACGATCAATACTTGGATCAGCGTTGCTAGGATCAATAATAATATCAAAGAAAAATCATCCAAGGATGAGGTAATATGCAATAGCCGCCAAGATAGCCGCGATGATCAGCACGTTTCGATTAGACGAAGTTGCCGCCTTTCGATTTTGCTTGGCTCTCCAACTATGGCTCAATCTGCTTCTAAATCCTTCACCACCATCACCGCTTTGTTCGCGGTCCAGTTCTTGCCTAATTGCCGCTTTTCTGCCCTCTAGATACTCTTTTGTTTCATCGAAATATCGAGGGCGATAACTGAAACGCTTGGGTTGTGGTTGTTTGAATAAAAACCGAATCATTTGACAAACCTAATTGAAATAATCTCTACGTAAAAACACGATAATTTATTGTAACAATCGGTTGATGAAAAGTACTGTAAATGGACTTTTTCAGTTCGTATTATGTCCATACATTCATTTTATATGTGTTTGAATAAAATGTCATTGAAACTCAAGTCCATTGCGCTGATGATTACGTGCTTCGCTTTGTTGTCTGGAATACCTCCGGATAATGACGAGGTTCGAATGCACCCATTCTCTCCGGTCACGTTAGACGCGGCAGACTCGGTCATGGTGCGCTTGGATGATAATGGGCGTATTGCCCAGTTATTTATCGTCCGGAATGGCAGTAAAAACCAACCATATGCTGGTGGCTATCTATTTGACCATCTTGATTCCGCTGAATCGATGGGGTCCGTTGACCCAAATGGCATCCCCTATTTTAAAGGGTATAACATGTTGAAGGCCAATTCAGGATTCGCATCTGAACAACAACTAGCCGAATCGAATAATCCGAGCTTGGTGAGTCGCTATACACATACAGTGGGGAATCTTCTTCGGTCAAATGGTTTCAATTTCATTCTTGGGCCATCGCTGAGTCTTACTTCTATTGACCAAGATGCGGCCGAATCTAGACATTCGTTTAGCGATGATCCTACCACAACAATGACCTATGCCATCGCAGCAGTGCAAGGTTTTCGTTCAGCTGGTATTTCTCCAGTTGTTGGAAATTATCATCAACTCACGAATGATGAATCAAATATTCATAGTGAAAATTTACCAATAAAAAATGAATTGAAACCTTATAAAGGTCTTGTGAACGAAGGCATTCAAAACATCATGACCAGTAATGTTTTGATTCCAGCATTGGATTCTGGCACAAGCTTTTTAGCTTCCGAGTCACAGTTGGCTAATGATGTTTTAAAAACTAAGCTTGGATTTAATGGATTGGTGTGGGCTGATCTTTCTCAACACCACTCTGACACCGTCCCTAATCCCACGAGGGGTTTTATAGCAGGCAATGACGTTACTATTATTGACGAAAATCTGGCAGACTATATTGAATATGTAAACCAAGCCATCGAATTAGGTTTGCTTTCTAGGGAAGACATTAACAAGAAATGCAAACGAGTTATCCAAGCCAAGATTTGGTCAGTTCGAAATCAACCGAAGAAAAAAGACAGCTCTACCATTAGCATAGAACTTGAACTTGCTAATAGAGCACTGATCGAATCATCATTAACCCTACTTCGAAATCAACACAACAGAATTCCACTGCGTGGTTTAGATAGCCTTCATATTGCCTACATAAGAATAGCGGATGATCCTACAGATCTAACCGCAGAATTGGTGCAAAGGTATTCGGCAGCAGATATCTACTCCATCCGATTCGATCATCTAGAAGAGGATTTTGCATCCTTTGAAAGGATTCAGAATGACTATAACCTAGTCATCATGCTAGCTTCTCCGCAGGAAAACTTGGCGCGTAAGCGATATGGTATAAGCGAACACTACCAAAGTATAATTGAGCGTATTGCATACAAGCAAAGCACGATATTCTCTTGGTATGGAAATACCAAGGCGCTGCTATTTGTCAGCAACATCCCTACCCTTGAGTCGGTTATTACTGGCCACGAGTCCAACGTATTAACCCTAGACTTCACAATTCAAAAAATATTTGGTGGGCGACCATTTTCTGGCAGGTTAAAGCGTAAAGTTGGTGACACATTCGAACGTGAGTTCGGAATCGACACGGAAAAAACCAGGTTGGCATACGGAATTCCTGAAGAGGTTGGAATAAAGAGTGAATATCTGCATCCTATTGATGGAATTGTGGCAAATGCCATTAAGGAAAAAGCCTGTCCTGGAGCGCAAGTCTGGTTTGCTAAAGATGGAATGGTTGTGGTAAACGAGGCCTTTGGACACCATACTTACGAATCAAAGGATACGGTAAATAAGGACGATCTCTATGACTTGGCTTCGATCACTAAAATAGCAGGGTCTATGGCTGGACTTATGAAGTTAAACCAAGACTCACTTTTTAACCTTGACCATAGCCTGTGTGACTATTTGAGCGAATGGGTGGATACAACAGCATACATGAACATGGGAATGAGAGATATCTTTGCACATCAAGCCGGGCTTCCTGCATTCATTCCATTTTATGCTTCTACTTTGCAAAAAGGAGTACCACGATATGACATCTATAGCATTGCTCAAAACGAGACCTATTCATTGCGCGTGGCCAGAGAATTATACATCCGAGCCGATCAGTCTGATCGCATGTTTCGACAAATCATCAATCATCCAATAAAGGCAGAAAAGCAATACAAATACAGCGATGTCGGATACTATTTCGCTCTTCGAATTATCGAAAAGCAATCCGGAATGCCGATGGACGATTATTTAAACACCAAAATTTACAAGCCATTAGGATTGACCACGATGGGATATCGTCCACTAGAAAGATTTGATAAAGCACGGATTACTCCAACAGAATATGACCGCTATTTTAGAAAACAGTTAGTTCATGGTGATGTGCACGATCCTGGTGCGGCCATGCTTGGCGGAGTAGGCGGTCATGCTGGATTGTTTTCCAATGCCAATGATTTAGGAATCTTAATGCAGATGTATTTGAACGGTGGAGATTATGGTAGTGTTCATTATTTCGATAGCACTATTATTCAAGATTTTGTTCGCTGTCAGTTTTGCGACAATAACAATAGACGCGGAGCTGGATTTGATAAGCCATTGACAAATGGAGGCTCTGGTCCATCTTGCGGATGTACTTCTAGAGATGCCTTTGGTCATCAAGGTTTCACCGGTACTGTAACATGGGCCGACCCAGATCAAAAAGTGGTTTATGTCTTTTTATCGAATCGAGTTTACCCTAACGCTGATAACAAAAAATTAGCTCACATGAATGTCAGAACGGACATACAGCAGGTATTCTATGACGCCATCGAAAAGAGTCAACCCGATGACTCCACAGCAAGCCAATTTTGATCGGAATCTACCACAACGAACTGATTTGATTATTGTTTGTTTGTACCCTTAAAGGAAAGCAATGCGGATCGGAATAGTATGTTACCCAACATTTGGAGGTAGTGGAGTTGTCGCTACAGAATTAGGCCTAGAAATGGCAAATGAAGGTCACTCTGTGCATTTTATCAGTTATTCTCAGCCCGTTAGGCTTGACCCATATGCAGCAAATGTCTATTACCATGAAGTTGCAGTAAGTGACTATCCCCTATTCGACTATTCACCCTACGAGCTGGTTTTAACCTCAAAGCTTGTCAGTGTTGTTAAAAATGAAGGATTGGATATACTGCATGTTCACTATGCCATACCTCATGCATCTGCAGCTTACATGGCCAAGAAGATACTGGAAACGGAAGGCATTTATATTCCAATAGTCTGCACTCTCCATGGCACTGATATTACTCTGCTAGGAAAGGACGCCTCGTTTGAACCAGTAATCACTTTTGCCATCAACAATAGTGATGCGGTAACTGCGGTTTCTGAAAGTTTGAAAAAAGACACATTACAGTTTTTTAATATCAATCGTGAGATCAAGGTCATTCCAAATTTTATTGATAATCGATATTTCGAAAAATTCAAGCCGAACGGAATACGTGAACGATACTTGCCAGATGGGGAGCGTTTGGTCATGCACTTAAGCAATTTCAGAAAAGTGAAACGCGTGCAAGATGTCGTTTCGGTTTTCGCAAAAATCATTGAGGAAGTGCCGTCTCAGCTATTGATGATTGGTGATGGACCCGAAAGAAATAATGTGGAGAAAATGTGCCGTGACTTAGGCATCTGCAATCGAATTCATTTCCTCGGTAAAACAAAAAAAATCGAACAATTCTTAGTCAACGCTGACCTATTCATTCTGCCATCTGAAACAGAAAGCTTTGGATTATCCGCGCTAGAAGCTATGGCTGCCGGAGTACCTGTTATAAGCACCAATACTGGTGGACTTCCTGAAGTGAATGTAGATGGGTTTAGTGGTTACCTGAGTGATGTAGGCGATATAGATTCCATGTCTAGAAATGCAATATCCATTCTAAAAACCGATAGCGAGCTCGAAAAATTTAAAGCAAATGCGCGTGTTCAAGCGATGAAATTTGATCTGCCAAAAATCTTACCTCAATATGTGGAGCTTTATGAGTCGCTGATTTTACCTTTGGTATGATACTTGGCAAAATACGCTCAAAACCCAACCTTATGAAAAATCTAGTTTTAGTTTTTATCGCAATAGCCGCTTTAGCACTTACGAGTTGCTCAACTTGTTATGAGTGTTCTGAAGACGTTATTTTATATTCTGGAAGCACTCCTACAGACACAGTAAGTGAATCGCAAGAAATATGTACTGCTGATCAATCTGAAATTGACGAACGTGAAGGGCAAGGAGCTACTTGCGTATCTCAGTAGTCTAGTTCAGCAAAATCCCATTTTCAGCTTGTGCTTCTTGGAAGTATAGAAAGTGCATGTATTTGATCAAACCGGTTAACAAACGCTCACGTTCTAACTCATTTTGAGCAATTACGTATCGAGTTTTATCCTCGTTGCTCATGGCTATGCATGCTGCCACATCCACGGTTCTGTAGCGGAGAATCTCCTCCAAAACAGGTCGCTTACCATATTTAATTTCAATGAAATCTGCGAATAGTTCCAAAAGCTCTATTGTCGCAAGTTTCTCATTTCTCAATTCTATTTCCGCTCCAATCACTCCACCTGGGTACAGTTTTGTTGCAAATAAGGGTTCCTGACGTTCAAGTGAATGCAAATGGGTGCATTCTATTATCACATCTCGAACACCACCGGCAAATCTCTTTGTAACCTGAAGTAATTTACATTTTGAAGCAAGCTTGACTCCATTCTTACTATAAGGGAGGGCGAATGGAGTGGAGTTCTGTTCTGCTTCATCAAACAATTGCCGATACCTTGGCTCGAATATGTGCAGCGGAAGTTGCTCCCCAGGGAGGAGTAAAATATTGAGCGGGAACATCGCTATTTCCTTCGATTCAGTATTCATTGGTTAGTGTAACAACTTCAATGATAAAAGAGTTTTACTAAAACAACAACCAAACTTCTTTTTGATTAAGATATCCGCCCCGTACCCAATTGGTTAGGACAATACAAACTTTATCCGTTTTTTTCGACATCCAGAAATAAGTGCGAAATCCTCTTCACCAGCCATTGTGATATACCAAGGTATCTCCATTCTGAATCGGTTTTATTCTCCAGCCATATCCATAGTACAGATTTCTACCATATTTTTCTTGGGGCATTGTTGCTTCGTTCCAAATGGAATCATTTACAAACTGAGATGTGCCCTTGGCTTGATAAAACCTCAATAGATCATCTAGCGTGCTATACATGCCCTTATCACCTACTATACCATCTAAATAAGAAGGCAATTTTGATTCGCGATTTGGAAAATGACCTTGTACGTCATACATAGTGGCATCCCTAGTTTCTGATTGCATAATTTCCGAATGTTCCATGCCTAAGGGCTCAAAAACGTGAGTATTCATATAGTCATGAAATGGCATTCCCGAAACATTGGCTATTACGTTGGCTAGCAGCGCATAGTTCGTATTGCAATAATCAAAGTATCTGGATGGTGCGAAATAGTTGGGTATCTCCTTGCACTCCATCATTGTGAGCAAGTCTGCATTGCTCATCATGTTTTCAGGACTATCCCATAAGCTATCCGTCACATAAGCGTAATAACCAATACCACTTGTATGCGTTAGTAAGTGCCTAATGGTGACGTTATTGTATGGTGTACAGGGCAAAAATTCAGTCAATGAATCTTCCATGTTTATTAATCCTCTTTCAATCAATTGCAAGACAGCATATGCCGTGAATGGCTTGGATAAGGAAGCCAATTGAAATTGATCCTGAATGGTTAATGAATCACCGGTTCCTTCACAACTTTTTAAGCCTTTTGCAAACGCATATTGCTTGCTATCCCTATGGAATAAAGCCACACCGTTAAATTTCCCTTCGTCAAATAGCTTGGTGAAATAATCTTCAATAGCAATGATACTGGTCGAATCGAGCAATTCGGGAGCTTGTGCTTCGATGGGAACATCGTGAAACAACAGGCACATCGCGCGGTGTATCCTCCTCACAACCAAAAAGTACGAATATGTAAGCGAATATGTAAAGGTTGAAACTACGGAGCTTCACCACAAGCACATGTCTGGTTGTATTTACCGTATTCCGTTTCGCACTGATCGGCATAGGCACTTAATTCTTTTTTGGAACCACACACCTCAGGATATTCATAGCGAGTAATGCTATCTTGATCTTTAACCACACAAACGTGACACTTGTCGCAACTACCAAGGATGAAAATGGTTCCTAATAGAATTATTAATTGTTTCATTACTTATTCAATTACTAGGTTTTCTGCACAATCACAATACAATGTCGTAGTCTCATCAGAACCATTTTCAGCAGCTTCTTTGCAAATATCCTTGTAGGCATCGTAGTCCTTCTTGGATACACACACCTCTTTGTAAGCCCATCTCAGGCTGTCACTCGCGTCTTCACGCACAACACATTGATAGCAACGCTTACAAGACATACTTGCAAATGCTAGAACAACAAATACAACAGCAAATTTCAAAAGGTTCTTCATAACGAGCAATGGTAATAATTCAAGTCCTATTCTTTATTCTGTAGCACCTTAGAAAGAAGGTTAATATTCAATTCTGATCCGGTCCAATTGGATACTATGTCTCCTTCTTTAACAAGCATAGCCGTTGGAAAAGTGCCATTTATTGCTTGCAATAAATTTCGGTTAGCACTTCGCTTGACTTGAAATGATTCGATTCCAGTTTCTAATACAAACTCTTGGATACTCTCATCCGATCCATAGACGATTATTCTCAAAGTGGATTGAGCCTTGGTAGGTTCTAATGTAGAGAGCAATGAGGCCAATTGCTTGCAATGGACACATTTCGCCATCATCACCACAATTAATTTGTCATCTTCGTTCAAATCCCATTCTAAGTCAGAATCAAGAATTTCAACGAGTTCATCGCCAATTGTTGCTTCTTTGTTTAGATCCACTTCAGGTAATGGTAAGGCTAGAAACAAGGCTGGGATGGCTATAAAGGTTACTATCAAATTGATCCAACTATACTTCCAATTCTTGTGAAAGTGAAACTGCCAAAGGAGAACGAGTGACCAAGCAATTAAGATTAAGTTCTTAGCAATGCTGGTAGGAGCGTCCATCGGAATTAATTCACCAAAACATCCACAGTTTTCATCGCCAGCCCCAATAACTATTTGATAACCGAGGAATAGAGTAAAAAATGCCAGCATAGCTAAACTTGCCCATATTGTAAGCCTAGCCTTCCATCCAAAAACGAGCGCAATACCAAGTGCAAATTCGAATAGGATGATCAGTCTTGCAAAAAATGGAGCCGCAGCCCACGAAAAACCAACCTGTTTGATTAAAACTAATTCGAAGGCCTCGATAGGAAACAGTTTGAGTGCTGCTGAACCGATGAAAATCAATCCCAAAAGGATTCGAAGAATTAGTATTACGATTTTCATGGTTATTTAGTCGGGCCTTTATACTTTCCGTTCAATTCGCATCGTCTCACTAATGCACCGTTCAAATCAGTTCCTGTTAGACTATCACACACTTCAATTGCCTCATCTTCCTTCGCTTTTTCAATGATGACATATTCAAATTGTCCGTCATAATTTTCACAACGGCAAGTCCATGTGCGTTCGCATGCTGAAATGACAATAAAAGTCAAGACCGCAGCTACACCTGTATATTTCCAATTGATTTTTGACATCTTTGAAATGAAAACCAAAGGTAATTTCTATTCCAGAAGAAATGACCTAGAAACAATATTGATTTCTATGACGAAACTCACACCAAAAGGGTTACAATATGAAGCCAAGGTTTTAGTTGCTTGGGGAGAATGCATCGATGGAAACCAAAAAATCACAGAATGGTTCATGAAAAATGGTTTTCCAGAACTCGCACTATTTCGCTATGCCCTCAGAAATGAAGATCGTTCAAGAGATTGGTTGCTGGCCAATGGTTTTCCGCATCTGATGGCATTAATTAATGGCATTGAAGGGAATAAAAACGCCTTGACTTGGCTAAAGACAAATAACTTTAATCTGTTGCATCTAATGGCAATGGCCGGAGATGGCGATGAAGATGCCTTTCAAAAACTAATGACTCCAGAAACGAAGGTGTTTGCTCTACTTGCCAAAAAAATGGAACACATAAAGGATGAAATCGAAATGGATAATAATGACATCCATAAAATCAGTTCAACCTAATCTTTTATCGGTTTTCCGTTATCGAATTCCCCTTTCCAGATGGTGCCATCGGGGTATTTAATTTTCCCCTTGCCTGACCTTCTTCCTTCTTTAAACTGACCTCGATATAACTGACCATTGGGCCACTCCATCTGCCCCTTACCATTTGGGTCATCGTTTTTCCAACGTCCAATATACTTGCGACCATCAGGCCATTGCATCGTTCCTTTACCGTGTCGCATTCCGTTTTGCCAACGCCCTTCGTAAAAGCTACTATCAGCCCAAACCATGGTTCCCTTGCCGCTAAACTCACCTTCATAGATCTCACCATAATACTTGGATCCATTTTCCCAAAAAATAGTCTGAAACCCATCGCCTAGTAAGCGCATATCCTCAGGGTTACTGATCTGAGAAAATCCAATTTGATAAGCTAGTAGGCCTATTACCACACAAAAAAACTTCGTCATTTCCTTCGATCTATTTTTGTTTGAGTTCTCCAACCCCTGATATATTTTTCTTAATTGTTGGATTTCCGATGTAGGTAATTTCTCCTGCTCCAGAAATATCTACATCAAGCTCTTCTGAAGCATTGATTTCAACTTCACCGGCTCCGGAAACGGAAATATTAGCCTTTTTACTTTCCAATTCAAAGGCGTTCACCTCTGCTGCACCGCTGATTCCTATGGCAACATTATTTGCTATTCCTTTTAAATCAATATCCCCACCTCCGCTTAATTCTAATTCGAAATTCGTCACATTCAACGTCAAGTCAGCCTCCGCAGCACCCGATACTTCTAAGGCAAATGATTCACCATTTATGCTTCCTGAAGTTTCTAAATCACAAGCACCCGATAGATCAACCTCCTCAATGCTGCGATAATATACGGTCAACACCAACTGATCGGTTTGGAGCATCTTGTTATTAGAAGACAATGTCAATTTGTTCTTATCTACCGTAGTCGAAATATGCTCTAACAAGTTTTGGTCCGTATCAATAACCACTTTCGGTTCGCCTTGGATCAACACAACTGTGAACATTCCAGAAACTTTCAACTCGGTAAAGGCTTCCATGGGTCTTTCTTCTGTCACAAGATTCCCATCTCCTTTGATCGTTTCTCCGCAGGAAGAAAGCAATACAAGCGAGAGTGTAAAGTAGATTAGTGATTTCATGATATACGTTAGTTTTGAATGCTTTCAAAGGTGTGAAATGTTTTTGCACTAGTCTAAACTTTACCAAACAATGAATCTTTTACTTCTCAGCAATTCCACTAATGTTGGACAACCATATTTGGATTGGCCACTCGATTACATCGATCGATTTTTAGGAGATGTCAGAAACTGTCTTTTTATACCCTATGCGGCCGTAAATTTCAGTTATGACGATTACGAAGCCAAGGTTCAACAGGCGCTGCAAGTAAAAGGCATTAATGTGCGATCCATTCACCATGCTGATGATCCAACAAAAGCAATTGAATCTGCCGAATCTATTTTGGTCGGTGGCGGAAACTCATTCCACTTGCTACACACCATTCAAAAACTTGGTCTTGTAAATTCGATCAGAAGCAAAGTCATGAACGATAACACTCCATACATAGGATGGAGCGCAGGTTCTAATTTGGCTTGTCCAACGATTAAAACCACGAACGATATGCCAATTATAGAACCCACCAGTTTTGATGCATTGAACTTGATAAATTTTCAAATTAATCCACATTTTACAGAGCAGACCATTGCAGGACATGGAGGCGAATCCAGATTAATGAGATTGGAAGAATATAGCGCCATCAATGACATTCCAGTTGTTTGCCTGCCTGAAGGATGTGGAATTCGAATTGATGAAAAGGGAACCAGACTGCTATCCGCAGAACCAATCAAATTATTGACCGCAAATGGAGAAGTGAAAACACTTCAACATGGAATGATTGAAGTATAATTACTTCTTGTCCTTCTGTTTAGCCTGTTTGATGCTATCAATCTTCTCTTGATCAGGAGATCCATGAGAAGGCATTTCTTTATGATCATCATTCATCTCAGTCGTTGATTCAGACTTCACAGCCTTACCAGCAGTTTTGCGCTGAGGTCCATTGCTGGTGGTTTGCTGTTCAGCCTTCTTTACTTCAGGTGTCGGCTCGTTTATTGGAGCATCCTCTAATTCAACAGAAGGCCGAGGTTCTGCCTCAGGTTTCGCCATTTCGCTCTTTCGACTAGAGCATCCAACAAAAATCAGCAGACTAGCGCTGAACAATAATCTTCTCATTGATCAATATTGTTGATTCACTTTTTACCTGAAGCACATAGTTACCACTAGAAAGAGCCAGCTTATTAAAGCCGAGCTGATGTTTACCCGCTTTGACGTAGTCACTAAAGAGATTCTTCACTTCACGTCCACTCATGTCATAGATGATAGCATCAATGTACATTCCAGATAACAACTCAATGTCTATGTACATCATTTCGGCCGATGAGATGGGATTTGGATAAACCTTGTTATCTAGAGTCATCAACTCCTCCTGCCCCAATGGCACAAGCTCTCCACCCCAAGTTTGAAAGGTATCACCATCAATCACATATACAGTGAAGCCTCCGTTCAAGACAACAGTGTCAGTATCTGGAGTTAGCTTTTGAACTTGAATCATGTCCTCAATGAGAAGGGAATCAAAACAGTCGTCATTCCATGCAGTAAGGCTCACATCAAACGATCCTGTATCCAAATAACTCACTAGTGGATTCTGTTGAGTCGATGTATTTGGGGTTCCACCTTCAAATCTCCATTCCCAAGCCGTTGGGTTACCAGCGGAATTATCATAGAAATTGATCGTAAACGTTGGTTCCCCGACAGAATCATTGGAATAAAAATCCACCGTTGGCCCCTCTGCCGGCTCATAGTCCCCTTTTATTTCTGCAATACGAGTTCGATATCTATTCCCGACTGTGAAGCAACCACTCATCCACACTTCTGGTGCATTGGCGTTGTGCTTGCGTTGCATGCTGGTATAGTCGCCCCAGCGTTCTGGATTTCCAATAAAACTAATTGGAGAATTACCAGCAACGATTTGAGAGGATGAAGACCATTGCATGTCTTGATCGCAATTCATCACTCGCATCTCTGGATAAATGGTTGAACCGCTTCGAAGCGCCCCAATCATCACGCTTTTATCACATTCACCAAGGCCAAAAGACGCGATGCTTGGATAGGCATAATCAAATCCAGTTTGACCGAAGGATGTTGTTTCATAAAAGGTGGGTGCATCAACAGGAATCCGATAATAGTTAATTCCATTATATCCTGAGTTTTGGTAGGAAGCTGCGTGCACTGTGTGGATAGTACCATTCAAGAAAAATGCACTTTGAACTCGGCAATCTCCAACATCTACTAAGCTGCTAGAACCTAATTGATTCGCATCACCAGCGATGCTGTAGTTAACAATGATATCATCCACATACATTTGAGCATTTCCATTAATATCATCTGTAATCTCATAGTAGTAAAACCTACTTCCTCCGCCTGACCTTGAGCTTACGAAATACATGTTTGGACCATAAGTACCTTGCTGACCATAAGTAGCAGGAACCACGGTGAAAGCGCGACCGCCATTCGCATCGAAAATGCCGTCCCATAAGACATAGTCTAAGGAAGATGATCCATTGTATCCATCGAATTTGTCGATTTGATAAATAACCGTTTCGTTGAATCCACCACCGCTATAAAAGAGGTTCGTTGAGATGAATAATTCGTTTTCGTTCAAACCAATGCTCGGATAATCTGTCCAGCTCACATCATTTAATGGATTTCCTGGTAATTCGTAGATCTCCCAGCCATCGTTCTCGGGGTCGTTTGTTTTAGAAAAGCAAACAAAAATCTTAGAGTTTGTGTAGTAATTTCCATGCAATAAGACATAGATAAATCGATCTTCCTCAGCATCATATATCAACTTAGGATCGAATAAGTAAGAACTTGTTGAAAATCCACTAAAGAATCCAGAGTGAGTCTGAACTCCAGTGTTGGTGCCTGTTTCATTGAAATAGGATATGTCTTCGTTATCAGCAGCTACAATCCGTCCACCGTTCGATATTGCCATCGTATTATCCGGTGGAGTGTAACTATTCATGGTCGTACCGTTGATACCCGTTCCAATTACTGGAGTAACGGCCCGGCCTCCTGGGTTATCAATACCTAATCCAATCTCAGCATTGGCTTTTTTCACCTGACTCAATGCTTTCAGCGCATCTACTGAATCTCCTTTGGTGTGATAAATGGCCACCTTCTTCATCACCGTTTGCCACTCGTCTTGTGGTTGAATGCCTTTCAAAGAGGCCACTTTAGGCACTGATCTTATTTCAGATCGTTGACCTGTGGTGTGTTTTTCAATATCTGGAAGAGACTGTCCAAGGAGTTGTGTAACTCCAAATCCGATTAAAAGACCTAGGGTCAAAATCGTATGTTTCATAAAGCTGAATTAATAGTTAGGTATGAACTACCCTGCAAATATGTTTCTTTTGCAGGAGATCAATTAGAAGACTGACGTATGAAAATGAAAATAGTGGGGAGCATTTTATCCCTAATCGCAATTTTTTCGACCACCACCCCAATTTCTGCTACGGAAGGAATGTGGATTCCATCTATGATCAAGTCGCTGGTTTCAGACGACATGGCCGCCATGGGTATGAAGATCAGTGCTGAAGAGTTGTATGCCATAAATCAAAGCAGTGTCAAGGATGCAGTGGTGCATTTTAACGGAGGATGCACTTCAGTTCTGGTAAGTGACAAAGGGCTTTTATTGACAAACCACCACTGTGGTTACAGCAGAATTCAAGCCCATAGTTCTCTTGAGAACAACTACTTGAAGGATGGATTTTGGGCTGCAAACCATGATGCGGAATTGGAAAATCCAGATATGACCGCCACCATCATTAAAGAAATTAGGGATGTTACTTCAGAAATTTTGAAGGACTTGCCAGCAGATGCCACAGAAGTGGAACGTGCTGCTATGATTAAAACACAAACAGAAAAGATTGTTGCTGAGGCGACTGAAGGGTCACACTATTCCGCCTATATCCGACCTTTCTATTATGGAAATCAGTTTTTGCTTTTTATCAACGAAGAGTACAAAGACATTCGATTAGTGGGAGCTCCACCATCAAGCATTGGCAAGTACGGATTTGACACCGATAACTGGGTTTGGCCAAGACACACAGGTGATTTCAGTGTATTTAGAATCTATGCCGATAAGGACAACAAACCAGCAGAGTACAGTGAGGACAATGTTCCTTTCAAGCCCAATTATCATTTGCCAGTCAGTTTGGATGGAGTGGACGAAAATGATTTCACATTGGTTTATGGATTTCCAGGTCGCACAGAAAACTACATTACGGGAAACAACGTTGAGGAAGTATTAGAAGTAATTAATCCGCTGCGCTTAGCCATGCGAGAAGCTTCATTAGGAGTGATTGATAAGGGCATGGCAGGATCGGAACTGACCAAGATTCAGTATGCTGCAAAACAAAGTCGCATCAGCAATGCTTACAAGAAATGGATCGGACAATCAAAGGGATTGATCCGCCACAGAGCAGTGGCTAAGAAGGATTCGCTAGAAAATGTTTTTCAAGACAGGGTGCGAGACAACGAAGAATGGAACGAAAAATATGGCAGTCTTCTGTTGGAAATGTCTTCGCTAGATGTGCAACTCAAGCCCCATAACATAAGTCGCGATTACTTTATCGAGTTCTACTACATGGGGCCAGAAATTCTGCGTTTCAGTGGAGGCTTTAATGAGTTGGTTGAAATGAGTAAAAACAAGAACGTTCCCGATGAAGAAATTGAGGCTTGGGTAAAGGAACGACTCGGTAAGCTTGGCTATTTCAAAAACTATGATGCGCAAGTGGATGAAGACATCATGAAAGCACAAATCAGACATTTCTTAGATGGCCAGCCTCCCCTACTCTTCACTATTAAGTTAAAAGACAAAAAGGAGTCCTTGAATGAGTTTGTTGATCGCATTTACGAGGAGACCATCTTTGATGATGAAGCCAAGTTGAAAGATTTCTTAGAAGGCTATAAGCGCAATGATTACAAGAAAATAGAAAAAGACTTAGCCTTTGCATTCAGCAAGCGAATCAGTGATTATTACTATGATCAAACTCGTCCCAAAATGATGAACTACGTGCCAACGCAGGACAGTTTGATGCGGGTGTGGATGTCGGCATTAATGGAAGTCATTCCAGAAAAAACCTACTATCCAGACGCCAATGGAACATTGCGAATTACCTTCGGAAAGGTGGAAGGCTACTCTCCGTTTGACGGAGCAGATTATCTGCATTACACCACCTTGGAGGGTGTTATCGCCAAAGAAGATCCTACAAACCCTGAGTATAACCTGCCGGGCAAGTTAAAAGAGCTCTATGAGGAAAAAGACTACGGCCAGTATGCGGATGAATCGGGCGAAATGCGAGTGTGTTTCATAGCCAGCAACCACACCTCAGGAGGAAACAGCGGCAGCCCAGTTTTTAACGACAAGGGCGAGCTGATTGGATTGAACTTTGATCGAACATGGGAGAGCACGATGAGTGACATCATGTTTAACCCTACCATTTGTCGAAATATCACTGTTGATATACGCTATGTGCTTTTTATCATGGACAAATTTGCTGGGGCTGGTCACTTGGTGGAGGAAATGGATTTGGTGAAGGGCTAAGCGAGGTAGCGAGGGGCCACTGCTGGGTTGCGCATAGTTGTCCTTTTAGATTTTAGCGTTATTTTTTTGGACTCGATATCGAATGGATAGACGGCTCTTATTCAAAATATCGCTGACTTCGTGGAACACAGACAAACCATAGATTTATACAAACCATGTTGGAACGTGAATCAATAGAAACAAAGGTCTTTTATACCCATTTGAGCACACGTGATTTGCAAAAAATCGTCAATCCTCTTTACCGAATATTAACCCAAAACCAAGACAGCAAGCGTCTTTTAGGTTCTAATGATTGAAAAATATATTAGTTATTATAACCAAATACAATTTTAGGTGCAAGCAAAAAATAGAACAAATGACTTATCAAGAAGCTCAAAAAGAAAAGAATAAACATGGCGAAACTGTTGAATTCAAGGACATCCAGTTCAACGTGTTTGTAGTGCCACTTGACGAACACGACTTTTCTAAATTCACTGCTCATTTTGTCAGTAATAATGGAGATGTGCAAGACCAAGATTCTTTACAATTTTCACAGAATTCAGAATTCGGTGTTGCTGGTCTGACAATTCTTAAAGGAATAGGATTTTTCGTCCCAATCTCAATCTAATGAAAGTAACTACGATAGTTAAAAGGTTGATAATTTTCTTTTTCATCACTCTTTTTCAAAGCCTCACATTGTATGCACAAAGAGGCGGGAGACCAGACGAAGACTATCCTACAGGCGGAGGAGGATTGACGGTTATCCTTATAATTATTGGCATTGTTTACCTGATAATTCAATCTAGATATGAAAATAAAAATAGAAGGAGTACGTACAGAAAACATAATCTGGGAACCGACAATACTGTAGAATTTGGTCGGTATGCAGTACATGACACTAAAACTATTGAATGGCCAGTAGCAATGATTAAGTCTCGAGAATTAAGAATTTTCTCCAAGACAGAACCAGAAAAAAATGGAACTATATCTGATTATATTTCAATTCCTATTGACAGGATTACTCAGATTAGTATCGGTGACCGAAAATTCCCTTTGAAAAAAGCTGAAGACTTTCGAGGAGCAATACTAATTGAAGATCAAGAATTGAACCTTACTGAGTTAGTATTTCGAAATGACACTGAGAGTCAAAATAGAATTTACTCCGAGAGAATGAAAAAATTAAAGGCACTAGTTCAAAAAGAAAAAGAAAAGCCTGCACCTAACATAGGTAACTGATGCACAACCCTTCATTTCTTCCAAAAACGACTTCAAATAAGGCCGTGTAAGCGGGCTTTATTTTTGGATGTTGTTGTCGGGATCTAAAAATTGAATGCTGGATACGGTCTTAAAATCATGCGATTGAAGTCCTAAATCTTACACCGGCACTGGATCGTTGGAATGATCTTGCGATTTTCGAGTTATCCAATGCAGATTGGTGACTGTCATAATACCTCATAACAGTTGTTATATGGTGTGAAAGCAATCAAGTCGGGATATGACATTAACTATGTTTGATGAACTTAAAGAACAATTCACTAAAAGCATAAAAATATCTAGCGTTGCTCTAACAATTATGGTCACTTTAATGAATGTGTTGGCCTTGTCCTCATTCTCTCAAATTTCAAAAAACACAATTATGGTTGGTGGAAGTGGACGGTTAAATCTAGACCAGCCCAACTTTGTTTCAATTGACATCGCCCCGTCTGCAGGCTGGTTTGTTGCAAAAAATTTCGTTGTTGGTGCTTCACCTGCATTTTACTTCAATTATGGAGGCCGACCGCAGGCTAACTCTCGTCATTCGTTTTCTCCCTCGATTTACTCTAGGTATTATATTAATTTGAATTCTAAGATTGCGCTTTACCCTTCAGTTGGACTTGGGAGCGTCTTTAGCAAAGGGTACAATAATTCGTTACCACGCTATTATGGGAGCATGGCTCTTGGCACTGCGATTTGGTTGAACAAGATCATAGCTTTGGAACCAAGTCTTGGTATAAGGGTGTTTTCTATTACTCATCCGATATCCAATGGGAGTCGTGGCAGAGTGACCAAATTTTTCGAGGATAAAATTCCTAATGCACGCGTTGCATTACAGATATATTTGAACAGGCATTAGTGTTTGAATGCTAGTGGAACTTCTTGGCTAACTGGATTTTGAGAATTTCTTAGGTGATTTAGTCGAAACGGAAATCGACTTATTGAGGGGTCACTGGCAAGCGAACCTAAGACCCAGACTTTTTAGCCCAAACAAAAAGACCGCAATAAACTATCCACTTGCACTGTTGCAATTTATTGCACTACGTTACGGTTACACTTCAGCCAGAAAAAGAAAAAAAGCACGTGTGCCAACATAGCCTATGAAAGCATGCTCGGTGAACAGTAAAATTCATGTTTTTCGCCTTGCTTCACTATTTTGCAACACGGAAGACATGAACGATTCTAATCCGCACGCTTCTTAGCGGAGCCGTTGTGCATCATTTATAAATAAAACTTGAAAGGAACTGAATAACTCATGACAATCATAGCTAAGTGTATCGTAATACTCTTTGGTATCTTCTTAATTGGAGTTGGGCTACTGATGCTATTGAAACCAGAAAAGGCAAGAGAGTATTTGAAAAAGGCAGGAAGCACCAACCTGATTAATTACACAGAGATTACGGTTCGAATGATACCTGCTGCTGCTCTGATCTTGTATTCAGAATTCTCAAAATTTCCAGAAATCTTTAAATACTTCGGTTGGTTTATGATTGGCACTTCTGTAGTCCTCTATTTCGTGCCACGGAGACTTCATCATAAATACGCACTCTTGTGTGCCGATCTTCTGAATCCGAATCTGATTAGAATAATATCACCTTTCTCTGTACTATTTGGAATGGCAATGATCTATTCGGTGGTGTAGGTAAGCCTGCCATGGATCGATTGATTTTTGATTCGAACCATGAGCTCGTCTGAATCGGGAGACAGTTGCCCGCCTATTCCACTCAAAACTCGCCTTTTTGGCCGCTGCTACCCAAAAAACACATAGCTGATAAAGATCGCAGCGATGATGCCCACCAGGTCAGCAAAGAGTCCTGCTCCCAAAGCATAACGGGTTTTCCGAATACTAACCGAACCAAAATACACGGCCAGTGTGTAAAAAGTAGTTTCCGTGGACCCTTGGAATACACTTGCCAATCTACCTGTGAATGAATCTGCACCATAGGTTTCCATGGCTTCCACCATCATTCCTCGTGCGCCACTTCCACTCAATGGTTTCATAAGCGCGGTGGGCAGCGCATCTACTAAGGTTTTATCTAATTGCAGAACACCCGCGATTCCTTCCAGCAAGAAATCCATGGCTCCACTGATACGAAAAAGTCCGATTCCAACCAATATCGCCACTAAGTATGGAATGATTTTGATTGATACTTCAAACCCTTCCTTCGCTCCTTCAATGAAGGATTCATAGACATTCAGCTTCTTGCGAACAGCCATCAAGAAAAAAGCGATGATGATGGTGAGTATTATACCATTTCCGAATACGCTAGATACACTCGCCAGCTGATCTTGTGGCATTTGGCTAAACCACCAAAGCAAGGCCCCGATCATAGCCGTAATGCCGCCTAACCAACCTAATAAAACGGGTTGCAAAAGATTAATCCGTTGGCGAATACAAACGAACAACAATCCGGCTAGGGTAGCGAAGTAGGTGGCCAAGAGTATGGGTAGAAACACATCCGATGGGTTAACCGCTCCGTTAGCCGCACGAAGCGCCATCACACTGATGGGTACAATGGTCAAACCGGAAGTATTCAACACGATGAACATGATCATCGCATCCGATGCTTGCTCCTTATTCTCGTTGGATTCTTGCAATTCCTGCATCGCTTTCAACCCAAGCGGAGTTGCCGCGTTATCGAGTCCGAGCATGTTCGCACTGAAGTTCATCATCATACTCCCGATGGCGGGATGGTTTTTGGATACTCCCGGAAACAGACGGCTAAAAAATGGAGACACAGCTCGCGTAAGCACAGCCACTGCTCCCCCCTGCTCCCCTACCTTCATGATTCCTTGCCAGAGAGTAATTACACCGATTAGATAGATGGAGATATCCACACTCGTCTTAGCCATGTCAAAGGTGCTTTGTACCATCAGGCCGAAGACCTCCGTATCACCCAGTATAATCCACTTCAACACGGCCACCACAAAGGCAACCACGAAGAATGCAACCCAGATGTAATTGAACGTCATGCAACAAATGTGGTCTAAAACGACTGTTCCATGAAAGCGCTATTGAAAAACTATGAACGATACATTGCTGATTAATGATAAACCATCATTTCAAAGCACTAGTACATTGAGTATTGAGTATTGAGTATTGAGTATTGAGTATTGAGTATTGAGTATTGAGTATTGAGTATTGAGTATTGAGTATTGAGTATTGAAAATTAATAAACTACCCTCTTACAAAAACCCACTCACTGTCCGTGCTCATCGGTTCGCTGTATTGATACTCATCAAATCGAATCAGATCTTGCGGATCGGTAATCTTATTGCGAACGATGAAGCCAGCCATTTTGCCTCGAGCAGATTTGGCCCAAGTCATAACTACCTTGTACTCTCCATTCTTCAAGTCTTTAAATACAGGCGTGATCACCTTGCCATTGATTTTATCAAAATTGACCGCCTTACTGTATTCATTCGAAGCGAGATTTACTAATGTATCTGAGTCAGACGCTTCCATTGCCTCGTTTAAACTTTCAGTTACTCTTTCCCTCCAAAATTGATATAGATTCTTCTTTCTGCCGATGGAAATGCTTGTACCCATTTCAAGCCGATAGGGTTGAATGGAGTCCAGTGGTTTTAGTAAACCATGTAATCCGCTTAATAAGCGAAGATGATCTTGAGCAAAGGTTAATTCACTCTCTGAAAAAGACTTGGCATCTACCCCTCGGTACACCTCACCATTAAAAGTTAAAAGCGCTGGACGGCTATTCTCTGCGCTAAATTCCGTATTCCATTCTTGATATCGCTGAGCATTCAATTCCACCAAGTCTTTGCTCAAATTCATCAATAAAGCGATTTTCTTCTTGCTCAACTTTTTTAGCTTGTTCATGATTTTGGCTGAATCATCCAAATGCTCGGGGATGTTGACGGGAATATCCGAATAAGTAGTATCGAAATCGAGTGTTTTAGCGGGAGAAAGTATTGTAATCATCAGTTAGTAATTGCGACAAATCTAAACTACATTCGATCCTTATTGTTTAGTATGAAATTGACCAACTTAAAAAATCACTTATTCTTATCCTTGACAGCAATTGTCATTGCTTCTTGCAGCCCCATACCCAAGGGCATTGAAGCCGTTGACAATATGGATCTAAACAGGTACACTGGTACATGGCACGAAATAGCCAGAATGAATAGTCGTTTTGAAAAAAACTTAGTGAATGTAACTGCCACCTATACCCTTCAAGATGACGGTATGATAGAAGTGAAAAACCGAGGTTTCGACACTACAAAAAACGCGTGGAGCGACATTACTGGAAAAGCCAAACTGGCCAACGATGAAAAAAATTCTATGCTTAAAGTGAGCTTTTTTGGTCCTTTCTATGCCGGATACAATGTGATATCCTTGGACAAAGAAGATTACTCCTATGCGCTGGTGTGTGGATCCGACAAGGATTACTTATGGATTTTAGCGAGAGACCCAAAGTTTTCGAGTGAAACGACTAACCAATTAATCGCTAAGGCCAAGTCTCTAGGATTTGATACGGATAAACTGGTGATGGTGCCACAAGAGGGCGATGTAGAATAGTCTCTATTCTAACATTTTTGGGTCACCTAGTCCATCTCTGATCACCTCTGCTTCTCCATCGGCACAATTCACAATAGTGGATGGAATTTGATTTCCATATCCTCCGTCAATGACGCAATCTAGCAAGTGCTCGAACTTTTCGTGAATCAATTCCGGGTCGGTACTGTACTCAATGATATCATCCTCATCTCGGATGGAGGTAGTTACAATTGGGTTTCCCAATAACCTCACAATTTCTCTTGGAATGGAGTGATCGGGAATACGAATTCCAATGGTCTTCTTTTTGGCCATGAAGATTTTAGGCATGTTATTACTGGCATTCAAAATGAATGTGAATGGGCCAGGCAAGCACCGTTTCATGATTCGAAAGGTCTTGTTGTCAACATGCTTGGCGTAATCAGTAATATGGCTTAAATCGTAGCAAATGATGGACAAGTTCGCTTTCTCAGGTTTTACACCTTTGAGTTTAGCTACCCGCTCCACCGCTTTCCTATTGGTGATGTCGCACCCCACCCCATAAACCGTGTCCGTTGGATAAATAATCACTCCGCCATTTCGCAATATCTCCACCACGCGAAGCAGTTCGCGCTCTTGAGGATTGTCTGGATATATGCGGATTAACATGGTAATAAAGTTACAGCGAATGAAGTCAATTGCAAACATCGTTGCAAAAGGTTTTTAGAGAAAGTATCTTCACGGCCTATTCAAAGAACTATGGTCTTTGGAAACGATCCTAAAAGAAACCACTTATATCACATTTATGAATCTTAGCCTACGAAGTATTTCGCTCATTGGAATCAGCCTTGCACTCGTCACAATTGTAGGATGCGCAAAGGAAGGATGCACCGATTCTATCGCTTCTAATTATGACAAGGACACCAACAAGGACAACGGAACCTGCAACTACATTCAAGGATGTTTGGAACCTACCTCCATCAATTTTGATTCGTCTGCTACCATTGATGATGGCTCATGCATGACATTCACCACATGGGAAGATTGGATTCTAGAAATCACCAAAACAGGGATTGACACCAACCTTGGCGTAGCGCACATCGGTGGCGACAGCACCTCTACACGCGATGTTTATTTCTTTGAAGGTCAAGACCCCACTGACGGAAAGTACCCTGAAGGCACCATGATTTTCAAGCATATACGAACCATTGATAGCACCAATTCCGAATATGTAGGAATGGTGAAAAAGGAAAAAGGATATAGCAATGCAAGCAATAACTGGGAATGGTTTGTTCTAAACGCAGATGGCACAATAAAGTCAGATGTGGAAGGTCCAATTCGTGGCGCTACCATCTATGACGGATACTGCAATGGCTGTCACGTAAGCGCAGCGACTGACATGGTTTTCTCAAAATAATGATGTAAGCCTTATGTCCGAACCTAAAACCAAAAGGAATAACGAAAGTGTCACGGCTTTTTTGAATACCGTAACCGATGCTCAGAAGCGAGAAGACTCCTTTAAAGTTTTAGAGTTAATGGAGCGCGTAACAGGTGATAAAGCTGAAATGTGGGGGCCAAGCATTGTCGGGTTCGGCACATACCATTACAAATACAAATCTGGTCGAGAAGGAGATTGGATGCTTTGTGGTTTTTCTCCCCGCAAACAAGCGTTGACGCTTTATATAATGAGCGGTTTCAGCCATTATGATGTGTTACTTACAAAACTAGGTAAGCACAAAATCGGTAAATCTTGCCTATACGTAAGGAGTCTAAGCGACCTAAACATGGATGTCCTTGAGGAACTCATTAAGGCTTCAGTTGCCTTCATGAAATCAAGAAATCACATCGAAGACTAGGTTGAATTCTATTTTTGTGCTCAGACCAAGCCTCTTTGTCAACCACGATATCCAATAAACAAGAATTTGAATCCCTCTTTCGAGCGCACTATGCTCCGTTGGTTGGATACGCAAGTAAATTGCTTGGCGATGCAGATTCCGCAGCCGATGTGGTTCAGCAGCTCTTTGTTAATATTTGGGACAAACAAGGTTCCTTAGAAATTGAAGGCAGCACAAAAAGCTACTTACTGCGAAGCACACACAATGCTTGTTTGAACGCAATCAAGCATGAAAAGGTGAAAGCCGAACACAGCGCACAGTCATTGTTTGGCGCCTCTGAAACCGAGCAAAGAGATCTGTTAGAAGAGGAAGAGTTTAATCTGAAAGTGAGAACGGCCGTTCAATCACTTCCTACTCAGTGCCGCAAGATATTCTTGATGAGCCGGCTCCAAGGGAAAAAATATCAGCAGATTGCGGATGAATTATCGCTCAGCGTGAAAACGGTTGAAAACCAAATGGGAAAGGCATTGCGGACCTTGCGCGATGAATTGCGCGAAGAACAAAAGACAACGATGAGACTCGTAAAAAGTATTTTATGGTTCCTCATAGGGGTAAACGTTTTTTCAATTGTCATGAAGTAAGAATTGGAAGATTTAAACCAACATATAGACTTTGAATTGGCTGCCAAGTTTTTGGCTGGAGAGTGCTCTGTTCAAGAAATTGAGACATTCGAAAAATGGTTGAAGGTGCGTCCAGAAAACCAAAAAGAATTTGATGATCTTAAGGTGATTTTTGAAGTGGATCAAAGTGCTCCGGTTATTGACGTGGATGCAGCCTGGAGTAATGTAATAGCACAAACTTCAACGGGTAATCATCGCATTGAACCAGAGGTTTCAGTGAATAAACCGAGTATGATGTTTTATCGCGTTGCAGCAGCGTTAGCGGTAATAATTGGCAACACAGCAGCACTTTGGTTTATGAATGACGGTGCAATGAATGAATTGCGATCGGGCAATCAAATGGCGAGTATCACTCTTGCTGATGGCACCGAAATTTCTCTGAACGAACATTCCGTATTGAGCTATCCACAATCATTCGATGGCGAAACAAGAGAGGTCACACTATCTGGTGATGAGGCACTTTCAGGTATCGCCTATTTTAAAGTCGCTCCGGACAAAACAAAACCATTCATCATCCATACTTCTGGTGGAGATATTGAGGTAGTTGGGACGCAATTCGAAGTGCAGTGCGATATGCCTGACCTTGATCTCAAAGTGTCCGTGGAAGAGGGTATTGTAGAAGTAAGCAACGAATCCATTAGCACCGCAGCCAGAGTTACAGCGGGACAAGTGGCAGCCGTTCAAGTGAGTGCTGGTGAAATTGCTGTAATCGAAAATGACAATGTTGCTCCATTCTTTTGGAAGGATAAAACCATCAATATTCAAACGAACCCAGTTATCAAAGGTGGTTGAATCTTTGAATCTGTTGCTTCAAATGAAAATCCAACTGGGATCAGAAGCACTGGCAAACTGTGAATTGACTGTTTCGTTCACAAATGAAAGACCCGAAACCATTGCAGAGATCATCGCTACGACTTTAGACCTTGATCTTGAGAAAAATGGCGATACCTATATTCTCACTGGCGCGGGATGCAACTAAAAATCGGCATACTTGCCGTTCTCTTTGTCCTATTTGGCAGCATCAGTTATGCGGATTGCCTCACCACCCCTGTTGATTTAAAATGCGCGCCATGCACTATTGAGGAAGCATTGGATAAACTGGAATCGCAAATCAATTGCTCGTTCAGTTACAGTAGCGATCAATTAAATCCTGATCAGAGCATCAATTTATCAGTCAGTCAAATGCCACTCATTCAAGTGCTTGAAAAAATCACGCAAGGCAAGTTTAACATCAAACAGAGGAGTCGCTACATACTGATGACTCCGAAGAAAACCACGAGTGAAGAAAAGCCCAAGAAAAAGGAATACATAGTTGAAGGCTATGTAAGAGATGCAAAATCGGGGATTGTCATTTCGAATGCCTCCATTTATGCGGTGGGTGACAAATCAGCTGTGATTAGCAACTCCAACGGTTTTTACCGACTCAACCTTGAAACTGACAAGGAATCCATTGGATTGAGTTATAGCCGACAATCCTATTTCGATACGATCATTGTGATTAAGCCCATAGCAGGAATCACCAATAAGGATATAAGATTAGAACCGCGCGAAGCTGCCCCCGAGAAAATGCCTATTCGCACCTCCGTTTCTACGCGACCAAAGGAGGTAGAAGAACTGACCATGGTGAAATTCTTGGTGCCCGAGCCTCAGCGGCAATTTGCAGTCAATCTAGATTTCTTAGAAAACATCCCAGTGCAAATCTCATTGCTTCCAAGTATTGGAACGAATAAGTTCACAAGTGGTGCGAAAAGCAACTTACTTTCTGTTAACGTGCTTGCAGGCTACAATGCCGGGGTTGAAGGACTCGAAGTAGGTGGATTAGTAAACATCAACCGCGAAGACATGATGGGATTACAAGCTGCTGGAGTATCAAACATCGTTGGTGGTAAAGTTCGAGGCATTCAAGCAGGTGGTGTGTTTAATAACGTAAGAGGCAGTGTTTATGGCCTTCAGGCCGCGGGAGTGTACAATATCGTACTCGACACGGTCAAAGGAGCACAGGCCGCAGGAGTTTTCAACGTACTCAGAGGTACCATTCAAGGAACGCAGTTAAGTGGACTCTTTAACGTGGCCACTGAGAACATGACTGGATTGCAAGCCGCAGGTTTCTCAAACCATACTATTAGGGATGTGAAGTTTGCGCAGGCAGCAGGATTTATGAATACTGCAGGTACTGTCTCTGGGGCACAGGTCGCTGGCTTCATGAACATCTCTATGGGCGAAGTAAAAGGCACGCAGGTCTCAGGTTTCATGAATCTGGCAAAGAATATTACCGGTGCTCAGGTAGCGGGATTCTTAAACGCAAGTGGAGATGCTACCACCCAAATTTCCGGATTCATGAATGTGGGTAAGAAAATCGATGGTCTACAACTAGGAGTCTTCAATTTCAGCGATACCACCCATTTGAGTCTAGGATTTCTCTCCTTTTCATTAAAGGGAATGAATCACATAGATTTTCACAGCGATCTTATCCAACCTTACAACCTATCCTATCGCACAGGATCCAGGCATTTTTATAACATCCTTCAGGCAGTTTATGGATCTTATGTTGGTTTGGGTCTTTTCAGCTATGGGTACGGCATTGGATCTGAAATAGGGCCTAATGACAAAAGAATCCATTTGAATTTGGAGCTCCTAGCCCGACAAATTGTGGACATCAATAATGAACAAAGCCCCTTGAATCTGAACGTGCATCTCGACCCAACTCTAAATGTTCGAATAGGAAAAAAGAGACCCGCCATCGTTTTTGGCCCCACTCTTAACGCCATTATCTCGACTGGAAACATTCAAAACCAAGACCCCGATGTCGGTAAAACCATGTCTTTCCGCGATTCATATCCACCCATATATGATGAGTTAGACGGCACATACGATGTGAACTTTTGGATTGGCGCCAAATTGGGAATCCGCATCTAATATTCAGCTGTGGTCATTTGCGTTTCTTTGCCATGTGAAACGAATCCTAGGCCTTATTCTACTTTGTTTTTTTAGTGCCCAGGCACAATTACAATCACTCACCGTCTTTGACCTAATTGAAGATGTAGAAGCATTGAACATGGCTGTGACCAAAGCACACCCGATTCAACTCAATAGTGCCTTCGAAAACCCACTCCCTCGAATCCTAGATAGCCTTAAGGGCAGGCGAAACAAGGGAATTTGACCGCATTCAATATCACTTTGCATTACGAGCGATTCTAAGCGAATTAGGCTGCTACCACACCAACATTTATCCTCCAAAACTTCCTTCGGAAGAAATGTCCCTACCTCACTTTCCATATAAATTTTGGACCGATGGACAAAGTCTCTACTTGATGGCTCCGAGCAACGATGATGTTCAGAGTGAGGATATGGTATATCCAATTCAAGTGTTTGCTATTAATGATGTGCCAGTGAATGAATTTCTGCCAAAGCTTCTCAACTTCAAAGCGGCTGATGGACATCAAAAAACCACTGGAATCTGGTATTTCAATAAATATGGAACCATAATTACCCGAGAATTTTTCCATGATACAGATGAGTTTCGCATCGAACTTCGAAATGAAGTGATTAATAGCAAAGCGCAGAATAGAGTCTACTCTTACGGATATGATTTGAATACTGACGAATTCCACGACTCCCTGATCAGATCATTTGGCGCCATCAATACCTATGATGTAAAGCACTTAGAAAAAGTTGCATATGCTAACATCAGCACGTTCGCCTATTCCGATGGTGAGCGTATGGCAAATACATTTATCGAAACTCTGAATAAAGGAGAAAAGCAAACCTTGATCATTGACCTTAGGGACAATGGAGGTGGAAAGGCAAACAATGCCAACCTTCTGGCATCACATTTCACAAACCAACCCATTAGAGGAAGCGACATTATACCCAAACACAAAAGCGGCAATGGCATCGGTTTTTCCTGGGCAAAATTGGTCTTCGCTTTTGGCAGATGGTGAATGTACATCGGAGAGAAAAAGGACCAAATAAGGAGCGCATTTATTCCTTTGAAATGGAAGCTTCAAATATTCAATTCAAGGGTAAGGTATATGTCATTGTGAATGGAAGAACTGGTTCTACCGCCTCGCAATTCGCGGCAATAATGAAACATCAATGTGGAGCAATCATAGTTGGTGAAGAAACAGGTGGAGGCGATGGAGAAACCAATGCGGGATCATATGCCAAGTTAAAATTGCCCGCCTCTGAAATATTAATACGCTTCCCACTTGTTCGGTCCACCAACGATTTAGGCTTGGCGCCAAAACGTGGTGGAGTAACTCCAAATTTGCAGGTACACCCCTCTGCGAGAAGCATATCTGATCAAAAAGATAAAGTTTTAGAAACTGTAATTCAGCACATTAAGCTCAATTAAATCTTTTTTAAGGGGACACGTAGGGGTATTTTATTTCAGCATTGTCATAGATGTATAAAACCAGAAAAATGAAAACTTTAAACACAGTTACCCTTGGACTTGCATTAGCAGCAATCAGTTTCTCTACTACATCTTGCAACAAAGACAAATGGCCTAATTGCGTGAAGGCAAATGGCAAAATGACCACTGAAACAAGAACAGTGGAAGACTTTACTGAAATCGAACTGCAAGGAGAAGGAGACGTATTCCTGTACCAAATTTCTAGCGAAACATCTCACACTATCGAAATCGAGGCGAGCAAAAACATCATGGATCGAATTGAAACTAAAGTGAAAAATGGTAAGCTCATCATCGATAGTGACTGCATTCGAGGAAAGGAAAAAATGACCTTCACAATCAATGTGGCGAATCTGAAAGCCATGAAAATTTCAGGTTCAGGCAGCGCAACCACGAAGACTCCATTTACCGTGAACGATCTTGATATGGAAATAGAAGGATCTGGAGACATGGATATGGATGTCACAGGCAAAAACATGCGTTGCGACATCAGCGGAAGTGGTGACATCAAATTAAATGGAGCAGCGGTAGACCTAGACATTGAAATAGATCGTAGTGGGGACATACACGGATACAACCTTGTAACAAGCGATTGCTTTATCGACATCAGTGGAAGCGGTAATTGCGAAGTATTCTTAAATGGAGAACTTGATGTGAAAATCAGCGGTAGCGGTGACGTGTATTATGATGGAACACCAACTTCATTCAACACCGACATCAGCGGTTCAGGAGACGTACATAAGCGATAAACTTAATAAAGACTAAGTATTCACCTCTAATGTAAGAGGTGAATACTTAGTCAAAAGCAAATCGCTACATCCAAGGCCAGTAGGCCACTTCACCAAAAACATATAGTATCATGAAAACAAGAATTTTAGTCTTGATGGGAATCGTATTGCCTTTTTTCAACGCAACTTTTGCCACAGAACCCGACAGTTTGTCGCTAAACGATAGCACCTCTGGCCTACCGTTTCAGATCACCTTTATCACTCCCATGGGAACCAATGGAACCCTGAGTCCAAAGGTGACTAGCAACCTTTCTCTCAACGTGGTGGCAGGTTACAATGGTGGAGTTGAAGGAGTAGAAGTAGGCGGTTTCGCCAATGTTCTTGAATACGATATGAAAGGTGGACAATTTGCAGATTTGCCAATGTTGTTCGTGGCGACATGAAGGGCATTCAAGCAGCTGGTTTCTCAAACTATGTCCACGGTGAATCAGATGGGATAATGGCAGCTGGATTCACCAATCATAGCAATCAGTCTTCCATGGCATTGCAAGCAGCAGGGTTTTCTAACCAGTGTCTAGGTAGCTCTATGGGAGCTCAACTAGCAGGGTTTACGAATTTTTCGAAGGATTCTGTCACTGGGCTGCAAGCTGCTGGATTTGCCAATTATTCTGGCGACAGAACACTCGCCTTACAGGCGGCTGGTTTTGTGAATGTCGCTAAAGGTGATCTGGATGGAGCACAATTCGCAGGTTTCGGAAACGCAGCGATTGGTGATGTAAGGGGCACACAGGCCGCTGGATTCGGAAATGCATGTGAAGATTTGACAGGAGCTCAATTCAGCGGGTTTTTAAACCTCGCAAAAACTGTAAAAGGAACACAAGTTGGATTCATCAACGTGGCAGATTCATTTGAGCAAGGTGCCCCAATTGGATTTTTCAGCTACGTACGAAAAGGCTACCGCAACTACTCTCTTGGAGTGAATGAAATCGGATGGGCCGAATTCCAATTCAGAACAGGTACTGATCGATTGCATAATGTATTTTGCTGTAGCCATGAACCCCATTCCAAATTCAGCAAGCTGGGCCTATGGATATGGATTGGGCAGCAAAGTATTGGACACTGAGAAATCAGATGTATTACTTGACTTGGTAGCTTATCAAGTGCACGAAAAGCAATTGTTCACCAATACATACAATGCACTATATAGATTCAGTGCCCGGTATGAATACCACCCAAAGGCTAATCGATTTGCAATCTGGGGCGGACCATCACTAAACCTTCATCAAAGCGCCTATCAGCGGGTGGACGGATCGGCTTTCAAAAGCAAGCTCTCCCCCTATTCCATCATGGAAGATAAAGGCAAATATGTTCACTCAAAATTTTGGGTCGGAGCCCAAATTGGAGTCAGTTTCTAAGTACAAAACCACAAACAAATACCTATGAAAACTATCATCACCTCTTTGATCATGCTATGCGCTTTTGTGAGTCTAGCACAAGTAGATCAACCCACTCAAACCATCCGAGGATCCATCGTAGATCAACAAACCGAAGGCCCGCTTATTGGAGCCAACATCATCGTTGTGGGTAGCGACCCATTCATAGGTGCAAGCGCAGATATTGACGGAAATTTTCGATTGGAAAACGTTCCAACAGGTCGTCAAACCTTGCGCATTTCATACCTGGGATATGAGCCAAGAGAAATGCCGAACATGCTGGTCAATTCTGGTAAGGAAATGATCTTGACCATTGGCCTGCAAGAGTCGTTTCAATCACTGCAGGAAGTAGTCATTGAGAGCGAAGCCGCACGTGGCGAAAACCTCAATAAAATGGCTACCGTAAGCGCTAGGACCTTCTCCGTTGAAGAAACCAAAAGGTATGCTGGTTCCATTGACGATCCATCGCGAATGGCCTCCAGCTATGCCGGTGTGGGCGTGGTGGATGGCAACAATGACCTGGTCATTCGCGGAAACTCACCGAGGGGAATGCACTGGCGCATGGAGGGAGTAGAAATACCCAACCCCAACCACTTTAGCTCACAAGGTGCAAGTGGTGGCCCCATATCTATGTTAAGCACAAATATGATGGCCAACTCCGAATTCTTCACGGGAGCGTTTCCCGCTGAATACGGCAATGCCTACTCCGGAATCTTCGATATTAACCTTAGAAAAGGAAACAATGAACAACGTGAATACACTTTAGGCATTGGCATTTTAGGAACCGACCTAGCAGTCGAAGGTCCATTCAGCAAAAATTATGGCGGCTCCTACCTTATCAATTACCGCTACTCTACCCTCAGTGTATTTAGCTTAGTTGGCTTGGACGTTGTAGGCGATGTTGTACCCAAGTTTCAAGACCAGAGCTATAATTTCAACTTACCTGCAGGCAAAGCAGGAAACTTCAGTGTATTTGGATTATTTGGAAATGGTGTTGCCACTGAGAACTGGGATCAGGATAGCTTGCGCTACGATGATGTTTACACCACAAACATGGGTATAACAGGTATCAAACATACGCTGCTTTTGGGCGAGAAAACACTAATCAAAACGACCCTTTCTGGAAGTGGCGTTGAACGTTTATATTTCAACGAAACCTTTGATACTAATGATGTTTATATCCGAGATGATTACAACTCAACCATGAAGGACATGGCCATTCGTGCCAATACTACTTTGAACCATAAATTCAATTCAAGACATACCCTCAGAACAGGTGTTATATACAACAAGATGTTCTACGATTTCTTCGAGGAATACTACAATGACGAATTAGCCAAACAAGTTAAAGACCAGGACGATGAGGGAAATGCAGACCACATTCAATCCTTTGCTCAATGGCAATTTAGAGCAACCGAAAAGTTGACCCTGAACACAGGAATTCATCAAACCTACTTCAACTTGAACAAGCAAAACGTGATTGAACCACGAGCAGGACTTCGATACGAAATTGGCAGATCAAAATGGATCAATGCTGGCTTTGGTATGCACAGTGCTACGCACGATTTATCAGTCTATAGCGCCAAAGCAACTAGAGCCGATGGTTCGCAATATCAACCCAACAAAAAACTGGGAATGACCCGCTCTATTCATTATGTCTTAGGCTACGAGCAGATGGTAACATCCAGCTTGCGCGTGAAGGCAGAAGTTTATTATCAGGACTTATTTGACGTGCCTATCATCGACTCAGCGAATAGCGTATTCTCTGGAATCAATTCCTTTGATGGATATTCGGATGTGCCACTGAAGAATAAAGGAACTGGCCACAATTATGGAGCAGAGATCACGGTGGAGAAATACTTCACCAACAACTGGTTCATGATGCTTACTTCGTCATTGTATCAATCTAAATACGTTGCAGGTGACGGCAAGGAGCGCAATACCCTTTGGAATTCGAACTATGTCAATAATTTCCAAGGCGGTAAAGAATTCCAATTAAGAAAGCCAGGTCGAGTCATCAGCATAAGCTCCAAGGTCGTTTGGGCGGGTGGCATGCGAAACACCCCCATTCTTTTGGATGATTCAAGAGCTGCTGGATACACGGTGAGGGATCAAACCAAGATATACAGCGAGAAAATGCCGGACTTCTTTCGCCTAGATGCTCAATTGACCTACCGTGTAGATCGACCAAAAACCACGCACTCATTCAAGATTGACATTCAGAATGCAACGAATCGTGAGAATTACTGGACCGAATACTATAGTCCAGAAACAGATAAACTGGAGCGATCTAACATGCTTGGTATCCTTACAGTAATGATGTACAAAGTTCAATTCTAGAGAAGGTATAATATATAACTAACAATACTCAATGCTCAATACTCCATGATCAATTGAATATCGAATAATGAACTCCGAATTTCCAATTTCGAAATAGTTAGAGGAGCAAACCTTCAACTAAAGTGAAATAGACCTTGTATTGTGATTCAGGTTAATTTCAGCACACCCCGTCAGTTCTCGTGCCTCAAACTGCCACCCCTCTCGAGAGGGGACGAACAGCTGGGAAATATTCAATGATCAAGGAGAAATTAATTTCGAATATCGAACACCGAATATCCAATTTCGAAATGCTTAGAACAACGAAGTAACTCGCGAAGCCCACAATGGCCTTGAAGAAACTCTAAGGTTGAATTTGAAGATTCGCCTTAGTGAGATCGGGAAGTTCCGAACTTGCTTCGGAAATCACCCGACCGAACTTAGGTGAAGCGAGAAGACGCCTTTGAGGTTCTTCCGCGCCTTGATTTTTTCGTTCTTTTTCATCAAGGAAAAAGGACAAGGAAATATTCAATGATCAAGGAGAAATGAATAGCGAATATCGAACTCCGAATATCCAATGTCGAAATGTATTTAAAAGCACAACAGGTGAATGTTACCCCTCGCCCCATTCTCAACAATAGCGGGCTGAATTTGGGGCCAATGAATCGACCACTTATCCCGTGGGAAACGATGGATTCAAGTTTCACTAGCCTCGGTCACGCTGGTGATTAAAATTCAGAACCGTGGTTTTTCTGTGTCGAGAATCATACAGAAAAAATTGTCTTGAATGGGGCTTGGGTTTTGCTCCACTTGCAGCATGCACTGAGCCTGTCGAAGTGCTAAGAAAAAGTGGAAAAGGAAAAAACGACCTCTTCATTTTTGGTCAAGCAAAAAAGGAAGATAAGAATCCTGCTTCGAACCGCACAATACTCAACCATCAATATTCAAAGCTCAATGAATAATGAATAATGAGTATCCAATATCGATATTGGATATTGCTCACTGAGTATTGCTTATTGGATACTGAAGCCCGCGCTTCGCTTAGTCCATGAACAACTTAACCAAGTCGTTGCCATTGGCAAAAACTAGAAGCGCTAAGAGAATCACCATACCCACCGTTTGGGTAGCTTCCATGAACTTATCGCCCGGTTTGCGACCTGAGATGATCTCATACAATAGGAACATCACGTGACCACCGTCCAATGCTGGTATCGGTAGAATATTCATGAATGCCAGAATCAGCGACAAGAATGCCGTTAACGACCAGAATGAATGCCAATCCCACGTTGGAGAAAACATGCCGCCTATGGCGCCAAAACCACCAATCTGAGAAGCACCTTCCTTAGTTAATAACAAGCTCATGCTGCTGATATAGTTTCCGAGCTTTTCGCCTGTCTTTACAAAGCCTGCAGGAATAGACTCGAAGAATCCATATTCATAGGTTTCCGTTTCAATTAGGTCGAACATTCCTTTGAGCCTGAACCCGATGGTTCCTGCATCTGTCACATCCGCAGTAAGGGTTACTTCCTCATCGCCTCGCATGACCACGAGATCAATGGTTTCATTAGCGTGCGACTTAATCTTATCAATTCCTGTGTATGCATCTGGAGTCGGTTCACCTGCCACGCTAATGATCACATCATTGTCTTGCATTCCAGCAGCGGAGGCGTTACTACCTTTCATTACCTCTAGCACCGCGAAAGGAAAGAGCGGAGCAAACATTTGTTTCACGCCTTTGTCCACCAGCGCCAAGTTGGCGTCTTCCGGTAAAACGATGTCTTGAATCTGGCCATCTCGCTCGATAGTGAATTTATTCTGGCCATTGATGAGCACTTCCATGCCGATTTCTGAGAAGTACTTAATATCGCCATCCCCAACTTGGATCAGCTTATCGCCATTTTGAAATCCGTATTCCATCATGGTGCTGTCCACCATCACGCCATATTTCATGTTTTGAATCGGTAATCGCTCATCGCCCCAAGCGAAGAGCACCATGCTGTAAATCAAGAATCCCAGGATCAGGTTCACCACGACTCCACCCACCATGATGATGAGTCGCTGCCATGCTGGTTTGCTTCTAAATTCCCAGGGTTTTGGTTCTTCTTTCAGCGCTTCGGTGTCCATGCTTTCGTCCACCATGCCGTCAATCTGCACGTAACCACCCATGGGGAACCAGCCAATGCCGTATTCCGTTTCGCCTCGCTTGATCTTCCATAGGGAGAAATTAAGC
>CALSRO010000008.1 GCA_943788775.1 uncultured Flavobacteriales bacterium | reverse complement strand
ATGAATTTCGGTGAACGTATAAAAGAGCTTCGGGAAAGCAAAGATCTTCTGCAAAGGCAGTTGGCAGCAACCCTTGAAATCGATACACCCATGTTCAGTAAAATAGAACGTGGCGAAAGAAGGGCAAAAAGAGAGCAAGTAATCGTTTTAGCCGAATTACTCAGTGCTGATGTCCCGGAATTACTGACGCTATGGTTAGCTGAGCAAGTTTATGATTTGGTGAAAGACGAAGAAGTTGCCTCTGATGCTTTGCAAGTAACCGAAGACAAGTTAAAATATTACCAAAATAAGGATTGATTTATGCCAATAGAACCTGGACAAATAGTTAAAAACCTTATACCTACTGAGCCTGTAACAGTGAATCAAATACAGCCTTTAGGTACAATGGTATCAATAAAATTTACTGGCGTAAATACCAACCGTGCCAATACTAAGGTTATTTCGAAAGAAGATTTTGAAAGTCTTGAAATGCTTTCTCAAGAAGGCACCTTCAATTTCAAAGGAGATCCAACTAGGTTTGGTTTGTTTGCGGAAGCAGAACGCATCAATTCTGCCTACCAATTCGATCCGCTCTTTGCCGTGAATTGCAGCATTGTAGACCCTCTACCTCATCAGGTGGAGGCAGTTTATAAATTCCTATTACCACTTCCTAAAATTCGATTTCTACTTGCTGATGATACTGGGGCTGGAAAAACGATTATGACTGGGCTTCTTATCAAGGAATTGATGATGAGAGGGCTGGCTGAACGCATTCTGATTGTCACTCCTGGTGGACTAACTAAAGCAATGGCAGGAAGATGAAATGGGAATCAAGTTTAATATCCCATTTACACTGGTAAACAGAGCCTTATTTTCATCCGATCCCAACGTTTTTCACACTGCACCAAGAATAGTCACTTCAATAGATTTCATATCTCGGGAAGATGTTTTGAATGTTGCAAGCAATTCCCATTGGGATTTGATAGTATTTGATGAGTGTCATAAACTTTCCGCATATGACTATGGCACAAAACAATATTTATCCCAGCGCTACAAAGCAGCTCAGTTCTTGTCACAGCAATGCGAACATATTTTGCTGCTTACAGCCACACCTCACAGAGGTCGCACAGATACTTTAAAAAACTACTGCAACTTCTGGATGAAGACATATTTGCTACAGATGAAATTGCTTCTACGCGTATAAAGGAACTAGAGCATAATGGCATCAATAAATTCTTCATCCGTAGGTTAAAAGAAGACATGAAGGATTGGCAAGGGAAGCCACTTTTTAAAGATAGGTATACCAAGACGGTGCTTATCAACTTACTCCCGAAGAAAAGGAACTCTATGATGCAGTTACAAAATACCTGACTAAGCGAAAAGAGGAAGCCTCTGAGACAAAAAATATCCATGTTTCACTTAGCATTGACAGTAATGCAGCGCAGGCTGGTCAGCTCGATTTTTGCAATAAAGAACACATTGGAAAGAAGATGGGGTGCTCTCCAAGGCATTGTTGACGAGGTAAATAAAAACCCAAATCTATGGAGCCAAAGACATAAACTAGAAGGTTTTGATGTAGATAATATTGAGGAATACGAAGACCTTGAAGATGATGAAAGAGATGCGCTAGATGGGATAATGGCCGATCCTCGAAAATTCAAGCTTTTTACTACGGCCAAGAGTATTGGTGAAATTCAGCAAGAAGCCAATGAGGTGAAGAAGTTGTTTGATATGGCTCAAACGCTTTATAACCGTAAGCAAGAAGAGAAGAAGTTTCAAGAACTTACAAGAGCTACTTAAATCAAATGGTGTCTTAGATAATGGTGAGAAGCTGGTCATCTTCACAGAGCATAAAGACACCTTGCTTTATCTGGAAGAACGGCTAACCAAAAGTGGAGGCTACAAAGTAGCCACCATCCATGGCGGTAAGAATGTTGATGAGCGAAGAGATGCACAATGGGCATTTGCCAAACCTGATACCCAAATCTTGATTGGAACAGATGCTGCTGGTGAAGGTATCAACCTTCAGTTCTGTCGCTTGCTAATCAATTGGGATATTCCATGGAATCCCAACCGATTAGAACAACGCATGGGGCGTATTCATCGATACGGCCAAAAGCAAGATGTGTTGGTGTTTAATATGGTGGCGAGCAATACCAAGGAAGGTAAAGTACTAGAGCGCCTATTGACCAAGCTCGACATTATCCGTGAAGGAATGGGAGATGATAGAGTCTATGACGTAATTCAAGATGTTTTGGAAGGAGTTGGTCTCGATGACATCATCAATTCTGTATTCAATGGAAAAGAGACTGAACTAGATAGATTCTTGTCACAAGATGATGCTGCTTTAAAAATACAATTCAAGGAAAAGATTAATCAGCAGAAGGATAAATTGGCGCACAGTACCGTTGATTTTAAGGATGCAAGAACGCTTAAAGAAAACTCTGACGAGAAGACGTCTACAACCTATTTATATCCGCCTTTTCTTCGAAAAGGCATTCAAAAATCTTGGTGGCGTTTTTACAGAGTTAAGGCAATCTATATTCAGAGATTGATAAGATGCCGGATACGGTTATTGCCGAGTTAAAGGATACCTATAAGATTCACTTTGATGCCATCAAATCAATCCAGTTTTGCTTTGACAAACAAATCTTCCTTGACTACCAAAGTGTTGGCGATTTAGGCAAAGTGCATTACATCAACCCAGGGAATCCTGTCTTTGATAGCTTGGTTACTGTGGTGCGCAACCAATACCGAGAAGATATGATCAAAGGGACTATCCTTATCTCCCCAGATGACAAGGAAGACTATTTTGCCTTCTTTGTGAAAAGCCAGATCGTTGACAATCGACCGAGCAAAGTGGATGACAGCATAGCTGATGAAAGATTGGTCATGGTATATCAAGCCAAGGATGGAGAATTTCATATTACCTCCCTGCAAAGTTCATTGATTGCATACACCCACCGAGTTTACCAAGCCAATTGAACCACCCGAAGTAATTGATACCAATGAAGTGATTCAATGGAGTTTTGAGAAAATCACTGCACAGCAATTTGAGGATACAAAAGCACATGTTAACAAAGATGCCTTGAGACCGAAGAGGTTATTAGAATCTGCCTTTACACAGGTCATCATGGATTTACAAATTTCCATACAGGAACTGCAGGGGAAAGTATTTTGGGAGACAACAAGGTGCAGGAAAAAATCTTGAAAAAGCAAGAACGCATTAAGCGAACTGATTGACAAAAAGAAAAGCAGACTGGAGAAGTTTGGATTTGATGACCCAGCTTAACCCTAAAGCTCCTGAAGTATTGGGTTGTGCTTATGTAGTGCCTTTAACCCAAGTAGAATATTCAGGGCATTACGGAATGAGTCGGATGATGAAGCAGAAGCTATTGCGATGAAAGCAGCTATGGATTACGAAATCAGCGTAGGTTGGAATCCTCAAGATGTAAGTGCTAACAATGAAGGCTATGATGTAAAGAGCATAAGCCCAGAAGAATTGAAGCGATACATTGAAGTGAAAGGACGAAGCGCAGGTGATGGTAGTGTCATGCTGAGTGAAAATGAAATGAATCGACTGGCACAGTTAGGTGATGCAGCCTGGTTGTATATCGTGATGAATTGCAAAAGCGAAGCCTGAGCTTTACCGCATTCAAAACCCAGCAAAGGCGCTCAAGTTCGAATTGAAAACAAAAGGAGTACAATACTTTTTGCCAATGGCAGAATGGAAACAAAAAATTGAAGGATAATGCCACAAGCTAAGAAACTCATAGAAGTAGCCATGCCGATTAAAGAAATATCGGCAGAAAGTGTAAGAGACAAATCCATCAGGCATGGGCATCATTTCTACCCTCCACCTATGGTGGGCAAGACGACCATTACCCGTTTGCCGTGCTGTGGTGTTTGCCAGTTTGGTGCCCGATCCCGGAAGATGAGAATTGCCCACAAGCTTTTAAAGATGCCGTTGCTTTAGTTATTGGGTAGGCAAGAAAACAATACAGATCCCTTATAAACCCTATGATGATATCCCCTATACATCGGCCATTGACAAGATGGAAGATACACTGAGGAATAGGCTGATGATGTTCATTGGGAAGTTCTCAGATAAGTACATTCAGGCGGCAAAGACAAGGGAAAGAAAGCCGCAGCGAAAGACATGCTCTCAGATGCCAGCTTGATCAAATGGGACAATAAAAATGATGATACCATCATTGGCAAAGCCCGCAAGCTGATTTGGGTGGCGCACAATGCATCTGCAGGAAAAACTGCCAAAGACTTCTTGCATGATTTTGATATCGCTTACAAAGCCATCAAAACATGCAGAAAGAGCTCTATAGCTATGGCTGACCGACATTTAGCAAACTAAGAAGTTCAAGCCGAAGAAACTGCCTCAAAAAGCCATTGATGCCTTTCAGGACAAAATGCCAAAGGTATTTGATCCTTTTGCTGGTGGTGGAGCCATCCCATTAGAAGCAGCAAGATTGGGTTGCAAAACCTACGGGAACGACATCAACCCGGTAGCTCACATCATACAAAAGGGAAGTTTGGAATTTCCTCAGAAATACGGCAAACCTATTACTTACTCCAATTCCGAGTTTACGAAACTGTATGGCGAAAAAGCCTTTCGGAATATACCTAATGAATGGAAGACCTATCACTTCAGGTAGTGCAACTGGAGTGAAGATTCCAAACAGACTAAGTCTTTTGATGTAGAGTTTTACGCTAAAAAAGTTCTTAGCTGAAACGGAAAAGGAAATAGGACAATCTTTATCCATCTAATAGCAATGGAAATAACCCAATCGCTTATTATTGGGCTAAGAGTAGGAACGTGCTCAAATCCGAGTTGCAATGCAGAAGTTCCCCTCTTAAGAGGATTCTATCTTGTTAAAAAGTCAGATAAGAAGATTTATCTGCACCCAATAATGCTCAATAAACAGTATTCAATTTGAAATACGCCATGGTGTGAATGAAGATCAGTTGGTTGCAAAGGGGAAATCTAAAATGTCCTTGTTGTGGAAGCATCACGGACGTTAAAACGCTTAAAAAGCAATTTAAAGAAAAGTCTACAACTAGAAAGATTACTGGCGGTAATTGAAGAAGGCAAAAGAGGTCAAAGGAATACAGATTGCCAAATGCTGCTGAAATGGAAATGGTGAAGATTGCTTACAAAAGATGTCGAAAGACCCAGCGAAATGATGCCAGTCGAATATACGCAAGCAATGCCTATCTTGTACTTGGGGCTTTATCAGATGGGGCGATATGTACTCAGATCGACAGTTATTAGCTGTTCAGACTCTTATTTCACATTTAAATTTTATGAAAGAGGAATGGGGTAGAATTGAATGAATACTTCAAGGGCATTACCACATACTTAGCAATATTAATAGATCGAATTGCTATAAAGCAAAACTCATTCATCTTTTGGGATACCTCGAGAGAAACAGTCAGTACATTTATTTGGACGTCAGGCAATATCAATGGTATTTGATTATGCTGAATCAAATCCGTTTTGTGAAAGTTCAGGGAGGTGGGCAATAAATCAAATTGATTGGATAATTAGGTACATAGAATCAGAAAGTAATCATCCATTTTCTGTTTCGTTGAACAATGCCAGTAGCGGAGATAAATCTCAATTTTCAAAGCAAATACCTCGATGCGGTAGTCACCGACCCACCTTATTATGATGCAATTGCCTATGCGGATTTGTCGGATTTTTTCTATGTATGGCTAAAAAGATCTATCGGAGATATGTACCCATTAAATTTCTGCAACCCCTCAAACACCAAAAACCGAAGAGTGCACTGCTTTGAAAGCATCATCATAATGAAAGTTCTGACAGAAGCAAAGGAACATTTTGAAGACAAACTAACCCAGATATTTGATGCTCTGGAAACTCAAACTATCCGAAATCGTTAGCATAATGTTTGCACATCAGAGCACCGAAGCATGGACAACTTTATGCAATTCGATATTAGGGGCTCGCATGAATATTACTGGCAGCTGGGCCTGTAGACACAGAGATGGCCAATAGGAGTTTAGGGTTAAACAGAGAAAGCATGTACTAGCATCTTCAGTCACTGTTTCTGCTAGACCTTCACAGAGACAAGGGTATCGGTACGTTATAAAGAAGTCAAAAAAGCGATTGAAATAACCGTTGCAAAAGAGGTTGAGGAACTCTATCGCCTGGGTTTTAGAGGGGCAGACTTATTAACCGCTTGCTTTGGTCAGGCCGTAAGTGAGTTTGGTAAATATGAAAAGTAGAAAAAGCAGATGGTAGTGAAGTTACTGTGGCTGAATTATTAGAAATGGCCCGTGAGAGTGCTTTCAATGCTTTACTCAAAGGCTTTGATGGAGATGATTTTACCAAGTTCTACATCGGTTGGCTTGCAGCTTTACGGATTTGTAGAAAGTGATTTTGATGATGCGGCCAAGTTTAGCCGGGTAGGTTTGAGCATCAATGTTCAGGATTTGTTCACAGATCATATTCTTATCAAAAATGGTAACAAGCAGGCTTTGGGTGGTTTTGCTGAGCGACTAGCTGCCAGTAAAAACCTTGGAGAAAAAGCCAACAGTCATTTGATAGACCAGGTACACCGTGCCATGTTCTTATATCAAGGCACCAATCGGGGTACTCTATTAGAATACATTCATCGTGTAGCTTCCAATCCTGATAGTCCCTTTTTGGCGAGTATTGACCTCCCTTTGCGAGATATTACCTGGATGGCTAGAGATGACCACAAGCAAGCCACAGGCTTAATCACCAACAAAGAAAGTCTCATTCGTGAAAGCGCAACAGCACAGCGAGACAAAGCATCACAATCAAGTCTTTTTGAATAACAAAGTATTGAATAATGAAACAGATACAACAAGACAATTTATTTAAAGCATTTGGACTTATTCATTGAAGCCTTTCGGCCTTATATAGTGGCAGAACTCACTGTTAAGCCAAAAAGCAGGGGACAAATGGCCTGCATGGATTTGTAGAAGCACTCGTACCCACAGCAGGTCAAGACAACTGGAATCAGGGATTGAAATCAGGTTCTGGATCAGAACCGGAGTCTTTGATCGACTACCCGTACCTCAAAAGCTTCGCATTAAGAAGTACAAGGATCTGTTGCGTGCCGACTTTGGCAAAAAGATTCACCAACAAACTGGCAACACGCTTGGAAACTATCTATGATAGTCGAGGAATAAGTTGGCTCATTTTCAGGACATAACGGATGACGAGTTTGCCGAGGCCTTCATCAACATGAAGAGCATTGCCAGAGCCATTCAAATGGATGAACTGGAAGAAGCCCTAGCGACACTCCAAGAAGCGAAGGAAGATGAACCAACCACCCAAAAAGTAGCTGCAGAAGATGTAGCACCCATAGAACGCGGTGCATTGATTCCTTGGTTCAGAGTAGTTAGTCCGCACATGGACATCAAACAAGGGCGATTGGATGAATCGGTCTTTGCGGCCAACCTCGCGGAGGTGGCTTTAGGAAACGGTCGGGAGATTTACAGCAATCCCGGAGTATTCTTTTCTAAAACCTTTTTCACCGCGGGACTCAAAAACGTAGCTAAAACCGTATTGAAGGGCTTGAATGGCAAAGAAGATGCAGAAAACCGTGTCATTTCATTGCAAACAGGATTTGGTGGAGGTAAAACGCATACGCTCATTTCCCTATACCACCTGAGCAAATGGGGAAAAAATGCGCATCAAATCCAATTACACTAAAGACCTATTAGGCTTATACAGGAGCACCTGAATTTGACAGCGCCAACATTGCTGTTTTCACCAATACCACTAACGATGCAGCTAATGGACGAATTAGCAGAAGAAGGGGTGCACATTCAGACCATTTGGGGCGAACTGGCGTATCAATTAGGGGGAAAAGAAGCGTATGAGATTATTCGCAAGAATGATGAAGGTCTCATTGCTCCAGCGGGTCTATTCAAGCAGGTATTAGCACAATGTAAACCTGCCTTGATCTTGATAGATGAGTTAGCAGATTATTGCGTGAAGGCATCTGCACGAAAAGCAGGTAACAGCAGCTTGGCAGACCAGACGATTAGCTTCATGCAGGAGCTAACAGAAGCTGTGTCCGGCACCAACAACTGTGTAGCTGTAATTACCCTACCTGCAAGTGTTCAAGAAGTGGGTAACACTCCCGAGGCGCAAGCTATTTTAAGCTCTTTGCAAAAGAGAGTTAGCCGTGTTGGTGCCGACACACAACCTGTGGCGGATGAAGAAATATATGAAGTGATCAGAAGAAGGCTATTCGAGGATATTGGCGACGACAAAAACGATAGAGTCAATAGCGGATCAATACATGTCGATGTATCAAGCAGTACTGGTCGGAACTACCTACCAAACGCCAATAAGTCTGAATACAAGCAAAAGATAATTAAAGTCCTACCCTTTTCATCCAGAGCTAATTGATGCCTTTAGAGTGAGATGGGCAAGCCATCATGATTTCCAGCGAACAAGAGGAGTTTTGCGACTATTGGCCGCCATAGTAAGTGACTTGTGGAAACGGCAACAGTCGCTACCTGGAGGCAATGCCATGATCCATACAGGTGTCGTGAACTTTGCCAACCTAGATGCACTATCAGGCCAGTTGAAGAAACTATATGGCAATGGCTATGACTCGGTAATCTCAGCAGATGCAGCAGGATCTTCATCCAATGCATTCAAAATAGACGGCAATAAAAAGGAATATGGCGATTGGTATTTGACCCAAGCCATATGCCTCAGTCATATCTGATGAACTCATTCGGAACAGAAGGAACCAATAAAGGGTATTTCAGTAGCTGAGCTAAAGTTGAATCTACTGGTACCACACGGCTTTAATCACAACAGCGTAAATGGCGCACTGGATGAATTAGAGAGCAATGCCTACTACCTCTATTATGCACAGTCCTCCAGCTGCTGGTAAACGGTATTGGTTTCACACCAAGCCAAACATCAACATCCTCATCAATCAGGCAAAGAGGAGATGTAAAAACTGAGGACATTAACAGCGGAAATCATTGCAATCGCCTGCATCAAAAGAGCAGGAATGTCAACGGGTTCAACGTGCTTGGTAAACCCAGCAGAAGATATACCGGAGCAATTAAAGCCAACACTTTTGATCTTGAGTCCGGATCACTTGGCAAACCCAAATGGACTTAAACGGCAAAACGCTTCCACTCATTGAGAAAATAGCCACCAAAAAAGGGAACAGTGAACGCATTTATAGAAATACCATGCTGTTCTTGGTTTGCTCGGAACTCGGAATCGGGAAAGTTGCAATCCGACGTAAGAGAGTATTTGGCATGTCAAAAAATCAACACCGAATACAACAATCAGCTGGAGCAAGAGCAAAAAACGGACCTGAGGAAAAGACTGGACGATGCTTCAAAGAGTTCGGAATCATCACTTGTTGCTGCGTATTCCATCGTTACAAAGTTCTCAGTGAAAAACGGAACAGACGTGCTTCAAGTCAGACAATTTAGAGACAGTATCGATACACAGATAAATACCAACATTATTGGATGCACTTAAAAGAGGAGGAATGGCTTTTAGAATCTGTCGGGCTGAGCACATTGAAGAATAACAACTTGCTTCCTACTACTGAAAATGCAATCAAAGCCAAAGACGTGTATGAAGCCTTTCTTCGCTTTGACGATAAACCGATGATTACTGGTCCTGAAGCGGTAGCAAAAAGCATTCAAAAATATTGCACCAATGGCGAGTATTGCATTGCTACGGGCGATGGCACGAATTACACGAGATTCTTTTTTCAAGAACCGGTACCTTTCTTTGATGTCAATGACATTACGTATTGGCTGGTAGACAAAAGCCTTAAACCAGCTCCACAGCACCCATTAGCTCGGACAACTCAATACTGCCGCAAATAATGGGCGCGACAGCTCAGTTTTACCAGGAGTCAACGAACGCTCCTGTCGAACCTCATTTCGGCAGTTTCACAAGGTCGGAAGAATCCAGTTCAGGCTCGAAGCAGTTCAAGTCAATCACGGTGAGTCAGGGCATGTTCCATTGGAGCGATACACAGAGCTATTCAACTATTTCATAACACCATTTGCCATGAACGGCAACAAGATAGACATAGAAGTAAATTTTAAAATAATAGCCAGTACTGGAAATCCAATTGATGACAGTAAACAACAATATAAGTCAGCCAAAGAAGCAGCTAAGCAGCTAGGGTTGAATTTTGAGGAGGAGGATTAGTCGTTTAATCAGTCTAGCCTCCCCCTCACACTTTCAAGCACATTTGCAGGTCGCTCAATGCCAACGCACAGCCAAAACCTGCAAAAGAGCTTTCAAGTCCCTGCCCGTGAAAAGAGAAATTTTAAAAAATGCCCCACCGCACAAGTGGACATTGAAAATGAGAATAAAAACGAAAAGAAAATAAAAGCACGAAAGCACAACAAAACCTAAGAAAACATGGGGAGAAACGTACTGAAAGCAAGCATAGAACTTCGTAGTTTAGTTCGTCACGGGCGGACAGAAATGTACCTCGAAATCCCCACGTTTCTTAGCTAAACCGTTGTGCCATTGAAAAAAAGTAAAAGCCCACCGCACTATCAAGCACATTTAGTTTTTACCTACACGAAAGCCAACGCTGAAAAAACCAAAAGAGCTGTTTTGTTGCTAACGGTATACGCAATCTAAGCTGATTGACACCAATCAGACTCTGTACTCTTTCAGGCACTCAGGGGCTATAGAAACCTATAGGCGTACAGGCTCATTAGTGAAGCTACAGAAGGTGATGGGTCATTCAAGCCTGAAGGTCTCCTTAATCTATTTAAGAGGCTCTGAGGTGGCTGAATTAACCGAGGAAGATATGCCTCAGGTTTAGGTAAACTCATTTCAACCTAAAACGCACCATTTTCACCACCTTTTTCAACCATTTTTAGTGCTTTTTGACTCAAAAACACTCAAATTAATGAGAGCCTTGATGTGCAGAGCTTGAACAATGCCAAGGCTAGGACAATCGAAGAATCTAAGGTGAGGATTTTAGATCGAAATGTTAACAAACTGTTTTGGCAAAAAGGAGTCGGCTGAACGAAATATTAGAGACTTGATTGATGAGAAAAAAGTTCTCCTAGAGCGCAAGACGTTTTTGAAAAATAGGTTGAAGGAGAAGTTAAAAAGAGCAGCGGAAATGACGGTAATCGTTTTACTCATAAGAATCAGTCTAATACCTTTTGAATTGCCTCAAGTATTTTGACCATAGCAAAGGTGTCCATCTTACAATATTCCAAGAGTTGTCTTCTCGTTTCTTGCAAGTCTCCCTCAAATGTCCCATTCACCATTGAAAGAAATGTATTGGACGCGGAACCACCTTCTTTTATTTCAAGGTCGTTATATGAAAGTCCAGGAACCAATGCAGGCAAGACGGCCTTGATTGAGTAACTCCCTCTCATTTGTGGAGTATAGTACCACCTCTGTTGAAATGGAATCATGAGATCTTTAAGACGATCTATAATTCCTCCCAACTCATTTGAATATCCAGGGAATAATTCTTTTAAATCATTGAGTTTCCCTCTCTCAAAGCCTATGTTATAGACTAATATATCTCCACTGGTACCACAATCCTGAATGAGTTGTTCTATGAATCCAATTCTGGGATCTTCAGTCGGCTCCGCGAGGTATTCTCTGATGTTCTAATTGATGATGTTGGAGTTTCTTGAACGTGGAGTGAGTACTGAAACACCAATTGTTGATATGGTCGACTTCCGTCATAAGCGGGAACCGCAGGACCAATAGTCTCAAAGTCTAAGAAATATAAAGGGTAGCTTATTCCTTTTATGAAGCTTCTTAATTCATTCTTTTCGATGTGAGTAGTTCCATTTATTTCAGATTGAACTTGTAATACTTGGTTTGGACTCAGAGACTGTTTGACCAAGATCAACCTGATCTAATGTAATCACACCTTGATTGTATAATTCAAACTTCCTGTCTTTGTTAAGTCTCGAAATATCGAAAACCGAATAATCAGGGATGTGTTTCCAACATGTTCCGATAAAGTCACAATCGTAAGGATCAGAGCAATGAGGACCAATTTCTATTTGTGGACTTCAGGATTCTCAATGACACTTTTAAGTCTGCTAACCTCGTTTGGGATTCGGGGGATAAACTCTAAAACTTGATCGTACACAGATTCAATGGTGAACAATTGATGTATATCTAATTCTCCATCTTTTGTGTATTGATTGTTAATATGAACTATCGATATATCCTTCAGATCAATGCCAGAATTTGTAATCGTATAATATTGGATTGCAGCGTCCTTAATATAGGTATCGGAGACCTTAGTAGAACTTTTTACTTCATACGCTTTCCAACCCTTATGATCTTTTACTAAGATATCTAAAGCGGCAAGGACATCGTTGTAAAGAAAAGTAGCCTCATAGATAATGTTTTCTCCTTTATTGATAAATCCAGTGTTTTCCCAACTGATTCAACCATTTTAAAATGATTTTCGGGAGAAGCATCAGCACCATCAGGAAATAACTGTTGTGCTAATATCCCAATATTAGTTCCTTGGTCGAATACCGCTTGAAGTGAGGAAGGTGTAGGATCTTTTAATCTATAATGATGCTTGTAGAGATACAATGACTTCTCGCATTGAAGTCCACGGATAAATGTTGATTTAGAAAGCCTAGAAATCATAATGTTATGTTCCTTACTTTCCCTATTTCGTTTATGATTGATTCAGACAGCACAGCTGTACCATCATAATCTATTAATTCGTTGTCTTCAAATACTAATTGGCCTTCCTCGTAAAACTCAGACCCTTCGGAGTCTCTGTCCCATATTTCATAGTGGCCATTTGCAACACCCCCTGTTTCTTCAGGTATAAAGATTGTGTAGTCGTTGGACTTGTTTTTTCCTCTTATTATATTAAACATACCTGCCTTATCCGTCACCTTACTTACATCCCAACTTTCAATGTCCTGATTGAATTTCAATGCATTATCAAACATCGAAGACATATTCGTCACCTGACTCACATCCCATTTCTCAAGGGGTTGGTTGAAGGATTCTGCTCTCAGAGAACATGCAGATCATATCGTCACCTGACTCACATCCCATTTCTCTAGTGGTTGGTTGAAGGATGTTGCTCCATGAACATACCAGTCATCTCTGTTACTTGACTCACATCCCATTTTTCAAGGGATTGGTTGAAGGATTTGCTGCATAGAACATCTCCCTCATATCCGTCACCTGACTCACATCCCATTTCTCTAGTGGTTGGTTGAAGGATTCTGCTTCATAGAACATCCTCGACATATCTCGTCACCTGACTCACATCCCATTTCTCCAAGGGTTGGTTGAAGGATTTGCTTTATGAACATGATGACATATCCGTCACCTGACTTACATCCCATTTCTCCAGGGGTTGGTTGAAAGATTTGGCATTATCGAACATATAACTCATATCCGTCACATTAACTATATCCCATTTCTCTAATGGCTGGTTGAAGGATCGGCTCTAGCAAACATTCTGACATATCTGTCACCTCACTCACATCCCAGCTTTCCAAGGGTTGGCTGAAGGATGTTGCTCTCAGAACATTTGGGCATATCCGTCACCTGACTCACATCCCATTTCTCCAGCGGTTGATTGAAGGATTCTGCTTTATAGAACATCATAGACATATCCGTCACCTGACTCACGTCCCATTTCTCAAGGGGGTGATTGAAGGATTCTGCTCTAGCAAACATTTCTGACATGTCCGTTACTTCAGAGGTATCCCAATCAGAGATGTGTCCATATTTCTTTTCTGCTTTACTTTCATCATCTAACCACTCCTTTACAGCAGCTCTTAATGTTTCGTTGTTGAATTTCATGTCTTTACTATTGATTGTGATTAGTCAACTATATGAACCTACACGTAAAAAGTCTGTAACAAGAATAATCCATTACTTTTTATTCTCTTAATCGGAAGTATTAAGGTTTCAATAAGCTGTATTGACAGACCAAAATGGATTATCTAAGGAATAGAGAGGCATATAAGTCTTTTTACCCGTTGCAATAAAATCCTCGATTGTCTTCAAAAACTTCTCCTTATCTAAAAAAGTTATTCCAAGTGGTAAATAGGAGTCGGAAACTTTACTGTCTATACTATCTCTTATCTCATCGTCATCTATATACTTTAATGCTTCTTTTTCTTCTAATAGCAGTTTGTAGCGCTCAACATATTCTGGCAGCGACTCATCAAAATTTTTCATTTTGTTATATAAGTTGCTAAGGAGCGTAACACTGAGATCCTCAGCTCTTGATATAAAATTGGAAGGATTCTTTCTACCGGGCCCATTACATGACAAATGTTCTGTCCATCCCACATAAGGTTCTAAAATTGCTACTTCAATAAACCACTCTTGAAGGTTTGTAATTCTTCCTTTTACCATTACTCCATCGGTGGCTACAAATTCAATTTGTTTCTCTTCCATTATTACAGTTTCAATGAACATATCCTTCATATCCGTCACCTTACTTACATCCCATTTTTCTAACGGCTGATTAAATTCTGATGCGCCTTCAAACATATTCGACATATTGATTCACCTGACTCACATCCCCATTTCTCTAATGGGCTGATTGAAGGATTTTGCGTAACTGAACATGCCTCTCATAATCCTCACCTCCGATGTGTCCCATTTCTCCAAGGGTTGATTGAAGGATTCTGCTCCAGAGAACATCCACGACATATGCATTACCTTACTTACATCCCATTTTTCTAAGGGTTGGTTGAAGGATGTTGCTCGTAAGAACATCCCAGACATATCCGTCACATTACTTACATCCCATTTCTCTAAGGGCTGGTTGAAGGACTCAACATATTGGAACATCCGACACATATCCGTCACTTCAGAGGTGTCCCCAATCAGAGATGTGGCCATACTCCTTTTCTGCTTTACTTTCATCTTTTCGCCACTCCTTTACAGCAGCTCTTAATGTCTCGTTATTGAATTTCATGCCTTTAATGCGATAAATGATTTTTCCAGTCTTGATAAATGCATCGAAAATCACGTTATAAGGCCCCATTTGATGCAACTCTATCCTTCCGTATCCATTATCTATTTTCGAAGTCAATCGACTTCTAACTGCTTGGTCGGGAATTTTTTGGATAGCATCTATTTGCTGAAGCTTTCGCTCGTACATTGACAAATAAGCTTCAAATCGTTGGTCAAGTGCGCTTAATGCGTTGAATGACTGCTCCAATAACCATCGTCCTGTCTCCTCGTATTCGTTAACCATTAGGCAGCCTTGCCTAATTTCAACTTCGTCCATTTTATAGCTATTTCGCCAATTACGAAAAGGCTTAGTGATTTCCACTTCCAATTCCCATTTCTCCAGTTTTGTGATTTTTCCTTCAATAAGGATTCCATCATGATTTTGAAGACTAATTGACTCATTCATGGTTTGAAAATATTAAGCCGTTACCATTTTCATTAAGCATGATTTCAGTCGTTTTTCCTTGGTGTTATAAAACCAGAATCATCTACATCAAAAACAGATGAAAGATCTAGTTTAGAGAACACAAAAGCTTCATTAAGAAGCAGCTTAAATGCTATTCGAGTAGAGACGAAGCCATGTTTATGGAGATCCTTATTGTAAGCATCAATAAGTTCATTTGCAGTGCATTGTTTGTAAGGGTTAAAACAATGCACATCGAACTGTAAACTAGATGTCTCGTTAAAAAACCTTGGATAAGAAGAGGGTACAACAAGCAGGTGTTTCTGTTGCGTAGCAATGGAAAAATTTGAATTGCCTGTTACTACATAAATCTGTCCTAAATCACCTTTATTCTTGATACTGAATATTTTGCAGGCTCTGAACATTGAACAGTCTATAATCGAGTTAAAACTATTGTGGAGAAACCTTACAAGGATTGGCTTTGAATTATCAGGCATATAGCGCTGGCTGAAATCCAAAAGATTGATAGAAGGGTGAGTGCTAGTCAAAAAAGAACATTCTAAAGAAAATGGAGTATCTCCAGAAAGCCCGCTAATTGTGTGAAGTTTGTTTTGCATGATCATTAATTTGTTTCATGCATCAAGAATTTGGGAGTGACCTGAGTTGTTTTTAGGCGGTCGCCTCACATCGTTTTACCACCGTGCCTTAGGTTATAAGATCGGTTGGCGGAGTAAACTCCTTCTTGATGCAATATTTTAACGAAAGTAAAAATTGTTTGGGAATTGAGGGTTGGATTTAAATGATCTTCTCATCAGACGATGAAGGAGTGAATCACAACCACGGAAACAAAAAATTGTGCATCACCTGAGACATGGGGCCGGTCAAATTGTCGATCTCTAGTGTATTCATATTCTTGAAAATCAATCTTTAGCTAGATTAAATATTTCTAGCCAGACCCCATTATTTACTTCTTGCGGGCAATTATGCAGCTGCTAGAGTTGTAGCTAGAGCACGCACTAAAACCTGAGGTTCTTCTTGTAATATTTTATATTTATATCAAATAGGCAGAGAAAAATCAAAACAATGTTAAAAGTGATTCTTTACTTAATTCAAGCTTGGTGGGAAATCAAAAGATCTTCTGCGAAAACAGCAAGAAAAACTGATGAATTTCCTAGCGGATTTGGTGATTTTGGCACAGATGTGAGTAATCCAATACCCTGTAAAGGTATGTTAGGCCCTCACAAATATCTTACTAGGTTAACCTTCACAGATGGTACTGAATTATCATTCGAACGACAAGGCTCAACAGGAGCTGATAACATCGAAGCAGACATTATAGACAGGTATGCAATCATGAAGAATGGTCAACATCATGCTACTCTATACCTATGTCCTTATCAGAAACGAACAAGCAGAAAAACTCCTGCAGGATACAAGTTCAAATAAAGATAATGACATTCTAAGCCTGCGAAATAATCGACCAGTTTCCATACCTCATTTCAACTATATCAACAGAGATTTTGATATTGCGCATCAGAGTATTTACGAATTCAATCTCGCTTTGCTGCATAACGCTATCTGACCTTACTATTCCGATTGCAAAATCCATTATGACAATTTTCTGATCCTCAGAAAGGTCGAGCTTGTAGGTGGAATTAAGTATCCTCTCACAAAGGTTTAACCCGTGCAATTCCCAATCGGAGTTCAGTTTATCCAGCTTCTTGGACATGTCGAATTCCTTCAGATAAAAGTCACCCTTTTCTATATCACGTAGATATTGTTGCTCCTCGGGAGCTATATCGCCATCACATACCATAGCTGCAAAAGCAATTTCCAATAGAGTCTCTATAAATTCTTTTTGTTCCATGATCAGTTGTTCTTTAGTTTGTCAATCTGGGCCTTTATCTCAGCTGCACGCGTATAATCCTGATTATCAGCCGCACTTTTCATTTCCTTCTCCAACTCTGATATTTTTTGTTGAGGGCTTTGTTTCACAACAGTAGCAGATGTGCGAAATCCAATAGGTGTTCTCTTATTCTCTTCACCCAATTCATTGTTGTATTCTTTAAGGTCATCTTCGCTTACCGAAGCACTCGTGTTTCCAATGACCTCCAAGATCATTGCGTTGTCAATCTTCACTTGCTTACTAGCCGCCACTCTTGCCGCATCATTCACAATGAGAGTAACATCGCTACAAACAAAACCTTTCGTTTTTTGCGCAAGCAGGTCACAGTCAAGCTCTTCATCCAAAACCTTTGGTCGCTTGTCAAGTTGGAGTTTGAACAAAGCTTTTCTGCATTCCAAATCTGGTATTGGTATATGGACTTTGCGGTCGAATCTACCAGAGCGTAGAACAGCCGTATCTATCTTATTTAACCTATTGGTAGCTCCAATAATGAAAACTTCGTTCTGCGAACAATTGTTGATCTGTACCAACCACTCATTAACCTCCGATTCATAATGATGTCCAACAGAGCCATCTCTGCTCGGAATCATCGCATCCATTTCATCCAGAAATAGTATTGTTGGGGCGTTTTCTTTGGCATCTTTAAACAACTGGCTTATTTTTTCCTGGCCTCCATGCACATACATGGAGCCTACATCAGAAGGCTTGACCTTCAAGAAATTGAAGCCTACCTCATCAGCCAGACATTCTGCAAAAAAGGTTTTACCACATCCTGGAGGGCCATAGAAAAGCACTCCATTGGGCGGTTCAATACCGTATTCCTTGTTTTTTTCAGGATGCAGCAGCGGCTCTATCACATCCTCCTTTATCATGGATTTAATAGCATCCATTCCAGCAATCTTGTTAAACCCAAGTCCTGGTGTACGCTTCACTACCTGCAAGCGTTCTTGTGTCTCCACTTCAGCTACGGAAACTGCCATTTCCTTGCTGAGCGCATCCTTGAATTCATTAGCGTTTTTAAAACGCGTACCTACCTGAGGCAACAGACTCTTTATAACCGTTATTCTCACGTGCTTATCAACACTTTCCATCACATTGAATCTCAGTTTTTTGTTTCTGGAATTGAGCAGGTCAGGGATGAACTTCTCTGAATCCATGTTGGGGTTGGTAATCTCTCCATGCCAAGGAAAGGTGCCACACAAGAGACAATAAAGCAGAGCACCCAATGAGAATACATCACTCTCCACAGTAGCAGAGTCATTGAGCACCTCTGGAGCGCAGTAGTACACAGAAGGCTGACTTTGGTTGAAATAAGCACCTTCGGTTCCTTGATAACGCGCAAGTCCGAAGTCAAAAAGCACAGGCTTCATACCATTATCAGACAGGTCCATCATAATGTTATGCGGTGTGATATCGCAATGAAGAACGGGTACCTCTCTTGAATGCAGGTAATGTACAGCATCCAATAACTCTGAGAAAAAACGGACAGCAAATGCATGATTCGGCTCTCCTTCCCTATCCATTCTTTCTTGTAGCGTTTCACCGCTAATGAAACCAACTACATAGTAGATAAGCTCAACACCATTGTGTGTAATGGTCTTATGCTCCACATATCTGGAGAGGTTTGGATGCTCCAGCCCTTGATGTATACTGGCTTCTAGGAGGTCGCCATCTTCGGTAAAATGCTGCGGAAGCAGCTTATCCTTCTGGTATACCTTAAGCATGTATACCTTTCCATCCTCTTTGCCTTTTACGCGATAGCTCCAGCCATAGGTTGTCTCGTGTATGAAGAATAACACCTCATACTTACCATCAATGACATCTTTTTTGTTGAAGTAATTCATTGATCAATCATTATTCGCCTACACCACCGCTTGGTCCAGATGTTGGCCCACCATCATCTCTATCTCTCATGAAACCGACTATTGTTTGAACCTGCTGATTCAACTGTTGAAGCGATGCACCGGAATTAACCAGTTCCATTCCTCGGTCAACGGCTCTGCGCGCTTCTGCTTCATTTGTCCAATCAATACTCGAAAATTTACGTTGGAACCCTCTAATCCAAGCAATGCGCTTTTCTTTTCCTGCATGCCTATCAGTTATCTGCCATTCAAGGCCTCTTACCTTCTCAAGAAGATCCTTGCCACGCTCTACACTTTTGGAGGCAAGCACAGAATCTTTGGATGTTCTCAGGTAATCCAAGTCGCTCTTATCCTTTTCATGGCCATTCAAGCTTTTACTGACGCATTCTTGCACCAAATCCTCTAGGTTTTTGAATGCTTCATTTATCTCACCAACAAGTTCAGGCCAAGCCAGTCCTTCCTCGGCAAGGTCTAGATCGAGTATAAGCTCACGAGAGTGACCGAATCCCTGATCGATATCTCCACCTTGGTCGAGTGTTTTCTTTATGCGGTCTCTCTTCTCTTTTATCTCAGATAGATTGGCTGGTGGCTTATCGCTACTTTCCAACCTATCCACTAGCTTATCAGCTTCCTGAAGCAATTCGTCTACCTGCTCACTACTGACCTCTGCTGTTGGATTGAATACCATTTGCTTTTCTATCTCAAAGTCAAGCGTTGGAAAGTCGGCCTCCAGTGACATATTCTGAGATATATCTATACTCAGTGTGAATTTTACCTCCGTTTTTTCAGGAACTAACTTTGGCACCTCAGCACCAGTAATTTCAATCTGTCCGATACAACTGTTTACTATTGACCTTGAACCTTCAGCTCTACCTTCTGCCTGGTAAATTTTAATTACCAGTTCATCCTCAGCATTACCTGGTCTCAGTTCCCGTTGAGTGAACAAATTCATACTTGTCTTGCCTACCGCAGGCATCGGCTTATCTTTTTCAAGTCCTACGAAAGAGGTAAAAAGAACTTTCCCGTTTTTTGCTTGGTAATCCATTCCAATAAATTTGGGTAATGGAGATCCACCACTGACTGCGATACCAGGCAGTATTGTGAACTTTTCAGGAGAACATACTACGCGATCATTCTTCTCATTGAATACATTGATGGTGAAATTATTGGCTTTTTTCTGATCAATATCAACCATGAAAACTGCATCGAGTGCGGCTCGTTCCGTTTTTAGTCCATCCTCTCTAGCAATCTCACCAAAAAACGGTTCACTTGTGCCTTTGAGAACAACTGACACAGGTTCTTTATCTAAGTTAGATGGTGAGCTGAAGTCTACTTCAATTTCTACAATTGGTTCGTCTGAATCGCTGTCAGAATCAGGTCCTGAGCCATGCGCCTTAATATTGTTTTGCATGGTACTAGCATACAAGGCAGCGCCCTCCGCAATACCCGTCATAGGATTTGCACTTGTATCGGGCTTCATCAATTGTTCTTCAAGCATCTCACGTAACAGAGGCATTTGAGTAGGGCCTCCAACCAAAACCAATGCCGTCAGATCTGATACAGATAAACCATTATTCCCCATCAGGGATTTAGTTTTATCTATCGCCCTCTGGAATAATGGTTTGGCCACATCATTCATTTTTTCCCTTGTGACGGTAAAATCCAACTCCATTTCCTCCCCTTCATCGTCTTCCGGTAAAAAACCTATATCAGTCAAAATTTCAAAATCATCGCTTTTACCCAATTCCTTTTTGAGGTCGTCTGCAATACTCTTCAACCTCTGTAACCAGAATTTGGAATCTTTTTCATCTTTTGACTCCAGGTCGGCAATGGAGTAGTTTTCCCTTAAATAGGGCAATAATATTTCATTAACCAAAGCATTATCAATGTCTCCTCCACCAAGGAAATTATCTCCCTCTGAAGATTTTACTTCCATTACACCGCCCGTTGCTGTTACAAGTGCCGCATCAAAGGTTCCACCTCCAAAATCGAATACGACAAATTTTCCATCGGTCACCTTATGTTTCATACCATAGTTAAAGGCAGCCGCAACAGGCTCTTGCAATATCTCCACCTGCTCAAACCCAGCAAGTTCTGCTGCCCGTTTGGTAGCTGATATCTGATGCAGCTCAAATGCAGCTGGAACCGTTATTACAACAGATTTAAAAGCCTCGTCAGTAATTTCAGAAGCAAGTTTTTTGAGTAGTTCAGCAGAGAGTTTTTCTGGATTGGTCTTAGTGCCATCCAATACATCAAACTCAACATCCTGACCCATTTTTCTTTTGAATTCGACAAAATGAGGGAACTTATTTTTTGCCTGAATCCCTGCTCTAGTTCTACTTCTTTTGTCAATATAAACGCATGATGGCACGATTCTGCTTTGGTCAATTTCACGGGTCACAACTTCTCCATTCTCCATCCGCGATAGTGCAGAGTTAGTAGTACCTAAATCTATACCGTAATCAATTTTTATTCTTCCCATTTGATTTTTTATTCTTCTGTGTTTTCACTTATATCAACCACCGGCTTTTGCACCATTTTGTCATTGAAAAGTATCAATGGCTTCTTTACACTTGAGATTATCAATTGACCGACTGGTATTGAGGAATCCTCGTTTCTTTCTTTTATTTCTATGATTTGATTGTCAGATACCTCAGTTCCCATAAGCTTAGGCATCTCATACCCCAAACTCATGAAGGTTTCCCGCATTTTTTTGGTGGCTTTCTCAATTCTCTTTCTCACTTTATCATTCTCCGGTAAATGCCAGATGTTGTTTTCCATACTGGCTATTTGCTGCGCAAAATCCAATATAAGTCCTTGGTTATCTGCAGGGCCTGGCTTATCTCCTCCCTCGGCAGGCTTCGGAAGTTCGCTTAACGTTTTTGCAAGCTTCTCTACAAAATCTGCATTGGCAGTGTTTATTTGTGCTTTCAAATCAGCCTTAGCATCTACAAGGTCACTGCTTACACTTCCATGCTTTTTATGAGTTAGCCAATACACCACCATAACCAGCAATAGCAGGACGCATATTGCTGCCATTAAATACATGAGATATTCGTGGGTTGTCTTGTTATTTAAGTCACCATTCTCTTTAACTACATCCAATTGTTCATTGGTTGCGGTTAGACTAGAGCTCAGGCCATCTACCTCAGAATCTATCATTGTGAGACCGCCCGTAAGCTCTGTTTGCAGGGAATCAATGATGATAGTTTGCGCCTCAGCTTTTTTTCGCTCTCTCGCTATTGATTGCTGTAAAGAACTTTGTACCCTTTTCCACTCTTTTCTCAAGTTTTCTTCCAAAACCTCCAACGAATCTCTAATTGCATTTTTAGACTCAGAATTTAACTTATTTAGCGCATCTTGCTGTTGCTTTTTTGTTTTAGCAAGCTCCTGGCTTAAGTCTTGTATGTCACTTGTCAGACTGCGCAAATCACTTTTAACTATAGACAGGTCAGCTTGCGAAGCTGTGTTTAAGGAATCCTGATTAGACTGTGCACTTGTAACACTTACCGTTAAAGCAAGTGTGATTAAGGTTATTAGTTTTTTCATTTTGTTGGTTGATTCTTTTTCTTTAGGTAAAGATTGAAATTTATTTAGTTTTTAAGCTTTGGCACTATGGTAAACCAAATTCATATCCATCTTTAAGGTATTCCTTAATTAATGGATGATTTTTTACTGTTAAGCAATATGTATATCTATACGCTATTCTATGTACCCATTTAAAGTCATTTTCAGAGTAAGATCTCTTTAGGATAATGATAGCTATAACTAACGGGATTGAAGCTATGCCCATTAGTATGGAAAGTACTTTTAATGGGAACCTCATTAAAAAGCATTTGGTACAACTTGGCACCTTAACCCCTCCATCTGGGAAATAAGTGTATTGATTAAACTCTTTCATCTTGTGCATTTCGACTTTCAATCTCATTGAAGTAGGTCTACCCGAACCGCAGAACTCGCAACAATCCACAGAATTGAACTGACCAATTCCCTCTAAGTTTTTCGACAAGGTCTCTTTGATTGGAATCGAAATTCCAGCTAAAATTTCCTTTGCGTTTGTATACAATTCCAATATGGCTGATATATCTGTGGCTGCTTTTATTTTTTCATTGGCCTTGCCTTCAGAGCTATTCAGTTTGTCCATCATTTTATTGAATGGTCCGATACCACAATAATTGACTTCCTTGAAAACTTTTTGCAAAGCATCAGTGTAAACAGGGTCGGATTTATCCAAAAGGGTCTCAATTTCGTGCAGCGGAGCCTTCACCGCTTCCAATAGCAACCGACCCAATGCTGGAATATCCTTCAGCATGCTCGAAGTATAATCACCCTTCAGAGCTTTATTCCTTTCAGCTTCTGTCTTATCTACTAAACGATCAATCCTATGCACCAATGCATCGATAACCTCATTACGTAAACCAGGATAAATGACCGTATTGGATTTGAATATCTCCAACAAAAGCTTATCCGTATTCTTGGATGGCACGAGTTCCTTAAGCAACTCTTTAAGTTTGGGCATGGCCAACTCCAGTATTTCCTGAACACTGATGTTCTTGCTATCTGCAGCTACCAGATCCTTAAGCTGTACCAAGGATTTTGAGTCTGAGACGATGCTGAACTTATGAGCAATTGCATCCTTGAGTTTACTCAAATCCTTGTGCTGGCGATAGGCTATTATCTGCAATGTGGAATGGTTCAGTATAGCAGAGTAGCTATCTGGGCCTACCACGAAGTCCCTGCAGCCCTTCTCAAAATCAGACAAAGCCTTGTCTATATCTTTTGATCCAGTCAAATGATTAAGTGCAATCTTATCTATTCCGTTTGCCTGAACAAACCAAAACAAGGAATACAAAATCTTATCTCCTGTTGAATGTATTCTACCGCCTTGCAGTTCGATTAAATCCTTAGTTCTTTCCAAGAGATTTAGTGGAGGAGTTATGTCAAAGTCAAGCTTCGCGCTCTGGCCAATCTTCAAATACTGCGCTATAAGATTAGACTGCTGCTTCCTATCACTCAGTGAAGCGTTTGCCTTGACACCTAATATTCGATATGGATTATGTTCTACGAGTTTCATAATTCAGAGTGAGTTCACCCAAGATGAGTACAAGTATATTTTTTAATCCTAAAACGTTATTCAAAGTGATTAAGAATATCGCTTTATCTATGATATGTGATCATCTCAAACACGAATCATAACTATAGTTGACATGGTAGGAACTATTCAATTAAAAAGAGCAATTAAAACAAGTACAACTACCACAAACCAGAACCAGAACCACGCAAGAGAATCATCTTCTGAGGCTGAGTTATTATTGCCAGTTTTAGAACTCAAGTTCGATTTTGCCGCAACTAAATTACTCTTCATCTTTTTAATACCAGCTTGATTTCTCAGGATGGTATCCTTTTCAGGTATTTCAATTGAACTTAGGTTATTAATAGCTTGACTATACAATTTTAGAATGTCATTTAGGTCTATTTTATTTACTATCGCTCTCATTAAAACTGGGCTTGTAGAAGCAGAATTCAGTTTATCCATGAGCTTATTAAAGGGAAGCACTCCACAATAATTGACTTCCTCGAAAACTTTTTGCAAAGCATCAGTGTAAACAGGGTCGGATTTATCCAAAAGGGTCTCAATTTCTTGCAGCGGAGCCTTCACCGCTTCCAATAGCAACCGACCCAACGCTGGGATATCCTTCAACATGCTCGCAGTATAATCACCCTTCAGAGCTTTATTCCTTTCAGCTTCTGTCTTATCTACTAAACGATCAATCCTATGCACCAATGCATCGATAACCTCATTACGTAAACCAGGATAAATGACCGTATTGGATTTGAATATCTCCAACAAAAGCTTATCCGTATTCTTGGATGGCACGAGTTCCTTAAGCAACTCTTTAAGTTTGGGCATGGCCAACTCCAGTATTTCCTGAACACTGATGTTCTTGCTATCTGCAGCTACCAGATCCTTAAGCTGTACCAAGGATTTTGAGTCTGAGACGATGCTGAACTTATGAGCAATTGCATCCTTGAGTTTACTCAAATCCTTGTGCTGGCGATAGGCTATTATCTGCAATGTGGAATGGTTCAGTATAGCAGAGTAGCTATCTGGGCCTACCACGAAGTCCCTGCAGCCCTTCTCAAAATCAGACAAAGCCTTGTCTATATCTTTTGATCCAGTCAAATGATTAAGTGCAATCTTATCTATTCCGTTTGCCTGAACAAACCAAAACAAGGAATACAAAATCTTATCTCCTGTTGAATGTATTCTACCGCCTTGCAGTTCGATTAAATCCTTAGTTCTTTCCAAGAGATTTAGTGGAGGAGTTATGTCAAAGTCAAGCTTCGCGCTCTGGCCAATCTTAAGATACTGCGCTATCAGATTAGCCTGCTGCAGCCTATCGCTAAGCGAAGCATTCGCTTTTACCCCTAAAATCCGATAAGGATTATGTTCAATGAGCTTCACTTAACTTCTTTAAATTTAATGATTCTACTCAAATATATAAAGCTTCGGGCTTTAAAACAGCTCAATTGGCTTATATTAAGTAATTGAGCTTTTACACCATTTAGCATCCATAATTGTTGATCAATATTTTTTATCCACTTTTGGTACAATAAGTACGATGCTTTATGCGCAATTGCCAGAAAGGTTAATCTACACGTTAACAAATATCGAACAACCAAGCGGTGGTGGTTCGTACCATTTTATAAAAGAAAACCAAATGAGATTAAAAATGAAATTTCTTCTTCCTTTCTTTTGTTTAGCACTAGGTCTTTCGTCCTGCGAAAGTGAAGCAGAAATAAAGCAGCGTATAGCTAGCGAGGAACAACAAAGAATCGGAATTGAAGAACAGCGTAAAGCAGATGAAAAGGAAAAGGCTATTTATGACAAGTACATAAGCAATTCATTGCGGGCAGGAAGCACACCCTATTCTCAATATTATGGAAGAAACTCATATTGTGATGATTACGGCTGCTCAGATATAAAAGTGAGAACTAGCAACTCTGATGTTTTAGTTACTATCAAATCCTTAGGAGACGTAGTAAGCCATGCTTATATCAATTCAGGGAGCAGCTATTCTTTCTCAGTTCCTCAAGGCACTTATCAGATATTCTTTTATTACGGTAAAGGATGGAATCCTGAAAAGGAAATGAAAGGTGGTGAGATGAAAGGTGGATTTATTACAAATGAAAGTTTTGGAAAAGATGATCCTCAATATTTGAGCAATAATATTCTCGAGTATGACCTGATTTCACAGGAAAATGGAAATTTCAGTACTCGTCCTAGTAATCCAGATGAAGCACTTTAAATGAATAATATTCATTTACCCTCAGATAAGGCAGTAATGGGTCCTATTAAAACCTTTAAATCTGATTGAAAATAAACTGAAAGCTGAAAGGATAAACCTTGGACATTGGATAACCTCAGGGGTGTGTGATTCTAAATTCACTTTCTGTTTTAACTCGTCATTTCCAGATATAGCTATTACCCAAAATATCTGTGTATGGCATCGACTTATCTGAGCAATGAGAGACTCGATCTTAATAGATTGATATCTCCCTTAGACAATTCCAATGCTATAGACGGTCACAGGTTGAGTGTTGGGGGTGTTTTGTTAAGATCCAGTGAGGGCTGATGGGCTTACCACCAAAACCATCAATGTTGGTTGAAAACCAGCTAAGACCTGAAAGTTAAAACCTAAGACTCCCAATTACCTCAGGGGGTGGGTTGTTTTAAATCGGGTTTCTGTCTTCGATATGGCTTCAGAGGTATAGTATAACCCCATATCTGCGTGTATAGCATCGTCTTTAGCGCAAGGGTGTTTTATCTAGTGTAGAAAGAATCGAAACTTTATTTTCGAGCGAAATAAAGCGTAAAATTCCTACATAAATAATTATCCTTAACCTCAATTATCTAATCCAATGTCCATGAGAAGCAACATACTTAGATTCATAATCGTAACATTTGGATGCATGGCTTTTAGCCTTCATGGTTGCATTCAAGAGAGTCAAGATAATGCTGAACTTGATGATAATCCAACCACGGAAATTGAGCCTAAACAAAAGGTTCAGGATAATGCTAAACTAGACAGCATTCCAGAAAAAATAATTGAGCCTAAACAAGAGGAGCAAGTCCTTACTACACTGGATAATATTTCAGTCAAAGAAATTAAGTCTGAGTCAGGCGATTGCACGATGTGTTCTGGTAGGATTGTAGTTTCAAATGGTATACAAAGCGATACCATTAAAGGTGGTTCCAATGGATGGTTTCCAAACTACAGCCTTCAAAAAATAAATGACAAGAGTTTTATAGTCCTTAACAACAATTACGGTTCAGGTTACGATGGTATTTTTAAAGTACTCTATGTTTTATCATTAAACGAGAATAATTTCTCTGACACCATACTCCACAAGAGGATTGCTATTTACAATGAATCTAATATCATGATAGATGAGTCAATCACCAATTTTATTTATGAGAATTCTCCTGAAATATTGTTTCAAGATCATATCGAGATAAGGCACCACAAGACGGTTAAACGCTGCCCTGAATCTGAAGGTGAAATTTGTTACACAGTTCAAGAATTAGATGAGATCGAAAAGTTCTTCGTGTATTAAAGATTTAGTGCAAGAACAGCTAGATGCTCTGTCAAAACAAGCCCAAAACAAAAGTCATTGAAAGATCAAGCTAGCGAGTTACTGATATCGTTTAGGGCTTAGATTGAGAGCGAAAGTTGTTGGGGGTCTCCCTCTTCTAAGTCAAAAAATGCCTTTATCACAGCTTCTATTTCATGAGGAAGTAGCAACAGGGTGTAATCAATATTGAGTTCATTCCAGACTATCTCCGATTCCAGTTTTTGAAGGATAGATAATATCTCCTCTAAACTCTTATCCACCGATTCTATTTTGAATTTTGGATTTATCCTCCATGGGGGGTTTTGATTGTAAACGAATTCCTTCAGACTCATTTTATCTTTAAAAGCCTCATATATCTCCATATCGACATTCATAAAGCCAATACCGATTAAAGCATCTAAGTCAATCCTATCTTCAAATTGCTTCAATAGGCTTGCCGACCACGGTATGGATTGGTTGAAGGAGATGGCTTGGAAATCGATAACATCCTCAAAGTCATCAAGAATCCCCTCATACCAAAGGCAATCACCAATTAACGACACACTTACGCCAGACCACAGTAATCGATCTTTAAACTCGATTAACAGCTCTTTTGTCCAGGCAATGCTGGGATTGTTGGTTATACCTAGATTGTCGACAGCATCCTCATTATCTTGCCAGATAAGTAAGTTTTTATGCCGTCCTAGTTGTTCTGGACTAATTGGGAAGAAACTAGAGATAGAGTGATTAAAATGATAATGGTGGCGACTTAATAATTGAATTAATTCTTGAACTGATTCTTCACGGGGACTCATCTGTAGAAGCTTTTATTGTTAGTAAGGACTTTAGCCCCATTTATTGCACAAGAAATCTTTTAGAGTTTACAAAACTCAAGGGATATGAGTAAACTTACATACAACCATCTTTTCCGTAACTCCATGCTGTTTTGTCATCACGTTTCCAGCCTTCTATATCACCATTAAATTTGCGCTAAGGCCAGCTCATTATATGTTTCGTAGCAGGGATAGTCCTCTACCATTTTTTCGCCAACTTTAATAGCCTCATCGTATTTACGTGCATAGTATAGTGGGAAGAACTCATCAAAATACTCCTGCATTGTTTTTAAGTCCCCCATATATACCTAGATTTTGATATTTTTATTCTGTGCATTTCTTGAGACTAATTTAGTACTTCAAAACGAGGTCTCCAATGCCTAAAAGTCAATTGTGTATTTATGAAGGAGGATTTGAAAAACATAAAAAAGCAGATCAAAACGTTAAGACAATCTATTGAAAAACTTCAAGAGGAGTTGATAATTAAGCACCAGGTTTTTGAAAACATTCAAATTAATGAGAGCCTTGATGTGCAGAGCTTGAACAATGCCAAGGCTAGGACAATCGAAGAATCTAAGGTGAGGATTTTAGATCGAAATGTTAACAAACTGTTTTGGCAAAAGGAGTCGGCTGAGCGTAATATTAGAGACCTGATTGATGAGAAAAAAGTTCTCCTAGAGCGCAAGGCATTTTTGAAAAATAGGTTGAAGGAGAAGTCAAAAGACAAAAGAAAATGACGGTATATGTTAAACTATATTGTTCGATTTTCATGACTCAACTATTTGAACAAAGGCTGCAAATAAGACAGATTATCCAGAAAATTCAAATGCAATCAAATTGGTGTCCTCTAAGGTGGACTAAAGAAATATTGATCAGATAAGTCTCTGATATAGAAATGAATAAGACAATTACTTCGAGTCTCGTCCGGACCGCATGAACTGAAAAGCCTCACAGAAATGTGAGGCTTTTTTTTTTGCCCGCTCACTCAGCTTAGCTCATCGCTACTGGTCCGCGTTTATGGGTTGATTACACTAGGAACGGTAAACGATATAGGGATGGAATGAGTGCGGAAAATGCACGGACGTGTTTTCTGCATGTGCCAGCTAGCGCGGACTTGTCCTCCTTGCCTGCACCAACCAAGCTTGCACGCACAAACATCCAGCGCCAATGAATTATTTTTACTGTTTTCGTTAAACCTATTCTTGGCCCATTTAAATGGAAATAGATTTAATCTCAAAGCAATGGAAAATAAATTAGCAGTTGAAAGAGTTTGGGTAATGCGCAGAGTGAAGAAACGCACGGACGACACCTCCGCGCGAGCGGGCTTTGGCGCTTTACTGAAGTCCATAAAACCGTTATATTTTAAATATGGTTATAATCTTAAATAACGCGAAGCACCTAATAATCTCTTTTTTAGTCTTGACTCAATCATCTATAATGTCTCAAACAGTCTTTGACGGCATAGATTGTATTAATCATGTGCCTTTATTTATAACACGAATTGACGGTAAATTCATAGTGGATACAACAATTTCCTACGCACACCTTGGAATAGGACCGAATAATCCAAAGATACTGGTAGATTCTTGTTTCAATGGTCTATTTAAGTCTGGGTTTCGACTTTCATTCCAAGAGGATTACAAAAAATCATTAGATAGTGTGGATGAATACGAGTTATTTATACTGAGACAACAGCATCACAGATTTAAATTAATTGATCGAGTATCAGGGCCTGTGAGCGGAAATTCTGTCATTGAATATAGAATGTCACGTAATCGAGTTTTTTGCATCAAGTTGGGAACAAAATTCTACTCATTCAAAGCTCCTAAGTAATTGCACAACCATGCTAGCCCCGCTGCCGCGCGCATCCTTGCGCGTGGCGGGAGTTTAAGAAAAGAAAGCTCCGAACCAACCAAGCTTGCACGGACATGCATCCAGCGCCAATGAATTATTTTTACTGTTTTCCTAAAAACTAATCCTGGCCCATTTAAATGGAAATAGATTTAATCTCAAGGCAATGGAAAACAAATTAGCGGTTGGAAGAGCATGGGTAATGCGCAGAGTGAAGAAGCGCACGGACGACACGTACGCGCGAGCGGGGAAAAAATGCTGCAAACGCCTTCTCCATATATTGTACTAACGTTAGCAAAACGTATTTGTGTGTCATTGATTTATTACGTTACAATGGGTCGCATTTAATAGGCTCAAATAATCTGATCGAAATACCTGACGCAAACCATGGTCAGAAATAATCAGGCAATTGACGTCAATTACGATCAAAAACCTAATTTTCGAGACCTAAACTTACTTTCTACCTAATTAATGTTCTATTTCATATACCAAAACATTCGTCCTAATGTCAGTTTTAGGACAGTTATCTTAATTTTTTTAAGCTTCTATTGCGCCTCTTGTAACGGCACTAAAAAGTTCCAACAAGCTCGCACAATTGATTCAATTGAGGCATATGAGAAATTTATACAAGAGAAGCCAAAATCCACATTCGTAACTGAAGCAAACAATCGTCTTTCTGTACTAAATGAGCAGAAATTATGGAACGAAATAAAGAACAGTTCAAAAATTCAAGATTTTGAATCCTATATTAAAAATTATCCAGAGGGAGATTTCATTTCTCAGGCGACTGCGAAAATCGAACAGATTGAATTAGATCGGGATTGGAGTGTGGCTACTACTTTAAATAGCACCCGAAGTTATACTGAATTTATACAGAAACATCCACTTTCAACGCAGGCCAAAACTGCGAAGGAAAAAATAGATGAACTCAACTTAGAAAAGGCATGGTTAGAGACAACGAAAAACCATACAGCACAATCATACGAGGCCTTTCGAAGGATGTACCCTAACTCAAAATTCGAAGATGAAATATCCAAGGCATTGAATGAGTTGAATATTGTTACTCCTGCTTGGAAAAAAGCAGAAAAACTAAACTCAATAAAGGGTTATGAGGACTTTGTAGGTAAACATCCTGAAAGTCCACAGGCTAAAATCGCGTCAAAAAGAATATCTAGTTTAAAAGAGAAAGAGTGGGAAAACGCAAAGTCCAGTAGAAGCATCTCTTCCGTCCAGAAATATTTAAATCAAAATCCTAACACCCCATATCGCGAAGAGGCTGAGAAGCTCATCATCGATATTGAGGTAGACAACATTTTCAAAAGTGATCATGGAAAAATGCCGCCTTTAGAGAAAGTTAAAGGCACTGAAACCATATACCGCAATGAGGTTACTATAAATAACAATACAGACTATACGCTAACTGTTAGATACAGCGGAAAAGAATCACACAAAGTAGTAATGAAGCCGGGTAGAGCTTCATCGGTTTCTCTACCAAACGGAAGTTACCGAATTGCGGCATCAGTCAATAGTTCGTCTGTTAGATCATTTGCGGGAAGTGTATCACTTGAAGGGGCAAATTATGAATCGACATACTATATTATAACCGAGCGATACTAATTCATGAACCCAAGAAGCCGTATGACCAATCTTTTAAGAAGTACCAAGAACTTTGGATTAGGTTTCATTCTAATGCTATTTAGACTTTTCAATCACTCGAATAATAAATCCATCGAGTTTAGGCAAGGTTTAATTGCATTCGGAAATAGATATTATTTGAAATGGAATATTGACAGGCTTGGATGGATATATATACAAGGTCATGGATTCTATACCCAGCAAAGTGGCCAAATCGCAATTAGCCCAGATGTTAGAAAAAAACTGACCGTAGTATGGATTTCGGCATTCTCTCTTGAAAAAAGGGCATATGAAATCGATCCGAAAAAATTGCGAAGTCCAGAATTAGGATTAGTAAACAATGGCTTTTTATTGGATTATGTAGTCCCAAATTCAAAAAACCTCAGAACCTTATTATCCCTTCCAGCTGAGTTACGCCTTAATGCTAAGGTAAAACCATTAGAGCCGAGTATTCTACTCCCTTCATTCAAATTGAAAAGACTGTCCAATCCTGACCTACACGAAATCCAATAATATTATGAAAACAGAATACTATCAGACACCGAGTTCTTCGAGGCTAATGCGAATGTTTTGGAAAGCAGCAGGAGGTGATCGTTACATTCTTGAAAAAGCTACTTACGGTGATCAAATAAAGTACATGTGCTTAGGAGGCATTGTTTTGACTACAGGTGTTATGGCTGGACTGGCTGGAGGATATGCCTTCTACACCATTTTTGAGCCTAGAGGTATAGCACTAGAAGATAATCTCAGTATCTCAACGGCTGTTCTTTCGATTCTTTTTGGAATCATATGGGGGTTGATTATTTTCAATATTGATCGATTCATTGTCACAAGCACAGGTAAGGGCGATGGAACGGAAGCAATAACCTGGGAGGAATTTAAGACCGCGATTCCAAGAATTATCATGGGAACCATCATTGCCTTGACCATTTCTAAACCCGTTGAGATCAGAATGTTTAAATCTGAAATTGATACCGAGATTCACAATAAACAGATTGCTTTAAAGGAAAAATACATACTACAGGCAGATTCATTATTTCAACCTAGAATTGATCGTATTAACAATGAAATAGAAGACTTGAATAATGAAATTCAAGCACAAACGGAGCGTTCAGTGGATCTTGAAGATCAATATATAGAAGAAGCAAGAATTATTACTGTTGGACCGAGAGCACGAGCCATTAAAGAACAATGGGATAGAGCAAAGGCAGAAGAAATACTCATTAAGGAAACTTATGCACCCATTATAGCTGAAGCTAGATCAGAACTTGATTCAATTTACATTTCAAAACGGAAGGTGATCGCAGAATCATCTCAAAAGGCTAAAAATTTAGATGGACTGCTTGAAAAAATCATTGTTTCACACGAATTGTCAGGTTGGATTGGAGTATTTGTTACCCTATTATTCTTGGCAATTGAATTAACCCCAATATTCTTTAAACTCATGCTTATAAAAACCCCATACGACTACGTAGAGGAAAATATAAAAGAGCTTATGAAAGCTGATCAGGGCGTTTATGTGATTCGAGATTACTTTCAAGACAAAGTAGGTAAGGAAAGAGATTTAACCAAGCATATCAATGCTGAAAAAATCATCTCCGAAAAAATTGAACTCCAGTTAGTTCAAGAAAGACTATCACAGTATGCCCTTTCAAAGTATGAAGAGAAATTGAAAAAAGAGATAGATGCCGATCCCAAAGCATTTGTTGAACAGACTTCAAACGCTTAAAAATTCAATTGATGCTTAAATTGCTTTGGATTTTTAGCGGTGACGATTACAGAATAATTGCGAGTTGTGATAAACTCATCAAGTTCAAATTTGCTTTGATTGGGGTAGTCGTAATAGTAATAATACTTCTTTCACTTCTGTCCATTCAAATTGCTATAGAATCTTTATTTCGATCTATTCTAATTGGTTTTTTAATCGGAGGATTTTTTGCAGCGGTCTTGTCAGTTCTATATATTCTTCTGTTGCAAACACTATCGCCTAACTTGTTACCTCATATTAAACCGAAGACCATAGAAAACAGTCGATGGCTGCGATATCTGTTTATCGTGTTCATAGCTGTTGTGGTTTCTAAACCCATTGAATATTGGATCTTCAAATCAGACGTGACTCAAATTACAAACCACCTCAAGGCTACTAACATAGCAGAATTGATTCGGTCTGTTCATTACGCGGAAGAGAGAGAACTTGATTATATAGAAAAGGAACTCAACGGCAATCATCTATCCAATGAGACTAGAAACAAATATGTTTCTATGAAAAACTCGATAAACGCCCAAAAGGAAAAAAAAATAATCCAGGCTACTCTATTAGTCAAAAACTCTAGATATTTCGTTCAAGGCCTTAATGGACTGCATGAAAAACGTCCAATTATCTGGGGTATTACATTGCTCAACGCTTTACTGTTTTTATTGCCCATTTTAATCAAGCTCTCAATTCCCAGGAGCAGTGAATATATGCAGGAAAAAATGCGGATCGAAAGGGATTTAGTAGATGAGAATTACGCATTAACGAAACAGCAATACACCGAACTGTTTTGGAAAAAGCACGGTCGATTTGTCAAGCTGTATGAGACTCATTTAGACCCTCCATACAACACAAAGCGAATTGAACCCGAGGAGAAAAACCTAAATCAATCAGATCTAGTCGAACTCATATATAAGAAGAAATGAGTGACTCAAACGCACCTAAGATTGAGAGGAAGACCTATATCAATGGCCGATTAAAAGGTCAATATCAGGGTTTTGAAACTCAAGTAAACAATCAAGGTGCATTCGAAAAAGTCTATGATTTAGAGTTGATTCGAGGCCAGGTTTTCGCTGAAGAAATCATTCGTTGGGATGAGGTTGATGAAAACCAGTTTATTGATCGAGATGACCTAAAATTAAAGCTACCCAGAGTAATCAAGGTTAACCTTATTTCTAAAGGTGAAACACTTCGATTCATGGTTGAGCTGAAGGATATAAAGACTATCAGCTATCATCTCGGAAACCATCAGGAAGATGGCGGACATATGTTCGGGGATATAACGGTCAACATTTTCGCATACTTTGTTCATGATGATGATTTAACACCAGCAGAGATTGAAGAAAGAAAAAGGAAAAGCCAGGAGAGCTCAGAATTAGAGGCTGAACCTAAGGTATTCACAGAAAAGATTCAAAAAACGGTTGGAGGGTATCAAACAACTATCAAAAAAACGGCCTCAGGTAGAGTCAATTTCACCTCAACCCGGTTAAACGATACATGGTTTGATCGATTTTGGTCGGGATTAAGTAGCGTTTTCTGCTACTTGATCTTAGCTTTAATATTAATTCCCGCTATAATCTCAGGTTGGCCAGTCTTTCTGGGAATTGCAGGTATTTTCTTTCTCATTTGGGCCATTTCCATAATCTTCAACTTCATTTTAAGAAGAAGGAATTGGCTCTGGGCCTTTCTCGGATTAGTTTTTGGACTCTTTATGCTGTCCAATGTACTGTCCCTATTTAGGAGTAATGTGATCGATCAAAATGAAACGTCCGAATCTATAAGCCCGCCCCCAAGGACAACAACTGAAAAAACAGACCAATTGATCACGGGAAACATTATTAAACATGAACTTGATTGGAATGATTACGATGCCAACTCTTATCAGGGAACGGTTGCCGTGAAGACTAAAGATTGGTTCAACGCAAAGAATATTCGCAATAATATACCAGGACAGGCCTTTTCAACGGAAGACTATAATCGCATTGTAAACAATGTTTATTTAGGCAATTTAGAAGGTATGGAGGGCGTGTACCATATGTTCGACTCAATTATTGAAAACGTAAATCCAAGCAAACAGCAATTCGCTGAAATCGCTGTGAGTTGCGTACAAGATATTCCATATTACCTCATTGTTGAAGGTTCCTGCAGCCCTCAAGATTACCCATCCAATGAGTATATACATCAATATCTGCTCAGAAGTGACGACTGTGTTGAACATGTCAAATACGGACTTCTTGGCCCATTGGAATTTGTGGCAACGCTGCACGGAGATTGTGATACACGCACATTACTGCTTTACACAATCCTCAAGCATTATCAATATAATGTTATCATGCTCGTGAGTCAACCACTTCAACATGCAATTCTAGCAGTAGAACTACCACGAATAGATGGAAAGTATTTCACCTTTCGAAATAGAAGGTTCGTTTGGTGGGAAACAACTCAACCGAATATCCCACCAGGACTGATACCCAATGAATACGCTAACCCAAATCTTTGGCAAGTAAGCCTAATATAATTATGATAGAGAACCTATACTCACTCGCTTTTCAAATGATTGTCTTTTTCATCATTTCAATCATTATTAATCTCTTTATAAATTGGAGAGTGAAGAGAATTTCACAGATTTCAGAAGATGCAACATCGGCTCAGGTAATATTAAAAATGGGCCTTTTCATAAGTCTTGCTTTGGTCATTTCAGAAATTGGTGAGATCGTTTCTCCATTGAAAAATTCGCTGTCAATTTCCTCGAATACCGCTGCCTATTATCTAGACTTCATTAAATACTTAAGTCTTTTTTCCACCATAGGTTTAGTGCTTATCATCATTAACTATTTCCTGTCGCTCCTATTGTTCAATGTGGTTTCAAATGGTAAGAATCTATTTATTGAAATCTGCAGCGATAACTGGACTGTTTCGCTTTTATACGTGGGCATTTTTATTTCCATGTCTCTTTTAATTAAATCTGAAATGGTGCCGATTCTAGACTATTTAATTCCATATCCAGAAATGAGAGGTTTTAACTAAATCGATGAATAAAGTATTACACATCGGACTTGCCCTACTTCTACTCATATGTCTATTAGACATGCCCTATGGCTATTATCAGTTAATTAGGATAGTATCATTTGTTATCTTCATATACCTGGGAATTACGGCCTATTCCGACCAAAGAATTGCAGCTGTAATTGTATTTGCGGTGGGCGTCCTTTTATTCAATCCAATATTTAAAGTAGCCCTTGGAAGACAGATATGGAATGTTGTTGACATCATTTACGCTGCTTTTTTGATTTACTCCAATTATAAATTCAAAACAAACAAGATTTCGAGTCCTAAATGACAAATTACTACCACATACTAGGTGTAGATAAAGGGGCAACGCAGCAGGAAATTAAGGATGCTTTTGACATGCTTTCTAAAATTATTCTTTTAGAAGCAAAATCCGGAAACCCCTATTTCAAGGGCTATTTCAAAAAAATAAAGGAGGCCTATGAAGTAATTTCCAAGCCGGATCATAGAAAGGAATTTGATAGATCGCTTAGATATATTGAAACCCATAATAGCAGTGGAATACATTATAAAAGTTTAGAGGATAGTCTAAAGGCAAAACTTGAACTTCAAGCTGAAATAGAAAAAGAGATATATCTGAAACAAAAGGAAGACGCTTATCAACAAGAACAGAAATTATCTGAAGAGCGGGAAGAATTTAAGAAAAGAGTGAATACTTGGAATAATCAAGTCATCGAACGTGAAAAGGAAATTCAAAGGCAACTTCTTCTAATTGAGAATCAAAAATTATTGATTCAACAAAGTCAACGAGACGAAAATCCAAGTAAGCCAAGGAGGTTATCTACCAAGTCCGCGATCATCATCTTGTCAATCCTTGTTCTTATAGTTTCAATACCAGCGGTATTCGTTTTTATGAAATCACCAATCCCTCCCTCTGAACAAAAAGTAAATGAAGAATTTGTCAATCTGGATACATTCAATCAGGATACTATTATCTCCGATACAATAGCTCGGAGAGATGTTTCCACAGAAAATGATTTAGATAGCACGACTATCGACCTACGAATGGAAGCGATTTTAGAACTCTATGCTGAGATAAATGCTCTAGAGATGAGAATAACAAAGAGCTCAACGCCTTGCGGATTTGTCAGCGTTCGAACTAATAATGATGAGGTTAGGATAATTGGTAGACGCTTTACTAACAAATCAGATGGAGTCCAATTGGATCAAGAGTTTTTCTTCGACAAGGGTGAACTATTTTATGTCTTTGAATCCTTCATGGATGTATCTGGGAAGAAAGATCAAAATCGTTTTTACTTTCTGAATAATGAACTATTCAATATTATTTCATCTGAAAACCACGACCCACAAAATGAGTCAACCGAAGTGCAATTAATGGATATCTCTAATTCCATTTTTCAAACTTTTAAATCTGGAAAAGAAATCCAAGATCCTGAATGCAACTAATCAAAACCTGAAAGCTAAAACTTAAGGCATCGAATCACCATTTTCTCCTTGGTTTGTGGATGCAAGAACTCAATACGCTCCGCGTGAAGATGAAGCCGGTCTTTGATCGTACCGTATAGGTCATCTCCCACTATGGGAGTGTTTAGCCCAAGTTGGTGTGCGGCATGCACACGGAGTTGGTGCGTGCGCCCTGTGAGCGGATAGAAATAAACTTTAGACTGTCCATTTTTGGTTTCAATCAACTCCCAATAGGTTTTCGAGGGTTTGCCATGCTCATAGCATACGAGCTGTCGCGGTCGGTCATCAAGGTCAACACGCAAGGGTAAATCGATCTCTCCTGAGTTTACGGTCAATGTACCATCCAACAATGCCACATATCGCTTTTTGATGGTTCGATTTTCAAACTGATGCTGCAGCTGCTTGTGTACTTCCTTGGATTTGGCAACGAGCAAAATACCCGAAGTACTCATGTCTAATCGATGGACAATGAGTGGTCCGGTGGCCTCCGGGTTTCGCACCCTGATGCGGGAATAGACAGAATCTTTAATGATTTTTCCAGGTACGGAAAGAAATTCAGCCGGTTTATTCACCGCCATCATGAATTCATCCTCAAATAATATTTCGAGTTCCTTGCCCTCGGCAGGATTGTCCAACATCGGGTTGGGATCCACCTCCAAACCCTTTAGCATATGGCCCAAAATGGGCTCACACTTGCCGCGACAAGCCGGATAAAATTGTCCGTGCTTTCTCACATCCGATTTGGGTGAAGCACCCCACCAAAACTCGGCCATAGCAATGGGCTCAAGTTGATGTAAAAAGGCATATTGAAGCAACTTTGGAGCCGCACACTCCCCTGCTCCAGCGGGCGGAGTAGATTGATCTGTGTAGTGAAAAATAGATAGCAAACTCCTCCACTCCCCATTCGCATTTAGAAAACGATATTCATCAAACAATCGCTTTTGCAAAAGGCCCGATCGGGTTCTGCGCTCGTCCTTCAAGGCATCGATTTTTTGAAGCATCGAATCGAGTGCCTTCTGGCTTTCATCCCATTGTTCGCGATAGAACCGCGCCAACCGTTTGTAGGCAAGTTGGTGATGAACACTCTCCTTGGCCAGCTGCACATCCAACCGCTCCCATTCCTCTTGACTCAATCGAGTCTTGGCCGCGCCTCTTTGTTGTTTACGCTCCCTTTTACCTTGTTTAATATCCTGTCTAAACTGTGCCAAGGATGAGGCTATCTCGTCCTGAAAGGTCGCCAACTTCGACCTCAAATCCTGCAGGTTGGGATCACCTTCGAGCCGCTCAATTTCCGCGTTCAGTGCATTGATCCTTTGCTCCTCTTCTCGAAAAAAGCCGTCCTTTTTCAATATGTCATACACAGGCGGCACAAATCCCTCATGATGATTTTCGTCCGCAATTTTGCCCGAAAATCCAGCGAGGTAGCCGAGTTGACCATCCTTGTTTTTAACCACGAGAACACCAAACATCTTTCCGATGACCATACCCGATTGGCCTTGGTCTAATCCAAAATTGTGATCCCACTTTTGATTACTGATGCGCTGCTGTAATTCATTCGCGGCAATGACGCACAATTCATGTGGATGGTAGTAAAATGGAAAAGTAAACCTATGCGGCAGCGATATGTCGGAAACATCCGCTTCAAACGGGATAAAACAAATTGGACTCGACTGCATTTCTTTGCAAAGGAATGAAAGAACCCGGGGATCATTTCAATTATTCGTTAAACCACTTTATTGGTTACTGCCCATTTCATCAGTCCAGCCACACTCTCTTGGTTCGTTTTATGCAAAATGGACTTGCGATGATTATAAACGGTGTGTGTGTTGAAATGTACAAACGCTTTGCAATCTCTTGTACCGACACTTCGGCAATAATTAGCACTAGAATCTCACGTTCCCTAGGAGTGAACAGCTCATCTTGATTATTCTCAGCTCTCTTTTCATCAAGGTTTAGCTCGGAACTCAACACGGACTCATCATCAAAAACCACCCGCTCGAAGTCCGAAATGAACTGATCTTCCGTGGTTGATTTTAACAGGTACCCCTTGGCTCCCATACTCATCAAGGCGCGGTAAAATTTCGCATCTGAATGTTGAGTAAGCACAATTACTTTCACCTGTTTATGTGTGGCATTTTCGCGATTCGCTTTAATCCTTTTGAGACACTCAATACCGTCAATATCTGGCATGTTAATATCCAGCAAAACCACATCCACAGAATGTTTGTCCAATTGATCCAAGCACTCCACTCCTGTTCCTGCCTCAAAAATTTCATTGACATAGATCTGCAACGATAAAATGGATGCAATGGCTGAACGAAAAAAGGGGTGATCGTCTGTAATGAGTATGTTGATGTTCGGTTTAGCCATTGGAAACTTCAAAATAAATATGCGTACCTGTTTTGGACGATTTGTCCACGAACATTCTTCCGCCCAAGCTTTCAATTCGACTTCTCATCGCGTCTAAACCGCTTCCAGTGCCATTTGTATCGGATAGTCCTACGCCATTGTCATCATAGCGAAGCGTGACAAGGTTTCCTTTTTGTGTTAGGCTTATTTCAACCAAAGTTGACTGACTGTGCTTCAGTGCATTATTCACCAGTTCTTGGCAAATTCGATACAAGGTTATGTCATGTGGTTTAGCCTGCGGTAATTGTACTTCTTCTAATTTCAACTTGAACTCAATGTCCATGGAATGAGGTGATTTTTCTAGTAATTCTTCGATTGCTGTTTTCAATCCGAGCTTGCTCAGTGTTGCAGGCATTATGTTGTGAGCGATTCGCCTGACATCACCAGTAATCGTGTTAAGTACCTCATCTGTTTCATTCAATATTTTGTTCAATGTGGCATCATCAATTCTTTTATTGACTTTGGATACACGAAGCCTTGCCGCACTTGCTAACACCCCTATACCATCATGCAAGTCCATCGCCACTCTTTTGCGCTCTTCTTCCAGTGCTTGCAATGACGAATGCAAGGCGGCCAATTCCTTTTCTTTCTGGAAACGAAGGTGTTCTTCCTCTCGGATGCGCTTTAAGTTTTTGAGCCTATTACGATTGGATACAAACAGAGAGCCTAAAATGGAAACAACTAAAAACGAAACAACAGACAGCCAAATCTTAAATGTCCTGTCTGCTTCGGTTTGCGAAGCTAATTCAGCGAGTTCCGCATCCTTCTCTAAGTCCATAAACTTGAGTTCAAGCTCATTGATATTAGCCGCATAATCCAATTGATGTAAGCTAGAGTAAATGTCGTTTACCGAGTCTAGCATGATGAACGCATCCTTATAGTTACCTAAATGATAATCTGCATAAGCGATATTATTTAGAACATGGGCGATGTCCATCGAATCACCTATATCCTCGGCCAAGACAATTGCATCTAAATAAACCTCTTTTGATTTGGCATAATCCTGTCGTTTATTGAATACGGTTCCCTAGTTAATCAAATCAATCAATCTGTCCAATTTTGACCGATCCTTTCTATAAACAAGCTTCAGCAGCATCTGCTCAGCTGTATCAATTCTTCCCGTTTCGAGAAATACTGGAATCATTTCGAGCGTTTGCCTTTCAATCAACCCTGAATCACCCAATCTTTGAGCTACTCTTAAGGCTAGCTGTTGGTAGTGCAATGATGAGTCGAACTCTTGCAACTCGTGAAACCCACCAGAGATGTTTGATAAGGTTTTACTGACGCTATACTCATTCCCAGATTCTTCGAAAAGAATCAAAAGTTCTTTCAGGGCTTTAATAAATCCTTGGTAATCGCCTGATCTATATAAGGCAATGGCAGCCTTATGTCTAGTAGCGAGCGTGACACTGTCGTTACCCAGCCCCATCGCCTTTACTTCCTCCAGATAAACCAATGCTTCTGGAAGCTTGTTTGTTGCAAGAAGGGCTTGAACCTTAAGTTGCAGAATTTGTAAGGTATCCAAATTCTCACAACACTCTTTGCTGTTCAATAAATTCAGGACAGAATCAGGTGAACTTTCTAAAGCGGATGTAAATTGATTGAATGTATTCGTATCACTCCGCTTTGGACTTTTGTTTTGATTCGTTTCGCATCCACACAATAGAACAACAAGAAACACTCCTATCCAGCTTCTATTGATCAATCCACTTTTATTTTATTAGATTCAGTATTACATGTATCAACTACGTTTTATCGCTTTCTACCTTTCGTTATTAATCACTACCGAAATGATGAGTCAAGCCTTTCCTTCGCCCATGGAAAACGTCCCATTCGCTACCACTTTTGGTCAAGATGCTAACCCACAATGGGGCGATGATGACAATTCACAGGTTTATTTCGTGGCAATTCCTAAAGATTGGAAGGATGCAGTTTATATCAGGGTTTTTGACGGGGACATAGGAGGAGCCAATGACGAGATGATGGGTGGTGGATTTAACACATCATGCCACTATTCTATTTATGGTGGAAACGATGCTTACTCGAACAAGGAAGCTCGCAAGGTGGATCCAGTGCCTGGATATAAATCTGGCGTTTTGCTTGCTGAAAAGAAAATCGCTGTCGATGCCAATTTTGATGACCAATGGGCACTATTAGCCACGCTAGTCCCTAACGAAGGAGAATGGTCGAATGAGTTAAATGCCTATGTATTCAAGATTATTTGCGATGGAATGAGTGGTGATGACGCCAATCTATACAAGTATTTTGTGAGTAGCAGCGGAACGGAAAACGTTCCTATTCAAGGAGTGAATCCATTCGCCTATGAGTTATGTTTTAGACTGAATCAAAACACAAGTTAGCGAAGTCATTTTTATCCATTCATCGAGTCAAATGTGGTCAAAGTGCATTTTCATCATTTTGATTTGGATTCTTCTGCCTATTTGAAAGTAAATTCTATCGTTAGGAAAGATGTGCCGTTGGCTCCTTCAGGAAATGGGGTTTGGCGTCAGTCTGAGCAAAAAATATTCGGTGCCGAACAAAATACATCGATGGACTATCAGATCAGGAGTAAATCTCCGCTTCCCAATGATGCTGTCGTATATTTTACGAATCAGTATGGTGATGCTATTCCCTTCTTCAGTACACCGATTGGTGGATTGCCCCAGGATCACTACAAGTCGCAGCAGAAACAGTTTACAAAGGAGGATTTGGAAAAAGAGGGTCTGAATAAAAAGTAGTAGATCAAAAACTATTTCGATTCCTTTCCTAAATTATACCCCCACTGAGCGCCCAGTTTTTGTTCGACTAAGACCTGCTTGAAATCACCTACCGTGCTGGCATTCCATGTGTTGCGCAGCCAGATATTGTGTGCCAACCCAGGAATCTGGATGGCTCGCTTGTATTTCTTCGCGGGGCGCGTGGCTTCCTTAATAACCGTTTCTCTATCGAAGCCTCTTTTCGCCAATTGATATGCCAACATAGCGGTGGTATAAAAGTGATAGGATTTTGTACTCTTGGCTCCCACACCATCTGGATAATTCCAGCCCATTGGCATTGCGCTCGCCACGGTTTCAATTTTAAAATAGGCTGCACTACTCTGCTTCAATGCTCTCATTTGCAGTTCATATTCCTCTTGGCTGAGATTTTCCTCCATCCAATGCTTGAAATCGCGGATGAGATACATGCGTTGTGCCGACACGCTCGACAATATCGTCAAGGCGGCAATGGTATCCATATCTGCAGAGGCGATGGCCAATTGCCAGAGATTCACGAAATCCGCCTTTGATTCTAAATTCTCCGAAAAAATCTCTATAGCCTGCCTTCCTTTCTCAGTTTTGATCAATTCCATGGCTTGATCAGTCATGATTGAGCTGAATGGAGTAGTAGCACCTAAGTATTCATGCACTGACCACCGAGCAGAGTCTCGTTTTCGTGGCTTTGGATTGACTCGCTTCACCATTGTTTCCAACAAGCTGAACTTTTCAGAACCACGAGATTTAAACTCCTCCAACGTTTCTCCTTTCAGCGCTATTGCATCCCATTCATGGTATCCATTTGGCATTTCGTATTTAATGCTCTCCATCCAATTTTTATACAATAGATCTCGTAAGTTCATCAGCGCCATACGGAATTCCTGTTCAGAATAGTCTGATCGCCTACGGTAGCGCTCTTCCAATTCAAAATAGAGGATGAAATCGACAAACAAAAAATGGTTATGCAAGCACTTTTCATCATACATGTGCTCTGGGCTATCGCAATTCGCAATGGCCTCGAGAATCGACATGGAATCAGATTTTACCTTCTTAAAAATGTCGTTTTGAATACGGTAATATTTTAAGAGGTAATTCTGGGGAGTGATGCGCTTATGGCCATCACAGAATTGAGCAGCACATAAAAACGTAGAGAGTAAAAAGAAAGAGAGTAATGCCAAGCGCATGGCTATTCTACCAATTGAAGGCGTGCCTCTTGTGCCGCCAATAATTTACCGCGCTTAGAAATAATAGAGGATCGATCTTCCATCTTCGCAATTGCTACTCCATGCAGCCCACCATAATATCCTGCCTGCACCCCACTGACAGAACTTTGACTCGCCAACAGCTCTTTAAAGTGCCCAACTCCTTGGTGATTGAATTTCCTAGGATCCAATGCGGTCACAAACTTGTGAAACTTATATCCGGCTTTACTTAAAAAAGCCATGCTTACAGCCGTCACATTCCGATACCCCGCGCGTTCCACTTCATAGGCCAAGTAAGAAGCTGTGGCATAATGGTACAACATTGGGTTCTCCTTAAAAACATGATTGGGAAAAACGTTATCAAAAAACTGATCAACTGCCAAATTCTGCAATTCCTTAAACTTCCAGAAAAAAACTTCTAAAGCCAAGGCATTTTCAGGGTTCATGGAGTACTGCACATCCAGATTAGGCATATTTCGAGTGCTGTAACACAACAAAATTAGCGCATCACGATGACTATATCCTTCTTCCAACACCGCCTTTTCGATATAAGACATGAAGGGCACATTCATCTCACCCTCCCTGGACGATTCAATCCAATGGTTTTGCGCATCGTAACCAGCGGCTAACAAGCCTTCCAGATCATTGTGTTGTAATAGATAACTGTAGGTATGCTGCAGATAGCCATTGATAGAATGTTGCAATCGCGGATAGGCCGCTTCTGCCGAACTTATTTGAGCGTTCAGTTGAATCAATTTGGCCACTTTATGTGGCAATACACGGGTATAAAAGTTATTGGGACGCAACACGCTTAAAACTGTGGGACTTGTAGCCTTTAAATTCCCAAAGGTTATGGCCAATTGGATGGCGCTGTCTCTGGATAATTCATAACCCTGCTTTTGCTGGAACATATGGGCCGAATCAACAAGTGTTTTGTATTGAAAGTGCAGCGGTGTGAGTACCTCCAAAGGAATAGCGGCAGGTTCTACCTCCGTCCACTGCATTCCGAACACTGGTTTGGTGCTTACCAACGACTGTTTCCTATACTCAACTAAACCCGGCAAAAGAGCGTTGTAATAAGCGATGCTGGACACCACAATTTCGTCTTTGAGTGATTGATATTTGGAACCAATGGCTCTCAGAATCTCGCTGGGGTGACGCTGATCATCCTTGATTTCTTGTACTAACTTACTACCAAGAATGGGAGAAGTGGGTTCAATTAATCGTGTTGGATTGATATTATCCTCTAAGTCGAGGGCGAATATGCTTTCGGTTTCAAACGAACCTTTGTTCAAATCATCAAGAGTTCCATACTCCAATGGTGAATCGCCCAAGGTTTGAGCCATTATGAATGCTGGAAACAGCATAAAAAAGGCGATCGATGAAATATGAGGGTTAGGTCTTTTCAAAATCGGGCGGCAACTTACTCAGAAATTCGCTACTAGTTCTTACGTTTTCCCCTAAAACTTAATCTGCATGCTTCCACGTAAGGCGAATGTGGAAATACCTGGGTTGTCCAAATGCGAGAGTCGCCAGAAGGCATCAAAACGAAGCACTTTAAATATGTTTTCCAGACCAAAACCGGCTTCGTAGTAAGGCTGATTCAACCCAGTTAGAAAAGTAGGAAAGGGTTGGATGTTTTGGTGATTTGGTCGTATGGAACCCCACACCCCTTTACCCCAAACCAACTCGCGAAATTCCAGTTTTTTAACCAGCGGAATCTTATTCAAAAAGAGACCATTGAAATAGTGGGTGTAGTACAATGACACGTATTGATCGACTACAAATTCATAATAATTCATCAAGTTGTAGCTCAGATGATCGTAGGTATAGTTTTCGTTGCCAGCTAGCACAGTCAGCATGGGATATGGTAAATTCCCGAAGATTTTACCAGCACTGACGTAGTATTTGCTATAACCCAATCCGCGCATTCCAATGCGATGCTTCCAATCAAAACTTAGGCGATGGTATTCATAATCTCCAATGTTTGGCGCTTTGATTCCATAGCCATATGAAAAACGCATCACCGGTTTGGTGGAGCCTAGAGAAATCCTGTCAAAATCACCAATGACATATTTTTCTCCAGGAGCAATTCGAGTTGAAAGTCGCACCTCCGTTGAATTGAAATAACCTCCAAAAGCGCTGAAGTCATCAAATTGATTGGCATACACATTTCGGTTAATTAGGCTCACGGTATTGGAGATTCCGCGCTTCCATTCTTTTTCATAAAAAGCTTCAATTTCCTGTGCCATGCTCAGCTTGTCCAAAGGACGCCTGCGCAGAATGGAACCTAAAATATGATCCACCGGATAGGCCGATTCGCTTTGTCCAATCTGTTCAATGTCGTATTTGTAATTGATCCCCATGGATTGTCGAGGATCTTTGTTGGGCAAATACAAAAACGTTCCTCCGTACTTCCAACGTTGATCCAAAAATCCATAGGCTAAATGTCCCCCAATCGAATTTTCTCGCTAAATCGGCTGTTGGTTCTCACCCCCAAACGCAATCGAACGCCCTCAACGGGATTGTGCGTGATGAGTTTGAGGTATGGCCCTACTTCTAAAAAGCCGATGTCTTGATATCCCGTCAAGACGGTGGTCATCACCTCCTTCATAGACATGAAAAATGGGATCTTCTGCAGCTTTTGAACGTTCTCATAAATCTGCTCTTCGTTTGCACTGAGGGAATCATGACGCACTTCTTCCCAATACTCATCTGGCTTTTCAAGCGCTTCAACTGCAACCGCTACTTCCTCTTTATAAAAGGAATTTGGTTTTTCCTCGTTGACTACAATCTTATCATACGAGGCGTGCTTTCGTGCATACAGCCCTGTTTTATCATTCTTTTCTGAAATACTAAAGTCAAGGAGGGTAAATTCTTTGGTCAACACATAACGGCCGTTTTGCATTTCAAAATCTTGTTCAACCTGCAATCCATTTACCCAGTTGATGTTTGTGTTTTCCGAAATGCTCAATTTGGCCTTCACTAACGCTTTGGAATCTTTGGCGATCCAGATATCTCCTGCAAATGCTAAATCCTCTTCTCGTCTTGGCACTACCTTCAATTGATAGCATAAATCACCTTTAATTTCGAGACTGTCTATGATGTAATACTTGTAAAACAAACCACCCGTGCTTGCCAATGGACTTACAAAGCCCTTGGTGAAAATGTCCACGAAATCATCGTACATATTGATTTTTAAGTACGTATTCGCAAGTTGTTCGTGCACGCTTTCGTTCTTCACCCCTGAAATCCTACTCGCCTTGATGATCTCCTTTTCTTCCTTGGGAAATTTCCGATAGTAATATTCACTCAAGTTTTCGGCCAAAATAACCGGCACATATGGTTTAGTATTGCTATCGCCTTCATTTTGCGTTTCGAACATAAACCCAAATCGCTGCATCACTTTTCGATCTTGGAATTCCTCATCCAAATTATTCAAATCCAGTTCCACCTTAGCATAGACCTCATATTGTACATAATCTTGGGCATAGATATCGTTGGTTGATTTGGCTTCGACCACCTTTTTCATGAATGTCACCGCAGGATTCTTGTCTTTTCGGCTTCCCGTAATGACCACGTCTTGAAGCACAGTCAATTCGGGAGCCAAATCAAAATTGATGGTTTGAGTTTCGCCTTTAATCACCGCCTTAGAAACCAGCTCAAACCCAATGAAGGAGGCCTGCAGCGAGTCCGATGGCTTATTGGTTGTGAGTTGGTATTGGCCATTGATATCCGTAATCGTTCCGATGGTTGTTCCCTTAAACGAAACGTTAACTGACGGCATGGGAAAGCCAGTGTCATCTAATACTAATCCGGTAATCTCTGTTTTTTGAGCGAATGAGAACTGCGATGCACCGCCCAGGCAAAACACAAGCACAAGTATAAATCGGATGAATGTTCTCAATTGGTTAGTGTCCTAAAAAGACAAATGCGAACTTATTGGATTTAACGCATAGATGGTCTAGAGAATTTTCAAGGTAAATCGCACTAGCTTTGTGATATGAAAAAATGGATCGTTCTTATTTCTATTGTATGCTTCGCTATAGCTTGTCAGGAGAATCAAAACCAATCGGATACCGAAGAGGATCAGGATGAAAAGATGGAGCAAAAAGAAGGGATTACTCTGATCAATGGCGTAGAGCGAAGTGAACTAGCGCTTACGATGCGCGATATGTACAACCAGATGAAATCGGTTCGAGACTCTTTACAAGCAGGTCAGGACATAAAAACGAATTATTTAGAACGGTACAAATCAATTCATACCGATCACGCTACGGAACCCGAAAAGATTGACGAGCTATACCAGGGAATGGCGGCCAATTTCTTGGCACGATACGAAGCCTTCGAGCATGCTACTGATGATCGACCCACGGCATTCAATCAGATGCTGGATGCCTGTTTAGCTTGCCACCAGCAGAAGTGCCCAGGCCCAGTGAAAGCCATAAATAAATTGAAGTTAAACGAGGGGTAATTTCAATAACCAAGTTTTCATTCCTTTGCCGTTGCATTTAACCCTGTATTTGAGTCTATGAAGCTATCCATCATAATGCCTGCCTACAACGAGGAGCGCACCATCCATTTGATTTTGGACAAGGTGAAGGATGTGCAATTGATCGGGGGAGTTGAGAAAGAAATCATCATTGTCAATGATTTTTCGAAGGATGACACCAAAGGGGCTATTGCTCGATACATGGATGCCAATCCTGACATGCCCATTACATATTACGAGCACGAAGTAAATAAGGGTAAGGGCGCGGCCTTGCACACTGGAATTGCGAAAGCCACTGGCGATTACCTGATCATTCAAGATGCTGATTTAGAATATGACCCTGAGGAATACAACGATCTATTGAAACCTGTTTTGAATGGATTTGCCGATGTGGTATATGGCTCGCGTTTTCAAGGAAGCAATCCACACCGTATCCTATTTTTCTGGCACACATTAGGGAATAAATTCTTGACCCAGCTTTCAAACATGTTCACCAACTTGAATTTGACAGACATGGAAACATGTTACAAGTTGTTCGACACCAAAATCATCCAATCGCTGACTCTTATCGAAAAGCGATTTGGATTTGAACCTGAGGTGACTGCAAAAATTGCCCGTATCCCAAAAATCAGAATTTACGAGGTGGGTATTTCCTACTATGGGCGTACGTACGAAGAGGGTAAAAAAATTGGATGGAAAGACGGATTCAGAGCCATCTATTGCATTCTGAAATACGCAGCTTTCGGAGCTTAATTTACTACTACTTTCTCGATGTAGTGTTCTTGATCTGATTGTAGGATCAAGTAGTAGACTCCTGTTGGGAGTTCACTGAGGTCGATGGAAGGGGTGGTTTCCAATTGCTTCTTAATCAGTTGACCATTGGTGTTATACACCCAAACTTCCTGTATTTCATTCTTAAAATGAACGAGGCCATTTGTTGGGTTTGGATAAACCTGAGCATCCTTTTGCTCCTTCAATTCATCCACACCTACCAATTCTAAAGCTCTCTTTACAGCAAAAAACGCATGAGCTTTACCATAACCCCATAGATTACTCCCACTATCGGGAATCACACCAGTGTATTGATCTTCTTGTGCCGTTTCCATTAAAACGTCTTTAATCATTTCTGGCGTCATCTGAGGATTCGCTTCCAACATTAGCGCAGCAATTCCAGCGACCATGGGCGATGACATGGAGGTCCCGCTAAACCCTAAAAAACCATACTCTCGATCGTTAAATTCAATGATCGATATCGGATTATATCCCCCATGCGTATAACTTGAAATCGAAGAAACTACTCCACCACCCGGAGCCGTCAAGTCTGGTTTTCTGCGCTCGTCCAATGTCGGTCCTTGACTCGAAAAACCACTGAGATTGAAGGGAATGAATGTACCGTTATTCCAAATTCCGGACTGGTGTGAACCTACCGTGACCACGCTTCGCGTGCAGGCGGGTTCACCAATTCCATATTGTCGATCGCCACTTACATATCCAGCTCCGAGTGAGGTGAAATCCCACCCTGTGTTACCGACTCCTGTCGTGGTTTCCAACACATTCCAATAATGCACAGTTCCAGTGTTAGCGTATGATTTCAGGACAATCTTGTTTCCCGATGGCGAAAAATCAGATAAAAGCGATAAGCAAAACAATGGTAACGCTTATGGCAAAAACAAAGGCGACATGAGCGGCAAAGAGTTTGGACAAAACCGAGCAGCTGAAGCCAAGTCGAAAGAAAAGGTCAAAGATGAGGCAGAAGAAAACCTGAGTGAGGCGGAAGAGAAAGTGAAAGTGGCGAAGGAAAAAGCCAAGGCCAAAAAAGAGAGTGGCGAGATGAGCGAAGAAGAATACAAAAAGGTGGAAGAAGCGCTAGACAAAGCTGACAAGGAATTGGACGAGGCAGCCACTGAAGCAAAAGAAAAACGCTCAAAGACGGATAAAATGGGGAAATAGTCTTTTCCTAAGGAAAGAAGAAAAGCTCCGATACCGGGGCTTTTTTTATCTTCGGACAAATTACATTTGACTATGAAAAAATTGACACTCACTTTGGTAGCAATGTTGGCTCTCGCAGTCACATCGCTACAAGCACAGACTAAAGAACAAGTTCCACCAGCTCCAACACATGACAATCATGACGGACACGATCATGGACATGCACATGCAGGAGAAGCACATGGCGCAGATGCACATGCTGAAATGGACAAGAAACGTGAAGAGGGAATGGAAGCCATTATGCGAAAGCGTGAAGATGCCATGAAGAAAATGGAAAAAGGTGAAATCACCGAGGATCAATTCCACAAGATCAACGAAGACCTTCACCAAGAAGAAATGAAGTTGCACGAGCCACCAGCTCCACACGATGCTCCAAAGCATGCTCCCGCACCTCCAAAGGCTCCGAGGCACTAAACACAATTAATCACCACATCTATTCTCTATAAAAGCGTCCTGCAAATGCAGGACGCTTTTTTTGCTCAGAACTTTGCTCCGTGGTGGTTGTTTCATACATATGGAAAGGAACAGAGCCGTTTTAGATTGCAGACCCATCTTAGAACTTGAACAACCCCATCTGCAAAGTGAGGAGGAACAATTTCAAAACACCAGCATTAGACCCATTATTAAATTTCAGCATGATCTGATTATTTCTATGGTTCATGGACATAGATTTTTCCATAAAGCGATGCTAGGGACAGATACACAGGAACAATACCGCGCTAAATTGAAAACGTTCTTGGTTGGTCAAAAAGAACTTCGACAGCAATTGGTGGGAATTGTCATTGGGTTGTTTACGACCGATGAACTGAAGCGCTATCAGCTGCACCCCGCGGAATATCAGCGTAGAATCATACAAATCATCACCCAGCGAGTTCTGGATCAGTTAGGGTCTAAATAAATAGACAAAGAACTTGATTTTGATTAGAAGATCGAAGTAGTTATCCGCTTTTCAAGTCGGACAATTTTGAATTGCAAAAACTGCAACTTCGAGTTGTTAATCATGCATAATTCCGTTTTACTTCCATTAAACTTTTCACGATCATTGAACTCCTTAGCAATGGATGAACTACATGATATACAACCTTAAATCAAATCACAGCGATCGCGCATGAAATCTGGCATTCTATATGGCATGTGCTGGGAAGATCCGGATTTGTTTACGGCCTTGGTAAAACCCAACGATGAGGTATTGACTGTTTGCTCCGCTGGAGACATAGCAATGAGCACATTGACAAAAAACCCAAGCCGAGTAGTTGCCGTTGACACAAATAGTGATCAAATCGAGCTTACAAAAACCAAAGCATGGGCATTTCAACACTTAAATTATCATGACTGTCATCGATTTATTGGAACATTCGGCCCCTCCCCGAACAGAGTAACTTGGTTGGAACCACACTACTCCAGCATGTCTTTAGAATTGAAATCGTGGATAGTATCGAATCATCTTGACCAAAAGTCAATCCTTCAAAGCGGAAGGTTCGAGACTTATCTTAGATTCTTTGCTCGATTTCTGCTTCCGTTGGCGGTAAGCAAAAAAACCATTCATTCATTTTTGAACGCCCAATCCCTAGAAGAGCAATTGGAGATTTATAACCACCGCATTGACAATATGAGGTATCGTTTTCTTTTCCGGCAGTTCTTTGGCCGATTACAACGGATAGGTCGCCATCCTGATTTATTAAAGCATGTGAAAGCGGATCTCGCTGGTGTTTTCTACCAGCGCATAAAACACGCTTGGCTTGACGTATCTATTGAAAACAACTACTTCTTTCGTTTTATCCTAACTGGATTGATGCAACAAAATTTGACTTTGCCGCTTTGGGCACAAATCGGGAATTTTGAATCCATTAAAAAAAGTGCAGGTACTTTGGAGTTTGTCAATAATTCCATTGTCGACTTTTTAGAGAATACAAAAGACTCTTTTGATGCGATCAACCTCAGCAACATTAGTGAAGTCATGACCGTGGAGGATAGTAACCGACTATTTGAATTATGCCGTACTCATCTAAAACCCAATGGTCACTTGCTCGTTTGGAACAACATGGTGGATAGGAAGCCAAATAAGAATTGGAAACTTGATGAATCACGAACCCTTCAATTTTGGGAAAACCGAACGGGTTCATTGTATGGATTTTTAGGAGTTTATCAACCCGCATGAAAAACGCCAGAGCTTATATCGACTACCTTCTGAAGCGGTTTCAGATTTTACCGCTGAGCCTACTGGTCATATCGGATGTATTGGTAATTGACCGTATCGTGGATGTGGATCAAGAGGGATGGTCGGTCAAACCGATGGTATTCTTTATGGTATTGGCTTATTTGTTTAATAACCGTGTGGGCGATGACAAACGCGACTTTGAATTCGACTCTATCCACTACCCTGACCGAGCAGTGCAACAAGGCACCATTGGCTTGTCTCAACTCGAAAAACTCGGAACCCTCAGCATGGCCGTTATGGCCGTCCTTTCCATCTTTTTTGGCTGGATTTCCATGGCACTGGTAATTCCTGTTTGGCTATTTGGCTATTGGGCCAAAAGAGATTTTTCCTTACCTGAGCGATTTAAACACAAGCATTACTTTGTCTACAACTTGCTCAATATGCTGCAAATGCTGATGCTGCAGGTCTTTGTTTATTTGTCACTTCTCAACGAGTTTGAAATGAATCAAATGATATGGATTCACGTGGCATTTGTATTTGCTCTATCGCTTCAAGTGGAAGTGACCAGAAAAATCAAACCCAAAAAAAGTGCTGCGAATGATTTATACAGCGACCGAATGGGTATGAACGGAGCGTTCATTCTCTGGCTTGGTTTGGGCGGGTTATGTATTGCAATTTCAAGCTACCTAGCACAAGCGATGGATATTGACTCAACTTTGATCTTCATTGCAGCTGCTGTTTGGTTGTCGAGTATGATACTTGGATTGGTCTATTACCAGCGCAAGAAAACACAAACGGCTGAAAATCTATTCTGGCTTGCACTCATTTTCAGTTATGTGGGACAAAACTTACTCTTGGCATATGGGTAGTTTGGGAGCTAAAGCCGAGACCTTAGTTCAGCTAAAGGAAGATGGATTTAAGGTGCCTAAATTGATCGCCATACCGGCCGATACCTCTACGGCTGAAGCCAGAGAAATGGTTGCCGAACAATTTCAGTCGGAGTCGCTTTTGGCTGTTCGATCCAGCGCGGCCAATGAAGATGGGGAGGAGAAAAGCATGGCCGGAGCTTATCACAGCGAAGTGGCTATTTCCATCGATCAGTTTTCAGCGGCTTGGGAAAAAGTGGTGGCTTCCATGCCCCCAGGCAAAAATGCGGTGATTATCCAAGAGATGATTCTTGGAGACTTCAGTGGAGTTTGCTTTGCAGATGCCAAGAATGCTCGTGTAATGATTAACGCACTTCCTGGATTATGCAAAGCGGTGGTTGAAGGATATGAGTCTGATTATTACGAGCTCGAATCCGAAAATTTGGTCTTTGAGCATGGGCAAGAATCAAAAGATGTCTTGCACTTTGAAAAGGGAAAACTGAGTCAACAGAAGAGCTCTTCCAACATGCGTCACGCTGATCTAAAGTCCGTCTATGACTTGGGTATAAAAGTGAGCCAACATATGGGTTCCATTCAAGATATTGAGTGGACGATGCGAAACAATGAACTGTTCTTGCTTCAAGCCAGACCCGTAACCGCAAACCCTTGGAAAGGACAAAAAATAAAAATCTACGATAGCGCCAATGTGGGCGAGTCATACAGTGGCATCGTTTTACCGCTCACCTTGAGTTTTGCTTCCAAGCTATATAAACAGGTATATGAGGATTTGTTGCGGCATTCGGCTGTCTCTGAGTCATCACTAAAAAAGGCTGAACCCATTTTTGAAAAACTAGTTGAGCCTGTATATGGCCGCATGTACTATCGTATGGATCATTGGTATGCCTTTTTAAGAATGCTCCCCGGCTTTAAGCGAAATGCCTCTAACCTCGAAGATATGCTTATGCTCAACTCGCGTGCGGGAAGCATCTATGATGACTTACGCCCGAGTCTTTGGTTGAAAATGATTTATTACCCCTTAGTCATTTGGAAGCTATTTGGACTGAAAAAGAAGATTAATCGACTAAAGGCAGAAGCCGAGCAGTGGTTTGAACAAGCCAGCCAATGGAATTTGAAAGACTGGAGCGAAAACCAAGTCGATCAGAAGATGGATGAACTCTTTAGTGGGGTGTTGAAACGGTGGTACCTCACCGTTGAAAACGACACGGTCATGATGAGCTTATACGCTCACTTTTCCAAACCCGGTTCCAAGGTTCCGCTAGAAGATGTATTGAATTTTCACAGTGCCAGCAGCGATCAAATCGCAGCGTTGGCCAAGCTGAGCGCCAGTATTGGCAAGGACGACACACTGCGACAAGCCATCTTGGACCAAAACGAAGCCGAGTTTGCATCCGCCATGGTTTCAGATTCTCCCTTGGGGAGAGAATACAGCGCATACCTCCAACTTTATGGAGGTCGATTCGCGAATGAATTGAAATTAGAAACGCCTGGTGTGGAGGACAACTTCGGGCATTTTGCCGCCTTAGTCACGATGTATTGGAAAGGAGATAATTTGATTCAACCCAGAAAACCAGCACATCAGCTTCCATGGCTTGCGCGAGTATTTCAGCGATTTGGAGCGCGCAGAGAAGTGTTCCGACTTTACCGAGCCAATATGTTTGGCATCGTACGAAAACTGGTCTTGCACAAGGCCAAGTGCATGGTCAAGGACGATCGTTTGGAGACATCCATGGATGTGTTTTATTTGGAATGGTCCGAACTGTTTTCTCCCGACCCTACCGATTGGAAATCCACTGTAACCAAGCGCAAGGAGGAATATCGCCACTATGCGGACATCGAGCCACCTGCCTATTTCAATGTGGTGAATGGTCGCTGGCCTGTCATGCGATCCGAAGATCACGAAAGCGAATCGTGGCAGGGAACGGGGGCTTCTAAAGGTCGTGTCCAAGCAAAGGCTACCGTGATGAAGACATTTGACCCGCGACAAGGGGATGATATTGGAATATTAGTGACACAACGCACCGATCCGGGTTGGACACCACTTATGGCGTTATCCAAAGGACTGGTAGTGGAACATGGCGGAATGCTTTCTCACGCGTCTATTGTGGCGCGAGAGCTTCAAATTCCTGCGGTGATTGGAATAAAAGGTGCATGTGATCGCATCCACAATGGCGATCAAGTAATGGTTGATGGAGACACTGGAATGGTGTCCGTAAAACAATGGAAAGAGCATGAGAAGAGAAGAATTTTGGGTAGCGTATGAATCGCGAATGAGGTCTCAGTTTAATGATCAACCGCACTTAGAAACATTCCTTTGTGAAATGAAGATGGCTTTTGCTTGGATGATTCAAAACCAGCAAGTACACCTCTTGGAATCGAACGGAGGCTTGGCCGCAATATTTGCCTCAAGTGAACTGGATGAAACCTGGTCATTTGGTTTTTTATTGCTTCCAAAAGACAATTCGAACCGAGTGCCATTTTGGGAGACTTTAAAGCATAGAACCAAAGAAATCGGTGCCAAGAAATTGAGCGGCCCCATTCAAGGAACCACCTACTTCCCTTATCGTTTCATCAGCGAGTCGGATGGGACCGCCTTCTTTCGAGGGGAGTATTTCAGCAGCGTGGATGAACACGATTTCCTGATGGTTCAAAAACCTTCAGACGTGAAATACTTTCGGTCGGGTTATCGCACCACGTTCGATGGAATCATGCACGTGAGCAAGCCCTACTACGATGGTGCGGTTGAAAAAGGATTTGAGGTAAAAACCCATAGCGAGGTGAACGAAAACCTGTTTCGCAGCGTGTTCGACATGGTCGGTAACATCTTTGGGATGAACTGGAATTTCAACGCGATGACTGCGGATGAAGTACAGGCCTTTTACAAAAGTGAGTTTGGAGTCAGACAGCGCATGGCGTTGCAGACCCTTCATCTGAATGGTGAAATGATCGGATTTTGTCGCTATATCGAGAATGATTCACAGACCTTAATTTGCAAAACACTAGGCGTCCTTCCTAAGTATCAAAAGCTTGGATTAGGAAATGCAGCGGTTTATGAAATGCATCGAAGCGCTCAAGAAGCCGGTTATAATCGGATGATTTACGCTCTGATTTACGATGGTAACCGGGTGCAACAAAACATGCCCAAAGACGACAGTATCATATTCAGAAAATACGCTGCCTACGAATATGATTTATAGGCTTAGCCCGTCTTAGCTCTCGACAGAATAATCCTTGCGCCATTCTTTGTACCATTTCACAAACGCCAACCAACCTTTTTTCGTGTCGGTTTCGATCGCCTCAAACACATGACGCTGGTAGTCCAATGCCGGCTGGTGAGTGAGTTTAAACACCCGCTGAGGAGTTCCAACGATACCTTCAATAACAACCCACTGATCGGCAGCATATATCAGCGTATGTGCCGTAGCCGTTTTTCCATCCGGAAAGTTGAGGTAAACGTGGATGAGTTCCTCAATACCTGCCGCCTTGCGCTTCCTGTTTTCAGTCATCACGGGATTTTTCATGGTTGAATAATCTCTACCGGCTTCCCATATTATCTTTCGAGCCTTAACCATTTCTATTCACCAATGTCCCAAACCCTCGAAACTGAACTGCATTCCATTATTGATTTTGAGCGCGTCATTTCGATGGAGACTAATCAATCCTTGTGGTCGGGTTATGGTTCTTTAGATCGGGTGTTTCTGAGCGGCTATGTCTAACCCTCGATCATTGTGAAAGATATACGCGTGCCTCAAAAGGCTGATCATCCTCGTGGTTGGGATACAGATGCGGGTCATCTGCGCAAACTACAATCCTATGAGGTGGAAGCGCATTGGTATCAACATTTCAATCATCTATGCGATGATGCCTGCCGCACGCCCCGCCTGTTGGGCTACCAAAAACTAGATACACACACTTTGCTCGTCCTCGAAGATTTGAATGGTGCAGGCTACGACCTGCGAAAGCAATACCTCACTACTGAGGAACTCCATGCTTGCTTGCGCTGGCTGGCGGTATTTCACGCTCGTTTCATGGGTTCTAAAGCCGATGGCCTGTGGGAAGTAGGCACCTATTGGCAATTAGAAACCCGCCAAGCCGAATGGGAAGCCATGGCCGATGGCCCACTCAAAGAAAAAGCCGCTGCCATTCATCAAAAGTTGAGCAATGCACGTTTCCAGACGCTCGTCCACGGAGATGCCAAGTATGCCAACTTCTGTTTTTCACCCACTGGCAAAGTAGCTGCAGTCGATTTTCAATATGTTGGGCGCGGCTGCGGCATGAAAGACGTAGCTTATCTGCTGAGTTGCTTCGAAGGAGGCATTCAAGATCAGCGTCAAGAGGAGGAGCTACTTGCACAGTATTTATCTGCCCTATGTAATCACACAACGTACATTTCGCCCAGCATTTCTCTTGCCGAACTAGAATCGGAATGGCGTGGACTCTATCCCTTCGCCTGTGCCGATTTTGAGCGATTCCTGCAAGGTTGGGCTCCCGGTCATTGGAAGTCGAATAGGTATGTGAAGGAGAAGGTAGATATGGTGATTGAGATTTTATAGAGTTCAGAGTCGGTAAGTCGGTCAGTAAGTAAGTCCAGAGTCGGAAAGTCGGAAAGTCGGAAAGCACAGAGTTGGTAAGTCCAAGCTTGGAAAGTCCAGAATCGGTAAGCACTTAGTCCTTTTCATCGTTAGTTAGCTGGGACTTCCGACTTTTTAACTTCCGACTAACCCACTTGTTGACTTTTTGACTTCGGACTAATCAACCTTCTATCTATCTCAGAGCCTTTATCAAACCATAAATGACGCGGGAAACCTCTTCGCAATTATCGATCAATTCATCCTTCGTTGTATCATCTATAAAATTCAAACGACTTGCCAAATAAGTCATTGATTTCACTTCATCGCAAGATGCTCGAGCAATATTTAAAAATCGAATGAACTCCTTATCTGAACTTCGATTAAAACCTTCGGCAATATTGTTGGATACACTAACCGATGCCCGACATATTTGAGATCGAAAGCTTCTGTCCTTGGATTCATCAAAATGTTTGTAAACCAACACACCCAAATCTTGCGCCCTTTGCCAAGCAATGATGTCTTCGAAACGCTGGATTTTCATGCACCTAAAATAAGTCGAATAGTCCTAAGTCGGAAAGCCAGTAAGTCGAGAGTCCTTTTCATCGATTTCTAGATGGGACTTCCGACTTTTTGACTTCCGACTAACCGACTTGTTGACTTTTTGACTTTTTGACTGTTCTATTACATATTTCTCCTATACTGACCTCCGACCTCAAACAGCGCATTTGTGATTTGCCCCAACGAGCAGTATTTGCACACTTCCAGCAGCTTCTCAAACATATTCTCGTTGTTAATCGCAGCTTTCTGAAGGTCACGCAGCAAAGCGGCTTGCTTATCTTCATTGCAGGTATGTAGACGATTCAGCATGCTGATCTGATATTGCTTTTCTTCTTCTGTTGCACGGATGACCTCTTTGGGTAAAATGGTCGGGCTGCCCTTGGAACTCAAGAAGGTGTTTACTCCAATGATTGGGAATTCACCCGTGTGCTTCAGCGTTTCGTAATACAAGCTTTCCTCCTGAATCTTGCTACGCTGGTACATGGTTTCCATGGCTCCCAACACACCACCTCGCTCGGTAATGCGGTCGAACTCTAGCAACACAGCTTCTTCCACCAAGTCAGTCAGTTCTTCAATGATGAAGGAGCCCTGTAATGGGTTTTCGTTTTTCGCCAATCCCAATTCTTTGTTGATGATCAACTGAATGGCCATGGCGCGTCTCACACTCTCCTCAGTAGGCGTAGTAATCGCCTCGTCATACGCATTGGTGTGGAGCGAGTTGCAGTTGTCATAAATCGCGTACAATGCCTGCAGTGTAGTTCGGATGTCGTTAAAATCGATCTCTTGTGCGTGCAAGCTTCTACCACTGGTTTGGATATGGTACTTCAACATCTGCGCTCGTGGGTTAGCTCCATACTTGTGCTTCAAGGCTTTCGCCCAAAGCTTCCGAGCTACACGACCAATAACGGCATATTCTGGATCGATTCCGTTGCTGAAAAAGAAACTCAAGTTTGGTCCAAAAGCATTGATGTCCATGCCTCTGCTCAGGTAGTATTCCACATAGGTGAAACCATTTGCCAAAGTGAAAGCCAGCTGCGAAATCGGATTGGCTCCAGCCTCTGCGATGTGATATCCACTGATGGATACCGAATAGAAATTACGCACCGCATGGTTGATAAAGCTCTCTTGTACATCCCCCATCAATCGCAATGCAAACTCGGTGCTGAAGATGCAAGTATTCTGCGCCTGGTCTTCTTTTAAGATATCCGCCTGAACGGTTCCGCGCACCACACTCATGGTTTCCTTGCGGATCTTGGCATACACATCGGCAGGCAATACTAAGTCGCCCGTGACTCCTAAGAGCATCAATCCGAGGCCATCGTTTCCTTCTGGAATCTCTCCTTGGTATTTAGGTCGCTCTAATCCCCTGTCGTCCCAAAGCTCTTTCAGCTTCTTCTCAACGTCTTTTTCCAGTCCGTTGGCTTTGATGTATTTCTCACACGCTTGATCCACAGCTGCATTCATGAAGAAACCCAACAGCATAGGCGCTGGACCATTGATGGTCATGGAAACGGATGTTTTTGGATCGCTCAGGTCAAAACCTGAATACAATTTCTTCGCATCGTCTAAACAACAGATACTTACACCCGAGTTACCTACTTTACCATAAATATCTGGCCGGTGATCGGGATCGTTTCCGTAAAGCGTCACCGAGTCGAAGGCCGTGCTCAAACGCTTGGCTGGCATGCCTAAACTGACATAGTGAAATCTGCGGTTGGTTCGCTCTGGCCCACCTTCACCCGCGAACATCCGGGTTGGATCCTCGCCTTCTCTCTTGAACGGAAATAATCCAGCAGTATATGGGAATTGACCCGGTACATTTTCTTGCAAAGTCCAGTTCAAAATATCGCCCCAGCTTCTGTATTTCGGAGTAGAAATCTTTGGAATCTGATTGTGGCTCAATGACTCAGAATGCGTGGCGATCTTGAGTTCCTTGTCACGCACCTTGAATGTGTAGAATTCATCTTTGTAGCGTTGCATTTCAGTAGAAAACTGCTTTACTGTATCCCAATTGTGTGGATTCAAGTCTTTAAGGATTTCATCAAACTTCGCATTCAACGCCCCGAGCTCACCATCAGCGGAACCGCTGTCAGCAGTCAATCGGTCTTCACCACCAAAGAGCATGATAGCTTGGTTCAAACCGTAAAGCTTATCTGCGACATCTGATTGATCAGCAGCTTGCTTGTCGTAGGCGCGATTGTTCTCCGCTATCTCACTCAGGTATCTCGTTCGCGCTGGTGGAATGATGAAAATTTTCTCGCTCATCTCATCTGTGATTTCGAACGTAGATTTCAGCTCTTTCGCTCCTGCCTTCTCTACCAACAAATCCATAATCTCTTTGTAGAGGGTGTTCATTCCTGGGTCGTTGAACTGACTGGCAATGGTTCCAAAAACGGGGATCTCTTCATCGGCCGTATCCCTTAATTGGTGATTGCGTTTATACTGTTTTTTCACATCGCGAACGGCATCCAAAGCACCGCGCTTGTCAAACTTATTGACGGCTACGATGTCGGCAAAGTCGAGCATATCGATCTTCTCCAACTGAGTGGCCGCGCCAAATTCTGGTGTCATCACATACAAACTCGCATCACTGTGATCTAATATCTCCGTGTCACTCTGACCAATACCCGAAGTCTCCAAGATGATTAAATCGAATTGGGCCACTTTTAAAATATCCAGTGCTTCTTGCACGTGCTTGCTCAAGGCTAAATTGCTCTGTCTAGTAGCCAACGAACGCATGTAAACTCGCTCATTACGAATGGCATTCATGCGGATTCTATCGCCTAAAAGGGCACCGCCTGTTTTCTTTTTGGATGGATCTACACTGATAATTCCTATGGTCTTGTCTTTGAAATCGATCAAGAATCTACGCACCAATTCATCTACGAGCGAGCTCTTACCTGATCCACCTGTTCCCGTAATTCCCAGAATCGGTGTCTTTGAAGTCTTCGCCAATTCTGTGATCTTGGCCATTTCATTTTTGAAACCTTCAGGGTTGTTTTCCGCGGCTGAAATCAACCGTGCGATTGAACCTCGGTCTTTCGCATTGAGGTGCCCTACTTCACCATTAAGGTTCATCCCCGTTGGGAAGTCTGCCTTCTCCAACATATCGTTGATCATGCCTTGTAATCCCATGGCGCGTCCATCGTCTGGATGATAGATTCGAGTGATGCCATAATCCTGTAACTCAGCAATTTCTTCTGGGAGAATGGTGCCACCACCTCCTCCAAAAATCTTGATATGTCCCGCGCCTTTTTCTTTTAGCAAGTCATGCATGTATTTAAAATACTCCGTGTGCCCGCCTTGATAGCTTGTCATTGCAATGGCCTGTGCATCTTCCTGAATGGCGCAGTTCACCACCTCTTCTACACTGCGATCATGACCAAGGTGAATCACCTCAGCACCAGTGCTTTGAATGATCCTACGCATGATATTGATGGCAGCATCATGACCGTCAAACAGTGAAGCAGCAGTAACAATTCGTATTTTATTCTTGGGAGTATATGGAGCAGCGTTTTGCATATCTAGGCCTTTTAAAGGGCTGCAAAGATAAAAGATGAGTACGGGTATTTCCTATGGTTTTGAATTACTCTAGTTTGGTGGCCAAATTGAGGATTATGAGGAAAGTTAGAATCGCAAGCGTATTGTTGATTACAGCTATAACGCTGGGTGCATGCGCAGAGTTGAATAAACTATTGAAGCACGCAGAGGACTATGGCGTCAATACAGAAACAGCCAAGGATGTTTTGACCAATGATGAAATCATCAAAGGATTGAAGGAAGCGTTGAGCAAGGGAACCGATTTTGCCGTTTCGAGCCTGAATGTGAAAGACGGCTATTTCGCTGATCAAGCCTTAAAAATCCTACTTCCAAAAGAAGCTCAACCCATCTATGAAAAATTGGAGAAGATTCCCGTCATTGAAGGCATATTGGACGATGCGGTTTTATCCGTAAACCGAGCCGCAGAAGATGCTGCCTCAGAAGCAAAGCCAATTTTCTTACAAGCAATCAAGGAAATGACCATACAGGACGGCATGGGCATCCTAAAAGGATCGGACACGGCCGCCACCCACTATTTGAGAGAAAAGACCTTTGAGAAGCTTATAATGCTTTTAAACCGAAGATTCAAGCTTCGTTGGACAAGAAGTATGTAGGTAACATCAGCGCAGAAGGAACATATGCCAAAGCGATTGACACCTACAACACCGCATCTATAAAAGGAGTGCTTTGGGAAAGAATCCAGAACAACTCATTGGCTGAACACACTACGCGTAAAGCGCTTCAAGGGCTATTTGTGAAAGTGAAGGAAGAAGAAAAGGCGATTCGTTTGGATCCAGTGCACCGCGTTACCGATATTCTGAAGCGGGTTTTTGGATGGGAATTTGAGTAAATCTACTTACACTTTTTGCACCACTTTTTCGGCACATACTCATCGCTAGGATCATGTGGACATTCCGTAGTGAGTGGACAATTTGTAGTCATGGCAATACCCAACGTGTTCTTCACGTAGTCGCGTTCTGATTTTGAATTTGACGTATAGCTATGTACACGATAGCCTTTTCGTTTCCAGCGCTTCACGCGTCTTTTGGTCAGATAACACTGGTTCGCTTCTAGGATCATGGCGTTGTACTTTTTGGCGAAATGAAGAATCAACCAAGCACCGAGTTTAGGTTTGATTCCACCGCCCTTGTAATGCGCATGCACAGCATTGGCCAATCGAATATCAGGAGATAGTTTTCTCAGTTCTGCCAAAACGGATGGATAAAACGTAGAAACAAAGAAGTAGTCATAGATGGCTTTGTCGTAAACCGCCTCGGTTTCAAGCACATGAGCCAATAGCTTTTGGGATGCGCCAACGGCATTATCACCGTTTGCCTTGAAGTCAATTTCCAGTACAAATTGTTGCTTTTCGATCACCGCCAAGTGAATAAGCGTGTCCACCAATTCATCGAACAAGCTTACCTTCTGTCCTTCTGATCCGCGGGCTCTGAATGCATGGCTTCTAATTTCATCGGCCGTTAATTCAGAGACTTTTTCCTGTCCGTCATATTGTAAAATTCTACCCAGTGTATCATCATGAAAAAGTATCATAACGGAGTCTTTAGTCATCATAACATCCACCTCGATCGCGTTAACATTGCCTTCGCGGATGTTCTGCACCACCGTTTCAATGGTATTCTCGCTCATGCCGTGGTATCCACCTCTATGAGCAAACTCCAATTGATGAAAGGAATCTCGATCAAATAAGGATTCAGATTGGGCAAAAGTGATAGCCCACATCATCGACAACATTAACAACAATAAGTTGGCTTTCATGCGGCTAAACTATAAGAAAGTCTTTAACCAAAAACGTCTCGACATTTTCATGCCGAGACGCCATTCTACGGATTAGAATGTACTAACGAACGACTATTCTTTGCACCTGATCTCCACTGGAAATGAGATACATTCCTGCATCTAAATCGCTTAAATCCAGTTGAAACTCAGCCGTGGTTTCTGATCCTGAATTCACCATACGACCTTGCATATCTGTCAATGTCGAGTCTTCAGTACCTTGCAACAATTGGACTGTCACGTGGTCCTGGGCTGGGTTTGGAAATACTAATAATGACTGAGTTTCAATTGACTCCTTCACACCAAGTGGTGATTTCACAAACCTGACAATGTGTGGACTAGCTCCCACCTCTAGACTATCCTCAATGCTCATATCATCAGGGTTCATGATGTAGATGATGTCATCAAAGTGACCAACCACCCAAATCTTTCCATTCGATGGATGACGATACATACCGAAACCTGGTCGGTCTAATGTAATCGAATCTGTCACGGTCATGCTCGATACATTGATTTTGTACACTCTATTATTGGTAGCGCAAGAAATAAAAGCGGAACTTCCATCTTCAGTCACCTCCACCCCAGACAAACTAGCGGCAAATCCAAAATCCATCATGGTGGTTACGCTCTTGTTGACCGCGTCAATTTTTGCCACCGTCTTGCTATTCCAGTTCATTTTAATGGCCAATGTTCCATCCTCGCTGAAACGCAGATCACTGCCATCATACTGATTGCTGCCTGACACAATCGTGCTGGACAGGCTAGCACCTGATTCTAGATCGACAATATGTATGACGCTATCTGATGTTACCCACATTTCATTGGCGTCTGGCCGAAATTCCATGCGGTCCGTATTAGGTAGGGCGATGCTATCCACGCTTTTATCTGTGGTGTTTATGGTGTAAAATGAAGCATTGCGTATTCCATTCATTTCATTGGCGTTGGTTCCCGCTCTCAGGTGGGGCGAAATTCCTTCGATGGAGTCTTCAATGGCATGCGTTGCAATATCCACGATATACGTTTTGAAGAAGGACGAGGTATAGAGCTTTTTAGCATCCGATGTAACCGCAATACTGGTCATATACAAGTTTCTGTCCAAGCTATCGGTAAGTTCAATTGTACCAGCATCCACAACGCTGACTGGCACTCCATTGATAAATGCCTTTTGGGCAAATGCGCCTAGGCAACAAAGGATCACCAAACTGGAAAGAGTAAATGTTTTCATGGCTGATTTTATTTTAATCAAATGTCTAACCGTTTCGATTTGATGGCAATAGGACAAATGCCCCATTTCAGTTTTTGAAGCTTCTTATTTTCGGTCGATGAAATTTGGAAAGGTCCCTTTCGAATCTCTACATCATTTGAGTTTATCATTACCACATGATCACGAAAACAATGCTCGAATATTGACTCGATCCAAGGGTGAAAAACTGAATATTCGCTTTGGATGCACAGCCTGGGTAAACAAAGATTGGATTGGGAAAATTTACCCAAAAGGAAGTAAACAAAAAGACTTTTTACAATCTTATTCCCAGCAGTTTAACACCATTGAATTAAACTCATGTCACTACCGAATCCCTAGCATCGATCAAGTGCAAAAATGGGCGAATGTCGTAGCTGATACCTTTGAGTTTTGCCCCAAAGTATATCAAGCCATATCACACTGGGATCGATTAAATGACACCCGCGGAACTACTGAAAGATTTTGCGATTCCATCGCACACTTTGAGGGAAACCTTGGCCCCAGTTTCTTGCAGATGCACCCCACATTTAAACCCAAGGAATTTGGGACGCTGGAAGCTTACCTGAATAGATGGCCAAAGGGATTTCCTCTTGCCCTAGAGTTAAGAGATCCGAATTGGTTCTTAGACCAACAAGTCTCAGATGATTTATTTCAGCTTTTAGAAAAGAAAAAGGTTATCCCAATCATCACGGATACCGCTGCTTTTCGAGACTTGGTCCACATGCGATTAAGCACCCCAAAGGCGATGATAAGATTCGTAGGTAATCAACTGCATTCCAGCGACTTTAATCGAATTAATGAATGGATTACTCGAATTAAAAACTGGAGCGATTTAGGCTTGACCGATTGCTGGTTCTTCATGCATCAACACGAAGAAATGCATTCCCCCACACTCATCAAATACATGGCTGAAAAATTGAAAGAGCTTGGGATCGAGGTGAAGGTTCCACACATCATCGAAGAGCCTGAAACATTGTTCTGAGTTAAGGCTTGAAGAGCTTAAACTTATTGGTGTTGGACGGCACAGAATAGAGGCTCAATCGAGTCACAGAAATTGAATCATCGGAATTAAGCCATACAAACGATTTAATCTGATCATCAACACTCAGTTCCCATTCGCTGAGGTAATAGACGTTAAACGCCTTTAAATGGCCTTCAGAACCGCCCAAGTGGTCGAGGCTAACGCCACGCCAACTAGGATCACTTTCCGACTTCACATCCATGACCAGTGACGCGTCACGTGCCTTGCCCGTGAATTCAGAAACTGCGTGAATGTTCACAGCATGAGTAGGATCATCAACAACAATCTCCACTGATTTCGAATATGGATTCAAGGCATCCAACGTTTGTGGTTCGGTTTCGCGCGCGAGAAGTTTGCGTGAATCACAATCTCTATTGAGTAAATACGCCTCCCCAGCATGGTAATACTGCACTGAATCGATGCACGGAAAATGATCCAACACTGTTGCAAACAACTCAGGATCGGAACCGGAATTCATGGCAAAGAACAAATGATCCGAATCCAGATTGGATAAATATTCATCCAAGCCACGCGAGCTTGTTAGAGCTTCTGCGTACTGCACTTCATGAGTAGGAACTATGTTTTCTTCAAACATCATTTCAGTAAAATCTTCTCGCAATTCAATGAGGGCGGGTATCATAGCATGCGAAGCGTTCATTTCATACAGCCATAGCATAGGTGAAACATATTCACTCTGGTAGTTCAGCTCAAAGTGATTTCTATCCGTGATTAAAACATTTACGTTGATCGCCAAAATCAATATCACAACGCCATCCAAAATCGGTCGTTTATCGGTGACGAACGAAGCGCAGAAAAGCAGCAGAAAAGGCATTGAAAAGATGAGCACGCTTTGATGCAGCAGTGGATTCACCTGCACTGAATAGACATATCCAATCATATATGGAGTGGCAGCGCAGATCAATAAGAAATAGCGACTATACACCTTCCACCATTTCTTCACATCAAGCAATTTAGAGATAGAAACAACAACCAAAAGCAATGGCACCCACACACTGAATTGAAAGACATACGCAATGATTTCTAGCCAGTAATCGCTCTCTGGGACATGCAACCAATTTCCAATACCTCCACGATCTAAGTGAAATAAAGTCAAGTTCAAGTGCGGCAACCACAAAACAAAAGCGAGCAAACCACCCATGGCAAGTTTGAGTATCTGACCTTGATTTAAGTAGGGTATAAATGCACAAGAAATAATTATCACTTGCAGCAAGGTGAAATAGTGAACATAACCTGCCAGCGCACTGAGCATGGCATAGACTACAATCCATAACCAAATACGTTTTTCGGATTGAATGAATCGCAACAAGACCCATGTAAGCGCCAACACTACGAGTAACCCTATGACGTATGGCCTCGCCCATTGACTGAAAGTAATCGGGAATTGGAGTGTCGCTAAAAGTGCCGCAGAAATGAGCCCGACAGACTCAGAAAACATCCTGCGCCCAACTAAGTAAATCAACCAAACGCACCAAACTCCGCATATTAAAAACGGCAGTTTGATCCAATAGGCAGCATAACCGCCAATCATGGTTTGCAACCATATCAGGAGTTGCACTCCACCGGGATGATTATCCATTTTGATTCCCGTTTCGATGAAATCGGACCAATTAGAAAACTGTGTTCTCAAGAGAGCGCTGAGCTCATCATGCGAATAAGGAATCTCCCAAAAGGCCCAGAAGCGCAATGCCGTGGCGACCAATAGGATCAAAAAAATCAGCTTATGCTTTTGAATCCAAGCCATCGGGCTAGGCTTTTTGTGCTTTTACATACACGGATTGATAGTCGTCCTTTCGTTCTGGAAACTCGGGAAACGCAGCAAGTAATTGGTTTTCATCCACTCTAACAACACTAGTAAAACCGCTTTGCTCTAGGCACCATTTCAGTAAATCAAAGTCAAAAAGATTGCGGTGTTCCAACTCCTGATGAAACATGTCATTCATGAAGTGTTGCGATGGCATTCCCTTCATATCCCAATGAGGTAGGCGCATTTTACGATCATCAATCATATCCTTATTCTTCTGATCGATATAGGATTTGGCCACTTTTTCCATGTCCGGAGTAGAAATCCAAATCTCTCCACCAGACTTGGCGACTCGATGACAAGCTTTTAAGAGAGGCAAAAACTCATCTTCTATTGTCAGGTGCTCCACCACATGCTGCGATACGATAACCTGAAACTGTTCGTCTGCAAAAGGCAGTTTACCTGTTGCAAAATCAAGGTTTAGGTCACTTCCAAACATATCCACATTGAGCCAGCCCTTTAATTGACGATCTCCACAACCCAAGTGCAGTTTTACTTCGTTTGTTTCAAAGCGCTTTGGAGCTGATATTCTGCATTTCCATCGCTTGTACTCAAAGGCGAGCATGCGCAACAACTCATACTGCCGAATGCTTAGGCGAGATTTCAAATACGTTTTCATGGAATAGTAGTACTGGAAATGAAAAGCAAAAGTAGCCATACTAAGTCCACAGAAAATGTGCGATGTTTGAACCATGAAGTCTTGGCATTATCTGGTCATTTTTGTGTTGGGAGCCGCCATGTATGTCAATACACTCGGTCATGGGTATGTGCTGGACGACAAGGCGATTATCACACAAAATAAGTTCACCCAGCAGGGCTTTTCAGGCATCGCAGATCATTTCACTCACAGTTATTGGTATGGAATCAATGGCAAGGATGCTGGAAACTACCGCCCAATCAGCGGAGTAAGCTTCTCCATTGAGCACGCACTATTTGGCATTACCCCATTCATTGGCCACCTACTAAACATGCTCTTCTTTGGGCTTTTGTGTGTCGTGCTTCTCAAATGGCTCAATGAGTTGCAAATCATGCCGGACCATTGGCTATTTCTGGCGATGGTGGTATTTGCTGTACATCCGATACACACCGAAGTAGTAGCGAATATTAAAAGTAGAGATGAGATTTACTGCTTGCTATTTTTCGCCTTAAGTGCGTTGCAATTTTGGCGAGGAATGGAAAACACAGCATCCAAACTAGTCCTTTCTGGAGCACTTTTTCTACTTGCTTTACTCAGCAAAGAAACTGCCATATCACTAATCCCTTTATTTCCATTGATGGCATTTATGAAATATAAATCCTTGGGAAAAGCGTTCAAAGCAAGCCTGTCGTCATTTGCCGCAACCCTTGTTTTCTTGGCCATCTATTTTTCAGCCACCGATCTTCTAGCTGATAAACAATATCACATTTTTGACAATGCATTGGTTCAAGACGCGAGTTCTGGAGAGTTATTGGCCACAAAAATTTGGATCATGGGTGAATATGTAAAGCTAATGGTGGTTCCATATCCTCTGGTGTACGACTATAGTTTTGACACAGTTCAATTGGTTGGCTTCAGCAACATTCAGGTCATACTCACCTTGATTGGAGCAATTGGACTCGCTGCCTTTATACTGAAACTTACGAAGGAGGTTAAAGACCACAAATCACTGGTAATAATACTTTTAACCTTGCTATTTATCCTCCCTCTGATTCCAGTATCCAATTTCATTTTCACCATTGGAGCCACCATGGCAGAGCGCTTTCTGTTTATTCCATCCTTGGGTTTCATTCTACTCTTTGTCTATTCCATTCATCGAATCTTTGAAAAAAGAGCTTGGAAAAACCTCATGTTGGCTAATGGTCTCATTGCACTTATTGCCATTCCTCTTGCATTCAGCACTGTCAACCGAAACAAGGCTTGGGAAAGCGATGAAGTGCTATTTGCCAATGATTTGAAAAACCTACCTCGAAGTGCTAAGGCACATCACAATTTGGCTAATATCTATAAGGCGAAAGCCGAGAATTCTACCAATAATGCACAGCGCGTCACCTTCTACGAATCCGCTGCACGATTGATTGAACAAGCTATTGGAATCTATGAAGTCCAGGAGTTTCATCATGAGTTGGGCTTAATCTATGGCGAACTTGGAAAATGGGAAGGGGTTAAGAAATCATTAGGGCGATATGTTGAAATGAATCCGAATGACGCCACGGCATGGATGCAAATTGGGATTGCTAATGGAATGTCACAAGACATGGCAGCGGCTGAAAACTCCTTTAAAACCGCCTACTCCATCAATCCGAACGATCCTGAAATATGTTTGAATTTGGCAAAGGCCTACGCAATCAAGGGTGATTTAGCAAAAGCAAAGGAGACGATTATGAAATGTGAAGCGATCGATCCAAACAATGCAGCAATACAAGCATTAAAGAGCGAGTTACCCTAGCCTTTTAGACTCCAAGTAAACGTTTCGATCAGGAGCATTACGTGAAATCATCTCTCCAATAAACCCAGCGAGAAACAGCTGAACACCAATAATCATAGTCGTCAATGCGATGTAGAAAAACGGTTGACTCGTTATCAATGGAGCCGTCACCTTAATGCTCAAATAATAGAGCTTAGATAAACCCAAGAATGCAGCGAGTCCGAAACCAAGCACGAACATCAGGGTCCCCATCAAGCCAAACAAGTGCATTGGCTTCTTGCCGAACTTACTCACAAAAGAGATACTCAATAAATCCAGTGGACCATTGATAAATCGAATCCAGCCGAACTTGGTGTGTCCGTATTTGCGCTCTTGATGGCGAACCACCTTCTCTCCTATTTTCTTAAATCCTGCCCAATGCGCGATGACAGGAATGTATCGATGCATTTCACCATACACCTCGATTGCCTTTACTACATCATGCTTATAAGCCTTGAGTCCGCAATTAAAATCATGGAGATGGATTCCGCTCATTTTACGAGTTGCCCAATTATAGAGCTTGGTGGGTATGGTCTTTGAAAGCGGGTCAAAACGCTTTTTCTTCCAGCCTGAAACAAGGTCAAGCCCATCGACCATGATCATCTTATACAAATCTGGAATCTCGTCTGGACTATCCTGAAGGTCAGCATCCATAGTAATAACAACATCGCCTTGCACCGCTTCGAATCCGACATTTAATGCACCTGACTTTCCGTAATTTCTTCGAAACTTAATGGCTTTGACATTTGGGTCTTGGGCGTTCAATGTTTCAATAGCCTGCCAAGAACCATCTGTGCTACCATCATCAATGAACCAAATTTCATAAGTGAAATTATTCTCATCCATTACCTTTTTAATCCACGCATGCAATTCAGGAAGAGACTCCTCTTCATTCAGCAATGGAATAACAATGGATATGTTTGGATTATTCGTCAAGGTTGTCAAAGATCGGTGGTTTTTTTCGAAGTATAGCAGCGATAATGACACCTGCCAACAATGTGGTCATGCTTTTTGATTGAGCATCGCTCAGCGCAACCGTAGCTGCATCCAAACTTTCGTATTGTTCAATCATCTTCTTGTACTCGTCTTTGCCAATCATGCCAACCATGGTGTCTTTTTACTCCCCGATGGATTGCAAACTATCAGTAACAATCAGTTGCACATATCCTGCATCAAAAAAGGCTCCATGCAAATAGACCAACATCCCGTTGAGTGAAGCATAGACAAAAGAGAAAATAAAGGCTGGAGGCAAAAGTTGGGTGAACAGCGCAAAACCTTCTAATTCAGTTTCTCGATATTGCTTCATAGCCCAGTATAGCAAGGCGAGAACACCGACAAGACTTAAAAACTTAGCCGGGCCAATAGGATTAATTGAAAACACGTAATAAAAGACCAAAAACATTATGTAGCTGAATAATCCAGCAATACTGCCCGCATTTAATATGGTTTGATACTTCTTCATATTCGAGTTTGCAAATGTAGTTATTCAAAAAGCTGAAACTCATGTTGCATTGCTCGATACCAATTTTACCTTTGCGCCCTTAAGGGCAAGTCTTATACGACCAGCTCCTGGTGAACTCCCCCAGGTCAGGAATGAAGCAAGGGTAGCCGGTTGTAGCGGTGCGATGTAAGTAGCTTGCCCTTTTTTTGTGCCTTTTAGTTTGGTACAGATCAGTGCTACAGTATTTGATTATTGGGTATTGAACATTGAGTATTTAGTATTGAAAACTGAGTATCTCATTGTGTGTTAATCTGTTGATAATCCTCTGATCAACATTCAAATCCAGCTTCAGTCAGCCATTACCTTCGAAACGTGTTTCGATTGTCACTTTTAACCCTCTGCCTTTGCTTTATTGCTGCGCAACTTGTTGCTCAGGACAAAGGAATTGTCTTCAATAAAACGGAACATGATTTCGGGACCATCGCTCCAAGCAGCATAGCCTTTGAACAGGATTTTTTGTTTCGAAACACTACAGAAGAAATCGTGACGATACTCATCGTTCGATCTGTGAGTCCTGCCCTATCGTTTATACATACAAGATCCGAGGTGCTATCTGGTGAATATGGTTTTGTAAAAGCCAAGCTCAAGACCGAAGGCCTCGATGGGCTTTTTCATGATGAGATATACGTGACCTTTAAGCTGGGAAACGATGTAAAAAGTGAGGTGATTTACATACGTGCCCAAATTGATCAATCGGGTACCAAAAGCAACGGACGAGAATTTCAAGACAGTGAAATTGCTGCTAGTGTAGAAGTTTCGCCAGCGGATATCGAGACCATGGAGGGATTCATGGGTAAGGATCAGTTGACACAAGCAGAATCAGAAATCAGCTATTTGAAAAAGCAAGTGGCTATGAAATCCGAATTGATTGCCAAACTGAGCGCTGATATTCAGGAGAAACAGGTCAAAGAAGTAGAAAACATTCAGCGACTCAATCAATTGGAAAGGACGCTTCAAAACACCAACACCGAGTTGAATCCAGAGGTGATAGAACAAATCGGTCAACTCAGTGAACGTTTAAATCAACTTCAGAACTCAGGTCAGCAAATTCAGAACGAGATTGCAATGCAGGAGGCTGAATACGACCGCCTCAGACGTGAATCTGATTCTGCTCGAGCACATGCCAGTGAATTGAGCCGGCAGCTGTCTGAACAGTTTCAAGCGCAGGCAAAAGCCATGAATTTAGCTAATAAGCTGGCTTATGATCTTGAACGCAAAGAGAAAATAGAAAAATCTCAACGCGCCCAAATTGACTCACTTCAAAAAAGGCTAGCTGATGGCGGTTTGCAAAATGGAGAAGAAATAGAAAAACTTAGATCAGAGTTAGAATGGCGGTTGAAAGAACAGAAAGTTCAAGAGGAACAAGCAAAGTTTCAAGATGACAAAATCAAGCGACTAAACGAAACAAAAGAATTGCTCGCACTCAAGTCTGATTCGTTAGAGAAAAATCTCACTAGCCGAAGTATTGAAAACGAAGAACTCAGAACACAATTGGCCGCAACAGATGAACGCATCAATGCCTATGAACGAAGAATAGATAGTTTGAATGCTGAAACCATCGGATCGACTGGGAATCCAGAAGAGGAAGCAGAGTTAGCACAGCTAAAAAGACAATTAGAAGAATTGGAAAACAGAGACAGGGAGTTAAAGACTTCGGTGATAGAAAAAGATCAAGAATTAGCAAGCCTAGAGGAGCAGCGGGAACAGACCCAAAAGAATTTGAAGGCATTAGAAGCGGCTACCAACAGGCAGTTGGACGAAACGCACGAACTCATGTATCGAGTGAAGAAACTGAGTCAAAAAGAAATTGACGCACAGAATGAAATTGGACAACTTCAAAAGGAATTAGAAACCAGTCATTACAGAGAAGAAGTAGCGCGGACATCGTTAAAAACCATGACCCGTGAAATATCAATGAAAGAGGAAAGCATCAAGCAAGCGACAGATTCCTTGGCCTCACAAGAACGACAAATCGCAACTCTGGAGGCTGAACAGAATAGCCTTGAATCTAGGTTGGAAAATGCGTTGATGAGCAATGAAATTGCCTTTGAAGAAATCAAATCTGAATCGATGCAGATACAGAGGGAAAGGGATTCCCTGCGACTGGCATTGTCAAAATCAGAAACCAAAAACAAATCCCTGACCAGCGAGCTGCAAATCGCAGAACATCAAAAGCGTCAGGCTGAAATGGTCATTGAGGAACTTGATCAAAGCAATGGATCAAACATCCATTTCGAGGTAAGTGTTATGCGATCAAAAGAACCATTTGAAAGTTTTCCGACTAAGCTTGGATCTGAATTCAGCGTTTATAGATCGAATGGTGGAGAAGAATGCACCGTTGGTCACTACTCAACAATGAAAGCCGCATTGAATAAAGCAGAAGAATTAAAGGCCATTGGCTATCAAAGGGCACACGTTATCGCCTTTAAAAATGGCGAGCGCATCAGCATGCAGCAGGCTTTAGACACAGCGGGTCAGGAATAACAAAAACCTTCAACGATTTCTGGAATTCACATCCAAATTCGACATGGAGACTGATACATTTGACTCATAATTTTTGAACATGGAATACAGAAGACTAGGTAAGGCAGGCGTTCAAGTAAGTGCATTGTCATTCGGATCGTGGGTAACCTTTGGAAATCAAGTAGATAAAAAAGTTGCGCGAGAATGCATGGAATACGCATATGACAATGGCGTGAATTTCTTTGACAACGCAGAAGTGTATGCCAAGGGGCAGTCGGAAATTGTGATGGGTGAAATCCTAAAGAATGCTGGTTGGAATCGAGATACCTACTTGGTGTCGTCCAAGGTTTTTTGGGGTGGTGAACTACCAAATCAACGCGGCTTGAGCAGAAAACATGTAACTGAAGCTTGCCACGCAGCACTCAAACGATTGCAGGTAGATTATCTAGACTTTTATTTCTGTCATAGACCAGACAGAAACACACCTATCGAGGAAACGGTTTGGGCGATGCACAACCTTATTGAGCAGGGTAAAGTACTTTACTGGGGAACCAGTGAATGGAGTGCGCAAGAAGTGCAAGAAGCTATCATGATTGCTCGCATGAATCATTTGATTCCTCCTACTATGGAGCAACCACAATACAATATGTTGGTACGCAGAAAAGTGGAGTCTGAGTTTGATAAATTATTCCGCGACTATGGTTATGGCACCACCATCTGGTCACCTTTAGCCAGTGGTTTATTAACCGGTAAGTACAACAATGGCATTCCTGAAGGGTCGCGTTTAACCCTCAGCGATTTGCAATGGATTCGGGAAAAGATGCTGAATGACCAGAACATCAATAAAATTGTAGCCCTCGAAAAAATTGCGACTGATCTGAATATTTCAATGGCAAACATGGCTTTGGCGTGGTGTCTTAAAAACCCGAATGTCAGCACCGTTATAACTGGTGCTACAAAACTTTCCCAATTAGAGCAAAATCTTCAAGCTATCGAGGGTGTTTCTAAACTCACAGAGGATGTAATGGAAAATATCGAAGAAGTATTAGATAATAAACCAAACCTGGCAAACTTTTAAAAAAATGGCTACCACCATTAAGTGCCTGCTCATATAGATTATTGCTTCACTTGAAATAGAACCTGAGAACTGCAACCTATTGATTTTCCGCAGTTAGATTCTAAGCAGGTAACACCCAGAATAACATCCATTGTTTTATCCTCATTCAGATCGGCAACGGCAATTGCTCGAATATCTAAATCGTTGGTATTAGGAATAGAAAACGCATAGGCAGATTGATCACTAGGAAACTACCCCTTTTCATCCTGTAGATATATATAGCTCGCTTCGCATTCATTACTCACCAGTATGTCCAATCTTCCATCATCATTCATATCAGCAATTGCCACCCCCCTAGAAGCATCATTTCCAGTTCCAAATAGAATAGCCGAATTATCATCATAATCGCCAGAAGCTTCATTAAATAGATATACTTTATTCTGTTGCCCTGACGAATTTGGTGGTGTCTCACCTCCGCGTGCGGCAATAATATCTAGATATCCATCATTATTTATATCTGCTAGTGCTAAACCAAGCGTTTGATAATGCATATCTAGATCTAACGCTAGCCCATCCGAGAAACCACCTTGTTCTAATCCGAAAAATACCGTCAGCGGGTGAATTGTAGACTCAAAACTACTCCAGCTACCTCGGTTTCCAGCCACTATATCGCTGATTCCATCCTTGTTTAGGTCAGCTACCGCTAATGCAGTAGTAGCAGCTGTGCCACTTGATTGAGTCAATACAAAATCCGCATTTTCATCAAAATTTCCTTGACCAAGATTCTTGTATCCTATCACAGATTGTGGCGCTCCTTTAGATGAGCCAAGTAGTACATCTGTTAACTCGTCTGTTCCAAAATCACCTAGCGCAACACTTCTCAATTTGCTAGGAAAATCAGAGCTGGACTCAATAAAATATGGTGGATTGCCAGTATTCAAAAAGACCAATGAAGGCACTTGTTCACAACTTGGATACTTATCCTTACAACTGCCATTTCCAACGAGCAAGTCAATAAAATCATCATCATTAATATAAGCCGCTGCTATACCTATTGTTGGCGAGTATTCATAGCCGAATTGAACCATTCCTTCAAATGACGATTTCCCAGTATTGAGAAAGTATCCATTTTGCCCACCTGAATGTCTTCCATTACCAAGAATAATATCTAACCAGTTATCGTTATTAATGTCAGCTAGGGCAATTGTTGTTGTTGGTGCGGGTTCACCGATTGGGTATGATGTAAACTCGAAAACTGGGTTTCCTTGCCCTTCACCTATCGGTAAATTTTGAGTTGACTGTTTCTCGGTTTCGTTGCAGGAAGATAAATGAATCAAAATGGTAAACGTGACGATTAGTGCGCGTAGATTTCGATGGGAGTTTCGCTGTAAATTCATGTTAGAAACCATTAATTAGGGGATTATGGCACCATAATAACGATTGTGAATGACATGACCGTAACAATGACATTTGCTCCATGGATTTATTATCACTCTATGCGGTTGAATAAGGATTTTGCAGATTTGTATGTTTAAGTCTGAACTGTTTAATATTTGATTTTTAAATAGATTAAATCACTGATTTTAGTCAATGCCAGTATACCAACTCAGCGATACTGTTTCACTACCTCTACCCGATTTAGCCGAGCCTGACGGATTGCTTGCCGTAGGTGGAGATTTAAGTACGGAACGACTCGTTCTTGCCTATGAAAATGGAATATTTCCGTGGTATAATGCCGATCAGCCCATATTATGGTGGAGTCCTCCAAAAAGAATGGTACTATACCCCAATGAATTGAAGGTGAGTAAATCATTCAAAAAATCCATCGAAAAAGGTGGTTTCCAACTCTCCATTGATGAGCATTTCAAGCAGACAATGGAACTCTGCGGTAAAACGAAAAGAAAAGGACAAGATGGCACTTGGGTGACCCCAGACATGGTAGAAGCGTATGAAAACTTACACCAAATGGGATTCGCACACAGCTTCGAAATTTGGAAATCAGGAGAATTGGTCGGTGGACTGTATGGGGTATCGCTCGGTCGTGCATTCTTTGGAGAATCGATGTTTAGTAGAGTTACTGATGCTTCTAAGGTGGCTTTATATTATTTGCACTCATTTGCGATTGAGCATCGGTTGCATTTTATCGATTGCCAATTACACACCGCTCATTTAGAAAGCCTTGGAGCCCGTGAAATTGAGAGAAAGTCCTATTTACAGGAACTGGACATGGCCCTGGCTTACCCAGATCTAAAAGGATTTTGGACAGATATGCAAAGTTGATCGAAGGAACCTCAAATGAAAACATGAGATAGATCAATATCTGGATTACTTGTCGAAAACCCTTTGAATAATTACAGAAAAGAACGTATTTCTGCGGTTGTAAAGGAGATCATCCCTTAGCAACAGAAGGATCAATTTGGAACTTGCTTTTGATGGGTAATGCAAGTTTCTGGCAACAAAAGTTTTGGCTCATCGCATAATAGAATTAGATACAGTTATGGCAGAGGTTACGATTATCATGGACGGCAAGGAGCGCACTATAACAGTCGATCCAAAAGACAAAATATTAGACGCAGCATTGAAGGCTGGATTAGATGCCCCTTATTCTTGTCGCAGCGCAATTTGCTCCACGTGTATGGCCAAGTTAGAAGAAGGAAAGGTCGATATGGAAATGAACCATGTCTTGACTGATGGCGAATTAGAAGAAGGATATATCGTTACTTGTCAAGCGCATCCAGTGACCGACAAGGTGGTTATCAACTATGATGTCTAATCACTGACCCAGGGGCGCCAGCAATCCTTCATGCGCTGTCAACTCTGCGCGAATGGATCCTACTCTAATTTCTGATTCTACGTAAATCGGGATTACACTGCTATCCTTGGTAACGTAAACCTTCATCTTCTCCCCTGATTGGAAGATCGTTCCCTCAACCAGAAGCGGGCTGAACACGTAACATTCCACTTCTCCAAATTCACTGTGATCATAAACCTCTGTTCCCAAGAACCGAATGAACAAGGGATGTGTTTCGCGATCGATGAACATTTTAATAGGTATCCTATCGCCAACCGTGAAACTCGCAAAATCCAAATTACGAGCGTGGTAAATCATAGAAAGTACATCAAAGCTTTCCGGCTCCAATGTGGATGTATCCACCTTAATGTCCTGCTCTTTCACTTTTAGCACAGATAGTACCCGCTCCGCAGGATGATCAAAAATGCAATCCTCCACAAAATAGTAATCACCCTCATTGACATCTCTTCTGAAACGATAAGGGACTAATCCGCTCTTGTCCGCGTAGGATTCATAGGTGTCTCTCACCTTATAAAACCAATCGTAGCGTTTGTGTGTTTTTCCAAAACCAGTGAATTTATAACACGATCGATCTTTGAATATGTCCTCTTGTACTGAAAAAGTGACATCACCCGCAGCCACCCATACTCCCATCAAATGATAATAAACCCCATAACTGAGCTTTTCACCCGTTTTAAATCGGTTGGTCGTGGATTGCGCTCGCACATCGAAGGAATGTAGAATTGCACACATTAGAAGCACAAAACCCAGAATATGATCGAGTCTCATCATCTCAAACCAAGTTCGCTAAACGTATCGTTCTGAATCACATCTAAGGCTCTCATAACCGCTTTATCCTTAGACTGAACGAAATAAACTTGATCTGTATAACCATAGGTAAATCGCGAGATGAGACCCTCCACAGAGTTTTTCAAATCGTCATAGCCGCTGGTAAAGTCTTCCTCTGTAAACTCGAATCCACGATGTGTGAGCATAGATTTTAAATCACTCATTTCAGTACTTGAAAGCTCAAAATTGGTCGAGTAATCTAAAATTGTCGGATATGTTTTTTCCAACTCTTGCTGACGATTTCGTGCATAATTCAATGCGTACAAGTAGTGCAAATTGGTCTTGTTAATCTGCGACCAAATTGGATTTGGATTTGCCGTATCCGCGGCTATAAACACATCTGGAACGATTCCTCCTCCACCATATACTTTTCTACGTGAGGGAGTAAAATAGACAAATGAAGTATCCAGCTTCATGGAATCTTTGGAATAGAATTCACCCGATTTCTTTCTAGCACTAAGTTCTTTTCTATAGGCGTCTACACCTTCATCATAAGGGCGTTGTATACTTCGACCCGTTGGAGTATAATAACGAGAAATTGTGAGTCGCATCGCAGAACCATCTTCAAATTCGATGGTACGCTGAACTAGTCCTTTACCATAAGATCTACGACCTACGATCAATCCGCGGTCCCAATCTTGAACGGCACCGGCCACAATTTCACTTGCCGAGGCCGATCTTTCATCAATCAGCACTACTAAGTCCCCTTTAGTGAAACGACCGCCCGAAGTGGCATAAGTTTCTTTTTTTGATTGGTGCGTACCTTCCGTGTAAACTATAAGTTTTCGATCCTCTAAGAATTCGTCTATGATTCGGATAGCCACGTTCAAGTAGCCACCGCTATTGCCACGCAGATCAAAGATTAACTCTTGCATCCCCTCTTTTTCTAATTCGTCAAGCGCATTGCGAAAGTCAGTTAAACTGGTTGAGCTAAATCGGTTCAGCTTAATATACCCTACGTCTTTGTTCAACATAAAATAAGCAGGTACACTAGAAACGGTAACGTTTTCACGCCCCAGAGCCAATTCCACATTTTCACTTTGACGCTGGATCAAAAATGGACGATCTGTGTTTATTGGATCTTTTATTCTCTCCGACATTTTGGACGAGCGCATTTTTTGCCCAGACAGAGTGTCTGTTCCTATCGCAATGAGCTGATCCCCAATCAATAGTCCTCCCTTTTCTGCTGGGCTTTTTCCAAGGACCTCAATGACAGTAAGCGTATCATCAATGACTTGATATCGAATTCCTATCCCCTTGAATTGCCCTTTAAGCGGCTCGTTAGCAGCTTTGTATTGTTCAGGACTGAAATACACAGAATGTGGATCAAGCTCTTTAAGCATTGCCTTCATACCACTTTCAATGATTGCTGAGGTCTCGATTGAATCTACATATCGCTGATCCAAGCTTTTGATAAACAATTCTAGTTTATCAAGGTCCTTATTGATATCATTTTGACCTAGACTTAAACTAGATAGAGCACAGAAAAATATAATGAGTAGTTTATTCATTGATTTGAAACGTATCTAAGGTAGGTAATATTGACTCCAACCCCGCTATGATGAAAAGGTTTATAGTTTTTTAGGAATTCCTAATCAAGGTGTAAAGTCAAAATAATGGGTAAATGATCAGAGTAGCCCCCAAAATACTTTACCCCACTATAAGACCTACTGGGGAATTTCTCTCCTGATTTGGCACTTTCATATAACATGAAGTCACTTATAAATATAGCCGCATCCACCTGTTTGGCATGAACCCCATTTTCACCTAAAAATATTGCTTGGTTTACGAGAATTTGATCCAGTACGCCCCACTCACCTCGGTAAACATAGGTACCCGGAATAGAATCGATAAACTGTTCGAATAGATTTACAAGGCACGAGCCTGTATCGCAATTTATTAAAGCCATTAGACTTGGGTCATCTGGATGATCGTTAAAATCTCCCATACATATTATATTAAGAGAAGGAGTATTTAAGAGCTCCGCTTCGATGGCATTTGACAGAGCATTCGATGCTTTCATTCGCTTCCATGCAGTGGCTTCTACTCCACCGTATCTTGACGGCCAATGGTTTACAAAGACACCAATAGGTTTATGGTTTCCAATAGTTGTGAACTCTCCAAAGAGTATGTCCCTTGTGGGACGCTCACCTGAACCAAGATCAACAGTATACACTGCTGAGGACGCAAAAATCACTTTGTCCAAATTGTAAATAATGGCATTGTCAATACCTCGACCATCAGGAGATTCAAAATGAAGGATATCCCAGGTTCCTACTTCCAGCAATTGAACCAACTCCTCTAATACAAACCTATTTTCCACCTCACATAATCCTATAATAGCAGGTGCTTCATTTGGCGAAATTGAATTCAGTACCGAAGCGATGTTTTCAAGTTTGGTGGTGAACCTTTTAGAATCATAGACCAATTTACCTTGTGGGGTAAAATCTTCATCAAAGGTTAACGGATTGTCAATTGTATCAAACAAGTTTTCAACGTTGTAGAAAACGAATTTTAGATCGCTTTTCTGTGCAAGTGATTCATTGACATATCCAACAAAGAAGGTGAGTAATAGAAAAAAATGGACATTAAAAAAGGCGGCTGAAAGGCCACCTTTTTTAAATTTTTGATTTTTCATCTAAAGCGAACTGCTTTTTTTCTTGTCAGACTTTTCCTTTTTACGAGGATCAGTAGCATTCAATGGATCAACCATATCCTTATCGGACTTTGCCTCCGCAGTTTCACCCTTGGCGCAACACGCCTTTTTCTCGCCTTCAGCACAACAAGCTTTCTTACCTTCTGCACAATGCGCTTCAGATTTCGGCTTTGCTGATGTTTCAGCAGTTTGTGAAAACCCCACTGCCGAGAACATTACTGCCGCAGCGATTAATATTGACTTTTTCATAATTCTTATTTGTTAAGTAGTTGAATGCCCTCTGTTGCCGAAATGATTTTTCCTTCATGTTCGCCAACGATGGTAGCATCGTTAAAGCCCTTCGAAATTAACTCATCCTTGTATACTTCAGCATCTTCGAAACTGTTAAATTCTCCTGTCATGTATCTCACAGCGCCAGCCTCTGCATCACGCTGATCAATTCTACCTAAGTCCATCATTTGATTCAAGACGTCAGTTGGGATTTGACCAGTGAACAGGCCAATCTGAATTTTAAATTTAACCTTACCAAAATTATCAGCCATCTCTCGAGGTTTGCTATTCGCCATCTCAACTCCTCCGGAAGAGTTTATCATTGCTCGCTGCCCTTCCTTAAATGGAATCACGTGTGAACCATCAAATCCCATTTGGATCATATCGATCTTTCTTGAAGCGGCTTGTTTATAGGAAGTGACCGCTCCCACGTAATACCTCGTCAATCCATCTGAAGTTGTGATCACAACCAAATCAGGTATTCCATCAAATACATCCTTTGACAACAAGTTTGCATAAGCGCCAATTTGAACTCGATATACAGTTTGATTTCCAAACTTGGAATCATCTGCTCTTGACACACTGCGGGGGTCAATGGCTCTATCTAGCGTGTAATCACTAGGATCTAGTATTAATCGTTTCGCTTTTGGTAGAGTTTTGTTCTTAGCGATAATCTCATCTACGGTCATTCCCATTGTTTCGCTAGCGATCATGTCTGTTTCAACTGTGCTCACCCGTTTAGAACCGCCAGACGAACTTGTTTCTGATATATCACCGGTAGAGATTCCAGCACTTTCCAGTTGAATCTTCTTCGCCAAAGCTTCTGGAAGATTGTCAAAGCCTGCCATTTCAATTACAGTGACCCCATCCTCAGTGATTCGCGTGGTCACCTCGGGCATTCCTAAGAGAACATTGGCTATACTATCACTAATTCCATTTTCGAATTCACCAATCTTAACGGTGTATTCTTTCTGTTTACGCTTAGTCTTGCGCTCGGCAGTTTCCAGCGAATAGGAAGAATTTGTGTATTGAGCATGCTTACCTGTCTCATCGGTCCACTCAAGATATAACTGCTCTAGATCAGCATCTGTTAGAGCCACACCACTGGAATCAACTACTGAACCCTCGGGAGAGTTCAATTCTGCATCAGAGAAATCTGGCACACCATCACCATCACTATCCAGTGGACAGCCCTTAGAATCCACTTCAATTCCAATAGGAGTTCCTGGGCAGTCGTCTAAGAAATCTGGTATACTATCTTGGTCGGCATCTCCATTATCACCACCACTAAAGTCTGGGGCATCTTCATGCGGAACTGGAGTCAAATCATAGCTCAATCGAGCAAATGTATGAAGGAACTTATCCGATTGCTTGTTTCCTTGTCGAATTCCGCGAGAATCAACGGTAACTCCATCAATATAATCTGTGAATGTCCAATGGTATTCAAGACCCATCGCGAAATCCAACTTATTATTCAATGCCAAGTTAAACCCAAGAGCGGCTGGAATGGCGTATGAACGTTCTGAATAATCGCCAAATCCATCGGCATTATTATCTCGAATATCCGTTTCGTAAACATAGTCCCGTGTAATTTCAATGGCTGTGCCCGCCTCTTTATCGTCTTCCGCAATATTCTTTATAGTACCATCGCTCCAGTATTGGTATTCATTACCATAACTGTCACGGAGATCTGTTTTTGACTGGAATTCGAAAACTTCAAATCCAAGTGATACAAAAGGTGTGAGTTTATTTGTTGGCTTGAAGAAATTACTGAAGTTGTAGCTCAGCGCAACACCTCCTGCTGTAACCCGACTTCTAAAGTTTAGGTTTCTTACCAAGGTGCGTTCATCGGCCCCTAGGGAGCCATATAACATGAAAAAATTCAAATCGAATATTTCATTCAAAGCCTGCGCAGCATTTATGTGTACGGCCGTTCTATTCTGGAAAGGATTGAAATAACCCCTAGAGGCAATTAAGTCGCCTTGATAATTCATCATTCCTACCCCCACACCAATCTTAGGGCGAATATTCCATTCTTTCTCTTTGAGTGAATCTGGCAATTCTGGTTCCACCAGCGGTTGAGCGGAAGTCTTAGCGGCTGGTTTATCAACCGCCTCTGTTTCAACAATTGGCACAGCAATCACAGCTGGTTCAGTGGTCGGTTCAGCATCTGATTCTGGTTCAACAGTTACTTCTGGCTCAGCGGAAGGTTCAGCAGATTGAGTAGCGGGCTCAGCAACTACCTCAGGTGTTGCATTTGAATCAGCCTCCTGTGAAAACAGCGTTGGTGCATATAAAAATGCTCCAAGCGTTAATAGAAGTGTGAATAGTATTTGTTGTAAACGGAAAGCGCTCATCAAAGCTCTCAAATGGGTTATAAAACGCTAATGTAAGGAAAGCCACAACACACAACAATTTTTAGTGCGCAATGAATTTTATTTAAACCATTTCTGGTTGGAAATCATCAGTGCTTCTTGAACGGTAATACGCTTTCCTTCGTTGTAAGCGGTAACAAAGGGGCCAGGGAAATTGTGCCCAGCATTGGCTAGCTGCTCTCTTTTGTCACGTGCGCCTTTATAAACATTGTAATCTCCAGTTGTATACTTCACCCAACCTTCATGATTCTCAATACCATATTGTTCTTGGTATTTGTATGTTTTTCTCAGAAAAGCATCTGAAACTACCTTCTTACCGGCAGCAATCTGAACTTTATAAGAAACGCCTGTGTTAGGATCTGGAATATTCAACTTTGATTCTTTTGCAGCAATCAATTCCTCCTTTGGCTTTTCTATAACTGCAGGAGTTTCCTTAACTATTGGCTGCTCGACAACTTCAGCTACCTCTTCAATTTCTTCCTTTTGAACTGGCTCTACAACTTTTTCAATTTTCGGCTCTACAGTTTTCGGCTCTACAGATGCGATCTCCTGCTTTGGTTCAACTACCTTCTCCTCTGCTGCAGCTTCTTTTTGCGGAGTTTCTAAAGCTGCAATCTCTTCTTTGACAGGTGCCACCTCCTTTTCAAGTACTGGGGGTTGCGAAACGGCAACCACAGGTTTAGTTGCAATAGGAGCACCTCCTAAGACAGCAACTGTTTTAGTTTCATTTCCATCTAGGAAGGAGAAGTTTCCTTCCATGGCAGATAATTCAGATTGAATATCATGATCACTTACTACCTTATAAGTAACACTAAACTTATTTTCGTTTGGAACAGCCATCCAAACGAATTTACCTTTGTCGTCTACTTGGCTGAATACCGCTTTATTATTTTCAATCACAGTTGCCTCCGCCCCTTCTGGCAAATACTCTTCCAACTTACCAAATCCCTCTATCCCTCTTTTTTGGATATTGATACTTACTTCATGTTGATTATTTCCTAAGTCCGTTACATTTCTACTAATGGCTGCGAAGGCTGGTATTTTCTCAACCACAGGTTCATCAGATATGGCCTTGATCGGAATACTTGGAATATCATAGCTCTTTCGTTCATTATCCTCAATATATGAGAGTTTACCATCAATCACTCCAGTTGCCGGGGCATCAGCGGTTGCGGTTAAGGCGTAGCTTACAACCACATGTTCAGTTTCAGGTATAGCCATCCAGATGAACTTGATTTTACCATCTGCAAAGGTGAATGATGCATCCGCTGTATTCACCGGCTGCGCTATGTAACCAGCTGGAATGTTTTGTTGAAACTTTGCGAATCCAAATATTGGCCCCTTTGTAATGTCAACCTCGATGATGTAGGTTGAATCTTTCACAAATGTTGAGTTGTCTGGGAGCTTTGTCTCTATTTTAATGTCCGCTGGAAGAATTGCGGTGATAATGATAAAAGACAATAAATTGAAAAGGATGATTAGTTGCTTAAGCATGGTGCCAAGGGATTTAGTTTCCTTGGAACACAAATCTACCTTGGTCTTATGCGGACAAAACTGCTCGCGATCACAATTACAAACAGAAATTTGTTAATTGGCTAGAAATTAGGGTGCAGACTATTTTTATCATAATATGCCTTGATCTCTGCAATTGCCACATCAACGTCATCCGTCATCTTGAAAAGATCGAGGTCCTCCTTGTTGATATTGCCTTCAGCCAACATTGTATTCTTAACCCAATCAAATAATCCTGACCAATATGAAGTACCCATTAATATGATCGGAAACCGTCCGATTTTATTGGTCTGTATCAAAGTGAATGCTTCAAACAATTCATCTAATGTTCCGAAACCGCCAGGTAAAACAATAAAACCTTGGGCATATTTCATGAACATTACCTTTCGAACGAAGAAATAATCAAAGTTGATGAGTTTGTCTTTATCTATGTATGGGTTTGATTGCTGTTCAAATGGCAGGTCAATATTTAAACCCACAGACTTGCCCCCACCCTGACGCGCTCCTTTATTTGCTGCCTCCATAATTCCTGGGCCGCCACCACTGATTACTCCATAGCCTTCTGCCGTTAACCTCAACGCAACTTCTTGAGCAACTTTATAGTATTCATTAGACGGATCTGTTCTCGCTGAACCAAAAACACTTACACAAGGTCCAATTTTGGCCAACTTATCGAATGCTTCAACAAATTCTGCCATGATCTTGAAAATGGCCCAAGAATCGTTGGATTTAATTTCACTCCAAGTCTTTTCTGCCAGCTTTGCTTTCGCCTTATCGTCTCCTATCATTTGTTTCTAAGCTTAATATAAATTGGAATAACCACTGATTGCATAATAATGGTCATTGTCATAATGCTTATGAATTCCATCGTTGCGATATATAAACGCTGTTGAACACTCAATTCTTCAGTAAAAATCAGATCCCCTAAGACCACTATGATCAATCCAAAAACGATGGATGAAGCTATGGCCTGAGTAAATCCTAAAAACCAAGCTATTCGAATCTCATTGTTGGCTCTAGCTGATAAATACAAATTTGCGATTGTAAAAAACACGCAAGAAGATGCTGAAATCAACCATCTAAATAGAGTATGCTCTTCCAGTCCAAACGCAATTTGAACGTAGAGATACACTCCGAACAACAGCCCAAGAGGGAATCCATATTTAAAAGGTTGTAAGATGCTGCAAATAAAACGCATTCACCAATGAAAATGCGCATATAAGCGAGACTCAACGTCATTTTAATTGTGTTCGTCTATTGTTGCTTAACTTTCCAGTCACAAAGACAATATTCTGCGTCTGTATTTAATGAGTATGTTCAGAATTACAAAACTTCTTTTGATTGTTTTAATCACCTCATTTGGTTGCAAAAACAATGGACCACAAATAGAACCAGAGTTTGATCAGGAAGATTTTTTCTATGCTTCTGATCAGACAGGAAGTTTTGAGCTGTGGCATTGGTTGCACGGCAGCACTGAACAACTTACTTCAGGTGATAAACAGAATAATTTCTGGCCAAGGTCAAACTTTGACCGATCTCAGATTCTATATATCTCAACGCCTGCTGAGGACGATATTCAAAACATACAACGTTCAGAGCTACATATCTTATCAAACAATAGCGGAGTAGATCAAACAATATTCGCCTCCGACACTTCTAGCTGGAAGGTGCACGCATCTCCTTCGTGGTCAACCAATGGAGACAAGATTGTATTCAGCGGGAAAAAATATGACACTACCTCATGGCAATTGATTATTTGTGATGTCGATGGGAAAAACCCGCAAATCATTTCACAACGAAATGAATATGATTATTTCGACCCAATTTTCACTAATGATGACTCGACAATTATTTGCGCCATTGCTCCTTCAGATGAAACTCCCGATTCTGAAAACCTGGAGCTATTTAAAATTGACGTTAGCACCGGTCAAGAGACACGCCTCACTAATAACCAAACTAGGGATCAAGGCCCTTCAATTAATAGCACCGGAGATAAAGTGATTTTCGAATCATTAATAAACCCAACCTACTTAAGTATCGGGAAATGGGCCATACTAGAATTGGACGTAAACACCGGTGAGGTGAACACATTAATTGAAGACATTCATTTAAATCTGGCACCCAGATTCGGAAATTCAGACTTGATATATTTCACTAAGCTCGACATTACAGAGTTTAAAACTGGTCTCTACAAATATGATCGATCAACCAATAGTTCTCAGGCACTTATACATGAAGACTATAACGCATTGAACATTGAACCTAAATAACGATATCTTTCTATCAAATCTTTAGTCTTCATTTCTGCATGAATCTATTTTTCCATTAGGTTTGGTGCTGATCTAAAAATCGATATAGAATGAGACATTTCATGAGTGAAGCAGGCGATAAAAAAAGTGAGGAGAAGGCTGACAAAACGGGCGAGCAATCGCTAATTAGCAAGAAATATCTTGAGAAAAGAATGGTTTTCTTGTGGGGTGGTGTGGATGACGATTCTGCAAAGCATGTGATTGATCGACTGTTTTACTTGGACGCTGATAAACCTGGAGAAGAAATAAATTTCTTTATCAACTCACCTGGTGGCTATGTCACTTCTGGAATGGCTGTTTATGATGCAATGCAAATGATTCAGTCACCTGTTAACACTATCTGCATGGGACTTGCGGCATCTATGGGATCAATCCTTCTCTCGGGTGGTCAAAAGGGAAAACGAGCTATATTCAAACATGGTCGTGTCATGATTCATCAACCTAGCCTTGGTGGATTTCAAGGAACGGCAAGTGATATCGAGATTCAGTCAAAAGAGATATTGAAAACCAAAGAGTTAAGCGCCCATATCCTTGCGGATAATTGTGGTCAAACTTTCGAAAAGGTGATGAAAGATTTTAATCGAGATCATTGGTTAAATGCCGAGGAAGCCTTGAAATACGGCATCGTTGATTCAATCCAAGAGAAGATGTAACTGAGGTAACTACCTCCCCCCTTCTTTTATCGCTAGATACTTCGTGGAGTTCGCTGGATCAATCACATCCAACAATGGAAGTAATTCATTTTTTTCAGCAGGCTCTGCCTTCGAAAACAGTTTAACGATCTCATCATTCTTAGCTGTGAAAAACAGCCTTTGATTCACGGAATTTGGCTCGTTTCGATGTGTTTTCTCAATTAACCTGATGGCTTTCAAGACCTCTGCCCTCCCCGCTTGAACGTTCTCTGACAATTGATCAAAGCCCTTTCGATGATAGATGTAATAACACTCTCTCAAAGATTTGAATCGATCGTTTAAAGCATTTTGAACGATCCAATATCGATTATTTCTGTCTTTAAATGATTGCCAACCTGAACCACCACTCGTTTGTGCATTGGTAACCACTCTCTGAGCCATTTGCCAATGTTCTTGCCCACCCATGAGCGAGTAGGTATCATAATCATGCGCAAGAATTACGTATGCATAATAACCAAGTACCGAAGTCAACTCAGATATGTATGCGTTCTCCGAAAAATCAAGTACATCGAATTGAAGGTATTTGAACCGGACAGCTTCGTCTTGATATCTAAAAATTGTCGATGTATATGTACTACCGTAAACCGGTCTGGATGAAGATATCTGGACGGTAGCTTCAAATTCGTCCGTAGAGAGTTGCTTATCGATCGTGATCAATATGCTACAATCGATCCTTTCAGCCGGAGAATATTTGTCAGAAGTCCACCTTCTGTTATTCATGAACTCGAAAACGGATCTCTGCAATGCATCAAAAATTGCTTGGTCTCCAATGGCGATTTGCGAACTATTGATTTGAACCGAACAATTTAACTCTTGAGCCTGAGCAGATCCCATGCACAAGAGGATGAATAATACTAGGCTAGACCATTTTTTCAAGTGCATCGATAATGTCATTGGCAACTTCACGTTTCGATTTGAGTTCATGCATTACTTCATGATTGTTGAAAACGAAGGTAACCTTGTTTGTGTCAGTTCCAAAACCAGCCCCTTTGTCGTTCAAAGAATTTAGAACGAGCATATCAAGGTTTTTATTTTGCAGTTTTAATCGAGCATTTTCCAACTCATTATCAGTTTCTAACGCAAAACCAATTAGTTTCTGACCAACCTTTTTCTCTCCACTATACTTCAAAATATCGACAGTATCTATCAACTCGATAGTATTCAAAGAACTAGAAGCTTTCTTTTGTTTGGATTCAAATGTGTTCTTTGGTTTGAAATCTGCCACTGCAGCAGACATGATCAGCGCATCACAATCCGAATAAACAGCTTCAACTGCATTAAACATTTCATTGGCAGATTCTACCGAAACAAACTTCACTCCTTCTGGAGCTTGAAGCCTAGATGGCCCGCTGATCAAGGTGACATCTGCGCCACGACTCAATGCCGATTCAGCAATCGCGTACCCCATTTTACCAGTACTGTAATTACCAATGAATCGAACCGGATCAATTCTTTCATAGGTCGGCCCCGCGGTGATCACTATCTTCTTCGCAATCAATGGAGAACTCCCCACGAGATTCTGCTCAATTATTTGAGCGATTTCTTCAGGTTCAGCCATCCGTCCTTTACCGACCAAACCACTGGCTAGTTCGCCCTCACCTGGCTCTATTATCTGGACTCCTCTTTGTAAAAGAGCGTTTATGTTTTCTGATGTTGTAATGTGCTTATACATATCCAAGTCCATGGCTGGAGCCACCATCACAGGACAATCAGCGCTCAAATAGGTAGCCATCAATAGATTGTCACAGATACCAGTGACCATTTTCCCTAATGTGTTGGCAGATAGTGGAGCAATCACCATTAGATCCGCCCATTTGCCCAAGTCCACATGGTTTGCCCATTCTCCTGTCTTTTTGTCCGTAACGAAATCAGACAGTAGTGGCTTTTTAGATAGCGTGCTCAGGGTGATTGGAGTAACAAAATCAAGAGCGGATGGGGTGCAAATGACCTGTACTTCCGCACCAAGCTTTATTAATTCTCTAACAAGAAGTATTGATTTATAGGCTGCAATACTGCCCGTAATTCCAAGCAATATCTTTTTTCCTCGTAACACGGAGCATGTGTTATTCAGAGGCTTCTGAACTTTCGTCCAAATCGGTATCCGGATTTCTGTGATATACCTTACCAGCTAAAAATTCCTCCATCGCAAGTGCAGACGGCTTAGGCAAACGCTCATACATTTTTGAAATCTCAATTTGTTCTCGATTCTCAAAAATCTCCTCTAAGCCATCAGTTACAGATGCAAACTCTTGAAGTTTTTGATCAAGCTCTTGCTTCAATGCAGTTCCAACTTGATTAGCCCGCTTTCCAATGATCGAAATTGCTTCGTACACATTGCCTGCATTCTCCTCAAGAGTAATAACATCTCTAGTGATAATACTAGGTGATGCTTCTAATTTCTGATATTTTTTTAGCGTATCCATATCAACTTTCGTTTTGAGCGATTTCTAGATTTTTATCCAAGTTTTCTTTCAGCGATTGCGCTTCCTTGAGGTACTTGCTTTCCGGAAACCGGTCGGCAAAGGTAACGTATGCTTTCATAGCAGATTCAATCCGCTCAACTTTTTTCTCTGCGACACTATTTATTGCTAAAAGATATGATGCTTTATACCATAAGAACCATGTCTCTTCCTTGTATTGACTATTTGGATATCGATCGTTGAAATTCTTTAAAGAAACCGCTGCGGCTCTATACGACTCTCTCTTGTAGTAAAGCTTGGCGCCTCGGTATTCCTTCAACTCTAGTTTATACCTTAACTCATCCAGCAGAGTATTGCAGCTATCAATGAGCTCACTCTCTGGATGCTCAATTGTAAATAGTTGAAAGGATCGTATTGCTTTATATGTGTCTGTTTGATCTAGAGAAGCTTTGGGCGACATTTTATACGCACAAAATGCTGAAAGAAACTGCGCCTTTTCACCCAAATCTGAACCTGGATAATCTTTATGGAAGCGACCAAAGCGATGTCCTGCCAAAATGTAATCTTTCAAACCAAATTCACATTCGGCAAGTAAGTACGCTATTTTTTCTCCTTTGCTGGAACCTCGGTAAAGGATATAGAGCTCATCTAATAAGGGGTAGGCTCTTGTGTACTTTTCTGCCTCCATATATTCTAGCGCCTTATCGTATTTGTACTGCATATCATCACTTTTCAGCACCTTTCGGTACTCAGTGCATGATGCGAGAACTGCCATTACGATTAGGATGGAAAAATAGAAAACCCTTTTTTTCATGAAGCGCGCAAAAGTAAGATTAGCACTTGATTTGACGTGTTAATAAATGCTTTGTTACATAGGCTTTACAATTCGTTAAGAAATGTGAGTTAGTAGTACATTTGCGCCATACAAACCGAAATACACCGATTTCATTTATGAAAGACATTTTCGACAAAATCAAGGAAAACAAAGGCCCATTAGGCCAGTATAGTAATGTAGGACATGGGTATTTCTTTTTCCCGAAGTTGGAAGGGCAAATATCTAATCGTATGAAATTCCGAGGAAAAGACGTGCTTGTCTGGAGTTTAAACAATTATCTAGGCCTAGGTAACCATCCAGAAGTAAGAGAAGCTGACTCTAAAGCAACGGAAGAATGGGGACTTGCCTATCCAATGGGCGCCAGAATGATGTCTGGTAACACAAACTATCATGAGCAGTTGGAGAACGAGCTCTCATCGTTTATGGGAAAAGAAGACACTATTCTATTGAACTTCGGATATCAAGGTTGTGCATCCACCATTGATGCGCTTGTAGATAGAAATGATGTTATTGTATATGATAGTGAATCTCACGCATGTATCATGGATGGCATGAGAATGCATGTTGGTAAGCGTTTCGTATATCAACACAATGACATGGATAGCTTGAAAGTTCAACTCGAGAGAGCGACTAAGCTTGTTGAAAATACCACAGGTGGTATTCTAGTCATTACAGAAGGTGTGTTTGGCATGGCTGGCGACCAGGGTAAATTGAAAGAAATCGTTGATCTTAAAAAGAACTATAGTTTCAGACTTTTTGTAGATGATGCACATGGTGTTGGGACACTTGGCGCGACTGGAGCTGGTACTGGCGAAGAGCAAGGTTGTATGGATGGCATCGATGTTTATTTCGGAACCTTCGCGAAGGCTTTTGCTACCATTGGAGCTTATGTTTCTTCTGATGAGAAAATCATTGAGTATTTACGATACAATACGCGTTCTCAAATTTTTGCAAAATCACTTCCCCTCCCACTGGTTATTGGTGCGTTGAAGAGACTTGAGTTAATGAGAACACGTCCTGAGCTAAAAGAAAACCTTTGGAAAGTGACAAACATGTTGCAAGCAAAGCTTAGAGAAAATGGTTTCAACCTGGGACGAACCAACTCTTGTGTAACACCTGTTTTCTTAAGTGGAGGTCCATTTGAAGCAGCAAATGTTATCATGGATTTAAGAGAAAACTATGGTATTTTCTGTTCTATGGTGATTTATCCTGTCGTTCCAAAAGACACAATTATGTTGCGTGTAATCCCGACAGCAATGCACACAGAAGAAGACGTAAACTACACTGTTGAGATCTTCCAGAAGGTAAAGACAAAATTGGCTGAAGGATTCTATGCGAAAGATAAAATCATGTATGCTTAATTAGCATAGCACTTAAATTAAAGGGTCGGAACATATCGACCCTTTTTTCTGTTCAATAGTTTAAATAATATAAAAATGAAAAAACTGATACTATCACTAACCATTCTTGCTATGACCTCGATTACGGCCATGTCGCAAGACCTCCCAAAACCAAGTCCTGCTGCCGAAGTTGAACAACGCGTTGGTTTGACGGACGTCATGGTAAAATATTCACGACCAAGTGTAAAAGGCCGAACCATTTGGGGAGAGCTTGTCGCCTTTGATGAGGTTTGGAGAGCAGGCGCCAATAAAGCCACCATGTTCAGCACATCTTCTGATATAAAAGTTCAGGGTAAGGACCTACCTAAGGGCGAGTACTCCATTTTCATCATACCAGCGAAGGAAGGTGAATGGACTGTTATCTTTAACAAAGAAACTGAACTTTGGGGAGCAGGTGATTATAAAAAGGAGAATGATCAATTACGTGTGATGGCGAAGACGACAAAGTCGGCAGAAATGGTTGAGAGCTTAGAATATAGATTCCTTTCTATCACTGAAAAGTCAGCTATGATGGTAATGGATTGGGAAAACATTCGAATGTCCTTAGAGATCAAAGCTGACCCAACCGATCAAGCAATGCTTAATATCAATGCGGCAATCGCTGAGGCATCAGCTGAAGATAAGTGGAAAGTATATCGTTCTGCTGCAGCTTACGCTCGTGATAATGGAAAAATGAACAAGCAAGGCTTAGAGTGGATTAAGCAATCTACAGAACTTAAGGGTGACAACTGGTATAGCTTTTGGGTTTATGCGGACTTGTTAGCTCAATCCAAAGATTATAAGTCAGCTATTACTAAGGCAGAAAAAGCCATTGAGATTGGCACCAAGGATGCAAAAGCTAAGAATGAAGAATTCTCATATACGTCAAGAATACAAGATGATATTAACGAGTGGAAATCAATGAAATAATTTATTTCAACACATAAAAAAAGGCGACCCATTGGTCGCCTTTTTTTATGTTTAATAATTATTTTATTTCTTGACAGATAAAAGCTCTACCTCAAAAACCAAAACTTCATTTGGACCTATCGCCCCACCTGGTGAGCGCTCTCCATAGCCTAACTCGCTTGGAATATAAAATTTATACTTTGATCCTTCGCTCATTAACTGAAGACCTTCCGTCCAACCTGGGATTACTTTATCTAAACCAAAGGTAGCGGGTGTTCCGCGGTCTACTGAACTATCGAATACATCACCATTGGTTAACATACCGTGATAATGGACGGTAACTTCTGTTTTTGGACCTGGCTTCGCTCCTTCAGCCCCCTTCATTACTTCATATTGTAATCCGCTTTCTGTCACCTTAACTCCAGGCTTTTTCGCGTTTTCCGCCAGCCATTTTTGACCAGCAACCTTGGCTTGTTCTGCCCTCATTGCCATAAGCCGACCGATATAATCATTCAAAAATTGCTGTGCTTCTTGGATAGTCATTTTCTGATCTTTTCCGTTCGTAAACGCATCCAGTAAACCCTTGTTCATTGCAAAAAAATCAACGTTTGCAATGCCTTGTGATTTCATGTTTTCGCCAATTGATAAACCATAAGCATAAGATACCTTGGTTACTTCATTTTCCATGTTCATATCGCTTCCATACAGCGATTGAACCTCATTTTGAAGCTTAATGACCTCGTCAAGCTTAACATCTAAAGCCTTTTGTCCTTCAATTATTTCATCCTGCTTTTGTGCAGATGGCTTTTGAGCCATTGCCACTGACATAACCGCCATCATTGATACTGTAACTATAATTCTTCTATTCATTTCTATTGTTTGTTTAATTCATCATATGCCTCTTGGACCATTCTAAACTTTTCTGTGGCCGCATTCTTAGCTTCTTCTCCTATATCGCCCAATTTGTCTGGATGATACTTCTTAACCATTTTTCGATACGCCTTTTTGATTTCGTCTTGAGTAGCGTCCTTTTCAATTTCGAGGATGCGATAATACCGATCATTATCGACTTGATACATCGCTGACAGCGATTCTAAATCTTTGTGATTCACGTTCAATTGCCTAGCAATTGATTCTAATAGGGACCATTCATTGGGATGAATCTCCCCATCTGCATTTGCAATTCCCACAAGAAAGTGCACCAACTGCAAACGCTGGGCATGACTCATATATGTCCTAATCTGATTACAAACAGGGCCCAGATGTACATCTTGTTTCAATAGTTCCCTCAGCGCCTGCAGTAATTCAGCTGTTTGCTGAGGTTTAAACTGACTATTCAAAAACTCCTTTACGTAATTCAGCTCGGATTTTAATACTCGGTCATCAGCCTTCATCATAGCTGAGGCCAGAACGAGAAAACTTATGTAGAAATCACCTTGTGTTGTGCGCTTCTGGTTAGACCGTGTATTACCATCCACCGGTACTTCAGTGGCACTATCCCACATGTATCCAACCAGAAAACCTGCTAATGCTCCAATGGGTCCACCAAGGGCCCAACCAAGGCCACCCGCAACCCACTTACCTAATTTTACTGCCATATTCTGAGGGCAAAGATAAATTCTTAAACTTGAGCAAACTCTATTCCTTTTGCCCAAAATATATTCCATAGAAGCACCCAGTATTGCATCAGCTGGAATTTACTTTTTCACCACAGATGAAGGCATTCGGTATGAAGTGCGATTTGGTAGAAAACAGGCGGATATATTGTCTTCAACGATCGTCTTTGGCGTATTGAATGATGAGTTTGAAGGAGAAGAATACGTCTTGGTAAATCGCGGGGAGTTTTATTCTGTCATGAACACAATTGAAGCGATTATTCAGGACTTTTTTCTGAAGAACCCAAGCATACATGCATTCGAATTTGCTGGCGAACCTCTAAACCCAAGTACATCGCCAGATCGCGTAACCAAACGCACTCGGGTCTATTTACGATACGCCAAAAAAATCTTTCCGGCTCAATCTTGGAACATCAGTTTGAATGGAAATAAGGTGACCATAGAAAGAAAGCGATAATCTTAATTAAAGATTAGGGTATTATTTTAAATTTGCCGCCTGTTTAGAAAAACCCTACGGAGAGGTGGGTGAGTGGCTGAAACCACATGTTTGCTAAACATGCGTACTTTAACGAGTACCGGGGGTTCGAATCCCCCTCTCTCCGCAGATAAAATCCCACGCACAATGTGCGCTGGGATTTTTCTTTTTAGGGCCATGAACTTGCTCATTGGGGCTATAAATAAAAAGACCGAATGCTGCATAAGCAGCGATTGGAATTTTCTCTGAACCTCCCCAATCTGGGATCACAAAGTAATCCCTCTCTCCACAAGGTTAAATCCTTCACATTTGGGAGGGATTTTTTGTTTACAACAAGCCGAGTTTACTCAACCAAATTGGAAACAACAAAGACTCATCAAGCTTTGCGAGTGCAGGATTAGATCTTGACTCTCCCCTATTTGGAATCAAAATATTATCCACCCCCAAACAAGGCCTTTAGTTTAGAAATAACCTTTCCCGCGTTATTGTGATGCGCATCTGAATTTCTCAGAATGTGTTCAAATTCATCTCCATTGGGATGCAATGAGCGATAGATTTCGCCCCAACCTGGGAAACCACCTACATTTCTGTCATCTATGAACAGATCACAGTCTATTTTTCGGCTTATGCTTTCATCAAATTGTTCTTCTGGGTAACTCTTATTTACAGCATAAAACTCTATTCCATTTTCTCTGCAATACTCAACGGCTTCATCCAAGTACTTTCCCGATCGGAAGGTCCAGAGAATAAGTCTATGTCCTTTTTTCTGAAGAAGTTTCAGCGTTTCAAATGCAAACAACATTTCCTTCCCAATTTTTGGGTATTGATGTTCCACAATGGTTCCATCAAAATCAACGGCAATGGTTTGTGCGTTTGCGATCATTTTTTAGTAGAATTTAATTCTTGCTTTTATGCAAATATTGCAATTGAAACTAAGCCGATTAATAGATAGTATAGCTCTGATAGCTTAACCAAGGTTTTCTGGACTACTCACCGTTGTTTTAGCCCCTCTCTTTTTTAAGACCTGGGTCAATAATATCATGAGAAAAAGGCATCCAGACACGGTTACGATTCCGCCAGCAATGGAACCATCAATCATAGCCGCTAAATAGTATCCTACAACGCTGATGAAAATTGAAATCAGAACTCCCAACAGAATCATCTGCTCCAACCGTTGTGTCAATAGATAAGCGCATGCCGATGGAACAACCATGAGAGCCACGATTAGAATTGCTCCAACAGACTCGAAGGCGGCAACTGTAGTCATAGATACGGAACCCATCAATAAATAATTCCACAAAGTAACCCCCACTCCGATTGTTGCAGCGTACTGCGGGTCAAAAGTGGTAATGTAAAGTTGTTTGTACCCGATGAACAAAAAGATCAAGTTGATGATTAGTATTCCAGATGCTACGTACAAGGCCCTTGGACCGAAATTGATTCCAGACTCGGAAATCCATAAATCCAAAGGCACGTAAGCAATCTCTCCGTACAACACGCAATCTTGGTCTATGTCTATTTGACCCGCAAAAAGCGAGACCATGATCACCCCCAAAGCAAAAAGCCAAGTGAATGTTACTCCTATCGCTGCATCTGCTTGAAGTCTTGCTCTACGATGAAAAAACTCAATTAAAAAGGTGGTGAATACTCCTAGAATTCCTGCCCCAATGATCATAGTAATGGAATCGCGAGATCCAGTAAACAAGAAGGCAATTACAATGCCTGGCAGCACGGCATGTGAAATGGCATCACCAACCATCGCCATTTTTCTCAAAATGAGAAATGCGCCCAGAATGGAACACGATATGGCAAACAAACTTGCCGTAGCTATGATATAAAAAGCATCCATCTAATAGGGAATCTTCTTTTCGTGAGGGTCCGTTTCTGGAAATGCCAGCATTTTCTCGAGGCGCGCTTCTAGTTCAGGAGTTATTACGTGTTCAATGGTTTCTGCATCCTCGTGCACATGATCAGGGGCAATTTTCAAATACTCCGACAGGTACAACTCCCATAATCGATGCAACTTCACCATGCGCTGACCCTTTTCATATCCTAACTGGGTGAATTTCCAGCGACCGTCTTTATTGACCAAAAAGCCCTTACGTTTTAATCGTATTAATCCAGATTTCAATTGACCTTCAGGAAAAAAGCGCTCTCGCATGATTGCTGCAATAGAACGCTCCTTGAACGGTGTATTATCCTTCTCCCCAATGTGATACAGTTCTTTTAAAAGGTTTTCGTCCATGATCAAATGTCTGAGTGACCGTTGCTGAAGATTACGCGATAGAATGCCCCGTTTCGGAGCCAAGAAAAAAGATATGAGTGCGATAATGGAAATGACCATTACGATCCAAGGACCCGTAGGCATGGTTGGTGCAGAATAGCTAACAAAAGCTCCGGCTAATCCTGAAAATGCGCCAAGTACTCCAGCAATCAAGGTCATATGAAGGACATTCTGGGTCCAGAACCTAGCAGCTGCAGCTGGTGTGATCAACATTGCAGCCATCAACACCACTCCAACGGCTTGAATTCCCGTAACAACTGCAAGCACAGTGATGGAAGTTAAAACAAGTTCCAGCGTTTTTACAGGCAATCCGATTACCTGTGCAAAAGACGGATCGAAAGCCAAAATTTTCATCTCCTTGAAAAGCAGCGAAACCACCCCGAAAAGAACTAGTGAAACAAAGGCGAACACAATAAGATCTGTGCCAATAAGTGCTGCCGCATTACCAAAGAGAAACGAATCTAAACCGGTTTGTGCTGCATTTCCTGAGTGTTGAATGGAGGTCAACATCAGTATGCCCACACCAAAAAAAACGGACAAAACGAGGGCTATGGCCGTATCCTCTTTCAATTTAGTTCTACTACCAATAAAGTCAATGGTAATCAATGAAAGCCATCCTGTAATAAATGCTCCAATGATTAAAATGAGAGGGTTTTTAGTTCCAGATAAAATAAACGCCAAACATATCCCTGGCAATACAGCGTGGGCGACTGCATCTCCCAATAGCGCCTTTTTTTTTAGAAAAGTAAATGTTCCAACCACCGCAGAAGATGATGTGAGCAATATCGAGCCAATCACCACAGAAATGATACTCGCATCTTGAAATGAAAAGAATTCAAAAAACAATTCCATTAGTACTTTTCCCTACTCGGTATTTCACGATTTTTCACCAATTCACCTACTTCAGCCAATACGGTCAATTTACCGCCATAGGTATCCTGAAGTAGCTTATTTGTAAACACATCCTTGATTGGGCCACAGGCCACTAACCTAAGGTTGAGTAATACAATCCAGTCAAAAAATTCGGCCGCAGATTGTAAATCATGGTGCACTACTACCACCGTTTTACCCTCTTTTGCCAAGCCTTGAAGAATACCCAATAGTGCGGATTCTGTGGCGGCATCAACCCCAGCAAAAGGTTCATCCATGAAATATATATCTGCCTCTTGTGCTAAGGCCCGGGCTAGAAAAACACGCTGTTGTTGTCCACCGGAAAGCTGAGAAATCTGTCTTTTAGTAAATGCTTCCATCCCCACTTTTTTCAAGCAATTCATGGCAATTTCTTTGTCGGTATTACTTGGCCTTCTAAACAAACCTAACTTGCCATATCGCCCCATTAGCACAACATCTAATACAGAGGTTGGGAAATCCCAATCGACTGATTCACGCTGTGGTACATAACTCACTCTATGGCGCACTTCGTCCAGAGATTGATTGAATAATCGAACATAGCCAGATCCTAATGGAAGAAGTCCCATAGCCGCCTTTATCAACGTGGATTTTCCCGCACCATTTGGACCAACAATACCAATCAAAGCACCCTGTGGCAAGGTCATATCAATATTCCAAAGCACCGGTTTCTTATCATACGAAACCGTTAAGTCATGAAACTCAACAGCTGGATTGGTAGCTTCTACTTTCATTTTATTTATTTAAGCGCTTCAACAATGGTATTGACATTATGCTCGACCATTCCAACATACGTTCCTTGTTCGGTTCCTTCAGCGCCCATTGCATCGCTATATAGGTTTCCTCCAATCGTTAAATCATGTCCTTTGAATTTACATCCCTCCACGATAGAGAGAATGTTCTTTTCAGAAACGGACGTTTCTACAAAAATGGCATTGACCTGACGGTCAACAATAAAGTCTATCAAGTCCACCCGATCGCGTAGACCAAACTCCGATACAGTGGATATCCCTTGAAGTCCACGCACATCTAAACCATACGCTCTTCCGAAATAGCTGAATGCATCATGGGCAGTAATGAGAATCCTCTTCCCATTTGGTATGGATCCAATTTTATTCTCTACGGCTGAATTCAATGAATCCAACCTCTCCTTGTAGCGTTCCGCATTCTTTGTGTAATAATTCGCATTCGCACTATCCTTTTCAATCAGCGTCTTTAACACATTCGGAATGCATTGACTCCAAAGAGCAACATCGAACCAAATATGAGGATCGTAATTTCCTTGAAAAACCGAATCCTCCAGCAATACGTCTCTTTCTAAGTCATCCGAAATGGCCATCACACTTTTGGATCGCGCCAGCTTCTCTAACACTTCCCCCATCTTACCTTCAAGGTGCAGCCCATTGTATAGAATTATGTCAGCAGAACGCATTTTCGATAGATCTCCTTGTGTAGCCTTGTATAAGTGCGGATCTACACCAGGCCCCATCATGGCAATCACTTCAGCTGAATCACATGCAATATTTTTAGCCAGATCTGCGATCATCCCAGTAGTGGCTAAAACCTTCAACTTCGACCTTTCTTGATCTGGCTGAGAAGTTTCGGAGCAGGACGTAATTAATGTAGCGGCCACAACACAAAAAATCAATGAGGTTTTCATTTTAAGCATATCTGCTATTTTATCGGTGTTACTAGTAAACGATCGCAAACGATTTGACTGAGAGTTTGTGTTCTCTGGTCAGCGAACTCAACCGACATGCTGCCATCAAAACTCTCAATATCCAGCACTTTTAACTCCAGTCCTAGGCTAATGTCCCGAGCATTTAAAAACTTTAGAAAGTCTTCCGAAGAATTATTCACGGCCACTAATCTCAACTTCTGGTTTTCCTTGCTCTCACTCAATTTTGGGTAATTCATTTCAGCGACTTCGCCATTGGCATCAGGAATTGGCGATCCATGCGGGTCTTGTTTAGGCGATCCTAGAATTTCGTTCATTTTTTGGAAAAACAAGGGCGATTTGATATGTTCAATTTGTTCGGCTATCTCGTGCACTTCTTCCCAACCAAAACCCATTCGTTCAACTAAAAACATTTCGGTCAATCTGTGTTTTCGAATGATTAGGGCGGCAATCTTTCGGCCTTTATCTGTAAGTTTTATCGGCTTATAGCTAGTATGACTAACTAATTCCTTTTCAGCCAAACGTTTCATCATGCTGTTTAGCGAAGGCATTTTCACTCCTAGATGCTCACTAACATCCTTCGGGTTGACTTCCCTTATGCCATCTGTGAGCAAATAGATAGCCTTGAGGTAGTTTTCTTCTGTATTGGAATTCACCCTGTAAAAATACATTCTTATATCGTAATAACTCAATTTTATGCTTTACCTCTCTTTTTTGTTAGACTAACCTAAGTTGTTATTTTTGACGAATGAAAATAAAAAAATGGACAAGTGTTTTTCTTCTTTCCATACTCTCCACAGGAGTAAATCTTACTCAAGATCAAGTCATCAATACCGACAGACCCGATCAAACGGAGAGCTCATCCACTGTTCCGGCTCGAAGTTTACAAATAGAATCAGGAATACTTGTTGGTTTTAGTTAGGGTTCCACTTTCTCTGAAAGACAAATATTAGCTCCTACTAATCTTTTAAGATTTGGACTATTTCGCTTTGCGGAAATTCCAATGTTAAGTCAAGTAGAACATTTTAAAAGCATTTCAAATAACAAAGAGCAACTTGGTATAAGCGATTTTGAAATTGGCACAAAAATTCAACTTTTTAGGAAAGCTGAATCAAAAACAGAGGTTGCCATATTGAGTCATTTAGTCATCCCATCCGGCTCTACCACTCTGACAAATGGAACTGAAGGAGTGATTAGCAAGCTAAGCGTCTCGCATGCGCTTACTGAAGATCTTGGAATAGGTTATAATCTGGGATACAACTATTTCGGAGTAGGTTCAGGCGATCTCACCTATTCTTTGGCATTGGGATATTCCCTTTCCGACAAGGTTGGCATATACATAGAGCCGCATGGCGAACTGAATAACATGAAAACATACATTTCCAATTTCGATGCGGGATTCACCTATTTATTCTCGGATCTCATTCAAGCCGATTTTTCATTTGGTACTGGCCTCAATCATAAAATGAATTACGTATCAATCGGACTCAGCTGTCTATTTGTTCGTGAATCGGCCAATCAATAAATTCTAATTATATCGTCCGAATAGAGCTACTTTCGCCTCGGTTCTTTTCATCGGAAACTAAAAATTTCAAACGGTACTGGTCAACGATGAAAATCATTGATAATAGGGAATCATGTTTAAAGCATGAGCTGACGCGCAACCGTAAGTGACCAAGAATTTTCCTCAAAACATCCACTGTACGCCTAAGGCGTATGGGAAGGAAGGGGGAAATGTCACTAGCCGGGAGACCTGCCAATACCGAAATGACAACGCCTTCGCGATAAAGGGCATCGGTCAGGTATGAGTTATTGGAATAATATCCTTCATACCCGATTTCAATGTTCTAAAATTTCGAAAACGATTGTCCTGAAATCGTTTTTGATGCGGACCCTGAACATTGAGAAAAACTGAATTACATATCACGATCTTAGCAATCATTTTGACCTTCAACTCTTTGCGATGTCTAGGGCAAGTCGATTCAGCCATTACTCTGGAAGGTGTTGAAATACTATCCATTCGACAATCTGCAGCCAGCCCAGGATCCAAGTCCTTGATGATTAACAGCTCGATGTTGGATCGATTCGCAGGTGGGAATTTGGCAGATTTGCTAGCCGCTGAAACCTCCGTCTTCATCAAATCTTATGGGCAAGGATCGCTTGCCACTTCTTCCTTTCGAGGGGGATCGGCAGCACATACTGCTGTGCTTTGGAATGGTATTCCTATTAACAGTCCAACCACAGGACAAGTCGATTTTTCTTTGATACCAGTCAACTTCTTTAATAATTCACGGATCGATTTTGGCGGAGGAAGCAGCTTATGGGGAAGCGGGGCCATTGGAGGTGTCGTGCAATTGGAGAGAAAAGCCGAGTACAACCAAGATTTACAATTGAATGTTTCCACGCAGATTGGCAGTTTCGAGCAATTTGGAAACCAGGTAAACCTATCCTTTGGCAAAAAGAAATATGCCGGATTTGCAGGGATAGCATATAGAAATGCAAAAAACAACTTTCCAATCATATCGAAGGTTGAGTCCTCAAATACATTGCTGCAAAGACATTCAAGCTTTAAGCAATTGAGCGTTTACACCGATCATCACTTCAGGGTGGGATTGAAAAACACACTATCCTTCCATCATTGGAGCATGTTAAATGATCGTGAAATTCCTCCTACCCTATTAGAATCAAATAATCAATCCACACAGCAAGATGCTTCACATCGATCCATGATTTCGTGGTTAAGAACGGGTGTAAAGACTAAATTGGAAAGTCGAATTTCATATCTAAATGAAGAGATAGCATTCGTTGATCCTAAGGCTCAAATTGATTCTAAAACAGGATTTGAAAGTGTCATTCTCCAGTCTGAGTTGCAATATCAAATTCATCGCGGTCACCGTCTAATTTTTGGTTTATCAGAAACATACACTACCGTTCAGGGAGATAACTTTTCGAATAGACCAAGACAAAACCAAGCTGCTCTTTTTGCTTCGCACCTTTATAACTCAAAAAGCAACCGTTTCAGAACCAATATTTCTATTCGTCAAGAATTATTGGATTTATCGTTTGTGCCCCTAGTCTACTCCGGTGGCTTATCCTTGACAGCAACTGATTGGATTTCATTTCGCATAAAAGCAAGCAAAGACTATCGAATTCCAACACTGAATGACCGCTATTGGCAACCCGGAGGTAATATTGATCTGCAACCTGAAAGTGGCTTCAGCCAAGAAGTTGGATCCGATGTTAGGCTATCTAATAATTCATGGAATTTCAGTTTTTCGCCTACACTTTTTAACCGACTAATCGAAAACTGGATCATCTGGCTTCCATCCGAAGGTACCTGGTCACCACAAAATATATTAAGCGTCTGGAGTCGAGGATCAGAAACAACCACACAATTTGGATTTAAAAAGGAAGATTGGGTTTTCACTGCTTCGATTTCCACTTCATACGTGGTGTCAACCAGCCAAAAACCAATGAGTGCGAACGATCAGTCTGTAGAAAAACAGCTCATCTATGTACCAATGTATTCAGGGAATGGAAATTTCTCCATTCAACGCAACAATCTGAGCATCGCGTGGATTCAGAACTATACTGGTTACAGATACACGGCCAGCGATCATTCCGATTTCTTAGCTCCATTTTGGACAAGTTCAATTCATGCCTCTTGGTATAGGAATAGTCCCAAGTTGAACACTACACTATTTGCCCGAATAAACAACATTTTCAATCAAGAATATCAGCTCATTCAAAACAGACCCATGCCAGGTAGAAACTTTCAATTTGGCTTGGACCTAACTTTTAAACATAAATCCAAAAATGCTTAGAACATCCATCACTTTTATAGTCGCGGCTATACCTCTCTTCTTATCAGCTCAAACCATCTCCGACATAGAGAATTTCAACCTTGGCTCCAATGATTATTGGAATGGAAGCACGAGTCCTGGAGGGAGCGTATTTAGCAGTGGAAATGCTACATACGTAAATGCATATGACACGACTTTCGGTGGTTATTGGGCATCTGGATGGGCGTATAGCACGATGCAAGACGATTCAACCGCAGGTTTCACCAATCAATATTCAGCCATTACTGCTTCGGGTGCGGAAAGCTCGAGCACATACGCTGTAGGACAACAAAACACCATTGTTAAATTGGCCAACGAAGCACTGGGCGGTGTTGTAAATGGACTTTACGTTACAAACTCTACCTATGCTTTTTTAAGCATGCGTGATGGTGACTTTTTTGCCAAGGTATTTGGCGATTCACTTAATGCTAGTGGACAACCGGATGGAACCAATGGCGAGGATTTTTTCAAATTGACCATAGGTGGTTGGTATAATGCCCAACCCGTTGAAGATAGCGTGGAGTTCTACTTGGCCGATTTCCGATTCAGCGATAATAACCTGGACTATATTCTGGAGGACTGGGAGTGGGTAAACCTTAGCAAACTTGGAAATGTTGATAGCCTAAAATTCACGCTCAGATCATCAGATAATGGCTTTTTTGGCATGAACACACCCGCCTTTTTTTGCATTGATAATCTCACCACAAAAGATGAATCATCGATCGATACCACCTTGACTATTGTTAATGGAGATTCGCTATATGTAGTGGGTGATGACACTTTCGAAATCTTTGATGGAGAATTTGTTACTATGAGTATCGAAACTTCCAACCAAGAAAGGTTTCAATTCTTCCCAAATCCAACAAACGATCGGTTAAATATCATCTTGAATGAAGATGCGACAAACAGCATTTCTATTTTCAACCAAAATGGTGAAGCCGTGATTTCAAACAACAGTCATCTTCAAGAAAAAACAACTATTGATGTCTCTGCATTGGCCTCTGGAATGTACTTTATTCGAATAATGAATTCAAATGAACCATCCTCACCAATTACAAGGACATTTGTAAAGAGGTAAACGCATGCGCACCTCCATTTACATAGCGATAATCTTCACACTCATCGGTTGCCGAACCGATGGACCACCCATTGATATTGAACCAATAATCATGTCCGGAGGTGGAGAGGTAATCATTTCAAATGAAGGAAACTACCAATATGGAAATGCTTCCGTTAGCATATACGATCCTATCTCAAATACTTCGAGCAATTCACATTACGAATCTGTCAACGGAACTAAGCTGGGCGATGTATGTCAATCTATCGGTTTCAAAAATGGAAGGGCATTCATAGTGATGAACAACTCATCCAAAATAATCGTAGTAAATGAAAACTCTTTTGAATGGCAGAGTGATATTCTCGGATTCGTTTCGCCTAGGTACATGCTACCGATCAACAATTCAAAAGCAATTGTAACCGAATTGTTTACTGATTCAGTCGCCATTGTTGATATGAACGATGGCAGGATTGATAAGAGAGTTTTTGTAGGTGGCGAAACTGAAAACCTCCTTGAAGTGTTTGGCAAAGCATTCATTACTAGCCCTGACCGCGGCCAAGTATACATTTTGAATACTCAATCGTTGAATTTGATAGACAGTATCGAAGTAGGTCTTGGAGCCAGCTCAATAACTGAGGATGTTATCGGAAGACTTTGGGTTTTATGTAACGGGGGAGTAAATGGCGCTGGAAGTCTTTACTGTATCGATCCAGAATCGCATCAAGTTTTAAAAGCATTTCAATTCGAGGATGAAACACAATCACCATGGAGGTTATGCATGAATGCAAGCAACGACACTATGTACTATCTGAACGAATCTATTTACAAAATGGGGATTCACTCAACAGTGCTGCCAACTGAACCATTTGTTAAATCAAATACTCACAATTTCTACTCTGTAGGTTTTAATCCAACGAATAATGAATTGTATGTCGGAGATGCGGTTGACTACATTCAGCAGGGGACAATCTATAGCTTTGATCAATCTGGAACAGAAAAAGCAAACTTCAAAACGGGAATAATACCCGGAGAATTCTATTTCAGATGAACCGAATCATTTACATATTGGCTTTAGTTTTTTCGGTTGGGAATTTGTTTGGTCAATTTCCAGGTGCGGCTGGAACTGCAGGTAGCACCGCGATTCATCAGGATAGTTCCATTTTTATAGGTTGGGCAACAGATGGAGATGCGCGTGTTGGCTATCTAGACATTGCCAATAAATCATTGGGTAATGTGGTTAATGGAACCGTATCATCTACATTGGGAAAGCCGGGAATCGAGGTCTTAAGTCTTGGGGATAGCGGATATGCCACACTAACTTTCGAGGCCACAATTTATGACGGTCCTGGATTCGATTTTGCCGTATTTGAAAATGCCTTTTCGGACTATTTTCTTGAACTGGCTTTTGTAGAAGTTAGTAGCGATGGAAATCATTTTGTTCGATTTCCTGCGACCTCACTTATGCAAGATTCTGTTCAAATTGGGCCCTGGGACGAAAGTTCTGACCCAACCACAATCAATAATCTGGCGGGAAAGTATCGAGCACAGTTTGGCACTCCATTCGACCTTAGTGAGCTTTCCGATTCATCAATTCTCGACGTTCAGAAAGTATCGCATGTTCGAATAGTTGATGCCATTGGATCAATTTCAGAGGCTAGCGCCAGCTTCGATCAATATGGCAATGTTATAAATGACCCTTATCCTACGGACTTCGATTTTGGTGGATTTGACCTCAATGCAGTGGGTGTCATTCATCAAAACCCATTAGGAACTCCAAGGTTAGTCATAAGAGAACAACTTATCCTTCCAAATCCAGTGTCGAGTAATCAGCCTATCAGACTTGCAAATGCTTTTGATAAACTCTTAATTTTTAATATCCACGGAGTATTGATTGATGAGTTTCAATACGACAGTGAGTTCAGTGCACCTTTACGTTCAGGACATTATTTTGTTAAGGCATTCGCAAACTCAGCGTGGACTACACGAAAATTGATAGTTATAGAATGAGCGTCCTCTCCAATCCAAGAAATATTCGACTGATTTGTTGACCTTTGTTGTGTTCACCTTAGATTTGACCCCTTCGACAAACCTATCAGCTATGAAAAAACTAAATCTATTCCCAGCCCTATTCGCCTCCTTAACCATTGTAATCGCTGCTTGTGGTGGCGGTGGAGAAGCCGAAAACACAGGTCCAAAGTATAACTATGAAAAAGCAGATTCGCTTCCATCGGGATATTTGGAAGAGCTTGGAGTTGTAAAAACAAATATTGAATCATCAGCAGCGCTCTTCTCTCATATGAATGAAAAGGGATATGCATTTAATGAATCAGCCCTGCTTTCAGCCAGTAAATCATTTAGTGGAGCTTCGAAACAAGCCATGGGAATTGGAGCTATAGGAAGCGACCTTGTTTACTCTGCATCTTATGGTCAGACACAAAGTGCCATGGATAGATTGAAAGGATTACTCAGCACGGCAAGTAGCCTTGGAGTCGTAGAGGCCTTCAATGAAGAATTAATTACCAAAATGGCCAGCGATGATAGTACGGTGAATAAGTCTGTAATGTTGACCAAAGCATATTTGAACGCGAAGGATCAATTATTCTCAGAAGAACGAGCCCAATATGCCACCTTTATGATTATCGGAGGGTTTGTCGAAGGGCTGCATGTCAGCTGCCAATCCATGAAGGATGACATTAAAGATGACCAAGTTCGAATTGGATTCTTTGAAATAGTCAATAGTATTGGAAGTGTTCAGCACCTGTGCCGAGTATTTGAATCAAACGCAGAAATGAAAAAATTGGGTGAAGATCTTCACGGTTTGGACCCATTGATTAAAGCAATCAAGAAAAACGCAAAAGGTTATACAAAGGAAGATGTCGCTGCATTAGCAGATGCCGTAGCCAGTATTCGAAATAGTAGTTTTTAGGTTGTTTTTGTATCTAAGGAAATTATACCTTTGCCGTCCTTTTTAAGGGCGGCTTTTTGTTTATTGAAATCTCGGGGTGTAGCGTAGCCCGGTTATCGCGCCTGCTTTGGGAGCAGGAGGTCGCAGGTTCGAATCCTGCCACCCCGACTTAAGGCCTCTTTTTTGAGGCCTTTTTTGTTCAATGACTTAGTTGTCTTGATTTGGCCCAATAGCTCAGCTGGATAGAGCAACTGCCTTCTAAGCAGTAGGTCTCAGGTTCGAATCCTGATTGGGTCACTTCAAAACCCTCATCGTTTTTGATAGCGTTGGGGGTTTTTTATTATGAGCCAGAGGTCGTCTTAATTTTATTGCTAGTGTTGGTACGAAAGGGTTTAACCCCTCTCCTCCCTTTCAACTTTCACCGTTACAGTTTAAGATTTTCAGATTAATGACTGGTAATTTAAATAACTTTTGATTTACTCAAATTTAGCTGTTATTAGTTATCTACTGCCATTATTCTGCCAGTCAACTTTTGATTTTTGTGGGGGATTAAACGGTATTGTCTCTCGGCATAAAAAGAAAGAGTAATACAGATTACCTTACTTAGTATTTAATCGCTGTAAATAGGCATCTGAGTGCCTGTATTAGCGTCTCTAAATAGATGTTGGAGCGATCTGAAAAAGTTAAATTGATTTGGTTAGCGAATGATGAGTTTGGAGATTCTACTAGGTATCCTTTAAACGTGTCAGTTGATCAAAATCTAGTTGAAGACTTAACAGGAGAATCAGCTCTTAAATACGTGGCAACTGCCTCTGCCGCTACCCTAAATCAAACCTACACTGAAACTTGTTCAGCAAGCTCTGCACTTGTAAACAGAGTAATTTCCAATCAACCTCAAACGGGGTTGATGCCTCGGGACAAAAGAAGAAGGGGTAAAATCAAACAGTATTTCAAGGAACACCAGTATGAGTGTATGGCATTTCTCTGTTTTCATATAGTTTCTGCGGTTGGATATAAGACGTTCAGAAACGTAAGCACCGATAGACTAAAGAAAATACTAGGTAATGACTATTTACTGTTATTAGATCAAGGGAGGTTATGTGGTCTGATTGATTTGAAGCACCGCCCCACGCCCTATAACAGCGATGACAACCCGAACCACTATAATCTAATTTCAGTCAAGGGAAGAAGAGGTTCTTTTCAGCGTGTTCATCTCGCAAATGGAATTGCAGAAGAAAGAATCCGAAGGTTAAATAACAAAGATGTAAACGCCTTTAACGGAGCAATTCTTTTGAAGACATACAACTCCATCCAAAGTTGTTTTTTGGATGATTTGCAAATGGATGTGACCAATTCTGCATTAACTGGAGGGCATTTTGTACCCACCATAGATGGTTACGGAAATCGATGTCACAATCATCTGGTTAATCTCAACAAAGAGTTTAGAAGTAAAATTAAATGGCGCTCAGATTCTACCGCCCCCACTGGTGAATTAGATTTAGCTAACTCACACGCATTCTTTCTCTTCCATCTCTTCCATCATCAGCATTTAATAGACTACGCTGTTTCTGATTCTAAGACCCGTTTAAACCTTAAAAAGGCGTTTGACATACCATATAATAAATGGGTGATGAACAAAGCTCTAACGAGCTTAAAGAGCGGTAGATTTTTAGAAGACTTCTTCATTCCAATGATGGATGAATGTGACCCTTATTGGAGGGGGTCAACCAAGCAGATGATGATTGCAACTAAGGCATTGAAAGAACAGGATATGGTCGATGATCGTACCCTTGGGAAGATGGCATTTATGTATGTCATTAATGATGGTGCTAAACACCTCCTAAAGAAAATAGCAGACGTACCTATCTACTCCTTCATCGCCTATACCATAGTTGAATTACAATGTATTACCATCGCCCCTATCGACATAAGAGGAGTTAAAGACTATGAATCTAGGAAGAACACATCCTTGATTCTTCAACGCATTGAGTCACGGTTTATGCAAGAGACATATTTGCGTTCTGGGATTAATTGGGGATTCCTAATCCATGACTCTGTATTTACCCTGGAGAGTGAGTTCCATCTGGTTAGAAAAGCGATGGTTGATGTGGCGAGGTGGATGAATATACCAACCCCATTTTCTAAGTCTAAGACCTACAGCTAAAAATTACTTTACACACCCCCTTCTGTAATCCAATACAGTCAAGGGATTCAGAAACACTACCCGTCGACTATTGGTATATATAAGTCTGTATGGTATTACTGTATCTATACTTTATAGAAAGACTAACAGTCTATCCATCAATAAACAGTTTACTATAGGTTTATAGTTAATCACTATGTCTATAGGGGTTGGAGATATATAACTAACCAACAATCTCCAACAGACACCTTATTTCCAAGCGTCTAAGGTTAGTTATTGCAAAGTAAAGTTTTTGATTCCTCTTTCTATTTATTCACCCTAGCGAATGAGTGAGCGTTTCTGATTGTAACCATGCTCAAATCTTTCCCGACTTCGAAGGCGCTTTGTTAAGAATTAAATTATGATTTTTTAACAAAAAAAATATTTCTGATTCGGGGTGATTTCGCGCTATGAATAGCTAACTATATAGCTAACTATTTGGAAATCAATGCTTACAAATTAATTACGAGAGGGCTTATATAATAGAATCTCATTTATTAAAAATCAAAGCATGAAATTCAATAACGAGACACTAAAATTGGCAGTAAAGGCGTGGGCGGAAGACGAAGTAACAGCAGAAAATAAATATGGACACATTTCAGATTGGGATACCTCTGAAGTAACGGATATGTCTCGATTATTCATCGGAGCAGAATCCTTCAATCAACCCCTTGAGAAATGGGATGTAAGTCAGGTGACGGATATGTTTGGAATGTTCAGTCATGCGAAATCCTTCAACCAACCACTAGAGGGATGGGATGTAAGTAATGTGAAGAATATGGCTGCGATGTTCCAGAAAGCAAGATCCTTCAATCAACCCATAGAGAAATGGAATGTAAGTCAAGTGATGAATATGTGTGGCATGTTTAGTGAGGCAAGCGCTTTCAATCAACCCCTCGAAGAATGGGATGTAAGTTATGTGACGTATATGTCCCGGATGTTCGATGCAGCAGAATCCTTCAATCAACCTCTCGACAAATGGAATGTAGGTAATGCGGCAGATATGTCGGAGATGTTCTGGGGAGGATGGCAAGTAAACTCGCTGATTAATACGCTTGAAACCTCTTTTAATAAAAAAAGCGAAAGTTAGAATTACACCGCGAGTTGAATTTGGTGTAAATTTTCAATGAAGGAAATGTGAGTCGAGGAAGGGATGTGATACAAAGGCGCGAAAATGAGCGACGGGGATTGATCATAAATTTCCTCACTCCGACAAAAAACTTCGACGCCATTCTCGAGCGTATAAGAACCTAATACAAACTCCTTAGATTATACAGAGAAGTATAGATCTGTAACCCTCAGGGTCTAAGTCTTTAAGGGATTAGAGAGGAATAATAAGCTGAAAATCATCTGGATTGATCACAATCAACATATTTATACTTTAGTTGCAATCACTAGTAGTGTTGAATTCTTCAAATTACTCTGTCATTTACCAAAAAGGAAAATTATGAATCATTCTCCCTTAGAGCGGACGCGCACTCGTTTTCATGTTGATGAGAAGATCTATCTAGAACTAAAATCAACATAAACAACATTAAAGACTCTTGTCTCACTTATATAAATAACCAATCAGAATAACCTCAAGCAATAATCTAGTCATGAAATTATTAAGCCGTATTTGGAAGTTTCTCGAAGCCATTTTTTCAGCTCCAAAATTGGAGAAAGAACCTAAACCCTTAGATGAAACGAAACCTGATCTAGACAATCCTTCTATCATCGAGATAAACTCAACTAGTCAAACAGTAAAAAAAGAATCGGTTGAAACTATTTTAAGCCATAGCTTACTGAAGAGAGCCATTACCCACTACAACAGCGTACGTGTAAATGATTTTGTAGTCAAGCCTAGCTTACCTGTTTTGTATTTCGGAGACCTAAAGAACTATTTAGCATCAGAGACAAAGGTTATTTCAGTTGCACTGAACCCATCAAATGCTGAATTTATGGATCGTAAGAATGATACGCCTAGTTATTTCAGGTTTCCTGATTATGAGGAGACAGCCGAGTCATTGGAAACCTCACTAAGCAACTATTTCAAAGAAGAGCCATACAGAGAATGGTTTGGACAAGAAAGCGGCTCTAATTCTGGTTTTCTGGCAGTTTTAGAGGGGATGGGGTTCAGTTATTATGAAGTGGAGGATAAGGAAACAGCTCTTCATACAGACTTATGCTCACCAATAGCAACTAATCCGACTTGGGGATCGTTAAGCTCGTATCAACAAGATTTATTACTTAAAGAAGGCTTTCATATATGGAAGAAATTAATTGGAGAAATTAAGCCAAACATCATTGTTATGTCAACTAGTAAGGAGTACCTAAAACAATTGAATCCAACATTCATTAAGCGTCTGGAATATAAAGAAAGTAACGCATCCGAAGGGAGAGCCGTGAGAAAGTATACAGTGGAATATTACGAGGTCGAGATTGATGGTTTTAAGACCAACTTGGTATGGGGTAGCTCACAATACAAACCGTTTATGCCCTTCAGTAATAAGAGGGAAATTGGTAAAAAGATTATTTCATTTTATAATACTGGAAAGTCAATCGATATAGAGGAAGAAACCGTGGAGTCAATATTCCCGACAGAAATCGAGCGACCAATTGAAACATCAAGTTCGAATAAAATTCAAATGAATCACTTTGAAATCAAAAAAACACGAATCGGAAGAAATGAAACAATCGAGTTCACCAACAAAGCAGGTGTGACCTGGAGATATAATCATGATGATGTTTATAACACCTTTCAAGATAGGTTTGAAGCAATGTCCTGCTTTAAGAAGTATAAAAGTTACACAAATACCAATACAGTCCCAGTATATATACGAATTTGCCAAAGCGTTGAATATTCTGCGAACGGAGGGGAATCCTGGAAGAAAGGGCAGTTATTCAAAAATTAGAGACGATGCCTTAGGTTTTAGCTTTCAGGTTTTAGTTGGTTTGAATCCATTTACAGGAAATTACCCTACCCCCTTTTCTTCAGTTAGAATATTTTTGATTATGTTCTAGCTCAACAAAAAATTTGAAACTATGAAAATTGATAAAAACTTTACAATCGGAGTACTGTCGGGAATCTGTGGGATTTTATTAGTCTTTTTAATTATAGGGTCGACTAATCCTAACACAACAACTAAATTCGAATTTCATGATTTAGGAGATACTAGGGGGGTCGTTTTTAATAAAGTAAATGGAGAATTGGAGTATAAAGAAATAAGAAAAGAACCACTAGATAATAAAATGAAGTTACAATTAGAGAGCGGTGCTCTTTTAAGGGTTCAGTTAACTAATTGGAATGGTTCAAATTCGACAGGATTCTTTGACTAATTAATCTGTGGAATTGACAAACTACGGTAAACGAAAAATACCAAGAAACCCTTTTGAGTTTGAAGATCTTATTGACCCATACTATTCTAATGGGGATTATTCTAGGAGCATTGATATTCTGCTAAGTTTTTGGAAAAGACACGGAAAATCGAGGTCTTCCATATGCGATATTACTTCTGGTCTGTTTGCTTGTTCATTTAATGGAAACCTTGATATCGATGGTCGTTTCATACTTGATAAATACTTTATTGAAACAAGTGAATTTGTTTACGACAATTATGATGAGTTTCTCCCCTATTTTTTTGACAGATTCTTGACAGAATACAAAAGCGTACCATACTTTTTAAAACGATTTTATAATTCATTGGATTGGAGATTCCCGACCCACTTAATTATTAACCATAAAACGATAGACGAAATAAAAATCATTTCACCAAAAGAGCTTACTTACAATCGAGGTTGGGAATATGGGCTAAAGAATGAAAGAATTGACATCATGACAGATACCTTAATTTCATTTGAGCTTAAAAGGTTGGTTGAGTGCGCTACAGAGGATTTTAGGACAAGTAAAGGCTTGCCTCCGAGTGTCACTAAATGGATAAGTGAACAGCATCTTTTGGATAGTATTAAATCAACCTTTTCAACTTTGGTGGTTATTGGACAGGGTAGCCCTTCTTGGCTTGATGGTCAAAGATTTGATATTTGGTTGCCAGAATTAAATGCAGCTATTGAATACAATGGACTGCAACATTATGAGCCTATTGATTTCTTTGGCGGTGAAGAAGGGTTTGAAGCCACAACAAATCGAGATGAAGCTAAAAGAGAAAAATGTGAATCAAACGACACCTTTTTACTCGAAGTGAAAGAAGGGTATAAATTTGAAAAAGTGGAGGAGTGGATTAGAGGGGTAATTAAAGCAAGAACGCCAGCGAACAGCTAAGAAGAACTCCTAGATAGACCTATGAAAAGACTGCTCATAACACTTGCAATTTACCTGAGAGATTTCTTTGATTTGTTCTTTGGAAGTTCGGGACAGAGGGAAGCATATCCTCATCCCCAGCGGTGTCAGACGGAGTAATATACTTTGGGTCAAAGGATGGTCACGTATATGCTGCGGAGTAGGTTTGAAAGTGATAAAACTTCGATGTTCAAGCACTCTAATCAGCGAAAGCATCAATCAGAATAACCCAAGAGAATCGGGAATACCCCCACAACAGCAAAACCTCTACACCACCCTAGACTGTATTATAACCTAATACAACCCCCTTAGATCATACAGAGGGAAAACAGATTTGTAAACCCCAGGGTATCGAAATCTGTCAGGTATTACTGTATCTATACTTTATAGAAAGACTAACAGTCTATCAATCAATAAACAGTTTACTAAAGGTTTATAGTTAATCACTATGTCTGAGACATTAGAAAAAAAACTAGGGATACTCCCTCTACATAAATCCTTCCAACTAAAACACTCTACTTATACCGAACTTTATTGATGTGGCGTGCTTGAAGTGCAACTGTTTCCCTAATAATCCATAGCTGAATCCCCGCAAATATTCAATTGAAAAATTGAGATTAATTGCTTTGGTTGCACGTAAGCTAGACTCACAACCAATCAAGGCATTTGAGAATTGAAAAAACCTAACCTTTTGAGTAACAGTTGAAATTGCGAAAGTATATGTCGGCATTACGCCAAGGTAAGCGCGGAGACCAATACGCCTTAGTATTGATGTCTGCAGTCCATAAGATATTGGTAAACCAATACTGCGGACAGTATAATATTCAACCCCCCCGGGGTTGCCAAACTGATCAGTGATTTGGACAGAATTTCTCATTGGAATGTATGACAACCCAGATTGGAAAAAGCTCCTACCAAAAACATGACGAAATCCCATTTGAAAGTTTGGTGCTAATGAATATCTAGGAAGCGGTAGCGCCCCACCTAACACTATTGTTCCACCTGAATTGAAGCTTACTTCATTGCGAAAACCCTCCTCCAACCAATCAAGACTATCTGATTGAGATAATGAGTGAATGGACAAAGAGCAAAAGAATAGAATGGAAAATATTCTCATGAGTCAAGTATACAATGGGAATAAAATTATTAAAAATAACTTAAATAATAAGCAAACAGGGATTGATATTCTCATATGTTCCTGAACGCGGGAACTCACTGCACTCTAGTCGTAATAAACGTGTATCATGACCATAAAGTCTTTTAATCTAAGAAACTGATCAGGCAATTGCTTACCAGACAACTCTGAGTTATTAGAAGCTAATGTGAGAGGTGGATTGACTGAATTTGCTAATGAGACTAAATACGAACTTTTAATTGCGCCATTAGCTAACTCGATGCTTCGGATACCTACAGATGTTATTCCAATCAAGTGGGCATTATCGTCGAAAAGTGCTCCCCCACTGCTACCATGGTCTATTGGTGCGGATATCTGATAAAAGCGTGGATTCTCTGCAAAACTGAGGGCGTTTATTATGCCATTAGTCGCTTTCAATTCCGACCCTAATTTGGATGCTTTCGGATACCCAAGTGCGAGGACTTTTGTCCCCACTCTACTTGGTTCACTGAGTATTTTGTACGGCAATTCATCTAAGAATTCGAATTCACTCGATGTGATTTTCAATATAGCAAGATCATTGTCAGGATCGTCTGCCACAACTGAAGCTGAGTAAACTTTCTTTGAGTAATCCTCCATATATTCAATAGTTACCGAGGTCGCATCTTTTATGACGTGATAATTAGTGGCGATATAACCATCAGAGTTTATAAAAAACCCACTGCCTTGAGCTTCCAAGTTAACTTCAGGAACTTCTTGAGCGTTTTGCTCTGGAAGAATTATTTTTACAAATAATCCAATATCAGTTGATAGTTGAGCTCCATTGAGATTTGCCAACCGATTATTTTTATCTTCTGACCAACGCCTGCCGTATTGAGAATAGACTGTAGTAAAACGATGAAAGAATACATTATTCTGAGCTGTCTGTTCTAGGTGGAATAAGACACTTCCCACATTAACATTTGAATTATTCAAAACGCTTAATACATGCGCATCATAAGTATTTGGCGAAGTAGAGGATTTTAATATCGCCACTTCGTATTCGTCAGAGCGATTGTCTTCTACACTTCTATAAACTCCTTCAATCGGGTCTGTCGATTGGCTCAGTCTCTTGTAGATGGCTGTTATGTAAGTCGCTTCCCACCTTTCTCTTTCCTGTCTTTCCCTTTCTCTTTCCTGTCTTTCCATTTCTCCCCCCATTTCTCTAAACTCCTTCCAATACGCTGATATTCTTTTATCTAATTGTGGAGATGGTATTGGTGAAAGGTATTTCAGGTTTTGAGTCGGTTTAAGCTTAAAGCTTTTGAGAATCTTCTCCCGTTGAACGAGATCTTCAAAAGCAAATAATTTGAAACATTTATAAGATACTATATCCACCCCACCGCCGATTACAGTAGAATAAATCTTAGCTCCAATCGTAGGGTAAAATATACGCATTGTATTTATGGAAGTATTAAGATGAACTTCCCCTACGATTTTATTCTTGTGCCACAAAAATTTAGTCTCAGGGTCAAAACGAAGTTCCGCGGAACAAGTAGTATGCACAGTACTTGAACACGATGCTAAGACAAGAAGATAAATTAATGTCGCGCACCCTAGAATTTGTCCTTTAAATGGATTTTTTAGAATAGACTTCATGCCATAAAAGTATGATTTTCACCATTCTTAGGAAAACCTCTACACCATTCCCTAATGTAATATATCTAGACGGGATTGATCATAAATACCCCCCACAACAGCAAAACCTCTACACAACCCTAGACTGTATTATAACCTAATACAACCCCTTAGATCATACAGAGGGAAAACAGATCTGTAAACCCCATAGGGTGCGAGTCTGTATAGTATTACCGTATGTATACCTTATGGAAATACTAACAGTTGATCAATCAATAAACAGTTCACTATAGGTTTATAGTTGATCACTATGTCTGAGACATTAGAAAAAAAACTAGGGATACTCCCTCTACATAAATCCTTCCATCTAAAATACTCTGCTTATACCGAATCTGTTTGATATGGCGATCTTGAAGTGCGTTTCTTTCCCTGATCCAGAGTTGAAGATTGTTAGGTCTAATCGTATTACGGACGCACACCCGAGGGAATTAGGAACGGTAATGAAGATACTGTCCGCACTACTGCTTGAAAGTTTCCCTCGATTATTGGTGATTTTTGATCGAGATAAAATTAATTCAAGATTGAAATGTACTATGTTTGGAAAAAATTTGAATCTATGAAAACAACTTTACCGATCCTGTCTGGAATCATTCTGACTTGTGCTTCCTTAAACGCTCAGCAAACTACCGTGTTTGCAGAGAACTTTAATAGCTCATCGAGTATGCCCGCAAGTATTACAGTCGTGGACATTAATAACGATGGTATAACTTTTAATTTTGTACAATCTGGCGGTGTGAACAGTTCTAATTGCGCCAAAATTGGCTGGACATCTGTTGGTAATGGAAATCAAGATGTACTTCGGTTTTCTCCGTTGTCATTCGAAGCCGGTGAAACGTATACACTCAAATTCTATCAAAAAGCTGCTAGTAGTGCTTTTGTGGAATCCTACTATTACGGTTTCACGAATGGCAGTGCATGGGCTGAGTATGGATCTTCTACTTCTAGTTCTACTAATTTTCAAGAGGTGTCTATTTCTTACACCCCAACAGTCAATCATACTGGTGTTGCTGTAATTGGAAATTACAGTGATGACAAACTCGGTTGGTATGTTGATGACATTTCTGTTATAAAGGGCACACCATCACAAGTTTCGGTTGTAACTTCAATAGCGAGTCAGATTAGCGCGAATAGCGCTGTTTCGGGTGGTACGATCACTAATCCAAATAATGAGATAATCGAAACGGTTCGTCTCCAATTGTTCGAATCTGGCTCAAGTGTAACAGTATATTCTGAGAATTATCAACAAAATTCTTATTCTTTCAATATGACAGGCTTAATTGAAGATACTTATTATGAAATGCAAGCATCGGTGATAACTGAGTCGGGAGATACCATAGATGGATCTGTAGAATCCTTTGCTACTCCAAATCCATGCGATCCTAATTCTGAAGTATTTTTGTCGAATTTGGCTTTTATTGATTATACAACAGCGGCTTCATACGGTACATATTTTGTAGATTATGATTTGCCTGGAACATTGAATTATGATTCTTTAAACCCGAATAATTTTCTGAATCCTGGGCTTCCCGTAAGTTTCAAAGTGCAGTGTTCAAATCAAAAAGATAATGGAAACGCTATTGTATCTGGAGAGTGCAGGCTAAGAACGTCAGATCCACAGATTACAATTCTAGATAGTATTTCAGGTTTAAATAATGTAGGTTGGGGATCAACAGCTTGGTCTACAGATGAGTTTAAGATTCAAGTTTCGAGTAACGTAACTGAAAGCTTTACAGCCTACGTAGATTTTGTAGTCATCGAAAACGGAGAAGAATACGTTACAAGATGCATTCCAATCCCAGTTAAGTCCTTTTCAATGAACCAAAATTCCATTGATGATGACGCTAACCCTGACAGTGATGGAGATGGTGATGGTATTGTAGAGCCGGGAGAGCGCATAGAAACATTACCAACAATAGATAACGATTCAGAATTTGAATCAAGTCTGGTTGCAGGATTTCTTCGAAACTTAAAAAGTTATAATGGAATTGAAATATTAAATGATATTCAAGGTAGTTCAGGCACAATTTATTCTCAAGGCTGGTATAACGTATCTTTTGGCTCACCAGCTCCTATGAATGCCGGTCAGTTGAACGCAGCTCCCGAATATGATTTTGTTTTTGATTATAATATGGATGAAACGTACAGTTTTCAGTTAGACCTGATAGTTGCTGGAGGTTTCTATCTATTTGGTGATACTTTGAGTGGCGCTACGCTAATTCGTCAGAGCACCCCAATTTATTATAATAGTGCCTTCCCAGCAGCTGTGACAGGTATTCAAGATAATCTTGATAAATCTTCCAATGTATCAATCTACCCAAATCCGACAAATGGTAAAATATCAATAAGCTCTGAAGATGGTCAGTTTGGTAGTTCAGAGGTTCAAGTATTTTCATCAATTGGACAGATTGTGTTGTCGAAAAATGATGTTATCATCGGCAATAATCCGACAGAGATCGATCTAAGCGCTTTGCCAAAAGGGGTTTATACTCTGGTTATAGCCGGTGAAGGTGCTATGAGCCAGAACCAAATAGTTGTAGATTAAATAGGTTTAGCTTAGTCAAATATTCTAGAGGATAAAACTGCAAAAGCCACCCAAATGGGTGGCTTTTTGTATTTCCTATTGCCCCATTAATTTAACCACAACAGCAAAACCTCTACACCACCCTAGACTGTATTATAACCTAATACAACCCCTTAGAGCATACAGAGGGAAAACAGATCTGTAAACCCCTCGGGGTCATAATTCTATTAGAGGCATTTCCTCTTGCCTTAGTGTCTCTATTTCAAGACCTCTGAGGTATCGCAAAGTAGTATTGATACTCTGATGACCCATTACAGACCTGACCTTCTCCACGCTCTTAAAACGCTTGTATACGTTTATCGCTCCTGTGTGTCTGAAGCTGTATAAGGTCTGATTTGGTTCAAGAACATTAGTCTGCTGAGCATACCTTCTCCACAGTAACTGAAAGTAGAACTTATTATAAGGCTTCCCGCCCGAGAAGATATTCTGGTCTGCCTCTCCCTTGTTAAGTAAGGATCGTATTTGTGGGGCAACAGGTACTATCCTGTTTCTCCCACTCTTGTTTCTCTTTCCTTCCAGTGAAATATATGAGAGATCTCTACTGAAGTCTCCCCAGGTAAGTAACCGAATCTCATTATGAGGTCTCAACAAACAGCCATAAGTAAGTAAACAACAGATAAACAAATTGTCATTAAACGTCTGTATATCTCTTAATACACCACCGACATCAGAAAATGGCTTGTGAAGCGTGTGCTTTTCCTTTTTACACGGTATTCTCCCCATGGGATTACTGACATCCTCTGGCAGTATCCTCCCAATGAGAGAAGACAGTCTCCTCCTTTCATGGTTGAAGGTTGATACAGTGGTTGTTGAAGTCTCTAGATAGGTCTTAAATAGCTGACTTTGAGCTTCTTTTACTTTAACCTGTGAAAGTTTGTTTCTTCTCAAGTGTGCCGTAAACCGATTAACAGTACCTATCAACTCCTTAAAGTATTTTGGAGAAAAATCATCCGATTTCAATTTCAAGTTAGAAACCACTTCAAGCAAGGTTGCCTCTGACTGCTGATTAGGACTCCATCCTGAGGCGAGCGCAGTCTGAAACTCAAAAAACATAGCTTGAGCTAGTCTTTCTCTTTCTACACCCACTAACGCATTTGGGAATATGGACTTCCCAAGAACGGTGGCAGAGAAATATCTGTATCTGCGCCCCGCAAAATAAAACTTCACATAATAACTCCCAGCAGAGGGTTTAACAAGTTCCAACTTAGAATAATATACATGCATAACTGACATTTTACTGCCAGTCATTAAATCTTAAAATCCTCAAACCCTTACAGAACCTATAGCTCAGCTGGATAGAGCAACTGCCTTCTAAGCAGTAGGTCTCAGGTTCGAATCCTGATTGGGTCACTTAATGATCGAAGCCTTTTCAGCTTGACTGAAGAGGCTTTTTTCGTTTGCAGACATTGAGTTTACTCAAATGGATGAATAAGAAAAAAGTCATCGCTTGCGAAGCAAGAGGAAGGCGAATATCCACTTTACGGATAAGATCAGGATCATAGAATAATCCTGATTGGGTTACCATATTCTGCGCATGTCATGATATTCAATGCAAGATTTTAATACTTGGGTGGGTTGGTAAAATGCGGAATAATTCACAGATGTTTTACATTGAATGTAATGTGCTATCCAATATATACCACAACATTAGTTTTAACATATTCATCTACAAATTCTCACAATTAATCTAAAAAGCAATAGATTCCTTTCTTTTAGAAGCATCTTTCAAAATCTTCTTCCGTTGTAGACTTAAACCTACATCACTTTAACCAGACATGACCGAATTTGAACGGCTCGCTACCATAGAGCCGAAACCTACCCTTACCCACGACTTCAGAAAACTTGCTGAGTATCTTTTCAAAAATTGGTATATCGAATCCATTGATTCGAAATTTGAAATCTTCGAAGCTGAGTTTTTGTTACAAACAAAATCTGAAGTGCACAACGATCCCAATATTGATGCATCAGATCTACAATGCCAGTTTGGTAATTGGTATATCCCAAACGGGGGAATCGATATCACTTTTGGATGTGAAAATTATGCCGCGTCTATTTTCTTGAGAGCGCTCAAGGACATGAACACGGGTGAAATGATTATTGGCCCTCAGCGGTGTTTTGAATCCTTGTTTAGAAACGGTGGGAAAGTCATTGACCCGAATCCTCCGGCACGATTGGTGAAAACAGATCATTTGCAGGACGTTGAATTATGGAACGTTCCAAGAGTCAATTTACCGATTGGCGAAAATTCGGCAGACCAAGCAAGACAGCTTAAGTATTTATTTCGCCCCTATCGATTCGTAAGAACCGACATGGAAGACTTCCAAGATAAGTACATGGCGATGCTCTATTTTGAAAAAATCAAGAAAGAAGAATTGCGTATTAAAAGGGAGGAAAAAATTTATCAGAAGTATTTGGACGCATATGACACGGGTTATTACGCGGATAAATTAGACACTGTCTGGCGTATAAGCTCGCGTAGCCTGCGATTAGCTGCCTTACTTGGATTTGTGCATCATTACCACAAAGAACATGTACTTTAATAGAGAAGAATTTAGGATGATAAAAGGGCCGCAATTGCGGCCTTTTTTTTGTTTCAATTCGGTTGATAATGCAATTTAAATCCCTTAACCATCCAAGAATGGATTATTCCAAAATCCAATTCATCTACCAATAAAATAAGTTCATCGATCACTTCATATCTAGGCCTGTTTCGCCGCGGTCTGCGACATCCCAACATGGGCCAATCAATTGGTTTAAATAGGATGAGCAAACCTCTCTACTTTTCCTCTCTAATTTAAATTATAATAACATGAAAAAAGTTCTACTCTCCATTACGAGTGCTTTGATCGCATTTGGAGGTTTTGCTCAATTGAGCGGAAATTACACGATCAATGGTGGCTCGGCAACCGGAGGCACCAACTACCAAACGTTCTCTGCAGCAGTCTCTGCTCTAGGAAGCCAAGGTGTTAATGGCGCCTGTATGTTTAATGTAACGCAAGGTACATATTCCGAGACCGTTACATTCCCAACGAGCATTTCTGGCTCGTCCTCTACTAATACCATCACTTTTCAAAGTGCATCTGGTAACACAAGTAACCCAGTAATTACAAGCAGCAGTTATGTAATCAACATGGGCTATGGAGCTTTGAACAACATCACTTTCAGAGATCTTGATCTTATAGGAACAAGCTCATATTGTATCTACATCTACGCATACAATAACAGCGCGTATTCATACAGAGATATCAACTTTGAAGGATGCCTTATCCAAGTTCCAGCCTATTCTGGTGGAACTTACCCTGTTTACCTGTACGCATACTATGGCGGAGAACAAAAATTCTCTTTTGATGAATGTAGCATTGAGGGGGGATATTATGGTATTTATGGATACTTATATCAAGCAAATTCAAACTCTGAAGTATCGATCACAAATAGTGAGATAACTGACTTCAACTACATGAGTGCATATATTTATGGTTATGGTGCTTATCCAAAATTGACCATTAAAGACAATTACATCCATAATTCAAATGCATCAAATACATGCTATGGAATGTATACCTATTATGCTGGTCCTGGATCAGAAATATCAGGTAATACACTAGAGCTCGATAACTCAGGAACTACATATGGTTTCTATTTGTATTATGCACAGGGTACTGCATCTGACCGAATCAAGTTTAACAACAACATGATTTCATGTTCTAATGCCAACGGTGGCACACAATATGGATTAATGATGTATTACACTCAATACACGGATGTAATAAACAACTCTATTGCAACTTATACTAATGGCACCGGATATACTGGATACATCTACGGTAACTATACTACCTCATCATTCTCAAATAATTTACTCGCTAATATGAGTGGTAATGGTTATACGCTTTACGGTTATTCTTATTATGGAGCATGGGCTAGTTTGGTGAATTTCCAGAATAACGCATATCATTATGGCGGTTCGGCTACTGAAATTAATAACTATGATACATATACAGGATCTTCAGGGACTTCAATATCAGCTTGGCAAACTGCCTGTGGAGCTGACGCAAACTCTGTAGTAGCAAATCCACAATTTCAAAGCCCAACAGATCTTCACTCATTGTCAGTAGAAATGAACAATGCTGGATCACCTCTTGGAATTACCGTTGACATCGATGGTGAAACTAGAAATGCTTCTACTCCTGACATTGGAGCTGATGAATATTCTGTTCCTACTAACAATGCTCAGCCTGGCGATTTAATTACTCCAGACGCACCGCTTTGTTCTGATGATACTACTATAAGCATTATCCTATTAAACCCAGGATTGGTTGCTCTAACAACTTGTTCATTAAACTATTCCATTAACGGTGGAACTCCAGTATCTATGCAATGGACTGGAAATCTTGCACCCCAAGCCGATACGATGGCAGTTGTTGAATCAAACATTACATTTAATAATGGTGATCAGTTAAAAGTTTGGACTTCGATGCCAAATGGAGTTACTGACAGTGCTGCGACCAATGACACCGTTGGGGTTGATCTTTACAATGGTCTTACTGGCACTTATGCAATCCCAGCTGACTATGCTACATTCAGCGCAGCAGCGGCAGATTTGAACCTTAAGGGTGTTTGTGGACACGTTGTTTTCAATGTTGCGACTGGCACTTATAACGAATCTGTAACATTCGATGATGTGGATGGAACGAGTGAAGATGCTACTATTACTTTCCAAAGCGCTTCTGGCAATTGGGGTGATGTACTTCTTGCGGGTAGTTCTTCTCCTACTGTTGCATTTAACGGTGTTGATTGGATTACATTCAAGGATATGAAAATGACGACAACCTCTGGTAACGTTGTTCAAATTCCTGGTCAATCGGATCATGTTACAATTGATCATTGTTGGATGCTTGGTGTTCATAGCACTAGTAACCCTACATACTCTATTGTTTATCAAGCTGGAACTGGAAATGATTTGACTATGATTGATAGCAAGTTCGAAAAAGGATCTTCTTGGTTCTATTCAAACTCTGGTTCAACTTCTAGTTTCAAAGAAAACTTTGTGATTGAAGACAACTACATGAAGGATCAGGCTTACGGATATGGTTACCTATACTATATCGATGGTTTAGAAATGAATCGAAATGAGTTCAGAAATGACTCTGCATTCGCTTCTACATATGCATATTTCCCAATGGGTTATATGAATTATGTTAACAACTTCAACATTACTAGCAACTATGTAGGCGCTACTGCTGGTCAAGGTTGGTATTATGGTATGTACATGATCAATTGTATTGGTCGCTCAAACCCTAGAAGTCAGATTGCGAACAACTGTATTACTACTGGTAATGAGAACTATCAAAATGCTTATTATACATTGTATATGAGTAATTCTGGAGTACTTGATCTTTACAACAACTCATTCACGCACGCTGCAAGTACAAGCACATACACTGCATATCTATATAACGGTGGTGCTATCCGAATGAAGAACAACAGCTTCACTAACTATGCTAGTAACTATGCACTTTATGTTTATGGTGGATTCACAGTAACTGAAAGTGATCATAACAACTTCTATAACCCAGGCGGTGGATTAGTATACTTTGGAACTTCTCAGTATAGCTCATTACAGGATTATCAAAATGCAACTGGAAATGATATGAATTCAGTTAACACAGATCCAAATTGGGAAGAGTTCATGAACTGTGTGACCTGTAATGATACTATGAGCAATGCTGGTCAAGTTCTAGCCACGCTTACCGATGACATTCAAGGTAATGCAAGAAGTGTTCAAAACCCAGATATCGGGCCGGTAGAATTTGTTTCTCCTGCTTCTTTTACACTAGGTGGAGACGATACAGTTTGTGGTAGCGAAGTAATTGTTGAAGCGGGTCCTGCTCAGTCTGTGACTTGGAACGTTAACAATCAAACATCCACTCAAGGTTCAGTAACTCTTACTGCAACCAATGAGCCTGTCACTTACAACGTTTCTGTGAGCATTACTACAGAGTACTGTGGTAGCGCATCTGATAACGCGGTTATTCGTCTTGTACCTAACGCTACTTTGGATTCTGCAGCTCATATGTGTGCTGATGAAACTTTGGATTTGGAGCCAGGTGGCGGTTCTGCTGCAACTTACAACTGGTCGAATGGTGAAACAACTTCATCGATCACTGTGAGCGAAGCGGGTACTTACTCTGTGAACAAGATGGAAGATGGTTGTGAAAGTGATGCTACAGTTGTAGTAACTCAATCTCAAGGTGTGGAGATCGCTGATCTAGACGCATGTGCCGCTGACCTTCCAATCTCAATAGATGCTTCTATCATGAATGGAACTTCTTATGCTTGGTCTGGTGGTTCTAGCATCAATACGGCTAGCAACGATTTCACCGATGCAGGCACTTACTCTGTGACTGCTACTGATAGCTATGGCTGTTCTTCTTCTGATGACTTCGGTTTGACAGTATTGGAAGAGCCTACGGCTGCTATCACGCAAACTCACTCAGCGAATGCTTATTTCTTCGATGGAACTAGCTCATTGTATATTTCTCAAAACACCACATATGCGTGGGACTTTGGATACAATGGACAAACAGCTACTACTCCAACGGCTCAGGTAGTTTATCCATGGAGCGATCCTAGTGCACCTACTACATACACTGTGACTCTTTCAATAGACAACGGTTGTGGAACAGATGTGGATCAAATGGATATCACTCCAGACCCACTTGGAATTGATGCCATTGCTGAAGGATCATTTGGTCTTTATCCAAATCCTGCTACTGACAATGTGAACTTCATCCTTGGTTCAGCTGCTTCAGCTCAAGGAACTGTTCAAGTATTGGATTTAGCTGGAAGAACGCTTTCTTCACAAATCATCGCTGCTGGTCAATTGACTGGTGAGGTAAACGTGTCGAACTTAGCCTCTGGATCTTACCTTGTTAAAGTATCTGTTGACGGAAACACTTCTGTGAACACGCTTATCAAGCAGTAAACTAATATTCATACTAGCTCTTAAAGGGCGACCCAAATGGGTCGCCTTTTTTTTTGCCGTAGGATTCAAAAGGTTCAATTTTTTTTCGATCGTCAGTATAATATTTCAGATCGCTCAAACTTTTATTTTAATCGACAGGGAATTTCATTCACTCGTTGAGATGCCAAAATTGATCTGATATTGGAACTGTTTGGATAGACAAACAGCGGTTTTCTGCAATCCGAATAGATACTTTGGTCGTTCATTTAAAATTATAAATACATGAAAAAAGTTTTACTCTCCCTTTCGAGTGCTTTGATCGGCATGGCAAGTTTTGCGCAATTAAGCGGAACTTACACGATCAATATCGCTCAGGCAACAGGTGGTACTAACTATCAGACTTTTCCAGCTGCTATGTCAGCATTAGGAAGTCAAGGTGTTAACGGCCCCTGTACATTTAATGTAATTGAAGGAACATACACTGGACAAGTGTCTATGCCATCTTCTATTTCAGGAACATCCACTACAAATACCGTAACGTTTCAAGGTGATGCTTCCAATACTAATAATCCTGTTCTTTCAAACAGTGGATATGTTTTGTATTTCTACAATACAAACTTGAACAACATCACATTCAAGGACTTGGATATGATATCTACTTCTTCAAGAACTGTGTATTTGTATAATTACTATTCAACAGCCTATCCAAACATCAATATCTTGTTTGAGGATTGTGCTATTGAAGCGGGAACATCAAGTTCTAGCTATTGTCCAGTTTACCTCTACCCTTATTATTTTGGTTCAGCTACAGACTTTACGTTTGATGGTTGTGAAATTACTGGTGGTTATTATGGTGTTTATTTCTATCCATATTATAACCAACAGAATTGTGAGTTAACTCTGAATGATTGTGAAATCACTGGTTTTAACTATGCGGGACTTTACGTATATGGTTACATAGCATATCCAAAGTTGACGATTACCAACAACCTGGTTCAAAGTTCAAATTCTTCAAACAATCCTTACGGAATGTATGGATATTACATGGGAGCTGGTTCAGAGATTTCAGGAAATAACTTTGAACTTTTCGGCACTAATTATACTTATGGTGTTTTAGCTTATTACGGTCAAGGAACTGCTTCGCAGCCGATTCGAATCCATAATAACATCATCAACAGTACTAACGCTAACGCAAGTTATAGTCAGTATGGGTTGAGAATTGGATACGGTTACCATTACAAGGTGTATCACAATACAATGAAGATTAGCAACAACTATGGCAGTAGCTACGGTTTATATGCTTATATGACATATGCTAATCAAGGTAATGAGTTTAAAAATAACATCGTTTATACTCCGAGTACAACTCCATATACGGTTTACACCTATGGAGCAGGGACGTATTTAGATTTTGAGAACAATGCATACTATGCAGGCGGATCAAACGAAATGAGATTATACTCTGCCTCAAACGGCACATACAACACACTTACTGCATGGCAAACTGCATCTTCAAGTGATGTTGGTTCTGTAGCGGAAGATCCATTGTTTTCTTCAGCAAACGATTTGACTCCAGGTTCTATGAACTTGAACAACATTTGTGACCCAGAAGGAATTACAACAGATATTTATGGATATACCAGAAGCACTTCTACTCCTGACCCAGGTGCGATTGAGTTTAGTGTTCCAACAAACAATGCTCAACCAGGTGAGTTAATCACTCCTGATGCGCCACTTTGTTCTGACGATACTACAATTTCGATTACCCTAGTCAATTCAGGTTTGGTTGCTCTGACTACATGTTCTTTGAATTACTCAATCAATGGTGGCACACCAGTATCTATCCAATGGACAGGTAATCTTGCTCCACAGGCTGATACAATGGCTGTGGTAGAATCGAGCATAACTTTCGCTACGGGTACTGATCTTAAAGTATGGACTTCAATGCCAAATGGTGTTACAGATAGTTCTGCAAACAATGACACTGTAGGTGTTACTCTTTACAACGGACTTTCTGGAACATTTGCTATTCCTGGTGATTACGCTACATTCTCTGACGCGGCTACTGACCTCAACCTTAAAGGTGTTTGCGGTCATGTTGTGTTCAACGTAGCTACAGGTACTTATAGTGAATCAGTAGCTTTTGATGATGTGGACGGTACTAGCGAAAACGCAACGATAACTTTCCAAAGTGCTACTGGCAACTGGGGTGACGTGCTTCTAGCAGGAACATCTTCTCCTACTGTTTCTTTCAACGGAGTGGATTGGATCACTTTCAAGGATATGAAGATGACTACTACTTCGGGTAACGTTGTTCAAATCCCTGGTCAGTCTGATCACGTAACAATCGATCATTGTTGGATGCTTGGTGTTCACACAACAAGTAACCCTTCCTACTCTATTGTTTATCAAGCTGGAACAGGTAATGATTTAACTATGATCAACAGTAAATTTGAAAAAGGATCTTCTTGGTTCTATTCAAACTCTGGTTCAACTTCTAGTTTCAAAGAAAACTTTGTGATTGAAGACAACTACATGAAGGATCAGGCTTACGGATATGGTTACCTATACTATATCGATGGTTTAGAAATGAATCGAAATGAGTTCAGAAATGACTCTGCATTCGCTTCTACATATGCATATTTCCCAATGGGTTATATGAATTATGTTAACAACTTCAACATTACTAGCAACTATGTAGGCGCTACTGCTGGTCAAGGTTGGTATTATGGTATGTACATGATCAATTGTATTGGTCGCTCAAACCCTAGAAGTCAGATTGCGAACAACTGTATTACTACTGGTAATGAGAACTATCAAAATGCTTATTATACATTGTATATGAGTAATTCTGGAGTACTTGATCTTTACAACAACTCATTCACGCACGCTGCAAGTACAAGCACATACACTGCATATCTATATAACGGTGGTGCTATCCGAATGAAGAACAACAGCTTCACTAACTATGCTAGTAACTATGCACTTTATGTTTATGGTGGATTCACAGTAACTGAAAGTGATCATAACAACTTCTATAACCCAGGCGGTGGATTAGTATACTTTGGAACTTCTCAGTATAGCTCATTACAGGATTATCAAAATGCAACTGGAAATGATATGAATTCAGTTAACACAGATCCAAATTGGGAAGAGTTCATGAACTGTGTGACCTGTAATGATACTATGAGCAATGCTGGTCAAGTTCTAGCCACGCTTACCGATGACATTCAAGGTAATGCAAGAAGTGTTCAAAACCCAGATATCGGGCCGGTAGAATTTGTTTCTCCTGCTTCTTTTACACTAGGTGGAGACGATACAGTTTGTGGTAGCGAAGTAATTGTTGAAGCGGGTCCTGCTCAGTCTGTGACTTGGAACGTTAACAATCAAACTTCTACTCAAGGTTCAGTAACTCTTACTGCAACAACTGAGCCTGTTACTTACAACGTATCTGTAAGCATTACTACTGAGTACTGTGGTAGCGCTTCTGATAACGCGGTGATTCGTTTGGTACCAAACGCTACTTTGGATTCTGCAGCTCACATGTGTGCTGATGAAACTCTTGGATCTTGGAGCCAGGTGGCTGGTTCTGCTGCAACTTACAACTGGTCGACAGGTGCAACAACTTCATCGATCACTGTGAGCGAAGCGGGTACTTACTCTGTGAACAAGATGGAAGATGGTTGTGAAAGTGATGCTACAGTTGTAGTAACTCAATCTGCAAGGTGTGGAGATCGCTGATCTAGACGCATGTGCCGCTGACCTTCCAATCTCAATAGATGCTTCTATCATGAATGGAACTTCTTATGCTTGGTCTGGTGGTTCTAGCATCAATACGGCTAGCAACGATTTCACCGATGCAGGCACTTACTCTGTGACTGCTACTGATAGCTATGGCTGTTCTTCTTCTGATGACTTCGGTTTGACAGTATTGGAAGAGCCTACGGCTGCTATCACGCAAACTCACTCAGCGAATGCTTATTTCTTCGATGGAACTAGCTCATTGTATATTTCTCAAAACACCACATATGCGTGGGACTTTGGATACAATGGACAAACAGCTACTACTCCAACGGCTCAGGTAGTTTATCCATGGAGCGATCCTAGTGCACCTACTACATACACTGTGACTCTTTCAATAGACAACGGTTGTGGAACAGATGTGGATCAAATGGATATCACTCCAGACCCACTTGGAATTGATGCAATTGCTGAAGGATCATTTGGTCTTTATCCAAATCCTGCTACTGACAATGTGAACTTCATCCTTGGTTCAGCTGCTTCAGCTCAAGGAACTGTTCAAGTATTGGATTTAGCTGGAAGAACGCTTTCTTCACAAATCATCGCTGCTGGTCAATTGACTGGTGAGGTGAACGTGTCTGAACTTAGCCTCTGGATCTTACCTTGTTAAGAGTATCTGTTGACGGAAACACTTCTGTGAACACGCTTATCAAGCAGTAAACTAATATTCATACTAGCTCTTAAAGGGCGACCCAAATGGGTCGCCCTTTTTATTTCCAAATCATTTATTTCATTCCTTTGTAAAAACAACAAACATGAAACGCATTTATTTTTTATTCGCTTCCGTTCTAATCATTGGTTTATCATCATGTGAAAAATGCACCGATTGCAAATGCACCGAGAGTAGTTTCTTTGATTTTCCTTCGACTATGCCGCAAGAAGATCAAGACCTTCTGGAAGCAGCATACGTTTCTAACTTCAATGAACAATCTGAAGAGGTGTGTGCTAAAAGTGGAGATTTTGATGGTGAGGTAAGCGACTGGGAAGCGCAGAGCAGCTCCTTCAGCGAAACAAATACTTATAAGGGCGAAGAATGGTCTATCTCTATTACGTACGATTGTACATGCGAAGAGTAAAAAGACAAAACTCAAAAAAAGCGGCATATGCCGCTTTTTTTTTGTCCATTCACATCCGTTTTGAACCAACCATCATTTCCCCGGTTATCTCTAACGAATGAATCGCGTTGACATTAAACTTGCGTATACCTTTAGCCCATGATTTCCCTTAAGAACATCAATAAATACTATAAAACGGCAAACCACGAGTTGCATGTTTTGAAAGATGTAAATCTTGAAATCGAAAGTGGTGAACTGGTTTCTATTATGGGTTCTTCAGGATCAGGGAAATCTACGCTACTGAATATAATGGGGATTCTAGATGAATATAACAGCGGTGAATATTGGCTCGATGAAACTCTAATCAAATCCCTTTCTGAAAAACAAGCTGCCAAGTATCGAAATGAATTTATTGGATTCATATTTCAATCCTTTCACCTACTCAGCTATAAGAACGCCATGGAAAATGTGGCCCTCCCGCTCTATTACAGGGGAATACCAAGAAAAAAGCGCAATAAAATTGCGCTCGAATATTTAGAAAAGGTGGGATTATTAGACTGGGCTGAACATATGCCCAATGAATTATCTGGTGGTCAACAGCAGCGTGTTTCAATTGCACGCGCACTCATATCGCAACCAAAATTGATTTTGGCAGATGAGCCAACCGGAGCCTTGGACTCTGTGACTTCGAAAAAAGTGATGGACATTTTCAGAGACGTCAATAAACTTGGGATTACCGTGCTTATTGTAACGCATGAGCAAGACATTGCAGACATGACCGATCGACAAATTGTACTTGTCGATGGCCGTATCACCGAATCAAAAAACGCCCATGTTTGATTTAGATAAGTGGCAAGAAATCTTTAGCACTATTCGAAAGAATAAGCTGCGAACATTCCTCACAGGGTTTAGTGTAGCTTGGGGAATTCTTATGTTGATTATACTTCTAGGCGCGGGAGAAGGACTTCAGCATGGCACCGAAAATCAATTCAAAGGTGATGCTCTAAACTCCGTTTGGGTAATACCTGGTAAAACTTCCATTCCATTTGCTGGCTACAATGCCGATCGGGAAATAAAGCTGCATAATTCAGATTTTGATGATATCAAAAAGAATATTCGTGGCATTGAAAATTTAAGCGCCCGTAAATATTTAAACGGAATTACGCGGGTCAGTTACAAAGACAAAACAGGGAGTTTTGGAGTATTAGGATGCTTGCCTGACGAAAAGGAAGCAGAACAAATTGAAATTTTGGCTGGACGATTCATCAATAAGGTTGATGTTATGGAAAGGCGAAAGGTAGCTTGCCTGGGACGCGATATGAAAATTGAATTGTTCGGTGATAGCGATCCAATGGGGGAATACATTAACATAAATGGAATTTCATTTTTAGTTGTCGGTTATTATATGGATGAAGGTGGTGATAGAGATGTACGAAGAACTTGGATTCCACTCAGCACGCATCAGGCAGTATTTGGAAACCCGAATAATGTCGATCGACTTGCGATGACTACAGGAGATGCAACAATCGATGAGGCTAATGTAATTGTGACACAAATTAGAGAACGATTAGCCAAGCGCCTTGACTTTGACCCAACAGACGAGAAGGCAGTATTTATTAGAAATCGGGCTGAGTTCTATCAAAAATTCGCCAGTCTATTCGCTGGAATTCGAATGTTCATTTGGTTTATAGGATTTGGCACCATTTGCGCTGGTATTGTCGGAGTGAGCAATATTATGATGATTGTAGTCAGGGAACGGACCAAAGAAATTGGGATTCGAAAAGCGCTTGGAGCTTCATCATCGAGCATCATTGCCTTAATAATGCAAGAGTCTATTTTCATAACCACCATTGCTGGCTATATTGGATTAACATTGGGGGTGCTCATTCTTGAATGGTCAGGCAATTTCATTAGCGGAAGCGACTACTTTTCGAATCCCGAAGTGGATATCCAAGTAGCAATCAACGCCACTTTACTTTTAATTTTCACAGGTAGTTTGGCTGGATTCTTTCCTGCTTTGAGGGCATCTCGTATTCAACCTGTTAACGCTTTAAGAGAGGAATAAATGTTCGATTCGGATCGCTGGCAAGAAATATATCATGTACTAAGTAAAAATGTACTTAGAACCCTCTTAACCGCCTTTGGTGTGTTTTGGGGGATGTTCATGCTTGTTATTCTAATGGGCTCAGGAAATGGTTTGAGAACTGGTGTATTATCCAGTTTTGGAAGTTTCGCTACGAACAGCTTTTTTATGTGGGGTGGCAGCACCAGCATGCCTTACAAAGGTTTTCAGAAAGGTCGTGGTGTATCATTTACCAATGACGATACTGAGACGCTGAAACGAGAATTGACGAGTGCAGCGGTGGTGGCACCAAAACGGCAGTTAGGGGGATATCGTTCCTCTAGTTATGTCACGCGAGGCAATAAGTCTGGAAGCAGCTTTGGTGTTTCTGGTGATGTGCCAGAGATCATTGATATATCACCCAAAAAGATTGTGGCTGGTCGTTGGCTCAATGATCGTGATATTGAGGAAAAGCGTAAGGTTGCCGTAATCGGTGCGAGAGTGCGTGATGTCCTATTTGATCCTTCGGAAAATCCCATTGGAGAATGGATTAATATCAATGGCATCTATTTTATGGTGGTAGGCGTGCACGACTTGGAGTTTACATCAGGACACAATGACCGAGATTTAGAAAGTATTCTTACCCCTTTAAGCACATTCCAGCAAGCATTTAATCAAGGAGACCGAGTTGGTTGGTATTCTATAATGGCAAAACCAGGTTACTTGGCCAGCGATGTAGAATTGGAGGCACGTGAAATTTTAAAACGCGTTCATAACATCCATCCTGATGATCCCAGGGCAATTGGTGGTTGGAATGCGGATAAAGAATTTCAGAAGATTTCTGGGCTATTCATCGCCATAAACATATTGGTTTGGATTGTGGGCATTGGAACACTATTGGCGGGCATTATTGGTGTAAGCAATATCATGTTGATTGTAGTAAAAGAACGCACAAAAGAAATAGGAATAAGAAAAGCTATAGGTGCAACTCCTTTTACGATTGTTTCTCAAATCATTTTAGAGGCTATCATTTTAACTGGACTGGCGGGATACTTAGGCATGTCATCAGGTGTTGCTTTATTAGACCTTGTGGACGGTATGTTGGGCAATTCTGGAGGTATGTTCAAGCAACCAGGGATTGACCTATCCACCGCACTTGTTTTCTTAACTATCATAGTTTTTTCAGGAGCCTTAGCTGGCATAATACCGGCAACAAAAGCTGCTGGAGTGAATCCAATCATCGCATTACGATCAGAATAAAATATCATGAAATCATTTTTTAGAATACTCATTCTTACAGTTATCCTCGGAATTTTTGGATGGACTCTTTGGTTTTTATATCAAAAGGACCAACAACCACCGGAAGTATTTGAGACGGTTCAGGCAGAGCAGCGTGACATCATTAAAAAGAGCGTTGCCACTGGGTCGGTAGTGCCTCGCAATGAAATCTTCATTAAACCGCAAATATCAGGTATCATACAGACCATCTACGTTAAACCCGGAGACCTCATCAAATCTGGTGACCTAATAGCTAAAGTGAAGGTTATTCCAAATATGGTTTCCTTGAACAATGCAGAGAATCGCGTTAATCGGGCAAAAATCAGTTTAGAAAATGCCACGGTAGATTACACCAGAAATTTGGAGCTGCTAAAAAAGCAAGTGATATCGGAAGCTGAATTCCAACCTTTTGAATTGAGTAAAAAACAAGCATTGGAAGAGCTGAACGCTGCGGAGGATGCACTGGCTATTGTGAAAGACGGAGTTTCAAAAAAGACAGGCAACAGCTCCAATACTCTGATCAAATCAACAGTTAGTGGAATGATCCTAGATGTGCCTGTGGAAGAAGGCTTTAATGTCATTGAGGCCAACAATTTTAACGATGGAACCACTATAGCCAGTGTAGCCGATATGGAAAACCTAATATTCCAAGGGCAGGTCGATGAATCAGAAGTGGAAAAATTAAAACTAGGCATGAAGTTAATTTTGAATATTGGTGCCATTGAAAACAATGAGTTTACGGCTATTCTGGAGTATATATCACCCAAGGGAATTCAAGAAGAAGGAGCAATAAAATTTGAGATAGAAGCCGCGGTGAAACTCGATTCTAACGCCTTCATCCGAGCAGGATATTCCGCCAATGCCAATGTTGTCTTAGATCGTAGGGATGGAGTGCTTTCCATTGACGAAGGTTTAGTCAGCTACGAGGATGAAGGAACCTTCGTTGAAGTCGAGACTGCCGAACAAGTATTCGAGAAACGTAAAGTTGAGCTTGGTTTGTCCGATGGAATCTTTGTTGAAGTTTTATCTGGAATCACATCAGAAGATAAAATAAAGAAGCTTAAAGACTAACGAATAGCAATGTCCCACTTAGTCTGAAACGGGCAGGTCGCATAAGCTGGATCAATCCAGATATAAGCAGAGCTCTTATACTGTTCTATCCATTCTTCTAACCGATCATTCTCCTTCTTTCTCTTCGTAGTTTCTTGCAATCTATTGTAATCATCATTCAAATTGGCAATGTGTGGTTTGGTCACTTCAATCAGTTGAACCAATCTGTAAGCTCGCTTTCCGTCCATAGTTTGAAACAGCTCAGCATCGCTAATTTCTCCTTCTTCCAACTTCTGGATGGTAAATAACAACGACCGATCAATCTGTCCCAATGTTTCCAACTCAAACATATTTGTCCCATCAATTGGATTAATCATTTCTCCGCCATTCATCCTTGTCTCATTATCGGTACTGTGCTTTATTGCGGCCTTGGCGAATGTCAAGGAATCAATAGTCTCAATTTGAACTTTAAGGCTATCGAGGTATGACTTCGATTTTTGCAAATCTTTGGGCGAAACCTGTGGAATAAGCAGAATGTGTCGAACATTTATCCTATCCCCTTTTCGCTCTATCATTTGGATGAGATGATATCCAAATTTAGACTTGACCACGTCTGACATTTCTCCGGGTTGGAGTCCCGTTGCCGCATTAGCAAATTCAGAGACCAAATCAGCTTTATCCATCATACCCAACTCTCCATTTTGTTCTGCTGAACCCGGGTCAGCTGAATACAAATAGGCTAGGGTTCCGAAATCCTCACCGTCATTAACTCGTTGTTTAAACTCACGCAATTTCCCTTTGATACGATCCTCTTCCTCCCGACTAATTGGTGGTAAACTTACAATTTGAGCCACTCTTGCTTGCGAATTGATGTAGGGTAAACTATCCTTTGGGATGCTGGCATAAAACTCTCTAACATCTGCTGGGGAGACGCGAACTGAACCAATCACCTGCTGTTGCATCGATTGTATCAATAAAATCTCTTCAACCTCATCCTTAAAGTCTTCCTTGATTTGGTCAATAGTCTTACCATAGAACTTTACCAATTCCTCTTCACTTCCAATTTGTGAAATGAAATATCGCAACCTGCGATTCAATTCTTGTTGGACTTGTTCTTCTGTGACTTCTACACTGTCTAGTTTGGCTTGGTTCACGAATAGCTTCTGATACATCAAGTCTTCCAGCAGCTCGCAACGGGTATTCTCGGTCACCGCCATGTCTGACATGGTCATCTGATCAACCTGTTCCTCAATGTCAGAGTGCAAAACGATGTTTTCACCTACAACTGCGATCACTTTATCGATTACTTGAGGTTTTTGACTCATCGCAACCAAACTCGAAAGCCCAAAAAACAAAACAAGGCTATTCTTTAATCTTTGGCTCATCATATTTTTCGGCATTTCCTTTTCGAATGGCTTCTCTGTATACACTGGTTCGAATCGTATTCAGTAACTCAATCTTTCTTGAGTTTAGTATTAATCCTTTTATTCTATCCACCTCAAGCTCTAGGGGTGATAAGGTGTTTTTTGACTGAATATCAATTACATACAAGTAATACAAATGTTCTGCATCTGTAAACTGTACGAATTTTCCTTTTCTTAAAAATGACTCCTTGTTATAAACTTCGATAGGTAATTGTCTCAACAACTGATTGAAAAACACCCAATTAGAATCATTATAGCAACTTACCGCATATCTGTGACAATAGTCAAGGAGGTTTTCACGCGATTCGTCATCATCCATTTTCATCCATTTCACGACTTTGTCTTGATCAGGACTATTAGGAAGTAGCTTGGTATATCTGACTTTTAGTATGTAATCCTTCAGCTGAAAAATATCTTGGTTTTCATCGTAGAATTTTGAAATCTCCTCTGCGCTAATCCCAGTATCCAGCTTTTGGTTGATTACTTCCTTTTCATATTCAAAAATGAACAGCTCCTTGCGATACTTTTCTACTTGCGCCTCAATTTCCAATTGTTCGGTTAGCAAATTGTACTGCGCTTTGCCAAACATCAACTCTTCATTCATCCAATTCTGAATGATATTGGTGGCTAATTCCGTGCTATCCTCCAAACTCAGATCATTTGGAATGAGCTCACATAGTTCGCTATATGTCAAGTATTGATCACCTACCCTTGCCACTATGGCTTCCCTTTCTTCTTCTGTCACGCATGACGCAAAGAGGAGCACAATGGTTACATATAATAGGCGCTTCAACTTATCTTATTTATTAATCGATTCAAATACCTTTTGATCAACTTGCACCGGATATTTGCTTCTCAACTCTTGAATCCACATTTCTTCCAAGTGAGACTGATAAGCCGAGGTTATTAATCCTCGAGCCTCATTTAGGGCTTTAGGTTGCGGCTGTTTTACATCATAAACTTGAACTAGTGTTGGTTTTCCAGAATCTTGTATTGTATAAGTACCAGGAACCCAAGGCGTCTTATCTATAATGGCATCGTCAGACTTTGCAAATAAACCCGACCTAATATTCAAGTTCAAAGCATTGTCTTCATTTATCTCCTGCATGATATACGCATCGGTATAGCCTTTCTTGACACGTTTCTTAGTGAGTTTTTCAACCTTTTTAGCCACTTGTTCATTTGCACATTCATAAATTGACGCATCCACTCTTTCAGGCCACATATAGTCAGACTTATGTCTTTTATAAAAATCTTCTAACCCTGCGCTATCCTTCACGGCTTTTGACCAGACTTTTTGATCCATAAGGTCAAAAAGCAAAATACCATCATGATACTCCTGCATTAGTGCCTTGAATTCAGGATATTTAATTTCCAATAACCCATTTTCAAAATCAATGAGCATTTCATTCACGAAGCTCTTCCACTCATCAGCTAAAACTGCACTGACCATCTCCCCTTCTTTTCGCTTCTTTTGATTTTTCTGGATAAAATTCAAATAATTGAGCTGAGTATAGACCTTTGAAGTCTTGCTTAGTTTATTATCTGAAATGGTCAGTACCGGCTTGTCCATCGGATTTGGAAGTTCCTTTGGCATTTTCCATTTTCCACTTAAATACTCTTCAGTCACTAACTTGGATGCTCGATCTCGGTTAGGGTAGTTAAATGTCAAAGCATAATCCTCTTTTAAGGTTCGAAGTAGCGAAGTGCGACCTTTGAGTGCTCTAGCATCTTTTTCTATTTTACGTTTCAAATTCGATTTTATCGCTTCAAACTCAGCAACATCTCGTCTATCCTCTCTCCTGATAATGTGCCATCCATAGGCGCTTTGAATAGGGTCGCTTATATCTCCATTGTTTTCTAAAGAAAATGCAGCATCTTCAAAAACCGATGCTGTTCCACCCGTTCCAAACCACGGTAACATTCCATTATCCTTTACACTCGTTTTATCCTCAGAAAACTGCTTTACCAATTCTCTAAAATCCTCCCCAATCAATATCCTCTTATGAATTTCATTTATTCGATTCTTTGCCGCTTGTTTTTGATCTTCTGTGTTGTCTGGATTTGTCCGAATGAAAATGTGTGAAACACGAATTTCACCTCTTGCCGGTCTTCTATCCCGAACGAAAATGGCATGATATCCAAATCTTGTTCTTACAGGTTTAGACAGTTTACCAACTTCCGTGTTATAAGCTGCGCTTTCAAAAGGATAAACCATCGAAAATGCTGTGAAATAGCCTAAATCTTCTGCAATAACCTGTTCATCCTTGGTTCCTTTTATCCTCGCAATGGCGGCTTTCATATCGTCCTCAGACTTGATGGACTTGGTATACGATTGTAATTTTTTCATTGCCTTGAGAGTATCTCCTGCTGGCGCATCTGGAGCTACCTTCACAAGAATGTGATATGCAGCCACATCTTCCTTCAACCTTTCATAAGCCTCATTGATCAAATCTTCGTTTACCTGTCTGTCAATTAAATATGGCTGGGCAAGCTGATTCCTATACCCAGAAAGTTCTCTAATAAACTTCGGAATTGTATCCATTCCAAGCGACTCCGCTTCAATTACCTTCAACTTGAAATTCACAAAGAGATCTACATACTCTTCCATGGTTTTTTTATCCACCACATTATTCGTATTGTTCTTATTGTAAATGCCTAAAAACTCATCCACTTTGATGGTTTGGTCTCCTATGTTCATCAACACGCGTTGATCTTGAGCTCCGGCAGTGAATGCCGTGAAGAGTCCAATTGCAACTATTACCTTCTTCAACATATTTCAACTAATTAATTTATCTACTTGTATAGTTCGGTGCTTCTCTAGTGATGGTGACATCGTGAGGATGACTCTCTCGCACACCAGCAGCTGTAATTCGAATGAACTCAGCTTTCTGCAATGATTCAATATCTGCAGCACCACAATATCCCATTCCAGCTCTTATTCCTCCAATCATTTGATAGAGAATTTCACTAAGTTTCCCTTTAAATGGAACTCTTCCAGAGATACCTTCAGGTACCAGTTTTTTAATATCATCTTCGACATCCTGAAAATAGCGATCCTTTGAACCTTTCTGCATGGCTTCGATGCTCCCCATGCCACGATATGCTTTGAAACGTCTGCCTTCGTATATGATGGTTTCACCTGGAGACTCTTCCACTCCAGCAAACATTGAACCTGCCATAATGCATGAAGCCCCAGCAGCCAAAGCCTTAACTATATCACCACTAAACCTGATCCCTCCATCGGCAATAACTGGGATTCCAGTTCCCTTCAACGCATCCGCAACATCCATGATTGCTGAAAGTTGAGGTACGCCCACACCTGCGATCACTCTAGTGGTACAAATTGAACCTGGCCCAATGCCTACTTTAATTCCATCTGCTCCAGCTTCTTTCAAAGCTATTGCCGCACTGGCAGTTGCTATATTTCCAACGATGAGATCCACTTTATTCTCAGCATACTTCTGTTTTGCATCCTTCAAAATTTGAATTACACCTGCAGAATGTCCATGAGCAGTATCAATTACAATAGCATCGACACCTGCCGCAATTAAAGCGTCCATTCTATCAAATGTATCCGCAGTTACACCTACAGCAGCTGCCACTCTCAGCCTTCCAAAATCATCTTTACAAGCATTAGGTCGAATCTTAGATTTCACAATGTCTTTGAATGTAATCAAGCCAATTAGCTTGTTATTATCATCAACAACGGGCAACTTTTCAATTTTATGCTCTTGAAGCATTTCCTCTGCCTTCATCAAATCACCCCCATCATGTGTAGTCACGATTCCTTCAGCTGTCATGACCTCCTTTAGTGGTCTGGACAAACTCTTTTCAAATCGTAAATCTCTATTCGTAACTATTCCCAATAAGATCATGGAATCATCAACAACAGGAATTCCTCCAATTTTGTGCTCCTTCATTAACGCAAGGGCGTCTCCAACAGATCCGTTTGCATCAATAGTCACTGGATCTTGTATCATACCACTTTCAGAACGTTTTACCTTCCTGACTTCAGCAGCTTGCTCATCAATGGACATATTCTTGTGCAAAACGCCAATTCCTCCTTCTTGGGCGATTGCGATAGCTAAACCTGACTCAGTTACGGTGTCCATCGCGGCAGAAACGATTGGAGTTCTTAACTGGATATTTTGAGAAAACTTTGATGTAATTTCAACGTGTCTTGGCAACACTTCTGAATATGCGGGTACAAGTAAGACATCGTCAAACGTCAGTCCTTCTCGAATTTTTATGGTGTTTTGATGCATGCTAAAGGCGCTTAAAAAATTGCGCAAAAATAGCTTATCAAATGGGGAATTAAGACATGTATTTCTTAGGTATTGTTAAGACAACAACATCTAACGAATCAAACTCACCTTACCTCTAAGATTGACCGACTCATCTCGGGCATTTTTTAACTCTAAGAAATAGGCATAAACACCCACTGGGCTACCCGCTCCGGACCACCCTTCAGTAGGGTCTATGGTAATGTATATTAGGTGACCAGCCCTATCATAAATTGAAAGGGTGTATCCTGTTGGTTCTATGAAATTCACATCAGGCAGAAAAACTTCATTAATCCCATCATCGTCTGGAGTAAAGGCATTTGGAACAAATACTTTTGGTTCATAGGTAAGACAAGCCATATTAGAAATTGAAGTCTCTTTCAAACCAAAAATATTGGTATCCATTTCTATGGCTTCAATAAAATAGCACACTTCTCCACCAATATAACTTAACGTGTAAACGGTATCCAGAACCGAAAATTCACTTCGAAAGGTGTGTATTGTATCATAAACTATACTGCTTGTAACACGCACAAGTTGTTGAGATCCAACACTAGACTGCGCATTCTCAAAACCTAAATATTCTGACCATTCAAGATCATTAATAAAGCTCTGATCATTGGAATAACCCCCAATCCAAATGCTTTTTGATTCGGCTGAGGCATATATTGAATCCTCACAATAATCATAGGCCACCACTTTGTACAAAAAGCTAGACTGCCCTGCCGTACCTGTAGGATCAGTAATAGAAAACTGACTATTTGATGTTTTGTTAGTCGTATTTACCAATTGAAATTGATCACCGAAATAGAGTGATCTTAACAATCCATACTTGGTCGTTTCAGATGTTGTATCAGTAAATACATGGACTACATTTTCCTCCGTCTCGTGATTGTTCTGTATGGACGAGATATATAAATAATCCGGAGCGTTTGGAGGTTTAACTGTAATTTCAAAGGTGCTGCTAATGGCTCGCTTTAAGTGCACTCCATCCAATACGGCAACGGTGTATTTATAAGTACTTCCTTTCACTAGACCTGAATCTAGAAAGATACTATCCTCAGGCGTCACCGTTCCACGAAGCTCGGCAGGTCCATTATTTTCTCTTCTGAAAATTTGGTATTCTGACGGAAATCTAACTCCAACTGGAAAACCTAGTTTAGGCATATTCCACTGAAGTCCAATCTTTCCCTCACATCTATCATAAAATATTGAATCAACAAAAAGTGTCTGAAACCTTAAACTATCCGCGGCCTGGTTGTACCAATTCACCACCGAATCAAAGCAACTATCAAATGGCGCTACAGACAAGGTTTCAGGCTGTAAAAGCGCGTTTATTCCAGATTGATTGTAATTGTAGGTCAAATTATTCCGACCGTAAACAGTGTCGAAGCCAAGAATGTCTTTGATGTGACTAACCAAGTATCCAAATCCATCGCCAGAATTTGTGCGTTCCCACGCAAGGTTAACCGAGCCATCTAAAGTGTCCACACTGGCACAGAATAAATTTGTTTGGTTTGGAGCGATATTATCATCAATGCTCTCAGTGGCAATGTTAGACACACTCAGACAACCTCCTCTACCACGAATTTCTATCCGATACTTAACTTCTGCACTGCACAACTCAACGAAATCAATGAATTCTTCTACACCGAAATCAACGCTGCCGCGAAAGTTCCACGAATCATCATTTACTGAACGATAGACTCGATAAATGGAATCAGAGCTGTATAAAGCTAAATCAGTCCAAGTGATTTCAACTTCCTTTTCTTCAACATCTAGAGATATTAATAAAGGACTGACAGTGTCTGATGATAAACTGGTGGTTAATCCTCCGTCAGAAACAGTCACCATATAGAAAGCCACATCGTCTGCGAAATTCCCAATTATTACCTCTTGTGTTTGTCCATAACTGGTTACTGTAGCAATTTGATTAAACGGATTTCCATTTCCATCTTGATAATAGATTACATAGTTTGTAAACTCAGAGTTAGTATCAAGTGGTGGATTCCAGTTCAGTATTAAATTATTATTACTATCCAAAGAGACACATGTAATTTTCGGAGGATCTAAGGCATAACTATTTCCGGCCAATAGCGAAACCATTAGGACAAAAGCCACGTATTTAAACACTTCGTACATTTCAGTTGCAATATTACAATCGTCAATTAGACGTTAGAAGAATCTAATAGATAACGATAAAATGCTGAAGGTATTTTTTATGTTTCAACAGGAAGTAGTTTTTATAAATTTACGCCCTCTATATGCTACGATTAAATAGATTTATTTTAGTTCTTCTTTGCTCGTTCTCTACGCAGTTTGCAGTTTCACAATACGCTTGGGATATTGGTGGGAATCTAGGTTTCTCCAATTATTTGGGGGAAATTGGTGGTGGTGCTAGCGAAGCAAGAGATTGGGTGCTGGATATGAAACTAAATCAAACTCGCTGGAATCCAGGAGTTTTTGTTAGATATAGAGCTGATTACAACATTGGCGTTAACATGTCTCTGAACTATTTTAGAATTCAAGGAGCTGACAGTCTCACTGAAAATCCAAATAGATTTACTCGAAATCTTCATTTCAGAAATGACGTCTTCGAACTCGCAGCTGTTGGTGAATACTACTTTTTTAGCCAACCCGATGTTGGCAGGACAGGGCGTAATTTATTAGATTTCAAAGCTTATGTTTTTGCTGGAGCTGCGGTATTCTACAATAATCCAAAGGCACAATATCAAGGAAAATGGGTTGCCTTACAACCATTAATGACCGAGGGCCAAGATGAGGCCTACAGTCGTCTTCAATTTGCAATTCCAATGGGGGTAGGTTTTTTCTACACCTTTTCACGACTTCATCGATTTGGATGGTCAATCGGATATAGGTACACTTTTACGGACTACATTGATGATGTGAGTGGGGCGTATCCTGATCCTGCTGACTTATCAAGTCAAGAAGCCATTGACCTATCGAACAGGACTAATGAGGTTGAGAATCATCCTTTAGCAGCTGACATTGCTGAGTCTTATGTTCCTGGTGGAGTCCGCGGTAATCCAGACGCAAATGATTCGTATTTACTGATGTCTTTTAATTACTCTTACGTAATTCGAGGTAGTACGAAATCTTTCGGAAAGCGAAAGAATTACCTATACGGTCGTAAAAGAGGTAAAGCCGGTAGAGCACGTTTCTAGTATTTTAGCTGAACCAATTTTCTTTAATTCATTTTTATGAGATCATTTTTCATTCTCGCAGTTGCCTTGGCGTTTTCAAATATTTCTCTGAGTCAATCTATGGATTCAGACCAGTTTAAAACCGACATTATTGAATTATACAATGCGGGTATGAAGTCCTTCAAATCCTTTAAAGAAGGGGAATCTTATGCAGAAGAAAACGGAAATAAGCTTTACAAAACCACATTAACCCTCAACGAGGCTAAAACGGTGTTTATAAGCGAGGATAGCGAGCACAACTACAAATTTGTGGCCCACTATTCTATGAAGAATGTTCGCGATCCCAAGGCAAAGCTCAATGAGATTTCCGCTTTGATGTTGGAGGCCACTGCAGAATTCGGATTAGAAAAAAATAATCGCACCGACATGAAATACGTTGGCTACCAAAAACAGGTCATCGAATTTCCTGCGGATAACATCGATGACATGGGAAAACACACCTCTTTTGAAATTGGATTGACAGATGATGGAAATCCTATGTCCTTTGAAATCGTAGTAACCGAGATTCTTTGGAAATAAAGATCTATTCAACGAACTGCCTGATCTTCGAAAGTGGTTTCATCCAACGGGTATAAAACCTAGCTTTCAAACCATTCACCTTCCAAGCCCTAGCGTCCTCTTGATTAGCGATCCATCTGTTTTTCCATGTAACATTACTTTGTCCACCTACCCTCATTTTAACTAAGGTTTTGGGTATGTATGCTGATTTCACTTTATGCCTTACAAACATCCTGAGCATCAACTCATAATCTGCTGAGGTAAAAAAGCTTAGATCATAACAGCCGTATTCATCGAAACACCGTTTCGATAAAAAAAACGTTGGATGCGCTGGCATCCATCCTTTGTAAAATAGTTTGGGATTATAATCACAACTCTTCCAATATCGAATCACTTTATTCAAATCATTCTGATCGACATACTGCAAGTCACTATAAACAGCGTCTACTTTCTTTTCAATAAACTTTGCTGCGACTGATGAAATTGCGTTTTCTGAGGCAAACACATCATCTGAGTGAAGTATACCTACTACATCACCAGTAGCCAGAGCCAATCCTTTATTAAGGGCATCGTAGATTCCATTGTCAGGCTCCGATATACTTAATGTCACAACACCTTCTGCCTTAGCTATGATGTCCATAGTATTATCATTCGACCCGCCATCAACAATGATATATTCAATGTCCTTATAATCTTGTGATCGAATCGATGCAATTGTATCAGCAATAGTTCCTTCGCTTTTATAGGTAGCCGTAATAATTGAGATTTTCATTCCGTAATTACCCTGTCTTTGATTTTCACACAAGGGTTTCCTCTATAAATTGCATATTCATTCAAGTCATTGGATGCAACCGAGTTCACGGCCAAAATGGCATGACTACCAACCGTAACGCCTTGGGTCACAATAGACTTAGCCCCTATCCAAGCACCCTCCTTAATTTCTATGGGTTGAACAATTAAATCGAATGTAGATTTACTAAAATCATGATTTCCCGAAAGCAACATGGCCCCCTGCGATAAACATACACTACTCTCAATTCGCACAAAATCCAGATTATCTATCCACACTCCCTCGCCAATCCATGTGTAATCGCCAATCACAAGTTTCCATGGATACTTAATATTCACTCGAGGTTTGATTACTACATTCTTTCCGATTTTAGCACCAAATATTCTGAGTATTCTGCACTTAATTGAATACGGCAACAGTGCATTTGAATTAAATATGGCAGCATTCACTAAGTACCATAAAAGGCGCTTAACACTTCCTGCCATCGGCCTAAACCACGAATTATTGTATCTAGAAAGATCAGTTTTAACCACGAAATAGATTTAGGTATTGTTCGCAAATCTCGTTAATGGAAAGCTTCTGCTGAACATATTCCACACTTTTCCTACACATCTCCCGATATTCATCATTAGACATATTCATGCACCCCATTAGCGCATTTACCCATTCATCTTCTGAATCAAGAGACAATGATCGGCCAGCCTTTGAACTTTCAATTTCTGTCCACGGGGTTTGATCACTAATGATTACTGGCACTCCAAGTGACATGGCTTCTATGATCGAGTGTCCAAAGTTTTCATTTTTCGTGGGAAGAATGAAGAAATGACATTGTGCCACCTCATTCATGAGTGTTTCGTGCTTGATTGGATCGTGGAATTCAATCTTTAATAAATTTCTTTTTATGCTCTTGCATCGCTCAGCGTAATCATGATCGTCAATGGCTCCATAAACCTCTAATTGGCAAGGCATATTTAGTTTTGCCAGCATACGAATAGCGAAGTCTAAATTCTTTTTGGGTGATACTCGCGAGGCAAAAATGAACTTAGGAATGTCTGTAAGCTCAACAGGTTGTCTGGGAGAGAGTTTCGCAGGTAAATTGAAAATCTCAACAATCTCAGCTTTTGGTCCAAGAATTTTCTGAATATCAATTGTCTCAGAATTATCCGTTGAGTGAATTCGGATTTTCGTATGAATTCTTAATGACTTAAAGGCGAGCAGGAATAGCTTTTTCTTTATTGGCTTAATTGCAATCGCTCCAGCACCTAACATTCCTCTAGGAGCCAAAACCACTTTATTGAGGCCACCCTTGCGCAATAACTCACCCAATGGTCTTAAGGAAAAGTCAACTGAAAACATGCTATTCAAATAAACCTGCGAATAATCTGAACTGAGTATTTCTCGCTTAATGATTGCCTGTCGATTCGATTTAGTCGTATAACAAATGCGATGATTCGAGTGTGAAATGAATGCATCAAACATCTCAACTTCGTAAGGCTTGATATCCAATAAATCACGATCTCCGGTGACTATTGAAAAATCAATAACATCAGACATGTGCTCCACCAAATTTTTAATGGATTGAATCGGCCCACCTGCCTTGTAGCCAGGTACATACCAGTCGGTTAGTATTAAAACCTTAGGCCTCAATTTCGTTTTCAATTATCCAATCACCAAGAACTACTATTGGCCAAATCCTAGACCAGGTAAACATTGGATCTTCCTTTAGAAAGGCCTCCCACATTTGGTCCAAATACTTCTCATTCATATTAGGCATGGCCTTAACTATTGTAAGTCGTTCTTCACAGAACTGCTTCAAATCTGCTCGCATCCATTTTTCCCATGGCAGAACAAAACCCATTTTCTTTCTATCGGAAACCTCAGTTGGAATGAGATCCTTGAAGCTTTCAACCAGTAATTTCTTCGGGGAATGAGGAAATTTGACATAATCGGGAATATGCATGGCATATTCGATCAATTCATGGTCTAAAAAGGGGACTCTTACTTCTAATGAATGCGCCATCGACATTTGGTCAGTATCCCTTAGCAATACATTTTGCATATAAGTTGACATTTCGGCAATGCCTATTCGGCTTAACACGGGTAGTCTCTGGAACTCAACATACTGATCTAGATCATGAATAATGCCTTGGACAGAATTACCATACATTGCATTTGGCAACAGGTTTTTAATCTGATTATCCAGAAGTACTTTTCGAAAAATCGGATATAAGTGTTCTAAATCGAAATAATCAGAGATTAAGACTTCCTTCGTTTTAGCGCTTTTCATTCCAGGGCTTTTAGCCAAAAGTCCTGTCCCCATCAAGGATCGTAGAAACTTTGGAAAGCTCAGTAGCCAGCCCCTTTCCGATATTTTGGGGATTTGACTAAACACATCATAACCGGCAAAAACTTCATCTCCACCTAAACCTGACAACGCTACAGTGATTCCCTGATTTTTTGTTTCACGCGACACGATCCAAGAGTTAGGACCATCACCGGATGGATGATCCATTGATTTCAACGCAGATGGCAGCGAAGCCAAAAAGTCCAATGGATTCAGTAGTATTTCATGGTGATTAGAGCCAAAGCGTTTCGCAACTAGATTGGCATATTGAGCCTCGCTAAATTCACTATCGTCAAAGGCAACATTAAACGTATCTAGTTTTTTATTTAAACGCTCAGCTACGATACCCACAATAAGGCTTGAATCAATCCCGCCAGATAAAAAAGCACCTACAGGCACATCAGCTATCAGTCTTCGTTCTACAGCCTTAGTTAATCGTTCTCGAATATTCTTCTGAATCACGATCATATCACGATCATCGTGTTTGTTTTGCCATGGCTTCCAATACTCGACTTTAGCCATCGTATTGTCACCGATTTTCAGATATGATCCAGTTTCTAGTTGTCGAACATCACGTACCATCGTTCTAGGAGCATGCACGCACTGGTATTGGAAGTATTCTGGTAGTGAGGAAATATTGAGTTTACGTGGCACCATTCCACTTGCTAAAAGCGATCTAAGCTCGGAGGCGAAGAATATGGAAGTTTCTGATTGATAATAATACAAGGGTTTAATACCCACCCTGTCTCTGACCAGATATAAATTCCGGTCCAATCTATCCCAAATAGCTGCGGCAAACATTCCATTGAAGAGTTGGAAGGCTTTGGTGCCCCACTTCTCGAAGGCCGCCACAAACACCTCGGTGTCCGAGTCGGTTGTAAATGAATAATCAGTCAAGGACTCCTTAAGTTCTCGATAGTTATAAATTTCTCCGTTGAAAACCAGAGTGTAACGACCATTGTTAGAATGAAATGGCTGATTTGATTTTTCGTTTAAATCAATTATGGATAGACGTCTATGTCCAAGTACAAGGTTTTCATCAGTAAAGTGTCCTTCTGCATCTGGTCCTCGATGATTCATCGAATCAGTCATTGCAGCAATGATCGCATTGGAATCAACCATTTTCTCGGTACCATATATGCCTGCAATTCCACACATATTATTGGCCCGGTAAAAAGTTTAACAATCTTTGGACCCACAAATTCGGGGTATTGCTGAGACCCAGTTTCACGCTATTGGAACTCATTTCCACCATCACTTCCGATTCAAGATTCGCCATATGTTGCATTCTTTCTATCAATTGCTCAACACTGCCTGATTTAAACTCGAATCCATTTTTCCCATTTCTTAAAAATGCCTCTTTCGAACCAATTGCATCACTTAGAATCATTGGAAAACCTGCAACGGCCATTTCATGGGCGCTCACTCCCCAAGGTTCAAAATGGCTTGGTAATATATAGATGGAACATTGACTCATTATTGGCATAAGATCCGAAGGTTGAACAAAGCCAAAATGTTTAATTCCATTGGATTCCATGCGCTGATCAAATTGATCTCCGGTGCCAACACACCAAAGTTCCCAATCCGGATTTTCCACCCTGAACCTTTCAAAGGCTTGCCATAAATCAAAAATCCCTTTATGTTCAACATATCGACCAACGTATAGAAATCTTTTAGGCATGGATTTCCTTTCGCTTTGAATGATATGATAATACTTGCTAAACTTATCCGTATCAGCGCAATAAAACCCAGTCTGAATTTGATCAGCATGAAAGCCAAGCTTTAAAGCGTAATTCACTTGAACCATGCCAGGCACAAAAGCATTCGAAAAGGTTCTTAACAGAGTAAAAGGTGAAATAGCGCATGCTATTCGTTGTTTGATGCTTCCGGTCCAATGATTATCCAGTGTTAATACCGTGGGAATCTTTCCAAAATATTTTTTACAAATACCCACATAATCCTTATCCATCCAGCCGCTAGTAAGAATCAGGTCTGGCGAAAATTTGGCAACTAGATTTACTAATTCTTGCTTGTCTAAAGAATCCTTCGAATATGACTGACAAAAGGATAAATCAAACTTAAATGGTGCCTCCGGATTAATCGGCCAATGAATTAGCAATAGGCTCACATTTTTGTCCGTCAAAGCTTTAAAGCACGCCAAGGAGTATTCAGCCAACTCAGAATATAGAATTGCTATCCGCATTATTGAATCTCGGGTTTAATCTCAGCTGGTTGCTCTGAAGTTGCGCTGTCCAATGGGATGACATCTCCTTGCGATAGAAGCGTTAGACTCACCAAAAGTAAGCTTGTAAAGGGATTTAGTGAAGCCGCTAACCAGGATTCGAAATTTGCCGAGAATAAAAATGAATAAAAGACTGGGAGCGCATAAGCAGATGTCTTAACTACTCTCAAAATTATTCTGATCAATCCTGCCGCAAACAGCAGAATCCCTAGAAGTCCTGTGTCCAACCATAAGGTAAGGTAAGAGTTGTGCGCATTTCCCTCGTGTCCTAAAACACTTAAATAGGTATAGTACTTTTTATAGAGAAATTCTGTGTAACCAAAACCACCGCCAGTAAAAAACACATTTTGAACTTGCTCCCAAGCAAATGCCCAAGCCACAACACGGCCCGATCCTTCATCTAAAGTTTCTACCCTCAAATATTCGGATAATCCTAAGGATGCTGCTATTTCCGGCACCATGGTCATGATGTAGTTATAACTAAACATGAGGATAACAAAAACACCGAGAGTCACAAAATTCGAGAAGTATCTAATTCGCGTAAAACCGAGGAAAATCAATATGGCAAACAAGGCCGTCCGGCTTCCGCATAGTAACAAGCTAATTACAAATACTACAACAAAGAATATCACACTTGGGCGATCGAGAAAGAAGGTTTTATGACGCTGGTAAAAAATAAAAAACAATACAGCGACCAAGGTTAATAGAGTCCCCATGCCATTTGGGTTACCCATCAGGCCTCGGAATCGATCTGCAAGAGTTCCTGCTTCGGGGGAAATAAAATACAAGATTAATCCAGCAGCTAAAAACACACTATAAAACATGATAATGTCTTTCCAACATGTTTTAGAATCGTCATGCGCCTTTAAGTAAATAAGCGGTGCCAAAAAGAACATGATCCCATAAGAAACGGTCTTTTGCACCGCTGTAAAAAAGTCTTGAGCCCAAAAATTAGTTAGTAATATATAGACCAAAAAAGGGGCAAACGAAATAAATGGTGCGTTACTATACTTTTTAAACTTTTGAAAATTGGTGACAATGTGAAGGAACAGTAATACAACTACCGCAATCTTCGCTGTTGATGCAAAGCTTAAAGGCTTTAAGTAACTATCCGAAAAAAGTAAAATCGTCAGCAGAGCCAACAGTATTTTCGAATAAGCCCCTGTTCGAAGCAACAACAAAAATGTAATAACGGCCCAACCTATAGCCGCAGGAACAGGTAAAATAGCTCCTACAATTGGCCAGGATATCAATATTAAATAGAGATCCTTATGAGTTTGAAGGTGCTGTTTTAAATACAATTCAACTAGTTTTTCAAGGCAATTTCCGAAGATACAATCCGCTCAAAATCACTTATGATATTATCCCAGTTGAATTGGCGTACGTGATGAAGTGAATCGAGCTGCATTTTATACAGTTCCTGTTTAGTCAGCTTCAAAAACCGCAATAATCCATTCAGTATCAAGTTCGGTGAATTTCTTTCGATCAAGATGCCATTTTTATCAATCAGCATGGATGTTGCCCCAACATTTGTTGCTAAAACGGCTAAACCTCTTGCCATAGCCTCTAGTATAACATTCGGCATACCTTCAGAAATACTTGTATTCACGAGTACATCACATTGATCAATAATTCCTTTTAGTTGGTTTTCATCTTGAATGGCACCATGATATATGCACCTTGGATATTCGAGTCGCTTGTTATCCGGAATAGGGCCTACGAAATGAAATGTCCAATTCTCGGACTTTGATTTCAATTGTTCTAATGCTTTATATAATTCTGGCAAGCCCTTTACTCTATCGTATCTTCCAATGAATAAGAAATTTACCCTATCATCATTCGATTCCCATATCTCATCGTCATTTATGACCCATGATTGATCAATAGCAGTGGGGAGTTCGACTATCTTATCCCCCTTCTTCAGTTCTCGTTCAATAATCGAGGTAATGCAACCACCATAGGAGAAAACCAGGTCTGCTTTGTACATGATCCTTCGCACTGGATACCGCAACATGTATTTCTGAATCTCACCCTTTAGATCCGCTTGCCTTTGAAACATATTCATGCCATGAAACTTAACCCCAATGCAGGTATTGTATCTTAATAAATGGCGATTCTCAAGCAGATACCACCCCATAAATCCCTTGGTAAAAATGAAGTCAAAGGGTTGTAATGAATTCAGTTTTTCGAAGTAGCGTTTGGAAATGCTTTTCTGGGACCTTAAGTAGTGACCCGGCAGTGAATCAATTTCGCTATACACAAATGAATACACCTTCAAATTAGGTCGAGCACCCGGTGTATATTGAGACAACACCTCATCTTCTTCAATCATATCTGGTGCGCAATGAAAAAGGGTAACATCATGCCCCCTTGCTGCTATCTGCTCGCTAAACAAAAACGAATGTTTTTGCATTCCGCCCATTACGTAAGGAGTTATTCCGTCTGTGAGCATTAACACTTTCATGACATTCGGTAGAAATCTATAATCTCGGCACAGATGTGATCAATTTCCGAGTCAGAGAGGTGAAGGTGCAAGGGTATTCTCACCAAACAATCGCTGAAACGATCAGCATGTGGTAATTCTCGTCCATCATGTTTTGATTCAAAAAACGAGCTTTTATGCAAGCTTAAATAATGAAAAACAGCTCCAATACCCTTCAACTTGAGATGATCAATAAGTCTATTTCGCTCATCAGCCGATTTACACACCAAATAAAAAACATGCGCATTATTGTTAGCATAGGCAGGAATATCTGGCAACTCGATCAGCCCTCGACTCGAAAGTGTTTGCAGCCGTTCAAAGTATCTATTCCAACGAGAGATTCGACCATTTTGAATGGTATCTATATTAAGTAGTTGACCATACAAATAAGCTGCGATGAGTTCGGAGGGCAAAAAGGATGAACCGAGATCCACCCAGCCGTACTTGTCGATTTCACCTCGAAAAAAGGCTGTTCGGTTCGTTCCCTTTTCCCAGATAATTTCTGCTCTTGCCGTTAGTTTATCATTGTTTACCACCAATAATCCTCCCTCACCCGAAACCACATTCTTCGTTTCGTGAAATGAAAAAGTGGCACAATCACCAAATGATCCGAGCGGCTTATCCTTATAAAAAGATTCTATGGCCTGTGCCGCATCTTCCACCAGATAGATGGAATGCTCCTTACAGATGCTTTGCAGTTCGTCCATATCACAAGCTGCTCCCCCGTAATGCACGGCTACAATGGCTTTTGTTTTTGGCGAAATACATTGCCTGATGGACTCCATGGAAATATTCGGATGATCATGGTTTGAATCTGCAAAGACAATCTTGGCACCGCGAAGAGCAAAGGCATTTGCAGTAGAAACAAAGGTGTAGCTTGGAATGATCACCTCGTCCCCCTCCTTGATATTGAGCAGCAAGGCACTCATCTCCAGAGCGTCAGTACACGAAGTGGTCAAAAGAACTTTTTCAAAACCATAGCGATTCTGGAAAAATTCATGACATGCTTTTGTGAAATCACCATTTCCCGCAAGACGCCCATCAAGCACCGCCTTTTTCACATTTTCCAATTCCTCTCCAAAGAGGTATGGCATATTAAATCTTATCATCAGCTATTCCAAATACTTAAATCCAAATGGAGGGTTTGAGACAATTCTTGATTTAAAGGTGCAAAATGATCGGCTAGTTTCAATCTTACCTCCTCATTCATCGACAAAGGTTGACTGCCATTTTTAAACTCATTTTGCCTTACAAATTCAATGGGTTCTATGTCAAGAAAATCCCAAACCTTCAACAACTTTACATCAGAGACAACCTCTTCGAATATCAAGGGTAAAAACTGTTCTGGTCCGAATAAATCGAGATATGGTTGTATGTACTTTGAATAACTCCCTCTTCCCAAGTAGTCAAATGGATTGACAGATACTTCTTTCTGCGCCTTTAGTATAGGATTCGTAGGTTGTAGGAATACTTCCTCCAGCGTTCTTGTTTCAAACCCATTTTCCTTGCTGAACCAATAGTTCGACAACGCCCGATCCACCGGATTCCTCATAATAAACACAATTCGAGCATCGGGCATGAGGTTCTTAATTCTTTCCGCTACATATGGTGTTTCATAATAGCTTGTGCTTTTTTCTCCCAGCCAAATCGCATCCATTGGCGGATGAAATAACTTGTCTTTATAATCCAAATAGGGACCTGTTTGATGGAGAAAGTATTTCGGTTCTGGCCGCACTGGTTTCGCCATATGAATGCTGGGGTGTTGATCCAATATCCCATAGAGCATGGTGGAACCCGATCGTTGTGCCCCGATGATAACAAAGTGCTTGTAACTAGCCAATTATTTCCCTGATTTGGTATGGCTCACTGGAGGCGAGTTGATTCATGATTCTCGACAGGTATTCGCCCATGATCCCAAGCATGATGAGTATAAATCCACATAAAAAGGATACGAGAGCCACAATTGTTGTCCAACCCTGCACTTCTACCCCCAAAACCATGGATTTTATGATAAAAAATACTCCCGCTAAAAAGCTGAGCAGACTGATGATTATCCCTGCTCCACTCACAATCTTCAACGGATATGAAGAGTAGTTGAATAACAATCGAGCGACAAGGGTTAAAATCCTCACTAAGGTATAGTTTGAATTTCCTATTTCCCGGCTGTGATGCTCGGTTTGCACATTCGCCATTTTCGAAGCGCTCATCAATAGCAATCCTGGTATGTATGGATAATTGGTACGATAGGCAATTAGTCGATTGGCGGTTGCACGTGTGAAAATCCTGAAGTTCGTCAACTTCAAGTCCTTGGGCTTACCGAATATTTTATTATTGAGATAGCCGACAATGCGTGTTCCTAGCTTACGGAAACCAGCGTGCATTTTTTGATTGAACTCAGCGAAAACTAAGTCATAGCCTTCATTGATTTTAGAAATCAAATGATGAAGTTCTTCTGGTGGATTTTGCAAATCATCATCAATGGTAATGATAAAATCACCCGTGCTTTCCTTAATACCGCAATAGACAGCGGTATGCTGGCCGTAATTTTTAAGCAGATTAATCGACTTGATTCTCTGATCCCGCTTTGCGGCTTGTTCTAGGATACTCCAGCTATTGTCTGGACTACCATCATTTACTAAAACCAATTCTATGGCGAAACCCTCGTTTTCAGATACGTCCATGATGCGCTGAATGGTCTTAGCAATAATCTGTTCGCTTCTGTAAACTGGAATTACTATTGAATATACGGGTTTCATTTCCATCCTTATCGGTACAAATCTATGATTCTGGGGTGTGGTTAAAACGAATAACAAAAATTCGATTGCCAGATTGATTCTTTAACTCCTCTCGCATTCGATCCGTTACTTTATTTACTGCCTGATCTGAAAAATGAGTGGCATCATGAAAAGGGTCAATTTCAACTTCAATTTGCAATGTATCTAAAGGCATTTCAAACTCTTTTGAAACAGCAGTTAAAACCTGATCGTAATGATTTTGAATCAAATTGAATTCAGTATCCAAAAGTTGGTCACAAACGGGCCAAGAGATAATGGCTAGCTGATTGGATTTCGCGGTCATTTCAGAAATAGAATGTAAAAACCATTTATCCTTCAACTCAAATAGAGCATCGAAATCATGCTTATCAATCACATTCAAAATGTTGTCAATGTATTCAAGCCGCTTGATTGAATCCGCTTGGTTTGAATATCGTCCATGACCATCAGATTCAAAATTTTTAGTCGAGAATTCATGAAATACATTGTTTCTAATGATTTGCATCAAATTGACATCAAATGCATTCGATTTATACACCTCGGCTAGTGCTTCCATCGCCTCTATTTGAAACCCCGCTTGAGACCTATCATTTCTGTAGCGATAAAACAATGGCCCAAAACCGACAATCGTATTTGAATTATTTGGAACACGATGTGAAAAGGAAACAAGATCATAGTATCCGTTTCCATGCCTCGAAAAACTAAAAGGTTCTCTATCCAATTCAAGCCATTTCGGATCAAGTCCTTGAACCATTTGTGAATCTCCCCAAATCCATGTTCTTTTCTCAATTGATTCAAGGATGGACCAATAGTTCATGAAAAATAGGTGCCAAATAACTATGAAAAGAGCGAAATACACCGCAGCCCAGACAATATGGATAATGAACCTTCTCACTAAAACTGAAAGTAAATGAATTCTGTTGCGTTGTCTCGGAATATAAACACGAGAGCCATAAACAGGCCGAGAAGGGGAAGCTCAAACCGGCCCAATTTCAATTTTTCGAGTCGTTCGTCAAGTCTCAACTGCCATTCGAGTAAAACCAACACAAATGGAAATAGCAGATAAATTGCAAATTCGACATCACCTGAGTTGAATAATGAGGCAATGTAATGGGTAGCATGTGCGATACTCTCGGCTCGAAAGAAAATCCAACCAATACATACAAAACAAAATGTAATAACTACTGATATCCACTCACGAAACCCGTAGCCTTCATTATCGGAATTTGGAAGATGCTTACGATTAGATCCAAGTAGAAACAAGGGAAGAAACAATAATGCATGGAGTGCACCCCACGCAATAAATGTCCAATTCGCTCCATGCCAGAAACCGCTGACTAAAAAAATGATGAATATGTTTCTAATTTGCTTGACTTTGGAGCCTCGCGATCCTCCCAACGGAATGTAAATGTAGTCTCGAAACCAAGTTGACAAACTGATATGCCACCTTCTCCAAAATTCTCCGATGTTTCGCGAGAAATACGGAAACTTAAAATTCGACATTAGGTCAAACCCTAATAATCGGGCAGTTCCGATGGCAATGTCACTATAGCCTGAAAAGTCTCCGTAAATCTGAAACGCGAATAAAACCGCACCCACCATGAGCGTAGCTCCTGAGGCATCTTCGTACCCATTAAAAATTTCATTTACGATTGGCGCAAGACTATCCGCTATTACAATCTTTTTGAATAATCCCCATACAATGAGCCTAATGCCGGCCTTAGCCAGATTAAAATCGAACATCCGCCTTTTAGCGAATTGTGGCAGCAAATGCGTAGCGCGTTCAATCGGTCCTGCCACTAGTTGTGGAAAGAAGCTGACATAAGCCGCAAACTCCAAAAGACTCTCTGATGGCTCCATTTTACCCTTGTAGACATCCAAGGTGTAGGACAAGGTTTGAAACGTGTAAAAGCTGATGCCAACAGGCAATACAATGGACAATGTCCACGGATCGGTATGGATTCCGAATAGGGCCAAGAATTCCTGCAACTCGGACACGAAAAAATTGAAATACTTGAAAACTCCGAGCATTCCCAGATTAAAACATAGACTTAGCCACAACCATTGCTTTTGCCTTTTTTGGTTTTCAGTTGCGAATATTTTTTGTGCAACAACAAAATCAACAATGGTAGAAAGAGCAATTAGCGAAAGAAATCGCCAATCCCACCAACCGTAAAAAACATAGCTAGCAATTAGGACGAATAGGTTTTGCCATTTAAGATGGACTTTCTGAAGAGACCAATAACCTACGAAAGCCATCAGTAAAAAAACTGCATATATCGGAGATGAAAAAACCACTAGTTTTTCTGGTCAACTTTAAAATCTCGCTGCAACGAGCCAATAAATATGGCTAAACCCACTGCGAAAAGTGGCACAACGGGTAGTAAATATCTATTTTCTATCCTACCCATTCCAACATGAAACAGGATAAATATTAGAGCCACTCCCAATATAATTCGAGCTTCTCTTCTAGCGTACCAAAATAGTCCTATGCATCCCATCGCAAAAGCAATGACCAAGGCATAATAAGTCAGAAAATAATACGCTCGAACCGCTTTAAAAAACAAACTATTGTGCTTGAATGGAGCAAAAGAATCTTTAATGAGAATAAAGTCTTTCAAGAAAGTGAATCGGATGGTTACGTAAAAATGAAAGGGATGCTCATCGATGAAAGATTGCGCATATTTCCAAAACTTGGCCTCAATCTCACGGTCCATTTTTAAGGAGTCTTCTGTGGACATTGTCCCGCTCAGCATTTGATGCCAATCTGAGCGTAAATTTCTCAGCGAATCAATATTGAATTGAGATGTATATAAGTAGGAAGGAAAAGGGTCTGATTTTGCGTGTTCCTCATCATACATATAATTGTCAGGTGGAACAAACCAAACCCGCGCGTCTTTGCCCTGCCAAGATTGAAACTGTTGCCCGGTTCTTCGGCAAAAGGATCGAAATGCCTGATCGGCACCCTTGGATGACAGAGTCGGTGTGAGCGGAATAAATTTTTCAAAAGCGTAGTAATTGCGAATGGTCCAGGTGGAGAGCGAAATGGTGGGGATCGCGAAGAAAAACACCAATACCAGCAGTATGTCTTTGAATCCTTTCCTTGTACTGATGGAAAGCCATAAAACCCAAACACCCAATAGGGCTAAAAACAAAATGGCAATGGGTTTGAGCATGACCAAAATGGTAGAAAAAGCAGATATCCAAATCGCATACTTCCTTGCCGAGGTTTCCAACCATTGAATAAAAAAATAGAGGCAAGCAATCATCGAAAAAGCTGCTATGGTCTCAGACATACCCATGTAGCCATAACTCATGAGCCTGGGATACATTGAAAAAGCAGCGGCCACAAAAAATGCCCAGGCGGTGGTGGTGAATTTTTTAGAGAGTTTGAATACAATGAAGCTTGTAGCTATTTGAAAACCGAGGTTGAGTAGTGCAAAAAGATGCAACCCAACCGCTTGACCAAACAGCAGATACAATGGGCCATAAAACGGAAGAAATCCAGGCATCCGAAAAGCAGTTGGCCCACTCTTCATGGCGTAGGTTCCTTTAGAAATCAGGTTTTCCACTGGATCCAAATACGAATGCGCATCGTTACCGTAAAAAAACCACCCAATGCGCTCCGTAGGTCTAAACCCAAAGTTGAGTTCGAGCAGCCAAAGCGTGAAAAAAGCGAGCGTATTGATCGTCATGAGTATCATAAACACTCGCTTATTATTCAACCATGCGCCCATTTGTTGTATGATTTCTCCTGCGCTCATTTCAATGAATTTGCAAATTCAACCAGTCGAATCGCATTGGCCTTCCAGGTATGCTGCACCTTCACCTTTTCCGCTATTGCTTGTCCCAGTCTGGCCCGAAGCTCCGAATTGCTGGCAAGATTAAGAATAGCATCGCACAGGCCCGATTCCGCGCCATCATAGAGCCATCCCGTTTTATCGTGTGTCAATACATCCCGCATATTGCCCTCGTTTGGGGCAATAATAGCGCAGCCCATTGCACCATATTCGAACGTTTTTATTGGCGAACCATACCACGAATGCTTCGGGTTGACACAAATATCCATAGCCGCCATGTATTCCCATACTTTTTCATGCTTCACCCTTCCAGTAAATCGCACCATGGGCTCTAGTCCTACTTGTGCCGTCCTCATTTTCAATCTATCCAGTAGGTCACCATCGCCAACCACTAAAAGCCTCAAGTTTTTATTTTGATCGAACGCTTGAATAAAAGCCTCAAGCAGCAGTTCTACGCCATGATACGGCAACATGGCACCAATAAATCCAAGGACGATTTCATGCTTTTCATAGCCGAGATTTGATCGTATGGCTGATCGATCCAGGTCGCGGTTCACTGTTTGTAAGTTGATGGCGTTGGGTATCACCATAATGCGATCTGCATCAATGGAATATCTATCCTTTAGGTATTCACCCAAGGGTGAGGAAACCGGACAAAACCCAGTGGAGTTCGTCATTTTTTGCCGTTCCACCTTTTCTGCTTTATGGGTAAGAAAGGAACGTCCCTCAAATTGCAGCCATTCCTCCACACATGGTGCATTCACTTCATAGATATGGTTCACCCCCCACTCTGCCGCTATAGCAGACCCTTGGCCGAGGAAATACTCAGATCGTTCGTACACCAAATCTACCTTGTTATTTTCAAGTGCTTTGCGCAACCTTGGTCCTGCTATGGTTTTGTCATGACGCATTAAGCGAGCGTCCTTTAATGTGCGCCATACCATTCCTGGAACCCAACTTTTTATGGCCGTTACTGCTTTTTTGGGTCTTTGAATTTTCGTAGCCACAGGCAACTCATCCTCGGTCGCACCCCCAATGATCACAGGGATCACATCATGACCTAACTCACGGAGTGCGAAGATCATTTCGCGTTGGTGGGTGCTGTAACCAACATCACTTACGATATCATGCGTGGAGTGCGGGGAAAAATAAATGATACGCATGGTCTTCAATTAACTTGCAAACGCTTTCCGAAGGTCTTCGATTCTAATTTCCTTCTTAGGAATGTTTATTTCTTCCTTACCGTACAACGTTGGGATTTCCTCATCACTTATCAAAAAAGGAAGCCAATTTCTCCACGCTTTTGGTAAATCATCGCGTGATAACATTTCCGAAATGAAAGCATCGTTTTTATAGCCCATCTGTTGTACAAAATGACATATGGCCTGCACATAGTTCATCGTGACCTCATCTCCCACTTGCTCTTTGTAAGTTCCAAAGTAATCGGCCTCCTTGATACTCAATACCTTTCCATCTTGCACATAATACTGTTTCACATCCTTTGGCGCTACTCCCACTGATTTATGAAGATTTAAGGCATGAATCACCAACAAAATCATCCTTTTGAATGGCTTAACCAACGGGTGATTTCTCAAACCATCGGTTACTAACTTTTTATCGGGAGACCATAACACAAGGGTTGTGGTGGTCGATGCCATATTAAAAACGATGTGTGGTTCCCAGCTTTCTACCACGTTGATATGTCCCTTGGCATGGAAAAAATCTTTGGTTAGTGTCATCTCCGCAGTGCCATCCTCGTGTTCAATAATCTCCTTCCCAAAATGACAAGTATGGTATCCAGGGCCAAACGAGGTATAGGAGCTTAAGATGTAATTATTGTGATGGTGAATGATATTCGCAGCCTTTTGAGTATCACCGGATTTCACGGGAGGAAAAATGTGGAATTTGAGGTAGAAGTGATTGTTTTCGAACACATACAAGAACGGAATTTCATAGTTGCTCCAAGATCGTTTCAAAAACCCTTCATCCTTTAAGTTTGTCTCAAAAACGGTGGACAAAAATTCAAGTTCTCCCATAGATCGCATCACTTCATGACTTTTTTCATGAAATTCCATTCGATCATCGAGGGTATGAGAGAATTGGATTATCCGAGATACGAGGGGGTGATTTTTTAGTGGTTCGAACATCAGATTCAATCGAAATTTCGGCAAAGGTAAAGCTATGAGCCCGCGAATTTCATTTCAGAGAATTATCATGTTTTACTAAGTGAACTAACCTTTCTAGGTACTGCTTTGAAATACTTTCTAAATTGAACGAGCTATCATCAAAACCTTCGTAACTGATGGTGTCCAAGCTTATCCGTATATTTTCCAAACCTTGCTTAATCGAATCCGGTGTGGGAAGGCTATGGAAGCCAATGCCATTTTCGCCAACAAAATCAGGTGTGGAACCTGCATTGGAAATGATCCAAATGGGTTTTCGGGCCTGTATATATTCACAAAACTTCGTGCTGAATGAATAGGTTAAATCGTCTGTTAACATAAGTAAGGCAATATCACAAGAATATAATGCATGCAATGCCTCTCTTTTCGACAAATTACCATAAATCTTGACATTTTCAGATGTGGATAAAACCGCACTAAGGCTTTGATTCATTTCTCCGAGAAAATGAAATTGAACGTCTAAATCGATCTCATTTTTCAAAACTTCAATTAGTAAATTGACTTTTGGTAAAAGCTTATCATACAAGGAACCAGTGAAAACTATATTGACCCTATCGTTAGAAAATATTTTTTTCGAAAAAGTTAATTTATCATCTAGGTCATACCCGTTTGGAATGGTGTAAAACTTGCCTCTGGTGGCGAAAATGTATCTCGAAATGAAATAATCGGTCATCGGCTTTGCAACACTCACTGCTGCGTCAAATTTCTCAATGACTTTCTTCTCAGCTTTTGATTCAAATTGAATCCTTTTTTTCGGCAATTCTGAATACCCAAATGAAGTTTGATTATTTACCCAAGGATCTCTAAAGTCAACAATAAACTTTACATCTGGAAATTGGTCTTTCAGCTCCGCAACATCGCTCAAATAGGCGAATGGGCCGCCCGAGGCAATAAGGTGCGTAAAACCTTCAGATAGTTTAATCCTTAATAATGGAATCAAACTTTTATACCAAAACACAGAACGGTCATAGTAATTTCCTCGCAGCCTTAGTTTTAAATAAATAAGATAGATTCTATAAAGCATTTTTTGTGCTACGGAGCGAGGGCCTTTCGAAATAAGTCTTGGATATCCAGACGGAATTAGATGTAATGTCTTGTTCAAATCTCCGATGCAATCTATTTCATCTTTAGACGCAATAACTTCGTATTGTACATTAAGCTTGTCAAACTCGTTGGTGAATTTAGACCAGCGCCTTCCACCAATCCCAGAATTGGGAGGAAATGAATAATTTATTATCAGTAACTTAATCAATGATGGAAACAATCAGGTCACATATTGGAACTAAAATTAACCGCTTTTCAAATTTTCTTACGCAACCGATTTTAATCATTGAATACGAACCTTCTATTTTTTCTGAAACCTACCTGATACCTGAGACAAAAGCTTACTATGCATTCTGTAATAATACTTTCCTTTACCTTCTTGAATTCTAGATATTTGAGAATTTTGAGATATGAGAATTAATAGTTCTGCCATTAATTTCAAGCAAGCCTCATATCCAACTTTCCTTAGCTCAGAATGAGAATCAACTTCTTTAATATCTATTGCTTTCTCAAGAAAAACGTCACCGCCATCAATAACAGGTGCTATTTTCATCGCAGTTGCGTATGGTGTTTCACCGTTTAACACGGCCCATTCAATCACAGCCATACCACGATAAGTTGGCATCTTGCCCATATGAGCGTTTAGCAGCACTAAATTATCTATTGAAAGAATTTCATCATCAAAAAATCCGCCTGTAAAAGCCACGACATAAACTTTATCATCAATATCACCAAGGCTTCTAAATCCAGCGGCACTTATGCTGAAATCATGAATAATATTAACTCCATGGAAATGGCTCACATGATTAAATTGAGTCTCTAATAAATCCCATGAATTCATTCCTTTTTGTCCCCAAGAATTCTGTACATTCTTAATTGGAATAAGATCAAATAACCTTCCCATAAGTGATGCAAAAAAAACTTTGTCAAAAAAAGAAGTCAATCGGAAAGACACTTTCTTGAAGATACTTTGATTGTTCTTTGATCCAATTAAAATACCAGAAATCTTTGATTTATTATCGCCTATATATTCTAATAGCTTAATTAATTTTTTCTCGTGCAGACTTCCGGTCAAAATGTATATCCTATTCGGCACGTTTGCGTTTTTTTGATTTATCAATAGCAATTAATATGCTTTCAGCATGATATTTTGCGGCCCAGTTTACATATTGGAATTTCTGATAATTTCCATATATAGGATAGCTACCTGCCAGACCATGATCCATACCAGTTACTGAGTATTTACGATTAGAAACGGAAACATTAAAATCAATCAATTTGTAAGCCGTATTGGCAAATCGTAAATCATTCAAAATCAATGATAATTTCAAGAAAACAATGGCGATTTGACTGTTGCCTGTTAAACATGAACTAAATGTTTTTTTTTGCTTATTCAAATCATAGAATGGCAGAAAATCGGGTGTTACAAAAGCGGGCAATCTCAAGTTGACTTCAAAAAGACTCATCAACTTAAGCGCAGTTTTTTTAACTATCCGTAAATTTTCATGATTATCTCTTATTTCATCAATTATTAATAGACCATCCAAAGTGTAGCCTAAATGATGTGTCAAGGCTGTGTTCTCGAAACTTGCTTTGAAATTACAATTCGACCACCATCCGTTATCATCTTGGAAATTAAGGTGAGCATCTACTATCTTTTGCAATAGAATATCTGGCTCACCGTAGTACTGCCCTACACGATACATGCAAGCCACAGAAAGAAGGTCGAAACTTCCTCCATTCGAAACATTGAATTTTTCCCATAGCCCCTTCGTACTTAAAACTTCGATAAGCCAATCATAGGCGCGTTTCGCAGCATTTAAATACTTCTGGTCTCCGGTAAACTCAAATAGAGCGCATAACCCATCAAGAATCATTGCGGTATTGAATACGCGAGGTTCATTCAAATTCCCAATTTGCCCACCTTGCCAAGCACCGTTTTCAAACTGTATTTCCAAAAGCCAATCACCAGCTGTTATTGCTAACTCATTCCAATAGCTGTCATTTTTGTACTCTGCATATTCTAACAACGTGGGAATAATATATCCAGTTGTTTCAGGATATGAGCTTTGCCAACCATTAAATAAATGATAGTAGGCACTGCTTCCACCATCATTAGTTGCTTTAAATGAATCTCGAATCCAAGCCATCGTTTGGTCCAAAGATTCCTCATGCTGAACAAGCCGGCCAGTCAAACCAAAATAGTCGGCAGCAACATTCTTAAAAATAGATGGATATAATAATCGCAAGTTCATAAATTGAATATAGTTTGAAGCTTTTTGGAGTCAATCCCATTTAGGTAATAATCATTTAGATTATGTTTTTTGAAAAACTCATCATTGGAGATCTCTAAACTTTCTTCTATTCGTTTTTCGAGATCATTCATGTTCGTCAAGCATATATTAGCCAAAGGTGATGATTTGAGCGGAAAAACATCAGCACTATCTAAAATCATAAAACTCTTAAAACCACAGAAGACCCTTTCAAAAAAAAGAGTGGTTAAAGGTGTGATTGCCACATCTACCTCATTTAACTTACATGCCGACACATCATCCAATGAAAACGAGTCTATATCATAAGCACTATCAGAAAGCAACCTTGAATAGTAATCTTTTACTTCATCCTTCTGCGCATGAATCTTCTCTCTAGGATGCAAGAAAACTCTGAGCTTGGAACCTGTTATATTTACAGTTTCTCCGAGTTTCATCAACAATTCCTCATCATTACGCATTCTCGGCAAAATTTCTGAATGGCCTAACTTAACCCTCAACCAATTCGCACTGGAATAATATCCAATAACCTTTTTTGTTTTTCTGGTTATCAAATATTTGGAGAGGTAAAGGCTCGAGTTCTCGGGCACCCAGAATTTAATACTTCCATTCGTTGATAAGTTTCCTGTTTCCAATTCCTCTAATTGATAACGACTGGAAAGAACGAGTTCAGAGCACAGTATATTCTTATAATGATATGAGAGAGGGTTTGGAGATGGAATTTTAATGACGTGAACTCCATCATCCATAAGCAAAGTTGCGACTAAATTTGAATCAAACTCGTAACTATTGAAATAATACAGTCTTGAAATATTATTATCCTTAATTATCCTACTTAATCCAACGTATTCATAAGTTATTACGGGAATTAAGGCGGCATTTGCTTTGAGACCCTTTTTGTATATAAACAAAATTATTACAAGAGGAAATACCGCAATCAGGGAGATACAAAGAAAAATTCTTCTTGGATAGCTAACAAAAATCGGTAGATCCATTTTATTCACTAAAGCCAATTCATTCTTCTCCCTATCCAAGCTTTCTACATACTCAATTCTTATCGCTGGGTCCCATCTGTTATTGAATTGGTCTAGAACAAGTGCGTTATTGAACTTTGATTTAGTAGCATTTACGGGTGCAATAATCATGCGAAATATACCCCGGAAATATCCCTTTAAAACCCTATACAGACTGGTAGTTTTTGGAAAACGAAATGTGCGCCCATAAAGAATACTAAAAATTGGTTCTGAATTAAGGCTATCGTTATAATTCTCAAGAAAACCACGCAAGAAGAGTCCACATATGTTCATTCTAACTAATTCATTCACATTAAGCCATAGATTCTGAAAATTTTAAATCGGTAGAAATATTCAGTTTCAAATGTGCGACCTACGAGGAAATAGATTTCATTGCCATGGAATATATGAACATTACCAAAACACCTCAATCTAACATTATGTAATGCACCACGGTATCCTCCGATATATTTTGAACAGCTTTTTTACCAATCAAAGAATAAAACTCAGATACCGAAATTCCACTCCCTGGTCTTTTGCATGTTAAATCTCTTTCTTCAATAATTTGACCCTTCGTTATATTACGAGCAGCTACAACACTTCTCCTCGCTTGCAATCGCGATTGTGTTTCAGATGACAGTGGTTCCTTTGTCGAATCTCCAATCATTTCTTCCAGTCTTATAACGATCTCATTAAACCTTTTCAAATCCTCCTTATCCATAGCGTGGTAATGATCGTTTCCAGCTAGAGATTTATCATGTGTAAAGTGTTTTTCAATAATCTCAGAGCCTAGCAATGTGGCTACTTCGAGCACCTTCATATCATTCGGTAAAGTATGATCGCTATAGCCGATAACAATATCAGGATAAGCTGATCGTAGCTGTGTGATAAACCCCAGATTTGCATTATAATCCATAGTTGGATAGTTTAAAATACAATGCAATAAAGAAAATTCTAAATCCTTACTTAGAATCAATTCAACAGACCGCTGTATTTCCCACATATATGATGCGCCTGTAGATAGAATTATTGGTTTACCAAAGGATGTCAAATAATCTATAAACGGTAAATTATTTAAATCTGAAGATGATATTTTAATCACTGGCATTAACTCGTTAAGAAATTTTGCGGAAGCTATATCAAACGGAGTGGACATAAACTCAATTCCAACATCTCTGCACAATTGGGCCAATTGCTCGTATTCAGCCTTCCAAAACTTATCATATTTGCTAAATAGCTCGTGTTGAGAGGTGGTTGGCTCTTTACTTAAATCCCAATATGCCGGACTATTCTTAGAAGCTATTGTATCCGCCTTATAAGTTTGAAACTTTATTGCATCCGCTCCTCCCTCTTTTGCTTCGTTTATTAAACGTTTTGCTAGTTCCATTGACCCTTCATGATTTACGCCAGCCTCTGCTATCAAATACGGCTTACGAAAACCTGTGGATCTTTTAAAAAAATCTCTAATATCCAGCATATTACAATAAATCATTAATTAATTTAAGAACCCTAGATTTGCCTTCCCTTATTTCTGAATTCGACATATTCGCAGCCAACTTTGCTCTTCTGGCTCTATTTAGTGTTAGGTTATTAACTTCCTCCAGAATACTTCCCAATGGTAAACTTGAACCTAAACCTAGGTTAATAAAACCGTTCTCCTCAGAAGCAAACAAATGAGTCTTTTCTCGCTCATTTTGGCACAATACTATAGTAGGTATATTAAGACTTGCAACCTCAAATGTTGTTCTTCCAGCGGACGTTATCCCAATCTGTGCTTTGGATAACAGAGAAGCCATATTCGGGACATTTTCATGGATCAGAGCCTTCGCAAATTCACGATGGATCTCATCTTTTTTTGCATACCCTAGTCCTAATATGACCCTCAATCTTATTTTTTGCTCTAATGTCCAATCGTATATTTCCTCAAGAGTTCTGCGAGTTAAATTACACGGGTCAACTCCTCCGAAAGCAATCACAATTTCACTTACTTCATTTTGAAAGCAAATCGGTTCATGATGTAAAAACTCTGATTTTATACTGAAATACCTATGACCAAAATAATGATTCTTTAAGCCTTCTTGTTCTGGATACATGGCGTTTATCACAACATCCGCTTTTTTTGCTCCTGGTCCTAGATCTTCGAAGTTAACAACCTGATAATTATTTGCTTTCAAAGCGGATATGTAATCCAGATCACTGTCTAGTATATCATTAACAATCAAATCAGGTGAAAACTGTACAATATCATCGATTATCCTCTCGGACCTTTGCAGAAATACTTTGTAGTTTGATTTTTGAATTCTATCAAAAGCTAACTCATTGTTTTTAGGGATTAAAAACTGAATATTATGGTTTAGAATATCATCTGCTAAATTAAGGCAGTTGTATACGTGACCTAACCCGATTTGTGAATCACCTCTTACTACGAATAATATATTCTTTTGATTCAAAAGAAACTCACAAAGATTCCAGTCTAGAAAAGTGTCGATGTCTATACCCTCTTCATCGTTTAATTCAAAGAGCTGAATTTGTTCACCAATTCGCGAATTTTCTTTTACATATACCCTTTTTGACATCAAAAAACCACCTGACTCTTTGAACACTTTCGGCAGCTGTTGCCGATTTAATCGCTCGATATAATTCGGTAAAAACTTATCTCCATTTTTAGTCCACGTAAGATGCGTGTCGTCTGTCGCTGAAATGATGGTGTCTGCATCCGAGTTGGATATTTTCTTGAAAGCCGACTTCAAAGAATCTATCTTAAGCAACGGAGAAGTTGGCTGCATGGTGATTACGAAATCAAATTTATACCCTAATTTTTCCTCGGTTTTAAAAAGGGTCTCGTGTATTACTGGATCTAGTGTAGTTTCATCTTTTGACAGAGTAGAATTTCTCTTGAAAACATTTGCACCAAATAGCTGAGCGGTGCTAAGTATCTCATCATCTTCTGAACTAACTACAACGTATGCATCTCTAAAGGCATTCAAAGCATTCTGAATAGAATAATATATCAAGGGTTTACCTCCTAAAGAACGAATGTTTTTTCTAGGAATACCCTTCGAACCACCTCTCGCTGGAATTATTACAATCGTCTTATCCATGTTGAGACAATCCTAGATCTTTTTTATTAATTAATCTTACTTCTTGAACCATTGTTGGAATTGGAATTCGAGTCATTAGTTTATTTCCATCTCGATCCAGAATATATAGCGCCCCTGACAACTGATCTCTGACCTCTCTTTTACCATATTCAGAGCCGCCAAGATAGATTCTTTTATCAGAGATGGCCAAGCCTCTTGTAAAATGGTCGACCTCAAGAACTCTATCTTCATCTATGCACAATGCATTATTCATAGAATCACAATAATACATGCGACCATCTAGAACCACTATATTATGCGCGTTCACAGCTTTGGTTTGGATTATTCTATGTAGTTTAAATGAAGCATCACACTCGAGAATTTGGCTATTCTTACCAGTTTTACGAGTTTCATTATGAGCCATCAAATAAATCTTATTGCTAACAATATAAATAGAATTGATATGGTTGTAATTCAAATCTTTTCTGCCATGAATTAATTTTTGTGTCGGGTAAAACTCATTTAAAAAGCACATATCTACTAAGTCAAAAGTCAAAATACGGTTGTTATAGGTATCTGTGATATACAGAACCGATCCTATAGCTTCTATTTGATGACAACCTGAACTCAGATTTGTAAATATAACTTCTGGAGTATCTTTAATTTTTCTGTTCTCTAACGAAAACCTTATAATTCTACCTTGACCATTGTAGTTTTCAAAAACAATCCAATTGCCATCAAATTTTGTCACTCCATAATATTGACCATAAAGGAGAGTTGTCAAAGCCTTATTACAAGCTAAATATAATCCTCTTTTAGTGGCAATAAGCAACTCATCGTCTTCAAGTAAGGTTAAATTTTCATATTGATATACTCTTGACCTTAAACCGTAAAAGAATAAAAGATAGCTCACATGAGACCTGAGGTTTTGCAGCAGAGAATGCATCGACTTACTTATGTTAATTGACAAATTAAAATTTCAACCTCATCCGATAAATAGACTTTTGCTTTCACGCTTCAAATGTACCTTGCGTTTGCAGAATCTGGAAAAATCCAGGATAATTATTAGCCGCATTAAAATTCTCTTCCCAGAATAAACGTGTTTGCTGTCTAAATAGAGTGTCTCTGCATTTAGTTGCGATAAACTCCTCCAAGTGCTTCATGGTTGATGGCGGGTGAAAATCGTTGTTTAATAAAACGCCTGTGCGATCTGTGATAATATCTGATGTTCCCCCAACGTCAGAGGCCATGCAAGGAATGCCAAAACTGATGGCTTCTTGAATCGAAACGGGCAAGCCTTCATTCTCGCTCGAGTTCACCAAACAATCGATATAATGACCAGAAAAAAAATCGAGGATTTTACTATTAGGAGTATAGCCGTAATGATGGAGAGTTACGTTCGTTTTGGAAGATAAAGCAGTCAATCCAGCTTCATAGCGAGCGGTTGTTGGGTCGTGGCTACTCACGTCACCGAAATGCACCCATCGAATGGATTTTTGAGCATGCATTAACATTTCAGCAATGAGGTAAAAACGCTTCACGTTTCGCACCCTTCCAATGCTCACCACCACGAATTCGTCACTTTCAGGATGCAGAGGACCTGATCCTCTGTCCTCAGTACCTAAATATGCCACCACCATTTTTCTTGCAAATTCAGGATAACGCTCCTGGATATATCGTTGCGTAAACTTGCTCACGCAATAAACACCATTCAGGTGCCTATACTTAAAGGCTTGAAAGGGTAGCTTGCCCGTGATTGGCTCACGATGCTCAATCACATCCCGACCGTGGGCTCTGGAATAACATCGTTTTATATACCCTCTCTTTTTCGCCAAGGCCAACAAAAGGGCGCGGTCATTTGCCCACATGGTGTAAGATGCCTTTGCATTGTTTTGGATCAACAGCGGCTTGAGCGACTCTACCTGCATGGACACTTTGAGCAAGATACTAAAGATTTGACGCCAACGCCTCAGGTATGAAATACTGGTATTTTTTGAGCATAATTCTGTCACCAACAAGACGCTCAATTCCCAACCGAAACGCGCCAAATGCCGAAGGCGATCCATGCTCGAAAAGGAACTTCTAATAGAAACATAATCTGCATTCGCCTTTAATGCATGTTCGGAAAAATCAGAGACAAATAAAACGTCCTTCAGTTCCTTTCTTGCCCAGTCCCGCTCGTTTTGCTCGAAGGCCGTATGCTTTGGTGAGGTAAAAATGAGGTATTTCAAATGAAGGTCATCTTAAATGTTTCCAAATCTTTGGTTTTCAGAGTAGAGTTTAGGTGAAGCTCATATACTAATCTGAAATTGTGCATAGAAATTTGCAAATTTCCATAGATTTTTGTTGATACGTTAGTTTTCGCAATGCGAATTCATTCGTTATTTGGGGAATAGCGACCGTATCAGCCAAATTGCAGTACCATTCTACAACATTCTCAAAATCTATTCGACTATCATTATTCTTCACGCGGAATATAAAACAGGATTCTTCTTCAAGATCGGTATCGTTATATGCGAGTAATACGGGTAAACCACTCGCCAAATATTCTCGCACCTTCAGTGTGCATGCTTCTTCCATATTCTTTTTGTAGAGCGCTAAAGTTGAAATCCCTATGTGATAGTCAGATAATCTAGTCGAAATGTCTTGTGGATTTAAGCGATCAATAAAGTTTAATTCAAAATTTGGACCATCTAATCTTTCTGAACTTATACCATAAACATCAACTATTAGCTTAGTTTTTCCACGATAACTTTTCAAGCTATTTTCTAACCGATCTATTCCGTTCCATTCACTGAAGGTACCCGCGAGAAAAACGCATCGCAGGGCTTCGTTTGGATTCCACCTATCCCGCAGGTCCGTGATCTTTTTCACTTTGACTCCATTCGTAATGACGCGAATTTTCTGCTTATCAAAACCCAATGCCAGATATAAATCTTCAAGCTCAACAGTAACTGCGATGATGCCATTTACAAACTTTAAACTCTTCCTTCGGTATTGAAGCTCCTTTCGAGCTTCCATAATGTACCAAACACCATGCTTGTTCGCCTTCATTTTCAATTCTGAAGAAATATTAGTGTTACTTTCCAGCACTACTTTAAACTTCGACCGACACCTTTTTAAAAAGGCAACCCCAGATTTTGACATCGCAAAATCGCGCATAATCAGAAAGTCTGCGTCTATTTTCTCAATGGCATGAGTCAGTGTATCAAATTTCCGTCTAAGCTCATTCTCGTACTTTATAGACCAGAATATTTTTTGATTCAAGAGCATAGATTCAGATGACCCTATTTCTATTCGAACAAATGAAACCCTACAATTCAAACCAGAATAGGCCTTTGTATCAATCTTATTTCCAAAAAAGATTGCCTCGATTTGTATGGTATATGGCTGCTCCAAAATTGCATTCAACTTTGATTCAATCTTGGAAAGAACACCCAGAGATTTAGAAACATCTGGATATATAAATAGAACTTTCATCGCAAAGAGTTCAATAAGTCAGTCTGCGTCCTAAAAAAATCGTTCTTTTCATACCAATCTACTAGCTCATTGGCGGTGCAAAACCATGCCTTATCAGAATTCATCGAATCCACTATCTGTTCAAAATCCTCTAGTTTTCTTCCGTTAAAATTTGTGTTGTGCCACAGCAGGGTAAACACCCCAGAAACCTTAGCCACCTTTTCAATCATCTTCTTGGCCACATCCAATGTTTCTGCAGAAGACAAATTCATGTATTTATACAACGTCTGATCCATCATGATCAAAGGAATTTCAACCAATCTGAAGTATGAATCATTTTGGTGATTGTAAGGCCTAAATGGATGTGACATCCCATTTCTAAACCCTGTTGTCTCGGCAAATCCTAATGTTGAGTCAGTCCTAAACCCGGTAGACTCCATCAATTCGAAGGATTTCAGATTAAACTTTAAAAAATGATTTCTATAACCAACTCTTTTCAATCCAATATTTCGCTGAAGCTCATGAAGCTGAGATTGCATAGCTACAAGAGATTTATATGCTGTGTGACCACCATGCAGTCCAACCTCGCTTCCACTTTCGATTAGTTTGTTGACAATGCTATATAATTCAGAAAAATTATAATTATAATCTTCATCCCCTTTCTCTAGGCACATAAAATAATAGGTTGAGGGAATGTTTTTTGCTTTCAAACAATCGAAAACAGTTTCAACTGGCCATTTCAACTCGCATTGGCTTTTAAGACTTGAACTAAAAGACGAGATTGTAGGAATCTTTCCTTTCAGTGTAAATTTTAACAAATCTTTCAGAGCCCCAGAGAGCTGTTGAGCTTCTGTTCGCTTATATATAAAATCAATATCATGTGATATTACGACTGCATAAGGAGCGTTATTCGGGTAAGTGGGCCTCCAACCTAATTCCAGAAGCCTTTCACTTACGATAGGTTCCGTCACATTATGAATAGCTTGCGAGATTGGAAAGCGATCATGTTTATCTCTGAAAAGCGGATCCATTTCAGCCGAAAGACTAAATACTTGCCATAAAAACTCGTTGCTATACATTTTTCGTTTTTAACAGTAGGGCTATTTTTTTCTTTTTGTCGTTAAAAATTCGCATCGCCATTTTCGTCAAAAGACCAATAAATGGTCTGGGATCGCTAAACAGATACATATTCGTATGGATTTTCGGATTAAGAAATCGAAGAAAAAACAAAGTCCAAAATTTCAAACCTTTTATTACTCCATACCTATTCCAAATAAGTGTCGCCAATTCATCATCTACCCAACGATAGGTTATTCCAATTTTATATTCTTCACACTTCTCTATATCCGAACCATCAAGAAGTTTGGTTGACCAAAAAGGAAAATTGTATCCCGCATCGATAGTGAGTTGTGTCGTACCCCAATATTTCGGATTCATTTCCAAGAAATAAAAAGTATTTTCCATTTTATTGTGTATCCAATCTATTTCAAGGTGGCCATTCCAATTATAATGTTTTAGAATCTGCTCCGTATACCTCCTTATTTCTGGACTTGAAATGGTTCGGTTAATGATTCCACCTCCCCCATTTATCCAAGCCGTCAAAATTCTTTTTTGACAAAGAATCCCCATTGGTTCGCCATTGACAGCAAAGCAGGTTGAATCAAATAAATCCCCTTCAATTTTTTGCTGAATTATTGGTAGGTATTGTTCTTGATAATTATTCAAAAAATGTGAATACAAGTCAGCTTTATGTCCATCAAAAACCTCAAGACCTTTCGAGGCATAGGAATCTGAAAACTTTAATATATAGGGTGGATTGAATGGAGGTAATTCCGTTTTAAGACTTTGCAGTGACTTAACTTCAAACGTTTCTGGCACTGGAATGCCGATCGACCTTAATTCACTATTCGAGATAGTTTTATCATGTACACGAAGCATTTTATCAAAGTCTTCAGCAACAACCTTGACATATTTTCCTAGAAGTTCCTTATTCTCTGAAATAAACAAAGAATCCGCAGTACCTCCAGCAAACAGGTAATCATAATTTCCTTTTTGAAGGGTATCAATGAGTGTCTCGAGTTTTTTATCCTTGGCGAATAAAAAGACATTATTCACAAATTTTGACGCAAATTTTCGATTGAATCGATCCTCTTTGGATGAATACTCTTTTTTCGAAAAAAGATCAACTTTAAAATTCAGCTTTCCCAAGCTTCGCGTAATTGCTAAGGAGTTTCTAGTATAACCATTAAGGATTAAAACCGACTTCACGCAAGAACTTTTTTATAGCCATTTGCTTCATGGACTCCACTAAACCAACTTCTATTTTCTGCATAAACGGAAAGTTCTACTTGGTTACTCGGCCATGTGGCTACCCCATTGCCCAATATCACCTTCAGCCCATTTTGATTCGCATATTCAGCATGTGCAATAAGTTCAATAATTCCACCTTGCTTATATAATTTTAACTTCACGTAATTCACACCGATGGACCTAGCCTTGTCAATTGAAGCAAAATCGACAATTGGCTCATCTAACATGAATTCAGTTTTTGGAAAAATAGACACCAATTCCTTTTGTCCATCCCAATCATCTGAATCAAGGAGCTGTTCAAGATATTCCACTTTAGTTCCCGCTATGTTTTTTTGAAAATCCTCTAAAAGCAATCGCGCTTGGTCAAATTTGTATGCTTGATTCGCATCTACACGGATAGAACAATCAATATTAGTGAGAAAATTAAGCTTCGCAAGGGATCTTTGATCTTCGCTCAAATCACCTGACAATTTTAATTTATACGTTTTGCCATGGCTGAACCAATCTTGCTTTATTTCATTCCTCAAAAGTTGACTTGTTGAAAAAGGGATTAATGTGTGAAGATTGTCTGCCTCGATTTTTGCAATGGGTTGAAAATTAAATAAATCAATCGCTGTTAAAATTCCTGTAGCTGAAAACGGTTTATCTTTGAAAGAGCACAATGTCTCTTTTCTCGCCACTTCTAAACTCAAACCAACTATATTTCTTGCCTGTTCTTTTAATCTAGAAAGAACGTTCACATAGGATTCATCCGAGTATACCTCAAGAGGAACCACTTCAGCTACTCTCGACTCACCATTTTTTAATGAAATGGTTACCCGAATTGTTTGAAACTCGCGCAGGGTAACGAAAGAAAGTTTATATGGTTTACTGAGAGGATAGGAACGCTCATCGACAGTGACCGAGCTGATATTACTCATAGATCGAGTTATGTTTTTTCAATTTTTTCAGAAAGCTTCTTTTCATTCCTTCGATATCGTTCTTCCATCATTGCTTCCCTTCTAGATAGTTTCTCATCCTCCTTATCCTTAACGGTGCTTAAAACATATCCTATTGGCTTGTATTTCAAATGATCTTGGTCTTGGGAATACATGGCTAACTTTCCTTTCATTAATCTTTCACATGACTGTAATAAAAGGTCAAAGCAATCAATTATTTCATCCTCATTTAATAATTGGTCATTCTGAATAATTCCAACTAATGGTTTTGACAAAACGGTATGATGCCGAATCATAGAAGTTACTGCTCGGATATGCATATTCTCATGAGCCCCAATTTCTTCAAAAACAATTGGAGCTGAAAGCGTATTACTAAGTAAATAATCACCTCTTCTGAGATACCTGGTGCGCTCTAAAAACTTCTGATAATTGCTTTGAGTTGAATGTGCATCTTTTTTCGAGTAAATCACGGGGATCACTCCATCTGCATCTAAGAATGAAGGATGAATTTCCTTTAAATCATCTTTCTTGCTTTTTATAATGCATCTATATTCATCATCAGTGCTTACGTGCGTGGGGCATATATCGCAAGCTAGACACCTATGTATTGTTTTGGTTGTTAAATCAACAATGTCAGCATCGATGTTTTTCCCAGCAATCAAGCTCTGAATCTTTTTCAAAGCAAATCCTTCAGAATCCTGTAGTATCCAAAATTGGACTTTTAACTTGCCCTTAAGTTCATAACCTTCTCCTATTTTCAATGCTTGTGCTACCCGAGATATGCGTCTCCCAGTACCCATTGTTGTAGCTAATCCATACTCATCAGATGGCATGGCACCAATATCTCCAGCTAATCCAGTTCCTCCATATTGGGATGTGGTTTCACTATCATTACCAACACATAACATATCCACATTTAACATATCTAAAATCTGATAAATCAGTGTTGTTTCTTGGCCACCATTTCTTTTGGCACCTACTGCCAATCCAGCGTATAGTTTACCTTCTACAGCCTTTTTCCAATCTGGATTTTTGCGAATGGATTCAATGAATGTTTGCCCGAGAGAACTTCGATCACCAAAATACACTGGTGTAGAGATTAATAATGCATCTGCTTTCTTAAGCTTTGCTAGAATTTGATCTTCGTTTTGTACTCCTGATTCAGAATAGAATTCCGCTAGTGACAAATGATCAATTTCACAACCTAGACTATGCGCAGACCATAACGCTGACGATAAGGCAACTTCTGAATTGCTCAAACCTTTATTACCTTTCAACTTTTTAAGGTTAGCATACATTATATCAAACGGTAGACTGTCAGATCTACCTGACTCTTGAAAGTTTTTAAGGTGCACTTCAGCCTCCTGCTTGAGAAAAATCATAAGGTCCTCCTTTGACTTTAGATTTTTAATCTCATCTATCAGCGAAATATTACCGAGCCCTCGTCTCGCATTTCTTAAACTGGCTGACACTCCTAATATTAGCGGTTTACCCATAATTCTAATTATTCTTCAAGTATAGTTCTATTCACATTTTTCCAAGCTCGTTCAATAATATCCGCTGAAAAGGGACGATTAAACTGGATTTGTTTCTCCATTTCATTCTTTAACCCTTTATCGTCCACTAATTCAACAAACCATTCATTCAAATCCGAATTAATCCAATGGTGAATTGGTGAAACAATTCCCACCTTACTTTTCCTCAATCTGATTTCCTCGTTCATAGAGCCCTTCATGGACTCTCTTAAAATGTACTTCGTGTATCCCTCATTTATTTTAAAAGACAAAGGCAAGGAAAATATTGAACAGACCAACCTCCAATCTAAGAAAGGCATCCTCACCTCAACACTATTTATCATGCTAGCTCGATCAAAGTTCCGAAGTAACGTTGGAAGTTTTGTTTTGAAAAATTCCACATATAACATCCTTTCTTCGAACGGATAACTGTCAAAATTATACGATTGACATATCGGTCTATCTAATTCAAGCTTGCCAACATATTTCTTGGTCACAAATTTCCTTAGGATGTTTTTACCCTTAAAGATCAAACTCCCCTCCCTCTCTTCTTTTTCAAGCAACATTCGATCAATGCGTCTTGCACTTTCCGAATCGCCACTGAATCCGATTAAAGCTTCTTTATATCTCTCTGGTTTCTTTTTAGGATCATATAACGCATCATAAAATAAACTCGAAACCATGTTTTTATATCCATACATCATCTCATCCACTCCATGTCCGTCCAGTGAGACAGAAACACCCGATTGCTTCATCGTTTTGTATACGAGTGAAGCCGAAGTGAGTGGCCATTTACCAACATAATCTGAAATGCGAGCATCATTTAAAATTTGGCTAGGTAGTGATTCGGTATTCGCTTCAATCAAATGATGTTTTGCATTAGATGTGTAGGTAAACGCCTTTTGAGCGAACTCCCTTTCATCGTTTTCCAAACCAGGAAATGTGATGGTAAAGGCTTCCTGATTGCTTTGATTAATTCGTTCAACCGAACCGCCATTAAGTAAATCGTTTACAACACTCAAAATAATGCTCGAATCCAAACCTCCGCTTAAAGCTGTGCCAATTTTGACATCACTTTGCAATCTCAATTTGCAAGAATCAACCAATAAATCCTTGATATACTCAGATTGCCATTTGACATCCAATACGGGTGTATCGGTCAAGTGATCTTCAATACTCCACCATCTTTTTTGAATTATTTGTAGTGGTAAGCTCAATGTTAACGAATGTCCAGGAAGAACCTGATTGACACCGTCAAAAACAGTCACTCCTTCGCCTTCAAGCAACAAAGGATCTTCACACGCAAGACTATAATGTCGTTCATTTATTCGTCTTCTATATCCTTCTAAAAACTTAAACGCAAATGTTTCACTTGCGAACGCGAACATCTTGTTTGGTAAAAATGTGTAGTAAAGTGGCTTTATACCGAATCTATCTCTGGCCAAAAAAAGTTCGCTTTTACGATTGTCCCAGATCGCGAAGGCCCACATTCCATTGAATCTATTCAAACACTCCTTTCCCCATCTATGATAGGCTGCCAATACTATCTCGGTATCCGTGTATGATTTAAATGTATAACCAAAGGATACCAACTCCTTTCTTAACTCAACATAATTGAATACTTCTCCATTAAATGTTATAGTCAGTTGACCGTCAGCATAAGGCATGGGTTGCTTTCCAGCATCGCTAAGGTCTAAAATCGAAAGCCGTCTGTGGCCTAGTGCCAATGCCCCGTTCAAATGAAAACTCGTTCCAAACCCGTCTGGACCTCGGTGTTTAAGGCTATCATTAAAACGTTGAATCTTGTCTTTCTCGACCGGATTGCCACTAAGGTGCCATATGCCTGTAATCCCACACATGATCTACCAAGGTAAGCTTCGCTGAAGCAACGCTGCGAGTTTTTGATTCGGTAGCTCGTAAAAGTCCTCCAACTGTTTTCTGATCTTCGGGTCTAGGTTGGACTTGTAAACTCCTTTATTACTTTGTTTGGGTGAAAGTTCTAAAGGAGTAATTTCTAGATAGTTAAATACGCGGTTCATTGTATCCGCATAGTCGCTTTCCAAATCTTCCATGAATAATGGAAGAAAATCCATACCGAGATCATTTAAGCGTTGAATATAAACGTGATACAGGCCTCTAGACAATGGCCAGCCATATTTATTTCCGTACAACCTAAGTGATGTGTACGTGTCTTCTGCAGATGATTCGATCGTCAAGCCATCTCTAAGCCTTAATTCAATATCAATCAATTGACCAAAAGTCAGGGATTCGGGTAAATACCCTATTCTTTGATCCATATTAAAATGTGAAAATGCACGATCAATTGGATTGCGCATGATGACAATAATTTTTGCGCTCGGGAAGTGTTCCTTAATTCGCTCTAATCCATATGGCATCCAAGTGTGTAAATGACTGGCGTCACCCGTGATCTTTCCTTTACGATTAATAGGAAAACACAAGCGAAATTCATCTATCCTATCTGATCTTTCTGCTAAGATGTTATTCTCCTTAACCAGTCCTTTTTTCACATTGGGGTGCGATGTAATAAGGTCATACAAGGAGGATGTACCACACTTCTGAAAACCAACAATGAAAAATGAAGGTGCCATGTGCCTATCCACTTCAAATTGAAGCAAAGGTTTTATCTTTCTGAGATTCGGTATTTTCAGAAGGAACTTAGAAATCAAGACCGAAACTCTCTATAGGGTAAGCACTTAGTTGGTTCATAACCACTTCTTCTGAATAGGTGTTTTTGCAATGATCGTTAATCTTATTGGAATCAAAGACCATGATACCTCCTTAATCAACACCGAGATTTAAAGATGCCTAATTTGGCAATTTATCCCAATCGGTTATTGGCTGAAAATAATCTTTTTATATGTCACGCAAACTTGACGGGTTACATTGTTTCGTCTGAAATATTCATTGATAACGAAGCACATTTTCGACCTATGTTAGCGAAATCAAGATTTGAAGTATTTTTCTAGTTTCTCTAAAGCGATCCAAAATCCCTCACCATTATTCTCATGTCCTTGCCATATCTCAGGTATAAACCAAGAATCGGGTGAATATGTATTCAGTTGATCTGCCATCATGGGGAAATCAAGCTCTCCAGTGCCGATTTGCAGACCTTCACCGCCCGTTCCCTCAGAATCAGCAATATGGTTATGAGCAGAATACTTTGCGGTCTTTTCGAGGAACTCATAAAATGAATATCCGTAATGTGCACAGGCAAGTTTTGAATGGGATGTATCCAGGCAAATCCTATAATTATGCTTTTCACAGAACGCTGCAATTTCATCTGGATCCACAAACAGGTTGTGATATTGTTGTCCGCCAAAATGCCATGGAAATGGCGGCATCGTTTGCGGTAGTATTTCAACACCGGTAGTATCAATTTTAGCGAAGCTATCAACAAGGATTTCGTATCGTTGATGTCTTTCTTCTGCACTTAAAAAACCATTGTCAGTGAAGCCTCCAACGTTAGTAACAATCATAGGCTTGTTTTCTTGGTCAAAGAATTGACCTAGAGCCTTAGTAACTTCAATGACCCTCCTTAATTCTTTGATGGAGCGATTTCGGTAATCAGTATCCAATGAAGTTAAGTCAAGAGTGTGATCGTTTGCAAATAGCTCAGGGCAATGAACTACAAATCCAAAAGGCAGTTTTTTATCAAAAAACTGGTTTATATCCAATTCAAGATCTTTATAACTGAGATGAAACTCAACAAAATCTGGATTTGTAGATGATACTAAATCACCATAATCATGATAGCGAACTGGGATACCCCAAGGTCGTTTAAATTCATATTCACGCGATTCGGTTCGATCATCAGAAATATCCGATGGGTAAAAAAAGTCTCCCACGGTGAAGTCTTTCTTCGCATCGGTCCCGATTAACTTGTCCATATAAATAGGCTGTAATCCTTTGCCTGGGCTTTTTATTTCAACCATATCCTTGGATATTCGAATTCCTTTTGCAATTGGAACCTTGGCCACGATGCTCTTTGCCAAGTTGACACGATTCATCAATTCACCTTGGCTCAAGGCACGTTCACCGCCTGAACCTAGACTCTCCTCTACTTCTCTAATTCCTTTGATCATCTCATGGAACTCACCAGGCAATAAACTCGCCTTGTGGTCATTTCCTTCCATTGATCTATCTACTGTTATGTGCCGTTCTATTACTTTAGCTCCAAGGGCAACGGCAGCGATTGACACGTTAATTCCTCTTTCGTGCCCCGAGTATCCTACAATGGTCTTGAACTTTTCTTTCATAAAGCTCAAATATTTCAAATTTATATCCTGTAGAGGGGCCGGATAGGTTGAGTTGCAATGCAATAAAATAAATGTAGCTCCGAGTTTTGATAAATACTCGACTGTCTTTTCAATTTCTAATTGACTACTCATACCTGTTGAGCAAATGAGCGGCTTACCAGTTGCTGCAATGGCGCCTATCAATTCGTGATTTGTAAAATCAGCAGAAGCAACCTTATAGGCCAACATTCCATACTCCTCTAAAACAGCCAAACTCGATAAATCCCAAGGTGTACAAAGTGGAATAATTCCTTTTGATTTACAATAATTGAATACTTCAATCAACTGCTCATTCGTTAGTTGAAAACGCGATAGAAGATCCAGTGTATATTGCGAACCTAGGTTTTCTGAAATATCATTTGCATCCCCTTTGTTGATGTATAGCTCATCTAAATTACGCATTTGAAACTTGGCGCAATCAGCTCCAACTCGCACGCATTCATCAACCAAGTGCTTCGCCAAATCAATGTCCCCATTGTGATTATTGCCTATCTCTGCGATAACAAAACAAGAACTATCATCTCCAACGATACGATCGCCAATCTTTATTCCCTCGGCAGGTGTATCACGTCTCGCTACAGCAATGAGGTGTCCTTTACTATCAATAACAGGCACAAAGGCTACCTTTTTAAGTAAACGACTGATTTCCTCATCTGATTCATCCGCGTGAACCTGAATAAATGTCGAATTGGCAACACTCATTAGGGGTGTGTTCAAATTCGGCTCTTTATTGGCAATTAGCCATCTTAATATATCTCCATTGGTAATAACACCAGAGACGATGTTTTGAGTGCGAACAACTACCAATATGCGTCCTTTGCGATCATCCAATTTCACCAATGCTTCAAGTAATGAAGCCTCCTCGTTGATTACGTATTGACTAATATTTCGATCTAAGTACATCTGCAATTAAATATTCTATTGGTTTAATTTGAGATATTCTCCTCCATATTCAATATCAAAAGGTTCTTTCTCAAACGTTTGGAATTGAAAATTGCATGCATCATAAATAGAATTAATGACTATTGCTCCTTTCAAAAAGTCAGCGAAGTTACGTGTAACCTTACAATCCAATTATGAAATGACGAGGTCGAGAATTTAAACGTAAAAAAAATCACAAAAGTTGGATTGGAAAGTAACTCCTTTTTTCGGAGGAAACCCACTCCGAACTAATCAGCTCAAGCTTATACTGAATTAATTTAACCATTAATAGATCATGCAAATGCGCTAAAAGCGATAGGCAAGTTACCGTCTGATCATTCTTCTTTTATTTCTGAAAACCTACAATCAAAAGGAGGGCTGCATTCTAGACCTTACCACCCCACGATATATAGGAGTCAGTGTTCTAAGGACAGGATATTTCAAAAAAAACTTTTGCCAGCATCTACGCTATATGGTTTGTTGAATGAGTGACTCATAAGTATGCTCTCCTTTTATTCGGCCGTCTGCCAATTCAATAATTCGATCACAAAATTTCAATGAAGTTACCCTATGGGCAATCATGATCATCGTAAAGTTATCTTCTCTCAATCGTTGAATAGATTCTGTTATTTCTCTCTCTGTTTCTGTATCCAACGCAGATGTTGCTTCATCAAAGAGTAACACCTGAGCACCGCTGTACAGTGACCTGGCAATACCAATGCGTTGCTTTTGACCTCCAGAAAGCAGTCCGCCACGTTCGCCCACTATCGCATCAATACCATGCTTAAAACTACCCACCAGCTTCGCCAAGCTGGCCTTTTCGAGGCATTCCCAGACTAAATCGGCATCTATTTGTTCCAACTCCTGACCAAACGCAACGTTCTCTTTAATGGTAGTATCCATCATGAAAACATCTTGTGAAACGTATCCCAGTGATTTTTGCCAAGTTGCGACCCGGTCTGCAGTCAGAGGCTTTTGGTTAATAAGCAATTGATTTTGATCTACAGGGTAGAATCCCAAGATCAGATTCATCAAGGTAGATTTCCCAGAACCAGATTCTCCGACAATGCCAATCACCTCTCCCTTTTTCACTTCCAACGATGACGTCCCGCAGCACCGGCACTGACTTGGTTTTCATAGGAGAACGACAGGTTTACTGATGTTTAACGACTCAAATACCAACCCATCCAAAGGGTATATGCGCATCCAGTGTGTTTTCCAATTGGGCATCCTTGCGCTCCATCACTTCAATGGTGTATTGAAATGACTTAATGGTCATGATAGACAACATAAAGCGATTGATGGAAGGTAAAATGCGATAGGCGGCAAGGGCAAACAAACCGAGCACGGTGATTAAGTCTGATCGATTATCAAACGCGAAAACCCCGTAGGCTAAAATCACGGTTATCCCTAAAAACATGCTAAATTCAATTACCTTAGGAGGCACGGCTTTGTAGGTAGTGGATAGCACATTATGGCCAATCATTTCTTCCTGAAGTAGTTTATGCTTCTTAAAAAATTCCTCCTCTGTACCCGTCACTTTCACATCAGTAAACCCATAGATGGCTTCAAATGAGACCCTACTCATTTCAGGGGACAATCTGTAGAGTTCTTCTTGAAAATATTTTATCTTATTCTTTGCGAAACGATAGAACAAGCCAAAGGTAGGGAACACAAGCGCAGCCAACAACAGAACGACTTTATAATCGAAATACAGTAATCCCGCAAGGATGAATAAAACAATGAAAAGCTCCGTTAATACATTTAATAACGGCAAAACGATACCCGTTGAAAAAGAGGAGGGCACTCCATTTATATTACGAAGGACATTTTGAGAATTCATTTTCTTGAAGTATGGAAGTCCTCTTTGATAAAACGCTCGAAATAAATTTTGAGAGAAATAAGTCTGTAATTGGTACGTAAAATTCGCTTGATAATAGGTGATGAAAACGGTAATAATGTTTTTGAAAACCAAAACCAACAAAAGCAGAATGCACAGAAGTAAAATGAAAAGGTTTTCATCCATGGCCCCAGTAAGAGTGTACAAACCAGATAAAAATGCATTCGATTGGGTGGCCCCTTCTTCAACCAACACCAATACAATCGGAATGATGGCCCCTAACCCTAACACGTCCAAGACCGCATTGAGCAACAGAAGCGCAAGAGCCATGGCACCTCTCGCTCGGAAACGCTCAGGCAACAACCTCAGCACTCTGATCAGTGTCTGATATATAATCATTCACAAACGTCGGTTTACTCAACACCATTCCAAGAACGATCCTCATTCCTTTTTGGTGGCATTATCTCCATAACCCTGACCGTAGCCGTAGCCATAACCATAGCCATAACCTCCATAGCCGTAGCCCCCGTATCCGTATCGACTGTAGTAGTAGTTGATTCGAGAAAGTTTTTCTTCATTCAGAATAAGGGCACAACCTTCTGCTTTGTTATCGGCAATGAGCCTTTCGAGATAATCAATGGAGGTCTTTGTGGTTGATTTAGAATTCAGCACAAAAAGTTTTACATCCACTTCTTTCATGAGTACCAAACCATCCGTAATCAAGGAGATGGGCGGGGTATCTATGAAAACATAATCGTAATGCTCATCACCATATTCGAAGATCGCTTTCAATTCCTTGCGCATGATCAACTCGGATGCGTTGGGAGGTATGGGGCCAGAGGTGATCACGTCCAACGTAGCCAACTCTGTTTTTTGAATAATCGCTTCAATGGGAAGATGACCTACTAAAAATGAACTTACTCCCACCTCATTTTCGCGCTCCATCGCCTTGGCCAACCTGGGTTTATGCAAGTCAAAATCGATGATCAACACTCGTTTTTCAGCGATAGCCATTACACTAGCCAAATTGACTGAAGTAAAGGTCTTTCCCTCACCCGGCATGAGTGAGGTCACCAAAACTTTGGTGCAATTCGTCTTCGGGGAAAAATATTGCAGATTGGTTCTCAAACTTCGGAAAGCTTGCACCACATCCGATCGATCTGCCCCGTCCAAAATTCGATACGTCTTTGAAAAGTTCTTCTTTTTTGGGATGCTTCCAAGGATGGAAATATTCGTGGCTGATTGTAATTCACCCAAACTTTTGATCTTCTGAAAGAAAAGTACGCGGATAACTACAATGACAATTGCAGCAACAAATCCGATCAATAAATTCGTCAAGTTCATTTTTGATTTATCTGGATAAACTACTCCTATCGACCTTGCATTCTCTATAATTTTCGTTTCGGGTACGAGACCTGCCTTGGCTATTACCGTTTCCGCCCGTTTTGAAAGTAAGAATGAATAAAGCTCCTCATTCACCATCAACCTACGTTCAATATTCAGCATTTGACGCTGCGTTTTTGGGATGTCTCTTATTCGGTACTCGTAGTCCTCAATTTCTCGGGCTATGTCTATTTTTTTGAGGCTGAATGCAGTTTTTCTAACATCCAAATATTGCAAGATGTCTCGTTTTAAGCCTTTAATTTTTTCCAGTACTGATTCGATTTTGGGATTGGACTTGGTTCCCGACCCGATCATTTCACTGTATTCATTCCTCAAGCGATAAAGTGTGGTAACCTGTTCTTTAAGCTGAGGATCATCGTCATTTACAAAAATGCT
>CALSRO010000007.1 GCA_943788775.1 uncultured Flavobacteriales bacterium | reverse complement strand
TAATATCAACCGCACCTGTAGGTGGCGGGGTTAGTGAACGATTAACCGTTAATACAAACGGCTCTATCAATTGGAATAGCTCCAGCACACAAATAGATTTTGGAAACACCTCCCCAAATGGCGAAGTTGTAGTAACTCGATTGAATGTTTTGCCTGATAGTTTGCCCAATTCCAACCCACACACTGGACATTATTGGATCATCAACAACTATGGTAATAACAGCACGTTTAGCGCATTGGATCACCTTCGGTTAAAAACAGCTACTGGCCAACCCTATGGAAACCCTTCTGATGCTAAACTTTGGACAAGAAGCGAGAACGAACATATAAACAACTGGACTTCAGCCTGCGGTGCCGACAACTTCAACAACGGATTTTACGATTACACCAATGCTTGTTCAATCAATTCTATGACACAGTTTTTCGTTCAGTCCAACGATTCAAATGCCATCTTAGGTGAATATTTAGTGAGTGAAACAACGATGCAGTTGTGTTCTTACGATAGTGTTTACTTGGAAGGTGAGTTTCAAAATCAAGCAGGAATTTATTACGACACAGTGAATGTTTCGATTTCTGTCGATAGTGTCTATATTACTACTCTCCAACTCGATTCCATAACAGGAGTTGACACCCAATCCGCATGTGATTCATATACCTGGATAGACGGAAATACTTACACAGAAAACAATAATTCAGCTACTTTTCATACCAATGTTGGGGAATTTTGTGATAGCGTTAGCACGCTGAATTTAACCTTGACATATTCCAGCATCTATACCGACTTTATTGAAAGTTGCGATCCGATATTATGGTTAGATGGAAATACCTACACCAATTCAAACAATACGGCTACATACCTTGTACCCAATGCTGCAGGTTGCGATTCAATAATATCTCTTGATCTCGTATTAAATTCGATTGACATTACTGTAAACCAATCGGGCAGCACGTTGAATGCGGTCCAGTCAGGGGCCGTTTATCAATGGTTAGATTGTGAGGATAACCTCAATCAAATTGCTGGAGCCACCTCGCAGATCTTTGCTGCCCAGTTGAATGGAAGCTATGCGGTATTAATCTCACTTGGAGACTGCAGCGACACATCTGAGTGCATTGACATTAAAAATGTAGGATTGGATCAAATAGCGTCTGGAAATGGTGTGTTGATTTATCCAAACCCAAGTAACGGATACTTTCAGATCAATTCAAAAAACAGCATTCACTCGATTCGTGTAATCAATAACCTTGGGCAGACGGTCTATAGTAATTCTTATCCAGAAAGAAAGAGTACCATAGAACTAGCATTATCGCTGGCCTCAGGTCTCTATTCGGTGGAAATCAATGGAGAGAAAAATACTGAGATTGCCATACTGATCATCAGTGACTAAAAAGACTGCGATTTGACTTTTTTGGGAAGGTAAAAGAGGTTAAGCTTGTTACATTTGAGGCCAACGTCCAAATCGAAGGAAATTGACAATAGACTTAAAATCAGCATTTCACGGGAAGCGTGTATTCCTAACCGGTCACACCGGCTTTAAAGGAGCTTGGCTCACCCTCATTCTCAATAAACTTGGCGCAGAAGTAAAAGGATACGCCTTGGCCCCATTGACGGAGCAAGACCTTTACCCACAAATTGACGGAGATAGTCTTTGCCACTCAGTGATTGCGGATATAAGGGATCGAGAGCGCGTGAAGAGAGAGCTGCTAGATTTTCAACCCGATTTCGTTTTTCACATGGCGGCTCAAGCTTTAGTGCTTGATTCTTACGATCTCCCTGTTGAAACCTATGACACCAATGTAATGGGAACCATATACGTGTTGGACGCTCTTCGATCCCTTAAAAAGCCTTGCACGAGCGTGATCATCACTACAGACAAGGTTTATGAAAACATGGAAGTGAAAGATCCTTATCCCGAAACGGCACGTTTTGGAGGTTTTGATCCATACAGCAACTCGAAGGCCTGTGCAGAACTTGCCATTAGCTCCTACCGCAATTCGTTTCTAAATCCCTTGAAATATGAAGAACATCAACAAGCCGTAGCTGCTGCTCGCAGCGGAAATGTAATTGGTGGAGGCGATTGGAGCGGAAATCGATTGGTTCCTGACATTGCTCGAGCGCTCATTACCAATGAGCCTGTGGAGATCAGGAACCCAAATTCTGTGAGACCTTGGCAACACGTTTTAGACCCTTTAAATGGTTATTTGACTCTTGCTGCCAGATTGGCTAACGATCCTGTGAAACATGCAGTAGGATACAATTTTGGACCAAGACCTAATGATGAGCGAACAGTGTTAGACATGGTTGAATTGGCTATTGAGAATTGGGGAGAAGGATCCTATAAAACTCCTGACATCAAGAACAAGCCGCATGAAGCAGGGCTCTTAAAACTGGCTATTGATAAAGCAAAAACAGAACTAGATTGGGAACCACAATTCACATCAGCTGAGGCGGTTCAATGGACAGTGAATTGGTATAGAGACGGTCGTGATGACGCATTCAACTATACGAGTAAACAAATCGATGAGTTCTTCCATTTATGAAGAGTTTGAAAGAATTAGAAATACCTGGTGTATTTGAAATCGAGATGTTTCATGCTGGTGACAAGCGCGGAATGTTCGTTAAGCCATATCACAAAGCAACGCTGGATGAACACGGTCTTGTAAGTCAATTTGAAGAAAGCTTCTACTCAACCAACAAACGAGGAGTGATCAGAGGAATGCACTTTCAACGACCTCCGCAGGATCACGCCAAGATCGTTTATTGCACCAGCGGAAAGCTATTGGACGTAATACTTGATATCAGATTGGGAAGCCCCACATATGGCAAGTGCGTTACAGTAGAGTTGAGCGGTGATAATTACAAGGCCGCATATCTGCCCATTGGTGTAGCACACGGCTTTTGTGTTTTAGAAGACAATACTACGATGGTCTATTTAACCAGCACTATGCACTCCCCTAGTTGTGACGATGGTTTAAGATTCGACTCATTTGGATTTGACTGGCCAATAAAAGACGGAACTCACTCCGAAAGGGACTTGGCGTTTGACCTTCTTGACAACTTCAACACACCCTTTACATTCGGCAAATGAGAGTGTTAATTTTTACATTTAACATCTTGATAATGTGCGCTCAAGCGCAAAGTCAAGAAACCAAAACTTTAATATTATCAAATCAAGCGGAAATCTCATTAATTACCTGTAGCCCGGGCGAAGAATTGTACAGTCTTTTTGGACATAGCGCAATGCGAGTCCACGATCCTGTCAACAACGTGGATGCCGTTTTTAACTATGGCACCTTCTCCTTCGATGAAGATTTCTACTACAATTTTGCCATGGGCAAACTCAATTACAAATTAGGCCTAGCGCCCATGGATCGATTTGTCCAATCCTATGAATACGAAGGTCGCGGGGTCATCGAGCAAACCTTAGATTTAGATTCAGCCCAAAAACAGAGTATCGCCAGCTTCCTTGCTTGGAATTACCAACCCGAAAACAAATATTATCTCTACGATTTCTTTTATGACAACTGCTCCTCTATCCTGCGTGATATCCTAGATACAGCACTCCAGGGTGATGTAACATTCGCGGATTTATCCAAGCCTGATCATCCCAGCTATCGCAATATGATTGACAGCTATTTAATCTATCATCCTTGGGGTGATTTTGGCATTGACTTGGGCCTTGGACTTCCATGTGATAAAAAACCCAATTACTTGGAATACATGTTTTTACCAGATGAATTGAGCGATGCTTATGACAATGCAACCTTAAATGGCCATCCCCTGGTTAAATCAAAACGAACTCTGGTAGAAACCAAAGGACTCACATATCAGTGGTCTTGGACACAGCCCATCCCGCTGTTTTGGATTCTATTTGGATTTATTGCTATTCTATCCGCTATTTGTTACCGCAAGGGAAAGAAGTTCATCGCAATTGACATAGTGATCCTTTTAGTCTATGGCTTGGTGGGCGCATTGTTATTCTTCCTCTGGTTTATTACAGACCACACAGCTACTGCCAATAATTTCAATATGCTGTGGGCACTTCCCACCCATCTATTGATCATTCCCTTCCTGTGGAACAATAAGGTGAGTAAAAAGTACTTTATGCTTATTGGCTGCATACTCATGGGCTCTCTGATCCTGTTCCCATTTTTACCCCAAATGCTGCATTTAGCCACTATTCCGCTGATGTTGATCATGCTCATACGTAGTTATGTGAACTATAAATTGCGTTAATTCGTAAGGATCAAAATCCTTGCAACTCGCGTGAAACACCTTTCATTTTTCATACTCATTTTACTTATTGTAGCCTCTGGCTGCAAGCAAAGCAGCGATGTGGTTGGAAACGGGTTCATGCAGAAGCGGAAATATCGACCCGGTCTGCACTTTCAGAAAAAGGCAGATAAACTGCAACGCCAAAAAGATTTCGAAATCGCCATAGAGGATACGGTGATTGCAGATAACCACACCCCATTTATCCCAAAACCTTCGGAGAATGAAGTTCAGTCGGAACCTATAGAGGTGGTTTCCACAACAACAAGAAACATTCGATCCATTCTCAAGCTTAAGTCGTATAAAGAGCATAAGATCGAGCCTCCAAAGAGTGTTTCAAATGACCATAGTTTAGAAGTTGAGCCCGAGATCTCCGAGGAATCGAAAAAAACAAACCTCTATAAACTACTGGCTTGCTACGTTCTGGCGGTTCTTTCGGGTATATACATTGCTGGGATTTATGTTTTGGGCATGGTTGGGATTTCTGCAGGGATTTTTTCACTTGGCATACCAATCATGGTCATGACCATACTGGTTGTAGGTCTTCTTAGTATATTTTACCTTATTGAGATAATTGCCAACTCGAAAGACAAAACCATTTTCACTCCCAAATTCAGGAAAGTCATGGGAGGCATCGCTCTTGGGTTGAGCATCCTTGCTGCCATTGCGCTCATAGCTACTGGCGGTATTCTGGGCGTGCTGATTGGGTGGCTTGTAATGTCGATCGATTTTGTAGAAGCATTCGCCTTATTGCTGTTAACGGGATTAATTGGAGCTGTGTTAGTTGCTATCTATGCAATTATTCTTTGGCCCACCATTACATCAATCATCCTTTCGTTTAAAGAAACCTTGAGTTCCAAAATTGCCATTGGGGTTCAGTTTCTCGGCTTATTACTTGCCACAATCTTATTCTTTATCATGTTTGGCCTTCAGCAATAACTTGGCTGCATAACTGATCGTATTCTTTAATCTTATTTGGCTTTTCCTCTTAGGCTTGGCTACAGCAGCGTCACTCTTGTCGTTCAAGCACACAATTACAGGTAAAGTAGCTGCCGTTCTTGCAGGTGGAAGTGTAGCCTCAATTATTTTGGCTGCGCTTTTCATACTTATCCTTCTTATTTTGTTTTTACACTCGTTTGTATAGCAGATTTTAAGTCCTTTACTGTCACAAAGTCATCTTCGAGTTTTAACATTGTACCCATGAATGCATTGATACTCGGAGCATCGGGATTGGTAGGTGGAAACTGCCTCCAACATTTTAAACAACAAGGATGGAACTGCTTGGGAACTCATTTCGGATTCGAAACAAGTGAAACCAGTTTTTACAACACCCTTGACCCAAATGACTCGAATAACGTGGACATTGAAGGTTTCAATCCAGACATCATAGTTCATTGCGGTGCTCTGACTTGGGTCGATTACTGCGAAGATCATGTGGAAGAAAGCTACGAAAAGACGGTACAGTCCACAATAAACGCGGTCAGTATTGCAAAGAAATTCAATGCAAAGTTCGTGTACCTAAGCACTGACTATGTGTTTGATGGAGCCAAAGGCTTTTATACCGAAACCGATGATGTTAATCCATTAGGTGTGTATGCCAAACATAAGCTGGCAGCCGAACAACATATTGCCAACAACCTTACGGACTATCTCATTTGCCGCATCACCAACGTATATGGAGATGAGATTCGAGGAAAAAATTTCATTGCCCGGTTAAGCGAAAACATGCTTAAGCGAGAGCCAATGGAGCTCATCTTGCCTGTAGATCAATATGCCACACCGGTCAATGCTGCCGATGTGGCTAGAGCGATCTATCAATTATCCATAGCACAGGGGAGCGGTATTTACCATTTAGCCAGCACCGACTACCTAAATCGGGTACAGTTAGCGGAACGCGTTTATTCGTACTTCGGCCACGAACAAGTAAGCATAAAAGCTGTTAATACAGCGCAGCTAAATCAACCTGCTAAACGTCCTTTGATCGGTGGAATGAGCGCGGTGAAATTCAATGCAGAATTTCCCGATTTTCGCTGGGCAAACGTAGACGACTATTTAAGCGTATTGAAGAAAAGAACATCCAAATAGATGAGTGAAACAAAAGAAATGATCCGAGTGCCTTACGGAATGACTGTGCACGGAGAAGACGAGATTGCAGCAGTGGTTAATGTGCTTAGAACAAGCACACAAATGGGCTACCACGTTCGTGAAATGGAGCGAAGAATTGCGGAGCTATATGATAAACCATATGGTATCATGCTTAACAGTGGTTCATCGGCTAATTACTTGGGAGTAGAATTGATGAATCTGCCTGAAGGAAGCGAAGTCATCACTCCTGCCCTGACCTTTTCAACAACGGTTGCTCCTTTGGTTCGCAACAAATTGATTCCGGCTTTTGTGGATGTAGAAGAAGGCACTTACAACCTTGATGTTTCTAAGGTTGAGGAAATGATTACCGACAAGACAAAGGCGCTTATGATTCCGAATCTCATCGGAAACATGCCTGACTGGCCAAAGCTGCGAGAGATTGCGGATAAGCACAGATTGATGGTCTTTGAAGACTCTGCTGACACCCTTGGAGGAACCATTAATGGTAAGAGCTCAGGAAGCTATACCGACATGAGCATCACTAGTTTTTATGGTTCACATGTCATTAATTGCGCTGGAAACGGTGGAATGCTCTGTGTTCGAGAATCGGAGCATTTTGAACGAGGCAAGCTATTGAGGTCTTGGGGAAGATCTTCATCACTATTTGTAGAATCGGAAGCTATTGAAAACCGCTTTAATGTAGAAGTGGATGGAATTCCTTACGATTCGAAGTTCATTTTTGCTGAACCGGGCTATAATTTAGAACCATCTGAGATGGGCGCTGCTTTCGGATTAGTGCAGTTAGACAAACTTGATAAGAACATCACTGAGCGTGAAAACAACTATTCGGAAATGCGTGAGTTTTTCTCACAATGGGAAGAATGGTTCGTTTTACCAAAACAACTACCAAATAGCCGAACGGGTTGGCTGGCATTAGCTTTGACCATCAAGGATAACGCGCCATTCAAGCGACCAAAGATGCAAATCTTCTTAGAGAAGCGAAACATCCAAACTAGAACCGTGTTTACGGGAAATATTCTGCGTCAACCTGGGTTCAAAAACGTAACCCGCAAAGAATCAGCGAATGGTTATGTAGAATCAGATAAGGTAATGCGTGGTGGAATGCTTTTAGCCTGCCATCATGGATTGACGAGACCCATGATAGAGCACGTTAAGGAACAAGTGACTGAATTTTTAGGGCAGTACTAAAAGTTTAAATAGAAAACTTCTTCAACCACGTATTCGATTTAGACAAACTCAAAAAGGAAGTGGTTTTCGGAGGAATTAATGCTTAAACGTCCGTAAGCACTTTGTAGCTAGGGTCTTCAATAATATTCACATCAATCAGGTTGTCTGCGTTGTGCAGCAACCTGCGACAATCCTGGCTCAGGTGCTTTAAGTGGACCTTCTTACCAGCCTTTAGATAACGTTCTGTCAGTTTGTTCAATGCTTCAATTCCTGACATATCAGCTACCCTGCTTTCTTGGAAGTCAATAATGATCTCCTCTGGGTCACTTTGCACACTGAATTTCTCACTGAATGCAGAAACAGATCCAAAAAACAGTGGACCGTAGATTTCGTAGTGCTTTACCCCTGCCTCATCGGTGTGCTTTCTAGCTCGAATTCTCGTGGCATTTTCCCAAGCAAACACGAGTGCAGCAATCACCACTCCGATCAGTACAGCTAAGGCTAAATTGTGCAGGAACACGGTAATCAGGGCCACTAGAACCATTACCAATACGTCCATCTTTGGCATTTTGCCAAAGGTTCTCAAACTGGCCCACTCAAACGTTCCAATACTAACCATGATCATTAAACCAGTCAATGCAGCCATTGGTACCTGCTCGATTAGATCTGCTCCGAACATGATGAATACCAAAAGCATGACAGACGCCACTATACCCGAAAGTCTTGCGCGAGCACCCGATGAAATATTAATCAAACTCTGACCAATCATGGCGCATCCACCCATACCTGAAAACAGCCCTGTCACAGTGTTTGCAAGGCCTTGCACCACCGCTTCTTTGTTACCCCACCCTCTGGTTTCTGTAATTTCATCAATTAGGTTTAGCGTAAGTAAACTTTCAATCAGACCTACTCCAGCTACAATGAGTGCGTAAGGGAAAATAATGGTCAACGTTTCCCAAGCAAGTGGAATCTCTGGGATATGAAAAGGTGGGAAACCACCCTGAATACTGGCAATATCACCCACCGTTTTGGTATCGATCCCAAAGGCAAACACCACCCCAATTACCACCAAAATGGAAGTTAAGGATGCGGGGATTTTCTTGGTGAGCTTTGGTAAACCCCATATGATAAGCATAGTCAACAACACAAGACCTACCATCAAGTATAGCTGAGTGCCCGACATCCATTCCATCATACCCGCGGTGTTTTTAATCTTAAACTGATCTAGCTGAGCAAGAAATATTACAATGGCCAAACCATTCACAAAACCAAACATGACTGGATGCGGCACTAGACGAATGAACTTACCAAGCCTTAAGAGCCCAGCAGCCATTTGAATCAATCCCGCAAGCACAACTGTAGCGAATATATATTCTACACCATGAGAGGCTGCTAAACTCACGATAACGACCGCAACAGCACCTGTTGCCCCTGAAATCATTCCGGGCCTACCCCCAAAAATGGAGGTAATCAATCCCATGGTGAAAGCTGCGTACAACCCAGTTAATGGCGATAATCCAGCAATCAAGGCAAATGCAATTGCCTCTGGAACAAGGGCCAAAGCAACCGTAAGGCCTGATAGAACCTCGATCTTGTAATCTACTTTCTGCTTAAAATCGAATAAGTTGATGTATTTCCGCATGCCAATTTTACTTGAAAAAGGGCGCGAAAGTAGGTTTCTCATATCAAGTATATCCATCGAGCATGGATTAGTTGAGCATAGCGATGACATAGTGAAATGACCTTTCGATTATTCTTCACAACATATCAACAATGACCGTATCTCCAGTCTAGGTTTTTAACTTTAGAGTTCCCAATAATTGCGCACTATGTATCTCATTTTTGACACCGAAACCACAGGAAAGATTGAAAATTGGAAAGCTCCCGTTACGGAGTTTGAATCCTTCCCAAGGGTCGTCCAACTCGCATGGCAATTGCATGATGACATGGGTGAGCTCATCGAGGTCAAGAATTACATCATAAAACCAGGTGGGTATACGATACCATTCAACGCGGAAAAGATTCATGGAATTAGCACCGAGCGTGCACAAAAAGTTGGGGCCTCAATAGAGTTTGTCTTTGACGAATTTCAATCGGCGCTAGCGAAATCCCAGTTTGCAATAGGTCACAATGTCGAGTTCGACATGAAAGTGATGGGTGCAGAATACGCTCGTGCTACGCGTGACGACGGATTAATGTCCAAGCGTACATTAGACACAATGCAACTGAGCACGGCATTCTGTCAGCTGCCAGGTGGGCGCGGCAAAAGCTTTAAATACCCAACGCTTAGTGAGTTGAACGATAAGCTTTTTCATGAAAAAGTAGACAACGCTCACAATGCATCTGCCGATGTAGAAGCAACTTCGAGGTGTTTTTTAGAACTGGTAAGAATCGGTGTAATCGGTGCCAAAGAACTGGACTCAAGTGCCGATAAGGTAAAAGCGTTTAAGGAGGCTAACCCAAAGCCATTTAAACTGATTGGGCTGAATATACAGCCGTACACTCCGGAGGATATTGACGATTCTGACATATTTGAAGACGAAGATGATTCCGATCAAGCAGCTCATGAGGAAAATGAAGCACTACTAAAGGATGTTCCGTTTACGCATCTTCATAATCATACACAATTCTCCATACTGCAGTCGACCTCTGCCATTAAATCCATAGTACGGCATGCGGCTGCGCTGAATATGCCCGCAATTGCGATTACCGATTTGGGTAACATGATGGGAGTTTTTCACTTCGTAAGGGAGTGTGAACTGGCTGGAATAAAGGCGATTGTTGGTTGTGAGTTTTATGTGGCAGATGAATACGAGAAACATCAATTTACCAAAGACGCCCCAGATCGTCGATTTAAGCAAGTTCTAATCGCTAAAAACGAAGCTGGATATCACAATTTGGCAAAACTTTGTTCTGTCGGATTTATTGATGGTTACTATGCTGGTTTGCCTCGTGTTGGAAGGGAATGCATTGAAGAATTTAAAGATGACCTAATCTGCACGAGTGGCGGTTTAGGTGGTGAAGTAGCCAACCTAATATTGAATGTTGGGGAAAGTCAAGCCGAAAAAGCATTTGTCTATTGGCATCAACAGTTTGGAGAGGACTTCTATGTCCAATTGATGCGACACGACCTGGAAGAAGAGAAACGGGTCAACAAAGTGCTTCTCCAGTTTTGTAATAAGTACGGAGTCAAATACTTCGCGGCAAACGATGTTTATTATCAAAACAAGGAGGATGCCAATGCCCATGACATTCTATTGTGTGTCAAAGACGGTGAGCAGCAAAGCACACCGATTGGGCGCGGTCGCGGTTTTCGATTTGGAATGCCTAATCAGGAATTCTATTTCAAGTCAGCCGATGAAATGAAGGCTCTTTTCAAAGACTTGCCTGAAGCCATTTTGACAATATCTGAGATCACAGATAAGGTGGAAGAGTATCGATTGGGCAGGGACATTCTACTCCCCAAATTTGATATCCCAGACGAATTTGCTGGAGAAAATGAGTTTCTGGAACATCTCTCCTTTGAAGGTGCAAAGAAGAAATACGGTGAAATAACGGAGGAAATAAAAGATCGCCTCCTCTTCGAGTTGAAGGTGATTAAGGACATGGGATTTCCTGGATATTTCCTGATCGTTCAAGATTTTACAACGGAAGCACGTAACCGGGGAGTTTGGGTTGGCCCTGGTCGTGGATCGGCGGCAGGATCGGCGGTGGCGTTCGCGATTGGCATTACCAATATCGATCCCATAAAATACAAACTGCTGTTTGAGCGATTCTTAAATCCGGAGCGGGTCACAATGCCCGATATTGATATTGATTTCGATGACGAAGGCCGTGATCGAATCATTGATTATGTCGTAAACAAGTATGGCCAAACGCAGGTGGCTCAGATTATTACCTATGGCAGCATGGCTGCAAAATCCAGTATCCGAGATGTTTCAAGAGTTATGGAACTTCCGCTTTCTGACTCAGACCGGATCGCAAAGCTTGTCCCTGACCTAAAGAAGTTTAAGCACATTTTCGGCCGAACCGACGATGAACTAAAAAAGGAATTTAACGGGGATGACCTCATCAATGTTAAGCAGTTAATAGATATCAGTGAACGGGACAACGAAGAGGGTAAAATCCTGAACCAAGCTCGAAAACTGGAGGGATCGGTGCGGAATACGGGTATACATGCCTGTGGAGTTATTATTACTCCTGAAGATATTCGGGAGTTCATACCAGTAGCTACAGCCAAGGATTCGGACTTGTTAGTGACTCAATTTGATAACAGTGTTGTCGAAAGCGCAGGACTGCTAAAAATGGACTTTCTGGGATTAAAGACCCTCACGATCATGAAGGATGCAATTCAGCTCATTCATGAACGGCATGGAGTACTGATCAATCCAGATGAAATACCGCTGGATGATCCAGTAACATTTGAACTCTATCAAGCCGGGGAAACGAATGGAACATTCCAATTCGAGTCCGTTGGAATGCAAAAGCATCTTCGAAACCTCGTCCCAACCGACATAGAGGATCTAATAGCCATGAACGCGCTTTATCGGCCAGGGCCATTGCAGTTCATAGACACGTTTATAAAGCGAAAGCAGGGCGCCGAAGAAGTCAAATACCCACACGAGAAGCTAGAACCAATTCTGAAAGACACCTACGGGATTATGGTCTATCAGGAGCAAATTATGCAAACAGCTCAAATTCTTGCTGGGTATAGTCTCGGTGCTGCGGACATTTTGCGACGTGCAATGGGAAAGAAGAAGATGGACGTCATGCAGCAGCAGAAGGTCATCTTTCGTGAGGGTTGCGAAAAACACAACGAAATAGCCGCCGAACAAGCGGATGAGATTTTTGACGTGATGATGCGATTTGCGGAATACGGTTTCAACCGATCCCACTCTGCAGCCTATTCATTAGTCGCGTTTCAAACTGCCTACTTAAAAGCAAACTATCCAGCCGAATACATGGCGTCCGTATTGACGCACAACATGAATGACATCAAAAAGGTGACATTCTTTATGGAGGAATGCAAGCGTGGAGGCATACCCGTTTTAGGCCCATCGGTTAATGAGAGTGCATATAAGTTCACCGTAAATAAGAAAGGGGAAATACGATTTGGGATGGGAGCCATTAAAGGTGTTGGCGCGAATGCCGTGGATGCTATTGTGGCAGAACGTATTGAGGCTGGGTCTTATATTTCCATCTTTGAGTTTGCCACTCGATTGGACCTTCGCACGGTTAACAAAAAGAATTTTGAAGGATTAGCGTTAGCAGGTGCATTCGATTCATTTGAAAACATCCATCGCGCTCAATACTTTGCCGAAGATGAAAAGGGACAGACGCTGATAGAAAAAGCCATTCGGTATGGAAATGCAGTGCAAGAAGCCGAAAACTCCTCTCAAGCTTCATTATTCGGTGAATCAGATGATGCAGATATTCCTGAGCCTGTCATCCCTCCTTCTCCGGAATGGCGCACTCTGGACCAACTCAACAGAGAAAAAGAAGTGGTTGGGGTTTATATTTCTGGACATCCATTGGATGATTTCAAATTTGAGATAGACCAATTCTCTAATGCATCCGTGGTTGATTTAGAAAACATCGAAGAAGTAAGAAAAAGACGAGAAACGAAAGTGTCAGGAATCATAACCAATGTAAGTCACCTAACCACAAAGACAGGATCCCCGTTTGGGAAGTTTATTCTGGAAGATTACCGTGGTTCATTTGAATTCGCGCTTTTTAAGGATGACTATCTAAAACTCAGGAACTATCTAAATGACTACTGGTTTGTTTTAGTCACTGTCAAGATTGACTCCTGGTTCAACAAAAGAGATCAAAAGGAAGTGAGCCGCCTATCTATCGCTAACATTGAGTTGTTATCAGACCTCCGTGATAAAAAGGTGAAAAAAGTAGCCCTTGATATCGCACTTGAAAAAGTGACAGACAAATTCGTGACACAATTGAATACATTATTGAATCAGCACAGTGGAACCATTCCTGTACAAATAAATGTGCATGAAAATGGAACTAGAATCGAGATGCCCTCTAGGAGTTTACGAGTGAATTTGAGCAGAGAATTGTCAGAACAACTGGAAAATCTACATGAAATACATTGGAGTGTGGAAAAAGCATGACACTTTGACCTAATTGACTAATTGGATTAATAATTGACTACTGTGGGCAACGAGTCTTAAAAAAAACATTTAAGAGAACAAGCATTCGTGAATAAGTGACTCGGTTGTAAGGATTACAATGAACTAAATTCATGTACGTTTGTGCAAACAAGAATAAAAGAAGAATAGAAAACATGGCATTAGAATTCACAGACAGCAACTTTGAAGAAACAGCTTTAAAATCAGACAAGCCAGTATTGGTCGATTTTTGGGCCGAGTGGTGTGGCCCTTGCCGCATGGTGGGTCCAATCGTTGAAGAAGTGGCTAATGAGTATGGCGACAAAGCAGTTGTTGGCAAACTGAATGTTGACCTTAACCCAGAGGTTGCAACGAAATATGGCATCCGCAGTATTCCAACTATTCTTTTTATAAAGAATGGAGAAGTTGTAGATCGTCAAGTAGGCGCAGTTCCAAAAGCTACGCTAGTAAAAAAGCTGGAAGCTCAAATGGCTTGAGCCCGGCAACTTAACTAAACAGTTGTAAAAAGCCTCGAATTTATTCGGGGCTTTTTTTTATGTATTCACTAGCGTATTCACGCTTGTTGACCACTTTAGAATAATATTGAGAACACAATAGCCAATCGCCAGCTACCACACACCACCTCAGCATTATCACATTGGCCAATTGTTCAATTATCTCATTGACTAATTATCACATTGTCTCATCTTCAAATCATCTCATCAACTCATTATCACATTATCTCATTGACTCATCATCTCATTTAAAAATGGCCTCATTGTCCCTTGAAGGAATCACTATATAAGACTTCTTTGTATCATCGCACCCATGCCTATTGATCATTTTCAAGCTCAACGATTTGGCCGGCTAGAGTTTCTTGCGAAACAGGCCGTGGAAGGGTTCATCACTGGACTGCACAAAAGTCCATACCATGGATTCAGTGTGGAATTTGCTGAACACAGAGCCTACAATACAGGCGAAAGCACAAGGCATATTGATTGGAAACTTTACGGACGCACAGACAAAATGTTTGTGAAACGATACGAGGAAGAAACAAACCTCCGATGTAATATCATCATCGATCGCAGTGGTTCCATGTTTTATCCAAAGCCTAGTGGCCCAGACACACTTAGCAAAATTCAGTTTGCGATACAATCTGCAGCCTCATTAATCTATTTGATGCGCAAACAGAGAGATGCTGCCGGACTCACCTTTTTTGGCGACAGCCTAGAATTGAGTACGCCTGCCAAAAGCTCTTCTGCACATCACGCATACCTATTCCATGAGTTGGAAAAGGTTTATAACTCTGAGGAAGGTGCAGAACACAGCGCTGTGGTTGAAACGTTGCATCAAATGGCTGAAAAAGCATCAAAGAGATCGCTGGTGGTGATTTTCTCGGATTTTATGGATTCACTGTTTCGAGGTGAAGCTGAGCAAAACAAGCTTTTTGATGCATTGCAACATATGCGATACAACAAACACGAAGTCGTTCTATTCCATTTGTTTCATAAATCCACTGAAGTTGAACTTGTATTCGAAAATCGTCCATACACATTTGTGGATCTAGAAACCAAAGAGCGCATTAAGGTGAATCCTCACGAAATCCAAGGTCAATACAATTTGGAAAGGAAAAAGAAAATTAACGAAATCAAGCTGCGTTGTCGTCAATACGGCATTGATTGGAATGAGTGCAATACGGAAGATGGCGTTGAAAAAGTGCTTGATCGATTTTTAGCCAAGCGCAAAAGAATGCACTAGGCTTAAGCGTTCAGTAGCTTGATAATTCCAAGAACATAGCTCTCCATGCCGAAACCACTGATTGTTCCAATCGTAGAACGACCTATGTAACTCACATGCCGAAAATCTTCTCGTTGAAAAACATTGCTCAAATGAACCTCAATAACAGGTTTAGCCATCGCAGCAACTGTATCTCCCAAAGCTACCGATGTATGTGTATATCCGCCAGCGTTAAGTAAAATGCCCTTGACATCTCCCTGTTTGTTTAATTCTTGAAGGAAATTGATCAACTCCCCTTCTACATTGCTTTGTAAGTAAACAAATTCTACTCCCCCGAACTCTTGATCCATTTTAGCAATGAATGATTCAAACGTCTGCTCACCATAGATTTCCTTCTCACGTTGCCCTACCAGATTGAGGTTTGGACCGTTTACAATCGCAATTTTCATAATGTCAAAAATATGAACGCAAGCTTATGAAGAACCATTTAATGTCATGGTAAAATCATAAGGTCAAATCTATCATCTTCACATCTCATATGTGGGACTCAGAAATTCGCGGTTTTAAATCATACTTACGCCTAGAGCGCACGCTCAGTGCAAACAGTATTGAAGCCTACGAGCGCGATGTTCGAAAATTCGCAAGCTTTACTGAGGACCATTTAGAAAGGAAGAATCTCAGCAGAATTCAACTGGCAGACATTGAAAATTTTGTCAAAACCTTGGTGGAAATTGGTCTCGCCCCCTATTCTCAGGCTCGAATTATCAGCGGGATTAAGGCCTTTTTTAAATACTTAGAGATCGAAGAATCAATTTCTATAAATCCAACCGAATTGCTTGAGGCGCCAAAATTGGGAAGGAAATTACCAGACACCTTAAGCAACGAAGAAATTGAATTAATGCTGGACACGATTGATCGAAGTACACCGGCAGGCGAAAGGAATCGCGCCATCATTGAAACGCTTTATGCCTCAGGATTGAGAGTTAGTGAGCTCGTTAATCTTCTGATTTCGAATCTTTATTTCGATGAGGGCTTCATCAGGGTGATTGGAAAAGGAGACAAGGAACGGTTAGTTCCAATACATGATCAAGCCATTGACAGTATAAATAACTATCTAGAAAATGTTAGGGTGCATCAACCTGTTGTTGAAGGTCACCGCGACTATGTCTTCCTTAACAAAAGGGGCATGAAACTCAGTAGAGTAATGATTTTCTACATCATTAGAGATTTAGCTGTTGCTGCTGGAATACGAAAAAGCATCAGTCCGCATACCTTAAGACACAGCTTTGCTACAGAGTTAGTGGAAAATGGTGCTGACTTAAGAGCCGTTCAAGATATGCTCGGTCATGCCTCCATCACTACTACAGAGATCTACACTCATCTTGATCGAAAATTTTTGGCAGACACTGTTATGAAGTATCATCCTCTCTACAATGGAAAAATGAATTCATAAAAAAGGGAGCTCGATGGCTCCCTTCCAATTTTTTGAATTCGTATTTATTTTGTTTCGTAGAAGTTACCGTCTGTAATTTCTGTCCCTTGATCGGTTGTAACGGTAAAAGTTCCTGTAAGTCCCTCTCCAGTTGGATCCCAAGTAGTTACTTCAACTGTACCAGAAGCACCTTCTTCTACTCCATCCGTTGCATGATAATATTCCAGTCCAGCCGTTCCAGCGGCTCCACTGCTGGCAATAGAATAAGTGCCAACATCTGAACCATATATATCCAGTTCAACTTGTTCGTAATCATTTCCGGTGCCTGTTGTCCAATAGACTCTCCAACGTCCATTTCCTAAATCGCTTACCGTAGCATCGCCCGATTTGGCAGTTCCTCCAAAATCCATACAGAATTCCGCGCCACCCGTGCATGGATTTGTAGCTACAGGATATGTGCAAGAACCGTCATCAACAGTGGCTAATGCATTATAATTCGTAGCCGTTGAATCAGTGCAGCCCTCCACTTCTTCCTCGTATTCGCAAGAACCGTCATCTTCCTTGGCTTCACTATCATAATTAGTTGCAGCTTCATCCATGCAACCTTCCTTTTTACAGGAATCGAGAGAGATTATTATTCCGAATGCAAGGGTTAGAGTCGATATTGATTTTAGTGTTCGTTTCATAATTTGTGGTTTTAAGCAAATAGAAATAAAAAGTGTTATTGTGGCAATAGGGCCTTTGCCCTATTTTCATCCGCTCAACCGAATATAGCTTTGTCAAAGTCTACTCAACCCACAAATCCATCTTTGATCCAAAAAATCTGGGTGCAGCTATGCATACTACTGGCCACTATTTTGGTGTTATATCAAGGTTCTTTTAATCATGGTTTTGTACTCGATGACAACTTGGTAATCACATCCAACAAACATGTTCAAGACGGATTTAGTGGAATTGGTGATCTTTTAAAATACAACTACGCCCATGGTCATGCTGAATTCAATGATGGACTCTATAGACCCCTATCGCTCATCACCTTTGCCATTGAAAAAGACTTGTTTGGACTGAACAAGACAGCCTCGCATATTCTACAGGTATTGATCTATGCCTTATTAGTGCTGTTGCTCTTGCTTTGGCTCAAAGATCTATTCGGGGAGAACAGCCATTGGCCATTTTTCATTGCACTGATCTTTGCAGCACATCCGATTCATACCGAAGTTGTCGCCAATCTCAAGAGCCGTGATGAATTACTGGCCTTACTCTTCTTTCTTGCATCTGTCATTTATTTTACAAAGTGGATAAGTGAAAGGCAGACCACGCAACTATTGATAGCTACTGGGTTTATGTTCATTGCTAGTTTTTCGAAGGAAAGTGCGGTAACATTTGTGACCATCTTCCCTCTCGTTGCTTGGTTCAAAGCACCAAAATTCAAAACTGCGCTGACAGGGTCTATCATCATGATGTTGCCTGTAATCATATTCTTGATTATCCGACAATGGGTCTTATCTGAACTTGGACCTGTGGATTCAGGGGTTTCTAGTTTGTTGCAAAACAGTCTGATTGAGAATGATGGTTTCATTGAAAGAATGGCCACTGGAGCTTTGATCCAAGGGTTGTACTTTACAAAGTTGTTTTTGCCAATCAACCTCTCTCATGACTATAGCTATAATGCCATTGAGGTTTCAACGTTATCTAACTTCACCTCAATCATATGCTTGATTGTTGTCGGGACTTTGTTGGCTCTTGGAGTTCTTGCCACAATTAAAAAGCGTTGGATTGGATTTGGTATCTTGTTCTATTTCATTACAATATCAGCCATATCTAATGTGTTCATTCTTATTGGAGCTATGGCTGCCGAGCGATTCACTTTTGCCCCTTCCCTAGGATTTGCTATTGCGATAGTTGTCGCATCGCATCAATTTATTCGGCAAAAACTAGCTCGAAATGCCATTCTATATTCGTTTATTGGATTGTTGGTTATCCTTACTATTCAACGTGTTCCTGACTGGAAATCGAATTTCACTTTATTCACCGCTGATGTAAACAAAGTACCCAACAGTGCGCGAGCTCAGTATGATGCTGGCTCTGCCTATATCGATGAAGCAAAGGTGGATCAACGAATGGCCAGCAAATATTTAAACTTGGCCCGATCCCACCTCAAGGAGGCGATTCGAATTTGGCCTGATTACCAGGATGCTTACAACAACCTTGGGATATCATACATGAACGATCGTGAGTACGACCAATCCTACCTTGTTTATTCAGATTTTATAAAGCGTTTTCCTTCATATACCAAGGCACGTTATAATATGGCCATGAGCTGCTACAATTTGCAACGATACGATGAAGCTGAATTGCACCTAGAAGAATTTCTGGCTACTGGAATTCAAAACAAGGATGCATTGTATATTCTTGCAGAATCAGAAGGTTTTCAGCAGAAGTTTAATGAGGCAATTGAACATTTAAACCAGCTAGCAGCGATTGAACCAAATAAGGATAGATCACATTCTAAATTAGCCATGGCCTACGCCATAACAGGAAACGAACAGCTAGCCGAAACTGAACTGAACAAGTGCCTAGAGATAAATCCTAACAATTCCGAAACGCATACCAATTTGGCGCTTATATATATGAACACTGGACGAATTGTAGAAGCCAAAAAGAGTCTAGAGACAGCGATTAGACTCAATTCTTCCAACCAAAGGGCACTCAATTTATTGGCGCAATTGGGCTCATAAATTATCTTGAATAAAAAGCTGTGAATCGTTGCAAACAGCGGACTTTTGCCGATATTCTATATTAATGCAAAAACTCATTGTTACTAATCAACCGAGTATGATTCCCGATGACATACCGGGGGTAGAAATTATTAGTCCTCGAAAGTATTTCAGCAACGAAAGCTATGCCACTCAACGAAATACGAGGGTCTTTAATTTATGTAGTGATTATCGCTATCAATCTAAAGGATATTATGTTTCATTATTAGCCGAAGCCAGAGGGCAAAAGCCAATACCAAACGTGAAGAATATCCAGGACCTTAAAACATCCTCGATAATCCGGAGCATGACGGACGACTTGAATGATTTGATTCAATTGTCACTAAAAAATCAAGTATAGAGAGTTCATCCTTTCTGTTTATTTCGGACAGAATATTTCTAACAAGTATGACAAACTAAGCAGCGATTTGGAAAAGCTGTCTACAAAAAGAAACCGAGGAGAAAATTCGATTTAACTATCCTTATAAAGGAGCCTCGAATGGATTTACAACATCACTACGAAAAACATTTCCGAATAGCTACTTGGGATTCGAATTGGAAATTAGGAATGACGCTTTCGATGAACTTCGGATTCCATTATTTAATAGTCTGGAAAACCTAATATCTTCCTCTTTGATCAGAAACCTTGGCTGATTTACTTGAGTCTTTGAAAAGTCCGTTTAACAAGGACTTAAACAATGTCAATACGAGACTAAAAAGCAAAGCATACCAGAAACCGTCTACTATAAATTCATCCACAATCCAGTCGGCTAGGAGTATCATGAACGCATTGATCACGAACAAAAACAGGCCTAAACTAAAGACAGTTACCGGAATTGTAACGATAACCATTATGGGCTTTACGATTGAATTTAGGATCGACAATGAAAAGGCGACCAATATGGCAGCCCAATAGCCTTCTATTTCTACTCCCGGTAATAGATATGCTGCGGCCAAAATTGCCACCGCATCTAGAAGTAAGCGAATGATGTAATTAGACATAAATTAAATATTTCCAAATAATTGAAGATTTATCATCAGAACAAGTGTCATCAGTATTGAAACCAATAAGGTGAAGCCTGTAATGATCACTGAAGCCCAGCCATACGACTTGGCGTTTTTGTTATCGATTTTAAGTGCCTTAGACGCGAACACAAGGCATAATATGGCAGATAAAACACCAACAAACGGAATCCACATGAGTAGAATGAGATTTGCTAAGGCGATCATCAAAGCGATGAAACCGACCGTGGCAATAGGCACCTCTGGGTCCTTGCTCAATTTGTTTTCCTCATATTTCAACTCGCTCTTGGAGAATTGAAAACCACTGGAATCAAATGTTTTGTTGGGTAGTTGAATGTCTGAATCATCATCAACACATTCGGTATTTAGCACCATCTCATCAGGAAACCAACTCCTTGGCGCCACACTCCCGACTTCTACCATTTCTCTCGTATTTTTTGGTAAAATGGATTTGTCATCAGTATCCTTCGATTCAATCGTATTGAATTTTACCGGTTTTGCCTTGAACAAATCGGTTTGAGACATATTAAGATTCCAACCTTTTCGATACAAACGTTTTTCAGCCATGAACCCTTTGTTAGAATCTTGACTACACCCCTGTAAGAGCACGGCAATAAATCCCACAAAAAATACTATTTGAAATGTTCCAATTATTCGTCTCATAGACAAACTGCGAGGTATTTTGATCAATTTTGTAAAAAGGATAACGACATTGATTAAAAGTAAAACCTAATGAACACGCAAGATAGAATCATCATAGTAATTGTGCTTTTTCTTTGCCTTATTATCTCGAAAAATGTAAGTGCAAATTACAAACTAGATGAAACTCGATTGAACGCTGCTTTTAGTGAATCCATCGATATTACTCCCACTATTCATTCCATTTGCGCGCGATCTACAGATGCTTTAGGATTGCCATCTGAATTCGACTTGGACAATCCTGATTACAAGACTGCCGCCATGCTCGCCTTTGGAGAGACTTTTCTCAGCGCAGGAATTTATGGTGTTTGGTTCATGATTACACTCGTAACGGGAGGATTTGGAATAGTATTGCTTCCTGGGGCCGCAGTAGTTGCGTCTCTAATTGGATCTCCCTGGCATAGATATTATTTAGGTACCGATGATAATAGCTTCAAGATTGGTGCGCTTTATTGTGTGACTTCAAATGGTTTCGGATTGCTGTTGATCGCAGATGCCATCTCGCTTCTGGTGGCTGATGAAAATCATCATACCTACATCAACAATTCAAATTTTATTATGTGGGTAGATGAAATTTGATGTTTTCACAAACGGTTTTTCTTAATTTCGGAACAAACTAAATTACCCTAATATGAAACATGTATTTGCCATTTTGGCCATTGTATTGGTTTCCTTTCAAACTCAAGCGAATCAATACCAAATTAACGATGCAAACATTGATGCACAATTTGAACAAAGCGAAAGCTTGAATCATCTATGGAATGTATCTCTCGACTACACTAGTGCATTTGATACTGACATTGATCTCAGTCTATCCGCTGCTGCTGCTGAAAAATCTCAGAAGACTGCGGCTTTAATTGCCTTTGGTTCAGTGCTTGTCCCATGGGTTGTCACTGTTGTATTCGGTCTTACAGCCTCCGTTACTGGTGTTGCCGCTATATCATGGATGGGAAGTCTAATAAACATCGCAATTAGTATTGTCCCCTGGCATCGATTTTACCTTGGAACGGGAGGTGAAAATCTTAAAATTTGGGCCCTTTACTGCGTGACATTTAGATGGTGTGGCGTACTTCCTATCATTGATGGCATTATGCTATTAATGGATGACAGTGGTGAAAAGTACTATGACAATCCAAAATATTTAATGTGGTTGGATTAATGTCGAATTGTATTTTTATTCAGATTTAAGATATTCGTTTTAAAACATCACATATGAGACTTTTCCTAGCCATATCATTTCTATTAGCGCTCTCTCTAAATACAAAGGCCAACACTTTTCAGTTCAATGAACCTAAGTTTGAGTCTGAGTTTACACAAAGCGAAGACATCTCTAGCACATTGAATATAATGTTGAATGGCTCGTTAGATATGAGGCTTGGTCAAAATGACTCGGAGTTAGACGAATCGAATAAGCAAATGACTGCAGCAATTATAGCAATCGCGTCAATTGTTGTTGGTTCATTCACCCTATTGCCCTTATTATTCCCCACGCACCGATTTATACTGGGTACGGGAAGCAAAAGCGTGGTGATTTGGGCTGTCTACTGCTTTACCTTAAGCGGTTTAGGCTGGCTAAACCTTATCGATGCCGTCTTTCTTTTAATCGATGATTCTAAATCAAAATATGTGAATTCAGAAAAGATAATCTTATGGTTGGGAGCCTACTAATGCGTAAGTATTAAAATCATAAAAAAGCCTTGCATTGAATGCAGGGCTTTTTTAATTCTCCTTCTTTAGCTCATTAAGAAAGTGAGTTCTCTGGCTAGGGCTAATTTGCGAACTACTATTCACCTTTTCCTTATATAACTGTACCTCACGGCCAATACTTGGAGAATCCAATTTTCTCAAAATTTTAATATAATACAGTCGATATATCAGGTTATTCGGATTCTGGTTGACCAAATTTTTAGCGAAACCTAGAGCTCTTTCTTGGTCGTCTTCCAAATCGTGAAAAATCCTCATTAGGAAATAGTTGGATTCATTTTTCAGAAATACATCCTTGCTTTTTGTTAATCTGATTAGGTAACTCAAGCCCTTCTCCAAATCCCCATCAGGATAGAACATTAAGTATGGTCTCATCAGGATGTATTCGTCATAGGCTTTAGCCATGAAATAATAATAAAGGCCTGAGGTCAAGTAAAATGGTTCATAGTCCCCTTCCCTACCAAATGATTCCGAAATTTGATCAATACAAGTGTTTAAATCAGACGCTGCATTGAGATAGTTCTCATTTAATAGCTCATGCCTGGTTTTAAAGGCATGGACAATGATGTAATAAAAGAGTTTGTCATCTTGATCTAATCCTTCACGTTTCAAGTTTCTCTTTGCTTTCTTAATGCGCTCCTTAAACTGTCCATTCCAATAAGGATCCTCCAGATTACCAGCTAGAATTTCCATCCACGCTACGTTTGCCGATAACAAATTCCATAATGCGGAATCGGGTTGTGAACTAATTTCCCTGTTCACAGTTGTATCCGCTGAAAGCATTTGAAATTGGTACAAGTCTGAAAAAACAGCATTTGCTTCTTCTCCAAAATAATCCTGACCAAAAACGCTTTGTGTATTCGAGGAAATCAACAAGATAAAGCTGACGAAAATTCGGAGCCAATTTGATATGTTAATCTCGATGAATGCCTTCAATTGGTTGGGGAAATTAAATGTAAATTCGCCCGCGAAATGGGCAAAGCGAAGCTATACAAATTGGTTGGTATTTCTGCACTCACGGTTTTACTGTTATTCAGTCTAATCTCAGCAGTTCCTGTGCAATCTAACCTTCAAAAAATGAGTTTAAACATGACAGCTCGCACCTTATTCCAAGGTAAATCCATAACGGCCAAGGGAGCTGTTTATTACAAACCAACCAACGGTTTAATGGTAACAAAAATGTTCACTCCAATTAGTCAGGTAATCATCGCTACTTCCACAGGAGAACTTAAAAGTTATGACCCTCAAACAAACCGGGTCGCACTGAGCCAAGGCACCGAATTCAGCACAAAGAATAGTTTCATTTACAGTTTTCTTAGTGGAAAAACCAATGACATGGGCCTAAGTAGTCTCGGCTATAAAATCACTGATACTCGAAATGAAGAAGGCGTTATTGTAAATACATGGACCGCACCCGTGGATCGTCCACTGCAAGCACAGGCGATAGAAATTGCATATGAAAACTATTTACCAATTTACTTAGGGTTTATTGATGCAGATGGGATTGTTTATCAAAAGACATATTACACCAATTATCAGAATGTGTCTTACATAAAAATGCCTTTCACAATTACGGAAATCACATATTATAATGAGTCGGACTCGTCCATTACTCAAAGAAAGTATGACGATTTAAAGTTGAATTCAGAGGTAGATGAAACCTGGTTGAATTTTCAAATACCAGCGGATGCAGAAGTAATTGATGCGGCTTCTATGAAAGATATGCCAGAATGAATCACTTGCTCTACATAGTTCTTCTCATGATTTCTGTATTTGGTTTTAGACTCAAATCTTCAGCCCAGTTTTCAAGCGCTCAAAAAGAGGCGATTTCTACCATTGATTATTTCGAATTAGAATACGAACCAAGAAAACCGAAATTTTTAAAGCTCGGGAAGAACCCAATTGTAAATTACAACCCAATCACTTTGACATTTGGCGGTGCCTTGTTTCTATATCAGAAAGTTATTTCTCCCCAACTCCAATCTCGTTGTCCATATGAAATCAGCTGCTCTGCGTTTAGTTTTGCAAGTATTCAGGAATATGGACTCTTAAAGGGCGTTGCATTATCTGCCGATAGATTAACGCGATGTACGCAGTTTACCACCATTGATATGTTGCCGAGCCAAATGAACGACCGCACAGGAATGCTAATCGACAACCCAAGTAAATACAGCGTAAAGGGCGACCATACTAGCCACGACCACAAATAGTCGATCTATTAAGTAACATGACCCGACCTACTCTTTTACTAATCCTTTTTATAATCTCATGCTTGGAGCCAGCCGCTCAAGCACCTGATTCAAGTTCGACCATTTCAGTCTTAGATACCGCTGTGGTGAGGGAAACGGACAGTGTATTAACCGAAGGTGATGTCAAAGCGGTTGACTCGGCTAAATACTTTACGCAAGAGCTGAATTTTGCGACCTATCTCATCACCAATGATCAATATAATGATGCGAAAGTCTTACTGTCAAAAATTGAGAGCGAGTCAATTTCTGCAACGCCTGACCAGCGAGACAGTATCACCTACATGAGAGGTTGGATCAGCTATTTTAACAGAGATTTCAACGAAGCAATTAGAGTTCTCAGTCGAGTTAATGGTAATACAGCCATAGGCGTTCAGTCAAACTTCTATGAAGCCATATGTTTTGTTTACCTCACTGAATTTGATTCAGCTAAAAGAATCTTGGCAGACATACAACTTGATAGTGGAACACTACTTTCGGATTTAAGGTATCTGCAATACGCCTCGATCGCATTACTTGAAAGAGACTATTCAGCATATGATTCTGTGGCTAAGCATTTGGAAAGGACATACTTTGAATTTTCAACAGAAGAGCAAAACATGTCCACTTATCATGAGCAGCTGAGCACATATAAAAGGAAGTCACCATTCATCGCAGGTGGTTTATCTGCTTTATTTCCAGGTGTAGGAAAGTTTTATGCAGGATACAGAGGTACTCCTTTTGGAACAATGTATTTGTCTCTTCCCTTAGCTGCCGTTGCCATAGAAGCAGCAATAATTGCAGGCCTATTGAGTCCTCAGTTTATTATTCTAGGATCATTATTTGGCATATTCTACATTGGCAATATTTGGGGAAGTGCACTAAGTGTTTATTCTATTAAAAAAGAGATTTATGATGAAATCGATCGTAATATTTTGTACGATATGCATATTCCCCTTCGCAGGGTATTCTGGCAGTAAATTTCAAGAGTTTTCCATTGCAGATTCATTAAACGTCAATAAGCGCTATGAGTTAGCCGCATTGGAATACGAACGAATTTGTTATTCCACTTTTGATAATCAGATAAGGACAATAGCTCTTAACAAAAAAGCGAAATGTCAATTATCGCTTTATAATCCAGCTGCAGCTGAAAAAACCATGCTACGGGTCGGTTATTTTGGATTAAGTGACTCCTTAGTTTTTGAATCGCGTTACAATACGGCCTATGCCTCTTATCTCAACAAAGATTTCGAGCAAGCATCATCTCAGCTCTACCTTGTTGACCAATTCCTGAATGTAGAGTATCAAACAAAAGCCTCACTCTTGTATGCTTTGACTTTAAATGAACTTTGGGATTGGTCTGGAGCTAAAGAAAAACTTGTCTTTTGGGTGCAGAACTCGCTAAAAGATGAAAGTGCAAGAGACAGCGCTCTGTTATCTATTGAATGCGCTTACAACCAGAAAAACTATCCTAAATATCGAAATCCAGAGCGCGCTTCTGCTTGGTCGACATTCCTTCCAGGAACCGGTCAGCTATATGCAGGTTACTTCTGGGATGCAGTATTCTCAGTAGCAATGCTTTCTACAGGATTGGGACTAGCAGCTGTTGGGATTTTCGTGGTAAAGTATTATGTAGCAGGAATTGTACTTGGATATGGGTTATTTCAGCGTTTCTACATGGCTGGGGTCAAACGAGCGGAACATCTGGCTGGTAAAAGAAATCATATCAATCAACGCAAGTACAATGCACAGCTGATCGAATTGATCTTCAGTTTAGAGTAAAAAAAAGCCGTTTGATAATCAAACGGCTTTTTCATTTTAAGATATTTCTCTTAGTTATTCCAAGCGAAGAACTTTGGATTGTCTTTGTACTTCATCCAGAATTCGTCTCCTTTGATAATAACACCCCAGAAGTCAACCATTATAGCAACATAGTTAGCTACAGGAATACATAGATAGTATAGTAATAAACCTTTATCACCAGTTCCCATATAACTTCTGTGAAGAGCGATAATACCGCAGAACGCCGCACGGATTAAATATTGAGTCTTGTCCAATTCTCCTTCAGCTGCAACAGCCTCAACTCCTAGTGATTCAGTAACGGATAGAGTAATGTCATCAGAAGCAGTAAACGCTGACTCAACAGCAGCTTCGTCTAACTTGTAGTTTGAAGCGAAAGACGCTCCAGCAGCTCCAATAACAAGAGCAAGTGCAAGGACTAGTTTTTTCATAGTAATTAGTTTTTGTGTTTTTTGATTTACCGCAAATCTAATTGCTTTTTTGACTTAACGGTTTAATTGAAACCATTTTCATCAACAGTTTTAGTTTGAAAATATTTGAAGTCCACATCGAAAATTGCCGAATCGGCTACCTGATAATGATACTTTGGATTAGAAATAATTCCTTTCTGTCTTATTTCGAACGTTTTAGGAGCAAAATTGGCAATAGCAATAGGTCCGCGACCACTGCCGAAGCCAAGGCAATACTGATAAGTATTCCCACATAAAAAGTACTCGTAAAATCAGAGGCGGATAGCGATATGAAACCCATACAGAGAATAATCGTGGTCAATATGATCGCTTTTCCAGTTGAAAGAGAGGTTCTTTTTAAGGCGTAAATATTGGACCTACCTTTTTTCAGCTCCTGACGATACTTTATTAAATAGTGAATTGAGTCGTCCACTGCAATGCCGAATGCTATGCCAAATATGACAGAGGTCGATATTTTTAAATCAATTCCGGTGAACCCCATGAATCCCCCAATCATTAATAAGGGAATGATGTTAGGCACTAACGATATCATCGCAATTCTTAATGATTTAAACATCAGCCCCATGATGATGGCAACTACTAAAAGGGCGAATAGTAGTCCTGACATCATATTGGACGAAAGTGTCTCGTTATTCTTATCAATAAGGAGAGACATACCCGTTAATGTAATCTCTGAATGATCCAGAACACCACCCTTATTAAAGTATTGCCGCAATTCATCATCCTTTTGTTTGGTCAACCGACCTCCTTGATCTTGTATTTTGCCTGTGAACCTCGCGTGCATCTTATCCGCACTTAGTAAGGCTGCAAATTCAGGGCGCTTTGACAAGGTATTTACTATGGAGGTGGCCTTTTTGAGTTGTCGTTCACTGCTTGGAATTAGATTGGCTGAATCCAAGCCGCCATTTAAAACTTGATTCGCTCCTCTTAATATATTTAGTGGTGAACTTAGAAACCCTACTCCATATTCATCTTTGAGATAGCTCTCAACTGTCATCATATCTTGAATAACCTTTGGATCCAACACATTCATGTTAGAATCAGTGACTGTCAGTTGCAATTCAAATGGTCGAACTCCTGAGAAATTCTCTTCGAAAAACATAAAACTCTTTCTGATTGGGTCATCTTCAGAAACATCTTCGAGTAGATAGTTATCAATTTTTATGTTGGTTATACCAACAATGGAAAGTGAAATCAACGCTACACTGAATACAACAATCCATTTTCGTCTATTGATAGAAAATCGAAACATTTTTGAAACGAGCTTATTCCACATCACAGTCGATGGCTCCTTGTATGCCAACTTTGGTACCGCACTGATCGACAATATTGCTGGTAGTAAGGAGAAAGCTAAGAAGAAGGCGATAAATACTCCTGCAGCTGCGAAAACCCCCAATTCACGCACTGGTTTAACTCCCGAGGTTAGTAATGTAAGAAATCCCAAAGCTGTTGTAAGCGATGTTAAAAATGTCGCAGCTCCTACCCTTTTATAAGCCGTTTGAATGGCTTGATTTTTTGATAAACCCGCTCTTATTTCCTCAAAGAATCTACTCAGTAGGTGAATGACATCGCTTACTCCTACTACAAAGAGTACTAAGGGCAAAAGTGTCGTCATTATATCAATTGACTTGCCGACTAAACTCATAAATCCAAGTAACCATATCACGGAAAGTAAAACCACAATTAATGGCACCGCGGTACCCCAAAAAGAACGATAAATAAGTAAGAGAACCATGATTATAAGGAGGACTGCAATTGCCATGAACAGAATGAATTCTGTTTTAATCTGTTCGATATAAAAGGCCTGGCCAATTGCTTTGCCTGCCGCATGAATCTCATCAAATTCATACTTATCCATCACATCGGTCAAATTGTAATAGACAGTATCTGTTTCGAGCTTATTTAGGGTGTCCTCGAGAATTACAAGGAGGCTTATACTCTTGGCATCCGGTGAGAACAAGCTTCCCACCTGTTTCTGATGCTCGTATATTCTTGATGAGTCTTTTTGATAACGATCAGGATCATCAATGTGTAAATATGGAATAGCAATTGGCCCAAAAGGTCCTAATGCATAATCAGCCGCATTAAATGGAGAAATGATTCGCTTAACATGAGGAATTTGCTTAATCTCCTCTATCATATTTGAAGAGGATTTGAGGAACCCCCTTTCAAATATTCCTTCCTCATTCTTCAATCCCATTATGACAAAATCAATGTCCGTGTCGAATTTCTCAGTGTATTCCTGATAAAACTCTAATTCTGGATCATTCGAAGGAAAGAAGTGTTCGAACTCATAGTCAAACGTGAGCTTAGTTATCATGTAACCAGCACCAGCGGTAATCAGACCAATAGAGACAAGGACAATGTATGCTAATTGTTTTGACATAAAGATGCGTGCAAAGTAACAGGTCATTTTGACCTTTTGTGCATTAAAAACAAAAAAGGGAAGCCATAGTTGACTTCCCTTTTAAATAAACCGAATCGAGTTCTACTTACTTATCGTCCTTCACTTCTTCAAAGTCAACATCTGTCACCTCTGAATCTTCTGTTTCTTCACCTTCACTACTCGCGGCTCCATTTCCTTCAGCACCTGCTTCCTGTGAGGCAGCGTACATTTCTTGCGAAGCGGCTTGAAAAACCGTATTCAATTTTTCCATAGCTGCATCCATCGCTTCGAAATCTTTCGATTCGTGCGCGGTCTTCAACTCAGCAAGAGCATCTTCAATGGGTTGTTTTTTGTCGGCTGGCAACTTGTCCCCAAACTCGCCCAATTGCTTTTCAGTTTGAAAAATCATGTTATCAGCGGCATTCAACTTATCCACCTCCTCTTTCATCTTCTTATCTGATTCCGCATTTGCCTCGGCCTCTTGCTTCATCTTTTCAATTTCCTCTTGACTGAGTCCAGAGGAAGCTTCAATCCGAATACTTTGTTCTTTATTGGTCGCTTTGTCCTTAGCAGACACATTCATAATACCGTTGGCATCAACATCGAATGTCACTTCAATTTGAGGAACTCCTCTTGGCGATGGTGGAATTCCATCAAGGTGAAATCTTCCAATAGTTCGGTTATCCTTAGCCATTGCGCGCTCTCCTTGAAGCACGTGAATTTCAACAGATGGTTGATTGTCGCTTGCTGTTGAGAATGTTTCCGCCTTCTTGGTTGGAATCGTTGTATTGGACTCGATCAATTTGGTAAATACACCTCCGTAAGTTTCAATTCCAAGAGATAGCGGAGTAACGTCTAAAAGAAGTACATCCTTTACATCTCCACTTAGTACCCCGCCTTGAATTGCCGCTCCAATAGCCACTACTTCATCTGGATTCACACCCTTACTTGGCTCTTTACCGAAGAATTTTTTAACTGCCTCTTGAACTGCCGGAATTCTTGTGGACCCTCCAACTAAAATGATTTCATCGATGTCACTAGTTTTCATTCCAGCATTTTTCATTGCTGTTTTACATGGCTCAATCGTCCGTTGTATTAATGAATCTGCCAACTGCTCAAATTTCGCGCGGCTAAGTGTTCTAACTAAGTGTTTTGGCACACCATCAATAGGCATGATGTAGGGCAAGTTAATCTCTGTGCTAGTAGAACTTGAAAGTTCAACTTTGGCTTTTTCAGCAGCTTCTTTTAAGCGTTGCAATGCCATCGGATCTTTACTCAAATCTTGTCCTTCATCACTTTTAAACTCAGCGACTAACCAATCAATAATTACTTGATCAAAGTCATCACCACCTAAATGTGTATCTCCGTCTGTAGACTTCACTTCAAACACTCCATCGCCTAATTCTAGTATCGATACATCATGAGTTCCTCCACCACAGTCAAAAACGACAATTTTCATGTCTTGTGACTTTTTATCGAGTCCGTATGCCAATGATGCCGCGGTAGGCTCGTTAATGATTCTTCGCACCTTAAGTCCAGCAATTTCGCCTGCCTCTTTGGTCGCCTGTCGCTGCGAATCGTTGAAGTAAGCTGGAACTGTAATTACAGCTTCAGTAACTTCTTGTCCCAAGTAATCTTCAGCTGTTTTCTTCATTTTCTGAAGAACCATTGCACTTATTTCTTGTGGAGTGTAATTTCGGTCATCAATTTTTACTCTTGGCGTATTGTTGTCTCCTTTCACCACCTCGTATGGTACTCGGCTAGATTCTTTGGCAGCTTCTTCATAGCTCATTCCCATGAATCGCTTAATACTATAAACTGTCTTTGTTGGATTAGTGATTGCCTGTCTTTTTGCAGGATCTCCAATTTTTCTTTCTCCGCCCGAGGTGAATCCAACCACCGAAGGAGTGGTTCTCTTTCCCTCGCTGTTTGGAATAACTACTGGCTCATTTCCTTCCATCACTGCAACGCAGCTATTGGTAGTTCCAAGGTCTATTCCTATAATCTTTCCCATGATTTAATTTTTTTCAGGTTATCAAATTCGCAGCACCATTGTCAATAGGTGTGCCACCAGAAATCACAGGATGAAATAAGAAGGAATGTCAGTTATTCATTGATTCAACCACATCGCAACAGACATAATAAGTGACATGATGTCACATTCTATTGGCAATCGGGTCCAGTTTCAGGGTCAATTACACAACGTCCAGGTCGCGTAAAAGACTTTGATTTAGTGTAATCACCGCTATTCACTATTTCAGAGTATAATAATTCCTCAAGTGTGTTGGCGTCTAAGATTCGACCATCGCTTAAAATGCTCGATCGTTTTGTATTTGATACTACCCGACTGGCGAATATTCCAATTCCATTGTTCACATTCGTATATGTTGGTCGCTCCTGTACAACCCCACTTATTGGCTGATTAACCTCAATATATGTCGCGAGTTCTTCACTTGCAACCTCCAAGAAAAACTGCACTGTATCAGATACGATTCGCTGAGTACCAGAAATATTTGCTGGTTCAAGATCATCAACCCTTCGGCCAATGGTCGCAAAATAATCTTCAGTATTCACCCCAGGGAAGTTAACCTGTTCATCTGTATCAAAAGTTCTCGAGCCGATGTTAAGGGTAACTGAATCATAACCTGTTTGCAGACCAGTTGAGACATCATACTCTCGATAATAAATTCTAAAATAACTCGTGTAAAGAACACCTCCCGTTACATTAGACCATGACACTTTAAACTGACTTGCATAGTCAACTCCATTCACCAAGACTACCTCATCATTATCTCGATTATCACCACCATTTGTGCTACTCGCATTGCCTGACAATGCTGGACTAAGCAGACGGACTTGTTCTATTCCTCCCGATGCCGCAGCAAGGCCTATTATGTCTGTTGTTGCCGTAACCTTCTTCTCATCCTCCCCATCCACGTTAACTGTACACTCAATTCGATAAAACTTTGTTGCATCCAACTGTGCATCGAAATAGTAAACCTTGTTGCTATCGTTAAAAAATGCTCCTCCTTCTTTATTATAGCTATACGTCTCATTTAGAGTCCAGACAGCTCCTGTCGGAGTTTTAGCATCACTACCCAACTCAACGATTACTGCGGACAACTCCTTAGTATTATACTCATTGATGCCAGGTTCACTAGCCAATACCGAAGCTGAATCTTCGCCAACAAAAGCACGATTGATTTTGATATAATGTCTTGTTTTATCCGCTTCAAGCAATCCATAAATGACAGTAACGTCTCTTTTCGGAGCAATAACATCAATATCCGTCTCGCAACTTGGAAAAAACAGCAGTGAAAGAATAAATACAGTAAAATAGAGAGATCGATTGATTGACATAAAAATCCTTTACGTTTGCGAATGAGCCGCCAAAAATACACTCATATCCTACTCATACACCTTATAATTCATTATTGGTAGGAATCTAACCGTGAGCGGTAACAATTATCATGACAGAGAATAGTGAAAACCTAAGTCCTATTGGTTCCAATGTAAAAAAGATTACTACCAGCGTTCTTCATCAAATGAAAGAGCATGGTGAAAAAATCAGCATGATTACGGCCTATGACTATAGCCTTGCGAAATTGGTGGACTACGCAGGAATTGATGTGATTTTGGTTGGTGATTCGGCTTCGAATGTAATGGCCGGTCATGAAACGACCCTGCCAATTACACTTGACCAGATGATTTATCATGCGGCTTCTGTCATCAGAGCAATAAATCATGCTTTGGTCGTGGTTGATCTTCCTTTTGGAAGTTATCAAGGCAATTCGAAGGAAGCATTGACATCATCTATTCGAATTATGAAAGAAGCTGGAGCACATGCGGTGAAACTTGAAGGAGGACGAGAAGTCAAAGAATCTATCGATCGAATACTCACGGCTGGTATTCCTGTGATGGGTCATCTTGGACTAACACCTCAATCTATATATAAGTTTGGAACGTATGCAGTGAGAGCTAGAGAGGAAGAGGAATCTCAACGCTTGATGGAAGACGCTAAAATTTTGGAACAAACAGGTGTGTTTGGAATTGTCTTAGAAAAAATTCCTGCGAAACTTGCAGGTGAAGTTGCACGCTCAGTTTCCATTCCAGTAATTGGAATTGGTGCCGGAAATGAAGTGGATGGTCAAGTGTTAGTGTTGCATGACATGTTGGGAATTAACAAAGAGTTCAGCCCAAGATTTTTAAGAAGATATGCCGATTTGCACGACACCATTACCAACGCTGTCGGTCAATATATTCAAGATGTAAAATCATCTGACTTTCCGAATGAAGAAGAACAATATTGATGTCTCTAATCGGATAATCTTCGAGGACAATCACTTGTTAGTGGTGAATAAACTAGCAGGTGAATTAGTTCAAGGGGATAAAACCGAGGATGTTACACTAGCTGACTTATGCAAAGAATATGTCCGAATTAAATATGATAAGCCAGGCAACGTATATCTTGGCATTCCGCATCGTTTGGATAGACCTGTGAGCGGAATCGTTATTTACACAAAGACAAGTAAGGCTCTGGGTCGAATGTCAGAGTTGTTCCGAACCAAAACCATCGAAAAGATGTATTGGGCGGTGGTAGATAAACTCCCATCTCAAACTTCAGGGAACTTGCGCGATTTTGTGATTAAAAATGAAAAGCAGAACAAGAGTTATGTGACTGATGAAGCAAGGAAGGGTTGTAAAGAAGCTATACTGAGGTATCAGGTTCTTAACTCGGCTGACAATTATCACTTAATAGAGGTAAACTTAGAGACTGGCCGCCATCACCAAATTAGGGTTCAATTGTCTAATATAGGTTCGATTATTAAAGGTGATCTTAAGTATGGTGCAAAAAGAAGTAATCCGGATGGCAGCATTCATCTTCACGGTCGAGAAGCTCGTTTCAAACACCCTGTTACGGATGAAAATTTGACCTTGGTCGCGCCCTGCCCGAAAGAGCCGCTTTGGTCTTATTTCGAAAATCTTTAGTGATCGCGCTTGAATTTCCAGGCCCTCATTTTCTTTAACTCCCCCTTCTGAACCTTTGACTCAATTCTTTTTTTGACTGCGTTTTTACTTGGGCTAGTCCTTTTTCGAGGTTTATTCTGAATCAGACTTGACTCCAATAAATCAATCAGTCGGTCTTTTGCGATCTGCTTATTACGAAGTTGCGATCGTGCTTCAGAAGCGGCAATGATTATTTCATTGTTTGAGTTTATTTTAGTCTTAACCTTCTCTAAGAGTCTATCTTTTTGCTCAGTATTTAGCGCATTGGTTTCCATAATATTCCAAATTGCCTCGACCCTGGTTTCTGTCTTATTTACATTCTGTCCACCGGGTCCACTGCTTCTGCTGGTTCTGTAGCGGATTTCGTTTTCGATGGCCGTTCTTGAAAAATTCATACAGGATCAACATCAATGCTAATTCTAACCTTTCTATAATCTTCGTGCGCCTCCATAAGATCCACTGCTTGCCAAATGCTCTGCTTCGACTTCTTTATCGATAGATTTAAATCCAACTTAACGAACATCTGTCTTAGGTATCGATTTCTAACGCGAGCGATAGATGGCTCTTCAGGCCCCAAAACTCGGTCTGCAAAAAACGATTTTAACTCCAACCCCATAAAAGCTGCGGCTTTTTTAGTGAGGGTTGCATCTTGATGGCTTAATTGGATTCGAATCATTCTTGAGAAAGGTGGATATAAAAACTGGTCTCGCTCCATGATCTGATGATTGAACAAGCCTACGAAATTGCCCGTTCGAACTTGTTCGATAATGGGATGATCTGGTTTGTATGTCTGAATCATCACCGTGCCTTGCTTTTTCTTTCTACCTGCCCTACCAGACACTTGTGTTAGTAATTGATAGGCCTTTTCGAAGGCTCGATAATCTGGTCGATTCCACAAAGAATCCGCGTTCATGACCACCACTAGACCAACATTATCAAAATCAAGTCCCTTAGTTACCATTTGTGTTCCTACCAATATGTCATATGCTCCTGATGAAAAAGCATCAATGAGGTTTTGAAGTGCCATCTTTTTGCGTGTTGTATCGAGGTCCATTCGAGCAATTCTCGCCTCTGGTAGCAACACTTCTAAATCATCTTCCACCTTCTCAGTTCCAAAACCTTTGATTTTCAACTTGGCAGAAGCGCAGTTCGGACACTTTGAGGGAAGCTTAATGTTGTAGCCACAATAATGGCAAAGTAACTTTTCAAAGTATTTGTGAAATGTCAAGTTGACGTCACAATTCACACATTCGGCACTCCAGCCGCAAGCTTCACAAATTTGAAATGGAGCGAACCCCCTTCTATTTTGAAATATGATAACCTGCTGATTCGAGGCAAGTGTTCGCTTTATGCTATCGAAAGTCTCGTCAGAAAAATCGGCTTTCATGCTCTTATTAGACTGTGCAGTCCGCATATCCACGCTGATAACTTTCGGCATTTTAACTTCACCAAACCTTTGCTTTAGCTGCACCAACCCATATTTTCCATTAAGGGAAGAATGGTAAGACTGAAAACTTGGAGTTGCACTGCCTAAGAGCACTTTTGCGTTAAATTGTGCAGCCAGCCATATAGCCGCGTCACGCGCATTGTAATAAGGTGAAGATTCTTGCTGTTTAAAGCTTTGCTCATGTTCTTCATCTACTATGATCAGTTTCAAATTACTGAATGGAAGAAATATCGCAGACCTAGCTCCCACAATCACCCGAGGCTTTTCATCAGATAACATTTGCATCCACTTAGTCAAGCGATCTCGATTTGAAAATCGACTGTGATATACAGCCACTTCAAAACCAAGTAGCTTCTCTAGCCGTCCAACTAGTTGAGTAGTCAGGGCAATTTCAGGCACTAAAAAAAGAACTTGACCTTCTTTTTCAATTGACTTTATCAATTCGGCATAAACGAGCGTTTTTCCGGAACCAGTAACACCATGCAATAAGGCAACCGATTTATTCTTCCAAGATTGTTCTACTTCAGTAAAGGCGAGATTCTGATCTTCGGTTAACACTAATTCATCCGTCAAAAATTGATCAGAACTATAACTTTCTAATTCTTGGACTCTATGAAACACCCCTCTAGACTCTAGGGATTTCAAAATTGCGGCACTTGCTTGTGTTTTATTTAATAATACCTTTTGCCTAACCCGCACTGCATTTCCGCTAAAAAAGTCACTTAACTCTAAGAACTTCATCATTACCTCCAATTGCTTTGGAGCTTTTGATAACTGGCTTAACAGATTTGACATTGCCATTTCATCATCGAATTGTTCAGTCAATTCTAGCATGTCAATCGAGTTTGGCTTTGGAGCTTTTTCAATTTGTTCATCCAGCTTTACAATCCCCATTTCAATCAAATGGTGCAGCGATTTCTGTATAGCAGCCTTTGAGTGAAGTTCCTCTAAGGTGTTTATCGGAACGGGTTTATCATCATTTAAATTGGCGACTACCAAATGATCCACTTCAGTTAATTTATCGTATTCAAAATCAACTTGATCCAAAATGACAGTGGTTTGTGAGCTGAGTCTCATTGCTCCCGGCAAAGCAGTGATCATAACACTTCCTAAACCGGACATATAATAAGACGCGATCCACTCCCAAAACAATAGTTGAGATTCAGTAACAATCGGTTCGCTGTCTAAAACGTATGAAACGTCTTTCAAAGTTTGGCCCTGAAGAGGCTGAACCTCTACCTTATATATCAAAGCAGAATAAAAGCGCTTGGCTCCAAATGGTACCACTACCCGCTTACCCACTACCATCTCTTCAATCAGGTGTTCAGGTACCCGATATGTGAACACCCCTCTCAACGCAAGGGGTAAGATTACCTTTATGTAAAAGCCAGTCACCACTGCGAATGTATGGTCATCACATCCTTTCGCAATTGCTTGTTCAAAACTCAAAGCCCAGAATGTCCCCAGCAATCTTTTTGAGTATAATGTTGTAACATGCTTGAATGGATCGACTGGCTCATTATTATCGCATTTCTGCTGCTCTCTTTAGGCATTGGATTATATTATCGAAAAGGTGCGGGAAAGAGTTTAAATGATTTTTTCTTAGGTGGTCGCAATTTACCTTGGTACGTTGCAGGGTTGAGCATGGTCGCAACCACTTTTGCTGCTGATACACCACTTGCGGTTTCAGAGCTTGTTTCGCAAGGCGGAATTGCAAAAAACTGGCTTTGGTGGTCGTTTATTTTTGGAGGAGCGCTTACTACTTTCTTTTTTGCCACTCTATGGAGAAGGTCGGGAGTATTAACCGAACTTGAATTTATCACTCTGCGATACGAAGGAAAACCAGCGAAGTATTTGCGCATGGTAAAAGCAGTCTATTTAGGTTTGATTATTAACGCTGTAATTATCGCCTGGGTTAACTTAGCTATGATCACTCTATTGGAAGTTTTCTTTGACCTTGGCCGGTTTGAAGCGATGGGCTTCACATTTATAATAATGATCGTGGCAGTTTTTTATGCTGCCCTTTCAGGTCTAAAAGGAGTTGCTATTACAGACATGGTTCAATTTGGAATTGCCATGATCGGTTGCGTTATTTTGGCCGTGATAGTAGTAACAAGTGATGATGTTGGTGGAGTTGCTGCGTTAAAAGAAAAACTTCCTCCACAAACATTCGATTTTCTACCCAGTTTTAGTTCTGGCGGCAGCGATCTTGCTCATGGTTTTAGCTTGTCAATTGGCGCATTTCTCTCATTTGTCGCAATTCAATGGTGGTCAAGTTGGTATCCAGGTGCCGAGCCAGGAGGTGGTGGTTATGTGGCCCAAAGAATGATGAGTACACGAAGCGAAAGAGACTCAGTTTGGGCAACACTACTTTTTCAAGTTGGACACTATTGCATTCGACCATGGCCTTGGATCATAGTTGGGTTATGCGCGATCGCTCTGTACTCTCCAGAATTCAATAATGTCGAATTGTTTAGCCAATTAGAACAGCATAAAACATCCACGGCAGAATTTGAAAAAATCACGACATCCGAAGGTTTTATAGCAGAATATCCCGCAGATTATTCTTTTAACGACATCCAAAACATTGAATATTATTATAAGCCAAGGTTAGGATTTGTATTCGCTATGAGGGACTATTTACCTACTGGCCTAGTTGGGTTGCTGTTCACTGCATTTATTGCCGCATATCTAAGCACCATCAGTACTCAGGTGAACTGGGGAGCTAGCTACTTAGTAAACGATTTAATTCTTCCACTTTATAATGGGAAATCTCGATTCAACCTTGTTTTGCTGAGTCGCATAACAACCGTTTTTGTGTTAATCGCTGGCGCTGCAGTCACCCCTTTTGTTACGAGTATTTCGGGTGTTTGGGAGTTCTTAATGCAATGTGGTGCGGGTTTAGGCTTAGTGTTAATCTTACGATGGTATTGGTGGCGTATCAGCGCATGGAGTGAAATTTCAGCGACAATAGCACCAATAATCGCATATCTATTTTGTGACTTTTACCTTACCGAGGCCATGGGACAATCATTCAAGGACAATAATGGAGCATTTTACTTTACAGTGATTTTTACCACAATAATTTGGCTTTTGACCACCTTTTTAACCAAGCCTCAGTCTGAACAAACACTGAAAGATTTCTTCCAAAGAGTTCGTCCACATGGTATTTGGCCAACTAATATTTCAGGAGGGAAATTGGATAATACACCGATGAAATGGATGTTTGGAGGGTGGATATCTATGATTTCCACCATCATTTTCATACTGTTCGCGACTGGCAGTTTAATACTCGAGAATTATACAATAGGATTTATTCAGATGACATTGGGGATAACCTCCGTAATATCGTTGCGATTGTTTCTGAAAAAAACCAATATCTTCGACCGCAATTCTAAACTTACATGAATATTCAAAGAATATCTATAATCTGCTTTATCTCGCTTGGACTATTTGTTTCAAGTTGTGGAGGAGATTCCAACTCTGAATCATCTGAAGGTGATAATATTGAGAAGTCAGCAAAAACAAATGAAGGTGGAAACACTGGGCTTTTGAAAGTTGGTGATAAACTCTTCAACCTTCCAAGTCCTTTAGAAACGGCATTTTTAATTGAAGAAGTTGGCGGTCACTTTACAGGTGATTTGTTAAATCCCGAAGTGGACGCCACAAAGTATACAACTAAGAATGCTCAGGCAATGAATTTAGGTGTCTATGGCGCTGACTTGGGTTATTCGCTTATTTACAACCAATCGCAAAGTGCATTCACACTGCTCGCAACTTGTAAGAAATTAGGTGTTGAAATTGGAATATCTCCATCCTTGTATACTTCATTGATGAAGCGTTTTGAAGGTAACATGGAGAATCGAGATTCTTTATTGCTTATGATCGCTGAACTAAATAGCCTAAGCGATGAGTACCTTAAGGAGAATGAAAGTGAAGATATCAGTGCGCTAATTCTGTACGGTGGTTGGGTTGAGTCTTTATACTTTACTACTAAGTTGACTGGACAAATGGATAATCCGAAACTACGTTCTCGTTTAGGTGAGCAGAAGAATAGCCTTGAAAATTTAATAGGATTAATATCACAAGTGAATACGACTGGTGAACTCGATGACTTAGTGACCGAATTAAATGGTCTAAAGGTCATTTTCGATAAAGTTGAATATTCATACGAATGGGTAGAACCAGAAACTAAGGCTGATCAAAACTTGACTATTATCAAGAGTAAGAGTTCAGTCATTGTGTCGGATGAAGTATTACAGGAAATCTCTGACAAGATTGAGGAAATAAGAAATACAATAATTGGAACAACTGCCTAGTATGAAGTATTTAATCACCCTACTGATCACCACATTCTCTATTTCATTTGCTAGTGCACAATGTGATATAACAGCTGATGTTTGTCAAAAGAATATTTCCGATGAGTATTTATCAGATGGTCAGCATTATCGAACGCTCCTGTTAACTGATCAAGTGGCCGAATTTAATGCCACCTTGTATGGTGGAACTACATACCGAGTTTCTGCATGTAGCGGAACTCAAGATGGAAATCTTCTTTTTAGAGTATACGACAAAGAGAGAAATTTAATCTTTAGAAATGTTGAGCATTCCAATGCTCCATACTGGGATTTTCAGCTCGAATCATCAATGGATGTAATTATTGAAGCCGAATTGGACCCGATTGCTGGCAATAGCGGTTGTGCAGTTATGCTTATCGGTTTTAAGCGCTAGAATTGATACTCTGAGAAGTTGAAAGTTGGCGAACTTCTTCCCGAGTTTGTTCTAATTGATCAAGATCTTAATGATCTTAGTTCAATAGAATTGCTCGGATTTCCCTGTGTAATATACTTCTATCCAAAGGATGATACTCCTGGTTGCACCAGACAAGCATGTAGTTTTAGAGACCAATTTGAAGCTTTTAATGATCTTGGAGCGACCGTTGTAGGAGTTTCATCGGATACACCTGAGCAACACAGGAAGTTTCAATCAAAATATCGATTGCCTTATCGTCTTTTGAGCGACCTCAGAGGTGAGTTAAGGCAGAAGTTTAACGTTGAATCTCATTTGCTTGGACTTATTCCTGGAAGAGAAACTTTCGTCTTTGATGCAAAAGGTAAACTGGTTCATCGGTTTAACTCCCAGCTTAAGACTGAGCAACATATTCTAGAGGCAATCGATGCTTTAAAGAACCTTTGATATTCATTCTGATTCGCGAATTACCGAATATTCCGATGACTCATGGAAATAATCTCGATATTCAAATACCGTAAAAAACGATTGGCATGAAGACTAAGTTCACAGATCTAATTGATGTTGAGTATCCTATCATTATGGCCCCTATGTTTTTAGTTTCTAATGTGGAAATGATTAAGGCCGCCCTAGATTCAGGAATCACAGGCGCCATACCAGCTTTAAACTATCGGACAGATGAGGAGTTTAGACACGCTATTGATGAAATAAGGATGTATACGGACAAACCATTTGGAATAAACTTAATAGTTAACAAATCAAACCTTAAGTATTCGAAACAACTTGAGACATGCTTGGAAAAAAAGGTTGACTTTATCATTACCTCGCTAGGTAGTCCAAAAGAATGCATTGACCGCTGCAAACCATTAGGCATTAAGGTTTTCTGTGATGTAGTTGATCTTAAATATGCGAAAATCGTTGAAAGTTTAGGTGCTGACGCTGTGATTGCAGTAAACAACGAAGCCGGAGGACACGCGGGAAATGTTTCACCAATGGATTTAGTCAAAAATTTAAACGATAATATTCAAATTCCAATAATATCAGCTGGGGGAATTGCAAATTCAGAGGATATTAAAAAGCATATATCCTATGGTGCCGCTGCCGTTTCTGTTGGCACAGTATTCATTGCATCTGAAGAAGCTGGTGTGTCCAAAGATTATAAACAAGCCTTAGTCGACTATGGTGAAGAGGATATTGTACGCACAACAAAAATGTCAGGAAGTGCACTTACCGTTATAAATACACCATACGTTCAAACCATTGGTACCGAGGCAAATTGGCTGGAGAAACTAATGCATCAAAATAAATGGCTTAAGAAGTATATTAAAATGATCATTGCCTTCCGTGGATTAAAGGCAATCGAAAATGCTGCCAATAAAGCTACCTACAAAACTGTTTGGGTTGCAGGCCCTGTGATCGGTAAAATAACATCTATTAGACCCTTATCAATGATCGCCAAGGACTTAACATTAAATCTATGACCCCATTTGGTTAAAATTGATGATAGTTAAGTGTAAAATATCCACCTTTGCGAAAGCGTGAAGTCAACCACTCTTTTTTTCATTCTATTCGCGATGTGTTCTAACATTTCGATTGCTCAAATGTCGTTTGACAAAATTGAGTTTGATGCGATTCCATATCCAAAAATTAGGGCCTATATTGATCGGCAACACGAATTCATACATAGTGAAAACATGAGTGAATTAGAGCCAACCTGCACTAATATCACCGACTTCAAAGATTTCAGAACATACCAAAAACAATACATAGTAAAGGCTGATAAAGATCAAGTTTGGGCAACTTATATAAATGCGAATCCATCTACATCTTGGAAAACACGTAAATCTGCGGTTGGTCTTATCTATGACCGCCCCTCAGATATGGTTCTTTATTCTAAGGATAGCTGCTATGGCTCATCCATTGGTCAAGTACTTTACCTAAATCTTCGACTCATCAAGGGTATCTATAACCTGGCAACTGCCATGGAGATAACGAATATTCAAGATGACAGCTCGATGATTGAAATCAGCTATGTTGAAAGTGGAGTGAATCAAGGTAAACAGTGGATAACCATGGAATCTACCTACGATGGATACACAAGAATCACACACCGATCTACAATAAAAAGCGATTCACAATTTCGTGACCGAGTGCTTTACCCCTACTTCCATAACAAGCTCATAAATACGTTTCATCGTAAAATGAAACGAACAGTAATGCAAGAATCTGCTTTTATGATTCGGCAATACGCCTCGGATTAAAATCCTTTCTATCTTGCCGATTCTCAAGAAATCGGTATGAAAAAAACAGTTCTCATCACGGGTGCAACTTCAGGTTTCGGTGAAGCCATTGCTCGACTATTTTCAAAAAATGGATGTAACGTAATTATCACCGGACGAAGATTGGATCGGCTCCAATCCTTGAAAAATGAAATAAACTCGCAGCAATCCGGTAAAGCACACATTTTATGTTTTGATGTCCGGTCCAATCAGGATGTTCTTGATGCTATTGAAAGCCTTGATGCATCATGGCGTAAAATAGATGTGCTAGTAAACAATGCTGGGTTGGCAAGTGGACTGGATTTAGTGCAAAATGGAAATACGGAGGATTGGGACAAAATGATTGATACCAATGTCAAAGGTTTACTCTATGTATCCAAAGCTGTAATTCCAATGATGATAGAACAGGGAAAAGGACACATTGTTAACATTGGGAGTACTGCAGGAAAAGAAGTGTATGAAAAAGGAAATGTTTATTGCGCCAGTAAACACGCGGTTGATGCAATTTCAAAAGCTATGCGAATTGACCTCCTTCAACATGGAATAAAGGTCACACAAATAGCTCCTGGCGCAGCTGAAACTGAGTTTAGTATTGTTCGCTTCCATGGAGACGTAGAGCGCGCTAAGCAAGCATATTCTGGCTACAGACCGATGGACGCAACCGATATCGCGGAGTTAGTATACTACTCCACTACTCTTCCAGCACATTTATGTATCAATGACCTTGTTGTAACAAGCCTAGGGCAGGCCAATAGTTTCTATATCAATCGAAGCCAAGAATAAGAATTGAGTTTACCTTTTCGTTTTAAAGAATTTCAAGTTCAACAGGCCGAAAATGTTTTTAAGGTTGGTACAGACGCTTGCATTTTGGCTGCTGCCGTCAATCAAGAGGATGTATTAAACGTACTGGAAATTGGCAGTGGTACAGGAGTGATTTCACTTATGATCGCGCAGCGCAACTCGAACGCAAAGATTACTGCTATTGAAATCCAAGAAAGTGCTTATCAATTATCGAAAACCAACTTTGCCCAAAGCCCTTGGAATGATCGATTGAACGTTCTGCATGTCTCATGGGATAAATATGTCAATAGCCAGATTCAAGAATATGATCTGATTATTTCGAATCCGCCCTACTTCACAAACTCGCTTCAAAATAATATCGAGCACAAACGAATCGCTCGACATGATGCATTGTTGCCCCTGGCCGACATTATAAATTCAGGGAAAAAAATTCTTTCACCAAACGGAAAAATTGCACTTATCCTACCTATGTCAAGACGCTTAAATTTTCTCAAACTTCTTGAATTGGCCAATCTTTTTGAACATCGCTTCTTCGAAATTCATCCTAAACCCAATTCAAAGGCAAATCGCTTTATTTCAGAAATAGGCTTTTCACAAATAAATCCTTTAGCAACTAAACTTATCGTTTACAGCGACTTAAACAAACTATCAAATGAAACTACCACCATCTTAAAACCATTCTATCTTCATCTTTAGTTGTGACCTTTCCTTAATTATTTAATGTTGGCATGCTACTTGGCTTAGGTTTTTAAACCAAAAAACATATCATGAAAAAGTTAGCAGTAGTTCTCACCATCCTCTTTGCAATGCCGATCATAATGCTTGCTCAAACCCAGGAAAAGTCTACACGAGATAAAGCTCGAAGTCCCAAGCTTGAAAAAATGGCTTCCGAGTTGAATTTAACTCAATTCCAAGTGTCAGAAATAGAAAGGATTAATTCAGACTATAAGACTCGCAAAATTGATGTTCAAAAAATTGAAATTGAAGACGAACGAATATTAGCAATGAAAGCATTAAAGTCTCAGCAAAAAGAGGAAATAATACAAGTTTTAAATGAAAATCAACGTGAGGCATATAAGGATTTTCACGTAAAAAGAAAGAATGCAAATAGGAATAAAATGCAAAATCACCACAAATAGCATTCGAATATCTTATAGTTTAAACAGACGGCTCTGGCCGTCTTTTTTAATTCTTTGAATCATGGCCAAACTTGAATTATATCCAGATACGTGGATTGATGTATATTCAGATCAAATGCTGGGATATGCTATAACTCGAGTTCAAGATCGTGACTTGGCAAAAGACTTGGTTCAGGAGTCATTTTTTGTTGCATTAAGGTCTAGGCAAACCTATCGAGGTGAGTTATCAGAAAAAAATTGGTTGTATCTCATTCTTCGAAGCAGAATTCTAGATCATTACAAGAAGAAGAAAGAGGTTACTGAATCCCAATTACAGAATAATCGAAATGATGAAGGTGAGGGAGATAATTTCCTTGAGAATGGTGCATGGAAAGCCGACACTGCCCCAAAAGAATGGAATGCAGATCGAATGGTAGAATCGAAGGAATTTATGGTCGTTTTAAATAAATGCCGCAGTAGGCTCACCGACATGCAACAATCCGTTTTCACTCTAAAGTTCATTGATGGTGAAACTTCAGAGGATATCTGTAAGGAGCTAGATATCACCTCTTCTAATTATTGGGTTTTGGTGCATAGAGCCAAATTGCAATTGCGCAATTGCCTAGAAAAAAGCTGGATGACATGATAAACTGCAAAGAGGCGTCCGAATTCACTATTAAAAAATCTAAAGGTAAACTATCCTTGAAGGAACGGTTCCAGCTATGGCTTCACTTATCTATATGTGGTGTCTGTAAACTATTTGCAATTCAATCCAAATGGCTCGACAAGGTCTCATCTCGAATAGAAATATCGGAACAATTCAGCACTGAAGAAAAGGAAACCCTGAAAAGAAATTTATCCGATATTAAATCCTAGAACAAACACTGTCTGGCGAATCGATTAACAAGGAGAATTAGCTGGTTAAATGGGTCTTGCACATCGCAAAGAAATATTCACAAAAACTCCGAGGTTGCGATAATTTTGCGCACTTTTTATTACCCAAGTATGGCATTCGCCAAACACAATTATGAACATTGAAGAGATTGAAAATATAGAGCTTAGTTATCTAAGCATCAAAGACTACCAAGAACTTAAAGCTACCATGATATCGGCTTACACATCTATGCCAGATGCTTACTGGCGTGAACATCAGATTGAAAGTCTGATTGAAAAGTTTTCAGAAGGTCAAGTTGTGATTAAAATCAATGGACAAATTGCGGGGTGTGCGCTTTCAATCATTGTTGATTATGAGTTGTTCCTAAGACATAATACATACAGTGATATAACAGCGAATTACACCTTCAAATCGCATAGTGACAAAGGAGATATACTTTACGGTATTGATGTGTTTATTAAGCCTGAATTTCGTGGTTTAAGGCTGGGTCGAAGACTATATGATTACAGGAAAGAACTCTGTGAAAAACTGAATTTGCGGGGTATTGCTTTTGGAGGTAGAATACCCAATTATCATAAATTCTCGGATAAATGCTCACCTAAAGAGTACATCGAAAAGGTGAAATCTAAGGAAATCAATGACCCTGTACTAAACTTTCAGATGTCTAATGATTTTCACCCATCAAGGGTTATGAAGGGTTATTTGGAAGGAGATTCTGCTTCCAATGAGTTTGCTGTTTTGCTCGAATGGGACAATATCTATTATGAAAAGCCTTCTAAAAAAGCATTTACCAAAAAGAAAGTAGTTCGACTCGGTTTGATACAATGGCAAATGCGTTCTTACGCAAACTTGGAGGAATTGCTGCAGCAAGTGGAATATTTCGTGGATGCTGTATCAGGCTATCGATCAGATTTCGCATTGTTTCCAGAATTCTTTAATGCCCCATTGATGGCTGAAAACAATCACCTTTCAGAGTCGGAGGCAATCCGTGAATTGGCCAAACACACGGCAGATATCGTGCAACGTTTTTCAGATCTTTCAATCTCATATAATATCAACATCATTTCGGGGAGCATGCCTGAAATAGTGGATGACACACTATATAATGTGGGTTATTTGTGCAAAAGAGATGGAACCATTGAGCGATACGAGAAACTCCATGTAACTCCTGATGAAAGCAAAGTTTGGGGCATGCAAGGAGGAAAATCAATCAAAACATTCGACACGGACTGTGGTAAAATTGGCATCCTAATCTGCTATGATTCAGAGTTTCCTGAATTAAGCAGGATTCTTGCGGATGATGGCATGGACATTCTGTTTGTACCCTTTTTGACCGATACTCAAAACGGCTACTCACGTGTTCGGAACTGTGCGCAAGCTAGAGCGATTGAGAATGAATGTTACGTAGCTATTGCGGGAAGTGTCGGGAATTTGCCAAACGTGCACAACATGGACATCCAATTTGCGCAGTCTATGGTGTTTACTCCGTGTGATTTTGCTTTCCCTACAAATGGTATCAAGGCAGAAGCAACACCGAATACTGAGATGATTTTAATTGCCGATGTGGATATTGACTTACTTAGAGAGCTGAACCAATTTGGAAGTGTCAGGAACTTAAAAGACAGAAGGTTAGATATCTTTTCTCTAAAAAGAACCTAATAACAACTAGAGTTGATCATTCTTCTGAGTTGAAATTTTGGTGATCTTGCTCATCATCCAAATGGCAATCAACGTGAAAAGTGCGCCTAATGTGCCAACTTTCCAAAATCCAAATACGTGATGTCCACCCTTAGGAATTGTCACCAAAATACCAGCTACTATACTCGCCAACCCTGCGGTCATGTTCTGAACTGAGGAGTTTAAACTCATAAAGCTGCCTCTATTTCTTGGTTTAATCACAGATGCAACTATAGCAGTAGAAGGAACCATTCTACCCCCAATTAGGACAAAGAGAAGACCTGTTACAATAAGAGCGACCCAAACAGGCACCACTGGCAGATTTGTTAAAAGGACAATTGGAACAATAGAGGAGAATGCCATAATATTAAAAACCTTTGCCCTACCCGACCTATCAGCCCAACGCCCCACTCTCGGATTAGAAATTATGGTTGCTATTCCTCCTACTAGGTAAACAAATGTTATTTGATCACGTTCAAAACCCACATTTTCTACTAAGTATGGGGTGATAAATGGGATAACTGCGAAATGTCCAAACATCAGTAACATCGTGTAGGTTAAGGCCATCCATTGGTTTTTATTCTTAGGAATGTTTCGTATAAACTCTAAAGAATCTATACCAGGTTCTGGATTATCTAGATGTTCTCTTACGGGTGGCAGGGTAAAATAAACAGCTATTGCGTTTACAAGACTAAGAGTACCCAATGCAACGAATGGCCAATTCCAACCAAAATTGAAGGCAAAATAGAGTCCAACAGGAAGTCCTAGTGCGGAGGCCATAGAAAAGGCCGTTATAACTATCCCAAGGCCCCAAGCCCTACGTTCGGAAGCGATGACATCACTCACTATGGCAATTACTGTGCTACTAATCACTCCACCGAAGGCACCTGTGATAATTCTTGCCGTAATTAGGCCAGTGTATGTATCGGCAAATCCACATAAGAACGTGCCAATTGCAAATCCCAAATAAGCAACAAGAAAGTACTTCTTACGATCAAATGAATCGACAAAGAATGCGCTGATCAATCCTGTAATCCCAGCCATAATAGTATAGGATGCAACAAGAAATGAAAACTCTTGAGAACCAATACTCAACTCTTCCATCAGCATTTTCTCCCAAAGGCATAATAATCATGAAATCCATGATGTGGGTGAATTGCGATGCGGCAAGAAGATATAAATATGATTCGCTCGGACTTCATTCTTAAAGATGACCGCGAATGTGAGCAATTGTTTTTGGCAATTATAAATTAAGTGGCTCCTCCAAATCGAGTTCGCCTTCTGAGTATGCCACAATGGTAGATACGGTTGCGTCACCCGTTACATTAACTACCGTTCGGCACATGTCAAGAATCCGATCTACTGGAAAAATTAGTGCGATCCATGCAGGGTTTAACCCTACAGACTCAAGTACTATGATCATTAAAACCAAACCAGCACTTGGGACAGCCGCGGCTCCAATAGATGCTAATGTAGCTGTAATGATAATCGTCAATTGCTGGGCTATACTTAGATCTACCATGTGAAATTGGGCTAAGGCCACAACAGCCACAGCTTGATACAAACTAGTTCCGTCCATGTTTACTGTAGCACCAATGGGCAGCACAAAACTGCCTGGTACGTTCCGATACACCTAACTTATTATGAACTACATCCATGGTAACCGGAAGCGTTTGCAACCGAGGAACTCGTTGAAAAAAGCAGGTGATTTGTGCATCTCGTATGCCTGATAAGAATTTGCCATATTTCATTGGTTTTACAATGGCTGATACAAAAGTTGGATAGACTAAAAAAACCATAAGAAATAAAACCAAGCACCACCACCAGCGAATAACGCCACAAGAAGTCTAAAAGTTCAAAAAATCGTTCTGGATCGGTGCCAGCTGCTTTAACAATTTGCCCCGCCATAAGTGCAAAAACGAAAATGGGCATGGCTTTCATGACGACCCAAATCATCCTGACAAACACCTCATTCAATCCAATCCACAAGTTTCACCACAGGCTCTGCTTTCGCAGGTTCAATCATCACTAATACCAATCCAAAGAAAATCGCGAAGAATATAATCTGCAGCATCGACATATCCGCTAAAGCCTGAAAAATATTGGTTGGAACAACATCAACAACCCGGTTTTTAACGGTCCAAAATCTTCTTTGCTCTTCTTTTCATTTTTTTGCCTTTTGAATCTTGTCTTCTACCCATTCATTTGACTCCTCTTTCCTCGATGCAATCTCATTTTTAATCTCAGCATATGTCTCATCACAACTCAAACACATGTCGTCCAATTTCATAACACCATTTGCATCTCGCCACATTTCGTAGCTAATTCTATTTCTAGCCCGAATATTATCGTCTTGAGAACCTCCAGGATTTATTACGTTGACTAATACTAAGCCAATGGTGACCGAGAACATGGTCGTTCCTAAATACAAGCCAAGCGTTTTCAAGCCCATTTTACCGAGCTTATTGATGTCCTTTAGCGATGTTACACCGAGTATGACTGAAAACAGCACCATGGGAACCGCTATAAGCTTTAGAACATTGATAAAGATATCTCCAAGGGGCTTGATGTAATAAACCGTGAATTGGTTCCAACCAAAGGTGATGCTAGACCAAGCATACAATGCCCCGAGAATAATACCAGCAATAACCTGCCAGTGCAATGGGATTTTCTTTAACATGGTTACGAATTAATAGATATTCAGGCACATTTAAATCAAGAATCCTTGATACTAAATTTCAAAATGGTCAATATTGAACTACTTTCTTTGAAAATATGACCGATTCATTTTCTAAAACAACAATTAAATAGATTCCGGATTGCCTGATGTTTTTGAAGCTGTATTTTCCTGACACTGGACCTGAATAGCGTTCTATGGTGCGCCCCAATGCGTCATATAACCTTATGTCAAGGTTCTTTGTTTCTGCCCCAGACAGAAATAAAGAATGATCAACAAATCGATAGGTTTGGTGATCTGAGTATTCTACTTCGACATTATTTAATGTAAACGCACAAAATTCATTCGATTGCAATTGTGAACTTTTTGAAATCTTAATTGAATGAAATGTTACCGTATCAGGTTCAACTTGATCTTCCTCTATCACAATAGTTTCGGTTTGCCAAATTACTTCACCGACATAGTCATTGTCATTCACCTTTTCGATGTAGCACTGGTCATCGTAATTAAAATGCAGCGAAAGCACATTTTCAAATGTTGAGGTCCAAAAGGGATCCTTCCGTTCAGTTAACAGATTTGTAGAAAATAGAAACCCTTCATTCATTCGTTGACCCTCTCCCCGCTATACCGATGTCACAAAAATCCCAACCTTCGCATGCGCCTAAATATTTAAAACCAGCAACCTGATCAAACGAATCGATATCAATCGCTAACTCATTATAGAATGGAGGCGTGCCTGTATCATCGAAAGTGGTTAAACCAAAACAAGACAAAGTATTCTCATTCGAGTTATAATACCAACGAACAGGATCCATCGATCCTCCTTCAAAGGATTTGGCAAGTATAGTTGTACCACTGCTGTCTACTTTGAGTAAAACTGGCGGATAATATGGCCAATTGTCTAATGTTCCGGCTATTATTAACACACCATTTATCCATTTCATGAATTTATGTGGATATATATATACAGGGTGCTCTGATCCACCGTATATAAACTTAATCTGCCTAGTCCAAACTAGATTGAAATTGCTATCAAGTTTATATATCATACTTCCTGCTGCCAAGTAGTTGTAATCATTCGTATCAGAAGCGAACCCAGTTGAGTTGCCACCTTCTGTACTAATTCCTAGTTCGAACTCAACATTTCCTTGATCATCCAACTGTACACAGATCAACCGTCTTATTGAGTAATATTCATAAATCCATGTAACTACTACTTTGTTTTCTGAGGTCTTATAAATATCATATCCACCATCAAGGCCTGGATCAATATCCAATCTTTTCGACCAGTTTAGATTGCCATTTAAATCGTAGGAAATTAAAGCGGCAAAATCATTTCCATTGTTTGTATTATCAACTAAAACAAAAGCCCATATAGCACTGGGCATTTCAATTAATTCTATTGGAAGAACTTTGTATGGAGAGGAATAAGACAATCGCTTCGCCCACTTTACTTGAAGTGATTCCTTCGAAAAACAGCTTATCCATGAGCTGTTTTCAGCACTTCCAAATCCAATTATATCATTACCTTTCTCAAGGAAGTTAAGGTAGCGAATTTCATTGCCAGCGCTATCACTAATGAACAACATTAAGATTGTCTTGCGCTATTCCATGAATATGAATAATGGAAAAAAATCAAAAGCGCTATACGTTTCAAATCAAGGGTATTTTAGATAAATCGGACGAAATTCAGCACCTATTGGTTTGAATTTAATAATCTGAGATGATTAACCTTCAGGTAAGGTATGTCTAGAAAACAGCATCACAAAAAAAGGAAAAGAATACGACACCCCGCCTGCACGTTCAACATACTTTCTGTCAATGAGATAAGGGCAATGAGTGCTGCGAAACCAAGGTAAACGCGGTTCACCAGAAGAAAAGGCGTGCTGAAAAATAACGACAAAAATGGCTGAACAATAAGACGAGACCAGGAATACCCAATCCTAGCCAAGATTGAAAAAACTGGTTATGCGCATTCAGGTGGCGCTCCTTCAAATTTGAATATCCTTTTGCTTCATACGCTAAATCCAGAACATCTTGAAAATCTCCCGTTCCAGAACCATACCAAGGTTGATCAATTAATACATCCCCTACAGTTTTGTAAACCAACAACCTTGCAGCGGTACTTTCAATATTTCCAGTTGCATCCTCCTTCAGTTTGCCCATCTGTCAACCTTATTACTTTCAATATTCTTGATTTCAGCTCGGGGGTTGACTGAATGAAAACTAGACCAACACTCATAAATCCCATTAGCATCACCGCGGGCATCCATTTTTGTTTCAATTCCTTTATTAAAAAACCGGTTATCGCTACCATTACAATGACCCACATAATGAAACCAATTTTGGATCCAGTAAGAATGGTACAAATAGAAAGAAACAACATAAGTGAAATTGAGGCAAAGGTTCTTAGAGGACTAATGCGCCTGAAAACTGGCCATTCCAAATAGGTAAGAATGGCTATTCCAAAAACTAAATACATGGCAAAATAAACTCTGATGAATAATCACTGAAAAGCGACTAGACAAAAAAATAAAAATACTTTGCGTTCAATACAAACACTTTATAGGCACTCTGGACTAAGCAAAAAACAGAGCCGCGAGTGTTATTCCAATAAGAAATGCCCGCAGAATCTTCTCGTAGTGTACCTTGTCTAGGTTTCCATAGCCAATGAAACTTATAGGAAGAGCAAGCAAACTTAATTTCACCTCAAGATCAAATAGTCCTCGATCTACATTTTCGGTAAACAACATGCCGATAACATGCAAAACATATAGACCAATAAGTAAGATGCCCAACTTCGGTAATCTCAACTCTCCTATATAACCTTTGATTAAAGCTGTTATAGACAAAGAAGCAAATATGAATAATAGAACAGGAACTAGTTTAGGAACTAAGGGGATGCAAAATGAAATGGCCATCAAGGACCAATTCTGAAACTTTACATATACTCTGTGCATTCAGCATTTACTCAAAATAGAAGCGATATTTTCAGATGCCTGTCCTTTTCCATACAAATCTAACGAGAAGTCGGGCTTGGACTTAATCATTGAATTGAAGGCATTTATAATTTCATCCTGATTCGCTCCAGCCAACATGTTGAAACCATTTTCCACAAGCTCTACCCACTCAGTTTGATCGCGAAGAGTAACACACGGACTTGAAAAGAAGAAGGCTTCCTTTTGCAGACCACCACTGTCCGTTAATACTATGGAACATCTTTTCAGTAAAGCAATCATATCAAAGTATCCAACAGGATCTATCATATCAAATTCAGGTGTAATGTTCAATCATGAATCGAAAATCTTCCTTGTTCTAGGATGAATGGGACAGATAATTCTGATACGCTTATTTATCTCATTTAGCGCTCGAATAATTTCCTTGAGTCGATGCGGAGAATCGGTGTTTTCAGCACGATGCAAAGTCACGAGCGCGATGTCATCTGATATAGATGCTTTCCCAATAATTGTGGCCTTTTCATCCGACATTTCTGAATAGTAGATAGCTGCGTCTTGCATCACATCGCCTGTTCTGTGCACTATCCCCGGCAAAGAATCAAAACCTTCATTTTTCAAAGTTCTTCACTGCAGTATCCGTTGGGGCAAAAAAGATGATCACTAATTCTATCAGTAAGAATCCTATTGACTTCCTCGGGCATTTTCATATTAAAGCTTCTCAATCCTGCTTCTACATGACCAATAGGAATATGCAATTTGGAGGCGGCTAAAGCACCCGCAATGGTGCTATTTGTGTCTCCATATACCAAAACCATATCAGGTTTTTCCGAAATGAACAATCCTTCTAAGCCTTCCAACATTCTTCCCGTCATGGCTCCATGTCCAAGTGAGTTTATGTTCAGATTAAAAGCAGGTTTTGGTATTTGCATTTCTTCGAAAAACACGTCACTCATATTCGCATCAAAGTGCTGCCCAGTATGAACTATATATTCTTCAACGTTTTCATGCTTCTTTAAGGCCCGGCTCAGCGCGGCAGCCTTCACAAACTGAGGGCGTGCACCCACTATTGTCAGTATCTTCATCAGTTTCCTTTAAATTTCAACATCACAGCAACTGTTCTCCATATGATGGACATATCTAGAAAAAACGATCGATACTTTATGTAGTATAAATCAAATTGCAGCTTAATTAAACTATCCTCTTCAGTGTTTCCATATTTATGCCTCACCTGTGCCCAGCCCGTAATGCCTGGCTTTACGATATGCCTCAAATTAAAAAATGGAATTTTAACCGAGAGTTCTTCAACGAATTTTGGACGTTCAGGTCTTGGTCCTATGAGGTTCATATCGCCTTTTAGCACATTCCAAAATTGTGGCAATTCATCAATTCTGGTCTTTCGATAAAACTTTCCTGGACCTGTTATTCTTGCATCATTCTTTCTCGGCCCAAACGGCACCCGTACCCTTTTCAGCATCGATTACCATAGTCCGAAACTTATAGATTCTAAAATCTTCATTGTTCCTCCCAGTTCTTATTTGAGAATAGAACAAAGGCCCTCTGCTAAATAGGGCATTCAGATACCAAACAAAAGGGATTGAAATACCACAAATTATTAATCCGAAAATTCCAAAAAACACATTCAACAGTCGGTTCACTATCCGATATACTAGGTCTTCGGGTTTAGAATAATACTCATATGTAAGTGCGAGTTTTTCATTGCTCTCTTTCACCATCAGTTTACCCGTTAACTCCTCGTACAAAAGATTTACTGGTCTTACTTCAATGCCATAATTCTGGCAATTGGTTAAATGGCTGTATAGTTTTCCGTTAATTGACTTCAGCCGTATGCGCTGCTAATACTATTAAATCGATTTTTGAGCCTGCGGGCATATATGAACATATCGTCACTAGATGCTATCACTCTAACACCATCAATATCTCCACCTACTTTATTATCATCGTCATCAATAAAACCAACAATATCATAGCCCTTATTGCTATAATCTTCATCCAAAATAATCTGGGCAATTCTCTTGCCAGACCATCCTGCGCCCAGTATTAAAACCCGTTTTGATATTGCAGGTTTGTTTAGAAACTTGCCGAAAATCAAATGCCAAACAGTAAGAATTGCAACCGATTGTGAAATGAAAATGAAAAATGGAAGGCGCGATGTAGGAAAAAGTGGGCTTAGAAAAGGAATTAATAAATAGGAAAGGCTCGTGATGAAAGCGACAAAGAAGGTACGCTGAACAAAAGCAAAAAGAGTCGATGCGTAAAGTGCATTATATAACCTGAAAAGGTTTGAGTATATAGCCCAAAGAACACAGAGCACGACAAACCAAACTGCATTTTGCGATAAGGTCTTTCTTGGCCAAACATCAGATTCATAAAAATACTTCAGGTATATAAGTAACGACACGCATAGCAGCATCATGTCTATAAACATGAGAGCGTATTTGCGCGTAAGAAACTTAGAGTCGTTCGTTAGTGCCATGAGTGTTTGGCAAATGTATTTCTATAACTTGATGGATATTGACTGTTGATAAAGTATAATAAACAATGTGCTTTTAGGAAAATGGATGAATCATTTTTGTCAAGAAATATGATGTTAACCCTTGCGAATATCAGCATAGCATGAAAAAGTCTGTTTGTATTGTTGTTCAACTTTTTTACCCAGAAAATCAAGCTATGGCTGTACGGACTAAGTTCCTTGTCAACGCCCTGATGGATTCTGGATACGAAACGTCTGTCCTCACCTCCTCCAAATCTAAAGGTGTTGACAAATACAAAGTTCAATGTGCTTGGACGCCCGTCTCCACCAACAAAGACAACGTTTACCTCCGATTAGCAAAAGAGCTCATTTATTCAGCGGAGATATTCTTACGAGTTTTATTTCATCCTGCAAAGCTTTTCATCATATCAAGTCCGCCATTTACCATAAGCTATGCGGCTGCAATGGCATGTAAAATTATAGGCAAACAATTTGTCTTTGATGTTAGAGATGAATACCCAGAAGTCTACTTTATCGAAGGTCTGCTCAACCCAGAAGGCAAAATTGGAAAGATGCTCAAACGTATTGAAGCCAATCTTTATAAGGATTCTATTGTAACAACAACAGTTACTGAGCGCATTGTCACCAAGTTAAAATCCAAATCTGGACAAGACGACAAAATCTATTTATTACGGAATGGATATGCAGATCATATTACCACGCTTGATCGTATATCTACCAATCCGTTCGTAATTCTATTTCATGGCAACATGGGTAAGTTTCAAAATCCTCAGCTTATTGTTGAAATAGCGAAAGGTTGTTTGTCAGAAAAAATTGAATGTCGAGTTCTGGGTATATGGTTGGGGAAACCAAACACAAATTATTTTAGACGCAGCACCACAACTAAGCAATCTGTCGCACAAAGGAGAGCTTAGTCACAATCAAATTCCGGATATTCTAAAGCATACATCCTTGGGTATTTCTTTTCAGGGAAATACCGAAATAAGCAAGAACTCATTTCCGAGCAAAGTCATGGAGTTTATAGGTTCTGGGATCCCTGTTATTGTAACCCCAATAAGCGAGGCCCGGTGAATTTGTCGAAGCTTCTAGTGTTGGTTTTCAATTCTCACCTGAGGACGCTCGGCCGATTGTAGAATGCATTAAACATCTGAGCGAAAACCCAGATCGGATTCATGAAATGAGTTTAAAAACGAAGGCAATTCGGAATAAACTTTCTAGAAAATCAGTGTCAGACGATTTTGTAGAATACCTAGATGATCTATTGACTCAATAAGGAATCATATAGAGACAAGAGCTTTTCTCTTCTGTAGCCCAGTTGTAGTTTTCCACCACTCGCCTCTCTACCTCGTTGTCCCATTTTTTGGGCTTCTTCATCATTGTCGATTAACCAATCTATGGCTTTGGCAATTTCTTCAGGATTTTGTGGGTTAACGGCAAGGCCACAATTATACTTCTCTACGATTTGCTTCATCAAACCAAAATCTGAGGCAATTACAGCTAACCCTGCAGCCATGTACTCAAATAATTTAACTGGGAGAGCTTCTTTGTAGCTTGGCGTTGGATACAATGTAACTAAGCCAAATTTAGATTGATTAAGTATTTGAGAGATTTCACCCCGAGATACAAAACCACGAAAGTCAACTTTTCTCCACCCCTCAAGGGCACGCACTTCATCCTCAAAATCTTTGCTAGGAAATCTCCCGGCTAAAATCATCTCCCCTCGACTTATACTCAATGAATCAACTGATTCATATATACCTCTTATTCTCGTGAAATCGCCTACATAACATACTGCATTGGGACTTCAAACTCCATGAACACGGAGTAGGAAGTTCTTCAAGATTTGGAAAATTCCTTACCTGAACAACGTTCTGATTCATTTTTAAGAAACGATTCGCAATCGAATCAACCACTGTTACAATTGCCGAAAGTTTTCGGGCAATTCTCATTTCAATCCAAAAAACTAAACTTGAAATAAGCGGTCGGATAATTCGTGGAATCCAATACTTTGAACGAACTTGATTTGGAACATCTTCATGGGAGTCATAGATAACTATCGCTCCGCGATGCAACATTTTTAGAGCTGAAAACAAAAACTCAGGATCATGAAAATGATAAATGTCTGCTTTACATTTCTCTGCTGCAATCCTTGCCCGCCTTGGGGCATTAATTATCCTCTTAATCTTACCTCGAACATCTAGTGGTACATTGATGATTTCGACCCCCGCATAATCGGAAACGGCTTCTCCCGCATTTACAACAACCAACTTAACATCATAACCAGCATCTGCTAGAGACTTGCACTCCTTGTGATAAATGCGAATATCCTTCGGTATATGGACAGTGGTAATGTGACAAACAACCTTTTTCTCTACCATGATTTGTGCCTAAAGCAACATTAAAGTCTGACAACCATCTCAAACGATCATTTAAAGGCTTCCAATGCCACAAAAAACAACATTGACACAAATGCTCCTGCAATGAGCATCGCGAGTGTGTTCTTTGCTGTGTGAGGCCCGCTTTTCTCATTCGGAATAATGGCTGGTCTCAAGTAATATGCAATAGAAAGCATGTCCAATTGTAATTTAAGTAGTGATGCCTTTTCCTCTAAATGGACAATCTCCGAGCGTGAGTTTAACAGAAACAAGTTTAATGCATTTTGATCACCACCTTCTACTTGGTTAATCCGCTTCTTAGATGATTTCATTTCCTCAATTTCAATACTACAAACCCCTTGTAAATAACTGAGCTGGGCCTTCTTGCGATCGTACCTATCCATTAAATATGCGTTGCTATACAAGTTGGTAATAACCGCATTTTCTATGTCCTCAATTATCGCAGTATCCAATACTTGCATATGCACCTTGCATGTAAAAAAATCGCCTCCAGTGGAGATTATTGTAACATCAAGAGCCTCCAAGTTATTCACTGTCTCAAGCGGTAGATTCAACTCATTGGAAAGCTCAATAAAATCATTTTTTGCTACTAATTCATCAAATGATTCTAGGATAGGCATAAGTTCTTCCTCGCCAAACATAGTAGAGGCCAAAGTAGCATTAGCATCGTAATATGGCGATTTGTTCAAGTTGTAAATAAAGCCACCGAGACCAACTAGCAAACTAAAAAGTGCAATTTTCAGCCTATTGTCAAAAACTATCTCAGCTATACGTTTTAAAGAAAGCTCAACATCAGCGTCATCTTTCAAAACATATTTCACATTTTCATCCATAATATCAAATTTCCCTAGAGCTAAAAACTATATGTTTTTAATCTCTAGACTGTGTGGGCAAATATTAATATTGCCGAACTGAAAATGGTCATTTCTAGGAAATATCTTAAAAGGCAATTGTTTTTTTGCCTTTGCATTATAACCTACAAGCTAGGACTTGATGCATACTATGTGATTTTTAGTAGCGATTTTGCTTACTACGGAGTCATCTATGATCCGCGTGGAAGTCTAGAAATTATCATTTCCTGGATTTGCCTGATCACTTCTACTTTCTTCGTTGATTTCAGCGATAGGAAGGTTAGCAACTCAGTTCACCTGTTACTCTACATCGTATGTTTTATACCAAGCACCGTCATCTATACATTTAACTCTAAAATGGATGGAAACTTCTTCTATGGTCTATTTGCAGTGTTTCTGGCCGTTGGTATTCAACAAAGAGTGTTTGATGGTAAAATTGGGTTGAAGCAATTTTCTCTCAGCAGAAGACAGTTCATTTCCGTTTTGGGTTTGTTTTACGCACTTTTTAGCCTCATTGTGATATACAAATATGGCTTATCGCTCAAGGTGCCAAGTTTAGGTGAGGTCTATACCCAGCGCGATGAGTTCAAATCTGTAGAAGCCGCGAGATTTGTAAAATATGCATTGAGCTGGCTGGTTAGTGTTCTCAACCTTGCTCTTATACTATATGCTACTATAAATCGGAAATATCTGCTAATGGGCTTCGGTTTATTGGCGGTTTTATACTTCTTTTCTTTGGGTGGTCATAAATCATATTTGTTTTCTGCACCACTTGCACTCATCTTGATGTTGATTGCCAAAGTGCTTAAGAAAGACTTTAATCTATCCATAGCTCTATTTACGGCATCCGGAACACTGTCTTTATTAATCTTCGATCAATTTTCTGACGAAGAGTATACATTAGCATCATCGCTATTTGTCAGGAGATCCCTGCTGCTTCCTAGTCAGATTTACTTTTATTACTGTGAGTATTTCAATGAAAATGGCCTAAATTTTTTTACGCATAACATACCCTTCTCGTTGTTCCTCACTTCTTCGTACGCAGAGACAGCCCCTGTGGTGATTGGAAAGGAATACTTTGGGTTTAATGATGGCGTTTATGCAAATGGTAACGTGTTTGCAGACATATTCCATAATGCGGGATACTTAGGATATATTTTTATCTTCATAGTCTTGTCAGGGCTATATATGGCTATTGACTATGTAAGTAGAGATAAGAATAGATTATTCACCATTCCAATGACCTTCATGGCATGTTATGTATTAATTAATACGGGACTCTTTGTTTCCTTAATCACACATGGCATTATTCTAAGTCTGCTAGTAATAGGGTTCTATCCGAATATAAATTTCAAGATTTTGGCTAAAACGAAGTAGATTAAGCAATTAAGAAACTGCAGTAAGGTTGCGATCGTTGATAGCTGCCGCGTAATAGATAAAGCCTCCATATAAAATGTAGGATACTATTTCGATACAAGAGAAATAGATCAAAAAAGACTCGATTTCCCAATTTAGTTTGGAGACAGGCACGAGGGTAATTACAAGTAAAAAATGCGTCCACTGCCAAATTGAAACTAGTTTTACTTTGCCCAGTGCTAATAACAAACCACTGGTCGGAGATACAACAAATCTAATTCCAATAGCAATGGCGAGTATTTGAGAAAACTCTCCTGCCATTTCCCATTGAGAGCCAAATACAAAAGTAAAAAGCCAGGGGCCTAAAAACATCAGAGGCAACACAAAGGTTAGCGATGTGAGTGCTAGAAAACCCGTAAGCCTGTTCAAATCTTTAAATATTGGTTTATCGTCTCTACGCTTTTGAGAAATCCGCTCTAAGAAGACTTGCGACAAGTTTTGACCAATAAAACCAATTGGTGCCGTTAGTATATACTTCGAAAAGTTAAAAGATCCAACAACTGCCACAGTGTAGGCATTAGAAACAAAAATCAAGGGTAGATGCGTTCCCATTGAATTAACAAGCGAAGATGGAGCGAAATTTAGGGGATACTGTCGGTATCTCTTTGCCATCTTCCAAATCCCTCTTTTAGGCTCCTTGATAATTTTAGCCATATCCTTTCTAATCTGGAAAAACGCTCACAATTAACATGAAAAATCTTCCGATTATGTCTGAGACTATTAATCCAAATCCTTGTTTGGGCTGAGCCTAGAGCTAGGTTACTAGCACCTTCAAAAACTCTTTGGGAAACCTTGTTAATAGCCAAATCCTTGAATTTAGCTCTTCTAATTAACCAATAGCTTGTAGATTGATATAACCCTGTTATTAATACTCCAATTAGTATAAGTGGAATCCATGGTCTAATTTTTTGATTATCCACATAATCCACAAAAGCATCTGAAAAAAGCATGCTTACTATTGCTAATAAGACAAAAACAAACAATGAGGCGATTGCACTTACCATTGCGACCTTCCTAGATTCAGATTCTGATTTCGGGACAACTATTGCGACCTCATACTTTGCGGCAGCAATGACTGAAAGCATGAGTAATGTGCTGTAAAATATCCCAAATACAGCGAAATCATCTGTTGAATAAATCCTAGCCAGAACAGGAGACAATGCAATTGGGATTAGCTGTGCAACTGCAGACCCCGTGAATAACGCAATAAAGTTCTTGAGAAATGGAGAGCGTTTCTTCAAATTCATATCCCGACAATAACAAGGTTATTACAAAGCGTTCAATTCATCTATCACATCTGCTTTCGATGAATTCGCTCAATCATTTCAACAACTTTCATTCCTTCTAAGGCATTGGTAGAAATCTGTGATTTGCCTGTAAGCACATTAATCACATTTTCGATTACATAATGGTGATTGGCGGCACTTCCTTTGTAATCTCCATAATCGTTAGGAGGGTTTGGAGGATCAAGAACAGGCATCTCATATCCTTCTATGTCACAATACTCTAGTTGATCCATGTACTGACCGCTAACCTTTACTGTTCCCTTCTCGCCTATCACGATGATGCTACTCTCAAAATTCATATTCCAAATACTAGTAGAGTAATTTATAGAACCGGAATCCTCCATTCACAAACTCAAATTGAACTAAACCTGAATCATCAAATTCTGTCGCTTCTTTATGGTTGAAGTTATTGCTCTTAGCTACTATGTTGTGAATATCACCGAATAACCAATACATTATGTCAATGAAATGACTGAATTGAGTGAATAAACACGCCACCATCCAATTCTTGTGTGCCTTTCCACCCTCCTGCTTTGTAATAACGAGCATCGCGATTCCAGTAACAACTCAATTGCACCATATTGATCTCCCCTAATAGGTCTTGATCAACCACTTGCTTTAACCATTTTGAGGATGGACTGTACCTGTTTTGGCTTGACACAAAATACGTGTCTTGAAACCTGCAATGACTTAAAGATCACCTCTTCACATTCTTGTCGAGTCAACCCCATTGGCTTTTCAATAACCACGTGAGATTTCTGTTCCAATACCTCAATGGCCTGACTGGCATGGTATCCATTAGGAGTACAGATATTCACAACGTCAGGTAGAATATCATTACTGAACATTGATTCGATGGAATCAAATACCTTAATATCAGGATATGTTTCTGAGGCTACTCTCCGTTTCTCTTCATCAGTGTCAACAATAGCTAGCAAGTCACTGTTCGGTGTACCATGCACCATAATTGCATGTTTCTTTCCAATATGGCCGAAGCCGATAACGGCAAATGTTACTTTATTCATGATCTCTTTAAATCAGGGCAAACGTAAATGATTTTTATTTGCAGCTAAAGTATTAATGAAGGTTCTCCCAATACCAAGCAATTGCCTTTTCGAGGCCTGAACGTAGGTCTTGCTCAGGCTTATATCCTAATAGAGTGGTTGATTTCACTATCGAAGCTAAGCTGTGTCTTACATCCCCTATTCTTTCTGGACCATACTTGATTTCAACATTCGCAATTTTAGGATCAAATTCGGAAAGCAATTCTTGTAATAATTGCACAAGTTCATCCAAATTGGTGCTTTCCCCAAACGCAACGTTAAAAACCTCATTATGAGCATCAGGATTGGTGGATATTGCCGCCAAATTATTGGCCTGGATGACATTGTCAATATATGTGAAGTCCCTCGACTGAGTTCCATCACCATGTATTACTGGTGACTCATGCCGTACAAACTGCCGTATGAATTTGGGTATAGCTGCAGCATAAGCTCCGTCCGGATCTTGTTGTGCCCCAAACACATTGAAGTATCGCAATCCAATGGTTTCAATGTCATAGAGCTGCCCAAAAACTTTAGCATATTGTTCATTGACACTCTTAGTAATAGCATAAGGTGAAAGCGGTTCACCAATTTTCTCTTCTACTTTCGGTAGTCGCTTTTCGGTACCATAAACAGAACTACTAGTCGCATACACGAAGCGCTTTACTTTGGCGTCTCTGGCTGCAATTAGCATGGTCAAAAAGCCATTAATATTAATGTCATTTGTTCGAAATGGATCTTCTATACTTCTCGGCACGGAACCCAGAGCTGCCTGATGAAGTACATAATCTACTCCTTTGCAAACGCTATCGCAAGTTGCCTTATCTCTTATGTCACCCTCAACGAAGGTGAAATTTGAATCTCTTAAAAGAGCCTGAAGGTTTGCTTTCTTACCGGTAATAAAACTGTCTAGGCCAATTACTTGATTGCCATTTTGCAAAAGATCAGCAGATAAATTGGAACCAATAAAACCAGCTACACCTGTAACCAAGACTCTCGAATCAGTGATTTTTCTTTCAATCATTTAAATCAGTCTATCTTGCTACAGCTTGGGCTCTTGTTTCTCTGATTACCGTAATCTTTACTTGACCAGGGTAAGTCATCTCGTCTTGAATTTTCTCAGAGATTTCGAACGCCAACTTTTCCACATCTCCATCCTTCACTTTTTCACTTTCGACCATCACTCGCAGCTCTCGACCCGCCTGAATAGCAAATGCCTTTGTTACACCTTCATAACCCATGGCTAGATTCTCCAAATCCTTGATCCGTTGAATGTATGCTTCAACAATCTCGCGTCTTGCACCTGGTCGTGCTCCGCTGATTGCATCACAAACCTGAACAACAGGTGATATTAGAGTTGTCATTTCAATTTCATCATGGTGAGCTCCAATTGCATTGCATACATCGGGCTTTTCATTGTATTTCTCCGCCAACTTCATCCCAAGCAATGCGTGTGGTAATTCGCTTTCCTCGTCTGGTACTTTTCCGATATCGTGAAGCAATCCGGCTCGTTTAGCCACCTTAGCATTCAATCCGAGTTCTGCAGCCATCGTTGCGCAAAGATTAGCTACCTCTCTACTGTGCTTCAATAGGTTTTGGCCATAGGATGATCGATATTTCATTCTTCCCACCATTCGAATTAACTCTGGGTGTAGTCCGTGAATATTCAAATCAATACAGGTACGTTTTCCAGTTTCAACAATTTCCTCGTCCAATCTCTTTTGAGTCTTGGTTACAACCTCTTCAATTCGTGCTGGATGAATCCTTCCATCAGTTACCAATTGATGTAAGGAAAGACGCGCTATCTCTCGCCTAATAGGATCAAAGCAAGATAGTATGATGGCCTCTGGGGTGTCATCTACAATTATTTCAACTCCTGTTGCCGCTTCTAATGCACGAATGTTTCGACCTTCCCGTCCAATTATTCTGCCCTTTACGTCATCATTTTCGATGTTAAAAACGGAGACGGAGTTTTCAATGGCTTGTTCGGTAGCAATTCGTTGAATTGTTTCTACCACAATCTTCTTGGCATCGCGACTGGCATTGATCTTAGCTTCATCTACAATGTCCTTAATTGTACCCATAGCCTGGGTTTTTGCCTCGCTAATCAACACTTCTTTCAGTTGTTCTGTGGCATCTTCTGCTGAAAGATTGCTAGACGCTTCTAATTGTTTCACATGCTTCGAATGAAGCTTATCCAATTCTTCTTGCTTTTTCTGATTGGTTTCAAGCTGCCTCTCCAGATTCTGCCTAATGTTATCTAGCTTTTGATCCCTTTTATTGACTTCAGCTAGTTTATTGTTTAGGCTATTCTCCTTCTGTTTAATTCGTCCCTCGGCCTCACTCATTTTTTTATCTTTTTCGAGAATGGCCTTCTCATGTTCGGATTTTAGCTGAACAAATTTTTCTTTGGCTTGAATCAACTTGTCTTTTTTGATTCTTTCTCCCTCGGCTTCGGCCTCAGAAATGATGCGTTTTTTGTCGGCATCGACTCCCTTTTTTAAGCCCACATAGGTAAGTCCAGCTCCAATTGCAAGACCAATAATTACTAATACAATTTCTAATATCATGTGATTTTTTTGAATTAAAAAACCCGCATAAACCGGGAGAATTGTAACCTCCTGAAAAGCTAAGAATTGGAGCTATCCCAACAGCGCGGACGTCCAGTGTCTTCCAATAAATTGGAAAATCCCCCGAAATAAATCGAGGTAAACAGGCCTGCCCTTACTATCGCTAAGATTCGCCCCAGCGTTATAAATGTTCAGGTTACAAAACCAAAAGGTTTATGCGGGAATATTTTAAAAGAACAACTATTTTGTTGCTAGTTCCGAGTCAATACGATCGATCAATTGAGTAAGGCGATCAGAAACTTTCTGATTAACTAATTCTTCCTTACCATGTCCCTTTTCAAGTGTTAACTCTAAGGCTAACATCGCAAAAAGATCCAATTTATCCTTTACAGCAAAACTCGATTCCAATGCTTTAATTCGCTCATTTATGTAGGCCGCGGCCTTTCTTACCTCTTCCTCTTCTTCCATCAGAACAGAAAGTGGATACACTCGATTTGCGATTGAAACTTTTATGGATAGTTCGCTCATTTTATTAATCGTTCAATTGGGCTATACAACAGTCTATTTCCCGCACCATTTGGCTGATTTTTCGCTTGGTTTCAGAGACGACCTTCTCGTCACCTTTGAAAGCCGCAGCCATTTTCAGCACTTTATTATCTTCCTTCAGCTTTTCCATTTCATTGGCGGAGGATTGTAATTTCCCCCTCAACCTCAGAATTTCACTCTCCTGTGATTTCATTTTATCCTTCGCACCATTCAGAGCGCCAATGAGCGACTCAGTCTTTTTAGCAAGGGTTTCAACGGTTTCACTTAAATCATTCACAATCAAAAAATTACTGAAAGAATCTCAACTCACGTTGAGCCGCTCAAATATTTATAAAATATTCGAGTCCATTGTTTAAAAGCTTAAAAATGTTTGGACCTATACCACAAGGTCGATTGATACTTTCGCGCTAACAAAAACATGGCTAGAACTCACATTATTTCATGGTTAATATTTGTAGTATTCATTCATGCGATGACTGAATTGAAGTGCCAAGATTCTGATTTCAATGCTAAGAACCCACTTGAAATAACACCCATCTTATCTGGAAATTTCGGAGAGTTACGACCAAATCACTTTCATGCTGGACTGGATCTAAAAACTGGAGGTAAAACTGGACTTCCTGTTCATTCTGTTGCACCAGGATATGTCAGCAGAATTAAAATTTCGCCCTACGGTTATGGCAAAGCGGTATACATCACCCATGAAAATGGTTACACAACTTTGTTCGGACACTTAGACCAACTTAATGACAGTATAAAGCGATATGCCAGAAGGATTCAATACGAACAAGAGTCCTTTGCAATTGATGTGTCTCCTGGTAAACTAGATTTGATAGTAAAGGAAGACCAGATTATCGCTTACTCGGGTAATACTGGTGGTTCGGGAGGACCCCATGTTCATTTCGAAGTCCGAGAAACCGATTCTGAAGTGCCTAGAAATCCACTGTTGTTTCAATTTCCATTATCCGATCAAAAGGATCCGGTAATCGAGGCCGTTGCAATTGTTCCATTAAAACCTGAAAGCAAGGTTGAAGGTCGCAGCACAACTCAAAGATTCCGTGTCAGTTCAGGAAAAATTGCAGGTCATGCTCAGATTGAAACTTCCGGTGAAATTGGAATTGAAATAAGCGGATATGACCAACAAGATGGAGCCGCAAATAGAAATGGGATCTTTCTATTGGAATGCTTTATTGATGGTCAAAAGTATGGACGATTTGTAGCTGACTCTATTCCTTTTGATCAAAGTCGATATATGAATGCATTAATCGATTATGAACATTATTACAGAACCAGTCAACGATTTATGCGACTATATCGGCTACCGGGCAATTCACTAGAAAACGTGTGGTTTAAAAATAACGGCTATCTCAATCTAATCGAAGGACAGCATGAGGTGCGAATAGTAGCATCAGATTTTTCAGGAAATTCAACCACCTTAGAATTCACCATATCGAGTAACTCAACAACAACAACAAAGACTAGAGAGGATAACTCTGAATTAATACCATGGAACATCGATTATTTTTATGAAAGCGATAAGTATAAAATACACATACCTCGTGGTGCACTTTATGATAACGTTGAGTTGTCATTAAATGAAGGCGAGAATACCCTGGAAATACTAAGGCGTCAAATACCGATTCAAAAGCCATTTTCAATTCAGATCTACTCTCCAGAACAAAGAAAAGGTGAGTTAATAGGCCTTATGAATAGCAGCGGTAAGGTATCCAGAGTCTTGGTGACAAAAAGGAATGGAAATTGGCTGAGTGCAGAATCTAAATCCTTCGGGACATTTGGATTAACGGCAGATGTGACACCACCAGTTATTCGACTTGGTAACTTTAGGAACGGGATGAACGTCTCTAATTCATCTGTGACATTTGACATTCAAGATAATTTGAGTGGTATTGAAAAGTTTGAAGTCCATGTGGATGGAAAATGGGTTTTAGCTGAGTATGAACCCAAAGAAAACTTACTATTTATAAACCCAATGGAATTCACCAGCAAATCCGAGGAACAACATTTATCTCTTCGAGTTGTCGATATGGCAGGAAATGTTGCCACATTTGAAGGAACATTCTATAAACGATAAGATATGCGTTTTTTAAAATTCATATGTGCTTTATTCATTTTAACCAATGGATTTAAAGGAATAGCACAGGATGACCCAAGCAAGGACCTTTTACAACTATCTGGAGTGGTCGTTTCTGGAGATAGCCTAACACCAGTTCCGTTTACTAGCGTGATGATCAAGGGATCTAATCGTGGAACAATGTGTGACTATTTTGGTTTTTTCTCGCTGGTCGTGCGAAAGAATGACACTATCGAGTTTAAGAGCGTTGGGTACACTGAGGCAACTGTTAGAATCGAGGACACGCTATCTGACACAAGATACTCCATGATTCAAATGTTGCAACGCGACACCCTTTTACTGCCTACCATGGAGGTCTATCCATGGCCTAGTCGAGAACAATTTCGTCAGTCATTCTTGACGCTAAACACCACGCAAGATGATTACGACCGAGCTTTTGCCAACCTAACCAACGAAGATGTAAGAATGGCAATCCAGGGGGGTGCCAATAAGTGCCCAAGCCAATTCTGCTTTGGCAATACAACGAGAATACACGCGTTTATACCAACAAGGTCAAATGCCTAGTGGAAATTTATTGAACCCTGTTGCTTGGGCACAATTCGTAAATGCATGGAAAAAGGGCAAATTCAAAGAGAAAAAGTAAGCGGGTCTATTCATTGATTTTATTGAAACAAATACTACTTACAACCGTCCTTTTTGTGGTTGCGAACTTCGCTCTTGCACAGACAGCTACGGTAAAAGGTGTACTTAAAGGTGATGAAAATGAGCCAATTGCATATGCTGACATTGGTGTGCCCGGAACTGGCTTTGCAACTACATCCAACGAAAATGGCAACTACAGTCTTGAAATTCCCGCAAACAGGGATGTAACTGTTCTATTTAATCATGTTTCATACTCAAGTTTTGAACTGACCTTGAATTTAGACGAAGGTGCTGTAGAAGAACGTAATCTAAAAATGGTGAGCGAAGCTATGATAGGAAAGGAGTTCGTGTTTACTGAAGAGCGTTTTCGAGAAAAACCAATGCGAATCATCGAAGTTGGTGATGTTCGTTTGAATCCGTCTATCACCGGCAGCGTGGAATCCTTGCTGCCCAGTCGGGCGCTAGGTGTATCAACCAACAACGAACTGAGTTCACAGTATTCAGTGCGCGGGGGAAACTTTGATGAGAATTTAATCTACGTAAATGGCATCTTAGTTTATCGACCTTTTCTCGTGCGCAGCGGTCAACAGGAAGGATTAAGCTTTGTGAACGGTGACTTAGTAGAGGATATAAGTTTCTCCTCAGGTGGATTTGAAGCGAAGTATGGGGACAAAATGTCTAGTGTACTTGACATCACCTATAAAAAGCCTGAGAAGTTCGCTGGTTCCGTTTCGGCAGGACTACTTGGAGCAAATGTTCACTTAGAAAACGCCTCAGATAACAAGAGATTCACCCAATTACATGGATTCCGATATTTCACCAACCAATATTTATTGGCCTCAACAGACGTTCAAGGGGCATATCGACCTTCTTTCATTGATTATCAGACCTACCTTACTTATTCTATCAATACAGAATGGGAAGTTTCATTCCTCGGAAATTACTCTCAAAACAAATATCAGTTTAGGCCAGAAAACAGGCAGGCAAGCTTCGGCACAATAGGAAGTGCGATAGGATTGAACGCCTTTTTTGATGGACAGGAAGTGGACGATTATCGTACTGGGTTCGGAGCTTTCACCACTACGTGGACTCCCCGTTATGACACTAAAATTCGATGGATTACCTCAGCTTTCAGGTCATTGGAATCGGAAACTTTTGATATTGAAGCATCCTATCGTCTATCAGAACTTGAAACCGATTTAAGCAAAGAAAGCTTTGGAGATGAAGCTTTTATAATCGGAACGGGATCATATCTCGATCACGCTCGAAACTATTTAGATGCCTCGGTTATATCAACCGAAATTCAAGGAGAATTCAAGCCAAACCAGCACGCCTGGCTTTGGGGGTTAAGATACCAACGGGATGACATTAAAGACGAGTTGAGTGAATGGAGTATGATTGACTCCGTTGGTTTTTCTGTGCCCTATGATGGCGAGGATGTGAATTTATTCGAGACCATTCGCTCTTACAACCATATCGCTACAAATCGAGTGATGGGATATGTGCAGCGCGACTGGCACTTTGATATTAATCACAGCGATATGTATTTCACAGCCGGCACTCGATTTAATTATTGGGATTTGAACAATGAGACCACAGTGAGTCCGCGATTACAAGCTGCATTTAAACCGGATTGGGCCGACACTTTAGACCTTGGCGATACAACCATTTATCACAACAGAGATTGGCTTTTTAGAGCAAGTTGGGGTTATTATCATCAACCAGCTTTCTACAGAGAAATGCGCGATTTATTCGGACAGGTCAATCCTGCTATCAGAGCACAAACTTCCATCCATTATGTCATTGGAGCAGATCACAATTTTAGGATGTTGAAGCGACAATTCAAATTTGTGGGTGAGGCATATTACAAGCAATTGGAAAACATAATTCCCTATGAATTAGATAACGTTAGAATACGCTACTATGCAGATAATAATGCATCGGGTTATGCCACTGGAATTGATTTAAAACTGAATGGACAATTTGTCAAGGGGATCGAATCGTTTCTGAGCCTTTCTTTCATGAAAACAATGGAAGACATAAAAAACGATCAGTATCAAATGTATTTTACTGCATTTGACGATACTGCTATTGGTTCTCCTATTAAATACGACCAAACCATTGACAGCACAACCATTTACCCAGGAGCGATTCCAAGACCTACTGATCAGCGAATGAATTTCGCCCTTACTTTCCAGGATTATCTTCCAAACTATGAATTCATTCAAATGCATCTAAGCATCATAGTTGGCACTGGTTTACCAACAGGTCCTCCTAGCTATACGCGATATAAGGATGTATTTAGAATGCCACCCTACCGAAGAGTGGATATTGGCTTTAGTGCTCGCTTGAAAGAGGAAGGAAAGGAGTCTAAATTTCCAGCCATGAACTACATTAAATCGGCTTGGTTCAGTTTAGAGGTGTTTAACCTTCTCGCGGTGAACAACACGATCAGCTACTTGTGGATTAAAGATTCACGAAATATTGAATATGGCGTCCCAAACTATTTGACGGGAAGGCGTGTTAATGCTAAATTGGTTGTGAAATTCTAATGAACAAACTAACACTCATTATCGGTATATTTCTTTTGCTGAGTTGTGAAAAGGATCCAACTGTACTCCACCCCTACTTCACCATCTCAATTGGCGGAATACATCGGGTATTTTAATTCTGAAAAAACTACCAATAATGTGTGGTTGCATGCTGGCAATCATCCGGCATTTGAGCGGGAAACGGATCAACGACAAATCCACATCAGAGTCTCTCTCCCCATAAATGCCTCGGATATTCAGCTTCATATTTGCGACTCGGTGCAATATCAGGACAGCTTAGAGCTCTTCAGAACATCGAATCAAGAAGTCCAGATTGAGTCCGGAGGTTTATTCGGAAAATTCGCGATTAAGTATACAAATGATAATCGCCCAAGGTTGGCTAGGGTAAGCTTTCTAGCTGGTGATTCACTCTATATCAGTCCTTCGATAGTGCTACGGTCTGATATCCAAAGCACAAATACAAAATTCATCACAGATTTAGAAATCGAGACCACTTCAGGTGGGCGGGCATACATCAATTGGAGCGGTGCAGGAATCGATGAACCTTGGAAAAACCTAGTCATAATTAAAGACCAAACCGGAATTCCATTTTGCGCAGTAGAAACTGATAATTTGAGTTTCCTTTTCCACAATTTAAGAAACGTCACAAAGAACTTTACCCCCACATTATCAGATGCTCGACTTCAGGAAGGACAAGCTTATTCTTTGGCTATTTATCGAAATGACAATGCGGGTTGGATGCGCAACTTCATTGAGGTAGGTTTTGTTGCGGATAGCACAAAGACTCAAATTTTTAATGACTAACCTCTATGAAGGATGCTTTTAAAACAATAGATCTTGGAAGGATGTCATATGCAGAGGCTTTGGCCATCCAGGAGCAACATTTTAACGGCATCCTCGACAAAAAGCGGAAAGGCCAATCTCACGATGACAGCGTATTGTTGCTAGTCGAGCATAACCCTGTTTATACACTAGGAAAGTCTGGTGATGAAAAAAACCTAATTCACGATCCTAAATCAATTGGAGCTGAATTTTATAGAACCACGAGAGGTGGCGACATCACTTACCACGGTCCCTGGCCAAATAGTAGGGTATCCAATTTTTGACTTAGAGCAGTTAGGTATGGGCATCGGCAAATACATTTGGAGCATTGAAGAGGCCATCATTGATGTGATCGAGCCACTGGGATTAAAAGGTGCTAGAATTGAGGAGGCAAGCGGTGTATGGCTTGATATCGACACTGCCCAGGTAAGGAAAATTTGTGCCATTGGTGTCAAAGCGAGCAGATACGTTACCATGCATGGTTTTGCATTCAACGTTAATACCGATCTAAGGTATTTCGATCATATCATTCCATGCGGAATTGATGATAAAGGTGTGACAAGTATTGAAAAAGAACTTAGCGTGGAACAAGATCTTGAAAAGACAAAGGCCTCCGTAGTGGAAGCCTTTGAAAGTCATTTTGTGAGAAAAAACTGATTATTTACCTAGTTTTTTTAATCTGTCCTTGGCAGCATCGGCAGCTTTCTTCTTTGCAGCTTCCTCTGCCTTCTTCTTCTCTTCTTCGGCTTTTTTCTTAGCTGCTGCTTCCGCCTTTTTCTTTTCGGCATCAGCCTTTGCCTTTGCATCATCGGCTGCTTTCTTAGCGGTAGCTTCAGCATTCTTCTTTGCTTTATCAGCCTCTGCCCGGGCCTTAGCTTCTGCTTCAGCCTTTGCTTTGTCTGCCTCGTCTCTCGCTTTATTTTCTAGTTCATCCTTTTTCTTATTCAATTCGTCCATCGCTTGGCCTTTGAGATCATCCGCAGCGCTACCACCCTCTGTACCTTTCATACGAGGTGTAACCTTAGGATCCTCACTGGTTCCGGTGATATCCAAATCTATTTTCACTCGTTCAGGCATTTGGGCGCTCACACCCGTTGCTGCACTCGCTTTTGAAAGTAATCCTGAAACGATTTGAGTAGCTTGCCCACCCATCAACTTGGTCGGAATATCAAGTGCCCATACATAATCCAATGTTCCATCAAATCCATGGCTACCACTAAATTTGGAAGGAATTTCTTTACCGATGGTATAATCCACTGGCTCAACAGCAACGCGGCCATCCTCAAATTTGAAACTCACATTTACATTATCCAATTCCATGTTTTTCAAGCCATCGTACTTGACTGCATCTGCCGCTTTTGCAAGCACAGGAGGGTTTTTAAGAGAAACCTTATGAGTTGTTAGCTTACCCTTACCATCCAAGGTATTTAGCATTGGTTCCATGTTTTGGTCCAACTTGCCCGCCATGGTCAGTTTAGATGAAAAGGCACCTGTTGCATTCTCCATTACTGGGGCCAACTTCTTAGCCAAATCCAAGTACTTATATACGGATGGAATATCCCATCTGGAGATTAATAAATTCAAATCAAAGTCGGGTGCAACTGGATTGAGCGTAGAATAAGATCCGCTCATATTCAATCCACCTTCCAACATATTCATACTCAAATTGGTCATATCCAATGCTTGGTCTCTCATTAATACCTCACCATATACATTGGTAATGTTTAAGTTATCGTAGATCAACTCGGTGATTGCTACATCCAATTCAAAATCAAATCCTGCAGGAATTTCAGCCACACCACCTGATGCTTCCTCTGCCTCTGCTTCGTTCGAACTTGATTCAGAAGCTTCCTCCTCACCCATAAATTCATTGATATCCATAAACTTGGAACTCATGTCAAAGGCTCCTATTAATGGTTTATCAGCAACATACCATTCTACAATATTGTCTACGTGTCCAGTCAATGAAATATCGGATTTACCCACCATCATATCAAACTCATTCAATTTGGCGGATACCGGTGTGAATTGCAAGGAACATGATTTAATCAGTGTTTGATAGGCCATTGTAGGATCTTTATAATCCAGATTTTTTAGCACCAGCGAACCACCAGCTTCAAAGTCTTGGTAGCGCTCCTCATCTAAAGCACTTTGATTCCCTTTCAATTGAATATCACTGATTACTTGTCCTGTAATCGCCTGACCTTCTTCCAAAGGAATGACCTCAGCCAGCGAAGACAAATCCATGTTCATATCGATATCGACATCAATGTATGGGTCCGATATAGGAGTGCGCATGTGAAGCACCATATCTATTGGGTTGTTAGCTAACTCAACATGAAATTTATTCAGATCCACAATTGTGTTATCATCAGATCCACCTGGGTTTTTGACATGCAAATCAATCGAAATGTTTTCTGCAGCCTTCGGCAAATCAGGATATTGAAATCTAGCCTCGCTCACGGTTAAATCCAGTGCAAATGCTGGAAGTTGATCTCCAACCATTCTACCCTTTGCCATTCCGCTTAGGGCAAGATTTCCGTCCGTTTCAATGTCTTCAAAATCCGTCATGAAAATGGCAGGTACCATAGACAGTAAACTTTTGAATGTCGTTTCCTTGGTTTCGAATGTAAGATCGAAATCAATAGGGTCGCCTTCTTCAGCCGGCATGGCCATGGAGCCATCGAATCCTAGATGCAGAGCATTCAGTTTAACGTAGTTTTCTACAAAATCAAACTTCATGTTTGGAAGATTCATATTCATATCGAATTTCATATCCAACGCTGTGCGGCTTAAATAAGTGACTCCATCCATTTTGAAATCGATAGCATCTGCATCCGTCATTGTTTCAAGTAGAAAATCATCTTGTGTAAAGTCACCCGAGCCTTCATGCGTGAAGTTTACGAGATGGGCATACATTCCTCCAGCACGGTCATCATAGATGATATTAGCATTACGGATATAATATTCACTTAATCCAATGCTAAAACCGCCATCTGAATCCACTCCCTCTTCCTCCAGTTCTTCGCTTATTTCTTCTTCACCCTCTTCCGTGGCTTTGGCTATGTCATAGTTTGCTGTACCATCTTTTAACACAATGACATGAAACTTGGGTGTAACCAATCCAATAGTGTTGATTTGAATTTTACCTCCATTGATCACACTCATTAAATCAAGACTTAGTTTCAAAGCTTCAATGTCAGCCAATTTCACTCCCACAAATTGATCAACTCCCGTGACTTTAATATCTTCTATGGTCAGCGTAAAATCAGGGAAGCTTTCAAATAGAGATAAACCAATATCCCCAAACTCTAAAGTAGCATTGATGTTATTGTTCGCTTCCTTTTGTACCAAAGCAATTATGTCGTCCTTGAAAACAATGGGTAGCACAATGGCGGAGGCAATTATCACAACAAAAACGATAACGACTCCTACCAGTAATTTCTTAAGCATGATGATTGAAAATTTGACCTCAAACGTACACAGATAAAGACAATTTGACGAAGCTCAACTTTGAATAAATTGTAAATGATTTTACCTACATCTAATCAGGTAATCATTGATAGAAATAATAAACCCCCACGTTAAAACGTGAGGGTTTTTCCGAATAAACTTTTTGACGATTTAAGCCATCAACGCAGCCTTTAACGATTTAAGCTTACCATCTAGTACTACTAAGTCTTCCTTCGAAATGGATTCAACTGATGCAAACCCAGCATAAAACATCATTATGTCCTCCACATGATTCACTACATCATCGTTCAACTCAGTTTCGATTTCACTTAGCACATTCATCAAATTAGATGCGTGCATTTTTTGCTCATAAATTCCATTATAGATAGGTCGATTTGAGTCATTCAATGGTTCATCCATTACGATGTTCGTAGCAATGATTTGTGTCTCAACCCAGCTTCCAACAAAAATTTCAGTAGCATTTACGAATCGCTCATTGTCCACCATGTATTGATCCATTGCGTTAAAAGCTTCATCCATCATTTTGACAAACTTCTCCTCACTCGAAGTATTCTCTTCAAAATTTGCGCTTATCGTTTGATCAAATACATCTCCTGCTCCCAAGGCTTGAGCTAATTCACGACAAGTTTGATAATATTCGATCGTTTTTTGATTTTGATGCTCATAGGCCATGAAACCCATGTCCGTCATATACATACCATAACCGTAGGCTTTAGAAGACATGGTGCTTAATTCCTTCGATTTTGCGGTAGGTGTCAACCCCACTCCATCCATACCCACACTCACATCTGATATTAAATGAAAGGTTTCCAACGGACTAGGTAAATTGGCAATCATCGTGTGAAACTTGAAATCAGCAAGATCATTGACTTCTTCTCCTTGATCTTCCGCTACTGTTTCAACTACCGCTTCTTCTTCGTGTGCTTTTTCAGTTTCTCCGCTTCCGCCACATGACCATAACACAAGGCTCATAGCAGCAACTGGGAACAATTTCATTTTCATAATGTGTGAGGCTTTGCGAGCAAATATAATGGCTATGTAACGAGTTCAAAGTTTTTTGTTTGAGATATGTCTTGAGCATTCAATCGCGAATCAAATAGCATTCATTCATCCTCTGATTTTAACCGCTTACACGATATTTACCCAAATGACTAAACATCTTATTCTTGAAGCGGTTTAGTTTTCTACTATTGCATTGTTTTACCCAAACGGGTAACTATGACTACAGAGGAAAAAATACTACAGGCTGCTGAAGATGAAATGCTTGAACGAGGCTTTGAAGGTGCTCGTATGCGCAGTATTTCTGAAAAAGCTGAGATAAACAAAGGATTGCTTCACTATTACTTTAAGAGTAAAGAAGCCTTACTCATCAAGGTGTTTCAAAAAACCTTCCGCGAAATATTTGGATCACTTGAGGAGGTATTTCAATCGGATGCTCCCCTGTTCGAAAAAGTGGAATTGGCTGTAGATAAATACTCTGATTTTCTGATTAAATATCCGCGCCTGCCCCTATTCATCATTACAGAAATGAATAGAAATCCAGAAAAACACATGATGCGCATGCGAAAAGCTGGAGTTAATCCTCCATTTGGATCCTTGGTTGCTGAATTGGAAGAAAACAAGAAATCAGGGTTGATCAGAAAGGATTTCGCTTCAGAACAATTCATAATGAACATGATGGGTCTTATTCTGTTTCCGCTCATCGCTAAACCAATGATCATGTTCATGAACGACATGACACAAGCAGAATACAAAACACTTATCACTAACAGAAAAAAAGAAGTGACTGCCATATTAATAAAAGACATTAAAGCCAACTAAAATGAAAGACTACATCAAACGCAGATGGGCCGTTGTGGCTGCAATAGCTATTCTAGCACTCGGTTTTTTTATTAAGCAAACGTTTGCTGACATGAAGAAACCACCAAAAGAAGACCCTCCCAAGAGCACCATCGCTCCTGTACAAATTCGCATCGTGGAGAATATTCCGCAAAATGCCAATATCTATTTCAGTGGTCGATTAATGTCGCAACGTAAAATCGATGTGTTTTCTGAAGTAAATGGAAAACTGGTGGCTGGAGCAAAACCGTTTAAGGATGGTACTGCATTTAAAAATGGAGAAGTTCTACTGAAATTAGACGATTCAGATACCCGATATAACATTGTGGCCAATAGAAGTAACTTTCAAAGCACGCTCACAAGCTTATTACCTGATTTAAAAATTGATTACGAAGATGGATTCGATAAGTGGAAAAACTATTTGGCAGCATTTGATGCCACGAAGAGTTTGCCTGATCTACCGGAAGTAACCGATGAAAAAGAAAAGAACTTTCTCGTAGCAAAAAAGGTCTACAATCTGTTCTACTCTATAAAAAGCCAAGAGGCTCAATTAGCAAAATTCACCATCATTGCCCCGTTTGATGGCATTGTCAGTGAGGCAAACGTAAATGCCAACACTATCATTCGCGCTGGTCAGCGTGTGGGTGTCTTTGTGGATCCAAGCAATTATGAATTGGAGGCTGGAGTCAGCGTAACTGATATAAACAAGGTGAAGGTGGGTAGCGAAGCTCAGCTTTCCTCCACTGAATTACAAGGAAATTGGGTTGGGAAAGTGGAGCGCATCAGTGAAATTGTTGATGCAGCCACCCAAACTGTCAAAGTATACCTTTCCGTTAGTGGCAACAAGCTCTATGAGGGTGTTTACTTAAACGGAATTATCGAAGGTGTTGCCCTGGACTCGGCAGCCAGCATTCCGCGATACTTGGTGGTAAATGAGTCACAGGTATATTCTGTAGAAAACGACAAGCTTCACTTAGTCAATGTTGATGTTATTCACCAGAGCAAGGATGTGATGGTGGTTAAAGGACTGGCCGATGGAACGACAATCGTTAACCAAGTAGTTCCTGGTGCCTTTGACGGAATGGAAGTTGAAATCATCGAATAAGAAAGCATGCAGAGTATTGTAAAATATTTCATCCGCTATGGCATTTCGGGCAATGTGATTCTCGCCCTGGTGCTCATTTTCGGATTCTTTGGTCTAAATAGTTTAAGGCGTACATTTTTCCCAGAGGTGCCCAGTCGCATTATTAGCATTCAGGCGGTTTACCCGGGTTCTTCGCCTGAAGAAATCGAAGAATCCGTTGTACTGAAAATTGAGGATAATTTGAAAGGAACTTCAGGCATCGATCGTGTCACCTCCATTTCAAATGAAAATCAAGCTACTGTAACTGTGGAAATCAAGCAGAATGCAGACATCGATTTGGTTTTGCAGGATGTGAAAAATGCAGTTGATCGAATCACCTCCTTCCCTACTGGACTAGAATCCTTAGATGTATATAAACGGGAGGCACTCAGCAGAGCTATGAGCTTCGCCATTCATGGTGAAGTAGATCTATATACATTGAAAGCTGCAGCACGCGAAGTAGAGCGAGATTTGTTGGCCATAGACGGCATCTCAAAAGTGGCGCTAAGCGGATTTCCAGATGAAGAAATTGTAATCAGTATTAAGGAAGATCAACTAGCCAGTTTTGGAATAACCCTTCAACAGGTAACTACAGCAGTTGCTAGCAACAATGTTGAAATTACGGGTGGTACTGTAATTGGAGAAAACGAAGAGTTAAAAATTCGATCCACCAACAAATCCTATTACGCTAAAGACTTGCAAGACTTGGTGGTCAAGGCGAATGCCGATGGAAGTGTGGTCCGATTGCAGGATGTAGCTTTAGTTGAAGATCGTTGGGCAGAGGTCCCCAACATGAGTTTCTTCAATGGTCGACCTTCCGTTACCATCGATGTCAGCAACACCAATGATGAAGATTTGCTTTTCATTGCGGACGAGTTAAAAAAATACATAGCCGTATTTAATAGTGAAAACTCGGCAATGCAGGCTAACATTACACAGGACGCTTCAAATACAGTCGTACAACGTATAGATCTCTTAGTCAACAACGGCATCTTCGGATTCATATTAGTATTCGCCTTCTTAGCGCTTTTCCTCCATTATAGGTTGGCTTTCTGGGTGGCATTGGCCATACCCATTTGCTTTGCAGGAGCATTTATTCTAAGTCCATTCTTTGGTATAACCATCAATGTCATTTCGCTATTCGGAATGATCACCGTAATCGGAATTCTGGTAGATGACGGAGTAGTAATCAGTGAGAATATCTATAGACGTTATGAAATGGGCGAAGACCGAATTACTGCGGCTGTAAATGGCACAATGGAGGTTTTACCCGCTGTTTTTTCAGCCATTGCAACGACCATTGTGGCTTTCAGCACCTTCTTTTTTATTGAAGGTACGCTTGGAGACTTTTTCGGGCAGATGGCATTCATCGTTATTGCAACGCTGCTCTTTTCTTTGATTGAAGGCGTTTTTATTCTTCCCGCTCACATTGCCCACTCCAAGGCGCTTGACCGAGATGTTAAACCAAGCAAGCTCACCCAGTATTCAACAATGGTTTTGGATTGGTTAAAATTCAAGCTTTACGAGCCAGTACTTGAATTCTTTTTAGAAAAGCGCTTCTTCGCTATTGCTATTCCGGTAGCTATGTTGCTCGCCACCTTTGGGGCCATTCAGGGGGGTATCATTACCACTACATTCTTTCCGTTCATTGAAGGGGAAGAAATCACCGTGAATCTAAAGATGCCTTCTGGTACACCCGAAGAATTAACCTTAGCGAGATTAGACCAAGTGGAAGCAGCTGTTTGGAAGACCAGTGCCGAAATCAAACCAACACGTGAGGATTCATTAGACGTTGTGTTGTCAGTGGATAAGCGCTTAGGTCCTGGAAGCACCAATGAAGGAACTCTTCGCATTAAACTGTTAGACAATGAAGCGAGGCAGATGCCAGTGTTGAAGATTAGCGGAATGATTCGCGAAAATGCCGGGGATTTATTAGGTGTAGAGGAATTCTCATACGGCACAGGTACGCCATTTGGCAAACCCGCAGCTGTAGCCTTAAAGGGAGTTGATCAGGAAGAAGTCCGAACGGTTGTTGAGAAACTAAAAGCCAAGCTTCGAACACTGAGTGACCTGAAGGATGTTAATGACGATGATCAAGAAGGATTACGTGAAATCCGTGTCAGACTCAAGGATAAGGCATACCTTCTTGGTTTAACTGAGCAGCAAGTCATGACCCAAATAAGACAAGGTTACTTCGGAACTGAAGTTCAGCGCTTGCAGCGTGGTTTAGATGAAGTGAAAGTTTGGGTACGCTATAAGGAAGATGAACGTGCCAGTCAGAGCAGCCTCGGTGAAATGAAAATTCGCACCAATCAAGGTCAGAGCTGCTTACTTAAGGATTTAGCCACCTTCGAAATTGGACGTGGAGTAGTAAGCATCAAGCACAGCGATGGTGAACGCCAGATTTTGGTAACGGCAGATATCGCAAATTCTGAGGTCTCTGTAAACAACGTATTAGCTAGTATTCAAGACGAGTATTTACCCGCGATTTTAGTGGATCACCCAAGCATCAAATTCACATTGGAAGGTCAGCAGCGTGAACAAGGTAAAACTGCCAAATCAATGCAGACAGTTGGGCCGGTTGTCTTGTTACTTATGTTGAGCATCATTGTTCTGACATTCCGTTCCTTTTCTCAAACACTTGCTGTGCTAGCCTTAATTCCATTCAGTTTTATCGGTGTTGCCTGGGGGCACTGGATTCATGGACTACAATTGAGCCTATTCAGTTATCTAGGAATTATAGCGTTAATAGGAATTATAGTGAATGATGCGTTGGTCTTTGTCGGTGCTTATAACAACAACATTAAAGCTGGAATGTCAGTAAAAGAAGCCATCCGAGAAGCTTCGCTCTCACGTTTTCGCCCCATTTTATTGACCTCACTCACCACCATGGCTGGATTAGGCCCCTTAATAGCTGAAACCAGCATGCAGGCCCAATTTCTGATTCCAATGGCAGCGACAATAGCTTATGGACTTGGAGTTGCGACCGTTTCGGTACTGATTTTATTACCTGTGATTCTCATGATGATTAACAGGACAAAACGAAGTTTTGATTGGTTCTGGAATGGCAAAAGATCCTTGCCTAAGGAAGTTGAACCAGCTTTTAAAGAAATGAAATATGAAGATTAGAATATTCTTCGCTGTAGGCCTTTTTGCCTTAGCAAATACAGGTATAAGTCAGTCCGTGCTCACCCTAGATGAGGTATTCAAAAAAGCGCTAGCCAACAATTTTGATATTCAAATTTTGGAAAGCCAAATGGAGATTGCCGAAAACTCAGCCACTTTGGGAAATGCCGGCCTTTTACCCAGTGTAACAGCGAGCGCCTCCGCAGGTATCAATATTAATAATACTGAATTGGAATTTGCGGGTAACATACCGCCAACAAGTGTGGACAACGCCCAAAGCACCAATACAAATGCAGGTCTGACAGCTAGTTATGTTTTATTCAAGGGTTTGAACGGAATTCGCATGTATGACAAACTCAAGTTGAACAAGGAATTGGTGGATATGCAGTCCCAAAGTGCAATGGAGGCCACTTTACTGCAAGTAGCGAATGCCTACTATGTGCTTGGACGAGCTATTGATCAAGAGCGAATAGCCACAGAAAATGTTAGCGTGAGCAAAAAGCGTTATGATCGAGCGTTGATAGCCAAAGAATTGGGAACTGGACTGAGAACCGAGTTGCTTGCTGCACGAGTGGACATTACTTCCGATAGTTCCGCTCTACTTAACGCACAACTGCAACGTAGCAATGCAGTGCGACAGTTATCCAGATTGATCAACGAAGAAGTAACTAAGGACGTGGTTACTGAAGAAATGAGTATTGAAATAAAACCATGGACCTTAGATGAATTGGCCAGTGAAGCAAAAGCCAATAACAGCACACTCAAAAACAAAGCCCTGCAACAAGCGTTAGCACAAAAAGACCACCAAATGGCTTGGTCCTCTGCCTTTCCTCAACTTTCGATTAATGGTGGTTACAGCTATGCTAACAGTCAAAGTGAAGCAGGTATCGTTTTAAGTAACACAGCTGCCGGATGGAATGGTTCTGTTGCCCTCTCCTACCCGCTTTTTAACGGATTTAAGAATAACATCAACAGACAAAACCAAAAAGTCACTATGGAAATTCGCGCCTTGGAGCAGCAAAGTGCAGAGCTTCAATTGTTGACAGACCTTGGCAATGCTTATGAAAGCTATAAACAAAGTGTTACGGTAGCGCGATTCGAAGAAAGCAACTTAGAATCTGCGGAGCTCAATCTTCAACGTAGCGAAGAATTATACAAGGGTGGCCAAATCTCCAGTACACAATTCCGCGAAGCACAAGTAGCCTACGTAAGTTCGCAAATCCGCATCAGCAACGCCAAAATCAGTATCAAACTGAACGAATTGGAGTTGATGCGATTGACGGGGCAGATTCTAAGCCAGAAATAAAATTTAGTGATGATGTCCGCTTCCCTCTTCTCCTTTTTTCATTTCAGCTAATAGATAGAATGCTCCGCTTGTAACGATTTGAACATGTTCGGGCAAGTCATATACTGGAACCACTTCCGTAAAACCGATGTCCATTGCGCCAGTGTTCACCTCAATTTTTCGGAAAACAAACTCGTCATTGTGTTGATCGTGCGACTCGCCTTCGGCATGACTATGCTCGCTTTTAGATGGTGGATTAAGTACAAAAATGTAGTTTAAACCACCATCGCTTACAATGGCATCGTTGGGCAACGCACTCACCTTCTCATTGCTAGTTACAATGCGTGCATCTACATACATACCACTAAGTAAACTGCCATCATGATTGTCGATTTCTGCATGCACTACCATGGCTTTAGGTTCCTCTTCGAATGCGCGACCGAGCGCAAACACACTGCCTACAAACACTGAATCAGGATTGTTTGAAATTGAAAATATAACCTTTTGACCTTTTTTGATTTTATGCATGTCTTTCTCGTAAACATTCATGTCAATATGAATGTGATCATTGTCCACAATTTCGAACAGACTTTGATCTGGAGCTACCGACATGCCCATGTTTACATTAGTAGATCTAACGTACCCATTGATAGGAGTTCGAATTAGTACCAATGACGTGTAATTGCCATTTTCTAGAGATTCTATGTCCACGCCAATCAGCTTCAATTTCGCCTCCAAACCACCAAACTTGGCCTTTAATCCGTTGTATTCTGACTCCGATTGCTGAAACGATTTGAGCGAACTGATGCTATCTCTATTTAAGTCTTTTTTACGTTGAAAGTCTTGTTTTGCGAAACCGAGTTGGCTCTTGACCGTCATGTATTGTTCTTGCATTTCAATAAAACTAGGATGCTCGATGCGTGCTAAAACTTGGCCTTTTTTCACAGAATCACCTTCCAATACATCGATGCTAGCCACACGCCCGCCAACCAAAGCGCTTACGCTGGCTTTGTTTTGCGGAGGCAATTGCAACTTCCCATTTGATTTTACGGTTTTGGATAAGTCCAAATGCTGGAACTGTCCTAAATGAATGTTCATCACGTCCATTTGCTTTTGCAGCAAGTGCACCTCGTCTTCATTGGTCGCGGTTTCGTGATCGTGACCATGGTCTGCCGACTCTGTTTCAGTAGCTGGTGCATTGCTCGAGTTTGAGCAGCTTTGAAACGCCATGACGCTCAATAGCGCGAATAAATATGGAATGAATTTCATGATTTTATGGTTTAATATTATTAAAATGAACCGCCCAGGTATTTTAAGTCCAAAGCGCATTGATTGTATTGTTTTGTTATTTCTAAATGATCTCGTTTAATTTGAATTGCTTGCTTAAGGCTGCTGATGTATTCGATGTAATCAATCTCGCCAGCATTGTAGGCTCTATCTGCAAAACGGATCAATTCGCTCGCTGATTTTAAGCCTCGTTCTTCATACCAATCCAGCTGAAATTGAAACTTCTGCAACTCTTGTTGTTTGGCTTTGAACTCAGTAGAAATCGTAAGCATTTGATTTTAGCGGGTGTTGTGCAAAGTGTTTTCATTTTTCGTCCACGTCAAGATTAGGTTCAGCAAATAGCCAACGAAACCAACCAAGATTGATAAAACCCCACCAAGAATTCCAAAAAAGCAGTATTTGGTCAACTGTCCATTTCGGGCTATTTCTTCGTATTCGCCCGTGTAGTTGAAGTCAATTTGTGAATAGGCGAAGGCCGAAATCGCGATTGTAAGAATTCCAAGAACTGTCGTCAACAGATGGAAACTGTCCAAGAAACGGTTTGTCTGTTTTTTCCTGAGCAGAAAGTACCCAACACCTGAAACGAAAAGAAAAAGTGAAACCAAAACTGTCAGGTGGAGCAGTCTGATAACGAAATAGGTGTCGTGGACATTAATGTCTAGTTCTGTGTCCAAAAACAGACCTATCAGAATGAGAATTGGAATACCCGTCCAATACCATAAATACTTCCGTGATGTCGTCATTTTAACATTTTGCACAACGGTTTGCATATGGCTTGTGGCGATTTAGAAGCACTTTCCTGTCCCTCGAAACCAAAGCTGCTTACGGAGCGAAAACCTTGCTGGCAGCTGTTCACCCGCCATAAGCTATATGTTGTGTTGGCAGTAGTGTTTTTATTTTTTCCAGTATTTTCTATCGTAGTAAAACGAAAGTCCAATTAGCAAGATTCCTCCACCTAAACCAATCCATCCCGCAATGCCTTCTCTATCTCGGTAATCGTTGCTGTCCATTATCATTTTTTCGTTCGATTCAATCCTGTAAGTCTGTAGATTAGGTTTGTTCTTATCATACTGGGGCTTAAAGTAAACACGTATGAATTGACCGGATACTATTTGTTTGGTCAAACTTGAATAGTCTCCATTAGGTCTGTAAATTCCAAAAATCTGGTCAGAAGTCTCCAGGGTTATCAAATAGGTTGGTTTGGTTAATTTAAACTTTCCAGACACATTTGTTGAACTGCTACCAACTCCAGCAGATAGAACATTTCCTTCAACAAATTCCAAGGATTCAATGTCTGTGTTTCGACTTTCGAATGCTAAATATGAAGCAAAGAAGCAAGCTGAAGCCAGTACAAATGCTCCAAAATAGTTCCAGGCTCTCTTCAGTTTGACTTTTGTCCTTGGTTTCATTTTACATTACTGCCAACAAGTGTATATGCGAATTTCGCATATATCCACTTTAGTGAGGGTTCATGATTTTCTCGTTCCGTCATGCAAAACCAGCATAACGAAACAAGCATAACTATTTTATTTCAAATAATATATCCCGTGGTTTTTTATCTGGATAAATTAATGGGTGGTGTGCGCATTGATTACTTCAGCGCCTGATTAGCCCAAGTATGCTAATGCCTGTTCACAGCCCGAAACAAAATGGAACTATCCCCAAAACTCAAGAAGCGGAAGTCATTTTGAAGCGCGTAATCATAAACCTTCCTCCAATCATCACCAATGAGCGCAGCTACCAGCAGCAGCAAGGTGCTTTGTGGTTGATGAAAATTGGTAATCAAGGCGTCAGCCATACGAATTTGGTAACCTGGAGCAATCAGCAATTGAGTAAAGCCGTTCAAGTGGCTTTTCTGCTTATCCTTCAACCAGCTGATTACGGCATCCAAAGCTGCAGTTACCTCCACTGTTTTATGCTCTAACTCATAGGGTTCCCATTGTCCGACAAAGAATTCATTCACCCCTTCTGTCGCGAGTAATTTCACTCCGAACCAATAGATACTCTCAATGGTGCGCATAGAGGTAGTACCCACAGCTATGATTCGATTTTCAATGGAGGCAACACGCATCTTTTCCAACGCAGAAATCGAAACTAAAATTCGCTCTCGGTGCATTTCATGGTCTTGCATGGTTTCCGAATGAACAGGTTTAAAGGTTCCCGCACCCACATGAAGCGTAACAAACAACGACTGAACCTGTCGTTTTATCAAGTCATCAAAGACTTGTTTTGTGAAATGCAAACCGGCCGTTGGAGCAGCCACAGAGCCCTCTGCCTGAGCGTAAACCGTTTGGTATCGCTCCTCATCCTCTACCTCTGAATCTCGGTTCAAGTATGGCGGCAAAGGCAGCATTCCGATATCGTCCAGCACCTGTGCAAATGTTAGATCAACATCCCAACTTAATCGCACTGCATAGGCCGAACGACTTTTATCCATGATCTCAGCTTTCACTGAATATTCACCAGACTCCGTTTTAATTGACTTTGAAAGAATTTCTCCCTCTCTCCATCTTTTCGCATTGCCGATCATCGCTTTCCAAACGGTGCTCTTCTTTTTTGCGAAAGCCACTGAAACTTCAAAAGGTTCTGTCGGCTCAAGACAAAATACCTCGATGCGCGCACCGGTTTGCCTTTGAAAATGAATACGTGCATGAACCACCTTGGTATCATTGAACACCAGGCAATCATTCGGTTGCAGAAGTTCAGGCAATTCAACAAACTCTTCATGATGAATATCGCCATCCTTATACACCAACAATTTGCTTGTATCACGCTGCTCTAGGGGATACTGTGCGATTCGACTCTGAGGCAATTCGTAGGTATAATCGGATATGGACAACGACTTAGGTTCCGGTTTGGCAGAATTCGAATGCATGGAAATGAAATTGCTTTTTTCAGATCGCAAAAAAAAGAAACGATTCACCAACCACCCTATTTTCTGAGAAAAACTACCCAACTTTTGCCGTTAACATTCCTCGTACCTTCACCGCTCATTACAAAGACAAAATCTCAATGAGTTCTTTCCGTGATCTAAATCCTTCCAAGATGTTGCTCAATGCCTTGGACGAGCTCGGTTACACCGAGCCGACTCCCATCCAAGAAGCGGCATATTCAGTGGTGATGTCTGGTAAAAACGTAGTTGGAATTTCGCAAACGGGAACCGGGAAGACATTGGCATACATGCTTCCGATACTCCAAAACCTTAAGTTTTCAAAAAGCAAGCATCCAACGGTTCTGATCGTGGTTCCCACACGCGAATTGGTGCAGCAAGTTGTGGAGCAAATTGAATCGTTTGCCAAATATAAAACCGTTCGTATTCTTGGTGTGTACGGAGGAACCAACATCAACACACAAGGACTAGCCGCTTTGGAAGGTATGGACATATTGGTCGGCACACCGGGTCGTCTGTATGATTTGGTTCTAGCACGAGCTGTGATGCTCAAAAACATTCAGAAACTGGTCATCGATGAAGTAGACGTTATGCTCGATTTGGGCTTCATTTTTCAGTTGACCAACATTTTTGAATTGTTACCAGAAAAACGACAAAACATCATGTTCAGCGCCACTATGACGGAAGAAGTTGATGCTTTGATCAAAGAGAATTTCTTTGCTCCCGTTCAATTGACGATTGCTCCGAGCGGTACACCACTTGAAAACATCAACCAGCTGAGCTACGCTGTTCCAAATTTCCATACCAAGGTCAACCTACTAGCTCATCTTTTAGAGACCGAGCACGACATGATTAAGGTGTTGGTCTTCGCTCCGAGCAAACGCATTGCAGACAAGCTTTATGATCGCCTTCATGAAGACTTTGGATCTGACCTGGCCATTATTCACTCGAATAAAAGTCAAAACGCCCGATTTGGAGCGATTGAATCTTTTGACGATGGCACTCATAGAATCTTAATTGCCACAGACGTGATCGCGCGCGGAATCGATTTTGAGCACATCTCACACGTAGTCAATATTGATACCCCGAAATTTCCAGAGAATTACATCCACCGTATAGGTCGCACCGGCAGGGCTGAACAAGGGGGCACATCCCTCCTATTTTATACGGAAAAGGAATTAGAACATAAATTGGCCATCGAGGTATTAATGGACTATGAAATTCCGGAAGCAGCAATCCCAGAATCGGTTAAGATCTCACGAGACCTATTACCTGAGGAATTGGATGATACAAAACAGCCCATCAATCCACATCGCAAGCTGAACAGCGAATCAGGACCAGCATTTCATGAAAAAAGCGCTAAAAACAGTAAGGTGAATCAAGGAAGTCGCTATCACCGAGAGATCAAAACGAAATTCAAAAAGCCAAAAACACGAGGCGACAAAGGGGCAAATCGCAGAAAGTAAAGGCGGGTCGGCACACGAAAACCTATAAAAACTTAGTTTTAGTTCCTGTGAAGAGACTCAGTTTCAAAATACTACGATTTTCCTTGATCATAGCTGCTATAGTCATTGGCAGCATCGCTTTGTATTTAATTACAGCATATGCATTTTCGAGTATTGAGGTTGATCGTGAAGCAGCGAGCCAAGAGGTAGAAATATACATTCTAACCAATGGGGTTCATACAGACATTGTGGTGCCAACCATAACTAAACAATTTAATTGGTTCAAAGACATTCACCACCTGAGCGACTCGCTGCGCTACAAGCATTTAGCCATTGGCTGGGGAGATAAAGGATTTTACTTAAACACGCCCACTTGGGCAGATTTGAAGTTTTCGACTGCTTTTAACGCAGCATTTGGACTGAGCAGTACCGCCATGCATACTACCTTTTATGAGAGAATGGAGGAAAGTGAATCGTGCAAGCGTATTATGCTTAGCAAAGGGCAATATGATCGACTTATTCAATTCATCAATCAGAGCTTTCAGCGGGATGACAATGGAAAAGTTATGTTGATTGAAACAGATGCAAATTATGGTGAGACGGATGCCTTTTATGAGGCCCAGGGAACGTATAGCTTTATGAATACGTGTAACTCTTGGGCTAATTTGGCACTCAAGAAAGGTGGTCAACGCGCATGCCTTTGGACACCCTTTCAGCAGGGTATATTCGATAAATATCACGATGACCATGACTCTTAACCACCTCCAATTATCGACTTGGGTATGTTGTACTGCCTTGACCATCGCTTGGTCCAGCTTGAATGCTCAGTCTCTAGAAAAACCCGAAATCTCCTGTACAGATCAAGGTTGTATCGGCACCTATGTCGGACCAGAATTTCTAAACGGATTGGATGTGGCACATCAGTTTTCCAATACCATGTCGGCAGCGGTTGGCGACAAACTCAAGGAGTTGTTTGACAATAAATTGTACTCAAAGGTCGATTTTGAAGGCATCAAAATGACAACCACGGGCATGGGCAGTGGAAATGTAAAGTATCACTTAGATATTCCATTTATTCAAGTTTCCGAAAGATGTGATGCCTATACATCCTTTGACCATTGCGGTGGTTGGAATCATACACCTGCCATTGCGTCTCGGAAAAAACAATTGAGCAGCGCCCTGTTGAAAGGCGAGCAACTCGACATTAGTGAGCTTAAAACGACTCCCGAAGGTTTAGAGGAATATTGGATTCAATGGAAGAATAGAAGCAAACAAAAGGAATGCGTTAAGGAGTAGAATATCTCTACTAGATAATAACCACCCCTGCTAAAATTACAATAGATAAGATGGCTATTACGGTTAGCATCTTACGGAGAAATACTCTTGGTCGTTGTTTTTCTGGTTTCATATAGTATCAACAATACACACCTTAAGATGTTCAAAATCTGAATTTTAAACAAACCTACATAATCCTTAAGGTGACATTAACCGAAGGGTAATTCCCGAACGCTGTTTCATCCAAATAATGGCTGAAGGGCTATATAAACACTGTTACTTCACGGCATGCTCAGCGCACTTCTCTCCATCAATCGCGGCCGAAATAATCCCTCCAGCATAACCTGCCCCTTCGCCACATGGATATAAACCTTTGACCTGGATATGTTCTAATGTTTCCCTGTCCCTTGGAATACGAACAGGAGATGAGGTGCGTGACTCTGGAGCATGCACAACAGCCTCGTTTGTCAGATACCCCTTCATTGACGATTCGAATTGCTTAAACCCTCCGCGTAACGCCCTGTGAATCAATGATGGCAACACTTCACTCATTTCGACTGAAGTGGTTCCTGGAACATATGATGTTTTAGGTATGTCACTTGAGCGTGTCTTGTCAATAAAATCCATCAATCGCTGGGCAGGCACACGTTGCGTCTCCCCTCCCATTTTCCATGCTCGTTGTTCGATGGCCTTTTGAAATTCGACTCCCGCCAAGGGGCCAAACTGAGCGTAATCCTTAAAATCCTCCACTCGGAGCTCTACCACAATTCCCGAATTGGCGGTACTCTGATCCCTTTTGCTGGGCGACCACCCGTTCGTAACTACTTCGCCTGGACTCGTAGCACAGGGGGCTGTTATGCCGCCTGGACACATACAAAAAGAATAGACACCTCTTCCATCTACTTGTTTAACTAAACTATAAGGAGAAGGCGGCAAATAGGGTCCTCGCACATCACATTTGTACTGAATCGTATCGATCAATTCTTGCGGATGTTCCACCCTCACCCCTAAAGCAAAGGGTTTTGCCTCGATCTGTATTCCCTTGGTATGGAGGAGTTCAAAAATATCCCGCGCGCTATGCCCAGTGGCCAAAATGACCTTAGTCGATTCCATTTTATCGCCATTTTGAAGCATGACGCCTTTTATCTGGTTCGAATCAAGCATGAGGTCTGTGACACGTGCATTGAATCGGATTTCTCCACCCTGCGCCAAAATACATTCGCGCACGGATTCGATAATTTCTGGCAGCTTATTGGTTCCAATATGCGGATGGGCGTCCACCATGATGTCTCTACTCGCTCCAAACGCCACTAACAATCGAAGTATGCGATCAACATCACCGCGCTTCTTGGATCGAGTGTAGAGTTTACCATCGCTGTATGTTCCGGCTCCACCTTCACCAAAGCAATAGTTCGAATCTTCATTCACCACATGCTCAATATTGATGGCACGTAAATCTCTCCTACGATCGCGCACCATCTTACCACGCTCAAGCAGAATGGGCTTTTTACCCAACTCAATGCAACGCAGTGCTGCAAACATTCCGGCAGGTCCCGCTCCAATGATCACCACTTCCTCTGAACTACTAACGTTGGGATAGTCAGGCAATTCAATGACCTCCTCGATGTAATTTTCCTTGCTGAAAATTTTCACCTTCAAATTCACCTTGACTTGCCGTTGACGGGCATCAATGGAACGTTTCAAAATCTGAACATGACTAATTTCAACTTCCGAAATCCCTGCATGGGTTGCGGCAGCGGTTCGCAATAATTCAGGCGAGGCTGCTGTTTCAGGATCAACTTGAAATTGAAATTCATTCCACATGCGGCAAAGAACTGAATTTCAAAGCTTGAAAAACTAAGGCACATTAAATAACATGACCACCCATTCCGTTCGAGTACTTTTATATTATGAACGACCAGCTGAATCCAAAAGCGCAAAAATTGATACGCGAACTACTTAATCCATGGAAATTGAAGTTCTATTTCTGGACTAAGCTTCCATCGTTACTCTTTTGGAGGGTAAAACTGAGGCTCTTAGATATGAATCACTCCAAGGTGACGATTCCCTTCACGAAACGGACGCAAAACCCGTTTAGATCCGTTTACTTCGCTGCACAGGCTGGCGCTGCTGAGTTTTCTACCGGTGTTTTAGCCGTAGCTGCCATCGAAGGTCGCGGCAAGGTTTCGATGCTAGTGACCGGAATGCGAAGCGAGTTTTACAAAAAAGCGGATGGGCAAATCACATTCAGTTGTCATGATGGAAAAGACGTTTATGACTGTGTCACTGCGGCTATCAAATCTGGTGAAGGACAGAAAATTACATTGCTTAGTGAAGGAAAATTGGACAGTGGAGAATGCGTATCCAAGTTCTGGATTGAATGGAGTTTTAAGGTAAAATAAAATGGCTCGTTTAGAATACCGAGTGTATGTTATTGAGCTGTCTAAAAAGGTATTTACCGAAAGTGCCAAATTCCGAAATGCCAATCCACAGTACAATGGAGTGTTAGAATGCTTGTATGTTGGTGTAACCACAAAAACCCCTCAAGAGCGATTTGAGCAACACAAAACGGGCTGCAGAAATAAGAAAGGCCACAAACTCAGTTCGAATATTGTGGAGAAATTCGGGACATACCTCCGCCCAAGCCTTTATAATTACATCGACCCTGTTTACAATCGAGCGGATGCTCTCAAATTGGAAGAATCATTGGCTTTAGAGCTCCGAAGAAAACGATATGCTGTTTGGTTTAATTAATAAGTCTCTGACTTTGCGATATCCGAAAAGCTAGTTTTGATAAACGGTAACATTACTAGATTCCGACATGATTAAAGATAAAATCGAAAACGCTCATTTGTATGCTGGACTTGGAGCACGTTTAAATCAAGCATTTGAATTCATTCAAAACACAGACCTGAAGAACGCTGAAGTCGGGCGCTATACGATAGATGGTGACAACGTTAGAGCAGTGGTTTCTGAATATGATACTCGTGATAAATCAGATTGTAAATTAGAGGCTCATTACAAATACATCGATGTTCAATTTATGATCAAGGGCACCGAACATATGGGGCTTGTATCACTGCGCGATCAGCAGCCCTATGAAACCAATTTAGAACGGGATTACTCATTTTATGATACTACTTGCGAAGCCATAAAGTTTGAAGAAGGTAGCTTTATGATATTATTTCCTGATGATATACATATGCCAGGTATCGCTATAGATGAGAGTTCAGCAGTGAAAAAAGTGGTGGTCAAAGTTTTGATCTAACCATTCATGGATTCTTAGAACTTTCCCTCTGCTCCTCCACCGCCAAATTCACCACCACCAAAGGTATCTGTGGTTGGTTTCTCTCCTTGCTGAAACGCTTGAGCTGCCTCTAGGATTTTTAAAATCGATGATGACTGCCCTTGCTCCTTAGCACTTGAAATTCCATTTCGAGCAGCACTGAAATACCTAATCAAAAGGATGGCGGTTACAATAAGCAAAACTCCCACAAAGGCTATGACAAATTCGTTTGTCGGCATTTCGAAATACAACTTGATGGATGGTACGGAAAGCACAGCGCCAATACCACCAATGTTTAAGAGAATTCTATCCCGATTTTTCCACCCGAAATAGAACATAGTCAGGGGAAGCAATATTGTTAGGGCTATGAATAACCATGCAAATGGAAGTTGGCCATCGAGATTCATTAACAAATTACCACCAGAGGATACGACAAGTACATTGACGGATATATACATCAAGATCAGTGAAAACAGCTTGCCTGCATTTATTAAATCTCCATACATCCAATGCTCACCTGATTTACTCAATCTATCTAGCCAAAATGCCGCTGCCCCATAACATATTGCGAGGAAAATTGGAACGAAATAGACCATCATTCCATCAAACGAATCAAATAGCTGAAAAACAAACACCCCAAAACACACGAGCGCGGATGCTAAGGCGAATCGATCCATGTAGCGCAATGAGGCTAATAAGCTCAGAATGAACGCTGTCAAGACAACAATGATTTCGTTATCATCAAAAAAATAAGCGCTTGACGCGATAAGGAGTTGCAGGCCATGTAAATAAACTGCCTGTAGCATCCCGGTCCTGTGATGACATTGTTCCCGAATCAACAACCACTCTGCAAAGACCAACACTAACAACCCCATAATCAAGGTTGGAAAACCGAGCAAATCTTCTAGCTCATTTAAAAAACTCATGGCTATTGTCAACTGAAGCCCAATTACCACTACTGTTCCACCTAAAAACAATAAGGCTGCCATGGCCAATTTCACTCTATAAAGATTGGAAGGGTAAGCCTCAACAATTAAATCGTGCTTATCCTGATTGACAAGTCCCGCCTTCAGCCATTTACGGGCCTTCAACTGATGTCGCAAAGCGCTGATTTGCTCTATGGTATAGGCAGATATCATTTGAATCGCCTCCTCGATTTTAGAATCAATAATAAGGGAACTATTGGACTAGCAGTAAAATATAGAAACAGCAAAATGATGTTATCCCCATCTAATACTTCCCAACAAAAATGAATGACCCATGCCGATACAATGATGTATGCTACCGAAACTCCATATAACATATACCATGTGGATTTTACTCGAAATGCATAATACACAGAGCACGCGCTTAAAACGATCGCTGCCACACTATACCATGATACTAAACCAAGGTCGGAAGTGGCGGACATGGCACTTAAAAGACCTAGAAGAGCCGCAAACTGCATATATACTGGAGTGAAGTGATCTTTAATTTCTTTTGACTTTAACCACAAACCAATTACGGCAAGTGCAATGGCCAACACTATACCCGTATTGTAATAGTACAATCCATCCAATGTGATGGAAGGATTGAACAAATCAGGTTCTATGCGCAATCCAAGAAACGAGGCAAGTGAAGTAATGGCCAACCCAAGTACTCCAATATGATCGAATCGATATGCGATATAGGCAAACAAAGCAGCAGTCACAAGCGTAAGCCAGCTCCATTGATCGCCAAATGCCTCAAATTGCAATTGCAAATAGGTAAGCAAACTAGCAGATAAAAGAGCTGCAAGCAATGTGAGGTATCCGTAATATGGATTTGGATCATCTGTCTTTGATGGAGAATAATCAACCGAACGAGAAAATATATACCAATATGAGCCAGCACAAAGAATAGCAATTAGGCCGATTGCGATGAGATGCCCGACACTTCCAATATGGTTGTAAATAATTATCCCAGTGCCCGTGGCTAAAAGCAAAACACCCAGATACAATAAACCTTGTAATTCACTTGAAATAGAAAAAACTCGACCCTCTCTAATATCTTCAATGGCCGCAAATTGCTCCTGAGATATAAAACCTGAGTCTAACCATTCTCGTTCTTCTGTTGGCATGGTGGAAAGGTAGAATTTTGATTGCAGAGTTCTTGCGAAGGACTATCCGCTTCGTTTCCCAATGACTTAATGAAATCCTAGTCGCTAATTGTAACGGTGGCTTGTCTGCATTCAGGATTACACTTTTCACCATTGGGCCGGGTGGTCTCGTAGCTTATTTCCTGAGTGTATTCATTGATGAGCATTGAATCATTGAAAAGTTTCACATGCATTTCTTCGACTGAAAAATCGTCAAACACCTCAGTATTCATGCAATTGGATTGAACGCCACCACATTCCATTTTCGAAGTATTCTGACCAGAAATAAAAGTGATTTCAACTTGAGTTGTCTCCTCTAATTCAAAAGACATCACCAAGCCATTTACACAGCCTATTTCGGTGCAAGCACGTTCATCACAAGAGGCGATAGAAAACAAGACCAAGATAAAAAGTGCAGTAATTCGCATACGAAGTATTTAGACGCTTGGTATTAATAATCGTTTGTCTCCAAACCAAAAATTCTGTGAACTTTGAGCCTATGGCACGTTGGATCAGCGCAATAAGTTTTTTGATTTCATTCCAATGTTTTGGGCAAACCGATATCAATTTGGTTGTTGCTCCTACTGCAATGAATGTGTTTTATCGTGGCTTAGCAAACCCCATGGAAGTGGCTGTTGCAGGAGTGCCTGACTCTAATCTAATCGTGAGGATTAGCAATGCAGATAACATCTCTCATGAAGGCCATCATTGGAAGGTCTGGCCCGGAAAGGGACCCACATGTTATGTCCATGTCAGGTACACCACCAACGGAGATACCCTCGATGCTGGAAAAAAGGAATTCAGAGTAAAAAATGTTCCTGACCCAAAACCCTACTTCGGAGGAAAAACAGGTATTGATGACATTCCATACAAATATTTACTGGCTGCCGCTGGAGTAATTGCCAAGATGGAAAACTTCGAATTTGATCTGAGGTTTCAAATTTTGAGTTACGATTTTGTCTCAGACACTGGTACAGGTCAAGTCGTCATTCACTGCGATGGTCCTGCGCTCAATCCTGAGGTAAATAAGGTGAGAAACAAACTGAGGCATGGAGGCGAGGTATCCATTCGAAACATTCAAGCTCTTGGTCCAGACGGCACTCAACGTCAATTGGAGGATATCAGACTTGCTGTAATTCCCACTGGTTCTATGGATTTCCATTACAATTCCCCTAGGAATTGTAGCTGGGTGGCTTGGAACATTTACCGATCTGCGCAGCCTTCAAGGGAAGACTTCGAATCGATGGCTCAAACCGCGAGTAAGAATATTCTAAATCTTAGGCGTTTCAATCCAGATGATCGGAGGATGAAGGATGCACCTTTGACATTGTATCATCTGCCCATCAAGACCCGTAAAATGACGGAACGGGATCTCGTAGCCGCACTAAAAATTATTGATAACACCCATTACAACATTGTGGTTCATTGCAAGTATGGAGCCGACTGAACTGGGGCTGTCATTGCCGCATATCGGGTGATCTATAACAATTGGAGCAAGGATTCAGCAATTGAGGAAATGCGCAATCCAAAATATGGCTTTCATGAAAAGCTCTTTCCAAATCTCATTGAATTGATAGAAGACCTGGACGTTGAGGGAATCCGAAATGAATTGGGGGGTTGGCCGTTTAAATATGCTTCTCTGCGTGGTAGCTGCTGCGCACCAATGGTCCACTTTCCACATGATAAAAACCAAGCTCCTCACCTATTCGCTTATACTCTGCAAACTTCTCAGGTGTTACAAACTCAAGCACAGGCAAGTGTTTCTTAGTAGGTTGAAGGTATTGTCCGATGGTTAAAATATCTACTCCTTGAGCAACTAGATCCTTCATTGTCTGAATCACTTCTTCGTCCGTTTCACCCAAACCAACCATGATCCCACTTTTGGTTTTGGAGATTCCACCCTCTTTCAATCGCTTCAAAACTTCCATGCTTCTCCAATACTTCGCCTGAATCCGAACTTTTTGTGTGATTCTTTCAACGGTTTCAATGTTGTGCGATACCACTTCAGGTTTCACCTCCAAAATCGGATCGAGATTAGCCCAATCTCCTTTGAAATCTGGAATTAAGGTTTCAATCGTAACACCTGGGTTCTTTTTACGGATCATTTCTACCGTTTTCTTCCAATGGTTAGCTCCACCATCCGGCAAATCATCGCGATCTACAGAAGTAATAACAGCGTGTTTTATGCCCCATCACTCGGATACTCTCTGCAACTTTTGCTGGTTCGAAAATATCCACTTCTTCCCCCGCACCCGTTGCTACATTACAAAATTGACAGGATCGCGTGCAGGTGTTACCCAATATCATGAACGTTGCCGTACCTGCCGTCCAGCATTCGCTTTGGTTGGGGCATTTACCACTCGAACAGATAGTGTGCAATCCGCGAGTTTCTACAACATCTTTCACTCGGAGATACTCCTTGCCACTAGGAATTTTAACCTTTAACCAATCCGGTTTATTGATTTTGACCTGTTGGTCTTCCTTATTCTTGAGAAGGTTTGCCATGCGTTGTCTTATGCTTGGTAGTTCAAAATTGTGTTTCGAATGATAGATATACATTCCATCAATTGCTCTTCAGTCATCACTAATGGCTGTGCAAATCGAATGATATTGCCATGCGTTGGTTTAGCTAACAATCCATTGTCTTTCAGAGCAACACATATGTTCCATGCTGTTTCACTTTCTGGTGAATCATTTATAATCACTGCATTCAACAATCCTCGTCCTCTTGCTAATGAAACCAAAGGAGATTCCTCTGCTAGTTTAGACATTTCAGTCCTGAAAATGTTTCCGAGCTTTCGAGCATTCTGCGCTAACTTCTCATCTCTCACTACTTCCAAAGCAGCTGTTCCCACGGCTGCCGCAATAG
>CALSRO010000006.1 GCA_943788775.1 uncultured Flavobacteriales bacterium | reverse complement strand
AAGGGTGAAACACTTTTTAGCATCAAAACGAAGTATGATGTTAGTATGACAGATCTGCTTGCGGCAAATCCAGGCCTTGATCTGAACATAAGAGAAGGGTCGGTTATTCGAATTCCAGGCACGAGCGTAAAAAAGAAAAAGCCTGTTGTGGATACCACTAAGCTGGATTCAATCCCAATACATGTGCCGGATTCTGTCGGTAGTTTCAACGTTGGATTGTTGATACCACTATCTCCAAGCTTTCCAGCTTCGAGTAATAGAAACGACTTCAAGATTAAATCGGTCTCTCGCATAGCACTGGAATACTATCGCGGCTTTGAATTTGCGATCGACTCATTGGATGATAAATATCCGGTGGGTATCAATTTGAAGGTCTATTCAGTTGACAATGACTCTTTCTCCATGGCTAAGGCTTACCAAGATCCGGACTTTGATTCGTTGGATGTGATAATCGGTCCTTTTTATACCTCGCAATTTGAAAGTGTAGCGGATAAGATGTTGCAGAAGGGGGTGATTGCGATTTGCCCAATAAACAAACCGAGTAAACTGTTGTTCAAGCGACCGAATGCAGTCAAAATGGTTCCGAGTGAATCCATGCAGATCAATAGCTTGGCAGAGTTTTTGGCCACCGAATTGAAAGACTCAAACCTTGTATTGGTGAATAGTAATAAGTTTCAAGACACTCAAAATATTGAGTTTTTTAAAGAACGATTTGCAAGCGCACTGAATGTTCCAGACACGTTCACAGATGATGTAATTCGTGAAATAAAGTTGTGGGATATTGACCGAACCTCTTTAAAAATGAGATTTCCAGACACTGGAGACTATATCTTAGTTGTTCCATCGAAAGATCAGGTATTTGTGACAAAATTGCTTAACGGTCTTTATGACTTCGCGGTGGATAGCAAAGGCACTTATCGATTTCAAGTATTCGGTTTGTCCGAATGGTCAAAATGGGTTGAGGGCTTGAATGTCCGTCAATTGCAAAAGCTTCACGTGACTCTGCCCTTGCCGAATCACATCGATTTTAATGACACCATTATCACCCAATTTTATCAACATTATTATAATAAGCATGGCTTTGAGCCAACTGACTTCACGCTGCAGGGGTTTGATCTTTGTCATTATTTATTCCAACAGCTTTCTTCGAACCCAACCAATTGGTTCCGAGATCCAAGCGCATATTCACATACTGGAGTCTTAAACAACATCGAGTTTGCGCGTATGTTGGAGGATAGCGGTGTGGAAAATACATATGTACGTTTTTATCAATACGATTCATTTCAACTAAACAAAATCGGTGAATGGCCCTCGACAAAGAGCAAATAGCAGCAAGACTTAGGCAATTCCAACAAACTATTTGTGAGGCTATTGAAAAAGAAGACGGCAAGGCTACTTTTCAATTAGATCAATGGCAGAGACCAGGAGGTGGAGGAGGTGATACAAGAGTCATTGAAAATGGTGACGTCATAGAAAAAGGTGGGGTGAATTTTTCCGCGGTCTATGGCGAGCTTCCAACAAAAATTTCTGGAGCGCTCGGACTAAATGCAAATAATTTTTTCGCAACCGGAGTTTCCATTGTGATGCACCCTTCTAATCCTCATGTCCCTATCATTCACATGAATGTGCGCTATTTTGAAATGGATGAAGACCAGTGGTGGTTTGGTGGGGGTATCGATCTTACACCTCATTACGTGGATGAAAAACAGTGTGAGTGGTTTCACAATCAACTGGTAGCTGCCTGTGTAAAACATGACCCTAATTACTATTCACGGTTCGCTGAATGGGCAAATGATTATTTCTACATCAAGCATAGAGGTGAGTCTAGAGGTGTAAGTGGGATATTCTTTGATCGCCTAAATTCAAAGTCAGAGGGTAAGTCAAAAGAAGAGTTGTTTGACTTCTTGTTGGAAGTGGGGGAATCCTTCGCGCCAACATACACTCGACTGATGAACGAAAACAAAGGAAAGGATTTCGGAGATTTAGAGAAGGCTTGGCAAATGCATCGCAGAAGTCGCTATGTTGAGTTTAATCTCGTTTATGATAAGGGAACAAAGTTTGGATTAGACACGGACGGTCGAATCGATTCTATTCTAATGAGTCTGCCACCTGAAACAGGTTGGAAATACACCCAGTTTTGGCCTAAAGGCGGGGCTGAAATGAAAACAGAGGAGATACTTAAAACGCGCTTCGTTCCTAAGAGTTCCAAATAGCCCAACTCTCTTCGGCCTGAATTTCGAGCATTTCAAGTCCGTTTTTAGTCATGCCTCCTTGTTGAGACACTCGTTTAAGAAATAGAGTCTCACTTGGATTGTAAACTAGGTCAAAGGCAAAATGATTCTTACCGATAGAAGTATACGGAATTTCAACACACTTTTCGTTATCAGGAAACATACCTAAAGGTGTTGTATTCACCATTAAATCAGTCTGTTTGATATGTTTTGAAGTAAGGGCTTCATAGTTCAGCGAACCTGATCTTGAAACAACAGAGCATGAAATGCCTAAGTCTTTCAGTGCGTAAGTCACTGCCTTAGAACTTCCACCATTGCCGAAAACTAGTGCGTTTGAAACCTTTTCATTCTGTATGAATCTTTCCAAAGAGGTTCTGAAACCAATTACATCTGTATTGTGGCCGATGAGTTTTTCATCCAAGACTTCAATGCAATTCACAGCCCCAATTTTTTCAGCCCTTGAGCTAAGATTATCCAAATAAGGAATGATCGCTTCTTTATAGGGAATGGTCACATTCAGACCAGAGATTTCTTGAGTGATAATTGTCTCCCTAATTTTAGAAATGTCTTTCAAGTCTAGATTGATATACTGTGCTTCAACCTTGTCATTTCGAAATTTTTCATGAAAATAACGTGAAGAAAATGAGTGTGTTAGTGGGTGTCCTACTAAAGCGAAGGTTCTCATTGACCGGAGAATCGTTTTGCGAGAATCTCGGAAAGAAAAACGGTAAGAAACCCTGCAATCACCATGATGATACATCCAAAAATTTGTGGGTCGTTTCCATAAAGGAAATTGTCCCCTAATCCAGAGAAAGTCATCGGTAGCACACTTTTGCTAAATACCACCACTTTTTCGCCTCCATCCTTTTCCATAGTAGAAATGACTTCTTGCCACGGCCAAATTTTATTGAGTGAGCCAATCAAAAAACCAGTAAGGATGGCCAGTGTAAAGTCTTTGTAATGCTTGAATGTCCAAGAGATAACTCTGGAAAACAATGCCATGCCCACCAACATACCTGATCCAAACACCATTAAAATGATGAGCTGATCGATTTGAAATGTCTTCAAAGCTGATTTTACAGTTGGAATTATATAGGTGTACATTCCTAGCAACAGTAAAATGAAGCTACCCGAAATGCCTGGTAGTAGTAATGCGCTTACAGCGATTGATCCACAAACAAAAACATACCAAAGTTCAGGATTACCAGATGCTGGGACGGCTACTGTGATGAAGTATGCGATGGCTGCGCCTAGTGTGAATAGAAATATGATTTGCCCATCCCAACCGGAGATTTGCTTACCAACCAACCAAGCGCTCACCAGTATTAATCCGAAGAAATAGGACCAAACTAATAGGGGGAAGGTAGCAAGTAGATAGGTAATGAGAAAAACTCCAACCACAATTCCAATAACCATCCCAGTTAGAAGCGAAATGAGGAAGTTACCGTCTAGCGTTTTCCACGCACCTCGAAAACTATCTTTTCTTAGCGATTGAATTAGTTCAGGACCGATGGATTTAATGACATTGATGAGCCGTTCGTAAATCCCTGTAATAAATGCGATCGTTCCTCCAGATACGCCAGGTACAACTTCTGCCATACCCATGCCCATACCTTTCAACGCATTGAAAATGTGTGCCTTCATCTCGCCTAGTACTTTGGAATAGATGGGTCAATCTGATCTGCCCATGCTAAAATTCCTCCAGTGAGGTTGATTACGTTGTCAAATCCTCTTGACATGAGTGCATTTACCATCGCACTGGACCTACCGCCTGATTTACAATGAAGTATAACATCCTTATCTCGGGCTATGAGGTCTATTTTCGACATAATTTCGCCCATTGGAATAAGCTCTGCACCGATGTTGCAGTACTCATATTCATTTGTTTCTCGGATATCTATGATTTGTATATCGTCTCCGTTGTCAATTCTCGACTTTAGTTCAAGTACACTAATTTCTTTCATAAAACTTAAGTTGTTTGGCTCACAGCCGCTATTTCATCGATTCAATTAAGAATTGTATTTCCTCCGTTTCCATTCCCTTTGGATAAAACAGAATGAATTCTTCGATCAAAGTTGGGTCTTGAACAAGCACTTGAACTAAAATCTCGAAACCATCATCTTCTAAATCTTGTCGGTACAATAAAATCGCCTTATAAAGTTGTAACATTTTATTGTCCTCATGAAGGTCAAGTCCTCTGTCAATAACTGTTTGCGCTTGCTTGTTGTTTTTTACTGTCAAACAGAGTTGAGCGTAGTCTTCCCAAACGTCTTCCATCAGATAGCCTTTTTCTATGGCCGTTTCAAAAGAAATTTGAGAATCGTCTGGAAGGTCGTATTTCATTTGAAGCCCAGCTAAGTAGCACCAGTAATCTCCATTTTCTGGATCAGCTTGGATAGCTTTCTTTCCATACTCAAGCGCTTCCAATTCACGTCCGAGCAAATCTAACGAGCTACTCGCGCCAAGCCACGCCTCTGCCATCGTTTCATCTTTCTTGAGGGCTTTTTCAAAATAGATCAAAGCATTTTTATGCTCTTCAAGGTTGTCATAACAATCACCTATGTAGAAGAAGATCAAAGAATCAAGGATTTCAAAAGCCAAGGCTTTTTTATACAAATCAATTGCCTCACGATATTTCTCCAATTGCACCAAAACATTGGCCTTGTTGAAATAGGCAGCATGAAATGCTTCGTCAATTATTATAACGTAGTCAAACGCTACCAGAGCCTTTTCATATTGTCCAACCGCTTGATAGCTCGCGCCTAGATTGAACCAAGCGTGCTCATTATATGGCGACTGATCGATCAGCTTGTTGAAGGTGAGTATTGCGTCATCATGCCCTTTGGCTAATTCGTAACAATAGGCTAATTCATACATCGCGTCCTCGTTTTGAGGATCAAGCAGTAAGGATTTCTTTAGATACTTTACAGCCTCTGGGTAGTTTTCCAGATTCTGATATTCTACTGCTAAGTTCATGTAAATCATATCGTGCTCATCGGATGAGCAGTCTAATGCTCTGTGCAACGATTTAATGGCATCTTCATAGTTGCCGCATTGACTTAAAATAGTCGCTTTCGCTATATGAAAGTCAGGATTTGAACCCTCTAAATACGATACTTGGTTTAAGAGCTCTAGTGCCTCTGAGTGACGATTGGTTAAAGAGAGCAGTTCAGCCTCCTTAATTAATAATTGTTGATTACTTGGGTATTGCGCCTTGGCGGTGTCAACCACAAGCTGAGCTAGATCCAACTTATGACAAATCATGTAATGTTCAAGAAGCTCTTCAAGGTCATCAACTTCATAATAAAGTGACTCCCCATTTGATATCATTCTTTCGAATCTCCCCGTAAGTTCGGCAATTTTCTTACCGTAAAAGCTGTCATCAAGGTTCTCCATGCTAACTGGGTTTGAACAAATTTAAATTTTGAACATCCGGTTACCTATATGTAGAAATTCCTTTTTCAACATGGTTCTGAACATAAATTCAAAGTTTGCAATAATAGTGGACTTTAACGGCCCAATTCTGTGGGTAAGCTACATTGATTTATTGAGCCGAGCTCATAGGAACATCTATCTTTGCATTTCTTTTTATCGAACATGACATTAATATCCTCAATTTCAGGTACAAGAGGTACCATTGGTGGCAAACCAGGAGATAATTTAACTCCAATCGATGCGGTGAATTTTGCAGCTGCATTTGCCCAATTCATCAGGAAAACATCGGGCAAACCGAATCCAACTGTAGTCATCGGCCGAGATGCAAGGCCATCAGGAGGCTGGCTTTCTGACATTGTCGCATCCACTTTGATCGCAAGTGGGGTTAATGTCACTGACCTTGGATTGAGTACGACACCAACGGTAGAAGTAGCTGTGCCCGGTTTAAATGCTGATGGTGGTATTATCCTTACGGCAAGTCATAATCCTATTGAATGGAATGCATTAAAGCTTTTGAATGCCAAAGGCGAGTTTATTTCTGGCGAAGAAGGCTCAATGCTGATTAAAGCTATTGAAGCCGGTGATTTTACTTTCGCTAAAGTTCAGGATGCAGGAACCTATGTTCAAGATGATTCATGGATAGCGAAGCATGTTCAAATGGTTTTGGAGATGGATTTGGTTGATGTGGATGCCATCAGATCAGCTGACATAAAAGTTGCAGTTGACCCAGTTAACTCAACGGGTGGTTTGGCTATTCCAGTATTATTAGAAGGATTGGGTGTAAATAGAGTCGAAATGATTAACGGAGAACCCACAGGTTTTTTCGCTCATAATCCCGAACCGCTAAAAGAGAATTTAACTGAAATATGTTCTGTTGTCAAAGAGAGGAATTGCGATTTAGGGATTGTAGTTGATCCAGACGTGGATCGTTTAGCTTTGATTTCAGAAAATGGCGAAATGTTCGGAGAGGAGTACACCTTGGTTGCAATCGCTGACTACTATATGCAAGTGTCAAAAGGAGCAACGGTGTCTAACTTATCTTCCTCGCGTGCTCTGCGTGATGTGACAGCTGGCGCGGGAGCGGAGTATCATGCAAGTGCTGTAGGGGAAGTGAATGTCGTGAAGAAAATGAAGGAGGTCGGAGCTGTAATTGGTGGTGAAGGAAACGGTGGCATTATCGTGCCAGCTCTACACTATGGCAGAGATTCGTTGGCAGGCATTGCCTTGTTCTTGACTCATTTTGTACGCATGGGTAAAAAAATGTCTGAAATGAGAGCATCCTATCCTCATTATGAAATGGCAAAGAATAAGGTTCAATTAACGCCAGGGATGCTGCAGGATGACCTTATAAAGAAACTGCAGGAAAAGTACGCTGATGAAAATGTAAATACCATTGATGGTCTTAAGATTGACTTTGCAGAAGGTTGGGTGCATTTGAGAAAATCAAATACAGAACCCATCATTAGAATATATACAGAATCAACCTCAGCTGAAAACGCATCTAACTTGGCGACCCGTTTCGAGAAAGAACTAATCGCTTTGATATAAACCCACGATCATGAAAATTTACTTTGACAGCGCTGCGACTACATCACTCGATCCAGTTGTGATTGAGGAAATGTTGAAATACATGAAGGATGATTACGGTAATCCAAGCTCAACACACGCATTCGGAAGAAGAACTCGAGCAGCCATTGATCTGGCGCGTAAACGAGTTGCCGGACACATAAACGCTGAACCAGGTGAAATCATCTTTACAAGCGGTGGAACGGAAGCAGATAATATGGCTATTCTGTGTAGTGTGAATGATTTGGGAATTACGCATGCGATCACTTCAGCTATAGAGCACCATGCTGTTTTGTATCCACTAGAAGAGCTTGCAGCGCAAGGTCGAATCAAACTTTCGATTGTAAATGTAAAATCCGATGGTCATATTGATTTGGATCATCTCAAGGAACTACTGGCTACAAATGAGAGAAGCTTTGTTTCTTTAATGCACGCGAACAATGAGCTGGGCAATTTGCTTCCGATAAAAGAAGTAGGGGAGATTTGTCGAGAGTATAATGCTGTTTTTCATAGTGATACGGTGCAAACAATCGCTCATTATAATTTGAACGTTAGGGATATTTACATTCACTTTATCACGTGTGCCGGACATAAGTTTCATGGTCCTAAGGGGTGTGGATTTTTATATGTGAACAACGAAGTAAAGGTCAAGCCAATGATAAGAGGAGGAGCACAGGAGCGGAGCATGAGGGCCGGAACTGAAAATGTCTATGGCATAATGGGATTGGCAAAAGCATTGGATCTAGCCTATGAAAACTTAGACGAACACACTGCCTACATTTCAGGTTTGAAAGATTATATGATCAGTAGGCTCGAAGAAAACTTTCCAGGTGTGCGATTCAATGGAGATGCAAAAGGTGCTTCGCTATACACAGTGCTCAATGTTTGCCTGCCCGAAACGGATAAAAAGGAAACGCTTTTGTTCAACCTTGATATTGAAGGTATTTCAGTTTCAGGTGGCAGTGCGTGTAGTTCGGGAAGCAATGTTGGTTCTCATGTTCTAACCGCTATTGGTTCTGACCCCAATCGGCCATCTGTTAGATTTTCTTTTAGCAAAAACAATACTAGGGAGGAAATTGACTATGCCATCGAAAAACTTAAGGTCATCTACGAACTTCCAGTTGTAGCTTAAATGTTTCCACTTCAAATCACTTTTCTAGGGACAGGAACCTCGATGGGTGTGCCAGTCATAGGGTGTGATTGTAAGGTGTGTAAGAGTGAAAATCCACACGATAAAAGGTTGCGAACCAGCATGCTTATTGAATATGATGGGGCAAAGGTGGTTATTGATAGTGGGCCCGATTTCAGACAGCAAATGTTGAAACATGAAGTAAATCACTTGGATGCTCTAGTGTTTACACATGAACATAAAGATCATACAGCTGGAATGGATGATGTTCGGGCGTACAATTTCATTCAGCGACAATCTGTCAATGTGTTTGCTACTGAATCGGTTGAAATGGCCTTAAGAAACGAATTTCATTATGCCTTTGCCGAAACAAAGTATCCAGGGGTTCCCGAAATTAAATTCTACCGAATAGGAGAGGAGGACTTTGAAATAAAAGGTCAAAAGTTTGAACCACTTCCAGTGTTGCATCACAAGCTTCCCGTTCTTGGGTTTAGGTTAAATGACTTCGTTTATATAACCGATGCTAACTATATACCTGAAGAAACATGGTTGAAGATTCAAAAACCAAAGGTTTTAGTAATAAATGCATTGAGAAGGACCCAACACATTAGCCACTTTACATTAGAAGAGGCGGTTTCTATTGCAAATGAAATAGGCGCAGAGAAAACCTATCTAACACACATTAGCCATCAAATGGGAAAACATGATCACGTGAATGCGGAATTACCCGATAATATTCGCATCGCGTATGATGGATTAATTGTCGATCTTGATTAGATAGGTATCACTCGTCCAATTAATTCTTGATTGTAACAAGGAGTATTAGTGGATTTCGATTTCCGATTTTCATCGCTATATGTCCATGATTGCTTAGGATCGAATAATGTGAAATCGAATGCCGCCCCTTGTTTCAACTCAGGTAGATCGATTCCAAGTAACTCTCTTGGTTTCAGTGACATCGATTGAGCGATAGCACTCCATTTAAGTTCAGTCAGAGATTCGTTCATCATACTCATAGCTGTCTCTAGCATTGTCATTCCAAAGGATGCGTGATCGAATTCTCTATCCTTATTCTCAATATTTTCGGGCGTGTGATCCGTTACGATCACATCGATAATCCCACTTTTAACTCCTTGAATCAGTGCCTCTTGATCTTCTCTTCCTCGAAGCGGTGGCATTGTTTTGAAATTTGAATCAAATCCATTAAGATCGCCATCAGTGTATAACAGGTTAGCCAAAGCAACACCACACGTCACTTTCACGCCCTTTTCTTTATACTGCTTGATTAAAGAAACTGAGTTTTTTGTGCTGATTGTGCTGACGTGTAGTTTAGAATGAGTGTATTGGGCAAGGTAAAGGTCTCTGACCAACATTAATTCCTCTGCAATTGCTGGGTTTTGTTTTAAACCAAGTTGCAATGTGTTTAGGCTTTCATGAACCATACCGCCCGGATTGATGCGTTCATCTAGGGGAAGTGAACAAACGATCCCATCGAAATTTCGAGCGTATTCCAAAGCTCGTTTCATCATGTTAGAATCGGAGATTGGATTTTTCCCATCGCTAAAGGCGACAGCACCACTATTTTTAAGATCGAACATTTCACTAAGTTCAACACCTTTAGCCGATTTTGACAAGGCGCCATATGCCAGAATGGAAGTAGGGAGGTCTTTGCATTGATTTTTAATTCCTGTTAGTTGAGATTTGGAGTCTATTACCGGATCAGTAGTCGGTAGCATAACAATCGTTTTAAAACCTCCTGCCTGCGCTGCTGCAGAGGCCGATTCTAAGTCTTCCTTATGCTCTATCCCTGGCTCTCCAATTGTGCATTGCATGTCAACTAAACCGGGAAGCAGAATTAACTCGTCACCATGAACGATTGTATCGTTTTCACTCGGCTGTATCACAGCTCCAATCGATGTGATGATTCCATTCTCAATCAGGAGATCTATCGTTTTACCATCTAACTCATGCCTTGGGTAGCATACCTTGACTTCTTTTATGAGCTTTCTCATTAAGGAAATAGTTTTAGAAATAATGATTCAACTAAAAAAAACAGCAATGCTGCCAATAGAAAATATGGCAACAGTTCAGTTCCAAAATCTGCGCTGTGAATCTCCGCGCTAAAGTCTTGATTTTCATTGTCGATTAATTGAATGGGGAACCCATTGCGTTCAAAACGATTTTGGATTTCCTCTACCGACAATGCGTCAATTCTGCTTTCAGATCTATCAAAGTTGAATGCTAAATTGAATACGTCCGATGAATCTGATACAAGCCGATAAAAACCTGGCTTCAATTCTTGGTCGTGAATTGCCAGTCCATTGTATGTGACCCCCGGAAAAAATTCATTTCCGTCTCGATCGGACACTAAGGTTATGCGCTTAGAGTCTGGCAGTTTTATATTTAAATAATCGATACCTATCGGAAATGATAATGGACCAGCAATACCTGTGTAAATGGGCATGTTGATTATAGAAGGCACAAAAAGGGCATGCTTATGAAAGTTGGTAAAATCATCCGACAATGGCCCACTAATCACAAATAGAGCACCATTGTCTTGATCTAATACCTGTAATAAATCATTCCCATTAAATAATCTCAATAGACTTCTACTATTCTGAGCCTCTGCACGCCAATACCCTTTTGAATAAGGAAAGTTTAGGTTCTTTGGCTGTTGTTCAAAGACATCGAAGTACAGTTTATCTTTTGTTTCGATGCTATTCACTAAAATGCGTGTAGTATCCCATGATCTCAAGTTTAGACCTAATTCTAAACTGAGCCTGTCTTGTGATTCGCTATTTGTTTTTTCGGATAAAACAACCAAAACGCTCTTTCCATTTTCTAATTGCCTGGATATCAAGGAAAAAATACTGCCGCTAATGTTGTTCGCTTCATTGATGATCAATAAATCGGGATTTAAAATAGAATCAATGCGAATTCCGTCTATAGACATGTTTCTGTATGAATAACCATCGATATCAAATAGATTTTTGAACGGACTGGGTTTTTCGCTTCCAGATAATTCTTGGATTACTATATCATCTTTGACTTGAATTGAGAAATAGCTTTCATTGTCAAACTCTAAGGTGTTGTCTTCGATGAATACTTTACCATTTATGTTTCCACTATTGTCAGCGATCAATGTGATGCTGGTGTCTTTGAAAGAATTAGGCTCAATATCGATCAAAACTGTAGAAACATTCTCTTCCCCAATCACCAGTGAAACAGGAAGTTCTAATACAGGGATTTTTGAGAAATTCCTCACTCTAACAAAGACTTCAGCTTCGTTTCCAACTTGCACGACAGGAGATTCAATCCATAAACTATCTATTAATGTGTTAGAATTGATTGAACTCGAGTATGCGATGTATCGATATTTAAGAGAGCTATCAGATTTGCTATGAAGAGTATCTAGATTTCCTATGAAGTCTGACAATAGGAAAAGTGACTGATTTGCAACAAGGTCACTTGCAGATTGATTATGAAATTGCAAGACATCATCGATGGTTCGGAATTTTGGGGAAACTCCCACCTCATCGAGTAAAGAAACAAAGGTTTCAAAATCAACCGCTTTCCGCTGCGTGGAGTTGAAGTCATTTGTGATCAATCGAAACTTTGTTGAACTCGGGTAGGTTGCCGCTATGTCATAGGCATTTTGAGTTGCAATTGTAATTAAGTCCAATTCATCAACACGCGACTGCATACTCAAAGAATTATCTAAGTAAATGCTGACAGTTTGCCCATCACTCGCAGTGTGATTTCCTTTTGCTGGGATTTTGGGTTCTGCGAACGAAGTAATAAGCAATGCAAGGAAAAGAAGCCTTGACAATAAAACTAAAAGGTGCTTTAGCTGGTTCTTTGTCTGTGATTTTGTTTGAACCTCCTTCAATAGCGATATATCAGGAAAGTAAACAACCCGAAATCTGCGAAACTGAAAAAGGTGAATGATGATCGGAATGGCCAGTAGACCGAGCGCCCAAAGGAAAGATGGCGAGGAAAATATCATTAAAGCCCAAAGGTAAACCTTTGATCAATCTGACTGATTATTTAGTCAATTGAATTTTTAAAATAAAAAATGGTGGGGTAGTGAAGTGCACAAAAATCTCATGAGCGATGGAGTGTCCGCTGATCTTTCTTAATTGCATTAGACCCGTTCCGCGAGTGTGATCGCCTTCGGCATTTTTCTTAATGTAATCATTTAAGTCTTCTGCGGTTAACACGTTGATTTCGTGCATTATTTTGTCTAAATGATCTCTTGCAGATTCCAATATGAAATTACCCGAAAGCATGGCGTAACCACCAGCCACTCTCTGCAGTAGAAATACTCCTGGTTTACCGATATCATTAGAATGATTGTAAGCGTGCTTCGCAACGTTTCTCAGTAACTCGGTCATCACGATACCTAATCCATCTCCATTAGGGTCATCGCTTACCGCTGTATCAATTTGGTTGGAAAGGTGGTTTACATTATCCTCATTTAATAGGCCTTTGAAAATGATTTGGGCATTGCAGTCAATCATTTCATTATGTACTACAATTGCCTGATTTAAGTAACTCTCCGTGAGCGTTTCATCAAATGTCTCTTTGTCAATGGCGATACATAAATTCAGATAGTAGAAATAGCCATCATTTATTGGGACAAATTGATAGCTCAATTTTCCAGATGATTTTCTGGCCATATCAACTAACCCTAACCCAGCGCCTCCCTTCGAGGAAAAACCTGAATTATTTAATATTTCGAAATAATATTCTTTTAGTTCCGCTTGTTCCTTGTTGCTTATTGTACCTAAGCGGTCTTCAAGCATTTCTTTGATCTCACCAGCCACCCAATTTCCATTAGTAATGCTGTAAGCTTCTTTGTGACGATTTATAATAAATAGCCCTCCTTCGTAAGACCCACCTTCTTGTGTCTTGTCTTGATGTCGAGTAATGTTTTGTAAACCCTCAACCATCAGGTAGTAAACCTTCTTTGCAATTTTTGGAGAATCAAGGCTCAACAGATTACCTTCCGTTAAAAACAGAATGTTATCTGTAATAGAGGAGTTAAAGTTTCCTCTGCACGCAAATTGAAACTGATCTGTTTCAATTGATTTCCCTGATTCGTAAATCAGATCAAATGCTTTCTTAGGGTTAGTGTCCGTCATCCGTTAATCCTCAAAAAACCTAAAAAATCTTTAATAAATTTCAATTTGCGCAATATTTGATTTTTTAAATTTTGAAACCTGCTCATTTAAAGGCCATTCAATGGTCGGAAAGTAATAAGAAAAAGCTGACCAAAGCCCTTAATACGATGAAAAGTATAAAAGGTTTTGATCAAATAATATATGACGCACACACTGAGGCGTTTGATGAGATAAATTGTTTGGAATGTGGTAATTGTTGTAGAACAACGGGTCCGCTATTATTATCCAATGACATTGCCCGAATTTCAAAACACCTTAAAATATCCTCAAAGGAATTTTCTAAACAATATTTAAGGATTGATGAGGATGGAGATCACGTTTTCAAATCTATGCCATGCCCATTTTTGGGAGAGGATAATTATTGTTCCGTATATGAGTATAGACCCAAGGCTTGTCGGACGTTTCCACACACTGATCAAAAAGGACAAGCACAAATTCTTAATTTGACTCGCAAGAACGCTAAGATTTGCCCGGCCGTTTCAAGAATTTTACAAATCGTGTCAGATTTATAACCATGGGTTGATTCATGAATCTAGCAAAGATGATTCCTCCTAAAGTGTAACATACGACATCCATCAAGTCCGCTGTAAATCTGCTATCAACTTTGGGTAAATAGAATTCGAAGTACATTGAGAAAACTAGAACGAAGATTACGATATCAATTCTTGAAATTTGAAATGAATGAAATTTTGAATGAATATTGTTGATGATAAGAAGTGATGATTTTAATATTATGGGTATCGCAATTATATCTTCGAGATAATTACTCAAAAAGGAAATCTGATAATCTGTTTGCTCAAAAACCTTGTATAGCAAGAATATAAAACAGAAGATTAGGAATATGATCCAATGTTTCTTCATCAATGGGCGAGCGAGGTAGATAGATAAATGAAGAAGCCCACAATTGTATAGAGTAGGAGCTGAACGATTTGAATAGGTCGCTTTACTACCTTTAACCATGTAGGATCAGTTTCCTTGATACGCCAAATCGGAATATGTATGTCATCGACTTCACGTCTTTTATTTACTTCAGCTCTCCTTGCAGCGTGAATTTCGAAACCACAGGATTCGCATTGCTCTAACTTAGAGTTCGTCCATTGGTCACATGAAGGACAACGCTTTAGATGAATTTCACTGGACATTCTTCTTGCCTTTTATAGTAATTCATTGGCGAGATTAGCCAATTCGGACCGTTCCCCTTTGGCTAAAGATATGTGTGAGAACAATGGATTCCCTTTCAATCGATCAATCACATAACTCAGCCCATTGGACTGTTCATCTAGGTACGGGGTGTCAATTTGCCTAATATCACCAGTAAAAATTATTTTGGTGTTTTCACCGGCTCGAGTAATAATGGTTTTCACCTCATGTGGAGTTAAATTTTGAGCCTCATCAATTATAAAAAACACATTACTAAGGCTCCGGCCTCTGATAAATGCAAGTGGCGTGATTTCAATTTTCTTTTCTTTCAGCATGAGCATAATCTGCTTGTGTCTCTTTTCATTTTCTGAAAACTGACTCTTTATGAATTCGAGATTGTCCCAGAGGGGTTGCATATAAGGGTCAATTTTTCTCTCCGCGGTTCCTGGTAAAAAACCAATATCCCTGTTGCTCAGTGGGATAATTGGACGTGCCAGAATGATTTGTAAGTACTCTTTTCTTTGCTCCAGCGCTGCAGCTAAAGCTAAAAGCGTTTTTCCCGTGCCGGCAACTCCTTGCAAGGTGACTAGCTTAATGTTGGGATTCATTAAGGCGTGCATTGCAAAGGTTTGCTCTGCATTTCTTGGTTTTATCCCATATGAGTACAGCTTCTCAACTCGTTCCATTCTCGCGGAAATCGGGTTGTAATAGGCGAGCGAAGATGATTTTCCATTTTTGAAAATATAATAGTGGTTGTCTACTATGTTGTCGACAACAGAAAGGTCTTCGGTGGAGCCATGTGTGTATAGATCTCTAATATAATCACTATCCACATCCTCAATTGTGGCATTGCCTTGATAGAGTTGATTGATGTTTTCAATCTTACCGGTTTCAAAATCCTCGGCATGTAGATTCAATGCTTTGGCTTTGAGACGCAAATTAATGTCCTTCGAAACCAGTATTACCTTCGCGTCCTTCTCAGTCTCCGTTAGATGAAGAACTGTATTTAGAATTTTATGATCGGCTTTTTTGTCGGCAAAAACTTTTTCTGCATCCACCTTCAATGAGCCATTGCTCATTATAATTTTAAACTTTCCCTTTTTAACTCCCTCTAACGGAATCCACTCCTGCAGCAGATGTTCTGAGCTAAGTTTGTCTAAAACTCTTATAAACTCTCTTGCTTCGTAGTTTTTACTATCAGACCCTCTTTTAAAGTTGTCAAGTTCTTCGAGAACTGTTATTGGAATACATATGTCATGTTCGTCAAAACTGTTGATTGATTGGTGATCGTGGAGGATAACCGAGGTGTCTAAGACGAAAATTTTTCGATTGCTTTTCTTTTTTATTGGCATTGCTGACAGGTTCTTAATGCCGAAGTTAATCTTTGCAAGTACCTAGAAATAGCATTGATTTGATAAGTAATCAACCGATTGTGTTGATAGCTAAATCTAAAAGTTAGTCTCCATCATTGCTGCTGCAGAAGGCCATGTAAAGTTCTTACGGACATAATTTGACCCATTTTTAGCTATCTTATCCGATAGTTCCACATTCATTAGAATGCTAAAAATTGCTGAGGCAAGTTCCTCGGAATTATCTCCAATTAAGATCTCGTTCTGATTCGTTGCTTTCAATGCATTATTGGCTAAGGTTGTCGTAACACAAGGAATGCCACACGCCATAGCTTCCAGAAGCTTGTTTTGTAGGCCAGTATTTACAATCATGGGGGCCACGAACATTCTTGACGAATGGTAAACTTCTGCTATATCATCAACCCACCCGGTGACTACAACTCGTTTTGAGCTTAAAGATTTAATAGAGTTTGAAGGGTTTGCACCGCAAAGACAAACGGTAGCATTTGGAATTTTGTCCCAAACCAATGGCATTACCTCTGAGATTAAGAATTTTGCACTCTCAACATTCGGTCGATATGACATGTTGCCCGTGAATAATATGTCATATCTCTTTTGTTCAATTGAAACATCACCAAGGAAACAAGGATCAATTCCATTGGGTACCACTGTTAAGTCAGATACGTAATTCAATTGTTCTCTATCCTGTTCAGATATGATATACTTTGATTGAAATTCGCGCTGTATCTCATTTTCGTAATTGCGAAGGCGATTGTGTTCGATCCTCATTAATGATTTCAATGGCCAACTCGCCTTATTTGACATTCTGAGCATTCCTGTTGAAAATGCATCCATGTAATCTATGGATTTATTGATCAGCCTGTAGCGCCTTGGATATTCAGCAGTTCGGGCAAGTTGACAGAAGATATGGTCTGGAATGATTTCATCCACCAAATCGTCAAAACGCATCTGCGCTGATTTAGAATAGAAATAGTTCACTTGAAATGGCAGCTTATTAATAATCCCTAAAGCCATTCGATACAGAATGTGAATTTTTGGGATTCGACAAATCACCACATTCTTGCAGATATCATTGAGTTTTGCCTCAGCTTCAGAGTGTACCTTATTGTCCGTTAAACAGAACAGATAAATATCATGTTTGGCAGACCATTCGCGCATCAGATGATAAGCTCTCAACTTGTCACCCTTCTCCAATGGCCATGGTACACGGCTAAGAACAACAAGAACTTTCATTTATGAACCTCTGTTTCGGAGTTTCTGTAATTCTTATTGAATATTCTTATGAAACGCTCTAATGCTTTAGAATATGTTTCCATATCCAAGACTTTACTGTCTGTGCTAGCTTGATAGGTCAAGTATAACCCAATCGGCATAAGTATTAAAGAGGCAATCCACATTCCCTTTACAGGTTCCATTTCACCTTGTTTGGCCAATTTTTCGAATGTAATGGACGTAATATGGTAGGCCAAGAAGAATAAAACAGAAATTACTACAGGAAGACCCAAACCGCCCTTTCGAATAATTGCTCCGAGTGGTGCGCCAATAAAAAATAAGATAATGCAAGCTATAGACAGAGTGAACTTTCTGTGCCACTCAATTAAATGCCGATTGATGTTTCTCTTGCTCCCATCCATCAATTCTTTCTTAGCGGCCAGGTTTGTTTTTGATTGCCTCAAATTCGAAATTGCCGATTCCAGAAAGGCTAATTCATTTTTTGAGTCAAACTCCTGAAATGCGGCTATCGTTGTGCTATCGGTCACATATTTCTGATTGATAGAATCTAGATGCTGAAGTTTAAAGGTGCGATTGAACATTTTTGTGTCCAGGGTTAACTTTTTTTCGGCTCTTCGAATCCTGTGAGTGTCAATGGCAAGATCTAATTGTCCCAGAGTGAGCATCTGATAATTGTCCTTGAATATCTCTTTGTCCGTGCGCTCCATCTGGAATCCGCTCAAATCAAAACGTAAAATTTCTGAATCAAACTCGCTTAACATATGGGGTTTATCCTCACCTTGAACCTCCTCGTAACTTGTGCCATTTTCTAATTCGAAGAGTAGATAGCGTTCGTCAGCACTCATTTCCATTCTGCCTTTCTCCGCTCTAATTACGTGTGGATTACCACCTTCGTCTTTTGTATGATCATAGATCAAAATATCATTCAATCCGCGTCCATCTTCATCCTTTTTGCCTATTCGGATTACATATCCTTCAATTCCACTGTAATAGATCCCATCAGTGATATCGAATGCTGGCTTCTTATGTCGAATGTCATAGAGTAGGGTTGCAAACTCCAAATTTGCCTTTGGCCAAACATAATTTGTAAACATGAAAGCCGACATGCTAGTTAGCAAGGTGACAATGAGCAATGGAAACATGATTCGAAACAATCCCATGCCGCTTGATTTCATAGCAACGAGTTCGTAATGCTCACCAAAACTTCCAAATGTCATAATGGAGGCGAGCAAGATAGCTAATGGTAGAGCCATAGGAACTAAATTGGCCGAGGCATAAAACAGTAATTCGGCAACCAGATACCATTCAAGTCCTTTACCTACAAGTTCATCAATGTACTTCCATAAAAACTGCATCACAAATATGAATAGTGTGATGAAGAAGGTAAGTACGAATGGTCCTAGGTAGGACTTAATAATAAGAAGGTGGAGCTTTTTCAACCAGTGAATGCTATAAAAAGCGAAGATATGTTCTGAAGCAATTCGGTATTAACCACCAAGAATATGACGAAGCTCTCCAATCTGAGATTCCCATAGTCTGCTTTGTTCTTCCATTTCATCTTCCTCTGCGAAATCAGTGATGAAAAGTCCAACATCACCAGTAAGAGGATCAGTCTTGATAGAAAACTCAAAATAATAGTCAGTTCCCTCATCATCAAGGAATTGATATCGAATATACTGGTCGGTTTTCTTTGATAAAATCACAGCTTCTTCAACGCTGCCATCCCATTCAAACTTGGCTTGATCATTCTTTATGGTTACATCGTCTGCAAACCATTCTGACAGCCCACTGCTCGTAGATAAACATTGATAAAGAATCTTAACGGAAGATTTTACGGTAAATTCCAGTTCTATTTTCTGCTTTTCAGCCATTTGATTTCACTTTAATAACTCGATTCGAGTACGGGTCGCAATATAAACTTTTGACTGAAAAAACAAAGGTTTAAGCGAAATGAGTGATCAACAGGTTATCACCATTTCAATAATGTCTTGAACGCTTCTTAATGAATGTCGCAAAAAAGCCAACAAATAGTTGCTGGCTTTTTAAGTAGCGAAGGGGGGAATCGAACCCCCGACCTCAGGGTTATGAATCCTGCGCTCTAACCGTCTGAGCTACCTCGCCAAAATGGGTGGCGGTTACATCCACCCCAATATTATCGAACTCCCGTCCGCCTGAGGCGGATATGAATCCTGCGCTCTTCCTGATCACTATCGGGACGTCTGAGCGAACTCGCCAAAATTGGGCTGCAAATATAATTTTAGTCTTAAATAATATGGGCCAAAATGAAAAAAGCCCCAATCTTTTTGATTGAGGCTTTTATATTGTTGATTGATACTATAAATGAATCACTTCATCATAGGCTGCCGCAGCTGCTTCCATGATTGCTTCGCTCATAGTAGGGTGAGGGTGAACCGTCTTAATTAATTCGTGCCCTGTAGTCTCCAACTTACGAACGGCCACAAGTTCCGCCACAAGTTCTGTGACATTGTAGCCAATCATGTGACCACCTAACAACTCACCATATTTGGCATCGAAAATCAGTTTAACGAAACCATCAGAATGGCCGGCAGCCTTTGCCTTACCAGATGCACTAAAGGGGAATTTACCCACTTTGATTTCATATCCAGCTTCTTTTGCAGCCTTCTCCGTCATACCTACACTAGCAACCTCAGGGGAACAATATGTACAACCTGGGATGTTGCCATAGTCGAGAGCCTCAGGGCTATGACCTGCGATCTTTTCAACGCATATTATTCCTTCAGCAGATGCAACGTGAGCAAGTGCCTGGCCAGGAACGCAATCTCCGATGGCGAAAATGCCCGGTATATTTGTTTCATAATACTCATTGACCATGATCTTACCACGATCAGTGGCCACGCCTACATCTTCTAGACCAATGTTTTCGATATTAGCGATAACTCCAACCGCAGAAAGAACGATATCACATTCGATAGTTCCTTCACCTTTTTTGTCCTTGTAACTTACAGTGCACCCTTTTGATGTAGTCTTCACCTCCGTTACTTCTGTGCCTGTCATGACGTTCATGCCAGACTTCTTGAAACTGCGACCTAGTTGCTTACTTACTTCTTCATCTTCCAAAGGCACAATGTTGTCCATGTATTCAATCAGTGTTACCTCAGTGCCCATTGTTTGATAGAAGTATGCGAACTCCGAACCGATAGCACCAGATCCCATGACAACCATCTTCTTTGGTTGCTTAGGAAGGGTCATTGCTTCTCGGTATCCAATGATTTTCTTTCCGTCTTGCTTAATGTGAGGAAGCTCTCTGGATCTCGCTCCGGTTGCTACAATAATACTTTTTGCAGTAACCTCCTTCACGCCACCCTTTTCATCAGTAACCTCCAGTTTTCCAGCCGCTTTTAGCTTACCACTGCCCATAATTACTTCAATCTTGTTCTTTTTCATCAAGAACTCAACTCCTTTGCTCATACCGCTTGCAACATCTCGACTTCTGCTTATGACCGCATTGAAATCAGCCGAATGCTCTTTGACATTAATGCCAAAGTCACTTGCGTGATTTAAATAATCAAAAACTTGTGCGCTTTTCAATAAAGCTTTGGTAGGTATACACCCCCAATTCAAGCAAATTCCGCCCAACGATTCTCGCTCAACGATGGCTGTTTTTAAGCCTAATTGTGAAGCACGAATGGCGGCTACATATCCGCCCGGGCCACTTCCTAAAACTATAAGATCAAAATCCATGGAATGTTATTGTTTTTGTGTCAAACAGACCGCGAATTTAAAGGAATAGAATATTACCCAATGATATTTGGCTTGGAAATGCGAGAAAATGAAATCCACAACAATGTCTTTGGTTTCGGAAGATGGCTATAGTCTTGAAAATCAATAGATATAAAACATGCTCGTTGGTATTTCTAATGATCAGTTGAGATTAGCTATGGTTAGATTGGAAATCACTTGATTGGTGAACAAAACTTTCGATGGAGAATTTACAAACCAGCTGGATTAATTATTTCATTCTTTAAACACGAAATGATGTGTATCTAGATTGGAATTATGTATGGTTCAACTCGCTCAAAAGAATGATTGACCGTTCATAACTAATAACGTAGAAGATTAGACAAGTCGTTTTATTATTGGAATATCAACAAACCAACTTACTATGACAACTATTGATATAAAGCGACAGGATCATTATTCGCGAGGTGAACTGTTATTACAAACCTTCTTTGGCCTATTCTACATAATGATCCCTCATGGCATCGTGTTGATGTTCGTTGGAATTGCGGCACTTGTAGTAGATTTTTTAGCGTTTTGGGTTATCCTGTTTACCGGGCGCTACCCTGAATCTTGGTTCGAGTTTCGACTGAATTTTGCCAGATGGAATTTAAGATTGAATGCGAGCCTCTTTAACCTTGTAGATGGATATCCGAAATTGGGACTGAAGCATCAGCACGAAGGTGTTGTATTAGATGTAGATTATCCAACAAACATTTCTAAACCATCGGTTGCGCTGCGTTTCTTGTTTGGATATATATATGTCATGATTCCGCATGGGTTTATTCTTAGCGTTTTGCTAGTTGCCGTACTGTTCGCAAACTTCATAGGTTGGTGGGCTGTATTATTTACAGGGGAATATCCAAAATTATTGTTCGATTTTCAGGTCTACTACTTTAGATGGAGTCAACGTGTAGGGTTATATATGGCATACCTAACCAATGAATATCCTCCGTTTCATGGAGCTCCTGATTCTGAAAACGATTCGGAACATCTTGATTCAGAAATCAAATAGAACTGAGTTTAACGAATCAATATCACCCGATTCCAGGTCCAGACGAACTTCCGGAGCGCGAACGTGAGGATGCAATGGGAGCATATCTCATGATGTTTGCGGCCGTTGCTGTTGCCTTGCCGCTTCCAATTATTAATTTAATTGCGGCCATTGTTTATCATATTGTCAATAAGAATAAAAGTAGGTTTATACATTATCATTCATTGCATAGCCTTATAGCACAATTACCGATTACACTCCTAAATTGGGGTTTTCTTATTTGGGCAATTCAGATTTGGTGGTTCAATTCAATGGCGATTTCAACTGAATTGTGGATTTACGCCTCATTCGTTACACTCATGAATATTCTATATTTCACATTTAGCATTATTGCAGCAATTCATGCCCGTAGAGGTGAAATGTACCATTTTGTAATTGTTGGCAAGATGTGTGAGCGCTGGGTGTTTAGAACCTCCAATAACATTGATTACAATCGCGGTTATCAATCAAGTTCATGATACACATCACTAGTTTTTCTAATCCAAAGTTTAAGTATTTAAAGTCGCTTGCAAAAGCAAAGAATAGGAGGAGGGACAAGCTGTTCATTATGGAGGGGCGCGAAGAGCTCGATCTTGCTATAAAAACAGGTCTCACGCCTAAAACAGTGGCGTTTTGTGATACATACATTTCAGAGAAAGAGGTATTACAGATTCATGCTGATTCAACCATTGAAATATTGCAGCTTTCAAAGCCAATCTTTGATGATTTGGCATATCAATGCGTTCCGAATAATTACATCGCTATTTTCCCAACTTGGGAGACAGGATTCGATCAATTGTCTGTTGAGCCCATCACAGTGATATTAGAAGGTTTGGAGAAACCGGGTAATCTAGGGGCCATTTTAAGAACTTGCAGCGCAGCTGGAGTTAGAAATATCATTGTTGCGGAATCGGATATTGATCTTTTTAATCCAAACGTGATTCGAAATAGTAGGGGAGCGGTTTTTAACACCAACGTTGTTTTTACGACAAATGATCGTGCATTGAACTTTTTGCAAACAGAAAGGATCGAGTGCAATGTCACCGCACTGAGTTCTGATTCTGTGGATTACCGAAACATTGCAAATGATAAGCGAAATGCTTTTGTATTTGGTTCCGAATCAAAAGGTGTAAGTGCATTTTGGATTGAAAATGCCTCTGCCTTAATCAAGATCCCAATGCATGGCGAATTGGATTCATTAAATCTATCTGTTAGCGTGGGAGTTGTATTGTATTCTCAAATCATTTGAAATGGAATTTTGCGCGATTTATAAAATGGTATTGAAAGAAGGCTCGACTGAAAGCGATGAACTCGAATTCATAGATGCATGGCAGAAAATGACCGAATTGATTCGAGATTACGAAGGAGGATTGGGATCGAGACTACATAAAAGCGAGAAAGGCGAATTCATCGCTTATGCTCAATGGCCTGATAAAGAAACATGGTTCACTGCCGGGCGTAAACTACCCAAAGAAGCAGAAGAAGTGAGAAATGTAATGCGAGAAAAGTGTTCATCTATCGAAACCATCCATGAATTGTCGGTGGTTTCAGATCTTCTTGTTCCAGTCAAATAGCTGATTAAATCCGAGCTTGATAGGTGTATAATTGATGGTATCGACCTTCTTTTGCGATTAGATTATCGTGGGTTCCTTGTTCAGCAATTCTTCCATTTTCGATCACTAAAATTTGATCAGCCTGCCTAATAGTGCTCAATCGGTGGGCAATTACAAAGGTGGTCCGACCTTTCATCAGTTTAGCCAAACTTTGCTGAATGAAAGCTTCACTTTCCGTGTCTAGGTTCGATGTTGCCTCATCCAAGATTAAAATCCTGGGATCAGCTAAAACGGCTCTAGCAATAGCAATTCTTTGTCGTTGACCACCAGACAGTTTAACTCCACGCTCTCCAATAACGGTGTCCAAACCAAGTTCGAATCGATCACAGAATTCATTCACATAGGCAGCTTCAACTGCTTGATGCAATTGCTCTTCAGTTGCATTTGGTCTTGGGAAAAGAATGTTTTCTCTGATTGTTCCTTCAAAGAGAAAATCATCTTGTAATACTACTCCTAATTGCGATCGAAAGCTGCTTAAAGTGACTGTGCTCAAGTCGGTTCCATCAATGAAAATCTTTCCATTATCAGGGTTCAAAAAAGAGGCTGCCAGCCCTGCGACTGTGGTTTTGCCTGAGCCAGATGTACCTACCAAGGCAGTTACACTGCCGGCATGCGCCTTGAAACTAAGGTCATGAATCACCTCATTTTCATCTTCATAGGAAAAAGAAACATTATCAAAGATGACTTCACCGTTGATTCGATCTAGGTTCTTGGTTCGAATTGCTGGATCCTCTTCGGGCTGCATGTTCATAATTTCCTCTGTTCGGTCTAATCCAGCGAAGGCTTCTGTCAGTTGACTGCCAATGTTGCTCATCTGAACAATAGGCGCAATCATGAATCCGAGGTATAGGGTGAATGCAAGGAAATCACCAACAGTCAGCTCGTTTTCAATCATCATATAGCCTCCAATCCCCATGATGCCAGCTGATGCTAGACCTAATAGGAATGTGGCAGAACTCGTTATAAGGCTCGTTGAGGTTAGGCTTTTTTTGACATTGAGAAATAAACGCTCAACACCTAATTCAAACGTTTTCACTTCCTGTGGTTCAGCATGAAATCCTTTAATTACGCGCACTCCGTTGAGTGTTTCAACTAACCGACCTGTAACCTCAGCGTTGATTTTACCTCGTTCTCTGAATATTGGGCGGATGTAGGCAAACGCCTTTAGAGAAATTGCGGCAAATACAGCCACTGGAACCAAAACGTATATGGTCATCATTGGGCTGATGCTGATTAGCAATAAAAGCGAAATGAATGATGTTAGCAAGCCCCCTATCAATTGTACAAGACCAGTTCCGACTATGTTTCGCACTCCTTCAACATCCGTCATTATTCGAGAGACTAACTCGCCACTTTTGTGTTCATCAAAGAAGCGGATAGGTAGTTGTAAGATCTTTTGTTGCACTTGCGCCCTTAATATGCTGATTAAACGCTGGGCTTCAACGCTCAGGATTCTTGTCAATAAAAAGGAAGTCGCTGACTGCACTATTATAGCTCCAACTACAGCTGCTAGTAGCAGTTTTAGCATCTCGAAATCCTTACCTACAATTACATCATCCATCAGGTATTTGCTGGCTCCGGGTAGAATCAACCCAGCTAGTCTACTGATGATAATTAGAATCAGTCCGATTCCAATGATGCCCCTTCTAGGCCAAACAATGGTTTTGAAGACGTGTAGAATGTTGATTTTGGACTTGGCTTGGGCTTGCTTCTTCATAGATTTAGAAAAACGGGTGTTAGTCACATATTATACCCAAATGAGAAACATGACAAATGGTCGCAACTTTACTCAAACGATGACTTTTTTAATTGTGATTTTAACCAGTTTACTTGTTGGTGTATTGCTTTTGTCGGCCACTGAATCGATAGGTACAAGAACATTTGTCTCCGGGAAATAGGTCACTGTGCATTTTTGGAGAACACTGTATGGTACAACAAGAAACCGAGGAGCACACCTTTTGATTCCATTATGTTCGTTCCAAAGATCAACTACGTCTCCCTTTTCAAGCGTTTGATCCTTCATGTCTTCCTCATTCATAAGGATTACTCTGCGCTCGTTGAAAATCCCTCGATATCTGTCATTCAGCCCATAAATGGTGGTGTTGAATTGATCGTGTGTTCTAACAGTAGTCATGTGAAATTCCCCTTGTTTTAGTTTATTGTCAGGAATCTCATTTACGGTGAATTTTGCTTTTCCTCCGATGGAAGAAAAGTCAGCATTTCGAGCACCATTTGGCAACACGAAACCCTGAGGGTCACGGACTCTTTCGTTGTAGTTTTCAAAACCTGGTATGGTTGCTTGGATCATATTACGAATGATGTCATAGTTTTCAGCCACTTGGTGCCACTCTACATTACCTTTATCCTTCAATGTGGCTTTTGCCAAACCGGCAACAATGGCTGGCTCACTTAAAAGGTGAGTGGAGATGGGTTTTAGTCTTCCTTGGCTCGAATGAACTACTCCCATTGAGTTTTCTACACTCACAAACTGTTTTCCACTCGCTTGCATATCTACATCGGATCTTCCAAGACTTGGCAGTATGATTGCTCGCCTTCCAGTGACTAAATGAGACCGATTAAGTTTTGTGCTGACTTGAACGGTTAAAATACAATTTCTAAGTGCCTCTGCCGTGTAGCTTGTATCTGGGGTTGCTGAAAGGAAATTCCCACCCATTGCAAAGAATACCATGCCTTGTTGCTCATGCATTTTTTTGATCGAATCAACCACATCTAATCCGTGATGTCTGGGTGCTTTGAAGTTGAATGAAGATTCTAGGGCATCCAAAAAGCTGTCTTTTGGTTTTTCCCAAATACCCATGGTTCGATCGCCCTGAACATTGCTATGCCCGCGCACTGGACAGGTTCCAGCACCCGGTTTGCCAATGCTGCCTTTTGCCAGCAATAGATTCACCACTTCTTGAATATTTCCGACTCCATTTTTATGTTGTGTCAAACCCATTGCCCAACAAGCTATTATCTTTTTAGAGGAAGCTAGAATATTCACGGCTTCTTCGATTTGCAAAATGGCAATGCCCGAGGCTTCACATAGTTCATTTAAGTCTTTAGATTCTAGATCATCAATGAAGGCAGTGAATCCCTCAGTTTTAGACTCTATGAAATCCTTGTCAAAAACGGACTGAGGCTCAGACTTTTCTTTGTCCCAAAGCAACTTTAAGATGGCCTTCATTAAAGGAACATCACCATTCAGTCGAACCTGAAGGAACAAATCGGTTAAGGCGGTTCCTTCACCAAGAACATCTCCAACACTTTGAGGATCTTTAAATCGTATCAATCCTGTTTCAGGGAGTGGATTGATGGTGATGATTTTTGCACCGTTCTTATTTGCACGTTTTAATGCGTTGAGCATCCTAGGATGATTAGTTCCCGGATTTTGACCTATCACCAGAACTACCTCTGATTCGTAAAAATCCTCCAAAGTCACCGAACCCTTTCCAATCCCTACCGTTTCGCTGAGTGCAACACCGCTGCTTTCATGGCACATGTTACTGCAATCTGGCAAGTTGTTCGTGCCATACATTCTCACAAAGAGTTGGTAGAGAAATGCCGCTTCGTTGCTAGTGCGTCCTGAAGTGTAGAAAACGGCATGATCGGGCGAGGGGAGTGCGTTTAACTCTTTCGCGATTGTTTCGAAAGCGTCCTGCCAGTGGATGGGTCGGTAATGTGTAGCACCCTCATCTAAAATCATTGGCTGAGCAATTCGACCGCGCTTTCCAATCCAAAAATCACTTTGTGCGGCCAATTCCTCAACACTGTTTTTTGCGAAAAATTCTGGCTCTAGTTTCTTAGTAGTGGCTTCTTCGGCTATGGCCTTTGCGCCATTTTCACAATACTCGCCCAACTTTGATCGATGATCTTTTGGGTCAGGCCACGCGCAACCCGGACAGTCAACTCCACCCATTTGGTTCAACTCGAACATGACCTTAGTAGCACGCAAGGGGTCCATTTCATCCATGATGTGTCTCACTGCGCTGAATACAGCTGGGAGGCCTGCAGCGGTATGCTTTGGCTTGGTCAAGGTCATTCCAGTGAACGACTCTGGAGTTAATTCGGTATCCGAAGGCTTTTTCGACATTAAATCAGGTGCTTAATGGGTTTGGGAAGTTGTCTGATTCATCTTCATCAACACGTTCTGTAAGACAGGCAAAGTCTTTTTCCACTAAGATCCTCAGATGATCGCCATTTTTTAATTCAAGGAGTTGCTCCATTCCGACCTGCGTTGGATCAAGCCATTTTTGACCCGCGCTCTGAGGCACTCGAACTTCGATTTCGTGATCGTTCATGATGGCTGAGTAATTCTCTTCTTTGGACCAAATAAGCGAGTAAGTGAGGGTTGATTCATTTAAAAATGAAGTGGTCGCAGAAACTTTCGTTGTTTTCTCAAATTCATTCACTTCACCTTGTGTAAGCCTCAGTCGAATGGAATTATCCTTAATTCTGATTTTCATTTTATTCTTTCAGGTTTCGAGTAAATATTGAATCCATTATTGCGTGCAAACCCAATCAAAGTTATGCCAAATTCTTCGGCAGTTTTCACAGCCAAATTTGATGGAGCGCCCACGGCAACTAATATAGGACAAGCTACCCGTACTGCCTTTTGAACTAGTTCAAAACAACAACGACCACTTAACATGAGAATGGAATCCTTCACGGGTATTAATCCTTCATGCAATGCCGTTCCGATAACTTTATCCAAGGCGTTATGTCTTCCAATATCTTCTCTAAGATAGATGAGTTCACCGCTTGAATTAAAAAGCGCGGAAGCATGAAGTCCGCCTGTATGTTCAAAAACCAATTGTGTATCCCGCATGCTTTGATTCAAAAGATGGATGATATCAGTTGGAACTGCAAACGAATCATGCAAGGGAGATTCGCAAAGCTCATGCAGGCTGTCAATACTTGCTTTTCCACAAATACCGCAACTGCTATTGGTATAGAAGTGACGTTGGAATTTCCCCCAATCCATTTTAACATTTGGCGATAATTCTGCGCGAACTACATTATCGGATAGTTTTCCTTCAGAATCGGTGCATCGTTCCACTCGCAATAAATCAATCATTGACTCTATGATGCCCTCGGTAAATAAAAACCCTATAACCAGCTCAATATCGTTACCAGGTGTTCGCATAGTAATGGCTAGATTACGCTGTTCACGGCTGTCTTCTGGCCCAAATCCCAGACGTATTTCAAGCGGTTCCTCCACGGCAAGTATGTCTGGAGTCTCTTGCTTATAGAGTTCTTTTACTCTAGTAATTTGAAACGGTTCTGCTGAAAATTTTGACACCTGACAAAATTGGTGATTACGGTGATATTGAATGTCCTAAGTTTGATCTGATTTGAGAACTAATCGAGCAACATGAAAAAGCTATGGAATAGATACGGAAATTATTTCCTTGATTTTTGGCAATACTTACTCTTCGTTGTGGTGGTTATTGTTGGATTGCTCATAGTTCTCTAATAGATTTCAAATCATCTATGGTATTTAGGTTTGCCAGTTCGTTCGACTCAACTGTCATCTTGGTGATCGGATGTGAATTAAGTGTTTTCATTAAAGAATAATCTCCGTCTGATTGAGCACCTAACAATGGCCTAAGGGCCGATCGATTCCAAACAGCGACCAAGGGTTCAGGAAATTCGGATGTATTTGCTTTTGCACAAGTTGCTATCAGGGTTGGGTTGTTTTCATCCCAAAGCTTTATCAATGTTTCGGTGTTAATGTTGGGTACATCACAGCTTAAGACCAGAATTGAATCTTTGTTGGTTGATTCAAATGAACTTAGAACACCTCCCATTGGGCCAATGTCCGAATATGCATCAACAATAGTGCGTGCGTTTTTAAAGTCTTTGACTTGATCAGATCTACAAGAAATAACAGGTTGAAAACCAGCCTTTATAGCCTTCTCGCTAAGGATTACCCATAGCATTTTACCACCTAATCTTATTTGGTGTTTTGGCTGCTGCATTCTTGTACTATATCCTCCGCACAAGATCAAACATATTGGCTTAGATTTCATCCAATTGCTCCTTTTGAATGATGAATGGATTCGGTAGGGAATATCTTTCAATTACTTGTTTTACTAATGAAGAACGAACTACTATAACCAGCGTAAAGGTTTTCTTCCTTTTCCAATTATTCAATACCTCAGAAACTATTGGCTCTAATCCATCTCCTTTTAATTCAAGCTTTCCAATTTCATCGATGATTAAATAATTGCTTGCGATTTGTAAAGATTGAGCCAATATATCTTGAGCCTTATTAAAAGCTTTTTGGCTGAATTTATAGTTCCCAACTACAATTGGATTTGTTTCATTGTGTTCGGCATTCATCCTGAATTTTATATTATCCTCAGTGTTGATAAACCACTTTTGATCAGTTATATATGGGTTGACAATCCCATGAATTATTTTACCATCTAATTGCTGTTTTAATATCCAATTATGCAATGCCTTAGACTTTCCAGTTTGAACTTCTCCAGTGAGTATGAACACTCTATTTCCCATACAGACCAAAGTGAAGAATTAATGAAATGAAATTTGAAATTCGGCTGCCACTTAAATCGGTTGTGGCTTTCCAGGCAAATTGGGCAAATGCAACGAATTCAGGGATACCTGCGTTGATTTGTATGATCCTATCTTGAAGACTTTCTTCATGTTGTGTAGCATATCGCTTAATTACCCATTGAATGAATGGCCTTAGAAAGAGAAACCAAAAGGAAAGTATGATACCAGTTCTCAGGAATTGGTTGAGCGCGGCATTTGCCGACACTAAAAACATATTGACAAGGAGAGCCAAAGCGAATAAAAGAACAGACAAAAGTGGCATCCATGATATGCCCCTCTTCCTATATGATGATTTTGATTGAGTATTTTGGAAACTTGAAGTAACCTGTGAGAGCAGCTCTTTGTTTTTATCCAATCTTGTGGGTAATATTCCCGCAATCCAGCCTATGTACGCCCCACCAGTAGCGTAGATCGACACAAAAACTATGGATAAATAAAATGATGCAGATACGTCTGTGTTATGAGAGATGAAATCCATTTTTTCAGCACTAGTTCGAATAAAATCATCAATTGCTTCAAAAAAAGGTGTTCCGAATAGAATCCATAATATGACGAGTTTTTGAATGGCCGAAAATACAGTAGCGAAGAGTCCGGTTAGAAATGCAGCTATTCGATAAATAGGGATTAGTGAATAAAATACAATTCCCAAAAGTGCTTGAACACTTACTGCGAAATATGCACCCAGCGGGGAGTGTGGACTTACAATGACTTTTACGAGCAAAACGAAAACTAAAGATTTGGCAATCGCAATGGCGATTCTTCTGGCACGGTTAAAAAACGGCAGTGTCTCATTCTCTATCGCAGCCATTGCAATTAAGGAGATATAGATTACACTCAATCCACCAACAATTAATCCCGTAAATGGAGATTGAATGGCGTGAAAAAATCCTCCGAGGCCGCATTCTGTCATTGCCCACAACATGCTCACTCGTTCAATTTGACCCTTGGTTTTCATTCCAGCCAAAGTTCCATTATTTCAGTTACTTCGTTTGGATGAATTTCAAGTCTTGTTTTGCATTATTAGGGGCCGTTCTGCTTTTACCGGAAGCTCAAGCTCAACATTGATCTTTTTCGATGGGAGCGGGTGCGGGCAAGAGCTATATTGTAGAGTCGCTTCAAGGTAGATTAGATTTCTACGGTCCTGCATTTTCAATGAAGAGTAGCTTGCAGTATCAACCGCAAGAATCTGATTATTCATTCGGGTTGAATTTTACTGCAATGCACACGAATGTCAGTTTTTTTCCAGGCCCAAACGCGTATTCTTCAAACACATTAACTGTCGGTGTTTTACGGAATTTTGAATTTGAAAACTGGAGCATTGGTTACGGATTTGGGATGGGGGTAACACACGAAACTGCTCGATCAACTTTTACTTTCCAAGAATCGCAGAAAAGATTTGCCACTGTCTCCACAGACTGTTTTGTCGAGCGAAATATATCGGAGAGGCTTTCAATCATCCTTTCCTTAAATGCACTTTGGTTCGATCCAATTGGAAGTTTTATGCCCGCTCAATGGGAGCAGGCCGGTGAGGACGTAAATAGTTTAGGTAATATATGTCTTAAGGTGAAAATTTAAAACAATGTCGTCTCTGAAATCACGTGTAATTGAATGCCTAATAAATGTGTTAGAGGACAGAATTAAATTAATTCAAATCGAAATCAATCAATCACGCATCGAAAATGCGCTAAATGCAAAAAGCTCGGTAGGCGACAAACATGAGGTAAGCAATGAAATGGCTGCGGCAGAAATTGAAAGGCTATCACAACAACTGAGCGAAAAGCAAAGAATGCTATTCGAAATACGATCTGTGCAAGATGCAGGTTCTGCAGTAATTGCCAATGGTTCGTTAGTGAGGACGAGTATTGGCCTTTACTTGATTGCAACGGCATTTGGAAAAATTGAGGTAGATAATCAAATCATATTTGTCATCTCAAAACAAAGTCCATTGGCCAATAATTTCATCGGTTCTTCTCTAGGACAAGTGGTTACAATGAATGGCATCGTCCACCGAATAGTCGAGGTAGTCTAATAAACAAAGCATTAAGCATTTACGGGGTATAATTAAACTACTTTCGCGGCCGCAAAAACAAAGGCATAGTGCAATCAATTAGAAACATCGCCATCATCGCTCACGTTGACCATGGCAAAACGACACTCGTAGATAAAATCATTCAGTTTGCTAAACTATTGGATGACCGAAAAGAGACCAAAGAATTAATCCTCGATAATAATGACTTAGAAAGAGAGCGTGGTATTACGATTCTTTCCAAGAACGTTGCCGTTGTTTACAAGGGAATTAAGATTAACATTATTGACACTCCAGGTCACGCGGATTTCGGTGGAGAGGTAGAGCGCGTGCTAAAAATGGCCGATGGTGTGTTGCTATTGGTAGATGCTTTTGAAGGTCCAATGCCTCAAACACGTTTTGTACTCGGAAAGGCCATTGAGTTAAACCTAAAGCCAATTGTGGTTGTAAACAAAGTGGATAAGGAGAATTGCCGACCAGATGAGGTTCACGAGCAAGTATTTGATTTGATGTTCAATCTAGATGCAAGTGAAGATCAGCTTAATTTCCAAACACTTTATGGGTCGTCTAAGCAAGGATGGATGAGTTTAGATTGGAAACGCAAAACGGACGATATTGTAGAGTTGCTAGATACAATCATTGAAGTTATCCCACCAGCTTTGCATATGGAGGGGTCTGCTCAAATGCAGATATCATCCTTAGACTTTAGCAGTTTCAAAGGACGTATTGCCATTGGTAAAATCTATCGAGGTGATGTTGAAGCCGGGAAGGATTACTATTTGATGAAGAAAGATGGTTCTATGAAAAAGAACCGAGTAAAAGAGTTATACCTCTTCGAAGGATTAGGCAGGGCACAGGTAGATGCTGCGAGAAGCGGTGATATGTGCGCTATTGTAGGTTTAGAAGATTTTGAGATCGGGGATACATTAGCTAGTATCGAAAGTCCAGAGGCATTGCCACGCATCAAGGTGGATGAGCCAACCATGAGTATGTTGTTTACGATCAACAATTCTCCATTCTTTGGCAAAGAAGGAAAGTTTGTTACTTCACGCCACTTGCGCGATCGACTTTTTAAGGAAACCGAAAAGAATTTGGCATTGAGAGTTGAGGAAACGGATACGGAAGATAAATTCAACGTTTACGGTCGAGGAATTCTTCACTTGAGCATTCTAATCGAAACGATGAGAAGAGAAGGCTATGAGCTCCAAGTAGGTAAGCCAAAAGTCATTATTAAGGAGATTGACGGCCAAAAGCATGAGCCTTTCGAAACATTAGTAATTGATGTTCCCGAAGAGTTTAGCGGAAAAGCCATTGAATTGGTTACTCAGAAAAAAGGTGATCTAATGATCATGGAAGGTAAAGGCGATATACAACATCTAGAGTTTGATATTCCATCCAGAGGCTTAATCGGTTTAAGAAATAAAATCTTGACTGGCACTTCAGGTGAGGCAGTCATGACACACCGATTTAGAGAATACTTACCATTCAAAGGAGAAATGAGCGGAGTTGAAAAGGGCGCTTTGATCTCTAGCGAGACTGGCCAAGCCCTAACATTTGCAATTGACCGTTTACAGGACAGGGGCCGTTTCTTTATTGATCCCAATGAGCAAGTCTATAAAGGACAAGTAATTGGTGAAAACACAAGAGATAACGACCTTGAAGTGAACGTGATCAAAGGAAAACAATTGACTAATGTTCGTGCATCGGGTTCGGATAAAGCAGCTAGCGTAGCTCCTAAAGTCAAGTTTTCTCTAGAGGAAGCGATGGAGTACATACGGGAGGACGAATACCTTGAGGTAACGCCCTCCAGCATGCGTATGAGAAAAATCAGCTAAATTCTTTTATTTCTTGTCCTTGTCAGTAGTTGCCCAAGGCCAATCGGTATCCCCGCAACTTGGGTACTCGCCAGTGGAGTCTCCACCGATTTCGTCATCGTTACAGACTAGCGGATTGTTGTTCACGCAAATAAAAGTTTCCTGCGCGATGATGCTTACTTCACAAGGCACAGCATTGGTTGTTTGACACATCGCAACATGTGCTCCATCCTCCCAATATAAATCATCGCCATCAGTGGTCAATTCAACTTTGAATGTGGTGGTAGAGCCGATGCTTGTGCCAAGACCTCCGAGGTAGTAACCTACACCCTCGTCCGTGATATTCAATCCAATAGTTAATTCCTCACTCACAGCGCAGGATGTCAATTCGGCTAATTCGTTTAGGCTGTAGGTGATGGTTGCGATTCCTGAGCCATCTAATTCGCCAACTTTAAAAGCGTTGGAAACACTGAGTTGTGCCTTGTTTTGTTGATTAAGGTCGGAGTTGTAAAGGTCAGCTTCCTTTGAACAAGATATGAATACGATGGCTGAAACGATAAGGATTGCGAAATTTTTCATGATTTAATATTTCATTATGGTGTATTGTTATTGAGTGATTAGTTACTTGAATTATTTTTTGTCTTTATCAGTTGTTGCCCAAGGCCAATCGGTATCTCCGCAGCTAGGATAAGCACCGCCTGATCCACCACCAATTTCATCATCGTTACAAGCCAATGGATCTCCATTTGAACAAGTAAAATCTTCGACATCAAGAATGACCACATCGCATGGTGTTGCGCTACTGGTTTGACACATGGCAATATGCGCACCATCTTGCCAATACAAATCCCCGCCATCTAATATTAATTCAACCTTAAATGTTGTGGTTGAACCATTGCTAGATCCTATACCGCTTAAGTAATGGCCAGGAGCTTCATCTGAAATCGTGAGTCCTGAACTGGATTCTTCACTCACCGCACACGAGGTTAATTCCATTAAATCATTCAAGTCATAGGTAATAGTAGTACTGCCAGCTGCGTCAACCTCGCCCACCTTAAAGGCGTCAGTCACGCTCAATTGAGCCACATTTTGTTGAGTTAGATCTGAATTAAACTGGTCTGATTCTTTGGAACAAGAAATCAATACGAAACAAGAAAGTAGGATAGCTAAATTTTTCATAATAGTTTGATTTGAATTAGTTTGTGTGCGAATGTAGGAGTGGGGACGTAGGTGTTAAATGGCCTAAATAATACCTATCAACGTAAATTGTGAATTGCAATACTGTGTATGCCAATAGTAACCTGAGAGGTTGAATTATACATAAATTGAGGCTTCAATCGATGAAGTTTCCCCGGCTATATCAATTTATATTGTTTAATGCGATCTTGTTTTGCAGTTTTTCTGCTATATCTCAAACTCAGATTTCTAAAAAAGAACTTATAGATCTTGGAAATCAATTTGTCTCTAGCAGTCCACATAAACTTGATTCAGTTGGCATTCTTTTATTGAGCATGTCTCAAGCGGATAATGACCTATATAATAGTGCTATAGCCTATAGTTTTGATGGTATTAGCAGCGTGATGATGGGTGATTTAGGTCCATCACTCCAGTCTTTTCAAGAGTCATGGAAACTCGCTGTATCAATTAATGATACCAATCTACAGATCAACGCCCTTACAAACATGGCTGGCGTGTACCGATTTGCAGGTCAGCCTGCTAAAGCGATGGTTAAGCTAGGAAAAGCACTTGAGCTTTTAGAGGGAGATGAGCATAAACAAACTCGAGCCAATACTTTACTTGCTATTGGTATTATTCAAGAAGAATTGGAAGATTTTTTAAACGCGAGTAAGAGTTACAAGGCAGCTATAAAGGTCTTTGATGAAATGGGGAACATGTCATCATATCTATCCTGCGTTGAAAAGTTGGGTTCATTGCTTTCTCGAGTCGGGAAATTAGATGAGGCATATGCGCTCTACTCTTTTTCGTTGGAAGGTAGAAGTGTAAGCGATCAAGTGGGTATGACCATTCCATTGTTTCGTGAAAAGGGAGTGGTACTATTTAAGCAAGGCAAATATTCACTCGCATCAGAAAACCTTAGGCAGTCATTGGCCTTGAGCGATAGTTTGAACTACAAATTACTTCAGGACTCAACGTTAGTAATGCTCATACGAGTATCATCTAAAATGGAGGATTTTGAGTCTGTAAATCGTTATACGAATAGGTTAGTTCAATATCACCAAGAACAGGATGAGAAAAAGGTAGAGGAGACTCTAGCTTCACTCGAAATGGAGTATGAGCTAAATGAACAGAAATTGTTGAATAGAGCGCTTAAAGCGGAATCTGAAAAAGTGTCTTTACAAACACAGAATGATCGAAATATTTTAATTGGAATGTTTTCGGTTATTGTGTTACTCGTAGTTATTGCCATAATTGCTTTTGCCCTTATTCGTAGGATTCAGAGATTCAATTCTCAATTAGAGTTGAAGGTTCAAGAAAAAACGGACGAAGTAATGCTCCGGGATCAACAGATCAAGACAACTGCTTTTAAGCTCGCTCATGAACTTAGGTCGGGTGTTGCTACTTTGTTAGGAGCGAAAAACTTATTAGATGAGAATGGCATTCCAGAAGGGATTGACAAAGAGCTTTATGAAGCCATAGGTCACAGCACCGAAAAACTGGATGTTACGATCAAGGAAATGATCAAGAATCTAGAAAAGATCACCTACAAGAAGGAAGAAGAATAGATCATTCTATTTCATCTGACATTGCTTACTTGGCAATGATTAAACATCTTCGCGAAAATAATCCAAAACATGCAAGACTTTCAAGCAGCACGAATCAAAAAAATGGTGATTCATTTAGTGGGAAACAAAGGCCTTGATGAATCACTGATCTTAGCGGAAAACCACGCTAGAACGCTGAATGAACAGGAGGAAGAGCAAATTAGGAGGTATTTTTTGAAGCCGTTTCAGAAAGACGATTACCATTGTTTTTCTCATCACACCAAATTGGATTTAAATGAAGTGTATGGGTTTGTAAACGACATGTTTTTGACCCCAGTCAATTTTATTGAAAGCTCCAAGCAAATCGCAAAACATCTTTATGAAAGCCTTGCGCACCCTAGAATTAAAGGGGGAGAGCTATATGTTGTCGTATTCGAGGATGTTTACTTTGATGGGGAGCCAATTGAGGCCATCGGAATTTTCAAATCAGAACAGAAATCTAGTTTCTTAAACATAACACCGGACCCAGAACAGTTTGATTATTCAATACAGAAGGGCATTGACATTGAAAAATTAGATAAGGGTTGTGTCATATTTCGAACGGGGGAAAGTAGCGGTTATAAAATGCTGATCCACGATCGATTTAACAAGAATGACGAAGCTCAGTTCTGGAAAGATGATTTTCTGGGAGCGAAGCCAATCAACAATGAATTCGAGATGACGAAGAATTACATGAATATGTGTAAGTCTTTTGTGATGGAAAAACTGCCGGAAGAATTCGAAGTGGACCGCACCCTTCAAATTGAACTACTAAATCGATCCTCGGGTTATTTCTCATCGAATGAGGAAATAGATCAGGAAGAGTTCGCTGCAAGTGTATTGGAACAGCCTGCATTGGTAGAGTCCTTCCATGAGTATAAGAGTGAATACACACAAAATCGGTCTATTGAAATTGAAGACAGTTTTCAAACATCGAAATCAGCAGTCAAGCAAGGTAAAAAGGACTTTAAAAGTGTTATTAAGCTAGATAAGAACTTCCACCTATATGTGCACGGCAATAGAGATTTAGTGGAACAAGGGTTTGATGAGGAACGAGGAATGAAATATTACAAAGTGTTTTATAATGAAGAAAAATAAATCAGATATGAGTATGTCCTTTCGATTAGCAGTAATAATAGGTTGTCTATTTATTCTGATTCAGAAAGAGTCGTATAGTCAGTATGAGTTTAAAAATGAAAAAAGAATAGCTTGCACAGACGTGAAGAGCCAGGATATAACTGGTACGTGTTGGAGCTTTTCTACAACATCGTTTTTAGAATCTGAACTGATTCGAAAAGGAAAGGGAGAATATGATCTAAGTGAAATGTACACGGTGAGAAGTATTTATAGTGATAAGGCTAGAAATTATATGCTTCGACAGGGAAAGGCAGGCTTCAGTCAAGGGGCACTTGCACATGACCTTCTAAGAGCATTCGAACAGGACGGTGCAGTTCCAGAAGAGGTTTATTCCGGTTTATTAGATATTGATTCAACGCACAATCACTCTGAGATGGAGGCTGGCCTAAAAGGGTATTTGGATGGGGTTCGAGCTGGAAAGAAAATCAGCTCAAGATGGCCAATAGCGTATGAATCCATTCTAGATGCCTACTTGGGTGAAGCCCCTTCTGATTTTATTTATAAGGGTAAGAAGTTTACACCTAAAAGCTTTGCTGAATCATTGGAAATTAAGGTTGATGATTACGTTTCTATCACGTCATTCACTCATCATCCTTACTACGAATCTTTTATCCTTGAAATACCTGATAATTATTCAAATGGTTCATATTTCAATGTTTCACTGGCAGAAATGGTGAGTATTGTTGATTATGCAATAGCAAATGGATATTCAATCGCTTGGGATGGAGATGTGAGCGAAAAGACCTTTCAGATGCGAAAAGGGCTAGCCATACTTCCAAGCGACATTAATAGAGATAGTCTTTTGTCTATCCCAGGTGAAGAGATCGAAGTTAACTCGGAGAATCGTCAACGAAATTTCGAAAGTCTTCAAACTACGGACGATCACTTGATGCATCTAATTGGAACTGCGGTAGATGAGAGAGGGACTAAGTATTACATAATCAAGAATTCATGGGGAGACAAAAGCCATTTTGAAGGGTATCTATACATGTCTGAGGCCTACCTGAAGATGAAAACAGTGAGTATCATGTTGCACAAGGATGGACTGTCAAAGGAGATATATAAGAAGCTGGTTAGTGAATAACTGTCTTTTTTGTTTCGGAATCTGGACCTTGTTTTTGGATAAAATATATTCCTGATGACCAATTTGAGATGCTGATTTCTAATGGATCATTTATGGACTCCCATTGTCCTATTTGTCTGCCGGTAATGTCAAATATTAAGTAGGTAGAATTTGGGTTATTATCAGATCGAATGACCAATACATCCTCGTTTTGATGCACTTTCCAGTATAAAGAATAGTTGCTTTTAAGCAGACCGACAGCAGTTATCGCAAAACCTGAAGACTTTCCTTTGCAGCCATTGTTATCCGTTACTTCGACTTCATATACTCCAGTTAAAGTGGGGGTGTAAAGTGAGTCCGTTGCACCGCTTATTTCTCCCGACCCAACTAAATACCATTGATAAGAAACCGCAGGAGTCGAAAACAGATTTGCACCATCAAAAGAAATAGTTGGGGTTGGACTAGGTAGAATAATAACAGAGTGGGCCTCTGAAGTATCTTTTGATTGACTAATCGATACGACTACCGAGTAATCACCTGATAAGAAAGGAGAGTATTTATTATTTATCTGACCGTTTAGGATAATTCCATCGCGATACCATTGATAAGAATATTGACTCCCGTTCGGAGAGGCCGATAGTTTTAATGTATCTGATAAACACGCTTCGCTCGGAGATGGGGGGGTGATAGTTGCTTCAATTAATTCAACATACAGGGTATCAGAGTATCCTATACAACCCAATTGGTTCTCAAGTTCTACAAAGTATTCCCCTGTTGAGGAAACTTCATAAATTGAATCCATGGCGCCACTAATTTGCCCAGATTGTAGATTATACCATTGATAGCTGATCGCGTCAAAATCAGTCTCAATTGTGTTACCAAATTGAAATAATTGGTCACTTGGAGCGCTGAATGCCTTAATTAGAATGCTAACAGATGTTCCACTGTCGCCATTAGCGTACATTTTTACCTGATAGTATCCCGAATCCTTGGCCCAATGTGTCGCACTATTTGCGTTTAATATTGGCACTCCATTCAAAAGCCATTGATAAGTTGCAAAAGCTTCTTCATCGGTTAGTAGCAAGAAGGAGTCTCCTTCACAGATTTGCTGTGTTCCTTGTGGATGAATTTGAACAGGAAGGTTGCCAGCGGCATTGGCAACATTAAAACTGTAACTCAATGAATCACCGAAAATGAATGAATTGCATTGACTTTGACCAGAGGCCAAATTTCCATAGAACATATCATAGTGCACGGTATGAAGACCAGCCGTAAGCGTACCTAGGGTGTAAGTATCTGTCTGATTGCAAACTTGCTGCAAAAGACCGGCACAATGCGCACCAATGATTGAATGCTCATTACCATTCGTAGTTACCGATGACGTTGTAAGCCAACAACTTGAGGTGTTCATCGAGGTGTTAATTACAACTTTAATAATATCCGTATTGACCGGGTTACTTGGTAATACCGTGATCGAATTGACATCTTGAGCGCGAAAGCTCGAGAATATCAAAAGGCAAGAAAATAGGAGTAGTGTTGATTTCATTAGCAAATAATTCATTCAATGAAAGAAACTGTGAGTTGTCATGTAATCTTTGAACGCTTCAATCTTCAAACGACAAGATTTAATTCAAATCTAATCTATTGACAACTTTCATTTTTAATATTTGCTACTATCACAGCGATGACAGAAATAGTTAAGCGTTTTCAATCCATACGGAAACTGACTGAAAAAATTTGTGCTCCACTGAAAGTAGAGGATCATGTTCCTCAGCCTACGGAATTTGTAAGTCCTCCAAAATGGCACTTAGCACATACGACATGGTTTTTCGAGGAATTCATTTTGAAAAAGCATCTGAAAGGATATAAGATTTTTCATGAGGATTTCAGTTATATGTTCAATAGCTACTACAATACAATTGGAAGCAGAGTTCTAAGGACTGATCGAGGTAATATGACAAGACCTTCACTTGCGGAAGTACTGAACTATCGCGCTTATGTGGATGAATATATGTGTGAGTTATTTGGAGGGCAATTGGAGCAGGATTGTTTAGGATTGATCGAAATAGGATTGAACCACGAGCAACAACATCAAGAGTTATTATTAACCGACCTGAAGTTCATTTTAGTTAACAATGCGTTGTTTCCGGTTTATTTGGAAAATGCTTCGTTGGTTAATACTAAGAACGCTTCCATGGGGTGGGTGAATGTCCCCAATGGAGTATATGCAGTAGGTGCGCCTAATGAAGGATTTCATTACGATAATGAGTACGGTCGCCACAAAGTCTATCTGTCTAATTTTTCAATATCCAAGTCTCTTGTTACGAATGGGGAATACCTTGAGTTTATAAAAGATAGTGGCTACTCAAGACATGAACTTTGGTTGGACGAAGGCTGGGCTTGGGTGAATCAGAATCAGATCCAAAGCCCAATGTATTGGTATATGATTGAAAATAGATGGATGAATTATACTCTTGACGGACTTAAGCCAATCGAAAATGAAGCTCAACTATGTCACGTGTCGCACTATGAAGCAGCGGCCTTCGCAGAGTGGAAAGGACTTCGCCTGCCTACCGAGTTTGAATGGGAAATCGCATCTGAACTATTCGAATGGGGAAATCGCTGGGAACACACCAATAGTGCCTATTTAGCATATCCAGGATTTAAAAGGCCCAAGGGAGCGGTTGGCGAATACAATGGAAAATTCATGATGAATCAAATGGTGTTGCGTGGAGCATCTGTCGCTACGTCTCCAAATCATTCAAGTAAAACTTACAGGAACTTCTTTTACCCAAATATGCAGTGGCAATTTAGTGGAATTCGATTAGCAAAAGATGAATAAGAACATATTGAGCGACTTTGGAAGAGAGGTGCTAGAAGGGCTAAGTGAAAAACCAAAGAGACTGTCCTCAAAATGGTTTTATGATGAGAAAGGGGATAAGCTGTTTGTGGAAATCATGAACATGCCTGAGTACTACCTTACCGACTGTGAATTCGAAATTTTAAAGGATCAGGGACAAGAAATTCTCGAATCCTTTGGGTTTGATAGAAACCAGGACTTTGATTTATTCGAACTTGGTGCCGGGGATGGAACCAAGACCTTGCAATTGTTGATTAAGCTTCGCAAGTATAAGTTTACGTATCGTCCAATCGATATTTCAAAGCACTCAATTCAAACTCTGACAGAACGTGTTAATAAGGAAATATCAGAAGTCGGAGTCGAAGGAATTCAGGGAGAATATTTCAATGTTTTAGGTGCTTTAAAAACCAACAAACCAAAGGTTATACTTTTTATGGGCTCAAACATTGGCAATCTATTGGATGATCGTGCCAATGACTTTCTTAAGCAATTAAGCGTCACAATGAATGCAGGGGATAAATTGATGCTTGGAGTTGATCTTAAAAAGTCTAAGTCCGTCATTTATCCAGCCTACAATGACGAGCAAGGGATTACCGCTCGTTTCAACCTCAATCTATTGCATCGAATTAACTCGGAATTAGGGGGTAATTTTAATATTGAGGAATTCGAACATGCACCAGAATACAATGGAGAAACTGGTCACGCATACAGCTACCTTAAGTCATTAAGGAGACAATCCGTTCGAATTGATGGTGTTGACATGGAATTCAACTTCGATGAGGGTGAAAAAATATTTATGGAGGTTTCACGCAAGTATGACTCTGAAAGCCTCGCGACAATTACGAAGGAGACTGGTTTGACGTGTGTTCGTAAGTTTTATGACTCGCGCGGTTACTTCTGCGATGCCGTTTTTGAGAAATCAGCTTAGACATTTCAGTGCTATTGTCTTGGAAATGCCAGTGAATTTCATCTCTTTGCAACATGAGCAATGAGCCGAAAGTATTAGAAGCTGCAGATCGAATTTGGTCCTCAATACAGACAAAGTCTGCATGCCATCCGGTGCGAGATCTATTGGGTGAGACAGACTTAGATGCAGCATATTCAACACAGCAAATCAATACAGACCGGAAGATTAAGGCAGGAGCTGCTGTTGTCGGTTATAAAATTGGTTTAACCTCATTCGCAGTGCAAAAGCAATTGGGAGTTGATCAACCTGATTTTGGAGTATTGACGGATAAAATGTTGGTAGCTGAAAATCATATCATTTCTTGGGCTGAATTAATGCAGCCAAAGGTCGAGGCAGAAATTGCCTTTATCATTTCTGAAGATGTTCACTCGCTTGTAGAAAGTGTCCATGAGCTGAAAAGTAAAATTGAATGCGCAGTGGCTTCGATAGAAATTGTAGGGAGTCGAATTGAGAATTGGAATATTCGAATAACGGATACCATTGCTGATAATGCTTCAGCCAGTCATTTTGTGCTGGGCTCCACTAAAGTTCCGCTGGCAGAAGTTGATCTGGTTGGATGCAAAATGAAAATGTCCCGTGATAAGCAGATTGTATCTGAGGGCCAAGGTGTTGCTTGCATGGATAACCCTCTAAATGCCGCGTTATGGCTAGTGAATACAATGATCTCAAAAGGAAACCAAGTGAGAAAAGGCGACATTATCCTATCTGGGGCACTTGGTCCAATGGTAGTGGTGAATCGCGGAGATCAATTTACGGCTGAAATTGAAGGATTAGGTGCTGTCAGTGTATCTTTCGAAAAATGAATTAATCGGGCTGCTGTCCCAGTTTAATATAGAATATGAATAAGACAAAAGTTGCGATCATTGGATCTGGAAACATTGGAACTGATTTGATGATTAAAATTCTTCGAACATCAAAAGTTTTGGAAATGTCCGTGATGGTCGGAATCGATCCTGAATCGGATGGATTGGCCAGAGCCACAAGAATGGGAGTGTCAACCACACATGAAGGCGTAGACGGGTTAATTCAGATGCCTGAATTCGAGGACATAGAAATTGTCTTTGATGCCACATCTGCCAAAGCACATCATTACAACTATGGAAAGTTAAAGCCTTTGGGCAAGCGCATGGTGGATTTGACCCCAGCAGCAATTGGGCCTTACTTGATACCTCCTGTAAACTCTGATGAAAACCTAGATCTTGACAATGTGAACATGGTTACTTGCGGTGGGCAAGCTACAATACCTATGGTTGCCGCTGTGTCAAGAGTGGCGAAGGTGCACTATGGAGAAATTGTTGCATCGATTGCCAGTAAATCGGCAGGTCCTGGAACCAGAGCGAATATTGATGAGTTTACAGAAACAACATCCCAGGCAATTGAGAAGGTTGGAGGCGCAACTAGGGGAAAGGCAATTATTATTTTAAACCCAGCCGAACCACCTTTAGTGATGCGAGATACTGTTTTCACTTTAAGTGACTTAGCGGATAAGGAGGAAATTCGAAAGAGTATTCATGATATGGTAGCTGAAGTCCAAAAATATGTACCTGGATATGAGCTACATCAGGAAGTTCAATTTGATGAAATACCTAAGGACAAACCAGTTTTTATAGAGGGAGTTGGTCATGTTTCAGGGCTTAAAACCTCGGTTTTGCTCAAAGTGGTTGGCGCGGGGCATTATCTACCTGAATATGCTGGAAACTTGGACATTATGACCAGCGCTGCACTCGCCACTGGTGAGCGAATGATAAATAAAAGCACAGAGGTCCACTGAGGGAAATGAGGTTCACGGATTATTCTATGAATGAACTTACTGAGATATCTATCGGGTGTGCTATCGAAGTTCATAGAGCTTTAGGCCCTGGATTAATGGAGTCAGCTTATCAGGAGTGCTTGTTGCACGAATTAACTACAAAGAGCCTTAATGTTGAAGTAGAAAAACAAATGCCCATTGTATATAAAGATCTTGAAATAAATCAGGGGTATAGAATTGACTTATTGGTGGAAGACACATTAGTACTGGAGTTAAAGACGGTTGAGAAATTTTCACCCGTACATTTAGCCCAAATCCTGACTTATTTGAGATTAGGAAACTATCCAGTCGGTTTGTTGATCAATTTCAATGTTGAACTTTTAAAGAATGGAATTAAAAGAGTCAGACTTTAAATTCTCAGTGAGACTCGATTGACTCTAATAAACTCTGTGTAAAAACAAAAGATGAAAAAACTATATATACAAGACGTTACCCTAAGAGATGGCATGCACGCCATTAGACATCAATACAGCAAAGAGCAAATTCGTGAATTGGCGCTGGATTTAGACGCAGCGGGAGTGGATGCTATTGAAGTGGCTCATGGAGATGGTCTGGCCGGATCCAGTTTTAATTATGGTTTTGGTGCCCACACTGATTGGGAATGGTTGGAAGGTTTGTCTTCTGAATTAAAACATGCCAAATTAACTACGCTTTTATTGCCTGGAATAGGCACTATCGAGGATCTAAAGCGAGCAAGAGAGCTTGGAGTTGAGTCAGTTAGAATAGCAACACATTGCACTGAGGCTGATATCAGCGCACAGCATATTGCAGCAGCGAAAGAATTGGGCATGGATGTGGGTGGTTTCTTAATGATGGCACATATGAATGAACCTAAGAAGTTGGCAGAGCAAGCCAAGCTAATGGAGAGTTACGGAGCGGATTGTGTGTATGTCACTGATTCTGCTGGAGCTTTGTTGATGAATGATGTGGCAGATAGGATGAAGGCTTTTAAAGATGTCCTTGATCCAAATACAGAAATCGGAATTCACTGCCATCACAATCTTGGACTTGGTGTGGCGAATACAATCGTTGCTATGGAGCACGGTGCGACAAGGTTAGACGCTTCGCTTGCGGGAATGGGAGCAGGTGCTGGAAATTGTCCTTTAGAGGTGTTAATCGCGGTGCTAAATAGAATGGGAGCTAACCAAGGAAGCGATTTAAAGAAATTGATGGATGCAGCTGATGATAAGATTCGTCCCTTGCAAGAAAGACCAGTTAGAGTAGATCGAGAAACCTTGTCACTTGGATATGCTGGCGTTTACTCCAGTTTTTTATTGCATGCTGAGCGCGCTTCAGAAAGATATGGAATCGATACTGCTGATATTCTAGAGGAACTGGGTAGAAGAAAAATGGTAGGTGGACAAGAAGATATGATCGTAGATGTGGCCCTTGATATGAAAAACAATAAATAGAAATGGATTTAAAACAAGCAGCAATAAAGTTGGACCAAGCGGCAATGAAAGCCCAACCAATCGAGCAATTAACCAAAGAGCATCACTTTAACCTCGATGAAGCATATGAGATACAGAGACTTGCCATCCAAGAAAGAATAACGAGAGGTGAAAAGCTTATTGGGCTAAAAATGGGGTTTACTTCAGAGGCCAAGATGCAACAGATGGGCGTTCATGATATGATATGGGGTAGATTGACTGACTCTATGATTATTGAAAATGGTGGAGAAGCTGAATTGGCTAAGTATATTCACCCGAGAGCAGAGCCGGAAATCTGTTTTCATATTTCAAAGGATATCAATGGTGAAGTGGCTTTGGAGGATCTAGATGAATACGTAGATGGAATTGCCACAGCGATTGAAATCATTGATTCAAGGTTTGAAAATTTCAAGTTCAGTTTGGAAGACGTAGTAGCGGATAATTGTTCATCTATTGGTCTGGCAATAGGAGAGTGGCAAAAACCTACAAGGGACATTCAAAACTTGAAAATGGAGCAGTTCTTTAATAGTGAATTGGTGGCAGATGGTTCGTCTGCAGATATCCTTGGAGACCCTTGGAAATCCCTTCAAGCTGCAACAAGATTAGCTGCAAAATACAATGAGCCCATTAAAGCTGGATATGTAATCATGGCTGGTGCAGCCACGGCAGCTATTTTTCTAAAGCCAGAATCAGATGTAGAGGCGAAAGTTGAAAACTTGGGTGAAGTACGTTTTCAAGTTATTTGAAGCTAAATGAAAGGAAGTCTAGCGTAAGGCTTCATCGATCTAAATACTAATAAAACAAGACTATGAAAGCAATTTGGAACGGTGAAGTGGTTGCAGAGAGTGACGATACTGTGGTGATAGAAGGTAACCACTATTTTCCGGCAGATTCAATTAAGAAAGAATTTTATCAAGCCTCAGATACGCATACAGTTTGTCATTGGAAAGGAACGGCAAGCTATTATACCCTTGACGTGAATGGACAACAAAATATAGATGCCGCCTGGTATTACCCTGAAGCAAGCAAAATGGCCAAAAGCATTGAAGGGCGAATTGCTTTTTGGAGGGGCGTTGAAGTAAGCAAATAAGAAAATGACGCAAAACGAAAGCCTCCATCTAGCTGCTCAATACTTAGCTACAGCTGCGATATCATTTCTTCCTTCGAGGGACGATGATAGTCACACAAATCTAGGTTGGAATGAGGATGAAAAGCGCTTAGAAACTCATGATCTGGATGATGAGGGTTTAAGGCTTACGCTGAACTATGAAGAATACAGTCTCGACTTTGTACATCCTAAATCTGGCATAGGCGCAAGTTATCCTCTAGGCGGAGCAAGACACTTTGACCTCAAGAACTGGATTGAGCGAGAAGCAAAGTTTTGCGGGATTGAAAAGGATTATTCATTCGACCTTCATTACAGCATTCCGAATCTCGAAATTCTGACTGATGACTTTAAGTTTCCTGCTAGTGATGACCAAGAATTGAAAAAGTTGATTCAACTTAGGTGGCTGTCTAATAAGGTTTTAGATATGGTTGTGAATAGTTTTGATTCAGCTACTGATATTCGAATTTGGCCACATCATTTTGATACAGGAGTTTTGGCATATTTTGATAAAAGTAAGGAGGTAAGCCTTGGTCTTGGCTTGGCCATTCCAGATGACAAGGTCGATGATTGGTATTTCTATGCATCGGGTTATCATGGTTCTGACTCAATTCAAACCAACAACTTCAAACCGTTGAAAAATGGGGAATGGCGATCTGGATATCGGAACGCAGCTGTCCTTAAGGCGAGCGGAGCGTCATTACCCATGGTGAGTTCATTTTTCAACGAAGTGGTTAAGACGTTCTAAAAAGTAGCTCTAGGGCTCTTTTGGCTGGGTTATTAAGAATATTAGTGGATAAGTTCTGAAACATATTACTGCATTAACCTAAGTCATCATACCTTGCGGGCAATCCATTGTTATGAAAAGCACCCAAATTATTGGCACTGGCAGTTATATTCCAGAGGTCACACAAAGAAATATTGATTTCGCCCAACATACCTTTTACGATCAGAATAATGAGCAAATCGATCGTGCGCCTGAAGTCATTGCTCAAAAATTTCAGGATATTACTGGAATTGCCGAGAGACGCTATGTTTCTGAAGATCTTACTTCAAGCGATATTGCGTTTGAGGCTTCGAAACGAGCCATTGAGGATAGTAAAATCGATCCAGAGACCATAGATCAAATCATCTTCGCTCACAATTTTGGAGATGTAACTAAGCATACAATACAAACTGACTGTGTTCCATCACTCGGAGCCAGAGTCAAGCATGGCCTTGGAATTAAGAATCCATATTGTGTTGCATATGACCTTTTATTTGGGTGTCCCCGGTTGGGTGCAAGGAGTGATACAAGCAGACGCATTTTTCAAATCTGGATCTGCCAAGCGTGCGTTGGTCATTGGAAGTGAAACCTTGTCTCGTGTTATTGATATTCATGACAGAGATAGCATGATCTTCTCAGATGGGGCAGGAGCCTGTGTGTTGGATTTCAATGAATCTGATCATGGTGCCGGGGTGCTCTCCACTGCAAGCATGTCACTCACTGTAGATGAATTGGATTATATCAACATGGGTAAGTCGTATTTTCCAGAATCTGATGGTCGGATTCGTTACATAAAAATGAAAGGCCGAAAAGTCTATGAATTTGCTTTAACAAATGTTCCAGCAGCAATGAAGCAATGTGTCGACAAGGCAGGGATTGACATTAAATTGATCAAAAAGGTATTCATTCATCAAGCCAATGAAAAATTGGATGATGGTGTGATTAAACGCTTTTATAAGTTATACGACATGGATGCTCCTGAGAACATTATGCCGATGAGTGTTCATGAATTGGGGAATAGTTCGGTGGCAACCGTACCAACACTGTACGATCGAGTTAGAAGAGGGGAAATAGAAGATCAATCCGTGCATCCAGGTGATGTTATACTTTTTGCGAGCGTTGGCGCAGGTATGAATATCAATGCGGTTTGTTATAGAGTCTAAGTAATCGTTTTCAACGAGCCTTATTCTTGATTGCATGCACGTATCTGATTTTCCTCTGAATGTGTTTTTTGGTAAACAATCTTTCACTTATTGCATCATTTCTTGTTTCGCCTGGGGCAAATTATAAATCCACCCAGCCAGTATAAATCAACACAAATTGGATAGCCAGTCGGCCAATTGCAATAGCCTTGCTTCCGACTACGGGATGATCTCTAAACAGGTCAAATACATGTATTGGGATAAACGCAATCATTAGGGCAGCAAAACCTAGTCCGCCATACTTGCTAAATGTTGGATGAAGCAATGCTAAACCCAATGATGAATTCGATTATTGCAGCAAGAATGTTGGCAGGTGCCGATGGTATAAATGCGGGAATCATTGCCACATAGGTTTCAGGCGAAAACACATGGCCAAACGCCCCAGCGATCATGATGAGGCCGACTAGTACAGTTATTACTCTTTTCATTAATTATTCGGACACAGGAACAGGAAATCCTCGATCTTTCATCAAGGCTTCAATGCGCGCATCGCGTCCACGAAACAATCGGTAAGCTTCAGGCCGGTCAATCGCATTTCTAGGTGCAAAAAGATATTTAACGGCCTTGTCTGCTAATTCCTTGTCATAAAAACCATTTGGAGCCTCTGCAAAGGCCTCGGTAGCATCTGCGGTCAATACATCTGCCCACATATATCCATAATAAGCCGTAGCATAGCCTTCGCTAGAAAAGACATGGCTAAAATGTGGAGTTCTGTGCCGCATTGGTAACTCCTTTGGCATTTTTAATTCTGCAAGTGTCTCACGTTCAAACTTGTCGACATCAATGTTGCTTGGATCAGCAAGGTGAAATTTCATGTCCATTATTGCTGAGGCCTAAATATTCGGTGGTTGAAAATCCTTGGTTAAACGTAGCCGCATTCTTGATCTTTTGGACTAGCTCAGCCGGCATGGGGTCGCCCGTCCTCATTGTGAACTAAGAAATTGGAAATAACCTCATCTGTTGCTAGCCATCGCTCCAATAACTGAGATTGAAACTCTGTGTAGTCGCGCCACCACCCGCTATTGAGTGTAGGATATTTTACGTTGGATGAGAAAAAGTGAAGCGCGTGTCCAAATTCATGAAAGAATGTGGTGGCATCATCCCATGAAACCAATAGGGCTTCGCCCTCCGCAGGTTTTACGAAGTTTGAATTATTCGATGCCAGCACATTTTTCTTGCCATCAAAAGTGGTGTGGCTTCTGTAAGTTGTGGCCCATGCTCCTGATCGTTTTCCTGACCTTGCATACGGATCTAAATACCAAAGACCCACGTTTTCTCGTGTGTTTTTATTGGTCACTTCCCAGACTTTAACATCTTCATGAAATACGGGCACTGATCCATCGGTTACAGGCGTGAATTCAAAATCAAATAGTCGGCCTGCAACATACTGCATGGCCTCGGTTAGCTTATCTAATTGCAGATATTGCTTTACCTCATCTGAGTCTAAATCGTATTTGTCCTTCCGAACTAATTCGGCATAAAACCGGTAGTCCCAAGGTTCAATTGTGATTTCATTGCCAGCTAAGGCCTGCATATCTGCCACTTCTTCAGCAACTCTAGCAAGTGCCGCTGGCCAAACGGCTTCCATTAAGTTGATTGCATTCTCAGGAGTCTTTGCCATCCTATCTTGCAGTCTCCACTCAGCGTAGTTGCTATATCCAAGCAGTTCAACTTTTTCCCTTCTCAACCTGAGTATTTCAGCAATCAACTTATTGTTGTCAAACTCATCACCATTGTCGCCTCGAGAGTAAAAGTTGGTCCAAACTTGCTTTCTCAGTTCTCTTTCTGTTGAATATGTTAGGAACGGATCTATAGATGAACGTGTATTGGTAATGGCATATTCGCCTTCGTGTCCGTTTGCCTGGGCAATTGCAGCGGCCGACTTTACAAAGCCCTCTGGAAGCCCACCTAGCTGTTGATCGCTCAAATAGGTGATGTAATTTTCCTCATCATGTAAAACATTGTTCGAGAAATCTGTGTACAGACTTGATAATTCTTTGGCTATGGCAGCGTACTGCTCTTTATTTTCAGGGCTCAATTCCGCTCCATTCATTTCGAAACTTTTGTAAACCAAATCGACCACTCGCTGCTTATCAGCTTCTAGTGGCGTTTTTTTCGTTGCTTGGTATACTGTTTTGATTCGCTGAAATAGCTTTTCGTTTTGGGTTATTGTAGATCGGAATTCAGAGATCAACGGTGCCACTCACCTTCGATTTCTCGAAACTCAGGACTCGACATATTTGAACTAGAAAATGCCATAGTAATTAAAAGCTCGGTCTAGTGCAGCTCCAGAACGTTCCATTTCAACAATTGTGTTTTCGAATGTGGCAGGTTCAGGGTTATTGGCAATAGCATCGATTTCCTTTAGTTTCATGTCCATTCCCAATGTCACAGCTTCTTTGATGTCTTTCAGTTGCATTTTATCGAATGCTGGCACACCGCCATAGGGACCGGTCCATTCTTGAAGTAAGACGTTTTCTGTCATTTCTGATTCGGGGTTTGCTTCAGTATTTTTTTCTTCTCCGCAGCTTGCGAGGAGTAGAGTGGCGCTTATAAATACCAGGCCTTTTTGAAGTAAGTTTTTCATTCGATGAAAGTGATTAAACAATTATGTGTGATTTTTTGAGCTCTAGCCCTTCTTGATTTTTTCGATGGTCTTCAATAATTCTTCTGATGTGGGTAAAACCATTGGCAATCATAAAGAGTTGCCCCTCATGCCTCATGACCATAGATGGAAATCCGCGAACGCCCATTTCACTCGATAGTTGGAAATCAGCACGCGTTGCATACCTCATTTCTTCAGACTCGAAATCCTTTCGAAATTGATCCGTGTCCAAATCAAACATTTTTGCAAGTTCAACATAGGTTTCGGTGTCTCTAATGTCCTTACCGTCCACATAAAAGGCCGATTGCACCGCTTTGAAAAAACTCAGTTCAATGGCAGGGTCCATATTTCTAGCGGTGACCACTGCGCGACAAGCAGGCTCTGTGTCATACACAAGAGTAGTGTCCTTTAGAACATCGTAGTTGAAAGGCTGTCCTGTTCGCTTTTCAACGTCCCTGCAGTGGTGATCCAAAAATTCTCCTAAGTCTTCATTGGTTTCGGTTCCTCCAGGTCGCAAACCGCCAAGAACTATTTTGAATTCGTATTCAGGCAAAGCGTCTTTTAGTTCGGTTATTTCAGGCGCGAATCCATAGCACCAACTGCACATAGGGTCCACCAATGTATATGATGGTCGGATTTTGAGCATTCAGCCAGGAGTAGGGCATAAGCGATAGAATTAGAAATGTAATTATTGAAAGGTAGCGCATCATAGATTAACAATGATTGAATCTGGTTTGTTTGATATCAATAGCAATATAGATAGAGCCAAAAGCACGATGACTTTTACCCATTTGGTGATGGTACCAAAAGCGATCGCTACTCAAAGCAGCAGCTGCCGAACCAGATAACACGGCAACTCCTGCAAATACGGGAAATGATACTATCATAAAAGTCAGACCCAAAATAGACATTTGCCAGAATGGTGAAAAATGATCAGGATTGTTCGATACAAATTGAGGTAAGAGTACCATAAAGAATAGTGTGACCTTGGGGTTCAAAACGTTCATTAAAAACCCACGACCAAAAAGTCGAAGAAATGGTTCTTTAGTGGATTCTTTTGATTCTTCTATATGCATTGGCGGTTCTTTTATAACCCCATACATCATGTAAAGAAGGTAAGCTGCACCCGCATATTTCAACACATCATAGGTCCAATCATATCGAAAGATAATGAGGCTGAATCCTGTGGCAACAACCGTTGTATGTACAATCACACCACTTATCAAACCACAAGTAATTCCGACACCTTGCCGCCAACCTTTGGAAATACTCTCGGTCAGCACATAGATGTTATCAGGCCCTGGCATCATGGCTAAGGCGAGCGTGGCTAGCATAAAGCCGATGATGAGCTGTAAATCCAAAACCTCTGCTAGGTATTAAGCTTCGACTTCGACTATGTCCTGCGGAGTTTCTTCCTCAGCTCCATGACTCAATGCTTTTAGCTTTTTAACAAACAACAAAAGGAGCAAGCCAAACACAATGCAGAAAATGGTTACGGCAGTAAATACCTCCATTGCACCTAGTTTTTCCGCAGCTTCTCCAATTTCACCAGCCAATTTGTTACCAAGCCCAGTGATGGCAAAATAAGCTCCCATCATAAAACTCGCGTACTTCATGGGAGCCAGTTTGGTGATGAAGGATAGCGCCACTGGAGAACTACTCAGCTCGCCCACCACATGCAACAAGTAGGAGAGTAGCAAACCAATAAATACTAGCTTGTTCCAAAGCTGATACAGAGACCTCCCAAGCGGCTCCCATCAATGCCATAAATCCAAAACCCATTACAATCGTCCCGATTGCCATTTTGAAAATGGTGGATGATTCATTTCCGCGTTTTTTCCACCAAAGCCAAAAAGATGCCATGGGCACACCAATAAGGATGACATAAAAAGCATGAAGGGATTGCAAGAAACTCGCAGGTATTTCGTAACCGAAGATGAAACGATCTACTTTCTGTTTTGCATATAAGTTCATGAATCCACCGGCCTGTTCATAGGCGCCCCAAAATACAATCATGATCAGAAATGCCAAGAACAAGACAACCATCCTGTCTTTTTCAATCTTTGTGAGCGGTTTCTTCATCAATTCAGTGTTCTCCACTGAGGCCTTGTGAGAATCTCCAATTCCTTTTAAATAGGGTGCGCCAAAAACGTAAACAATTTGGCCCAAAATCATTCCAAATCCAGCTAAGCTGAAACCCAAATGCCCAATCTACATTTTCTCCAAAATAGCCTACTAATAGTGGAGCTGAAAAGGCGCCTACATTAATTCCAATGTAAAAGATGGTAAATCCAGCATCTCTTTTAATGTCGCCCGATTTATATAATCCACCGACCATGGTGCTGATGTTGGGTTTTAATGCGCCCACACCACAAATGATAAGCGCCAATCCTGTGTAAAAGGCATACAAAGAGGTCTATCGCTAAAGTAAATTGTCCCAATATGATCAAGACTCCTCCAACGAGAACCGATTTCTTTTGACCTAGCCAACGGTCAGCCATTAAACCACCAGGAATACTCATCATATAGACTAACATGCCATACCAACCGTATAATTCCAAGGCTTCAGTGTTTGACCACCCTAAGCCAGGATTTTCTCCCAAAGTCTCCGCTGTTAAATACAAAACCAATATCGCACGCATGCCATAGAAGCTAAAGCGTTCCCAAAGTTCTGTGAAGAATAAAATGAAAAGACCCGCAGGGTGTCCGAATAGTGTTTTTTGCTCCATATGCTCTTTTTGAGGCGATGAAAATAGAAGGTTGATTGGATTTAAAATTTCAATATCCTTGAAAAGTGCAAATTGATCGATCTATACGCCCTGCTTTTTATGATGATGAGTCTTCTGTGGTGGAGATTTTTAATCAAGGTATTGAAGAGCGCACCAATGCATATTTGAAACCATTGGACTGGATTCCTGGTGCAGATTGGTACAAAAGCTTGAGAAATAACGCTGCCGTTTTGATTGTCTGTGAAGTCAATGGAGCATTGGCTGGATGGGCATCTCTCACCGATTATCGTTCTGGTAGAGAAGCATTAGCGAAAACAAAGGAAATCACATTTTACGTACATCGAGATTTTCGGAATAAAGGGGTGGCTTCTGGTATGATTGAATACTTGGAGGAGGAATGTTCCACAAAAGGGTATAAACACCTTGTTGCGATTCTTTTAGATTCCAATGTAGCCAGTAGAGCCCTGCTAGAAAAACATGGATATTTTGTTTGGGGCTTGTTTGAGGGTATAGCTGAGTTTGAGGATGAATGTTTGGGTCACCTATATATGGGTAAAAGAATTATTGTTCATCGATGATTCTTTTTCCTTGGTCGAACCAATAGGTCTATTTATTATTGCTTTGCTATGCAAAGATTGAGGCCTTATATATTAGTTGTAGTGTTTTGTATGTCCTTTTGTGTCACATTAGATGCACAAGAAAGGCAGTTTTTGAAGGATACAAACAACTTGAACCTAATTGATTCAGACAATTGGGTTGAAAAGGAACCTGAAAGCATAATTTCTATATCAAATAATACGATCCTTCAGCGATTATTAATCGAATCAACAGAGCCGATTTCTGGAGAAGTCGAAATCAACATATCAGATACGACAGGCTTGCTTATTCAAAACGCGTCATTGAATGCTAACGGTGCGCGATTAGTTACTTACCCCACATCGATGCTGGCCACTAATGTTTATATGATTTCATGCTCCATTGCAGGTGATGTGTGGAATCAAATGGTCTATGTCCCATAGTAGATTTATAAGATCATTTAAGCATTCTACCACAGACCTTTGTTTTTGACAGACATAATTTTTGGTGTTGAACAGAAAAAGAATATTTTTTCCATCCTATTTAAAACCACTAAGCCTATGTCTACAGAACAAGAAAAAGAGATTGAAGACCTTAAGAGAACTGTGCGTCAAAAACGTAATGCTGCGCAAGCTGGCATATTTGTAGCAGTGGTCATTGCCATCTTATCCGCTGGATGGTTGTTTCTACAGAGTGAAACTCAGATGCAGAAAAGCCTTGACGCCAAAGAGGTAATTGTTTCCTCAGATTCTTTGAAACAAATCCAAGCCAAAATACAGGAGCAGGAATTATTTATTCAAACACAAACAGAGGAAATCACACGACTTAGAACCGAGCGAGAATCTGCTGAAATGGACGGAACTGTTGACGAAGATCGTTCTGAAAATGAATCAAATAGCGATTCTGAGGCGATGATTGAGACGGGGAAAAGTGTGAAAAAACGCCTCTAACAGAGTCATGCACGTGATTGAAAAAGGAGAGACTCTTTGGAGCATTGCCGTCAAGTATTTTGATGATGGCCATCGCAATTCTGAAATAGCCGCTGCAAATGGTATTGTCAATGCAGGGCATATTGTGGCCGGGGAAACACTTAGATTCGACCAATAAAGATTTTTAATCGCGGGCAACTTAAAGCATTGATCGCGTCATATCTTCGACCCTTTAACCCCATTAACTATGAACATGATATCGACCTTTAAGCACATTCTTTATAGGTCTATTCGTTCTATTTCATTAGCTCTTGTGTTACTAGTTTCCTTAGATACAAGTGCTCAAACCCCTACATACCAAGACTGTTTTGGGGCAATTCCAGTGTGTTCGGACTCCATCACCATTAGTTTTAACCATAATGGAATGGGAAATTACTCAAATGAGATAGCAAATGTTTCAAGTTGTTATGCACCAGAGCAGCGAAGTGTTTGGTTTACCTGGACAGTTCAGCAATCTGGCATTTTGAGGTTTTCAATTAACCCTGTTGCTGCCAATCAAGATCACGATTGGACATTATTTAATTTAACAAATGGAACTTGCTCTCAGTTATCTTCTAGCTCTGGTGCTTCGAGTGCCATGGTTCGTTCAAATACATGGGGAACTTGGGGTGCTAATGGATCAACGGGTGTGAGCACTCCATTAGGTGGAACAGGAACCTGCAATGGACCGGGTACTGGAAACGGGCCAAAGTTTTGTTCAGACTTGACTGTTACGGCAGGCCAGCGGTACCTACTTCATATTACCAATTGGACTGGTTCTGCCTATGGTTTTACTATTGACTTTTCCAGTTCGACTGCGGTCATTTATGATAATATTCCACCAACAATGGATTCAATTACATCTTCTATTGAGTGTAATGCGTTGGACAGTTTGGTGGTAAAATTTTCAGAAAACATTAAGTGTGATTCTACGCATACAGGAGATTTTCAACTAGTTGGCCCTGGAGGAAGTCACACCATAACAGCCATCAGTTCGCCTATTTGTAGTCAAAATGGTGACTATGACATGGAGTATAGCATTCATTTTTCGCCTCCAATAACTCAGGTTGGAAATTATAAGCTCAAAATAATACCGGGCGCGGGATTTATTGAGGATGTCTGCGGAAACTTGGATACATTGGATAGCCTCGAGTTTTATTTCAATGGTTTGGTTGAGTTTGACCTCACTGGTACAGAACCGCTGTGCAAGAATTTGTGCACGGGAACTATACATGCCTCACCGACCACTGGATCGGCTCCGTTTAGCTTTGACTGGAACAACTCTCTGCCAAGTGACTCGGTTCAATCAAACATTTGTGCCGGAACGTATATTGTTACAGTTACGGATGATCTAGGTTGTGAAAGCGTGGATACAATCGTGATCAACGAACCTGATTTACTCATCGCCTCGGTTGACACCACTTTTGGTGTTTCATGTCCAAACTCTCTGGGATGTGATGGTGGTGGTGAAGCGAGTGCCACAGGTGGCACACCTCCATATTCCTATCTATGGCAAAGTGGAGAGCAACTCTCGACAGCTCAGGGATTGTGTTCTGGCACAAATTCATTGATTGTTACCGATATAAATGGATGTGATGACACTACAACCACCTATGTATGGGTGCCAGATTCAATAGAAACTGTTGGGTTCGGAGATACTACGATTTGTATTACCAATTATGCTGCACTCAGTGCGGCATCTGCGGGTGGAACTCCGCCATACTACTATGTTTGGACGGAGGGTGCTTTAGGCGGATCAGTAATTGCAACTTCCACAAGTACGAGTGTTGATCCTGAGGTCTCGACATATTTTTATGTGACCTCCACTGACGAAAATGGATGTGTGGGCGACACTTCCGAAGTGCTAATCACAGTTCGAGAAAAACTGGATGCGGAAATTCCTCGTCCGGACACCATTTGCCCGTATGATGTTCATGGAATCACAGCCTATGGTCTGGGTGGTGATGGACTCTATTCATATGCATGGAGTACGGGTGAGTTTGGACCGACTATAGACGTAAGCCCAGATACGTCTAAATGGTATTACGTTACTGTGAGTGATTATTGCGGTACTCCCATTCATGTTGATTCCGTTTTACAACAAGTAGGAGGGTATAGCGCAATACGAGCCTCGATATCTGTGGAAGATGATTCCTTATGTCCGGGTGAGAGTGTTTATTTGATTGCCCGTGTCAATGGTGGTTTTCGTGGGCCAGATGAGTTTCGATTTGCTTGGTCCCATACTTCAGATTCCAATCGAATTCAATTTGTAAGACCAACAAAAACAACACAATTCGCAGTGAGTATTTCTGATCTATGTCTATCCAAAACAGGTAAGGATACGGTAACGGTTTATGTGGATGAAATTGTAAGACCTGAGGTGGGTTTTGAACCTAAAGAGGCGTGTGCGAAGAATGACGCCACCATGTTCATTGAAAACAGACACAAGGGTTATAAATACCATTGGAATATGGGTGATGAAACAACCCTAAGCACCGTTTTTATGGATAGTATAATCAAACATCAGTATTCCGATACAGGTTGTTTTGATGTGGCTTTGGAGTATGTTTCTGATTTTGGTTGCATCGATACAGCTCATTTCAATTGTGCCGTTAGGGTGTTGCAAAAACCAGTGGCCAACTTTAGCAAGTTGCCAGACTTCCCAACAAATATTCATCCCATCCTTTCTTTTGAAGATAAATCGGTTAACGCAAGCAAATGGATTTGGAGCTATGATGGCATTACGGATGAAAATGCCGATCGGTTTGACTACGAATTTGACAACTCTCAATCGGAATATACGGTAGAGCTAATTGCTTGGTCAGATGACGGGTGTTCAGATACTGCATTGAAGTCTTTTCCATTCATCGTTGAGACTACGCTTTATTACCCAAGCAGCTTCACTCCAAATGGAGATGGAATCAATGATTTCTTCGAAATAAAGGGGGAGGCTGTTCAATACAAAGACTTTTCACTCATTGTTTATGATCGATGGGGCAAACAAGTGTTTGGAAGTACTCGTCCAGATAGAGCATGGGATGGAAAAACAGTGAGCGGTGAACATCTTCCTTCAGGCGTGTACGCATTTGTACTGCGATATCGCAATTATACAGGAGAGTTGAAGGTGATTAATGATGAAGTAGTGATATCCTCATCAGGTGTTAAGAAAGACCTATAAAAACGATTTATTCAGTCATTTTTAAATCAATAGTCGAATTACCTTCGTAGCTGATTTGAAAGGGTACAACCATATATTAAAGATGATTCTGGTTTCTACCATGGTGTTGACCAATGGTAAACTCATGTCGCAATTTACAGTCGGTGGCTCTGCTTCTAGTCAAGGTGGCGGTTGTTACCAACTTACAGCTGCCTCAAACAGCCAAGCAGGCTATGTTTATCAAAACGCTCCATTGAATTTGAATGAACCCTTTGATTATAGGTTTTCTGTTTTCTTAGGTTCAAACAATGGAGGAGCTGATGGAATTGTGTTCACCCTCAGAGGTAGCCTCGGTAACCCATACATCGGCACAGGCGGTGGTGCCATCGGATTTCAGGGAACTGGATTTGCAAACGCCATAGGAGTTGAGGTTGATACATGGTACAATGGCAATTTTGGTGACATAGCCGCAGATCATATAGGGATTTTCAAGAATGGCACAGTCAATCATAACACCGTTAATTCTTTGGCTGGTCCGATACAAGCATCAGCAAACAACGCCAATGTCGAGGACGGAAATTATCACACGCTCAACATTAAATGGGATCCAGACCTGAAAGAATTGGAAGTCTATTTGGATTGTGACTATCGCTTGCAATATCAAGGTGATCTCATCGACAGTATTTTCCAAGGTGACTCACTTGTTCATTGGGGATTTCTAGGAACAACGGGAGGCGCCAACAATGTTCAGGGCTTTTGTTTTACTGTGCCGATTGATAGTCTGGTGACCTCGCTCAACGATGCTACCATGTGCTCAGGAGACACGGTTCAGTTGAATGCGGGCGATAGTCTTTGTACCTATTCATGGTCGCCATCAACGGGGTTGAGTTCGTCATCCATTCCCAATCCATTCGCTTCACCTACGACCACACAAACCTATTATGTGACGGTTTCTTATCAATGCGATACACTGTATGACTCAGCCACCGTTACCATTCTACAACCCAACTTTACCATAGTCGAGGCCATTGATGAGCCGCTTTGCAAAGATGATTGCAACGGGAATGTGGATATTAGCATTGGAGGCGGAAGTGGGGGGTATTCCTATTTATGGAGTACTGGAGCTACAACTCAAGACATCGCTGGAGTTTGTGCTGGTTCTTATACTGTCACTGTGACCGACATTGTTCAAGCATCAAACACCTATTTGTGTACTGTGTCGGAATCGTGGACGGTGGATGAGCCGACTGAGTTGACAGTGATAACAACCAACGCAGGAAACACAAGTTGTCCGGATGGTCTAACTTGTGATGGTGAGGCATTAGCCACTGCGAATGGAGGTACGACTCCCTACCAATTTTTATGGACAAGTGGCGAGACTTTAGCGCAAGCAGCTGGCTTATGTTCGGATACTAATTGGGTGACGGTAACTGACGATCATTTATGCAAAGTGGACACCTATGCCATCATAGGAGTGCCTGATTCCATTGTTACACAAGGATTTGGAGATACAACCATTTGCATAACAAACATTGCGGCTTTGGTAGCTGCCAGCACAGGTGGCACGCCTCCATATAGTTACATATGGACCGAAGGCTCATTAGCAGGTTCGGTGGTTTCTACGTCCGTTTTAGCCAATGTGGACCCCATCGAAGATCAAGTGTATTTTGTGAGCTCTTCTGATGATAATGGCTGCGTTGGCGATACATCTGTAGTCTTTGTGAATGTGCGAGATCCTCTAGGGGTGGAGTTCAATGATTTAGATACGATATGTCCTTATGAAGTCAATGACATCATTGCGGGAGGAATAGGTGGTGACAGTTTATACTCATACGCTTGGAGCAGCGGACAATTTGGAAATCAAATTACTGTAGGCCCTGATGCTCCACAATGGTTTACCATTACGGTTAGTGATTTCTGCGGCACCCCGCCTTATGTTGATTCTGTGTTTCAACAAGTGGGAGGTTACAGTCCAATACGAGCTGAGATTAGAGTGGAAGATGATAGTTTGTGTCCAGGTGAGTCGATCTACCTCATCGCAAGAGGTTACAGTGGCTACGGTGGTCCAAATGAATATCGATTCCATTGGAACCACACCCCAGATTCAAATCGTTATCAATTCGACATGCCAACTAAAACAGGCGATTATATTGTGACCATATCCGATTTGTGTCTTTCTCAACCCGGCTATGACACGGTAAGGGTTTGGGTGGGTGAAACGGAGTACCCGGATCTTGAGGCCAGGCCAAAAGAAGCTTGTGCCGAAAACAGCGCTACCTTGTTTATGAAGGAAACACAAGCTGGTTACACCTATGCTTGGCACATGGGTGATGGCGAGGTTCGATATACACTAGGAGTAGACTCGGTTTTGTATCATAAGTATAGTACCATCGGCTGTCATGATTTGTCCGTTGACATCACCACTGATTTTGGTTGTATAGCAGAAATGAGTTACCCCTGTGCGATTCAAGTATTGGAGCAACCCACGGCTTCGTTCACTTACTTTCCAGCACATCCAACATCCATTCATCCCCTTGTGCAATTTGAGAACACTTCCAAAGATGCCTCGGAATGGCACTGGAATGTTGACAATAGGGAGGAAGAAAATGTCGAACTATTTGACCATGAATTCAGTGATGCGCAGTCTCAATACGAAGTCATGCTGGTCGCCATTTCTGTAGATGGATGCACTGATACGATCATTAAAAATCTGGAATTCCTGGTGGAGACCGCCATTTTTTGGCCATCTAGTTTCACTCCCAATGGCGATGGAGTGAATGATGTGTTCAGTGTGGTGGGGGAGGGAATTGGAGCAGAAGATTTCGAGCTATCGATATACGATCGTTGGGGACACCAAGTCTTTAGGAGTAATAATCCATTTACTGCCTGGGATGGTTCTAATCCCAATGGAGGTGTGCACTCTGCTGGAGTATATCCATTTCAGTTGCGCTATCGCAACGAGTCAGGAGAATTGAAGGTGATTTATGATGAAATTACCATATCAAAAACGGGTAGGCCCGTTGGATTGAGATAATCACCCGGTCAATCCGTAGTACTTTATTTTATGTATGATTCGTTGAATCTGTCTGAGTTTGATGGGCTTGGGAATGAATCCTGTGACCAGTGGGTTTTCTTCTGCTCGTTCAATGTCGACTACATTTATAGATGTAGATAGGATGTAAATCTGTGGCGACTTCGCCATGATGTGCGCCACCTTGGATAGTTCATCAAGGAACTCCCATCCATCCATTACAGGCATAAATAAATCTAGGAAAATGACATCTGGAATTACGCTCGGATCGTGAGTAATACTCTTCAAATCCTGAAAGGCAAGATGCCCATTTTCATACTCAAAGACTTGCGTTTCATATTCACTACACTCAATTTGCTTTTTAACGAGCATTCTGCAAATTGAGTCATCGTCAATGATGGAGATGAGGCGCTTATTCATGTTCATAGTTGATAGATTTAGGTTAATAGTGCTTGTATAAATAAACTTCAAATCCTTCAAGATGGTTGCTCGCACGAATAGTCAAAGACTCAAATTGTTGCGAATGGTTCTAATTTGGAGGTAAATGTGAATGATGCACTCTTCGAATAGCTATTCAATTATTCATATTCTGACATGGGGGGGCAAAAATCATAACCACGTATTGTTGAAAACTGGATGTTCCTCCGTCTAGCAAATGCTCAAATAACCTTATCCTTGCAACATGGCAAAATCTCCACACTCATTCAATAAGCGCCAGCGCGAAAAGGACAAACAGAAGAAAAACAAGGAAAAGCGTGAGCGTAGGGAAGAAAAAAAGATTGAAAAGGCGGAAGGCGACTCTCCGGCAGGACCAGAAATTGATTGGGACAGCGCTCCAGTGAACAGAACCCTTTCTGATAAGGAAGAATCTGAAAAGGAGAAGATTGAAGAACGCAATAGCGATTCTTAGTGTCAAGGCGAGATTCAGATCTCCAATCCCACAGACTCATACATCAAACAAATTTCTGTTTAGGTAATGCCATTTTCCTCTCTTAGGCTCTCGAAGCATCTGCAAAAGGCATTACATGATAACGGTTACAAAAAACCGTTTCCGATTCAGGAACAAATCATTCCAGCCATACGCGATGGGCGTGATGTCCTAGGAATCGCTCAAACCGGATCTGGAAAAACGGCCAGCTATGTCCTTCCAGTGCTCATGGATGTGTTGGAGTCTAACTTCTTATTAAATAGACATATACATACGCTTGTATTGGTTCCGACCAGAGAGTTGGCTCAACAGGTCAATGCAGTCTTTCAGTTGTTGGGTCACAAACTTCCGGGTAGAATAAAGTCCATGGCTGTCTTTGGGGGAGTGAGTATCAATCCACAGATGATCAACTTGCAAGGAGTAAGCATATTGGTCGCTACACCAGGCCGATTGATTGAATTGATAGAATCAAAAGCCATACACCTCAGCGAAACAAAAATGTTGGTCATTGATGAGGCCGATAAAATGCTGAATCTAGGTTTCAAAGAAGAGGTGACTAAGATCTTATCCTTGTTGCCTAAGAAACGGCAGAACCTGCTGTTCTCAGCCACCTTGAACGAGGAAGTGACAAAGATTCAATCCTTGCTACTAAAAGATCCACATGTGGTAAAGGTCAAACCACAAGAGGATAATATTGAATTGATACAGCAAAGTGCTTATCATGTGACTCCAGAAACGAAAGGTCCATTTCTAAGGCATTTGATAGAGAGTCAAAGCATGAAGCAGGTGTTGATATTCACCTCATCGGTTGTGGCAGCAGACAAATTGTGTGAGAAGCTCGTTAAGAACGGCATTGATGCAAAAGCAACGCATAGTAAGAAGAGTCACATGACAAGAACCAGTGCTTTGCGCGATTTCAAAGTGGGTAAGCTGGACGTCTTGGTAGCAACGGATTTGATTTCTCGCGGAATCGACATTGAATTTTTACCCTTTGTGATTAACTATGAATTGCCAAGATCACCTAAGGATTACATCCACAGAATAGGCCGCACGGGTAGGGCAGAGAACCCTGGTCAAGCCATCACATTGGTGTGCGATGAAGACCTGCACCATTTCAAAGTCATCCAAAAGAAGATGAAGAAATGGATAAAGCTGACCTATACGGCTGACTTAGATTTTTAATTACCGATTGATTACCAACATCTTGTTCGAGACTCCATTGAGCCTGACAGTATAGGTGCCATTGGGCAGACTTGATAGATCAATCTCAACAGATTTTGCTCCGACTTTAGTTGTAAAAGCAGTTTGACCACTAATTGTAATTACTGAAATAGCCTTTATTTCTTCTGAAGAAGTAATGTTGATTAAGCCACCAGTTGGATTTGGAAATAATGATATAAACAAATCTTCAATTTCAAAAGGACCTATTGGTCGGCCTTAAGAGGTGGCAATAGTCCGGTGGCTTGGTTTACAAATGATCTTGCATTCACAGCAGTTCGTTGCCAAAATCTAAACCTTAGCAACGGCTCAAGCGGAATTGAAGCCCCATCTAATCCTTGTTTTTAGCACGCCTCATTTTTGTAGCTGCTATATATCAAAATGAGTGGTGGTTATGATTCAACCATTTCACCGTCCTTGACGGCTCAAACTCGGTTTGACACAACGCCAGACAGTTCGATATCCGTTTTTCGGCAAGTTTATTAGGACCGAATTCTCAATTTGAGGCAATATTTCTAGACTTTAAACCGATATTATGGATATACCTTGTTTTACTTAATTGATCCTCTATGAAATCAATGGCCATTTTCCTTTTGCTTACACTTTCGCTTTTTAGATTGGGACATTCTCAAACTGAATTCACGAGTGATTCTGATTTCCTGTACAATCAATCCACCATGGATCGGTTGTCATTGATTGTTGATTCATTGAACATCCGTTATCGCAGTTGCGGATATGAGAGGGATTACCTCAGCCTTCCACAAGCAATGGGGCATTATTTTTACTTAAAGACTAACCATGCACATGAAATTGCCAAGGAAATGGACAACGGTATGTCCTTCGAAGACTTTGAGAAGAAATACAAGAAGGCAACCATTCACCAAGACCACCTGATTGTGCAGTTTTCTTATGTAAACTATAAGGGTGATTCGGTTCTTGAGTACAGTACAATTGCCATTAACACGTATTCTGGCTTTGAAATAGCACGAACTCCCAAAAATGCGATGCCTGTTGAGTCGGCAGGAAAATGCATGTATGAAATCAATGAAAAGGGGCCATATTCTGATGAGAATATTCGTGGGTTCTTTTTTACTACCAACATCGAGCAAACTAAGCTAAATGAACACTACGCTGGCCAAATTCAATATGCGGATTGCATGGTAGACACAACGGCTTCCATGTATCTAAAAAATGCTGACTACGAACGATATTCTGATACATTACCCACACCCGTTACGCGATTTATAGAATATGTAGATCGTGAAACAAATCGTCCCACGTATCCAGAAAACTATAAAGACACGAATCTGGTGAAACAATACTATGCAGGCAATAGGCTCTGGTATGAAGAACGATTTAGAATTATTGACGAAGTCCTTATTCCAAAAAAGGGGTTAATTGACTCGTTAAATGGGGCAATAGCGTATGCGATTGAAAATGGAAAATCAAATGAAGATTTAGAGCAATATGCTGGCAAGTATCACTCCAAGGATATGATGCTAAATCTGATGAGAAGCAGAAAGGTAATGGGACAGTGCAGCATGGATGATAGGCCGCGAATGCACGCCAAAGAAATAGCCGAGTTAAGCGCAGAGATAGCCAATTGGGAAGTGTTTCTTAGGTCGCACTTAGATTTAATGAACGATCGATTTGAGCGAATGAGCGATGGGAGTTATGCCCAACCGAGGCGCCAAACGTATATCAAAGAATTAGAAGCATTGGATATAAATACGGTCGATCTACTTCTCGGCATTTCGCTCAGATATCAGGATCCACACCCCAATCATTATTTTGGAAGTATTTCGAGGTTGGGACGCGCATTGAGCGAGAGCAGCAAGCGGGACCAATTTATAGAAGAAATAAAAGCCATGTGCGCGGACACTACTTTGGATGATTTCAACCGTGTACTGGCATACTTTCTATTATTAAATCAAGCTCACCACAGGCAAGAAGATTCGGAAAAAGAAATGGCTATGAAAGATGCCTACGACAGCGTTCATCTGTTACCCTCACATTTCGTGCGAAGATTTGAGGCCGCCCGTACCAAGGACTAGCTGCTCAACATTCGATATTGGGAGTTCGCTATTCGAAATTCACTTGGGTATTGGTTATGATCAGTCGCTCAGCAGCTGTTCAATGCGTAGGAGAAGCGCTTGTTTTTTCTGTTTTACGGTTTGTAAATAATAGAAATTGTAGAGTCCCAATGCTTTATTCATGCGTTCAATTGCAGGTTCGTTCCAACTATTGGTCAAAAAGTACCTATCGTCTTCATCCACATATTGTTTAAGGTGATTGATTTCACCTTCAGTCCAGTATTTTGAGCAAGAATCACTTAACAACAAAGACTTCAAGTCTTCTTTGATGGGCTTTTCATGTATGGCTGCATCCATAGCAAACTTTTCAGCATCCACGATTAAAACTTCTTGTCCTTGGTAGAGTGGCGCAAGACTCTGGTTTATTTTATCAATATTGGTTTGGACTTCGAATAACCTATCGGTTGTATTCAGCATGTCTTGGTATTGCGCCCTAAAGGCATCTTGTGACGAAGTTTTTTCAGCGCTGAGTATACACGATTGATACATTTTCAAATCATGGTCTGCCAGCGTTTTGCGCATCGCTTCCAACTTTTCATTCACACCCTTTATAATGTTATCAATCTCTTTGGGTCTTCGCTTCACCCCTTGAAATTCAAAAGTCTTCACATTCGATTCGGGGGATTTAAGCCACTCGAGGGTATTCAAGTCCGCTTCTAATGCAGCCAAAGTCTTGCACAGGTTTACCATTTTGTCGGTAATCAAATCTTTTAATCGACTTTGCTCCGTGGCTGCTTTATCATCTTCTGGCTCAATTATACTGGGAATATGATTGTCAAAGTAACCTTTAAAGGCCTTGGGCACTTTATCATACTTCGTGGAGTCGTGGATCAATTGTTTGAATTCATGAACACCCACCATTTCACGCTTCACTTGGGTTACATCCGCCTCGTAAACTTTCTCGGTCATCTTAATCTGTACCTCTTTCGCATCATTGAATAACGACCATGTTGAGGTTTGTGCATTTTCGGTATTCAACCCGTATGATTTTAGCTTTTCAATGCGTTCGTGTGTGGCCGGATGACTTGCCCATTGATCTTTGATCACAATTTTACTTTTGTCCACAAAAAACTCTTCTTGATTTTTAAATACTGGCAGACCGTGTTCTATGGGTATATCATGAGAACTGGCTACCTGGTTCATAAAATGGATGTGGGCAGGGTAGAGGTTGTCTAAACGTCTATTGTCGGTGAGCAAATCAGTACAATAATTAAGAGTGCCTTCGTAGGTCGCGCTCGCTAGGTCCATTTTCACCAGGCTATTGACCAACTGATTTGCGCCAGCTGCTGTGGCGGCTACGGCATCGGCATGAAATTCCATTTGTCGAGACAGTGCCATGTAAGACCGATTAATCAGCGAGTAAATGCCCTGAGGATGTACTTGATGATATTGATAACAAACAATGCTATGTATGCCGCAATACCAAAAAAGTAGTGAATGGCAGAGGCTCGTTCTATCAATTGCTCTATGGTGTCGTTATCGTAGAGCAAATTGAAAATCACATGATTTACATTATAAACGTAGCTCCCGAGTTTCATGCTACGTTGCGAAAAGTGTCCAAATTCATGCGCCACAATGCTTTTCAACTCTCCCAGATTCATGGAGTTGACGAGTCCCAATCCGATAATGAGGTTTTTCTTTACCGGTAAAAACATACTCAGCGTGCTTTGATCATAAAACACACTGGCATTGACATCGGCACTCAAGAAGATACGCTTTGGCATGGGTGTAGCACATTCATCCGCAAGCTTTCGAATGAATTCATACAATTTAGGATGATCGGATTCCGTAATTTCTGTCAATTGGGAATAATCTGCTTTATCGCGTTTAAACAAAAACTTGACAAGGAAAAAAACCAAGAACAGCCCAAACCCAACGGCTGCCGCACATAATAGTATGGTGATCCAATGAATCTTTTTCGCAAGCAAGGTGTAGGCCAAATAAGACAGATATGCAGATAATCCAACGGTGCCAGCAAATAGTAGGAGGTAAACAACAATGAAGAGTATAATCGCCAACAAAGTGCGTACAACGGCAAACTTGAATGCGCTTGAAGGTTCAACTATTGATCGGTCAAAAGAATGCGGTGAAGGGGGATAGATCATGGATAAACTGTTGGATAAACAAACATAATTATACCGATAACAGAGTGCACACTAATTTGGGATTCAGGGTTTGCTGTTCAGAATTCGTGATTTATAATTCAGAATTCACTTGGTTATTGAGCATTGATTATTACACATAACCCTTTTCTTTGCGGCTATGTGCAACTTTGTTTCCTTCGACACGAACAAGGCGTTCAGGTATTTGATTAAAAACGCGGCCAACTCTGATGATATGAGAGCGCTGCATGAACAGTATTCACTTTGGAGAGAAAATGAGCCGGGCAGGTATATGCAAAAGCCTGTTCAATCGGAACTGCAAAGGTTTTTCAGTCCGGGCATCGAAAACGCCAAGTTGCCGGCCTTGCTGAAAGGCGCTGGAGGACCAAGATTAGCCCAACTCAAATGGGGTTTTATTCCGAATTGGCGCAGTGACCGCCCAAAAGATGATCCGTTGAAGGCGGTGGATCGAGCACGAAAAGCATTGGACATTGGGCGCAAAACATGGAATGCGGCCAGTGAAACAATGTTTGAAGATGAGAAGCCAACGTGGCGAGATTCCGCACATGACAGGCGTTGCGTGATTTTGCTAGAAGGTTTTTTTGTCATGCATTATCAGGATGATGAAACATATCCAATCTACATCACACTAAAGGATTTTGAACCATTGCCCGTGGCAGGATTGTGGGATGTCGCTACAATAAATGACAAAGAATACTTGACTTGTGCCATCGTTACGCAAGAAGCGAATGAGAAAATTCACGAAATCAATAATGGGGGAGAGCGTCCGCACACCATGCCGATCATCCTGAATCCAGAAAACTTCGATCAGTGGTTGGAGCCCATTGATCAAGGGGACTATGACAAGATTGATAAAATTAGCGAACTGATTACCGCGCCATCCAATCGAGAATTGGAATACATAAGTGTGGTTAAAAACAGCGAGGGTAGCGTGGATAATTCTCAGCTAGCTCAAGATTTCTTTGAATACAAAGAACTCAAGCTAGATCTAAAGGGTCTCTAATGTGTGAAACAACTTTTATTGTTTGATCCATTTTACCTGGTAGTTAATACCTGAGCCGCCCGAGATATTGGCTACATAGATTCCCGGTTTCAAGTCAGCAACATGGATTAATTGGGTTGGACCAGATGTTTGCACCAATCTACCTGATATATCGAAAATGACAGTCGACTGGATGGCAAAGTCAGCTTCAATCCACAATTCGGTAGAGGCGGGGTTGGGATAAAGCTTTAAGCTGCCTGCACTCAGATCCGCCAATCCAGTTACTTCCTCTTCTTCATCTTCTTCTTCTTCAACCTCAACTAAAACAAACCTCCAAGAATCTCCTTGAACAAAACCGGATTGTCTGTTTTGACCTCCAATCAAGTATAACGTATCCTCAATCACAAAAGAGCCGGGCGCCCAAAGACTGATTCCAGGGTGTGATGGCATTTGTTTCCAAGAATCTTCTGTTGGAGTGTACTGCCAAAACTCACCTTCTTCCATATATGAGTGGTTCGAGCCATCCCCACTAAGCACATATCCAAATCCCCCGTGGTCAAACTGTGTTCCCGCAACTCTGGATTCGCCTGGAAAATCATTCAATGTTTCCCAAACTGAGTCTGTGTAATTATAGGTGTACCAATCGTCATATATTATTGCTCCACCGTGGCCCAAACCCACATAGATTTGCTCATCTACAACGAATTGGAAAGGATGGTGACGAGCTAGTGCAGGCAGATCATCCAACTGAAGCCATTGGTCATTGCGCATGTTATACTGCCACCAGTCATTCAAATCTCCGCTTTGATCATCCCCTAATCCAACATATATAGTACTGTCGTGCACGAGAAACGCTGGATGACGCCTGCCGCTACAAGGGCAGGTAGTCAGTTGTTCCCACGTTTCACTTTCAGCATCGTATTCCCAAATATCCCGCAGGTAGCTGTTCAATGTAGCACCAAATCCAAAATAACCTCGATTCTCATATGTGTAGCCAATGGCAAAGCTTCTAGCGACACCTGGGAAATCAGGCAGTATTGACCAACTGTCTTGACCGGGGTCATATCTGTAAAAATCATCTGAAGGTCCAATTTGCTCATCCCAACCCGTGACCGCATATCCGTAGCCATCCAGAGAGAAAGTTACTGGATGGTGTTTACCAGAAGGCATATCGGCAATTTCATCCCAACCTTGCGCAAATAGTGAAAAATTGAATATAAATGTGCTTAGCAGAATCGCGATGTATTTCATAAAATGAAAATCTGTTTAAGACAACCAATATCGCAAAGACTTGTTTAAAATGGTTCATTTAAAACGTCAATCAAAAAATCATTCACCTCCAAACACTTTTCGCAAAACGTATTGCGCAATTGTTCGTGATCAAAGGCTTGAAAGGGAATACCGCAATCGCTAAAGAATAAGTTACACCAATGATTGGGAGCAATTGTTTCTGAGGCCTCTATCAAATAGTTGTAAAATCGGTCACTTCCATTTGTCGAGACATGTATGTATTCCAAGGGTAAGGCGTAGGCATCAATAAAATCAACATCTCGATGAGGCTTCATGAAGGATAAGGCCAATTGATTGTTGGCATAATGAACCGCCATTTGAGCCAATTGAAACACAATGGAATCGCTGAGCCCGTCATTTTTCAGATACCAATCATATACCTCGTTTAGACTTTCATAGGCGTCTGCCTCATTGGCTTTTGGATCATCGATAAACACTGAATTTAAAAGCAGCATATTCAAGTTGAAGTTGATTCGCTCTATGTTCACCTGCGCAAATGAGTCGCTCACATAAAAACGCTGTAGGGTTTCCAATTTGTCAATGTGGGCTTGTACTTCTTCGCGCGTTATTTCCTCACGTTCGCTCAAATCAATGGCTTGTTCCATGTAAAGTGTGTAGATGAATGCGAAAGAAAGCGACTCACTTTCCTCCATCAAAACAGATATCAACTCGGGACGCGATTCCAACCAAGAGTCTGCGTTTTCAAACGACTTTTGATACTCAAAGGAGCAAAGGATCAGCTCTTCAGAAAAGGGGAGATGCTCGTTGTAGAAGGGAGGAGGCTGTAAGCCTGCCAGTACGGAGGTATCTATTTTGCCCTCAATAACGGCCCAATGCGCGAAACTGTAGAGTTGCGAGAGCTTTTCTAGGTAAAAATCATTGCTATCTGCCCCTGGCAAGCTAGATTGGAGTTTGTTCGATAAACCTTCATATTCCTTATGAATATACCCTGGCAGGGTCTCATCCGTTATGGGAATGGTGTAGAATAGGTGAACATTTCCAACCCGATGTTTTGCGAGAATGAACTCTAGCGAATCCGCCAATCCACTATTTAGTCGCTCGATCAGTTTTTCCTTTTCTAATGTTTTCAGGTGTTTCCATTTAGGACTATTGGCAATGGCTTCATAAAACTGATCCCAAGCGGCATGTCCCTCCGCCAAAAGCTTGATACTGTCCAGCTGCTGAGCCTGAAAGACCTGCAAAATGCCATTCATTCGCCTCTTCAAGAGCTGTTGATTGGTGGCAGTATGACCTTCAATAGAGGTACTCGCGTTTATTTCGATAGAATCAATTCGATAGTCATCCGCATTCAAAGACTTTAGTAGGGGAGCGATGTCCTCTTTCGTAAACTCGGCCTTATTCTTCTCAAAATTCAACTGGAAAAAATACTGTCCTCTTTTGGGTTTGAATGCATATTCACCTTTAGGTTCAAGTGTTATGCGACTGGGCTTCACCCGATCTGAAAAGACTTGACCACAGTATCCGGTCAGGTAGTCAATGTGGCAAACCTGTCGATCTTGAATGTAAACCAAGTTATGCGCCCAAAAGCCAGTCATGTCCTTCGGGACTCTACCGAGTTTTGTCTCAAAGTATTCACTTTCAAATCGGTCGAGCTTAAATTGGTAGGTGCGCTGATTGAAGGGAACGGAATCTGCTTTGACCAGGTAGCTCATAAACTTAATATCCTTATCTACTTTTCGCTTTTTGTAACCTCTGTAGAGGTCGTCACGATAAAGCGGCTGTAGCATTCGGCCATTGATCTCGCATTGCCCATTTCTTCGGCTCGCTTTGGTGTAGTAGTCGGGATTGCCGCACATGTAGTCATCAAACACCACCAACTCAACAGCAAAACCATCCCACTTGTTTTTCATCAATTCTTTGACGTAATTGGAGTTTTCTACACGCAGAATATACTGATCGTTTTCCACTCTAAGTGTGAATTGCGGAGGGTGTTGTACAATGGCTAAACACGAATAACATTTGTCTAATTCATCGTGTCTTAAATCCCACTCCGGTTTTTGTGCATTCTGGTTAGAAGTGGGTTTAAATGAGCTCAGAAATCAACGTAACCTTTATACTAATTAAGTAGCCTAATGTGGATCCCTGCTGGCACCCCGCTACCGCGCGAGCCCTCTCGCGTGGTTACCTGCAACCACAGTTCCTAACAAAATAGGGTTCCGCAAAATGAAATAGGAGGGGAGTGTTCGCGTATTTACAGGTGTAACCTATTCGCTGCCTCGCGACTCGATAGCTCTTGAATCCCATCTCATACACTTTCTAATCAGCTTGTTTAAAACCCTGTTTAACATCTCATTAGGAGCGTTCTAGCGCTGTAAAAGTCATTTTTGGAAACATGAAATCCGTTTTATCCATCCTTATTCTTGCGCTTTTCAGCGCAAGCCAACTCTCTGCTCAAACCAAACTCATCGCTCATAAAAGCCATGGGGGCAGCAATGCTGACTTCCAGAAGGCGCTTGAAAACGATGAAGTTCTTCTGAATTCAAACCTGGGGGAAACCCCAATGATGATTTTTATGCAGTTGCAATTGGACTCAGTGGTAAAAGTCAATGACTCAACAACGATTATCGTGATGAAGCGAGTCTATGGAGATCGATCAAAAGGTTTTACCTATCCGGACGCAGACTGTTTGATTGATCTGGAGAGGTATTCAAAAGAAACTCTTCATAGAGCGGGTCAATACACACTGGTGAATCATCCAACCTTTTCTCAGGACATCACAGCTGACGAGCTAAAAGCGGAGCTGGATTCCTCAGGATGCTTTGGATACGCGTCTAAAAATGTTGTGATCAATGGTTATAAGCTCACAAAAGAAATCCAAGTGGATTCGAAGAAAGGAAGACGAAAGGAGAAGGGTTCTTTTTTAGCTCCGTTTATTGATTTTCAAGGACCACTCATTGGCTTAGTTCTACTTGCTTTATCCGTTGGGATAGTCATTGTCCGTTTAAGGAGTCAACGAAAATTGCAATCTATTACCATACGCAAATAGACAGCCGTGCTGAATTTCCTGAAGTCAGCTCTTTATTGGTTCTTCGGGCTGGGAGTGATCTTCCTGCCGGTTTCCTATTTCTTATTACCAGATCGCAATAGCGTCAATCGATGGCTTTTCGGTCCGATCATAACATGGCTCTCAGACTTGCTGTTTGGAGTTGAGGGTCCCGATCTGAACTTCTACTCTGATTCCATCAGCATGTTCTTGCTGTTCATATTGCTCGCAGTTCTTTCAATCGCGATTGGTCTTCTATCTCAATTTCAGATCCTGCGCTGGCTCGCTGACTCAACAGTCAGGCATGTTTTTCAATCACTCATGATTTGGTTTCTGGCTTTTCAACTCTTTAGCTACGGAATTGACAAGCTATTTCTGGGCCAGTTTTACACGCCTTTCTCCAACATTCTGATGCGGCCTTTTGGTCAGCTCGACCGTGATATACTCTATTGGAGTGTAATGGGGCTAAGTCCGATCTATTCTTACTTTTTGGGAGCCATGGAAGTGATTGGCGCTTTGCTTGTTTTGTTTTATCGAACGCGGGTAATCGGCCTATACATCTCCTTTGCCATGCTGCTCAACATTGTGATGATCAACTTCGGTTTCGACATCTCTGTCAAACTGGTCAGTTCATTTTTATTGGCGCTGAACCTCACGCTTCTGTTTCCTCATCTAAAACGGTTGTTATATGCAGTAAGCACAGGCATTCCGCTTGATTTGAAAGACATCGACCACCTTTCTAAGATTGTATCAAATCAAAGCGTAAAACTTTCAACGAGAATGATTGCCATTGCGTTGTTGATTTCAGAAGGAATGGGATTGCAGCTTTCACAAGGATTCAGCAAAGAGAAGCCCGAGTTGTATGCTTACGAGGTGGTTTATGCGCAACCCGACACGGATTTTGAAGCTGCTGTATTTTTGTTCATTCACCCAGATGGCTACCTCATTTACCATGACAAACTCGGCCACTCAAAAAGTGTGAAAATCATCATGGAAAAGCATGAAAGCGGAATTGAATTCATAGTTGATAAAGTAGAAGGTAACCATTACTTAATCAGAGACATGTCAAACGAATTTATTTTTACCCATGATGGTTCTGTCCTTTGCAGTGGAAAGGTCCACAGGTTGGAAGATTGGCCTGCTTTGCAATCTAAATTTCATTGGTTTATGGAGGATGTCGGGACGGTAGCGAATTAGTCAATCGAATCCTCTCGCGTGGTTCCATCACAACATCAGAATAATTCTCTCATAAATCCTGCAACAACAATTCCTAACTAAATCCTGTTGCACAACATAAAATAGGAGGGGAGTGTTGGGGTCTTGTATTCGTATGAACAGCAGCACCAACATACAAACTGCGATTTTGTATAGCCGTTTAATGATGCAAAAAGGTAGGAGTGTTGGTCTTTTGGCACATAGACTTTAAGATGCTGCCTCAACGCTGAGCTGGATTGAGAGCGGACATATCGCGCCATCGGCAATGGTCGTGCAAAGACTCACGCATGAAATGGACACCGATGACTTGAAGGCTTTGTTTATTTCCGTTTATCGTTAAACATTATGTTAAATACAGATCAGTTATCGCGTTCAGATTTAATAGTGCTGCAAAATAAGCTCGGTGCAGAGGCCTATGAATTGGCTGACACGATAGCGAAGCATAAGACAAGGCTAGAGAAGGCCGTCTGGCGTAGAAAGGTTCTGGACGCTGCCCAGCATGCGCTGCAAAAACTATTGGATGTCACCAATCAATCTTTGTCGCATTTGTACACAACCAACGCCAATGCAGCAATAATTGATCATCAAGAAATGCTCCTGGATAAATACTCGCAAGATTTGGATCAATTACCTCAACATACTGCGCGTATTCCAACACAACATGAACTACAACTCGGAAATTTGAAAATTCAGGAATTGGAATTGAAATACATCGTGCTTTAAAATAAACTCCGAGAAATTGATCAGGTTTTGAATAATGCTGCTCAGCCTTCAACGAATTCCGAAACAGGTTCCGAAACAAGTTCAGGAAGCTGAGTGTGACCGGATGACTAGTTTGTTGGCTTAAGCAACGTTTTAATCATAAACGTTTAAGTGTATAGATATTGGTCATAAGTATGGCGCAGCTTTTAATTACATTTAAACTATAATTAATATTATGTTAAGTATGGGTATTTTGACAAAGACCATAAATCCATATCGTTCTACCTATTCTGCTACTCGTGTTCCCGAAAAATTATAAATGTTGGTCCTTGAATCCAATGGATCATACTCCCCTGATAATCCGTATTCAATTTCATAAAAGTCCAGACCAAACTGGCCGCTACCTTCTATTGAAAATTGCATCGAATCGATAATTAATTCTTGCACCGGAATAATCAATGTAGAATCCGTTTCAAAATCAATTTGAAGTCCACCCGTGGTGTAAACCCTGTTTGGTATAGACTGATGCGCAAAAAAGCGAATAGTGTCTATTTCATTCCTTGCCATTAAATCCATGCTTGATTGAAAGAGTCCTTCGTAATTTCTGTTGAATCTTAGATCACAGTTTTCACCACTATACCACTTATCGCAAATGCAAGCACCATCATAGCAATATCCACTATTGTTACAATCCACCTTTCGACATTGGTCAAAGCATGATTGCGACATAACTCCCAAGAACAGGTACAATATGAGTGTGTTAGCTTTCAAGTACACAAATTTAGACATAAAAAAAGGACTTATTCAATGAATAAGTCCTTCGAAACTTTGTGGAGAACTGTCTAGTTTTCCAATTTCTCTTTGATCGCATCAAATTTGTCCATTTGATTGGTTCGAGCATAGATCACTTTTAACGAGCTCATGGTCTGAATGTCCGTTGGATCAATGGCATGTGCCTTTTCCAAAAATGGTAAAGCTGCTTTCAATTCTGTTTCCGCTTCTTCTTTGGCTGCCTTGTATTTAGCATCGTCCAATATATTGTTGGCGTCATTTAACATTTCAGCTCCACGGTTATAGTATAGCGCTCCTAAGCTGTAGTTTCCGTCAAATCCTTCTGGATCAAGAGCCACTACGCTTTTGTAATCTGCTTCTGCTTTTTTGTAGGCTACGTTGGCTTCATCTGTCTTACCCTCACCTCTCAGTGTAGCCTGTTGATTATCCAGGATAATACCACGAGCATATACCAGCTGCTTGTTTTTTGGATCTAATTCGATGGCCTTATTGAGGTTCGTCAGTGCCTTGTCATATTCTTTGGCTCCCAAATAGATATTGATTTCCTCTTGGATGATATCTTGGTTGTTAGGATACTTTTCACGCGCTTCTGCAAGTGTGGCCTTGTATTTATCCGCATCTGCCTCATCTTGACCATACATATGAAGTATATCTAGATAGACCTGCTCAGCTTTAAACTCATTAGCAATACACATGCGCAAGTACTTCTCAGCTTGTGCTTTGTCTCCAGCTAATTTGTAAGCTAGTCCAGCATTATAAGCGGCTTCGTTGTCTATTGTTTCGTACTTCAACTTGACGTCATAACACTTTGCAAACATGTTGGCTGCATCCGTGTATTTTTTTTGGTTGTAGTAATTCACACCTTCTTGATATGCCCATTTAGACATTTCTGCATGATGCTGTTTCACTTCCGCCATATTGATTTTCTTACTTCCGAGAGCAATAGCCTTCTCATAAGATTCAATACTGGTGATTACAGCCCCTTCCCTCTCAGCTTCTAATTCTGGGAAAAGTGCTTCATCCGTCTTTTCATTTTTTGCAAATGAGTTTTTGTAGATGTTTTCATAAATCAGTCCTCGAAAATACCAAGTCTTTGCATCAGCCATGGTTTTTTCGTTGGTTGTAGCGGGTTCAATTTCCGCCTTTGCCTTGATCAACTCATTGTCGTTCATGTAGTTGTAGGCGTTCAGGACTTTCGCTCCTTGGGCATGAATCATTGCAGCCGAGCCACAAAAAAGCACGCAAACTAATAGTCGTCTCATTGTTGTTTCAAAAATTTTGGTTCAAATGTAGATAAACAAGGACAAGGCCAAACTTTCAATTAAGATTCGGCATCGTCATTTGGGGTGTCTTCAGATGGTGTTTCACCCATGTCTGGACCATTTTCTAATCCTTCAACGTCTTCACCTTCTAATTCTTCTTCCTCCATTGCAGGAACCTTGGCCACGGCTGCGATCGCATCATTGTTTCTCAAGTTAATCAGCTTCACGCCTTGAGTAGCCCTACCCATGGTTCTCAACTCTTCAACCGACATTCTAATGATGATGCCCGACTTATTGATGATCATCAAATCATTTTCGTCTGTCACATTTTTGATGGCAATCAGACCACCTGTTTTGTCCGTTATATTTAACGTCTTGACACCTTTTCCACCTCTATTTGTGATTCGGTAATCCTCTACATCAGTTCGTTTACCATACCCCTTTTCAGAAACTACTAATACGGTATCAACAGCAGCATCTTGTATACAAATCATGCCGATCACTTCATCCTTCGGATTTCCAAGGGTGATTCCTCGAACACCACTCGCTCCTCGACCCATAGATCTAACGGCATTTTCATTAAAGTGAATTGCCTTACCAGACTTAAGTGCCATGATAATGTGGTTGTCGCCATTGGTCAATCTTGCCTCTAACAATCGATCGCCTTCACGAATTCCTATCGCAATAATTCCATTTGTTCTTGGTCGGCTATACGCTTCAAGTGGTGTCTTTTTGATGACACCATTTTTGGTGCACATCATTATATAATGACTATTCAAAAATTCCTCATCACTTAAGCTAGGTACATTAATATACGCGAGTACTTTATCATCTGTCTCGATGTTCAATAAGTTCTGAATTGCGCGTCCCTTAGAAGCCTTCGTTCCCTCAGGGATTTCAAATACACGCATCCAGAAACATTTGCCCTTTTCTGTAAAAACGAGCAAATAATTGTGGGTAGTGGCGATAAATAAATTCGCTAGGAAATCTTCATTTCTTGTGGCCGAACCTTTACTTCCTACTCCTCCTCTACTTTGAGTTCTGTATTCAGTAAGCGCGGTGCGCTTCATGTAACCCATATGTGAAATGGTAACCACAACTTCCTCGTTGGCTATCATATCTTCGATACGGAAATCACCAGCGGCATGAACGATTTTGGTTCTACGCTTATCACCATACTTTTCTTTGATCTCAAGTAATTCGCTCTTGATCATTTCCATTCGCATAGACTCATTATTCAAGAGTTCTTTCAAGCCATCGATCGTTTTCATCATTGCATCAAACTCTTCTTTGATCTTGTCTCTTTCAAGTCCGGTCAGACGTTGCAAACGCATATCGAGAATTGCTCTCGCTTGAATCTCGCTTAGGCTAAACTTTTCGATTAATCCATCACGAGCCTCATCTGGAGTTTTTGATCCTCTGATCAAGCTGATTACAGCATCCAAGTTATCTAACGCAATGAGCAATCCCTCCAATATGTGAGCGCGTTCTTCCGCTTTTCTAAGCTCAAATTGAGCTCGTCTAACCACAACCTCATGTCGGTGATCCACATAGTGAATCATCATATCCTTAAGGTTCAATGCAATTGGTCTACCCTTTACCAGCGCGATATTGTTTACACTAAAGCTTGTCTGTAAGGCAGTGTACTTAAATAGGTGATTTTGAACCACATTTGGAATGGCATCACTTTTTAATTCGTACACAATTCGCATTCCATTTCTGTCCGATTCATCTCGAATATCCCGAATGCCCTCTATCTTCTTGTCATTTACCAATTCAGCCGTACGCTGAATCATATCTGCTTTATTGACCTGGTATGGAATTTCAGTGACGATGATTGTTGCTCTTCCATTATCATCCTCTTCAATGGTAGTTTCACCGCGCATCACAATGCGACCTCTACCCTCTTCGAATGCGGCTTTCACCCCTTCATAACCATAGATAGTTCCTCCAGTTGGGAAATCTGGGGCGGTTACGTGTTGCATTAATTCAGGGATAGTAATGTCTCTATTATCTATGTAAGCAACTATTCCGTTGATAATCTCCGTTAGATTATGTGGTGGCATATTAGTTGCCATTCCGACAGCGATACCTGCGCTACCATTAACCAAAAGGTTAGGAAATCCTGCTGGCAGAACTGTCGGTTCCTTTAATGAATCGTCAAAGTTTAGTTGATAGTCAACTGTTTCTTTATCAATGTCAGCGAGCAGTTCCTCTGCGATTTTCCGAAGACGCGCCTCTGTATAACGCATCGCAGCCGGGCTGTCACCATCTATAGAACCGAAGTTACCCTGCCCATCCACTAATGGATATCGAAGAGACCAAGGCTGAGCCATTCTGACCATTGTATCATATACAGATGAATCACCATGTGGGTGATACTTACCTAATACTTCCCCTACAATTCTTGCAGACTTTTTATAAGCTCTGTTTGAGAGTACTCCCAAATCGAGCATACCGTACAATACTCTTCTATGAACAGGCTTTAAACCATCTCTCACATCGGGTAACGCTCTTGACACAATCACGGACATCGAATAATCGATGTACGCTGTTTTCATTTCATCTTCAATATTGACTGCAATAATCTTTTCTCCTTCTGCCATGTTGTCTATATAAGGTCAATAAAGTCAGAATTAGCCTGACTTTCATAAGCGTTCGAAAGTAACTCTGTGGATTGGGTTTTTGGTTGTTTAAATCAACTCATTTTTAAACAAATTTCTGTTAGTACATGAGGGTTCTCATAGGTTTTCAACAATAATGTTCACCTAGTTTTGGATAAGATCAAAAATCTCCTACTTTGCTGCGGCACAAACCTTGAGTAAGGTAGTATAGAAACTAAGAATATGGATACGAATTTTTCGCCAAGAGTAAAGGATGTTATATCGTTCAGCCGAGAAGAGGCTCTACGTTTAGGACACGACTATATTGGAACAGAGCATTTCCTTTTAGGAATGATTAGAGAAGGTGACGGAGTAGCAATTAAAATACTATCCAATTTGGAGGTTGATTTAGTTGAGTTGCGAAAACTGATAGAAAACTCGGTGCGTTCGGTAGAAAAAACCAATAAACCACTGAACAGTTTGGGTAACATCCCCTTGGTGAAACAAGCTGAAAAGACATTAAAGATCACTTATTTGGAAGCCAAGCTCTTTAAAAGTAATCTTATTGGTACAGAGCATTTATTGCTTTCAATTCTAAAAGATGAAAATAATGTCGCTTCCCGAGCTCTATCAGCCTTTAGCGTTACTTATGAAAGGGTGAAAAATGAATTGGAAAGTATGCTGACCCAGGATACTCCGAGAGCCGATTATGCCGATTCACCACAAGACGATGAAGACGAAGATGACAAGTCTTCGTTCGGAGGCGGTGCTACTGGCGGTGGCGGTAGTCCAAGAAAGGGTGCTGAGACCAAGTCCAAGACTCCGGTTTTGGACAATTTTGGTCGAGACTTAACCAAGATGGCCGAGGACAACAAGCTCGATCCTATCGTAGGAAGAGAAAAGGAAATTGAGCGAGTTTCTCAAATCTTGTCTAGAAGGAAGAAAAACAATCCAATATTAATAGGTGAACCCGGTGTCGGTAAATCGGCCATAGCCGAAGGTCTGGCACTGAGAATAGTTCAGAGAAAAGTGTCTCGTGTCCTATTTAATAAGAGGGTTGTTACCCTTGATCTTGCTTCGTTGGTAGCCGGTACCAAATATCGCGGTCAATTTGAAGAAAGAATGAAGGCGGTGATGAATGAATTGGAGAAGTCTCCAGATGTAATTCTATTCATTGATGAAATTCACACCTTGGTTGGTGCTGGAGGAGCTTCTGGTTCATTAGACGCGTCCAATATGTTTAAACCTGCTCTTGCTAGAGGTGAAATTCAATGCATCGGTGCCACGACTCTTGATGAATATAGACAGTACATTGAAAAAGATGGAGCGCTAGAACGTAGATTTCAGAAAGTCATCATCGAACCGACTACTACTGAAGAAACGCTGCAGATATTGAAAAACATCAAAGAGAATTACGAAAAACATCATAATGTAAACTATACGGAAGAGGCATTGATTGCCTGTGTTCAGCTTACTGATCGATATATAAGTGATCGTCACTTACCGGATAAAGCTATTGATGCATTAGACGAGGCTGGCTCCAGAGTCCATATTACCAATATCAATGTGCCAAAGGCAATTATTGAGATTGAGAAGAAAATTGAGGATATCAAGGACGAAAAAAATAAGGTCGTTAGAAGTCAGCGATATGAAGAGGCGGCCAAACTAAGAGATACAGAACGACAGTTGATCGAGGATCTAGATTCTGAAAAGAAGAAATGGGAAGAGGCTACAAAAAACCACCGAGAAACGGTCACGGAAGACAATGTGGCTGAGGTGGTTGCAATGATGACAGGTGTTCCTACTCAACGCATCGCTCAGAAAGAAAGCGGACGATTGATCGACATGGATAAGGAACTTCAAGGATCGGTAGTTGGTCAAGACGAAGCGATTAAAAAGGTTGTAAAGTCGATTCGTAGAAATCGAGCTGGACTTAAAGATCCAAATAAGCCTATCGGAACCTTCATATTTTTAGGTCCAACGGGAGTTGGTAAAACTCAATTGGCTAAAGTGTTGTCCAAGTATTTATTCGACAAGGAAGATTCACTTATCCGAATAGACATGAGCGAATACATGGAGAAGTTTGCGGTTTCCAGGTTAGTTGGTGCACCTCCGGGATATGTTGGTTATGAAGAAGGTGGTCAGTTGACAGAAAAGGTTCGAAGACGCCCCTACTCTGTTGTGCTTCTGGATGAAATTGAAAAAGCGCATCCAGATGTATATAATTTGTTGCTTCAAGTATTAGATGATGGTCAAATTACCGATAGCCTAGGTCGCAAAATTGATTTTAGAAATACGATCATCATTATGACTTCAAATATTGGGTCACGCCAGTTGAAGGATTTTGGACTTGGTGTTGGGTTTGCGACTAAATCAAAGGAAGATCAAGCGGATGATATCGCTAAGGGAGTCATTGAAAAGGCTTTGAAAAATGCTTTTGCTCCTGAGTTTTTAAACCGAATCGATGATGTGGTGCTATTCAATAATTTGAAAAAGGCCGATATCCACAAAATCATAGATATCGAACTAAAGTCGCTCTATTCTCGCGTGGCAGAAATGGGTTATAAGTTGACACTCTCTGATGAAGCAAAAGATTTTATTGCTGAAAAGGGATTTGATGAAAAATATGGTGCTCGACCATTGAAGAGAGCCATTCAGAAGTATTTGGAAGACCCGATGGCAGAAGAAATAATCAAGGCAAACATTGATGAGGGAGATGAATTAAAGGCCGAACTAGATAAAGAATCATCTCAAATTCTGATTTCAGTAAAGAAAAAGTCAAAACCAAAACCGAAGAAGAAGGACGAGGATTAAAAAGTAAAAGCCCTAATCAATGTTGATTAGGGCTTTTTTAATGCAGATTATGGATTTTTCAAGTTGCTAGTTGGCAACTTCCGACATAAACTTGATTCTTAACAGTCGCAGTTCTTCTGAGGTATAATCATCAATCCCTAATTCCTCTAATGCTTCATCAATATCTGCTGTTTCAGCTTCCATGAAATAGTCGTGGACTTCCTCTTGTTTATCTTCATCAATTTCCTCATTGATGTAATAGTCAATGTTCAATCGAGTGCCACTGTCAACAATGTGCTCCAGTTCAGAAAGCAAATCATCGAACTCCATCCCTTTTGTTTTGGCAATGTCATTCAATGGGATTTTTCTGTCAATACCTTGGATGATGTAAACCTTTGTGCCAGATTTATTGACAACCGATTTAACAACCATATCCTGTGGACGTTCAATTTCATTTTCCTCAACATAGTTGGAAATTAGCTCAATGAATGGTTTTCCATATTTGATCGCCTTACCCGAGCCAACTCCTTGAATATTCTTGAGTTCATCAATGGTAATTGGATATTGATTTGCCATATCCTGCAATGAAGGATCCTGAAAAACCACAAATGGGGGTACATTCTTTTGCTTAGATATTTTCTTTCTTAGTTCTTTAAGTTGTTTCAAAAGAACCTCATCCATGGCTGCACCGCCCGACTTAGAGTTTAAAACCACATCATCAGCATCTTTCAGTTGAGTTATGTAGTCATGATCCTTATAGACGATAAATGATTCCGGTGGGTTCTTCATGAACTCACGCCCCTTATCTGTAATTTTAAGTAATCCGTAAGTCTCGATGTCTTTATAGAGAAAGCCATTGACAATGGCCTGTCGAATTGCCGCCATCCAAAGCTTGGGGTCTGTTTCCTTCCCTATTCCGAAAATTTCGCTTTGATTATGTCGGTAAGTTGAAACCTCAGAGGTATTATTTCCAATAAGAACATTAATTATGTGCTTAGCCTTGAAACGTTCTTTTACTGTGTCAACGGCATTGAAAAGGACTTTCATTTCATTGATGAAATCAACCTTCTGCTTTGGATTCACAGAGTTATCATCCATGTTTGCTCCTTCGCCATTTACTTCATCCCAAGATTCACCGAAATAATTCAATAAAAACTTACGTCTTGAAACGGCTGTCTCAGCATAAGAAACGACTTCATCTAAAAGCTGTCGACCCACCTCCTGTTCGGCCACAGGTTTGCCGTGCATGAACTTCTCTAACTTCTCTACGTCTTTATAATCGTAGAAAGCTATGCAGCGACCTTCTCCGCCATCTCGACCGGCCCTTCCAGTTTCCTGATAGTAACCTTCTAAACTCTTTGGAATATCATAGTGAACGACAAATCGAACATCTGGTTTGTCAATACCCATTCCAAAAGCGATCGTAGCGACTATTACATCGACATCTTCCATCAGAAACATGTCTTGATTTCTTGACCTGGTACCAGCATCAAAGCCTGCATGATAGGGCAAGGCTTTAATTCCATTCACTTGCAGTGTTTCTGCAATTTCCTCGACCTTTTTTCTACTGAGACAATATATAATACCTGATTTGCCTGAATTTTCCTTTATGTATCGTATGAGTTGCTTGACAGCATCAATTTTCGGACGGACCTCATAAAAAAGGTTTGGACGATTAAATGATGCTTTGTAAACTTTAGCATCAACCATCGCTAGGTTTTTCTGAATATCAGATTGAACTTTTGGTGTGGCCGTTGCTGTCAGAGCCATTACGGGAATTGTTTTGTCAATTCCCTTTATCATTTCCTTGATTCTTCGGTATTCAGGTCGAAAATCATGTCCCCATTCTGAAATACAATGAGCTTCGTCCACTGCTACAAATGAAATCTTAACTGATTTTAGAAAATCAAGATTCTCTTGTTTGTTTAATGACTCGGGAGCAAGGTAAAGCATCTTGGTGTGGCCATTTGTCACATCGAGTTTTACCTGAGTTATCTCGGTTTTGTTAAGGGAGCTATTTAAAAAGTGGGCAATGTTGTCGTTGGAGCCAAAACTTCGTATGGAATCAACTTGATTCTTCATTAAGGCTATTAGTGGTGAAATAACAATGGCAGTGCCTTCTTGTATTAGCGCAGGCAGTTGATAGCACAAGGACTTTCCACCGCCAGTGGGCATGATTACAAATGTGTCATGACCATCGAGAACGCTTTGCATAACGTCCTTCTGGTTTCCTTTAAAACTATCAAAACCGAAGTATTCTTTCAGCGCATCATCCAGCGACAGCATAGTGGTTTTCATCAATGGTTTGTTTAGTTATTAAATATAGAACTATCCCTGAAATCGACAATAACAATATCAGTTCGATTCATTACGATCTTTGCTGTTATTCTTGAAGAAGTTAGTGAATATAAAAAGCATAATACCTGAAGCACAAAAGATCACAATCAGTGTGAAAAAACTCTTCTGAAAGATTTTTTCAACTTGTATAATATCCCAAATAGATAAAACTGCAAGTGTTGCGAAGAACAACGTTGCGATTATTAGTACCGATGCCGTGATTTTTTTAAGTCCTGATTCCATAATTAGTTATTTGAGTCTCGATTCCAAATCAGCTCCGAAATTGGTAGATCATTTAAAAAGTAATACTTACCACCCCATGAGTGAACCACCCGCTTGTAGATTTCCGTTCTATCTCCAATGGTTACTTTTCGTATGGTCACTTTAGCATTTCCTTCATCATAATTCTCTTCAACCATTGAGCGTTCTTTGTCTTCAACAACGATCTTAGTTTCACTTTCAGCATTTTGTATTTCACTAATTTTCTTAATTCGTGCTAATGCAAATGCATCCTCGGGAAATATCTCTAGAGCCTTGTTGTAATAAAGCTTGGCTTCATCTAGATCACCTTTCATAAAGGCATCATCGGCCTTCGCAATGTGTTGCTTAAACAGCTCATTCTTTTGTTCATCCAATTGCTTTTGCTCAAGTATGTCGATTTCCTCTAACCATGCCTGAGGGATTTTTTCATCTGCATAAATTTTCAGTGCGCTTTCGAATGATTCTCTGGCTTTCGTCCAATTTTTATTCATAACAGCCTGATCACCATCAGAAAGCAATTGGTTATATGCATTTCTTTGATCTTCCTCTGCCTTGGCTGTCGCCTTCATTTCAAGAAGTAATTGATCTATAGCGGATATTTGGTTGGTTGCATAAGACTGAGATGGATCAATCTCCTTCGCTTCTCCATATTTCAACTTGGCGTTTAAATAGTCTTCGGAATCCATATAGGCATCTGCCATTGATATAGCATCATCATATGCGGCTTTTTGTTTCGCATTCCTTTTGTCTTCTTCACTTTGTTCTGCAAGCAATGCTTCGTTTTCAGACTTTTCCTTCAAGATCCCCTCGATTTGTGTAATTTGTTCTTTAGGATAAGACTGATCAGTTAGAATTGAAGCAGCGAGGTTATATGCAGTGACTGCCTTATCAAACTCTTTATTTTCAAATTGCATATCAGCCAATTGAATCGCTTTCTCATATTCGGCTTGATTTTGCGCCACCAATTCAGACTCTGCTTTAGACTTTTCAAGCTCCTGAATGCGTTTGTTGCTAAGCTCTATTTGATCGATGGCATATTTTGGGTCATCAGTATAGGTTTGCGCTTCCTTGTAAGAATTGATGGCTGATTTGAATTCTTCATTTCTAAATGCTTCATCAGCTACTCTTATGAGTTCAGAGTATTTCTCTTCCCGTTCCCTGGTAATCTCATCTTGTTCGTTCCTAGCAATTTGATCTTTAAGAGGCTGCTCTATTTTCGAAATTTGTTGCAATGGATACTTATCCGAGTCAAGAATTTCTATGGCTTGCTCATATTTAGTTTTCGCCTCTGCTAATTTATTTTGACTAAACAACCGATCCGCTTCAGCAACAACCTCATTATATTTAGCGTCTCTTTCGTTTTTGCTGATTAAAACTTTTGCGTCAGCAATTTTGTCTTTTATAGATTGGTCACTTGGCCTTAGTTTCAAAGCTTCTTCGTAGATAGTAATCGCCTCTTCAAACTTATTTTGATTGAATCGATCATTGGCATCGGCAAGCTTCTTTTCAAATGCCTCATTTTCCGCTTTTAGATTTTCATTTCGCATAGCTTGCTCCTTCTCCAAAGCAACGCGCTCCGCTATCAGTTTGATCTGCGCTTCTGGGTAGCTCTCGTCAGGTTTAACACGAAGAGCTTCTTCATACGATGATTTCGCCTCTACAAGTAAATTTTTAGCCAATAGATCATCCGCTTCCTTTATAGCCGCTAAGTAAGATCGTTGTTTTTCTTGATTGATTTTTTCGGTCTCAGCGTTTCGAGCAATTTCTGCTAGTTGCTCCTCGATTTTTAAAATCTGCTTTCTAGGATATTCTTCGTCATTTTTTATGTTCAACGCTTCGTTATATCCGGCAAGGGCATTTTCCAGATTTTTTGAATCATATGCCGCATCTGCTTTCGCAATTTGGGCGTTATAGCGTTCTACGATTATTGCCAATTCCTTTTCCTTTTCGGAAGCAGCCCGCATTTCAGAAATCTTAATGTCTGCGGCCTGAATCTGATCCTTTGGGTATTGTTCATCTGGTTTTAGTCCAATGGCGTTTTGGTAATAAGCTTTAGAGTTTAAGAAGTTTCCGGATGTAAACTCTTTGTCCGCCTTACTGATCTCCTCGTTATACCTAAGATCCTTTTCAGCCAACAATGCTTCTGCTGCAAGCTTATCCTTTAGTTCTAATGCTAATTTGGCACTTTCTTTAGCCTTTGTTTTTGGATAGATCTCCTCTGGTTTTAGGTCGCTTGCTTCATTGTAAAGCGCCTTAGCCTTTTCGAATTTTTCTTCCGCGTATAGCTGATCTCCACTGGCTAATAATGACATGTATTTCTCCTCAGTATTCGACTCGGCATTAATCTTAGACTCAATTTCTTGCAATTTCTTTTTTGGTGTCGACTCATCTGGTTTTAAAGAGGCCGCGGCAAGGTAATTTTCCTTAGCAATTAACAGGTCTCCGTCAGCTAATGCGTTTTCGGCATCCTTGATAGCCAATAAATAATCCTTTTCCTTTTGAGCAAGAATCTGTTCTTGAATCTTCTCTGTACGCTCGTACTCTTCAAGGAGCTCATCAAGTTGAGCTTTTATTTGCTTTGTATAAACCTTGTCATAAGTGAAGTTTTGCGCATTTGGATCATAGTAGATTTTGGCAACAGGTTTTTCAAGGATAGAGAAATCTACCCCCTCAATATTTTTAAACAAATCAATCGCAAAACCACCATATTCATAACCCCAAAGTTGTTCATCCTCAGGAACATTATTGGTGTTAACATACATACGTTTAGACACAAATCCGGGTCTGTTCGCCTCGATTATGTATTCGTGATCAAAATCAAGCAGTAAGTCGAATCGTCCATTTGAACGTGTTTTAACCTTACTGACTAAGGCTCCATCCTGAATTACAACAATATCAACCCCAGGTAACTTGCCTCCATCTTGATCTTTAACAGTGGCGTCCAAGGCTAGATTATTGGCGTCCTGTCCAATGATGAAACTTGAAATAAATAAGGCAAGTGTCAGAAGTCCTAATCCTCGCATATAGGCGTACATACTTCTGTCGAAATTAATCAATGTAAACTCAGGTATAAACTAAAAGAGCCACTTATTAGATTAAGTGGCTCTTTTCTTCTATTATCTACGCTTTTATCATTCTGGCTGCGGATCCAGTGAGACATCCGTGAGTACTGGAAGTCTAAACTTACCACCTTTTGCTACCTTGAACTCTCCGCTCTCATTATAGAGGTTTACTGTAAATTCTCCTTCAATGATAAAATATGTCAGTCCATCTCGTTGGTTGAGAATTCTATCAGTTATTATAAGGTAACTTCCATCTTGAAATGTTGGGTAATTGTCAGACCGCCATTCAATATGCTGGTCATCAGTAAAGGTGATAACAACACCGGTGTAAGCATCATTATTCCACATTAAGAATGTGTCTGGGTAATAAATCCATTCTTCCGCTCCTACTCTTCCCCATCTTTGATTTCCAATTTTCGCAGATGGGTTATCTAAATAATCCTGTATATCCCAGAAGGCACTCGTATCAGTGTCGATATTCCAAGGAAAGATTATTCCAAAAATGTTTTTATAATATTTCTGTAAATAGTCTTTTTCTGTAGCCTCAGGATTTACTTCAACCTCTTGTGGATATATCTCTTCAAATGAACCACCTGAATTGTCTACCCATTCACCCCTAAGTCCTCGCGGATAGCAAAATGTTGCTGGAGCATAATGATATCCAATGGGAATTGCTTCATCTCTGAAGTCATTGTAGTCATCGGGAAATAAGTCTTTGAATTCATCGCCACTATCCCACTCCAGTTCGGCTGACCATCCAGTAGTATCGTAGATTTTTTCATGCTTTAAATCAAAATTGGTCAACATGTAATCAAGCTCCAGATCCCATTCAAAAGGCATGGTGTCTGAACCTAGGGTATCATCCGGAATTTCAATCGTAATAGTATCCTTGTTTGATGTTTTTCCCCATCCAAACTTCACGAAATAATAATTATCTATAAGGTCTCGTGGAGTTTCTTCCGGTGGAACAATAATTACTTCTGGTGGTTGAGGTTTACAACCTCCAATGAAGATTACCAGTAACCCTAGAAAATATATAAATCCTTTCATTTTCATAAATCAGTAATAGCAAACTTACGAATAAGACGTTGTCGTTTGATGATTAGTCAGTATTGGCATCGTATAATAAACGAATAAAGCTCAGAAGTATTTTAGAAAGTTCCTCTTGGAATTGCTCGCACCCTGAATTTAGCATCAAGCACTGTACGAGACTCAGAGCCATTATATAAGCGACCAGCAAACTCTCCTTCTACAATATATAGCGCAAATGTGTCAGTTGGATTCGCCATGGTGTCATTGAGATACGAATCTGTAACTCTAAAGTATGTGTCTAAAAGTTGACCACTACCGTCTTGTGTTTCCCAAGTTTCGAGGTTTTCATCAATATACCTCACTTTTATGCCGTTTCTGCCATATTCTGGACTTGTAAATGGATTAGCCCCTTTTCTGAAAAGAGAAAGTTGGTTATTTGGCCAATTGAGGTTGGTTGTATCTGTCAAATCTATACAGTCATAGAATAGTATCTCAAGACGTTGATATGGATTTTCAGGACGGATAAAATAACTTTCACACCCCAAGTAAGAGTCATTTGAATCAGGCCCACACTCCATTACTTCCTCAAGGTTAGTGAAATTATAATAGATATTGTCGAAATACTCGTCCCGATCAGTCCATTTTTCATCCGTTCCAAAACGCGTGATAGTATCCCACTTTGATCGCTCAGCATTTTGCCACAATTTATATCCCTCATCGAACTTTCCATAAAAGAAATAGCGTGATGTTGGAAAATCGAAAGTGTCAAAAACGGGGAATTGCCCATCGTCAGGATGCCCAACGGTGAGCACTGAGTTTCCTCGTTTACAAGACGAAACTGTAATTGAGGCCGAAGCCAGAAAGAGTCCAAAATAAAGGGCTATTTTTCTCATAAGTGTTTATTCGCGGATCAAAAGTAGGGAAAATGCTTATGTAGTTGAGACGTAGGTTTTTTATAGAGGTTTGGTTATTACGAAAAAACTGAGTTAGCAACCATCACACTTTGCTCAAAGGCTTTTCGATCTATGTGTGACGTCTCCTCGATTGGCAAACTTGATAATACCATTGTAGTATCGATGTTCCCAACAAGATCATCCTCTGCCATTGGGCATCCACCAAGCCCATTTATTGCAGAATCAAAAGAACGGCAGCCTGAATCAAAGGCCGCTTGAATCTTTGATTCACTATCGTTTGGATTACTGTGTAAGTGTGCCCCAATTTTTAAGGAATCAAACTCTGGTATAATTAGATCAAACATCGATTTAATGTTACTTACAGTGCTGACGCCAACAGTGTCCGCAAGCGCGAAATGAGTGATGCCAAACCCCGAATTCAGCTTTGAAATCCAACTTGCAGCCATGTCGGGACTCCAAGGATCTCCATAAGGATTGCCAAAGGCCATTGAGATATAGACTAATAATTTTTGACCGGATTTGTGACAAACGTCATTGATTAGCCCCACTCGCTTCATAGATTGTTCGATCGATGAATTAGTGTTTCTCTGCTGAAAGGATTCTGAAATGCTAAACGGAAAACCTTGAAAGGTGATTTCTGGAAACACAGACGCGTCTTGAGCACCTCGTTCGTTGGCTATAATCGCCAATAATTTAGTGTGACTAGATTCTACATCTATCGATTTCAATACAGCAGCTGTATCCCTCAACTGTGGAATCGCCTTAGGAGAAACAAAGCTTCCAAAATCAAGTACATCAAACCCAACCTTGAGTAATTGATTCAAATAATTGACTTTAATTTCTGTGGGTATCCATTCTTCGATGCCTTGCATCGCATCTCTCGGACATTCTGTTATTGAAACACTCATTTCTTAATCAGAGACTTTTTTATTCGTTTGACCAAGCTTGGACCTTCGTAAATAAAACCTGTATACAACTGCACTAATGATGCACCTGCTTCCATTTTTTCAATTGCATCTTCAGGATTATGAATTCCTCCTACACCAATAATCGGAATATCCCCATTTGATAATGACTTGATTTGCTTTATAACGTTGGTGCTTGCTTCTTTTACCGGCTTACCACTCAGACCTCCCGTTTGTTGCAAAAGCATTTCATTAGATTTTAAGCCGCTTCTTGAGATGGTTGTATTAGTCGCAATAATTGCATCTATGTTTAGTACCTTTACGAGTGTTACAATATCTTCAATTTGATGTGGATTTAGATCTGGTGCAATTTTTAGCGCTACGGGCTTGGTAGATTTTTGTCTTTCACGAAAGTCTAGTAGGCCATCGAAAATCTTTTTCAATTCATCTTTTCCTTGCAATTCACGTAGTCCAGGAGTGTTGGGTGAGCTAACATTAACCGCAAAATAGTCTACATGATCGTACAACTTTTCGAAGGAAACTAGATAGTCTTTTGGGGCGTCAGCTTGCGATGTCAACTTGTTTTTACCAATGTTTCCGCCCAGAGGAGTTTTCCTATTTGCTTGTTTTATTCTCTCCACAGCCGCATCAACTCCGTCATTATTAAAGCCCATTCTATTGATCAGAGCCTGGTCCTTTTCAAGTCTAAACAATCTTGGCTTTTCGTTACCATGCTGTGCCTTAGGTGTTAATGTTCCAATTTCTATAAACCCAAATCCAAGTAATTCAAGAGCCTCGATCCATCTGGCATCTTTGTCGAAACCAGCAGCAAGTCCCACGGGGTTTGGAAATTTAAGTCCAAAGACTTCCCTTTCCAATGATTTGTCATTCAATTCAAATGACTTTTGAATGATTGATCGAACACCAATAATCTGAGCCGCAGTTGCTAACAAACCTGCAGTTAAATAATGAGCTTTTTCGGGGGGGAGAGAATATAATAGTGGGCGTAAAAGACCTTTGTACATAAGTCGCGAATGTACTCAGTGATTTATAACAAGTATTGCCTAAGCGACTTGATTTTCATAATTCAAAAGCAATACATTTGCATTCAAATTTAAAGACATGAAAAAAATAAGCTTTTTACTAATGACAGCGGCCGTTTTATCGCTGAGCTCTTGTAGCGAAGACCCTTCGGCTGACTTTACATCGGATGCAACTACAGTAAACGCTGGTGAAGTTGTGCAATTTACCGACAATTCAACTGCCGGATACAACCACGTTTGGGATTTTGGTGATGGTGAATGGTCAACTGCCATCAATCCTACGCATATTTATTATGATGAAGGAGTTTATGATGTTACGCTTCAGGTAACTGATAAAAAGGGAGTAGAAGTGAGTATTTCAGCTTCTCAATCAATAACAGTGTTAGATACAGTGCGTGCTATCTCTGAAGGAGAGCAAGCTGAGCAAGACGAAATTATTGCAATGATGGTCGGAGATTGGGATCTTACTGATTATGAAGCTGCATATCCAAACTTCACTGATCGCCCAGAACTAGGAGATTCTAAAGGTGAGTTTATGTCAGATGGTACTATTGTGCAAATGGACGCTCAAGGAAACGTTTCTACTGGTTACTATGATGTAATAAACAAGGACTATGTTTATTTATCTTTTGTTTGGGGACCAAGCGGGATTTATTTTATCGAGAACCTTACAGATTCTCGTATGATTTTAGTTAACGAGTATTTAGATTCAAGCTTACCTCAACAAAGGACAACACATACTCTGGAATTCAGAAAATAATTAGAAGTCAAATAAAAAGTAAAGCCATTCAATTTTGAATGGCTTTTTTTGTGCCCTTAATCCAGCATCATGAAATCATTATTAACGACTCTTTTTATTGGACTATTTACAATCGGCATAGCGAACGACTTTAAGGTAAAAATACAGATTGAACTTGTCGATCACGCGGCACCAACAGGAACAAAAGGGAAAGTACTATAAAGGCAAAAAGAACTAATGGTTCAAAGTCTTGATCCCGATGGTGAAGTAAAATTGGAACTCGAGTCAGGAAGACTGTTTGAAATTTGGATTGTTAAGGAAGGATATATGCCCCAGGTTATACATAATGTTCATGCCGAGGGTGACGGGAAGTATAAAATCACATTGTATAAAAATGCTGAAAAACTACCTTTCAACGAAAAGACCTATTCTGGAACTGCCCGAATCTTTGATGATGTGAAATCAATGCAAATACCTGCTGAATATTTGGCGCAGGGTGTCAATGTTGTAAATGAAGATGAAATACCATCAAGCCAACAGGTAAATCTGAAAGCATTTGCTAAAGTTGCAAAGTCGCAGGAAAAGGCACAATCCAAGATTGATAAATGCCTAAAGAATCGAACCAAACTTGAAGAAAAAATAACTGATGTTGATGCCGGTCAAGTGTCAGGAGAAATTTCTCAAATCGAGGCAGATGAAAAGAAACTCAAACTTCAAAAGGAAATTGTCAAGCTCAATAAGAAGTTGAAAAAACTCTATTACTAATTCATAGCGACCACCACCCTTCCTGTGGTTTTTCCACTTAGGATTAAATCGATATACTCATCTAAGTCTTCAAGGTTGATCTCAACCGAATAGGATTCGAGATTGTCAATTTTCCAATTAGAACTTAATTTGGTCCATAGTTCTTCTCGCAATGGACGAGGAGTTTCTGCCGAATCCACGCCTAAAATATTTACTCCATTCAACAGAAATGGATAAACAGTCAGGTGTAATTCATGTGAGGCCACTAATCCACATGCAGCTACGCTTCCTGCTCTTTTACATGCTTTTACACACGTGGCTAACGTGTTACCGCCCACGGTATCAATGGCGCCTGCCCAAAGACTTCTCAAAAGGGGGCGACCAGATTCATCATTAGCGAATGATCGGTCTTCAATTCTTTTGGCGCCAAGAGCCATTAAATGGTCAATGCTATTAGATCCGGTTGATGCAATAACGCGATATCCAGCCTTCGCCAGTATCCCAACAGCCATACTACCTACCCCGCCACTTGCACCGGTAACCAAAATCTCACCTCCATTTGGATTTTGTCCCATTAGTTCCATTTTATGCAGACTTAAAGCAGCGGTGAATCCTGCAGTTCCTAAAATCATACACTCCTTAAGGCTGAGGGAATTAGGTTTATTGATAACCCAATTGGCCGGCACCCGTATGTATTCTTGAAACCCGCCACTTGTGTTCATTCCAAGGTCATAACCTGTTACTAATACTTCATCGCCTTGTTTGAATTGCAACGAGCTCGAATTCACTACGATGCCACTCGCATCTACTCCGGGGGTATGTGGATAGGTTTTAGAGATTCCCTTATGCCCATTAGCAGATAGAGCGTCCTTATAATTTAAGCCTGCAAATTTCACTTTGATCAGAACTTCGCCTTTAGGCAATTCATTGGTGTTTTTTGATTCAATTGCTCTTGTGAATGTACCATCAGCGTCTTCGCGAGCTATAAATGCCTTATAGTCAATATTATTAGTGTCGTTCATTGTATGTTCAATTGATATTTGGTAAGAAGTCCAGGTAGACTACTCATACTTACTTTTACTCCCTTAACAAAATTAATTTCTGGGTCTAAATCTATTCCAACAGAATCTGTGAGATTGGCAAAATCAAGCAAATTATTTTCAAATTGGGCTCCTTCTAAGTTACAGTCTGTTAATTGTACGTTTCTTAGATCTGCATTGATAAAGTCTGCTTCAACAAGAGAACACTGATTAAATTTCAACCCCTGGCCTTTAAGTCCTTGGAATGACGAAAAATCCATTTTACATGATTCAAACGACATTTCTAGAAGGAAGCTTTTACAAGCGTGAACCTGACACCCATCATTTTGCAATTAGCGAAGTTAATTGACTGTAAAGCTGTGTTGGTAACCATCGACATACTGAGATCGCAGTCGATGAATTGACAATCAATGAATGTCATTGAACTCAAATCAGTCTCAATCCAAATACAATTTCGAAAAACACATTCCTCATAGAACCGTCCTAATTCAATCAATTCTTGGTGAGTGATCGAACTAAAATCTTTATCTGAGATTGTACTATCCATATCTAATGAATGCAATAATGCAAAGGATAATTGAGTATGTAAAAAAATGTCAAATCTTAAGGATCTCTAAAATGACTGATACAAAAGGACGTTATAAGGATTATAGGATTTTTACCGTTATTTGATAAGAATGAAACAGCTATGCATTTTCTTTATAATTCTCACCTCTTTTCTGAGTAATGCGCAAGACGATGCTTTGTTGAAAGCGATGACATTTGAAATGAATCGAGAGTTTGAACTACTAAAAAACGAAGATCCACCTGCGTATTTTATGGATTATACGGTTTTTGAAAGTAGAGCATTTTCCCTTTCGGTTTCTGATGGCAGTATTACCTCGAAGAATCAAAACACCCAACGTAATGGTAAAGCTAATGTCCGTGTTGGAGACTACCATCGGGATAATACACACAAAACCGAGGATGGCTATTTCGCTTATAGCAACTACTATGGCGGCAATGAGTATTTACCCCTAGACAACAATGAAAAAGGAGTGCAATTTGCATTTTGGAAAATGACAAAGTTGGCATATCAGAACGCGGAAAAACAATTCGAAAACTTAGACTTTGAAAATGACACAATCGATGTAGATGACTACACGAAAGCACAGCCAGTAGTCATTATAGAACCAGATTCAAGTTTTATTTCAAACATTGATGTGGAATATTGGGAAGATTTGGCACTTGAAATATCAAAAGTTTTTACGGCTAACCCCGATATCTTGGAAGCAAGTGTCAATGTTAATTTCAACTCAGATCGACAATACTATTGCAACACAGAAGGAAGTCAGATTGTGCAGAATAAGCCATCCGCCATTCTTGCTATGAACGCATCAATTCGAGCGGATGATAAAACCCCCCTCCCCCTTTACAGAACATATTTCGCATTCAATCCTACGAAACTTCCGAGCAAAGATTCGCTTCTAACAGATGCGATGAAAATGTTGGGTCTACTGATTGAATTGCAATCAGCTCCAATAGCTGTGCCCTATAGTGGTCCAGCGATTTTACACCCAAGAGCCTCTGGAGTATTCTTTCATGAAATATTTGGACACCGAATTGAGGGCCATAGACTAAGAAGCGATTCTGATGGACAAACTTTCAAGGAGAAAGTCAATGAACATATTTTGCCCGAAATATTCGATGTTGAGTTAGACCCGACATTAAAAGAATTTAATGGTAAAGACCTCATTGGACACTATAATTATGATGACGAAGGAATAAAAGCGAGCAAGGTTTCGATCGTTGAAAATGGAATTCTTCAAACCTTCTTAATGTCAAGAAGTCCACTTGAAGACATAAAGGAATCGAATGGACACGGTCGAGCTCAACCAGGCATGGATCCGGTTTCGAGACAATCCAATATGATAGTGACATCATCGAAAACAGAATCCGAGATCGAAATGCGAAAGAACCTAATACAAGAATGCGTGAATCAAGGCCTTGATTACGGTTACTATTTCGTTGATGTGATGGGGGGCTTCACACAAACAAGCAGATATCAGCCAAATGCATTCAATATTACGCCTATCATCGTCTATAAAGTATATGTAGATGGTCGGCCAGATGAATTAGTACGTGGAGTAGATCTAATCGGAACTCCGCTTGCCATGTTTGCCGAAATATCAAGTTGCAGCGACAGAATGGAAACGTTCAATGGATTTTGTGGAGCTGAATCTGGAAGCGTTCCAGTAAGCGCTACTGCACCAGGATTACTTGTGCGTAGGATTGAAACACAAAAGAAAGTCAAAGGAAATGACATCGACCTTCCTCTTTTACCTGACCCAGAGTTCAACTAAAATGAAGGATCTATTGAAATATTACTATTTCTTAATCCTTATGGCAGCCGCAATAGGTGCGCAAGGACAATACAGAGACTCAGTGGTTTTTGCCGCTATGACAGATGAGCTTAATCGAAACATGGAAGAACTAAGAGATGGCGAAAAGGAAGCTCCATTTTTTATATCCTATCAATGCCAGTTATCGCATACAAGCACTATCAGTGCATCCTTAGGCTCCATTTACTATTCGAACTCCTACCCATATGGAACTACCGGTGTTCGAGTTATGGTAGGCGACTATGACTTTAATGATGAAAGTTTAAATGCGGACGGTGATAGTTATGATTACAACCCTTATTCTACTCCGCGTGTGCCAGTGAATGAAGATTATTGGGGGCTCAGAAAAGTCTTTTGGAAGTCGACCGATGGGGTTTATCGTTCAGCTGCAAAGTTATATGAGGAACATATCAAACTATTGGCAAAACAAAAAGTAAGTATTGAGGACACACCACATCGCTCTTTTGCCAAAGTGCAAATTGAAAAATACGAGCAAGAAGGTGATTTTTTAAAACCAGATTTAGGGGAATGGGAAACGAAGCTTCGAGACTATTCGAATATTTTTAATGAGTTCAGCGATATAGAAAGCTCTGTGGTCAACTTTAATACAAACTCAACAAAGAGTTATTTCATTAGTAGTGAAGGAGCCAGAATTAAAACGATTGTTTCTATCGCAGAGCTAAGTATTTATGCGTCCGCACTTGGAGAGAACGGTGAGCAGATATTTGAAAGCATTGTTTATACTGTGGATGACCTATCGGATATGCCTAAAATATCCAAAATAGAAGAAGATATAATTGACTTAAGGAAAAGGTTGTTTTCCAAAAAATCAGCTGAGACATACGATGACGAGTACAGTGGCCCAGTTCTATTAATTGGCAAACCAGTTTCGACTTTTTTAAATCTAGCCTTAGCAAATTCTTTAAATGCAAATACTTATGTAAAGAACCCTAGTGATGAATATGGCTATACTTATAAGTCTAAGTCGATCGAGGATGAAATTGACAAATCCTATACGAACCAAATGGTTTCGATTCGGCTTCAGCCTAGACTCCATAGGTTTAATGACAAACTTCTACTGGGCTCATATACGTTCGATAACGAGGGTGTAAAACCTATCGATGAATTAGTGCTCATCGAAAATGGAAGCTTGAAAAACCTGATGTGCACAAGGACAGTTGCAAAGGATATGCACAAACCAACAGGGACAGGATATGGCCCAGGCGTAGTCATATCAGATGTGGCGAAAACAATTCCGGAGGCCAAAATGAAAAAGAAGCTGATTAAGCTTTGTAAATCCAAAAAACTGGATTACGCGATTATCATCAGGGGTTCCGCATCAGGTGGTGGAAATGATCAAAAGCTAGTGTATCGAGTTGATTTAAAAACAGGAGAAGAAACATTACTTGACGGAGCAGTTATTTCAGGATTAGACAAGACAGGGCATGACAATATCATCGCAGCAACTGATGAAAAAGATGCATATAACATCAGCAATTATTCAGGACAAACAGTGTCTAGTATTTCTCCAAAAGGATTATTGCTAAGCGAGATTAAACTGAGCTCTGAAATGATGACTTACAAGGCAGCACCGTCTATTGTGAAAAATCCTCTCATTTCTGAATAGCGCATTTTTTTATGCTCAATGCTAGTCCTAAAAGCTCGTCTATTGTTTGAATGTCAATATCCTCAGACGGATTAAAGGTGTACACTTTCACCCGCTTACGATCAGATTGGACAAGAGCCGGGTGGTCCATTGAAACACCATCCATAAACCCTATATAAGGCAATTTGGTTTTTTTGTCTGACCAGAAATAGCACAACATCTTTCCTTTAAAATAAAAGAATGGCAGTCGATATTTCCATTCTTCAGAAATGGATTTATCCGAGTTTAAAATGTGTTTTCGTAGGTACAAAAGAGCCTCTCGTGTTTGCTCTTCTTGATCGTCATAGTATTTCCGTATATCACTTAACATCGAATCCCTTTGCTAGGCTTAGAACCAACCTCTTCGTTTAAAATAATAGATCATGCCCAAGGCAACTACAATCATCACAGACCACATGACATAATAGCCATGTTCAAAATGGAGTTCTGGTATATTGTCAAAATTGGTTCCGTAAATGCCAGCAATGAATGTTAGAGGGATAAAAACGACTGAGAAAATCGTCAAGAATTTCATGACATCATTTAATTTAGAGCTGACTGAAGTATGATAAATATTCATCATATCGGAAAGCATGTCTCTATAGCCATCCGCTGATTCAAGTGCCAAACTGATATTGCCTTTTAATTCTTGCCAGTGCACTTCATTTTCTACATCTACAAAGTAGTCAGATTCAATTTTTGAAATTCCGTGAATCATTTCTCTGGCTGGAACTATATTCCTCCTCATGAAATTTATTTCACGCTTTAAATCACCTATTTCTTCCAATAATTCTCTTGAAGTATCAGTCATAATCTGATCTTCTAAGAATTCAATTCTTTCCCCGAGTTGCGCAAGAATGTATAGATAATGATCGATTACAATATCTAGTAGTGCAAATAGCAAATAATCTGTGCCGGATGTTCTGATTTTTTTCTTGCCTTTTCTTAAACGCTCTCTCACTGGATCAAAAACATCGCCTTTCATCTCTTGAAATGATATGAGTAAGTCCTCCATCATAACGAGACTTAAGTTCTCTGTTACAACCTCACGTTCTGCCTCATTATATCGCATCATTTTGATAGATACATATAGACATTCATCGTATTCTTGAATTTTTGGACGTTGATCTGTGTTGAGAACATCACTTACGATTATTCGGTCAAGGTCGAATGCTTTACCTATCTGTTCTAATAGGGATGGATCATGTAGACCGTCAATATTCAGCCATGTTACACTGTCTGAGTCAATATACTTATTGATCTCCGCGAACTCATAGAGTTGCAATTCATGCAATTGTTCTTCATCAAAATCAATGACACGCAAAACGACCTCATCGATTTTTTTATTTCCACGGAACTTAATTTCATATGGAGATTCACCGATTTCGGTGAGAGATTTTTTCAAGAATCTTGTCATGCTAGTTTTTGATTGCGATCTAAAGTAGAGTTTGTTGACCTTCGTCAATCCAACATGATCTAGAAATATTAAACAAAAGACATGGGATTAAGAGAAGTGCGAAAGGAATTGGCATTATTGGAGAAAGAAGAACTACTCCACCATATTGCCGAGTTGTATAAAAAGTATAAGCCGGTGAAGGAGTATTTTGATTTTTTCGCCAATCCAGATGAAGATGAATTATTAGATAAGTTCAAAGGTCGAGTGCGCGAAGGGTTCTATCCAGTTCGAGGCTGGCGGCTCAAATTGTATAGATCTCGAAAAGCTATTAATGAGTTCAAAAAACTTGGAATAAGCCCAAAATCTGAATGCGACCTCCTCCTCTACTTTACTGAGGTTGCCGTTACATATGCCCGTGAGAAAAGGGTGAAGACAGAATCTTATTATGAACGATTAGAGAACAGTTTGGAAAAGGCAATGGTTCATATGCACAAACACCAATTATTGAATGATTTCGATGTGCGAATCAACACCCTCATAGAGAGAAGCGATCAATTCCCCTGGAATTGCAGTAACCGGCTACTTGCAATTAAGAGTCAATTCACTGTTTAACGAATCCTTTCATTCGCTGATTTCCGCCCGATTCAACTTTAAGATAATAAACCCCTTTTGGTAAATGTCTGATTGGAATTTGATTATGTCGTTGATTCAGAGATGTGTGTATCACAGACCTACCAAGAGCATCTAAAACTGTGGCGTTCCTTGTTGTCTCATTAGCAAATACAACATTAAGCATATCGCTAGCAGGATTTGGGAATAACTCGATTTCCCAATCTTCATTAATCCTGTTACTAATTCCAGTTGATGTATCAGTGTTTACGAAGTTTACAGTTCCAGTGTATATACCATTTCCGTGTGTTCCGATAACCAACCATTGATCAGCTTCTCGATATTCAATCATATCCACAACAACATTCCCTATAGTCTGGGCTCCTTCCTGAGTCCAAACGGTACTGTCTCCTGTGAGTTCCATTGTAGAGAACAGACCAACACTTGTACCGAGGAAGTATACATAACCTGAATCAGTCATAGCAATTTCCATCCAGCGTGTGGAAGGTCCATCTCCTATATAATACAATTGAGGAGGAACATTTGGATCCGGATTTCCTTTTAAGTTTCCTTCAATAGGTTCCCAATTTGCACCAGCATCCTCACTTAACCATAAACTGATGGTGTTATAGCTCGAATAAACGACAATAATTCGATCGGCATCATACGGATCAATCGCAATGCAAGATGCATAACCTCCTGCATTAATTCCATTTGAAATCAATTGTGGTGTAACAGAGCCGCTTGTATGAGCGTCATCAAGTCTATAAATCAACCCATTCGAAGTACCATAATAAACAACCCCTTGTTCCGATTCACTCGCTGCGATTGTTGTAATGGTTCCACTTCCCGAAGAAATCAATCTCCAAGGAGACAAGTCTTCATCATCAGCAGCTTCTAAGTCATCATTTCTCCAAACTTGCCCTAAATATGGTAGGTACATGATATTATTGTCAATGGGATCCAATGTGAATGGGTGAACAAAGAGAAAACCTCCCTGATTATTGAGCTGTTCGGGCATCACCTTTATCCATTCATCTAACTCCCCTTGAGCGTTTATTGAAGCTCTGCGGACATTTGCATACTGTGTGCTCGAGTATTGATGAGCACCACCATCTTCAATCCAGCAATATGCTCCATCTGCTCCCCTTACCGAGGTCCAGAGCTCATTTGGATCAGTATCATTTGTCCAAAAAGTTCCGCGATCTTGGAGTCCACCCATGATTTCTTGACTTCCAGGTGTGCCATGATCTATAGCAATTCCATAAAACTGAGCAACTACATATCCATTGCTAAGTGATTCCCACGCAAATCCACTATCAGCGCAATTTGTGGTTCTATGTATGCCTCCATCAGTTGTAGAAATCATAGTGTTTGGATCAGTAGGATCAAAAACTAAGTTTTGCTGATCAGGATAATGTATGCCTGATCGATACGTGAAAGTTGAATCCCATTGAATTTTATACCCACCTATGTGATGGGTTGATAATGTGTCTTGAAAACCGTTTGAAGATCTATAGAGATTTGTTCCACCAACGAACAGGACATCTTCATCATCTGGTTTTACCGCTAGAACATGACAATAACCATTATATAGGTTTAGGTCATGATGGGGTAAACCACTGCTACGATCTTCCCAAACCGCTCCAGTCCCAGTGCCATCGCCTGATAAGTACCAATACTTCCAGAGACTGTTACCTATTGTTCCACTTCCTGGTGTTACTGAAAAGAAATACACTTTTGATTCATCGCCTGGATAAATAGAAATGAGTGTTCTTCCAAAGGAATTTGGAAAACCATCGGGTGTGATTTCTGTCCAACTGAGTCCGTCTTCAGAACGCCAATATCCTTTGTTATTGCTTCCACCATCAGCACTGATTGCTGCGTATAACACACCAACAGAAGTCATTTTCACATCAGTGTATGTGGCGTTGTCGGCTGGAAGACTTGTTTTCCACGTGGTCCCTCCATCATTACTACGCATAATTCCTTCACTCATAGCTGCATAGACTATGTCGCTGTCATTTCGAATGGGGTTTACTAACACACGAAATACTGCGTCCCAATCACTAGCCTTATGCATTAGTGCAGCTGTGCTTGGCAATAAATCCCACGATTCACCTGAGTCAGTTGATTTATAAATTCCAGAACCTCGATACCAAGCACTATAACTCTTTGAAGCAGAGTTTCCTGCCACTTCCCCTGATCCGTAATACCAAATATTCGACTTTCCGGATCGCGGATCTTGGGATATACAAGACACGGCTGCGTGATCCTCAGGAGCAGTTACTCTTCTCCAAGATTGTCCAGCATCTTCCGATTTCCACATTCCGCCTGAAACTCCACCGGCAAAATAGATATCGGTATCTGCTTTGTCTATGGCAAATGCACGGGTCCTGCCACCTACATTATATGGGCCAACTTGAGTGAATTCAATTTTTAAATCTGCCCCTCTGTCAAAACCAAACTTGGGTAAAGTGCTGGCAAATGCCAACTCACGCATTCTAATATTACTTGGAATTTCTCCTGTTTTAGGATCTGCCAATCTCATGTATTCATACTCTGCTCTTCCAGCAGGGGAAGCTATTTCACCAGCAGGATTCAAATCGATGCTATTCTGCGAATCCCAAAAATTTACCAGTCCTAAACCACATGAAATTGTGGTAAACAGAATTACGCTCAGTTCAATTTTACTTCTTATCATATACTTGTATTCTATACTCTCCTCTATCATTTTCAAATAATTCTGCTTCAAAATATTCCGCAGTATATAGGCCTGGTAGTGGTTCGTTCAACTCAGGAAAAATCTCTTTCGTGGGATCCAATGTGTAAATAAACCGAGCTTCTATAGTGTCATTTTCATTAAACTGACAATGATAGTTTGAGCCTCTTTTAGCCAACGCCAAAACTTGAATTTGAGCTCTGCAAGGATGTCCATCACAATGATCCCACCCTTTATCAACGTCAGAAGAAGGAATTCGTTCGATGACCTTTCCAATAATGATTGAGTTTTGAGGTCTACTCTCTTCTGGCCCTTTTTTCATTAGTTCCTCATCTTCAGCATCCACAGAACTTGACTCCACCTTTGTATTCGAGGCACTTTCAGCCATTGTGGACGAGTTCTTTTTGGGATTGCATGAAACAATTGAAAGGATTGCCAGAAATAGAGCGATTTTTTTCACGGGTGCAATTTACAAATTGCACTTTGTGGGATTCAATCCAATTAAACGAACTATGGTGGTCCTATAAATTTTGTAATCGAGAGCATTGAAAAGAAAAAATTTATTCTTTAAAGCCCGGATTTTGCCGTATCCCTTACATGAATCTCGGCATTGAGATATTCGCTTTTCTTCATGGGTAGGTTATCCGAACATCCTCCATTACTCAGTTTGCCAAAATAACATCTGATTTGAAAATCACCTGTATCGTTAAATATTATTGATATGAACGGATCGCATGAAGTGCCACCACTATCCACATAATGATTGTAGAAAGGTTCAGGTGGGTTAATAATGGTGTTCACTTCTTCTTTGTTCAATTGCCACTCATATAATTCAGCATTTTCGTCACATGCTTGGATTATTACAGTATCGCCAAGCTTGATTTCAATCTCGTTTTCATTTAGACAAGGATCCAATGGTTTGCAAGCTGAAATACTGGTAATAACCGCAACAATTATGAAAGCCAAGGTTTTCTTCACAAGAGGCGAAAATATGTGTTGTTTCTTTCTATTCAATTGAAAACATATAAGTCTAGCTTCGTAACATGAAACTGGGTGAAATCAATATGCTTTGCATCAGCCGCGAGACTAACATCGGCCTATTTCTGAAGAATGAAATTGGCTTGGAAGTGTTCTTACCAAATCGCTATAAACCGGAGAGTTATGCCATTGGAGATGATCTTGAGGTTTTTGTATATCAAGACAATGAAGGACGGGCAATATGTACTACGCAAAAACCTATCGCAACAGTAAACCAGTTTGCCTATTTACGTTGTCGAGAAAGTACGGAAATGGGAGCTTTCATGGAAATGGGTATCGACAAAGACATGTTTGTCCCCAAAAGGAATCAGGTCTATGAAATGGAAGAGGGAGAATCCTATTTGGTCTGGATTTATTTAGATGAATTGACGAATCGTTTAGTGGCTACAACCAAGATTGCTCCACTCCTATCCTCCGAAGTATCAGGGATGGAGAAAAACCAAGCCATTGAAATTCTTATTTGGAAACATCACGATTTAGGCTGGCAAGTTATTGTAGACGGAGCGTATTATGGGATGTTGTACCGAAACCAAACGTTCATTGACGTTGAATTAGGTCTCAGAATGGCAGCCTACGTAAATAAAGTGCGTGATGATGGACGAATCGATGTGTTGATTCAAAAACCTGGTTTTTCGAGTGTTGACGATTTTTCGGATAAAATTCTGAAAGAACTCCAAAGCAACGGAGGGACATTAAAGATTACTGACAAAAGTAGTCCTGAGGAGATTCATGCTGTGCTTGAAATGAGTAAAAAGTCTTTTAAAAAGGCCATTGGTACTTTGTACAAGAAACGTCTAATTCAGCTTGAAGAAGATTCGATACGGCTGGTTGCAAAAACTTAAATACCCAAAACAGATTTCAGGCTTTGATATCCAGATTTACTCACCGGTAGTTTGTCGCCTGATTTCAAAATGGCGATATGGCTTGTCTTCTCGTATGGATCAATTCGAGTTATTTCCGACACATTGGCAATGTAAGATCGATGCACCCTCAAAAACCTATCATTAGGCAACCTTTTTTCATAGCTAGAAAGCGTGGCTTTTTTTAAATATGATCTGTCCTTCGTGTGTATTTTGATATAATCATCATCCGCTTCTAGGAACAGAACCTCAGTTATTGGAATAATCCGAATTTGTCCCTGATCTTTAATCACGATTCGATTGGATTGAACTCCCTCCAGCATTCTATTAACACCGCCAGCATGATTCGTCCTCGACTTATATCTACCGATTGCTTTATCTAATCTAGCCTGATCAAAAGGTTTCAACAAATAGTCAATTGCATTTGCCTCGAAAGCTTGGATCGAGTGTTGTTCAAATGCCGTGGTAAAGATTATCGAAGGTGGGTTGTCTAATAATTCCAGCATCTCTATCCCACTAATCTTGGGCATTTGAACATCTAGAAAAACGAGTTCCGGTTCATGCTCGTTTATGGCTTTTAGTCCACTGAATCCGTCATTGCATTCTGCAACGATTTCAATTCGTGAGTTTCGAGGTAATCCTTTAGAACATTAACCGCTAAAGGCTCATCATCAATAATGACACATCGAATCATTTGTTTGGTATTTTAAGTGTCACAGTGAATTGATTGTCGACCGCTTCTTTTGAAATCAAATCGTTTCGTCCATAGATTAAATTGAGTCTTCTTTCAATAGAAACTAAACCAAAACCAGTGCCTTTTTGAATGTCCGCGTCAGAATCAAATGGATTGCTAATCGATATATATAGCTCATTCTCCTTAGGAATCGCATTTATTGATATCTCCACATTCGATGTAGTTCCATACAGCCCAAACTTTATGGCATTTTCGACAAGGGGTTGCAAGAGAAGAGGAGGTAATTTTCTATCCAACACGTCATCAGGAAACGAAATTTTGGTTTGAAGTCTATGTCCAAACCTAACAGTCTCTATTGCAAGGTAAAGATTGATATACTCCATTTCTTGTTTTAAAGAAACAAGTGTAGTTTGATCCGATCGAATCGACCCTCGTAAAAAAGCACTTAATTGAAATATCATCTCTCTGGCTTTTTCTGGTTGAGATTTGATTAATGCATTGATTGAATTCAAACTATTGAAAAGGAAATGAGGTTGCAACTGATGCCTCAAGTCCATGAGTTCTGCCTCTTTAGCTACCCTCAAAGTCTGCTCACTTTTTTCGTTAGCATCCTCAATTTCTTTAAACTGATTGGATTGCATAGAAAGACTTATTGCAGCGGCATTGGTTAGAAAAGCAATGCCTCCATGCAACATCATCGATCGCTCCAAATAGACGATTTCTGATGCCGCGGTTGCGAAGAGCGAGAATATATATCGGTCGATTGTTATTACAAGCGCACTTAGCACACCTGCCGCAAATAGAATAACAAAAACCTTATCTCCGCTTGGCTGATAATATTGGAGACCCCTAATTGATATCAGAAGTGAAATTGCCAAAACTATATTCGTTCCTGCGCTTTCTTTAAATGCGGTGGAAATATTTAAAGCAAAAGTTTCTTGAAGCAGTAAGGCATAGAAAACGGTCCAAAGGCCGGCCACTATCAAAAGTTGCCACCACTTAAATCCTTGATTATGGTAAGTACTGTTCAATTGGATTTACGACTGTGAGACCAAGGTAAATGTTTCATTTTGCTTAGACTTTAACTGAACACTTCGGAGATAGTGCTCCGGATGCTCAGATTCTTCCGTCCTAGAGAAAATAAAGTGTCCGTTTCTCGCATTGTCAAAAGGAATGACATCTGTGATACTAAGGAATTCCCACCTTATCTCACTTCCGTCTTTTTGCATAAAAGTCTCTTGCTCTGCCTCGCCAATAGTTTTGGCTTTTTTGATCGCTTCTGCTTCACTTTCACCTAATATAACTCTCCATTGCTCATCAAATTGAGCGGCATTTGAGTTTGTGTGAATCTGAAAAACAAACTTTACTATGTAAGTACTATTCATGATCAAATTGATTTTATTTCTACTCCGCCCATGATGACCGTTCCGGTGAGAATCAATTTTTTCGAGTTTTCAATTGGAGCTCCATTCCCCCTACGTTTGTCATCAACACCCCCTAATATATTCGTGCAATTGATTTGAACATCCCAGTTCTGAGGAACTATTAGCTTCACTCCTCCCATTATAATGGTCACGTCTAAGGTCGCACTAGTCTCAATGTCAGCTTTGCCAAAGTTGAATTCAGCACCTCCCATGCAAGCTGTCAACTCGCCACCCTTGAATGATTTTGATATGACATCCCGATTCACACCCCAAACACCACAAGACTATCCACTCTATCTGAATCATTCAGTTGCTCCTGTGTTTGATTGCGATCATCCGTGTTGCAGTTTTTTTTTTCAGGATCCCATCGTTTCTTCGGTTTAAATAGAATGATCAATCCAATTCCAATCACAATTGCCGGCCAGAAATAGGGTTCAATGGATAATGGGATATCAAACACATTTCTCGCGAGAAAGAATGAACCGATTAGAACCATTATATAACCTGTAGCTGATCGAAGGCCATTGCCAATAATATTGAATATGCCGATCGCAATTATGAGCGAAGGCCAAGTGAACGCCCAATCTGGGGCGATTTCCATATCCATTCTTCGAAGCAGCCACCAAACACCAAAGGTCACTACTGACAATCCAAAAAGTGTCTTCTTTCTTTGCTCTCGTTTTGGATCTCTAGTATACCACTTATCTCGTTTTGAACGCTTCTTGAATTCTCTATAATTATTTTGACTATCGTTCTCTATCTCTTCCATTTCCTTTGAATTTTGACCAAATGTATAGGCTAGCGCATGTCCTCAAAAGGGCTTTTCCGCGAAACTGAGGTTGGTTGTCGGTAAATGGATAATTATGGTCGGTAAGTAGAACGATGGAGCAATAAACTATCGGCCAACGTGCTTTCCTGCTATAAAACCAGTGGTCCACGCTGCCTGAAAATTGAATCCACCAGTAATACCGTCAATATCTAAAACCTCACCTGCAAAGTACAAACCTGTGACTTCTGTTGACTCCATTGTTTCTGGATTTACATCGGATAGCTCCACACCTCCAGCCGTGACAAATTCTTCTTTAAATGTTGTCTTACCATTCACGTTGTAGGTGTCATTGACCAAAAGATTTATCAAACGATTTTGAAGTTTTTTAGAAATTTCATTCCAGGTTCTATCACTTGCTATTTCAGATTTTACAAGCAAATAGCTCCATAATCGTTTGGGTATTTCAAACAGGTGAAGGTTTCCGATTTGTTTTTGTGAATTATTCTGAGAGTGCAATTCGAGAATTTCACGAACTTGATGTTCTTTCATCCCAACCCAGCTAACGGCTACCTTGAACTTGTAGTCACAATCCGCGAGGATGCGAGCGCCAATTGCACTTAGTTTCAAAACAGCTGGACCACTCAAGCCCCAATGTGTAATTAATACCGGGCCTTTTGATGATAGCTTTTTCCCAACAATTTGAACCTCGGCATCAGAGGTACTCACTCCCAACAATGTTGTAATGTGATCCTGTGGAATGTTAAAGGTAAATAGGGATGGTACAGGAGAGACGACCTTTACTCCAATATCACTTAACCAATTCATGCCTTGACGTTTCGGGCTACCACCAGTCGCAATGATTACTCGATTAAAGAGTTCTCGCTGCCCTGTTATGCGCAAGATAAAACCAGCGTTTTGCTTGGCAAAACTATCCACAGATGAGTTCAGTCGAAGGATGACGCCATGCTCATTAATGGCTTTCGTTAGAGTCTCGACAATCGTTTGAGAGTCATCCGTCCTTGGAAACATGCGATTATCAGTCTCCACTTTGAGTTCAACGCCATGTTGCTCAAACCAAGTGATAGTATCAGCTACTGAAAACTGTTCGAAACTCTTTCTCAGAAAACGTTCGCCCCTTGGGTAGTGTTGAGATAGTTCTCTGTTATTCAGACAATGATGCGTGACGTTACACCTTCCTCCCCCACTTATCTTGACTTTGGAAAGTGTCTTGCCAGTCTTTTCAATCAAATGAACATCTGCATTTGGGAAGTGTTTCTTAGCTGAAACACTAGCGAAGTATCCAGCCGCACCTCCACCAACGACAGCAATTTTCATTTGCTTGAATTAATTAAAAATAGAGATAATGGAAATATCAGCGCGTAAAAGTGACTTATCCGTTAGTCTTCTTTCCTTTATTCTTTCCGTCTAACCATCGGCCACTCTCAACTTGACCCAAGTAGTTCACGATCTTAACTCGTTCGTACTGTTTAATCGTTTTTCCCACCTCTTCCATGTTTTCTCTGCGAATTTTCACAGCCGAATTGGAACCCTTGTTTCTCAATTCAAGGTAATATCCGTCCTTTAATTCTGATGGTTTGGTTGGTGGTCTGCCCTTTCTCTTCTCCATACGATTAACTTATCGATTGCTTAATGTTAAGTACTGGCAAATCTGAAAGATTTAACCTTTCTATCAAGTCACAAGGCGAAATGTTTTAAACAATAGACTGTAAGTCATGAATTATAGAATACCTCGTTCACGAAATATTACCTGATTTTCACAAAAGGCATTGAAACGAAATCATCACCCGCAAATGCTTTTATTAGATAGATACCTGCATCTAGGCTACTAACATCCAATTGGTTATTATTAAATCCATCAACTTGAACAATCAAACTTCCATGCATAGAAATGACATATAGTTGAGTTATTTGAATCTCACTTTTAATGTTCAAAACATCTCTTGCAGGGTTGGGATAAACTGAGACGATAGGGGCTCCAATTTCCTCTGCTGGTGGATCAACAGCCGCAATCGTAGAATCGATACGAATCTGACACAATCCGCATCTTAGACTACGGCAAACTGTTCCAGTGATGGTTACCCCTTCACATCCTGTATCGTCTCTTTCATGATCGACATTGGCATTTATAACCACTTCGTCTAGAGTGATGTGTGATCTATTTAAAGTGATAGAAATCGTATCAATTGACTTATTTTCTTCCAAACTCATTGATTTACTGGCAAACCCTATCGATGAGAATTCAATTCGAGTTGCCTGAATATCCTTTGACTCAATAAATACCAGACCAGATTCACTCCCTCCCGCCCCAGAGATCAATTCATCTTTACAATATAGAGCCACATTGACAAACGGAATTGGATGCCCCAATTCATCATAAACTTGATAAGTCTTGATCTCATTCTGAGCTTTGGCTCGATAGATGACCATGTATAAAACAGCGAGAAATAGAAAGGTTATTGACTTTTTCATAGGTAATTGAATTAATTCCTAGAATTTACTTCACAATCGCGATTTATACCCTTTGGATATAGATTGGGGCTGGTAGTTTTGAGAATACGGTTTAAATTAATCGTGATGACTGTTGAGCCTATCTTTGATGAAAAACTAGGCAATGTGGAATTCCATTCATTCGAACTCAATCAGTTCTGAGCTACCAGAGGGTTGGAATTCAATCCAATCCATGGATGAGTTAAGGCAAGCTATCGATCGGTCAAATGATTTGCCAGTAGTGCTTTTTAAGCACAGCACGCGATGCGGAATTAGTTCTTCAGCAAAAAGGAGACTAATTATGGGCAAGGACCAATTAGGTGGGAGGATAGAAATATTCTACCTAGACCTCATCACCTATCGTGATATTTCAAACCATATTGCATCACATTTTGGAATAGTGCATCAAAGCCCGCAAATTATTGTCATTCAAAATGGGAAGGCAGTGCAAAGTGCTTCACACGAAAGTGTCTCCACCGACTTTATTGAGTCAATTATATAGACTAGTCGTAGGTTAGTTCACTCGATCCGGTTATCGGGATTTCGTCTCCTAAGTACTTTGGTGAAACGTGAAAGACAACTTCCAAAAAAGCTTTGACTCTTGCTAGGATCTCTCTGTTCTCCATGTACTTTAAACTTAGGTGTGGTGAGTCTGCAGCAACTGCTCCTTCTGCATTTAACCCAATCGCATTTGCAATGAACACTGCTCTGGGTAAGTGAAACGCTTGACTTATGATGATGACATCTTCTACCATGAAGACCTTTTTTGCACGCACCATCGAATCATAGGTGTCAAATCCCGCGTGATCCATAAATATGTCGGATTTAGGAATTCCTTGACTCAGCAGGTAATTCTTTATTGCATTGACTTCGTCATAGTCAGTTTGACCGTGATCACCGCTTACTAGTATGCGCTTTATTTTACCATTTCTGTACAGGTCAACAGCCTTATCCGCCCTTAATTGAGTTGTTCCGGACAAGGTGTTTTCTCCAAAAACAAGACTCCCGAGCAGAATCCCGGTGTATTTGGCTTCAATTTTATCGGTGGAGCGATATATCTTACCTCTTGACGATTGATGCACCCAGAGATATGAGATAGCCACTAAACCAATTACGGTAACACCAATAACAAATGACCATTTAACGATTTTCAATACCCACTTCATAATTCACGAAACTATCACTACTCTGGGCATGTCTCAAATTTTTAGCTTTGACTTTTCAAAAAGGATACCTATGAATAAGTTGCTGCTTCCATTTTTTGCTCTTGGCATTGTCACTACCACCGCTTGTAAACGAACAGGATGTAGAAGTGATGTATTGTGTGTGGATAATTACGATCCAAAAGCTTAAAGGGACGGTAATTGCAGCGGTTGCACAATTTTTGGAGCAGCGAATTATTGTCCAGAGGCAACTAGGGACAACGGTACATGTGTTTTTATGCGCAAGTTTTATACTGAAGTGAGTGAAGAAGGCTGGGTAGATCTTTGGGTATCAGATTCCGCGGACAACGCGAACATCAATAGATTGGTATATGAAGGTAAAATCACAAGCTTTCCGGTGAAAATCCCAGAATGTGAATCTTCCAACGATAGCACTCTTGACGTCACCAGATTCCCAGGAGAGTATTATTATGAAATCGAAACCCAGACTGGAAAACGTGAATGGGGTTGGGTGATATACCGTGAGGAAGGTTGCCGATTATTAGATGTACTCTAACTAAATATTAGTCCCACTCTAAATACTAGCCTGTTGTACTGTGTACGAATTTGTCCAGTGTCGCCTTCAGAAAACCACCAGTAATATTGTGTGCTAATGCTCTGTTGGTGTCTGTACCCTGCTGAAAGGACTAATCCAACATTCTTGAGTACTTGATGCTTGATACCAATCATGGGGTTTAGCATCACACCGCCTTTATTTATTCGTTTTCCGTCCGGTCCCATGTAGTTTTCTAATGGCACGCCATAGCCTCCTTGAATCGCCACAAATGGACTAAAACGCCTATCTAAGAGATGGTATCTTCCTTCAAGAAAGATGGGCGCTAGCGGAACTGAAAAACTCTCTAACCCTAATCCAATTCCTGCGCTCCAATGCTGGTTAAATCTGTAACCGGACACTGTTTGTGCACTTATCGCAACATTTGTATAAACTCCATCATTTCCGAAAAGCATCCCCAAATCGGATACATTGTAAAAACCGGATTTCTTGCTTGTCCATTCGCGTTGGACTTCTTCAATCTCCCATTCCTTAATGCTTGCGACATCAGCTGCGCTAAAGACCCATTGACTGCCGTCACTTGTTTGAACCTTGACTTTGGATGAATCTTCAGTGGGAACTACAACACCTTTTATAATTGAGCCATTCGTAAGATTCACCGCCTGTTGAGCAAGAATCAATTCAGCTGAGGATAGGATGATGAATCCAATTAATATCGCTTTGATTGCGATTTCTATCCATCGTTTTGTTAGGATCATTATTGAACAGGTATTTGACTGATCAGTTGAATGTTTTGAAGATCAGAATAATCGTATTGAAAGAAACCATCCTCTCCTATCATAAGTAATATTTGCTCTAGCGGTATCACATCATAAGCCTGTATATCAGCGAAGTGTGCAATTTGATTTCCAGTAATATTCCATTTATCTGTAGCATCATAGATCTTTAATCCATCGCTACCATCACAAATAAATAGCACATCATCATCGATTCCTAGGCCATGAGGATTCGTCATTTCATAACTGGCGATCAGATTGGGGGAACTGATGTTACTGATGTCTAGGACGTCCAATTGATTAACCCATCCACCACAGTTACTTCCCGTTCGCAGTGTAACATATGCGATGTCGTTTTCTACTACGACTGGATCACAACTGGTCACATGATTAAAGTCAGACACAAATGTTGGATTCAAAGGGTTTTCCAGTCCGTAAATGGCCATACCTGTTGTTGTTCCAATAAACAACATACCATCCATTGGAAAAATAGTCTCCACCACTCTATTAATACTCACGGAGGATGTGAATGTTGGGTTTGTTATATCTGCCAGGTTATATGTCTGTAATTCCGATTCATTCAGAGCATACAACGCTGAACCATGAGTTGTAAAACGAGCCATTGACCCACTAATACCATTGTTAATTGTCGGAGAGCTTAAGGGTACGATTCCTCCATCATTTCTTCCACCTCCTGTGCTAAAGTCTTCTTGGACTCCCCATCCCCAACCGTTGTTCCATTGGTCCACTTCTCGTTTTTCGGTGATTTGCTCGACGGTCCACCCCACTACAACACCTTGTGCAGGATCAATATCTGCTAATGGGTATTCATTGTCAGTAGGAGGTAAAATCGGAATGAATACGTCTTCATCACGATCAATTACCTTGATGTTTTGGATATCTGAAATATCAATGGCTAGTAGGTCATCGTAACTATCCACATATAATATATTTCCTCTTGAAGCAATGTCTATAATGCCAGGAACATTGATATATGCCATATTATCCGGACTGGATGGATTCGAATTGTCAACGACATGAATTCCCTTAAATCGATCAACAATAAATAACCTGTTGCCGTTTATGTGAATTTTTCCCGGGCTTTCCAGTGGCTTGGATGACTTGCTTATAATCAATTCATTCAGCTGCTCTTGGGTGCTGTAAACAGGGACGTTGGCGGTATAGGTGATTTCCTCAATATGCTTGTCCTGACACGCTGTCAATGCAAAACAAAAAAGGACACAAGTGGAAAGTGAAATACGGTTCATTTGAATTATTGTAATGATGTTTTATTGTAGATGCGAATTGCACTGAATACCTTGCACCGAGTTTGAAATTAATCAAGATTAAGACGTACACCGAGGTCTATCGTTGGCCAAATAGCTTGCCTGTTTCGAATGTTGTCCTGAACGTTGATATTTAATAACCAGCTGGTTACCCGCGGTTCTACGAACAAACTCCATGTTTCATTGATTTTATATTGAGCACCTACACCTACTGACGCCCCAATTTGCCACCCTTGTGTGGGTTCTTTTGATATTTGTTTAGACTCTACTTCGCTACCTTGATAGGTTGTGATTGTATTACGCGATGCAATACCCTTTTCGATCAATGCTCCTTGTGAGTTATAAAGTGCAAATCGTTTTCTGTCGATTACATTAAAATTAACCAAGATCGGAACGCCTATGAAATGATCGTTGTATCTATTTATCCTTTTATCACCATTAGTAAAAGACTCACCAACCGTTGGTAATAGTGAGTAAGAAAGTCCTGATTCTATGCTCCATCTCTTTGCAAACCGCCAATTTCCTCTTACTCCGACCACAAATGGTGATAAATATGTCAGCTCTTGAAGGATTGATCGTTGATCTGACATTCCGAATGCCATTGAATTATCTTGTGTTGTTAATCCTTCGGATTGATAGCCGAAAGTTGAGGTTGATTGTTCACTCGAATTGGAAGAACCCAAATTGGCCGCGATCCCCCAATCTGAATAGTCTTTTTCATCCCAATCTTGCCAATCTATTTCATCTTCATCATATACCTTGATAATTTGCTCATCTCTAGGTATTAAGCTATCTGCATTCCAAGCTAGTTCAATTCCCGCTATGGACATTTTGTCGATTGATTCTGGACTATCAGTGAATGATGTTTTCATGACCTTATCTTTCTGTCCTTCTTTAGAATCTACTACTCGCGGAAGATGATCCGTAATTGTATTCACTGCAATCTGGCTAATAGGATCTATGTTAGATTCGTGAATTGATGATGGTTCAATTTGATCAACATGTTCGCGAGTGTTATCGGACGGATTATTGGACCATTCTAGCACCGAGGAATCGGGACAAGCATTATAGTCTAGATCATTGATGGACTTGTAATTTGAAATTCGGGGTTCGTAATACGGTCCACCATTGAATAGCGAAACAGAAAGTACAGCCCCCAAAACTGCGGCTGCCGCACCACCCCACCACCAAGCAATTATTCGATTACTCTTTTGTTGAAGTGCGGCTTCGATATTATTCCAGACATGTGCATCTGCCGTTTGCTCCAGTCCAGAGAACATACCCTGCATTCCTGCTTCAAAAGAGTCGTTATTTTGATTTAAATCTCCCATTACACAGCGGTCTTAACTACCGTTTTTTTTTCTGATTCAATGATTTTCTGCAATAAGGCCTTAGCTCTGTGATATTGTGAATATGAAGTGTTCACCGAAATCCCTAGTTCTTTGGCAATTTCCTCATGTGAATACCCCTCAATAGCAAATAAATTAAACACCATTCGGTATCCAGTTGGTAGGCTTTGGATTGTCTTGAGAATGTCTTGTGCCTGCAGTTCATCTTGAGCATTGGCACGATGATCCACCACCATAATTGATTCATCCTCAAACGAAACATTCGAATTGTTTTTCTGACTTCTCAAAAACTCCAATGCAGAGTTGACAACAACTCTACGCACCCAGCCTTCAAATGCGCCCACAACTTTGTAGGTGTCGATTTTATTATAAACCTTGATGAATCCTTCTTGCAACATATCTTGAGCTTGATCCCGATCTGAGGCATAGCGCATGCAAACACCCAACATTTGAGGGTGCAACCAGTCATACAAAGCCTTTTGACTTCGAATATCCTGTTTACAACAACCTTCTATCAGTTGCTGCTTATCCATAGATCGAGTTCTTCACTTTTGCTCATGATGCATTATGGACGTTTAACCTTGCATGCAAGTGAAATTAATTTCGAATTCAATTGTTGCGCATAACGATCCGACTGTAATAACTGATTATTATCGCAGTTATTGGAATCGCAATGATTAACCCTATCATTCCTAACAATGCTCCCCAAACGCTTAGAGATAATAGAATTATTGCAGGATGCAGACCGCTGAATCCACCCATAAACCGTGGAGTCAAGAATACCTCTTGAATCAATTGAATTACAGCAAAAACTATAAGTACCAATGTCATTGCTAACCAAGCAGAGCCTCCTGTCTCTAAAGAACTGATCGCAGCCAATCCAAGTGCTGGCAAGATTCCAACCAATTGCATGTATGGTATGAAATTTAAGAATCCTACCAAAAGACCGAGCATTATCGCAAAGGGTAATCCAATGATTTTGAAACCAATGGCAAAAAGGATCGCAACAACCAATACAATCTTTGTTTGTGCTCTGAAATAGCCATTCATCTGATCTTCGATATCCTTTGCTAACTGCTCAACGAAGGCTTTATTCTTTGCTGGGATATAATCCTTCCCGCCTTCACTTAGCGATTCAAAGTCCAACATTAAAAAGACTAGATAAAGTAAAAAGGTAACGATACCGAACAACGCGCCCACAATGCCATATACCCCACTTACCGTATTCCAAACTCCCTTCGCCACTCCGAACAACTTATCTGATATTCCATCCTGTTGAAGCAATGATTTATAATCAATTGAGGATATATATGATTGAGCTTTCAAGACGATGTCTTTTGGAATCCATGCTGGCCATTGAATGGTATTTAATTGAGCGTCTATCAGAAAGTATAAATGCCGAAACTCCTCAGCTACAATTGGAACGAATAATAGAATCAAAACTGCACCAAATGCTAGTAACACAAGAAACAAGATAAATACTGCTAACACCCTTTTCTTGATCAATCGCTGAATAAAAACAACTGCGGGGTCTAATATGTAGGCCGTTAACCATGCTAATAAAAAGGGTAATAACACTCCGCTTAGTTTTGTTAGAGCAAAATATGTTATGACGATAATACCGCCAGTAATTAACCAACGAATGAAGCGATCAAAATCAATAGGTTTTTCTGAGATCATAGTTCAATATTAACCAATGATAAATTAGATAAGCGATCCGTGTCCAAAAACTTGGCATTCACCCACCAGTGATACTTTGTCGTCCGCAATTAAGCAATGCATCACTCCTCCTCTATTGCTTGCTTGATATGCGTGCATCTTTGACTTCGCAAGTCTTTCGCTCCAAAATGGGGTGAGAAGCATATGTGAACTTCCTGTGGCTTGATCTTCAAGAAAGTTAATATGCGGCAATATGGTCCTCGAAACGAAGTCATATTTTTTTGAGTCTGCGGTGATCACGCAACCAAAAGCTTTTGACTCTCTCAACGCGTTCCAATTTGGTTTCATTTCAATTACAGATTCTTCACAATCTAGCAAGACAATATCCTTATTGTCATTTTTGAAATAGGACTTTACTCTACCTTGAAAACCTCTCTGAACGTATTCTGGAATTTCAGATTCAATACTATAAATAGCTTTCCCCTCAATTCGAACGCCACTTTCATATTGATCTCCGAATAACGAACCAGTTGCATAATGAAACCGAATTGGACCTGTTATAATGTTGGAATGTTTCTTCAACACCCAAGTAGCTGCTATGGTTCCATGTCCACAAAGACCAATTTCGGCCTCAGGTGCGAACCAACGCACATCATAACCATCATTTCGTTCGCAAAGAAAGGTGGTAGCAGGTAAGTTGAAGTTTTGTGCTATTTGAAATAGCTTCTGAGTATCAGAAATGTCCTTTAGCATCAATACACAAGCCTGATTCCCTCGAGCATTTTCACCTGTAAATGCGTTAATCAGATAGAATTCACCGGGTTTCATTTGGTTTGAATTTAAGTTGCAAGATGCAATAAATCAATAACTTAAAACAACTGTGGTAATGAAATTGTCTGGAAGCAAATTTTCCTTTACGTTTAGCAAAACCCTTAAAACCTCCTATCCATGAAAAAGTTCTTTTCTCTTCTTGCATTGCCATTTTTTATCAGTCTTAACGCTTGTGATGGTGGCAGCCAGAAAAATGATCAGGCAGTCGAATGTGATTCTGCAGCAATTCTAGAAGATCATATGTCCACACATGAAGATCTTATTTCCACGAATGAGGATATAGCTGACGAAACCGCCACCTGCGATTGGGATTTCGGTTTTACTGAGACAGCGGATCCCAAGAAAGTTGATGTATATGTATCCGCTCCAATGAAGAGTACTGATATAACTTGGGAGTTTTCAAAAGTTGAATTTGATAATTCGCTTCAACCAGGTAAAGATCCAGGTACACAGATCCTTCATGGTAAAGTAAAAATTAATAGTGATCCAAAAATCAATAACCAAGGAGTCGTTCTTGGTAAAAGTGTTTTGGATTTAAACGCTTATCCTCAAACGCCTGATTCAGTGTATTTGACAATTGATTTACCTGGTGGTGGAGTTGGAAGTCCATTAGGTGCGCGGAAAAAGAAAGGTTTAATGGGATATGACGGTGATATTATTACTCCGTAATCTTAAAGTGTGATTCACAGGTTTCTTTTTCTCACACTTGTTTGCGTTACTTTTCAGATAAATGCGCTTGCTCAGGTTGAATCTAGGTTTCTGGAGGCAATTGAGCTGTCTAAAGAGTATCCCGATCAATCCTTAAGTATTTATCAGGATATTATTAAGGAGTCGGATGCAAATGCATCCGACTCTATTAAATTCATGGCCTATCTAGGTATATCAGATTTGTATCGCTTCAAATCGATGACTGACAGTGCCTTGCAATTTGCGATCATAGCTAATTCTGTCGCTGAAGCGAATTCAAGAAATGACTTATTGGCAATGGCTCTTCTGAAGATTTCTCGATTATACAAGGATTTAGAATTATTAGAACAATCCAATGAGTATATTCTGCGAGCTAAATTAGCTATTACACAGGATCAATATCCAAAAATATGGTGTAATATCCTCAAGGCTAAGGCATTAATGGCAATGGAAACCGGGGACATGAATCGTTGCCACGAATTGATGGATAGCGCGATTGTTATTGCTAATTCAATTAATGACACGTCACTTTCAGAGTCTTTTATGGTGGATAAGGCAATTCGTTATTATAACGAAAGCGAATACGATAAAGCGATTAGCATATATGAGTCCCTACTTTCTAGGGAGACAACCAGTCATCTTCGCATGATCTGTTTGCACAGTTTAATTTTTATTTATGTGGACCAGGGCAACCTATCTATGGCAGACGATCTGTCTAAGGTATTTTTAAACCTCGCAAGGGAAGGCGTGTCCATTGACCATAAAATCCAAGCTACTTACGATCGAATAGGTGTATTAGAGCAAATAGGCGATTATAAAGAAGCCTTAGAATTATATTATGAGATGGATGAAATGGAAGACTCGCTATACACGAATGAGCTCGCCAATGCTCTTTCCGATATGCATGCGCGCTTCGATATAGCTCAAAAGGAAAGTGAACTTCAAAAAGCCAAATCAGAAATAGAATTAAACACCATTCAACAGCGTTCCTTATTCGGAGCAATTGCTGCCCTTGGTATATTAATGATTATAGGTTATTTTCTGTTTAAGCAACGGTTACAGAATCGAGCATTGGCAGCTGAAAAAGAAAAAAAAGAAAAAGAGCTTTTTGAAATTCGAAACACTGAGCTAAAAAACGCCTTTGATGAGATAGAATACAAGAACCAAGAAATCACAGCGAGTATTAAATATGCTAAGCGGATTCAAAAGGCGATACTACCATCCAATAAAATTTTAAAGCATGCGCTTCCCGAAAGCTTCGTGTTTTACAAACCAAAAGACATAGTGGCTGGGGATTTCTATTGGGTTGAGATGGTGGAAGATTGGGTGTTCTTTGCGGCTGCCGATTGCACAGGTCATGGTGTGCCCGGTGCGATGGTTTCTGTCATCTGCAATAATGGACTAAATAGATCTGTCCGGGAGTTCGGATTGCGAGAACCAGGTCAGATTCTGAATAAGACGCGCGAACTGGTTATCAAGGAATTTGAAAAATCAGACGAGGAAGTGAAAGACGGTATGGACGTCTCATTATATGCTCTGAACAGAAAAACCAATTTCATTAAGTGGTCCTGGGCTAACAACCCATTTTGTGTTGTTAAATCAAATGGAGTAAGTGAGGATCGCTTGGTAGAAATCCGAGCGGACAAACAGCCCATTGGAGCCTTTGGAGCTGGCAAACCATTTACACAACATGAAATGCAGCTTGAAAAAGGGGATATGATCTATTCCTATTCAGATGGCTATCCTGATCAATTTGGAGGCGAACAGGGCAAGAAATTCAAAAGTGTGAATTTCAAAAAACTACTTGCTGATATAGTTGAAAAGTCAATGAAAGAGCAACACGACATGCTCATGGCATCATTCGAAAAGTGGCGAGGCGATTTAGAACAGATCGATGATGTTTGTGTTTTTGGTGTACGGGTTTAAATCCTCCTGTTCATAGCCTCAATATTTCATTTTACAAATTCTCGACCAAGACATACGAATTCTAACTAGGGTCAAGCAATTGCTTTTCTCCCAGGGTTTAGACTGATTGATGACGATAGATTCGCTCTATCAAAACAATCAAAATCAATTATTTAAATCCCAGTAAAATGAAAACAAATCAAAATCTAAGCGTCTTACTTCTTCTAGTTTCACTTTCAGTAGTTTCCTTAAACTCTTGCAAAAACAAAACGAAGGTTCCGGAAAAAGTAAGCCATGACATGGTTTACAATTCATTCCTCAACGAAATTCGTCTTGGAGACGGAGTGCCCCTAAATCTTCATGTATCTGTTCGATGGAAGATATTGGATTTTGAGGCATTTTCAAGTCAGTTTGAAACTCCTCAACAGTTTGATTCACTTGTGCTAAATTCTCGCGAAATGGAGATCGCAAACACCGTTGCAAATCAATATTTGAATGTAGACTCTGTTTTCACCTCACAACGGCACAAATTCATATTGGATGTGAAGAACAGCTTTCTCGCCCAGTTGGGTGAGCCGGGCATAGAAATCAAGGAGGTAATCGTTTCTGATTTAAAATTCCCTTTGAGTTACACTGGGGCCATGGAGCAATTGGCCATGCAAGAAAGAGAGTTGGAAAGCATAAGAAAGCAAAGCCTTATTGAGCTAGAAAAGAGTATTGCGGCCAAGCAACAAGCAGAAGAGGATGGAAAGGTATCTATGGCTAAGGCAGAAATGAATGCGAAAGTTCAGAACATTAATGCGGAGACAGAGAAAAGCATACGTCAGAATCGATTGGCTCAAGCAGAAACAGAAAAGCAGGTTTCAAAGTTGCAGGCGGAGGCTCAGGCGCAAAAGCAGGAGAGACTTGCAGAAGCTGACCTGAAGCGTCAACGTGAGTTCAAGAAGTTGGAGATCGAAAATCAAAAATCTTCTGATCAATTGGCTATTCAAAAGCAAAAGGAGATGGATGAACTGGTTTTTAGCCAGGATATGCAAATGGCGAAGTTATGTATGGAGAACCCTGCATATGCCAATTACATGGTGAATAAAGAATTGGCCTCTAAAGTTCAAATTGCGGTTTTGCCATCAACTGGAGACGCTTCTGTTTTTAGCGGACTATTAAACAATGGAATGGCTCAGAAATAGGTGGTTGTTCACTGGGGGCAACCCCAATCCGAAGTCCTGTCAGCGTAAGTTGTCAGGACTTTTTTCATCCCTTTGAAATCATCTGCATTACCTCTGCTCTTTTGCGTGTACTAACGGGGATGCTCTCTCCATCCTTGAGCTTTAAATAACCACCGTCAGTCTTCACAAATTCCTTGATGAATAGTTTGTTAACTAAGTGCTTCTGATGAACCCGATAAAAGTCACACTCAACCAATAAGTTTTCATAGGTTTTTAAAGTTTTGCTCACCATGAGTTTGGTTTTGTCCTTAAAATAGAAAATTGTGTAATTGTCGTTAGACTCGCATCGAACTATGTCACTAATCTCCACCACATGAATCTTATCCAACGTGCTCAGCGCTAATTTTGAGATTTGTTCTTCCTTTTTTAAGTGACGCATAAGAATCTCGACCTGCGGATGCTCCAAACGATATTGACCTTCAGCTTGATTTACGGCTTGGAGTAATTCATCTGGATCAATTGGTTTCAACAAATAATCGATAGCTGAATATTTAAACGCCTTTATGGCAAAGGCATCGGACGATGTTGTGAATATGACTTTAAACTCAATCTGAGGTAAAAGTTCTAGAATATCAAAACCAGTTCCATCTCCAAGGTGTATATCTAAAAACACCAATTGTGGAGAACTGGATTTAATAAGCTTGAGAGCGTTAACCACGCTATCTGCCTCACCAATCATTTCAACTTGCGGGCAATAGTCTCGCAAATCCGCGGCAAGGTTGATTCTTGAGTCTTCAATGTCGTCTATGATGATAGCCTTGATCAAGCGCTAAATGTAGTTTGCTTTATTTTAATCTTCACCGTAACCTTCGTCCCCTGAGCCACACCATTATCATCCAAAAGATCTTCGATCAGGATACTTTTTTCAGCAGAGGATCCATTTAACTGGTCCAATCTCTCCTGAGTAATTAATAAGGCCGTGGACTTATGCTTTTGTCCTTGCTGACTTATTAATTGAGAGGCCGCCTGCCGCCCTATTCCATTATCAATGATTGTACAAACTAGAAGGTCATCTTTAATTCCAAAAATCAACGCTACCTTTCCTCCTGCTGCTATTTGTGAAACGCCATGCACAATCGCGTTCTCCACAAAAGGTTGAATCATAATGGGGGGTATTTGGATTGATTCAATATCAATTTGATCAGATACTTCAATGGAATAATTAAATCTCTCTCCATGGCAAAATCGCTCGATACTCAAATAATTTTCTAGTGCTTCCAGTTCTCGCTCAAGTGGTATCAGAGGCTGACGCGAATTGTCCAACACCTGCCGCATGAGTTTACTGAACTTAGCCAAATAAAGACGAGCAGTTTTAGGATCATTCTTCGAAATCATTGCCTGAATACTATTCAAAGCGTTGAAAATAAAGTGTGGATTCATTTGTAATCGAAGCGCTTTCTGCTCCAATTCTAGGACTTCCTTCTGAAGTTTCAATTGTCTTTCACTCTCCTCAAGTTTGGATCGAATCGCCCTTAATCGCAAATAAATCAGAAGCCAAATAATCAATATAGATAGAGACACATAAGTGGCTATAAACCAAGTCTTTTCCCAAACAGGTTTATCAATCCTGAAATCAACAAATACCGGCTTTGTCCATGTGTTTTGATCGATGGATGCAATCACATCTATTCGATATTTGCCGGGGTTTAAACCAGCATAATTCAGAATAGCGGTTGACGTTGGATCACTCCAACTATCGTTTAACCCAATTATGCGATGTTTATATCTGATCTCAGACGATTTGTATTGTGATATTGCAATAACGTCAATTGTGATTCTGTTGCTGTCATAAGGCAGGAAGAAAACGGATAAGTCCCGCCTTTGAGTTTCTGAATTAATGGAGATTCTGTCAATGTGAATGATCGGCAGAACAGGGTCGCCTTTCTCATTCGAACCATTAAAACGACTCAACCCATCAATTGAACCAAACCACAAATCGCCATTATCATCAATAAGCGAAGCATTCTGAGTTGTTTCAACCCCCTGAAATCCTTCATCATAACCGTAAAGCTTCATTTCTAGCAAATTTCCATTGATATCTAATGTCAACCTTTCAACCCCACGCTCTGATCCAATCCAAAGGTTGTCCTCCTTGTCCAAAACGAGTTGATAACATATGTTGGAACTCAGGCCATCAGATAAACTAAGGGTGTCAACGATAATACTATCCTTATAAATTGACAATTTATTAACTCCTGAACGGGCAGTCCCAACCCATAGATAACCACGTTGATCTTCAACAATTGATACAACGTCATTATCAGCGAGTCCATTTGAAGTATTCCAAATTCGCTGCACGGAATCATTTTGAATATAGCCCACACCTCCAGATACCGTTGCAAACCAAAGTCGATTAAGCCGATCTAAATGAATTTGGTTCACACGAACAGAAGGCAATCCCGCAGCCCTATCAAAACTAGTTGTAGTAAACTCATTGTTTGAATAAGTTACCTTACAAACCCCACCACCCGCAGTGGCTATCCAAATATTACCAAACCCATCTTCCACAAAGTCCCTAATGTAGCCACTCTTTAAGCCATTTGACGTTGTCAGGTAAACCACAGTATCAGTGTCCACCCTAGCTACACCGCCACCATCATAGCCTAACCAAATTGAACTGTCCAAGGCGTGATGCATAGCCTTGATCTTACCTTTTTTCAGGTCTTCACGCCACTCAAATGCTGAAATGACTCCTTGGTCTATGACAGTCAATCCATTTCCAGAGGTGCTTACCCAGATCTTTCCTACACAGTCTTTTTCAAGTGCATATATGTAGTCTCCATCCAATCCATTTTCTTGTTTGAAATAGTCGAATGTTCTTCCCTGAAATTTACTTACCCCTCCACCACTAGTCCCAACCCAAAGGTTCCCCCAGCTATCTGAGAGTAGTGACCGAACGTGATTATTAGCTAAGCCTTGTTTGTCCGTTATAAACTCACTCATAGTGTCTCTAACAACAAACCTGCACAGCCCATTTTGTTGAGTAGCAAAATAAAAATCCCCGTTTTTCTCTATAATACTGTGAACCCTAGCGTTTTCTAAAGGAATGAAATCATTTGCATTACTCAAAGAATCTCGATGTATAAGATTTACCCCTCCACCATAAGTTCCTACCCACAGTCCTGCTGGTGTTGAATAGAGCGATCTGACCTTATCTGCATTAAGCCCATTAGTTGTATTAAATCGATATCGAACGGAATCAAGGTTTGGGTATTGCAGTGCAACTAAACCAGCATCACTACCAATCCAGATCAGATCATTGTGTAGTTCAGTTGAGCTAATAAGTCCTTTGAATTCAAGTGATACCGACTGGAAGTCACCATTGCGCAATACCATCAACCCTTTTGTACTACCTATCCATAATTCCGAATTAATGGATCGAAGACAGGTAATAGGACTGTCTCGAAAAGGAGTCTCCACTGCCACGAATTGGTTACCATCAAAACGCATGAGTGAGTTGTCTGTTCCCACCCAAATTGTGCCTGTTGGATCCTCGACTATTGACCAGATATAATTGGATGTAAGTTTTTCATTATTGAACTGTGTAAAACTTACTCCATCGTACCTGCTTAAACCACCACCTCTAGTACCCATCCAAATGTATCCTTGAGAATCTTCAAGCAAACAAAACACCTGTGATTGCCCCAAGCCAGTGCTTACTGAGAAATTTTGGAATTGGTATTGTTGAGCGATTGATAGCTTAGTAAAGCAGCTCAGAATAATCAATAATATGATTTGATTCTTTTTGATTCGATAAATGTAAGACCCCACCTCAACTTGAAATGGATACATTGGTAGTTTTGACGGATTAAGTTAAAATCAGTACATGAGTAATTCGCGAAGAAAAATCGGCCTTGCATTGGGTGGTGGCGCGGTTCTAGGAGCTGCACACATTGGAGTATTACGAGCTATTGAAGAATCTGATTTTGAAGTAGGTTGGATTGCAGGTACTAGCATAGGCGCGCTAGTAGGAAGCTTGTTTGCTTTCGGCAAAGACTATGAGAACGTAAAGGACATTGCGCTTCACTTATCGTGGTCCGACATCACCAAATTTTCTCCGAATAGTTATGGATTGTTTTCCAATAGAAAAATGGAAAAACTATTGAAGAAACACATTGGCAATGCCATGATTGAAGATGCTAATATTCCATTAGCGATTATGGCCACTGATATATCCAATGGGACCAAGGAAGTGTTGACGACAGGCAAGGTATCGGATGCCGTAATGGCAAGTACATGCATACCAGGAATATTTCAACCCGTAGAGTTAAACGGTAAACTTTTGGTGGATGGAGGGGTTATAGAAAATGTCCCCGTAAGCCCATTGCCAGAGATGGGGGCCGACTTTATCATAGCGGTGGATTTGAATGCAAAACACAAATTCAGGCGGCCGGAGAATATTATGGATGTACTTCTAAACAGCTTTCATTTTACTTTGGCTGCGGGCGTAAATGAGCAATCAAAAAAGGCGAATATCTTGATCACACCTGATCTTGGAGACTTCAACTATTACAACATTGAGCAGTGTGAGGAACTAATCCTCAGAGGATATAATGACACCGTTGAAGCGTTAAACCAAATAACAAACAAATAGATGAGAATATCAGGTTCTAAAGTACTAGTGACGGGCGGCAGCTCGGGCATTGGCAAACAAACAGCTCTGCAATTAATCGAAAAAGGTGCCACCGTAGTTATCACAGGTCGTGATCCAAAAAAACTATCCGATGTAGCGAAAGAAATTGGGGCCATTCCTCTGACATTCGACATTAGCGACTTGCATTCTATCGAGGGTAAAGCCAATGAAGCTATTCAGCTATTGGGTGGAAGTATCGATGCTTTGATCAATAATGCTGGCGTTGGGGTCTTCCCTAAATTGGGTGAAATCACAATCCAAGATTTAGAATCTGTTTATGCAACCAATGTCTTTGGATTAGCGTTGTTGACGCAAGAGATGGTTAAGTCATTTAAATCTCAGAACAGTGGAAACATTATCAATATTGGTTCATCGGCAAGTTTGAAAGGCTTTGCAGGAGGCACCATTTATGCTGCTTCAAAGTTTGCAGTTCGAGCAATGAGCCAATCGTGGCAGGCCGAACTCAGACCATTTAACATTAGGGTTGTACAGGTAAATCCAAGCGAAGTGGCATCCGCATTTGCTAGCAAGGAGCGAATTGAGCGCGAGGAAAAACCAAACAAGTTAGGTCCTCAGGAAATTGCTGATACTATAGTTTCTGTTCTTGAAATGCGCGACAAGGGATTTGTACCGGAGGTGAGTGTCTGGGCTACAAATCCATTCTAATTTTGGAATAAACTGATTCTTGTTTAGAACCTTGACCCACGATCAGAGAGTCATGAAATTCATAAATATTTGTTGGAGATTGAAACCATTACTCTCCTTCCTTATCATTTTCGCCTCAGTTGCAGCAAAGGCTCAACAACTGAGAGAAACAATTCATCTGGACTTAAGTGACGGCTTAGATCAAAACACAGTTTTTGCAATGACTGAAGATAGTTTGGGTGCCATTTGGATTGGCACACCTGGTGGTTTGCATCGATATAATGGAGCCGAGCTAGTTCCAAAGTATAATATCGAAGAAACCGTATTAGACCTGCATGTTCATGGGAGATATGTTTTTTGCTTAACGATTGCCGGCTTACATCGAATTGATATTACTAACCATGAAATTCTCCAATTGGATTTCACAAGCAAGGACTATTTCAATATTAGGTACTTTGAAACATGCATCGCATTATTGGCGAACATACAAGATCATTCGCTCTTCCTCAGCTACGACCTTAAGGAAATACAGATGCCTGAATTATCTAAACTTAGGTTGTCGGTTGATGGGGATAAACGCGGCTCTATTGATACGGAAGTTGGCAAATTCTATGCAGGCCCGCAAGGTGCTTATTACATTCAAAAAAATGACACTCATTTTATTACCAAAGCGTATTGCCCGCAACAATTAGAGTATAACAACAAGATTTTCATTGCCTCTCATGAAGGTCTGTGGGAAGTAAAGCTAGCCGACAGTCTTGTGCGCAAAAAGCTAGTTTACACGAAAGATCGAATTGAATGTTTGTTTATCGATCAAAACAGAAACTTATGGGTAGGATCGTCTGCAAATGGCGTTTACATGTTTCATAGAAACTCACTTAATTCAGAGTTTTATCCAGTAGAAGACGATGATGGCAGCCTCGTTCCTTGTTGGGCCATTTTTCAATCTGAAACAGAAACTTTTGTTGGAACCAGCAATGGTGTTCGAATCATTGATGGTGCACCTAATCACCCATTAGTTAAGAAGACAAATGGAATAGCCTGCTACTCGGGTATTTTCGGTGATGAATTTTTGTTGATTGGAACTGCGGCTGACGGTATATATCGATTTTCAAATAGTAATATGAAGCGTGTATTCTTCAATAATAGAGAAGCACTAGATAACACGATCATATACATGATTAAAAACTCCAATGGATTCTTAGCTTGTACAAAACGATCATTTGTTCAATTAGATAAGTATGGTGATTTCTTGTTTCAACGCGTATATAATGAAGTTCCAATGGCCTCCTATGCGATGTGGATAGAACAGGTAGATGAAGGCTATAGATGTGCTTCAACGACAGGAATATCTTGGCTTACCGATGACTTGAAACAAAAGCACATGACTAGGCATGACAACGCCCGAGTATTCAATATGTGTGATGACTCCGTTTGTGTATCTATGGATGGAGGATTGTATAGATTAAAACCAGATTCAACCTTAGTTCAAAGTACATTCCCAGACAATCAACTGCTTTCTATCATAAATAAATAATGGTTGTCCGCCACTAATTCCATTTATCAGATAACTGAAGCAGGAATTAGATCTTACAATTATCAAAATGGGTTTCCCCTGAGAGAATATAATCAGGGCGGTTATATGATAGATAATGAGGGAAATATTTCATTTTCTGGAGTTGGTGGTGTCTTTCGATTTAATCCTGATTCTGTTCAAACGATGCCTGAGTTGCCGAAACTTGCTATCACTAGGCAAGGCGTTTTATGCCTTAAAAACAATGTCCTTAACATACCATATGACCAAGGGTTTCTCAACCTAAACTTAGAATTATTACAGCTTTCGGACAACAATCTTTTTCAGGTATTTACAGTGATCGATGGAGATACGACTTTCATGTCAGAGCTAGGGAATCAGCAATTCGAGATAGACTATGGTATGTCAGAACTGCAATTCATTGTTGCCAATACTGAAAACAATGAAACATCTATATTGACTATACAAGTAGATCGTGCTTATCCTTTTTGGATGAATTGGTGGTTTCTCGTTTTCATGGGTGTTGTGGTAATCTCGCTTCTGCTGGGGATGTACAGTGCAATTAAATTTTTTCAGACAAGAAGACTGCTACAAATGCAGAAAGCAGAAAACAAGGTGAATCAAGAGCGTTTGAGGATTTCTAAAGAACTACATGATAATATTGGGGCTCGTCTTACACATATCATTTCTTCTTTAGATATGGAAATGTACAGAGCTAAATCTAACTCAAAGCCCATTGAAACAATCAATGCCTTTGCTAGAGAAACCATGTCTCAATTACGCGAAACTATTTGGGCTGTGGGCGATAAGACTATCTTCTTTTCAGAATTCGTGCTTCGTGTGGAACAGTATGTTGAACAGAGTAATGAATTAACAAGAGTCAACTTAAGTACTCAAATTCAGGTAGATATAGATTTCGAACTCAATCCAATTCAAACGATAAACTATTTTCGAATTGTACAAGAAGCCATCAACAATGCACTGAAGTATGCACATGCCAAATCGATTCAAGTATTTATTAAACACAACAATGGGTCAGTTCTAATTCAAATCATTGATGATGGTGATGGGTTTGATCAACAAAGCACTCGAATGGGTACAGGTGTGAAAGGAATGCAAGTAAGAGCAACTGAAGCACAAGCAGTCTTTCGTTTTGAATCCGAGCAAGGAAAAGGAACCATCATTCACCTTAGCATTCCACTCAAATAGGCCCTTTGCCCTATTCGATCTAACAAGATTCTAATCGATATTTGTGGTATGATCAAAATCGCAATTGCTGAAGACAATAATTTTCTAGCTACCTCACTCATCAATAAACCGGGGTTGTTTGATGAATTCAAAGTGAAATTCCATGCAATGGATGGCGAAGACTTGCTGGCACAATTGGTTGCCGATTCTAACATTGATGTCATCTTAATGGATATACAAATGCCAGTAATGGATGGCATCAATGCAACAGCTGAAGTCTCGAAACTCTATCCACATATAAAGGTCATCATGCTGACAGTTTTAGACACTGAACAAACCATTTACGAGGCAATACAAGCTGGTGCTATCGGCTACCTGGTCAAGGAGAGTAATCCAAAGCAGATTTATGATAGCATTCAAGGAACTATGTCTGGAGGTGCTGCAATGTCCCCAGAGATTGCCGCCAAAGCATTTCGAATCATGAGGAATCCTGATTTGGTCAGCGAGGAAAAGATGGACTTTGGTTTGAGTGATCGCGAACATGATGTGCTAGCTCAATTGAGTAAAGGCCTAAACTACAATCAAATTGCGACTAACTTAATCATCAGTCCTAACACTGTGCGAAGGCATATAGAAAACATTTACAAGAAATTAGAGGTACACAATAAGACCGAGGCAGTACAAGTTGCATACAAAAACAAGTTAGTTTAAGGTACCCAATTAAAGGTTTTGAATCATCGGTGCTAGTAATCGTTGGATGCTATTATTGAATAAAATGCATCTTTGATAAAATCACCAAACTTTTGAGTCCAAAACCAAGTTATTCAAGGCCATTCGATAAAGTAATAACTACCGAACGCGTCATCTTAAGACCCTTTACTCTCGAAGATGTTGAGCCAGCGTATTTGATGAATTTAGATCCGGAGGTCACCAAGTACACTAACGATGGTGGCGTGAAAACTAGAGAAGAAATACATGACACAATCCTTAACAACGTCTTAGGCGATTATGAAAAATATGGTTTTGGCCGCTTCGCTTTAGAGGACAGATCAACAGGAGAGTTTATTGGTTTTTCCGGATTGAAGTATATGCCTGAATTCGACTTTGTCGATTTGGGGTATCGACTACGAAAAGATTCCTGGGGTAAAGGAATTGCGACTGAAACAGCAATTGCATCTCTCGACTTTGGGTTTTATCAATTAAATCTTGAAACCATTTATGGCTGGGTAATGCCCGATCATGATGCCTCTATTCGAATTATGCTTAAGCTTGGGTTTGAATTAGAAAAGCAAATTCTTGAATTCGGCCTTCCGGTCAATCAGTACATTCTTCACAAATCAGATTATCAGAAAACATGAGACACAAAGAAAGCTTTGCAGAGATCCATTGGGAGAAACCAGCCATTGGAATGAAAGAGAAAACCTTGATTGCCAATGGTAGTAAAATCCGATTAATCGAATTTTCTAAGGAATTTCATGAAAAGGATTGGTGTACGTCCAGTCATTTGGGATATATCATTTCCGGCACACTGCACATCGAATTCGAATCAGGAATAGAAACTGTTACAAGTGGTGAAGCGCTTCACATTAGTCCAGGTGAAAAGCATAAAACTAGCCTAGTTGTCTCGGATACTGTCGAGTTAATCTTATTTGAAAAACTAGACTGAAGCCTAAGATCGCAGCTCATCCAGCTCAAGCCAACGCAATTCCTTTTCTTCTAGTGTAGTAACAATCTCTGAAACTCGCATTGAAACCGATTGGATATCTTCATAAGATAGCTCTCCTGATTGCAGTTTGTTCTCCAGAGATTTTTTTTCAGTCTCGAGCGCAGGAATTTCGTTATCCAGCTGTTCCAGCTCAAATTTATCCTTGAAGCTCATTTTCTTCTTCGAGGATGCGTCATTTTTTGGATTTTGGGCATTTGGAGTGTCAGGTACAATGGGCTCGAGCAGTTGGGGTTGCTCCTTTTTATCTTCTTCGATCCTTTCTTTGTATTCAGAATACGTGCCCCAGAAATCTCTGATTTTGCCTTCACCTTCAAAAATAAAGAGGTGATCAACCAGCTTGTCCAGAAAATACCTGTCGTGCGAAACAATGATCAAGCACCCTCCAAAGCCTTCTAAGAACTCTTCTAGTTTTTGAAGGGTTAGCAGATCTAAATCATTTGTTGGCTCATCTAATATGAGGAAATTAGGGTTCTTAATCAATATGGTTAACAAGTGTAACCTCCTCTTTTCACCACCACTGAGTTTGCTGACATAGGTGTATTGCATTTCGGGTGGAAACATGAAATGCAGCAAAAATTGAGAAGCGGTTAATTTGCTGCCATCGGCCAGCTGAATTACTTCAGCAATATCCTTTAGCACTTCAATTACCCGTTTGTCTGACTTGAGATCTAACCCAGACTGATTGTAATAGCCATATACAATGGTATCGCCAACGTTGATCTTGCCAGAATCGGCTTGCTCTAGACCAGTAATAATATTGAGTAACGTGCTTTTCCCACATCCATTTTTACCAAGAATGCCAATGCGTTCACCGCTTTTAAATGTGTAGTCGAACCCTTTTAGCAATGTTTTTCCATCGTAGGATTTATAAACCTTTTTCAGTTCAAGAATCTTACCTCCTATTCGGGTCATTTTGACATCCAGCTTCAGTTCAGCTTGTTTCTTACCACTGGTTGCTTTCGCTTTTATTTCATCAAAAGCATCAATTCTTGCTTTACTCTTTGTAGTTCTCGCCTTTGGTTGTCTCCTTAACCATTCCAGCTCCTTTTTCATGAGCTTACCCGCCTTTTCTACTTCCGTTTGGTAAACTTCTTCTCTTTGAGCTCTCTTCTCTAGGAAATATCCATAATTCCCAGAATGTCGATACAATTTGCCATCATTTATTTCAATGATGTTATTACAAACACGATCTAAAAAGTATCTATCGTGGGTGACCATCAACAGTGTGAAATTGCTCTGCATAAAATATCCTTCGAGCCATTCTACCATTTCAATATCGAGGTGATTAGTAGGCTCATCTAGAATTAATAGCTCCGGTTGATCCAATACTGTGATTGCAATTGCCAGTCGCTTTTTCTGACCGCCACTCAATGAGTTTACGGTTTGACTCAAATCATGGATCCCAAAACGACCAAGCATTGTTTCCAATCTGCGATCAAAATCCCATGCTTCTCGAATATCCATTAATTCTGATGCCCTTTCGAAATTCTTTAAGGCCTCATCTGTTCCTTCTGCTGATTTCTCTAAGGCTTCATTATAAACACGAATGATTTCAAGTACTTCGGCACTCGCTTCTTTTACAAATTCCTCAATGGTAAGTGCATCGTTTGTAGTCAAAACAGGTTCTTGCTCTAGGAAGGATACCCGAACACCATCTCGAAAACTAAACTGACCTGAATCAGCTACATCCTTACCTGCTAAAATGCGTAACAAGGTCGATTTTCCCGTTCCATTATTGGCAATCAAAGCAACTTTATCGCCTTTGGCTAATCCAAAGCTTATGTCTTTGAATAGCGTTTTTTCGCCATAATTTTTTGAGAGGGTCTCAACACTTAAATAATTCATGGGCGCGAAGGTCTGCTTTGCAAATGGATTAATTTACCATCATTGAAAAACAAGAAATATTAATTGATTCTAAACACCATTCGTACCTTCGATTAGTGGTAAGGTTCATCATATATTATATCGTTTTGTTTTTGCTTTTAACCGCCTGCAACGAATGTTGGCGCACAGAATGTGTGAACGGTGGCGAATGTGTAAATGGTACGTGTATATGCGAAGATGGTGTGGAAAGACCTTTCTGTCAATTGGATACATGTGTCAAAATAGATGATTGTAAAAACGGCCATTGCGAGTATGGTTACTGTATATGTGATGCCGACTGGGTTGGAGAAAAGTGTGATTCCCTAGCTTACGAAGATCACAGTGGTGAGTACTTCGGATCATATTCATGTAATAACACTTACATCATAACAGACATAATTGATGTGTTAGGCACGCAAGACAAGGATACCTTCAGATTTAAGGAAGAGAAATCGAACTATAGATATTATGTAGGTTTTGAAACAAGAAATAACTTCATCATACCTGCTCAAAAAGTACACGGTGATGAATACTTCTATATTGAAGTTTCTGGTTCAGGAAGTATAAAGAAGGATGTCCTTGAAATGAGACTAAAGTATCGAGAATATGAGTTTGGCTACTTACTTGATATAAACGAATGTGAATTTGAAGGAGACCTAAAACTCAGCACTATTTAATCCGTTTCAATTGGTATGAGTGCTCACCTCTAAACGCAGTTTCGCCTCTAGCAAATAAGGATACCGTAATTGTTGAATCTGACTCCTGTGTATATTGAATGATGCTTGGAAAATTATGATCCGGATTCTCAAAGCGCCAAGTGACAGAATCGACCTGAACACTTTGAAAGGAAGTCATCCTGCCGCTGTTCATTATTGCGATATAAGCATCGGTTCCATCAAAGGACTCAAGAAAGATCTTCTCCGAAAAGAGTGTGTCTACCCCATCTATTTCAAAGCCACTGCCTTCAAAACGATTTTTGTTCCACATCCAGCGTTCAACCAGCTTTACTTGTCCGTTTCTCCCCTCCCATTTCCCAACTAGCCATCTATAATTGTTGCGAAATTTTGAGGCTTCATTTTCATTGGAACAGCCAATACCTATGCTTATGATTATTACTAATAATCCTGAAACTGTAATGTTTTTCATTGATTCCGGAAAACTAATACTTGTAAGAACATTTTCAAAGAGCAAAAAAAAAGCGCCTCCAAAACGGAGACGCTCAAATTGAATCTATCGAAATTAGAAAGATTATTTCTTACCTACTAACTCAAATTGAAGCATGATCATATCTGATAGTATCACGTCCTCTAGGTAGTGCGCCCAAGCTACATCGTACTTCTGTCGGTCGAATTCGACAGCACCTTTAGCTCTCACCTCAGTTTCATTAACATCAATCATTTCAAGTTCTAGTCTTTCTTCATGCGTAATGCCTCTAACAGTCAGGTTGCCGATGACTGTCATGCCTTCTACACTATTAACCTCAAAAGTTGCTTCAGGATGAGTGGCAACATCAAAGAAATCTGGTGAAGAAAGGTGACCCACTAGATCAGATGCTGGGTGTTCCTCGCTATAACCTTCATCTTCTGGAGAAATCTTGGTCATGTCAATCGCAATTTTTGCACTCTTTAGCTCGTGACCTTGAGTTGTCATAGAGCCTTCCTTAATGGCAATAGTGCCAAAGTGTGAATATACTTGAGCACCAGATGTGCCACCAGTCCACTGAACTCTGGACGCTGCTGGGTCAATAGTCCAATTCATAGCCTCAGTGCTCATTTCATGTGCTGCAGCATCATGAGATTCAGCTTCGTGCGATTCATCGGTTTTAGTTTCACCACCGCATGATGCCATTAATGCACCAATAATGATTGTAGATAAAAATAATCTTGTTGTCTTCATTGTTTAATTGAATTTTGAAATGCAAATATAAATTAATATGTGTTGATACACATATTGATCAGAATTATCACTATTTACATTTATTCAACAGTTATGATTGGCATATTACTCATCTTCTGTATCGGAAAGTATTATTACAAACTTGCCGAGAACCATCAACGTTCAAAATGGGGATTTGCCATTCTTGGTTTAGCCCTTTATTATGTTGGAACATTCGCCCTTGGGTTTATCGTAGGCCTATTTGCTACTCTTTTTACTGGCTATGGTTCGAAACAATGGATGAGCGACTGCTAGGCTTAATGTTTGTTCCTGCAGGATTAGCCTCGACTTACTTCACATATAAATACCTTGAAAAGAAATGGAAGAATGAGGAATCGATGAATCCTGAGGATGAGCATTTTTTGGATGGTAACATTTAATCTAAGCATACCACTTTAAGCTCAGCCTTTAGAGGATTGCACATAGGTAGCAACTCAAAAACTTGCTTCGGATGTCCCCAAAAGCTTAGCCAATTAAGCATTCGTTCTTGTGGTGCCCCATCATAAAAGCATTGATCGTAAACATGATCTAGCCTTGATAATAAAACCTCGTTTTGGCGCTTGTCTGCTCGAATAACTTTTCGCTTTAGATTATTCAACTTATTAGAAAGTCGCTTTAACTCTGCTTTGGAGCTTTCTTCTAACGATGGATCAAACTCTGAAAGCTCATGTGACATTGCAGCGAACTCTTTTTCGAGCATTGATTGTCTCGATTCAATAATGTGCTCATGTGTTCCTTTTCTTCGTAACAGGATCTTTATTAGCTCATCTCTGTTTTGAAAAATGTCAGAAAACTTGATATTGAGTTGATCCACTTTTTTAACGGTAAGGCTTTCTACCAAAAGGAACATGTCGCGGATTAGCACCACTGGCATCGGAACCATTGCATCTTCAAACACCTTCTTGAGCTGAAGCCAGTAACTTGTTTCTCCAGGTCCTCCTATATATGCAATGTTGGGTAAAATGATTTCCTGATATAAGGGCCTGAGAATCACATTTGGACTGAAATATTCAGGAGTCTGCTCAACCGACCGTTTGATTTCATCATTTGTCCATGTATGTTCCAGGTCTACTGTGGCAAAGCCCTTTTCCGTTTTCACAATTCTCTCGCGATAACCAGATTTTGACCAAAACAAATTAATGTCTCTAGGGGTAACCTGCGATGTGTGACCAAGCGACTCTATTTTTTCCGTCTGTTCTCTGACTGCCCGGCTCGAAAAAGAGTCAAACAACTCCTTTTGTATAACAGGAATCAAAAGAGCCTTCAAACGTGCGTCATCAGCGTCAATGACCACTAGTCCGTGGTCGGCAAATATCCAATATGCAAAATCACGAATGGACTGTGATAAGTTTTTTTCGGACGAAAAAATTCTATCTAGTATCTCAATTGTCTCCTTATGCGAGTATAGATCTTGAAAAAGCTCTTTTAATTGTACCTTAAATTCAATCAGGTCATTAAGAGCCATTCGCCCAACAGGACCTTTGTGAGTGCTAGTCCATTGTAGCTTTTTACCCTGGGTATAGATGTGATTAATTTCTTCAAAATCATGATCCTCTGAGGCCATCCAGAAAACCGGTACTACTTTTTTCCCTTGAGCATTGAGCTTCTGACTCAATGAGATAACTGATAGAATCTTGTAGAAGAAGAACATTGGTCCTCCATAAATGCACAGTTGATGACCGGTCGTAACTGTCGCAACATCATTATTAAGTAGGAGATCAATCTGTTTTAAAGTCTGTTCATTCGAAAAGCTGCTGTTTTTAGCCTGCTCTATCAAAACCTTCACTAAAATGTTACGATTAACTGAGCGATTTGTAAGTTCTGAACACGCCTTATCTAGCCCAGTCTGGTCAGGCGATTTATCATACAGTTCTGATGTCTCTGTTTCTTGCTTGATATATGCATCAACAAGCGGAGGTAGTTTTGCAGCTATGGTTTCGACTTGATTCAATATCGATGTTTAAGTGACAAATGAATGGATTGTTCTCAAATAAACACAATAATAAATGCAGACTAGACCGACAACCTTAGCCTTTTACTACTTCACCCTCCAAGTCAAAAGCAGAGGCGTTTGTGATCTTTATCTCGGCAAAGTCACCTATTCTTAGGTATACATCCTTGGCAGGAATATGAACCTCATTGTCAACTTCGGGCGAATCAAATTGGGTGCGTCCAACAAAATATCCGGACTCCTTTCGGTCGATAAGGACTTTATGGGTTTGACCTAGTTTAGATTCATTTAATTCTTGACTAATGCCTTCCTGCACATCCATTATTTCCTGAACTCTACGCTGCTTCTCATCCTCTGAAACATCGTTTTCATAAATATGTGCGTGAGTGTTTTCCTCGTGGCTGTAAGCAAATACGCCAAGTCTATCAAAACGTGATGTTCTTACCCACTCTACCAATTCATTGTGCTGCTCTAGTGTCTCACCAGGAAACCCAGATATTAAGGTGGTGCGAATCACCATATTTGGATTCTCTGATCTCATTTGAGTAATCAATGAATCCGTTTTAGAGCGAGTTGTTCCCCTGCGCATCCTTTTTAACACCTCGTCATTGATATGCTGTAACGGAATATCAATGTAATTGCAAACCTTTTCGTTCTTAGCCATTACAGAAAGTACATCCATTGGGAAACCACTAGGATAAGCATAATGTAATCGAATCCACTCAATGCCATCTACATTCGATAATTCATCAAGTAATTGAGCCAACTTTCGCTCCCCATATATATCTAATCCATAATACGTGGAATCTTGAGCAATGAGTATCAGTTCCTTTGTCCCCTGGGCGGCTAGCTTCTTTGCCTGTTCAACAAGTTGTTCAATGGGTGTGCTAATGTGCTTACCTCGCATCAAAGGAATGGCACAAAAGGCACAGGGCCGATCACAGCCTTCACTAATCTTCAGATAAGCATAGTGAACAGGTGTTGTAAGCAATCTTTCTCCAACCAATTCGTGCTTATAATCAGCTTTTAATGTCTTTAATAATCTAGGTAGCTCTCTTGTTCCAAACCAAGAATCAACGTTTGGTATTTCAAGTTCAAGCTCTTCGCGATAACGCTCGCTTAAACAACCTGTTACGATTACTTTTTCTACCCATCCGTTTTCCTTAGCCTCGCTGAATTGAAGAATAGTATTGATCGATTCTTCCTTGGCGTTATCTATAAATCCGCAGGTGTTTATAATTACAGTATCAAAGTCTTCAGAATCGCTCTCATGCTCTACACTAAAGTTATTCGCTTTGAGCTGAGCCATTAATATTTCTGAGTCGAAGATGTTTTTTGAGCAACCAAGGGTTACCACGTTAATCTTTTCAGACCTTTTTCCTTTGGTACGCATACTTATTTACCTGTAGATTGAAACAGTGACTCAACGAACGCCTTTCGATCAAATAATTGTAGATCGTCAATTTTCTCTCCAACACCTATGTACTTCACCGGAATTTTGAACTGATCACTAATTCCAATTACGACCCCGCCTTTTGCCGTGCCGTCCAACTTGGTTAATGCTAGCGCATTCACCTCAGTGGCTGCAACAAACTGCTTTGCTTGTTCAAATGCATTCTGGCCCGTGCTTGCGTCCAAAACCAATAGTATTTCGTGTGGTGCATCCTCTACAACTTTCTGCATCACTCGCTTGATTTTTGACAATTCACTCATCAAACCGATCTTATTATGCAGCCTACCAGCCGTATCGATGATAACAACATCTGCATCTTGCGTAACCGCTGACTGCAATGTGTCAAAAGCAACAGATGCAGGGTCAGAACCCATACTCTGAGCTATAACAGGTACGTTAGCTCGTTCGCCCCAAACTTTTAATTGGTCAATGGCTGCCGCTCGGAAAGTATCTGCCGCTCCAATAACTACTTTTTTACCTGCACGAGAGAATTGATTGGACAACTTTCCAATGGTTGTAGTTTTGCCAACTCCGTTGACTCCAACCACCATAATCACGTATGGCTTTTTCTTCAGTGCTTCTTCGAAGTTTTTCACTTCGCCATCCACATTCTCATCAAGCAGCGCAATGATTTCCTCTTGAAGTATTTGATTCAACTCCGAAGCATTGACGTATTTATCTCGAGATACTCTGGCCTCTATACGCTTAATAACTTTCAGTGTAGTGTCTACTCCAACATCGGATGTAACTAGAATTTCTTCAAGGTCATCTAAGACATCATCGTCCACGCGAGACTTTCCAGCTACGGCACGAGAAATCTTGGAAAAAACATTTTCACGAGTTTTTTCCAAGCCTTTATCTAAGGACTCCTTAGATTCTTTCTTCGATTTAAATAATCCGAAAAGTGCCATTTTATCCTATTGGGTATAAACAAAGAAAGCCCTCCATTAAAGATAGAAAGCTTTCAAATTTCATTGAGTGAGTCTTATTTTGCATTCAAGAATGCATCAACCGCATCCTTTGGCAACACCTCTTCACGGAAACTGTAAGCTCCCGTCTTTTCTGATTTTACCATCTTGATGACTTTCGTAAAATCTTTTGCTCCTTGCTTGCGGAGACCCGCTACTGTTTTCTTTGCCATGACTTAGAGTTTTCTAGTGTTATTACTTAATTTCTTTATGAACAGTAACTTTTCTCAAAATTGGATTGTACTTCTTCAACTCAATTCTCTCAGGAGTATTCTTTCTGTTCTTGGTCGTGATGTATCGTGAAGTGCCAGGTTGTCCGCTCTCTTTGTGCTCTGTGCACTCAAGTATTACCTGTACTCTATTACCTTTCTTTGCCATGATTATGCTTTTGTAAAATCGGGGTGCAAAAATATAGATTTGATTTGGATTCAAAGTTCAGTGAACCAACTTTTTAAACAACCAATGTTTAATTACACGATTCTTTGATCAAACCAGCGCCCGAATCAGTAGCAAAATCCGAGTTTGTATTCATTCAAGATGTCGAATTTAAGCGTTGTTCAGCAGGTTCACACCTCACACTTTTTGACTACACCAAGGCTACACACCTTTATTTGTCGCGGTTTCAAGCATTTACGTAGTAGTTTAAAATTTCCGTTTTCTCATATCACAACATTTTTACATTTGCAGCGGAGAGTTGGCAGAGTGGTCGATTGCGGTAGTCTTGAAAACTATTGACCTTCGCGGGTCCGGGGGTTCGAATCCCTCACTCTCCGCACCAAAATCCTGTTTGCAGCGCAAATGGGATTTTTTTTTACCAAAACACTAAAAATGAAATACATACTAATATTACTGATTGCTCTATTCGGTCTTAACACACGGCTCATGGCGCAAAAAACTAACAGAAAGAGCCCCACAGAGGTCGTTGCGCACACTAATGGCAATTTACAGATGCAGGTCACCTACAGTCGACCATCCAAAAAGGAGCGTCTAATTTTTGGAGAAAAAGCAAAAGGAGCGTTGGTGCCGTATAACGAAAAATGGCGAACGGGTGCTAATGAAGCCACTATTATATCCTTCAATGTGCCTTTGATCATAGAGGGCAATCAGATCGAGGCGGGCTCCTATTCTCTTTATACAATCCCTAATGCTGATGAGTGGGTCATAGCTTTCAATTCAAAGACTGGATATTGGGGCAAATCGCTTTTTGGAAGTCCATTTAAAGAAAAGAAAGATGTTCTCCGGATAAAGGTAAAACTAGAGAACGTGAAGTCCATTGAGGAACAGTTTACAATAGATATTAGGGAAATAGACGCGAAAAATTCGAAGTTGGAGTTAAAATGGGACACGACCATGGTTCCGATACAAATTGGCTTTTAACTGATTGAACAATAAGTTAGTTATACTGTTATAACTACATGAACAATTTAAATAGAATCGGTCTGGATAAAGACAAATCTGAAAACTTAGCAACGCAATTAAACGACCTCTTGGCAAATTACTCTGTGTTTTATCAAAACACCCGAGGCTACCACTGGAATGTACAAGGGGATAAATTCTTTGAACTTCATTTAAAATTTGAAGAAATCTACAACGACTTGGTCTTAAAAATAGACGAAGTAGCTGAGCGAATATTAACGCTGGGAGCAATTCCAGAACATAGATATACATCCTACATCGGAATTTCCGAAATAGCGGAAAGCAAAGAAGTTACAGATGGTATGGAAGGAATGCAAAGGATCTTGGATTCGCTTCAAATTATCTTACGAAAACAACGGAAAATACTCGATTTATCTGCTGAAATAAAAGATGAAGGCACAAATGCCCAAATGAGTGATTATATCAGTCAGCAAGAGAAACTCGTTTGGATGTTTTCCGCCTATTTAAAGTAATCACATCCCCGTAATTAGAAACTCGGTTCGTCTGTTGAGCGCCCGTCCTTCAGGGGTGTCGTTTGATGTAAATGGCACATCCTCACCGAACCCTTTATATCCAATGTGCGCGCCTTCAACTCCCTGGCTTTCCAAATACTGTTTCACTGAAAACGCACGATCTGCGCTCAGAACCAAATTATTTTCAGCCTTACCCACATTATCAGTATGTCCGTGAATGGCAATGGTAATGCTTGGGTTCTCCTTTAAATAAACCGCAAATTCATCCAATATAGCTGTTGATTTTTCACTTATCTCCGCTGAGTTTGTTCGGTAGTATATATCATCAATACGATATACGCCTCCCTCCTTCATCTCTTCAACCGTTAATTCTAGGCTTTGGAATGTATTCACTTCTGACTCCTCATCCCCTGTCCTCGTGCGCTTCGGAGCTTCTGAACTCACTGACTCAATCAGTTTAGATTGAAAAGCCATGCCCTCAGCTTTCACGTTCAATAACACATCTTCATCATCCCTTACAGCTATAACTGCTGCATAACCTCCATCATTTTCGTCCACTTCAACTTGTGTGATTTCTTTAGACTTCATCGATTTTAATTCGATAGTCGCATTTCTGGCGGGATCACCATTTGCATCGTTTAGCACACCTTTAACGAAAACTACTTTGTCTGGCCTCGCTTCTTTATACAACTCAAAACTCCAGATATCAATGCTTTGACTAAGAGTGGGATGTTTGGCAGAATAATAAACCCACTTCCCGTCCGTACTTACAACAAAAGCCTGTTCATCACCTTCCGTATTTATGGGGTGACCCAAATTTTTTGGCTTACTCCAAGTACCATCATCATTTTGTCGAGTATAGAAAACGTCATATCCACCAAATCCAAGGTGCCCATCCTGATACTCACTTCCATCTGCTGCAAAATACAAGGTGCGAGAATCACTGTGCATATAGGGGGTCTTATCATTATAGTTGGTATTGATGGGTGGCCCAATGTTAATCGCCTTTCCCCAATTTCCATTGGCATCCTTCTCAGAATAATAGATGTCAATGCCTTTACTATCCGCCCGGGCACTGCAGAAATAAAGTGTTTTACCATCCGCAGAAATACTAGGCTGTGATTCCCACCCAACCTCGGTGTTAATTTCAGGTCCCAGGTTCTTCAATGGTGACCAGTGATATCCTAGCAGTCCTGTTGATTCATCAGTTACATATTTTAAGTCTGCACTATAGATATCGCAATTGTTATATCCTGATACAGTGGGTATGCATACCGTTAAATACAGATGCTTATTATCTAAACTGAGTGAAGCTCCTCCATAGTGATAGCTAGGGTTTTGATTAAACGGCTTAGGCAGAGGAGCTCCGGTTTCGAATCCGTTAGGAAGTCTTTTGGCCTGCACGAACTTCTCTATATATCGCTCTTCACTGGAGACTACGGATGCTTTTACCTCCGAATACTGTGTGTATCGTCTGGTTAAGAGCATGCTCTCATTATCTGGGGCAATCAAAGGAAGAAATTCGTCTTCATCTGTAGTTAACCCTGTTACCCGCACCGGATCAAATGGAACTGGATTAGCGTAGGCATCTGCAAAGAATTTTACAAACGCATAGTCTAATTGAATTTGAACCTCTCGATCCTCGTCCAAAGGATCTTGAGATGAAGCAGTGAGTTTGTTGTATTGCTCATAATACTTTGTAGCATCTTCAAATTGAGAGTTATCTCGTGCCACCGAAGCAAGTAAGAAGTATGGTTCATGATGGAAGTCAGGACAGATTCTAACCACCTCTTCTAATTCAGATATTGCGGATTGCAGCGAAGCTCCACGTGTTGACAGCGCTGTGCGCAGTAATTCTAAGCCAAGGTAATAATGCGCCTCTGCGCACTCAGGGTCTATCTCAACTGCTTTACGCAGAGCCTCAACTCTCTTTGGCTTATCATTCTTTTTTCGATCTCTAGCAATCTCCAGCTGCTTCAGTGCCTTTGAATCTTCCGTACCGAGACAATCAGGATTTATATCAACTAAAAAACTTTTGGTGGAAACTTGCTGTGCAAAAGCTTTTTCGGATAAAATGCCGATTAACAATACGAGTAATAATATGGACTTAATGCTATTCATTCCAGCCCCGAAAATACAGGTGAACTTATACTATTCGTGAAGTTTTGTTTCTCAAATAATGATCCAAAATTGTTAATAACGCCATGGCTTCAACAATCGGCACAGCCCGCGGTACTACACAAGGATCGTGGCGCCCCTTAGCCAATAACACTTTCTCCTCACCATAAGCATTAATGGAAGGTTGGTCTTTCATAATGGTTGCAACAGGTTTGAATGCAATTCGCATGACAATGTCTTCACCGTTTGAAATCCCACCTTGTATTCCACCCGAATTGTTGGTTTTAGTTGAACCATCCTTGTTAAAAAGATCATTGTGTTCACTGCCAAGCATTCGCGAAGACGAAAATCCACTTCCAATTTCGAAACCCTTAACCGCATTAATGCTAAGCATGGCTTTTCCGAGGTCCGCGTGAAGTTTATCGAACACAGGTTCGCCTAAACCAACTGGCGCATTTTGTATGACACATGTAATTATGCCACCTATTGAATCCCCTGCTTTTTTGACTTGCTCAATCCGTTCGATCATCTTTTGAGCAGTCACAGCATCTGGGCATCGAACTAGACTCGATTCAATCTTTTGGGAGTCAAGGTTTGTATAATGATTATTAACTTCTATTTCACCGACCGCTGAAACATAAGCCCAAACATCAACATTCAAATGGGACAACGCCTGACGAGCAATAGCTCCCCCGACCACCCTCGTAGCCGTTTCTCTCGCGGACGACCTTCCTCCTCCTCTGTAATCTCTGAAACCATACTTATTGTTGTAAACTTTATCTGCATGTGAAGGTCGATAGACATCTTTGATCTGAGAATAATCTTTCGATTTAGCGTCTTGATTCTGAATAATGAATCCGATGGGAGTTCCAGTCGTTTTTCCTTCAAACACTCCCGATAATATTTTGACCAGATCGCCTTCTTTTCTTTGAGTCGTTAGATTGGATTGGCCGGGTCTTCTGCGATCAAGTTCATTTTGAATTTGCTCTATTGAAATTTCAATTCCAGAAGGACAGCCATCAATCACACCACCAATTGCTTCTCCGTGAGACTCACCAAAAGTACTTAGCTTAAAAAGGGTTCCAATCGAGTTACCTGCCATTCTTAAATTCTATAGTGTATTCTAAAGTTTAACAAAGGAAAGGTTCTGAAGTTATATGTGGTTCCGGATTTTGTAACCACTGCGTTATCATCTATGAAATACCCTTCTCCAATCATGAGGCTAAAATCAGCTTTAGCTTCTATATTGAAACCAATCCTTTCTCCCGAGTAAATTTCAATTCCTAGCAGTGGTGACAGCCCAACCCCCGTTGAATTGATGCCCACCTGTGGATTGCCAGTACCGATGTTCGTCCACTCTCCAGAAACTGGGTTTTGCAAACTATTAAATGCTCCTACTTGAACATTTTGATAGGATATGGGGAAATCGAATCCGAAATATGATCTTCCAAAAGATTTAGCATTTGAAAACTCAATCCCAAATCCAGCACGAACCATTTTCCCATTTCGCATAATGCTTTGTGTCAATATTTCGGAGCCGATAACTTCGATGGATCGGGTATTCCCAAAAAATGACTCAGTTTGCGGGTAGTATTGCGTGCTAAAACGAAATCCGATCTTCTTTCTTAGGTACCTCAATTGTAACCCGATATGCAAATTCTCTGAAGAACCGCCTCCCATTAGACCAGTTGCGATACTCGTCAAATCAGCACATATATAAAATGTATTGGAATCCACTTTCGCTTGAGTAGCGGTTTCTGATTCGTAATCCATTAACTCCTGCATTCGCTGAGCCTGACAAGCCTGCCCAATTGTAAAAGTCAAAGTCGCGAATGAGAACGCCAAAAACCTAATATTGCGATTCATAATATTTTCAAATGAAGTTGTTTTTAGGAATTGAAAAATTAGCACAAATACGTAATTCAGAAGTCGAAATTGTGTGCGGTGGTGAAATGAACGATCTTCCAAGTATTGATAATGCTTGGTTAGCTGTAAGGGACGGATTAATTGAAGCTTTCGGAGCCATGGAAGAACTGCCACAAAATAGGTTTCAGGGCTACGAAAAAATAGACTGCCTTGGTAAAATGATTCTCCCTACATGGGTGGACAGTCATACACACCTTGTTTTCGCTGATTGGCGAGCGGAAGAATTTGAAGATAGAATCAAAGGGTTGAGCTATGAAGAAATTGCAAATCGAGGTGGCGGAATTCTCAACTCAGCGAAGAAGTTGCAGGATAAAAGTGAAGATGAATTATTTCATGAATCACTTAAAAGACTTAACGATTTAATTGCGCTAGGAACCGGTGGTATCGAGATTAAAAGCGGCTATGGCCTTACCCTTGAATCTGAGTTAAAGATGCTTAGAGTAATCAAACGGCTTAAATCAATTTCACCTATTCCTATTAAGGCGACATTTTTAGGAGCCCATGCTGTGCCCGCATCATTTGCTGGCGACACAGAAAGGTATGTCCAACACATCATTCATGATATGATTCCAGCGGTTATATCCGAAAACCTTGCAGATTACATCGATGTTTTCTGTGAAAAGGGATATTTCAGTGTTGATCAAACTGTAAGGATCATGAAAGCTGGTGTGGAAAATGGCCTAAGACCAAAAATTCACGTGAACCAATTCAACGCGATAGGGGGCATTAAAGCATGCGTAGAGAACAAGGCCTTAAGCGTGGACCATCTCGAAGTAATGTCAGAAGAGGACTTTACGGTCATCAAAGGATCTCAAACCATCCCTGTTGCCCTACCCTCTTGTTCTTTCTTTCTGAGTATTCCTTATACACCTGTGCGTGAATTAATTAAACATGGGTTACCGGTAACATTAGCAACTGACTACAACCCTGGTTCAACACCTTCCGGAAATATGAATTTCGTGGTGAGCTTAGCGTGCATTAAAATGAATATGACCCCTGATGAAGCCATAAACGCAGCAACGATAAACGGTGCAGCTGCTATGGAGTTAAGCTCCGAATTAGGGTCTATTACCATTGGAAAGAGAGCCAATTTGATCATCACGAATAAGATAAAATCTTTGGCTGAGATTCCATATCAATTCGGCACACCGATGATCGATTCCGTTTTCATAAACGGAGAAAAGTTTATTGCATAAAAAAGCCCCTCCTGTTTGGAGAGGCTTTTCAAATTATACCTAGTAAATTACTTGATAACAGTAACTCTTTCAGTCACAGTTGTGTTTTCAGTTTTAACAACTACGTTGTAAACACCAGCGCTTAAGAAATCAGAATTGAACTGAACTCCATTTGCGTTGCCAACATAATTTGCTCTAGCCACAACCTTACCCATCATGTCGATCATCAACACCTCAGCCTCTTCAGAGATAGCCACGTTGATCATACCATTGGATGGATTTGGATATACTTTGACATCGATAGATGGCGCTGCAGGTGCAGTTGCAATTCCAGTTGGAACTAAGTAGTCGTTGCCCACAATTGGAAGGTATCACCATCAATAATATAGTAAGTAGTTCCGTTTTGCTCAACGATTACTAAATCCTTCAAATGTGATTCCGCTGCATTGATAACCTGATCAGAATTATCATCGATCAGCATCACAATAACTCGGGTGTTTTCCTTGTCATAATCGTTATCCCAATCAAACTTGTCCATAACAACTCGTTCAATATCTCCTTCATCAAATGGAGCTGTGATTATATCATCTTCTCCATCGATATCGGTTACTGACTGACGAGCAACATCATTATAAGTTAATCCTGAAACATAGCTTCCAGCAGTGTGCCAATCTACTCCAGCACCTGATAATTGACCAGATCCACCACCTGAGTAATAATTAGCCTGTGCCCATTGAGAACCTGAACCTGTAAGACCATCTTCGGCTAATACAAGCTACACGCACATCATCATCATGATCAACAGGCAAATCCAAAATTGATTCGAATCTCAACTTCATCATCTTCATTGATTAATGGAAGCACTTCTATTCCGGCAACACCAAACTTTGCAAATTTCTTCGAAAGCCGCTTCTAAGGCTGACTGCGCTAGGATCAATATCCGCAACTCGATTCACTAAACCACTTGGATATCCAGAAATCTTTGTACCCATCCAGTATCATAGTCATCGTTAGCCATATGGTCATTATTATGAACGCGCAATCCGATCCAATCATCGCCATGTTCTTCTTCCATGTATTCCATGCCAACCATTCCGCGTGGACACCATCCACACCACGTCCAGTAGCTTCTTCGCCAACTACAGCCTTGTATGGAACCACAACAAACCCTTCTACATCGGCAGATAGAGTATTGTTATTCATGTTGGCGTCACCTGCAACCTCCACACTGACTTCTATTGTAGAAGTTTGACCAGCAGCAACAGTTGGTGCATCTGGATGTACAAAATCATAAGTTGCTCCACTTGCCAAATTGTTCTGTACCGTATGGGTTTTAGTGATTGTTCCATCAGTCCACACAATATCAAACGAACTCAACGTATTTGCTCCTAAATTTTGAATCGTTCCTGTAATTTCTTTTGAACCATCCGGAGAGGCAAATGGATAAATCGTAGCCGATACCATTTTTGGATCAACGGCAGGCTGAGTCCCAGCTATAAAGTGATAGATCTTATCATCACCTGACTGGTCTGTGTTTGAAGGCAAGGTAATGTTTGGACTTCCAGCTATTTCAATTCCTTCGTCACCTGCAGCATTTTCAATACCAACAGTAAACCCAGGAACGGTTCCTGCGGACCAAGGTAGCACTACATCAATATCACCTGATTCATGAAGTAAGATAGCTGCGTATAAGTAATTCTGAACCCCAGACTGTCTTACACTATGCCATTGAATGACATGAACTCGATTTGGTGTGGTACCCATTGTATAGTTTTTCACCACATCTGGCGTTCCCGTACCAGCGCCTAATTCCAAATCATCCCATGCAGCATATATCGCGTTGTTCGGACCAGATGTACTTGGAATGCTAGTGTTATTTGGGTCACTTGTAGTCGAGGAGATATCGAATGTGATATATCCATTATCACTAGCCTTATACTGTGTATAGGCCTGACCAAAATATTCAAATGAAAATGGGATGGTCTGCACTGATGATAATTCATCGTCAAGAGGATTGGTCATAAATGTAGTCCCTGTGTTATCCCAAGAATAACCTGAAACTTCGCCAGTCTCCTCTATCATGTAGTACTGAGCTTGAGCCGAAATTAATCCAGCTGCGATAGCAAGAGCACTGAGTAATAGTTTTTTCATAGTTTAAAATTTTGCCAAAGGTAAGATCAAATTAGTTTTAAGAAGTCACTTTACTAAATGAAGATTGAAAACCTATGCTCGCAATTTTTGACATAAAAAAAAAGCCCCTCCAAAAGGAGAGGCTTTCATTAAAGACTTAAGTAATTACTTGATTACAGTAACTCTTTCAGTAACAGTTGTGTTTTCAGTTTTAACAACTACATTGTAAACACCAGCGCTTAAGAAATCAGAATTGAACTGAACTCCGTTCGCATTGCCTACATAGTTTGCTCTGGCTACAACCTTACCCATCATGTCAATCATCAACACTTCAGCCTCTTCAGAAAGAGCCACGTTGATCATACCATTGGATGGATTTGGATAAATCTTAACGTCCACTGCAGGAGCTGCAGGTGCTGTTGCGATTCCAGTTGGTACTAGGAAGTTGTCATCCCACTTCTGGAAAGTATCACCATCAATAATATAATAAGTAACACCATCCACTTCAACGATTTCAGTTTCCATCAAATGCTCTTCAACTGCATTGATCACCTTTCCTGAGTTATCATTGATCAACAATGCAATAACTCTTGTATTCGCCATTACATAATCACTATCCCATGTGAAAGGATCAAGTGTAACAACCACTGGAGAATCTGCCGTGAATGGACCATCTAATAGACCTTCACCTTCCACATCAGTAATTGGTTGACGTCCTACATCATTAAAAGTCAAACCGCTTACGTAGCTCGGCTCATTATGCCAATCGCGACCGGCACCAGAAAGTTGTCCAGCACCCCCACCAGAGTAATAGTTTGCCTGCGCCCACTGTGAACCTGTTCCAGAAAGGCCATTTTCTGCTAGTAAAACAGCTACTTTATAATCTTGATCATAATCGCGTGCAAAGTTGAATTCAACACGAACCTCAACCTGATCGTCATCCATCAACATTGGATATAATTTGATGTCGGCAACGGCAAAATCATTGATTTGAGCTTCAAAAGCTGCCTCCAAAGAAGACCATGCTGGGTTAATGCTTCCCCCTCTATCCACTAATCCACTCGGATATCCAGATATTTTTGTGCCTATCCAATCGTCATAATCAGCATTTTCCATGATGTCGCTATTGTGAACAGCTACGCCAATCCAATCATCGCCATATTCTTCTTCCATGTATTCCATGCCTACCATTCCTCTTGGGCACCATCCGCACCAAAGACCGGTAGCTTCTTCACCGAATACACGCTTCTTCGGTACGAAAGCAACACCTTCTACCATTTTATTTGCGCTGTTGTTTGATTCCACTTCATCGCCAGCAACCTCTACACTCACAATAATGTTCGCGGAAAATCCCATCGGTACACTAAGAATTTCATCGGGGTGCGTAAAACTGTAGCTTTCACCGGTTTCTAAGGTTTCGCTGACACTGTAAACGTGTGACTCGAAACCATCTGTCCATACGATATCGAAATCCGTTAGGTCTTCGCTACCGAAGTTTTTTACTACACCCGTGATTTTTGGTGACCCCTTTTCGCTTACATAGTTTGGTATATCCGCTGAGGAAATCGCTGCATCAATCGATTGAGCGTGTGTCAGTGAAAACGAAACTGTAAGTAAGGAGGATAAGAGTATTATTTTTTTCATGTCCTATAATTTACAAGTAATTTTATTTGAATCAAAAATAGCGAGCCATTCTAACTTCGAAAGCACCTAACTTAAAATAGATTGAAAGCCTAATTGTGAATAAATCCTTTCGACTGAAACAAAAAAAGGCTCAAAACCATGGTTTCGAGCCTTTTCGTTTATCGATAATTTCTGCTAATGTATCACTGAAATTGATTGTTTTATACTCTCTTCTCTGTTATTGATTACTACGTGGTACAGTCCAGAGGGTAGTTTTGAAACATTCACTCGAACTCCTTTTCCATGTCCAGTTTGTTGCACTCCTAAGTTTGAACCGGTCCAAACGACACGCCCAGTCATATCCAATATCTGAATGGAAGACTCGGAGGTTATTTCACTTGAAACGATATTCACAAAACTTGAAGAAGGATTCGGGTAAACCCTCATTGGAGCCGTAGTAGCTGTATTTTGAATTCCAGTTGGAACTAAATATTCACCATCCCAAAGCTGGAATGTATCACCATCGATGACATAATAGGTTACCCCATTGTTTTCGACAATAATTAAATCCATTAACTCAGACTCTACAGCATTTATTACTTCACCGGTATTATCATTCAAAAGCATCACAACAACTGTTGAGTTCTCCTTGATGTAATCCTCATTCCACTCAAATGAGTCCATGACATAGTTCACTTCTTCACCTTCCACTACAGAGCTTGGAATGATAGAATCATCACCCTCTGTGCCAAGTAATGGATCGCGAGCTACATCATTGAACGTTACTCCAGAAACGCTACTACCTTCATTGTGCCAATCATAGCCTGCACCCGACAATTGTCAAGAACCACCACCCGAATAGTAGTTAGCCTGATTCCAATCAGAAGTTGAACCGCTTAAATCATCCTCAACAATCATTACAGCTAAGGACATATCTTCTTCCATGTCAACTGCGAATTTCACTCTTACTCGAATCTCAACTTGATTATCCTCATCAATCAAAGGCCAAGCCTCAATACTTGCATAGGCAAATTTATCCAGAGCAGTTAAGAAGTTAGCTTCCAATGTAGCAGCCGCAGGATCTATATCCCCTTCTCGATCTACCAACCCACTTGGATATCCGGAGATTTGGTTTGCCATCCAATCATCGTAATCATCATTAGCCATAGGATCATTATTGTGAACGGCTATGCCTATCCAATCTTCGCCATATTCTTCTTCCATATATTCCATACCTACCATGCCACGAGGACACCATCCGCACCATGTGTCGGTAGCTTCCTCACCCACCACAGCTTTGGTTGGCCAAAATGAAACACCTTCGACTGTATATCCAGTCAATTCGTTGTTTGATAGATCAGCGTCACCAGTTACGGTCGCTTCAACATCGACAGTGATACTTACACCACTTGCCAAGCTTATTCCATCAGGATGCACAAAAGCCATTGACTCTCCAGGATTTAGTGTTCCAGATATTGCAGCAGTTTTTGAGTTCGTTCCATCCGTCCAAGTAACTGAAATTGAGCTTTCAGCAGAGGATCCAAGATTGGAGATCACTCCAGAAATATTTTGAGGAACATCGGTTGCTGAATATGGAGGTACTTTCACTGATGTTAGCTTGATGTCATGTTCATTAGGTACCTCAATTTTAAAATTATCGATTGCTGCACCAAATGTCCATCCAGCGCCATCATCATAGTTAAAAGCAAACTTCACATCTGATTCTCCTGCTAGTGAAGAGATATCAATAAAAGTCGCATTTTGCCAATCTGTAGATCCTACAAACGTGTGAAATGAAGTCCAAGACCCACCACCTACAGAGACCATAAGCTCAAGTGATTCGGTTGCCCCTTGATAAGTCCCTAAATAATAAAACACATCCATACTTATGCGAATTGACTCACCCGAGTATGAGGAAAAGTCATAGCTATTTGTACTTAAAATATCTTGGGATTTATCACAGTCGCACGCATCATCGTTCGTGGCTAAAATATTTGTGTGGGCAGTTATTGGAAAAGATTGACTTCCAAGGGAACTATTCGTGCCAGCAAGCCAGCCGCCATCTGTAGCAAGGGTGGTTTGAGACCATCCGGACGGCATACCATTTTCAAAATCCTCTTCTACAATTATTTGCGAATGAGCTAAAAGACCCAATGTCAGTCCCATCGCGGTGCATAAAATTTGCTTTATGTGTTTAGTTAAGTTTTGTCCCGCGAACAAATCCATCTGCGAAACGAGAATCCGCATTTTGATTTTCAATTATTGAAATCCTAGACTGAGCGTAGTCGTCTATGTTTTGAGAAAAGGTATTGATAGATTTGCGCAAACATTAAGTATGAGTGAACAGATAATTGAATGTGTACCTAACATAAGTGAAGGGCGAGATAGTGCAAAGATTCAGGCAATCGCTGAGGTTGTGGAAACGGTTGAGGGAGTAATGCTATTAAATGTGGATCCTGGTAAGGCAACAAATAGAACGGTCATCACTTTTGCTGGTAATCCAGAGGCTGTGATCGAAGCAGCATTTAGGCTCGTCAAAAAGGCTTCTGAATTAATTGATATGTCCAAACACAAGGGCGAACATCCTCGCTTTGGTGCCACGGATGTGTGTCCATTAGTCCCCGTTTCAGGAATTTCAATGGAGGAGACGGTAGAGTATGCACATCAATTGGGAGAACGTATTGGTAATGAATTGAAAATCCCGATTTACTTCTATGAAAATGCAGCAAAGTCCCCAAATAGAAAGAACCTGGCTACGGTAAGATCAGGAGAATATGAAGGATTGCAAGACAAACTCGCGAATCCAGATTGGAAACCAGATTTTGGGTCGATTAGTTATTCTAGTGATGTCTCAAAGACCGGAGCTACTGCCGTCAGTGCTCGTGATTTCCTTGTTGCATATAATATTAACCTAAACTCAACAAGCACTCGAAGAGCCAATGCCATTGCCTTTGACATTAGAGAACGAGGTAGAGTGAAACGCGAGGGAGACTCTTTGACAGGTAAAATCGTAAAAGACGAACATGGTAAACCTGTAAATGAACCTGGTTTACTTAAGGCTGTTAAGGGAATCGGTTGGTTTATTGAAGAATATGGTATCGCACAGATCAGTTACAACCTTACTAACATTAGCATTACGTCAATTCACGAAGCTTTTGAAAAGACATGTGAAAGAGCAGAACTTCGAGGTATTCGGGTCACAGGATCCGAATTGATCGGACTCGTTCCTAAAAACGCGCTTTTGGATGCTGGTAAACACTTCTTAAAAAAGCAGAACCGATCGCTTGGCATCCATGAAGAGGAAATAATGAAAATTGCTGTCAAGTCGCTTGGCTTAGATGAACTTGCTCCTTTCAATGTACGCGAACGAGTGATCGAATACGTTTTAGAGGATAGAATGAACCAAGGAAAAAAACGCCTCGTTGATATGACCTTGACTGATTTTGCGAATGAAACGGCATCTGAGTCACCTGCGCCTGGTGGAGGTTCAATAGCGGCTTACGCAGGAGTGTTGGGAGTGTCGCTTGGCGGCATGGTTGCTAACCTTAGTTCACACAAACGAGGGTGGGATGATAAATGGGAGTACTACTCAGATTGGGCAGAAAAGGCTCAATCCTACAAAACTGAACTTCTGAGGTTGGTTGATGAAGACACCAATGCCTTCACCAAAATCATAGACGCATTTGGATTGCCCAAATCATCTGATGAGGAAAAAGCGATCCGAAAAAATGCGATTATCGAGGCAACAAAAGGAGCAACGATGGTCCCCTATTCTGTTATGGAAACTGCCTACCAAAGTATGGAGGTGATGTTAGAAATGGCTAAAACAGGGCTACCTGCATCAATTAGTGATGCTGGGGTTGGTGCGATGTGCGCTAGAACGGCCATTCGCGGTGCTGGATTAAACGTTATGATCAACGTGAAGGATTTGGATGCTCCTGAATTCGTTTCAGAGATCATTGAAAAAGCGAATCAATTGGAAGTAAAAGCCGAGCGCTTAGAAGCGGAAATCATGGAATTGGTTCATTCAAAACTCTAGGATAATTAATCATAGATAAAAGGCGCTTTATTGGCAACACCAATCGCGCCTTTTTCGTTTAATTAAAACATGGCCTCAAAAAGAGATATACCAGTTTTCAAGTTATGGGAGAAGATTATTTATTTTTTCCCTGTGCAATTACTGTTTGTCCACCTTAAGAAGAACTTGTTGCTCTTAATTTTTTGGTTGCTTCTGTTCGCTATTATTACCAAGAGTATTAGTCTAAAATATGGTGTGCCTTATCTCTTCCTTTATCCAGAATATTTGGGTGAGGTTAGTTTTATATCTCACACACTGGTTGGGTTGGCATCAGGTGCGTTCATTATGGCGTTTAACATCTCTAGTTATGCAGTGAATGGTTTTAGGTTTCCATTTCTAGCGACATTAAACAGACCTTTCATTAAATACTGTCAGAATAATACAATTATTCCATTGGCATTCAGTCTATTGTATTTAATCTCTGCAGCTACTTTCCAGCTTGAGTATGAAGGTGAAAGCTGGGGTAACATAATTCTTAACGGGATTGGATTCGCCTTTGGCAACGCGTTATTCATTTTGATAACTGCCCTATACTTCGCTTTCACAAACAAGAATTTCTCGTCTTTCGCCATACTCGGTGTTCCTACTCGCAAAGAAGATTTTATAAACCCGATATCAGATTTATTCAGCACCAATAGAAAATGGGAGCATTCCGATGGCACCAATAAAAAGGAGTGGAAGGTTTCAACGTACATCTCGAAATTCGGAAGGATAAAAATTGCTCGAGATAGTTCACATTATGACCGAGCCACTTTGGAAAAAGTTTTCGAGCAAAATCGCATCAACGCTACCTTTTTTCAAACTTCCGTGATCGTTGCTATTTTCATTTTAGGCTGGCTGAGTAATTACGATTGGATGATGATTCCTGCTGCCTCATCCATTCTTTTGTTTTTCACCATGTTGATCATGCTGGTTTCAGCCTTTTACAGTTGGTTTAAAGGTTGGACATCTATTATTCTAATTGGGATCCTCCTGTTATTCAATGTCCTGTCGAGCACAACATTGTCAATTTACAACAATCAAGCCTATGGACTTAACTATGATGCGCCTAAGGCAGATTACAGTCTTAATGCCATAAATGCGCTACAAATAGATTCAACAGCTGTAGATTCGGACATTAAAAAAGGAATTGTCCGACTAGAAAACTGGAAACGTAAAACGGGAGAAGCGAAGCCCATTGCCGTCTTTTTAAATGTACCCGGAGGTGGCTTGCGCTCTGCCATTTGGACGATGCAGTCTGTGGGTGCTGCTAACCAAGCTTCGCATGGAGCCCTTTGGAAGAACCTTGTAATGATTTCAGGTTCATCGGGTGGAATGATTGGTGCGGCATATTTACGAGAAGTATACTATCGATCTGATCAATCAGAGCTTGCCTTAAAGTCAGCAGTGACAGATATGGGTAATGATAAGCTCAATCCCGTTGCTGCAACAGCTGTTCTCAATGACTTCTTTTTCAGATTTAAATCCTTCGAATACAAAGGCAAGTTCTACACAAGAGACCGATCTTCCGCTTTTGAGTCAAAACTGAATCGAGACACACATGGGTGGTTAGACCGCAGTCTTTCAGAATATGCTGAATTAGAAATAAGTGCTGAAATACCAATGATGCTTTTAGCTCCTACTATTAGCAATGATGGACGAAAACTCCTCATTTCCCCCCAGTTAATCTCGTATATGACTCAAGTCAAATCAAATACAGAATTAAATGAGAATATAGAATTCACGAGATTGTTTCAAGAGCATTCTCCTGGCGATTTAAGCTTTATCTCAGCCTTAAGAATGAGTGCTACCTTTCCATATGTTTTTCCTTCTGCCAATTTACCTACCAATCCAGAAATTGAAATATTAGATGCGGGCATCCGAGATAATTTCGGGATGAGTAACACCTTGCGATACATATATACCTTCAAGGACTGGTTAAGAGAGAATACTTCAGGAGTTGTCGTTATTCAGGTGAGGGATCAACAAAAGTTCAATGAGCAAAAAAAGAGTGGGCAAAATTCAATTTTGCAGAGTATGACCCAACCCTTAAGCACATTTTATAACACTATTCTAGATGTTCAAGACTACCAACAAGATGAGCAAATACGCATGGCAAAAGACTGGTATGAAGGAGATCTGACCATGATTGATTTGGTTTTAGAACGATCTGATAACAACCCAATCAGCTTGAGTTGGCATCTTACAAAAAAGGAAAAAGAACGAATTGAATCTGCATTAAAAACCACTTATAATCAATATCAATTCTCTTATTTGGAACGATTATTCGCGGAGTAGTAACTCCACTAAATCCTTGCGCATCGCAGTGAATTCCTTGCTATATCGATTGGATAAAATGTACCAGTAAGTACCTGATTCGTACCTCAATTGATGGTAACATTGAAACCCATCGCTTTTACCCGAATGAGCCGCAAATTCACCAAATTCATCTTCCGAATAAAACCATCCAAGTGAGTATATCCAGTTAGTATCTCTTTCGTAGGTATGTCTCATTTCCTTGGCATCTGCTATTTCATTTAATAATGTAGGGTTGCTGCAAAGTTGTTCTCCAAATCCTAGAAGATCATTCGCTGAAGCAACAAGTCCTGCATCACCTATTGTTTTAGATAGATGTGGTAGTCGTTTTCCAGTCTCATCTTGACCAAGCATGTAAGATTCGTTTTCACCAGTCCCAAACGCATTAGACATGTTGTATTTCTCGATGAAAAGCTTCTGAAATAATTCATCAACACTTATGTTCAGTTCGTGGCTTATAATGTGAGCCAACAAAACATAGTGTGTATTACTACAACCCCAATGATTACCAGGCTTATACGCAGTTGTATCAAGTTTGCTGATGGCTTCAATAACCATCTCATTATTAATTTCAATTTCATGTTCTAGAAGCGAGAAATAATCATGAATGGCTGCCGTGTGATTTGCCATTTGTCCTAAATTTACTCGTTTTAAGGGTTCAGAAAAAAAATTGGAACCACTTGCCTATGGAATCATCTGGTGATAGTTTGTCCTCATTGATCATGTCTAAAGCCGCTAACCCAACAAAACTTTTGGTAAGCGAACCTAAAGCGAAGGGAGTGTACTGCGTAGTAATAGTGCCACTCGAGGTCTTTCCAAATGTGTAAATCACGCTTCCAGCAGTGTCCACCACGCCCACTACTCCATTCCAACTCTGATTCGGATAATAGGTGTTGATGATTGCCTCCACTTCATCTCTAGTTTGTGCGTTCGCGCAGAAGGCGCATACAAGCCCAAATAATATGAACAGATATTTCAACGTCCCGATCATAATATTGTGACACGTGCCTTTTTATTTCTATGAATATGGCTTCTGATTATTGATTGAATGTCTTGATCATCGTAGCCCGTCTCAATGAAATCTAAAACATCCTCTACCTTTTTAACTTTTAAGGATTTAGGCACAACACCATACCCTTTGTATCGGCCATTTTCTACCAAGACAAGCGTCTCTTCATCTTCTGTAAAACCAGCATCTCTGATGATCATCGTTCCCTCTGTTTTTGTCAAATGTTCAACCGCAGCTTGATGTCTTTCATTGTAAACATGAAATGATTCTTCCTTCGCGCAAGCCTTATTACATGAACCATGAACATCTTCAAAACAGGGGCCGTCCTGTTCTTGTAAATCGCAGTATCTGGCACAAAGCACAAACTGATCTCGTAGCTTCATAACTACTTCACGTGCTTCAAATTGACTTCGAAACGAAACAATTGGTTTTGTCCATTTCCCAACGCGACCAATGCTAAATCTGCCATAGTTGTTTTGGTCTTTGTAAGTAAATATCCCCCAATTAAGAGTCACTCGCTTCATCAGCCTGTTATAGGGAGGCCAGTGTTTCTTGATTTCTCTGGCCTCAACCAAAAGCGTGATAAGTTCATTGGGGCATTCAATCCATTTGACGTCAACAATTTTTTCAGCAAATCGACTTTTATATCCCGTATGGGTATTACCCCTAAAGTGCTCGCTAACACGATGCTTTAAATTATTAGCCTTACCTGCATAGATTACTTTGCCTGTGTTATCATAAAACATATATACACCCAGTGTTTCTGGTAATCCAATGATGACCTCCCTCGGCAGATTTGGGGGCAGTGTAGCCTCTTTACTGCGTTGGTTCAGTGCAAAAGCAACATGTCCTTCTTTGTCATCCCTGATTAACTTCTCAAAAAGTATAGCAGTGAATTGACAGTCTCCCATAGCACGATGCCTGTGTTCAATCTGATATCCTAATTGTTGCGCTATTTTACCGAGACTATAACTATATAACCCGGGAATTATTTTTCGAGAGAGCCGAACGGTGCAAAGTCGTTTTGGATTCCACTTCAATCCTATTTCCGAGAAATGTGTTCTCAGAAATCCATAATCGAAGTTGACGTTATGGGCAACAAAAACAACCCCACTGAGCATTTCATAAAGATTTTCTGCTATGTCAGAGAAAACCGGTGCGTTTGCAACCATTTCATTTGAAATTCCAGTAAGTGAAGTTATGCTTCGATGAATAAGCTGTTCGGGGTTTATTAAGGTTTCATAACGCCCTACCTCGTTTATACCATCATGTAGAATGACAGCCACCTCCGTGATTCGGTGTGTTTTTGAGCTTCCACCCGTGGTTTCAATATCAACGATTGCATACACCATTCAAAGTTTATGATTTTTCCATACCTCCGTTCATTATTGCTGAGTTTAATTCAAATCTGAACCGATCATCAGCATCTTTTTTATTTCATCACAAAAAATGATTGAATGGAGGCGCAATTATCTTGCTTTGAAACAAATTTGAAATATGAGGCAGCTTTTATCCTTCGCGCTTGGTTTTACCGTATTAATAACACAGGGACAATCTTTACAATCAACACGATCGATTTATAAGAAGTCCATACCAAGCGAAGTCAAGCAAGATTGGCACAACCTTGACTACTCCTCTACAAAAATCTATGGTACTAGCTCAAACAGAGTGTACGATGAATTGATCCAAGACAAGAAACCTAAGAGAAAGATAATTGTAGCAGTAATTGATTCAGGGGTTGATACTGATCATGAAGACTTATCCATGAATATGTGGATCAATTCAGATGAAATTGGGGGGAATAACAAAGACGATGATAACAATGGCTATATAGACGATATCCACGGTTGGAATTTTCTTGTAAGTGATGCTGGCGAAGACATTCGCTATGAAAACCTTGAGGCCACAAGAGTTTTACGATTGGGTAAAGAACTGAAAAGGAACAATGAAAAAATGCATGCTTGGATGACTGATGACTTCATGCAAAGAGCCACAGAAATTTACAATAGTAACGTCAGCGACTTAAAAGGTATGGAGCAGATGTCAAGTGTTTATGAAGTTATGGACTCCATCATTACCGAAAAATCCGGTAAAGAAGATTGGACATTCGATGACGCATTAGCCCTTGAACACGAGGAAAACCCGATGGAGTCAATACATAAAGCCGTAAAGCGAATGAAACTGTTTGGAATCACCAAGGGTGACCTAAAGGACATTTATGAAACAAAGGAAAAGTTTTCCGAATACTACCTCAATTACGATTTTATGGCTTTAACCGACCGGAAATTGGACGAGAAACACTATGGAAACAATCATTATGAAGGGCCGGAAGCTGATCATGGAACTCACGTTGCTGGATTGATAGCGGCTGATCGCACAAATGGAATTGGTGCTCGAGGAGTTGCATCTTCAGCAGTTGAAATAATGACAGTAAGAGCTGTACCTGACGGTGATGAACGAGATATTGACGTAGCTAATGCCATCAGATATGCTGTTGACAATGGAGCGAATATCATTAATATGAGTTTTGGAAAGGGACTTAGCCCACAGGAATCTATGGTAAATGATGCACTGAAATATGCTGAAGAAAAAAATGTATTGGTTATTCACGCGGCAGGAAACGACAGTGAGAATAACGACATAGTCGGTAATTACCCAAATCCAATGCTTAACGATGGTGCACGATCAAAAACATACCTAACCATAGGAGCGAGCTCAATATCCAGAAAAAAAGATCTGGTAGCCAGCTTTTCTAACTATGGAGCGGATGAGGTCGACTTGTTCGCACCTGGTCATGAGGTTTACTCAACATTGCCAAATAATGAATACAAATTCCTGAGTGGGACTAGTATGGCTGCACCTGTGGCCAGCGGTGTCGCTGCATTAGTTTGGGCTTATCACCCCGATCTAAGCGCGACAGAAATGCGCGAAATTCTAATGACTTCAGTGACAAAGTTGGAAAAGAAAAAAGTCATTAAACCTGGCACAAAAAACAAAGTTTGGTTTTCAGAATTATCTTCTACTGGTGGAATAATCAACGCCTATAATGCCTTCACCTTAGCTGACGAAATGTCCAATTAATTCAACATCGCATTAAGCATATCGTTGAAGTTGAAACTTCCATGAATACTTTGTTTAGATATCAAGGAAAACTCAGATAATGCATGTAAGATGAACTCTGCGTGTAGAGCATATAACTCCTCGCCAATATTCGGGTTATGGACTTTTATGAACTTTTGAAGGGGTTTAATGCTCTCAAGCGTTTTCAAGTAATCTCTATTATTCAACTTGTGGCTTAAATCGAAAGTATTGCTGGAAAACCAATCGACAATTGGTTTATATGGAGACGGACTTTGGGAAGAATTCAACTTTTCTGGACTCGGATAGTGGCTCAAAAATTCAGTTCGTATTGCCTGTCTAATTAGGTTGTGAGCTACTTGAACTGCCCCTTCTTGCTCTCCTTCATATACCAACTCAATTTTACCGGTAATGGCTGGGACGATCGAGAAAAGATCACTTAATCTTACTTGAGTTTCAGCATCACCTGAATCAATTAAACGTTGCTCGGCACTTGCTACTAAGCATTCCATTGCTGATACCCCTAACCTTGCCGACACCCCGCTTTTTTGATCTACAAATTCACTTTCTCGCGCTGCAAAGACGACCTGTTCCACTAAATTTCGAAGGAGTTCGGTTACTTGTATTCTTGCGGCAGATGCTTCACTTATGTTTGATTGAGATTTAGTGATTTGCTTTGACAATTCAATATTGATTGGATAATGCGTCATGATCTGTGACTGGATCCTATCCTTTAGTGGAGTAATAATCGACCCGCGGTTGGTGTAATCTTCGGGATTTGCAGTAAAGACAAACTGTATATCTAAAGGCAACCTCACCTTAAATCCTCGGATCTGAATATCACCTTCTTGCAAGATATTGAATAATGCTACTTGTATTCTTGGTTGTAAATCAGGCAATTCATTAATGACAAAAATTCCTCGATTTGCTCTAGGCACAAGCCCAAAGTGAATTGCACGTTCGTCTTCGTAGCTTATTTTGAGGCTTGCAGCTTTTATAGGGTCAATATCTCCGATCAAATCAGCGACACTCACATCTGGTGTGGCAAGTTTCTCTGTATATCGTTCCGACCTATGCAACCATGATATTGGAAGGTCATCGCCCATTTCCATAGCAAGAGCTTTACTAGCTTCTGTGAGCGGATTAAAAGGGTCTTCATTTAATGCTGAACCAGATATAACAGGGATATACTCATCTAAGAGATTGACAAGTTTTCTTGCAAGCGAAGTTTTTGCTTGTCCCCTCAATCCTAATAAGTTGATATTGTGTTTCGCAAGAATTGCTCTTTCTATTTCAGGCAACACAGAATCAGCATAGCCTTCTATACCTTCAAAAATAGGCTCACCCGCTTTCTTCAGTAGAATGAGGTTTCGCCTTAGTTCCTCTTTTACAGTGATTGATTGATATCCAGATGATTTTAAATGCCCAAGGTTTGATGCTTTATTCATGGTCTTCGCTGCGCTAACTGTGATGCTTTGCGATTTTAACAATTACGTTGTTAGTATGTTCTAAAATTCCTGAAAGTTATTTTACAGTATACACGACTTTTGCCGCATGCGCTTCCGACTGAACTTACCCCTATTTATGCTGCTTTGGGCTTCCTTAGTTTCTGTGCAATATGCTGGTGATGATAATATTGAATTCACTGCCTTTCTTGCGGATAACAAGGTGAACATTCAATGGACGGCTTCGGAACGAGTTAAAATTCAAGGGTTTAGCCTTGAAAGAAGTCAGGATGGCAAAACATTCGAAGCTTTTAAAACCATTTCAGATGAAGGTAAATCACCTGACAAGGCAGAGTTTTTGGAATCTGATTTCGAGCCATTATTAGGGTGGTCATATTATCGTATAAAGCTTATTCGCAATAGCGGCAAGGAGTTTGTCACGCACTCTGTTCCTTTATTTTATGGGGCAGATCGTATGAAAAAGGGAAAGCTTATGGTTCCTGATGAAATATCTGATGAAAATGATAAGCCCAGCTCAGCGAACGCTGCAGATTATAATGGCAAGAGACTCGTTTTTATTCTTAGAAACCCTGGCGGAGAAGAGTTTTATTTCGAGGAAACGATAACCTATGAAGACAATCAATTCTTCCTTCCTACTACAGCTGTAGTACCTGTTGGAGAGTGTATGATAACAGCCTGCACAAAGACTGATCTTCTTGGATTGAACCTTACTGTGCGTTAGATCTTAGCGCGACTTTCTTTTTCTATTCGTTTCGTAGTCTTCAAAAATGTAATCGCCTAAACCCTTAAGGCTTGTATAGAAGGCTTTCCCTTGATTTGCATCTGTAAAATCTTCTACAAACTTTTGTAAATATGGATCTCGAGCAATCATGAATGTAGTAATCGGAATCTTTGCTTTTCTAGCTGCTGAAGCCAAATTCAATGTTTTAACAACGATTTTTGGATCAAGTCCCATACTGTTCCTATAGTAACTACCATCCGGCATTTTCAAACAGGAAGGCTTTCCATCAGTTATCATAAAAATCTGCTTGTTTGAATTCTTACTTCTTCTCAAGATATCCATCGCCAACTCCAGACCAGCTGCAGTATTTGTGTGATATGGCCCAACTTGCAAATAAGGTAGATCTTTGACACTGATTTTCCAAGCATCGTTTCCGAATACCACAATCTCTAATCGATCCTTAGGGTATTTTTTTGAAATTAATTCTGAAAGTGCCATGGCTACTTTTTTGGCTGGAGTGATACGATCTTCACCATACAATATCATCGAGTGACTGATGTCAATCATTAGGACTGTAGTAGTTGTCGATTTATGCTCGGTTTCAACAATTTCCAGATCACCTTCGTCCAACCGAAACTCTTCAAAACCGTGATTTTTCTGAGCGTTTCTGATGCTTTCCGTAAATGCAATTTGATCCACTCTATCTCCAAATTCGAATTTTCGCAAATCAGAAGTGCGTTCATCTCCCTTGCCAACCTTAGTTGTACGATGATTTCCAGGTTGCGATTTTTTTAGTTTTCCGAAGATCTGATCTAGCGAACGCTGTCTAATTACCTGTTCAGACTTGGCGCTCATTGCTAGTCCGCCCTGTTTTAAATCGTCTTGATTCAGGTAGCCTTTTCTCTTTAATTCTTCTAGAAAGTCATCAATGGTGTAGTCCTCGCTCGTGAGATGGTATTCGTCATCCAACTCTCGAAGCCAATCAACAGCCTCATCCACATCTCCACTTGTGTGAGTTAATAGTTCCATGAAAATATCCAATAGCTTATCGAAAGGTGATTTTCCTTCCTGCGCTTTGAACTTCGAAAACTGAAACCCTCTCATTTCATATACTCATCATGTAATTCGAAACAATCACAATTAAACATCTTATCAATATGCTGTTTTAAATCAATCATCTCTTCTTTAGCCAAGTTTTGGCCTTCCCATGAGACAAAGTACATAAATCCCATACCTAATAGTGCTATGAGCAAAAGCCAAAAGCCCCACATCTCTTTTTTCAATGTCCATTGCGACATGCCAAGAGTTAGACCCACAAAAGCCACGAACCCACAAAACCCATAGACAAACATGAACATTGTCCAAATGTTCGGAGCTGGACCGATAAGACATCGCACCAAGGATGGACCTTTCTCATCTTCCCGCTCAACACTTACGTCAAGAAAAGGTGACCAATAATGGCGTTGTTGCTTTCGGTGAGAAAGAATAAAATGATTTTGTGAGGTGGTCAGTGAAACATTGTCGTTTTGAGCAACATACTGACTAAATCGCTCTGCGATCTCATGACTATCCAGGTCTAAGACAAACTTAAAACGAGGACGGAAAGTTGGGGTGGTTTTCAATAGCTAAGAATTCAATGTTAATTTGAATTCTTGAAAATAAAAACTCCCACCTCGATTACCAAATAATTGATATCAAGATGGGAGAAAAAAAATAACGTTGTTATTCTCTCGGACGAGCTTGGTTCACAACCATTGCTCTATCCATTACTTCAGAACCATTCAAGCCTTCAATAGCAGCTTCGCCTTCGCTATCGTTTGGCATTTCAACAAAACCAAAGCCTTTTGATCGACCGGTTTCTCTGTCTGTAATAATTTTAACAGAATCAACATGACCATATTCTGCAAAAAGTTGCTCGATGGTCTCAACTTGCAATCGATAATTAAGATTGCCAATAAAAATATTCACGGGAAAAAAAATTAAATGAAATAAGATAGATTATAGTACAAAACTAGTCTATTTTATGTTTGAACCTTTGATTGTAGAGATTTAGTCTATTCAGGAAAGAAAACTGGTTTATTCGGTTGGCGCATATTATATTGATTAGCCATACACTCCCCATAGGCTCCAGCAGATCTGATGGCAATTAGGTCTCCCCTACTGCATTTTGGTAATTGAACCGCTTTTCCAAAACAATCGCTGCTTTCGCAAATTGGCCCTACTACATCGTATATCTGCTCTACAATCGCAGAGCTGTTTGTTAGATTTTCAATTTTATGAAAAGCCTGATACAATGCGGGACGTATTAATTCCGTCATGCCAGCATCTAAGATTACAAAATTGGTCTTCTGCCCTTTTTTAACGTACACTATTCTCGACATCAAATCACCACAATTCGCTACTAAAGAACGCCCCTAACTCAAAGTGTAACTGCTGTGTTGGCTTTAGCTCGAGATAATCACTGAAAAGTTGAAAGAAAGGCTCAAAGTCTGGATTGTTCAAGTCATCGGGGTTATTATAGTCAACTCCGAGACCGCCACCAGCATTTATATGTTTGATGTGAAATCCCTGATCAAGGAAAAAGCTCTGATATTCATTAATGCGAGTGCAAAGATTTTTAAATGGTTCAAGGCTCTGAATCTGTGAACCAATGTGAAAATGCAATCCGACAAGGTTAACGTTTGACGATGCTCTAACCACTTCAACTAATTCATTGAACTGCCATCTGCTTATTCCAAATTTGTTTTCTTCTAATCCTGTGGTAATGTAATGGTGTGTTTTAGCGTTGACATCAGGATTTAACCTAAGTGCTATATCAACCTTTTTACCAGCCATTTCTGCACGTTCATTGATTACTACAAGCTCTTCGATTGACTCCACATTGAGTGTGAATATTTCATGCTCGATCGCTAAATCAATTTCCCAATCCGCCTTTCCAACCCCAGCAAAGGCAATATTTTCAGGCTGGAAACCATTGTCCAGGGCGTGCCTGACCTCTTGGCCGCTCACACAATCAATACCAAACCCTACCTCCATGACCTCCTTTAGTATTCGTGGATGCGAATTTGCCTTTATTGCGTAATGGACATGAAAGTTGAATTTGTCTGCAGCTAATCGTGCTGCCGAAAGAGTCTTGCGCAAAACATCCAAATCATATGCATAATAAGGTGTTGGAAGATCCTGTGAGTTTAAAATTGATTTGCGATCCATTCTAACTTAAATTGAATATTCCAACATTTAGCGCCTTCAACGCTCCCTTTTTATCACTCTCATTGATGAGAAGACTTACGTTATTCTTGCTTCCCCCGTAGGATATCATCCTAAGTGGAATATCGCTCAGCGTACTGAAAATTTTAGCCGCATGCCCAGGCTCAGTTTGGATTAAATGACCAACAATGCAGACTATACATTGATTTTTATCTACTTCCACACTTCCGAATTGTGATAGTTCATCCACAAGTGAGGATATATCTTCCAAGGTATCTATTGTTAAACTCACCGCCACCTCGCTAGTGGTGATCATATCAATTGAAACTCTGTGTCTTTCGAAAACCTCGAAAATCTGCCTTAAGAAACCATAAGCCAACAGCATTCGACCGCTTTTAATTTTAATCGCTGTAATTCCATCTTTTGCTGCAACTGCCTTGATAAATGCTCCAGATGGTTCATTTGAGATGATAGTTCCTTTCTTTTCAGGATTGAGCGTACTCTTTAATACAACTGGAATGTTTGATTTCCTTGCAGGTTGCACACTGCTTGGGTGAAGGATTTTTGCTCCAAAATATGCTAGTTCAGCCGCTTCATCAAAGGTCAATCTCTCAATTGGTTTTGTGTCCTTGACAATACGAGGATCGTTATTGTGCATTCCGTCAATATCCGTCCATATTTGAACTTCTTCTGCTCCTATGGCTGCCCCAATGATACTTGCACTGTAATCACTACCACCCCGTTTGAGATTATCCACTTCACCAAAATGATTTCTGCAAATGAAGCCCTGTGTCACATAAATCAAAGCCTTATCATTATCAATGAGTCTTTTTAAATTGCTCTTGATATACCATTCATCTGGCTCGTTCTGCTGATCAATGCGCATAAAGTCCAAAGCGCTCAATCGAACTGAACTAACACCAATTTCATTTAAGTACATACTAAACAAAGAGGTAGAAATCAGTTCACCCTGTGCCAAAACTGTCCGCTCCTCAAAGGGAGTAAACATATCTAAGGTGAATGATATTATATGATTCCAATGACCTTCTAAAATTTCTTGGGCCTGAGCAATGTGCTGTTCATTTTGAAAAAGCTCCTTAACCAGTTGCGAATACTCTATTCTAAACTCTCCAATGTGATCCAACACCGCTTGTTTGTCCTGTTTGTAGAGACATTTTGTGATCTCCACCAAACGGTTCGTTGTGCCAGAGACAGCACTTAATACCACTATTTTTTGCCTGCCATCTTGTACTAAAGACGCTACATGCTTTATGCACTCAGCATTTCCGACAGAAGTTCCACCAAATTTTTGGATGATCATATTCTCAATGTAAAAGGGGTGCGAATTTAAGCTTGTATAAGACGTATTGGTCGAATTCATGGATTTGTGGTAATTATCAACATTAGGTTCATAACCAATAACTCATTTTGACAATCTACCCGTATCTAATCGCATATCTTTGGCCGCCTTGATAACAAGCGACTTTGTTTAGTTTACTACGAAAAGAAATAGCAGATTTTTTATCCTCCCTCATCGGCTATTTGGTGATGGCGGTATTTCTGGTTGCAGTAAGTCTGTTCATGTGGGTTTTCCCTATCGAAATGAATGTATTGAACAGCGGATATGCTAACCTTGACGCTCTGTTTGTATTAGGTCCATGGGTGTTTCTATTCTTGTGCCCAGCTGTAACCATGCGTTTGTTTGCTGAGGAAAATCGAACAGGAACCATGGAGTTGCTTTTAACCAAACCCTTGAGTGATTGGCAGATCATCTTGTCTAAATTCTTTGCCGGTTGGTTTTTAACCATTATCACCCTGATTCCAACTTTGTTATTCTATTATTCTGTGTATCACCTAGGGGCTACTGAAGGTAATATTGACAGTGGCGGAACGTGGGGTTCATATATAGGTTTACTTTTTTTAGCCGGAGCATACGTGAGTGTTGGCTTATTTGCAAGCTCACTTTCAAACAACCAAATAGTGTCGTTCATTTTTGCAGTATTCATGTGTTTCATCCTATTCATTGGGTTGGAATCAGCGAGTGGCATTTTTGGTATTGAAAGCATTGAAACAGTCCTAGTTAAACTGGGGATTAATTCTCACTATATGTCCATGAGCCGTGGGGTTATTGACACAAGAGATGTTATCTATTTCGTAAGCTTAATTGGCGCCTTCATTTTATTGACAAAAACTAGAATCGAAAGCCGGAAATGGTAGAGAAATCAAAGAATAGCGGTTCTAAGAAAAAGTGGATTGACCTCTCTTCACTTGTTGTTTGGTTGGTTGCAATTGTTTTAATCAACCTAACTAGCACCTACTTCTTTCACCGATTCGATTTAACCGAAGAGAATAGATACACCTTAAGCGAGTCCACAACTGAGAAGCTAGAATCACTTGAAGATGTGGTTTTTATACGAGTCTATTTAGAAGGAAACCTTCCTGCAGAATTCCGGGAATTGCGCAATGCGACCAAAGAACTTTTAGATGAATTTCGAGCTTACGCTGGAGATAATATTCAGTACGAATTCATCAATCCCTCGATTAGCAACAATGAGGAAGAACGCGTTGAGGTATATAAGGAACTGACACGCATTGGACTGCAGTACACCAACATCAGAGTGCAAGCTGGAGACAAAATGTCTGAGCAAATCATCTTCCCTGGCGCGGTCGTTAGTTTTAGAGACAAAGAAGTTCCGATTCAACTATTAAAAAGTGTCGCTGGCGCCACAGAACAGCAAATGATTGCTTCTTCAATTCAACAATTGGAATATGAATTTGTCAGTGCGATACAAAAGCTTAGCAGTCCATTAAAGAAATCAATTGCATTCATTGAAGGACATGGAGAATTAACAGAACTTCAAACGGCTGACGCACAGAAGGCACTGGAAGAGTTTTATGAAGTAGAGCGTATCTCCATTGAACAAAAACTCAACGCGCTCGCTGGTTTTGACGCCATCATTATTGCTCGACCAGATAGCGCTTATTCTGAGCAGGATAAATTCATAATTGACCAATACATCATGAATGGTGGAAAGGTGCTTTGGCTCATCGACCCAGTATTCGCTCGAATGGATAGCCTTAGATCTTCTAATCTGACGATGGGATTAGTGCTCAATCATAATTTGGAGGACCAGATGTTTAAGTACGGTGTTCGTTTAAATAATGATCTAATCATGGACATTCAATGTAACACTAAGCCCATTGTCACTGGTTATATTGGCAACCAGCCAAGGCAGGAAATGTTTCCATGGTATTACGAACCACTATTGATCGGAAATGAACAACATCCAATTTCGAGCAATCTGGATAGGATCATGACCGAGTTTGCAAGCACCCTCGAAGTTCTTGAGATTGATAGTATCGAAGCCACTACTCTTATGACATCCAGTGATCAGAGCCGATTAGTAAACGCTCCTACCCGCATCAGTTTCAACATACTTCGCGATCCACCCAAATATGAGTTGTTCAATTCAGGTCCACACGCCACAGCTGTGTTACTAGAAGGTAAATTCACTTCGGTTTTCAAGAATCGTTTACCGCAAAAATTAACTGATGATGAAGGGCTCAAATTCAAAGAAATATCTGTCCAAACCAAAATGATAGTTGTAAGTGATGGTGATATCATTCGAAATCCTGTAAGCGCTTTGGGTGATAAGTATTTCGCACTGGGCTATGACAGATACACACAAAAGATGTACGCCAATCGAGAGTTTATACTAAACTCCATCAACTATTTGTGTGACGATAGCGGGCTGCTAAACGTTCGCACCAAAGAGTTTAAAATTAGACTATTAGACCAAACGAAGATTGACACGGAACGTTATTATTGGCAAACAATTAATACTGCCGTACCCATTGGTTTTGTGGTCATTATGGGATTGGTGTTTTTTTATTGGAGAAAAAGAAGATTTGAAAAATAGCGCAAAATGAAGAGACTGATTATTGGTGTTGTAATGGTGGCTACGCTTGGAATAATTGCCTTTGTAATGCAGCAAAATCAAGATGGTAGCACAATTCGAAGTGAATTGAGTGACTTTGCTTTTAAGGATACGGCTAGTATCACGCGAGTATTACTCAAAGATGAATCTGGTGAAATAATCGATCTCCGAAGAATTCAAGGGAGAGAATGGAGTGTGAACTCTGAGTTTACTGCTAGACCAGATGCTGTTGAAATCCTGCTCACAACAATGAAAAGACTGAGCGTAAAAACGCCTGTAAGCCAGAGTGCTATGGAATCTACGCTAAAGAATATCATTGCTTCCCATGTGATAGTCGAGATTTACACCGATAGTGATGAACCTGTAAAGTCCTATTATGTGGGTGGCGCAAATCAGAGTCACACAGGAACAAACGTGATGATGACCGGATCATCCAGACCTTTTGTAGTTCACATCGAAGGGTTTCACGGGTTTTTAACCCCACGATTCTTCACCAATGAATTGGAATGGAGATCTCGAGAAATCTTCGGATATCAAGTTGAAGAAATTGCATCAGTACAAATCAAATATCAAGAAACACCTAAATCCAATTTCAAAGTTACAAACCGAGGTGGTGGGGACATTGAAGTAATGACGGGCGAAGAATTGTCGAATCCAATGGGTTTTGACACCCTATTATTAAATGGATATTTGAGTAACTACAAGATGATACACTATGAGAGTTATGAAGAAACCAAAACGGATGACTTTATTGACTCCGTAAAACAAAGTACCCCACTATTTACCATTGAACTAGAGACCGATAATGATTCAAGAATCGTTCATGGCTATCGAAAGCCATTGCGCGAGGGCTATGATCTAGAGGGGAATCCGGTGAAATACGATCAAGATCGACTTTACGTGTGGGTTGATTCAAATGAATTGTTTGTAGGTCAATACGCGATTTTTGACAAACTGACGAAAGGTGTTTATTTCTTTCGCAATACCGTTGAAAACTAATCAAACCTTGAAGCTCTAATACTATAAGTCCTCATGTCTATTGGGCTATATTTGCCCACTTTAGAAGCAGGACAAACCGATATCTAACCTATTCTTCAGCAAATGAAATTTATTGTATCCAGTTCTTCGTTATTGAAGCAATTAACCTCAATCAGCGGGGTGTTAAACACAAGCAGTAACCTACCTATTCTAAGCTACTATCTTTTTGATGTTAGCGATAAGAAGTTGACTGTTTCAGGCAGCGACCTTGAAAGCACCATGATCACTCAGATTGAACTTGACAAGGCGGATGATGACATGAAAGTCTGTGTACCGGCTAAATTACTCCTTGACATGCTCAAGACATTTGCCGACCAACCATTGACGTTCACTATCGATGCAAAAGCTTTTGGTATTGAGATAGGTTCGGATAATGGTAAGTACAAGCTAGCTGGTGTGAATGGTGACGAATTTCCGAGACTACCTGAGTTGGAATCTTCAACCAAACTTAAAATCGAAAGCGGCACCTTGTTTAACGCAATTAATAAAACTGTTTTTGCCACTGGCAATGATGAACTTCGTCCAGTGATGAGTGGCGTTTATTTCGGCCTCGAAAAAGATGGAATTACCTTTGTTGCTACGGATGCTCACAAATTGGTTAAGTATCACAGAAGTGATTGTAAGTCTAGCAAATCAGCCAATTTCATCATGCCTAAAAAGCCACTGAATCTATTGAAATCTTTGTTGGTCAACTTGAATACTACAGTTGACGTAGAATACAATGAGACCAATGCTTCATTCGTTTTTGAGCAATACACATTGGTGAGCCGATTAATTGATGGGAAATATCCAAATTATGAAGCTGTTATCCCAAAAGAGAATCCAAATGAGATGACCATCGCTCGCGACCCCCTTTTTAAATAGCGTGAGGCGGGTCTCCATCTTTTCTAACAAAACCACTCACCAAGTTCGTTTAAGTATCAAGGGAAGCGAGTTACAAGTTTCTGCTGAAGACCTAGACTTTAGCAATGAAGCAACTGAAAGACTTGGTTGTCAATACAAAGGCGAAGACATCACCATTGGCTTTAACAGCCGATTTCTAGTTGAAATGTTGAACAACATGGAGTCTGAAGAAGTGAGATTAGAATTAAGCGCACCAAACAGAGCGGGAATCCTTTCACCAATGGAGAAAGAAGACCAAGAGACGATTACTATGCTGGTTATGCCAGTAATGCTTAGTCAGTAGATCGCTTTTTGTATTTGTATTCGTATTGAATTTTCACTGGGCCATCAGAGTTTTCTGATGGCTTTTTTATATGTGTTATTTCCTCGAATTCTACGTACTCATCCAAATCATCCTCTATTTCAGGTTCCAATTCCCAGGAGTACTTAGGCCTTTGTGGTCCTTTTTCTTTAAAATAAAATGCTAGTATCATGCCGGCTATTGCACCAAACAAATGACCTTCCCAGCTTATCTGGGGATTGATTGGGAATACTCCCCACACCATGGAACCATATAAAAAGACCACTACTCCAGAAAGCGCCATAAGCCTGTAGTACCTTCTCAAAACTCCCGCAAAAAAAATAAATGTTGCAAGCGCATAAATTACCCCACTAAAGCCAATATGGTTACCGTCTCTTGCGGCAATCCACATCCAAACACCACTCATGATCCAACTCCAGGCTAAAACCTGCCAACCTAACCGACCATAAAATGAAAACATGCCAAAAAGTAAGACAAAGGCTGTCACAGAATTATTGATAATGTGTTCCCAACCCGAATGAAGCAGAGGATATGTAAAGATTCCAACAAGGCCTTCAAGTGTTCTTGGCTTCAATCCAAAATCTCTCAAATCGACCAGTGTAGCCTCGTTAATAAGGAACACTGCCCACTGTGCCAAAAGAATTAACACGGTGACAAAAAGGGCTGATTTTACTTGCTTATTGATTTTTTGTGGATTTTAGTGGTTTCATTATTCAAAAACTCCGCCATGAAGAGAATTCTGCCATTCATATTACTTACATCATTCGCGCTATTAACTATCAACTCATTCGCGCAAAGTGAAGAAAATGCAGAATCTGAGCGATATGACGTTTTAGACATTGGCGGCACGATTTCTCACGGGGAAGATATGATTGAAGGTGTTTCTGTGAAGCTTTACGAATCAAACAATGTAGTGGATGACATAACAACCAAGAAAAACGGCAAATTCAAGTTCACTCTGTTGAGCAATTATATCTACACCATCGAATTATCCAAAAAGGGCTATTATTCGAAAAAGGTTTCGGTAAACACTCGTATTCCTGCAGAAGTAGATGACACCTATAAGTTTTTATTCGACCTAAGTATGGACAGCAAGGAAGAAAAAACCTTAGATAAATATTTGGCCGATTATCCAGCAGTATTGATTGAATACAGCGCCAAAAAGGATGAGTTCACCTTCGATAAAAAATACACTGAGACTTATTTCGAAGAAATAGAGGTTACAAAAAACTAGACATTGTCCTGAATCCAAGAAGCCACATTGGACTCAACGCGTGATTGGATCCTTTCAGTATCGGAAGGAATAAACTTATCCCCCGTAATTAGTTCGAATAGCTCTATATAGCGTTCGCTCACACTCTTCACAAAGTCATCTGGCATTTCTGGCATCACCTGCCCTTCTAATCCTTGAAATCCATTGGAGATAAGCCATTGACGGACAAACTCCTTACTTAATTGTTTTTGAGCTTCTCCCCTTTCCTGCCGCTCTTTGTAACCGTTTTTATAAAAATACCTTGAGGAATCTGGTGTATGTATCTCATCGATGAGTCGAATATTTCCCTCATCATCAATTCCAAACTCATATTTAGTGTCAACCAAGATTAGGTCTTGTTTAGCTGCGATTTCAGTTCCACGCTGAAACAACCGTCTCGTGTATGACTCCAACTTTTCGTAAAGCTCCTTTTCGACTATACCATTTGCAATGATGTCTTCCCTGCTAATATCTTCATCATGACCTTCTTCCGCTTTAGTAGCAGGTGTAATAATCGGATCTGGAAACGGATCGCTTTCGTTCATGCCCTCCGGCATCGGAACACCACAAATCATTCGCTTTCCACTTCGATACTCTCTCCAAGCGTGTCCGCTTAAATAGCCACGAATAACCATCTCCACCATGATCGGTTTACATTTCAACCCAATGGAAACGCTTGGATCTGGCACATTTACCAACCAGTTTGGAACAATATCGCTGGTAGCATCCAGAAATCGGGCAGCCAATTGGTTCAACACCTGACCCTTATACGGAATCCCTTTTGGTAATACATGGTCGAAAGCCGAAATGCGATCACTGGCAATCATTGCCAAGTATTTATCTCCGATGAAATAAACATCCCTCACCTTTCCACGATACATTTTCACCTGGTGTTGAAAATGAAAATTAGTTTCTTTTAATGCATTCATCTTGCTTCGAAATTCATTAATTCTTGCGCCCTTTTCCGTTCTTCTTCTTTTCGCTTTGCTTCTGCCTTTTGAGCTTCAATCATTGCATCATAATCCTTTCTATACTTCAAGTGCCCAAACAATTCAATCTTATTTTAATTGGTGATTACATGAAGAGTTTCCGTGACTTTATCATGTGTAACCATAAATATCTTTTTATCCCGCACCATGAACATCGTTTCAGTTGGCTTCAATGAAACAGAACCGCTGCCCGCACCTTGATGAGACATGGAGTACTTTAAATCATATTGTAAGGAATCTGAACCCAACTCGGATATTTTAATCGTCTTCTTCTTTGCATTTATCCTAATCGACATTGGGGTCATTTTCAAAGTATCCTCGACATGAGCTGGATGCGTTGCGCTTATCACTCCTTTCTCTCCTGACATATGATGCAATGGGCTAATTAATTCAAAGCTATCCAAGCTTAAATCGAGCGTTTGCCCGGATAAAACTGATGTTAAACCAACACATAATAATACCAATACTAACCTCATTCTCTTTTTGCTTTTAATTCATCATAAGCATCATAACGTTCTATAACACTTTCCACTAGCTTATGCCGTATGACATCGCGTTTATCTAATTTAATGATGCTAATACCCTTCGCTCCATCCAACAACTTAACAGCTTGTTTTAATCCACTCGGAATCTTTGCAGGCAAATCAATCTGACTCATATCACCGGTGATGATAAACTTTGATCCACGTCCCATACGTGTTAAAAACATCTTCATTTGATTCTCACTTGCGTTTTGAGCCTCATCAAGTATTACAAATGCATTTCCAAGGGTGCGTCCGCGCATGAATGCCAAAGGAGCAATTTCAATGACCGATCTTTCTAAAAACTTAGCCAGCTTGTCGTAAGGCAGCATATCTAACAAGGCATCATACAAGGGACGTAAATACGGGTCTAACTTTTCTTTTAAATCACCCGGCAAAAACCCAAGACTCTCACCTGCTTCAACAGCTGGCCTTGTCAATACAATACGTTGCACTTCTTTATCTCTTAAAGCTCTTACAGCCAATGCTACTGCTGTGTAGGTCTTCCCCGTTCCGGCTGGACCAATAGCAAACACCATATCATCCTCAGAGGATGCTTGCACGAGTCTTTGCTGGTTAACTGTGCGTGCCTTGATCACCTTGCCTGAATTACCATAAACGATCACACTTGCATCTTCTCCAATGGATGTTTCCTCAGACTTTAGAATATTCTTGACATCTACCTCGCTTAATCGATGAAATTCGTTTAAGTGTGCTATCAATTCCTTCCACTTGTTTTCGAACTGAATAAGCTCTTCCTCTGGTCCTAGGACCTTCAACTGATCTCCTCGGGCTATTAACTTCAAGGATGTAAAGTGCTTACGTATGGCTTGTAAGTTTGAATTATTAACTCCTAGAACATCCACTGGATGTAGGTCTTCAAACTGAATAATTATTTCATGCAAACGATGGTATATTTAGATTTTCAGGCGCATCAAATTTCTAACTTCGCCCACGCAAAGGAATAAATTTTAATCGCTACCTAAAGCTATTTTGAAGCCAATAATCACACTTACTACTGACCTGGGATATGGTGATTACTATTTGTCCTTAATAAAGGCTAAAATTTACTCACAAGATGTTGATTGTCAGGTCATAGATATTAGTCACGAAATTGATAAATTCAATTTAGCCGAAGCCGCATTTGTTCTTAAAAGTGTCATGTCAAATTTTCCAAAAGGCACTATCCACATCGTTGGTGTTGCTGCAGGTGCGGTGGATGAAGGACGACATTTGGTGTTTAGCTACCTCAATCAATTCATCATCACAGCAGATAATGGCTTCTTTAGTTTGATTGCTGATCATCACCCTGATATAGTGGTCGAATTAAAAATCAATTTGGATACCAATGACGTAAACTTCCCTACTCGTGATTTGTACGCTCCGGCCGCTGCTCTGCTTGCACGCGGAGTAACGCCAGAAGTCATTGGCAAACAGATTCAAGACTATCAAAAACGGGCGATGCTCCAACCGGTGATTGGTGACGGATTTATAAAAGGGTCAATTACCTATGTGGACAACTATGGAAATGCAATTAGTAATATAAACAGAGAGCTTTTCAAAAAAGTAGGTAAGGGTCGCAGGTTTTTAATCGGTTTCATTCAAAAAGGTTACGACATCGATGTTATTTCAAGTCGCTATTCCGATGCTTCAGAAGGTGACAGATTAGCCATGTTTAATTCGGCAGGAATGTTAGAAGTGGCTATAAATCATGGTAATGCAAGTCATCTACTCGGTTTAGAAAAGAGCGAAACCATAATAATAACATTCGATGATTAGATTAGTCAAAATGACTTTTAAACCTGAGTGCATTGAAGAGTTCAAGGCAACTTTTGAGCGAAGCAAGCCACAAATATTGACGTTTGCGGGGTGTTCGGACGTATGGTTATTACAAGATGAACATGATCCTAAAGTCATGATGACCTATAGCATTTGGGATACGGAGGAATCACTGAATACTTATCGAGAATCGGAGTTCTTCAGAAATACTTGGAAACACACAAAAACGTTGTTTGCGGATAAACCAGAAGCGAGAAGCTTCAATAGAATCGATTGAATGAGCGAAGAAAACAGTGCACCCAAAAAAGTGCAGAAAATCATCGAGGAACTGACCTCTAGAGACGAACGTAAGGTAATAGGGGCACTAAAACGCGTGCCGCACGATGGAAACCATGAAGTGATCATACCTATGTTGCAATTGTTAGCAACACAGCCAAGTTCAGATATTCAGCTATTGCTCGAAAAGTCATTGTACAATTTAAAAGACCCAAATTGTGTGGCTCCACTGATTGATAGCTTAAGAAACGACAAATTAAAATCCATCCGAGCGGAGATACTTACTTGTGTCTGGCAAAGTGGTTTGGACGCCTCTAATGAGCTTGAATTTTTAATTGAATTATCGATCAAGGAAGACTTTATGACTGCCGTTGAAGTCATGACGATTTTAGACAACATGGAAGGCTTTCAAGATGACCTGCTCACCAATGGTATTAAGCAACTAGATGTTGCACTTGATAATCACCATGAAAACGCGAAATTATTAGGTAATATTCGGCAAATACTACTTGAGAAGCTTCTAGATTAAGTAATTGAAACGGATAGAACAATTAGCGCCATTGAGTCGAGAGCACCACCAAATGCTCATTTTGGCCCAATTGCTTAAGTCAGATTCACCAGGTTACAAAGGTTTGCCCACAGACAACCTGGATAAGCAGCGATACGCAGATCGACTATTTCATGATTTGATCAAACCACACTTCGAGTTTGAAGAAAATGAATTATTCCCTGCTATTGCTGGTATTCACACAGAAATCGACCAACTGATCTACATCCTGATTGATGATCACGCTGAAATAACGCGACTATTTGAATTGATGCAAGGTGACACAAAGATCGCGCTGGGCAGTGACTTAGCACTGGATGAACTTGGGCGAATCATTGAAAATCATGTGAGATTGGAAGAACGTGAGTTTTTTGAGTTGATACAGAAACACGTGCCAGAAACAATCATTCCCCTCTTTGGTTAATAGTTTGTGCATTTAAACCTCGCGAAGAATCACCTAGTAAGAGACAAACGCCTTGCCTTGGTGCTGGACATGGTCCCCATTGTCCCTCCACCAACCAATGAAGATGTATACTACGTTCTTCTAAAGTCCATTGTAGAGCAGCAATTAAGTGTTCAATCAGCTGCCGCCATTTGGAAACGATTTCTTGCATTATTTCCTTACTATCCTCATTCCAATGAAATCCTAAATACCGAACCAGAAGTGTTGAGGTCGGTCGGGTTGTCCTATCAAAAGGCAGGGTATTTAAAGAACATTGCGCAGTTCAGCCTCGAGAACGACCTTTCGAAAAGGTATTTTGAAACGCTGGATGATCATGACGCGATAAAGCATATGTCTCAAATCAAAGGAGTGGGTAAATGGACGTCAGAGATGATTCTAATGTTTTCATTAGGACGTCCTAATATCTTTCCAGTGGACGATCTGGTGATAAGAAATGCGATGATCAAGCTCTATGGGCTGAAATCTCAGAAGAAGGTTCTGATCAACGAGCTCAATGAAATCGCAGATCAGTGGTCGCCATATCGAAGTTATGCTTGTTATGCACTGTGGGATTGGTATGAAAAGAAGCTCCCTCCACACATTGATTAGCACAGCTCCCTCCGCTGCAAGATGAGGTTTTGGCAAATCTTAACACCCAGAAATCACAACAAAAACAACCGGATCGTGTTTCATTGTGGTAAATCGAAAAATCCATGGCAAAGCAGAAAAAGAGCAAAATTGATCCTAGGGTCCAACTAGTACAACTCTATAAGAGTTACGTCACTACTCATGGCGAGCTACCCAAATCCATTAAAGATCTAATCAAGTTTGGAGAGATGGATTTCAAGGATTTCAAATCTAATTTTAAAAGCCTCGAGGAGTTGGAAATCGCTCTCGTTCTTTGGTATTTCAAACAATCGGACGATCTATTATCTGCAGATAAAGAGGCAAATGAATGGGATCAAAAGGACAAGCATACGGCCTTCTTATACCTACTGATTGAACAAGCATCCCAAGATGATGTGTTCTTAAGTGAGTTCGTTCACGCGAAGAAAAACTCACCATCATTTATGCGACAATTTGCAATGACTCTGAATGCACAGCAATTTGAGGCCCTAAGCCATGAAGGTAAAACAACAGAGGTGTTTGAGCGTATTGGATTGAATCCGAAAAAGTCTGCTTTGACCAATCACGCTATGAGCGTTCTTTGGTTCTACACGAATGATCGTAGTGAAGACAAACAAGATACCGATGCCTTTATCGAAAAAACCAGTGATCTATTGTTTAGACTAACGGATACGAGTACCTTGACCAGCATTTTCGACTTAGGCAAGTTCATGATCACAAGAAAAAACACTGCGTTTAGCTGGAATTAAGATGAAGAAAGATCAAGAGAACATTGCCGTTTCAAAACTGGGAAGAGCGGGAAAACTGGCGAATGTCGGTGCCAAAGTGGGTTCCAATTACATAAAGCATTATGCCAAAAAGCTGGTGAACAAGGGTTCTCAAGAAGAACTGGATGAGGCAAACGCAAAGGATGTTTATCAAGCGTTTAGTGAATTGAAAGGCGGCCCACTAAAGATGGCTCAAATGCTCAGTTTGGGAGATCAGCTCTTGCCAAAAGCGTACACCGAAGAATTTGCCAAGTCACAAAGCAGAGTGACCCCACTTTCCTATCCTCTCATCCGAAAAACGTTCAAAAAGGAAGTGGGTAAAAACCCAGAAGAGATATTTGAGAATTTCAGCCAATCAGCCGTGAACGCAGCGTCCATTGGTCAAGTGCATAGAGGAACCCTTGAAGGGGTTGACTACGCCATTAAAATCCAATATCCTGGGGTCGCGGATAGCTTGAAGAGTGATCTCAACCTCGTAGCGCCCATTGCCATTAAGATCCTAGGATTAAATAAAAAAGAGGTCAAGCCCTATTTAGACGAGGTTGAGAATAAATTGATGGAAGAAACCAATTATGAGCAAGAGCTTGAAAATGCAAAACGCATCATATCCGGATGTTCTGATTTAGAGGATCTAAGGTTTCCGAAATTCAAAAAAAGGCTTTCTGGTAAGCGAGTCATTACCATGACTTGGCTCGATGGTATGAGCTTATCTGATTGGGTGAAAACGAATCCGAGTCAAAGGGAAAGAAACCGTATAGGTCAGGCGATGTGGAACTTTTACCAATTTCAAATACATACTCTGAAGTTTGTACATGCTGACCCCCATCCAGGTAACTTTATTGTTTGCCCTGATGGAAAACTCGGAGTCATTGACTTTGGATGTATTAAGGAGCTTCCTCTTGATTTTTACCAATCATACATCAAATTATTGGAGTATAGTCGGGAGATGGAGTCCATAGAATTTAAGGAAACGCTCATCGAATTAGGTCTATACGATCCAAAAGCCCCATTGAAAGAGCGGGAATTGATCATGTCCACTTTCCCAGAGATGTTTGAATTAGTTGGACGTCCGTTGATGTCCGATACCTTCGATTTTGGCAACGATGAATACTTCAAAGAGATTTATACTAAGGGAGAGGAACTGAGCAGAAATTCAGATATGCGTGGACTTTCTGCCCAAGGATCAAAGCACTTCATCTACTTCAATAGGACCTATTTTGGGCTATACCAGCTACTCAATCAATTGAAGGCGAACATTGAAACCACCAAAGTCATTTCTGGTAGTAAATTGAAAAAGAGCGCTTAAGGCTTCAGCCATTTCGCCTCGGAATATCTAGTATGCTTTGACGCAGCTTCTCTGTTCCTCAGGATAAATTGATGTTGATCTACGGACCGACTGCGATATCCCAACAAATGAAATATCTGCTTCGCGAAAAAACGCGCAACGGCCTTATTAACAATCAGTGCATGCCTGTCGTTCGAGTGCCATTTTACGCCTGGCAAGATCGGCAACAAAGTATCAACCTTCCATTTTCGAAGTATAGCAGATAGTCCTAGAAAGAATTCATTTACCGGACGGATCGCAAAAAAGCCCTCAGAACCTTGCGATTGATAAAGCGGCATGAAGACTCTAGCCTTTCGATCCGCTAGAATAGGTTTTTCATTACTCGTAGCCAATTGTTCTCCTTTCTGAACCAATTGAAAGTTCTGGTAACCTGGATTCATTTTAAAGGACTCTTCTTCCTTGATCTTATACCGAAAGAATATTTCATAAAATCGATCCATCCCCTGCCCTGTTTCCACTAGGAGTTGAAAGGGCTCAGCGAACGAAGCTCCAACCTCAGTCATTAATCCAGTAAAGTGCAACGAGCACATGATAAATGCCAAATGGACATCTATGGAAACGGGGTCATCATGACTGCCCGCTTCGAATCCAAAGGCTACATAACCCAATTCATTGATATAGCTTAATAACGGGCCATCTAAATACTCTTCAATCCCCAGTATAATTGGTAAAGGATATTGTTTTGCGAAAGATCGATTCAACAAGCTATCGTTTAGAACGACAAAGGGTTTTGTCTCACTGGATGTCGTGTGTAAATCAATGAAATAGATGGGGCCAGTATGAAAGGCTATGATTTTCTGAACTTCGGCCCAAATTTCTATCTGCTCCTGTTCGTCATGATTGTTGGGTTTCCAATTCGGATCATTTAACTGCGCTACCCGATCATGACTCCACATTCGGTTTAAGTCTTCCGCATCATACCTACACTTCCTGTCCAATGCCCATTTGTTGCCGATTACCCCATAGACAGAGCCTTTTAAAGATTCCCTTGCCAACTTTTCAAACGCTCGTTCCAATGCAATAACTCCTGAAGGTTCATTCCCGTGAATTCCTCCAAAAAACACTACCGCTGGCAAGGAAGGTCCCGCTACAATTTTCCCGATGTATCTACTGCGAGCGACCCTCGGATTTTCAGTCATGGTCGTAGGGAATTACATCCTCAATGGTGACAATACCGATCAATTGACGATCGTGAACCACAGGCAAACAGCCAATTTCATTGCGCTTCATCAGCTGAATCGCTTTTTTAATTTCCGTTTCTGGTCTTACAAATATGACATCGCGTGTCATAATATCAGAAACTAAAACGCTATGCGTATCACCGCCTTGTTCGCGATGTCGTTTCATGTGTGTCCAAGTCAATAACCCACATAAATCACCCGCTTTATTTTCGATGGGTAGATGATGAATATTCTTCCATTTCATTACGCTGGTAGCCAAATCAGCAAGATCATTTTCATCGACAACGAATATGTTGGTATTCATGATATGGCCAATCAAATCGGATGATTCATGTACCTTTATATCTTTACTTACGGGTGGCCATTCGTGCACTGGCTTACCCGATTTCTGATTCTCGTGCATGGCTTTGCACATCATGATCAACGCATCGTCTCTGCGATATAATAGTTTGAGCTTTCGGTAATTCTCGATGGTCCATTGTGACCCAGTGTGGGTCTTTGCTCGCTGTTCTATCACTCCCAGGTACTTGTCGATGTCTGCTGCATCGATTTCCACCTTTTGTAATCCAGCTTTGGCAATAGGAAGCAATGTTTCGATCACCAGATCCCTTACTGAAACTCGCTTTCCTGCCCAACGCAAAACAGATTCCTTGCCCGTTCGAGCTGCTTTTATGAAATTTGACTTTGCATCATTGTAGTGCATCACGGAGGGCATGTCGTCAAACTCTTCAGGTCGGCCGACCATCAATCCGATCCAGAAAGCAAAATTGCTGATCTCGTCAAGAATTGTTGGACCAGATGGAATATATCTATTCTCAATTCGAACATGAGCTTTACCTCCGCCCACTCCATAGCATGCGCGATTCCAACGATACACGGTGCTGTTGTGTAGGTTTAAGGCTTGAAGCTTGGGTGCTATTCCTTGTTCTAAATCAGCCAAGGAATCATGATCAATCTCTTTGGAAAGCAAAATCTTGAAACGCGCAATATCATTCTTAAATATCTCAGCTATGCTCCCCTCAGACCAGCCATCACCAAAGGTGACTCGTGCTTGTTGATCTCTGAGTGCATATGAAGTGCTGCGCGTATCAATGCTTTGTTGAAACAGAGCTATGCGTGTCTCACTCCAAAGTTCACGCCCCATAAGCATAGGCGAATTGCTGCAAATTCCCAAAACAGGACCTGAGATAGCCTGCGCCCAATTGTAGCTCGACACAAAATCATTTGGCTTAATCTGCAAATGCATTTGAAAACTGGTGTTACAAGCCTCAAACAACACAGAGTCATGCTGAATCTTTAACTCATCCACTCCACGGATGGATAGCTCAAAGTTGCCACCTCGAAGTTCCTTCATCATGTTATTAAGCGCGTAGTATCGTGCACTTGGTGTCATGTAGTCAAGCTGGAGTTCATTTTTACTGATTGAGGGAAGTATGCCAGCCAAGATAACCCTGGTGTCAATCTTCGCTCCGGCCTCAGCGGCTTTATTCAGGTAATTGTGAAGTGTATTTTCATATTGACTAAAGCAATTAGCCTGCAGTTTTATTGAATCTAAGTTTATCTCCAAATTATATCGAGCCAGTTCTGTGGTAAAATGATCGTCATTGATCATTTCTAACATTTCATCATAGCGCTTGGAGGGACGCCAATTATCATTGACCAAACAGAACTCCTGTTCCGCTCCAATTCGAATGATGTCATCTTCAATAAGTCCTCGTTCTAACATCATTTCCAACGCCTCGATGTCATTGAGCAAGTGTCTGATCAACGCGGATCTAGCCTCATTGCTTGAAATATTATTTACGCTATGATCTCCCATGAATTAGTTGATTCCAAAACAATAATTCATAGGCCTGAACAACCATGACAGAATCACCCTATGGTACGTGAGAATAGTCAGTTGATTTGGTTTCAGAACTGATACACGAAATCGAGATAAGGCACCACAAGCCCCTGATTAGCATAGATATATACAGGTGCGAAATCGAGTGAGGCGTGCTTACCCGCTAATACTCTCAAGCCGAGTGAGGCTGCAACCACAGCGGTAGGTTCATGTTTTATACTGCTTATGTAGCCAGTGTTCGTGTATTGTTCTATTTTCTCGTTAAAAGGAACTACCCACGTCTCCGATACAAGTTGAATCCGATTGGATAACCTGCGCATTCCGCTCACCGTGATGATCGGATAATCGGTATCCAAGTAATCGCCACCATCCCACACGATTCCATAACCCACACCAAGGGTGACATTCGTTTCAGAATTCCCCACGGTGGCAATAGCATAAGGAATTCCACCCGATATAATCGCGTTTGGTATAACGGTTGTGCCTGCAATGAACCCTGCCCCCAAATAAAAGTTCTTTCGCACTTCGAAACTCACTTTAGGAGTGATAAAGAACAAAAGCGGTATGACTACTCCACCGCCAATAGACACATGGTTGCTAATGCCATAGTTCACAGAGTTCATCAGCAAATAGACATTTTGATAATAGCCATTACCCTTTCCAAGCGGTATGGCCGAAGGACCAAAGAAATAGCGCGTTCCATTTGGATTAGGAGCATCTAACTTCTCCTCGAATAGTAATTCCAATTCTTGTATTTCGGATCGCTTGAATCGAATCATTCCCGCTAATTCTAATTCCATGATAAATTCATGGTCACTTACTTCAAGAAGTCGGCCTCGATAAACGGAGTTGTCTGCCAAATAGATTTTAACCAACCTACCCTTATTTACAGGCTCAACCTTTTCTACAGACTTGGTGCGCACTTGAATTTCGCCCAGGTTTTGATCCAACACAGTAATGGAAGTATCATTAGCTCCCGAAGTATTTCCAATCAGCACTTCCCCGTTTTTAAGGTGATAGAAATTGAAAAGCAACGTATCACTCTGTCCGTAGGAAAAGGAAAAAGCAAATAGCAATGCGCTAACCAAGGTGATTAATTTATTCATCCAACCAAGGTAAACTCAATAACACACTGAAACTAAGAGAACCGTCAGTCCTGAGGATGATTGAAAAGCATTTTAATCAAGGACTTTTATGGAAATAGACAGACAATGCCATCTACCCTTCGAATCAGCCCGAAATCTAAAGCCGAACATGCTCCATCATCCATTTGCCCTAAATTGAAAAAACAAAGACCTTGAACATCGAAAAGCACAAAAAGTCCATTAACGTCCATATTCCCAATCCTTGTCATGAAGACTGGAATCAAATGACTCCCGAATCACAAGGTCGTCATTGCGCCAGTTGCGCCAAGATCGTAACTGACTTTACAAAAATGACGGACCAGGAGCTTATTTTATTTTTGCAAGCCGGCACAGATGGCGTGTGCGGCAGATTCAGAAACGATCAGCTTCAAAGACCCATTTCACTCCCAAAACCTCAAGTGCAGTGGTCCTTTCCACGATTTATTGTTACCACTGCTACCGCCATTTTCACGGCCATTGGCAGTGCAATAGCCACGGTAAAAGCACCAAACATGGTTACGACAGAAGAGACCGAAATTCAACATGGAGGCATTCGAATCGATCATCCTGAATCCAAGTTCATATTTGGAGTGGTAACCGATGCGGGTATACCTCTAGAAAACGTAAAAATCACTATTCCAGGATTAGCCATGGACACGGTATATACCGATTCGGCTGGGTATTACTCGTTCAAGATGCTTTGGGTAGAAGCTACACAAGGTTTGAAGGTGCGATTCGAACATCCAGATTATTATCCTCAAGAACATCCATTGGAAGAAGTTGTAGGTGCACTAAACATAGAAATGGAGGCACCTATTGAAATTCTCAAAACACCTATGATTGCTGGTAAAATCATGCTTGGAGAAGTCATTGAAGTCAAGATCGTTGAAGAAGAAAGAATTAAACCTGGGGAAGAAAAGGTTTATAACAAGAACAGCCCTCAGAATAACAATCATTGATCAATAACAGCGATCCAATTAGCCACAAGTTCAATTAGAAATTTACCGATGTATTCTCTCGTCCGCTTGACGACTTAGTCTTGGACCTACCTCAACATGAACGACTCAAGAAGTATTGAGTTTGAGTATTGAATATTACTCAGCTTCCGCAACCCACACACTCAAAATGCGAATCGCTCGGTTTCACTCCATTCAACTTCATCTCGAGGTTGTGAATTTGATCACGGATTTCCATATCGGTCATGAAGTTTCCAGTGAGAGTAGCCTTTAGGTCGTCAATTTGGGTTTGTAGTTCAGTGTTCATAATCTTCATTTTCTAGTGACCTAAAATTAAGGGCGATCGACCCTATGCTAAGATGGTCATTTTTCAGTTATTATGAACAGGCTGTGAATAGCTTCTGAAATCCCCGTCAATTCTAGCATACAAAAGCTCCTCCAACATTTTCATTCATTGTGTCTTTGGTCACATAATTACGAAGTCTGGTTGTCGAAATTTGTTTCATGAAATTTACACTCAAATCTACCTTGGCCCTTTCCCTACTCGTTGCTGGGAATCTATCTGTTCAATCACAGACCCTCGAAGAGTTTGACATCAGTATTGAAGAGATCACCATTGAATGTATTCCTGGTTTACAATCTTATGTGGTTGGCACCTATGACAACAAATGGCTCTTCATCGGTGGCCGCACCGATGGCTTGCACCAGCGTCAACCATTTGCCGCATTTCAAGCGGCAGACAACAATGTCATGGCCTATGTAGTAGATCCAGTTGAGAATGAATGCTATTCAGCCTCTTTGAGCGCTTTGCCACAAAGTATGTACGAACAATTGCAGTCCACAAACATGGAGTATGAACAGCGAGATAACATGCTCTACATCACGGGTGGATATGGATATAGCGCCACCGAAAATGACCACCATACCTATCCTAATTTATGCGCGGTAACTGTGCCCGATTTGATGAACGCCATTATTGACGGTGAATCCATCACTCCATTTTTTCGTCAAATCACAGATGCCCGACTCCAAGTCACAGGTGGTTATTTAGACCGATTGGGCGATACGTATTACCTGGCCGGAGGGCAACAATTTGAAGGTCTTTACAATCCCATGGGGCCTACACATGGTCCAGGGTTCTATCAAGACTATACGGATGCAATTAAGAAGTTTGAAATTGTAGATGATGGCACCAATCTCAGTATAGCGAACTACAGCGAGTGGGTTGACTCTGTGAACCTACATCGAAGAGACTACAACATGTCTCCACAAATCTTTCCAAATGGCGAGCACGGCTTCACCCTATTCAGTGGCGTGTTTCAACACGATGCCGACCTCCCTTGGTTAAACACGGTTGATCTAGTAGACACTGGATACACCCCTAGAAACGACTTCAAACAATACCTCAACCAATACCACAGCGCACACCTTCCGATTTGGGATGGAACGAACCAAGCCATGCATACTGTATTTTTTGGCGGCATCAGCAGATACACCTTGGATGAAAATGATCAATTGGTGGATGATCCTGACGTTCCTTTTGTAAATACCATCAGCAAAATCGTGCGGCTCTCAGATAACTCCATGGAAGAATCCAAAATTGGAGAAATGCCTGGCTTATTAGGTTCAGGCGCGGAATTCATCCCAATTGAAAACACCGCATGGTATGATGAGCAGGCCATTTTACTACTTTCTGCTATTCCCGCTGAGAAAGTATTGATCGGATACGTGGTGGGTGGAATCGAAAGTTCGGCTCCGAATATTTTCCGATCCAACACTGGAACGCAAAGCGATGCCAGCACCCGTGTGTTTGAGGTTTACCTCTATCGCGGTGCTCCATCTTCCGTAGAAATCATGAATGGCGAGCATTATTTTAATGCCAACATCTATCCTAATCCAGCACACGGCAGCGCGGAGCTTAGTTTCAGCATCCCAGATGAGAATGAAGTCTGGGTTGAACTCTATGACACCCAAGGCAAATTGATTCGGTCGTTGTTTGAGGGCATAGCTCATGAAAGCACATTGAAGATAGCCACAAACGACTTGGATAGTGGCATCTATGTGGTGAAGCTCCGCACCGCACAATACGAGCGGGAGTTGAAGCTGAGTGTTATGCGCGATTAGACTATTTGAGCTCGATGCGATACACGTCCATGCTGTTGCGCTGGATGTTATTCACCTTCCAAGCGCCTGGCTCCGAAATAATCTCTTCGAAATTGAATTGCTTGCATGACTTGGGCAATCCCGCAAAAATCAAGGTGAATCGAGCTACGCCAGAGAGCGGCATGGCCTGCCATTGCGGTTGAAATACGATTCCCTCGGCATAAAGCAATGGACTTTTATGCCCTGTGGCCACATCCACCAAAAAGGTAGTTCGCCACACGCGTATGGCCGCGAAATGGGAATCATCGCGTACCGTGCAATGCACCGTGACCTGTGATTCCGTTTCTGGCAAAGTCACTCGTTCCGTTTTCGGATTCTCCTCGATCAAGACTTCCGTTTCTGGCAATTCTTCCATAACGACAATATTAGTAGAAAGCGTTTAGGTCCACTTCATTGTACTTTCCGGTGACTTCGACTCCGCTCAGTCACCTTGGTTAGCACACAAAAGAACCCAGATCACGACTCCGCTCAGTCACTTTTATTCATGCTATACGATAAGAATTCGACTCTACTCGATCAATGTGCGGAGTCGCCTATTTATATGAATGTGGGAAGAATGAGTGCAGTACACTGAGCGGAGTCGAAGTGTTAACTGCTCTTATTCGACCAGTGCGATTGATTTGTGCACTCTGAGAGAATTGGCAATAAATCAGGCTTTCCATTAATCAGAGCCTCTTTCTTTTTTCGACTCCACCCTTTAACTTGATGCTCTCGATTAAAGGCATGATCAATTCGATTAAACTCCTCAAAATAGACCAACTCCACCGGACCGTATTTACGTGTATGGTTCGCTCCTTCTCCAGCCTGATGCTGGGCTAAACGTCTATCCAAATCTTTTGTGCTGCCGCAGTAATAACTGCCATTTGCACATTTCAATATATACATATAGCCTCTAGCCATTTGGCTAAAATAATTTATACCTTCCTTTCATCAAGCTCACCACAAGTGCTCCAGACTAACTTTTCTTGAAACGGTTCCTTCCATTGGAATCCCAATAAGTAAGAAAAACCTGAATTGAATTTTATTCTACAAATTCCATGTTGGAGGAGTACATAGGACCACCATCCCATCGAATCTTCCGAAACCAACTTTGCCATATTCGCTGGACGTGCTGTTATAAGTGCGCAATACATAAGGATATGCATATCCATCAAACAAACCAATAAGTGAGTTGTCAGTGACACTGAGATCTGTTTGATCGTTTGGAATTTTAACCCAAAGCAATATCGTAAAATCCTGATCTTCGGTGAAATTGATATCATCCGTCATTGGGATTTCGACATAGTCATCTACCCCGTCAAAATCTAAAGCGTTGTATTGGGCATGAAGCAAGCTACTGATTGCCAGAAAGGATAATAGAGTAATCTTTTTCATAGAATTATTGATAAGGTTTAAACAATAATAGTATAACCATCTCTATTTCAAAGTATAAACTGCTCGTCTCTTGGTTGTGAATGAGCATGGGACTTTAAATACATTCTTCCCACATTTGCAACTATGGCATATAGCAATCATCTAGCACAAACGAGTCCTTACTCCATGGGGATTGAAGTAGAACGAGCTGAAGGTTGCTACATCTGGGATAAAAATGGTAAAAAGTACCTTGATTTAATTTCAGGCATTGCGGTTACAAATATTGGCCATCGCCACCCTCATGTCATTACTGCCATCAAAGAGCAGTTGGACAAATTCCAACATGTCATACCCTATGGGGAGTTTAGCCAAGACCCACAAAACCAGTTGGCCGACAAACTAGCCTCGCTCCTGCCCGATTCCTTGGATTGCAGCTATTTTGTAAACTCTGGAACCGAGGCCGTTGAGGCGTCCTTGAAACTGGCGAAAAGGCTCACAGGAAGACACGAAGTGGTCGCGATGAAGAAAAGCTACCACGGAGCTACACATGGTTCGCTTAGTGTGACTGGCAACGAAGTAAAAAAACAGATGTTTCGCCCGATGGTGCCGGGAACTACTTTCATCGATTTTAATTACATCAGCCAATTAGAGCAAATCACTGAGGCCCATGCAGCTGTAATTGTGGAACCCATTCAAGGGGATGCGGGAGTGCGAATACCAACAAAAGCTTATTTAGCCGCTCTGAGGTCTCGTTGCAACGAAGTGGGCGCCCAACTCATCTTCGATGAAATTCAAACAGGTATGGGCCGCACAGGCAGTCTATTCGCCTTTGAGCAGTTCGATGTCGTTCCAGACATTCTTTGCTTGGCAAAAGCCTTTGGCGGTGGAATGCCCATTGGCGCATTTATTTCAAGCCAGAGCAATATGGAATTGCTCACACATGACCCAGTTTTGGGCCACATCACCACCTTTGGAGGACACCCTGTTTGTTGCGCTGCTGCATTGGCCAACCTCGAAGTGCTAACGACTGAACCTTGGGTTAATCAAATCGAACACAAATCTCAGATATTCAAAGAGTTATTAAACAGTAAATCAATTGTAGAACTACGCCAATTTGGATTCATGATGGCAGTTGAATTGGAGTCTGAGGAAAATGTAAATAGTGTCATCAATGATCTTTTAGACCGAGGAATCATTGGTTTCTATTTCCTGAGTTGCCGAAATGCTTTTCGCCTAGCTCCCCCACTATGCATAAGCGAGGATGAAATTCGGTGGGCATGCGCTGAAATTATAGCCGCGATTGAAAAGGCTGGATAGCGGACAGTTCTCAATATTCAATATTCAATATTCAATATTCAATATTCAAAGATCATTTATGCCTAGAATAACTGGTGATAACTATACGTAACCTTTTGGGTTTATGCTGCGTAATCATCCATGAAACAACAACTTACGCTCATGCATACCATCATAATAAGCACCGCTTTAGCTATTCTACTTTCACTCACGATTAATGCTCAGGAACCAGCGACTTACAATTATTCTCAATTGGAAACGCTCGATAAGGACGAGACTACATTGATCCAATCTGTGAAGGATAACCCTGATAGCGAGGTAGCCAACTACTTTCTAGCCATTCACTACTACAACCAAGGCGTAGCATTAATTGAAAACATGAATTTCGATGCTGACAGGGAAGAACTGATATCAATTCAAGATAACGTCATGGCCTTGTTCGAAAAGACTGTACCATACGCTGAAAAAGCTTATTCCATCAACCCCAAGGCCATAAAAACACTGACCATGCTGAGCGGAATCTATTTCGGCATGAACGAAATGGAAAAGCACGATTTCTACAAAAAGCTGCTCCTTGAGTATAACAAGGATTAATTCACCCCTCTTTTACAGACTGAAATAATACGTCAGCCCCGCAAACCCATGAGATGATGCAGCTCGGAATCGATCATTCTTCTCAGGTACGGCTTGCCACACCTTTTCAGTGATCAATTCATTAAACAAATTCTGCATCCCTGCCTGAACAGCAAAGTGCTCGTTGAATTTATACCGAGCAAAAAACTGGGCTTTCAACGAACCAATGTCATTATCGCCAACCAACAATACATTATAACTCGTTGGTCTTGCCAGAACAGAAACAGGGGCCGTTGAAGCTGGATCACGCGGCAGAAACCTTCTCTTATTTGTTGCTCCAAAACCAAGACCTACAGCATCAATATTAAACCTAGCATAAAGCTTTGGCGTGAATTGATAACCAATGTGTATCACAGCATTTAAACCGAGTGAAATAGGCTCACCGATGAAAAATGTATCCACCTGATCCTCAGCAATGAGTTTAGCAGGGGCGGTAGTATAGTTCAAATCATTGCCATACATACCGCTAAATCGAAGTCCGTAACCCAATCTAAGTTTATTCGATTTTAAAAGTCCATGTGTTCTAGTCGCACCCAATGAGGCTGAATATACACTTGCACCAACCGCTGCAGAAAATCTATACGTGAAGAAACTCTAGTAATCCCAAATGTATTTGTTTCTACCTCTGACTCTTGAGCATTTATTGTTTGTCCAATTAGAAGTGTGACCGCAATTGCGGTAAGTAATTTGTTCGCTACCATTTTAATTATGTTGATTCAGAAATTCCTGATTATTGATTGAAAATTAACATCAACAATCCCATAGAATATCTTTCAAAGAAATGCTTGTCGAATTTCCTCATACATCCTTACACATTGTCTGAAATTTATTCTGGACTTTGAAACTTAGCTCTAAGTGTTGGCTTAACAATCTATCTCAAAAGCAAAATCTTTCCAGTTTTATGGAAACTTACTCGCGATCCGTTGTTTTCAAGTTCAGCCCTGTATGACATTTCAAAAACGTAAGCGCCCATTGCTAAGGGATAACCTGCTTCACTGGTGCCATCCCACCCTTGGGTAGGATCAGTAGTTTCAAAAATTCGCTCACCCCAGCGATTATAAATCGTTAATTGATAATCGAACAATTGACAATCAAACCGAGGAATAAAGAATTCATTTATATCGTCCCCATCAGGTGTAAACGATGTAGGAACATACATAAAACACTCACAATCACGCACGGACACATTGATTGAATCACGGATTGTACCGCAGTAGTTCTGGCCAACGACCCATACATAAGCTGAGTCATTCACAATCTGACTGCGCTTTTCTTCATTACCATTCCAAATGAAACTCGAGTTGCTATCATCAGAAACCAACAAAAGTGAATCTCCAATACAAATGGTGGTGTCTCCCCCTAAGGAAAGTAGAGGATATGATTTCATTTGAAACTCTACGGTATCCTTTGCAACACAGCCACCTCTTTCTAATCTTACATAATATATACCTGGTCTCCAGACTTTGAATTCGCTTTGATCAGAATTGTCTTGCCATTGGTATATTGCAACTCCTTCTACTTCAGCGCTTATGACATGCACATCTCCTTCACACAGGATAGAATCCGGCCCAAGGTTAATCTCAGGCAGAGGATTTAGAATGTATCTAACAGAATCAGACCCTGTACAACCATCCATTCCAACCGTGACCGCATATGTACCAGCTTTATTCACTGTTATTGCCGAGTCATTGGAGCCATTGCTCCATGCATAAAAATCAAATGCTTTTCTGTAGGCATCAAATACATGTGTTGAATTTTCACACTTTTCTATATCATCCAATAATTCTGGCACTGGATTTGGCTTAAAGGTTAACGTAATTGATTCGTCAGCATAACATCCGTCTAAATAGACAGAAACCGAATAAGTTCCAGTCTTGGTAATGACCTTGGAAGGACCATCATATCCATTATTCCAATTATAAATGGCATTTGGATTTGTCGCATCTAATAACACCGAATCACCATCGCACATTTCACGATCCGGACCAAAAGGAATAACAGGCAATGGTCTTAGTGTTAATTCCATAGTATCAGTGAATGGGCAACCCTGTTTTGTCACGCTCGCCCAATATTGGCCTTGAGTCGAAGCTATAATACTCTGTTGAGTTGCGCCTGTATTCCATTGATAATTTGTGAGTCCACCTGGCCATGCTGTCAGGGTTACGGACTGACCTTCACATATACTGAGATCATTTCCAATAATGTCTTCTGGTTCTTCCACATAATCCATGAAAACAGAGTCAATGACTTGACAAAAATCAACAGTTACCTCTACCCAGTAAATTCCTTGTGCATCTCCAGTGAAGGTGGATTGTGTTGATCCATCGTGCCACAAATAAGCAGACGCATTGTTGGTGGTAGCATCTAAAGTGAATACATCACCAGGGCAAAATAACTGACCATTTCCAAGATATTGTGAGGGTATTTGAACCGTGTCAATATTGATGGTGTCAAACGCCCAACACCCATTTAAATCGACTGCAACTGTATAAGTTGCTTCATCTGAAACACTAATCGTAGCGGTTGATGCCCCTGTGCTCCACTGATAAAAGGCTCCCGCGTTTGTCGCATTCAGAGTAATATCATCGTAAGGACAAATGGTTTCATCCGGCCCTAAATCAACTACCGGATATGCCTGATACGCGACATTAATAGCATCTATGTATTCGCAGCTTGACTTTGTCACGGTCACAGCGTAAGTGCCCGCTGCGCTCACAGTGAGGCCAGGTAAAGTGGAACCATCATTCCATAGATATGTGGCCCCAGCTTGATAAACATTCAAGGTCATGGTTTCTGATCCGCATAACTGGGTATCGGCACCAAGATTTACATATGCGAGCGTAATCGTATCTATAAAAACGGTATCAGATCCCTTGCATCCAAAACTGTCCACCTCAACCCAATACATACTCTCGATATTCACCGTCAACTGTGGTGTTGTATCTCCTGTGCTCCAATCATAAGATCCATTGGTGATTCCTACATCAAAGGAAACTGAATCATAAGGGCAAATGGTTTGATCTGGTCCTAAATCCACTTGTGGTGAAATCCCATAAGTAACATTTATCGTATCGTAAACGGAGCAAACGCTTTCAGAAACAATGACGGAAACTGTTCCGCCAGTTGTGATATTATAAGTTGAATTGGTAGATCCGTTTTGCCATAGATAGGTCGCACCAGATTGGGCAACGTTAAGCACTAATGTTGAATTGTCGCAAAGTAGAGTATCATTACCTAAATCCACCTGCGCCAGCGACACGGTATTAACTGTGATAGTATCTGCACCTATGCAACCTGCAGCGTCCACTTCCACCCAATACGTTCCAGCCGCTCCTATTGTTATGATAGAATCATTTGACCCATTATTCCAGCTGTAATTTGAGCTAGGCCAAAGTGCGTTTAATTGGATGCTATCATAAGGACAAATCGTGGTGTCTGGACCAAGGTTTACAACCGGATTTGCCACAATATCCACAATGATTGTATCGGAAACTTCGCAACTCCCAACAGTTACAGTGACCATGTATGTATCTCCCACCACCACATTATATGTTGCATTTGTGCTACCATCCTGCCAAATGTATTCGCCACCAGTAATTGTTGCATCTAGAACCAAGGTATCTCCAACACAAATGGTGGTATCCTCTCCCAGTCCTACCTGAAACTGACTGTAGTAGGCATTGAACCCAACGCTAGAAGTATCTATGGTTCCGCTGTTTTTGTCGTAATGCTCAATTCCAGCTTCTACATTATTATTATAAAAATCGGTGTTACTTAAATGCAACACTGCGCTTGTGGTTGCACTCAACACATCGCCTTTCGTTAAGAATATTGCTCCTCCCTCTGAAGGGTAGTTCAAATTAGCCGCAACTGTTGCTTGATTATTAATGAAGGTGCATTGATCAACATGGTACTTATGCCCTGGGTTCGAGCTTGTCAAATCATAAAAACAAAGCGCTCCCCCGGCATTTCTATCATGTTGCAAGTCACCATTATCAGCATTGGTGCTATACACATAGTTATCACAAAAACTGCTATTAGTAACAGACGCTGTATCCAAATCTCGAAGTAACACTGCACCGCCATGACCGCCATTAGATTTCTGGTGTCCAAAGTTTCCACTAAAATCACAATTTGAAATATGCGCTTGGGCATACAATGATTGATTGGTGGTATTTGCGTTGCGCCTACCATAAATAAAAATTGCACCACCACTGGCCGATCTACCACCCGAGTTCGGGCCATTAGCGTCATAGCTTCGATTGTCTCTAAAAATACAATGGTCGATATTGACATTCATCACCGAAGATGAATCGCAATCAAGCCTCATTCCACCTCCATTTGCGTAGGTAGTAGAACCACAAGTTTCTACAATATGGCAGTTTTGGACAATGATGTCTTGGAAGTATAGATCAATGGTATCTGAGATAGTATTGTTTGAGTCACTGCTTGGACAACCTGTTCCAGAATAATAATATAGGAATCCACGTCTGGTGGTATCTCCGTCAATTCGAGTGCCGAGCCCTGTGTTAGTGCCTATAAAAGCTAGGCTAAAATCTTCAGGAATCTTAACTACTGGAGTATATTGATTAACACTAGAAGCAAGCTTGTATAGCCCAGTGTCAATTTTTATTGTATCCCCATCATTGGCGATATTGTCTACAGCGTATTGTATGGTAGCACAAGGAGAGCCCGCGGTGCCACAAGTTGATGAGTTCGCACCCGATGCATCACTAACATATACGGTCGATTGTGCATCAACTATGAAAGGCAATAATGCGATGAAAAACACAAGAACAATGTTATTCCTTTCCAAAGGGTTAGTATGCTTAATAAGTTAGGTTTAGAATGATGCTAAAAGTAGATAGCTTTTTCCACGCAAACAAGACGCTTTTAATTGCGCTTCGTTGCCAAGATTTCACAAAAGTGAATCAGCGAATCTACATTGTCATATTTTTCATATATATGTACGTACATTTAATGTTATCGTATTACAAATGAAACGAACGATCAAACAAATAATAAACTCGCAAAAAGTTAACATGGGCGGGATAATACTGGATCAACCATTACCAAGTCGCGATATTGATATGATTGATCCAATTCTTTTAATTCATCATTGGGACGATAAAATACCTGGTGGTAAGAAGGAAAGTGATTCTGGAGTTGGTCCGCACCCCCATCGAGGTTTCTCTCCCGTCACTTTCATTTTCAAAGGTGGTGTTCACCATAGAGATTCAAAGGGGCATTCTGGAGTGATTTATGAAGGCGGAACCCAGTGGATGAATAGCGGGAAAGGAATTGTGCATAGCGAACGCCCATATAAAGAATTGGCCGAAAAGGGCGGAGATTTTGAATTGATACAGTTTTGGGTAAACACTCCAGCCGCTTTCAAGTTGGATGAGTATTCATATCAACCCTTAACATCTGAAGACACTCCTAAGGTGATTTCGGAAGATGGATTAGTAAAGACAGGTGTGGTCGCTGGTGAATTAAAAAACATCAAAGGTCCTGTAATAACAAAATCGCCCATGCTGATGCTGCGAATAGACGGTGTGTCTGGTGGAGTAGAACGTTTATCTGTGCCAGAAAAAATGAACTGTATCGTGTATGTTTTAGATGGTGTAGTTCATTTAAACGATAATAAAGTTCATGGGCGACAAATGGCGGTACTAAACAATGATGGTGTCGAAATAGAAATGACATTTGATGATAACACTCGTCTGATCATACTCAGCGGTGAGCCTCTAAATGAGCCGGTGGTGAGCTATGGTCCTTTTGTCATGAATACAGAAAAAGAGATAATGCAGGCGATTCAGGATTATCAAAGCGGTTTACTAGGAGTGCTAAATGAAACGTTCGACTCATGAAACGAAGCGATTTTTTGGTCAAATCTGGTTTGGTAGGTATGGGTATTGTACTTTACTCAAACGTCATTTCTCAAATGATCACAAACGAGATTACCTTGACAAAGGTTTTATCGAGTGGCACTATAGACCAAGTTAGAGATCAATTCTTCTTAAACCTACCAAATCACATTGTAGAAATCACTCCTGGCCAAGCATTATTTATAAATCGAAACAAGCAATTAACCAATGTGGTCGCGTCCGAGCAAATTAATCTGGGCAAAGAACAGATTGTTGTTTTAATGGATGGTTGCGCCAATGTGAATGGTGTCCAATTGCGAGCAAACGAGATCTGCTATCTACCCTCCTCGACAACTGAGACTCAGTTCGCTCCTAATTCGAGAGTACTAATTTTCGGATAACGAATCCTATCGAGTTAATAATTATTGATTTTGCTTTCATCCAGTTGCTGTCTAAAAAGCCTTTCATAGGCGATAAACAGAACTCCACTATAAGCTAAATCACCGGCTACTGTCATTTTAAAGAAAGGGATAGCCGCAGAATAACACATTATTAATCCTTCAGTTGTCATTGGATACATCATTCCTTGCATCCATACTCCGAAATTACTGACAACAAAAAAGATCACAGATGCTGATAAGCTAGCCAATAACATTCGTCCAATGGACACCTTTTTAAGTAAAGCCTTACCCAGAAAGAAAATCAATGTGATACTACCATAAATAAAAACCGCCCCTTCAGTAAATAATACCAATCCAGATTGTGTACCGTAAACAATGTTATTTAGAAGTAGATCACTTAAAAACCAAGCTATCATCGTAATGAGCAATCCGAGCCCGCGGTTTCCAAAATAAGCAGCCCCAAAAATGGCCATAGCTCCCAGTGGAGCGAAGTTCATTGGATGAGGAATCATTCTAGAAAGTGCCGCGACAAAAATGATCGCACCAATAACCAAAGCCTTTTTTGAAATATTTTGCATGCTGCGAATTTAAAGGTCAGATTGCAAACTAAACCAACTGAATGAGAATAATATGTTTATCCCCGCTCTAAAGCTCATACTCTTGATTCGTTTTGGGATAATTAGGTTTAAATCACTTTTCTTATCAAATAAACTAATTGGTACAACCGCTTTTAGTGATAGCCACGATAATAGGTTGTCGCTTAATAAGAAAACTTGCATGAAACTAATTCTATAAACCCCACTCTATCCTAAGTTGAGTGGTTCCCGATTGCGATAGGTTTAGTGTACTGACAAGTCAAGTTTATGCGCATCATATCTGAAGGCCCGTTTTATTGCGATGGAGGATGAAAGCATATTCATTCTCCCAATACGCTGATATTGAAACAAAAAGTTATAATACGGAAGCTTCATTGTAACAAGTTTAACCAATTAAACGGCTCAACTCGGGGATTCTACTATTGATATCATGGTTATTTAAACCACATTAAACAATGTGAGTGTATAAGTGAAAATAAACATGGTTATTCAACCTGTTTTTGGGCTACTTGACTATTTTTGGCTCCTATCCTAGCCAGACGAATTAATAGAATTAGATGAGTGAGAAGCTGCTAAAAGCGCTGATGCAATTATTTGCCATCATTGCGGATGTCGATGACCTGAATAATAAGAGTCGAATTGTAGTTGAGAATTTTCTAAAACAGCGTCTTTCACAGGATCAGGTGCACGTTTATTTAGGACACTATGACACATATCTGGAAACTCATCATAAGATTTCTAAAAACAAAGAAGGCAAGAGAAAGAAGACTGCCGTTAACTCCGTAAAGGTTCTTAAGATTGGCACTCAGATTAATGCCGAACTTGAACAACGCCAAAAAATATTCGTCTTACTACGCTTGGTTGAGTATATCAATATTGATAAAACTCCTTCTGAACAAGAACTAGAATTTGTCGACACAATATCTGAGGTATTCAATATTCCGAATGAAGAGTTAGAGCAGTTAAAGGCGTTCGTGACATGTCAAGAGAACACAATTTCGGACTCAGCGAATATTTTAATTGTGAATGCTGCTGAGACACTCCAAGGCAGGAATGAAAACAAGCATATTACGCACGAATCGTTGAGTGGAACCTTAGCAATTCAAAATATTGGCAGCGTTGGAATGTATGCCTTGAAGTATTTTGGCAAGGAAGAGCTTCTTCTAAATGGTCAAATCATTGACCCAGAGAGGACTTACATCATGACTCAAGGTTCTTCGATTAGAAGTACTAAGGTAAGCCCGATCTATTATAGTGACATAATTAGTAGCTTCCTTAGCGACAGAAGTCAGAACAAAATTGTTTTTGCTGCAAACGACATCACCTATCGATTCAAGGGAGGAAAAATAGGACTGCACACTCTTAAGTTTTCTGAAGAGTCAGGAAGTCTTATTGGAATAATGGGGGCTTCGGGTTCAGGTAAGTCCACATTGTTGAATATTTTAAATGGTGCTTATACACCCTACTCTGGCTCAGTAACAATCAATGGTATTGACATACACCACGACATTGATGATGTAAATGGAATGATTGGTTATATCAGTCAGGATGACTTACTTATAGAAGAGCTCACTGTTTATCAAAACTTGTTTTTAAACGCAAAGCTTTGTTTTGATGGCCTATCGGACGAACAGATACGAGAGCGTGTTGATGGTACATTGATTTCCTTAGGCCTATATGAGATCAAGGATATTCAAGTTGGAAACCCAATGAACAAGAAGATTTCGGGTGGACAACGTAAGCGTCTAAACTGTGGATTAGAACTTATTCGTGAACCTTCGGTATTATTCGTTGATGAACCAACTTCTGGACTATCATCGAGAGACTCCGAAAATATAATGGATCTCTTAAAAGAACTAGCTCTTAAGGGTAAATTGATTTTTGTAGTTATTCACCAGCCATCGTCTGAGATCTTTAAGATGTTTGACAAATTGATGATCACTGATACTGGGGGATACCCCATCTATCATGGTAATCCATTGGATGCGATAGTTTATTTCAAAACTGCGGTGCAGGCTATTAATCAAAGTGAAAGTGAGTGTACAAAATGTGGTAATGTAAACCCAGAACAAATATTCAACATCATTGAGGCCAAGGTTGTGGATGAATATGGAAATCTGACTGAAAAGAGAAAAACTTCACCGGAAGAATGGAATAACGTTTTCAATGAAAAGTTTGATCACGAGGTTAATTCGGAGAAACCCCCTATTCCAGAGGTTGAATTCAAAACACCAAATGCATTCAACCAACTCAAGGTATTTATAACCAGAGATGTCCTTTCCAAAATCACAAACTCTCAGTACTTAGCGATAAATCTTTTAGAGGCTCCTCTACTCAGTTTCATTCTTAGTTACTTCTTACGATATGTAATGGTGGGTGAAGAGTCTAGCGGTGAATACATATTCTACGAAAATGGCAACATCATCATCTATATGTTCATGTCGGTGATTGTCGCGTTATTCTTGGGATTAACTGTAAGTGCGGAGGAAATATTTAAGGATCAAAAAATTAGGAAACGAGAATCGTTTTTGAATTTAAGTAAGGGCAGCTATCTGATTTCCAAGATTTTGATCATGTTCGTACTAAGCGCAATACAAATGTTTTCTTTCATTATTGTCGGAAACACCATCCTTGGTATTCAGGGTATGCTTTGGGATTATTGGCTCATTTTATTCTCAACGGCTTGTTTCGCGAACATGCTAGGATTGAACATCTCGGCTAGTTTCAATTCAGCAGTTACGATATACATTCTTATTCCATTTTTAATAATCCCACAAATATTATTCAGTGGCGTGCTTGTGAAGTTTGAAAGGTTAAACCCTACAATTACCTCTCAAAGTGTTGTACCCCCTATTGGTCAAATTATGGCTTCCCGCTGGTCATTTGAGGCGTTGGCGGTTAACCAATTTATGGAGAATGAATATGAAAAGCTATTCTATCCGTATGATCAAAAGATGAAAGAGGCAAATTTCAAAAAGAACTTTTGGATCGCAGCACTTAAGGCCAAAATTGGACGTCTGAATAATTGGTTAAAGGATAAATCAAAGAATACGAATGAAGAGATTGAGCGTGATCTAGAAACCATCAGAAACGAGATGGAAAAAGAGAATAATACCAGTCACGGGTTGACCTTTGACATCATTGATAAATTCACGATAGAGAATCTGGATGCTGATGCTTTGGATGAGTTTTCGCTCCATTTAAGCACACTGCATAAGATTTACATTAAACAGTATAATGATAATAGCGATATAAAGGATCGCATCATTATGGATCATGAAAGCACCGAGGAAGAAAAGGCAAAATTTATCGAGCTAAGAAACAATTATGAAAATGAAAGTTTGAGTGATTTGGTCACCAACAAAACGGAGTTCTATCAGATTACCGAATTCGATGGACACTTAATTCAACGTGCAGATCCAGTATTCCAGATTCCAACCGGCATGGGTTCGCACTTCTATGCTCCAGAAAAGAATCTGTTTGGAAAACGAATGAGCACAAAATCGGCAAACATCCTAGTGTTATGGATCATGTCTGTTGCTTTGATGATTTCGTTATACTTTGATGTATTCCTGAAGCTTTTAAACTTGTTTGGAAAACTCAATTTTTTCAGCAAAAAAGAATTTTAGTCTTAATTCCCGTTAAGACAAGTCAAACCAATTGATTGGTTTGTTAAATTTCACGTAAAATCTATAATCATGAAGTGGGACATACAAACAGTGGGATTCAGTGCAAAACAAGAATTATTAGACTCTACTAAGGAGCGTGTAGAAGGACTTTCTAAATTCTACTCCCCTATTATTGGAGCCGAAGTGTATTTGCGATTGGAATATGATGAACAAAAGGAAAATAAGATTGCTCAAGTAAAACTCAATATACCAGGAGAAGATGTTTTTGCTGAACATAAATCTAGCTCATTCGAACATTCGTTAGCAGAATCAATCGATAAAGTAAGGCGACAATTGCTTAGAAAAAAAGAAATAGAGAGATCTGTAAGATAAAAAAAGCCCCGATTGTCGGGGCTTTTTTTTTTGCTTTTATAATTACTTGTCTAAACCATTTTATCCATAATCTTTGAGGATATTCCTGTTGTCGAGTATCCTCCATCATGAAATAAATTTTGCATAGTAACATACCTTGTTAGGTCGCTGAACATGGTAATGCAATAATCCGCACAGGCATTGGCATCTGCATTTCCCAAAGGAGACATTTCATCTGCAAAATCGAAGAACTTATCAAAACCTGCGATGCCACTTCCTGCAGAGGTCACAGTGGGTGACTGAGAAATCGTATTTACTCTTACCTTATTGCGCACTCCATAGTGGTATCCAAAACTTCTTGCAATGGATTCTAATGCAGCCTTAGCATCGGCCATATCACTGTAAAATGGATATGCTTCCTGAGCCGCGATGTAGCTCAAACCAAGAATACTGCCCCAATCGTTTATCGCATCTAATTTCCAAGCCGTCTGCATTGTCTTATGAAAAGACAAGGCCGATATATCCAGCGTTTTTTGAAACCATTCATGGTTAAGGTCAGTGTATCCTTTGTTCTTTCTAACATTTGGCGACATACCAATTGAATGCAAAACAAAATCTAATTTACCTCCCAGTTTTTCTTGAGATTGAATAAAAAGATTTTCGAGGTCCTCCATGCTTGTTGCATCAGCACCTATGACTTCAGTGTTACATTTTTCGGCCAATTGGTTAATTGTCCCCATTCTCAATGCAATCGGAGCATTAGTTAAAATAAAGCTAGCGCCTTGTTCGTGGGCCTTCTCTGCAACTTTCCAAGCAATAGATCGTTCGTCCAATGCTCCAAAAATCATCCCTCGTTTATTCTTTAATAAATTATTCATTTCTGCTATTTATAGTTAGGTAGGTAAAAATAGAATTACTGTTTAATCTTATTGATTTCTTAGCGATCTAGCACTTTCAATGGAGGCGTCATTTATCTCATTGCCACTAAACATGCTCGCTAGTTCTGAAATACGCTCATCCTCTGATAATTGCTTAAAGTCAGATATGACTACTCCGTTCAACTCATGTTTAAAAATCTTTAAATGTTGATTTCCTTTGGCCGCAACGCCTGGTGAATGGGTAATCGAAATAATTTGTGCTGAACTTGAAAGTTCTCGCATCAACGAACCAATTCTCTTAGCAACCTCACCGCTAACGCCTGTATCAATTTCATCGAAAATCATGGTCAGATCTGATTCTAGACTGGATTGAACTCCTTTTAATGACAGCATCAATCTGGCAATTTCACCACCTGAAGCTACATCGCCTATTCTCTTTAAATCGACCGAATCGTTTGCGTTGAACAACATTTCGATGGTGTCAATACCTGTTTTAGTAAGTTCCTCTGCCTTACCTAATTCTACAGCAAAGGCTGCCTTTGGCATTCCAAGGTCTACTAACCTAGCGTTCACTTTAGATTGAAATTGAACGGCACGACTATTTCGATATTCAGATAGGCGATTAGCAAGGTCCATCGCCAATTTTTCACTTTTCGTGCACCTCTTCTCTAAATCATTTAATTCTTGATCAAAGGACTCAATGCTAGACAATTTTAACTCGTACTCAGACTTTATTTCAATCAAACCAGCAATATCAGAAACTCCATGTTTTGAAAGAAGCCTATTCATTTCATCAATTTTTTGTCTCAAAACCTCTTTCCTCTCTGGATCATGATTCAATGAATCTATCGCCCGATCAAATTCATCCTCAGCGTCAGACAATTCGATAAAAACCGAGTTCAATCTTTCAGCAAGCGCCTCAATATCTTTGGAAATACAAGAAACCGAGTTCAGCAGTTTAGTCGCGTTTCTGATTCTTTCTACTGCAGACTCATCATCAAACAACAACTCTTTGGCCCCATTTGTGGCGGTAAGGAGCACTTCAACGTTATCTAACTTTTTGAATTCTTCTTCCAATTCAACAAATTCGTTTTCATCAAGTTTAAGCGCACTCAACTCATCCAACTGAAATTCAAAATAATCTTGATCCTTACGCACCTGCTGAGAAGCCTCCCTAAGTGATTCTAAGCGATTTTTATCCTCTTGAAATTGATTATAAGCACTGCTGTAGGCTTTAAACTCAGCACGCAGACCCGAATAAGCGTCAAGTTGTTCAAATTGAAACTCGCTGCTTTTTACCGCTAAATTTTCGTGTTGACCGTGAATTTGAAAAAGCTGTTCACTCAACTCTTTCAAAACATTTAATGAAACAGGCGAATCATTCACAAATGCTCTGCTCCTTCCACTCGAAGTTAATTCTCTCCTTAGAATTAGATTTTCAAAACTGTCGAGCCCTCCATTTTCCAAATAGTTTGAAACATGCTCCGGTAGGGATGAAAACATTGCTTCTACAATGGATTTTGATTCACCACGCCTGATTGATGAAAAATCAGCCCTATCTCCACCAACAAGGCCGAGAGCTTCAATCATTAACGATTTACCAGCCCCAGATTCACCAGTGATTGCAGTGAAACCAGATTTAAAACTAATTCTGGCCTCAGGTATCAATGCGTAGTTCGAAATATATAGTTGTTCCAGCATTTTGAATGGGTATCAAAACTAAAACCTAAATGTCACTCGATGCGTTCTTGACAATATTTTTGCAAACAATTAGTCATGCTGGTTTTCATCTTAAACTTCCTGTCACCTCTTCCCCTTCGTGTGCTATATGCCATAAGTTCTCTTGCGAGTTTGATCTTAAATCATGTGATTGGATACCGAAGATCTGTAATAGACAACAATTTCAAACTAAGCTTTCCTGAAGCGACTGAACAAATGCTTCTCGACTATCGAAATCATTTCTATTTGCATCTATCCGACATTATGGTAGAAACTATACGATTGAAAAGAATGTCCCGTGAAAATCTAGCAAAACATGTTCAATTTTCCAATCCTGATTTACTTTCTCGATATGAAAACGGAAATCGTAGTGTGATCATTATGATGGGGCACTCTGGGAATTGGGAATGGGCAGGAGCTGCCACCGCATCAAAATTCAATTTTAAAACTATACCCATCTACCGAAGAGTTAAGGAAAAGGGAATGAATGCGTTTTTCTATGAAATTAGAAGTCGACATGGCTCGTTTCCGATGCGAGATAAAGATGCAAGCCAATTACTTGCAAAGGAAGTAGCACCCTGCGCAGTAGCGATGCTGGCAGATCAAACACCTGGTTCAATAAAGGGATGGTGGACCACTTTTTTATCTCAACCTACTCCCTTTTTTAGGGGTAGTGAAATCTTAGCAAGACGATTGACAAACTTTGATGTTTTGTTTGCGCACGTCCATCGCTTGGAACGTGGAAAATATGAGATAGTGTTACAAGAAGTGGAATCTGATTGGAGAAAAAACAAGTTTCAACTAACGAAGAGCTTTTCTAGGTTTTTGGAGGCCGAAATTCGAAAAGATCCGGTGAATTGGTTGTGGTCGCATAAAAGATGGAAACACAAACCATCGGAGCGAAGCATTTTTATGAATTAGATTGCTCCCGCTTCAATCAACTGAACAATACTTTCAATGTCTTTATCCTCTCCATTTGGGTCGTAACCGCTTTTTAAATCCTGACCAAACATTTTAGACAAGGATTGCCAGAAAAAGGCCGAAACATTTCCCCTAAATTCCTGTACGATTTCGTAGCTGGTATCTCCGGTTTCACGATCAATCAGTTTAATCAAAATTCGGCCTTGACTCGTGCTCATTTTACGAATCTCACCGTCAAACTCCTTTTTCAATTCATCCTCGATTCGCTTATAGTACTTTTTACGGGCACGCTCACTATCCAATCCGTTGAGTTCTGCTTCGTATTTTTTCAAGAGATCACCGGCCAGCTTGGCGTATGGATACATCTTTTTGACATTATATTGTAGTCGATTGAATCGTTTTCGTTGGGCCTTCGTTGCAAAAGTTCTTTCCGCAACAATTTCAACATAGGGCATGTATTTAACAGGAAATGTATCGCCATGAAATACCTCTGCGATCATTACAATCCCCTCAGAGTCAGACTGCGATCGGGCACATTTCGAAAGCAATGTCAATGCAAAGAATATAAGCATGAATGGTATGAAAGACTTCATCTTCATGGATATGTGAAATCCAAATGTCATACCAAGATTAACGTGAGTGGTATCAATATCGTCTACGCTGTGATTTCCAAGTATTCGTCTTTTGTTCAGAATTCTCGACTAGGTTTTGATTATTCGATGATGGACTATCGGCTAAAAATGCGGCAATAGCCAAATAATCACCCTCATTACTCTCATCCAATACATCTGGTGTGAAATAGGACTGAACAAAATGTGTGTCAAATTTACCGCTCTTAAACGCTTCGTGGTTAATCGCAAACTTGCAGAAAGGAAGTGTGGTCGTCACTCCAGTTATTTTATACTCATCAATTGCACGTGTCATTCTATCAATCGCCTCTTGACGCGTGCCTGCATATGTAATCAATTTCGAAATCATTGGATCGTAATATATTGGTATGTCCATACCCTGCTCAAATCCATCATCTACTCGAATACCTGGACCCTGAGGCCGTTCGTAGGTCACAAGCGTACCAATATCTGGTAAAAAGTTGTTCTGAGGATCCTCGGCATACACCCTTACCTCCAAAGCATGACCTTGAATGCTTAAATCTTCTTGCTTAAATGATAACGCTTCACCAGCAGCAACCAAGATTTGTTGACGCACAAGGTCAATTCCTGTAATCAATTCAGAAACAGGATGCTCCACTTGTAACCTGGTATTCATCTCAAGGAAATAGAAATTGAGGTTCTCGTCTAATAAAAACTCAACCGTACCAGCCCCTTCATATTTGCAACCTAGGGCAAGATTGATCGCACATTTCCCCATCTCGTTCCGTATTGCGTCCGTCAAAACACTGGATGGAGCCTCCTCTACTACCTTCTGATGCCTTCTTTGAATACTGCACTCTCTTTCAAAAAGATGAACAGCATTACCATGCTTATCTGCAAGAACTTGAATTTCAATATGTCTAGGTGACTTGACGTATCGTTCGATAAACACGCTCGCATCTCCAAAAGCAGACCGGGCTTCGTTCATTGCTAGATTTAGCTGCTCGTCAATCGAAGCTTCATCTTCTACAATTCTCATTCCTTTTCCACCTCCACCAGCAGAGGCTTTGATTAGCAAAGGAAAACCCACTTCTCTTGCTACATTCTTTGCTTCGGCCAAATCGACTATTGCACCTTCAGATCCAGGAACCAATGGTATATTCTGATTCTTGGCTGTTTCTTTTGCCGCGAGTTTGCTTCCCATCACTTCCATAGCGGAAGCAGAAGGCCCGATTAATATTATTGACTCCCTCTCAAGACGTCTCGCAAACTCAGGGTTTTCAGATAAAAACCCATATCCAGGATGTATTGCATCTGTATTGGTCTTCCTGGCTACATCAACAATTTTATCAATGACCAAATAGGACTGATTAGATGGAGCTGGACCTATGCAATAAGCTTCATCGGCATATTTTACAAATGGAGCGACACGGTCAACTTCAGAATAAACGGCTACGGTTTGAATACCCATCTCGCGACAAGTGCGCATTATCCTTAATGCAATTTCTCCTCTATTGGCAATTAAGACTTTCTTAATATTCATAAATTGAAGGTCATTGTTAGTTTGTGATAGACAGACGTCTCAAGGTACTGACGAGAACCGGTGCTAGCCTCAAAATACTGCACTGTGGTTTGATCTAAACCTAAAGCGTACGAAAAACCGACAGAGTTGAGCTGTAATCCTAATCGACCAACAAGCTGCCCCCATCTCAAATAATCGGAATAATCTGACCTATTACTTGATGTATTCTCAATATATATTGGCCCATATGTGTAATTATATCCAACCGCTAGGTTAACTCCTATAGGCCAAGTATTCTCATCCGTTGCGTATCTCCCCAAGTTATACGAACCGAAGATTCCAAATTCAGCATGACCTAGGCCCAAATAACCAATTGAAGTGCCAAATGACCTTTCCGTTGGAGAATCTGAAACTGGTTCATAATCCCATCTACTCGTTTCACTCAGGCTTACTCTAACACCAACCACTGACGCCCCTAGTGTGATGGGAGTATTTAATGAGATCGATTGTGAATTTCCAAATTCAATTAATCTAAACTGAGGTTCATAACTGATCGAACCCAAACTATACACATATGTATAGATAGGCACAGGATATGCTTTTGTAGGAGTATAAACTAAGCCACTTCCAAGCTGTGGTGATCTTGTGAAATTTGTAAAAAATGTAAGCCCTAATTGATGGTTAAAACTGTTCTTAAAGTACTTGAAGCTAAAAAGATATATAGGTCCGTCATTTGCTTTTAGTTCTATTGCCGATAGACTAAACACAGATATCAATAAAAATGCGAACAGCTTACTCATCCTTGCCTTCATCAATTAAATAATCCAAATACCTTGTTGGTAGATTCGTAGATAGATCATACATGTACAATCCTGAATTGGTCGCTAAATAAAGTATATCAGATTTAAAATCCATTGACACATCGTTGATACTCAATGATCCATCGTCAAAATCATTAATAGCAAGTATACTTTGTGATTCGCACTTTCCCTTTAGCATATCGAAGAACACTAAATCCCCTCTTGTATTGTTACTTGAAAACCAATTATAGCTTTCTTCTTGAAAGAAAATTGAATTCTCCTCGTGATAACCAATAAAATCATCCACAGATAGTCCAAAATCTGAATCGGCACAATTACTGAAGTCTTCAGATGAAAATCTCCCAGATGTAATGCTGACGGAGCTTGAACTATATATATTTCTTGGATAGCTATCAAAAGGGTTTACACTTTGTCCAAATCCCATTATGGTTTTATTATAAAATCTAAGTTCATTCATTACAATATCATAAGCACTGTTGACGGGAACCAATTCCTCGGGATCTAAATTGTAGATCTCATCGAAGTCGGCTTCATATATCTTGGTGGTTACAATGTAAGCGGTGTTATTATCAAACACAATTGATGGTGTTTTATCAGTAGATGAAAGTGCTGAGATTATTTCAGTTTCTTCAGAATACCATTTTTCATTTTCCCATTCGGATATTCTCAAGTGATATACATATGAGTTTGATGCTGAATCATATTTCTCAGTTGAGTAGTCCAACCTCAATAACTTATCATCTGGTGTTAAACCGAAACCTGCGCTTGACAAGTAACCATTAAGGGTAAGCACATTTTGTGTGTAAAAATTAAAGCCACCATTATCGATAACCATAACATATTGGTTGTTCACACCATAAATTTTCCCCGATTCAGTTAGAAAGAATCGCATTCTATAAGCATCGTAACTCGAAAGTTGAAAGTTGTTCTCTCTAAAGGTATTTCCAGAAGACATTGGTCTTTTAAAAAAGATTCCTTCGTTGGACAACGTCAGTATAGTTCCATCATCGAAAATTTCAACCCGTTCTACACTATTTGCAAGCAGTCCAGGATAATCAAATGGTTCCAGAATTTCCTCCTTTTGACATGAAAGAAAAATAATAGTTGAAATTAAAAAAATACTAAAAACACTTTTATTCATACTCCAAGCCTAAAACACTTTTGAGATATCTTCCGTCAATGGCAAAGCTCAGTCCTTCTACTCCGTCACCAACCATTTTCATATTGATGATACCAATGATTTCTCCCTCGCGGTTTATTAAAGGACTTCCTGAACTTCCAGGGCTAATTTTTGTATCCGTTTGAATCACACGAACTCCATCTATATTGCGTTTTGCACTTATGATCCCTTTACTCACAGATTGTCCTAGTTCAATATCGCCAGGCGCACCAATCACAAATACTTCATCACCTTCACGAACATCATTTGGATCTTCCAAAATTGGCAAAGCAGTCAAGCCACTAGCTCTTACTTTAATGAGGGATAAATCATGCTTTTCCGAAGATGTAATTAGGTCCGCAGGGAGCATGATGCCATTCGAAAATTGAACATCGATTATTTTCGCTCCATCTGTAACATGATGATTAGTGACCACATAGCCATTAGATGAAACAACCACACCACTGCCATGCCCTTTGTCCTGATCAATAATCACCGTAACCGAAGAATTCATGGCCAATTCAACAAGATCGCTAAAATCCTCCATTGCTTCTAATCTCACTGGTTGTATAAGCACCTGTTCGACATCTTCACCATTTACTTCAATTTCAGAATTACCCGATGAATCCGTTGCGTAAACTGTTTCTGATTCATCTATTCCCTCGACCATTACTCTGAATCCATCAACCTCCGTTACCAGATTATAAAAATTATTGAGTACCGATTCGTAAAACTGTTCTGAAATTAGGTTGTTTTCAAATTTATACTCAGTGGTATTCGTCACCTTCAGAACAATCTCCTTTTGGTGTCTATCAAAAACCTGCCAATTGATTGAAATATTTGAATTGTAGCTGCCAGATGTCCTAGCCAAACTAAATGTCTCTACTCGACCCGCAATGATAAAATCAGGAGTTGTAGGCTTCTTTTTTCCTACATCAAATAAGTCATCAGAGGAGTTCTGCATTGTTTCCAGCCCCATCTGTGAGAGTGCCTTAAGCATCTTAGGCATCTTTGTAGATAAGTTTATTTCCTCATCATATCTGTACTTCCAGCGCGTATTTGCTCCTACATCTGTAGCATACTCAATTCCCGAGACAACTTTTTCTACATCAAAAATTAGAGCCGGTGGATTATCAAACTTATTGAATTTGCGTTCGAGATTGCAATCAATCGTTTGGGATTTAGGTGAGTCTTTGTCAAACGTATATTGCTGTGATTCATAGCCTGAACATTTGATTTCTACATCGTAAGATAAAATCCCCTTGCGTTCATTGAAGCCTAGCAACAGTTTTTGATTGTCAGCTTTTCCTTTGTTTTCTCCATCAAGAAAAAGTTCAGCACCCTCGGAAGGAGTAACATTGAACCTAACTTTAATTGCTTGTGCACTAGAAAGGACTGATATGCATAGAAATATTAGTACAAATAAATACCTCATACAAAGGTTTTAAGCCAAAACTTCCCGCACTTTATCGGCAGCTTCTTGAAGTAGAATGGCGGATTGAACTTTCAGTCCTGAATTATCGATGATTTGCTTCGCTTCTGCGGCATTTGTTCCTTGCAATCTTACGATGATCGGAACTGGAATCTCTCCAATATTCTTGTACGCATCAACCACGCCTTGAGCGACCCTATCACATCTTACAATACCTCCAAAAATGTTTATTAGGATTGCCTTCACGTTCGGATCTTGTAGGATAATTCGAAACGCATTCTCAACACGCTCAGCATTTGCCGTACCGCCAACATCTAAAAAGTTTGCTGGCTCACCACCGCTTAATTTGATCATATCCATAGTCGCCATAGCAAGGCCGGCACCATTAACCATACAGCCAACATTTCCATCTAACTTGACATAATTTAGACTAAAACTAGCAGCTTCAACTTCAGTTGGATCTTCTTCTGATGTATCTCGCATCGCAGCATAATCTGCATGACGGAAAAGAGCATTTTCATCCAATGTAACCTTAGAATCAACTGCCATGATTTTATCATCACTAGTTTTCAATACTGGATTGATTTCAAACATCGCAGCATCGCAACCTTCATATGCTTTATACAATGATCCCACAAATTTGACCATGTCCTTAAAAGCCGCCCCACTTAGGCCTAAGTTGTAGGCAATTTTTCGAGACTGAAATGGCATTAATCCAACTTTGGGATCAATTTCTTCAGTATGTATCAAATGTGGTGTCTCCTCAGCAACTTTTTCAATGTCCATTCCACCTTCGGTGCTATACATGATCATGTTGCGTCCTGAGCTTCTATTTAGAAGTACGCTCATATAAAACTCTTTGGTCTCGCTGTCGCCAGGGTAATACACATCCTGAGCGATAAGAATTTTATTCACCTGCTTACCAGCTTCACCTGTCTGAATCGTAACCAGCGTATTTCCCAAAATATTTTCTGCGATTGTCCTTACATCGTCTAATGACTTAGCCAAAGCAACACCACGTTGATCCGAACCAATAATGCTTCCCTTACCTCTACCTCCAGCATGTATTTGAGCTTTCACAACCCACCAGCCTGTGCCAGTTTCTGCTTGTAACTTTTTTGCCGCCTCAACCGCCTGTGCAGGAGTATCAGCAACTATCCCTTCTTGTATTTTAACTCCAAAGCTTTTGAGAATTGATTTCCCTTGGTATTCGTGTAAATTCATCTGGTATGTTTCGTGATTTTGTTCGTTTTCAAATGTATGTCTTCAAGATAAAGAAGCAACCAAAAAAGCTATGGAAGCATTGCTTTAAAATCATTGTATGATGCTGGAGCAAAATATTCGGTGCTGCAGCCAACTTCAGCCGCTTTTGCTTGAATATCTTGCACTCTGTTTTCAGGACTTGGATGTGTACTTAAAAATTCAGGCGTGCTCGATGTCAGTCCAGCAGAATCTAACTTCTGAAAGAAAATAGCAGCCCCATCACATCTGTATGACGTTTGAGATAGATATTCAACTGAATAAGAATCAGCATCTGCCTCATCAGATCGACTAAATTTAAGTGATGCTCCAGCACCGGCAATTTGAGCGAGTAAGGTGGCTGCTTGGTTTGGATCTTCACCTAATGCTGCGCTTAACAACCATTGTACGCCATAGTTTTCAAGCATCTGGCGCACTGAGTGTCTTCGATCCGCATGGGCGATTTCATGCCCCATAACTCCCATCAAATCGTCTTCCTTTTCAAGGAATTTTATTAATCCAGTGTAGAAATACATTTTACCTCCAGGAGCCGCAAAGGCATTCAATACATCAGCGTCAATAATATGAACTTTATAGTCGAATGTTTCTGCGTAATCTAATTCACCAGATTCAATAATCTGATCTGCCATATTTTGTAAATAAGCAATCGCATCCGCATGTTCCGTTTCATCCAATAAGGGATACTCCTCTGGATTAGCTAATATTTCATCATGAAGTTGATTGCCTAGTGCTACGTCATCACTAGGAGCAAAAACTAAATCGATGGGTTTTGGTCCGTCTTTGCAACCAGCGGAAAGCAGGGATATAAGGACGACTACTGTTGTTAACTTTCTCATGCGATGAATTTAATTAAGTGCGAATCTAATAGCTAGTCGCTGAATGAACCTAAAAAAGTCATCTACTAGTCAATAACAAGCGTTTTATTTGCTGTTTATATGAAAATCATTCATTGGATATACTGCTTGTTTTTGACTGCATGTCACTTCATTTATACAGTTGCTTATCCAAGTTTAATCAACGGTGAGCGCTATTTAGGTTCTAGTGATAAAATACTTGAGCCAAGCTATATACACGCGTTTTTCCTGAGCAGAATCAAGTTTGGCGAATTTGCCCGAAGGCCATTGACAACCTGGCTAATACAATTCTTAGAAAACTTAGGTTTCACTCTGGATATGGCCTTTATTGTAGTGGAATACAGTGGGCTTTTTATTGCCTTTGTATTGCTATTCAAACTCACAATGAATATCCTTAAACATGAGAAATTTGCATACGCTTCTGTTATCGTGTTTGCCAGTTCGTTTTGGGTTTTACATGCTTTGTTTGCTGAGATTTACGCCTATGACGAGCCTTGGCAGTATGCAGCGATTTTCGCATCATTCATTTTTCTCAACGAAAAGAATTGGATCGGCTTTAGTGTTTTTTACTTTCTGGCATTAATAGCTCGGGAATCTACCTTGTTGCTGTTACCTGGTATCTTTTTCTTCCTGGTAATTGAAACTCCAATAAGGTCAAGAACTAATATGATCCGAACCATTAAAGTTGGTTGGACAGTTCCGGCCTATGCCCTCTTTCTATACTATTTAATACAGTCGAAAAACTTGGTCTCAAAATCCTCTTCATACATGGAGGACATTCGATTCAAGCACTTGTATTATTCATTCGCTGACTCAGATATTGGAATAGATACAATAACCTCTTTTGCACTGTCCATATGCGTTGCATTCACCCTTCTATTTGTTAGGAAGAGATTCATTAGATCTGAAATTGATCAACCTTGGATATGGGCATTTGTCCTAAACTTTGGAATAAATGCATTTATCACCTTCACATTAACAATGGGAAGAGAAACTCGGATTTTTGCTCAACCGGTTCTGTTGCTGAGTCCCTTTCTTGGACTATATCTTATTCATACCCTGAAAATAATTGGACGGCCATTTGCAAATGCTTTTTCAGATATTTCTTCCTTTTTAAAATGGTTTTCTGTACTTATTTTATTCTCACTTATCACCTTTGCTATCAGTCTCTATTGCTATGAGCTTTATTGGCCAACTGACACTAAATTTTTTAGTGGCTTTCAGCACAATGCTTTCGTTACGTTCAGTCTTTGCGCACTTGCGGTTTTATTAGTTTCACTGCAAGGTGACGATCAGCTTTCTACTAAAAAAAGCCTGCTGCCAACTGTACTACTCATCCTTCCAGTTGCTCTTTTCTTTGGAAATCAGTCTGGTTTTAGAGCCTACGACACGTTTGAACCTATCAAAAATGGACTCGAGAAAGCAACCCAATCCGAAACGAGAGGGAACTATTTGATCGTTGGTAGCACTATGCCAAACCTTGCTGAAAACTACTTCAACGCACATGACATTGATGTTTTGGCAGGTGATTTCAATTTCCAACTTCCTGTGAAACAGTTTCTTTACAGAAAAAAGGAATACCTATCTAAAAATTTGATCTACATGGAATTAGAACCTGCGATCAACTTTCCTTTCACGTATATCTTGTCGGAGTTTGGAGAAATAGAAAATGTGCGCATCGGAGAACAATCTCTATTACAAGTTCATACAGATCGTGCCCCCACCATTGAACCTAGCACTTTCATCTGTCTAAATGCTAGTGAAGGGTTTCAAAAGAAGACAGGTTATGAAGATGGACAACCCATTCACCTTCAAGAAGAATATAGTCTAGCCTTTAAACATAAACTAGTTGACTTAGGTATTGATTCTCTTTATTCGTTCGGAGTAAAAGCTGATTTCATAAGCGATATGGATAGTGAAGCGGCTTTAGTTGTAACTATCGATGTACCCGATGGTGAAGACATTTGGGAACATGAGTTTTTAACCATTTTTCTATGCAATGAAAACGATTGGAACACTGCGTATAAAGCAATTGGAAATTTGTCCATTACAGATCCAAAAGCCGAAATAGCCTTCTATGTTTGGAATCCGAAAAAGACAGAGGTTGAAATACGAAACCTCGAGATCGTTCTCAACACCAAATGGACTTCAAGCAAGTCTACAATGTCAAGTGTATTAGCATCTCGTAAACTGAAATAAGGTCTACTTCAATCCGAATTTCTTGAGATGCGAGGTTAACATTGGCAACATGAATGCCTGAAAAACACTAGAATTAGCAGTAAACACTTTATTATAAAGATCCGTTACATTTTTAGTGAATCGCTCTGTAAACAACGGACCTATTTTTGGCAATATCTCTAATGCTTCGTGCATTTTCACTTGAATCATTGCTTCCTTTTCTTCCTGAGTACCTACTAAGCTTGCAGAATATGCATCAAAATCACGTTCAAAGTGATCGTCTAAATGAGAATAGATCGGCTTAAAATAATCTTCTGAAATAATAGATCGTAGGTGAGTAAGTTTAATGGCCTCTGCCTTTTCCGATTTATCAATAACCCCGTCATTGTGAATTGCGGCTAGTATAGTTGTCCAAACTATAATGTCTCCTAGTTTTTGTAATTCTTCAGGTGTGTAATCGTACGCGTCTACCATGTCTTAAATTTTGTGCAAAGTTGAGATTTTTAGAAAATGCAGGTGGCTTTTTTTCTAACAATCAATAAAAACTCAATTTGAGACTTACTTCTTGAGTTTATCCGCGAATGCCTTTCTAAACTTTTCGACCTTCGGTTGAATCACATAGCTGCAATATGGTTGAGAACCGTTGTTGGTGAAATAATTTTGATGATATTCTTCCGCCTCCGAGTAATTCTCAAAAGGTTCGATAGTAGTCACAACATCACTCGGGTACGCCTCAGATTCATTCAACTTTTGTTTGTAATACTCAGCCTGAGCCTTTTGATCATCATTGTGATAAAATATAGACGATCGATATTGTGTTCCAACATCATTACCCTGCTTGTTCAGTTGAGTTGGGTCATGTGTTTTCCAGAAAATTTCAAGCAGATCTTCAAAACTAATCTTACTCGAGTCATATACAATTTGAGCTACTTCCGCATGACCTGTTTTGCCCGAGCAAACCTCCTTGTATGTCGGGTTCTTCACAAAACCTCCAGCATAACCAGACTTTACGCTAATCACGCCTTCCACCTCTTGAAAAACCGCCTCAACACACCAAAAACAACCAGCACCAAATGTCGCTGTGTCTGTAACTCCCTTCAATTCTTCTTTCACCTCTTGATCCATATTTATTGATTGACCTTTATTGACACCAATGTTGCATCCCAGAAGGATGGACAAGCAAAAAACGATCAATATATTCTTCTTAAATTCTTTCATCTTGCGTTTTAAACAGTGTTGAATTCAAGAATGTTCGAACCTTACAGTATTAGCCTCGATCGCTATTCAATTGCCTAACCTCAACTTTGCCTCCAAATTCGAATATCGGACACTCAGAAGCGTAGTCGGTAGCCTGGTCCATATCCTCACACTCAATGATTAAGTATCCAGAAACACCTTCGTCCGTGCCGAAATTTGCTTCTTGCATTCCATCTTTGGTCACCATCACTCCCATGTCTCGCATAGGTAATCCATCGATTAACACTTCCTCATCTTCAAGATATTCCATCCAAGAATCCCAAGCATCCTCATGTTCGTCCAATTGACCAGCATCTGCATTATCTGTTTTTCCTCCTCGGAATAAGAAAATAAACTCTCGCATCTTTTAATTTTTTTTTTCAAATCTATATTCATTTTCAAATAGGGAATACAATTTCATGCTTATTCTTTGATAGTCTCACCAATTTTTCGGGTTAATCACATATTATTGAAGCCTATGACAGCGCGTATTCCACTTTTTGCTTTAGTTCTACTTTCAACTGTCAACCATTTATTCGCTCAAGAATTAATTTCTGGACCAATGGTAGGTTATGGCACAATGACTGAAGTGGCGATTTGGGTTCAAACCAAAGACGATTCTAAAGTCAGTATCGATTATTGGGAAAAGGGGAAAAGAGATTCAACCCTTACATCTACGATTTCAAGTGCAGAAAATTTGGCCTTGACTTATGAATTTCACATAAGCAAGTTGAAGCCGGGTAAAACTTATGAATACACCATTCTAATCAATGATAAGTTATTAAACGAATCAGCTAATTACTCGTTTAATACTCAACCACTTTGGCAATTTAGAACAGATCCGCCTGAATTCTCGGTTGCACTTGGAAGTTGCAATTATGTAAATGAACCGCCATACGATAGACCGGGGAAAATATTTGGCGGCAATCATATCATATTCAATACAATCGCGGACAAAGCACCAAATATGATGCTCTGGCTAGGTGATAACATTTACCTAAGAGAGGTTGATTGGAATTCTCGAAGCGGATACATACATCGATACACGCATACTCGTTCGATACCAGAACTACAGCGACTATTGAGTTCTTGCAATAACTACGCTATTTGGGATGACCATGACTTTGGACCAAATGATGCAAATGGAAGTTGGATTCATAAAGATTGGGCACTTGAGACATTTGATATGTTCTGGGCAAACCCTACTACTGGACTACCTGAACTCAAAGGCATTACCACCGCCTTTGAATATGTTGATATCGATTTTTTCCTGCTTGATAATAGGTACCACCGTTCGGCTGACAACTTGATTGTTGGACAGACGGAAATTATTGGAAATGAGCAAATTGAATGGCTTATACAATTTTTAAAATACAGCCGAGCACCGTTTAAAATGGTCGCTATTGGTGGACAAGTATTAAATACAGCTCCAGTATATGAAACCCACGCAGTTTATAGCGAAGAAAGAAAGTATTTGATTAGAAGAATTGTTGAAGAACAGGTTGAAGGTGTGGTCTTTCTCACAGGTGATAGACACCACACTGAACTAAGTCGTTATGAGGATGAATCCGGTATTATCATTTATGATTTAACCGTAAGCCCACTAACGGCTGGAACTCACAAGGACGACAAGGAGGAAAACAAGTTGAGGGTCGAAAACACATTGGTGAATGAACGAAATTTTGGGTTAATAACCTTTTGCGGTCCAAGGCGTGAAAGGCAAATGAAGATTTCTATATTTGACTCGGATGGGGATCTAATTTGGAATAAAATCATAGATCAAAATGAATAAGGCATCGATACCAACAGATTACACAAATAAGGAGTTATTGAACGAATCTGGGCGCACTTGGACTCAGTGGTTTTCAGAAATGCAATCCAAAGGATTTGATGAAATTAGTGTGATTGACATGTCCAGAAGACTTACAGATGATTACAAACTCGATGAACCGTGTGCGAGAATCATTGCCCTCCGATTTTGTCAACATATAGGAAAATGTGAAATCACTGACACAGCAAGTGTTTTCGAAGTTTCAGTGAGTAAAACTTTCAATTATCCAATTTCAGAAGTTTATAATCGAGCAACGGACTGGTTAGAGAGTGAAAACAGGGCTGAATTACAAGAACGAATCAATTCAAAGAGGTTGAATTGCAAATGGCTTTCCGATAATTCAATGGTTGGTGTGAAATTTCAATCTAAGGGAGAGGCAAAAACAAAAATGGTGGTTCAACACGAAAGACTTGAATCAAAAACTGATGCTGATATCATGCGAAATTTCTGGAAGCGCAGCATTTCCAATATGATAGAAACACTGTAGTTACCAACTTGGACAAGCAGCAGGGTCCTTCACCTTCTTTCTAAACAAATCACCAAACCTAAACTCGTCAATCCCTTTAATAGGCTTGGTTCGACAACCTGGCGCTCTATTAAACCTTATTCGAAGATGAACATATACATCTGCCGTATAAATATCAGATCTTATGAAATATGGAAAAATGTGTTCTGTCCCGAGGGTTAGAATCCAAAGACGAAGGGCTAATCCAAAGTGCGGATCGCGATAATTTTCAATAGACATAGGTAGAGCCACCATCAGCCATCTTTTTTCATATCGTGGGGTGATAGCGAATAGGTTCGATCGATCAGGTCCATAGGATGATGGAAAACTAAGTCGCTGCGTGAATAGTCCGTTTAGAAATACTCCATTCTCAAAATTGTAATCAAACTGAGCATTGACTCCCATAGGAAGCCATGCGGTATATCTATCTCCATCCTTTGGTAAACTTGTTGTGCTAAACCCACCGTCTACTGCAGCCAGATATTCGTTGGCATCATCCTCAGAATCAAACTTCTTATAAAGTGCGTCACGTTTCATCCTAATTCCGCCAATATCCACCAATGCTGCCGAGAATTTCCACTTGTATGGCAGAGTAAAGCAACCTATTTCTCGTCCATGGGGAACATACTCTGTGACGTCATCCAACATTCTTTTATATGAAAACCCAAGACTTGTACTCCACCCTCCCCCTGCTCTAAAAGCTGGAGTTGTATACGCATATTTACCCGAGCCATCTAGCAAGGTTCCTTTGTCATCTTGTATTAGCATTTCACCATCATCAAAGAATAATGCGGCACTCTGCAAACCAAAAAATCGGTTCACGGTTATCCCTCCCGTAATTAAATGCTTGTCAAACTGATAAAGTATCCTACCATAAGTTAAACCGACTTCGCCCCAAACCAAGGTTTTAATACGAGTATTGTTTATGGTCAATACTGTCGAATCCTCATCGCTACCTTCATTTATGAGTAGATCTGCGTATTTGAGTGGAACCTTACTTATACTTCCCGCTCCACGGACAGATACATGAATACCAACCGCTTGTTTCCCCAAAGATAGACTGGCAGTTGGCCCAAGAATTTGAGTGTTTAATTGTGCCCATCCATTGTCTGGTTTTAAATTAATCGCAGGATTACCATAGGCAGCAAAATTCAACAGTGTCGATTGATTTAGATGTGCAAAATTGTTCGTTGCATGAGCACCAACACCAACTAAATGCACGTCAAGCCATGGTTTCTGATCAACTATGGTTGAGGGATTTAATAACATACCATTTGCTGGTGTGTAATTATCAATGCTCGGGCCGATCCATTCCTGTGAGTAGCTCTTGAAAAAAGTAAGTGTTGAAATAAATCCAACGAGCAGAATCTTCGCTATTCGCAATCTCATCCTTATTTAACGTGTTATTACTGAATTGTATTTCAAATCCATTCCATAAGCCAATAATAGGATATCGCAGTATATTCTCGCAAAACCTTGATTTCGTAAATCATATAACTCCATATATTATATCGCAGCGCTACATTCTCAGATATATCATCTGATAAAACTCTTTTCCGGAGGCTTTCCTCATTAATTGGAGTCTCAAAAGTTGGCACTCCACCAACATTGGAAAAACCAGCCTTCCGAAGTGTTAGAATGGCGCGCAACATATGCTCTGGTGAAGTCACCACCAATAGTGGAGCATCTTTAGTTTTCAAAAACACATTTTTCGCCTGTGTATATGTATTCGTACCCATGAATTCAAAGCCTATTCGAGTAGTATCCACTTCCTTGATTACAAGTTCGTGTGCCATCAACCTGAGCTGCTTTATACTATCCTTCTTTTGAAAATTCCCCGTGTGAGCAATAATGATATTCGCTTCTGGATAGATTTTCGCAATTGCAGCTGCAAAATGTGTCCGCTGTAAACCATCAGCACTAGGCATTCCAGCGCCACCAAGAATTAGTATGTAGGAAGGAGGTTGATTTAAGGCAAAATGTGGTGCGCTTAAATGATGATATGCTTTGTATGGAATGTGGGTAAAACTCAATCCTATGAAAAGGACCGTCAACACACCCAAAATTGAAAGAAAATATAAAAAAGACCTTCTAAAAACCTCCATATTATGTTTCAAATATAGAAGGATGGATGGCGAAGCTATCGGATTTTTCGCCCTGGAGAACCTTTATCAGTTAATGACAATTGAAACTTAATATCCTTATGTGCCACTCTCTGCTATCGATACCAATTCATTTAGATTTGTTGGGTGACTTCTAATGACCGATTAATCATCTTTTCTAAAAACCCTGAACATAACAGGGCTCAATCACTCCTAGTGGAAGATTTGAGTGAAGAACAGGCGCTTACTGTGCATCATAAATTGCTTGTCTACACAAAGGAAATTACAAAGCGTTTGAACTGTGACAAGGCCGTTTATTATTCCCACCACATTGACAACAATGACCTGTGGGATAATATGATCTATTCGAAAGGACTTCAGCAGGGTGCCGATCGTGGTGAAAAAATGACTGATGCTTTTACCAAATCATTCGCTGCGGGCATGGACAGAGTGGTTGTCATCGGCACAGATTGCATCGAATTAGAAAGTTATATGATTAAAGAAGCCTTTGCTGTATTAGAAAACAATGATGTAGTTCTAGGTCCGGCAAAAGATGGTGATTATTATTTGCTTGGTATGCGCAAATTCCTTCCCACCCTGCTGATGGATAAGGATTGGAAATCCATGAACCTATTGATGGATACGATATTGGATTTAAAGAAACTTGAGGCTAAGTATTATTTACTTAAAACACTAAGTAACATTCAATCTTTAGAAGATCTAAACCGAATATCGAAATTTCAACAAAATCAAGAAGATTGGTTTTGATGAAAAAATTGCAATCATCATGTGTGGAATATTAGGTTTAATCTCTAGGAATGAATTGGATGATACAGAATTAGCTAAGGTAGCCTTGGCTGCTGATTTATTGAAGCATCGCGGACCCGACTTCCAAGATCTTATTCATAATAAAAATGTCGCCTTAGCTCACACCCGTTTGAGCATCATCGATCTAGAAGCAAGATCAAACCAACCATTGACGGATGCTACAGGAAGATACACTATCGTTTTCAATGGAGAAATTTATAACTATAAAGAATTAAAGGAAGAATGCGAAAATGGTGGAATAGTTTTTCGTACTGAAAGCGACACAGAAGTACTACTCTATCAATTCATACTGAACGGCAAGAAGAGTTTGGCCAAACTTAATGGATGTTTTGCCTTCGCAGTTTATGACCGAGAGAGTAATTCCGTTTTCATGGCTCGTGATCGGATGGGAATCAAACCTCTGGTTTATTTTTTTGACGATGATCACTTCGCTTTCGCATCAGAAATGAAAAGTTTGCTTGCCTTCGATTTCAAGCGAGAGCTAGACAAAGTTTCAGCCTTTACTTTTTTCAAACTAAATTATATTCCCGCCCCACATACCATTCTACAAAGACATTTCAAGCTAGAACCTGGAAATTGTGCCGAAGTGTCCATTTCTGAGAATAAGCTAGTGTTTAACTCAGAAGTCTGGTATGAAATTCCATACGACCCTGCCGAGGAAAAGGCGATGAGCGCTCATGATTACAAACAATCACAGGCCGTTTTGAAGCGATTTGTTCGCGAATCAGTTAGACGAAGGTTAGTGGCTGACGTTCCTGTTGGCACCTTTCTGAGTGGAGGAATTGATTCTAGTATAATCACTGCCATAGCCAAACAAGAGAAAAGCGACATTGCTGCTTATAGTATCGGTTTCCAAAATCACAAGTATTACGATGAATCCAATTATGCACGTAAAGCAGCAAAGCACATCGGTGTAGAACATCATGTTTTCGAATTGACCGATGAAGAATTATTATCATCTACCGAGGAGTTTTTAGAACACATTGACGAACCTTTTGGAGATAGTTCCATTTTAAATGTGAACATACTATCACGAAAAGTTGGACAACATTTGAGAGTTGCTCTCAGTGGTGATGGAGGCGATGAACTATTTGCTGGTTACCACAAACACGCTGCTGAATTCAGGTTGCGAAATCCAAAATTTGCTGAACATACTGTAGGGAGATTAGCACCTTTATTTACACATTTACCCTCTTCTCGTTCAGGTAAAATTTCGAATACAATCAGGCAAATTCAAAAATTCGGAGATGGTTATTCAATGAGCAAAAGAGATCGCTATTGGCGATGGGCCGGAGTTCTAAATGAAGAGCAAGCGAATTACTTAATGCGCGAAGAAATATTAGAACGACAACAGCGATTATCCGACATTGGGTTTGATTACAAAAAGCGCAAAGACTACTTATTAAAGGCATTATCAAAAACAGGTACATTAAACGAAGTACTGCTTACTGACGCCAAAATGGTCCTGCCAAACGACATGCTATTTAAGGTTGATTTCGGCAGTATGAAACATCACCTCGAAGTACGCACTCCACTACTCGATCAGACTATCGTCAAATTTGCCTTTAGATTGCCCATCATGTTTAAGGTTAATCACCATATGAAAAAGAAAATTCTTCAGGACTCGTATCGCGACATTTTACCAAACGAAGTTTTTGATAGAGCTAAGAAAGGTTTTGAAGTCCCGCTTCTTGAGTGGATGACAGGAGGATTCCGATCTCGATTTGAATCGTATGTAAATGACGAGCAGTTCATTCTTGAACAAGGCTTGTTTAACCCAGCTGCACTTAAGGAGTATTCGTCAAAACTTTTTTCAAAAAACCCAGGGGACTCGGCAACTTGGGCATGGTCTTTCATGGTCTTTCAAACATGGTATAAAAAGTACATGTAAGTTGGAACAGAATAAAAAAATCAAAGTCCTACGAATAATCAACCGATTTAACATTGGAGGTCCAACATACAATGCGGCTTACTTAACCAAGTATCTGGATGATCGATTCGAAACTATGCTGGTTGGCGGTGCGAAGGACGAATCAGAGGCTTCATCCGAATTCATATTGGACAGTCTAGACTTAAAGCCCACGTTGATACAAAACATGCGAAGGTCGATTGGTTTAAGTGACATTTCAGCTTATCGACAAATAAGCCAAATTATTAAAGAATTTAAACCAGACATTGTACACACACACGCCTCAAAATCTGGATTCTTAGGTCGACTCGCTGCGTATAGAAACAATGTACCTGTAATTCTCCACACTTTTCATGGGCATGTGTTTCACTCCTATTTCGGAGACTTCAAGACGAATTTTTACAAATCGTTAGAAAGGTGGTTGGCCAAAAGATCGACACGAATCATTGCTATTAGCAAACAACAAAAAATTGAAATTGGCACTGAACACCTTATTTGCCCACCTGACAAAATTGAAGTCATTCCTTTGGGATTTGACCTTGAAAGATTCTATACAGGCACAGTTGAGAAAAGAAAGGATTTCAGAGAAAGATATGATCTGAAACCAGATGACATTGCGATTGTGATTGTGGGAAGACTTGTACCCATTAAGAATCATGAACTCTTTATTGAAGCCATCCGCGCACTGAGTGATAGAGGATATGATAACCTTCGATTTTTCATTGTTGGGGATGGAGAAAGCCGTGAAAATCTCGAACAAAAACTGAATGAACTGAATATCGGTTTTACAAAAAACTCCGCCCCAAGCACCAAAAATCCAGTGTGCTTTACTTCCTGGGTCAAAGATGTCGATAGGGTTTATGCGGGTTGTGAAATTGTATGTCTAACCTCTTTAAATGAAGGCACGCCAGTCAGTCTAATAGAAGCTCAAAGTGCGTCAAAGCCGGTGTTATCAACTAAAGTCGGAGGCATAAATGATATAGTTCTTGAGAATGAGTCTGCGCTTTTATGCGGGACTAAGGACACATTGGCATTTGTTCAACATCTTGACAGGTTGATTAATGATCAGGATCTACGACTTAAAATGGGAGATGCTGGTAAGGAAAACGCTTTAAAAAAGTTCCACTACCAAAGATTAGTGAGTGATATTGCCCAACTCTATTCAGAATTGATGAAAAAAGTTAGTTAGTCAACAATTAAAATCCATTACTTTGTATTTCAAAGTACTTTTAAGGAAACATGAAAAATATTCGAATCGCCCTTTATTTACTTGTTTTAACTATCGTTTTTTCGAGTTGTAGAATTTTCAACCCTAGCGTTATGCTTAAAACCAAAAAGGATTATCCATATGCTGTGGCTGAAGATACGCTGGCGAGAGACCACTTAATCAAAACAGGAGATATCTTAACATTTCGATTGTTTTCAAATCAAGGTTTTAAAATAATCGACCTGTCCACATTAGATGACGGTAATCAGGCTAGGCAACAAATCAATTCACAGAATGCGTTTCCATACCTAGTTGAAGCGGATAGTTCAATCAACTTGCCAATTCTTGGTAGAATTAAAATCGTTGGTTTTAACTTGAAAGAGGCTGAGGCAATGCTAGAAACCAGGTATAGCGACTACTACCAGGAGCCATACATTTTATTACAAATTCAAAACCGAAGAATTACGGTTTTTCCAGGAAAAGGCGGTGATGCCAAGGTTTTACCAATCACCAACGAATACATAACTATTGTCGAAGCCCTTGCCTTGGCAGGAGGTATCAGCGATGGAGGTAAAGCTCACAGAGTAAAGGTGTTTCGAGGAGATTTAAAAAACCCTGAAGTGTTTGAAGTGGATATGTCATCCGCGATTGGACTTGCTGAAGCAAACATGCACTATATCCGAGCCAATGATATTGTTTATGTTGAACCCAGTTATTTTGTGGCAAAAAAGGTCCTCTCAGCTACCGGTCAAATAATGGCTTTAATCACAAACTCAATTGCGACCTATCTGATCGTAACAAATTTCGCAAATAGGTAATCTAGCATTTGATGAGCCAAATTGATCAAAATGAAAATCAGTCATTGTTAAACTCTAGTCAGTTTGACTTAGGCTTACTTATTCAATTTGCGGCAAAATCATTGCCCTGGATATTACTTGTATTCATTATTGCTATAGGTAGTGCATACACCTATATCTACTATACCCAGCCACTTTATCAATCGAAATCTATAATTCAGATTATCAATGAGAATCAAGCTAATAGAATACTAAACGTTGGAGATATATATGAAGATGCTGATATCTCAAAAGATATTGAGCTTCTTCGATCACCTGAATTTTTCAAGCGAGTCGTAAGCGAACTGCCTCTTGAAGTGAGTTATTATGTAGAAGGTGAAGTTTTAGATCACGAAAACTATTTATCAAATAATTACGAAGTTCTTTTTGAGGTTAACAACCCTCTCATTTATAATAGGCGCATATATCTTGAATTTGACAAGAATGGGGACGTTTCATGTGAATACAACGTTAACGGTGAAAATTTCAAAGAAGCTTTTCAAATAGGCGATACAATTTCCAATGATTATCTTACTCTATCTGTATCTCTTAGAAACGATGCTGGCTTCAATATAGAATCCGGTGTGCTGTCAAAAGATCGCCACTATTTTGTAATCAACTCCATAGATCAATTAGTCAAGGATTTAAAAAAGAACTATAAGATTGTTCTACAAAACTCTTCGGCAAAAACAATACTGATTACTGTTACCGATAACAACGCTAAGAAAGCTATCGACATATGTGGTGCGATTGCCGATCAATACCTCCTATTTGATGTTGAACGCAAATCTGAAAGTGCCAATCAAGTTATAGAGTTTATTAATGAGCAAATAGAAGAGGTTTATTCTAAACTGAAAATTTCAGAGGATTTAATCACTGATTTTAAACAACGTACTAGGCTGGTTGAAAAGAAGGAAATATCATCCAGCTACATACAGCGCGTAAATGTTATTGAAAAAGAGAAGGCTGAAATTGACCTAAAGATCGACCTTCTAGTAGAGTTGTCAGAGAGTATTGACGCTGAAAAAACAGGAATTGATATATACTCCCTATTGCCCGTACTTGCAGGTACTGAGTTCGAAAACAATGTTGAACAGCATATATTGGAATTACAAAAGTTGGTAACCAGTAGAAATCGAATCTTAGGCAGTGCAACTAGAGAAAATCCTAATGTGATAATATATAATCAACAAATTGAATTGCAAAAAACGCTGATTTTAAAGAGCCTGGAGGTAATGCATAAGCGCTTGGTTTCTTTGAGGGAGCACAGCATGGCGAAGATCAAAAGCATCGAGGATAATTTTCTTGATCTTCCAACGCGGGAAATTGAGTACGCCAGACTAGAAAGGGTTTTCAATTCACATGAAAAGTATTATACCATGCTTCTTGAGAAGAAAACTGAATTTAGTATCTCTAAAGCTGGTTTTGTTCCCGAAAACACCATTCTGCAAAAACCAACTTCCAGCAGGACACCCATAAGTCCAAAAAAACCAGCAATCTATTCAGTGGCCATCGCGCTGTCTTTATTGTTTTCTGTGTTAATTATCGCTGGTCGATACCTACTTCACAATGATATTGACGTTGGTGATCTCGGAGCATTACTTCATCCAGAGATTAGCGTACTCGGAATAATACCAAAATATGCGAAGGCAATACCTAATTCTCAAATGATAGTTGATAAGCGACCAAAGTCAAGTATGGCTGAAGCTTTTAGAACGATTAGGACCAATTTAGAGTTTTTCGAATCTAAGGATGAGAAAAAAGTAATTGCAATTACATCAACCATAAGTGGTGAAGGGAAAACATTTGTTGTTCTGAATCTTGGAGGTATCTTGGCATATGGAGGTAAAAAAGTGATTATATTGGATTTGGACATGAGGAGACCACGAATTCATGAGGGCTTTGGAACCGACAATTTAGCCGGAATGAGCACTGTTTTGAGTAATCGGAACACGATTGAAGAGGTGATCAGAAGAAGTGAACTGGACGGACTTCACTTTATTACAGCGGGGCCAATTCCACCGAATCCAAGCGAATTAATTATTAATGGGAAACTGCAAGAAACAATCGAGGAGCTAAAGGAAATCTATGATATTGTTATTATCGATAATCCCCCAGTCGGGCTTGTGACGGATGGCATTACTTGTTTGAGAATGGCGGATTATCCAATCTATATTTTTAGAAGCGATTACTCCAAAAAATCATTCACGGCCAATGTCAACCGAGTCTTTAAGGAGAATAAGATTAAGAACCTATCAGTGATACTTAATGGAGTCGATTTAGAGGGCAATAAATATCGTAGATACGGTTCTGGTTATGGCTCTAAATATGGATATGGTTACGGCTATGGTTATGGATATGGTTATGGCTATGTCAACACTGGAAATAGTTATTATCAAGAGGACTAGATTTAATTCAGAAAAACCGTTTCCTTCGCGAGTCGCATTCAACAAGTAGCAGATTGACAATTAAAAAAACCTTCATTGATGGCCTAATTATCTTCGAACCCACCGTGTTTGAAGATTCAAGAGGATACTTTTTTGAAAATTATCGAAGACAACATTTTCGAGATGCAGGATTTGAGATTGATTTTGTTCAAGAAAATGAATCGATGAGCCAAAAAGGATCAATGCGAGGGCTTCATTTACAAGCTCCACCTTTTGCCCAAGACAAACTAATTAGAGTTGTTCGCGGAGCTGTATTAGACGTTGCCGTGGATATTCGCAAGGCCTCTCCCACTTTTGGTCAGCATTTTGCCATTGAATTGAATGAAAAGAACAAACTTTCGTTCCTCGTCCCAAAGGGTTTCGCTCACGGTTTTTATTGCTTAGAGGATGATACTATAGTCAACTACAAGTGCTCTGACTATTATAATCGTGATTCAGAAATGGGGTTGTTTTGGGGAGATCCAGCATTAGCAATTAAATGGCCAGATGGTGAAAGAATTGTTTCTGAAAAAGACAAAGTGCAACCATCCATGGCAAATTTCGATTCACCGTTCTAAGGATAAAACTGTTTACAACTTCTCATCTCAAAACCTATCCACACAAGGGTCGTATATAGTTTTGACTTTTGATGGAGAAAACATTATTCATACTATTCATTGGCTTACTCGTATTGAGTTCGGTTCTTAACTTCGTTTTACTGAAATGGACCAAAACCCTTGGTAGAAAAAACGAGGTCAATCAATCGGAAATTCGTTGGAGTGACGATTATAAACCCGCCATTGGTGGAATTTCTTTTTTTATCGTATTCCTGATTGCATATTTGGCCTATTTCTTCTTATTCGAAGATCGTTCACAATCTCCATCCAGCGTAGAACTTGCTATGATTGCCATAGTGACTTTAGGTTTTTTCACTGGTTTGGTAGATGATGCCTTCAATACAGTGCCTTGGCTCAAATTTGTTGCTCAATTAACTTGTGGATTGATCTTGATAATCACTGACATTCAGATTGATTTCTTTGGCAACTACTACCTAGATGCAGCGCTGACAGTCTTTTGGACTATTTCCGTCATGAATAGCATTAACATGTTGGACAATATGGATGGAATAACCACCATTGCCTCTATTGGGATATTGATTAGTGCCGGTGTTTGCGCACTTCCGCTTGATATAAGCAGTATTTTCTTCACTCTGATTTGTGGTGGCACGGTAGCAGCTTTATTTGGATTCATGATCTTCAATTGGCATCCAGCTAAAATGTTTATGGGGGACACGGGAAGTCAATTGTTAGGAGCGTTACTTGCTGGTGTTGGAGTGATTTTTTTCTGGAATAATGAAAACCTAATTATCGGTCATCATTGGTATTCAAAAGCGGCAATTGTGCTCACGGCATTCGTTATTCCCATTGCGGATTCAATGACGGTCACGATCAATAGAATAAGACGAGGACAATCGCCATTTGTAGGTGGAAGAGACCATACTACACATCACCTTTCCCATGCTGGGCTCACCGATAAACAGGTCGGGTTTGTATATATAATTATTGCGTTGTGTTCGATTGTATTGATTTCAACACTCAATCTATTGGGTCAAGAACATCTTGAAATGTATGTAGGTGCGCTATACTTGTTTTCTATCCTAAGTATTATATTTTTATACAGCACCACGCATTGGAAAAAATCAAAAGAAAAGTTTCAAAAACTACAAATACAATCACAATCATGAATTCTATGACAAAAAGGATAATTGGTCTTGCATTAACGATTACCCTAGGATTTGTGATGGTAAGGCTTTTCACAGCTTCTACCAATGAAACTAAAATTGAAGAGCAAGTTGCTTCAAATTTCCAAGAAGATTATAAAGTCTATGCGCTCCCAACCCCGAAATCACTCGATTTTGCAGGTGAAAAAGTTCCTTTGAACCTAATAGATGTCAAAGAAAAGGTCGATAGAGAGCTTCTGGTCAATACATATTGGCAATCTCAGACAATGTTATTCCTGAAAAGAAGCAACAGATGGTTTCCTGTCATTGAACGAATACTTAAAGATGAAGGTGTGCCTGAAGACTTTAAGTACTTAGCTCTAATTGAAAGCGGGTTTGAACAAGTGGTTAGTCCCGCTGGCGCCACTGGGTTTTGGCAGTTGATGAAAGCGGCAGCAAGTGAAAATGATTTGGAGGTAAGCAATGGCATAGATGAAAGATATCATGTCGAGAAATCAACAAAGGCGGCCTGTGCCTATTTGAAAACAGCCAAAGAAAAGTTTGGTAATTGGACCCTGGCTGCGGCAAGTTATAACATGGGGATGGCTGGATTACAAAAACAACTAGATCGCCAACAAGCCACTAATTACTACGATTTGGTCCTAAATGAAGAAACTTCTAGATACCTGTTTCGCATACTAGCTGCTAAAACCATCCTTTCAGATCCGTCTAGATTCGGGTTCACTTTTAGAGAATCGGATCTTTACCCTCCCCTGCACTATTCTGAGGTTGAGGTATCCGAAACGATCGATGATTTGGCTGTTTTTGCATTTGAAAATCAAATTAATTACAAGGCTTTAAAGTATCTAAATCCTTGGCTAAGAGATAACTTCCTTCCAAACTCATCAGGAAAGACATACTCGATTAAAATACCTACTAAACCTCTTTCCGAAGTCTTAGTAAATGACAAGGCACAAGTTGCTACTTTCACGCGCGAGAAAAGTGATGAAAGAGACCAAAAAGGAGCAGCAGAAGAGTGAGTTTAAAGAGTACATTGAAATACTCGGAGCACGTGAACACAATCTAAAAAACATTGATCTAAATATCCCTAGAAACCAGCTGGTTGTCATTACAGGGTTAAGTGGTAGTGGAAAATCATCTTTAGCATTTGACACAATATATGCGGAAGGTCAAAGAAGGTACATTGAAACATTTTCTTCCTACGCAAGACAATTTATTGGAGGACTCGAACGACCAGATGTGGACAAAATCAACGGGTTAAGTCCCGTTATTTCGATTGAACAAAAAACGGTCAATAAAAATCCACGCTCCACAGTAGGAACTATTACTGAAATCTATGACTTTCTCAGGCTCTTGTACGCGCGAGCTTCTGAGGCATACAGCTATGTAACAGGTGAAAAGATGGTTCGCTACAGTGATAAGCAAATCATCGACTTAATCAATGAGAAATACTTTGGTCAAGAAATCACGCTGCTTTCTCCAATGGTCAAGGGCCGCAAAGGACATTATCGGGAGCTATTTGAACAAGTAGCCCGCAAAGGTTTCTTGCGTGTTCGAGTGGATGGTGAAATGGAGAAGATCAAGCATAGAATGCAGCTTGATCGATATAAGACGCATGATATTGAGTTAATCGTTGATCGATTGACTGTTGAAAATGCAAACGAAAAAAGACTAAAACAGTCGATACTTACAGCCTTGAAGGAAGGTAAAGGACAGCTGATGTTGCTCGAAAACGATGAAAAAACGGTTAGGTTTTTTAGTCGTTCATTAATGTGTCCAACCAGCGGAGTTTCATATGATGAACCTGCTCCAAATCTCTTTTCCTTTAACTCTCCGTATGGTGCTTGTAAAAAATGTAATGGACTAGGAGAAGTCAGAGAAGTAGACGAAAAAAAAATCATTCCTGACCCTAAGTTGAGTATTAAAAAAGGTGGGGTGGCACCATTGGGTGAATACAAAAAGAATTGGATTTTCAAGCAGATTGAACTACTCGGAGAGAAATATGGCTTCAAACTGACTACCCCATTAGAAGAGATTCCAGAAGAGGTGATTCAGGTTATACTTTATGGCACCAACGAGCAGTTCGAAATCAAGAGCGATGCACTTGGCATCTCGCAATCCATCAATCTAAAATTTGATGGGGTTTCTAACATATTAAAGGAACAGTTTGATGAGGGGAATTCGCAAAACTATCAGCGCTGGGCCGGTGCGTTCATGAATAAAGTTACGTGCCCAGAATGTGATGGAAAGCGTTTGAAAAAAGAGTCAATCTATTTCAAATTTGACGGAAAAAATATTTCTGAGATTGCATCTATGGAGATCAGTGAGATCGATCATTGGCTGAGAAATATTGAAGAACGCATTAGTGAAAGACAAAACACTATCGCAGTTGAAGTTTTGAAGGAAATTCGAAATCGTGTTGACTTCCTTTTGGATGTAGGCATTGAATATTTGACATTAAATAGGTCTTCGAGAACACTCAGTGGTGGTGAAGCTCAGCGAATAAGACTTGCCACACAAATTGGCTCACGACTCACCGGAGTCTTATACATACTTGATGAACCTAGTATTGGATTGCATCAACGTGACAATCATCGATTAATTGATTCTCTAAAAAGTCTGCGAGATATTGGAAATAGTGTGCTTGTGGTCGAACACGACAAGGATATGATGATGGAAGCGGACTACCTCATCGACATCGGACCGTTTGCTGGAGTTAACGGAGGTGAAATCATGGATGCAGGCACTCCAGAAGAAATGAAAAGAGGCACTTCTCTTACTGCTTCATATTTGAATGGCAAAGTCGAAATTGAAATTCCAAAGAAACTAAGGAAAGGCACAGGGAAATCAATCACGCTAAAAGGTGCTTCAGGTCACAATTTAAAGTCCATTGACGTTTCATTTCCTCTAGGAAAATTCATATGTGTAACCGGAGTTTCAGGCAGTGGTAAATCAAGTTTAATCAATGGAACCCTCTTCCCTATTCTAACTACTAAACTGAATGGCGCATCAAAAAAACCTTTACCATACGATTCAATAGATGGACTTAAACATCTGGATAAGGTTATTGAAATTGATCAATCACCCATTGGTCGGACACCTCGCTCTAATCCAGCCACATATGCTAATATTTTCACAGATATCAGACAACTATTTACCGAACTCCCGGAGGCTAAAATTCGTGGATATAAACCAGGTAGATTCTCGTTTAATGTAAAAGGCGGACGATGCGAAACGTGCCAAGGAGCAGGAATCAAAACCATAGAAATGAACTTCTTACCCGATGTTTATGTCGAGTGTGAAACCTGTCAAGGTAGAAGGTATAATAGAGAAACATTGGATATTAGGTTCAAGGGTAAATCTATCAGTGATGTCTTAGACATGACCGTAAATGAAGCTGTTGTATTTTTTGAAAACATTCCGAGCATTAATCATAAAATTAAATCGCTTCAGGAAGTGGGTTTAGGCTATGTAAGACTTGGTCAGTCATCCACAACATTGAGCGGTGGTGAGGCACAACGAGTAAAACTTGCCACTGAATTAGCGAGAAAAAGCACAGGAAATACATTCTATATTCTAGACGAACCAACCACTGGTTTGCACTTTGAGGACATTCGAATGCTCTTGGTGGTACTGAATAAACTTGTCGATCAAGGAAACACGGTTTTAGTTATAGAGCACAATCTTGACATTGTTAAAGTGGCCGATCACATTATAGACATTGGACCTGAAGGAGGTCGAAATGGAGGTCAAGTTGTGGCGCAAGGCACACCCACGGAAATTATCGAAATCAATGATAGCCATACAGGCCGCTTTCTAAAAAATGAAATGGTCCAACAGCATTCAATCAATTAATTGCACCTTTCTGCATGTAAAATCAGTATTATGAGCGATCCAAAATTCAAACACCCCGAAAGTCTAATGATGTCTCATGGCTACAAGCCTGAGTTAAGCGAAGGAGCCATTAAATGCCCCATTTTCCAAACATCAACATTCGTTTTTGAAAACGCAGAAGAAGGAAAAGGCTTCTTTGAAATCGCTTACGGACTGCGAGAAAAAGGTCCCTCAGAGGAAATGGGTCTGATCTATAGTCGATTAAATAACCCCGATCTCGAAATTCTAGAGAATCGCTTATGCCTCTGGGATGAAGCGGATGATTGTGCGGTATTTGAAAGCGGAATGTCTGCCATTAGTACAGTGATGATGGAATTCCTTAACCCCGGTGACTACATATTGTATAGTAATCCAACATACGGTGGCACCTATCATTTTGTAAAAAATGTGCTTTCGAGATTTGGAATTCATGCCGTTGCATTTCATGCGCACGAACCAGAGGAGAAAATTGATGAAATCATAAAGGCACACGGTATCGCTGACAAATTGAAGATGATCTACATCGAAACACCAGCAAACCCTACGAATCAATTGGTAGACATTGAAGCTTGCCGCAAAGTAGCAGACCGGCTTTCTACCGATGAAGATCGAGTCTATTTAGCTGTTGACAACACCTACATGGGCCCACTTTGGCAGCATCCACTTAAGCATGGGGCAGACCTTGTTTTATATTCAGCCACAAAATATATTGGAGGGCATAGTGATGTTATTGCTGGAGCTGTATTAGGAAATTTTGAAGTTATCAAGCGAGTAAAAACATTGAGAACATTCCTTGGAAACATGGCAGGTCCATGGACTGGTTGGTTGTTAATGAGAAGTTTGGAAACACTAAAAATCCGGATGACCGAACAGGCTAAAAACGCCCAAAAAGTGGCAGAGTTTCTGCAAAGTCACCCAAAAGTTGGTAAGGTTCATTATTTAGGATTTCTAACCGAAAAGGAAGATCCTGCGAATTATGCCATTTTCAAAAGACAACTGAGCAGTCCAGGTGCTATGATTTCATTCGAAATCATAGGGGGCGAAAAGGAGTCTTTCAGGTTTTTAAATGCGCTAAAGTTGATCAAGTTGGCTGTAAGCTTAGGTAGTACCGAGAGTTTGGCCGAACATCCTTCAACGATGACTCATTCAGATGTTATTCCAGAAGATAAAGTCCTGTATGGAATTACAGATAGCTTGGTTCGTTTATCCATTGGAGTTGAACATTATGAGGACTTGATCCGAGACTGTGAGGATGCCTTAGCAGCCGTGTAAGTTTTATCGAATGAAGTAGCGATAAATCAGCACCGCTGCACAAAACAAAAACATAAATATGCTGATACGGTTGATCCCGTGCATCATCCTCAGATTAATGTTTTTATCCCCTTTTTGGAATAAGGTTGTGGGATTCAAATAAGTGAGAAGTCGTTTTAGAAACATGATACAAAATTGATAAAATGAAACCAATAGAACGTAATAATGTTCTCATTGATAGTTTTGTTCAATTGGCATTTAAATAATTAGATCTTGGATTTCAAATTAAAGGCGGAGTTTAGTCCGACAGGTGATCAGCCCACTGCAATCAAACAACTGACTGAAGGAGTAAACAGCGGTGAAAAGTACCAGACACTTCTTGGAGTTACTGGTTCCGGCAAAACGTTTACAATGGCCAATGTCATCCAAAACACGCAACGACCAACGCTGATCTTAAGTCACAACAAAACACTAGCGGCTCAGCTATACAGTGAGTTCAAACAGTTTTTTCCAGAAAATCGGGTTGAGTATTTCGTCAGCTACTATGACTATTACCAGCCAGAAGCATACATACCAACTTCAGATGTGTACATCGAGAAAGATCTAAGTATAAATCAGGAAATTGAAAAGCTCAGATTGAGCACTACCTCTGCCCTATTGAGCGGACGCAGAGATGTTATCGTAGTTAGTTCCGTTTCCTGTATCTACGGTATGGGAAACCCCGGTGATTTTTACGAGAATATCATTCAGGTTAAGGTCGGTGAGAATTTTGGTAGAAACAAGCTACTTCATAAATTAGTGGATTCACTTTATTCCAGAACCACAGCAGATTTTGGCAGAGGCAACTTCAGAGTGAAAGGAGATATTGTTGATGTCTATCTCGCTTACGATGACATCGCGTTGAGATTTCATTTTTTCGGAGACGAAATAGAAGAAATTGAGACCATTGACCCCATCAATAATTCCAAAATTGAGAGGCTTCATGAGGTTCGGATTTTCCCCGCGAACATTTTTGTCACTACAAAAGATCGCATGAAAGAATCTCAAATTCAGATTCAAAGTGACCTTCAGGAACGCTTGCAACAATTCGTAGATGGTGGACAACCGTTGGAAGCAAAACGACTGGAAGATCGTGTAAACTATGACCTGGAAATGATGAGAGAATTAGGCTATTGCACAGGAATTGAGAACTATAGCCGCTATTTCGATGGAAGACTTCCAGGGAGTCGCCCCTTTTGCCTATTAGACTACTTTCCTGATGATTACCTGATGATGATTGATGAAAGTCACGTGACTGTTTCTCAGATCAGTGCAATGTATGGTGGTGATCGAAGTCGAAAAGAAAACTTGGTAGAATACGGGTTTAGGTTACCAGCGGCTATGGATAATCGGCCATTAAAATTTGAAGAATTTGAAGGTCTTCAAAACCAAGTGATATACGTTAGCGCAACACCTGCGGATTACGAGTTACGCAAGTCTGAAGGTATATTGGCCGAGCAGCTCATTCGACCAACAGGTTTGATCGATCCAGAAATCATTGTAAAGCCTACGACCAATCAGGTCGATGATTTGTTGGAAGAAATTAGAATCCGAATAGAGAAAAACGAGCGAATTCTGGTTACGACTTTGACTAAAAGAATGGCCGAAGAGCTCTCAAAGTACTTAGCCGATTTGAACATCAAGTGTCGATACATTCATAGCGATGTGGATACCTTGGAACGTGTCGCAATACTGAGAGAACTGAGGATTGGTGACATTGATGTTTTGGTGGGTATAAACTTATTAAGAGAAGGATTAGACCTTCCAGAGGTTTCCTTAGTGGCTATACTCGATGCGGACAAAGAGGGCTTTTTACGCAGCAATCGTTCGTTGACTCAAACCATTGGCCGGGCAGCTAGGCACATTAATGGAATTGCCATTTTGTATGCCGATAAAATAACGGACAGTATGCGCAAAACGATGGATGAAACCAACAGGAGGCGTGCCAAGCAGATTGCATACAATGAGGAACATGGGATAACACCAACCGCAATTCATAAAGCAATTGACAGCAATTTAAGATACGTCAAAGGAGATCGATATAAGACCAAGGACGAAGAAATGAGCCTTGGAGTAGCCGCTGATCCTGTGGTTAAGTATATGACCGCAGAACAGCTCGAAAAGGCAGCTGCACGAACCAAAAAGCAAATGGAAAAAGCAGCTAAAGAATTAGATTTCATGCTCGCAGCTCAACTCAGGGACGAATACTTTGCCCTGAAGGAGAAAATCACCGAGAAGCAGTAATAAGAAATCATTCAACGAAAGAAACAAGTGTACTTCATATACCTAACGCATTGGGTTCTGCTAGGTAAGTATAAATCTTGTGGCCTTGATGGATGCATGGTTAAAATGACTGCGATTGGAGAGTAAAATACTACACACAATCAAGTAGACGACTCCAACCCTATATAGGAACGTTGTGATACACAAAAAAAGGCCCAAGTCCATTATCAGACTCAGGCCTTTACCTAACTAAACAGCTCGGTCTACTCCACTACTAGTGAAGAAAATGCCTGTGAGGTCATGCCATGCACGACCACAGGGCCTCAGCTCCCGCTTGGCGGATCGGAAGCATCGGACTGACTAATCATATATATCAATGCTTGCATTTCTGAATTGCGGATGGTGACTTGGATATTAGAGAGCTCAGATACCACTCCGATCAATGGAACATGGTAATAATGGTATTTGGCCCAATCGGTTTTCTTACCATCAATTTCATATCCAGAGTCGAGCTTTATCGGAAACATACTGTCAATTGTCCCTTGCATATCTGGTTGATAGACATCAACAACGTATTCTTTAAAATCTCGAATTTTATCCTCGACTGCATAAATGCTGTAGGGAAGCGTATTCTCATCCTCTGCAAACATGATGTGAGTCGGAATATCATAAATCCAACGACTATTGACATATCGCATTTCAATATTAGATGCTTGCTCCTCTGTAATGCCCTCAGATTGAGCGATTAGGTGAGTTTTCAAATCTTCGATTGCTTGCACTAACTCATCAGCACGCGATCGAATTTGCATAGCCTGTTGATCATCACCTAGCCTATCATATAAAACATTTAGCTCATCAAAACCTTTGTTTGTTTCTGCCAATTGATCAGAAATCAAAGACAAACCACGATTCATATCGGAACTTGATTTTACATTAATCAATGCTACAACGAGAATTAGGCATGTTCCAGCCACTAAAGATGTGCTGAGCGTTACGGGTTTATTTGAAGATACCTTATACTTTTTATAAAAGTAAATTGGCATATAGATTAATCCCAGAACGGCCATACCAGTAATCAGGGTTACACTGGCGCCTGGCCAATGCATAATTTTAAATAACACACCGATGGCCGTTGAGGTAAGCCCCAGAAATCCTGAGATATGCATCAGGGTTTCATTTCGAGGTGATTCTTTGAGTTTATGCCAAAGCAACATGGGTAAATAAGCCAGCACCAATAGGGCACTGCCAATTACCACCATCACACCAGCCCCAGGCCAATGCATCAGTTTAAAACTCGTCCCCGCCAAGAGAAGAATTGCGCTAGTCAGTCCGAAAGCAAATGCTACTTTTTTCATGGTTTCATTCATTTCGGTTAATAATTCAAATGTTTGTTGTTGAACCTGTTTTAAGCCCCCAGGTCCGAAGAGCTTTATCGTTTTCTCAAAGGCTTTTTCAAAAGAGTCTCCACCATCCATCAGATGCTCAATGGATGTGCATACATGATCCAATATATCATCGTGTAACTCGTCTTGCGCCACTCCATGCTGACGGATATAGGCACTAATTAAGTCGATTTGTTGTTCGTTTAATTCAGCCATTGTAGTTGTGGTTTAGATTGAAAGGTGTCAAGCAGTTTATTCATGGTTTTAGAGAACTGTCTAAACTCATCGCTCAGAGTTGTGGCAGCCTGCTTTCCCGTTTTTGTTAGTTTATAATACTTACGGACTCGTTTTCCAATACTGACTTTTTCCGTGGTTAAAAGTCCATCTGCTTCAAGTCGATGCAAAAGCGGATACAACGCACCTTCCGTAAGTTGGATCTTTTCCTCTGTGCGCTCCTTTACATGTTGTGTTATTTCATAACCATACATACGGTCATGTTTGGCCAGCAAGTTTAGCACAAGTGTTTTAAGTGTTCCTTTAATCAATTCTGATGAATACATAAGGCAAATATACATCTGAATCTTATGCATACAAGTCTTAATGCATAATTTTCTTAGGTATTAAGCAAAGTTAGAGTGTAAATCATTGTTTTTCTGCACTTTAAATTTCAACTATTTAAATTTAAAGTACACAAAGAGGCGACCGAAGTTCTTGCTGTCTTTATCGATCCGGTGATATTTATTCTTAATATGCTTCTGTTCCAAGAATCGTATCACCTTCTTTTTGAGTTGACCACTCCCCTTTCCAGGAATAATTTCTAATGTGCCAATTTTAGACTCTACACATTCATCAATGGCTTCGTTCAAGGCTTGATCAATGAGAGTCCCCTTATTATATATATCGTGTAAATCGAGTTTGTATTTGGCCATAGACAATGATCGGTAAAAATGGATATTCGCTGCAAGTACATGGATCAATCAAATCTCATATCGATCATTATGCCGGTGAAGAATACTGAAAAGTACCTCACCGACTGTCTAAACTCGATCTTGCACCAAACCCACGAGCATTGGGAATTGATCGCTGTCGATGACCACAGCACGGATGGCAGCCTGAGTATCCTTCGGGAGTATGCTTCTAAAGACTCGAGAATAACTGTTCATCCATCCAAAGCAGAAAACATAACCGCTGCCTTGGAGACAGGCTATGAGGTAATTACTGGTGAATTTGTAACTCGAATGGATTCTGACGACATGATGCATCCATCAAAACTGGTCGTGTTGCTGGAAGCGCTAATTAATAATCCTGAATATAAGATCGCAGCCGGTTCAGTGCGCTACTTTACCGATGAAGGTCAAGTGGGCGATGGATTCTTGAAATACGCACGCTGGTTAAATGCAATTGCATCGGAGAATAGTTACTGGGACCACGTATATCGAGAATGTGTAATTCCATCCGCATGTTGGATAATGCGAAGGCAAGACTTCGATTCTATTGGAGGTTTTCACTCAGATCTTTATCCTGAGGACTATGATTTATGCTTTCGGATATTTCAAGCAGGATACAAAGTTGTGGGGATTGAGGATCAAATTCATCATTGGCGCGATAGATCGGATCGTGCCTCCAGAACGATGAAGCAATACTCTGATAATCGCTTCTTTGAAATCAAGATTCAATACTTTAAATCAACTACTTACAACTCTGAAAGATCACTGATAATTTGGGGTGCAGGAAAGAATGGAAAGGATTTGGCTAAGGTTCTGCAGGAGCACCGATTGAGATTTGAATGGGTTTGTGATAATGAAAATAAAGTTGGCAAACACATTTATGGTGTTGAGCTTAATAAACCAAAGATTCTAATTGATTCGAAAGATCCGCAAGTGTTAATTGCCGTGGCAAATCCTAAGGAACGCATCGAAATTGAAACCTATCTCAATTCATTGGGCTTAACTCCATCTCAGGATTACTGGTTTTTTCTGTGACCAAAAAATTCCGCATTATTTCCATACCAAATTCGGTCATAATGCTTTCAGGGTGAAATTGAACACCAAACCAAGGCCTATCCTTATGCTCGATGGCCAATGTCAAATTATTTGAATCATCAGCAATGATCCTGTATTGATCCGGAATAGAACTCGTTCTGAAACCCCAGCTGTGGTATCTACCTGCTTTGAAATTTTTTGATATCCCTTCGAATAAGGCCGATTCATCGATGCAATAAACCAAATCCTGAGCTCCATGAAAAACCACTGGCAAATTCTCAATTTCTCCACCATCTTGTTCTAAAATTGCTTGCATGCCAAGGCAAATCCCTAGAATTGGCTTGCTTTCGGGCCAAGAATGTAAAAACTTCATCAATTGACCTGAGGTAGCAGGCAATCCGGGACCTGGGCCAATAATCAAATGTGTAAACTCATCTGTTTTCAATTGATCCAATTCATCATTTCGGACCACCCGAAACTTACAATCCAATGCCTCAATCAGATGCACGAGATTATATGTAAACGAATCGAAATTGTCGATGACCAGGATTTGAAATGTAGAATTCATTGCTGGCTCAAAAATCTATTTTTGATCCTTATGAAAAAGCTAGTTGCAGCAATATTTATTCTTACCAGTATCAGTTGCTCGCAAAAGTCTGAACATCACTCAAATTCCGACAATACAGAAACCATGAGTTCGAAACAAATTATAGAAAGTAAAAACGCGCCAGCGCCCATTGGACCTTATTCACAAGCAGTTTTGCATGATGGTACCCTATATGTGAGTGGACAGATTGCAATAAACCCGCAAACAGGAGAACTCGACACAAGTTCGCTCGCTGTCGAAACGGATTTGGTACTGAAAAACTTGGGAGCTGTTCTTTCTGAGGCTGGAATGGACTATTCAGATGTCCTTAAGTGTTCCATTTTCTTGAGTGACATGAATAGCTTCGCGGAGGTCAATGAAATCTATGGGCGCTATTTCAGCACGAACCCACCTGCACGCGAAACAGTAGCTGTAAAAACATTGCCTAAAAACGTGAATGTCGAAATCAGCTGCATCGCAGCCAAATAGCAAAATATGGGAGTCAAAGGAGATAAAATGAACCAAGATTCGGTTTTGAGCGCTGAACTAGAACTGGAAAAACTATCATCGATCGAAGGCGTATCGCCAAAAAAGATGTTTGGCTGGCATGGTCTATTTCATGAAAGTAAAATGTTCGGGATTATTGACTCAATGGATTTGTGTTTATGAAAGCGAATGATTCCAACATGTCTGTATTCGAAGCAGCCGGCTCGCAGCAACATAGCAGGATGCCATATTATTCGATTACTGAAGAAATATTTAATCGCGCAGATCAGTTTCTCGAAGTTGCACAATCTTCCATACTCGCAACAAAATAGGATTGAATAAACTAGCGAATAATTGAGTATGTCTGAATTGGATTTGATGATTATTGGTGCCCAAAAGGCTGGAACCACCTCACTTTTGACATACCTTAGAAAGCACCCCCAGCTAAACGCACATTTTGGCAATGAGTTCTCCTATTTTGCTGATGAAAAGTCATATAAGCAAGGGTTTCAAAACGCCTACAACACCTATTTCACCTCAAAAAAAGGAGCCCTGAAGAATGTTGCTAAGAACGTTACCATCTGTACGAATGAATCTGCCATCCAAAGATTAAAGCATGATTTTCCGAATGTGAAAATTGTGTTTATTCTGAGAGAGCCTGTGAGCAGAACATATTCTGGATATAACATGGGTGTTAGTCAAGGTTGGGTGCATCATTCATTTCAAGATATAATTAGTGCGGTTCTGTCAAATGACTCAAAGTCAGATCTATACTCCCTGTTCGTTTCACTTGGCCTATACACTGAACAAATAGAGATACTTCTTAAATATTTTCAGTCGTCTCAAATCAGGTTCATCCTATTCGAAGAATTCAAAACAAACCCAAGTATTACGTGTAATCGAATATGTAAATGGCTAGAGGTTGATCCAATGGATAATGAAGATATTAGCCAAGCGCATAACGTCACAACAAAATCAAAGTCTAGGCAAATTGCCTCGTTTATAAACACATTGAAAAAGGAAAGCAATCCTATCAAACAATTGCTACGCCAACTACTTCCCTACTCGATTTATTCGAAGATTGGTAGTGGATTACAAAGTCTCAATGAAACCGAAGCTAAATTTGATTCAATGCCTGATTCTGACAGAAAAATATTAAAAGATCATTTTGGTCCGTTTAATTCAAAACTCAAATCGCTTTTACAGCAACCACAGTTTGAAAAATCCATAGAATGGGTTGGTCGAGATAATTGGCTTTTCAATTCAAAATCCTAGAACTCACTTAAGTTCAGGCAAACATTTTATGTTCAATCGTAACAATTGAGCACTTTTGCCATCATATATCAGATATGAAGAAATTATTAGCTATTGCCTTGCTTGCCACAACCATATTGTCATGCAATAATGATGAGGACACTCAATTCGTTTTAAACTATTCTGAGGAATTCGTACTTCCAGCCACACTAGGTATAGAGTATGCCATCAGTACTGATTCAATCGCGATTGAGACTGATTCAGATGAAAAATTCAATGATAACGAAACCAAAGCTTCTCTGATAAATGAGGCCTTAATAACCACCTTACAAGTTTCGCTCACTGGCCCCACTGGCAAAGACCTTCAATATGTCGATCAGATGTCAATTTACATGAGCGCCACTGGTCTCGATGAAATACTTATCGGCACTATTGATGAAGCAGATGAAGGAGATGTTTTACTTACACTGGATACCAGAGACACAGATGTTCAAGAGTATTTAAAGGCAACATCTGTATCCTTTCGAATTGAGTTTACCTCAGATGACTTCGCTAGTCAAGATCGTAATTGCTTGTTGAATGTGCGTTTTTCAGTGGATGCCACTAAGGCGTAGAAGCAACTTTTAAGTCTCTCTTCCAGATTTTCAGTCCATACATGGAAAAGGCGAAATAAACCACCATTAATCCAGTATAAAGCTCTAAGCCTCTCGAATAATAAAGGTATATCGATACTCCGTTGATCACTATCCAAAAGTGCCATGAACTAAGGACTCGCTTAGCTTGTAAAAAACTTGCAATAAAACTGAATGTAGTTGTCAGAGCATCGAGATATGGACTGTTTGAATCAAAAAACTCGTCCATCACAAAACCCAACACAGGGAAAACTCCCAACCCAATGATTAAAGCGCTCACATTCTTTCGAATGGACCAAGAAACAATGTTCTTCTCGCTTTGCTTTGATGTCCAATTCCACCAACCAAATATCCCAATCCAAACATAGTAGGAATAAAGAATGGCTTCGGAATAAAGCTTCACTTGCGCGTCAGGCCAGACAAATAAAAACACCCCAAGGGCAGACCCAACTATTCCAAAAGGCCAGCACCACTTGTTTTGAATGATGAGCAGTCCAAGAAAGATTAGGTTTAACAGAACCGAGATGGCCTCTATGGTTGTATAAGCATCCAATTCTGCAAAGATGAAACAATCTAAACCTTAGTGTACGAAAACCAATAGATCTCAGTTTATTTGTTCTATGCATAAACTGTTATTGTCTATCCTGTTCCAAATTTGCTTTATTACCCTTTACGCTCAAACTGATAAGAAAATCAGTGTTTATTTTGACTTAGATGAGCGCTCCTCATTTCGGAAGCAGCCTATCAATCAACTCTTAGATTCATTGACACCTACAAGTGTTGAAATAATTGGATACGCTGACTATTTAGGCTCCACAGCCTATAATCAAAAGCTATCAGAAGATAGGGCAAACGAGGTAGCTGCCTACATTAAACTGAAGTCAAAAGACAATATTAAAATCACGAGCATTCAAGGTGCAGGTGAAATTGCAGCCAATGTCGCAGAGTCTGCAGAGGGAAATTCAAACAACAGAAGGGTAGATTTAGTGTTTTCATTTTCCATTCCACTTACAAAAGTTAAAACACCATTATCAGAGCGAGTCAAAACGCCAATTGCTATTTCTGAATCTGGGTTAAAGCCGCTGGACATTGATACTACACAAACGAAAAACATAGTGTTAGAGGGAGTAGAATTCATTCCGGGTCGGCACTACCCCCTTCCAGAAAGCAAGGATCGCCTAGACCAACTGCTGCTAACCATGAAAAAATATAAGACTCTGAGAATCGAAGTACAGGGTTTCATTTGTTGTGACTATACCAGATTTGATGGAATGGATAATGATACTCAAACCATGAATTTGAGCGAAAACAGAGCAAAATTCATCTATGATTTCTTAATTAGGGAAGGTATTGATGCTGATCGAGTGAGTTACAAAGGTTACGGTAGCTCAAAACCCAAGGTTTTTCCAGAAGAAACAGAAGAGGACCGACAAGCCAATCGAAGGGTAGAGATTAAAATCTTGAAATAAATATTTAAAAGAGCCTTTAACTTCAATCTACCTAGAGATGTAGGTGTAAACAGTTCTATTCCCACATCCCTCTATTTTTATAACATCTGTTGCCTTTATTATAAGTTTCGAAAACCCTAACTCATCCAGTTTATTCTGAACAGCAATTGAATTATGTTTATGATTATCATAATCATCGCTCGAAGACAAGTTTTCCAACTTTAATATGACCAGTTCTTTGTCTCTATACTTCTTATACATTGCAGATGGACCACAGCCATCAATCATTTCTTCTACTATAATTTGAATTTGGCTATGGTCAACAAAACTTTCGGCAAGTAGATTCGATTGAGATTGCGCTGTATAAAACATTCCCAGAAGGGCAATTGTGATAATGTATTTCATAGCTCATTGAATTTGTTTCAATTGTATGAAGCCGCTGGAACCAAATGCACCCTGAATTACCAAAATCACTAGATTGGTTTCCCAACCACATTAATTAAAGAATTCTATTCTCCGCGCAGCATCGATTCAATATGCGCTTTTTTAGATGCGGCAACATCAGCTTTCACGCCAGAAGTCATCATTAAATAGCCGCCTTTTCCTCTTACGTATTTCTGAATATGCATAGGATTCACTATAGTCGATTTATGAACTTTAATAAACCCATGAGCAATAAGTGCAGACTCAAAAAATTTCATTGGTTTAGATACTAAAACTCTTTTAGCATCATTTTTATAAATGCTACAATAGGCCCGCTCTGTTTGACACATCACAATTTCCTCAAAACCAACGATATCTAACCCATCATCGCAGGGTAACGCCAGTTTCTTAAACCCGTCAAAATTGCTTGCAATTGCACGGAGATCACGATTTTTCTTAGCTAACCTGAGATTAATCGCTTTTAGAAGTTGAATATGATCAAATGGCTTAAGAATGTAGTCATCAGCACCCAATCGCAACCCGTGTGTTATATCCTCAGATTCGATTCGAGCAGATAAAAACAAAAATGCTGGAATATCAGCCAAGTCCATATTTTGAGTTAATGCAACTAGCAATTCATAGCCATTCATAGCTGGCATATGACATCACAAATGACCATTTCAGGCGAATGATTCTCGATCATTTCGTAGCCTTCTTTTCCATTTTTAGCTGCCCTTACTTGATGCCCAGCTACCTCTAACAGTTCAACTAAATTTTCTCGAATCTCCAGTTCATCCTCGACTACTATGATTTGTGCCATCCCAAAATTTTATTATTACTGTAGTACCCTTTCCTAGTTCACTATGTATTTGGACCGTTCCATTATTTAGCATCACGTACTGCTTTACGATTGCCATTCCGAGACCGGTTCCCGAGATTTCTTCTACGTTCGAAGCCCTATAAAAGGATTCAAACACCTTATCAATCTCATTTTCGGGAATTCCCACCCCAAAATCCTTCACCCTAATCTCCACTCCGCTTTGTGCCGTATAATCCAATTCAACTATCGGATCAGGTCGGCCTTTGGAATACTTCAACGCATTCGTCAAAACATTAATAAGTGCATGTTCGAATAAGTGAACGTCAAGATTCAATTCCTTTGGTTTACCAAATGTTTTAAGCAATACAACCCTTTCATCCTCAATCAAATTCAACTTATATAAGATCCTCTAAAAACAATTTGACATCCAATTTCTTCGGTTTCGCCTTAACCCCTTTATTCTCGATTTTACCTAGGATAAGAACTTCATTCATCATTTCTGTCATTTTCCGAACCTGAGTTTGTACTCGATCATAAACAGCATCAACCTTCCCTGTGACCTTTGGATCTAAATCCATTTGTGCTAACTGCATTTGTAAAATGGACATACTCGACTGTATCACAGTAAGCGGAGTTCTAAACTGATGTGATGCGGTGGCAACGAAGCTGGATTTCAATTTGCTTAATTCCTTCTCTTTTTCCAAACTTTCGGCAAGATCAGCCTGCATCGCAATCAGCTCTTTTGCCTGCGCCTTCAGTTCCTCAGACATCCGTTTCGATTCCGTAATATCAAAATCGATGCATACATATTTTACAATATTTCCCGCAGCATCTTTAAATGGGGATATCGTGCTTTTCATCCATAAAGTGGAATTGTCTGATTTACGGTATCTAATTTCGCCCGTCCATGAATTTCCCTGACTTAATTGCTTCCATTTATCATGAATTTCATTATCAGCATCACTGTTTAGTTTTAGGTAGCTAATTGGTTTTCCTTTTATTTGATCAAAGTCAAAACCTGTAACCTGAATAAACAATTCGTTTACAAAGACAAATTCTAAATCTCTGTTTAAGATACTAACAAGTGCTGACTTATCTAATGCTGCGACTTGCTGATTCAGTTGAATCGTAGCGTTTTGGAGGCTTTTAGAGTTCTTCTTTAGCTCATAACTTAATTCAGCATTCAAAGCGCTGATCCTATCCTCCAGCACTCTTCTATTTGTGATCTCAATTGATGTTGTCAAAATGCCCGAAATCTCGGACGTATCATTTTTTAGAAACGAAGTGGTTGTTATGAACCATAAATAATGTCCCTCTTTGTGTTGCATTCGATACTCAATAGTGGTTGAGTTCCTATTCTGCGTATTGAGCTGAAGATTCGACTCACTCTTTATGTGTTTTACATCGCTCGGATGCGCTAGACTCAATCGATCCATTCCAATTACTTCTGAAACTTCGTAGCCTAATAGAGTATGTACGGCATTGGATACTTTCTGAACCCTTCCGTTTGGTTCAGACAAACAGATTAATACTTGAGCATTGTCAAAGATTTGTTCAAAAACAGATTTACCTTTTTCTAACTGGGATTGACTTCTCTTGAACTTATCAATATCCAAAAAGGCCCCTCTAATTTCGATTAATTCATTGTTATTGAAAATGGGATAACCTAGCGATCGCACCCAAATTTCACGTTGCTTGGCACTTACAATAATGGCTTCGAAATCCCACGGTTTTTTAAGCTCCTTTGCTTCTTTTATAGATCTTTTAACTATTGAACGATAGTTTTCCTGATAATACATGATTGCATCATCCATGGATATATCTTTTCCAAGGTATTCATCATGTATTTCGTAAACTTCATCTGACCATTGAACCAAACGTTCTTTTGTCTTACACTTCCACGTACCAATTCGCGCAATCTTTGTGGTTACCTCAATAATCTCAGGATCTGTGGCTCGGTTTAACTGCATTCAAATGCCCCTTTTTAGGATGTGTTAAACTACAGCATAGTATATATACTTGCCGATACATGTTGTCACCGTTAGCAATTTGTATGCGAGACTTGAGATTAAAAAAATCGGAAACTCAAATTGCTTTTTGGGAAATTGTTCATAGCGAATAATGAGTAAGATCAAAATGTTTGGGGACTAAACTATACCCCATGAAAACAATTCTGACGATCATAACAGCACTTGTTCTCTCACTTAGTCTCAAATGCCAAGAAGCCGCTGAATTTCAGCCATTTTATCACCCTCTCAAACTTAAATTCATTATGTTAGACGATGATGGCGACCCTTTAAAAGGCTGTCAAATAATCACTTACAAGAACAACAAGCAACATAAAACCACAACGGTTCGTGGCAATCGATACAATGTCAAATGTGAAGAATCGGATCTATATACTCTTGAGGTATCTCATCCTGATTTTTTAACGAAACGAATTGCAATTAACGCCTTCCATCAAAACAAACCTTTGTACAATGACGTCTTCAAGTTTTATGTTGGATTAGAACCCAAAGACACTTACACACTAACACAGGAAACAGAAGACTACCTGGACTATCCTATTGCAATACTGGAGTATGATGAGGGAGCAGCTGAATTCACATACAGCAGTGCTTATATTAGAAGCAGTCGAAAAAGCAAACAAGATTTAGTCGAAAATTCTTCGGTAACAACGGCACCGTAAGTATAAGTAGGATTAGACTCAAAATCATTCACCTTTTTTCTGGGGATGCCATAATCCTTTCAGAAATTGTATTCTTAATTTGGTAGAACCTACTTAGGTGATGATATTTTTCTTCCAAGCAAGATATATCAGCATATCATTGATTAATGCATCCATCCAACGAATTCTATCCAATAATTCTAATAGATTTTTAAACATCTGCCATCAATAGACATTCGGGTTTGGCAGCCCTATTAATCCTTCTACTTTTGCGGCTTCAAATCATAAAATCGAGATCATCGAAATGAAAAACATTGCTGTTATAGGAGCCGGAACAATGGGCAACGGAATTGCTCACGTATTTGCGCAATTTGGATATGAAGTAAACCTCATTGATATTTCACAAGAGGCGTTGGATCGAGGTCTAACCACGATCACTAAAAACCTGGACAGACAGGTTGCTAAGGAGAAAATCTCAGCCGAAGACAAAGAATCGACACTAGCTAGGATCAAAACGCACACAGATCTTGCTAAAGGAGTTAGTGATCGCGAATTGGTCGTAGAAGCAGCAACTGAGAACGTTGATTTGAAATTGAAAATTTTCAAACAAATGGATGACAATGCTCCTGCGGGATGTATTTTATCAACCAATACCTCATCCATTTCCATCACCAAAATTGCCGCAGCAACTTCGAGACCTGATCAAGTTATTGGAATGCACTTCATGAATCCAGTTCCAGTCATGAAGCTGGTAGAGATCATCAGAGGATATGCTACCAGCGATGAAGTGACGAATACGATCATGGAGGTCAGCCGCAGCCTGAAAAAATCTCCAGTAGAAGTTAATGACTACCCAGGTTTTGTAGCAAACCGAATCTTGATGCCAATGATCAACGAAGCCATCATTACACTGCATGAAGGAGTTGCTGGCGTAGAAGAAATTGACACGGTAATGAAGTTAGGAATGGCGCACCCTATGGGACCATTGCAGCTGGCTGATTTCATCGGACTGGATGTATGTCTGTCAATCATGAATGTTTTATATGATGGATTTGGCAATGGAAAATATGCTCCTTGCCCACTCGTAGTCAACATGGTAATGGCAGGAAAGCTTGGAGTTAAGTCAGGCGAAGGTTTCTATAGCTGGACGCACGGAACCAAAGAACTTGTAGTGGCCGATAACTTTAAAAAATAACCGCAAACGCGGGCAATACTTAAATTCAAAACAATGCCAAAAGGATTATATCAAATTCCATATCCAGAGAATGAGCCTGTAAAAGGTTATGCTCCTGGTAGTGAAGAACTAGAATCTCTTCTCGAAACATATAACGATATGTATAACCAAGCACCGATCGATATGCCCATGTATATCGGAAGTGAAAAGGTTCGTACAAACAATAAAATCGCAATGAACCCACCGCATGAGCACGCGAAGGTTTTGGGCCATTTCAACTACGGTGATGCTTCACACGTGCAGGCAGCGATTGACGCTGCATTGGAAGCTAAAGATGCCTGGTCTTCCCTCCCATGGGAACATAGAGCAAGTATCTTTATGAAGGCCGCTGAGTTACTCGCTGGTCCATTCAGAGATAGAATGAATGCTGCTACGATGTTGGCCCAGTCAAAGAATGTGATGCAAGCAGAAATTGATGCTGCATGCGAAATGATTGACTTCTTCCGCTTCAACGTGTATTTGATGCAGGAGATGTACAGCAACCAACCAGATTCTCAACCTGGTATTTGGAACCGAATGGAATACAGACCCCTTGAAGGATTTGTGTTCGCAATTTCTCCATTTAACTTTACCTCTATCGCGGCTAACCTGCCTGCTTCTGCAGCTATGATGGGAAACACGTGCGTTTGGAAACCTGCAGAAACTCAAATGTATTCTGCGCAAGTAATCATGGAGCTTTTCAAGGCTGCTGGACTGCCTGATGGCGTTATTAACCTTGTATCAGTAGAAGGCCCAGTTGCCGGTGATGTTGTTTTCAAGCATAAGGACTTTGCCGGATTACACTTCACAGGATCTACGGGCGTTTTTCAACACCTATGGAAAGAGATTGGCAACAATATCAACATGTATCGCTCCTATCCTCGAATTGTTGGAGAAACTGGTGGGAAGGACTTTATTATGGTTCACCCAAGTGCTGTTCCTGCTGAGGTCGCCACTGCAATTTCACGCGGGGCGTTCGAATTCCAAGGACAAAAATGCTCTGCAGCTTCTCGCGCTTACATTCCATCAAGCATGTGGAATGAGGTCAAAGAGCAGGTGATTAACGATGTAAAGTCCTTCAAAATGGGATCACCTGCCGATCCTAGCAACTTCGTTAATGCAGTGATTGACAAACGTGCATTTGATAAGATTTCAGGATATATCGATCATGCGAAAAATGCAAGCGATGCAGAAATCATTGCAGGTGGTGGATATGACGATAGCGTTGGATACTTCATTGAACCAACAGTAATCGTGACAACCAATCCAAGTTTTAAAACTATCTGTGAGGAAATTTTTGGGCCTGTTATCACCATCTATGTGTATGAAGATGACAAGTTTGAGGAAACCATGGATATTCTAAATAATACTTCACCGTATGCTTTGACTGGTAGTATCTTTTCACAAGATCGATATGCCATTGACTTGGCTTGTAAAAAGCTACAGGACAGCGCAGGTAATTTCTACATCAACGACAAGCCAACAGGAGCGGTAGTAAACCAACAACCGTTTGGCGGAGCTCGAGGTTCAGGAACCAACGACAAAGCAGGTTCAATGTGGAATTTAATACGATGGGTTAGCCCACGTACCATCAAAGAAACGTTTGTCCCTCCTACTGATTACCGTTATCCTTTTTTAGGATAAGCCGAACAAAACGATTCTACAGGACCACTCACTTGTTTAGCCAATTGAGTGGTCTTTTTAGTTTCATACAATTGAAAGAGACAATTGAAATAGGATTGAGACAAGTAACAAATGCGATAAGTACATTTGACCTTATGTCTAAATGCCTGGTAATTCTCCTATTCTTTCTAAGCTTTACTAATGCTTTTGCACAAGAAGAAAAACTAGTTTATCAGTTTGACATCAAGGAAGAAATAGCAGCTCCCATTTGGCGCAAGGTGCAGCTTGCGATGGACGAGGCACATGAAATAAAAGCCGATGTAATTCTAATAAACATGAATACATATGGCGGTGCCGTTGATGCAGCGGATTCGATTCGAACACGCATACTTAATTCAAAAATTCCTGTCTATGTGCTCATTGACAACAATGCTGCTTCGGCAGGCGCTTTGATTTCCATGGCATGTGACAGCATTTTCATGAAACCTGGTTCGACCATCGGAGCCGCAACGGTGGTCAATCAAAACGGTGAGGTTCAAGCGGAAAAAATTCAGAGCTATTTCAGAGAAAAAATGCGGGCAACGGCTGAAGCAAAAGGACGCAATCCTGATATTGCTGAAGCCATGGTTGACGCTGATAAAGTGGTAGAAGGCGTATCTGAGGAAGGAAAAATCGTGACACTCACGGCAAGCAAAGCCATCGAACTGGGATTTTGTGAAGGGGAGTACAATAGCCCCAAAGAAGTGTTAAATCACTGTGGAATTGAAGACTATACGATCCAAAAGCAGCAACTCACCACTATCGATGTTATCATTGGTTTATTGATTAATCCAGCCATCAGCAGCTTACTAATTCTTGTGATTTTTGGTGGAATCTATTTTGAATTGCAATCGCCTGGTATTGGGTTTCCATTGATTGCAGCATTGACCGCTGCTGTGTTGTACTTCATGCCTCTATATTTAGAAGGATTGGCAGCAAACTGGGAAATACTATTGTTCATAGTTGGTTTAGTCCTAATCGCATTGGAGGTATTTGTCATCCCAGGTTTTGGAATCGCGGGAATAGCAGGCATATCCTTGGCTTTTCTTGGTCTCACACTCAGCTTAGTCGGCAACATTGGATTTGACTTTGCTCCTGTTCAATCAAGCCGATTGGTTGAAGCTGGTTTGATTGTAGTATTATCGGGAAGTGTCTCCATTTTCGGTTCGCTATTTCTTGCTGTAAAGCTTTTTGAATCTGGCGCTCTATCTCGGTTGGTGTTGAGTGCAGACCAGAGAAAAGAAGATGGATTTGTGGGAACATCAACCAAGGAATTTAATCTAATAGGAATGACCGGCATTGCCTACACAGATATGCGACCAGCCGGTAAGGTTGAAATTGATGGCGTGATCCATGACGCCACCGCGGGTGCTGGTTTTATTACTAAGGGAGCAAAAGTTCAAGTGACTTCTTACACTGGCGCGCAGATAAAGGTGAAAATGACAAACGAATGAGGAGTTTCTTACTAGTTTTATTTGTCGTGTTGTGCAGTTCGAACAGTTTTGGACAAAGCAGGCATAGAAAAAAACCCATGAAACACTTTGCAGCGGGTGACACTGTAAAGGCAATGACCATTCTGAACCAAAAAATTGATAAGCACTCAGACATTGCAGATTTATACCTCTATCGAGGGAAAATCAAATTGGAGCGAAATGACTTGAATGCAGCTATGGCCGATTTTAACACCTTTTGTAGCCTCAATTCTACCTGTGGCGAGGCTGGTTACCTTAAAAGTTGGATTCTCTATAAACAAGGTAATTATAGAGCAGCGGTCGAACAATTATCTGAACAGACACGAACTCGACCTACGGCCGAGGCATTTCTATATCTTGGTTTAAGTCACATACAACTTAAAAATTACGGCCCAGCCCTGGGTGCGTTTGAGAAGAGTTTAGAACTTGATCCAACAAACTACCTAGCTACATATAACACAGGTTTAGCTGCATACAGAGAAAGTCAATTTTCCTTGGCACAACACTATTTTGAGCAGGCTACAAACATTTTACCATCGGATTATGATGCTTGGTACGGACTCGGCCTTACTCAAAACGCAGGTGGATATTTAGAAGAATCAAACAAATCCTATAGACAGGCCTTGGCGATAACTCCCGAAGATGGCGGATCGCTATTTAACATCGGAGTGAACTATTTCGGACTTGGTGATTTGGAGCAAGCCTGTTCCTATTGGGGAAAGGCAGAAGCAGCGGGGAATCTAGCTGCTACGCCTTCTCTCGAACGGCATTGCCAAGAGAAAGAAGCCACAACCCACTGAAAGTCAACACCCCGTTGATTAATAGTAGTTCGAAACCGATCTTATAACCATTGAACCAAATGGCAGAATAAGCCTGAAGCACATAGCTAAGTGCTGGAGCCACAATACAAACCAGGGGCACCCATTTATCTCGTGCATTCAGCTTGGTAAACATGCCAAAGGCATACAAACCAAGTAATGGACCATAAGTGTAGCCCGCTACCTTAAAAAGCCCTGAAACAACGCTCTCGTCATTGATCGCATTAAATATGATGATGACAAAAAAGAGAACCGCTGTGAAGCCAATATGAACCATTTTCCTTGTTGTTCGATCGCTCACTTTTGGCTTTTTCTCCATGTTTAAGAAGTCCACGCAAAATGAAGTGGTGAGTGCAGTAAGCGCACTATCTGCGCTGGAATAAGCTGCAGCAACTAAACCAATAATAAATAGAACACCTGCGAACATTCCTAACTTTGCTCTCTTTACGGCCAGGGCGGGAAACAATTCATCTGCCGTTGCCGCAGGGTCGAAACCAATCGCATCTCTGAACAAAAAGAGCATTGCACCAAGGCTTAGAAAAAGCACATTGGCGAAAACCAAAACCACACTGAACCAGAACATATTCTTCTGAGCCTCTTTGATAGACTTACAGCTCAAATTCTTTTGCATCATATCCTGATCTAGCCCAGTCATGGCAATGGTAATGAACATACCTGCTAGGAACTGTTTCACAAAATGCCGATCACTATTCCAGTCTTCCCAAAAGAACCATTGAGAATATCCAGCATCGGATATGGCTCTAGTCATGCTTGAGAAATCCCAATCCATCTTGTCCTTTATCACCCAAATGGTCGCAAATGCTGCCAAAAGCATGGCTGCTGTTTGTAGCGTATCCGTCCAAATGATAGTCTTAATTCCACTCTTGAACGTATAAACCCAAATCAACAAAACAGCAACCAACACGGCAACCCAAAAGGGCAACCCTAATTGTTCAAAGACTGCCAAGTGCAATGAAATTGCCACTAAAAAAAGTCGAAATGAAGCACCGATTACACGAGAAAGCAGGAAATAAAAAGCACCCGTTTTGTAGCTCCAAAAACCAAATCGCTGATCCAAATAACCATAAATCGATGTGAGATTCAACTTATAGTAAAGCGGCATCAAAACCAACCCAATGACCAGGTATCCAGCTAAATAACCCAACACCATTTGCATATAGCTGAATTGATTAGTGGCCACCCACCCAGGTATGGATATAAAGGTCACTCCACTTAGTGAAGCCCCAATCATGCCGAATGCTACGATATACCAAGGTGACTCTTTCTTACCGATGAAAAAGGCCTGATTTGAATCGTCCTTACCGGTGAGAAAGGAAATCAAAATGAGCACTCCAAAGTAGAGTGCGATGATCCAGATAACGGTTTGTGGGCTCATGTCAGCAAAGTAAGTTCAGTGAGATTAGCCAAAACGGAATCCACAGTTCGAATTGTCAACACGTGATTGATCAGTACTTGGGCGGGAGCGTATCGATTGCGATCAACTTCAAATCTGCTCCGCTTCCTTGGAATGTAAACTGCAATTCATTCTCAAGTATGTCAAAGCCATCTCTAGTGGCCATAGCTTTGAATCCACCATCCTCTGGGTTTCCGCGCCAATAGCCAGCGTAGCTATGCTCTGCACCTCCCTCTTCTGCATGGGCGACAAAAGTTGAATCTTTAAACAGTTTAATCCTTGTCGAATAACCCTCTTGCTCGACCTTAAAATCATATACTGAAGAGTTACATCCCGCAACAGCACACAATAAAAAAACGCCTATAAATCCCCTCACCCTCTTCTTAATTTCAACAATTCACTAATCAGCTTTGATCTTGACTTAAGAAGCGAATCAATCAGTTCTGGCTTTGATATCCGAAGCATTTGCCATTTAGAATATTTCATGATTTGAATGATCCACTTATACCACAACATCGCGAAACGACCGCAGCTATAGCCCAATACAATACTTAACAGAAATGCCATCCAAAAGGGCATGAATTGGCTCACTAAAACCCACAGCCCGGTGTACCAAATCAGAAAGACTACCAAACCTGATGCAAAACCAAGAGAACCCGCAAAGGCTGAGTTTAGCTGTCCTTCAGCATCCCTCTTTGTTACTTTACCTACAAAAAACTGTTTGTATATCGCCTGAGCGATTAGAAAAGGCAAGAGGTTAAAAATGGTCCCAATGATAAATAGAGGAAGACCTAACACAAGTCCGACAAGCTTTACCAAGGCAATCAACACCGGCTCTTCAAAAGGATTGAACTGCCTGAACCCAAGAGCCTCAAACGTTTCAATATAAGACCGCAATTCAGTCGCCACTACTTTCACCTCCTCGGGATTCTTGGTGCTAATCTCATTGATTTCTCCTACGATCTGCTTTCGTATGTCGAATTCTCGAGCTAAGTCCCCCTCGGCTACACCCAGATCAGATTTCAGCACTCCAGTCATCAGTTTCTTCACATCCTTGACAAACTCAAATTGCTGCATGTCTTCGGGGTAATACAGTAGCTCCCCCATTTTCTCCCGCACCCTTTCAGTCATGGCAATGACCAGTTCTTTTTCATCGGCCCATTCTTGATTTTCTAAATCCGAAAAGTCGATGGGTTCACCAACCTTCATTACTACGCGAGTCTGAAACCTGTGTGGGTTGGTATAATTGAGACCTATGGGCACAATCCGTACTTTTTTCTCTCCATCAATGAACCGATCTGCACCAAGCTTGATTCGGACTGCTCCCGTTTTTATATCTCGAACCCACGGAACAGTTACACTGCTAGCTTCAGGAAAAATAATGATCCGCTTTCCCTCTCCAAGGGACTCATAACACGCATTGAACATCTCGTCATTACTGGCCTCCGCCTTTTTTTTGTCTTTAGCCAGCCATGGGCGATAAACTGGTATCATTTTGAACTGGTTCTGAAAAACCCATGACTGAAATCCGGTGCCAAACCATTCTGCACCCGCCAAAAAATGTATCGACTTCTTCGTTCTGCTGGCAACTATTATCGGATCGAACAGCGCACTTGGGTGATTGCAAACGAATAGAACACCATCGTACTCTAAGTTTTCCGCACCAATAACATCGATGCGCTTAAAAAAAGCATTCAACGAATAGGTGATAATAGGTTTCAGTATCGAATAAAGCATTCAGTTCGAAAATATCATTATTCCAATTAAACAACGTTTAATCCATGAATCTTTACTTTGTCCGATATGAAATCCAAAGAAGAAATAGTGGCCAATTGGCTGCCGAGATATACAGGAACTCCACTTGAAAACTTCTCGAAATACGTATTGCTTACAAATTTTGACAACTACGTTGAGCGCTTTGCTGATAAACACAAGGTTGAAGTGACAGGCAAGGACAAAGCCATGCGCAATGCCACTGCTGAGGGAGTGAGCATCATTAATTTTGGAATGGGCAGTCCAAATGCCGCTACCATTATGGATTTACTGACGGCCATTGAACCAAAGGCGGTGCTTTTCCTAGGAAAGTGTGGAGGTCTAAAATCAAAAAGCCGTGTCGGAGATTTCATTTTGCCCTTGGCTGGAATACGAGGAGAAGGTACATCCAACGACTACTTCCCTCCTGAAGTGCCTGCATTACCCGCATTCACTTTGCAACGTTCCGTTTCATCAACCATCCGCGACAAAGGCTTGGATTATTGGACCGGAACGGTTTACACTACAAATCTAAGAGTTTGGGAACATGATGAAAAATTCAAAGAGTATCTGCGGACAATTAGGGCGATGGCCATCGATATGGAGACCACTACGCTGTTTTCTGCAGGATTTCATAACCACATACCCATCGGAGCTTTATTACTCGTTACAGACCAACCCATGGTACCTGAAGGTGTAAAAACGGATATAAGCGATAAAAGTGTGACGGAGAAATTCGTGGATTCTCATATTCAAATTGGAATAGATGCCTTGAAGGAAATCCGAGAAGAAGGCCACTCAGTTCGGCACCTGAGATTTGAATAGATATGATTTCACCTCGTGAAATAGCTGAGTTTTTGACACTTAACCGATCTAAAGCGAACATCAACAAATTGATCGCTAGTATCGAAAAGGAAGGCCTCGATTTCAATGCGTTCTTTTCAGAAGTTCAGCATCAAAAGCAACCCATTCGCTGGTACATGATATGGTTGTTGACCCACTATGTGGAAGCAAACAAAGAGATGGGCAGTTCCATACAAACGTTGATTTGGAATCAATTGAAGGCAACGACAAACCAAAGTATGCTTCGAGACTTATGGCGTTGCATGTCTCACATTGATGTGAACGAAGAAATTTCAGGAGAGGTTTACGATCAGGCCACTCGAGTTTTTACCTCTCAAAAGCACGCCATCGCAGTACGAGCTCACGCTCTGGAGTGCGCTTGCTATATTGCTAAACCCTACCCTGAATTACGTGAGGAGATGAAACTATTTCTAAAACCATTGAAAGAAGACGAGAGCCCAGGAATGAGATCAAAGGCAAAAAATTGGCTAAGGGCATTCTCGTAATTAGGGTGCCTCTTCCGCCACCTCGCACACACAGCGAAAACCGACTGAGGCAGAAGCCTCTGTTAGCTTTAGTTTGGTTGTGACATCTTCATCAATTCGAGTATTCCAAGCACCACCGACATAGGTGTTTTTATCCAGAAGCCACTCGCTCACATTGCCTTTGATATTGTAAACTCCATATTGGTTGGGCCAATAACTTTCCGCTGGAGCAGTGACGTCTGCATTGTCATTCAGTTTGCCAGCTACCCCCATATTATCGCCCTGTCCGCGCTTCATATTAAATCGGGCCATACCTTGGTATTTGCGCTTCCCCTCGTCACCAATTAGAAAAGTCAACTTAGATACATCGTCATACATCAACATCCACTCCTCATACGTTGGTAGTCGGTATGTGAAATAAGCAGGAGCACGATCGATCTTCCCTTGTTCTGTCAGGTTTTCTCTCACTCTCTCAGTGCGCCAGGCACAAAACTCGCTAGCTTGTTTCCACGTGATCCCAACAACAGGATAATCCTTGTAAGCCTCATGATTTAGATAGTATTTGACATAAGGCTCATTATAACTCATGCTGCTGCGCCACACGTTTGTATCAGGAAATATGGATAGGTACTGAGGTGAGTCTGCCCCGTATTCATTCTTTGTCCAATACAAATACTCTCTCCACCAAAGATTGGTCGCTTCGGTTTTGTCGTAGTACAAGTAGTCATTGACTTTGACCACGCCTGGGAGCACCTTAGAATAGTCTGCAGGTTTTTCGGAAAACGAGAATAGCACCGCTACAAAGGCGAATAGGATGAAATTGCGAAATAATGCCATGATAATGAGTTAGGTGAATCCTTAACGAAGATAAGCGAAATGAATTGTTTGCTTAAGCTATTAATGAAGAATGGTAAACGCTCCTCTAGACACAGTGCTTCTGCCCTTCGCTAAATAGCTTAAACTGTAATAGTAAACCCCTTCAGATACTTTTGTACCGTTCACATATCCATCAAATCGATCACGTTGATATGTCGATTGGAAAATTAATTGCCCCCATCTATTGTAAATCTCTAATTGAAAATCGCTTACTACACAATTGATCTCAGCGAAAAACAAATCATTTACCCCGTCTGCATTTGGCGTAATTACATTCGAAATTCTAGGTCTGCAAGCACTATCACAGCGTACATCATCAACAAAAAACGAATCAATTACCAGACAATTAGATTCGGTGGTTTCTACTCTATAACTACCAGTTTTACTCACTTTTATTACCTCCGAAGTGTCGCCAGTTGACCACAACACTGCATCTGAATTGGTAAATGCTTCTAGAATTGCCTCTCCATTTTCGCAAATAGTTTGCAACTCTACAATTTCTAATGTTGGCTTGTCAGAAAACTCAACCACAAAATCCTCCTGAATAAAGCCACATTCATTTTTACGTATGATGGTGTAACGCCCATTATCATAGATGGATGTATTTGATAGGCTGTCACCATATTCGCTAATAATGAAATACGACACCGCAGTATCAAAAACACTCGAGATGGAATACGGTGGCGGATCACATATCACCGTATCCGTCAGTAATAGTGGCGCCAAAGTTTTTCTGAATGTCACCTTGATAGAATCTGTCAATGTATCACAAGAATTGAAAGCCTTCAAGCTATAGACACCATTTGTATGGATCGTAATATTCGGAGTGGCCGCACCGGTTGACCATTCATAAATCACATCCTCATCTATTTTGGGGTCGATGGTAAAAGCTGAGTCATCGCAAATTACCGTATCTGCGGTTAAGTCAAATTGAAAAGACGGGTCAAAATATAACTCAAAAGTGTCGCGAATGGTATCGCAGAAGTTAGCCAGTGTCAGCACTAGAGAAGTGCTTTCGTTAAAAATTCGGATGCTATCTGATGAATTATCGCTCCACCCAAACTCGGTGTATCGATCAGATATGGGAACAACAATTTCGACCGTATCTCCGATACATCTGTGATACTCCAATGGCATTGAACCAAAACTAGGTCGGTCAATGATGACAATTTCCCGATAGAAGGTATCAATGATACTATCGTGATGTATAATCGATGTTACCCCAAAAGTGCCGGCCGAAGAAAATTGATGCTCAGGATTCACTTCACTACTAAAGTTGAGCGCACCTGTAGCTGTATCCCCGAAGTTCCAAAACACGCTGTCAATCGCGGGATTTCTATGATAAAACCTTGTGGATCGATGACTACAATTCCTAACATAATCGAAATATGCGGGATGAAAGGATGTTTGTATGAAATCTGGTAAACCTTGATTACTTACACCATGAGTCAAGTGTAAAGCTGAGTCAACATAATTAGCAGCCAAGCCTGAGTCACTGGGATTATAGATACAACCAAGAAAGTTTTTTCGGGTGGCGGTATAAATCCTAGAATCTATACCTATTTGCATTGAAAACACTCCATATATAGAATCTCCAATTTGAACCCTAGAGTCAGAGATCGTGGTTGAATCAAATACCTGAATGGAGTATTGTTGGATTGTTGAAAACGGTAGTTGTGAGAAATAGGAAAAATAGACCCGCTTTGAGTCCTGAGAAAATTCAGTCCCATAGGTTGTGTATGTCCATGAAGATGGATAAGGTGCGATACCAACAGATTCTGAAACTAGTCCAGTCGTCCTATCGAATTTATGAATCGCGGCTACTGGATCAAACACACTAGAAACCCAAAACACCTCCGATAGGTACTCGCCTGAAGGTGACGACTTCAATTGACCAGAAGAAGCATATTGACACGGAACACTCGTCACAGAATATACTGGAGATCCAACAGCTCCAAATTCACCAATCAATATTGACACTAATGTATCTGAATATGGTATTCTTGTTGTAATCCACACATCCTTACCATTGGCATGATGCGTTGAAGTAAAGCTTTCACTTACATTATTAAATAGGAGTACATTCTTCATCGATTCGATAAACTTCCCAGTTGGACTATCGATGGTTTTCCTAATTTGACTTAGGTAAAGGCCATTTGAATCAGGGTTACTGTCAAAAACCTTGTTCGTCACCAAAAAATGCCAATCTGGATTTACCGGATGGGGCATGATTAGCGCTGCTTGAGTGGCCATTTCATCACCCCGAATACCAGAACCATTTACAACTACATTATGCTGGCTGCTATATACCGTATCAGGTCTAGAATAGTACTCAAGAACCCCAGTGGCACTGCTTATTGTGGCAGTACCCTTTTCAGATTTCATTATACTATTTCCAAGGCTATTTGGACTAAAATTCTGGAACTGGATTGAGGCGCTATCTCCAAAGCACCAGTGGCTAGTGGTTCCTTGCCCAAAACTGAATAAAATAGAGCTAATTAAGATGAGTGCTAGTGCAAGTCTCATTACTCAAAATTACCGAATGAGTAGGCACAATAAATTTTTATTGGTCGTATAAAATTTTCTATGGTGTAATGTCTAATTGATAGTTGGATGCAATTTGCGCCATCCCGAGATTGATGACCCCGCCCCCGCAATGAACGCAATTATCTTGAAACGTAGTAGCGGCAGGATAAACAAGTGTGCAAGCCCAAATTCCAGCTTGAAAACCAATTACTCCGCTATCAATGCATGTTCTATTGGTTGCACATGCTCCGTATGAATATACTTCAACATGGTGATAAGTTTCTCCTGTCCCAAGAGTGTACACCGGGGTTGGGGTTGTTGTGTTTGCAAAAATACAAGTAGTAACCGCTCATTTACTAGTACATCCACCTCCGGGGTCATAGTATACCACAACCTCGAGGTCGCAGGTTGTAGTATTAGTTACTGATAGAGTTTGGGAGTTTGCTGATATTCCAAAAGCAATAGCAATTAGAAGAAAAATTGAATGTTTCATCGTAATAAAGTTTAATTTTTTTCGAAATTTAATGATTCACATTCAATTGACAAATTGTTATCTAACGACTAAAACAGATTAAGTTGTCCGTTCGAACTTGGTCGCAGGAATGAATTGCAGTTCAATTCTACTTTTTCGACTTCACCAAAAATCTGTTTTCGAGCCAGTTTGAATGTATCTCGAATTTGCTCGGCCATTTTGCCTGAGCCTCTCATTCTAGCACCAAATTCGTTGCTGCCCAAACTTTCATCGTACGCTCCTAAAATGTGGTTTAACACCTTGTCTGCACGATCTGGATATGCGCTTTTCACCCAATGGGCAAACACATCCGCTACGGGACCATTCAGTCTTACCATGATGTAATTTGCGTCTCTTGCTCCTGCATCCTTTACCGCCTTGAGCAGATTAAATATCTCATGACTGTTCAATCCTGGAATGATTGGAGCCATATTTACCGATACTGGAATTCCAGCCTTTGTAAGTTTTTCAATGGTCTCCAACCTTCGCTTTGCGCTGGCGGTTCTAGGCTCCATGGACCTTCTGAGATCTTCATCTAGAGTGGTAATACTCATCACAACATGAACAAGGTTTTCATCAGCCAACTGAGTCAGCAGGTCTAAATCTCTTTGAATCAGGGCGTTTTTAGTAATGATGCCAACCGGGTGCTTGTATTTCAACAGCACTTCCAAACACTGGCGGGTTATCTCCAACTTCCGTTCAATGGGTTGATAGCAATCGGTGTTTCCGCTAAACATGATCGGAGAAACAATCCATGCTCTCGATTTCAATTTTGCTTCTAGCAACGCGGCTGCATTCTTTTTGACCAAAATTTTGCGCTCAAAATCCACTCCAGCACTGTATCCCCAATACTCATGGGTTGATCTTGCATAGCAATACGCACAGCCATGTTCACAACCTTGATAGGGATTGACAGACCAGTCCATGGGCACGTCAGGACTCGGCACTTTGTTTACGATGGTCTTGGGGAAGGTTTCGATGATCTCCGTTTGCGCCACCTCCTCTTCTTCCTCTGCTGCTAAGTATTCTAAATACTCTGGCTCGCGCTCCAACTCATTCACAACGAATCGGTTCTTAGGATTAATCTGCGCTCCTTGGCCTTTGATCGTTTTCATTTCTTCTTCCTAAAATACTTCACATTGTTATTATCGTTCACTGTAGCAATGGCTGGTTCATCCAATGGCTGTAGCTGTTTCGCTCTTTTCTGTACAGGCTCTTCTGCATATCGAGGATCCTCCACATAGGCCACGCGATGCATTTCAGCCGCTTCAATTTGAAAGCAGCCAAACTCTTCAGTGACCTTACCCACTACACGGTAAATACCACGCCCAGTGAAGGGATATGCTTTTGCCACGGGCGGAAAGTGCACCGTGTCCAAGAAATAACCTTTGCGGTCGATAAAGTTGCCAAAAAACATGGTTTCGCCCTTGGCTGTGTGGGTTTTCCGAGCAGTAACCAAATAACCATAAGCCACCACCGTCTTGCCCAAATACTCAGGCACATCTGCCGCCAATATTCCGCCTTTCATGCTGTGCTTTGCCAACATAAACGGATCACATAACGGGTAGCCCAGCAATTCAATCTGATCAAAGGCATCCTCTAGTGGAGCAGTGTACAAATCCGGAAAAGTGTAAGGTTTGGGCTGTGGAGTAAACAGGCGCGGCTGCATGTCTTTTTTTGGAGCTTTCCCTAGCAATAAGCGCGACTGCCATGTCAATTCCTTTTTGTTTTTTCCAGTAAATCGAAAAGCACCTGATTTCACCAAAAGCTCCAGCTGCTCTACTCCCACCGACACACGATCAACAAAGTCAGCAATGGATTCAAAAGGCGCTTCTTCCCTAGCCTTGAGCAACAGACCCACGGTTCTACTATCCAAATCGCGAATGGCATGAAAACCCAAAATGATGGTTTTGCCTTGAACTATAGTCTTCATTTCACTGCGCATCAAACAAGGCGCCTCTACTTCTGCTCCGTGCATCCGCGCTTCGTGTATATACAGCTCAGGTCGATAAAAGCCACCGCCATTGTTTACTGTGGCCACCATGTATTCTATCGGATAATAGGCTTTCAGGAACAAGGTTTGATAGCTCTCTACAGCATAAGACGCTGAATGCCCTTTTGCGAAAGCGAAGTTGGCAAAGCTCTCTACTTCAAACCACACCTTTTTCACCAACTCTTCACCATAGCCCTTCTTTCGGCAGTTATCCCAAAACCGCTGCTTCACGCGATGAAACTCGTTGCGTTGCTTGAATTTCCAACTCATGCCACGCCTCAGAATATCTGCATCAGCCAGGTCGAGATCCGCAAAATAGTGTGCCACACGAATCACATCTTCTTGATAGACCATCACTCCATAGGTTTCCGCTAAGATGTCATACAACTCCGGAATGGCTTCACGGGCAGCCTCTCTGCGCGCCTTATCTCGAAAACGCATGATGTATTCGCGCATCATACCCGAGCGCGCCACACCAGGTCGGATAACCGAACTAGCGGCTACCAAACCAATGTAGTCTTCGGCTCTCAGCTTTGTCAGTAGAAGCCGCATGGCGGGCGACTCCACATAAAAGCAGCCTATTGCACGCGCCTCGCGCAGTAAGACTCTGATTTTATCATCTTGTTTAAAACGCTTGATGTCATGCACATCTACCTCAACACCTCTGTTTTGGCGAATGATTTCTACCGAATCTTTGATTTTACCTAAACCGCGCTGGCTCAGAATATCAAACTTGTACAAGCCCAAGTCTTCCGCCACAATCATATCAAACTGAATGGTAGGGAACCCCTTAGGCGGCATGAACGTAGGGCTATAAGTACTTATTGGTTCTTCTGAAATAAGAATACCGCTGCTATGAATGCTGAGATGACTGGGAAAGTCTTGAATCAACGCCCCGTACTTGAGAATGAGATCGCCATACTTGCCAATGTTGTGTCTTGGAGCAAGTTTCTGGAGCATATCTATCTCTGCTGCTGGCACTCCCAATACTTTACCTAATTCGCGTGAAACTGCCTTGTCTTTGAATGTGCTGTAAGTCGCCTGCAAGGCCACTCGATCCCAACCGTGTTTATCGAACATATACTTCGTCACATCGTTGCGATCTGTCCAACTGAAGTCAATGTCAAAATCGGGTGGCGAGGTCCGATGCGGGTTGATGAAACGCTCAAAGTATAAATCTAACTCAATAGGGTCAACATCAGTAATTTTCAACAAGTAAGCTATCAAACTATTCGCACCACTTCCACGACCAACATGAAAATATCCTTTGGATCTAGAATAGTTTACAATGTCCCAATTGATGAGAAAATAAGAGCAGAACCCCATCTGATGAATGACCTTCAACTCGTGCTCTACTCGATCCAAAACCTTCCGATCCGGTTTATCAAATCGGTATCGCAACCCCTTTTCTGCCTCCGCACGCAGTAGCTCAATATCGTCTTGCCGAGAACCAGAAAATACCTGCTTGTTTTTGTTGGATTGAAACTCAAAGTCCATCTCACAAGGCTCCAGCATGGCTTCAGTATTTCGCACAATTTCTGGGAATTCGGCATAGAACTCCAGTAGCGTCTTCTTTGGCAATAGTACGTGACGAGAATCTCCTTCTTCTGTTTTCGGGAGTTTACTCAGCAGCAAGTTCTTATCGATGGAACGCAATAAGCGATGCGTATTGAAGTCGCGTTGATTTTCGAATGTCACTGTTGGCAGCATCACCAGCTTAGCTAATTGATGGCGCAATGGTGATAGCCGCAATTGCGGAATGTCTTGTGGTCGAATGCCAATGAACGAATTAGCCGCCAGCTTTTGGCTTTCAGCTTTCAGTCCTCCCACTGAAAGCTTACGGCTGATGGCCGACAGCCGATCAAAAGGATAGATAACCCATACATCGTCCCAATCTGGCGCCAGCGCAGGTATTGGTTCTTCGTGATGTAAGTGATAGGTCAAGTACTCATTGACAGCTCGATATCCTCGGTTGTTTTTTGGAATTGCCACAAACCGTTGATCCGCTCCATTCCTAAAATCAATGCCTGGAATAACCCGAATAGGTATCTCGTTTTTGGCCAATCGAATGCACTCAATCACAGCTGAAGTGCTATTGATATCGGTAATACAAATGCTATCATAGCCCAACTCCACCGATTGTTTCAGCAGCGCTTCAGGCTTCCATGTCCCGAATTTATAGGAGTAATATGTGTGAGTGTTGGTTAACATTTTATTTTTCATCCCCTCTTTGAGAGGGGATACAGATACTTAGCTCCGATGTAGTCAGAGGTTAGTAGGTGTTGGGGTGTGTTCGTTTCCCTTTATTACACACCCCGCCCTACGGGCACCCCTCCTTTTTCAGGGGAGGAATTCACCCATTCTCTTCATCAAACCATTTAACATACGCCTCCAGCTTTCTTAGCACATCCTCCATTTCAAAACGCACTTGAACTTCCGTAAACCTTAAAACAGTCAAGTCATATTCTTTTAGAGCAGCTTCTTTATCAGCATCTCTTGCGGCAACATCTAAACGATTATGGCTATTACCATCTACTTCAATGATTAGCTCAAGCGCAGGACAATAGAAGTCCACGATAAAATTCAATAATGGCTTTTGCCTATGGAAGTCATATCCACCAAATTGCCTTGCGCGCAATTTTTTCCATAACAAAACCTCTCCTAGCGTACTGTTATTTCGAAGTTCACGAGCGAGCTTATTTAGTTCTGAATTGTATGGAATTATTTTTCGCTTTTTCATTTGTTACTTAGTTACACACCCCGCCCTGCGGGCACCCCTCTCAAGAGGGGATGTCGTTGTTTGTCTTTTTTTCAACCTCATTACATTCCTTTCATCATCCCCTCTTTGAGAGGGGATACAGATACTTAGCTCCGATGTAGTCGGAGGTTAGTAGATGTTGGGGTGTGTTCGTTTCCCTTTATTACACACCCCGCCCTACGGGCACCCCTCTCAAGAGGGGACGGGCTTCGATTTAACTCCACACTTTCAATTGCTTAAAGTTTTTCATCTCCTACTCGTTTTAGTTTTTTTATTGAAGTCAATTATTCTTTATGTATATCCCTGATAGCTTTTCACTTTATGTATATCCCTGAAAGCTGATAGCTAAAGGCTGACAACTTTTCACCGATAGCTAACAACAAACATAGTCTTATTACTAAATATTTTAGCTTTCTAATATTTTGATTTTACAGTTTTTTAGAAGGATTAAACTTTTATTTGAACCAATGGCAAATTCATGGCTATAACCTAGCAAATGCAAAACGTATGAAACGCTTTTTCACAGTAATCGCTCTTTCCATTCTCATAACCGCCCCATGCCTGGCTGATGATGAACCAAAACGCCAAACGGTATATTCACTGGTTAAACAAAGGCAAACTACAGAGTGGTATAAAGAACAAGCGGGGTTATGGGGTAAATACCTGGAAGAGAACCAAACGGATGGTGAAGCATGGCTGAATTATTACACAGCCAATCGAATGCTTAAAATCTACAACCAGGGAGTAACACACGAAGACTTAATAGAACTTGTAGATAAGATGGAGCAAGCGATTCCCGAGTCGTTTGAATTCCACTATGTAAAATACTGGAACGGTGGAAACGGGACCGACCCCAAGTTAATCGAACACCTGCAAAAAGCCTTTGAACTAGAACCCAACAGACCAGAATTGAACGATGATTTCATGACATACTATGAATTAAAACGAGATAAGGATAACCTCGAAAAGGTGGCGAAACGATGGCTCGCATCAAATGACATCTCACCTAACTTGTATGCCTGGAACTACAATATGCTGCAAAGCACAGAGGAAGATGCCATCCTATTCACCGTTGGAGACAATGACACCTACCCTGCCATTGTACTTCAGCACGCGAAGGGAATCAGAACAGATGTGGCTGTTATCAACACAAGCTTAATCGCCATCAAAGACTACAGGGATCTTTGGTTGAAAGAACTGGGAATGGCACCTATGAATAAGGATTATAACGACTACAAATCTTGGGCTGAGTTTGAGGCAGCCATTATTAATCATTTCAAAACCAATACGAGCAGACCTATATACTTTGCAATATCTGCCCATCCAAGGCTATACCAAGGTTTTAAGGATGAAGTACATAACGTTGGAATGGCATTAAAGTGGAGTCCAGAGAAATTTGACAACATCGCAGTCATTAAGCGTAACTATGAAAAGAAATTCTTGACGGACCACCTTAAAGTGGAGTTTCAAAACGACATCAGTCAGGGAGTTGCTGATCACGCCAATGCCAATTACCTCATCTCTATGCTCACGCTTTATAACCACTATGAAGAAAGTGAGGATACCAAAGCGGAAGAAATAAGGCTATTGATTCAACGCATTGCTGAAAAGAACAATATGGAAGATCAGGTAGAACAGGTTATAAATAAAAAGTCCATCGCCTTAGATTCCGACATCGATCCCAGAATTCTCACTAAAAACATGATTAAGATTAACGATACCATGTACGCCTCATCATCAGAAGTGAGTAACAAAGACTATATGTATTTCATGGCTGCATTGCTAAAGCACAAGGACTTTGAGACTCTGAACAAGGTGAAAAATCCAGGAGTAGATTGGATATCAATGCTATCAGACGATCAACAGAAACTGGATGAAAATGATCTCTTTGCGAACGGTCACCCCGATTCACCAGACATGCCCGTAGTGAATGTGAGTAAAGAGGCTGCTGAAACATATTGCGAATGGCTCACCGAATCATACAATGGATCAACTCATAAAAAGAAAGCACACAACAAGGTAATATTTAGGCTGCCAACAGAAAAGGAATGGGAGTATCTCGCTAAAAGCGGCAAAGAACAATCGGCCTATGCGTGGGGTGGCCCCTATGTCAGAAACGCCAAAGGATGTTTCTTGGCTAATCTAGATGTAAGTGACGTTGACAAAAAGCCAGCATCAAACGAGAATGACCTTTTCTGTGATTCAAACAACCCAACTGACCAAGATGGGGGTTTGTTTCCTGTCAGCGTAAAGTCTTATATCCCCAATGACTTTGGACTATACAACATGACTGGCAATGTATCTGAAATGGTTAAAGAACCGGGAATTGCCAAAGGAGGAAGCTGGAACACCAAAGCAGGAATTGCCACCATTGAGAACAAAGAAACCATATTTGGTCCTAGCCCTGAACTTGGATTTCGAGTTATCATGATTGTTAAGGACTAGGAAAAGATTGAGCTTCTTTAATCGATATAAAAACAAAAGCGATGAAGCACTTATGCTGCTTTTCCAAGAGGGAAATCAGCGTGCTTTTGATGAAATATATCTTAGATATAGCAAGCGTCTGCTCCACTTTATGTTTCGAATGGTGAATAATGATGAGGCGCTAGCTCAAGATCTTTTGCATGATGTTTTTACTCGTTTGGTGCAACGACCTGAATCGTTTGATGCAAATCGAAACGTCAAATCTTGGATTTTCACCGTGGCTGCCAATGAATGCCATAAGTCTTATCGAAGGCAATCTACTACTGATATAAATGAGGAATTGGAGATAGAATCGATGGAATCTCACATCATCGACCTTGATCAAAAGACCTTCAGAAGGGCACTCAGAAAAGAATTGGAACAATTGAGCTATGAACATCGATGCACCTTTATACTGCGTTTTCAAGAAGGTCTGAGCGTGCGAGAAGTGAGTGAAATCATGGACTGTACAGAAGGAACAGTAAAGTCTCGTTCACACCATTGTTTAAAGAACTTGTCGGTCAAACTGGCCGCATACAACCCCATTAATGCTGATTGATTATGGATATAGAAAAGCATATTGAAAGTGTACTTATCTCTCAGGATTTTGACTCCTTGAGCCCGGCTCAGGTTGAAATGGTTTTGAGCTGTATGACAGAACTAGAATATAGCAATCAACGAAAGTTATTGGTTGATAGTAAACTAATGTTCGAGGATGAAGGCGCTCTGCTCTGCCCCGACCCCGACCTGTTGTTTAGTTTGAAAGAAGCACATGTGGTAAAGAGGAAAAGAATAGGGTTGGCGGCACTGCTGTTTTTCATCGCTACTTTCCGATTACCCGTGTACCAAGTGGGTATTGCCGCTGTGCTTCTTTTCATGTTTTTCTGGTTGCGACAAGAAACAATAACTAACGATGGTTTGAGAACACCTCAAATTGTATATGAAACCGTTCTAGATACTGTTGAGGTCATTAGAGAAGTGCCGATTGAAATTGTTGTACCTACTGAGCGCATAGTGCGAGAGATTGTATACATGGATCGTCCAGCAATGGATGTAGATTTAGCATTGAATCTAGAGAGCAATAATGGAATTACACCGCCTGCTGTAGCACCCGATCTGGCTTCTATGCAGCAATCTTTTGGCAACAGCTCTTTTGCCAGTGAAGACCTAGATCAGTTTAGAGTGGGAATCTAATGGTTTGCAAGTTCCTTCACAACAATTGATTCTGTCCAACAAAAAAGCCTTGCAAATGCAAAGCTTTTTTTTGTTTTTGTGGTTAGAATAAAACGAAAGGTTATTACTTTTTTTCCCAAGTCATAGACAACTCATTGATAACATCAGAGCTAATTGCCACAAATTCATCATTTGAAGAATTTTTAGTTTCTGAAACAGACTCCCAAACCATTTGCTCGTTACTAAGCTCTAACAAATACATTGTACCAAGCATGTCTAATGTCAACAAGGTCTTACTATTGGAATTGTCCTGCCAATACCAATAACCTGAATTTGATGCTAATGATTTTTGGGTTGAAGTGGTCGTTGAATCTTCGCCTTGAACAAAATCCCCAGTTTGAAAGTCATAGTCATATGTGGTTAATGTAGAGGACACTCCTGTAACCTCTTCGGTCCACGTGTATGTACCATCCTTATTTATGGTCAATTCAGACTTATATTCTGACTCTCTGGTCAGAGTAGCGGGTAAACCTAAATAGGAATCCAGTTGCGTATAAACACTAGTTATTGTGTTGCCTTTAAAATTGGTTTCAGCCGAAGTTTGAAACGTGATTGTGCTATCGCCATAGACTTGCGTGATTTCCTCTGAACCAATTGATTTCATCGCTGTCATTTCCCATGTCCCTGTTACCCTAGCGTCTCTCGATCGCAGACTTAAAAAAGGGTCGTCTTCGCCTTTTTGGCATGCTAGAAGTAATACACTTACAGTTGAGCATACGAGTAATTGTTTGATTGCTTTCATGATTAGGTTTTGTTTTAAAATTTTCACCAAACCTAGAGCATTCCTATTCTGGCGAAAAACGGAATAACGCAACGGTTTTATGAAGAAGTTGCGATAAATGCAAAAACAATAGAGCAAATAAGATCACCGTTGAAAAAACTAAACCTTATTACACTTAATAATTGTAAATGAAATTCGATTTATAAATGGATTCGCTGCTATTACGCTCTCCTGTTCGCCAATAACAACGGAGCTTTACCGTTGAATGGATTGCTTCGACTGATGGTTCTAGCCCCCATACCCGAAGCGCGCAGCACAGCTCGATCACCATAGCGCTCGCGGATTTTATCCATAGCTTGGTATAGGTTTATAAACTCTTCCGTGTCTTCAAACAAATTTATCTGATAACCGCCACCTACCAAGTGGCTAAAACGAACGCCAATCAAGCGAACCAGCATCCTTCTGTTGTAAACCTTCTCAAACAACTCCATGACCTTTGCAATGAGAATGTGATCTGCCGAGGTATAGGCGATACGTGCCTGCAGCGTCTGTGTTTGAAAATCAGAAAACCGAATCTTTACGGTAACACAAGCAGTCAGCTTCTTGCCTCTCCTTAGCTGATAAGCTAGATTTTCAGCCATGGCCAGCATGATGCCTCTCAGCTTAACGACATCTGTAGTATCCCGATCGAAGGTGCGTTCAGTACTGATGCTTTTCCGCTCATTGAATGCAATCACGGGACTATTATCAATACCGTTTGCCTTTTTCCATATGGCGCGGCCGTTTTGCCCCAACACGTTTTCCATCATGTCCATGGGCATCTCTTGCACTGTTTTGATCTGTTTGATGCCCAAGTTGCGTAGTGTTTGATAGGTCTTTGCTCCTACCATAGGGATTTTACGAACCGACAACGGAGCTAAGAAACACTTCTCGGTTCCTTTCCTGATTTCTAGTTGGTTATTGGGCTTTGCCTCGCCAGTGGCGACTTTGGATACCGTTTTATTGATCGACAACCCAAAAGAATTGGGCAAACCCGTTTCTCGAATGATCTTTTGCCGCACTTCGCCAGCCAGTTTTGCGCAGCCAAAAAAACGATCCATGCCTGTCATGTCCGCATAAAACTCATCGATAGAAGTCTTTTCAAACAGCGGCACTTCCTCTTTTATGATCTCGGTAACCATATCGCTGTACTTGGAGTAAGTCATACTATTCCCTTTGATCACAATAGCCTCAGGACAAAGCTCCCGAGCCATTTTCATAGGCATGGCCGAGTGAATTCCAAAAGCACGCGCTTCGTAGCTGCAAGAGGCCACTACTCCCCGATCAGTAGTGCCACCAATGAGCACAGGTTTCCCATTGAGCCGCGAATCAATGAGCCGTTCTACTGACACAAAAAACGAATCGAGATCTAAATGAAGTATGTTTTTATTCTCTGAAATCTGCATTATCCTCAGTGCTTTAAAATAATCGATAAAAACCAATTATTAACGGATGCTAAAATATTTAGCTAAACGCTTTTAGACAAGCATTTGGGTGGAAATACTTTTCAACATAAAATCGAATTGAACCATTACTACAGAAAGTATGTTTGAAGTACAGACGCCATGTTCAATTCGTACATTGGCGGTGCCAAACGGATTATGAACACTAACCCATCATTCTATCATTACTTCACGAGAAAGCTACTGCTTTTTGTGTTGCTCAGCTGCTATGTAACATCAGCCATGGCTCATGGGCCAAGATACACGCATATAGCCACCTCGGCAAAAATCCTGGAGGACAAGGATCATCAATGGACTCCCGAAGATGTGGCCTATGGAAAAATCGACAGCCTTTTTAAGGACATTACAGAGAATACACCCAATCTAAATTTCACGACTTCTACCTATTGGGTTACGTTTCAGATCACCAACGGAACTGAATTAGATAAAAGCTACTACATAGAAACGGCACGGGCACTCACCAACAGCATAGAGCTGTATGAAGTGACACCAATAGCCATAAAAAAACTGTATAAAACAGGTGATGAATTGCCTTTTGACAAAAGGCCAGTGATATATCGAAAATTCATCTTTCCAATCACACTGAAACCCCTAGAATCAAAACAATTGATCTTCCGCGTGACCAGTGATGGAGAGGTAGTCAGTATGCCAATAAAGCTGTGGCATCCCGAAAACTTTCATGGTTTTGTGCAACGTGAGAATCTGACACTAGGCATATACTACGGTCTCTTAATGCTAGTGACAGGCTTGTTTCTATTCTTTGCGTTTGTTGTAAAACAGAGAATCTACAGTTACTACGTGTTGTATGTAGCTTTTTTGTTTTTTATGCAAGCCTCCTTAGATGGGTTAGCCTTTGAATATCTATGGCCAAACTGGCCATGGATGGCAAATCACAGCATCCTCATCTTTTCAGGTGCATCCGTATTTACACTTATGCTTTACGCAGCCGAATTTCTGACTTTAAGTGCAATGCCTAAGTGGTTTAAAACATTCTATAAATCATTGATGGGCTTTGTGTTGATATGCATTATTACAGGCGCCACTAGCGGTTTCGCTTATGAAATTACGTATCCAATTATCAACGGACTCTCATTGATCTCCTTGGTTATCATATTTATGGCTATTGGTTGGGTTTATAAATCCAAAAGGAAACTGAGTCCATTTTTCACTTTAGGCTTTCTGGCCGTATTGACAGGTGGTATACTCTTTATCCTGACCAACTTCAACCTACTGGAAAGTGATTTCCTAAGTCATAACGCCATTAAAATGGGTTCCGCAGGCGAAGTAATATTCCTCTCACTGGCCATGGTTAGTAGATACAGAGATATCCAACGCGAAAAAGATGAAGCTAAAAAGCAGGCATTTGAAAACCTTGAAATGCTCAACAAGGTTACGCAAGAACAAAACGAGATTCTTGAAATACAAGTAAAAGAAAGAACGGCTGAAATTCTGCAAAAGAGTGAAGAACTGGAGGAGAAAAACAAGGAGATCATTGACTCAATCACCTATGCTAAGCGAATCCAAGAAGCAATTTTACCTCCAGATACCCAAGTGCGGGAATTGTTACCCAATGCCTTTATCTACTACCAACCCAAAGACATTGTAGCAGGTGATTTTTATTGGATGGAGGACACGGAAGATTATTTGTTTTTAGCTGCTGCCGACTGCACAGGTCATGGAGTTCCGGGTGCCATGGTCAGCGTGGTTTGTCACAATGCCTTAAACAGATCAGTGCGAGAGTTTGGATTGCATGAACCCGGGAAGATTCTTGATCAAACCGCGATTATTGTGGATGAAACATTTGAGAAAAGCGAACAAGAAGTGAAGGACGGCATGGACATATCACTTTGCGCGATTCACAAGGCGACCAAAAAAGTTAGTTGGACGGGCGCTAACAATCCAATTTGGGTTATTAGTAAAAAGACAATAGAGAGTATAGGCGAGCCTTCTCTTTCTGAAAATGAATATCATCTGTATGAGATAAAGGCGGACAAGCAGCCCATTGGAAGGTATCCCAACAGAGAAGCTTATCACACCCATCACATTGAACTGAACCCCATGGATACCATCTACCTTTTCAGTGATGGCTATCCAGATCAATTTGGTGGAGAGAGAGGCAAAAAGTACAAGTCAAAAAACTTCAAACGATTTTTGCTCGGCATCCAGGACCAAACAATTACAGATCAAAGTGATTTACTTCGAGACGAATTTGAAACATGGAGAGGTGATCTAGAGCAGATCGATGATGTTTGTGTGATTGGGGTGAGATTCTAATTGAAAGGGCCCTAGTACATCGGATTTAATTTGATGTAAGTATTATTCACAGGACCCGCCCCTTTGATAACACCTGTCATTTCATCCTTTTTTTCGGTCAATAGCACGATCCCCTTCACTCTCTTGTATATGCTCATATTGGCATAGTCCATGTACCAATCTTCAAAAAACCGCAGTCCAATAATATCGCTTAACTCGGTCTCCATCTCAATCACCATCTGCTCCATCTTTCCACTATAAATGTTCTCGGCATATACCGTGTCTTTTCTACTTAGGCGATTAAAAAAATCATTTCTGGTCAGTTGCTCAGCCTTCGATTCTTTGAATTTCATTCCATCGTAGTCATACACCTTCAACTGCCCTGAATTTATCGCATCTACGATGCTGATCAAAAACTGGTAACGAGCCGATGGCTCAATATATCCTCCAGCATCAGAGGTTAAAACCATTCCGTCCATTTCACCACCTTCTAAGGCGAAATTGAAATCGCGGTTGAACAACACATTGTACTCAATATCTTCTCGTATCAAACGTAACTCACCAATATTTCGGCTGTTAAACTTGCCCGCTTTAAAGGCGAAAAGTGGCTTCAATCCTCGGTATTCCCCGTTTATCTCATCAAAAACAGCTTTTGATACAGACAAGTAACGAATGTCCTTTTCAAGCGAACCTTTGTTTTTATCAAAGTCCCACTCTTCGATAAATCCGGCCCCGCACATTTTTTTGTAGATATCATCTTCGTACATGATGATTTCGCGCTCCATTTGACCTGTTTTGATGTTTTCTCGATACACAGTATCAGGTCCGGTTATCAACTCCCCGTCCTTGATTAATACATCGTTCGTTTTGTCTTGGATTTGAGTTCCATTAAATGTGGCAGTTGCCTCAAAAACGGCAGGATCAAAATAGAGGTTGCCAATTTTCTCCAATTCCCCACGCTTTGTTTTTCCAATCGCTGTTTTAAAATCCAAGTCTCCCAGCGATGTTGGTGTTCCTGTTCCTAATGGACCTATGTAGTTTTTCACGCTTCGCATTTGCTCCACATACTTGATGAATGTCTCACTATATTTCTTCATCTCAGGATAATACAGCTTCGTGAATGCCGCACTCTGCCCAGGTTTATACTCATATTTCACCTTATCCAATGAAGGATCTTCGAGGAGAAGGAAATTATAACTTATCGCTACAGATTGCTGAGCATTTTTCTGAGCCAATAACGAAATTGGCAGGCAGATTATAATGTAAAGAAGAAACTTTTTCATGAGTAGAATTGTTGCGCGAAAATAGAATTACCGAACAATCTAGAAGCAAGGGAGAAGTGCTTATAAGGAAACGTCAATTCCAATTAAAAATTCTATTCAGAAATTGAACCGATCGGTTTGCTTTGAATTCCTTGCTTTGCATTAAATATTCTTCGAGATGTTTGATATGATGAAAAAGCTGCAGGAAGCGCAGCGACAGATGAAAGAAATTAAGGATCGATTGGACACCATTACCGTGACTGGAAATTCCCATGATGGTAGCATTTCGGTTAAGGCAAACGGCAACCGAAAGATTTTAGGAATAAAAATTGCAGTTAACGCGGAATTGGAAGATCGACACAACTTAGAATCGCAGATATTGGAAGCCGTAAATCGTGCCTTAGAAGAAGCAGAAAAGGTGAATGAATCTGAAATGAAAGCCGCTGCAGGAAGTATGATGCCCGGATTGGGAGGAATGTTTAAATAGACTTGACACAAAAGCTCACATATCGAATAATAATGCTTCTGGCCATTCATTTTGCCAGCGTCAGTTTAAAGCTAAAAGCACAGTCAAGCCCGATCATCGCCTATGATCTTTTCTACAACCTTTATGAAGAGGACGATCAAAATGTAGAAAGCCTATTTACGAAAACAGGCAGAATCACTAATGTAATCTATGACACGTTGGGCGTTCCGCAATTGATGACGTTCACCCCAACCGAATATGGAAATCAATTAGAGAAAATCAGCAGCAATTATTGGATCGAACGAACCCCACAAGTTTTGATTTATAGAAATTACGGTTCAGCAGCTCGCATATACAGCACAGTTTCAGTGAAGCTTATCGATCGAAATACAAGAGAAACTCTTTTAAACAATACCATTCAATCGGTGCAGCTTGTCAAGATAAAAGGTCAATGGAAAATTAATCACCTCAGCATTCAAAGTGAGCACCCCTCCTATCCTATACCGGAGGAAATGTTTCCGGAAGGTGCATTAAACATCGCTGAGGAAACTGAGAACAAGAATGATACAGACTTTGAAGTTCGTCCCATTCCAGATTTCAACACAGAATATGACCCTAACATTGTTTATCAGGTAAATGAAGTGGATGATCCACCTGTTTATCCCGACAGTATGGCTGTTTATTCTGATTTACTAGAGACCTATGATGTAGTAACCACCCCAACGCCTGGTTACACCCCATTCTTAATCACTATCAACGAAGATGGACAGGCCGAATTGACATATGTTCATGATTTGAGTGGATTTCAAATAAGCCGCGCAGAATCATTTGTGCGTAGCATGATGATATGGTATCCAGCGATAAAGTACGCTGCGAGCGTGAAATGCAAACTAGTAATGTACATCCGTGAATAGAAGTTGGCTCCTCATATTGTTTCTACTATCAACATGCCAATTGGTTGCGCAGGACACCAATCTGCGATCCATTGGTGGTATCCTCGATGCTTATTTCACCGCTGCAGAAACGACCGATTCGCTGGCTAGAGCAACTGGATTTCAAAACCTTTTCACGGAAAATGGCAGCATCACCTCTGTTGTCATGAATTATGATGGAACAAACCGAGTTCGGGAAGGGTCGTGGCAAACATATTTGGAAAAAACAGGCCAGTATTACCGGAGGTTTACTCCTGATTTTGTAGAGATTAGCAGAGAAATGGAGTACTATCTAGAAATTGCTTCGGTTCACTGCATTGTTGCTCAATATTCAAAACAAAACATGACTAGCAAACAGTACAAAGAAGAGCACTGGATGCAGTTTGATTTGGTTTATCTAAACGAACGTTGGTACATCGACAACCTTCTTTGGATCAATGAAATGCCAGGTGTCCAAATCCAAAACGCTCTCATAACTGATACGCTTATTTATAGCCCAGAGTAGCATCTTGTTTACAAATTAGATAGTTTCTCTTGTTAAGATTGTTTAGCATTGTTTTACAATCTACGTATTAACTAAACTAAACGCTATGCAAAGACCATTGAGGGGAGCAATTATTGCAAGTATTGCTCTTGGAAGTCTTGGGGCATGTAACCTAGACTATTTTAATACCGAAAAATTTGGCAGGCGGGAGTTATCGACCAACTGTGGCAGTGCCAATTGCCCAAGTTGACGTGACCATGGCTGAATTATTAAAGTCATTTGAAAGTGACATCATTCTCACAGATGAACCGTCTGACACAGGTACACGTGAATTCTTGACGCTTGTATTCGCAGACACACTTGAACCACTTACACTTCCCACCATTATTGGTGGCGCTGCTGCGGTAATTCCTGGCCTTAAGTATTCTCTTCCAGTGGAGCGTGTTGACCTTAGGATTTTTGGAACATTAAAAGATGGAAGTTTCAATCTAACAAACCCCAGGGTTGATTTCAGATTGGACAACACTACTGGAGTTTCGTATGAAATGGAATTTAGGGATGGCTTAAACAATGACTTTTATACTCAAAAGGTGGATGGTACGCAAACCAAGTACCTGGAAATAACTGATGCTGCACATCCTTATCCAATACCCGCGAATGACTTCTATGAGTTTAGTTTAGATAACGACAACTTGGTATACCCCGAATCTCCGGGTCTCAAGGCAATGACGACAGTAGTTGAACCAACTCCAAAATATTTGTATTACGGAATCGATCTAACCACAACGAGTTCATCAACTGACCTAACAGGTGAAGTTGGAGTCGTTGCCAGTGTATTCCTTCCACTTCGTGGCTACGGATTTTCCACACGTAAAGACACATTCAAGTATGAGTTCTTGAACACAGATACGGCAGGTGCCGAATTAAACTTTGCAGAGCTTCGATTTAACATTACCAATGGCTTACCCTTAACAGGTGAAATTTTTTCTGCCGAGGTTATTGATACAACGCAAACTCCGTGGGTAAAAATGATGGATATTCCTTTGTATAATACTGATGGAACCATTGATCCAAGAGGTGTTTTGATTGAAGGAGCTACTGGTGGATCTGCAACCAATGATTGGGTGTATACTCCAGCAATAAAAACGAGTGACATCATATTGTCAAATGACATCATGGTACAACCTGTTGTTTATGGCACAAGTACCCCAGTGGGACTTCCAATCTCTCAAATTGCAGCCATGAGCGGAGGAAACAAGATGATGGTTGAGGTAAACTTGAAAACATCAAAAACGAATGCCGACCCAAATACCGAGGTCAAATTCTACTCTGATCAATCCTTGAACATTAAAATAGGCATTCGAGCGCAAGCCAATATTGACCTCGGAGCCGAGCTAAACTAAATCACCCTAATTAAGAAACATAACCTATGAAAAAGTTAATCATAGCCCTATTAGTCTTGGTATCGGGTGCAACATACTCCCAACAAGACCTCACCTTATACAATATGAGGTACTTGCAACAAGCAAGTTTTACCAACCCCGCTTTCTTCCCAGAATGTAAAGTAAATGTTGGTATCCCTGCCCTATCTGGCGGACAATTCCGAGTGGGAAACAGCGGATTTGTCTATAAAGACCTAGTGGAACTTGGATCGGATGATTCACTAAGACTGACTCCAGTGAATGCCCTGAATGGCATGAAGGAATTGAACTATTTAGATCAAGAGCTCAGAACAGACATTATTCATTTTGGATTCAGACTAAAAGAGAAGAATTATATCAGCCTAAACATTAGTGTGCGAGAGCAATTGAGGGTGACATATCCTAGAGACTTCTTCACATTAGCTTTTGTTGGAAATGGTTTAACACCTGACGAAGCGGCCGCTGATCCATTCATTGGAAACAGCGACTATGGTCTGCTTGGAGAACGAGCAAATCTGGATGGCTTTGGAGTCGATATGACCGTTTGGTCAGAAATCGGTGTTCAATATGCTCGCAAGTTGATGGAAGATGATAAGTTGTCCATTGGATTCAGACCAAAGCTTTTATTAGGTGCGGCCAACATCCATACACGCGAATCTGAAATTGGTTTAACGACTGATGCCACCGATTACACACTTACTGGAGATCTGAACTTTGTGATGAACACAAGCAATGTTGACACTGCCACAGTTACGGATCCTGCCACCTACTCTGACCCAGGAATCTACTTTAAGAATATGGGATTTGGAATGGATCTCGGAGCAACCTATGATATTACCGAAAAATTTCAGGTGAGCGCTTCTGCCACTGACATCGGGTTTATCAATTGGAAATCAAACACACGTAACTACTACCTGGTCGGTGCCGACACATTTGCAGGAGTTGAAGGCTTAGAAGATGAGTTACTAGGCGGTGGATCTGACACAACTGGCATTCAAGAAGGTATTGTCGAAAGCCTTACAGATGGTTTTTCAGACTCTACTGATACAGATAAGTATAGAACTTGGTTAACTGCTCGTTATAATCTTGGATTGAACTATCAATTCCATGAAAAGCAAAATTTAGGTCTTTTAGTTAACGCTCACATGGTGAAGCGCAAGCTAAGAGCGGCCATGACCTTATCCTATAACTATCGACTTCGTAAGTGGATTGGGTTCTCTGCAAACTATAGCATATATAACAGAAGCTTTGCAAACGTTGGTCTAGGTTTAAGTCTGAACTTATTCCCAATTCAGGGTTACTTGATCTTTGACAATGTCTTAGCACCATTCATGTTACAGAATACTCGTAACGTACACATGCGTGCCGGTATCAACTTAACCTTTGGTTGCAGCAATGACAAAGACAAGGATGGAATTCCAGACAACAAGGATGATTGTCCAGACACTCCTGGATTACCAGAATTTAAAGGTTGTCCTGATACGGACGGTGATAAGATTATGGATAAGAACGACAGTTGTGTCACTGTTGCTGGTCCAATAGAAACCAATGGCTGTCCAGATCGTGACGGAGATGGAATCATTGACCCAGAAGATGATTGTCCAGACACTCCTGGAATCATCGAATTCAAAGGATGTCCAGACGTTGATAACGATGGCATCATGGACAAGGAAGATGAATGTCCTACGGATTCTGGATTAGTTGAATTCAAAGGCTGTCCTGATACGGATGGTGATGGAATCAAAGATTTGGATGACAAGTGTCCGTTGAAACCAGGTCCAGTTGAATTTGAAGGTTGTCCTGACACGGATGGCGATGGTCTTCCAGATCACAAGGATAGCTGTCCGGAGAAGAAAGGTCCAGTGGACAATAACGGTTGCCCTTATGGTGACAAGGACGGTGACGGTGTTCTTGACAAGGATGACAAGTGTATTGATATCCCTGGTCCTGCTGAGAACAAAGGTTGTCCTTACGCTGACCTTGATGGTGACGGAGTATTGGATAAAGATGATTCTTGTATCGACACCCCAGGTCCTGCTGAGAACAACGGTTGCCCATACAGTGACTTAGATGGCGATGGAGTATTAGACAAAGACGATAGATGTCCACAGACTCCTGGTCCTGCTACGAACGCTGGTTGCCCAGAAATCCAAGAAGAGGAACAAGAAGTGTTGAATACAGCATTCAACAACCTCGAATTTGAGACGGGTAAAGACATCATCAAGCAGTCATCTTATGAATCTCTAAACAACCTTGCTGAATTATTAATCAAGAAGGAAGAATGGAAGATTCAGATAAGCGGTCACACAGATGCCGTTGGAAACGATGCTTCTAACATGAAGCTTTCTGAAAAGCGCTCCAAGGCAGTTGGTGCCTACCTTGAAAGTAAAGGTGTACCGACAGAAAGAATGATTGTGAAGTGGTTTGGCGAAACGAAGCCAATTGCCGACAACGGAACGGCTGAAGGACGAGCTAGAAATAGACGAGTTGAAATGGAAGTGGTATTTGATTAATCACATTCATTCCTAAATAGTAAAAGCCATCTGCAGAAATGCAGGTGGCTTTTTTCATTCCCATAGGTGAAAGTCGCATATTCGCTAAATGAACGTTGCCAAGCCAAACCTCTTCTTCTCCCTGCTTCCATTGGGAGTACTGATCGCCCTACTCGCTTTCAACGTCACGGTTTTTGGAGACAACTCACTCAGTTTCTCCAATCAAGTTGTATTGCTTATTGCAGCTGGTGTTTCGGGTCTTATTGGCAAGATGCAAAAGGTCACTTTCGCAGATCTGATGGATGGCGCAAACGAGAACATTAAACAAGCCGTTCCGGCCCTTCTCATTCTTCTACTTATTGGTTCGTTGGCGGCCAGTTGGCTATTAAGTGGAATAGTTCCCGCTATGATCTATTATGGCCTGAAACTCCTAAGTCCAGATTGGTTTTTAGTTTCTGCTTGTATAATCTGTGCCTTAGTTTCTATTGCTACGGGAAGCAGCTGGGGCACCATTGCAACCGTAGGAATCGCCCTTTTGGGCATTGGAAAGACCATGGATTTTAGTGAGGGACTGGTTGCAGGAGCTATAATATCTGGAGCTTATTTCGGAGACAAAATGTCCCCCCTATCAGATACCACCAACCTCGCTCCTGCTGTTTCTGGAACAGATTTGATCAGTCATATCAAATACATGACAATTACCACCGTGCCCAGTATCGTAATTACATTAATCATATTCACCTTCATTGGATTCTTTCACAATGGTTCGGGTTCCCTGATTGAAATTGAAGCCGTTAATAACGAAATACTCAACTTGTTTTCCATTAATCCGGCCCTCTTTCTTGTTCCAATAGCGGTCATAGTTTTAATCGTTAAGAGAATCCCAGCAGCGCCTGCTCTGGGTATTGGAACCTTGCTCGGATTGGTATTTGCGTTTCTTTTTCAAATGCCATTAATAGAATCTCTTGCAGAAGAGTTTACGCTCAGAGGTATCTATTCCTTGGTTCTCACCACTTTGGGTGAAGGATTAGTTATCCATTCTGACAATGCATTTCTCTCGGATTTGCTTTCTAGCTCAGGTATGAAAGGGATGCTAGATACCATTTGGTTGATTATTTGTGCGATGATTTTTGGAGGTGTAATGGATAAAAGTGGTTGTTTGGCCACCATAAGTAGGTCGTTGTTAAAGCTGACCGTTGGCAAAACCAGCCTTGTTGGAACTACTGCATTGAGTTCCATATTCATGAATTTGACCGCCAGCGATCAGTATTTGGCGATTGTCGTTCCAGGTAAAATGTATCAAGAAGCTTATATAGACTACAATTTGCATCCCGTCAACCTCAGTAGAACATTGGAGGATGCTGGAACCGTGACTTCGGTTCTAATTCCATGGAATACATGCGGTGCGGCTCAAGCAAGTGTGCTAGGCGTGGCAACCGGAATGTACTGGCCTTATTGTTTTTTCTGCATAATCAGTCCTTTCATGACCATGCTTATCGTTAGCCTAAACTATAAGATTCGGACTCTGAACTGAACAACCAATTCTCTGTTATACACGTCCTAAGGCCAAGACAATTCACTATGGAAAAACGACTACTTCGATTTTCGGCATTTGTAATGCTTATTCTGGGTTCATTTATGTTTTACAGTAACACTGGCGGACCCACCAACACAGACGCCACTGGATCACCTTTTGATTCAAATCAAAATGCATGTAGACAGTGCCACACCACCTTTGGGCTCAATTCAGGAATGGGAAGTGTCACCGTCAATGCACCTGCATCCTATTATCCGGGAGAAACCTATACAGTAACTGTAACCGTTGAACAATCTACACCCACTCCGGCTAAGTACGGATTTCAAGCCTTGGCTCTACGAGATAACAACTCAGCAGGAGGAACTATAACGAGTGGTTCAGGACAAAGCACTTGGACTTCAAGCGGAAGGACTTATGTTCAGCATAACTCAACTACGAACACAACGGGAATTTGGTCATTCACTTGGAACGCCCCAAGTTTCGCTGACACCGTAGTTTTTTACGCAGGCGGTCTTGCTGCTAACGGAGCCAATGGCAATCAAAACGACTATGTGTATACAACCACTACGACCATTTTGCCAATCACGCCCATTTCGTTTAGCAAAGACTCTACATCAGCCAGTTGCTTCAGCGCTTGTGACGGAGCCGCAGGCGTTACGGTCTCAGGAGGTGGCACACCTCCTTACACATATGCATGGTCTAGCGGGGACACAACCTCCTCCATTATAGGAAAATGCGCTGGCACCTACACGGTGACAATTACAGATGATGAAAACCACTCAGAAATAGCCGAGGTGCAAATTGAGCAGCCCAATGAGATTGATCTCCAATTCACAACATTTCCATCGTCATGTGCCTTTGGTGACGGAGAAATATCAGTAATCGCCCAAGGCGGCTCAGGAAACGGCTATAGTTACCAATGGAATGACTCTGCCAACACTACTGATAGCGTTATTTTTCAATCGGGCACTGGATGGTTTACCGTCACAGTTACAGACGGTAACGGATGTACAATTATTGATTCTGCGGAAATAATTACAAGTACTTCAGGATTATCTGGAATTTTTCAATCAGAAAATGAAAATTGCGGTAATTCCAATGGGACCAGCTCAATAAGCATGTTTGCCGGCAATCCGCCATATACCTATACTTGGAGCAACGGGTCTACGAGCTCGATAACCACAGGTTTGTCCGCAGGAACCTATAGCGTCACAGTGACTGATAACATAGGATGCATTGAGCAATTCAGCACGGAAATCACGGAAATATTCGCAGTAATAGATGTGCTCAATACTACAAGAGCGGATGCCTCTTGTTTTAATGGAAAAAACGGAAAAATAGCGCTCGTAATGGCGGAGGGAACACCTCCCTTCAACTACTCTTGGAGCCACGATACATTGTTAAGCAATGCGCAACAATCCAACTTATATGCTGGAATTTATACGATCACTGCCGAGGATGCCAAGGGATGTGTGGATTCAATAGAAATATCTGTTAATCAGCCAGACTCCGTCTATTCGAATGTGCTAGTCACACACGCCAATGAAGGTTTCTGTGATGGAACAATGTCCATCGAAATGTTTGGAGGAACTCCTCCTTACAATTATCAATGGCCACATGACAACTCTATAACGATAAATGAAGCTGATGAATTATGCCCTGGCCCTTACTTGGTTACAACTACTGATTTCAATGAATGATTGTATTTGGTCAACAACAACGTAGATGAAATTCTTTCAATCGAACAAGTAGAACACGAATCATTTGAGATATTTCCGAATCCAGCAGCATCTTCCATTCAGGTCAATTCAAAATCGAATGGACTGTTAGAAATATATGATCTAAGTGGCAGCATTGTTAAATCAGTTTCGGTTTCTGGTAAAAACTTGGTCGATATTTCAAATCTTGATTCAGGAAGCTACTCGATCACATTAAAGACGAAAACGGGCCGTTTGTCTAAAGTGTTGATTATTGAGCGTTAATCTCTAGGTTATATGAAGCTATTGATGGACTTTAGCATGGTTTAACACCAAATAATGTCTGCACAAATACCTCAATCAAACCTGCAAAGGATCGTTATTGTTGGAGCCGGATTCGCTGGTTTAAAGCTTACACGCAAGTTGATTAATTCACCTTTTCAAATTGTTTTACTGGATAGGCAGAACTTTCACCAGTTTCAGCCTTTGTTTTATCAAGTGGCTACTGCTGGGTTGGCGCCAAGTGCCATCTCCTTCCCCATTCGTACATTATTTCATAATGCACCAAACGTCCATTTCAGAGTAGCCTAAGTGGAGAGTATTGATTCCAAATCCAATGAAATTCAAACAAGCATTGGATCAATTTCTTACAACCATTTAGTGATTGCCACGGGCGCTGACACCAACTTCTTCGGCAACAAGTCCATTCAAACCCATGCTTTTCCGATGAAAACAACCTCCGAATCTCTGTTGATTCGAAATCGAGTTTTACAATGTATGGAGCAGGCACTCATTTCGGATTCTGATGCGGATAGACAAGCCAATATGAATATTGTTATTGTTGGTGCCGGTCCTACTGGAGTTGAATTGGCAGGGGCATTTTCAGAAATGAAAAGATATGTGTTACCCAAGGATTACCCAGAATTGAATTTTGATCAAATGCACATATATCTCATTGAGGCCGGGTCGAAGGTATTGGGTACCATGAGCGAAAAATCTTCCATCGCTAGCCATCGGTTTTTAAGTGATTTAGGAGTAAATATTTTAACGAATTCAATAGTACTCTCCTATGATGGCCTTGTGGTGCAAATAAAAGACAGGGAGCCTATCAATGCCAAAACAATGATTTGGTCTGCCGGAATCAAAGGAAACATCATCAATGGCATACCTGAAAGCGGAATAATTCGAAGTCGATATCTCGTAGATCTCAGTAATCGATTAACAGAAACTGAAAACATCTATGCTTTAGGTGATATTGCCTACATGCAAACTGACAAATTTCCAAATGGACATCCTCAAGTGGCACAGGTAGCCATGCAACAAGCATCGCTGTTGGCAAAAAACTTTCAGCGTATGGATAAAAATTTACCTGTACGACCCTTTGAATATAAAGACTTAGGATCGATGGCCACTATTGGTCGAAGCAAGGCTGTGGCAGATTTACCAGGCGTTCACTTGAGTGGTTTCATGGCATGGATTTTCTGGCTATTCGTACACCTAATGAATATCTTGGGGGTAAAAAACAAACTATTCATTTTCATATATTGGATGTGGTACTACATCAGTTTCAGTCAGAGTTTACGATTGGTTATCTCACAAAAAAGCCCTGACCAAGAGGCCAAGGCTTAATTAGGTTTTGTCAAATTTTCTATTCTGCAGTAGCGATTTCATAGTCCTTCACAATCACTCCATTCGCTACGAATGAAAGATTGGTTTCAGGCTCTGTAATGGCGTCAATCTCCTCTTGGGACTTACCCTCATCTTCTGCATAATGCTTCAACTCATCTACACTCATTGTTTCCATGTAAGCATATCCTTCAATGACCGTTTCTTTTCCATCAATATCCTTCGGAACAAAGAAGCCATAATCTTTAAATGAAACGTGCATACTTTGCTCTTCATTCACCTTCATTGACATCCAACAACCTTTTGCCTGACAGACCTTAAGAATTGAACCCACTAATTTGGTTTTTACTGAATCTGCCCCTGCAAGTTGGGCTAATACGTCCGAAGCGGGAATAGCACCTTCTTCAGTAATTTCATCGCCATACATGGCAATGTTGATTTCTTCAACCAAAATGACAGTGTCGGCTGTCGCTGAATCATCTGCATTTGCGCCATTGGTATTCGCGTTAGAACAAGCTGAAAATAGAATTGCAATCAATAAAAAGTGATAGAATTTCATGTGTTAAATTTTCCGCGAAATTAATACTCTAACAATCGGTTCAAAGAATCGATCAACCTATTGTTTGCTAAAAACGCATTTTCGAGATCGGCTGCAAATGGTACTGGAGTATCAAGGCTGGCACAACGTTCCACTGGAGCATCCAAGCGTTCAAAGAGATCTTGAGCAATTCTAGCAGAAAGTTCGGCTCCAATCCCACCATTCATAGTGTCTTCATGCAAGATCAGCACTCGTCCAGTGCGTTTTACAGATGCGGTTATCGATTCAAAATCTAAAGGCATTAATGTTCTTAAATCCACAATATCGAAATCGACTCCATCAAAGGCTGTTGCTGCTTTCTCAGCCCATTGCACGCCTAAACCATAGGTGATTATAGAAACATCATTACCTACGGACACTTGTCGCGCTTTTCCAATTTCTGTTGTGTAATACCCAGTTGGAACGGAAGCAGACAAACTGCGGTACAAAAACTTATGTTCGAAGAACAATACCGGATTAGGATCCTCAAATGACGCTAGTAAAAGCCCCTTTGCGTCTTCAGGAGTAGATGGATAGACAATTTTCAGTCCGGGTGTATGAAAAAACCATGCTTCCGTAGATTGTGAATGGAATGGACCTGCAGCAACTCCAGCTCCCGTTGGCATCCGAATGACCACGTCAGCATTTTGTCCCCAACGCCAATGAATCTTCGCTAGGTTATTGACTATTTGATTAAAACCACAGGTTACAAAATCAGAAAATTGCATCTCAACCATCGCCTTGTGGCCCTTTATGCTTAATCCTAACGCAGCGCCTAGAATGGCAGACTCGCATAAAGGGGTGTTTCGGACTCTTTCTTTACCATATTTCGTTGATAGTCCATCTGTCGCTTTAAAAACTCCACCATAATCCGCAATATCCTGCCCCATGAATACTAAATCAGGATGTTTTGCCAGAGCCAGGTCCAAAGCTTCGGCAATGGCATCAATCAATCGAAGCTCCTTAGTTTCCTTTTCAATTACACATGGTATAAACTCATGTGGTTTAAAGAGATCCATTATCTCCTTTTCTGGATCAACTTCAATACTTGGTTCAGATAGAGCATGACTAAATTCATCGCTAATATGAACAGTTAGTTCCTTCTTAATGGTTTCGCAGGAATCAGCATCCAATACCTTCTCATCTAAAAGGTATTGCTCAAAATTCTGTATTGGATCATGTTCGGTCCATTGCTCGACTAATCCTTTCGGATAATACTTAGTACCACTCGCCTCTTCATGACCGCGGATTCTGAATGTGACGCATTCGAGCAACACAGGCCTAGGATCGCTTTTTAAATTCTCTTTGATACTTGTCACGGAATCAATCACTTCTAATATGTTATTGCCGTTCACTTGTATGGCTTCCATGCCATAACCGATACCCTTATCAATAAACTGCTTGCATCTAAATTGCTCATTACTGGGTGTGCTTAATCCCCACTGATTATTTTCCACCACAAAAATCACAGGTAGATCCCAAACCGCGGCTACATTTAATGCTTCATGAAAATCACCTTCGCTTGCACCTCCATCGCCTGTAAATGCTAAGGCTAACTTACCTGAACCGCGCATCTTTTCTGATAATGCGATGCCATCTGCAATGCCCAGTTGAGGCCCGAGGTGGGAAATCATTCCAACAATATGATGCTCTTTAGAGCCAAAATGAAATGATCTATCACGACCATTTGTAAATCCGTTTGCTTTCCCTTGAAATTGACTAAAAAGCCTCTGTAGCTTAATATCTCTTGATGTGAACACACCTAAGTTTCGGTGCATTGTCATTATAAACTCATCTGAATCCAAGGCTAGTGTGCATCCCACACTTATTGCTTCTTGGCCATAGCCAGAAAACCATTTAGAAATTTTACCCTGCCGTAAATAAATGAGCATTTTCTCTTCTATCTGCCTCGGCAGCACAAGGGATTTGTAAATCTCGATCAAATCTTCATTCGACCTTTTTCCTCGATTAAAATTCATGAATGTTACCAATGATTTCCGCCAAATGTAGCAGCTACCCAATGATATTCAATTGATAAGATTTACACACATGAACTGTGTTCACAATTCGAGAAATTAATACATTGCTGCTTTAATTAAAACCGAAATTAAATGAGAAAATCACTTTACCTAAGTCTGCTGGCCATTTCTGTAATATTCATGACCAGTTGTGATGAGTGCCGAAAGGTGGAATGCGAAAATGATGGAACATGTGTTGAAGGTAGCTGCGAATGTCCAGAAGGGTTTTCGGGAGCGTCTTGTCAAATCGAGGATTTATGCATTACTCAAGAAGTGACATGCCTTAATGATGGAGAATGCATTAATGGTGAGTGTGATTGCAAGCCAACTTACTATGGCGAAACATGTGAAATTCAATGTCTTTATGGAACATACGAAAACGGAAATTGCGATTGCAACCAAGGCATTGAAGGTGCAGAGTGCGATGTCTTTTCTCGCGATAAATTCTTAGGTGTTTATACCTATAAGGCAAACAGCGGTGTTGAAAGCTGTGTGATATCCATGGGTGAATACGAAAATGGAGATGTTTGGAAAGTTGAGATCTCCAATATTTCGACATTTAACGATACAGATGGCTACGCAGAAATAAGTGGCTCATCAATCAGTTTCCCAGATCAAGAAGTAACAGGATCAGGAAACATCAAATACGCGATTAAAACTACATCTGCAGGTACCTTTGAAGATGATGGTGAAGAAATAACTTTTACGATTTCCATTACCCGCAAGTCATCCATTGAGGGTTCTACGGAAGAAACAGACACCTACAAATTCAGTCGACAGTCTTTTTAAAAGTCCTGATTAACAGCACTCTAAAGCCTCAGATTCTGGGGCTTTTTTTTTATACAATCAGATTATGTTCGCAATACTCAGAATGCACTATTTTTGGCGCCTTAATCAAAATACTACTTATGAAAAAAATCAATTTATTAATGATTGCTCTTGTGGGAGCATTGACTTTAACTCTTACTTCTTGTGACGAGTGTAAAGATGTTAATTGTGATAACGGTGGAACTTGTGCTGAAGGAAACTGTGAGTGTACTGATACTTTCTACGGAGACGCTTGTGAAGTAGAGTGTGTTAACGGAACATACGCTGACGGAACTTGTGGATGTGACGCTGGATATGAAGGTCCTGCATGTACTGTTGAGTCTAGAGAGCAATTCTTTGGAACTTACACTAGCTCTGCTTCAATCGCTTGTGATGTTACAGGTTCAGGTACATTGTCTGATTTAACTACTTCTTTTGCTACTTCTTCAGTTGCAACTGAAAGAATGTTAGTTGATCTGGAAGACTTGACATTATCTGCGACAGTTGATGGAACAAACTTCACTATTGTTGAAGAATCTATTGATACTTATACTTATACAGGTAACGGTTCAATTAGCGGAAACGTAGTTTCTTGGACTTTGAATGAGTATGATCCTGATTTCGAAGAAACTTGTATCTACACAATTAATTCTACTCTTAAGTAATAGAGATCCTAATATTAAAGAAGCCTGGGCATTGCTCAGGCTTTTTTTTTGTCCAATTCTCTCCACTCATTGAATGAACGTTTGAAGCACTAACAGCTCAATAACATCTCTGAGTGCATACCATATTTATTGGATGGACATCGCGACTTCGCCCTTCATTTACGCCCCTTAATTTTTCTATTCTCCAATGATTGCTAGTACCTAGATTAGCATCTTCATAATATACTGACAATCCGTTTATTCCCATCATCATTTTGATACAAATTCTCCTCACAGAATTTTAATCATTACAAACATTTAGGCAAAAAAAAAGGCGACCCTTTGGTCGCCCTTTTTTATTTCTTATTGAATTGGCCTATTTAGCCTTGTCCTTAAGTTTTCCTGACTTAGCTTCAGCTTTATCCTTAAGTTTTCCTGAATTCTCATCAGCCTTATCAGATAATTTTCCGCCAGTTTCCTTAACTTCTTCAACAACTTCTTCTACAGCTTCTTCAGCCTCAGTTGCCATTTCAGTAGCAGTTTCTTCTACTGCTTCTCCAGCTTTCTCAACAGGAGCTTCTTGTGCAGGAGCCTCTTCAATTGTAGTTTCTACAGCTTCCTCTTCTTTTGGAGCTTCTTCACCTCCGCCACAAGCGGTAAGTACAACGGCTGCAAGTACAAAAGACGCAGCTAATTTTGATACATTTTTCATTTCGATGGATTTTTTCAATTTGAGTGCAAATTAAATCATATTTACTGAATAAAAGAATTAGGGCAGCATTAGATTTAGCCTAACTCATATAATATTACGTCCATTTACTAACGAACAGAGGCGAGTTTGCCTTTTTCATATATTTACGGCCATAATTTCAATCGATATGTCAATGCGAGTTTTGTTTTCAATAACTATTCTGTTTAGCCTATTATCACTGGCTTCATGCGATGAATGCCGCGGGCTACTTGGTGGAGAAAAAGTCCCTTGTAGCAATGGAGGTACATGTAACGATGGAAGTTGCGATTGTTTAAAAGGATATTTTGGTGCGAGTTGCCAAGATGTAGATTCTTGCGAATTACTGGACGTAGTCTGTGTGCGTGGTTTCTGTGAAACAGGCAATTGCTTTTGCGACTCAGGATTTGAAGGCGAAGATTGTAGTTTCGAGTCTCGAAAAAAATTCATTGGCACTTATAACGTGATTGAAAGTTGCGCCAATTTGGATACTACTTGGAATTATAATATCACCATTGAACGCAACATTCTTGATGGCGGAACAATGAATATCGGCAATCTTTTCAGTTATGACAATTTCCCTATTAACGGCTTCTTTTCTAAAGTAGAGGCTGTGGCAGATCAGGGTACGGAATCATTCACGATCAACAATCAGAAGCCTGACGGTGGTGAAAAATCAATCAGCGGCAGTGGCTTTATCACAATTGTGGACAGTGCAACAACGAATATCACAATTGACTACACCACTCAAAATGGCAATAAATCCTACAATTGTCAGCTTACAGGAGTTCTAATCTCACAGTGATAAAAAACGACTCACAAACAATATTAAAAAAGGACTACCCAAATGGGGGTCCTTTTTTGTTTATTGGCAATCCCAATTCAGGAGTTGGTGGCTACCTTAAGTTTAAGTCGATATTCGATTCTCTTGAATTAAAAAATGCCCAATTAGCAGAAAGCACCTCCAAAGAGCATATGCTAAAGCTAGCTAGGGAGGCTAAAAAAAATGGTTACAAGGTTTGTGTTGCCGTTGGCGGAGATGGAACCGTCCATGGAATTGCGAGTCAATTAATTGGCGGAGATTTAGCGCTTGGCATAATACCTACTGGGTCTGGGAATGGTATTGCCCGCCATTTAAACATCTCCATGGATATCTCAACGGCCATTCAGCAAGTGTTAAATGGCAAGCCTCATTCTATAGACACAATCACGATAAACGGAACGTACGCCATTGGTTTTTGCGGGGTTGGCTTTGACGGCTATGTGGCGCATTTATTCGACAATATTTCTGGACGCGGTTTCGGAAACTATATAAAACTCACATTGCAGGCATTTCAATCTTAAAACAGCAAGCTGTTTCGGATAGTGAACTCAACGAATTCATATTTTTCAATTGTTGTGGCTAACGTCAGCCAATTAGGAAATGACGCGTATATCAATCCAACGGGCTTAGATGATGACGGACAACTCGAGTTGATCAAAATCAAATCCCCCACTTGGGCCGAATTTCCATTCCTGGCCTCCCGCCTTTTCACTAAAACCTTTCATCAATCCAAATTCGTAAGTGTTGAGAGTGCAAAATCCATAATCATCGAGAACTTGGACGGTGCCCATTTACAAATTGATGGCGAAGCTGCAGGAACCCCAAAAAGCATTGAAATAAGTATTAACCTAAAATCATTAATCACAATAACTCCATAGATATGTCTAAAAAAAATAAAGGAGGAATGGTTTACTCCACAAACCCTCAATTCTCTCCTTCGGATGAGGAGTGGGAAGAACAAGAGACATTATCTCCAGGTGATCAACTGCTTAAATTGCATCGCGAAACGAAAGGCAGAGGTGGCAAAGCTGTAGTCATAGTTCGAGGTTTTATCGGCTCTGAGAATGATCTTGAAAAACTTGGAAAGTCGTTAAAAGGCCACTGTGGAACCGGTGGTTCCGTGAAGGATGGTGAAATAATTATCCAAGGTGATCAGCGAAATAAAGTCCACGAATTCTTGAATACCAAGGGATATAAGACAAAACTAGTAGGTGGCTAATTAAGTCAACTCGCTTTCTTTCTGACCATTGCTCAGTAACACGGCTACTGCCAGTACCGCTAAGCATCCAATGACATTGAACCACAAGAAACCAATGTCAAATGGCAACCAATTAAATGTGGTTCCTGTAAACAGCCCTAAGACCAAAAGTTCTGCCAATGCGGCAGCAATGATTACTTCTCTCGATTTCACCCTTTTAATGAATATGGCGCAGATAAATATGCCCAGAATAGTACCATAGAATAATGAGCCCAGAATATTAACTACTTCTATGAGGTTGTCGAATAAATCCGCCATGAGTGCGAATGAAATTGCGAGTAGTCCCCAAAACACTGTGATTAGCTTACTCCAAAGCACTTCTCGATCTGAACTGACATTCATTTGTGATAATCGTTTAACAAAATCGCTCATAGTCGTAGTTGCAAGCGCATTTAGCTCCCCTGCTGTTGACGACATGGCAGCACTTAATATTACGGCTAGTAGCAGACCAATCGCCCCATGAGGTAAGTATTCCAGAATAAAACGGATAAATACATAGTCCGAATCCTTTGTTGGAACATCACTATTTACCTGTAATGATATCTCATTAAATTTCAACTTTAAATCATTCTCCGCAGTTAACAATCGAGCAATCTCATCTTGATTATTGTCTCTCGATTCACGTATGATTTCATTTTTCTCCTCTTGTACTCGGCCAAATTGATCGAGTAGATACTGCCCCTCCTCCGCTCGATCCGATTCCATGACCACTTCAACCACCTGTTGATTGAAACTTATAGGTTGTTCGTTTATCTGGTAGAATACAAAAAGCAACACTCCAGTCAGAAGAATAAATGCTTGCATCGGAATTTTCAGAATTGCATTAAACATCAACCCCATCCTACTCTCCTTTATGCTGCTCGCGCTTATATAGCGCTGAACTTGACTCTGATCAGTTCCAAAATAAGACAAGGCTAAGAACATACCTCCCGTGAGTCCACTCCAAATCGTATATCTCGACTCCATATTCAGGTCGAAATTGACAATCTCCATTTTACCATTAACGCCAGCGAATTGAAGCGCTTCTAAGAATGTAAATCTTGGTGCTAAATAATCTAAGACCATGTAAAACGCGAAGAACATACCACCCATTATCACGGCCATTTGCCATTTTTGAGTAATACTAACCGCTTTTGTTCCACCGCTAACGGTGTAAACAATGACAAGGAGTCCAATGATAATGTTCAGTTTTGTCAAATCCCACCCTAGCACAGTGCTCAACACAATTGCCGGAGCATAAATTGTAATTCCCGCTGCCAACCCTCTTTGAATTAAGAATAGAAAAGCGGTTAGAAGTCGCGTATTTAGATCAAATCGATTCTCTAGAAACTCGTAAGCCGTGTAAACATTTAGCCTATAGAATAGTGGAATAATAACAATTGAAACAATGATCAAAGCCAATGGCAAACCAAAATAGAATTGGATGAAGCCCATGCCCGATTCAAATGCTTGCCCCGGAGTTGATAAGAAAGTTATAGCTGAGGCTTGTGTAGCCATTACACTCAATCCAACCGTGAACCAATTAGACTCTCTCCCGCCCCTTAGGTAAGATTCGAGATCCTTCTGCTTTCGAGTGCGCCAAGTGCCGTAGGCGACTATCGCAAGCAGTGTGAAAACTAAAACAGTCCAATCGAGTAAATTCATGACAGCACTTTACTCAGAATGGCATACAACACTATTTGAAAAATTAGAAACGCTATTACAATCATGTAAATCCTCTTCCAATTTGTTGGCTTCTCTATTTCCTCGTTTATTTTCATTTTGGCTGGTATTCAATCATGTTCACCAGTAATCGATACGCTCCTGGAACTCCTGCGGGCAATTGCCTGAAAAATGATATCCCTGAATAGAAAAATGAGCCTTTTCCATATTGGCTTACAATAAGGCCGCCATCCGATATTTTTTCTTCTCCAGAATCCTTCCATGATATAAGTGGAGTGTACTCATCACCCCATTCGCTAGCAAAGTATAATCCACGCTCTTGAACCCAGCCGTCAAAATCAGAGGATTCAATTTTATTCGGCTTTGAGAACACTTGATGTTTAGGTTGCAGGAGTATTGCCTCAGCATCCTCTTCAGTAACCCTTTCTCTACCCAATTGAAACGGGTAAGGACCAAATTCATCCAGTTTTAATCCTCGGGAAGTATTGTATTGGACTATCATATTCCCACCGTTTTCCACGTAATTCATCAACTTATCCTGATAAGCAATTAACTGATCGTTTGTGTTGTAAGCACGAATACCTACCACGATTGCCTTGTAATCATTCAGTTTATCAGCAACTTCAGACAACGGAGTGCGATCTATTTCATAACCTATGTTTTCTAGCGCCTCATCCACTTCATCACCCGAACCTTCAATGTATAAGATCTTCGCGGCCTGCATTTTCAGATCAAGCTTTACCAAGGTCATTTCGCAATCCTTTGCAATTAGAATATTTGGAATATGGTCATACTCAATCGCCTGAACACTCTGATGAAATGCTAAATCACCTAAATATGCTGAGGAACGAATATTGTGTTTTTCGTTTGGCTCTGACCCTGATTGCCATTTAGTACTTACGGTAGTCTTTTGGCCTTTTTCAAGCATTATTCCTGTACGAGCTGTCGCATCAACCTCCACGCCAGACGGAGAAACTCGTAAATCCTTCACAGACCCAAACGCGAGTACCTCGATATGCTGCATTACCTCACCATCATTTTTAATTAGTAAAGTGTTTGACTGATTCGTAATACTCACTAGCGGCACATATTGAATAGGTTGCAGTATTTCACCCACAGAACGATCGGTCCATTTGCGATGCAATTCAGTTTCTCCCTTAAAGGGCACATCAAATTTGACGGTATATTCAATCATTTTATCGCGTAATCTGGGCTCGCCTTGCCAATTTGGATCTTCAATTTCATATAACTCATCATGTGGCAAACGCAACCAATACGGTGTCGATGGCTCCTTGGGAGCGTTTAGCTTCCTAATAAAAGAGATCTGTTTCCCAGATCCAATTTCAAATGAAGTATCTATTTCAGGTTGATTAAATCTGATTTGAAGCGCTTCACTGCCTCCGTTATAAACTTCAATGTTTAAGTCAAATTCGGATTCAACTACAATAGGATCTTGACCAGCATAAGCCTCAACTCTAACTCCAAGCATGTTTCGCTTGATCTTAGCCGAAAGTTGATTTACGTAATTAATATCTTTTCCATCTGCCCACATACTCCGCTGCGCCAGTTTTGGTTCCACCTCATTGATGAACAACTTATAGTTTGACATAGGATCAGTAAAGTTGTATTGATCGATGATGGATTGAATGGAAGATTTGTGACCCTCCGAACGCGACCAAACACCCTCATAGCTGTCGAATAAATCATCTCGCCATTCACCCTTTAACAATTCGAGATATTCAAATCGTTCACCTCTATCTCGTGAAGTTCCAAAAGCTTGGCAGCGATGTTTGCTTCGAGCCAGTGAGGCAATTTCATTCATCTCCATTCCCGTTATTGGATCCAATGTGCCGATGTTCACGCGAATTATGTTCTCGTCCTTCAGCTCTAAATCGGTCTTATCCTCCAATTCCTTTCTCCACCAACTTGAGCTATTAAAATACATGGCTTGAGGAGTCCAAGGCTCTACCCTATCAAACTGATCAGGGAAGGCGCTTTTCTCACTAGCCAAGTCAAAAGCTTCCGCGGCCAAGAGCGCTGATGCTTCATGGTGTCCATGTCCAGCATTTCGATTTGGCGGAAACCGTGTTATGATTATGTGAGGTCTAAACTTTCGGATTGCATAAACCACATCAGCCAGGACCTCTTCTTTCCCCCATTTCGAGAAGCTTTCTTCTGCAGATTTGCTATATCCGAAATCTACAGCGCGAGTAAACATTTGTTCTCCCCCATCAATTTTTCTTGCTTCCAATAACTCATAGGTCCTAATGACACCTAAAGCATCTCCCTTTTCATCTCCAATGAGGTTTTGCCCCCCCTGTCCACGGGTTAGAGATAAATAAACCGTTTCAATGTTTTTCTCGTTTTCTAACCAAGCTATTAACCTGGTATTTTCATCATCTGGGTGTGCGGCAACGTATAAAACGCGAAGTCCCCTGTGGAGTTTTAGCAGGTCTTTATAAGTCTCTGTTGAACTTTGTAATTCATACTCCTGACCAACGAGTGTCAAACTAAAAAATAATGCTGCGAAGCCTAAAAAAAGATGTTTTCTCATAAATCTTGCGGAAAATTGAGTTCAAAGAAACGAAATGAGCCTTGTGAATCGTTTGTTTGCAGCAGGATGAAATTTTTATTTCTATTTATTACAACAAGCCTATTGCTTTTGTTTTGCGACAATGCCAGTTCGCAAAAGGCTTTTAGTGGTGAAGCGCTTAGAAATCCAAATAATTATAAAAGCGAAATAGAAGGGAAACTTGACATTACCGAGATACCTGTTTTTCATGATGAAAATCTTGAGAAAACTGTTTTACTAGAAAATGGATACGCCAAATACACATTCAAAAACGCGGACAGTTGGCCTCCGAATCAACATGATAATGTAATTCCAAAGAGTGTTCGTGTAATATTCACTAAATATCCTAAGGACAGTGCATTTTGGCTTACTGACTACAAATGGCTTTTAGCAAAAAGGCTCAATGCCCTGTTTGATTTGGATAGCAATTTGAACTCAACCCAAATCGACTACTCTATACTATTACAAACAGATTGTAATAACGAATTCGAAACCATGCAGCTATTTCATGGTATTGAAATCACCTATGAACTATCACAAACAATCGACACAAGAGGTGAGGATCTGCTGGACTCCGGTAAAAATGTTGCCTCTAAAGAGCAAAACCTGCAAGTCATAAATAGAATAACGTATTTCATGTATTTGAAAAAATACAGCATGGACTCAACAGTGTTTCTGGCTCTCGATCGAAATACAAATTGGAAAAACAGCCTTTTGGTTATGGATTGGACAGGCAGCATGTATGGTCCGGGAGCTGAAGCTATGCTATGGCATGCCCTCAACAGCGAAAAAAGCAGCATTAAACATGTTGCATTCTTTAACGATGGTGACAAGTTAAAGGATCGAAAAAAAGTCATTGGATTTACAGGCGGCATTTATTATCAAGAGTCTGACCCGCTCTTGCAAGTCACTAAATTGATGAAACGAGTGGCGCATAAGGGTAATGGTGGAGATAGTCCAGAAAATGACTTGGAAGCCATATGCACAGCAATGATTCAAGCTAAAAATGAAGAAGATATCATTTTAATTGCAGATAACGGAAGCTGCGTGAGGGATTTTGTATTGCAACAATGTCTTAACAAGCCTTTGCACATTCTATTGTGCAATACTAGAAATGGGATTAACCCACAGTACATCAATCTAGCGTGGAAGACTGGCGGGAGCCTCCACACCAAAGATTGGGACTTAGAAAATATTGATCAATTATTACGATCCAATCAATTGATCATCGAGGACAAACAATACGTTCTCACTCAAAACGGATGGATAATGCCTGCGAACAGAGAAGATCATTATTTCGCCTTTTGCGATACGTATTATAGTTTTCCCAAAAAGAAGAATCCAAAAAAAAGAAGGAAAGAACCGGACTGCTATTTCAAACAATAGACCCGGCATCAATCCTTTTGATCGGACTAGATAGGTTATAAAAAAATGAAACTGTCGATGGCCTATAATCGAAAATCATTGATTTGTTTGTGAAAATTACGTTAGGCTAGTTGTTTTGATTTCAATACATTAGAAGTTGCCTATGTTCATGAAAAAACTGATCGGGATATGAAAATTTCAAATTGGAGGATGGATCTTTTGCTGAAATTATAGAAACCGAAAAAGGATGGAATTTCCATTTTGATATAAATGGATTCTTACTAAGCCAATATCAAATGGAATTTGTTCTCGAAGTGTTGACTCCTTTATTCCTGGAAAACCCTGAAATGTCTATTATAATAGAAGGACATGCTGATAGTACTGGAACATCACCTATCAATCAGCGAATTTCAGGACTACGAGTTTCCAATCTAATGTACCATCTTGAAATGCATGGAATTGAAAGTTCTAGAATCACCAAACAAGTAAAGGGTGAAACAGAACCAATGGCTCCTAACACCACAGAGGAAGGAAGAGCTTTGAACAGAAGGATCGAGATCAACCGTTAACAGATACGAGCGTATTTCTATCTACTGTATTCGACTGTTGACAATGTAAATCAAGCTTTATTTCATTGCTGGCTTATCTTAGAAACAACAATTTTTAAATCCCTAAATGGAAATCATTAGAATCACATAGTACAGGCTACTATACAACACTTTCTGCGTCTAGCCGTATGTACTATCTTTCACCCAAATAAAAATCGATATGAAATCATCGTTACTTACGTTTATAGCAGTCTTCGCAACGGTTATCACCTTTGCGCAATCATCATCGAGCACTGCAACATCCAATCAAGAAGAAACTCGTTTGATTCAACTGCAAACTGAAAACCCAGCTGATCTTAAGGCTAATTACAACTTGGCTGCATACTATTACAACCTATCAGTAGAATTGCTGCAGGGACAAGCCTCAGGAGCTTTAGCAGGAGTTGAAGGCATAGATTCGGAATTGGCTAAAAACTTCAATTTAGCTCTACCCCCTGCTCTTGCAGCATACAAAATTGACAATCAAAACTTGGAGGTACTAAAAATGCTGAGCGGCATCTATTTTGGCATCAACGATATGGATTCAAAAAGCAAAATAGATAAGGAAATCAAAAAACTTTCTAAGTAGGTCCATACATTGTAAGAAATTTCTCCTTCTAAAAACTTCAAAGCCTTTCAAATGTTATCACATCATGAGAGGCTTTTTTGATGAACAAAACTTAACCAGAAACGATCAAAGTTTGAAGTTGGAATTGGTGGGTTCTACCTATGATGTATGGGAACTCCTACAAATTCCACCTGTCCGCTCTGGCAACTTGATTGTGCATGAAATGAAGATTGGTAAATACGCCTTCAACTCAGAGCATGAAACCCTATGGCATGCAATCATTGAAATCAGAAAAGCCGGAATTGAAATACATATTCACAGTGAAAACAAACATTTTAGCTGGTGCATTCCATTTTATCGATTGGTCATATTTCAATCGATCCACTACACCATACATTCAGATGGCGACTTTATCCGATTTAAAAGTGGTATTCACTCCAAAAGGGTTTTTTTCAGGCGTATGCTGGATGAAAAGATCCGCTTTTTAGGATCATAATTAGATTTATAACCTAGGCAATGTTGTTGAAAACAGCCTGCACATCTTCGTCCTCCTCAATTCTGTCAATCATCTTTTCAATATCCACCAATTGCTCCTCGGTAAAATCAACAGGAGAGGTCGGAATACGCTGTAAACTGGCCTTAGTAACTTCTATCCCCATCCCTTCAAGGGCAGAAGATAGTGTGCCAAACTCTGTATAATCAGCATATGCGTATACAGTGCCTTCATTTTCCTCAATTTCCTCCAAACCAGCATCGATCAACTCCAATTCCAATTCTTCGATGTCCATTCCTTCTGTTAATTCAAATTCAAACACCGCCTTTCGGCTGAACATAAATTCAAGAGATCCAGTTGGCACCAATGAACCACCTGCTTTTGTGAAGTAGTGCTTCACGTTTGCAACAGTTCGAGTCGAGTTATCTGTAGCGCATTCTACAAACACCAACACGCCATGAGGACCTTTTCCCTCATAATTGACCTCAATGTAATTCTCACCGTCCTTTCCTGTCGCTCGCTTAATTGCCGATTCAATATTGTCTTTCGGCATATTCTGAGCCTTTGCATTTTGAATTGCGGACCGAAGCGAGGCATTCATATCAGGATCAATCCCCCCCTCTTTGGCAGCCATTGTAATGGCTTTAGCCAGTCGGGGAAAAATGCGCGACATTTTGTCCCAACGCTTTTCTTTAGCTGCTCTCCGATATTCAAATGCTCTTCCCATGTGATTGTGTATTAAGGCACGAATGTAAGCCGAGTTTCAAACTTCAACAAATGAGATTACACTTCTTCATTTTACCTCTTTATAGGTATTGTCCACCCACTTAATAGAACGTTTTTTTGCCACACTTTTAAAACCATTCCCTAAGGCATGTGTTTTTATAGTCCTGAATTAATTTGCATGATAAGATATCTACTGACTAGCAGCTTATTCCTTTTCTGTTCAATGTCATTTTCATTGGCAACTGAGTCCAATGAAGATGCTCGAATGCTGATTAACTTGATGGACTACATCGCCAAGGATTATAATATGGCGGTGAAAGATGGACAAGTAATCAATGAATTTGAATTTGCTGAAATGGGAGAATTCTCTGCCACTGCGGCAGATTTCGCATCGAGATTAGAATCTTCCGATACATCTATTCACGATCAAGTTCTTCAACTTCAACAATTGATTCAGGATACCAATGATTACACAACCGTTTCTAGTCTCGCCCGCAGTATCAAATTGAAATTATTGTCTTTAAACTTGGTCTCCTCCTATCCAACTGTTTGGCCAAATAAGGATAAAGGTGCAGAGACTTTTAAAGCCCAATGCGCAACTTGCCATGGAAACTTTGGTGGTGGAGATGGTCCTGCTGGAGTTGGTTTGACACCAAGTCCTACCAATTTTAGGGATAAAGAAATCATGAGTGGCGTGGCTCCGTTTCAAGCTTTCAACACGATTAGACTTGGAATTCCGGGTACTGGAATGCGTGCTTTTCCTGAACTAAGTGATGAACAAGTATGGGATTTGGCGTTCTATATAGCTACTATTCAGCATTTTGACAACCGCTCTGCAAAGGCAACGATCGCTATTAGTTTAGAAGAGTTATCCACTTTAAGCGATCAAGAACTAAAAGCAAAGTACGATGGCCTAGATCTGGCGAGTCAGAGACACAATCCAATTAAAACCGAAACGACTTCCGCGAACGACCCAATTTCTCTCACTCGGGACTATTTAGCCAGAGCTCTATCCTCATATATTGATGGGAATATCAATGACGCTACTCAGTATGCCCTGGACGGATATTTAAAAGGAGTCGAACCCATTGAGCCACAAATCATGGCATCCGACAATAATCTTTTTGTTGAGTTGGAAAGCATTATGATGAAAATCCGCTCTCAAATCAAAGAATCGGTAACGAGCGAGGAACTCACTACAACTATCACAGAAGCGAATCTCATTTTGGATCGAGCAAACGAGATTGTCCATCAAGAGTCTCGCGGACTTGGGATGACCACCTTTATCGCAGCAAGTATCTTAATTAGGGAAGGATTGGAAGCCTTCTTTGTAATCCTGGCGATTCTCGGTATGTTACGATCGGTCAATGCTCCACATGCCATTCGTTGGGTGCATGGCGGTTGGTTATCAGCTGTTGGTGCCGGAATAATTGGATGGTTTTTCGCGGACTCTTTGATGAACCTTAACGCAGCTAGTCGAGAATTGATGGAAGGCCTTATTGCCCTTTTTGCGGTTCTGGTATTGCTTTACCTTGGTTTTTGGATGCATGGAAAAACCGAAGCCTCCAAATGGAAGGAGTTCGTGGAAACTCGAATAAAGACCCTGCTGAACAAGAACAATATGATTGGATTAGGTGCCTTTTCGTTTGTCGTTGTTTTTAGAGAAGCTTTTGAATCCGTGTTATTCCTATCTAGTTTAACGGCAGATGGTGAAACAAGCAGTAAGCTAGGAGTTTTCCTAGGGTTCCTTTTATCAGCCATTGTCATTTTTGCTATTGCATGGGCAATTCTAAAATGGTTTAAACGATTACCGATAAGCAAGGTCTTCCTCTACTCTTCCATTGTAGTATTGGCATTGGCGTTTGTTTTAGCTGGGCAAGGTATTCATGCAATTCAGGAAGGTGGGTTTCTAAGTATTAACTCCTTCCCTTTAAACATTAGGTTCAGTGCTTTGGGACTTTTCCCCACCTACGAATCACTACTGACACAATTCGGAATTCTTGGAGTAATCATAGTCTTATGGAAAGTCAGTTCTAGAAAAAAAAGTGCCAAACCCATATAGTTTTTGGGTGCTGAAATAATCCTGACATCAGTGCGTTTCTATTGAAAATCAATCAAAATGAAAAAGGCACCTTTTATTCTCGCAATTGGTATCGGAGCAATTTTATTATCCTGTGACAAAGAGAAGCAAACAATCACCACCTATATCTACGCCCAAGATTTAAAAGAAGGCGAAACGGCAAAACTCTTTATAGATGAGAAGTTTGAAACCGAATTATCTAACATCCAGGATGAACCTAAATTCTGTGATGAAATGGCTCTTTCAGATTGTTACATTGTGGATTTACCGCATGGTAAACATGACTATCGACTGGAATCTCAAAGTAAAAAGGAGATTTGCTCAGGTTATGTTAAGTTCAAACCCAATAAAATGAGCTCTGGTGCTAATCACGGACAAGGCGGTAAGATGCAAAGCGCAGTTGACAAAGATCAAAAGCGCGTGCTCATTGGATTAAACGTAGCCAACAAAAAACCAAAGGCCTTAGAAGCGTGTGATTAAATCTTGTATAAACTTTAAGGAAATGGCTGCATACTGATGCGGCCATTTCTATTTTTGACACAATGCCACGCTACCCGGTTACTCTATTTTTAATACTCATTTCCTACCTGAGTTTTTCCCAAACTCCTGGGACAAGAGAAGTCAGTTACCATTTTGGCTATTTGAGCAACAATGCAGTAAGGCCTGGATTGAATGTTGGAGTTGAATATGGACTCACCGAATGGATCAAACTTAAGTCAAAGGTAAAGCCTGGTCGTGGCGCGGTTAACATGGTCAAAATTCATCAACTGGTAGTTGCTGCAAACCTCGGTGTACTATGGCATCCTAAGACAAGTACCTCTCTCTTAAATACGTACACCATTGAATACCGAAAAACTGGCCGGAGACGCATGCAATACCAGCTCGGGTTGGGTGGGGCGTATATGCGTTCATTCTTCCCAAATGCCTATGAAGTAGATGAAGATGGAGAGGTATATTCAAGACCATTAGGAAGTGCGGGATACTTTGGTCCTACTCACTTTATTGGCTTTGGGCGATACAGAACATTTCCACGGACCTTTCAATGGTGGCACCTTCGAATTGCTGGTACATATCTTTTAGATTACAACGCGTTTCTAGTTCCGTATCTGACTGCTGAAATTCGCTTAGGCTTTCATAAAAAACCCTTGGGAGAATGATAAGAAATCCTCTTATATTGATGATTGGGGCATTATTGTTATTCGGCTGTCAAAAAGCTGATTTGGCAGATTTGAATGAAACTATTTATGTAAAAAACAATGGCGCAGATATGCCCGTTTACGTTCGCGGAAATGGTGCGAGTAAATGCTTCGTTGTCTTGGTGCATGGTGGGCCAGGTGGAAGGGGACTGGAGTATGCCATAGGTAAATCACAGGAAATATTAGAAAAAGAAATGGCCTTTGCTTATTGGGATCAGCGTGGTCAAGGAATGGCACAAGGTCACTACTCGGTAAATGAGTTAAACGTTACTCAAATGACGAAGGACTTGCGAGCTGTCGTATTAACCATGAAAGCTCACTACGGAGATGAAGCCAAGATTTTTATCATGGGGCACAGCTGGGGCGGTACTCTAGGAAGCAAATTCATGATTAATGTATCTAATCAATCACTGGCATCTGGATGGATAGAAGCCGATGGAGCACATGACATACCTAGGTTAAACGTACAAGGCATCAAGCTTTTCAAAAGTGTAGCCACTGAACAATTAGCCCTTGGAAATAGCACTGCAAAGTGGACCGATATATTGAATTGGGCAAATGGAATCGACACCCTAAACATCAGCTACGAACAAGGTGGGGAAATCAATGAAAAGGCCTACGAAGCGGAAGAATTACTACTCAATGATGGAATTCTCGCCAATGGTGACGACAGTTACGCCCCTCTCTTAAGTCCGACCAACATGCTTACAAGCGCTATAACGGGAAACATAACCGCAGGACTTCTCGACCCTGAAATTGAATCGACCTCACTGACAGACAGTCTTTTCAAAATCACCGTTCCTAGTTTGTTTCTATGGGGGAAATATGACTTTGTGGTCGCTCCACAGCTGGGTGTTGACGCATTCAACAAGGTAAGCTCAATCGATAAAGAGCTGGTTATTTTTCAAGAAAGTGGACACTCACCCATGGTGAACGAACCCGAATTGTTCGCCCAAGAGATTATCGAGTTTGTAGAGAGGAATAAGTAAAACTAGCTTTCCCCTTTTTCCTCCCAAATCTGAACCAGGTTTACCAGGGTTTCCACCGCCTGGTGCATGTCTTGCACACAAGCCCATTCCATTTTACTGTGAAAGGAATGTTCGCCAGCAAAGATGTTTGGACAAGGCAAGCCCATAAAACTCAATTTGGATCCATCTGTACCTCCACGAATGCTTCCTCTGCGCACTTTCAAACCTGTTCTTTCAATAGCTTCCACCGCAAAGTCTGATACTTGAGGACATTGATCGATCACATTTTTCATGTTTCGATACTGCTGAGAAACCTTGAACTCATAGGTCGAATTGGGGAAATTCTTCATCGCCTGCTTGAGTATATCTTCCAATTGAGCTTCATATTTGGCAAGATCCTCATCCACAAAGGATCGAATGATGAAAACCAATTCCATGGATTCTACTCCACCCTTCATTTCGTATGGATGAACAAACCCCTCTCTATTCGAAGTTGTTTCAGGTGACCAAGTATCCTTTGGCAACAGATCAACAAACGCAGAAGCTGCTTTTAACGCGCTCTCCAACTGATCTTTTGCAAAACCTGGATGCGTATTCACCCCATGGATTTTCACCACCACCATATCTGCTGAAAACGTTTCGTCTTCGAATGACCCGAGTGCCTCCCCGTCAACGGTATATCCGTATTTCGCTCCTAATTTATCAATATCCACTTTGTCTGCTCCCCTACCAATTTCCTCATCTGGAGTAAAGAGTATACGAATCGGTCCGTGCTTCACTTCTGGGTTTTGCATGAAATAAGTGGCCATATCCATGATTTCCGCGACACCTGCCTTGTTGTCGGCTCCCAAAAGCGTAGTACCATCTGAAGTAATAATGTCCTTGCCTACCTTGGTTCTTAACTCAGGATGCTCTGAAGGATCAATTTGAACATCTGGATTGTTGGGCAGCTGGATAATCGATCCATCATAGTTTTTATGAATGATTGGATTCACATTTGCACCGCTCGATTCAGGTGATGTATCTACATGAGAACAAAAGCAAATCGTTGGAATGCTCTTATCTGAATTACTCGGAACAGTAGCATATACATATCCGAAGTCATCCATTTCTGCATCACTCACTCCAATTTCCTTCAACTCCTGAACCAGCAAGCGACTTAAGTCCTTTTGCTTTTCAGTAGATGGAATGTTAGTACTGTGTGGATCGCTTTGCGTGTCGATTTTAGCATATCGAATAAAACGATCGATGACGGTGAATTTATGTTCCATAACGAATTGGTATTTCAATGACGCGATGATAGCCAACACAATTGAAACAAGGATATGAAGCTGATCGAATTTCTTAGCATAAACCTTTTTGTTACTCGCACCGATTCACACTATCATTGTGAAACAACAATCGCCCATGGTTCAATACAATCCCAAAGACTGGTTTGGTCTCATCTTCAAATTTCATAAGTCTGACACCTTCCGAAAACTTTTTTGGGTTATGCTCAGCATTGCGCTCTATGCCTTTGCGGTCGTCTATTTCGAATTAGAAGTATTGAACATAGAACCTAAGTCCGTAACGGTAATGCACTCGCTTTTGGGTTTTGTCATTTCGCTCTTGCTAGTATTCCGCACCAACACTGCCTATGACCGCTGGTGGGAAGGCCGCAAACAATGGGGAGCATTGGTCAATGTGAGTCGCAACTTTGCACTTAAAGTCATTTCGTTCATCCCTAAGGAGGATCAAGAACTGGCTGATCGATTACTGGACGCGGATGCGTGTTATGCAGACGTTTTACGTGGACACCTGCGCGATGTATCCAAAGCCGAATTATTAGCTCGGATTCCAAATGGTTTGGACAAGGCATTAGATTCAAATCACATTCCGAATGTAGTAGCGAGCAATATGCAAAAGGATGCCTTAGCAGCTTATAAAAAGCATGAAATCAGTCAAGCTGCATACCTTTCGATGTTGGAAGACATCAACAAATTTACCGACATCTGTGGAGCATGTGAACGAATCAAGAAAACGCCTATCCCATATACCTACAACATCTTCATCAAAAAATTCATCTTCGTGTATATCGTCTCTATGCCTATCGCCTTTGTGAGTGATTTCCATTATTGGACGATTCTGGTTACGGTTTTCACATTCTATACATTGGCAAGTCTAGAAGTCATTGCAGAAACCATCGAGGACCCCTTTGGAATGGATTCAGATGATTTACCCACAGATGATCTAGCGATCACAATAAAAAACAACATCACAGAAATTCGAAACAAACCGTAACATGGCTTATAACGAACAACTAGCAGACCGCGTGCGAGACGAACTAGACGCACAGAAAGTGGACTTTCACGAATTGAAGATGATGGGAGGACTTTGTTTTATGGTCGATGATAAAATGTGTGTTGGTGTGGTTGGCGAGCAGCTCATGGCGCGCATTGATCCTGACATCTATCACGATGCCTTGAAGAAAGAAGGCGCATCCGAAATGAACTTTACTGGAAAGGCCATGAAGGGTTTTGTGTTTGTTAATCCAGAGGGAACGGACATGGACAATGACCTTGCCTATTGGGTTGAGCTTTGTGTGAAATACAATCCATTCGCAAAATCCAGTAAGAAATAGCCCACATTCATTGTAGTTTGCATTGCGCACCTTTGCACCATGCCGTCCATTATTGATATTCTCCATTCAGATCAGCCGATAATAGACGTTCGCACACCTGCCGAATTTGAGCAGGCTCACATTCCAGGAGCGCACAACATCCCTCTATTCACAAACCAAGAACGACACGAAGTCGGACTGACCTACAAACAAGTAGGAAAGGATGCTGCAGTAAAATTGGGACTGACATTTGTCGGTCCAAAACTGGCCTCGCTTGTAGAGTCCGTTGAGGCAATCTGCCCTTCAAAACAAGCCACAATACATTGTTGGCGCGGAGGCATGAGAAGTCAATCCATGTCTTGGCTTTTGAATACTTCGGGGTTTCAAACAAAAACCATTGAAGGCGGCTATAAAGCATTTCGCAATGTTGTGTTGGAGCAGTTCAAGCTACCTATCGAGCTTATATCACTTGGCGGCAACACTGGAGGCGGCAAAACTGATATTCTCAAAGCACTAGAAGGATTAGGTGAACCCGTCATCGACCTGGAGGGAATCGCGAACCACAAAGGGTCAGCCTTTGGGAATCAAGGTGTTCAACCCAGCACGGAGCAGTTCGAAAACACCATTGCAGTGCTGCTCATTAAACTTAAAAAGCGCAGTCCTATTTGGGTAGAAGACGAAAGCCGAAATATTGGGAAGGTCTTTTTACCTGCCGAACTGAAGCTCCAGATGAATGCTTCTCCCTTAATCATCATTGAACGTTCCTTCGAACAACGCGTGGAAGCCTTATGCGAGGATTACGGCAAGGTCAGTACAGCGGAGCTCATCGCAGATTTCAAAAAAATCGAAAAGCGCATTGGAGGACAATTTGTGAAAGCCGCAATTGAACACTTAGAAAATGGCAATATCGCTGCTGCCTGCGCCATAGCCCTCAAATACTACGACAAATCATATAATCATAGCCTGGTAAGAAGTGGACGCAATGCAAGCTTTACTCAAGTATATGATCAACAAAGCCCTACCGAAATAGCACAACAACTCATCGAATGGAAAAACCAAAACTTACCCAGTTCAGCCATGGATCAGGCTGTGGTTGCAAAATAGCTCCAGCAGATTTAGAAGCGATTTTAAATGGAGTTTCAAAATCGGATCGAGTCTATCCAAACCTTTTGGTAGGCAATGGTCGAAACGATGACGCGGCTGTGTTGGAAATAGATAATGGACAATGCATCATTAGCACCACAGATTTCTTCACCCCAATAGTTGATGACGCCACCGCATTTGGAAAGATAGCCGCAGCAAATGCAATCAGTGACGTTTACGCGATGGGAGGAACGCCCGTAATGGCTGTTGGTATACTTGGATGGCCAATAGAGCTATTAGGGGCAGAAATTGCAGCAGAGGTCATCTCAGGCGCTCAATCCATTTGCGCAGATGCAGGCATTCCACTAGCCGGTGGTCACAGTATTGATAGCCGTGAACCATTTTTTGGATTATCTGTCACTGGATTGGTGGAGAAAAGTAATCTTAAAACCAACAATACAGCACAGGTCGGTGATTTGATCTACTTGACAAAACCCATTGGTACAGGTATTCTAAGCACCGCCATGAAGAGAGGCATTTCGAAGCCTGAACAGGATGAATTGCTTATAAATGAGCTGTGTAAACTGAATACAATCGGCAGGGAATTGAGCAAAATTGATGGAGTCAACGCCTTGACAGACGTTACTGGTTTCGGACTATTGGGGCATTTGGTAGAGGTGTGCCAAGCATCAAAGGTGCAAGCCAAGCTACAATGGGACATGGTTCCTACCTATCCCATGGAGATTCTAAAAACCTTTCTAGATCAATTTGTGATGCCGGACAATACCATGCGGAATTTCAAGGCTTACAGCAAATATGCCAGCGAATTGAGTGCGGCACAACTTCAATTATTGTGCGATCCTCAAACGAATGGAGGTTTGTTATTCACAGTATCCGAAACCGCTAAGAAAGATGTGGAAACGACCTTGAAACAAGCGGGAAAAGAAATTCATTTAATTGGCCGAATCGAGTTAATCCAAGAAGGTGCTCCAACCGTGCTTGTGAACTAAACCTCGATGTCAATCCCAACTGGACAGTGATCGCTGCCTTCAATTTCATTTAAAATGAAAGCATCCGTCACCTTTTCCATAAGCACTGAACTGGCTAAGAAATAGTCAATACGCCAGCCTATGTTTCGTTCCCTCGCTCCTGCCCTAAAGCTCCACCAGCTATATTTTTCAGTGTCTGGATAAAAATGACGGAAAGTGTCAACAAAACCATTTTCTACGAGGTTGTCTATCCCATCAATCTCCGTCTGTGTATATCCTGCGTTTTTGTTGTAATTGGCTTTGTCATTCTTCAAATCAATAGCCTGGTGTGCAGCGTTTAAATCGCCACAAACAAAGACCGGCTTGGTTTTTTCAAGTTCAAGCAGATAATTCAAAAAATCGTTATCCCACTTTTTCCTATACTCCAACCGACTCAAATCCTGTTTTGAATTTGGAGTATAAACCGTAACCACAAAATATTCCTCAAACTCGGCTGCTAGTAAGCGTCCTTCGGAATCGTGCTCTTCTATTCCCATATCGGGTTTCACTGAAATTGGTTCAGTCTTAGACAGGATAGCCGTCCCTGAATAGCCCTTTTTCACTGCTGAGTTCGAATAGATATGATATCCGATATCGAAAAGCGTTTCCCGCACTTGATCGTCCTGAGCCTTTGTTTCTTGAAGGCAGATTACATCTGGATTCATTTCCTCTAATCGTTCTGTAAAACCCTTTTTAAACGTGGCTCTAATGCCGTTTACATTCCAAGAAACTAATCGCATCTATTCAAAAATTTTCATCAAAGTTATTGTTCTAGTAATGGTTGAAAACTTCATGCTGATTTTAACTTAAATCAACAATGTGGAGACACCCCAAAATTTACATTCGCGCCCAATTATGAAGCGGATTACACTCACACTTGTAGCAATTATATTTTTATCGTTTACAGGGCAGACTGAGCCTATAAAACTCAAGTTTCGGATTGTAGATGAAGGTAACAATGTCATGAAAGGAATGACGGTTCGATTGTATGAAAAGAACACCATCGTCCAAGAAATTGAAAAGACAGGTTCGGTGGTGGAATTCGAACTAATCGAGGACGCCATTTACACCATCGAAGTCGAATTAAATGGCTTTGTAACCAAACGAGTTTCAGTGATCAAATCCTTGTTAGAAGAGGATATTTCAGTTGAAAAGAATAGTTATCGGTTTAAGATAATGTTAGAACGTGCAGTGGATTATAGAAAATTCGATGATGTGGAAGAAGTGTTTGATTATCCAAGCAAGTTGATCACTTTCGATACGAATAGTGGTGTTTTCATAAATAATGAGACCTACCTCTTGAGCACGAAGGCAGCACATGAAAAGATGATAGAGGAACAAAGCAGAATTAAGTTTTAGTTCACTCACCTCCAATTTAGCTTGATTTTACCAATTCATCCCAATTTCAACCGCTCATACATTTAAACATCAGGGGCTTGTGTTGGTTTCTACATTTGCCAACCATTTTCCAATTATGAAGAAACTGATACTCAGCGTTATCGCAGGCGCGCTCCTTTCGCCTGCTTATTCTCAAGTAAAGTTCGAACAACTCGGCACCACTCTACCAACTCCAAACAGCTATAGAACCGCTTCAGGGGCGCCCGGACATGAATACTATCAGCAGAAAGCTGATTATGACATGGACATCACTTTGGATGATAAGAATCAAACGATTTCCGGAAAAATTAAAATTACCTACACCAATAACTCCCCAGATCAACTGGACTATTTGTGGTTGCAATTGGATCAAAACATGCGCGCCAAAGACTCTGAAACGAAGGCGATCAGTACGATGAGCTTAGACAACGGTTCATCTTTTGGTGAAATAAAAAGATTGCACAACGATTTTGATGGTGGGTTTAAAATAGAAAGCGTGAAAGGCGCGAATGGCAATGATGCGAAATACACCGTAGTTAAAACCATGATGCGTGTAGATCTAGATCAGCCACTCAAATCAGGTGAATCGACTGAATTATCCTTGGATTATTGGTATAACATCAACGATCGAATGGAGATTGGCGGTCGTTCCGGATATGAGTATTTTGAAGAAGAAGACAACTACCTATACACTATCGCGCAGTTCTTCCCAAGGATGTGTGTTTACAACGAAGTTGAGGGTTGGCAGAATAAACAATTTTTAGGTCGAGGCGAGTTCACTCTTCCCTTTGGTGACTACAATGTAAACATCACTGTTCCAGATGATCATGTGGTTGGATCTACAGGAACACTTGAAAACTCAAAAGACATTCTGACTCAAGAACAATTAGATCGTTTCGAGGAGGCAAAAACCGCCAAAAGTCCAGTGATGATTGTCAATCAAAAAGAGGCTGAAAAAGCAGAAAAAGGAAAACCAAAAGGTGTCAAAACTTGGACATTTAAAGCAGAAAATGTAAGAGACTTTGCATTTGCATCATCGCGTAAATTCATTTGGGATGCTATGGGTGTGGATATCGAAGGAAAGACCATTATGGCCATGAGTTACTATCCTAAAGAGGGAAACCCCTTATGGGAAATGTATAGCACTGAGGTTGTAGCTCACACAATTCGCACCTACAGCAAGTTTACCATTCCCTATCAGTATCCAGTAGCCATCTCGGTGCATACCAACAGAATTGGAATGGAATACCCAATGATTTGCTTCAATGGCGGACGACCAGAAGAAGATGGTACCTACTCCGAAGGAACCAAGTATGGGATGATTTCAGTCATCATTCATGAGGTGGGACACAACTTCTTCCCTATGATCATCAACTCTGACGAGCGTCAATGGACGTGGATGGATGAAGGCCTCAACACGTTTGTACAATACCTGTGCGAAAAGGAATGGGACGTTGACTATCCTTCGCGAAGAGGTCCGTCTATGAATATTGTAGACTACATGAAAGGTGATCAAAACCGCATTTCTCCAATCATGACAAACAGCGAGAACATCTTCCAGTTTGGAAACAACGCCTATGGTAAACCAGCTACTGCTCTGAATATCCTTAGAGAGACGATACTTGGTCGCGAACTGTTCGATTTTGCCTTCTCCACTTATGCTAAAAGATGGGCCTATAAACATCCTACGCCTGCCGATTTTTTCCGAACGATGGAGGACGCATCTGGAGTAGACCTGGATTGGTTTTGGCGCGGTTGGTTCTACTCAACTGACCCAGTAGATATTTCCATTGACGAGGTTCGATTATTCAACATCAACACCAAGAATCCGGAAGTTGAAATGGCCGCAAAAGAAGCCGCTGACAATGCAGAAGAAGTGTACTTGGGTGACATACTAAACATTGACATCATTACTTCACCTGTAATAGATCAAAAACCTGAATTACAAGACTTTTACAATAATAGAAATGAATACGAAGCAACTGCCTACGACAAGAAAAAGTATAACGAATACTTAGAGAAATTGACCGAGGAAGAAAAAGAGATTTTGAATGGAAATTGGAACTACTATCAAATGAAATTCTCCAATTTGGGCGGTCTTCCCATGCCGATCATTTTGCGTTTTACGTACGAAGATGGATCCATGGAAAGGCATTACATTCCTGCTGAGATTTGGAAAAACGATCAGCTTCAGGTGAGCAAAGTATTCTACTCCAAGAAAATGATAGCATCCGTTACCGTTGATCCAAATTTAGAAACCGCGGACATCGATCGTGAAAACAACTATTGGCCTCAACGCATTCAGCAGAATCGGTTTGAATTATATAAAAACCGCGGTCGTTATGGCGACAAAGAAAAGCTGAACGACATGCAGAAGGCTAAAAAGAAATAGTTGTAGATAAACCTACTCCATCAATATTTGAAACCGCCTCGAACACAACGAGGCGGTTTTTTTATTGCCAATATTCTGAGCCGTTTTAGATTATCAAACCGTTTGACCAAGAATATCACCAACAACCCAAGTCTCTGACATATTGTCCATTTCGTGGCTTTGGAATGATTTTCATGATATACCTTGCCACAATCAATATCAAGTAAATCATACATGAAAACTTTAAAAATCCCATTCTACGTATCCATTTTGGCAGTTTTGCTTTCATCTTGTGGATACAACAACATGGTGGAGAAAGACGAAACCGTAGCGCAAACATGGGCGGACGTGCAGACTCAATACCAACGCAGATCAGACCTTATTCCAAACCTAGTAAGCACAGTAAAAGGCTACGCAGAATTTGAGCAATCTACATTGACTGCGGTCATCGAAGCGCGTTCTCAAGCTACTAGCATGAACATCAACGTGGATGAATTAACTCCGGAGAACATCGCTAAATTCCAATCGGCACAATCTAACTTAAGCGGAGCGCTATCACGATTATTAGTGACGGTAGAGCGCTACCCTGATTTGAAGGCAAATCAAAACTTCCTAGAACTTCAAGCGCAGCTGGAAGGAACAGAAAACAGGATTTCTGTGGCGAGACAAAAATTCAACGGAAGCGTACAAGACTACAACTCTTACATACGCGGCTTCCCAAGAGTAATCTATGCAGGCTGGTTCGATTTTCAGAAAAAAGGATACTTCGAGGCCGATGCCGGAACAGAGAACGCACCAAACGTAGAATTCTAATGTTTGAAAAACCCCCATTCAACAAGGAAGAAGAAGCAAAAATTTTAGCGGCCATTAAAGAGGCTGAGCGCGACACCTCGGGCGAAATTCGCGTTCATGTGGACAAGCGGTGTAAAAACGACCCATATGCTGAGGCCGTAAAAGCCTTCAATAAATTGGGTATGCACAAAACTGAGTTGCGCAATGGCGTGCTCGTATTTGTAGCCATCGATGATCACAAATTTGCGATCGTGGGTGATATCGGAATCAACGAAAAGGTACCGCAAGGGTTTTGGGACGAAACCAAAGAATTGATGCTGGGCCATTTTAAAGAGGGCAGGATAGCCGATGGTATTGTGGAAGGCGTCTTGGACGCTGGCGCACAGTTGAAGCAATTCTTTCCCTATCAAAAGGACGACATAAACGAACTGAAAGACGACATCAGCTATGGAAAGAATAATTAAGTCCTTCAGCGCGCTCACCCTTGCTGTATTGGTAGCTTTTGGTGCTCTTGCCCTCGAAGTTCCTCCTACTCCCAATCGTTTAGTGAACGACTATGCCGGTGTGTTGGGCAGTTCCAATGCAAATCGATTGGAACAGAAGCTTCGCAATTACAACGACACAACTTCCACTCAGATTGCAGTAGTCATACTTCCATCATTAGAAGGAGATGATCCTTTCGATTTCAGCCAGCGATTGGCAGAAACATGGGGCATTGGTGGAGCGCAGAATGATAACGGGGTGCTATTGCTCATTTCGATCGAAGACCGTGCAATACGGATTCACACCGGCTATGGCACCGAGGGCGCGATTCCAGATGCGATTGCAAAGCGCATCATCGAGAATGAAATCAAACCCGCCTTTCGCGCGAACGATTACTACACGGGCATTGATTTGGCGACTAACGCTATGATTGAAGCCTTGGCAGGCGAATACAAAGGAACTCCGCAAAAAACGCGGGGTCCTACCAACTACCTTCCATTTATCATCATTCTGGCCATCTTCATTTTCATTTCGTGGAAAAGAAGACACACAGGCTATTCTAGCCGAGGACGCGGATACTACGGCACCCCATGGATTGGTGGCTTTGGTGGTGGTTCATCAGGCGGCTTTGGTGGTGGCGGAGGCGGTGGCTTCGGAGGTTTTGGTGGGGGCGGCTTTGGAGGCGGTGGTGCCGGTGGCAGCTGGTAGATTCTCTCCATAAGTTTGCGGCTATTCCGATCTATTCTGCTATTTTTTAGAGGAATAAAAACTAAAACAGCCTATACGCCCCAATTCTACTATCCCATGAAAGCTTTATCAACGATTAACAAAACTCTGATTTTGAGTTTTGTTTTATCCATTTACCTCATTGGACCTAATACTTTTTATGCCCAATCTTACAACTATAATGGATACTTACTTGCCAGTAATAGCAACTGTCCTTTACCATCGAACATAGCAGCTGAATTCAGTGGACACCTAAACGTTGGGTATTACAACGCATGTCCTGATTCTAGTCGAATTCTTTATGAATGGGGGGACGGAACTTCTGATACGGTAACTGTTCATTTTACCGGTTCGTTTTACTATTGTCCTTTCAGTATTGTCGACACTCATGAATACATAATTCCTGGGAAATTTAAAATTCGTGGTACGTTCTTGGACACTCTTGGTAACAATAATATCAAGTATACTCCAGCATTTTCGCTATCCCCGAGCTGCTCAAAAGTCTCTGGAAAAGTATTTATTGACTCAATCGACAACTGTATCCAAGACTCCTTAGATCCTCTTGCAAAATATACCACGCTTAATTTCCACGATCAAAATAGCACTCTTGTAGGCGTTGGTTTCTCGAATCAACTCGGCCAATATTCTGCCAGTATTGGGTTAGGATTTGAGTCAGTTTTTAGCAGTGTTTCATCTAGTGTCGGAGTTATGAAATGTCCATCTACTGGTCATATCTTTAACTCAAACGCTGATACCGTTTTAGATTTTGGTCTCGAATATTTTGGAGTCAATGATATCTATACTCAGCACGCAAGAACTGGTTCGGGCCCTCCTGGCGACACAGGTGTAGTGTCATTTCAAGTCTGGGCAGTCGGTTACGATGATGGGCAAGCTCAAGTTAAACTGACTATTGACGAGCAATTAAATCTATCAAACCAATTGATCGGTCCCGCACCTGATAGCATTATAGGTAACTCTGCGTTTTGGACCATTGATTATCCAGTGGATTATGCGACACAAGGCAGACGCAGACTGCTCTACGCAAAATTTAAAACTCTTACCAAAACAACGGCTCAAATGGACTCATCAACCATATTTCTGGTAGAAGTCGTGAATTCAGAGTCAGAATCAAACACAAGCAACAACAAAGACCGCTGGCATGTTAAAATAGGCGGCCCATACGACCCAAACAACAAATTAGTCACCCCACAGGGCTTAGATGACGATGGTAAAATCACCGTGGATCAAAACACATTGATTTACACTGTGAATTTTCAAAACACAGGAAATGCACCGGCCAAAAATGTCTTCATCATAGATAGCCTAAGCGATTTACTCGATCACAGCACTATACAATTTTTGGAGAGCAGTGACCCGATGAGACCTTCCTATTTTTCTAATGGAGTACTTCGTGTTGATTTCGATGACATCAATCTTCCAGATAGCGCCAGCGATCCTTCCGGTTCGATTGGTTGGTTTACGTTTTCCATTAAGATGAAAGACAGTTTGCCACTTGGCACTCAAATCAGAAACAACGTAGATATTTACTTTGATTACAATGCCCCTATTCGCACCAATACCGCATTGAATACACTATACGAACCACCGTACATACCTATTGTCCTTGATATATCTACACAACATGAAGATGTTACCTGTATCAACAACGACAATGGTTCAGCGACAGTAAAAATCAATACCAGCGAGCTTCCCTACTCTATCCTTTGGAGCAACGGATCCAATGCCAAGACCCTGAAGAACCTGAGCCCAGGAAAATACTACGTTACGATTTCTGACACGTTCGGACAGATAGCAGTTGATAGTGTGGTGGTCAGTGAAAACAGGATCTATGAAGATCCACTCATTGGACCTATCAGTGGACCGCTCAGCGTTCAATCCTGGAAGTCGTACACCTATTCGGTGGAAGCCAATGCGCAGGCCTCCTACCTATGGTCAGCCGATGGTGGTGAAGTGCTTCAATCCATCGCGAATAGCGCTGAAATACAATGGAATGCCGGACCAGAAGGTACAATCACCGTCACCAAAACCAGCGACAAAGGCTGCGATATAGATACTAGCCAAATCGTTCCAATCCTGTTTGTAGGAATTGACACTCCTGAAGAAGTTGCATTCATCTTATTCCCCAACCCCACCCATGGCATCATCGAGATTCAACTCAAAGAACTCAGCGGTTCAGATAGAATGGAGATTCTAGACATACAAGGGCGAGTCGTTTACACCAAGAATCTAAACAGCGCTTCAACTCAGATCGACTTAAGCACATTGGCCAGTGGAACCTACACCGTGCGAATGATTGGAAATAATGTTTCGGAAGAACGAACGATGGTAAAACGTTAATTTGAAAAAGCAAATGAAAAATTCCAGCTTTATAGCCCAAGCAAGTATTTCAGTCTGCATTTTTTTATGCGTGGTCGTAACATCTAGCTCTGCACAGAGTTATTACTATTGGTCATTTCACTTAGGTAATGCCAGTAGTTTCTGTCCAATGCCCGCTCAGGTAAATGCGAAAATATTTGGATTCTTATTGGTAGGTAGCAACCCTTGTCCTGATTCAGGTGTTGTATTATTCGAATGGCAAGACGGTAAATACGATACTGCCATTGTGCACTTCTCAGGCAACAATTGCTATTTTAATGAAATTGTACCGCACATTTATGAAACACCAGGTGAATACCAAGCTAGAGCAACATTCTTGTATCCTGTGGAAGCTGACAATGAAAATCAATCTCCCAATTTTCGAATTTCACCAGATTGTGTTAAAATAAAGGGAGTTGGCTTTAACGATGTTAACAACGATTGCAGTTTAGATACAAGTGAAAATGGAGTAACGAGACAAAACCTTGTTTTTTACGATTCAAATGAAACCATTATTGGTGCTGGGTTTACCGATTCGACCGGCTTTTATAGAGCTTACGTAACCTCGGGAATGGAACAATGTAGAGTAAAAAGAAGTGGTGGTTCAAACTATATATCCTGCAACTCAACTGAACTAAGCTTTTCCACCTTAAATGATACTAACTTAAATATTCCCTTAAAATGTAACACAGTATTTGATGTTGCTTCCGTACATGGCACCTCGATTGTTGGAAATCCTGGCGAATCTGGTTTTGCTACGTTCAGAGTAAATGCAAACACATGCACCTCAAATACTGCCCATGTCATTTTGGAATTGGATGATGAATTGCACTGGACGGGCATGATTGAGGGCCCAGAACCCGATAGCTCCAATGGAAATCGTTTTTATTGGAATCTTCAATTTGACGAGGCAGGGGTGCTAGGAATCGGCCAACGAGTGCTTTTTTCAAGATTCAATTTCATCACTGACACTAGCGCTGCTATTGGCGACAGAGTAAATTTCAAAGTGTTTGTTTTTTCAGATCCGACAGAAGTGGATTTAACAAACAACAACCACATTTGGGATCTTGAAATTGGTGGCCCATACGACCCGAACAACAAATTAGTGACTCCACAGGGTAACGGCCCCTCTGGAAAAGTGGCGCCCGAAACGGAATTTACTTACACGGTCAACTTTCAGAACACGGGAAATGATACTGCGATCAATGTATTTGTCATTGATACGCTCAGTGAGCATCTCGATCTGGAGAGCATTGAAATCTTAGACAGTAAACACCCCATGACGGTAGCTTACTACAATGATCGAGTTCTTCGGTTTGACTTCAAAAACATACAACTCCCAGACAGCGGAGCCAGTCAAGAAGGATCAAAGGGTTGGTTTGTTTTCTCAGTTAAGGCAAAGGAAAACTTGGCATTGGGTACTGAAATCAGGAATTACGTGGATATCTATTTTGACTACAACGCACCCATCCGAACAAATAGCACCATCAACACCATCGACCAAGGTATCACGCATCCAAAGCTTGACCTAATCGCACAGAACAACTTATGCGTCAATAGCGATATTGGATCGATTAGCACTCAAGTTACGGGAGGCACTGAACCTTATAATTTCCTTTGGAATCCCAATTTAGAAGGGGCATCCAACGACAGCTTAACATCTGGCATTTACTCGGTTACGGTAATCGACTCTAATTTGTATATGGATTACAATACCATTGAAATAGTTGACAACCGCACCATCACTGCGAATCCTGGCCAGATTTCAGGAAACTACGAAGTGACTGGTGGAGACTATCATTCTTATGAAGTAGTGGAAAATCCGAGCAGTTCATTTGATTGGACTGTGGTTGGTGGTACCATCACTCAGGAAAATGGTCATCGCGTTAAGGTTCTTTGGGCCGATACCATGGCTGGAACAATTAAAGTGGTGCAAACCGATAGCAATGGTTGCATCGGCTCAACAGAACAAAGCATTGTAGTTTATCCACTTTCCATATCCGAAGCTGGGGCGAGCTCATTCTCCATTTACCCCAACCCCACCGATGGCATCATCGAGATTCAATTGAAAGAACTGAGCGGTTCCGATAGAATTGAGATTATAGACATACAAGGGCGAGTCGTTTACACCAAGAATTTAAACAATACTTCAACACAGATCGACTTAAGTGCATTGGCCAGTGGAACCTATACTGTGCGAATGATTGGAGACAATGTTTCGGAAGAACGAACGATGGTAAAACGTTAATTGACTCGCATAAATCTGTGAAGCATACTTAGCTTCCAGAAGTCGAACCAGAGCAAGTTAGGAGCTGGTCCTTCCAGATTCTTTTGAATTTGAGTGTCAAGACTTTTTACTAGGAATGAGATGATTCCAATCAATTTCCATTGGTTCAACTTGTGATAAAACTTCACCAACCGTATGCTGTCATCCACCTGCTTGGCTTTAATCAGTTGAGCGAGGTTCTTGACTCCGTTCAGGCTCTTTTGAAGAAACACCTCTTTGGTTTCTATCCCCAAGTGCTCGATGGGATTGTCAATGTGTGAAATGGTAAATCCAGCCCGCTTTAACTCCTGCGCGAAAAGCGTGTCTTCGTGTCCATAACCTTGAACTGATTCGTCCATCTTGATCTGACTATAGACCGACTTCCGAATAAGAAAGTTATTCGTCATGAAACTTTTGTAAGGATTTAACCTACGCTGTTCTACTAGGATGGCTTCTCGGATGCTACCCACATACCAATGGAAATATAAGTCATGGTCATCTGGAGCTTCTTCGTTATACACGCGACCTCCATACACCACGTCATACTTATCCCATTGCTTCGCATAATGGTCTAGATAATTGGGATTGACACACATTCCATCACAATCCAAAAGCAGTAAATGTTCAAACTTGGCTAATTCAACCAAAGCGTTTCTAACCGCACTGCGTCCCAAGTTTTGATCACTTTGAATACATCGCGCATTCGGATAGTGAACAATTTCTGCGTTTAGGGATCGAAACTCTGCTTCGCTGGCATCGTCCATGCAAATAATTTCCACCTCATGCTCAAACGCAACCGATTGGTCGGACAAACATTTGACAAATGCACGTACATCGTAATTGAAAATGGGTATGAGGATGCTGAGCATAGCTATTTAGCCGGCTTCTCTCCTTTTTCTTCACCTGCCGTTTCATCCAACGAACCCAAAGTCGGTTCAGATGTCGGCTTGGTGATCTTTGTTTCTTCAGGCTTCTCCTGCGCTTGAGGTCTCGCCAATGGAGCAGACATATCTACCTGAGAGTCAATAATGACACCTCCATCGCACCTCAGCGTTCGGTTTCCGTACTTACTCATGTGAACATAATCGTGGGTAGCCATTAAAACAGATCGACCGCTTTGGCTAATGTCAAATAATAGTTTGAGAATGTTATCCGAGGTTTCCGGATCTAAGTTTCCCGTTGGCTCATCGGCCAAAATCAAGACAGGATCGTTGATCAAAGCGCGCGCAATGGCCAAGCGCTGCTGCTCGCCACCGCTTAATTCGTGCGGCATCTTAAATCCCTTTGTCCCCAATTCTACCTTTTCCAACACTTCTTGGATGCGGGCCTTCATTTTGTTTTTGTCTTTCCAACCAGTGGCTTTCATGACAAAAATGAGATTCTCCGCCACCGAACGATCTGTGAGCAACTGAAAGTCTTGAAATACGATACCCAGCTTCCTTCGTAAAAACGGTATCTGCTTGCGTTTGAGCTTGCGCAGATCAAATTCACCCACGTGGCCAGTACCCTCAGTCATTTCCAATTCGCCATAAAGCGTTTTGAGCAAGCTACTCTTACCCGTACCGGTTTTTCCGATCAGATAAATGAATTCTCCTTTATTGATGTCAAAATTCACATCCTTCAACACCAAGTGCTTGTCGATGTAAATGTTGCAGTCACGAATTGATGCGATTGATTCCATAGTATAAAACAAATGTAGCGGTGATAATGCTTGTCGCGCCCATGTATTGTTGGAGTTGTGGACAATAGCAATGTGGAAAAGATGGATCATGATTATTCATTCCTTTGCCCCTGTGAAAGTCAGCATACTCAGTGATACGCATGGTTACATGGATGATCGAATCATTCACTACTTGGAAGGTTCTGATGTAATCATTCATGCAGGCGATGTGGGCGATAACGGAGTCCTGGATCAATTGGAGCAAGTAGCTCCCACCAAATGCGTTTTTGGAAACATTGATGGCAATGCCATCAGAGCCAGATGTTCAGAATGGGAATTATTAGACTTAGTTGGTCATAAGATCTTGCTGATTCACATTGCTGGCGCAATGGGGCGCTATAATGAAATGACGAGAGATTTGATTCGAAGTCATCAACCTGACACTTTGATATGCGGCCATTCGCACATTTTGAAAGTAATGCCCGATAGAAAATTCAACCTACTTCACATCAATCCAGGTGCGGCAGGCAGGCATGGGTTTCAGAAGATCCGAACCCTACTCAAAATGGAAATATTAGACGGAAAATTACATAACCTACAAGCCATAGAGCTTGGTCCAAGATCATCGAAGTCGATCAGCTGACCTCACCAAATCATCATCCTTCTTAATGGCCTTTTTTGCCAACCACACCAGTATGGCACTCAACACTGGAAAAATGACGGCAATTCCATATCCTATCTCTAACTCAGGATTTGAAGCTTTTATGGCGTTGATTAGATTGTAATGCAACCATGAAAATAGTCCAATCACTAAAACCAATTGAATCATGGCGATGTTAGCAAACTGCATTTGCTTCTTTCTGTCTTTGAATTGGAGCAGCACAACCAGCAACAGAATGATACTCACAATAACTCCCAACATCAACGGCATTGCACTAATAGACCCGAAGGAGCTAGATGATCCAGTAAGCGCATAATAATACTCGGGCAGCAGGTAGGTTGACCAGTTCAAAATGAGCGACAATGATTGAAGTGCGATGGCTACCAATAGGTAAATGGACTGAATTCTTTGAATCATAGATTTGTTTTAACCCTGCAAAAATTGAAATCTTATGGTAAGAATCACAAAAGTGTTCTTATTATTGCATCAGCGACTGAACGCAATACGATCTCTTCTAGCGTTTTTCATCGCATTTCAAACAAACTACAGATCTCACTTTATTGAAACAAGCCGTCCGGCTTATATTTTCCAGAAAGACATTTTTATTATTCTATGTACGACATTACAGAACTGAACGAAAAATTAGTTTCAGAACTAAAAGAAATAGCTGACAAGCTAAACGTTCCAAAAGCTGAGAAGCTTAAAAAACAAGAGTTGATCTATCAGATCCTCGACATTCAGGCAATGCAACCAGCGCCCGCTGAAGCAAAACCTGCCAAAACTGAAAACTCTTCAGAAGAAAAAAAAACCAACTCGCGAGCGCAAACCAAGGCCGCAAGAGGCAAAACCTAGTGAAGCAAAGACAGATGCTCCATCTGATGCAAAACCTGCTGACAAACCTTCAAGGAAACCAGCAGATAAAAAAGAGGATGGCGATGCTCCAGTTAAAGAAGAAGGTAAAGGAGAAGCTCCAAAGCGTGAGAACAATCCTCGCCAAAGAGACAACAATCGTAGAAACAAGCCTACAGGCGACTCAAACGCGAAAGATGGCGATGCTCCGGCTAAAGAAGAAGGCGGTGATAAGAATGACAATGGCGATCGCAAGGAACGCAATGACAGAAATGATCGAAACGACAGAAATGATCGAAACGATCGAAATCGCCAAAAGGAGAAA
>CALSRO010000005.1 GCA_943788775.1 uncultured Flavobacteriales bacterium | reverse complement strand
TATTTATCCAATTCAATATATACGAAACCGCTTTGCTGCAGCGCCTGTGCATCAAAAAACCAGATGGTTTGGTAGTAGTTCCTTAACACATCCCATTCGTGGTCTCGTACGATTGGTGGAAGCTGAAACAGATCTCCAATCATTAAAACTTGTACCCCACCAAAGGGTTGATTGTAGTTTCTTCTAGCGTGTTTCAACCGAAAATCGATGGCATCAAGCACATCTGCACGAAGCATACTTACTTCATCGATAATCAACAAATCAATGTCACGAAGTACCTGCTTACGGACGCTGTTCAAAGGATGTTTTCGGACCAATGAATTCTGTGTGTAAAATGCACATGAATCTGAAACGGTGCCTGATGGGTCACGCGTTGGGATGAAGGCTCCGAGCGGCAATAAAAACTGGGAATGAATGGTAACACCTTTGGCATTTAATGCTGCAATGCCCGTGGGAGCTAAGATTACAAATCGCTTGTGCGTTTTCTGTGCAAGATCCCTGAGGAAGGTTGTTTTCCCCCGTTCCTGCCTTTCCTGTCAGGAAAATGTTGCTGTTTGTGTTATTTACAAACCTGGCCGCTGTAGCTATGAGATCAGTGATTTCGATGGCATGAAGGTAGTATCTGTGAAGGTAGTTTTTTGTGAATCTAGCGAGCAATCATCGACAATTCATCAACAATCGCTCGATCTGACAAAAGTCATTCCTCCTATTTCAATGCTTTCTATCACATTTGCCAAAACTCAACTCAAATGGCCAAACGAGAAGAACTATTAGAAGCATTGAATAAAAAATTCACGGCTATGGGGCAAAATCTGGATGTCCACCTTGAAGGATTATTGCACTCTACTCCAATCACTTACTGGGATTATATAAAAACTGACTCCCTTTTGGGACTTCAAAATCAGCGCACTACTGAACCAGATGAAATGGTGTTCATCATGTATCATCAAGTAAATGAGCTGTTGTTTAAAATGATTTTATGGGAGATTGAACAAATTGCCTACAAGGATGAAATCACCACTAAATTTTTCGCAGAGCGCCTAGGTCGAATCAGTCGCTATTTTGATGTCTTGAGTTCTTCATTCAGCGTAATGGGAGACGGAATGGAAGTAGAACAATACATGAAATTCCGCACCACACTGACACCGGCTAGCGGATTCCAGAGCGCTCAGTATCGAATGATAGAATTTGCCTCTACGGAATTAATCAACCTCATTGATATCCGTTTCCGAGCTACCATCGATCGGGACACACCCTTTGAACATGCCTTTGATCATTTATATTGGCAAGCAGCAGGAAAGGATTACACCACGGGTAAGAAATCAGCATTGTTAAGCCTATTCGAAAAACGATACATGGGCGATTTCATCCGATTCATGCAGACGTATAATACCCTGAACCTTTGGACCAAGTTCAAGTCCTTACCTGAAGAAGACAAGGCAAATATAGAGTTGCAAAACGCTATGCGCCATTATGATCATACGGTGAACGTGCGATGGGTAATGGCTCACTATAAGGCAGCTGGTAAGTACCTGAACAGTGGAAAGGAAAAGGCCGAAGCAACAGGTGGCAGCGAATGGCAGAAATACATGCACCCAAAATATCAAAAACGCATTTTCTTTCCCGATTTATGGACAGAAAAGGAATTGGAAAACTGGGGTGTTGACAATTTGGAGACTTGTAAAATTCTATAAATTTGGTTTGTGGTTGTGTCGAGTGTAGAAGCTTATATAACGCAGGCTCCAGAACCCAGCAGAGCCATTCTCAAATCACTTCGAGTGCGTATCCACGAATGGGTGCCAAATGCAGAAGAAAGTATCGCTTATGGTATGCCCGCATATAAAATCAACGGCAAACCATTGATCTATTTCGCAGGCTACAAAAACCACATTGGGATTTATGCTCTGCCCAACGCACACAATCATTTCAAAAAGGAACTTTCTGGATATAAACAAGGAAAGGGATCAGTGCAATTCCCATTATCCGAGCCATTACCATTTGATTTGATTCAGAAAATAGTGGAATTTAATATCACCAAAATCTCGAATTAGGCCAGAGATTTTCCATTGTCTAATGGGCGGAACCATCATTTTTCTAACCTTTACGTCTGTGAGACCAGTGATGCATTTTCTATTGAAAAGACCAATCAAATTCATTGCGGTTTTGTCCACGCTTGTGTTCATGAGCTGTAATCTGGATTATTTCAATCAAGATCGATTCGCGATCGAGAGCTATCCGGCTACTTATGCCCTACCCGTGATGAAGGGCAGCCTGACACTTGAAGATTTGCTTAGTGCGGATACCTTGGACAATTCTGAGTTTCAAGAAAGCAATGGATTGCTCATGATGCGTGCTGCGGATACAACTACCATCGTTGGCAACGACCTGTTTTGGATTGTAGATCGCACAAATGCATTGAGTTACGAATTCAATAGCTCCATGATCTCCAGTTTTGAAAGCAGTGGTCAATACAACATCAAGCAACAATGTGATCTTGGATTCTATGGGGTGAACAAACCCACAATAATCAATGGGGAGATCGCTTCGGGCGTGCTTCAAGTGAGCATAACTACCAATTTGAACCATGAAGGGACGGTTCGGGTATCTGCTCCATACTTTACTTTTAATGGAGATACAGCCGATCTCATTGTAGCTATAGAACCATCGGGAAACACAAAAAAAACAGTCACTCGTAAATTATCCTTGGCGGGTTCAACATGGACCTTTCCTGAATTCGGATCAAAGATCCTAACCTATAGTGAACTATCGCTCACCAATAGTGGCAACTCGACTAACGTTGGGGATTTCATCAAGATTGAAATTTCGATGGTCGACATTGTTTACGAAAACCTGGTTGGTCAATTAGCGAACCAGCGAGCAGAAAGATATGCCCGAGTTCCATTGGGTTTTATGAAGCACCTAAATGGAGAGATTGAGTTTTCCGATCCGCGTGTGAATGTTTACATGTCTTCATCCTTTGGAACCATCATGAGTGCGGAGATCCAAGAGCTTTACTCATTCAAAAAAGGGGCTGAAATCTATAAACGTGAATTTGGAGGGACACCAAAAAATGGTATAAAACTCTTTGAACCTACACCTTCAGGGTATGATTACAATACGCTGAACCTTGCGTTTACCAATGCAACTGCTGAGTTCATAGGTGGTGCTGGAGGAACACCGGCCGGAGCGGACCCAAATAAGGTTATGTCCTATGTTTTTGAAAATTCTCCCGATTCATTGCGCGCAAAATACTTTGTGCGATCTAACCCAAATTGGGATCCAGAAATAGGAGAGTTTTATGATGGAAGTGAATTCCGAGTGATTACTGAAGTATTGCTACCATTCGAAGGTGCCGCAGAGCTCTACATGCTTGATACCTTCGACTATAACTTCCTCAGTGAAAACGATGCTGAATCGATCGACTACGTCATCCTTAAACTGATTGTCGGCAATAGCCTCCCTGTGGAAGCCGAAATCGCCATTGACGTTTATGACCAACATCCTTGGGACGGAAGCTTAAGTAAACTCTTTGCCTTAAAATCGACAAAAGGCAACATCAAACTCGATGCGGCTGAAGTGGATGCTGATGGACAATCGGTCGGATTAAAAGCTCAAACCATTGAAATAAGATTGGAACGAGAACAAGTGAAAATGTTGGCTCGGGGCGACAAAATGATTGTAACCAGTGATATTTCAACTCCCCGCAATGAATCTGTTATTCTCTCCGCTAACAATGAGTTACAACTGCAGTTGGGTATAAAAGTCAAGGCAGGTATTCCAGTGGATGAGTTGAATTAATCACGAAAGAATAATTTAGCGTCCGATTCAATCTGACCAGTGATGTACAAAGAAAAATTAGCCCTTTACGATGAACTTGTTAGTCAATGTCCTGAGTTTGAGCGCAAGGGCAAAACAATGCCTTACACATCTGCAAACGGACATATGTTCTCATTCCTAAATAAGAATGGTGACCTTGGATTTCGCTATTCGAAGGAAGTACAGGAAAAATACATCAAGGAGTGGAACTCGGATTATCTGCACTCACATGGAGCAGTAATGAAAGGCTATGTACTCATCACCGATGACATGCTAGAAGATTTGAAAAAGCTCAAAGCCTTACTGATGGAAAGCTTCAAATACGTAATGTCTCTGGATCCGAAATAGGACTAAACAATCCGCTTTATTATACGCAAACGGTGGCTATAGTCGTTGATCTCGTTGTTATAGATTCCTTGGTGGTCAATCCGATCAATGCGCACTTTGCCCGAAGCATGTATGATATGATTGTTTTCCAGCATGATGCCCACATGGATGATCCTTCCTTCCGCGTTGTCAAAAAAAGCCAAATCACCTGGTTCCGCCTCTTCGATAAAACTCAAGGCGTGTCCTAAAGCAGCCTGCTGATAGGCATCGCGCGGAATATTATATCCGATCATTTTGTAGCAAATCTGAGTATAGCCTGAGCAATCGATACCAAAAGGATGTCGACCGCCCCATAAATAGGGTGTATGCATGTACATGTAAGCATGCTGCACGACAGCACTGATGTTCTTCTTTTCCGCTTTTTCCTGAACTTGTCCCTGAATCCGGTATTGAGTTTTATCAATCTTGAATTCACCATCCTTGTAAAAAGGCAATGAACTACCGGCCATGATTGGAATCAATTCCTGCGTTTCCACTTTCTCAACCAATCCAACCGTTTCTAGGCATACAGGAATGAACTTCTGTTTTTCCAATCGGGTGAACAACTTTTCATCGATGGCGGTGTGTTGCTTTCGATCTATCCAGCACTCATAATCATCCAAGGCTGCTTTTATGCGAACCCATTTTTTACGCATCTCCTTGACCTTATAATGCTCTCCAAAAAGTATCTGTGTTACTTGTTCGGCAGCGTCCGCTGGTTCCGCTCTGCAGGGAATAATACTCAATGTGCTAATGCCGAATTCTGCCATACTGTTTAGTGGCGCTAACTTACGGCTAGGTTATCGCTCGAATTTTTGAAGATGTTGGTTTTTTAAACCCGTCTGTGTTGACTGACTGATTTCACTCGAAATCTATATCGCATTCTCAGCAAATATGGACAGTCCGCAATTGTGTCTCACCAATGAAATAAGCACAAAGGTGAATGCTAAAAACAAGGTTACAGTAAGCACGAGTCGAAGATAAAAAGCGGTAACACTGACCTTTGCTCCCAGTTTATTCACTTGATCGAGCCTTTGCCTTAGGCGCTTTGATTTAAAAAACAACAACGGAGTCAAAATGGAACTGAACAAGATACTCGATCCAAATGCCACCAAAAAATAACCAGCTAGGTCGTTTGAGTCTGATCCTATCCATTCGCAGGGAGTAAATAAAATTCCAATCATCCAGCCCAAAAGGACGAGGAACAGCACCAGAACCCACATAACAAATGCTGTATTGGCAATGTTCCAAGGATCATTTATCTCCGATGGTTGTTTTCGAATATTCCAGCGGTATACGGATTGAAAATAAGCCGCTAATCTTATGTAAATGGTCAACACGTTTTCAAAGTAAGGCACAAAAAAAAAGGCCGAAGCCTCTTTTTAGTATTATCCATTGAATTTGGATTACATCAATTCAACAATCATGGCACTTGCTCCGCCACCACCGTTGCAGATACCAGCTCCACCGATTTTCCCGCCTTGCTGTCGCAACACGTTGATCAATGTCACAATGATTCTACTTCCCGAACTTCCGAGTGGGTGACCTAAAGCAACGGCTCCACCGTGCACATCCACCTTAGCAGGATCTAATCCTAAAATCTTTGTGTTAGCCAAACCTACCACTGCAAATGCTTCATTCAATTCCCAGAAATCAATGTCTTCCATTTTCAATCCAGCTCTTTCTACCGCGATTGGAACTGCCTTTGAAGGAGCTGTCGTGAACCAAACACTGTTTTGAGCAGCGTCTGCAAACGATCTCAACTTAGCAATTGGCTTTAGTCCTAGTTCAGCCGCTTTTTCAGCGCTCATCAACACTAACGCTGAAGCACCATCATTCATGGTAGATGCGTTGGCCGCGGTGATCGTACCGTTCTTATCAAACGCTGGTCTTAGGTTAGGAATCTTCTCAAATTTTACTGCCTTGTATTCTTCATCATGGTCAAAGATGATTGGATCGCCTTTTCGCTGTGGTACTTCAACAGGAACAATCTCCTCATCAAACCATCCTTTTTCCCAAGCGTTAGCCGCTTTTTTGTAGCTATCAATCGCGAAGTTATCTTGATCTTCTCGTGAAAAATTGTGCTCCTTGGCGCACTCTTCAGCACAACCACCCATCAATTGATTGGTATAAACATCCATCAAACCATCGTTGATAATGCCATCCACCATTTTACCATTTCCGTACTTAGTGCCATTTCTCATAGAAACATAGTGCGGAGTTTGAGACATGCTCTCCATACCACCAGCAATTACGATATCGTTCATTCCCGTCATGATAGTCTGAGCACCAAACATGATGGCCTTCATACCCGAAGCACACACCTTGTTGACGGTAGTACATGGCACGTTCTCACTCAAGCCTGCCGCTAGAGCTGCTTGACGCGCTGGTGCCTGTCCGCCTCCAGCTTGTAGCACGTTACCCATAAATACCTCTTGAACCTGATCAGCCGAAATACCTGCTTTGTCTACAGCGCCTTTGATGGCTGCAGCGCCTATTTTCACTACTGGAACGGAGGACAAAGTACCCATGAAACTTCCCATTGGAGTTCGCACTGCTGATACAATTACTACTTCTTTCATATATCTAGATTTTACTTATTCAAATAAAGGACTGCAAAGGTACTTATTGCGATGAAGAAAGCCCAACAGGTGGAACAACAATCAATATCCAACACCCCACCTCGCGCGCTTTTGCAAAGCGTGCGGATTGTATTAAATCGCGCTATCGCTGACCAGTAGTCCGTGCAAGCAGGAAGCCACTATCACAACAAATACCGCACTCTAGCGCGCCAACCCACCTCCTAGCCTTATTTTCGCCCTTATGAGAAAATCTTGGAAAGACATGTTGCACAATTTCGCAGGTATTCAGCGTGCAGGTGCCTTTGTGGTTACGCTACTTGTGATCCTCATTTTTCTTCCTAAAGACGGGCTTTTTAAATTCGAATACCAGGTCAATCAACCCTGGAAACACGATAAGCTGCTGGCGCCATTCGACTTTGGCATTAAGAAATCCCCGCAAGAATTGGAGGCTGAAAAGAAGGCCATTCAAGAAGGTCAGCCACTTGTTTTTTTTTATGATCAAGACATTAGCAACGATATTCTGTCCAAGGTAGAACGACAGTATTCGGCACAGCTTCCCGATACGGCCACACAGTGCGATTCTTCGTTTCAATCGGCATTGGAAATCTATGCCGGTGTGCTCAACATGGCCATTATTGAGAGAAGCAATGAAGCCGCAAAAAACCTCAGTCCATTTGATGAATTGCTTTTATACAAAGCAAACAGACTTAACCCACTTACCTATCAGGAGGCAATAACGCTGCAGCAGGTTTTGGACACAATTGACACGGTTGGTTTCATTATACAAGACTCGAATTGCCGCGCCATCATTATCGATGCTTTTAAAAAGCAAATCAGGCCCAACGCGCTCTACAACGACAGCTTAACCAATAAACTTTTGATGGCCGCCATGGACGAGGTGGTGAGCATTGAGGGTAAGATTGATAAAGGAACCACCATAATAGATCGCGGTGATGTGGTAAATGAATATCGATACAAGGTGCTGGAAAGCCTAAAGTTGGAATACGGTGAGCGTATCATTTCAGATACTGGATTTCAGTGGAGCATTTTTGGTGAAATGGGCATCATCGCTGCTTTGATCGGGCTTTTGATTCTATTCATTTACATGAATCAAGATCGATTATTTAACGATCCTCGCCCAATGACTCTAGCCCTTAGCCTTTTGGCTCTATCCTACGCCTTTTCGGTTTTGGCAATTTCCAGTGAGACCATTTCCATCTATGCCATACCCATTGGCATAACGCCACTATTAATGCGGATGTTCTACGACTTCCGAGTCTCAATATTCACCTTTATCATATCGACTTTAATTGTGGCACTTTTTGTAGCCAATCCATTGGAGTACATGGTGATACAGTTGGGCGCTATCTCCTTCGCAACCTTGTTTCAGGCATCATCTACGCGCAGATCAAGAATGCTAGCAACGGCATTGATTGTATTCATTGGATATTCAATCATTTACGTGTTGATTAATGTGGCTCAAAACGGTCAAATAGGTAATATCGATTCGGGCATGTTTGGTTGGTTTGCGATCAACTCCTTACTCTGCATGATGGTCTTTCCATTAATCTACATCATTGAGAAAGTATTTGGCTACATCAGCGAAACCACGTTACTTGAACTCAGTGACAGCAATCAGCCATTGCTCAAAGAATTGGCCATCAAAGCACCAGGAACCTTTCAGCATTCACTACAAGTGGCGAACCTTTGCGAAAAAGTTGCCGTTGCTATCGGTGGTAACACGGTCTTATTGAGAACCGCAGCCATGTATCATGATGTGGGGAAAATGAACGAACCCCAGTTTTTCATTGAGAATCAATTGCCAGACAACAATCCGCATGATGATTTGGAGCCAGAAGAAAGCGCCACCATCATCATAAACCATGTACTGAAGGGCATTGATTTATGCAGAGAGCATCGTATTCCATTTGACATCATTCAGTTTATCCAGACTCACCATGGAACAAGCACGGTTCGGTTCTTCTTGAAAAAAGCCAAGGAAAAGGCAGAGCAAAAAGGCGAATCAGTGGATGAAGCTTTATATTCTTATCCAGGACCTCGCCCAAAAACGAAGGAACACGCCATTTTAATGATGGCCGATTCAGTGGAGGCGGCTTCTAGAAGCCTCAAGAAGTTCGACAAGGAAAGCATGGACAAGTTGGTGGATGGGTTGATTGAGTATCAGAAAAATGAAGGGCAATTTGACAATGCAGCCATCACGTTGAAAGACATCAATGCCGCTAAGCGTGCCTTGAAGATTGCCTTGCACGGCATCTATCATCAGCGCATCAGCTACGACTAACAAAAAAGGCCTCGACAAGTCGAGACCTTTTCTTGAAATCTATAAGCCGGATTCTGTACCCTATCCAATTGCTCAAATAGGGCTTCTGTCATTTATCTATGCGACCTACCCTCCTGGTCGAGCGAGCAGCCCTCAAACCCAGGTTTACATGGTCTTACAACCCAAAAGGTTTACCCAAATCTCGATTGCTCGAGAAGCGCGTGAGCTCTTACCTCACGTTTTCACCCTTATCCGCCTAAGGCGGACGGTTTATTTTCTGTGGCACTTTCTGATACGGAAGATTCCTCTATCCGCACCCCAGATTTCTCAAGGTTTGGCGCTCTATGCAGTCCGGACTTTCCTCACTGCCGATAAATCGACAGCGCGACAGAACAATTTCAGGTGCAAAGCTAATTTTATCTCCACAGAATCACCTCAGTTGCTCCGTAGCCATATGTGCGGTAAGGGGCGTCATGATAAGTCACCTTAGACAGTGAATCTAACCATTGACGGATTTCAGCTTTCAATATACCTTCACCCACGCCATGAATCAATATCACTTTTTTGAATTGTTTTTCTTTTGCCTCGGCTAGGAATTGTTTGGCACAACTCATTTGGTACGCCAGCATTTGCGCTTTGGTCATGTGTTCAAATCGATCGAGCAACTCTTGCATATGCAAGTCAATCTCATAGGTTGATTGAACAATGGGTCTAATTTTCCTCAATCGATTTCGAGCATCAATCTCTTTTAATTTATCTTCTGCTTTGCGTGCAGTATGGCTTTGTCCTGGTTTGACCAAATCGTCAAATTCTACTTTCACCAATTCAGCCAATGGAAAACTCAGCTCCATCCCATCAATTAACACAAACGCCTCACCACCCTCAATACCAACCACTTGACCCTGCCCTGGCTCATCAATCAATCTAACTGTATCTCCTTTTGCGATCACGAAGCAAAAGAACACTTAACCATACAATCATTCAAGTCAACCTTGAGTTTATAATTTCGTTTATAGATTAATGCAACGTTTCTCAAAGGCATATGAAGTTTTGGGTGTTGAGGTTGGCGCTCCTCAAGACGAGGTGAAGCGTGCGTTCAGAAAATTGGCATTCAAATACCATCCCGATTTAAATTCATCTCCAAAGGCTCATGAGATGTTTTTGAATGTGCAAAAGGCATACGAAATCATTGTTACGGCCGAGAAAACCTTCGCGGACATTGAAGAACCAGTAACCCCAAACTGGAAAAGCCGAGACCGAGACAAACAAAATATAACTCGAGCAGAAGCCATAAGAAAGGCTAGAGAAACTGCGCAGAGATTAGATAGAATTAAGTTGCAAAAAGAGGCAAAGCATTTTGCACATTTCAAGAAATCAATTTACTATCCATGGACAATCGCTATGGTGCATGTTTCCTTGATATTCTTCCTACTTATTGCAGCCGATGCATTTTTACTTACCGAAACTCACCATGGATTTGTAGTCGATAAGGTGACTAATACTTCAGACATCTTGGGATCTGAGATGATAACCGGCTATACTTTGAAATTCAATACAGGGGATATGGTGGAAGTGTCGCGAGGGGCGGGAGAACGTATGTCAAAATATTCGCACGTCAGCTTTGCCCGATCATTTATTTTCAATGATATCCCTAGGGTTTATGTAGTCAACAAAGACTTGAAAGAGTTTGTGGTGGATACATTCAACAAACCACCATACTTGTTTTTCCTATTGTTTTTAGCGGTGCCTCTGCTGCTCTACTATGTTGACAGACCTAGTGCAGTATTCTACGCTGCTGGTGCATTCGCACGCTATGCAGTGGTCATTTTCATTGTGAGCTACATGATCTTTTAGGGAGCCACGACCTGCATCAACAATCCACAGATATATGCGCCATAGGTACCCAACGCATAACCCAATACGGCCAATATAACCCCAACTGGAGCCAATGATGGATGAAATGCAGCCGCGATAATCGGTGCAGATGCCGCACCCCCAATGTTGGCTTTAGAACCCACCGCCAAAAAGAAAAATGGTGCTCGAATAATCTTGGCTACACCAACCATCAATGCTACATGGATCGCCATCCAAAGCAGACCTACCAGGAATATCGCTGGGTTATCAAAGATCTCCATTACGTTCATTTTCATGCCTATGGTCGCCACTAAAAAGTAGATGAATACTCCCCCGATTTTAGATGCCCCCGCACCTTCAAAGTTTCTCAGTTTCGTAAAACTCATCATCAAGCCAAAAGTGGTAGCTAAAACGATCAACCAAAAGAAATGACTGTCGAGACTGAACTTCTTTAACTCGGGCAAGTGTTCGCCAATATAAGGCGCAATATTATCCGCCATCAAATGCGATATGGCAACAGGTACAAATGCCAAGGCTAAAATGATAATCAAATCAGACATAGACGGGTTTTTCGCAATCTTCTGACTGAATTCGTGCATCTTATTCTTCAGTGTCGTTACACTGGATGAGTCTGCCTTTAACCAACGGTCTATCTGATCTGATTTGCCCACACCAAAAAGTAAAAAGGCCATCCATATCTCTGCCACAATAACATCAACTGTAATCATGACGGAATACAAACTGGCGCTGGGCTCAAAAACTTCAAACATGGCTGCTTGATTCGCTCCACCACCAATCCAACTTCCAGCAATGGTGGTCATACCTCTCCAAACCGCCTCGGGCCCTGCTCCACCAACAACTTCAGGCGCGATAGCTGAACATGCAAGGATCGCCAATGGACCACCGATGATCACCCCTACGGTTCCAGTTAAGAACATAGCTACTGGCTTGAATCCCAGCTTAGCAAGCTCTTTCAAGCTGATGCTCAAAGTGAGTAGAATCAATGCAGCCGGCAAAAAGTATCGAGAGGCCACGAAATATAGTTTGGAAGTCACGACATAAGGTTCCAGCGCCTCCTTGGTGATTCCCATTGAATCTATGATTTCTTGTAAATCCCTTTTAGAGAAGTTCTCAGGGACGTTTGCACCTAAATCAGTAAGATATGAAGCCACTCCAGCCAGATCGTGCCAGTAAGGGGCTATAATGCCTAATGAGGTGAATACACTCGGTAGGAAATAACAGAGCAGCAGGGATGGAATGATTTTATAAAACTTACTCCATGGTCCATCTTTGATTGAACTGGTATAGAAAATGAAGCCCAAGAGTCCCATCAATATTCCCAGAATGATGGCATCGTTGGTGATAAGCGCTGTGTGTAATTTCATAAGGGCGGGCAAGTTAAAAAACGATTTAATCCTTGGATGATTTCAATAACCAATAAAGTCCTTTGACGTTGTTTTTAGGTTCCTTCAAAATATAAACGCAAAGCATTACCTCTATAAATGAGGCGATCCCCCAGATCATGGCCAGGTAAAAAAGCCACGGAATGAAAGCGTAGCTAAAGAGAATAAAAAAGAAAACCCCCTGTATGTACCCTCCAACCTTAGAGGAGTATAAATGCAAGCTTGCATGACTTCTGAATTTGAGATAAGACATCAGTTCCATTGCTACGTAGAACAAAACGAAGGTCACTACCATCCATGCATGTGGAGCAACCGCCTCCCATTTGAAAACGATCCCTCCAATCAGCGCGTTGATGTACAGTCCAACATCGGCCAAGGAATCGAGCCTTGCCCCGAATTCTGTTTTCATATTGAATAAACGAGCAATCAATCCGTCAAGAATATCGGTTATAAGGCCGATACAGAAGAAAATCGCAAACAATAGTTCCTGATCTGTAAACGCGAAGGCGGCCACCAGCGGAAAGGTAATGAGCCGGTAAAAGCTCAATAAATTCGGAATAGTATAAATCTCCTTCTTGTCCACTATAGATTCTTTTTAAGCCCCAATTTCCAAACTAAATAGCTGACAAATACATGCAAAACAAACGATCCAATGAATAAAATAATTGAATGAACCATTGAAATAGATGAAATAACATAATAAACTGGAATCAAGAATATTAAACTATCTAATTTATCAATTACTAATTGCAAGTATTTGCGCGTGCCTTGCTTCCCACTTCCAATTTCCAGCCGCCTCTTGATGTATGAATTTGGCAGCTCCCCAAGTGCGTAAACAAATCCTAGAATCATTCCAATGACAAGCTGATCTGATGGACTTGAAGCATTGAATTGGGCTACGCCCCAAGCAAAGAAACCAGTGAAAATGGTGAGCAGAATAAACCCCCGGAATGTTTTACCGTATCCAAACCACCTCATGGAAATCGGTCTAGCCAATATTGGCAATACATTCAATTTGATACAAACCATATGTAACAAATTCGCAAATAGCAAGGGAATCACAAAGGACTGGATATGAACGAAAAACCCGTCCAGCATCAGCTCAACACTTTTAACATTCGCATCGATGCTTTGAAGATGCGATCTGAAAACCCATAGTTCAACATCGACTCCCCAAGCAAATAAAAAGTGACCCGTCCAGCGATATAGAATTTCAAAGCGTTCTTGGCTTCTATCGACCATTGCTGAAAAGTAATGTCCTGTGCAACTATTATAGAAAACTTAGACCGATGTAACTCCAGGATTTCTAAGATTTGAGCATCTGACCAACTGTCAGTAACCACGAAAGAGAGAAACTCAACCATGTCTCGCAATGGAGAACCTATGAAAGCTAATTCCCAATCATAGATCGCTAGCTCACCTGAGGACCGAATTGCAATATTTCTAGGATTAAAATCATTGTGGCACAAAACATTAATACCAAATACCTCATCTTTCTGATTAATCAAATCAAACACGTGATTCAAATCATTTACAAAACCTTGATCGCGATCAACCTTGCATTGATTTAGAAGATCAGTATACAGATGAAACAATTCACCTTCGCCTAGCTCTGCGACATGGAACAACTCTTGGCTCAAGCCAGCTTTCAGACTTAACTCCTGAAATTCGACCAAGGCATCCACTACTTTCACCACTTCAGTCTTTGTCCATGATTCAGGGCTCAACTCTGAATTGAAATGAGTTAAGGAATCGTGATTCAGCATTTCTTCAAAAAGTAGATAAACCTCTCGTTCTTCATCTATTTTGGAACCATAAAACCTGGGCATATGATTGAATTGGCGCTTATCCAAAAATCGGAACACCTCAATCTCTTTTAAATGACAATCTCGATACTCCAAATAATTAGCAGTAGCTAATATCTTATCAGCCAAGGTCGTATCTATTTGACTCGCCATGTAGTGAATCCCCTTGATAATCTCCGAATCCAGCGCCTTGCTCTTTGCTAAAACCGAAAGCATATCTCCATTTTGCAAATGCACGGTCATTGGCGTAAAACCGACCATTTTCCTCACCACCTTGGCGGAAAGGTCAGTCAGAATACCATTATCCAATCGGGCCTGAGCATTGAAATCGATGGATTGAATGACACCCTCAACATACGGCTCAATAATCGGTTTGACAAACTTTTGGTCAAACTCTGACCTCACCAACCAATTCTTTGGCTTATTACGTCCAAACACCTGATGCGCTCTTGCAAACTGACCACCAACCACTGCGGCAAGTGTGCTCAATTCCAAGGCCAGGGAAAATCCAGCTATGATGGAAGCAAAACGTTCCACTTTTCCTGTCCCCGCACACCCCATCATACGTAAAACCGCATTCTGAGTGGGCAAAGCCGTACCACCACCAACAGTACCTATCACTAAATTGGTCAAAACCAACTCGAAGCGAATTGAGCCGTTTTGACGAGTTAAATTCAAAATCCCAGTACCAGACTCACCAACACAAGCTATATCTTGCCCTGTGGCCGTAAAAATGGCTGCGATGGCATTCACCACGTTGCTATTAAAGCCAACCATACCTACGTGTTCTGCGATTCTTTCTGAGCGCACATATGCCTCATACATCTCTTGCGCATCTACCCGCAAGAATTTTTTAATCGTATCGTCACTCAGAGTTACCGTGCTTTCCACCCTTATACCCCGGCCATTTTCGATTGACCCTTCACTTACCTTCTTATCTGAAGCTCCATTCCCCTCAATACCGAACTGAACGAGTTCAATTCCAGCCTTCTTTATTTCACCAAAAACCCACACACAAGCATGCCATGTGCAGGCAGTAGTCATGTTTTGGCCAGAAGCATCACCCGTATCATACACAAACTTGACATGCGCAGTTTCATCAATTTGTACAATCTCAAATTCAAGCAACTGCGCATGATTCGAGGCTTCCTCTGCTTTTGCGCTGATCTCAGACTCGTTATCCCAAAACCATGTCACGAATCGCGCACACTCTTCAGCGTTGCTGAATGCAAACATGGGCATGCGCGTCATGCATTTCGATTGAATCTCGGTAGTCACTGCTGATTCGGAAGCAATAGCCCGACAACCTCGATTGATACTTGCAATCAGGGCTCCCTCCGTTGTTGCCCCAGCGCCAAATACTGACTCCTTCTCGCCAGACCAATCAATGGTCAAAGGGCCTATCAAACCAAGAGGTACGCTCACCGATCCGATGAAGGACTCCACATTACCCATGACTTCGCTCATGGATAAATTTGAATCGAACAGCCCTGACAATCCAGGTTCCGCATTTTCCAAAAAAGCTTTACGTGCCTCTAACGCCTTGTGCGTCATGAGGTTATTACCAGGAAGTATGGGTTTTTGTGAATCAGACAAATCAGATGGATTGAGTGGTTCGAATCTATCGAAATCCTTCGACCCGATGCGTTCGATTAAGGAAACTTAAGTAATGAAGCTACTTAGGCGCTTTAATGAACAGATAAACCGCTAAGCATCCATATAAGACGTTTGGAATCCAAACTGCGATAAGCGGGTTTAAACCGGCATTTGTAGCATAAACGGTTGTTACCTTCATTGCTAAGATATAAGTGACTGCGAGTGCCAAACCCGCAGCAATATGAGCACCCAGTCCACCCCTCACCTTTCTACTGCTCATGCTAACTCCAATGATGGTCAGGATGTATGTTGAAAACGGAAGCGCATTGCGACTGTGCTTTTCAATCAAGTAAAAAGGAATGTTTTTAGAACCTTTAATCGTTTCTGATTCGATATAATCATCCAATTCATGGACGTTCATCATTTGTATGTCTTCAACTCTCGTAGAGAATTCTTCGGGCGCAAAGGCAAAGGTGGTGTCTAATGTATTCCCTTGCACCAAAGATTCACCATCATCGTGATATGTACGGATGTAATAGTTCTCCAATCGCCACTGCGAACTAGCCGTATCCCATTTTACATAATTTGCGAATATTTTACTCTTCAAATCAATCCCATCCCACACTTCATAAGTAAACGAATACCCTATATCCTTCAATCGATTGTACTTATCAAAGTAGATCATTTCACCGGGTCTTATCTGTTTGTGAATTCGAGTGGTCAGCGATCGTTTGTAGGTATGAATGTATTTACCTTCAAAGGCGATCCGTGTTTCATTTGCTTTCGGAACCAAGTAGTTGTTCAAGTAAAAGGACAACGCAGCTAGAATGGTAGCACTAATAAAATAAGGAAGCATTAACCGATTGAAACTCACTCCACCGCTGAGTATTGCAACAATCTCCGTCCTACTCGCAAGCTGAGATGTAAAGAAAATAACCGCCAGAAAAACTAAAAGCGGACTGAACAGATTTCCATAAAACAGAATGAAATTCAGGTAATACTCAAATAAGACCCCCCAAAGCGGAGCCTTATTTTTAATTAAATCATCGATCTGCTCACTGATATCAAAGATCATGGCAATCGACATGATGATGCCAAGAATGAAGAAGAAGGTCAGCAGAAACCTTTTGATGATATATAAATCAAGAATCTTCACTTAGAGTCGTCTGGTAATTTTTGGAAGTACCTGTGATTTCCATTCGGAGAAATCACCAGCAATAATGTGATTTCTAGCTTGTGTCACCAAATCGAGGTAAAACGCCAAATTATGGATGGAGCAGATTTGCGCGCCCAAGAGTTCTTTGCTGCACACGAGGTGTCGCACATAAGCTTTGGAGTAATCAGAATCAACGTAGGAAGTTCCAAATGGATCCAACACGAAATGCTCATTCTTCCATTTTTCATTTTTGATGTTCATGATGCCATCCCAAGTGTAAAGCATCCCATGTCGTGCGTTTCGAGTGGGCAACACACAGTCAAACATATCTATGCCCAAGGCGATGCATTCCAGGATGTTTTCGGGAGTCCCAACACCCATTAAATATCTCGGTTTATCTTTCGGTAAAATTCTGCAAACCAATTCAGTAGTTGCATACATCTTATCATGAGGTTCACCTACAGAAAGCCCACCAATCGCATTTCCTTCGCGATCCATAGAGGCAATAAACTCGGCTGACTTTTCCCTTAAATGAGGATATGTACCGCCCTGAACAATAGGAAACAAGGTTTGTGAGTATCCATACAATCCTTCGGTTGAGTCGAAGTGATCGCAACAACGCTTTAGCCACCGATGGGTCAAATGCATGCTATTTTCTACGTATCGCTCATCACATGGATATGGAGGACACTCGTCAAACGCCATAATGATGTCTGCACCGATCTGCCTCTGAATATCCATGGCCTTTTCAGGAGAGAAGAATTGCCGCGAACCATCAATATGTGATTGAAAGGTTACACCTTCCTCTGTAATTTTTCGACTTTTCGCCAGACTATACACCTGATAACCACCGCTATCCGTAAGAATGGGTCGATTCCAATTCATGAATTTGTGCAATCCACCGGCCGCCTCCAGCACGTTCATGCCAGGTCGCAAATACAAATGGTAGGTATTGCCCAGAATAATTTGAGCTTTGATATCCTCTGCTAGTTCATGCTGATGCACTGTTTTGACAGATGCTACCGTGCCCACAGGCATAAATATCGGAGTCTGGATCACCCCGTGATCGGTGGTTATTTCTCCAGCGCGTGCGCTCGAACCAGTATCCGTATGTTGAAGCTCAAATTTCAAGCTCGCGAAAGTAGCGTGGAATTATTGGACTGGAGCTGCAGATTAGCAGAAGTTGGCAGAAATGCGGGATAATACTCAACAATCAATGCTCAAGTGAATATCGAATAACGAACGTCCAATTTCGAATATCGAAATGTTCTCCGATCAACGTAGGTCGTCATGCTGAGCGTCCCGAACTCGGTTCGGGACTGGTCGAAGTGTGAACGACCGGAATTAAATAAAATATCGAATAATGAATGTCCAATATCCAATTTCGAAATCCCAACAATAGCACTGCAAGTGAATGTTGACTCTCGCCCCATTCACAACAATAGCGGGCTGAATTTGGGACAATTGAATTGATTACCTATCCCGTGGGAAACGAACTTTTCAAGTTTCGGCAGCGTTGGTTACGCTGGTGATTAGAATTCAGAACCGTGGTTTTTCCGTGTCGAGCATTCGCACAGAAAAAATTGTCTTGAATGGGCCTTGACTTTTTTACTTCTTTGTAGCCTGCACCGAGGCTGTCGAAGTGCCAAGAAAAATTGGAAAGTAAAAAACTCTCTTTCCCTTTTTGATGCAGCAAAAAGGGAGAAAAACTGCTTGAAGCTTCAAATGTGATTTCTTCAGATTCTGATCGAATCTGAAGAACCGCAAGTGGTCTGGCGCTGCATGCTTTGTTCCGATTATCGCCATTTGAGTTCCATTTGAAATCCCACGTACAGACCTCGATCTATTTGGATCATTTCACAAATCGGAACGCACTTCCGCTTGACCATTGCTATCACTGGAGAAGCTTCACCCTAACATTCAACATGATGGATATATTCAAATTGAATATCGAATAGCCAATGTCCAATACTGAATTTCGAAATGTCCAGAACAACGAGATAACTAGCGAAGTGCTCAAAGGCCTTGAAGAAACTCTAAGGTTGAATTTGAAGATTCGCCTTAGTGAGATCGGGAAGTTCCGAACTTGATTCGGAAATCACCCGACCGAACTGAGGGGAAACGAGAAGATGCCTTTGAGGTTCTTCTAAGCCATGACTTTTTTGCTTCTTTGGAGCCTGTGCTGAGTTTGTCGAAGCAGCAAGCAAAAAAGGAAGAAAAGAACTTTATTACGAATCGTGTATTACTCAACCATTAATACTCAATGATCAGTTGAATGTCGAATACCTAATTTCAAAAATGGATTTCGGCTTCACAAAGTGCTGTGCTAATTACACGCGACTGAACGAACTTGGAGTCACTTCTTCTTCTTTTTCCCTTTTCGCTTCTTGTGCTTTTCAACAGCGGCTTCGTGTTCTTCGATGAGCGCCATGACATCGTACTTCTTTGATTCTTCCACTTCAATGGTCGCAGACACGGTGTTCTCGTACTCAGATTTTGAAACTTGCAAGCGTGTGATAGGCTTGCCAAGGTTTTCCTCAATCTCAGCCAACACAGGCTTTTCTTCTTCGCTGCAAAAGGAATAGGCTTGTCCTTTACTCGATCCGCGGCCGGTTCTTCCCACTCGGTGAACATACTGTGCGCTGGTTTCTGGCAAATCATAGTTCACCACAAACTCTACGTTTGGAATATCAATGCCACGGGCGCTCACGTCTGTAGCGATCAAAACCTTCAATTCCCCGCTTCTAAAGTTCTTCATGGTTCGCTCTCGATCTGCGTGTTCTCTATCGCTGTGAATCGTATCTGTTTCAATCTTAACGCGTGCCATGGCCTTCTTCACTCGCTCTGCCCTGACTTTGGTGCGCACAAAAACCAACATCTTCTTATCTGGATTATTCGTGATTAATCCTTCCAAGAAGTAGCGCTTATCATCCATTGCAATAAAAGCTACTGAATGCTCAATATTTTTAGCTACGGGGTCCTTCGGTGAGATTTGAATCCGAATGGCATTGCGCACCAGTGAATAGGCCAAGTTTTTGATCTCCTCGTTGATCGTAGCCGAAAAGAACAGCGTCTGTCTGTTGCTCGGCAAATGATGCATGACATCGCGTATGTCTTTGATGAACCCCAAATCGAGCATGTGATCGGCCTCATCCAAAACCAAAATCTCCACGCGATTCAACTTCAACGAGCCTTGACTCAACAAGTCGAACATTCGCCCCGGAGTCACGATCAGAATATCGACTCCGTCCTCTAACTTTTCCTTTTGCGGCTCTTGCTCCACGCCACCGTGGATACAGTAGGTTTCCACTCGAGTATGTTTGCCTAAAGTCTTGAAAACACTCTCCACCTGCAGTGCCAACTCATGGGTGGGTGTCATGACCAAGCATTTGATTCCATTGGAACGACCATCCACTTTGCGAGCTTGAAGCAAATGAAGAATCGGAATGGCAAAAGCGGCTGTTTTTCCGGTTCCCGTTTGCGCTATTGCAAGCACGTCTTCTCCTTTCAGAATGGGTGGAATAGACTTGTACTGAATATCCGTAGGTTTTTTATAGCCTAGCTTAGATATGGCAGTTTTGATGCCATCAGCAATGCGGTAATCGTCAAATTTCATGGAAGGAATTCTACGGCAAGATTAGGCATAATGGCTGAGTGTGTTTTCATCAACTTACTTTGGTACAAAATCATAGGAAAGCACCGAAAACACTACTCTATTGTTTCTGTATTCGGCATGTATTCGCTCTTCTGAACTCATCACCTTGAGTTGATCCATGGAAAATTTGGGGCGAGTATCGCCATAAGAAACAGGTATCAAACGTTCCATATCCACTCCTTTCGAAACTAAGTAATCCACTACTGCATCCGCCCTTTGTTCACCACAAATGCGATTCTTTTCTGCCGATAGCTCCTTATAACAGTGGCTCGAAACTTCTATTATTATGGTTGGATTTTCTTCCAGCGTTTGAAAGACAAAATTCAGCGAGTCAATACCATTATGGTTTTCGTTGACAAGCACAGATACACTCTCACCCCAAAGAAGCCAAGGAAATGGAACCTCATAGCAACAGTTGAAACTTGCTAAAGCAAAGTCCTTAACGAATCGAGTTGATTCGGTGATTCCCCTGGTGCTTTCGTAACCTTGGGCTGCGTGATAGCCGCATCTTCCTTCGTTTCGATATTGATAATCACAAATGCGGATTAAGTAATCTCTCTCCGGCAAAACAAGTCTATCACCATCCTCGTTTACTTCAAATTGGTAAAATCCGTTTGAATCCGTATGGGTAAGTAAAGTGTCGAAAGATTCCAAGTCAATCAAATACACTGGACAAGCGATCAAGGAATCATTCACCTCCACATCCGTAACAGTTCCTTCTAACTTGAAAATCAAATTTGAAGGTTGGGCCATGACCGACATTGCCCAAAGGACAGCTAAAACAGCTATGAAATGCTTGAGATTCATCTGAGCGGAAAAGTAGCTAGAAACTAAAATATCATAAGCAGACAAAATCGATTCTAATTTCCCTTGACCATTCCAACTGCAATACCACCTTTGCAGGGCATGTCAGATATTATAAAACTCCTTCCAGATTCAATCGCTAATCAAATTGCTGCAGGAGAGGTAATTCAGCGTCCAGCCTCGGTGGTGAAAGAGCTATTGGAAAACAGCGTAGATGCTGGGGCCACTGCCATACAGTTGATCATCAAAGATAGTGGAAAAGCCTTGATTCAATGCGTGGACAATGGCAAGGGAATGTCCGAATCGGATGCGCGCATGAGTTTAGAGCGTCATGCCACCTCAAAAATTTCCGATGCCAATGACCTTTTCCGAATCAAGACCATGGGATTTAGAGGCGAGGCAATGGCCAGTATTGCTGCTGTCGCGCAAATGGAATTAAAAACTAGGTCGGTAGATCGTGAGGTGGGAACGACCATTTTAGTAGAGGGCTCAAAGGTCAAACACCAGGACCATTGCGCCATGGAGGTGGGCACTACGATTAGCGTGAAGAATCTATTCTTCAACGTTCCAGCCCGCAGGAAGTTTTTAAAAAGCGATGCGGTCGAAATGCGCCACATCATTGACGAATTCCAGCGAGTGGCATTGGTGAATCCATACTTGGAATTCAAGTTGTACCACAACGGTCAACAGCTATTCCATCTGCAACCATCGAAACTTCGCCAGCGCATCATAGGAATCTTAGGAAAATCATACAACGAAAAGTTGGTGCCACTGGAAGAAGAAACAGACCTAGTAAAACTCGCAGGCTTTATAGGAAAACCCGATGCAGCCAAGAAAAGTCGTGGCGAGCAGTTTCTCTTTGTGAATGGGCGCTATTTCAAAAGCTCCTATTTCCATTCGGCCATTCAAAAAGCATTTGAAGGATTGGTACCTCATGGACACCACCCCTCCTATTTCATCTATTTTGATGTGGAACCTGGAACCATTGATGTAAATATTCACCCTACAAAAACGGAAATCAAGTTTGAGGATGAACGTGCTGTTTACGCGATTTTAAGAAGCACTGTGAAAAGATCTATTGGACAGTATCACGTTTCACCATCCATTGACTTTGAGCGCGAACAGGCCTTCGACATTCTTCCACCCAAAGCGGGTCAGAAGTTCGAACAACCGGGAATCATGGTGAATACCAATTACAACCCATTTGAAAACAACGAAAAACCCCGAAACCAAGACTGGGAGCGTGGTACGCGATTTCAAAAACCAATGACGGAGGGCTGGGAGGCGCTGTACACGGGAATGGATGAATCGCTGGTGCGACCGGAACAAGAAGAACAAACATTGGAGCTAGGCAGCGAAGATGACCAGGTGATTGTCAGACAAATTGGCAATCGTTACATACTAGTTCAAAGCACTGAAGGAATATTCTTACTTCATCAATATCGCGCACATGCACGGGTCCTTTTTGAAGAGTTTGAGGAAAGCTTAATGGCTGAAAAACAAAGCATTCAACAACAACTATTTCCGGTGACGATTGAGCTGACACCGCAAGATGCGGAATTATTAAAATCAGCCATTGAGCCCTTGTCTCAAATAGGTTTTGAAATAGAACACTTTGGAGCAACCAGCTACATTGTTCGAGGAATTCCATCCGCTTGTTTGCAGTTGAATATTGAGGAAACCATTGCGGGATTCATTGATGATTTGAGAACAAACAAACCCGATAGCGCAGTTAAATTACAGCAACAAGTAATCAAATTGATGGCACAACATACTGCCATCAGGTCAGGTGTTGAACTCAAGGCACAAGAAATGCTAGAGCTCTACCGTCAATTGATGCGTTGCAAGCAGCCACAATTCGATTTGACGGGAAAACCAACGTTCGTTTTGATGAATTCAGGAATGATCGACAAACTATTTAGCGCATGATGATGGGTGGACAAGGCTGGAGCTCTATGCCTCCAGTGGTGAAGAACTTACTGATTTTGAATGTATTGATGTACTTAGCATCGTTTTCGTTCATGCAGGCCTTCGGGATGAATTTTTGGGAACTTTTTGGATTACACTACTTCCAAAGCGACCTATTTTATCCTTTTCAGTTCATAACATATATGTTCATGCACAGCCAGTATGACATCACACACTTGGTCTTCAACATGTTTGCCGTATGGATGTTTGGCAGCACGATAGAGAGCGTTTGGGGCAGCAAACGATTTTTAATTTACTATCTGATCACTGGCTTTGGCGCAGCGATATTGCACTATGCCATCATCGGTTGGGATTTATATCCACTTGCCACACAAATGCAAGCCATGATTGAATATCCGAACGTGGTGGACATGGTGGGTTTTGTAGAAAATCATGTTTGGGGACAATACTTACATCCCGACTTGTTGCCACAGGCTCAACACTTTGTGGACTTCACCCTTCCACAACTACAAATCAATCCAAATGACCAAAGCTTGTTGCGAGAGGCTACATCATTTTTGAGTGAATACAGAGCCAGCATAGTTGACGGGCCTAATGTGGTTGGTGCATCAGGATCTTTATTTGGAATTCTACTCGCATTCGGAATGATGTTTCCTAATGTGAGTCTTTACATGATGTTCATTCCCATCCCTATCAAGGCCAAGTACTTTGTGGCTGGTTACGGATTGATTGAGCTCTATTCTGCATTTCAGAACAATCCTGGAGATAATGTAGCGCACTTTGCGCATTTGGGAGGAATGTTATTTGGGTTCATACTTATCAAAATTTGGCAACAATCTGGGTTCCGCTGGCGTTGATATTGGCAACAAGACACTTACTTTGAATTAGAATGCTAGACGATTTAAAGAACATTTTTAGAGGTAACAACTTCATCGGGCAGATCATCATAGTTTGCGCTGGAGTTTTCGTGTTTCAGAATTTATTCGCGAATATCTTTCCGGGTTTTAATACGGGGCTGTTGCGATGGTTTGCCATGCACTCCTACCTACCCTCTTTCATTACCAGTCCATGGTCGGCATTCACTTACATGTTTATGCACGGAAGTATAGGGCATTTGTTTTGGAATATGCTGATCTTCTATTATTTCGGAAGAATCGTACATGATTTCATGGGGCGAGAGCGATTGATAGGCTTATACTTTTTGGGTGGAATAGCCGGTGCCATTTTCTATTTGTTGGTTTACAGCTTACAACATTTAGGCGGACAAATGATAGTTGACACTCCGTTGGTAGGCGCCTCAGCAGGAATCATGGCTGTAGTGGCCTTTGCTGGTTTTCGATTTGGTGACTTCCAAATGAATCTACTTCTCATTGGCCCTGTTAAACTGAGGTATGTAGCGCTTGGACTTTTTGTGATGAATACACTCTTGGATCTATCCATGAACACTGGTGGCAAGCTTTCACACCTAGGTGGTGCGGCTTTTGGTTACTTCTATTTCAGGACACTCAATGCCGGTAAAGATCCTGCTGCAGGCTTCTTAAACTTATTCAAAGGATTGGGAAATTTCTTCAAAAAGAAACCAACGATCAGAGAGGTTGAGAATGACTTCAGGCCGAATTCAATAACCAGCACTGGACCCAAGTCCAAAGAAACGGAAGCTCGTGTTGACGCCATATTGGATAAAATCTCAAAGTCAGGTTATGATAATTTGACCAAGGAAGAAAAGGAGTTTTTGTTCAAAGCCAGCAATAACAAATAAGATGAAATGAGAGGAAGCAGACTTCTGAGATTGCTACTGCTCTCCATGAACTTATTGCTTGCATTGGCGTTACTTTTAAGTGATCTCGCTCCTTACATTGATCCAAATACTCTTCTTTTTCCTGCCTTCTTAGGACTCGTATTTCTCCCTCTTTTCGCTTTGAATATTGTTTTTGTGTTGTTCTGGCTGATTGTACGTCCTAACTACGTTTTGTTTGGGATTATTGTCATAGCAATATCAATTCCAAACCTCTTGAATCATGTCAATTTTGGTTCAGGTGTGGATAAATCCGGGGATATCAAGGCCATTAGTTTCAACGTTCGGCTCTTTGACCTTTACAATTGGACGAACAATAAGGAAACACCAAACAACATCTTAGATTTTTTCGTCAAAGAAGATGCGGATATTATTTGCCTACAGGAATATTTCCGATCGGATGCTAAGGATGTCTTGAATACTGCCGACACCCTATTAAAAGTGCAGGATGCTACAAATCTGCACGAACATTTCACAGCAGTAATACATCATGGTAGGCACAAATTTGGAATCGCAACTTTGACCAAATATCCCATTGTGGATGAAGGATTAATTCCTTTGGATACGGCAGGCAACAATGTAGCTATCTATACGGATATGATCGTTCAACGTGAGACATTGCGGGTGGTTAACGTGCATCTGGCCTCAGTCCACCTCAGCGCATTGGAGAAAGAAATTGATGAGCATATTGAACGTAACGATCAACAAAAGCAATGGGATGATTTAAAGATGCTCATCCGAAAACTTGCTGGTGGGTATAAGAAGCGTGCCAGACAGATTCAACAGATTCACCAGTTTATAACTGAATCGCCCCACCCCGTGCTATTTTGCGGTGACTTAAACGACACTCCAGGTTCTTATTCCTATCGAAAAATCGCCAGTGAATTGCAAGATGCTTTCACAGAAAATGGCAGCGGAATGGGGACATCATACATTGGTTACTACCCTAGCCTTCGTATTGATTTTATGATGCACAGCGATCCATTGGACAATGTGAAATTCGAAACAAGGGATGTTCGATTGAGCGATCATCGACCGCTTGTGGGTGAGTTTAATCTTAATGCGTTATGACTAGGTTAAGTATCATTTTCAGCCTATTGACTTTGATGATACTAATAGGTTGTGTGGACCAACCCAAGCGCTTGCATGTCCTCTTTGAAAATGGCGATGGTGTTGAAGTAGGAGACTTGGTACTGCAAAATGACAAGCAGGTGGGTGTTGTGAGCGAAGTAAATCTGACCGATGACTATGAGGTATTGATCAACTTACAATTTCAAGATTCCATGCCACCAAAAGGCAGCACATTCAAAGTCAAGCATCTCAATATACTGGGCGATAGAGCCATCGAAATGTCAAAGGGTCGTTCGAGCTTCAAACTCAAACCTGGGGAGACGGTACTTGGCGAGGCGATCTCACAACCTAAATCCGAAACGAGGACTATTTCATCTTTACTGGAGAAGATCAGCATGCTTTTATCGCAGGAAGAAAACGATTCCTTGATGAGAGAAATACAAGGATTAAAAGCCAAGGTTGACAGTCTAGAGCATGTTCGCAACAATATCGACTCTACTCGCCAGTCTTTACCCGATTCTTTTCCTCAATCCAGCGGGACATAAACTCGGTGCTGCGATGTGCATGGTGTCGAAGCATCCCTCCAATGAAATTGGCATTTCGATGGTGCAACAAATTATTCATTGTGTCTTCAATTCGGGATTTAAAATCGGTATGGTATTGCGCTAGGGCGAACTGATCTAAAAGGTCTTTTGATTTGGATTGAGCATGCTCCCAGGATTCTTTGTTCGAATACAATTGAATGGCGGCAGCGGCAAATGCATCATTGTCATTGGCTACGTGTCCGTTCCAAGCTAAGCCGTTTTGAAGTCCTTCGGCTCCCAAATCGGTAGTTACACTTGGTGTTCCACACAACATCGCTTCGAAAAGCTTACCCTTCAATCCCGCCCCAAAACGAATTGGAGCCAATAGCACACGCGCTTTAGCAATCACTTCTCTGGCATCCTCTGCCCTACCTTTAATGATGAATCCATTGGACTCGTCCATCAGCTGCAAAACCTTCTCACTGGGGTAGGCACCAAAGACATGTAACTCTGCTTTAGGCAGCTTTTTACGAATCATTGGCCAGATGTGATACTTCAATTGCTGAACAGCATCCCAGTTCGGTTCGTGCAAAAAATTACCAATGGAAACGAAGTGCTTTCTTTCTTCAAAATTCCGTGATTTGAGGGACATTGACTTATCCGTTAAAAACGGCAGATAATGCAATATCTCCGATTTGATGTCGAATGACGCCTGTAAAACATCCATCTCCGCTGAAGAAATAATGAGCGATAAATCGCTTCTATAAATAGAAGCAATTTCGCGCTTAGCTAGTTCCGATCTCAAATCTACCTCCGACAGCGATCGACCAGCCTTGACCGCTGTGGCTCTCGCCTGCCTCAGAAAGTGTAAATCTTCTGTATCCAAAATCCGCAGGGCATTTGGACACTGAGTTTCCACTCGCCATCCAAACTGTTCTTCTACCATGAATCGATCAAAAAGGACCACCTTAGGATTGAGTTCTTTGATATAGTCATCAAAACGCGAATCATTCATTTGAACCTCCTCTACGATAACACCTTTACTTGATAGATCGTAAGCAAACTCGCCTTGTTTGGCAGCACAAGCAAAATGAATTTCGAAATTCATTTCTTGTAACATTTGAATGATTTGCAGCATCCGCCATCCGGCCGCAGATGACAATGGTTCAGGGAATTGATGTCCAATGATCAGTAATCTATTCATGCAATAATTGAATAGCGTCTGTTAAAAACCCCCAGCCAAAATTCTTCAAAGCCCCTTCGTTTGAGACTATCATTACTACATCAGTATTGTACAATTCGACAAATAGATCGTCAGCATTAAACTCGCGACTTATATTTCGTCCTCTACCAAACATCTTCTTATTGTAATAGAGCAATTTACTTTCTGGATCGTAAACATCACTGTGGATATTCAATCGGTAAAAGCTTTCGTAAAAGCTATCACCTACGATGAGCATGCGCGGCTTCTTAGGATTATGATAATCCGTATATGGATATGCCAATTCTTCCTTTGGGGCATAGGTCATGATATTCAGCAAATCATGGAGGTCTTTATCTGTTTGCCTTGGAGTGTCATCGATTTCGATGGCTGAAATTTCTAAAGGAGCACCTGCAAACTCCCATTTCACTAGCGAATCCTGTATTAATTGTGCCGTGCGAAATGCCCCATATAAACTCCAATGCGTTCCCGACTTTGGAACCAACGGATATTGAGAGGTCATCTTAGGGAACAGTTCGATGCAGTCGAAAACAGCATACTTAGAATGATTGAAACCAGCGGTGAAATGGCTATAATTCGTCTCGCGATCATCGCAATTCAAACTGACTTTATCTGGATAGTAACGGTATTTGTTAGGAGCAACAACCACAATTAGTTTCTTACCCCTTTCGTTCAGAAAGTCGCTTAGGATTTCCAATGAATCCAACTTCAATTCAATCTCAACTTTTGGGATTAAATTCTCACCGCAGGCCGAATCACGATAATCCTTTTCAAACAGGAAGCAGTCATCTCCAATTTCAATGAAATAGGTGCATTCTCCAAATGTCCAATACAGCACTTGATTATAAAATCTAACCATGACTTCTCGAAATCCGAATTTCTTCGAAGTCCAATGATCCACTTGTTTTTGAAAAGACAGGTTTTCGAATGTGGCTATGGATAGGGAGTCTATTTCTGGCACCCACTCCTCTCCGCTGAGACTAACAGACTTGAAAGGGTGAAATATGGATTGAATCATGATGAAGGACAATCCGATCATCCAAACCAGCATCAGCGCTTTACTATATATCCTTGGATTGATTGCGAACTTGTTTAGTAAAGAAGTATCCGATTTTCAAATCGACCCCAAATGAATTTAGCCTTGCATTGAAAGGATCACTCGAGTTGAACTGGCCCAAATAATCGCGGGCATTGTTGATTTGAAATTGAAACATGGGCTGCACTACTAGTACTACCCTACTTTTTAAATAGGCAGATATTCCAATACCCGCATGTGCACCGACATAAACATCATTGAAAATATTGACGTTTGACACACCATTAGTAGCGTCTAAAATTCCTTGTTCTGGAATCTCTTCCTCTGAATAATTCTTGTTTCGAACTCGTTCCTGAAATAGATAGCCACCCACGATACCAATGCTGTAAATCATTTCAACACGTCTTCTCAGGTCGTGGTGCGCATTAATGGTAAGTGGAACACCAATGACATGCGCGCTCATTAATGTCACTCCGTTTTTTCCATCCACTCCAGCGGTTGGATCAACGTTTCTGAATCCTTTATTCATGTATAATACACCAGTGCTAAAGCTCAATGATGGATCGAAAAAACGCTTGTATTCAATCCCAAAATTGTAGGACAACTTGGTGCCCCATAAATTATTGTAGGTTTTTGCGAATGGTGAACGATTAAACCACATCCACTCGGCTGTTGGGGATACAATCAAGTTGAGTTGAAACTTCTCACCGCCAGCATTTGCATACAGGCTAAGAGAGAGGAACAGAACAACAAAAATGTTACGCATACAATTCTGGATATCGATTTGGTTCGGCTTCATGCATAATAGCATAAATGGCTTCCAAAATATCTTCATTGGATGGTTTAGAGAAGTAGTCTCCATCGGATGCATACGCAGGTCGATGCGCCTTTGCAGTCAAAGTTTGTGGTGCAGAATCTAAATATTGATATGCACCTTGATTTTCTAACACTTCTTGCATCATGTAAGCAGATGCTCCACCCGGCACATCTTCGTCCACGAAAATGACTCGATTCGTTTTCTTGATGCTCTCCACGATTTCTGATCCAATATCGAATGGCAACAAGGTTTGAACATCAATCACTTCGGCAGAAATCCCAACCTCGTTGAGTTGTTTGGCGACATCCACACACATTCGAACCATAGATCCATAAGTTACAACTGTGATGTCGGTTCCTTCGCACATGGTTTCGACCTTACCTAATTCCAATCGGAATTCACCCATATTGCTTGGGCGCTTTTCCTTGAGGCGGTATCCGTTTAAGGATTCGACAACAATGGCTGGATCATCACCAGCGAGCAATGTGTTGTACATTCCTGCGGCCTGACACATATTCCTTGGCACACAAATGTGCATTCCTCTGAGGGCGTGAACCATCATTCCCATTGGCGATCCGCTGTGCCAAATCCCTTCCAATCTGTGACCACGAGTCCGAATAATAAGAGGTGCTTTTTGCCCTCCTTTTGTTCGGTATTGCACCGTTGCCACGTCATCGCTTAAAATCTGCAATGCATAAAGCAAATAATCCAAGTATTGAATTTCAGCAATGGGTCGCAACCCTCTCATGGACATTCCGATCGCCTGTCCAACGATGGTGCACTCCCGAATTCCGGTATCAAAAACTCGATGTACGCCATGTTTGGCTTGTAATCCTTCTAAGCCTTGATTCACCCCACCAATTCGCCCAGCATCTTCTCCAAAAATGATCACCTCTGGGTTTGCTTTCAACTGAGCATCAAAGTTGTCCCTTAGAATCTCACGTCCATCGACTACAGAGTCGTCATCATAACGAGGATCAACGGGTGTTACCTTTAGTGGTGACTCATCGGATTGGCTATACAAGTGAGATGAATATCGATCTGCATTCACCTCTGTTTCCGTTCTAATCCAATGGATCAATGCCGTTTTAGATGCTAATTGCTCGCCACGCGCATATCGCAATGCCTTTCGCGCAGCTTCAAAAATCTCTTTCCGTAACGGGTCAATAGCAGCTTTGATATCATCTTTGACTTTGGTGATAAACACCTTGTTTTTGCTTTCTGTGGCTAATGCCTCAAGCAAACCAATCACAGTTTGGTGATCGTTTCTAATTGGTTCTAAAAAGTTTTTCCAAGCATTTGTTTTTGCGTCACGCGCATCTTTCTTGGCCTGCTTTTCGACCTCCTCAAGCTCCTCAGCCGTTGCTAACGATTTGCTTAGGATAAACTCCTTGAACTTCTTGATTGGATCAAAATCCTTTTCCCATTGAAGTCGCTCTGGACTCTTGTAACGCTCGTGTGACCCACTTGTACTGTGACCTTGTGGCTGAGTAACTTCTTCCACGTGCACTAGAACCGGAACATGTTCATCGCGCGCAATTTTCACGGCTTTTTCATAGGTCAACACCAAATTGGGGTAATCCCAGCCTCGCACTTTTAGAATTTCGAATCCGGGCTTATCCACTGTTCTTTGAAAACCAGAAAGCGCCTCGCTTATGCTCGCCTTTGTCGTTTGAAACTCTTTTGGAACTGATATTCCATGACCGTCATCCCAAACAGACATCACCATAGGAACTTGCATCACTCCTGCCGCGTTCATCGCTTCCCAGAAAGGTCCTTCACTAGTTGACGCATCGCCAATGGTGCCAAAAGCGACTTCATTTCCTTTGACACTAAAATGTTCGTGGTTGTTCAGCTCAGGATTGTTTCTGAAAAATTTACTCGCCAGTGCCAGACCTAAAAGCCTGGGCATTTGACCCGCAGTAGGACTAATATCTGCTGAAGAATTCTGCGCTTCTGTGAGGTTAATCCATTTACCGTTTTCATCCAAAGTGCGAGTGGCGTAGTGTCCATTCATCATGCGGCCCGCAGATGCTGGCTCTGCACTTACATCTGCGTGAGCATATAATTGAGCGAAAAATTGCTCTGTAGTCAACTGATTAACCGCCATCATCATGGTTTGGTCACGATAATATCCAGATCTCCAATCTCCGGGTTGCCATTGTTTGGCTAGTGCGATTTGAGCAAGTTCCTTACCATCTCCTAAAATTCCGAATTTGGCTTTCCCAGTGAGCACCTCGCGTCTGCCCATTAGGCTGACTTCACGGCTTAGATTGGCTAAATGAAAGTCCTTTAAAATTTCAGATTTTAATTCGTCTTTCGTAATCTCTTTCTCTCCTGCTAGTGCCGTTTTCGCCATAATGCTTGATTTAACTGTCTGTCCGAAGAATGATGGGACATGTAGTGCATATCCACTCAATCGTTGCGCGAAGATAAGTATTGACAACCGGATTTTTAACGCATAACAAAGCTCGATCTCGAATATGGAAATCAGGCCTTGCATAACCTAACTAAACAGCGCGAACGATATCAATTAATTCATCGCTCGCAGATAAAGAACAGTCTTTAGTTTACTTTGATACTTGCGATCGTATCCAATCCAATACGCGCTTCAATTTCAAGGGATTCTGATTTTTTTCGTGAGTCACAGTCCAAACACACCAAGCCCTTTTCTTCCATACGCCAATAATGATCTACCATATACTGATCATTCATATCGGTGACATTCGGAATATTGTATATAACTCGTAACGCTGATCTATCAAGGAAAACTGTCTTACCAACGGGTAAAAGCAACTTGAGTTCAACCGCTTGATCTCGAAGCAAGTCTTCAGTAGGGAAGCTGAAAAATGAATTCAATTTCAAGGTTTTGTCATCCGAAACAAAGTGATAATCTATGTTAGATGCTTTGCTGGCAGCCGATTCAAAAGTTGATCCATTAGACTCTCGAAGCAGCTCCAAAACGAGGTGTTCATTCGTGGCAGGCAGAATAGTGAATTCTACTTTACCCACTTTAGCAATTTCTTCGTCAATCTTAATCATGAAGTCTTTGTTTGCTCTGTAAGCCCTGTTCTCTTCAATGTTAAAGGGATCTTCACCCAGCGAGACTATGATCGTATCGGCTTCCAACCCTACTTCTTCCAAATGAAATTCGTCAACGATACTGTCAGATTTGGAAAAGGACTTCAAAATTCCAAAACCCGAAAAAATGGCAAAAATCAACCCTAAGAACCAGAGACCGAAAAGGCTCATGCCAAGGTATGGAACTCGATTTCTTGGGAATAGAAGTAAATAGCCTCCATAAGCCAAGGCTAAGAACGGGATGCCGATGAGTAATAAAAATGCAGTGACAGATACGGCTAACCACTCTGTAGAATCGAAGACGATGCCTCCCCATTCATATAGATCCATGCTGGCGCTCCAGCTGTGGCTGCTGAAATGAATAACATCTGCTATTCCAAAAAGGCCTGCAATGAGAGATGCCACGAAAACGGTACCGATGAGTATAAATAGTATACCAAGGAACTTACCAATGACTCCGAAAATATTTCGAATCAATTCTGCTAAGAAATAGAAGAATCGGTCAATTCCCCGGACGAGCTTTTTTCCGCTATTACGCCCAAAGTCGCCCCCATCTTTTGATATCCGTTCACCGAATGCATTTATTTCATTTTCAATGGATTTACCAATACCACTCAAGTTGACTGGTTCACCTCTCATGTTTCGTTTTTCAGAAGCGGTTTTTGCTTCTGGCAATACGACCATTAAAATCAAATAGAACAACACCCCAGATCCAAACATGATGACAGCAAATACAAATGCCAGCCTAATGAATATCGGGTCAATTCCAAAATAGTATCCAACCCCCGAGCAAACTCCACCGACTACCTTATCATCCGGATCGCGATACAATCGTTTGCTTCTATATTCTTCTGATCGATCTTGACTCTGAGAGCCAGCATCATTTTCAGTTGATTCTTCATCAAATTGCTCTGGTCGCCCCATAATTTCAATGACTTCATGCACATCATTCAATGCGACAACCATTCTATTCTCGCCCAATCTTTCATGAAACAATTCAGCTATTCTTACCTCAATATCTTGGAGAATCTCATCCTTTCCTGGACTATTTGAATAGAGTCTACCTATTTGATTCAGGTAGGCGGACAGGCGCTGATACGCGTCATCATCGAGCGTAAATATTTGTCCACTTAAATTTACTTGTACAATCTTTTTCATTTTGATTGGTTCGGTTTGTTGTCTTCAAGTAGCATCTCTACGGCATCGCGAAGCGACCCCCACGATTCAGCTAATTCTATGTAAAAGGTTTTGCCCTGTTCGGTCAAGCTATAATATTTGCGTGGAGGTCCAGATTTTGATTCCTCCCAACGATAAGTCAAAAGCCCAGCATTCTTCAATCGATTGAGCAAGGGATACAATGTTCCTTCCACTACAATCAACTGAGCATTTTTCAGTGATGTCAACAAATCTGAAGGGTATGCCTCTTCCGACCTCAATAATGCAAGCACACAGAACTCCAGTATTCCTTTTCTAAGTTGTGCCTTTGAGTTTTCTATGTTCATGATTTTGAATTACGGGTCAAATATACGTGTATTACTTAGTACATTGTATAACATAGTACTATACGAAATAGTAATACGCTGATTTTGAATAGAATAAATTTATAACGTCTTTGTTTCAAATCCCTTAAATCATAAAATCACACTGTTCATTGTCTCCAATTATCAATTCATAAACACTTTTATAAGAACTTTAAACAAATAGGATTCAATCCCTGTGTCACTAGTTCAATTCAAGCAACGATATTTGGCGATTGCAATTTCAACCGAAGAATATGAAAACATCTCTACTCGTAATTTCTGCAAGCGCCTTGATGCTTACTTCCTGTGTTTCAAATAAAAAATATGCTGAACTCGAATCGGAAGTGGAACGCCTAAGATCTACTGAAGCCGTTTTGGCGGCTGTGAGTAAAAAGCCGATGACGGATGAACATGACCCCATGGATCCGGAAAATAATCCTGAGATAATCACGTTGCGCACAGAACTTGAAAATGTTCATAAGGAGATGAACGACCTTAGAATGAAGATGGATGCCAAAAGTGCAGGTGATATGACCGAGCAAGAGTATGCCATCTATGAGCAAGAAAAAATGCGCGCACATGAAATGGAAATGATGGAATTGCATCAGCAACCACAAACCGAAATGAAGGAGTCAGAGCGCTTGTTCGTGGAGCAAAATCAAAAAATGAATTTTGTGAATAAAGCTGCTAGAGCTGCATTTGTAGATTATAAAAACAATGAGGTGACCATTGACGAGAAATCAATGTACACTGTAATCACAGTTAAAAAAAGTCTCTTGTTTAGCTCAGATGGAAATAGCATTTCTGCTTCGGGTCAAACATTCATTAACAGACTGAAGCCTGTATTAGAAATTTCAAGAGGCACAGAATTGAGTTTGAATGGTATTGCATCAAATGCTGAGGATAAGGAAACTGCATTTCACACAGCGAATGTGTTGGATCAAGAACTAACCAAACTCAGCACTTACAAAACCTTTGCAGCTCCGGTTATGGTTATGGAATGCGATAACGCTTTAAGCGGCAGAAAAAGCAATTGTGACAAAATAGAGATCGTAATTCGCCCCAAATTGGACGAGGCCATGAAACAAATGCAATTGGGACGATAGGTCGACAGGTCTTAGCGTATCAACGTGATACTACCCCTAAAATCTTCGCGATCTACATCTACAATCACGGTGTCTTTAAATTCCAATTCGTAGAAATAAACACCATCTGCCGCGGGTGAACCAAATACGGTTCCGTCCCAAGCAATATTAACCTGGTTACTGCTAAACACGAGTTGGCCCCAGCGATTATAGATCCTAAGATTGAATTCGGTGATGTCGCAATTACTGACAACTTTCCAAGTATCGTTCATGCCATCGCCATTGGGGGTGATCACATTCGCCACGTCCAATTCACAGTCGATGCTTGGACAAAACACATCCGACAACTCCACCCTTTTTGATTCGATGGTGGTGCACAAACCTTGCGTGACGGTAACTACATGTAACTGACTCTCGGGTCCAGAATAGATGCTATCTACGGTATCGCCTGTATTCCAGATGTAGGAAGCTCCAGGTGAAAATGCGTTGAGCAAAATCGAGTCCTTATCACAGATGTTGGTGTCGGCTCCCAACTCAGAAATGATTTCACCATTAAAAATGATGTTGATCGTATCGATGGTTGAACCACATTCGTTAAAAGCTGCCAACCATACGGTTTCCGTGGTATCCACCGTGTAAGTCTTCTTTGTGCTAGAATCGCTCCAGACATAAGACGTACTATCCAAATCTGGATGTGTTAAAACAATCTCGTTATCGAAGCAATTGATGGTATCTGGTGGTAAGAGAATTAATCCTGGAACAGGTTTAAAAATGACCTCTACTGAATCTGTAACTATACCGCATGCATTTGAGGCGACCAAGAAATAATCCCCTGACTCAATGACAGAAATAGAGGTTGATATACTATCCCCTGTGCTCCATGCTGCATCTGCCGATGTATTGATGTTGGAGTTAATGGTATAGGCCTGTCCTCCACATAACAAGGTATCAGGACCTAAGTCAATCGAAATAGAATCATCATAGGCTATTCGAATGGTATCTGAAACCGTATCGCATGCTCCAAAAACGGTAACATATACCACAGTATCTCCATCGGTTAGCAATGTATCTGCAGCAGTGGTATCATGCCAAAGAAATTGCGACCAAGGCTGAGCAGCACTCAATAGCAAACGCTGACCTCTGCATAAGATAGTATCTGACCCGAGCTCTACCGATTGTCGTGGATATATCCTAACGGTTTGAAAGGCCGTATCCGCAACCGTATCCGACTGTGCAATCAAGCGCACCGTGAAGGTGCCTGTATCCGAAAACATGTGAGATGGAAAGAAATCTGTGGATGTGTTTGCGGCCCCAGATGCTGGGTCACCAAAATTCCAAGACACTGCATCCACATTGGCGGTGTCCATAGTGAAATAAGTGCTATCACCTACGCACAGACTGCTGACCTGGAAACCAGCGATTAGAAAAAGCCCTGAAGCAACATTATTAGGCAGTCCAATACGACAAATGCGCCCTTCTAAATACACTGCCGAATCCTGAAAATTACAAAGGGCCCCTGGTTGATCCGGATCATTGATAACCACTAAATATGGCGTTAGATATTTAGCCCCGTAAATTTTTTCATCTGGACCTTCTGCCAGAGCGCCCGTACCCACTGTGGTTATTTGAATCTCCGTAGACTGAATATTGGAGGCCGTTACATCATATTGCCAAAGTCCTACAGAGAAGGCGGCCGCATATAAATATTGGTCGCTGGGTGAAAAATGCAAACCATAAGTGCTTGAAGGAGGTACCACCGTGTCCGTAACAGTAATTACACCTGTCGCTTGGTCTAATGTGGCTATTTCTACGCCACTTGCCGAATATGTTGATACAGCAATTTGATTTCCTTCATGATTGGCGAGCATATATCCCACGCATCCGGAATGAATTGATCCTGTGCTGCTTGTTACTGTATCAATGATGCCTTGTTGAGAAATGCGGAAAGCATGAAACTTATTCGTGTACTGCTCATGTCCAATAACCCACAAATCGCCCCCGTTGGCATGCAATGCAGCCGTACATTTCTCAGCGGCAGAGTCAAATAAGACGATATTCTTTTGCGCGGTATCTATGTCACCTAGGCCACCCTCAAGTGTCATATCGACTACCGAGTAGGCGAAATAAAAACCCAGAGGTCCTGTGGTACTGCCACCTGTACAACCACGAACCGTAAATATGTAATACTTAGTCGCGGTGCCTGGATAGGGAACAATTACCGCAGACTGAGTAGAACTCGCATTCCCCAATAGATCAACCCCGTTTGGCATGGTATCGTGTAGGGAGTTGAACACCCAAGTACCATCAGTATAAAATAGAAGATCACCCTGAGCACTGGAAACCGATGCGCACCCCTCCTGTGTAGTTAACACTCCATTGGTGTCCGCAACAGGGCCTGTAGTTGTAAAATGAACTCCCGCTTCGGCTCCAAAATACCACCAATCTGCAGGGCTCTGCGCCATGGTGTTCGTACAAAACAAGGCCGACAAAATGAAGAAATTGAATAATCTTATCATGAATGATCGTTAGGCCAAAAATACAATTGTCAAATTGACTTTGTATTAGTCTCTGATAAGTGTAATGCTACCCCTAAAATCTTCGCGATCCACATCTACGATAACGGTGTCTTTGAACTCCAGTTCGTAGAAATATATTCCATCGGCAGCGGGTGAACCATATACGGTTCCGTCCCAAACAATATTTACTTGATTGCTGCTGAACACCAATTGGCCCCATCGATTGTAAATCTTCAAATCGAAATTGGTTAGATCACAATTAGTCACCACCTTCCACGTATCGTTGATTCCATCTCCATTGGGAGTGATCACATTACCGACATCTAATTCGCAATCTATGCTTGGGCAAAAGACATCTGATAACTCCACTCGTTTAGACTCAATAGTCGTGCACAATCCTTGTGTGACGGTAACCACATACAACTGACTTTCGGAGTCAGAGTATATGCTGTCTATCGTATCTCCTGTGTTCCAGATATAGTCTGCTCCAGGTGAGTATGCATTTAGTAGAACCGAGTCTTTATCGCAGATATTGGTGTCTTCCCCTAGCTCAGAAATGATCTCTCCATTAAAAATGATGTTGATCGTATCTATGGTTGAACCACATTCGTTAAAAGCTGCCAACCATACGGTTTCCGTGGTATCCACCGTGTAAGTCTTCTTTGTACTAGAATCGCTCCAGACATAAGACGTACTATCCAAATCTGGATGTGTCAATACAATTTCGTTGTCAAAACAATTGATGGTATCTGGTGGTAGAAGGGTAACACCAGGCACAGGTTTGAAAATCACCTCTACCGAATCCACCAGCGTACCGCAGGTATTAGAAGCAACCAGAAAATACTCACCCGACTCAAATATCGAGATAGAAGTTGAAATACTATCCCCAGTGCTCCAAGCTAAATCCGCTGTGGTATTGATATTCGAATTGATGGTGTATGCCTGTCCTCCACAAAGCAGGGTATCTGGACCAAGATCGATGAAAATGGAATCATCATACGAAATGAACAATGAGTCGGTAGTGGTATCACACCTTCCGAAAACGGTAACTTCAATATAGGTTTCACCCGAAGTTAAAAGGGTATCCGCTGTTGAACTGTCTTGCCACAAAAACTGCGACCACGGTTGTGAAACGTCCAATAGCAGCGCTTCGCCTCTACATATCGTTGTATCCTCACCGAGCTCCACAGATTGTCTTGGATATATGCGAATGGTTTGAAATGCAGTATCCACAACGGTGTCGGATTGGGCAATCAGGCGAATGGTAAACGTTCCAGTGTCAGTAAACAAATGTGCTGGGAAAAAGTCTGTGGATGTATTGGTTGCTCCCGATGAGGGATCTCCAAAATTCCACGAAGCAGCATCCACGTTTGTAGTGTCCATGGAGAAGTGCGTGCTATCGCCAACGCAAAAACTCGAAACCTGAAACCCAGCAATTAAAAACAATCCAGCTGCTACGTTATTTGGAAGACCCAAAACGCAATTTCTGCCCATAAGATATACAGCCGTATCCACGTAATTACATCCCCCGCCATAGACGTTAGGGTCATTGATTTGACCGATGTAGCCACTGCTTGGACGCGCTACGTATAGTTTTTCGTCAGGACCTTCGGCTATTGCCCAAGCATTCACAGCGGCCACCAAATACTCAGAAGCCTGAATATTGCTTGCTGTGAGGTCATATTGATATAACCCTCCACTCGCTGCTCCCACATACAGTAGAGAATCGTCAGGCGAAAAATGCACTCCGTAAGGATAACCAAGTGAAGTGTTTAGTAAAATAGGATTAGAAACCACCCCCGTTTGCTGATCAAAATCAAATAGTTCGAACGCAGTTGTGGTGTAAGAAGCCATAGCAATGCGATCACCTTCATGTGATGACAATAAATAACCAATACATAGGCCTAGTCCATTATTAAAAGTCGTTCCGACATAAGAAATAACGGTGTCTACTACACCTGCATTCGAAAGGTGATATGCATAGAATTTATTCGTGTCTTGATCATGCCCTAGAACCCAAATATCAGAGCCATTGGCATGAAGCATGGCAGTGCATTTTTCTGCAGCTGAATCAAATAAGACTACGTTTTTTTGAGCGGTATCTACATCCCCGAGCCCTGACTCCAATGTCATATCTACCACTGAATAAGATAATAAATAACCAGCTTGACCCGCAGATCCTGCTCCGCCAGTACATCCTCGTGCAGTAAAGATGTAGTACTTAGAAGAATTTCCTGGATACGGAACAATTACAGAAGATTGTGTGGAGCTGCCATTACCCAACAAACTATCCCCATTTGGCATAGTATCGTGATTTGCATTGTAGACCCATGTTCCATCTGTATAAAAGAGCAAATCGCCTCCAGCCGTTGATACGGATGCACATCCCTCTGAAGTAGTCATTACTCCATTCGTATCAGCTACTGGTCCTCCAGAAGTAAAATGTACGCCCGCCTTCAATCCAAAGTACCACCAATCTGCTGGACTTTGCCCAAATGAGGCACAGGCAAAGAATACGAAAGCAAGAAATAACTTGAGTGATTTCATGAGATATCGCTCGAAGATAAGACGGAATAGGTTGTTTTTAATTCCTAATCAGAGTAATACTTCCTCTGAAATCTTCGCGATCCACATCAACAATGACTGTGTCTTTGAACACTAAATCATAGAAGTAGATACCATCCGCAGCTGGAGAGCCATTTACGGTTCCATCCCAAACAATATTTACTTGATTGCTGCTGAATACCAATTGGCCCCATCGATTGTAAATCTTCAAATCGAAATTGGTTAGATCACAATTAGTCACCACCTTCCACATATCGTTGATTCCATCGCCATTGGGCGTTATTACATTGCCCACATCCAATTCGCAATCTATGCTTGGACAAAACACATCGGACAACTCAACCCTCTTCGATTCAATCGTGGTGCACAATCCTTGTGTCACGGTAACCACATACAATTGACTTTTTGGACCAGAGAAAATACTGTCCACCGTATCGCCTGTGTTCCATACGTAGGTTGCTCCTGGTGAAAAAGCATTGAGCAACACAGAATCCTTGTCACAGATGTTAGTATCTGCACCAAGATCAGAAATGATTTCACCATTAAAAATGATATTGATCGTATCGATGGTTGAGCCACACTCATTGAATGCCGCTAACCAAACCGTTTCGGTGGTATCTACCGTATAAGTCTTCTTTGTGCTGGAATCACTCCAGATATAGTTAGTACTATCCAAATTTGGGTGTGTCAGAACGATCTCGTCATCGAAGCAATTGATGGTATCATCCGGCAACAATGATATACTCGGCACAGGCCTGAAATTCACTCCTATGGTATCATTCACGGAACCGCAAGCATTGATTGCATTCAACTCATACAAACCGGAAACAGAAATCAGGATAGACTCAGTGGAATCACCAGTGCTCCATTGCAGAAGTGCCTCGGTGTTGATATTCGATTGAATCACAAAGGGCTGTCCACCACAAACCAAGGTATCTGGCCCAAGATCGATCGTGATTGAATCATCATAACTTATAAACACGGAATCAACCACGGTATCGCATACACCGAATACGGTGACTTTGACGAACGTATCGTTGGTCGTCAAGAAAGTGTCAGCCGTTGTACTGTCATGCCATAAAAACTGGGAATAGAGCTGAGCGGCTGAAAATTCCAAAGCAGTGCCTCTACAGACTAATGTATCTGGGCCTAAGTCGATGGATTGACGAGGGTAAATTTGGACGGTTTGGTAGGTAGTATCTGTTAGTGTGTCAGAGTAGGCGATTAATTCAATTTCATACAAGCCTGTGTCTGCATAAAAGTGACTAGCAAATAGGTCTTCAGAAGTATTAGCAGCTCCGGAACTTGGATCACCAAAGTTCCATTTTACAGAGTCTACGCCATTTGTATCCAAAGACACAAACGTGGTATCGCCAAAACACGTGGGAGACACACCAAAGCTGATACTGAAAAAGGACTGAATAAATGTAGGCAGACCATAAACGGAATTTGCCGTTAGGACCACAGCTGTGTCTATCCATCCACACCCTGAGCCCAACACATCTGGAAATTCAATGCATGATAATCTTTGTTGACTAGATCGCGCGCAGTATATCTTACCATCTGGACCTGTTTGCAGCTGACCACCGCCTGATCCAGTCTGACCCACAACAGTTTCACTCGCAGATATTGCAGCTGAATTACCAGCCGTTAAATCAAATTGGCGCACATCTCCTTGTGCATAAGACTGCATATATAATATATCTGCACTGGGGGAAAATTCAAGACCATACATCTGTCCCCAACTCATTGTGGAACCAATTTTATAGTTTGCGGTAATCTGTCCATTCGCCAAATTCACATAATACACATGAATACTATCGGTTGAAAAATAAACAGAAGCCAATTTGGTTCCCGTTGAAGAAACGGCAATGCCATATCCAAAACCTGCGGTATTCCATGCCGTTGTAGATATAACTGGAGTTGTATTCACCCCAGCAGAAGTTACCTCGTATGTATAATATTGATTCGTTTCAGCGAGATGTGTGATGATCCAATATCCATTTGATTTTTTCACGGCAGCTACCTTCTCACTAGTATCATCCACTAGAAATACATTCTTTTCAGATGTTACCACATCCCCATTGCCTGAATTTAAGGTCAAATCCACCTTGGAATAATACATTCCAACTCCATTGGTTCCGCCATCATCCACCGTGAAAATGTAGAAATCGGTAGAACTTCCCGGACGAGGAACGATTATGCCGGAGTGCGTAGAAGAAGAATTACCAAGCAAGCCTGAACCATTAGGCATCAGGTTGTGATTTTTATCATAAACCACAATACCATCGGTATAAAACTGAAGGTTTCCAGCTTGGTCGGAAATGGAGGCGCAACCTTCTGAAGTGCTTATCTGTCCGTCATTTACCGCAACAGGGCCAGAGGTTGTAAAGTGCACTCCTGCACTTTGTCCAAAATACCACCAATCTGCCTGTCCTTGAGAGAACAAGTTTTGGCTTGAAATAAGAAGTAAAACAATAAGAACAATCCGCATGAATTTAGAGACGAAAAAATCCCAAAATAGTAGCCCAGAAGAAAAAATAAAATTCATTCTTAGTTCGTCCCGTTAAGTCGCGAGCATTTCGGTCAGCACATCTATCTCAGCACCAGCCTTTTCCCAACGCAGCATGTATTCATCCAATTTTCGTTGCATGTCCGCATGATCGTGGAATAAGCTCTTGTTTTCTGGTTTTTGCATCTCAGAAGGATCAGACATTTTCTGCTCTAGCGCGGCAATGTCAGATTCTTGTTGTTCAATCTTTTTTTCAATCGATCGAAGGTTGGCTTTGAGCTGTTTCAACTCTTTCTCCTTGTCCCTTTTTACTTTATTGCTTAGCCCCGTAGAGTCTGCTTCCACCTTTTTTGCGGCTTCCTTCTTTTCTTGCTTCACCTGTTCGCCAGCCTTTTCAAACTCTCGAAACGAACGAATCTGGTATCCACTCAAGAAGTCATCGATGGTTCCGATGTGCTCCTTAACATTACCATCCTTAAACTCAAATGTACGATCGGTCAATCCTTGCAAAAATTCACGGTCGTGACTCACCACGATCAGTGAACCGTTGTATTCAATCAACGCCTTTTTAAGTACTTCCTTGGCGCTCATATCCAAGTGATTGGTGGGCTCATCCAAGATCAACAGGTTGCATTCGCGAAGCAAAAGTTTGGCCAATGCCAAGCGACTTTTTTCCCCACCACTCAACACCTTGACCTTCTTGTTATAATCTTCAGGACCAAATAGAAAGGCGCCTAGTAAAGCTCGTACACGATGGATTTTCGCATTGTCTCCAGTGGCTTCATTTTCAATCACCATTTCTACCGTGTCGTCTGGATTTAGCGTCTTCTCCTGAATCTGAGCATAATATCCCACTTCCACGTTATGGCCAGTATTCAATTCACCTTCTCCACTTTCATCTCCGACAATCATTTTGATCATGGTGGATTTACCCATACCATTTCGTCCAACAAATGCTACCCGCTCGCCTCTAAAAATATCAAAGTCAACATCGCTGAAAATCTGCTTTTTATCGTAAGCTTTTGAACTGCCTCTGGCTTTCACCGCTACATCTCCTGATCTTGGAGCCTTAGGAAATTTAAATTGAATGGATGACTTGTCTGTCTCATCAATTTGAACCCGATCTAGTTTGTCGAGCTGCTTCATTTTACTCTGCGCCTGCTTGGCCTTAGAGGCTTTAGCTTTAAAGCGCTCGATGAATCGCTCCTGCTGATTTATATATCGCTGTTGGTTTTCGAATGCCGCCTTTTGTTGTTCAATTCTATCTTGACGAATCGTCAAATACTTGGAATAACTGACTCCGTAATCATAGATCCGGCCTTTGACTATCTCCACCGTCCGATTTGTAATGTTGTCTAAAAACATCCTATCGTGTGAAATCATCATGATTGCACCGGGATATTCTGAAAAGAAATCCTCTAGCCACATGATCGAATCAATATCTAAGTGGTTAGTCGGCTCATCCAATAATAAAAGATCTGGCGCTTGTAAAATCAGCTTTGCCAACTCAACACGCATTTGCCAACCCCCGCTGAACTCAGTGATTTTCCTATCAAACTCTTGACGTTTGAAGCCGAGTCCAAGCAGAATTTGCTCCGCTTTCTGCTCGCCTTTACCATCGTCAATAACATCCAATCGAATATGAATGTTTCCCAATTCGTCAATAATATGCTGATAGGAATCGCTCTCGTAGTCGGTACGTTCTACTAGCTCTTTCTGAATCTCTTCCTCACGCTTTTTCAAGTCATTCAATTCCTTGAATGCTTTTTGAGTCTCAGTCCAGATGGTTTGCGTTCCCTCAAATACCATCTCTTGAGGTAGGTATCCAATCTTCCGTCCGTCCGGAATGACTACGGATCCGCCATCAGGTTCTTGAAAACCTAAAATTATCTTGAGCAGGGTACTTTTTCCAACCCCATTTTTACCAACGAGACCGATTCGATCGCGCTCGTTTATTACCAAGGAAATATCCTTGAATAGGTCGATTCCACTAAAGGAAATAGAAATGCTGTTTAAACTAATCACAGCGTGCAAAGGTAAATTTAGAGTAGCTCAAAAAGCCTATTGGGCTTCCTTTAATTGCGAACAATCTTCTCCGTTGAAAACACTCCGTTTTCATCCGATATTTTCAAGAAGTAAACGCCCGTTGGCAATGAAATTACATTGCATTTTAATTCATTCTTTCCAACGCCAACAGTGATTGTCCCAAAATCCTTAACCAACTTTCCATCCATTGAGTAGATGGCAGCAGAGATTTGTTTGGAATTAGAAACATCAAAAACCACGGAAACCTCTTGACTAGCTGGATTAGGAAAAACAAGAGTTCGAGTCGTTTTTTCATCCTCTTCGATCCCCACGTAATTATCCAAAGGAGTCGCCAACTCTGTGATCCAAGTACCTGCATTATTATTTCCGTGACTAAAGTAGCCTGCCGCCCATGCTCTGCTTTGCTCATTGAACTTACGCTGAAGCCCGATGTAATCCCCCCAACGCTCGTTTATATCAAAGGATTGCGAAATCATATCTACATACGTTGATCCCTCAACCAACAATTGTATGGGGCCATATTCACGGTCATCATTGAAATATACGGCTGCGTTTCCGGCAGGGTGCACCGGTGATGTATGGTTGAAATTGATGATAACCTCTTTCGTTTTTCCAAATTTTCCCATGGCCTCGATATTGGCAAATCCAAACTCCAACACATCATCTGAAATGATGTGTCCTTGCAGTGTCGGTTCATTCACATTTTCAATGATTCCATGATAAATTCCTGCCAACCCATTTTCATGATTGATGGAATTACCCACAAATTGAATTTCAGAGCCAATTTGCACCGCACCCAGTGGACGAGCATCATTGGTCCAAAAACTATGATTGTTGGCTTGCTTGGCGTAAGGAGGTAGGCCATAGTCCACATCAGAAATTAACAAAGTCGAAGTAGGTACAAACCCGTCATCAATCCTTCCTTCCAAATGCCACAGCCAAAAAGAATCACTTTGGATGCTTCGCGGTCTATTGGATATCAAATAAATATCATCACCCCATGGTCCACCAGCCCTTTTAACTGGCCGCATATATCTACGATCTAAGTTGTCGTGGGCGTCATTTGCAATTACTCTTGCCGGAAGTTCAGCTGCACCCGAAAATGCCGCGTCCAAATCCATTTGCCATATGACGGTATATTCAAAATCTACAACCCAATCGTTGCCAGAAAGTTGATTAATTGTAAAGTATAAGGAGTGACTATTCAATGCGATTTGCGGATAATCGGCCCAAGTTCCATCATCAAATGGGTGACCATCAATGGCGTATGCATACCACGGATCGCTCGGGTTATTTGAACTTGAGAAGGCCATTATGGTGGAACTATTGGTGTAGGGGTTGGTCGCCCGATTAACGGTTAGAAAAAGAAAAACAAACCGATCCCTGACAGGGTCATAGTATAATTTAGGATCAAATGAACTTGATTGCATACCAACATCGCCATCCATGTATCCGGCTAAAAACGCCCCGAAACTGGGATGTGGATTGTTTGATTTAAATAGAAAGGTGTCCTGTTCCAAATCATAACCCCACAATTGACTATTCCACGAAGCAATCAATTTCCCATCATTTGAGATGGCCATGGCATTGTCGTTAGGCGTACCACCAATCATCTTATTTCCATTCAAGAAAAAGTTAACAGCAAAACTATCTACGATGCTCAATGAATCACCTGTGCTGCGAGAGCCATTACCCCCTCTTGCCGCTGCATTTCTCGGGAACATCTCTGCAGACTTGGCTTTCTGCTTTTCTAGAAATGCCTTTTCGCCACTGCCACTCGGAAAAGGAGCTTCGAGATGATTGATCGTAACTTCAAAGTCGTCATTGAACTTAGCGGGTTCTACAATCCACGATTTGGTGATGGTTCTTTGTTCGACTTTGAACCCGTTTTGTGCAAACATCTGCATGGGTAATAGCAGTGTGATAAGATAGATGTACTTCATTGAGGCTAAATAAGCGATAAAGATAAAACGCGATTAATAGATCAAAAACCAGATGCTAAAGATCAATAGTAGTGCTATGGAAAAAATATTGAATGTCTTCAACCATTTGGGTTGCCGAGCGACCGAGTCGATCGATTTGTCATTCATTGCCACAAAATTCAATATCGCCAATACTGGTGCAACCACAAACGAAATGGTCGTAGCAAGATCAACCATTGCTCGCATGCTGCTCAAAAAATAGAGTAAAAGAATGCTCGTGCCAACAGCTGTAAGTATGATCCAGATCCAATAAAGCCTTTGGTGGTGGTGTTTCTCAGCCAATTGAACTGAAATTAACTTGGTAGATTTCCTAAGAGTTCTTGGAAATGCGTCTAAGCAAGTCAGCATCGTACTAAACATAGTCGTAAATGCAGCCAGTGCGATGAATGGAAATGCCCATTGTCCAATATTTGAGGTGTACATACCAACCAGCTGACCCGAAAACTCGACACTGTTATCCGCTAGCGACTCACCCGTAGAGTAAAGCACCAAGGAACCCAAACTGAGAAATGCTATGGCCAAAATGGTTGTCCCCCAGTATCCCACGTGAAAATCTTGCAGGGCAGTCTTCAAGCTCACACGCTTACCCATGTCCTTGTTTTTAGACGAGGACCAGACGGAATGCCAGATGCTTATATCAATGGGAGCAGGCATCCAACCGATTAAAGCGACTAAGAACAATACGTGGGTTTTATCCGAAAGTGTGAATTCCGTTTCAAATTCTGGCAACTGCAAAGAGGGCTGAAGATAGGCAAAGAGCAGCGCAATAAAAGTGGAAATGGTCAATAGAATAATAATGAATTTCATAAACCGATCTAGGGTAGAATATTTACCAAACCCAAGTATTAACACTGATATGAACAGCAGGAATACCGCTCCTACTCTTGAATCCAATTGAATGCCGCTCAATTGAATAAACAATCCTGAGGTAACTATGGAAATCGCTCCCATTATTATAAACATGGTAGAGGCGCTTAACGCCATATAAACCCAAACTGCCCAAGATCCGATTTTCTTATAGCCCTCTAAGAGCGAAATCCCAGTCGCTGCCGCATAACGCGGTCCCGATTCAAAGACTGGGAACTTGACCACATTGATTAAAAGCACGACTACCAACAATTGAAATCCAAACTCGGCTCCGGCACGCGTGCTTTGCACTAAATGTGAAACTCCAACTGCAGCACCGGCATACAAAAGTCCTGGACCAAACTGTGCAAATCTGTCTCGCAGTGATTTAAGCATAATTCTTATTTGTTGCCCTTCGCGTAATCTGCCAGAAACTTCTCTAGTCCATTGTCCGTCAATGGGTGATCAAGCAATTGCAAAATGGGTTTAAGCGGACAAGTGGCTACATCTGCTCCAAGTTTCGCGCATTCGATGATGTGCATCGGATGACGTATGGATGCCGCTAAGATTTGAGTATCGTAGCCATAATTGTCATAGATGATTCGGATATCATCAATCAATCGAAGGCTATCACTGCTGATGTCATCCAATCTTCCAAGAAAAGGACTGACATAAGTCGCACCTGCTTTGGCGGCTAGAAGCGCCTGACCGGGTGAAAATATCAACGTACAGTTGGTCCGAATTCCGTGATCGGTAAAATATCGGATGGCCTTTACACCATCTTTGATCATCGGCACTTTCACCACGATGTTTTGGTGCAAGCTAGCCAGTTCTTCACCTTCCTTTACCATGCCCGCAAAATCCGTGGCAATAACTTCCGCACTTACATCACCATCTACAATATTGCAAATATCGATGTAGTGCTGTCGGATGGCGTCATAACCAGTAATGTTTTCTTTGGCCATCAGGGATGGATTGGTGGTCACTCCATCCAATATTCCAAGTTCATGGGCCTCTTTGATTTCATGAATATTCGCTGTATCAATAAAGAATTTCATTGGGTTCGGTTTAGACTTTCAATAATATGTAGAATCGAGTAATGTAGATAAAATCTATCTTCACATTATATTCTATTACTATGAAATTAACTACAATCTTGACCACCCTCATTCTCCTAATTACGAGCAACTTAAGCGCCCAACCTGGAAGTGGCTATATGCTCGAATTGAACGGTAGCAGCAGCTATGTGGATTGTGGCACGGTCAACTTAAGCGGTAATCAAATCACACTGCAAACATGGATTTATGTGGATGCATTTAAAAGTGCCTCACCCTATATTACATCAGTCATTGGAACTGAACAAACAGGTAGCCATGCCGCCATACGATTTGGTGATGGAAACCTAGACCCAAACAAGGCACAGTTCATTTTATTATTTGGCTCAGTACACGTTAAACTTAATGGGAACATGACTTTATTGCCAGATCGGTGGAACCATGTAGCAGCGACCTATGATGGTACTTCCATGAAGCTATACATCAACGGTATTTTAGATGTGAGCAACAGTCAAACGGGAAACTTCACCTCGAACTCCACTTTTGAAATTGGTCGGAATTATGCGAATAGCAGAATTTTGGATGGTTTTATTGACGAACCTAGTGTCTTCAATACCGCACTATCACAAACTACGATCCGAGAGTGGATGTGCAAGAAATTGAATGCATCGCATCCTAATTACGCCAACCTAGTTGGATATTGGCCCATGGATGAAGGAACGGGTTCTTCAGCAGATGATGCCAGTGGAAATGGAAACGATGGCAGCCTTAGTGGAAGTCCTTCTTGGGAATACTCAGGAGCTCCCGTAGGCGATGTGAGCAAATATATTTACGCCACTACATTCAACATTGGCATTTCGAGCAGCGCGGGCGACTCCATCAACTATGAGCATTTGAACGGCACGACTCAAGGTGCACACGTGTATCGGGTGGATTCCATCCCTTACAACACTTCTGCACCATCGCCAATTATTGAATTTGATACTACACATTATTGGGGTGTTTTCCCGATTGGAAACGCGAGTTATGAAACATCTTACTTCTATGGTGGCAACTCATTTTTAGGATCTGGAAACGATTGTTTCGTTGCAATGGCTGTAAGAGAAGATGGGTATGAATACACCTGGAACAACCAAGGATTCAGCTCAGTGAACTACTCGTCAGAAGTGGTAACATGGCAAGATTCACTTCCTTCAGAAAACATATTGGGACTATCCGCCAACGGACCACATACCTTCACTTTTGAGGATACTGAACCTACTTGTTTTGACGATTCCGATGGAAGCATCATCGTTCATGTTTCTGGCGGAGAATCTCCTTATGATTATGCATGGGCAAATGGCAGCATCGATAGTGCTTCAACTGGCCTTGCATCTGGTTATCACACATTCACCATTACTGATGATAATTCATGCGTATCTATCGATTCATTCTTTTTGGATCAGCCGGATGAAGTTTCGGGTACGATTTCAGTAACTGATGCGAGTTGTGCATTGATCAGCGATGGCTCAGCTACAGTTAGCCCTTCAGGTGGTTCATTGAGTGGATACACCTACGTATGGAACAATCAAAACAATTCCACTACCGCAACGGTCAGCGGACTCGGTACGGGTTCCTATCAAGTCACTATCACAGATGGCAACGGTTGTGAAGGCACCGCCACTGCCACGGTCAACTCTGTTGGACCCGATCCCATTCCGAATTTGGGGCCCGATACCAATGTGTGTGGCGATGCTACCTTTGGATTGACCGCTCAAGTCACCAATGGCCCGGCCACTTCCTATTCATGGTCAAGCGGTGAAACGGGTGCCATCAAGATTGTATCAACGGGAGGAACGTATAGCCTGACCGTCACCAATAACGCAGGTTGTGAAGGACGCGACACCATCGAAATCACCTACGTTGACCCCATTCAGGTAGAGCTGCCTAATAGCGGAACAGGAACAGGGAGCTACACCATCGATGCCCCGGCTGGCTTCACGTTTTATGAATGGAGCACCTCTGAAACAGGGCAAAGCATCACCGTCAATACTTCTGGAAGTTATTCGGTAACAGCCACCGATTCTAACGGGTGTCAATCTTCGGATACCATCGAAGTGACCATCAAACCAGCAGGAATTGGAACTTTGGATCAGAAGGCACAATGGAGCGTTTCTCCGAATCCAGCCAAGAATCAATTGAACATTCAAAGCGACTATAGCGACTTTGATATTATTATCATGGATGCGCTGGGCAAAACGATTATGAAACAAGAGGTGATTGGAGCAAAACTGGCATTGAATATTTCAGATATACCTGAAGGGTTGTACTTCATCCAGTTCAGATCTGGCTCAGAAACACACACCCAACGATTCCTAAAAATCGATTAGACCATGCGGAATTCTCCCAACCTATGGCTGCGAAAAAGTAGATTCGCGCTTGTTTACCTGCTCTTCATTTTCATGGCAACTTACGGTTGCACCGAACAAAAAGATCAAACTACGATGACAAAATCTTCCTTTCCAATCGCGAAAAAAGTGCCTCACCAGACATTAATCCACGGTGACACCATGATTGATAATTACTACTGGTTGCGCGATATGGATAGAAAGGACCCAGAAATCATCAAATACCTGGAAGAGGAGAATGCCTATACTGACGAACAGTTAAAATCAACGGAGGGGCTGCAAGAGGAATTATTTCAAGAGCTGAAGGGCAGAGTAAAGCAAACAGACGAATCGGTTCCATATCTGATGGAAGGATATTACTACTACACTCGCTATGAGGAGGGGAAAGAATATCCGATTTATTGCCGAAAAGAAGGTTCATTAGAGGCAGAAGAAGTGATTTTGCTCGATGGAAATAAACTGGCCGAAGGGTATAGCTATCACCAAATCGGTGGATTTGGAATCAGCTTCAATAAGGAACTGATCGCATATGCCGAGGATACATTGAGTCGTAGAGTATATAACATCAAAATCAAACACATCGATTCGGGTGAATACTTAGAAGATGTGATCGAAGGTACTTCCGGAAACTTCGTTTGGGCGAACGACAACAAGACCATTTTCTATACCCGAAAGGAAGAAACCACGTTGCGCTCTTACAAAATTTTCAAGCATACGATTGGAACCGATCCCGCCTCCGATCAGATGGTTTATCACGAAGAAGATCCCACTTTCAATGTCGGAATTGGCAAGTCAAAATCGAAAAAGTGGTTGATGATTCATAGCAGTTCAACCGTTTCGGATGAGTATCGTCTGTTACGAGCAGATGAACCCAATGGCGAATGGAAGTTGATGCAACCTCGTCAGCGCGACCTCGAGTATGGCATTGCCCACTATGACGATCAATTCTACATCTTGACCAATTACGAAGCCACCAACTTCAGGCTGATGCGGGTGAACGAAAGCGCCCCGCAATTGGAAAACTGGGAAGAAGTTATCGCCCATCGCGAGGATGTTTTGCTCGAAGACATTGACGTTTTCACCAACTTCTTGGTCCTATCAGAAAAATCAAATGCCCAAGGCACATTGCGCGTGATCAATTGGAAAACGAATGAAGAGCATTACATCGCTTTTGACGAAGAAATTTATACGGCAGGAACTTCTGTAAACCCTGATTTCGACAGCCAAAAACTCCGATTATCCTATCAAAGTTTGACTACTCCCCCATCCATTATCGATTACGATATGGAGACGAGAGAGAGAGAGGTTTTGAAAGAAAAAGAAGTGCTGGGCGATTTTGACAAATCCAACTACAGTTCCAAGCGAATCTGGGTCACCGCAAGAGATGGCGCTAAAGTTCCAGTATCTATGGTTTTTAGAAAAGGAACCGAATTCTCTGACAAAACTCCTTTGCTTTTATATGGTTACGGATCCTATGGAGCGACCATGGATCCTTATTTCTCGACTTCTCGATTGAGTCTATTGGACAGAGGTTTTGCCTTTGCCATTGCACACATCCGAGGCAGTCAAATGATGGGCCGCGAATGGTACGAGGACGGTAAAATGCTCAAAAAGAAAAACACCTTCAACGACTTTATCGACTGTGCGGATTATTTGATCAAAGAAAACTATACCAGCCCCGCACACTTATACGCCATGGGAGGCAGCGCAGGTGGTTTGTTGATGGGAGCTGTAATCAATATGCGTCCGGAGCTTTGGAATGGCGTGATTGCAGCCGTTCCTTTTGTGGATGTGGTCAATACCATGCTTGATGAAAGCATCCCTCTTACCACAGGCGAGTTTGACGAATGGGGTAACCCAAAGGATGAGGAATACTATTGGTATATCAAAAGTTACTCGCCCTACGACAACGTGGAGGCGAAGGCTTATCCCAACCTATTGGTGACGACTGGTTTGCATGATTCGCAGGTGCAATATTGGGAGCCCGCCAAGTGGGTAGCCAAATTGAGAGACTTGAAAACCGATGATAATCTTCTATTGCTCAAAACCAACATGGAGTTTGGCCATAGCGGAGCATCTGGGAGATTTGAAGTCTATAAAGAAATTGCATTGGAATATGCATTTCTCCTCTCTTTAGAAGGAAAATCCTGATCGATCACGGTATGATTTGCTGGATGTAATACAGCCCTGAATCTCCATTCAATTTGGTTTCGATGTCCATGTATTCAATGGAGATCAGGCCAATGCCACGCGCAAATTTCTCGACCCGAAATTTCTTTTCGACAAAGTTGGCCGTATCAATGTTGTGTTCGATGGTGGCGACCGAGTCAAACCTTAAATCACCTATGGTCAAAGCTTTGTGCGCAGTGGCCACCGTAAAGTTTTCTTTTTCATCGGTATTGAATGCATTGCCATCCCAAGTAGAACCGGGGTTCAACGGAAAAGAAAGAATCACGGTTCTTTTATTGTCTTCGAGCCTTTCCGCGCTAGTGGCGCTTCTATAAATAGCAAAGGACTTCTGCACCACAAATTCACTGGTATCCGAAGCTTGTTTTTGCCTTTCGATCCGATAGTTTAAGCGGCCTGCCGCATCCGTAAATGTATCTGCCACCAACTCCCGAATCGTGAAGGAATATGTGGTATCATCTTGTGTAAAATCATCATACACGGTTGAATCCACGTGATAATCGATGGACTGGCCAACTACCAATGGCAAATAATCATAACCAAAGTCGATCTCATCCGCCTGCTCTCTTTTGCAACTTGCGATCAGGATCGTTGCCACCGTTATGAATAACAAGCCCGTTCTCAAGGCGTGCTTAGTTTTTTGTCAATGAGTCTTCGTGAGTGACTGATGGGAATTTCTTTCTCACGCGCGATGAAACCACCTCCAATGACGTCTTTACCACCATAAAACACTGCGCTTTGCCCTGGGGCAATGGCACTGACTGCATGCGTGAAATCGACTTTCAATCGACCATCTTCTTGATTATAGACTTTTGCCATGGCGCCTGAATCCTTGTAACGGATTTTTGTCAAGGCTTCCATTCCATCTTCGATTCGCTCCAACTTCTGCATGTTCACATTGCGCACAAACATGGACGTCTCATTGAGTTCGTTTTCTCTACCGAGCGTGACCGTATTGGTGATCGGATCAATTTTAGTCACAAACATGGGTTCGCCAAAGGCCATGCCCAACCCTTTTCGCTGGCCAATGGTGTAATAGGGATAACCTCTGTGATCGCCCAACACCTTGCCCGCGCTGTCCACAAACTTCCCTCCCAGCATCTGCTGCTCCAAGCCATCCACTTTTCGATTCAAAAAACCTCGGTAGTCGTTATCGGGAACAAAGCAGATTTCATAGGACTCATTCTTCTTTGCCAATTCTTCGAATCCCTGATCCAAAGCCATTTGACGAATTTCTGGCTTGGTGAATCCACCCAATGGAAACTTCGTCCGAGCCAAGGCTTCTTGCTTCAACCCCCACAAAACATAGCTCTGATCCTTGTTTTCGTCCAGTCCCTTGGAGACGATGTATCGTCCATTTTCTTCTCGGCTGTTGGCGTAGTGACCCGTAGCAATAAACTCACAATCGAGTTGATCGGCTCTGCGCAGCAATGCATCCCATTTGATGTGGGTATTGCACATGATGCATGGATTTGGCGTTCTTCCAGCCAAGTACTCTTCCACAAAATTGTCAATGATAAAATCACCAAATTCTTCGCGTATGTCAAGGATCATGTGCGGAAAACCCTTGCTCACGGCTAAGTTTCTTGCATCGTTGATGTCGTCCAAACTGCAACATCCTGTGGTTTTTTTTGAACCACCGCTCGTGGCGTAATCCCATGTTTTCATGGTCATACCTACTACTTCATATCCTTCGTCATGCAAGAGCATGGCCGCTACCGAACTGTCAATACCGCCACTCATTGCTACTAATATTCTTCCTTTTTTGCTCATATCAATCGCCTCCTAATCAGCAGACAAAGGTCTGATTTAATTTGAAGATTTCTTAATCCAGCCATAGATGGATTGAAAGCACATTCACTAAGCATCAAATTGTCGTCATTACAATAATCGAAATACTAAATTTTCAAGCAAACCATAATGTAGTCTTATTGGACTACTTTTTTATATCTTTGAGAGATGAAGCGGAAGCGAGAACTTTACTTCTACAAAGATTATTTCGAGCGTTTTTATGAAAGCCAAACGGATAGAGTAAAAAAGAAAATTCTTTGGACGCTAAGGGTAGTTTCAGAACTTGAGCAAATTCCTGACACCTATTTAAAACATATTAAAAATGCCTCGGGACTCTACGAAATAAGGGTTCAAGTTGGAAATAACATATTTAGAATCTTTTGCTTTTTTGATCAAGATAACCTTGTAGTTATTGGTCATGGATTTCAAAAGAAAACTCAAAAAACTCCGAAGCTACAGATAGAGAAAGCGGAACAAATAAAAAAAGAATACTATGAAAACAAAAAGTAATAAGCTGACAAGTCTTGAAGATTTTATCGACCGCGAAATGGGCAAGGTTGGCAGCGAAACAAGAGAAGAGTTTGAAAACGAATACGACACCTTCAAGTTAGGTGTACTCATACAGCAAGCAAGAGAAAAAAAGGGACTAACCCAAGAACAACTGGCACAACTCGCTGGAACCAACAAATCATACATTTCAAAACTCGAGAGAAATTTAAAAGACATTCGTTTTTCTACCCTTCAGCGCATCATCAACGAGGGGCTAGGTGGACATCTTAACATTTCAATAAACCTCGATTAATTCTACAGTTCGTGCGATTTTTTTAGATTACTCCTTTACAAACTTGCCTATATAAACCTCATCCTCCCCTTCGCTGCGGATAAAATATATTCCCTTTGGCAGATGCTGAATATTAAACGTTGTGGTATTCTCAGAAACATGTGATGGAACAGGGATTTGTTGACCAAGGGAATTAAACACGATAAAGTTGCCATGGCCTAGAACAGATATTTGAGCTTGGGCCGGGTTGGGAAAAATTTTAAGCGTTTGTAGTTGTTGTCTAGGGTCTTGAATACCTACCACACAATTATACGTGCTGTCATAACAGCCGTGACTATCAAACTTTACTACCCATAGGTCTTGTGATAAATCTGTGACATGACCACCTATAATAAATCCGTTGTCAAGGGTCGTGTCTATTGAAAGCGGAATACTCTCTAAGTTTTTATTGTTGCTATCGTAAGTCGCTATGATATTCTTTATTTCATTTCCCGCTTTATCCAACTCGTATATCCTAGCGATTCTGGCACCCAGTGAATCTCCTGAAAATTGTGACGAAAACAAATAAAGAATATTCCCATTTCTTTTGGAGAGTATGGAACAAAGACCATTGGATATGGACGATAACCCTAATTTTTTCTCCCAAATTTGATTTCCGAAAGCGTCTAATTTACAGAACCAGGCACGTCTGAGCGAAAATTGATTGGACAATTTCGCTTCTACAGCACCTGCGGCTAAATAAATGTCGCCCGACTTTTCGATAAATACACGGATTGGATAATCGTCATAATCTGAAAGTTGAAACTCCTTTTCCCAAAGTTCGTTTCCTTGAGAGTCAATTTTCAATATATATGGATTACTGGAAGTACCCATATATCTATTTCCACCTAATACAAACCCACCGTCAGCGCATTGAGATATGGTGTAACAATTTTCGTTCTTATCGAACTGACCGTAATGCTTTTTCCAAAGTAACTCGCCAGTATTTGAATATTTGCAAGCCAAGAATTGTTCCTGACTTTCGATTGTTCTTTGAATTCCACCTATCAAGTAGCCATCATCTATTTTCACAAGAGAGGTGAAATTCGCGCTACCTCCCAATGAGTCGACCCAAAGCATTTCTCCACTTATTGAAAATTGAGCAACATATGCATGGGCAATATTTGTTGAATCATATAACTAAGATGCGACTGTTATTCGATCTTGAAGTACAATTGTATTTTCAAAATAGCCTCCAACGGTTGACAGGCCGAAAATATTGTAGATTTTGGAATTAATTGTATCTCCATTTGTAGCCAAGTGCACAAGAAGTCCAGAAAATTTGGAATTTGTCGCAGAAATTCCATTTACGATATAACCTGAATTTACCGTAGTAATATTAGCATTTTGCTCAAACGTTCCATTGAAGTCATAAACCCTGTTGAATTGTTGAGATTGAGAATATGTAACGGTTGAGATGGCTGTGACTAGAAAATAAATCAACCCCCTCATTTCACTAAGGTTAATTTCTTCCGAGAAAGGAGTTGTTCATCGTTGATGAGCATAAAGATATAGACTCCATTGGGAAAATCATGCACGTTTAAGGTGATGTTAGCCATATGGGTACAAGGTAATATTCTGATGGGTTTCTTTCAAATACAAAATCAAGGATTAATGGTGACTGAGCTTAGCCATGAAGCCGCTATCTCCCCTGCTCGCTCTCTTTGTAGTATTCGTCCAACAGTTTGCCTTCGTCTATCTTGTCTTTCTCTTCAATTTCGATGGGCACTTCTTCCATTTCGAATCCTGGCTCCACTTTTTCTTTGATTAATTTGCCTGTTTCATACACTTGCTGTGCTTTTAAGCGACCATCATCAGCAAAGTATTTCCACAACCCATCTTTCACCGCGGCCTTGTATTCGCCCTCAACCATGACCTTTCCGTCAGGATAATTCTGAACATACTTCCCGGTGTAGGTATTGTCTTGATACGTCCCCTTCATCTTGACTGTGCCGTCACTGAAATACTCTACAAAATCGCCATTCTTTAACCCGTCTATGTAGGGAGTTTCAGCAGCCAATTGTCCATTCAGAAAATAGACTTTAGACATGCCGTGGAGGAGCCCATCTTTGTACGGATCTACGGAACTAAGGATGGTTTGGTCGTCATAGTATTTCCAAACACCCACTTTCTTTTGGTTGATGTATTTGCCCTCGGCCATGATGGTTCCATTTTTATGAAAAAAAATAGCATTGGACGTGGTTCCATCCTCACCTTCATACGTGACTTCCGAACTTTTTTGACCTTCCTCATAATAGTAGAAGAAAGTACCTACCGGCTTGTCGTCTTTGAACTGACCGCGATAACGCTCCTGCTCTTTGCCATCTTCGTTTTCATAATACTTCACCCAAGTGCCTTGCTTTCGGCCTTTGGCATCGGTTTCATTCAACACTTCTTGCGCTTGAACAGCTAGTAACTGCAACATAGCAACAACTAGAAATAGGCTCTTTAACTTCATGATGGATTCAAAATTAGGAGGATACTCGCATTTGAAAATTCAATTATTTGGAAGTTATGCTCCGCGCAACGTGAATGAGCGAATCGAACGAAGCATAACGCTGATCGGAGCCGATGAATGCACAATGCGTGCCTAATCGTTCACCAAACTCCATATCGCTGATGCTGTCACCTACCATCAACGACTTTTGGAAGTTTATATTGGGAAACATCCGTTGAGCTTCCATTCCCATGCCCGTATTTGGTTTGCGACAATCGGCATTCTCAGCGGCTAATTTTGGACAGTAAAACACGTGATCCACTCGACCACCTGCCGCTTTGATTTGATACAACATGTGCGCATGAATGGCATCTAAATCTTCGCTTGACATGATGCCTTTCCCAATTCCCTGCTGGTTGGTAACGATCACAATCACACCAAAAAGATGATTAAATGCCTGAATGGCCTCGAGTGCTCCATCCAAAAACTCAAACTCAGCGATGGTTTTCACATAGTCGTCTGGCAAACGCTTATTAATCACGCCATCCCGATCGAGAAAAAGTGTCCATTCTTTAGTGATGTTAGGCAATGCTGTCATTTATTAATCCACTCAGGTTTGTAATCGCTTTTAGAAATGCAATGGAGTTTTGAAAGTTCGGTTATGGAGTGTGAATAGAATGCATCCAGTTTCGACTTGCTCTCCTCCGTCATTTTCTCCTCGATGGTCTTTCCGTTTAAGGCGTAATAGGCATTGGTAATCATCCTACGAATGCCTTTGTTCTTCAGTAGAATCGGTTCCAGAGTTTTGTAAACACCCATACCCAGTTTATGCAAACCTCGATTCTTAAATCCAACGGATTGATTTTCTTTTTTGAAATCATACTGATCATAAAAGGAACCATCCAATTCTAGCCAAGAGGCGATGGATTGGACGCAACGGGTTGGGTCACTTTTGAGCTGATCAAAGAATACTACCTTGAGTTGATCACCATAGGCCGATTCCCATTTTCCGAGTGGTTCGGCATAGCAACCTTCGTCCACTCCCGCCAAAAGCTCATTGCTGGCTCGTTTGTCTGCATCGCTGGCCTTCAGACATTGTTCCACGTATTGTGTAAAACTGGTTTGCTCCGCAATCTCCAGTCTTCGCTTTTTAAATTTATAAAAGGAAAACACCCGGCTTTTTGGTTCGCGAAGGATAAGTATGACCTTTAAGTCCGAACCCAAATGTGTTTTCAGATTATTGCACTTGTCCGCCAAATCATGAAAATAACGTGGAGTGTTATCCAGCAACCAGGTTGCATTGCTCTCTTCAAACATGACTTTATAGCGATCTAAATCAGGATGATCAATGGCATTGTCTCGATTCCAGAAAAAGGTTTCTTTGATTTTTGCTCCAGCAATCTCCGGATGATCAATGAGGTATTGGCGCAGCGAGGTAGTTCCTGCCTTGGTGACTCCGATAATGATGACGTTGGGTAATCCTTCCATGCTGAGCGACTAAATTACAAAGCCTGTGGTGGCTCAACCTACGAGTAACGAAAGGTTTTAAAATCAGATTGTGCACGGTCGTATTCCTCGGGAATTCCAATGTCAATGAAATAGCCATCAGTTACGAAGCCAGCAATTTTCACTTCTGATATATGTGGTTTGAAAAAATCTTCCTCTATGGAAAACCTCCCTGTCAAACCAAAGTGTTCTAATACACTTCGATTCAAAATGTAAATCCCTGCATTGATCAGACCTGAGTCCAATCCAGGCTTTTTTTCTTCAAATTCTTCGACCAGCCCCGTTGTCCCAAGCCTGACCGTGCCAAACCGATCTGGATTTGGCATTTGTCGCAACACTATGAGACCGTCACAATCCATCAATCGGTCGTTATTTAAGACTTCGTCTAAGGGCGCATCCAAAAAACTATCTCCATTCAAGACCAGGGCATTTTGTGCGTCTGTAAATCGAAAAGAGTTTAGGATGGCTCCACCCGTTCCGAGTGGGTCCGTTTCTGCGGCATATTTCACGGTCATTGACCTGTATTGTTCGCCAAAATAATCCGAAACGACTTCTGATAAGTGACCTGTAGAGAGTACAACTTCGGTAAAACCAAAATGAATCAAGTAATCGAGTATATATTCTAAGAAAGGACGACCTGCCACTTGAGCCATCGGTTTTGGCACATCGGACACCACAGATTGCAGTCGAGTGCCAAATCCGCCAGCCAAAACAATAGCCGTTTTAATTCTTTCGCTCAAAAAGTGCTGCTTCGGTTAATTCGCAAATGATATGACCGACCAATATGTGGCACTCTTGAATACGCGGTGTATCCGTTGAAGGAATGTTGATCAAAATGTCGCTGCAATTTCTCAACTCGCCCCCTGCTTCACCTGTGAAACCTATGGTGATCATTCCCCTTTTTTGGGCTTCCTGCATGGCCAAGACCACATTCTTAGAATTTCCACTGGTCGAAATTCCCACCAGCACATCGCCCTCAGCTCCTTTCGATTCGATCATGCGCGAATAGACCACATCGTAGGAGTAATCGTTGGCAACGGCCGTTAAATAGGAGGTGTTCACGTGCAATGCTTCCGCAAACAAAGCCGGACGATCAAAATAGAATCGACCACTCAATTCGGCTGCAATGTGTTGCGCATCTGCCGCGCTTCCACCATTGCCACAAAAAAGGACTTTTCCTTTATTATTCAAGCACTTGACCCAAGCGTCTGCACACTGCTGAATGCTATTCACCAACGCTTCAGATTGAAGCATTTTGGCCTTTGTATCTATCGATTGCTGGATGATTGATATTATGCTCATTCGCCTTTCCAAGTTAAAAGTCCTTCGTTATAAAATTGAAAGGGTTGGATTTTCCCACCCAATTCTGCCAAGGCCTCAATAACTATGTGTCTCGAGTTTCCTGGGCAATAAAATATCATGAATCCACCTCCGCCCGCGCCAGAAATTTTACCACCAGTGGCACCGGCTTTCATCGCTTGATTGTAGAAGCCATCGATCATTTCATTGCTGATTCCCTTGGCCATTTGTTTTTTATTCTCCCAGCCGAAGTGCAATATTTCACCCATGCGATTCACTTCTCCTTTCAGAAGCGCCTCTTTCATCATGACGCTTTGTTCTTTCAGCTTGTGCATGGCATCAACAGCAGCACCGGATTTGGCAGCCGCACTATCGCGCTGCATGGCTATAATCGCGCTCGACTCTCGGCTGGTTTCGGTGTAAAACAGAAGAAGGTTATATGCCAGTTCGTGCTTGTATCGTTCTCTAATTCGCAATGGATTCACGATCACAGAATCATTCGCCTTGAACTCAATGAAGTTGAAACCTCCGAACGTAGCAGCGTACTGATCTTGTTTCCCGCCCAACATTCCTAAGTCGATTCGCTCGATCTCGTATGCCAAGTGAGCAATATCATATTCTCCCAAGGGCAATCCAAACCACTCGACATATGCTCCTAATATTGCTACCATCAAGGTGGATGACGTTCCTAAACCCGAACCCGATGGAGCGTCAATGAAGGTGGTCATTTTAAACGACAACGGCTTCTTGGCAAAGTCTTTTACGATTCTGTTGTAAGCTCCAATTTGTAAGTCTAGGCCACCGCCCGTGGGCAATTCTTCGGCAGAATCAAAAGTGAGTGTAACATTTTTGTCCGCAGCGTGTAAGGTGATTTTACCATCGTCAGTTGGTTCAATGCTGGCATAGGCAAATAAGTTGATGGTCGCATTCAATATGGCTCCACCGTATTCATCAGAGTAAGGAGAAACGTCTGTTCCACCTCCTGCAAAACCTATGCGCAATGGCGCTTTACTGCGATAAATCATGGGAGGCGAATATAAATGTTAACTAGTCAACTAGGCTTAGGACATTGTTAAGCATCGTTGTCCAAGAATATTCTTTTTGCTTTTCCTTGATTTTGGTTGCAAAACGATTGACATCACCGCGATAAAATTCAATGATATGATCGGCAATGGAAAGAGGGTCAACGTGAGTCACAAAGCCTACTTCTCCATGCGGGACTATTTCTGGCAAACCTCCAACATTGGTCACAATCATGGGTTTCTCAAAATGATAGGCGATTTGAGTCACTCCACTTTGCGTGGCGGTTTTATACGGTTGAACCACACAATCTGCCGCATTGAAATAATGCGCGATCTCATTGTCAGGAATGAATTTGGTAAAGAGATCCAGCGAATCTCTGATCTCCAGTTTATTGATCAATTGGTCGTATTCCTCTTGATTAGAATAATACTCACCCGCCACGATCAATCGGATTCCAGCCTCTCGAATTCGCGTATCGCTCATGGCTTTCAACAATAAGTCGAGCCCTTTGTAATCTCGAATAAAACCGAAAAATAACAGGTATTTGCCGTCCTGCTTAAGTCCTAACTTGTGTCTGGCATCGGTTTTTGAAGCTACAGAACCGAAGTGGTCATACACCGGGTGTGGACTAAACTTCCTGGGCTTGGATTTATCAAACTGACCTAGATCTTCCAATACACTTTTAGAAAGGGTAATGAAACCATCCACAGCTTTCACGAAATAGCTACTCAATTGGAAATCGAAAAGCCGCTTTTCATGCGGGATGATATTGTCCAATATAGAAACCACCTTCGTTTTTCCGTTTTTCTTCGCGATGCGTAAGACGGTGCCAAAAGCAGGCGCCATAAATGGAATCCAATACTTCACCACGATCAAATCGGGTTGTGATTTCTTCAAATACCTTCCAACGCGCCACCAACTGAAAGGATTGATAGAATTGAGCATCCTTTTGATCTGAAAAGGAGGTTTAGGACGATCATCGAATTGTGATTTACCCGGAAAGAAAATACTTGGATATTGCAGAGTGAACGTGATGATTTCAACTTCGTGTCCCTCTGCCACAAACTCTTGAGCCAATCGCTCATTCATTGCTGTTAATCCACCTCTATACGGCCATGCTGTTCCTAGTATGCAGACTTTCACTAACTATGCTTTCAATTAATCGTCAAATGTAGCTTTGTAAATACTATGTCACTGACCAAATCGAACGACAATTTCCTGAACGAGTCAATGAGTTGCAACGTTTGTTATCGGCAGATAAAACGTGAACGACTCACTTTGAAGTTTCTGTTCAACGATATGTTAAAGAACATGTTCAATCTTGAACGTGGGCTGCTTTTCACGATACTGGAGTTGTTTAAAAATCCAGAAGTCGTCATTAATGACTTTGTGCAGGGTGAGCGCTATCGTTACATGAATCCCTTTCGATTCTTAATTGTTTATGCCTCGTTATACGCACTGGTAGTATCTGTTTTTGGATTTTCGATAGAGGGTATGATCGAGATGCAGGAGGAAAATCCCTTGAATCTGAGCGTTCTGAAAGAGTATTCGAATCTTATGATTTTAGCAAATGTGCCCATTGTCGCCATTGGTTCTTGGCTAGCCTTCAGGCCGGCTAAACTCAACTATGCTGAACACCTTGTTGTCAGCGCCTATGCCTATTCCTTTATGACTATTATATCCATACCACTCGATATTTTCTTCTCTGCATTTTTGCCTGGATTTGATGCATACTGGGAGATGGTATCTTCTCCCTTATTGTTATTGGTCATATTCTACGTTTACGTGCGGACACTATCAACAAGCATAATTAAGGGCATTTTGCGAACATTGTTAACCTACCTCTATGTCATTTTGATATCTATCATTGTGTTCACACCCATTGGGGTTCTATTTAAAATCTTGAACGGTTAACATGTTTTTCGCTCTGAGTAAAATACTGTCGTTTTTAGTCATGCCCATCAGTTGGATATTCATCCTACTTGTGGCTAGTTTTTTCTGGAAAAAGCAGTCCAAAAGACTTCGAATCGCTGGGTTTGCCATGCTATTTATTTTCACCAGTCCGCTGATCATGGATGGGGTAAACAACTTCTGGGAGCCTCCAATTCTATTGACAGAGGATATCCCAGAATGTGAAGCTGGCGTGGTATTGGGTGGATTTTCATCCTACGACACCATTTCCAATCGGATTGCTTTTCGCTTCGGCAGCGATCGGTTTAATCAAGGTATTTGGCTGTTGCAAACAAGGAAGATTGACCGATTAGTGATCAGCGGTGGCAGTGGATTTCTATTGCATCCAGAGCTACGGGAAAGCGTGTATGCCTCAAAATATGCCGATGAAATTGGCATTCCGATGAGGAAAATACTGATTGAGTCTGAATCGAGGAATACGCGTGAGAATGCGATTGAAACCAAGAAGCTTTTAGAGGCTGAAGGATTGGCCGATGAGCCCATTTTATTAGTCACTTCTGGCTATCATATGCCGCGAGCCATTGCTTGTTTTGAAAAGCAGGGACTGAAGGTTATCCCCTATTGTGCGGAGTCCTACCGCAACGAATCTGGAATTGGAGTCGAATCCTTTATTCCAAATCCGCTTGTTTTAGCCCACTGGAATGTGCTAATGCATGAATGGTTGGGATATGCGAGCTATTGGGCGATGGGATACGTTTGAAAATGATCAAATCTCATGGAAATCGATATTGGAACTGTTAAATGGATTCAGGTCAAATAATCCAAAACAAATAGGAATAGACCTACCACTAAAAGGCCCAAGCAAACTCCAATCCGGAGGATCTTTCTGCCCTTGTCATTTGTGGATAAAAACTCCCATCCTGAAATTAACTCGGGAAAGAACCAGCATAAAACACCGAGTGCTATGAACAATATTGACAGGGTAAGTAGCGACATACAATTTATCTAAAACTCAACCCCTAAGCCGTTTCGCAGAGTAAAAACTAAATCAGGAATGGTCGATGGTACTTTGGAGTCGTATAGTAAATCAAAGCTTACGTTATATTTCAACCACTTTCGTAAGGTGAATTCGATCGTGCTAGAGCTACTGAAACGATAATCAGATAACTCGGTGATTTTCGGCTGATAATAATTGATGGTTTGAAATTCCAGCATTTTTAACCTGAAGAAAAACAATACATAAGTGCTTTGGCGGAAATTTCGTTCGATAACGTCTGTGGTCAGCTCTTCGTACTCATACATCGGTAAGGTTCCCACTCGGAACTTAATTGAGTCTTTTTCGACTACATTCCATCCAATGCCCGCGCCAGTCAAGTACCTAAATTGAATCAGCTGAACTGAATTGAACTGAGCTTGCTGAAACACTTCGGCCGAGACTCGCTTCTTCTTGTCTAAGTGATAGTTGTATCGCCCGTGCCAAAAACCTTGATTCACAAAATCGGCTCCGGCTGCTTGCACCCTACTCAGGTCCGTCAATAGCAATAATCGCTGTCTATTCTTTTGCCATTGGATGGTTGATTTATTGCCGTAGGTCAAAATATCACTGGTGTTTCTCTGAAAACTCAAATTAAAATTGACGTTTCCGTGCCACCCTTCTTGCGCATCCAAACCATCTCGTTTGGATTCTACGTTGACAATTTGTGAAACTCCGACCGTGGCGAAAAAAGTGAAGCATACAAAGAAAGCAGCGCCCGCAAAAACTCCGCTACACGTTTTGCTATGTCCAAAAACTGAAAGCACTTATAGCTTCGAAATCGCTTCTTCTATAGATTTAATTCGTGATTCAGCATCAGCCATTTTCTTACGCTCAGAAGCTACGACCGCTTCCGGAGCGTTAGATACAAATCGCTCATTGGCCAATTTCTTGGATACCGAATTCAAGAATCCACGCTGGTATTTCAGTTCCTCTTCCAACTTCTCTTTTTCTTGCGCGCTATCTACTAACCCTTCCAGTGGAATGGCAAACTCGGTGGTTCCGAGAATAAATGAAGCAGCTGGTCCAGTAGGTTGATTTCCATATTGCAGACTGACATTTGCCAATTTAGCGATGATCGCTTCAAATTGGGAGTACGCTCCTTTTTCGCCATTCTGCATTAAAACCAATTCGTCACGCGGACTCAAGTTCTTAGAAGCTCGTATGGATCTAATTTCAGTGATAATGGATTGAGCCATTTCAAAATTCGAAATCGCAGCCTTGGCGTAAGAATCGGCAACAGGCCAACTCGAAATGATCGCGCAATCTGTTTCCGATCTTTCCTCTATAGAATGCCAAACCTCCTCCGAAATGAACGGCATCATTGGGTGAAGTATGGTCATCAATCTGCCCAAGATATCCAATGTTGCCTGGTATGTTTCGCGATCTATTGAGTCCCCATATTCTGGCTTAATGGCTTCTAAATACCATGAACAATAAGCATCCCAAATTAATTTATACACGCAGAGGGCAGCATCATTCAATCGATACTTGTTGTAATGATCATTGATTTCTAAGACATCTTTTTTGATGCGCTCATTCATCCACATCAGAGCAAGTTTACTCGCTTCCGATTGTGGTTTATCCGCTACTTCCCAACCCTTGACCAACCGCAGTGAGTTCCAAATCTTGTTGGTGAAATTTCTTCCTTGCTCACAAATGGCGTCATCAAAGGGAATGTCGTTGCCCGCAGGAGCCGTCATCAACAATCCCAGTCTCACCCCGTCTGCACTGTATTTTTCAATGAGGTCGATCGGGTCCGGAGAATTACCGAGCGACTTGGACATTTTGCGCCCTTGCTTGTCTCGAATCAATCCAGTGAAATAGACGTTTTCGAAGGGTCGTTTCTTCTCAAATTCCTCACCTGCCATGATCATTCTGGCCACCCAGAAAAAGATGATATCTGGACCTGTAACTAAATCGTTCGTTGGGTAGTAATAATCCAACTCCGTTCGGTCATAAAAGCCATCAAACACGCTGATCGGCCAAAGCCAAGAGCTGAACCATGTATCCATCACATCCTCATCTTGCCATAGGTCACTGGCTGATAAGTCCCGGCCGGCAGCCACTTTCGCCTTCGCGAGCGCTTCATCAGCATTTTTCGCAACGACAAAATCTGAATCACCTTCACCATAATACCAAGCTGGGATCCGATGTCCCCACCACAACTGACGACTGATACACCAATCTTTGATATTAGTCATCCAATGGCGATAGGTGTTCGTGAATTTATGTGGGTGGAATTTAATATCCCCGCTTTCCACCGCTTCCAGCGCAGGCTCTGCAAGCGGTTTCATCTTAACAAACCACTGCTTTGACAACCTGGGTTCAATGATGGAGTTGGTTCGCTCACTGCGTCCCACTTTGTTTTGATAATCTTCAATTTTCACCAAGGCTCCAGCTGCTTCCAACAAAGGGATAATATTCTTTCTAGCCTCAAACCGATCTTGCCCTACCAAAAATTGAGCAGCCTCGCTTAGCGTTCCATTTGGATTTAAAATATCAATCGACTCAAGGTTATGTTTTTGGCCCAACTCATAGTCATTCGTATCATGAGCGGGAGTTACTTTCAAACAACCTGTACCAAAATCCATGGTCACATATTCATCCAAAATAATGGGAACCTCACGATTCACGATTGGGACAATCGCCTTTTTGCCATGGAGGTGCTTATAGCGTTCATCATCCGGATGAATACAAATAGCGGTATCACCTACAATGGTTTCAGGTCGTGTAGTGGCGATGGTTACAAATTCGTTTGTTCCAGCAATTTGATAACGCACGCTGTAGATTTTGCCTGATTCTTCGGTGTGAATTACCTCTTCGTCAGACACAGCGGTGAGCGCTTCACAGTCCCAGTTCACCATTCGATATCCTCGGTAAATCAAATCCTTTTCATACAGATGAAGGAAGGTATCGATGACACTTTCATAGTACTTCTCGTCCATGGTGAACCGTGTTCTGTCCCAATCGCAGCTGGCCCCTAGTTTTTGAAGTTGAGATAAAATGACCCCGCCAAATTCTTCCTTCCACTCCCAAGCGTGTTTCAAAAATTCTTCTCTACCGATGTCAGACTTCTTAATTCCTTTTTCGCGTAACCGCTTCACTACCTTGGCCTCCGTAGCAATGGATGCATGATCCATTCCTGGCACCCAGCAGGCATTTTTTCCTTCTAACCGGGCCTTTCGAATGAGAATATCTTGAATGGTATTGTTGAGCATGTGCCCCATATGAAGCACTCCAGTAACGTTAGGTGGAGGAATTAAAACCGTGAATGGTTCTTTATCCGGATCGGGACTCGATTTAAAAAAACCCTGCTCCATCCAGTGCTTATACCACTTACCTTCTACCTCTGCAGGATTATATCGCGTTGACAATTCGCTCATTACTTAGCTTAATTTTAAGAGTCGACAAATGTAATTTCATATTCTTGTTTAACCTTAAGGATTGGCAATTAGTCCAAATCTTAAAGTTGTGTTAAACGAAAGGCTGCGCATTGTTGAGAGCGTAAATTTGACATCTGATTAAAAACCATACTATGAAGAAATTACTTTTAGCTCTAGGAACCATCATGATGATGTCAGCCGGAGCATTCGCACAGGAAGCAGCAGAAAGTGGAGCTGAGATTGAATTCGAAAAAGAAGTCCACGACTTTGGAAACATGAAGCAGCACGGTGATGCTAGCACTGTTTTCTCATTCAAAAACACAGGTACGGAACCATTAATTATCGCTAACGCAAAAGGTTCTTGTGGATGCACAGTACCAACTTGGCCACGTGAGCCAATCGCTCCAGGTCAAACCGGAGAGATCAAAGTGAAGTATGATAGCAAGCGTGTTGGTCCAATCAACAAGTCTGTAACTATTACTTCAAATGCTGGAAACTCTAAGACTAAAGTGATCCGCATCAAAGGAAACATTGAGGCAGCACCGAAGGCAGATGATTCGGCAATGCCAGCGAAGGAGCCAACCATGGCGCCATCAGCTAACTAAGATTCTTTCGAGGAATTCAATTTGGCCCTAATCCTGAAATTTCAGGATTAGGGTTTTTTTATGCTCCAAATGTTCGCCCGCTGCTATATTTGAATCCAGTTCTAGAATAAAGATTTACACCTTTCTCCTATGCCATTTATTTCGAACAAAGGTTTCGCGATGCCAGAATCGCCAATCAGAAAATTAGTACCATACGCAGAGGCTGCCATTGAGGCGGGTAATGAGGTAATTCATTTAAATATTGGTCAACCCGATATTGAAACACCTGAAGTTGCGCTCAACGCCATTAAAAACTTCGATAAAAAAGTAATAGAATATAGCCACAGTGCCGGCTTTGAATCGTACAGAAAAGGACTGGCTAAATATTACAGAGGAAAAGGAATAGATGTAGACCACAACGACATTATCGTTACCAATGGTGGTTCAGAGGCCATTTTGTTTGCGATGATGACCTGCTTTAACCCAGAGGACGAGGTAATTGTTCCAGAGCCATTCTATGCTAACTACAATGCATTTGCTTTAGAGGCTGGAGTGATATTAAGACCTATTACCACCTATTTGAAAGATAGCTATGCCTTGCCTCCCATTGAAGACTTTAGGGAACTCATCAACGATAGAACCCGAGGTATACTAATCTGTAATCCCGGAAACCCTACCGGTTACCTATACAACCAAGAAGAATTAGAGACGCTTCGTAAGATCGTTTTAGCGCATGACCTATTCCTGTTTGCAGATGAGGTGTATCGCGAATTCTGTTACGATGGAGCGGAACACTATTCCATATTGAGTTTAGAAGGTCTGGAAAACCACGCCAATCATTGTAGATTCCGTATCAAAGCGCTATAGCATGTGTGGGGCACGAGTGGGAGCCTTAGTATCTAAGAACACTGAGGTAATGGCAACGGCCATGAAGTTTGCACAGGCAAGATTGAGCCCTCCAACTCTTGGACAGATCGCAGGAGAAGCTGCATTGGCCACTCCACAACAATATTTTGATGATGTAAAAGAAGAATACCTCAGCCGAAGAGACATATTAGTGGACGGATTAAACTCTATTGAAGGGGTCACTTGCCCAAAACCTGGTGGCGCATTTTACGCCATGGCCGAATTGCCTGTGGATAGTGCAGAAAATTTTTGCCAATGGATTTTAGATAGTTATTCTTATAAAGGAGCGACCGTTATGATGGCGCCTGCTGCTGGATTTTATGCATCACCAGACCTTGGCACGCGCGAGGTCAGACTTGCATACGTACTAGAAAAGGACAAGCTAAAAAAGGCGGTTGAGGTTTTGCGTCACGCATTGGAAGAATATCCAAAGACTTTGGAAGCTCAGAGCAGTGCCGTACAGATCAATCTGAAATAGTCTATTTAAGTAGGCCTACTCAAAATCTGGATATAGCAGGTACTTACGCCTTTTTGCCTTGAAATCTGCAATATCGCTTCTCCAAGTTTGTCTGATTTCATCGGCTGTCATGCCCTGCCTCTATTTGCTTTTTGCAGCTGATCGGTACCAGCAAGCTTATTAATGAAACCATTGCTTAAAAAGAAGCTTTCTTTTTCAGGAAACTCACGATAAGCATTGACCATGTAGTCGAGGATCAGATACTTTTTCTCCTGTATGTTCTTACCCCCAAATTCGGTCAAATTCCAGCCCACACATGGTACTCCCTCGTGTTTTGGGTGTTTAGAACCTTCATCTGGAGCAGGTACAAACACATAAGAGCCCGTCTGCAAATTGGGGTGTCCAAACACTTCGAAGGGATGGTCAGTTCCCCGCCCCACGGACACACTAGTTCCCTCAAAAAAACAGAGGGAAGGGTAAAGTAAAATCGCGTTTTGGTTGGGTAGATTTGGGGATGGCTTGATGGGTAATACATATATATCCTTATGTTGATATCCTTTGCAGGCTATTACCGATAAATCGCACTTGACCCCATTTTCCAACCATCCCTCACCATTGATCATCTGAGCCAATTCTGCAACTGTCATCCCATGAACAACCGGTATGGGAAGCATACCCACAAAGGATTTAAATTCAGGTTCGAGCATTGGTCCCATCCACGTAAAATCCATTTGGATTCGGTCGATCGAAAACCATCATTTTTTTTTCATTCTCAGCACATGCCTCCATTACATAGGTCATGGTAGAAATGTAAGTATAGAACCGTGCACCCACATCTTGGATGTCAAAAATCACGAGGTCCACTCCACTCAAATCTTCTGCGGTGGGTTTCTTATGCGATCCATATAAGCTCACAATGGGAAGACCTGTTTTAGAGTCAATTTCACTGTCCACTTTTTCACCAGCATCCGCTTTTCCTCTGAATCCATGTTCGGGCGCAAATACCTTCACCACTTCTACTCCATTATTCAGAAGAAAGTCTACCACATGAACAGAGTCAACCATGGAAGTGTGATTTCCAACTACGGCCACTTTCAATCCATCAAGTGGCTTCAAATAGTTATCTGTTTGTTTCGCCCCAACGGAAATATCTGCATCCGTTTTGTATAGATTCTGCGAGTAACCCAGCAAACTCGTGGCGAAAATGAGAAGTGAAACCAATAGTGTTTTCATACGTTGCAATTACATTTTCAAAAATCTGCATCTTCACACCTACATTGAACTGAAGTCTCTCAAGTTTTAAACACTTTCCATTGCCCTACGAATTCCATCTCGCTAAAAAAATGATCGCTGGTCGAAACAGCGGGGTTACAGGAAGAAGCAGTTCGACCATCGTACGCATCGCAGTCGGAGGGATAGCCATTGGTATGGCAGTAATGATTCTTTCAGTGGCAATTGTCACAGGGTTTCAACACGAAATACAGCAGAAGGTCATCGGATTTGGTTCTCACCTTCAAATTTCACTGTACAACCCCGCTAACACCCTTGGAGCAAAACCTATTGACCGAAATCAAGATTTCCTGAAGGACATACAGAATGAGCCTAGTGTAAAAAACATCAATGTTTACGCACATAAAAGTGGAATACTCACCGCCAACGGAGAAATAAAAGGAGTTGTTGCAAAGGGGGTAAGCAGCGATTTCGATTGGACATTTTTCGAAAAAAACCTATTGGAAGGCAGGATTTTCGGCATACCCGATAGCCAGAAAACCGACAGCATTTTAATCTCTAAATACATTGTCAACAAGTTGAATTTGAATCTTGGCGACAAAGTCACGGTGGTGTTCATTCAAGATGAAAAGGAACGCAAGCGCAGATTCATCATTGGAGGCATCTACGAGAGTGGCATGGAACAATTTGATGCGAGTATTTTGCTTTGCGACTTGCGGCATGTGCAAAAACTCAATAATTGGACGGAGAATCAAGTGGCTGGATTTGAAGTCACCTTGAATTCATTTGAAGATCTTGACAAATTGGATGAGATCATTTCAAAACATATCTCATGGGAGTTTACCACGCTTAAAATCACGGATCAGTTCATGGAAATATTTGGTTGGTTAGAGCTTCAGGATTTGAACGTGATCATTATTCTCACGCTCATGGTTTTGGTTTCTGGTATTAACATGATCACAGCTCTACTCGTATTTATTTTAGAAAGAACCAATATGATTGGCCTGTTAAAAGCCATGGGTGCCACGAATCAAAGCTTGAGTCGCATCTTTCTATACAACGCGGCCTACTTAATTTTACTCGGAACTTTTTGGGGGAATATTATCGGAATCGGATTGGGCTACCTACAGTACAAGTTCGAGTTTTTGAAACTAGACAAAACCAGTTATTACATAGACCACGTGCCGGTAATGTTTGATCTCAATACTCTGTTCTTCATTAATCTTGGGAGTGTTGTTATATCACTTTTGATGTTGATATTACCATCGATGATGGTCAGCCGAATAGACCCAGTCAAGACCATCCGATTCAATTAAAAAGGTCGTGCAGATACTCGCATAAATCTGAAAACCCGTCCCTTTCGATTTTTACCTTCGTAGGCATAATTTCTAGACTGAATGGATATTAAAAACAACATTCTCGAAACCATTGGAAATACGCCAATGGTCAAGCTGAATAAAATTGCGGAAGATCTTCCTTGCACTGTTCTTGGGAAAATTGAATACTTCAATCCCGGACACAGTGTTAAGGATCGTATGGCCTTGAAAATGGTTGAGGATGCAGAAGCGCGAGGAGACCTAAAACCAGGTGGAACCATCATTGAATGTACCAGTGGAAATACTGGAATGGGCTTGGCACTTGCTGCTATAGTGAAAGGGTACAAACTACATTGTACGCTAAGTGATAAGCAAAGCAAAGAGAAAATGGATATCCTGAAGGCCGTTGGAGCAACCGTTCATGTTTGTCCAACCAATGTAGAGCCAGAACATCCAGACTCGTATTATTCTGTAGCGAAACGCTTAAACGCAGAAATTCCAAACTCCTATTGGGTAAATCAATACGACAACGCTTCAAACGCAGTTGCACATTACGAATCCACGGGACCTGAAATTTGGAAACAAACGGATGGTAAAATCACTCACTTCGTAGTTGGTGTTGGTACAGGCGGAACAATATCAGGCGTTGGAAAATACTTGAAGGAACAAAATCCGAACGTCAAAATATGGGGCGCTGATTCATACGGTTCAGTGTTCAAGAAATACCATGAAACTGGGATTTTCGATGAAAAAGAGATTTATAGCTACATTACTGAGGGAATTGGCGAGGACATACTTCCTAAGAATGTTGATTTCTCCGTCATTGATCACTTCGAGAAAATCACCGATCGCGATGGAGCTTTAGTTACCCGAGAATTAGCGCTGAAAGAAGGGTTGCTCCTAGGTTACTCAGCGGGTTCAGCATTTCAGGTGTTGCGTCAGATGAAACACGAATTGAAACCCGAAGATGTAGTTGTGGTGTTATTTCACGATCACGGTTCACGATACGTAGGCAAGGTCTTTAATGATGATTGGATGCGCGATCGCGGATTTTTGAATGATGGTAATAAGACCGCAAAAGATCTTATTGCCGATAGAATGGAGCTACCGCTATTAAAGGTCAATTCTGGTGAACCTGTGCATAATGCGATTGCTATCATGCGCAAGTTTGACGTATCGCAACTGCCAGTGATGGAAGATAGCAAGTTCATTGGAAGCTTAGACGATGTTAATTTACTCCCAGCCTTGGCAACAGATCCAACTGCCCGCGACAAAGCAGTGAGCAACTACATGCAAGCTCCATATCCAGTGGTGCAATTATCTGATCCGATTTCCTCGATAGCCAAAAGAATTGATGAAGTAAACGGAGCCGTGTTGGTGGATATGGGTCAAGGTAAATACCATATTATCACACGGCATGATTTGGTCGCAGCAATGTCATGAAGCATGCCATAAAGGATCAAATGGGGCGCTTGGTAGAAATACCATCTCGACCGGATCGCATTATCAGTTTAGTGCCATCCCAAACCGAGTTGCTCCATGATCTTGGCCTAGGCGAGAGAGTCGTAGGAATCACCAAATTTTGCATCCATCCTAACTCTTGGTTTAGGAGTAAAACTCGCGTGGGCGGAACCAAAAAATTGGATATTGAGCGGATTAGAGCGCTAAATCCAGATCTAATCATTGGGAATAAGGAAGAAAATTCGCACGGGGACATCGCACAGCTGGAACGCGATTTTCCAGTTTGGATGTCGGACATTTATACCCTCGAGCATTCGTTGCAAATGATTGACACTATTGGTCATTTGACACAAACGAAAAGTGAATCAGATCTTATTCAATCTGAAATTCGATTGGCCTTCCAGTCGTTAAATGCGTCTAGATTAGATAAACTAAGAGCACTGTATTTGATTTGGAAAAACCCTTTAATCGCTGCGGGTCGCAACACTTTCATTAACGATATGCTAAACCGAGCTGGATTCAGCAATTGCATTGAAGATGCGCATAGTCGATATCCCGAAATCGGTACTTATCTCCATCCAGATATTGTATTTCTGTCAAGTGAGCCATATCCCTTTAAAGAATTGGATATCATTCAAATGCAGCAACAATTCCCGAAAGCCAAAGTATTCTTAGTAAATGGTGAAATATTTAGCTGGTATGGATCAAGGCTGAGACATGCACCAGGATATTTTTCCAACTTTAGACGAACAGTTGCACTTGATTATGAACGCCACAAAAGTTGATTAGATTTGAACCATGTTAACTCGAACCACTGCCCTTTTCGCGTTGCTATTAGTCTTGAGTCAGTTCATGCAGGCCCAAAGCGTAGGAGTAGTTTTAAGTGGAGGTGGAGCAAGTGGTCTGGCTCATGTTGGAGTTTTAAAGGCATTGGAGGAAAACTCTATTCCAATAGATTATATAACAGGGACTTCTGTCGGTGCTCTCATCGGTGGAATGTATGCAGCCGGTTTTTCTCCTGAGCAAATAGAAAAAATCGTTGCTAGTGACTACTATAGACGACTCGCAGAAGGTCAAATCCAAGATAAATACATCTATTATTTCAGAAAACCGATAGCGAACGCGAGTTGGTTTTCGTTTAGGGTCAGTTCTGACTCTAATTTTCTTAATACCTCTTTGCCGACAAGTTTTATTGATCCATCATCTTTAGATATTGAGATGATGGCGATGTTAGAGCCTGCCAGTCAAGTTGCTAATTATAATTTTGATAGCCTCTTTGTTCCTTTCAGATGTGTTGCTGCCAACATTGTAGACAAAGAATCAATGATCTTTTCGAGCGGCAATTTAAACCGAACTGTAAGGGCCAGCATGAGCTACCCCCTTTACCTGGAGCCAATTACCATTGACGGGAAACTACTTTTTGATGGTGGTTTATACAATAATTTTCCTACTGATGTGATGCGAGATGATTTCAATCCTGACGTCATCATTGGATGTAATGTAAGTTCCAACGAGGAGCCACCTCGAGAAGGTGATGCCATATCACAGTTACGCAATATGGTCGTGAGTAAGACTAACTATACCCTTGAACAGGAGTGTTGCGTTTTGATTGAACCAAAAGTCAATTATGGAACCTTTGATTTTAAGCATAGTCAAGAAAATGTTGATTCAGGATACGTTGCCACATTGAGATCAATGGATGACATTAAGAACAAAGTACACAGAAGAGTTCATCAGAAGGTAGTTGATGTAAATCGGAAAAAATTTAACGATGCAAAAATTCCATTGAATTTTAGTGAAATAGAATATGAAGGTCTGAGCAAATCACAAAGTGCTTATGTCGGTTTGATTTTAAAACCAAGAAAGAACCAAAATCTTACAATGAACAGTCTAACCAAAGGATATTATCGACTTCTTGAATCGGACAAGATCGATCGCATTTTCCCATCGACAATAGGGTTGGCAGCGGATTCCACGTATCGATTGCAACTGACTGTTCGCAAAGAAAAAAACTTACTTCTAGAAATAGGTGGCAACATATCATCCAGACCAATCAATACTGGATATGTTGGAATTGGTTATTCAGCCATGAATAACACTGGTTCTAGTTTTTACGCAAACACCTACTTCGGCAAGCTTTACAATTCTGTTTTGGGAATGGGACGAATTGACATTCCTGTTAGGTTACCCATCTATTTCGAAATGAAAGGGGTTCTAAGCCGTTGGAATTATTTCGAAAGCCGAGCCAATTTCTTTGAGAACAACAATTCGCTATTCCTGATTCAAAATGAACAATTCTTTCGAGGAGACCTCGCACTTGCCCTATCGAATAAATCCAAACTTTCATTTGGTGGCGGTGCCGTTTCATTGAAGGACGACTATTTTCAAACCCCAGATTTTGGGGGAGATGATCTCAAGGACATCACAGTTTTTAGAGGAACAACTTTTAGCGGTGCTTTTGAAAAAAATAGTTTTAATGAAAAGCTTTATCCAAATGCCGGAGCTTTTCTCAGAATATCATTTCGTTACGTTGAAGGTGAAGAAAAGTACACTCCTGGCAGTACATCATTGGATCAAATTGGAATTACGTCATCACATGATTGGGTCGATTTCAAGGCTATATATGACAATTATTATAAGCGACAAGGAATTCTCCGACTAGGTTTTTATGCTGAAGGTGTCTATTCTACTCAACGCCTATTTACAAACTACTCGGCAAGCCAATTAAGGTCACCAGCGTTTCAACCCACTCCTGAAAGTCAAACATTATTCTTAGAGTCATTTCGAGCCTATAAATATGCTGCTGTGGGGCATAAATTCATTTTCAACGTATACAAAAACTTAGATCTTAGACTCGAAGGTTATTTATTTAAACCATTTGAGTACGCGGATATTATTACTGATATTAATGATATTGATATGGATGGAAACACAGAAGAAGAAGTGTTTATCCGAAACAATTCACCAAGCTTTATTGGATCTAAATATTATACGATTGCCACAGCAAATGCTGTTTATAAAACTCCACTAGGCCCTCTTAGTTTTAGTGTGAACTATTATTACAATTTACCTGAAATCAGCGTATACAAAGAAAATCAGCCAGTCACATTCTTCTTTCACTTTGGCTACATATTGTTCAATGACAGAGCCTTAAAATAGGATATTGATCAAAACTTAAGAAAACGAAAAAGGCTACCCAATTGGATAGCCTTTTCTATGTTGAACAAAACGACTACGCCTCAGCCGCAGGGCCGAAGTTCATCGGAAAAGGAGCGTTTCCAGGTTCAATATCATTTATCTCACCATGTTGACTTTCAAACTTTCTCACGTTATCATTCAATGCCTTTAGAAGTCGCTTAGCATGCTGTGGGGCCAGTATAATTCTCGATTTCACACGAGCTTTAGGCGTTCCTGGCATCATGCTTACAAAGTCTACGATAAATTCTGCATTCGAGTGTGTTATCACTGCCAAGTTTGAATACTCACCCTGGGCAACTTCTTCACTCAATTCAATATTGATCTGACCTTGTTTTATTTCCTTTTCGTCTGCCATTTTAATCTGATTCTATTCGTAATCTTCAACTACTGCTTCTGAACGAGCACCAATCATTTGGTCATATTCCTCCTGGCTACCAACTACTATGTTTCGGTAATCAATCAATCCAGTTCCAGCAGGAATCAGGTGACCTACGATCACATTCTCCTTAAGTCCTTTCAAGTAATCGATCTTACCGCTCACAGCAGCTTCGTTCAACACCTTCGTTGTTTCTTGGAAGGAAGCAGCTGAGATGAAACTTTCAGTTTGTAGTGAAGCACGAGTGATACCTTGAAGTACTGGCTGACCAGTAGCAGGAACCGCATCTCTAGCTTCAACAAGCTTCTTATCCTTTCGCTTCAACTGAGAATTTTCATCTCTCAATTTACGTGCATTGATAATCTGCCCCGCTTTCATTGTTTCAGAATCACCTGGCTCAACAACCACCTTCATTCCAAAAATTCTATCATTCTCAGCGATGAAGTCCGTTTTGTTTGCATTCTGAAGCTCTAAGAACTTAGTGTCTCCGGGATCCAAGATTGTAACCTTACGCATCATCTGACGAACGATAACTTCAAAGTGCTTATCGTTAATCTTCACACCTTGTAATCGATATACTTCCTGAATTTCATTCACCAAGTACTCTTGAACTGCAGTTGGCCCCATGATAGCTAAAATATCCGCTGGAGTAATAGCGCCATCAGAAAGTGGTTGACCCGCTTTCACAAAGTCATTTTCCTGAACAAGAATGTGTCTAGACAATGGAACTAAATATTTCGATTTATCGCCAATTCTTGTTTCAACAATAATTTCTCTATTACCACGCTTAATCTTACCGAAACTAACAATACCGTCAATCTCAGAAACAATTGCAGGATTAGATGGATTACGTGCTTCGAAAAGTTCAGTAACACGCGGTAAACCACCGGTAATATCACCACCACCTTTACCACCTAATCTTGGTATTTTAATCAAGATAGCACCAGATCCAACCTTTTCACCTTCATTCACCATGATGTGCGCTCCTACAGGAATACTGTATGATCGAAGCGTTTCACCCTTGGCATCAGTAACGTGAATGGTTGGATTTTTAGTCTTATCCCGATTATCGATAATCACTTTTTCACGGAAGCCAGTCTGCTCATCAGATTCTTCCTTATACGTAACACCTTCTTCGATGCTTTCATACACTAGTTTTCCACCAAATTCAGATAGAATAACCGCGTTATATGGATCCCACTGACATATCATGTCGCCTTTTTTCACCTTATCACCACTCTTCACGAATACTTCAGATCCATATGGGATAATGCTAGTTGCAGCCGTCATTCCGCTTTTCGCATCAATCAACCTCATTTCTGCAGATCGACCAATTACAACTTGCTTCTTGGTTCCGTCCTTTTCTGTTTTTTCAACAGTACGCAACTCGTCTATTTCAACCTTACCATCAACCTTAGCCATTACTTTAGACTCTGATGCAATACTAGAGGCCGTACCACCCACGTGGAATGTACGTAATGTTAACTGAGTACCCGGCTCACCGATTGATTGTGCCGCAATAACACCCACGGCCTCACCTTTGGTTACTTGTTTACCAGTAGATAAGTTCTGACCATAACACTTAGTACAAATACCTCGAGGCATTTCACATGTTAAGGCCGAACGAATTTCTACTTCTTCAATTCCAGCATCTTCAATGATCAAAGCGATGTCATCAGTGATCTCCTCACCTTCCGCAACCAACAATTCATCGCTTTGAGGATGATAAACATCATAAACACTGGTACGACCTGTGATACGCTCGTGCAATGGTTCAACGATTTCCTCGTTCTTCTTCAATGCCATAGCAGTGATACCTCTCAATGTTCCACAGTCTTCAGAAGCTACGATAACATCTTGAGCAACATCTACCAATCTTCTAGTCAAATAACCTGCATCGGCAGTCTTAAGTGCAGTATCGGCAAGACCTTTGCGCGCACCGTGAGTTGAAATAAAGTACTCCAAAATCGAAAGTCCTTCGCGGAAATTCGAAAGAATCGGATTCTCAATAATTGCTCCACCAGTGTCTCCCGACTTACGTGGCTTAGCCATTAAACCTCTCATACCTGATAACTGACGAATCTGCTCCTTAGATCCACGAGCACCAGAATGGTACATCATGTAAACCGAATTGAATCCTTGATTGTCATTTTCCAATCGATTCATCAAAACGTGCGTCAACTTCGAATTGGTGTGTGTCCAAATATCAATGACTTGATTGTAACGCTCATTGTTAGTGATGAGACCCATGTTGTAGTTCATCATTACTTCATCCACTTCAGTTTGAGCCTTAGCAAGAAGAGTCAACTTCTCATCAGGCACAATTACATCACCTAAATTGAATGATAAACCGCCTTTAAAAGCCATGTAGAAACCAAGTGACTTAATATCATCAAGGAACTTAGCAGTAGCAGCCATTCCACAAGCCTTCAATACTCGACCGATAATGTCTCTCAGCGATTTCTTTGTCAATACTTCATTAATGTAACCAGCCTTTTCTGGAACCATTTGGTTGAAAAGAACTCGACCACACGTAGTATCAATAATCTTACGCTCACCGTGAATTGTAGCTCGAAGTTTAATCTCAGCATGAAGGCTTAACTTACCCTCATTGTAAGCTATGATTACCTCTTCTGGAGAGTAGAAAGCCTTGCCTTCGCCCTTCATTACTAATTCAGCAGTACTCTTTCTAGACTTAGTGATGTAATATAAACCCAGTACCATATCCTGAGAAGGTACAGCAATAGGAGCACCATTTGCAGGATTCAAGATGTTGTGCGAAGCAAGCATCAGTAATTGAGCCTCCAATACAGCAGCGTGTCCAAGAGGAACGTGCACCGCCATCTGGTCACCATCGAAATCCGCGTTGAATGCAGTACAAACAAGTGGATGTAATTGAATCGCCTTACCCTCAATCAACTTAGGTTGAAATGCCTGGATACCCAAACGGTGAAGAGTTGGTGCTCGGTTCAATAGAACTGGATGCCCTTTCAATACGTTTTCAAGAATATCCCAAACTACTGGTTCCTTTTTATCCACAATTTTCTTCGCGGACTTCACCGTTTTCACAATGCCTCTTTCAATTAGCTTGCGAATAATAAACGGTTTGAACAACTCAGCAGCCATGTCCTTAGGAAGACCACATTCATGAAGCTTCAAATCGGGACCAACGACAATTACAGAGCGCGCTGAATAATCAACACGCTTACCCAATAAGTTCTGACGGAAACGACCTTGCTTACCTTTTAAGCTATCAGATAGTGACTTGAGCGCTCTGTTAGACTCTGTTTTCACTGCGGATGACTTGCGAGAGTTATCAAGCAATGAATCAACTGCTTCTTGAAGCATACGCTTCTCATTTCTCAAGATTACCTCCGGAGCTTTAATTTCTAACAATCGCTTCAATCGATTATTTCGAATAATCACTCTTCTATAAAGGTCATTCAAGTCAGACGTTGCGAATCGCCCACCATCCAATGGCACCAATGGGCGCAACTCTGGTGGGATAACTGGTACTACCTTTACGATCATCCACTCAGGTCGATTGAGAATATGCTCATTAGCAGAACGGAAAGACTCGACAACCTGAAGACGCTTTAATGCTTCATTCTTTCTTTGCTGAGACGTCTCTGTATTGGCCTTATGACGCAAATCATAACTTAATTCATCCAAGTCTAAACGCTGAAGCAATGCATATAATGCATCTGCTCCCATCATCGCAATAAACTTTTCAGGATCCTTATCATCGAAGTATTGATTCTCTCTCGGAAGGGTATCTAGAATATCTAGGTATTCCTCTTCTGTCAAGAAATCCAAATAGTTTAAATCCTCTCCATCTTTATTCTTAGCTATACCTGCATTGATTACAACATAACGCTCGTAATAGATGATTGAATCTAGCTTTTTACTTGGAAGACCTAGTAAATAACCAATTTTGTTTGGAAGAGATTTGAAATACCAAATATGAGCTACAGGAACCACCAATGAAATGTGACCCATTCTTTCTCTTCGAACCTTCTTCTCAGTTACTTCAACACCACAACGGTCGCAAACAATACCCTTGTAACGGATACGCTTATACTTACCGCAGTGACATTCATAGTCTTTCACTGGACCGAAAATTCGTTCACAGAATAGACCATCACGTTCAGGCTTGTACGTACGATAGTTAATTGTTTCAGGCTTCAACACTTCCCCATGAGATTTCTCTAAGATCATCTCAGGTGATGCAAGGCTGATAGTTATTTGATTAAACCCGCTTTGCGGACGTTGTTCTTTTCTTAATGCCATTGTAAATTCCTTTTAATGGTATGAATAAGCTTATTCTAGTGTAATATTTAGACAGAGACCGCGCATTTCGTGAAGCAATACGTTGAACGATTCAGGAATCCCTGGTTCAGGCATTGGCTCGCCTTTTACGATGGCCTCGTAAGCTTTCGCTCTACCAATTACATCATCTGATTTTACTGTTAAGATCTCGCGTAGGATATGTGAAGCTCCGAACGCCTCAAGCGCCCAAACCTCCATCTCACCAAATCTTTGTCCACCAAACTGTGCCTTACCACCCAATGGTTGCTGAGTAATAAGTGAGTATGGTCCTATAGATCTTGCGTGCATCTTATTATCAACAAGGTGGTGAAGTTTGAGCATGTATATCACACCAACTGTTGCTGGTTGATCGAATCGCTCTCCTGTGCCACCATCGAATAGATATGTTCTTCCATAATCCGGAACACCTGCTTTAGCTGTATAACTGTGAATGTCATCAATAGTTGCTCCATCAAAAATCGGAGTGGCAAACGTGAGCCCTAAATTCTTACCAGCCCAACCAAGAACTGTTTCGAAAATCTGACCAAGATTCATCCGTGATGGCACACCCAGTGGATTCAATACAATATCAACTGGAGTTCCATCCTCAAGGAATGGCATATCCTCTGAACGAACAATCTTAGCAACAATACCCTTGTTACCGTGACGTCCAGCCATCTTATCTCCAACCTTTAGCTTACGCTTATTTGCCAGGTAAACCTTTGCAAGCTGCACAATTCCTTGAGGAAGTTCATCTCCCACAGTAATTGCAAACTTCTTACGCTTCATCTGACCTAGAGCATCATTAGCCTTGATATTATAGTTATTAAGAGTTCTCTTAATCATATCGTTCTTAGCATCATCCGTGGTCCAACCAGCAGGACTAAGAGTAGTATAATCCAACCCTTGAAGACTCTTCATTGTGAACTTCATGCCCTTCTTGATCATTTCCTCGTTGTATTTATTGAATACACCTTGAGATGTTTTGCCATTTACGATAGTAAATAGCTTATCCACCAATTTGACCTTCAATTCTTCAATGATCTTTTCATATTCCTTGTCTACATCTTCAAGTATATTCTTTTCCTGAGCTTTCGCCTTGCGGTCTTTGATCGCTCTTGAGAACAACTTTTTCTGAATTACGACACCAGATCCTGACGGAGATACCTTCAAAGAAGCATCTTTCACATCGCCAGCTTTATCACCAAAAATGGCTCTAAGAAGTTTTTCTTCCGGTGTGGGATCCGTCTCACCTTTCGGTGTGATTTTACCAATTAGGATATCACCTTCCTTAACCTCAGTTCCTACTCGAATTAAACCGTTTTCGTCAAGGTTTTTGGTTGCTTCTTCACTAACATTGGGTATATCCGCAGTAAGTTCCTCTAGACCTCGTTTTGTATCTCTAACTTCTAAAACATATTCATCAACGTGAATACTTGTATATATGTCATCCCGAACTACTTTTTCGGAGATCACAATCGCATCCTCAAAGTTGAATCCTTTCCAAGGCATGAATGCCACCATTAAGTTTCGACCTAGTGCAAGTTCACCTTTATCCGTTCCATAGCCTTCGCTTAATACTTGTCCTTTCTTAACCTTATCGCCTTTTTTAACGACTGGTCTAATATTGACAGTAGTGCTCTGGTTGGTTTTCTTGAATTTAGTGAACGTGTAAGTCTTGTACTCATCGTCAAAGCTTACTAATTCATCCTCTTCTGACCTCTCATACTTGATGGTCACAGAATTAGCATCAACCTCCACAACTACACCAGTTCCTTCAGCATAACTCATAACTCGCGAATCACGAGCAACAAGTTTTTCTAGTCCTGTTCCAACAATTGGAGCTTCTGGACGAAGAAGTGGTACAGACTGACGACTCATGTTTGACCCCATCAATGCACGGTTCGCATCATCATGCTCCAAAAACGGAATTAATGATGCCGCAATAGATGCAATTTGATTTGGAGCAACGTCCATAAGAGTGATGTCCTTTGGCTCTACAACCGGGAAATCACCTTCAAATCTTGCTTTTACTCTTTCAGTTTCGAATTGACCTTTATTATTGACCTTAGCATTTGCCTGGGCAATCATTTGGTCATCTTCCTCCTCTGCACTTAAATAGATGATGTCCTCTAATTTCACCTTACCATCACCAACCTTGCGATATGGTGTTTCAATAAAACCTAGTCTGTTTACTTTAGCATAAACACACAATGATGAAATCAAACCAATATTCGGACCTTCAGGAGTTTCGATAGTACACAAACGACCATAGTGAGTGTAGTGAACGTCACGAACCTCAAAACCGGCACGCTCTCTCGATAGTCCACCTGGCCCTAGTGCTGATAATCTCCTTTTGTGAGTGATTTCAGACAACGGATTCGTTTGATCCATGAATTGAGATAACTGATTCGTTCCGAAGAAAGAATTAATCACAGATGATAATGTCTTGGCATTAATCAAATCAATAGGTGTAAACACCTCGTTATCACGAACATTCATTCGTTCACGGATAGTTCTTGCCATACGAGCGAGTCCGACTCCGAATTGTGAATACAATTGCTCACCAACAGTACGAACCCGTCTGTTGCTTAGGTGATCAATGTCATCCACGTTTGTCTTTGAGTTGATCAACTCAATTAAGTACTTAATGATCTCGATAATGTCCACCTTCGTTAAAACGCGGTTTTCCATGTCAATATCCAATCCAAGCTTCTTGTTAATTCGATATCGTCCAACTTCACCTAAATCATATCTCTTGTCAGAGAAAAATAATTTATCAATAATGCCACGAGCTGTTTCCTCATCTGGCGGTTCAGCATTTCGAAGTATTCGGTAGATATGCTCAACGGCTTCAATTTCAGAATTCGAAGGATCTTTTTGAAGTGTGTTGTAAATAATGGCGTGGTCTGCAGCGTTGATATTCTCCTTGTGCAGTAAAACGGTCTTTACTTCAGCATCCACGATTAAGTCAATGTGCTCATCTTCTAATACTGTTTCGCGATCAACGATGACCTCATTTCTTTCAATTGACACAACTTCTCCAGTATCTTCATCCACGAAATCTTCGAACCATGTTTTCAGAACTCTTGCAGCTAGCTTTCTTCCAACAGCTTTCTTCAGTCCAGATTTACTCACTTTAATCTCATCTGCGAGATCAAAAATTTCAAGTATTTCTTTATCACTTTCATAACCAATTGCTCTGAACAATGTGGTTACAGGTAATTTTTTCTTTCGGTCGATGTAAGCGTACATCACTTGGTTAATGTCTGTAGCAAATTCAATCCAAGACCCCTTGAAAGGGATAATTCTTGCCGAATATAGCTTAGTACCATTTGCGTGGAAACTCTGACCAAAGAATACTCCAGGTGAACGGTGAAGCTGCGATACAACTACACGCTCAGCTCCATTGATAACAAATGAACCTCCAGGAGTCATATATGGGATTGTACCCAAATAAACATCTTGAACAATTGTCTCAAAATCCTCATGTTCAGGATCAGTACAATACAGTTTCAGTTTTGCCTTCAGAGGTACACTATATGTCAAACCTCTTTCCATGCATTCTGCGATGGAATATCTTGGTGGATCTACAAAGTAGTCCAAGAACTCCAACACGAAGTTGTTTCGCGAATCCGTTATCGGAAAATTCTCGCTAAATACGTTAAAAAGACCTTCATTTTCTCTATCCTCTGGAGAGGTCTCGAGTTGGAAGAAGTCTTGAAAAGACCGCAACTGTATGTCTAAGAAATCCGGGTACTGCAGTTGATTCTGAGTGCGCGAAAAGTTTATTCTTTCCGGAATATTTGATTTGGTCATGGAATGAAAAATAAAATGATGAACTACAAACACAAAAGGGTCTAGCGCCAACTCCGAAATTTTCGGAGTTGGACTAAACCACTAAAAAGCAATTATTGTTGAGATTTACTTAACCTCAACCTCAGCGCCAGCTTCAGATAGCTGTGTTTTAAATGCTTCCGCTTCGTCTTTAGACACACCTTCCTTTAACGGTTTAGGAGCGCCATCCACTAGTTCCTTAGCCTCTTTAAGACCAAGGCCAGTCATTTCTTTAACTAGTTTCACGACAGCAAGCTTAGAAGCACCTGCGCTTGTGAGGATTACATCAAATTCGGTTTGTTCGTCACCGCCACCCGCAGCGTCTCCGCCAGCAGCTGGTCCAGCCATAGCAACTGCTGCTGCAGCTGGCTCAATACCGTATTCATCCTTTAAAATTGTAGCAAGTTCGTTTACCTCTTTTACGGTAAGATTTACTAGTTGCTCTGCAAAAGCTTTCAAATCAGCCATTTTTTTGTTGAATTATAAATGTTTAACCTAAGTTCTATTGTTTGTTTATGCTGCCCGTTCTTCGAGCGTCTTGAGAATTCCCGCTAATTTGCCACCACCTGAACTAAGTCCAGAAATAACATTTTTCGCAGGTGATTGAAGTAAAAGAATGATATCACCGATAAGTTCATCTTTCGATTTCAGACTTGCAAGCATTTCTAGAGAATCATCTCCAACATAAATACTCTCCTCGATATAAGCCCCTTTTAAGATTGGCCTATTCGATTTTTTTCTGAATTCTTTGATCAGCTTAGCTGGGCCACTGCCCGTCTCAGCAATCATCAAACCGGTGTTACCCTTTAAGACATCCTTCAGTTCACTGAAATCTTTGCCATCCACTCGATCCATAGCTTTGCTAAGAAGCGAGTTTTTAACAACCTTTAATTGCACATCCTTCTGGAAGCAAAGTCTGCGTAATTTGCCGGAATTTTCAGCATTTAAACTTGAAATATCTGTAAGGTAAAAAACCTCACTCTTACTCAATCGATCAGCAAGATCACTGATTAAGGCATCTTTTTCTTGACGTGTCATCTTACTTTTTGATTAAGATTAGTATTAGCTAAATGATTTAGAATCTACCCTTATGCTAGGACTCATAGTACTAGACATGAAAACACTTTTCATGTAAGTACCTTTCGAAGCACTCGGCTTTAGCTTAACAATTGTCTGTAACAGCTCACTCGCATTTTCAGCGATTTTTTGTGCATCGAAAGAAACCTTTCCGATAGAAGCATGCACAATGCCATATTTATCGACCTTGAAGTCGATCTTACCAGCTTTTACGTCAGTCACCGCCTTACCAATATCCATGGTAACCGTTCCTGTTTTCGGATTTGGCATTAATCCTCTAGGGCCTAAAATTCGGCCTAAAGCACCCACCTTACCCATAACGCTAGGCATAGTAATGATTACATCCACATCGGTCCAGCCTCCCTTTATCTTAGCGACAAATTCATCTAAACCAACATGATCAGCACCTGCATCTTTTGCTTCTTGTTCTTTGTCTGGTGTACACAATACTAGAACTCTCACATTCTTTCCAGTACCATGCGGTAAAGACACAACCCCACGCACCATTTGGTTTGACTTACGAGGGTCAACTCCAAGACGGATTGCAAGATCAATAGAAGCATCAAATTTTGATGTGCTAATTTCTTTTATTAATGCACTTGCATCAGCAAGTGGATATAATTTATCTGCATCGACTTTATCCAATACAGCTTTTCTTTTTTTCGTTAATCTGGCCATTTCTTCGATTATTTAATAGCAATACCCATACTTCGGGCGGTACCTGCCACCATTCTCATGGCCGATTCAACTGTGAAACAGTTAAGGTCTACCATCTTGTCTTCAGCAATTGCCTGAACTTGTGCCTTAGTTACTGTTCCAGATTTAATACGATTTGGCTCTGCAGCACCCGACTTAATTTTTGCAGCTTCTTTTAACTGAATAGCCACAGGAGGAGTCTTAACAATGAAGTCAAACGACTTATCTCCGTATACGGTAATAACTACAGGAAGAATCTTACCTGATTTATCTTGAGTTCTTGCATTAAACTGCTTACAGAACTCCATGATATTTACACCCTTCGCACCAAGGGCCGGACCCACTGGAGGAGAAGGATTTGCAGCTCCACCTCGGACTTGCAATTTGATTAGTGCGCTAATTTCTTTAGCCATATTGATTGATTTAGTTCAAGCGTTCCGAAACTGGTTCGGAACTCCTAATTATTAATTACTCTTTTTCTACTTGCATGTAACTCAACTCCAATGGTGTTTTTCTGCCGAAAATCTTCACCATCACCTTAAGTTTCTTCTTTTCTTCATTGATTTCTTCAATAACTCCAGAGAAGCTATTGAACGGCCCATCGATCACCTTGACTGATTCACCAACAACGAATGGGATGTTCAATTCGGCTTCATTATCCGCCATCTCATCCACCTTACCCAACATTCTATTAACTTCATTCTGACGCAATGGAATCGGACTACCGCCCTTTTTATCAGATAAGAAACCAATCACATTGGTCATATTCTTGATCATATGTGGAATCTCACCAATGAGATTAGCTTCGATAAAAACATATCCTGGATAGAGGTTTCTTTCTTTGCTAACTTTTTTACCGTTTCGAATTTGATAAACCTTTTCAATTGGTAATAGAATTTGAACAATATGATCCTTGAGACCTTGATGTTCAATTTCCATTTCAAGCTGCTCCACAACTTTTCTTTCCTTCCCACTGATAGCGCGAACGACATACCACTTTAAATTACTCTTGGTTGCTGTTTCTGTCATGTTATCCGAAAATTGTATTGTAGATAACATCCATAAGCTGTCCGAATCCAAGATCCATCAAGTAGATTATTCCAGCAACCAGGAATGTGGCAATCAAAACAACAATACCACTACTCTGGAGCTCGCTCCAAGTTGGCCATGACACTTTGTTGGTTAACTCATCAACCGCGTCTTCTACATATGTTCTAATTCCTGCCATAATTATTCTTTGCACGGGTGGTAGGAATCGAACCCACAGCCCCTGGTTTTGGAGACCAGTGCTCTACCAATTGAGCTACACCCGTATGGTTTGAAACTGCTGTTTCGATTCACATTTGAACCTCCGTCTTTCGACTTCTGCTCGACCTATTTATTAAACGACAGAAAGTGTGGAGGCTAAAATCAGCCTCCACACTTCTGAATAATTAAACTATTCTTACTCTAGGATCTCAGTAACCTGACCAGCACCAACAGTTCTACCACCTTCACGGATTGCAAATTTCAATCCTTGGTTGATAGCTACTGGAGCGATCAAATTAACCTCGATAGTAAGGTTATCACCTGGCATAACCATCTCACGACCTTCGCCTAACATGATTTCTCCAGTTACATCCGTAGTTCTTAAGTAGAACTGTGGACGATATTTATTGTGGAATGGAGTGTGACGTCCACCTTCTTCTTTTTTAAGAACGTAAACTTCAGCCTTAAACTTCGTGTGAGGCTTAACAGATCCTGGCTTACAAATAACCATTCCTCTTCGAATCGCTTCTTTTTCAATACCTCTAAGTAGAAGACCTACGTTGTCACCAGCTTCACCTCTGTCAAGGATCTTACGGAACATCTCAACACCTGTAATCGTAGAAGTCAACTTTTCATCAAAACCGATAATCTCTACAGAATCACCTGTATTAATTACACCTGATTCAATACGACCAGTAGCAACAGTACCACGACCTGTAATCGAGAATACATCTTCAACTGGCATCAAAAAGTCTTTATCAATATCACGTGGAGGAAGAGGAATGTACTCATCCACAGCCGTCATCAAATCCATGATTTTATCTTCCCAAGCAGCTTCTCCGTTCAAACCACCTAGAGCTGAACCTTGAATTACTGGAGCGTTATCGCCATCATAATCATAGAAAGAAAGTAATTCTCTCACTTCCATTTCAACAAGCTCTAGAAGCTCTTCATCATCAACAAGGTCAACCTTATTCATGAAAACAACAATCTGAGGCACACCAACCTGACGGGCAAGTAGGATGTGCTCACGAGTTTGTGGCATTGGTCCATCAGTAGCAGCTACAACTAGAATAGCACCATCCATCTGAGCAGCACCCGTAACCATGTTCTTAACGTAATCCGCGTGACCTGGACAGTCAACGTGAGCGTAGTGACGGTTTTCTGTTTGATACTCTACGTGTGAGGTGTTAATCGTGATACCTCTTTCTTTTTCTTCTGGTGCGTTATCGATTGAATCGAATGAACGTAGTTCAGAGAAACCTTTTTTCGCTAGCACTGTAGTAATTGCAGCTGTTAAGGTTGTTTTACCGTGGTCAACGTGACCGATCGTTCCGATGTTCAAGTGTGGTTTGGAACGATCAAAATTTTCCTTTGCCATGACTTATTTACCTATTTAGTTTAATTATTAATTACAATTCAAAAAGCCGAGCCAATGAGGGGAATTGAACCCCTGACCTCTTCCTTACCAAGGAAGCGCTCTACCCCTGAGCTACATCGGCTTATTACATAACCCCCAGTAGAGCATTTAAACACTGACCATAAAATGGCCATCAAAAAGAGCGGGAGACGAGACTCGAACCCGCGACCCTCAGCTTGGAAGGCTGATGCTCTACCAACTGAGCTACTCCCGCTAAATATCTCCTATTAAAAGGAGGTGTTATTTCAAAACAATAAAAGAACAATTCAAAAACAACGTGGGGAGAGAAGGATTCGAACCTTCGAAGGTAAAAACCAACAGATTTACAGTCTGTCCTCGTTGGCCGCTTGAGTATCTCCCCTAATAAATCCTGCTGAGTTTTATAAATAAACCCACTTTAAATGAACGAGCCGGTGGAGGGATTCGAACCCCCGGCCAGCTGATTACAAATCAGCTGCTCTGGCCAACTGAGCTACACCGGCAACTTATCAAGGGCATAAAACAAAAATGCAGACCCCCTCGAAAAAGGACTGCAAATTTATACATTGTTTGATATGTGGCAAACGTTACGAAATATTTTTCGCAATTACAGCATAATTACTTTTTGAAACACACCTAGTGAACTTGAAGTAATTTACCTTTTTTTCTTTTAACCTGTCTTCTTAAGGCTTCAGCAGCAAGGTCTGCAGCTTCCTCGAAGCTTTTGCACTGCTTCTTTGCAAACATCTCTTTACCTGGTGTAATAATTCTAATCTCAGCCACTTTATTCTTAAAATCGCTTGATTTATCAATACGTAAATAGACTTCGCCCGCAAGAATATTGTCATAAAACAAATTCAACTTGGAAATTTTCTCATTAATAAAGCTGATAAGCTTTGCGTCTGCATCAAAGTGGATTGAATGAACTTTTACTTCCATGATTACTTTTTATTTCTAGGGTGAGACTTGCGATAAACATCTTTGAGTTTATCGAGTGATGTATGTGTATAAACCTGTGTAGCTGACAAACTGCTATGACCGAGAAGTTCTTTAATTGATTGCAAATTTGCTCCTTCGTTTAATAGGTGTGTAGCGAATGAGTGACGCAGAACATGAGGACTGCGCTTTGTCATTGTTGTAACTAGCGAAAGGTACTTTTTTACAATTTTATAGACAAGGCTTGGGTACATTTTTTTACCTGATGGTGTAACAAATAAATACTCCGTGTTCGATTCAATTTCGTTCCGAAGCTGGATATACCCTTGAAGTTGATCCATTAATGTTTTAGATAATGGAATTATCCTTTCCTTATTTCTTTTGCCTAGGACCTTGATGGATTTAGTGTAAAAGTCTAATGAAGCTATCTCTAGGTTGATCATTTCATCCCTTCTTATTCCCGAAGTATAAAAAAGGGTAATCATCAATCGATCACGCTGTCCCTCATAATCTTGAGGGAAGTCGATCTCAGTAAATAAACTTTTTAATGACTCTTCACGCACAAAAGACGGCAGGGCAGATCCAGCTTTTGGTCTTTTGATGTTGGACGCTGGATTAGTCTCGACTAGTCCGTTGCGAATACAATAATTAAATAGCGACTGTATGCTACTTAGTTTTCTATTGACCGATCTTGGTTTCAACCCCATTTCGCTCAAGGCTGCAACAAAGGATGAGATGTGTACTCGCTTTATCTCATTAACCTGAATCAGCTCAAATTCAACATCCAGAAAATCGCAGAACGAAATAAGATCGTTTCTGTATGCTTGTATGGTATGAACACTAAATCGTTTCTGATATCTGAGATGATCTAGAAAAGTTTCAACAAGCTGTTTTATGGGTCCTGATTTAAGAATACCCTAAAATAAAAAATCCGTCACTAGGACGGATTTTTTTCTTCGATTTATAATCTAGAACTATTCTTCAGTACCAAACTTTTCGTTTCGATAAATAGCTTTAAGTCGTTGTTCACGATTTTTCACAGAAGGCTTAGTAAACTTTTGACGTTCACGCAATTGCTTCATTGTGCCGGTACGTTCAAATTTCTTCTTGTACTTCTTTAGCGCTTTTTCTATTGATTCGCCTTCTTTAACTGGAATAATTAGCATAGTCTCTTGTCCTAAATTGGGGCGCGAATGTAAAAACGATTTTTATAAAAACCGCAGCTATTTTAAAATTTCTCTAGATATTACCAACTTCTGTATTTCAGATGTGCCTTCACCAATGGTGCAAAGCTTAGCATCTCTGTAAAATTTTTCGGCTGGATATTCTTTTGTATAGCCATATCCACCATGAATCTGAACCGCTTCTGTCGCTACACGAACAGAAACTTCTGATGCGTAATACTTAGCGAAAGCGGATTCTTTAGTTACTTTTTGTCCCCGGTTTTTAAGGTCGGCCGCTTGCATTATAAGCAACTCGGCTGCTTCAATTTCAGTGGCCATATCTGCTAATTTAAAGGCAATTGCTTGGAATTTAGATATTGGTTTACCAAACTGTTCGCGCTCTTTTGAATACTGCACTGAACAATCCAAGGCCCCTTTAGCTATACCCAATGATAAAGCAGCTATTGAAATTCTCCCACCATCCAATACCTTCATCGCTTGAATAAAGCCTTCTCCTTCGTTACCAAGTAAATTCGCATTTGACACTCGGCAATTGTCAAAGAATAGAGCTGCTGTTTCTGACGCTCTCATGCCTAGTTTATCCTCCTTCTTTCCACCTGAAAAGCCTGGTGTGCCTTTTTCAATTATGAAAGCAGACATTCCATGTGAGTCACCTTTTTCCCCAGTTCTAACAATTACCACCGCTACATCTCCACTTATTGCATGGGTAATGAAGTTTTTCGAACCATTTATAATCCAATCATCTCCATCTCGCACTGCTGTAGTGTTCATACCACCGGCATCTGAACCTGTCCCAGTTTCAGTCAACCCCCAAGCTCCAATCCACTCTGCTGTGGCGAGTTTGGGTAAAAACTTATTCTTTTGATCTTCATTTCCAAACATTAAAATATGATTGGTGCAAAGTGAGTTGTGTGCTGCAACACTCAATCCGATTGAACCACATACTCGAGCCACCTCAGTCACTATTGTGACATATTCAAAATATCCCAAGCCGGCTCCATTATACTCTTCAGGAACAAATACGCCCATCATTCCAAGTTCACCCATTTTTTTAAATAAGTCCACGGGGAAATGCTGTGGTTCATCCCATTTCATGATGTTAGGACGAATTTCTTTTTCTGCAAAATCACGCACCATTTGCGTGATCATTTCTTCGTTCTCGTAGCTTGAAAAATTCATGTTTTTTATTTAATAATTTACAAGAGTCACAATTTTTTCATTGTAATTGGCCAATAGGCTCGTTCCATTTAGAAAATCAAGAGATACAACAAAACTGAAACCTTTTATGTTTCCACCAATTTTTGACACCAGTTTTGCAGCCGCTTCAGCTGTTCCACCAGTCGCCAACAAATCATCATGTATCATAACCGATTGACCAGGGAGAATCTCCTCCTCATGAATTTCGATTGTCGCTGTTCCGTATTCCAAAGCATAATCCATTTCCACGGTATTATGAGGTAGCTTTCCTTTTTTACGAATCATTGCAAAGGCACAATTTAATTCTTGAGCGATCATCATTCCGAAAAGAAATCCTCTACTTTCAATTCCAGCCACAATTTCAATTCCATCATTTCGAAACTGATCAGCGATTGTTTTTGCCACAAAACGACATAATTCTACATCTCGAAGCACTGGGGTGATATCTTTAAACATAATTCCAGGCTTGGGAAAGTCAGGTATTGTACGAATTGCGTTTAGAAGGCTTTCCTTACTCATTCAGTTGATAAATAGGGTGCAATTTTAAGATAAACTGAATCGGAAATGACCAGTGTCTTCTGAATATCCTTAACCGTGCGGTAATCTCCGTGTTGATCGCGATAGTTGATAATGATCCTCGCTTGTTTCCAAGTAAGATATGGATGGTAACCTAATCTTTTCAAATCAACTTCATTAATTTTAATTCGCTGAATCAGAGATGTGTCAAGTGTCGAATGATCGATGATACTTTGAATGGCCTCATCTCTTATTTTATAAACTGCTAGTAATTGCTCATATGATCTAAATCCACCTAACCCACTTCTTAGCTTGACAATTTCCTTAGCATAAAAAGGTCCAATCCACGGAAGTTGAACGAGAGTGGCACTGTCGACTGCGTTCAATTCAACTTTTGGAACTGCCTTTCTCATTTTGGATTTAATGGTATCCTTTGGTTGATTTATTGCCCATGTTGGTTGCGTATGCTTAACGATGATTCCTTCAGGAAAAGACATGTGAGTATTAGCTGTTTCAATCCAAGAACTATCCATCCCGTAAATTTTTCTAAGGTCATTTGCATCCTTAAACTTCCCTCCTTTCGATCTATATTTCACCAAACGATGCGCGATTGTTGAATCCAATCCTAGAGACATCAACTCTTCAACAGTGACAATATTTGGATCGAAAGATTTCCATTCAATTTTATCTAAGGAGCCTTGATTTATAGCCGAGTCCACTACATCGGTATCGGATGATACGGAACTTTGTGCCTGATCAAAAGCTGCTAAGAGACTTTCTTGTTCCTCGGAAATCGCTAGTTGCTCAGCAGGTTGTAATCGAATAACTAGATGGATTGTGGATAGAAGGACTATAAGAAGTATCAGCACATATAATCCACGCTTTTCGCGATTATTAAACGTGAAATAATTTCTTACAAGCTTTTTCCACAAGCGCATGGTGTCAGGTCATTATTTATAAGCCTTTATTTCGCCCGATTTAATCCTATCGAAATATGATTTTAAATCTTCTTTTATTTCTGGTGCTAAAAAGTACAATCCAAGCACATTAGGAAAACACATTGCGAAAATCATAGCATCTCCAAAGTCAAAGACCTGTTTAGCGCTGATGGCTGCTCCCACAACAACGAGCAAGCAGAATACAACTTTATAGGTTGTAACAGATGATTTGGATGATCCAAATAAATAAGTCCAAGATTTTATACCATAATAACTCCAAGAGATCATAGTTGACAGTGCGAATAAAATCACGGCAACCGAAAGCACAATTGGAAACCAACTTATCGTCTGAGCAAATGCAGAAGACGTTAAACCAATGCCTGTGGCCTCCCCCGTACCTCCAGGGGAGGCAGATGCCATGGCTTCAGCTGGGGTGAAATCACCATAACTAGAAAATATGATAACTAAAGCGGTCATCGTACAAATCACAACAGTATCTATAAATGGCTCCAATAACGCAACTACGCCTTCGCTAATTGGTTCGTCAGTTTTAGCTGCCGAGTGTGCAATTGAAGCTGATCCAATTCCCGCTTCATTGGAGAATGCCGCTCTTTTAAAACCTAGAATCAATACGCCAATAAAACCACCATACATAGCATCCGGACTAAAGGCTCCTGATAGGATTTGACCAAATGCCCATCCAATATTCGTGATGTTATTACCAATAACGATGAGTGCTGCTAAGACATAGATTCCAACCATAAACGGCACCACCTTATCTGTAACTTTAGCAATACTTTTAATACCACCGATTATAATTACTCCTACGACTATTGCCATCATCACACCAAAGATCCAGCCTCTTTCGAAGAAAATGCTTTCAGCGCCACCCGTGACGGCAATAAGCTGTTGAGTTGCCTGATTTATTTGAACCATATTTCCGCCACCGAAAGAGCCACCAATGCAAGCAATTGCAAACAATGCCGCCAACACCTTTCCAAATTTCGATTTGCCTTTATTTGCCAATCCTTGGCTTAAGTAATACATTGGACCACCAGACACGGAACCGTCTTCGTGTTGCCTTCGGTATTTCAATCCAAGTGTACACTCAACAAATTTTGAAGACATCCCGAATAGTCCAGCAACTATCATCCAAAATGTGGCTCCAGGTCCACCGAGTGAAACAGCAATAGCTACACCAGCAATATTTCCAACTCCAACTGTTCCCGATAAGGCCGCAGTCAATGCTTGAAAGTGAGACACTTCACCTGCATCATCGGGATTATCATACTTCCCTCTCACCACATCCAAGGCGTGCTTGAAGCCAGTTATATTTATAAACTTCATATAGAAGGTGAAGAAAATTGCTCCACCAATAAGCCAAATCAATACGAAAGGAACGTCTATTGAACCAATTGGAACTGTAAAGAAGATGACCTTCATAAGTGTTGTCGTGATCGGCTCCATAAAGTCATTTATAGCCCTATCAACTGCGCCAGGTTCCTGAGCCAACAATGGTAATGACAGTACTTGAAGAGAAATAAACGTGATAAAAACGCGAAGCTTATTCATTGTTCTGATTTGCATTCAGCCAAATATATGGGAATCTAGATACCAAGCTAATTCTTCTGGGTATTCAGTTTTTTGAAAATTTGCTTAAGGCCTTCCTTTGGTGATCTGGGCTTGTATCCTATCACCGCAAGCGCAAGGCCATTATTCAGACCTGTGGACATCGGTCGTTTCACATTTTGACCTGAATTGTCAGTATTAATCGGAGTCAGTAATTCGATATTCAGGCAAAACAGTTCAGCTGCTTCAAGGGCAAAGTCATATACATTAAGTCGCTTCGATCCCGCCAAGTGAATAATTCCATTAAAGGAGTGTTCAATGAGATCGATTGTTGCAAGAGCCAAATCATCTACAAATGTTGGCGAGCGAAATTGATCTGCAGTTATTTTCAGTGTATTGCCCTTAGTAAGCTCGTTATAAATCCAAAGAGGAAAATTTAACCGACTCATGTGATTTGTTAGGCCATATACGAGCGATGTCCTAATTACCACTGATGAACCCAGGTTAAGCGCGATTTCTTCCGACTTCAGTTTTGATTGACCGTAGTGACTTATTGGAGATGCAATATCCGATTCACAATACCAATCCTTCGTTCCATTGAATACGAAGTCCGTTGAAAACTGAATCAAACGTGCCTCACGCTCCTCACACCACCTAGCAATAACCTTCACAGCATCCACATTCACGAGCGTTGTTTCGGCCCTATTGATCTCTGCAAATTCAATAGAAGTAATACCTCCGGCATTAATAATCACGTCAGGGTTCGATAGGTTTAAAACTTCGGTAATTTCTTCTACATTCTTAAAATCAACTACATAATCAACCCATTCATTTTTGGTCTTTGACATTGTGATGATGTCAAAATCTAAATCTGCCAATTCAGCGATTCGGCTTCCAATGAGCCCATTAGCTCCGGTCACCAATACTTTTCGTTTTTTAGTCATCGATGTGTAACACCGATTTTAATCGTTTGATTTGATCTGGATTACCTAATACGAATAGCTTCGATTTAGGAACTAATTCAGTTTCTGAAGACGGATTTACGATTATCTCATTTTCTGGTGTTTTAAATCCAATGATCCTAGCTCCAGTCTGATATCGCTTTTCAATCTCAATTATACTCTTATGCTCAAAATCTGCTGGAAGGTTGTTAAATCTAATTTCAACCAAGGTTGATTCATCCATTCCAGTCAAGGAGATGTGGTCGAGGAATTCCATTAAATCAGGCGTCATGACCAACATTGCCATATGAGAGCCCCCAACACTATCAGGAAGAATTACATTGTTTGCTCCTGCTATTTTTAATTTATGCTCACTTCGATCATCTGAAGCTCGAGAAATGATATTGAGCCTTTTATTTAACTCTCTAGAGCTCAATACAACAAAGAGGTTATCAGCGTCTTTTGGTAGTGTCGCAATTATCGCCTTGGCGCGTTGAACGCCTGCCTTTATTAGTATGCTATCATCCGTTGCATCGCCAGCGATAATCAGTATTTCTTCATCAGTATCTTGAACTTGAGTCACTAAATCGCCATCAGATTCAATAACAACAAATTGTTCTTTATGAGCACGTAACGATTTAATCGCCTGCTTTCCATTACGGCCATACCCGCAAACAATTACATGACCACTCAACAATTCTAATTCGTTCATTACTTTATAGTTTTTAAAATAGATTCTGTATTTCCCTGAAATGATATATCGAGTGACATTACTGAACGTATAAGCGAATGTACCGAAGGTGCTGATTATTAAAAAAGACGTAAATAATCTACCAACATCACTCAGCATTTCTACTTCACCAAAACCAACTGTGGACACCGTAATCACAGTCATATAGAAGGCATCCATTACAGAATAATCCTCAATATAGACGTATCCTAAAGTCCCTCCAAACAATACCACGACCAAAAAAAGCAGGGCGTAGTATATTTCTTTAAAATATTTGAATTGAGGAAGAATGCTCACTTAACTATTGTATCAAAAAGTGGCTAAACATCCCAAATAGTGGGGCGTTTTGATCTAAAAAAGTCCTTCTGTTCTAGCCAAAAAAGTAGCGCGAAATAGACAATTATTGGAGATCCAAAGGTGAAAAACGAAACATAAATGAAATAAACACGAATTCGTGAAGATTTAATACCCCATTTTTCGCCTAACCACTCGCAAACACCAAATGCGTTACGTTCTAAAAATGACTGAATCCTTGCTTTCATTGTTTCTGGATAAGCGATTTTCCTACGTTGCAAATTACGCAATTTTTATGTTCACAGTATTGTTTGCGGAGCTCAATTAATGCTTGACTCTGTGCTCCATCTTGAGCCTCAATTTCCAGTTTTTGCCACTCCCTTAGCACTCGATTCTTTTCTGGTTTACAACTTTCCAAAACCGTTAAGGCCTGGCCAATAAATCGATCACCTCCCACTTCGCGCCCATAGAAAAACACGAATGGTGCGATCACGTTAATCTTTAAAATCTGCTTTAAACCATCAGAAAGCCTGAAGCTTATCATTTGCTTTGCCTCGTCCTTAAAACTATAATGAAAGGACCAATACTCATGATCAAAACTTGAAGAATCCGGCCATTTAATTTCCTCGCTTTGCATGAGGTTATTATAGCCGCGTTGTAGATAAGGTAGCAGTTTTACCAACAAGGCTATTCTTCGCGTTGGGAAAGCTTCAGGACGAATTCCTCCGAACTTCCACTGCTGAGATATTTCATTAAGACTATACTTTATCTTAAGAAATTCGTATTCGTTTTGAAGTCGCTGAGCATATTTAACTTGGCTATTCGCTGGAATTAAATTTGCTACACCGAAAAGCATAGACTCCAGCTGAAAAGGCTGGTCGATATGTTTAGAAAGGGTATTGAAAGGAAGTTTACGACATAGTTCTTGAAGGGCAAGTTTGTTTTGATTTTGACCTAAATACCCAACAAATAAAGTATAAAAGGTTTCCAGCCAATTGCCATCAGCAGTTTTATGAATCAGTCGTATATCATTTGATTTTCTCTCTAATCGATTTACCAAAAGACTTTCGAGCCAAGCATTAAACTGAATTTTGGGGAAGTCTTTAATGAATCCTTCACAGGGAATGCGCCTTTTACTTTCACATAGAGATTGGTATCGTTTAATAATCGATTTGCCGATTCTTCCCTTTAACTCCAACGTTGGTATTAACTCCCCATTTTGATTATAAATGGTCATGTCATTTTCCAGAACCACATGTAAAATGACATTGTTATATGCCGGGTCCTGGTCGTGTCGGTGTTGATTCCATTCAGAGGCCTTGATGTGGATTTCCACATTTCCAATCCACAGGTGAGCATCAATTCTTATTCGGGCATCTGAAAAGTCGGGACCAGCAATAGAATTGAGAGACCCAAACCGTTCAATTCCAATGGCCTCACCGGTGGTGGTAACAAGGTTGCTTAGATCAAAAAGGCCGTGAGCCCAAACGAATTGAAGCAGGTCCTCTCGCATGCAACTACTTTAACATTTCGGCCATTTGCCGTTGCAATACGGAAGCTTGCACCGCAGCTTGTTCAGCAAAATCAACTCCTTTGCTAGCGTATATTATTTGACGAGAGGAATTAACCAGTAGCCCACAATCTTCGTTCATTGCGCTTTGCAAATCTTGCAGCTTTCCTCCTTGTGCACCAACACCTGGAATGAGCAGAAAGTGATCTGGAATAATGGTCCTGATCTTTTCAAAATATTCAACCTTGGTGGCACCAACCACAAACATCAGATTGTCTATAGTTCCCAACTTAGCAATGGAATCAATCGCATCCTCATATACTTTCCGACCATTTTTCAAATCCATTAGTTCAATGTCGATAGCACCTATATTAGATGTTAGACCTAAAGCAATCGTCCATTTATTATCATACTTTAAAAATGGTTCAACAGAGTCTCTACCCATATAAGGATTCACCGTAATCGCATCAGCTTTTAAGTTCTCGAAAAATGCCTTGGCATATTGATCAGCTGTATTGCCAATATCCCCTCTTTTTGCGTCCGCAATAACCAGTGCTTGATCTTTTGGAATATAGTTTATCGTTTTCTCAAGTGCTTTCCAACCCTCAATTCCAAGCGCTTCGTAGAACGCAATGTTAAGTTTGAAAGAAACCGCAAATTCTTTGGTCGAATCAATAATCTGCTTGTTAAACTCGAGGACACCTTCAGCATTTTTTGGAAGGTGATCCGGAAGTTTGTTTGGATCGGTATCTAATCCAACACAAAGAAAGGATTGCTTCTTATTAATTAATTCTATTAGTTCTATCCTATTCATTGCATGTTTAGTTAGGCCATGATATCCTCACCAGCCTTAAGTTTTTCGGCATTTTCAGCCATAACGAGCTCATCGATTAATTTCTGGATATCACCATTTATGACATTGTCCAAATTGTAAAGTGTCAAACCGATTCGGTGATCTGTCACACGTCCCTGTGGGTAATTATAGGTTCTGATTTTCGCTGATCGATCTCCACTAGAAACCATTGTTTTACGCTTTGATGCTATGTCAGCATTCTTTTTGCTCGACTCCATTTCATACAATCGAGACCGAAGCATTTCCATAGCGATTTCGCGATTTCGTAATTGGGAACGCTCCACCTGACATTGAATAAAAATTCCTGTTGGCTTGTGTGTAAGCTGAACTTTGGTTTCCACTTTATTCACATTTTGCCCGCCAGCCCCGCTTGATCGCGCTGTTTGAATCTCAATGTCCGCAGGATTAATCACCACATCAACTTCTTCAGCCTCAGGCAATACAGCCACGCTAGCAGCCGAAGTATGCACACGACCTTGTGATTCAGTTTCTGGAACTCTTTGAACTCGATGTACACCAGCTTCATATTTTAAAATGCCATATGCATCTGGACCAGTCACTTTCAGAATTACTTCTTTATAGCCACCAGCAGTACCTTCAGTCACGTCCAAAACATCAATCTTCCAACCCTGATTCTCGATATAACGAGTGTACATTCGATAAAGGTCTCCTGCAAACAAACTGGCCTCATCACCACCGGTTCCCGCTCTAATTTCAAGAATAGCATTACGATCATCATCCGGATCTTTCGGTACAAGCAACCATTTTATTTGCTCCTCTTTTTCAGGAATAGCCGATTCCAGTTCGGACAACTCCTCTTTAGCCATTTCTCGCATTTCTTCATCCATTTCGGATTGAAGTAACTCCTTAGTACTTTCCAAATTACCAAGCATATCGCGATACTCGTTGTAGACTTTTACGATTTCACCTAAATCGCTGTATTCTTTATTCAGCTTGACAAAACGTTTCATGTCCCCAATCACCTCGGGATCACTTAATTGCAATTCAACTTTTTCCCAACGCTCCTTAATATATTCTAGTTTAGTTAGTAAGGTGCTCATGCGTTTTTATTGTATTTCAATATTTCATTTCCATTGTGAATGTGAAGCTCTGGACTTTTTGATCCTTCTACTCGACCAATAATTTTAGCATCAACTCCGAACTCAGTTGACACATCTATGATGGTTTGAGCATATTTCTCGTCTACATATATTTCCATCCGATGTCCCATGTTAAATACCTGGTACATTTCCTTCCATGAGGTCTTACTATGTTTTTGGATTTCGCTAAACAAGACAGGCACATCAAACAACTGGTCCTTGATCACTTTGCCTTGTTCTAAGAAATGTAGAATCTTGGTTTGCCCACCTCCACTACAGTGAATTATTCCGTTGATTTCTCCCTTTAAAACTTCGAATAGCTTAATCATTATTGGTGCATATGTTCGCGTTGGAGACAACACCATTTTCCCAGCATCTAACGGTGAGTTTGGTACACTATCAGTCAGGAAATACGGCCCAGTATAAGCCAAGGTATTATCCAAAGAATTATCAAAGCTTTCAGGATATCTCTCTGCTACTTCTTTGTTAAAAAGATCATGACGAGCTGATGTCAAGCCATTACTTCCCATTCCTGCATTCCACGATTGCTCGTATTTCGCTTTTCCTGATGAGGAAAGCCCAACAATCACGTTTCCATCTTTTATCCTTGATGCGTCAATAACATCCTTTCGATTCATAACAGCAGTCACGGTACTATCAACGATAATTGACCGAACTAAATCACCTACATCGGCAGTTTCACCGCCTGTAGAGTAAATCATAAAACCCATATCGCGCATAGACTGAAGTAACTCCTCGGTGCCCTCGATAATTGCCTTAATTACTTCACCTGAAATTTCTTTCTTATTCCTACCAATTGTTGATGAAAGTGCAATCGGGCCTTTAGCTCCAACGCATAATAAATCATCCGTATTCATCACCACAGCATCCTGAGCAATGCCTTTCCATACGCTGAGGTCGCCTGTTTCCTTCCAATATGCGTAAGCCAGAGAAGATTTGGTACCCGCTCCATCTGCATGCATAACTAGACACTTCGATTCATCACCTGTCAACATATCAGGAATGATTTTACAAAAAGCCTTGGGATACAAACCTTTATCTATATTCTTAATAGCTGCGTGCACATCAGCCTTACCTGCTGAAACTCCGCGTGACGCGTACTTGTCGCTTACCTCCATTTTATTGTATAAAAAAACCGCGTGAGTATTACTAGTCACGCGGTTCTATATTGTTTTTTATCTACTTAGAATCTCCTGCAGGCTCCTTGGGAATATAGTCGAAGCTTAGTACACTAAAGACAGTTCTACGATTCTTAGCATGAGCTGCTTCTTTTTCATCCTTTGTAGGAAGCTTATTAATATCAGCATCACTGATTTTTAATCTTCGTTCGCCATATCCTACTGGCACCATTCTCGCTGGATCAATTCCTTTTTCCACTAAATAATCAACACAAGTTTGAGCTCTTTTTTGACTAAGCACCTCGTTCGCTTGATCACTTCCCCTGGAATCCGTATGTGCTGAAAGTTCAATTACAATCGTTGGATTCTCAACCAATGTTGTATACAAGAAATCGAGCGAATCCTTAGAGTTAATTTGCTCGTCCACAACAAGAGACCATTTACCAAGGGGATAGAATACAGCTGGCATTGGGATTTCAGACTCACAGGTCGCGCACTGTAGCTGGAAATCCTTCACGAATGCAGTAGACTCTTTCAGGCCAACCGTTGTCTCTTGCCCTTTGGCTCCAAGATATCGTTCTCCATTTGAAGCATCTTGCTCCATTCCATTGACCTCGACAGTATAAGATGTATTTTCAAGTATGTAACGGTCATCATTTTCTCTTGTCTCAAAGTCATAGGCTCCTGTCGGGTCCGTGACTACCTCTCCGATTGAACCATCTGTACCCATCAATTTCACTTTTACGTCACCAAGTGGTTCCTTCGTTTCCACATCAATGATTGTACCTGACAATTTGAAAATTAATGGCGGAAGTGTGAAACTATAAATATCATCGCCTCCTTTTCCTCCTGCTCGATCTGATGTAAAGTAGCCTCGATTAGCATCACCATCAAAAATCACTGCAAAGTCATTAGCTGAAGAGTTTACTGGAGCTCCAAAGTTTTCTGGTTTACCCCATTTCAATTCTTCTACATCTTCTCCAGTCATTTGCGAATGAAAAATGTCCAATCCTCCTAATCCAATATGTCCATTAGACGCAAAGTATAGATCTCCGTTTTCATGTATGTATGGAAACATTTCATCTCCAGGAGTATTAATATCTGGACCTAAATTGGTTGCTGGTCCCCAAAGTTTTGACTTCTTATCGAAAGTGATTACCCAAAGGTCTTTCCCCCCTTGTCCACCGTACATATCGGAAGCAAACAAAATCATATCATCATCAATAGCTACCGGATGACCTGCCGCAGTAGTATCATCAATTCCAAAATCTAACACCTCTGGCTCAGCCCACGCTTTACCCTGCGCACGCGCAGTGAATATTTGACATCCAAATGGTTTCTTTTTTTCGTAGCCACAGCGAGTAAAGTAAAGTTGACTATACTTTGAGTCTAACCAAGGTGACCCTTCATTCGCAGCTGAATTGATTGTTGGATCCGTTGGAACTGGAGCCGACCACTTTCCTTTATTATCTCGTTGTGAAATAAAAATATCACTAAAACCTTCACCAGTAATTGCATCATCAGCGCCACCGGCACCACCTGGTCGAGTAGACGAGAACATTATGCTTTGGTGTTTTTTATCAGCGAAAAAGCATGAAAAATCGTAATATGCAGTATTCAGTTGGACTTCATTTTCAACTTTATACCTAGCCGGTTGCTTCAGGAGCTTAACCGCCTTTTCACAAGAAGCAATTCCATTCTCTGCTTCCTTCTTTAATGGACCTTGTGCCTTAGCTAATCCAGCACGATACTTTGCGGACGCGCCTTCGTAATCACCCTTCTTTCTCAGAATATCTCCATATCTTACAAATATTTCTGCCTCATCAAACTCAGCTGCAATAGCCTTATCATACCAAACTTGCGCTTGATCTTCATCCTGCAAATTTCTGTAGCAATCACCAATCCTAAAAAGAATACGTGCCTTTTCCGATTGCTTTTTTTCCTTGGTATATGCCTTTTTATAAGCATCAACTGCCCCAAAATAGGCTTCAGCTTGATACGTCAAATCGGCCTCTTTTGTCCAATTCTTTTGACCCTCAGCTATTGTTGTTAGGAATACGAGACAAATGATGCTAAGTGCTCCCTTCAAATATGTCATACGTGTAGCGATTCTTATAGATAGTTATGTCAACAAAGACTTAGGTTTTTGTTGATAGGTTGGCAAATCTAATGAAATATGATATTGACTTGTAACCTGATTGAAAATACATCTAAAGTTTCGCGCCCAAACTACTATCTAGTAAATAATAACTCTCTGTACTTTGGTATTGGCCATAGTTCGTCATCAACGATTAGCTCTAACTTATCGACTTCGGTTCGAATTGATTCTAGGTAAGGGATAACTTTATCGCAATAGTGAGATGAGCTTTTCAGTGAGTCACTCATATTATTAGCCTTTTTCCTTTCTTCTATCATATTATGTATTTCCATTTGTAATTTGGATACATGATTGGAAACCTTGCCAATGAGATCACGATGCGGAGCAGATAGCGTTTCAAATTCCTTCGCAGAATATATTTCTTTCAAACCACGCACGGTCTCCACTAACTTTCTCTGATATTCTAATGCTGCCGGGATGATATGATTCGAAGCTAAATCACCCGCCACTCTCGACTCAATTTGAATTTTAAGCTTATAATTTTCAAGATAAATTTCATTGCGAGCTTCCAACTCTTCATGAGTCAAAACGCCAGCAGATTCAAACATTTCAACGATGTCTTTGTGTAAATATGCGCTTAAGGCATGTGGTGTTGTCTTAATGTTTGACAATCCTCGCTTTTTAGCTTCCTTCACCCATTCCTCACCATATCCATTACCTTCAAAAAGTATATTCCTTGAATCAATGATATACTCCCTTAAAATCCGAAGAATCGCCTCATCCTTCTTGATTCCACTATCAATCAAAGCGTCAACCTGAGACTTGAATGTGATAAGCTGTTTGGCCATTACAGTGTTTAGAGCAGTCATTGGACCTGAACAATTTGCTGTAGATCCAACTGCTCTAAATTCAAATTTATTTCCTGTAAAGGCGAATGGTGAGGTTCTGTTTCGATCCGTATTATCCAGCATGATTTCAGGAATCTTACCGATGTTTAGCTTTAATTCCGTTTTCTCATCGGGCGACATTCCCTTATCCTTTACTCTTTTTTCCAAATCGCCTAGGATTCGAGTCAACTGTGAGCCGATAAAGATTGAAATTATAGCCGGTGGCGCCTCATTCGCGCCTAACCTATGATCATTACCCGCGGAAGCGATTGTAGCTCTCAGCAAATCTGCATGATCGTGAACAGCTTTAATCGTATTCACGAAGAAAGTCAGAAACCTTAGATTGGTTTTTGGAGTATTGCCAGGACTTAAGAGATTTACTCCAGTATTAGTTGAAAGTGACCAGTTATTATGCTTGCCGCTACCATTAATGCCTGCATATGGCTTTTCATGGAGCAACACTCTAAAGTTATGCCTCTGAGCTACTTTCTCCATCACGTCCATAACTAGTAAATTGTGATCTACCGCAAGGTTCGCCTCTTCAAACAATGGTGCGCACTCAAACTGATTCGGAGCCACTTCATTATGTCGAGTTTTAATTGGTATTCCCAATCGCAGTGATTCTTCTTCAAAGTCACGCATGAATGCTACAGCTCGGTCAGGAATTGACCCGAAATAATGATCATCTAATTGCTGTCCCTTGGAGGAGCTATGTCCAAAAAGAGTCCGACCGGTTAGCATAAGGTCTGGCCTAGCCTGATAGAGAGCAGAGTCTACAAGAAAGTACTCTTGCTCCCACCCTAAGGTTGCGCTAATGCGATTCACATTTCTATCAAAGTATTGAGCGACCGGAACAGCCGCGTCATTTAAAGCATGAAGAGCCTTAAGCAATGGAGCCTTATAATCCAGTGCCTGACCAGTATAGGCTACAAAAACAGTTGGGATACATAGCGTACCACTAATAATAAAAGCCGGAGAACTAGGGTCCCATGCTGTATAGCCTCGTGCCTCAAAAGTATTTCTTAAACCACCATTTGGAAAACTACTCGCATCTGGTTCCTGTTGTGCTAATTGATCTCCTCCAAAGCTTTCGATTGATTCACCCACCTCAGTCGGTGTAAAGAAAGCATCGTGTTTCTCAGCAGTTCTACCCGTTAGCGGCTGAAACCAATGTGTATAATGTGTTACATCTTTTGATATAGCCCAAGCTTTCATGCCACTTGCAACATGATCAGCCACATCACGATTCAGTTGTTTTCCAGTAACAATACACTCTTTAATATTCTTGTAAATCTCTCTTGGCAAAAACTGTTGCATTGCTTTATCATGAAAAACGGCTTCTCCATAATAATCTGAGATCAATTCCTTGGAAATCGGAAAATCAATAATTGGTCTTCTGAGTACGTGATTTAGTGCATCAAAACGCAAATTTGCCATGATTTTTAAAATTTCTACAAAAATAGGGTAGATTAGAGGGGGTCACATCTAAAAAAGCACACTTTATTTATCCACACCCCCGTTAAAATTGTTCATTTCGAAAATAAAATCAAAAAACAAAATATAAATAGCTAAAATAGGCAGCTAATAATGTTAAGCCGAGGATACGCCCAATTTTCTGGTTAAAAATGAGAAATGGAAATGCTAATAATGGAATTAACATCAACCAATAAAAATCGAAGTCAAACAATTCTGAGCTCACACGTACGTCCGTAATGAGGGAAGTTACGCCCAATATTCCGAGAATATTAAAAATATTAGATCCTATTAAATTTCCAATTCCCAAACCAGATTCGTTATTTCTCAAGGCAAGCAAAGATGTCGCCAATTCAGGAGCACTTGTCCCAAAGGCGATTATTGTCACTGCAATAACTCTTTCTTCAATGCCCCAGCCTCTCGCAATAGTCACGGCTCCATCGATCAATATATCAGCACCAATTATTAAGGCTGCAAGGCTTACTACTAATATTACGACCGACCTTAGCACTTCTGTAAACCTCGGAAGGGTTGTATTCAGATCAACTTCCGAAGTCAATCGACCTGTTCGCATTACCCAGAAGTTATAGGCCATTAGCAAAGCAAAAAGCACCAATCCTTCCCAACGTACAACTTGATTATCAATTGAAAAAGCGACCAGCACTAAAGTCGCTAAGAGCATAACCGGCCAATCGAATACAATGTTGTTACGTACAACCCTGATAGGACGAATAGTTGTGGTTAAGCCCAAAACCAAGGCTAAGTTGGCAATATTACTGCCTACAATATTCCCAATTGCAATGTCTGGATGCCCTGATAATGCAGCATTTACGCTTACCACCAATTCTGGTAAAGAAGTTCCAAATGAAACAATCGTAAGACCAACGACCATTGGACTAACTTTTAAATAGGTCGCAATTTTGACAGCAGATCGAACAATAAAGTCACCCCCAAAAATTAACAAGCCGAGGCCACCTAGAAGCTGTATCCACCCAACAATCATTCCTGATTATCGTTCTCTATCTGCTTTTTGACATCTTTCACGGAATCGGTAATATCCCTTTGAATGTCATTCGTAGCGTCTCGAAATTGCCGCATTCCTCGACCCAAATTCCTTGCAAATTCAGGAATCCGTTTAGATCCAAAAAACAACAGCACTACCATAAGCACAACGAAGATTTCTCCTCCACCAAGGTTTAAGAATAAAAATGTCATTCTATTGCAATTCTTTTAGCAAATGTATGATACAAAAAAGCCCCGATCTGATGATTCTCAAATCAGGGCTTAAATATTTTAAGTTGACTACTTCTTTTTCTTAGAAAGATCTACTACAATAGGAGTAGCCACACATAGTGATGAGTAAGTACCAACTATAACTCCAATGATAAGAGCAAATACAAAACCGCGTATTACCTCACCACCGAAGAAGAAAATCATAAGTAATACCACCAATGTTGATAATGAGGTATTAATCGTTCTAGACAAGGTGGAGTTCAATGCATCATTAATTACACCTTCAAAATCTTGACGCTTGTGAATACCTAGGAATTCACGAATTCTATCAAAAACAACAACGGTATCATTAATGGAATATCCAACCACCGTTAAAATTGCCGCGATAAACGCCTGATCAATCTCCAACGAGAACGGCATGAATCGATAAAGCAGTGAGAATACAGAAAGTACAATCAATACGTCATGCATCATAGCCACTAAGGCGCCAAGTCCAAATTGCCACTTTCTAAACCGTACTACGATATATAAGAAAATGATTAATAGTGCGAAAATCGCAGAATACCATGCCGCTTGCTTTATATCATCAGCGATTGTTGGTCCAACTTTTTGCGAACTCATGATTTCATAGTCAGCAGTGATAGTAGACAAGCCCTCATTTAGCTTGGATTCAACTATGTCATCCACCCCATCAACTTCAGAGTCGATCATAAACTTGGTAGTGATCTTCACCTGGTTTGAAACACCGTATGTTTTTACTTCAGGCGTTTGCGCCAAACCTTGCTCGTCTACAAATTGTGCACTTAGTGCACTAGCGATATCAGAAACGGGATAAGCATCATCAAAACGAACCGTATAGTTACGTCCACCTGTAAAATCTACACCATAGTTCAGGCCTTGTGTGACCAGTGACCCTAATCCTACAAGAATTACTAATCCTGAAATCAAGTAATAACGTTTACGGTTTTGTACAAATGGAATTGCCACCTTGGTCAAAATATTCTCTGTCATTTTTGTAGCGAACGATGGTTTAGAATTATTGTCTAACCTCCACTCGAATAACAATCGAGTAATAAATATCGCAGCAAACAGAGATGTAGCGATACCAATAATCAATGTAGTTGCAAAACCCTTAATTGGTCCACTACCGAATATGTAGAGTATTATACCAGTTAACAATGTGGTGATGTTTGCATCGATGATGGAGCTATACGCGTTATTATAACCATCAACGATTGCCAATCGCACACCTTTACCGGCTCTTAGTTCTTCACGAATCCGTTCATAGATGAGTACGTTAGCATCAACTGACATACCAATTGTTAAAACGATACCTGCAATTCCTGGTAAAGTAAGTGTTGCCCCAATCGAAGCCAATACGCCTACCACAAAGAACAAGTTTGCCAACAATGCCAAATCCGCAACAATACCAGCAGATGAGTAATAAAATGCCATGTAGGCAAGTATTAAGATCAATGCAATAGCAAAGGACATTAATCCAGAGGTGATAGCCTCCTTACCTAAAGTAGGCCCGACCACTGCTTCTTCAATAATTCTTGGCTTTGCTGGAAGTTTACCTGCTTTCAACACATTCGCTAAATCTTCTGCCTCTTGAAGTGAAAATTGACCTGATATAGACGACACACCGCCAGCAATTTCGTTTTCAACGCGAGGAGCAGAATAAACTTTATCATCCAGCACAACAGCAATATAACCGCTTGGTGTTTGCGCTGCTGCTTCAGCAGTCATTGCTTTCCAAATTTTTGCTCCTTCAGAGTTCATGCTCATCGAAACTTCAGGATTTCCTAGCGGGTCGCTGGCTACTCGGGCATTGGTAATAACGTCACCTTCTAAAGGCGCTTTTTCGTCTTTGTCGGTCACGTTAATCGCAAACAACTGAATGAATTTACCTTCTTCATCGTATGGTTTTGCGGCCCATAAGAACTTCATTCTTCTTGGGAATTGTTGCTTGACATCCTTACGAGCCAATAAAGCATTGATTTCAGTTGTATCAAAAACAGATGCATAACCTACAGTAGGCCCTTTACCTGCATAGTATTTTTGATCGTCTGGATTTTGATAAATCGCTGGTCTTAGAACATTAAAAAGAGGATTACTCTCAGCATAATCAGCTCTCAACTGCGCCAGACTATCCTCAGATAATTCAAACCCGTTGGAATCAGCCTCTGCTCCGTTTTCACCCTCCAGCACTAAGGCTCCTTCTTCTTCGGCATTCTGCACTGTTGTATCCGGGTTTAGCACGGTAGAATCTGGCTCTGCAGCTAATTCTTCATTTTCCTCTTCAGGCTCAGCTTCAGTTTTTGCTTCATTCACCTTTTCGCGCTTCGAAAGACGTTCCGCCAACACTGTATTTGCTGCCTCTAGTTTTGGATAAATCTCACCATTTTCATATGTGTACCAAAATTCTAGCTGCGCTGTTCCTTGAAGGATTTTACGAACACGTTCCTTATCCTTCACTCCTGGTAATTCAACAACAATTCGACCTGAACCAGCAATTCGCTGGATAGATGGTTGAACAACACCTAAACCATCAATACGCTTTCTCAGGACTTGTTCTGTGTTACTCACAGTTGCGTCCGCCTGATCCGCAATCGTCTTAAGTATGTCTTCGTTAGTTGCCTCAAGAGGAAATAACTCCTTGCTTTCTCGATTATGAAATACAGCTGCTAGAGAGCTATTACTATTCTGTTCGTTCCATGCCTGCGCGAATAACGTGACATAGTCGTCCTGTGATTCAGTTTGTAATTCAGATGCACGATTTAATGCCGCGAGAAATGCTGGATCTTGGCTGTTGCTACTTAATGCCTTAATGAGATCCTTCATGGACACCTCAAGAGTCACATTCATACCACCCTGAAGGTCAAGACCTAGGTTTATCTCATTCGATTTGCAATAGGCATATGTAAATCCTAAAACAGGATACACTTCCTCGGAATTCTTCTTTTGAAGAATCTTTTGCTCAAATTTCTGGAAAGCTTGCTCTGTTTCTTCAGACGTCAAAACTTCACCTTTAGCTTGCGTAGCTGCTAAAAGTGAATCAACCTGAACTTGAGCGTCTTCGCGAGCTGTATTCTCTACACCACTGGCGACAAACGTGAACGAAAGCTGGTAAAGACAAGCGATGAATAGCAGTATGGTAAATACCCAAATTGCGCTTTTATTCTGCATTTTAAAACTGTATTAATAAAAAAGACCCTTTAAAAAGGGCGTGCAAATATAGAATTTCATGTTGTTCAATTATCGCTAAATAAGCGAACATGAATTCTTTCTGATAGAAATGAAAAAAGGCGTCAGAATATGACGCCTTTTTAAGGTTAAATATAATCTAGCCAAGAACTGAATCAAGCAAGGCATTAGTCTTCTTTACTCCTTCAGCGCTTTCAGACATTTTTTGCTTTTCCGCATCCGAAAGTGAAATTTCAACAATACGTTCAATACCATTTGCACCTAAGACACATGGAACCCCGATAGATAAATCAGTCAATCCATATTCGCCTTCTAGCAGAGCGGAGCACGGATAAATCTTCTTTTGATCACATGCGATGGCCTGAACTAATCCAGAAACTGCTGCTCCAGGAGCATACCATGCAGAAGTTCCTAATAACTTGGTCAAGGTTGCGCCACCAACTTTGGTGTCTTCTACGATTTGATCCATTCTTTCTTGTGATAAAAACTCAGAAACAGGTACGCTGTTTCTCACTGCCTTTTCAATGAGGGGAACCATGCCCACATCGCTATGCCCGCCAATCACCATTCCATCCACATCTGACTGAGGGCAATCCAAAGCCTCACTCAAACGATACTTAAACCGAGCGCTGTCTAATGCCCCGCCCATTCCAATAATTCTATTTTTTGATATACCCGTTGTCTTGTGCACCAAATAGGTCATTGTATCCATTGGGTTACTCACAACAATAATGATGGCCTCAGGTGAGTGAGTTAAAATATTCGAACTTACTTCCTTAACAATAACGGCATTGATACCTATCAATTCTTCACGCGTCATTCCTGGCTTTCTAGGAATACCGCTTGTTATCACCGCCACAGCACTTCCTGCCGTTTTTGAATAATCATTGGTGCTACCCGTGATTTTAGTATCAAAACCATTCAACGTTGCACATTGCATTAAATCCATTGCCTTACCTTCCGCATATCCTTCTTTGATGTCTACGAGAACAACTTCAGAGGCAAAATTCTTAATCGCGATGTATTCAGCGCAGCTTGCACCTACTGCTCCTGCGCCCACTACTGTAACTTTCATTCTATAGTTTTTTATGTGTTGAAAATGAGCCGCAAAACTATATTATAGTAATTGCTAAGCAACTTAAATTCTCAATAGCGTTTAAGAGAGTATAACATTAGATTTGCCGAATGAAAAAGCTCTTGCTTTATTTTATCTTTTCTTTAGTCTCCTTATCAGGATTTTCACAGGCTACATTTAATATTCCGTTTGACACGCTAATTCAAACGTGTCCACCCGATTCTGTGTTTCTTTATCTTTTTGCTGATTCGGGTGCATCCAATGGTTATACCTATGATACTATAGCGTATCAAACGGAATCTGTTGGTGGTACGAGCATCAATATGAGTGACGACCAAATTCAAGGTCCATTTAACATTGGATTCACCTTTTCATTTTATTGCGGACAATACACTCAATTCTATATATGCAGTAATGGTTGGATAGGCTTTAGTAATGGTCAGACACAAACATGGGTAGTTCAATCTATTCCAAGTACTAATAACAATACTCCAAAGAATAACATCATGGGGCCTTGGAGAGATTGGAATCCAGCCTCTGGATCTGGGCCTTATGTCAGCTATCAAACAGTGGGGACTGCTCCATTGCGCAAGTTAATTGTTACTTGGAGTTCAGTTCCAATGTACTCATGTACTTCCAGTTATGGGACATTCCAAATCGTTCTGCATGAAGCATCGAACATTATACATAACAACTTAACGAATGTTCCCGTTTGCACGAATTGGGGAAATGGCGATGGTACAGAAGGCACTCATAATGCAAATGGTACAATAGCCACGGCTGTAGCTGGAAGAAATGATCAGCAATGGACAGCGAGTAACCAATCAATCCGCTTTATTCCGACTTCTCCAATTCAATGGTCAACGCTTAACGGTCAACCTTTTGCGATTGGAAATGGAATCACTACCTCTTTTAATCAATCTACTTGGGTTTATGCAAATGGATATACATGCAATGGAGATTCTGTTTCTGACAGTGTATATGTTGCGGTAAGTTGCATAAACCTTGAAACGGACTCCATTGATGTCGACTGCACCAATGACTCATCTGGAGTGGCAATAGCTTGGGATACGAGTGCCCTAACGTTGCCTCCTTACACTTTTTATTGGGTGCACGATGGCACAGGCGATACGCTGGCTGTGCATACTTCAGCGAATGACACCGACTCTTTAGTTGGAGCCCCAGCAGGGTCCTATACAGTTTATGCATTCGGAAGTAATTCAGAATTCGCCATTGGCTTTACATCAATAAATCAACCCGATACGGTCACTGGACTGTTTGCCTCATCCATCGATGTGCTTTGTAACGGAGACTCCACCGGAACTGCCTTCGCAGTAGACACAAATAATTATGCAGGTTTGAATTGGGACGGTCTGTACTCTTATTATTGGTCACCGGACAGCACTGTTATTGATTCCACAATTGGGACATCGCTCGATTCGGACACATTAAACAATGTCAGCGCGGGCACCTACTTTGTCACTATTGATGGTTGTTTGATCCAAACTGGTTCTGTCACTGTCGATGAACCTTCTTTGGTAGGCGCAAGTATTACTAACCCTACTCCTGTTTCTTGTCCAGGTGTGACATGGTGTGACGCCCAAGCACTTGGCAATGGTTCTGGTGGTGTGGGAAACTTTATGTATAACTGGTCATCCGGAGAAACCACGCAGCAGGCTACAGCATTATGCGCGGATACAAATTGGCTAACTGTTACCGATGGAAACGGATGTGACACATCCACGTTTGTTGTTATTTCAGTTCCTGATAGTATTGTAACGCAAGCCTTTGGTGATACGACTATTTGTATTTCTAATAGTGCCGCATTGGTGGCCGCCACCGTGGGCGGAACGGCACCATACAATTACTTGTGGACTTTAGATTCTCTAACAGGAGATAGTGTATCGCTAAATGTCGCTACAACTGTCGATCCGATCATTACATCAACCTACTTTGTCAGCACGACTGATGCCAACGGCTGCCCTGGCGACACGGCAAGTGTTAGGATCAATGTGAGAATGCCATTGGGTATTATAATACCGGAAGTAGACACCATTTGCCCTTACGATACTATCGATGTAACTGTTGAGGGAACCGGTGGAGATAGTCTGTATTCATATGCTTGGAGCTCAGGCACCTTTGGTGCAACAGCAACCATTAGCCCTGACCTGCCCGTATGGTATACGATTACCGTGAGCGATTTTTGTGGCACACCTCCCTATATCGATAGTGTTTTTGTGCAAGTTGGAGGATACAGTAAAATAGATGCCGACATACGAATAGAAGATGACTCACTTTGTGCGGGTGAGAGCGTTTACTTGATTGCTAGTGGACGTGGTGGCTTTAGAGGACCAAATCAGCATAGATATTCATGGAATCAATCATCATGGGATGGAAACCCAATACAATTTGCGCAGCCTGTGAAAACTACCATGTATGTAGTTACCATTACTGACCTGTGTCTGAGCCCGGCAGGGGTAGACACGGCTTACATATATGTAGGCGAGCCTGACGCTCCGCCTTTCTCTGCCACACCAACAGAATCATGTACAGATGCGCTCGTCACAATATCCATTGATGAGTGGCGACCTGGATATGAATACAATTGGACCCTAGGCGATGGAAATGCAGTGTATAAGGCAAAAACTGATTCAATTTCCCATAAATATGAGAAGCCAGGATGCTATGACGTTACGCTGTCTGTCACTACCGACTTTGGGTGTTATGCTGAACGAACTGAGGAGTGCTTAATTCACATTTTAGAGGCTCCAACAGCCAGCTTTACACATTCACCTGAAAATCCCACAACGATTAAACCATTCGTTGAATTTGCGGATAGGTCCATTTCTGCAGAAACAATTGAGTGGCTCTTAGATGGTACCGAATATGTCGCGGACAGCATCTTTAGTCATGAGTTTATAGATACAGGCTGGTATGCCGTGAGCTTAATCGCAACTAGTTCTGATGGATGTGTAGATACGATTACCAAGTATCTACATCATTCCCTAGAGCAGACTATTTATATTCCTCAATCCTTCAGTCCAAATGGTGACGGCCTTAATGATTTTTGGAAAATTGAAGGTGAAGGCATCATGCCAAATGGTTTTGAATTGGTAGTTGTGGACCGTTGGGGACACAAAATATTCTATACGAAAAACCCGAATTTTGCTTGGGATGGTAGACGCGTTACCAATGGTGAATTTGTCACTGCAGGAAGCTACCCATATGTTCTTCGATATGTTGATAAGGACAACGAACCAAAGAAAATCACTGGACACATTCTGATTGGAAAAACGGGTAATCCTACTGGACTAAAATAATCCAGCAACCATTATTTAAATTAACGTCTTTAATCTAGTAAATGGGCATATGGCATCCACATGAAGAAGCACAACTTATAGAAGGTTGCAGAAATGGAAGTCGGAAAGCTCAGGAAGATGTTTTCAATGCAATCTACAGGCGGCTTTTAAGCGTTTGTAGGAGGTATGCAAAGGATGATGATGAAGCGAAGGATATTCTTCAAAACGGATTTATCAAAGTATTTAAAAGTGTTGAGAACTATAAAGGAGACGGTTCTTTCGAAGGTTGGATTAAACGCATTGTGATCAACACAGCAATAGATAATTACCGAAGAAAAAAGGTAAAGCCTGTGGTTGTTGATTCGGAAATGACGGATAGAGTTGGCAGCAATATGGAAGATGAACAGGAAGATGAAAGTGTCTACCAGCAAATTCCGGTAAATGTTGTTCTAGATTCCGTTCAGAAGTTATCCCCAGCGTATCGTACAGTTTTTAACCTGTATGTATTAGAAGGGTACAATCACAATGAAATTGCAGAAATGCTGGATATAAGTGTGGGAACATCGAAGTCCAACTTATCTAAAGCACGTTTGAATCTGAGAAAGATGCTGAAACCACTAGTTGATAAAATAAGTCAGGAATAAAGAATGAATTTTGACGATATAATAAAGAGTAAACTCGAAAGTTTGGAATCTCCAGCGAATGCAAATGCATGGACTGAGTTCGAAACTAAACTGAATGCCTCGCAGACTCATGTGCCTTTTAAAGCACCCTTGATTGGCGGAATAGCCGCGACAATTGCCTTAACCGTGCTATTTACCTCGCTTCCAGACATCAAAGCGAACAAACTTGAGACTCCAGTGGAAGAACAAGAGGACATCGAGCTTTTTGCTGATCCAATCAAGGAATCTGAATCTGATTTTTCCATGATTGAGCACTCACCACAGGAGGAGCACATCATTAAGCTTAATATTATTGACGAGGAGATCGCTTTGACAGTTTTATCTGGAAGTGATGCGGCCAACAATTCTGGCTCCTTAATCGAAAAGAAAGCTGAGAATAATTCTATTGAGAACGATTTTGACAACGAATCTTTTGCGAACATTTCGAATCGAATAGAGAACATCAATTTTAGTGCGAACGGAATACAATGCCCTTCAAGTGAAATTACCTTTACGGCAGAATTAGAGAAAGCTGCCGATGTTACTTGGATTTTTGATGGTGTAACTGTAAAGAGTGGACTTCAGGTTACGCATATCTTCGAAGATGCAGGAGAATATATTGCGAGCATGATTGTGAAGTTCAATGATGGGTTTGAACAATCTTTAACTCAATCAATTGAAGTATATAGTAATCCTAAGGCGGAGTTTGAGATTATCAACAACACCTCCGACCTATGTTTGGATCCGACACTAGAGCTCGCTGGAACTCCAGGATCAAACACCTATAAATGGGTGTTGGACGGTGATACAGTAGCTAAGGGGGCTAAAGCTTCTGCAGTTGTATCTAAAGATTTACATACTGTTGGAATGCATACCATTAATGAGTGGGGATGCACTTCATATGAATCAAGATCAATTAAGGTTGAATCTGGATTAGAATTGCAGATACCGACTGCTTTTAGCCCTACTAGAGCTGATGGCCTAAATGACACTTGGATGCCAGTGGGGTTGGATAAATTGAACAGCTTTCATATTGAGATTCGAAGAGTCAGCTCAAATCAGGTTGTATTTGAAACAAGTGAAATGATTGCTTGGGACGGTTCATTACGCGGATCATCTGAACCAATTGCAATCGGTGAAGTGTTTACTTACCTAATTACCGCCACTGACCAATGTGGTAAAACAAAACAATACACGAATATCATACGATACCTATAAAACGGTGGAGTATCCCAATAAAAAAGCCACTCAAATGAGTGGCTTTTTTATTGTTTAGAATTTCCACTAAATCTTAAGTATCAATCTTCGCGTACTTGGCATTCTTTTCGATAAAAGCACGTCTTGGCGGCACTTCATCTCCCATTAACATGCTAAATGTATGATCAGCGTCTGCCGCGTTTTCAATCGTTACTCGCCTTAATAAGCGATCTTCCGGATTCATAGTTGTTTCCCAAAGTTGTTCTGCGTTCATCTCACCGAGACCTTTATATCGTTGCACACCAACACTTGAATCCTTTCCGTTACCTTTTAACTCTTCGATCAGTTCATCTCGCTGCTGATCGTTCCAAGCATATCGCTGAGTTGATCCCTTCTTCACTAAATACAAGGGTGGTGAGGCAATATATATGTAACCCAACTCAATAAGCTCCTTCATATAACGAAAGAAGAATGTTAAAATTAAAGTAGCAATGTGGCTACCATCAACATCCGCATCACACATAATCACCACCTTGTGATATCTCAGCTTCGTGATATTTAGTGCTTTACTATCCTCCTCTGTTCCAACCCCAACTCCTAGGGCTGTGTAGATGTTTTTTATCTCTTCATTTTCAAAGATCTTATGTTGCATAGCCTTCTCCACGTTTAAGATCTTACCTCTTAACGGTAGTATGGCCTGAAACATTCGATCTCGGCCTTGTTTAGCCGTTCCACCTGCAGAATCACCCTCAACTAAGAATATTTCACATTGCAAAGGATCTCTTGAACTACAATCAGCCAGTTTTCCTGGAAGACCTGAACCTGACATTACATTCTTTCGCTGAACCATCTCGCGGGCCTTACGCGCTGCATGTCTGGCTTGTGCGGCAAGAATGACCTTATCCACAATAATCTTCGCCTCTTTAGGATTCTCTTCCAAGAAATTCGAGAGCATTTCACCAACAGCCTGATCCACTGCACCTCTAACCTCAGGATTGCCCAATTTAGTTTTGGTTTGACCTTCAAATTGAGGTTCCATCACCTTTACAGATATCACCGCAGTCAAGCCTTCGCGAAAATCGTCTCCAGCAATGTCAAATTTAAGTTTGCTCAACATACCAGATTCATCTGCGTATTTCTTCAGGGTTCTTGTTAAACCGCTTCGGAAACCAGCAAGGTGAGTACCACCCTCTCTAGTATTAATATTGTTTACATAAGAATGAAGATTCTCTGAGAACGATGTATTGTATTGCATCGAAATCTCAACTGGAATACCATTCTTTTCACCCTCGATAAAAATGGTATCAGGAATCAACTTTTCTCGACCTCCATCTATATACTCTACAAATTCCGCCAAACCTCTTTCCGAGAAATATTCAGTTCTCAAAAACGCGCCTTCCTCATCCGTAGCTCTCCGATCTGTTAATGACAACTTTATTCCTTTGTTTAGGAAAGACAATTCTCTTAAACGATTAGCAAGTGTTTCAAAGCTATATTCAGACACAGAAAAAATAGAGTCGTCTGGCAAAAACCAAATCTCAGTTCCTCTTTTATCCGTGGTTCCAATCTCCTTAACTGGATACTGCGGAACTCCAATTTTATATTCTTGTTGATATAGCTTGCCATTTCGATGAATGGTTGCTTTCAGATCTTTTGAAAGTGCGTTCACACAGGATACGCCCACACCGTGCAGACCACCAGAAACCTTGTACGAACCTTTATCGAATTTACCTCCAGCGTGTAAAACGGTCATCACCACCTCTAGAGCCGACTTCTGCTCTTTTTCGTGCATATCCACCGGAATACCTCGACCATCATCCACAACTTTAATGGAGTTATCTTCATTTATCGTCACAGAAATGGTTGAGGCATGACCTGCAAGTGCCTCATCAATGGAATTATCAACTACTTCATAAACCAAATGGTGTAAACCGCGCACACCAATATCCCCAATATACATAGAGGGTCTTTTACGCACCGCGTCCAACCCTTCAAGCACAGTAATATTCGATGCTGAATAATCGCCATTTGGCTTGTTTTCTTCACTCATAAATTCTTGATTTTCAACGTTGCCCAAATATAGATTTCTAGAGGCCCTAAATTGGCTGAAACACTAATAAATACGCGGGTTTTATCAACAGTCAATTAACACTTATTCCTTCCAAAATGAATAAGTTACCCCTCCGACCACATTAAACCTCTGTGATGGGTATTGATTCCAACGTTGATAACGCTGAGCAATAAAGTTGTTCACATTAAGAAAGCCCGACAATCGCTCCGTATATCGGTATTCTACACCAAGGTTTATGTCGACCACTGGATTGACACGACTACCATATACATTCTGACCATCATTGCCAAAATATTCAGATGTAGACTCATAAGATTTGCTCCATTGAGGACCAAGAAAATGAACTTGGGCCTTGGCAATAATCTTATTTTGAATTTGATAAAACCCAGTTAATCCAATTCGAACTGCTGGCATCTGCCAAGCCTCAAACTCGCGCTCTGCATCGAATATGCTGTATGAGCCATATCCTACTACTTGTAGCTTTTCATCAATTCTATATGTCAGCTCGCCACTTAGTTCAAACACGTCAAGCGTGTCATAATTCACAACGTAATAGTTTTCTCCAAAGCGAGTTACACCTTGGTTGTATTGAGAAGCATTATAGTTTACATAGATTGGAACATCTCGCTGAAGGAAACGAGCAGCTTGAATGTTGTAAGTAATTCGTTGTGAAATGGAGCCTCTAAATCCACCGTATACCCTCAAGACTTCATCCGTATTTCGAAGTACGGTCCTGCTCGTCCATAAAAATGGGTTTTCTTCAGTTAGACTACTCAAACTATTTCGTTTCAATCCACCACCTAACCCTGCGTATGGTATAATCACTTCCTTCACTAAATTATACTTTGCATAAGCATGTGGGTAAATCCTAGGCGTAGTTCCGCTCAAGGCAATCTCAGCTTGTACTAACGCCCCATATTCAATCCTGAGTTTCTTCCATCGGCTGACCATGGTCGGTTTTAATCCTAGAATGAAATTATTATTCGATGTTCGAATTTTCCCTTCTGGATTGTAGGTAAATGCACCTAGGTAGTTTACAAAATTCATGTCAGCATTGAATCCGGCTTTAAATTGGTGAGCACCAAAGTATCTTGAAACGGAAGCGTCTAACAGTATATTATTCTCAGTATTTGCGGAATTCCTATCTGACCAATTATATAGGTCTAGTCCAACTCTATGGTTCAATTTGGCAGAATCTGTATAAAAGCTATTCAATTCTGAACCAATTGCAATCCGCTGATAATATTGTTTGAATTGATTACGAATCGCAGCGTCATCTCCAAAGTTCTGACTCGTCAATTCATCATACATAGCAATTGATTGATTCTCGCTTAGGTCATAACCATAATACTGTAGACGTTCACGATCGTAACCACCGTAAAAATCCAGGGAATGCTTTTTGAAGAACCTTTTGCCTGTAATCTTCCCATCCCATCTGTTATATGGTGCAGGAGGTAGATCAGTAAAAAGTCCCTGAGCACCTCGTCCATGAACTTCAATTCCTACAGCCCCATTTCGAGATCTTAAGGCATTGACGTATGCGTCCGCAAGGTAATTAATTCCATTGCCAGCACCGCCCCTCACATATGCTCTATATAATGGGTCAAGAGGCTCTCCCTTCATTGTTGCTGCCTGAATCGAATCGGGTGTAAAGGTCGTTTGAACAGGATCATTACCATAGATATAGGTAGGAGATGGTTTGGGAAGCACCGTATCAATGGTAGTAGGTGTTTGCGCCAATTTTTTGGCATCACTAATCGTAGGTCGATAGCTATTCACCGCTATAACAGTAGTAGATAGCTGCTTATCTTCATTTTTCTCTTGTGAATGAGCCGCAAGACTCAGACATGAGAAAACGATGATATATAAAGTGATTTTATTCATTCTTCAAAGTATCTGAAGGTGTAGCTCCTTGTTCATTTATATTCTTTGGCAAGCTTCTTTCCAAATCTTCAATGGTTTGCTCAAAGTCAATCTCCAGCACATCTTGTTCTTCTTGAATCGGGGCATTCTCGATGTCAATAATCGTTTGAAGTTTAGAGGATGCTAATTCAATCACCTCTCCGCCTTCTTTATAATTATCAATTACCGCTTGAAGTGTTGCTTTAGCTTGAAATAGATCGCCCCTCGTAACATATATATCAGATAATAGTATTAGAGCCTTTGCAACCCATAAACCCTCAGATCTATAATTTTCGACTACTTTAAACACAGTCGTTTCCGCGCTGTCAAGTTGATCCTGATTGAAGAGAATGCGAGACTGCAGGTATTTCGCCTCTGCTGCCTGTGACTTGGTGCCATCTGCAACTACTTTATCAAAATAGATGTTGGCTTCTTGCATACTCGATAAGTTCAAGTTTGACTTAGCTATAATCAGATTCGCTTCATTTATGAGTTTTTGATCATTCTTACCTGATTCCAGTGCGATCAAGGCATTCGAAATTGCTCCTTGGTAGTTTTTCACTTGAAAATTGCAGCGCATCTGTCCAATTTCCGATTCCAGTAAGTTCTCCTTGTACTCCCCAATTGAAGCCAAGTATTTGTAATGATTTAAAGCTTGAGGATAGTCTTTGTCACTATATGCCTTCCGCGCTACTTGCACCACTGCTGGTTCAGTGAATTTATTCTTTGGTTGGTCGGCTACATAAGCAAAATCCTTTAATGCCTCCTCTTTTTGTCCCATTCGATTAAGGCACTCACCACGGTAATACCTTGCATTTAATGAGAAAATAGCCTTATCAAATCGGTTCAAGTACTTCGTGAAGGCATCCACAGATTCCTTGCAATTTCCATCGAAATACTGAGTCTCGGCTCCTTCGTAATATAGACTATCGCGCGCTGCTTCAGAAAAATCAACAAATCCTAGCGCGTTGACATAATCATCATAGCCCTGTGCATCTCCTCGATCGATGTAAATATTCTTCATCCCTATCAATGCCTCGCGAGAATCTTCAAAAGTTGGGTATTCTTTGATGATTCGTTTGAAAGTCATAAGGGCGTCTTCATCACGACCAGCATTGTAGTGGGTTTGTCCTACACTCACTAGCGCTCTTCTGACGTAACTACTTTTTGGAAAATCATTGATCACTTTATTCAAACTCGCTAGCGCTTTTTCATCGTCTCCCATGGCTATAAGTGATCGTCCAATTTCATAGTATGATGCATCCAAGAATCTCGACTTTGGATACTGTTTCACCAAGGCCTCAAGCCCAACTAACTTGTCCGCTGGACGTTTAAGTAAACCTGCGGTAATGGACTTTTGATATAGCGCATAGTCTGGATCGCTTTTTCCAAGCTTCACAGCCTCGCTGTAATAAATTTGAGCTGCATCATATTGATTGAGCATAAAATAGCAGTCTCCAATGCGCAAGTTAGCATCACTTAATTTCACTTCATCCTTTTCGCTTTTCAATGAAGTAAACCTTCTGAACCATGATGGAGCTTCCAAGAATTTATCCTGTTGAAAATAGGCGTAGCCGACATTGTAGTTGGCCAAATTAAAATATGGCGTAAGTGCTGCAGCAGGGCTATATATAAACTCTTCATAAGCCTTGACTGAATTAGAATAGCTTCCCATGTAATAATAGCTTTCTGCTTTCCAATACATTGATTTCGAGGCAACTTCTCTATTCTCGGCAAACTTCAATGACTTGTCCAAGTAAGAGATTGCTCCTTTATAATCGCGTTCTTGATAAAGGCTTACCCCTTTATTGAAGGCTATTCGCTGGTAGGCTTCTCGTAATCTGATATCTGGATTATCATATTCCTCAATAGAGGCTAGGGCCGCGTCATAATTTTTTGAGGTCAAATAAATGTTCACCAAGAAATCATATGCTTCTTTGGATCTTGCTGTGTTTGGATAGGTCTCAATATATTCCTTAAACGCTGCTATAGCTCCATCATATGGATCATAACTCAGTTCGTAGGATAATTGGGCATATTTGAACAAGGCATCCTCTTTGATTTTCTTATCGAAATTTAGCCTTGACGCAGAACGATATGAATTGCGAGCATAGGACTTTTTCCCTCCTTTTAAATATGCTTCACCCATTTGATATAATGCGCTCTGCCCAATCTTATCCTCTGAATAAGAAATCTTAGAGAATTGTTCTGCTGCCTGGTCAAATTTATTTGTGCGATACAATGCATATCCGTAGGTATAGTAATCTTCCTTTTGCTTTGGATTTCGACTATCCATAAAATCTTTCAGATATGGAACAGCATCTCGATAGTTCTGCTTTTTATAAAACGCATCTCCGACTACCCGAGAAATTTCAGATCTGCGTTTGACTTTGCTGTCATTCAAAAACGGCTGACCATAAGCAATGACCTGATCATAGTTGTCTTGAAAGTGATAAATCTGAACGATGTAGTAAGGCACCACATTACCAAAAAGCTCGTGGTTAGCTAGGCTTTGAAAGGATTTTAAAGCAGCAGCATACTTTCCTTGGCTGTAGTTTATATGCCCTAAGTAATAGGTGCCAGGAGCAAAATAAACCGATGACTGATCATTCATTTGAAAGAACAACGAAGCCGCCTCATCTAGCTGATTTTCTTGAAAATGACTATACCCCTTCTTAAATAATAGCTCACTTTTTCGGGGTTCGCTCAATTCTGGAATCAACAACTGATTATAATACTCAATTGCTTCATCCCATTTTTTCTTTCGATAGTTGTAGTTACCAAGTAGAAACCAAGCATCATTAACCCTAGGACTAGAGCTGTAATCCGCTATGAATTGTTTAAGTAGAAACTCCGCGTCTTTATGAAATAACTCGAGCGCACAATCCGCGACATAGAAATGTGCGTTTGCGCTAATTTCAGAGTTTTGATCATCAATGATTTCAATTGATTTCTCGAACTGCTCTTTAGCAGCACCGAATTTCTGTTTCTCATATAGCTCTAGCCCTCTATTATAAGACACCAAATCATTGTCATAGATCATTGACATTTGAGCTGATGAAGCCAGTGGTAGTAGCGATAAGAAGAAAAATAAGCTTATTGTGAAACGCACGTATATCAGCAGTTTTATGGAATATGCTAATGTACTTGTGGCATAGTGGGCGCTTTGCCCCAAGGAAGGGTAATTTTCAACCCAACTATGTTGACGGAGAAAATTCACCATAAATCAGTTTTCGTTTGATATAAAATTGAAGTATGATTTCAATATGTCAGGACTCTTCTCTCTTGGAGTAAAAACTTCTAAAACCCTGCAATTTTCTGAAGTGCTATCTACTAATTCCAGTAACTCTTTATCCAGACTAATCAAATCATCCGCAAACCGATATTCAACTCCATGGTACTCAACCAATTTTTGCACGCTTTTGTGCTGTGTATGTTCGATAAATTCTTCACCCGAAGCTTGGTTTTGAGGACCATCAATGATTCTGAAAATATTTCCACCATCATTATTAATGACAATCACTTTCAAATTGTCGGGCAATGACTCAAACGACAATCCATTTGCATCATATCTAAAGGCGTGATCTCCGCTTATAAACAAGACGGGTTTGTCGGATTTTAATGCCGCACCTACTGCCGTAGAAGTGCAGCCTTCAATACCGCTTACTCCGCGGTTTCCAAAATATGAGACACCTTGAAGTTGATTGAAAAGTTGAATGTATCTCACCACGCTGCTGTTCCCCATTTGCAAGGACCATCCTACTGGCAAGAGTTCTAGAATCTGTTCAAACACCTTTAAATCTGAATATGGAGCGGTTTGCAAAAACTCCATATGACGTTGTTCTGCTTTGAAAAAAGCACCTTTCCAACGCACGCTAAAATCCGATTCAATTTCAGTTGTAGCCAATCTTACTTGAGCAATGGCTTTGGCAGGGTCAGCATCTATCCAATGCGTAAGTGATTGAAATGTATCTAACATTTCAGGGCCAATGTGCCAGTGTTCGTTGATACCGTCTTTATTGGCGCGTAAAAATGCCTTTAGTTTTTTACTGATCAAATTAGAACCGATGGTGATCAATAAGTCTGGAACGAACATGGATTGGTCCGAAATCTTGACCATCTCTAAGGTTCTATCTATGCAACTTACGAATCCAAAATGGTACAGATTCGCGGATGTTTCTGTCAACACAGCGACTCGTGGATCTTCGTAAACAATTTTCAATTGTTGGGTCAAATTCGAATCCGGCTGATGTTGAGCAACCAGTATCATAATCTTAGAGCAAGAAGCCCACTTTTCTTTGAGATTGGCAAGAAGATCATCACCTATAAACTGATCAGAATTTACGCACTGACTTGATATAGAGCTTTCGTTCATTGACCATAAAGTGGTTCTATAAAGTGGCTCCGCCATGGGTACATTGATAAGCACTGGCCTACTCCTTTTTATCGCTGTTTCGAAAGCAAATTGAGCCTGGCGTCTGTTGTACCAAACATCATCTTCTCCGCTCTCCTTTACCAACTCATAGGTTTCTTGAAGTACTCCTTGCAGTACATTCAACTGATCGATACTCTGCCCCTCGCCTTGCCCAATCCACTCTTTCGGTCGATCTGCAGCAATTACAATCAATGGAATACGTTGATGATATGCTTCCGCAATGGCTGGCCCATAGTTCAGCAAAGCCGACCCGCTGGTGCAACTGAGAATGGCCGGTTTTCCCGTCTGCTGCGCCATTCCCAAAGCCATAAATCCAGCCGTTCGTTCATCGACCACAGAAATGCAATCAAAAGCATCGATTGCCGTGAAGCTTATAATAAGTGGCGCATTTCTACTGCCAGGAGATAAAACCACATCACAAACTCCCTTTTGAATGGCCGTTTCAACTAAGGTTCTAACAGACCCAATATCCGAAATCTTAATACTCAATTTTTAAGGCTTTTGTGATGGCTCCCAATTTCTTTTCTGTTTCTATCCATTCCGTTTCTGGGTCAGAAAGTGCGTTAATACCACCTCCAACATAGATACGAACTCGATCGCGAAATAACTGCATACAGCGTAGGTTCACAAATGAATAATCAATTTCACTAAATCCTTCAAATTGAAGGTAACCTGTGTATAATTCACGATTATATCCTTCATTGGATAGGATGAATTGTTTCGCATCTGCTTTTGGAAATCCACAAATTGCTGGTGTCGGATGCAGCATTTCTGAAACTTCAGCCAAGGAGTCATTCGATTTCCAAGCTATGTTCGTTTGTAAATGTCTTATGTTTCCAAACTCAACTATTTTGGGTGAACCTGCCACTTTCGTACTCAAATCTAAATCGCTTAAAATCGATTCTGTTACAACACCTTGTTCAATATATTCCTTCTCAGAAAAAGGTTCGTCACCCCATTTGGTGCCGGCAAGTGACATGGTTTCCAAGTTATCGCCTGTCTTTTTCACCAACACCTCAGGTGTAGCTCCTATCCAACAACCGTGAAACTTTGTTTGCAAGCAATATACAAGTGCATTCGGAAATTCGGTTCTCAATCGATCTAACCAATTCTCAATATCGATTGTATCCACTTCTATATCAAAAGACCTACTCAAAACAACTTTCTCAATTGACCCCTTGCAGGCTGAAATTGCTTTTTGCACCAGCACCTTATAATCGGACTCAGAAATATTCTGGTGATTGTTGTTAACCTCGTTCAATCGATCCCAATTCATTTGTTTATTAGAACCAAAATCGAATCGCTCTGTTCTCGTATCAAACCCACACAGTGAAAACTGTTGAGAGCTGCCGGTTGGCTTAACTAGCCTACCGGTAAACCATTCAGATTTATTCGGAAATGAAATGGAAATTCTACCTATCGAATCTTCGGTCATTTGTTTTGTAAAACAAGTGATTCCGAACCTTGTTCGGACTTGAAAAAGTAGATCCCCGGAGCATGTTTTGTAAGGTCTATGCTTAATTGTGGTTCCGTAGTTTTTCCTGTTAGAATTTGGTCTCCAATGGAATTATAAATGAAAAAATCCATTTCCGCAGGATTCGATCGAATTATTTGAAACACACCCGATGATGGATTCGGAAAAATATGCACTCCCTGATTGCCCAATTCGCTTACTCCTGTGACCGCCTCAGAATGAATTAAGGTCACCTTAGCCGTTCTGATGACCAGCTGCATATATTCAATTTGGTTCTTTGTAAATAGAAGCGAACATGTATCATCTGCATAGTCCATAAAATTCATAAACATATCACCATCTGGCTCGCTAGGGCAAGATTTAGAAGGAAAGCTGGAGCATTTGAAATTTGGCTCAGCCTGCCAAGGTGTATCATCCATATAATCTGTATTGGTACATTGTCCTTCTTCGTCACCCCACAAATGCCTTAAACCAAAATAGTGACCCATTTCATGAACTAAAGTTCGACCGCCTGTATATGGGGCTGCAGCTCTTCCAGTCGTACCAAAAGCCCTGGGCTCTATTACAATTCCATCGTTAGGTTCAACTTCGTTTGCAGATGGTAAATAAGTGTATCCAAGCACTCGATCACCTATCTCACAAACCCAAATATTGAGGTAATGTGGCTGATACCACGGATCTGTTCCACCCTTCGCGGAATTATAGTATTGGATCGCTCCACCAACATTGTCCACATTAGCAATGTCCTCTATATCTGTTTGTTTACGTGTAACTCCATTGGTAAAGTTGCCATCTGGATCACGATCAGCTAATCGAAATTCAAATCCAGATGCAGCTCCAAGATCTCTCCATAGCTCAGGAATTTTGTATTTATCCTCTTGTTGCCAATTAAAGTCTCTATTCAAGACATCTATTTGACTGTGTATCTGCTCCATGCCAATATTATCTTCTTCATTGCGATAAACCACATGAACAACTACAGGAATGATAATCTTTTTAGCAGTTCTTTCAGATTGACTCATCAACCCACTTTCAAACTGACTTGCCAGTGAATCCATCTGTTCCAAACCACGAGCATACGCCTCATTAATATTCGCATGTTTCCTAGTAATCTCATCGGTTGCACATTTATATTGTGCGTATCCCGAATAGGTAAGAAAGATCAATAAAATTGAAACCAAGCGCATGAAGCGAAGGTCGGAATTATTCATCCAAAAGAAACCAACACGAAAACATTAACGATTCTTACAAATAGTCAGTCAGACGATGAATCGCTCTTTTAATTTTGCATCATGTCGAAGCGGATATTGCTTGTTGAAGATGAAGAACAATTACTGGAAGTAATCAAGTTGAACCTAGAGCTTGATGGATTTGAAGTTGTTTCTGCCATAGACGGCAAGCAGGCGCTCGAAGAATTTCACAAACAACGATTTGACATCATCCTTCTTGATGTGATGTTACCACATATGGATGGATTTGCGGTTTGTCGAGCCATTCGATTAGAAAACAGGAAGGTGCCCATTCTGTTTTTGACCGCCAAAAACTCGGCTCAGGATCGTGTAATGGGGCTTAAAATTGGTGGCGATGACTACCTAGTTAAGCCATTCGATTTAGAAGAGTTGTTGCTGAGGGTTCAGCGCCTATTGGAAAGGTCTACTTCTCAGGGTAAAGTAGGTTTTTCGGAGTTCACTTTTGGTAAAAACACCATCTATTTCGATCGCCATCAGGCGAAGACATTTGAAGGTAAGGTAATTGAACTAGGTAAAAAAGAAGCGATGATTCTTCGATTATTGATTGAGCGAAATGGTGAGAGTATCAGTCGTGACGAAATCCTTGACATCGTTTGGGGAGTAGATGTTTATCCCTCACCAAGAACCATAGATAATTTCATAGTTGATTTTAGAAAATATTTTGAACCAGACCAACGGAATCCGCAATTCTTTCATAGCATTAGAGGAGTGGGTTACCGATTTGTGAGCAACCCAGTAAATGAATAATCATGCATAAAATTTATACTCTAGCCTTATCGATTTGCATTCCATTATTAATGATGGCTCAGAATCAAAACGCATTAGATTTTGATGGTACCAATGATTATGTAGAAACGGATTTTGCTGGAATTTCTGGCACAGGATCGCGCACTGTGGAGGCATGGATCAAGACTCCATATTTAGCTACACAGCAAGTAATAACGGATTGGGGGTCGATGACTACTGGGCAGCGATTCACATTCAACATGATTGCCGGCAAACTTCGTTGCGAAATTGGAGGCCAAGGAGTTACAGGATCAACAACGATCTCGGATAATAATTGGCATCATGTAGCTGTGACTTTCAACAATAATAGCAGTCCAAAATTCAGAATGTATGTAGATGGAGTGTTGGAGGCATCGTTCAATTTGAACAATGTAACCATGAATACTGCCACTACCAATTCATTTCGAATAGGGAGAAGAGTAGACAATGTAAACCATTTTGACGGGGTTATTGACGAAGTGCGAGTGTGGAATTACGACCGAAGTGCCGCGGAGATTGCCAGCAATATGGGTGCTGAGTTTTGCACAATACCAAATGGATTGGTTGCGTATCACAAGTTCAATCAAGGAACAGCGTATGGAACCAACACTGGGGTTGATGAGTCTCCGGATGTTAGTGGAAATAACAATGATGGTGACCTAAATGGATTCGCCTTGAGTGGAACATCATCTAATTGGGTACCTGGGTATCCTTTGACTACGAGCAGCGTTTCAAGCACAGTTACTTTAACCGGATGCGATTCACTTGTCAGTCCAAGTGGTAATTACCTATGGACCCAATCTGGCACTTACTATGATACCATTCAAACTAGTGCAGGATGCGATTCCAACATGACTATCAACTTAACCATTTTAAGTAACTCATACACACAGCTCAATGTCACGGAGTGTGCAAGCTATACCTCGCCAAGTGGAAATTACACATGGACCAATAGTGGTCAATATACAGATACATTACAGAATTCGCTTGGTTGCGATTCCATTCTAAGTATTGCCCTTGCCATAAACAATACATCGGCCAATTCGGAAATGAGTGATTGTGAGTCAGTTTTGTCTCCGAGTGGTAATCATGTTTGGACGCAATCAGGTGTGTATTTCGACACGATTCCTAATAGCACAGGGTGTGATTCTATTTTGACTATTGATGTTACCGTTTTGCAGTCCTCATCCAAGAGCCTAGCTCCTGAGGCTTGTATTTCTTACACATCGCCAAGTGGAAATCACATTTGGAACAGTTCTGGCAGTTACAATGACACGCTCACAAATGCCGCAGGTTGTGATTCCATTTTAAACATAACACTGACTATTAATGAGGTGAATACTGAAGTTATTCAGGATGGATATAAACTAACCGCACAAGCTAATAATGTGACCTATCAGTGGTTGGATTGTGAAGACGATTACAGCATCATTAGCGGTAGCAATGGAAAAACTTATCAGTCAAGTCATGATGGGAGGTTCGCTGTTAGGATCACCAATGATGGTTGTGTGGATACTTCCGATTGCTTTGATATAAAAATTGTGGGTATTACGACACCAAGGCCCCTTCCTTTTTCGATGATCAGGGAAAATTCAGACTACACATTAAGGGTCATTCCGACCACATCGGATTATTTGTCCATTCAGATATTTGACATACTCGGTAAGCAAATTGAAAGTAGAGGAAACGTAAGTGGTAATCAGGTTTTCGAATTACCCCGAGCAGGGATCTTTTTGGTTCAAGTTTCGATGTATGGTGAGGTGTATACTCGCAAGATGGTGCTTTAAGTAAATCTCCCAATCTAAAAGGTTGTTAACAAGTAAACCCCAACGGTGATGACATCCGTTGCGTCTGAATGAGCGTAACAAGATGATTCCAAAAAGTCAAAATACCATTAGGCTTAGCCTATCAATCTCCAAAGCCTACATGTTGTATAGGATTAAAGGAGAACTTTCACTTCCAGCAAGATTCGATCTGATCAATTTAGATGGGATCAAGGTACGTTCTGTTGATGTTCGCTATGGCAATGAATTCGTACTCCCAATAGGAGATTTAGTGGGTGGAGATTATTTATTCGCGATTAGTTCAGGAAACCAATTACTGCACACCGGAGTTGTAACAATTACCCTCTAAAAGGTCGTGTATTTCGAATCAGCTTTATGCTTGAAAGGCTGCGTTTCATCCAGCATTTGAGAAACAATTTCTGTCACCCCTTTTTCAAAACCACTTATGAAAAGGTCATCTGCGTCAGAAACTTGAAGAGACATATATCCTTCTTTCTGATTCCTGAATGAATAGATACTACTCATTATCTCACTGGTGGGCATGCCGTGCCTCCTAGCATATGCCCATTTATAAAACACCAATTGAAGGGCTTTTGAAAATTTGCTTTCTGAGAAGAAACTACTCATGGACCCCTTCAATTCTTTTGCTTCCACCTTACCAGTTTTATAATCGATGATTCGTACCACACCCCCTCTTTCATCAATTCTATCTGCGTAACCTAACAGTCTTATTGGGAGTTCTCCAATCTGGATGGTCTCATCAAGTTTATCCTCAAGGGCTAATATTTTGACCACTCCATTTTCGGCCATTTCACTCAAATCTTGTTCAACAAATCGCTTCACATAATATTTAGCTAGCTCTACTTGTATCAGATTTTTTCCCCGGGAAATATCCTCCTCACTGAAATCCTTCAAAAATCTATTTATCACCCTTTCATCGCTCGTCTCCAAATTAGATTTTAATTCTTCTGCAACAATCATTTTGCCGACAAAAGGGAGGTATAGCTCCTCCAGCACATCATGAACCACGGATCCAAACGTATTTGCCTCCATATCCTCTTCCACTTTGTCTTGCTCGCTAATCCTTAAAACGTAGTAGTAATAAAACTCAATAGGACTGTTAATGAATTTATTGATCGCGGATGGAGACAATCTAGACCTCAAGGATTTTTTCACCGCGTCAATCACATGCTCTGATTTCTGAATTTCAAGTTCTTTCTGTGCGTCATGAGCCAGATTTACTATTTCATCATGTACATGAATACTAAATTTCGAATTCTGCTTAGCTAGTTCTAATTGTAATTGCAGCAGGTATCGAGAGGGTTCACCACCGCTCAGTGCTTCTGATGATGTATTGTAGATAAAGTGTACTTGTGCGGCACGTTGAAGCAATCTGTAAAAATGGTATGCCGTTAATGACTGACTATCATGCAACGTAGGTAAGCCAAAATGCTTTCGATGAATAAATGGAATGTGCGTGGTTTGGTTGGGAGTACCAGGAAGATTATCATCTGAGGCACCAATAAAGATGACGTGTTTGAAATCAATCATTCGGGTTTCAAACAAACTCATCACTTGGAGTCCTACACCTAGCGAATCTCCCGATTGAAAGGTCGCAAAACTCATATGCCGATGAATAAACTTTCGAATGGAGGCCAAGGATGTTGAATCTAGCACCTCACCGAACTGAGTAAAAAGTTGATTGAATTTCTTCGCGTAAACTGGCAACGCGCTCTTATCAATTTGCGAAAGGTGTAGCGTTGATTTCAACTTGTTCCAATCCGCCAAAATCAATGAAATACGTTCTGCAATGAATTCGGAACGATCATCCCAATCAAACAAAACATCATAAACACGTTCATTGAACATATCATTGGAAAGTTGATCTCTCAGCCAGTCCTTAGAAATGTACTTCCAATTCTGGTCTAGAACAGTGGGTTCTAATTGAGCCCAAACCGAAGCACCATTCAGCCAAACATTCACTTCTGGGAGTTTCAAAATATCAGCAACTTGCTTGTGATAGAAGGATAGTTTACCATTGCGCTCAAGGGCATTAGCGTGCAGGTTTAGCAATAACATCACAAAACGATGGATTGACGTTTTACCCAATTTATGCCCGAATGTGATATTCAATTCTTCCTCTTCGTTAGGCAATAATGCCATCACCGGGGTCACTAATTTGGAATCGGAAACAACTATGACCGATTGGTTCTTCTCCTCCGTTGGCAATTGTCTAACAATGTCCTTCGCTCTTAAAACTTGGGCAGTTAATCCAGTTGTAGGATAAACGTCCATGCGCTTTGTGGAGGTTTGTAGCATATCCACTTTCCAAAGTGCATTGGACAAAACTTGATCTTCTCTAAAGAATCTGCCCGCCTCGTGATTCAGACGTTTCACATAATAATCATCGATATCAACAAACACCTCTAGGCGCTCATTTTCTCTGATCCATCTAAGTAGTCTTTGCTCACTAGGGTTTCCTGGAATGACACCGACCCAAAAGGTAGTTTTATCGCCCAACCTAGTTTTTAATTCTTTTTCATCCGAATCGCAATGACTGGCAACAGTTCTATAAATCAAGCCTCGATACCCAAGCTCGATTGATTTTAGCTCAATCTGCAAGGCTCGGTAATAGTCTGGAAGGCGCTGCCAAAAGGATCGAAAACCCTTTTCCATTGGTCCAGGTTCCGCATTATCCAAATCAATGGATTGATATTCACCAATTTGCTGATAGAGCTGATCAATATCTACCAAGTGCAAATCGACATCGTTCACATCTTGCAGAAATGTAGTCGCCCAAACTGTGAATTCTTCAAATGATTGAGGCGATGTTTCTACTTTTTTGTAAGCATTGTAAAATGCTACTAGTGCCTCTTGCGGCTCAACCAATTCCAGGCCAGACAATTCTTCCATTAACTGATCCGCAGTCCGAATCGATATTCGATCCTTATCCACCTGTAAGCCCTTTAGGCGATCAGCTAAAATGTATTGCGAGCGTCTATTGGGCAGTACTACCAACAAATCACCGGGTTGTTTAGCAATTTTATTGGCAAGCCGATCTAGGAAATATTGTTTATCCGATTCGGAAGCCATTGCGAATAAAATCTATGTATTCTTTCCAGCCATTCTTAGAGCTAAAGGTGGATCGCAACAACGCGAAAACCGAAATTTTTTCTCTATAAGCCACTTGCTCAGAGTCTGTTCCTTTGGCGACATCCTTATCATGTAACTCCTTTTGTTCCGCTCTTATTTTTTCGAGCAATTCATCCACACCTTCCAGCTTATCCGCTCGCTCGTAGTTGGACTTTGCTTTATCCAAGTAACCCTGCTTTTCCTGCAGGAGTCCCAGATTATTAAAAGCGATACTGTCTTCAGGATCTAAGGCGACTGCCTTTTCATAGTCTTTAATAGCACCTTCAATATCACCAATCCAATCTTTAATATAAGCCCGACTTGAATAACGATAAGGGTTTGATGGTTCGAGCATTGCCGCATAGTCCATGTCGGCCAGGCTTTTAGTCTTGTCACCGAGGTAATACCAAACAACGCCACGCTCACTATATATGGAAGGGTTTTCTTCTGATTCCAGGGCTTTGTTGTAATCGCTAAGCGCTCCTGCAAAATCTTTTGACTCAAATTTCTTTCGGCCAGAAATGTAAAATGGATTATTGGAAATCATGTTTTCAAAGATGGTTAAACAACTACAAATTGAAATAGATTAATCCTTCATAAATAAATCTGTCTTGCTGTTGCATTCTCCTATTCATAAATCGGGTGCAGCTTTCCAATACCTTCGCACCAATGAAATTCCCAGTTTTCCGAAAATACAGTAACAACAAGTCGTTTTTCAGAATTGATTCTATGGATACATTTTTGGAAATCAAGCTCACAGGAAGTAAAAAAGAAGAGCATGGATTCGAAGCGAAAATCCACCCTGACCGCTTGTTCATTCAAGATATGATTGCCATGACGAATGGCTATTGGGAAGAAAGCACCGAAGAAGAGTTTGAGACTTTTAGATCACATTGACTTCTCGCTCCAACTCGATATCGAATTGCTTTTTAATGGTTGAAATAATCTCTTCGGATAATTCAAAAATTTCATTGCCTTTGGCTCCTCCATAGTTTACTAAGACCAGCGCTTGGCGATCATGTACACCATAATTTCCAATTCGTTTTCCCTTGAATCCTGCCCGCTCGATCAGCCAACCTGCAGCTACTTTCATTGATCCCTCACCTGCAGGATATCCAACGATGCCGTCAAACTCTTTTTGCAAACGCTCAAAATGAGTTTGCTCAATTACTGGGTTCTTAAAAAAGCTGCCACTATTCCCAATCTTCTTTGGATCTGGCAATTTGCTTTGGCGAATATTGATCACCGCATCGCTGATAGCCTTTATCGATAAATCCTGAATTCCTAGCCGTACCAACTCCTGCTCAATGGCTCCATATTTTGTATTGAACAATGGATTCTTATTGAGCTTGAAGGTGACTGAAGTGATGACTGCCTTGTTTTTTAGCTTTCGCTTAAAAATGCTTTCACGATAGCCAAATTCGCATTGATTCAAACTGAAAGTTTCAAATCGAGATTCATCCATAAGAAATGTCTCCAACTCATGAAAAACCGATTTGATTTCAACACCGTAGGCACCAATATTTTGCATTGGAGCTGTACCCACGTTTCCTGGAATTAGGGAGAGATTCTCAATTCCAGCCCAATTATTTGCGATTGCATGAAGTACAAATTGATGCCAAACTTCACCAGCACCCACTTTCACATAAACATGTTCTGATGTTTCATTCAGCACTTCGATACCCGGAATTTCGATCTTCAGAACAGTGCCCTGAATATTGCGCGTCAGCAGTAAATTGCTACCTCCTCCAAGTATTAGTGATGGAACAGGTTGTTCTTTCTCAAAATAGGATGACACATCTGTCTTAGACTCAGCAACAACAAGTCGCTCAGCCATGGACGGTAATCCAAAAGTGTTTAGGCCCGATAAGTCCGCATGGAGTAATTCCTTCACCCCACAAATAACGTCCAAGACCCATCACAATTTGATGGTGTATTAGAGTTTTTCAATACGTAGAGCTGTTAATAAGTAGAATCTCAAATGAATTTACATTCTCTTTCGAGCCGCAATCATTGTGTTATTCAGAAGATAAGCAATGGTCATTGGACCAACTCCACCAGGAACAGGAGTGATGTAACTACACTTGTTCGCCACATTCTTAAAATCTACATCGCCCGTTAATCTGTAACCTCTTTCTCTGGTAGAGTCATCCACTCGATTGATCCCTACATCAACGACTACCGCACCTTCCTTCACCATATCTGCCGTTACAAATTCAGGTTTACCAATCGCAGCGATCAAGATATCAGCTTGGAGGCAAATTTCCTTTAAGTTATTCGTTCTCGAGTGCGCCACCGTCACAGTCGAATTTCCTGGGTAGGTATTTCTTCTCATCAACATAGCCATCGGGCCGCCAACGATATTACTTCGCCCTAGAACCACGCAATGCTTACCCTCTGTTTGAATTTCATACCTCTTCAATAACTCGATAATTCCGCCCGGTGTTGCTGAAATAAAGGCGTCCAGTCCGAGCGCCATTTTCCCAACATTGATGGGGTGAAAACCATCCACATCTTTAGTAGGAATTACTCTCTCAATCACCGTTTTAGAATCGATGTGTTTTGGTAAGGGTAATTGCACAATAAAACCATCCACCTCTTCATTTTCATTGAGTTCATCAATGGTCTGAAGCAGCATTTCTTGAGTGATTTCTGGTGGAAATTGTAGCAAGGAACTTTCAAAACCTGTGGTTTTACAGGCCTTTACCTTAGCGCTGACATATGTCTCGCTGGCGGCATTATTTCCAACCAAAATAACGGCTAAATGAGGTGGGCGATGTCCTTTAGCAACCATTACAGCTACCTCTTCCCTGATTTCCTCTTTGAGTTGTTTCGATATCGCTTTGCCGTCCAGTAATTCCATGTTCTTTTATCTTCTTGGTCCGCCTTGCGCGCCTTTCATGGCACTCATCATTTGGGTCATTTTTGACTTGTCGTTCATCATGCGCATCATTTTTCGCATGTCTTCGAACTGCTTTAACAAACGATTAACCTCATTCACCGATGACCCAGAACCAGAAGCAATCCGCTGCCTTCGTGTTCCATTAATCACATGTGGATTTTCGCGCTCGTAATTAGTCATAGATTGTATGATTGCCTCGATCCCTTTGAATGCGTCATCATCAATATCCACTCCCTTCAATGCCTTTCCCATTCCTGGAATCATCCCCATCAAATCTTTGACGTTACCCATCTTTTTGATTTGCTGAATCTGACCAATGAAATCATTGAAGTCAAATTTGTTTTTGGCGATTTTCTTTTGGATGCGTTTCGCCTCCTCTTCGTTATATTGTTCTTGCGCCTTTTCAACGAGAGAAACAATATCGCCCATGCCCAAGATTCGGTCCGCCATTCGGTTAGGATGAAACACATCCAAGGCATCCATTTTTTCGCCAAGTCCTACGAACTTGATCGGTTTTTCTACCACGGAACGAATACTCAATGCTGCACCACCTCTTGTGTCACCGTCTAGCTTGGTCAGGATTACACCATCAAAATTGATTCGTTCATTGAACGCTTTCGCAGTATTCACCGCATCTTGACCAGTCATGGAATCGACTACAAACAACGTTTCAGATGGATCAATAGCCTTTTTAATAGCTTCAATTTCATCCATCATTTCCGCATCTACTGCCAAACGACCGGCTGTATCCACGATAACTGTGTTGTATCCCTTGCTGCGCGCATGCTGAATGGCGTTCTTGGCAATTTCAACTGGATTTTTATTGTCTCTTTCGGTGTACACTTCAGCACCCACTTGCTTACCTACTACCTCCAGCTGGTCAATCGCGGCAGGACGGTAAACATCACAGGCAGTTAACAGAACAGAACGTCCCTTTTTGTTTTTAAGGTACTGGGCAAGTTTGCCTGTGTGCGTTGTCTTTCCAGAACCTTGAAGGCCAGCCATTAGAATGATTGCCGGTTTACCAGTAATGTTAATGGGCTCGGATTCGCCACCCATCAATTCCGCTAATTGATCACGGGTAATCTTAATGAGCAATTGACCCGGAGAAACGGCAGTCAACACATTTTGACCCAATGCTTTTTGCTTTACCGTATCCGTAAAATCCTTCGCGATTTTATAGTTGACATCCGCATCCAACAACGATCTCCTGATCTCCTTCATGGTCTCTGCCACGTTGATCTCAGTAATTTGTCCCTGCCCTTTTAATAATTTAAAGGATCGTTCTAATTTCTCTGATAAACTTTCAAACATTTACATACCCATTTTGGAGGGGCAAATGTAACCTTAACAATGGCGAATCTCGAATGATCGGTATACGAATCTTTGTATAAAACCCGATTTGCTTGAATCGCCACTAACTTTGCTTGAATGATTGAAAACCAGAATCTCAAATTCCTTTACCTCACCGTATTCGTTTGCGGTTTTGTCGTCATGGCATTTGAGATAATCGGATCTCGCGTTCTGGCACCATTCTTTGGTACAAGCACGTATATCTGGGTTTCTATCATTGGGATCATTCTTTTGGCAATGTCTGCGGGCTACTATTACGGTGGCCAGCAAGCGGATAAATCCCAAAATTCAAAGCGCTTAGCCTCTTTCATTCTACTCGCAGCGATATTCATCTGCTTAATGAATCTTGGAAAGAATCAATTTCTGATGCCTTTGGCCTCCTTAGGTGTGCATGCGCTCATTGCTTCATCCACTGCGGCACTACTTTTATTCGGTCCTACCGCATTTTTGCTGGCTGCCGTTTTCCCGTATGCACTGCGATTGGGTCTTACTAATATTGAAAATTCGGGCAAAGCTGCAGGTCGGTTCTATGCCGTTTCTGCGATAGGTAGCATTCTTGGAACTTTCCTCAGTGCGACCGTGTTAATACCAGCTTTCGGCACCACCAACATTCTCTGGATATTAGCTTCCCTTTTATTGCTATTAGGAATAATCATTGGTCGTCAATCCAATAAGATTTTGATTGGAATTACCGTACTATCGTTGATCTCAAACGTGGCTTTCTCTCGACTCTCACGACCTTATTTAGACGTGGACAGCGCATATAATCGTATTTGGATTTATGATGCTCTAGCGCAGGGTCGAGAAGCGAGATACATGTCGCTAAATGGACACGTAAATGCAGGGATGTGGGTTGACAATCCCATTAGCGAACAGTTATTTCCTTACTCTGAATATTTCAACCTATGTGAGCATTTTAATCCAAGCTTTGAACACTGCCTCATGCTCGGAGCTGGAGGGTATTCCTATCCAAAACTATTTCAAGAACAATATCCCGATAAACAAATGGACGTGGTTGAAATCGACCCGGAGCTCACTAAACTGAGCACGGAGCATTTCCATTTTGTTCAAGCGAGCTCAACACGCATTTTTCATCAAGATGCTAGGATGTATTTACGAAGTGTTCAAAAAAAATACGACATCATTATCAATGATGTATTCACCTCTCCATTTGAAGTTCCATTTCACATGACCACTCAGGAATGCTATCAGCAGATCGAAGACAGGTTAAATACAGACGGCATCATGCTATCCAATGTGCTAGGCAGCATAGAAGGAGTCCATTCTCTATTTCTAAAAAGCCAAGTCAAAACGGCAATATCTGTTTTTGACAACGTTATTGTTTTTCAAGTGGATGATGGTCAAGATGCCGCGATAAAAAACAACATTTTGGTTGCTTACAATGGGCTCGAAAAGCAAATAGAAACCAGTCAAAAAAACAGAGTTCAAAACATGTTGGATCAGCAAATCGTATTAGAAAATTTGAATTCAGCCACAATTCTCACTGACGACTATGCCCCTGCCAATTGGCTGTTGCAACAATGATCAATACCCTTTATAATTACCCTCTTTTTCTATAAATCGAATTCCAAAATCCTCTAATTCGCGCAGCACTGGCTCATAGACTTCTTTCGCAATGGGAGTGTGAACCCCCGGAGTTGAGATCACTCGATTCAATATCATTCTTGCGGCAATGGCAACAGGTAATCCCACCGTTTTTGCCATGGCCGTTCTCACTCGATCTTCTCCCTCAAGCACCATAAAGCTCTCACGTTGCATTTTTTGTCCGTTCATTTCAAACCCAAAAAGGTGATACATCACGATCATGTCTAAATCGGTTTCTTGCAGCGTCCACTTCTGCTCGAGAATGTGCTGTAAAACCTGGGCTGGTGTGGCGTTTTTGATTCCTATCACTGTGTCACTAAAGAAATCCAGACTTTCCATCTTATCCATGATGTCATTATCCTGGTCAATTTTCAAGTAATGCATCAACTTCAGCTCTACCGAATCATTGGGATTGTAAGCCAAAAAGGAATTGAGAAATTGACGATAAGTCATATTCTCAGAATCCTCCATCACATAGGAATCATCAGTAGCTCCTAACTTCACAAACACATCCCAAGCTTTACAAAACCCCTTTCTTCGAAGGGTTCCCCGATAAATCGTTGGGATATCTCTTAATCCATATACTTCACGATACTTTAAGGAATCTCTGTTCGCATACCCCTCAAATTTCCCATACTCAGGGATATCTATGATTTCCGTTCTGCGAAAAAGTTGATGATATGGAATGTATTTGTATTGTCCTTCTTGCTTGAACTTTACCGCACCTGCAGCTCCAGCAAGCACTACATTTCGCGGATTCCAAGCAAATTTATAATGCCATGGATTGTCATCACTTTGAGGTGCCGGAAGTCCTCCCGTGAATGTTTCGAACTGGAGCATTTTCCCGCCTTGCTCCTTTATTTCATCCAATACCCGCATGGCGCTCATGTGATCTATTCCGGGATCTACACCTATTTCGTTCATGATGACAACGCCTGCTTTTTGGGCCTTTTCATGCAACTCGGCCATTTCCTTTGAAACGTAGCTTGCCGTAACCATATGCTTTTTGAGAGCGATACATTGTCTAGCTACCTCCACATGCATGTGGGCAGGCAACATAGAAATGACCAAATCGGCCTTTGAAATTTCGCTCAATCGCTGCATTTCGTCCGTAACATCGAACTTGAAGGCGTGGGTATTCTGTCGTTCTTTGGTTTTGCGTTTTGCCAATTCCAAATCACGATCGCCTACACTCACGATCCAATCATTCTTGGGGGCAATGTCTGCCAAATAGTCGATCAATACGGAGGAACTCATCCCAGCTCCAAACACAACAATATTCTTCATAGGAACGAATGTATAGAAGCGCAGTCGTTTACGTATTCGAAGTTTTCAACGCTCGTTTTGTGGGCTTTTTTAGCGACTTAGGGCCCGTCTTAACATGGACTATAAATGTTGCTCCAAGCATAAATCATGAGCAATCTCAGCGAATAAAACCTCTGCCATAGCTCATATTACCTCTGTATTTGCCCACATTTGTGCCCTCAAATCAACGCTTATGAAACTAAAACCTTATCACCTTCTATTTGGAAGCTTTTTCTGTTTCACCGCAGTTATCCTCGGAGCCTTCGGTGCCCATGCTTTAAAAGAAGTTTTGCAACCAGAGCAGCTGACTTCATTTGAAACTGGGGTGCGGTATCAAATGTTTCATGGAATTGTTTTAGTCATGATCGCATTGAAAGGACATTCGTTTCATTTGAGATATGAAAAATGGATCGTCAGCCTATTCGGAGTTGGAATCATCCTATTTTCCTTCTCTATTTATCTATTAAACATTCAGGAGCTTATCCACACAGATCTGAGGTTGCTTGGCCCCATCACACCGCTCGGAGGCTCACTATTAATCGTTGGTTGGTTCCTAATATTACTGGACGCAGTGCAACTTATCCTCATAAAAAAGCGCTAATTGTGCATAAAAAGTGAACGTTTTTAGGCGCTATCCCATAAATCATTGCAAAACTTTGCAGTTGAAATGCGCTTGAACTAAAATTCAAAAGTTTAAGACGAAATCAATTTTATGAACGAATTCGGAAGAAAATCAAGTAAAACATCTATCGCTGATTTGGGATTAGGTGGTGTAAAGGCTGCGTATTGGAATCTAGATCCAGCTGAGTTGACAGAGGATACTATTCTTAATGGTCAGGGTTTTTTAACTGACAAAGGCGCTTTGGCCATCGACACTGGTGAATTCACTGGACGATCTCCAAAGGACAAGTTGATCGTAAAAGACGCGACTACCGAAAACACTATCTGGTGGGAAGGAAGTTTCAACAACAGTTTTTCTCCAGACAAGGTGGAGCCATTGATGAATCGCATGAAGGCGTATTTAATGGATAAAGAAGTATATGTTAGAGATTGTATCGCGTGCGCAGATCCAGAGCATCAGTTGAGTATCCGAGTAGTGACTGAGTATCCTTGGAGCAACATGTTTGCATACAACATGTTCTTGCGCCCAACTGCCGAGCAGATTGAAGATTTTGATCCAGAATGGACCATTCTTTGCGTTCCAGGTTTCATGGCCGATCCAGAGATTGATGGAACTCGTCAGCACAATTTCAGTATTTTGGATTTCACCCGAAAAATTGCCTTAATCGGAGGGTCAGGCTATACTGGTGAAATCAAAAAGGGAATTTTCACGGTTTTGAATTACGTTCTACCTCAAGACAAAGGTGTATTGAGCATGCACTGTTCCGCCAATAGCGGAGAAGACGGTGACACGGCTGTATTCTTTGGTTTATCTGGAACTGGAAAAACCACACTTTCTGCAGATCCAAACAGAAGATTGATTGGTGATGATGAGCACGGTTGGACAGAGAATGGTGTTTTCAATTTCGAGGGCGGTTGTTATGCAAAGTGTATTGACCTTACTGAAGAAAAAGAACCACAAATTTGGAAGGCAATCAAATTTGGAGCTCTTCTCGAAAATATAGAGACGTATGAAGGAACTTCCATCGTTGATTTTGAGAACAGTGAGAAAACGGAAAACACACGAGTTAGCTATCCTATCCATCACATTGACAACATTGCCGAACCATCCATGGGCGGCAATCCAAAGAATATTTTCTTCCTGACGGCTGATGCTTTTGGAGTATTACCTCCGGTATCGAAGTTGACTCCAGGACAAGCTATGTATCATTTCATTTCCGGTTATACGGCAAAAGTGGCTGGAACTGAAGCTGGAGTAACAGAACCTCAAACTACATTCTCAGCGTGTTTCGGAGCGCCATTTCTTCCGTTGCATCCAACCAAGTATGCAGAAATGTTAGGTGAGAAAATGAAAAAACACAATGTGAACATCTGGCTGATCAACACTGGCTGGAGCGGAGGTGAATACGGTGTGGGTGCTAGAATTAAATTGCCTTATACAAGAGCCATGATCACGGCTGCCTTGAATGGTGAACTAGAAAATGTAGAATACAAAGAGCACGAGATTTTTGGTTTAATGATGCCAACCTCTTGTCCAGGTGTTCCTAGCGAAATTCTTGACCCAAAAAACACTTGGGAAGACAAAGCAGGTTATGACAGCAAGGCGAGCCAGCTTGCCGAGGCATTTGTAAAGAACTTTGCTCAATTCTCAGAAAACGCAAACGAAGAAATTATGAATGCAGCTCCTAGAACTAGAGTAAACGCTTAATTTCTAACAATCCATCTGAAGCCCATTGCTTGACTGCGATGGGCTTTTTTATGCGCTTAACTTATTGATACCGCATAAGGAATACTGCATCTTTGCGCCATGATTTTTGAAGACTTACCACGGTTTTATTCGTCCAATGTATCCGTTGGCGCGACCATAGAATTAAGTGAGGAAGAAGGCCGGCACGCCAAAGTACTTCGATTGCAAACGACTGATTCCGTGCACGTCATTGATGGAGTTGGAAATCTTTTTTTAGGGTCAATCATCGCGAAGAAACGAAGTTTCAATGTTCTTATTGAAAGTTTGCAGTGCGCTGAGCCTAAACCAGGGGTTGGCCTCATACTAGCCGTTGCCCCAACAAAAAACATCGGTCGCTTTGAATGGGTTATTGAAAAGGCAGTTGAGGTTGGGGTTCGGCAGATCATCCCCATTCATTGTGAAAACTCTGAGAGGGTGCATTTGAAAACAGACAGACTTGAGAAGATTGCGATCAGCGCACTCAAGCAGTCTAAAGGACTTTGGAAAACAGAAATCTCTGAGCTTTCACCAATTGCCGAGGTACTAAACATAGAAAGCCCGTCAAAATGGATTGCACATTGTGCAGAGGGTGAAAAGGCTTCCATTAAGGCTTTGAGCCATCAACAGAACCAAATCATCTGTATTGGACCCGAAGGAGATTTTTCACGCACAGAAATCGAAAAAGCCTTAAACGCCAACTTCAAAGCTGTTTCTCTTGGCGATACGCGATTAAGAACGGAAACAGCGGCAATAGTGGCCTGTATTGCGGCAAATTTGTTTAGTGATTAAAAGCAACCTACATTCGAAGACATGAAAGGAGTCTTTCTATCCATCTTTTTTGCAGCATTTTTTTTGGCAGGTAATGGTCAAGAAAAAGCTTCCTTAGCCTTGGTAAAGTATAATGGCGGTGGAGATTGGTATTCCAATCTAGACACATCTATTCCCAACTTAATTGAGTTTTGCAACCAAAACTTGAGGACTGATTTAAATAAGGATCAGGCTATTGTTGAATTAAGCGAAAAGAATCTATACCAATATCCTTTCTTGCACTTGACAGGCCATGGCAACGTCATTTTTAGTGATGAGGAGGTTCAGAACCTTAGGAAATACTTAATCGCTGGAGGTTTTCTGCACATAGATGATAATTATGGATTGGATGAATTCATACGCCCACAAATTTCAAGGGTATTTCCTGAACTAGAATTCATTGAATTACCATCATCACATCCTATTTTTCATCAGCAATATGATTTTGAAAATGGGCTGCCAAAAATTCATGAGCACGATAACAATCGACCACAGGCCTTTGCGCTTTATTCTGAAGGTCGGATGATTTGTTTGTATACCTATGAATCTGACTTAGGTGATGGTTGGGAAGATCCAAGAATCCACAACGACACAGAACAAAATCACATTGAAGCACTGCAAATGGGGGCAAATATCATTCACTTCGTATTCATGAATAACGAAGCGGATGGAGAATAAAAAGACCCTTCGCGAACGTTTGTATGTCATTATTTTTGGCACGGACACACCTGCTGGAAAGAATTTCGATATCGCGCTCCTTTGGGCAATTGTGCTCAGCACTGTGGCTGTGATGCTGGAGAGCGTGAAAGAAATTCAGGAGGAATACGGTCATCTCCTGCTTATTGCCGAATATGCTTTTACTGCAGTATTCTCTATCGAATTTGCCCTGCGGTTGTGGACTTCTAAAAAACCATGGGGTTATGTATTTAGCTTTTACGGTATCGTAGATATTCTGTCCATTCTCCCAACTTATTTAATGCTGTTTGCTGTTTCCTCGCAGTATTTGAGAGTCATCCGAATTTTCCGATTGATGCGAGTGTTTCGGGTTTTAAAGCTTGGACGCTCGATGCGTGAAGCTGATGCACTTTGGATCTCTTTAAAGTCAAGCAGAGCGAAGATTGGGGTCTTCCTATTTGCCGTCCTCAACGTAGCAGTGATCATGGGAACCATCATGTATATAGTGGAAGGCGGTGAAAATGGTTTTACAAGCATTCCACGCAGTATCTATTGGGCCATCGTCACCATGACCACGGTTGGTTTTGGGGACATCCACCCTCACACTGATTTTGGGCAGTTCGTTTCAGTCATTCTAATGATCCTGGGATACGGAATTATCGCTGTTCCAACGGGGATTGTTGGCGTGGATATGATGAAAAACACCGGAGCCGCTTCTGGTGAGAATCCTGGAGGGGAAAGAATCATTTTAGGTAAACACTGCGATAATTGCGGTAAATCTGGACACTTGGAAGACTCGGTTTATTGCCGAAATTGCGGTGTTCATCTATAATGGTCAGTAAGTTTTCACAGAAATGACTAATATTTCATACTAACCTTTAGATTTGTGCTTCGTCTTATATTGACGTTAAAGAATTAATCCAAAAATACTAACATGAAAAACTTTACTCGACTTGCGGCTTCTGTTGTTAGTTGTATGGTTGGATTGGGCGCATTTGCTCAATACGACTTAGCGGTGACCAGCGTGTCTACTGTTGCTACTTCTTCGGGGCAAATCGCACCAAACACTCCGATTCTATTGTCGATCGGAATTGAAAACATGGGAATCGACATTCCTGAAAACACAACTTTCAGTGTCATCGGACTTAATGGTCTTGACACGGTGAGTGTAAACAACAGTTGGACTTTCGTCAATGGCGATTATCCGACAGGTGGAACTGGTTTCGTAGAAACAAACTACTTCACGCTTCCAGCAGCGCCTCCAAATGTTAGTCTTTGCGGTGTTGTGATTATTCACATTCCAGATGATGACTCTTTAAACAACTTCATCTGCGAAGCATTCACTGTATCTAGTTCTGCCAATACGGATTTAGAGGCAAGTGCATTATTCATCAATGCTCCTTCTGATTTAGATGGATTCGATATTGACAATGGAAAAGAAGAACCAGATCCTATCACTGACGTAAACATTGAGTTCACCAATGTTGGAAATACCATATTCCCTTCTGGATTCGGTATTCCATATGAGTATTCTTTCGAAGGTGCTACAGCTGGAGCTCTCGGAACATTGGTAGATACTCTCGGACCTGGAAGCACTACAGTTAGACCTAGCGTTAACCCAAATTTCATTGTGGATGCTGAAGTGGGAACCTATTACATGTGTGGTTACACTACATTGGGTGATGCAGATCTTTCAAATGACACGCTTTGTGTTTCTTTCGATTTGGTTGACACATACGTGCCACCCCCCCCCATCGGAATTGAAGAAGACAAGTTTGCTGAATCAATCAAAGTATTCAACGTAGGTAAAAACGTTTGGATTAACAATTTGACTTCACCAGTTGATGTGACAATCACTGACGCGAGTGGTAAAATGATTGCTAACGAGTCACTAAACAGTGATGGAAACATCTCTCTTGAGAAATCGGCCGCAGGTGTTTATATCGTTAGAACTCGTAACACTGAAAATGGAGCAACGACAATGTCAAAGCTTGCGATTCAATAATCGATAAAGGCGATTCAATCTTTGAAAGCCCTTTAGGTCAAAATTCCTAAAGGGCTTTTTTTGTTCTTACCCAAACGGTACGGACACATTCTGCGTATCCTTTTTTGTATCTTCACTTGCAATTAACCCTGATTCTATGAAATCAACTTTACTTTTTATTCTTTCTTCATTCATTTTGGCGCATACTACTCTTGCTCAATCGGATATTGCTGTGATTGACATAAATGCCAGTTCAGATCAAAACAATTGGGTTCCTGAAGGTCTAACCACCTCATTGGAAGTAACAATCCAAAATGCCGACTCAATCGCCATTTCTGCTGGTGATTCAGTGTTAATATCTGTTCAATACGGGGTCTTTGTGGCAGATGCTTGGGTTACACTCAATTCAGGATTAGATACGATGGAGACCTACACACATAACTTTGGAAGCGACAAGACAATCACTTTCAACTCAAGTATGGACACTGCTACTCTAATTGGAATGGCAACCCATTTGAGCGATACTAATTTGGCAAACAATCAATTTGAAGAGACATTCTTCGCTTCCACGATTGTCAACAACGATTGGCATGCTGGTCCCATTAAAATTTTAAAACCTTCGAACTTGAACTTTTTCGATATCGATAATGGCACCAATATTCCACCACAGCTAAGTGAGATTGAAGTTTCGCTCATCAATAACGGAACAGTCAATTATTTGGAAGGAACCTTGATTCAATACGAGGTATATGTAAATGATGATGTAAGAGCATTGGACGGAACTATTGCTGCTGGTGGTGTTGGAAATGGCGAGAAGAGCATTCGCGTCATTTCAAACCAAGCTGTACTTCCTGTCATTCCAGATTCAGTAGGAACTTATCAATTGTGCGCACGCACAACTGTTCCAAACGACTTGACTCAAGAAAACAATGCGGCCTGCATGATTTTCAAAATCATTGATGAATTTGATCCAGAAGATCCATCTAATTGGCCATTTGCCACAGATGAAATCGAAGCAGAAAAAGCCCGAATGTTTCAATCCAATGGTGTGTTGAACATCGAAACACATTTGAGTTATTCCATTGAAATCATTGACCTGAGTGGTAAGATCATTCGCACAGAAAAACAAGTTGGAAACTATAAAATGAACATGAACAACTTAAGCGCAGGACTCTATTTTGCTCGGTTAATCCATGAAGGTAGCGAACCACAAACGCTTAAGATATTTGTCCACTAGGACTAATCAATCATCTGTTCGAAGTCTGATTCTGATATAATCTGAACTCCTAAGTTCTCGGCTTTAGTTCTTTTACTTGGCCCCATTCCTTCTCCTGCCAATAAATAGGATGTTTTAGCACTTACTGAACCTGTGTTCTTACCACCATTTTTTTCGATTAGTGCTTTTAATTCATCGCGACTATGACGATCAAACACCCCGGAAATGACGAAGGTCAGCCCCTCTAGCTTATTGGTTTGATCGGCCAGTTGGTCGGCTGGAATTTCAAACTGCAGACCAGCCGACTTAAGTCTATTTACGATGGCTACATTGTTTTCATTGTCGAAAAACTCTCGTACACTCAAGGCTATCCTTTCACCGATTTCATCCACGTTCATTAGTTCTTCTGTCGTGGCGGCTTTGATATTTTCAATGCTGTGGAAATGTCGAGCAAGCTTCTTAGCCACGGTTTCGCCCACGTATCGAATACCTATGGCGAACAAGGTTCGTTCGAATGGAATCTGTTTGGACGCTTCTAAACCGAATAGAATATTCTCCACAGACTTCTCAGCCATGCGATCCAATGGAAGCAATTGTTCCGCTTTTAGGTCATACAAATCGGCCATATCACGTATCAGCCCTTCCTTGTAAAGTTGGTCAATCGTTTCTGCGCCAATGCCCTCTATGTCCATGGCTCGCCTCGAAATAAAGTGCTGCATGCGTCCCACAATTTGAGTGGGACACCCCGAATCGTTCGGACAATAATGTTGGGCTTCGCCTTCCTTTCTTACCAGAAGAGTATCGCATTCAGGACAATGCATGGCATATTCAAAGGGTTGTGAATCTGAAGCTCGCTTGGACAAATCGACTCCGGTTACTTTCGGTATAATCTCTCCTCCTTTTTCAACATACACATGATCTCCAATCCGTAAATCCAGTTTTTCAATCTGATCGGAATTGTGCAGCGAGGCGCGCTTCACTGTAGTTCCTGCCAAGTGCACTGCTGCAAGGTTTGCAACGGGCGTGATTGCACCGGTTCTGCCGACTTGATATGTAACAGACTCGAGTACGGTAGTTACCTCCGCAGCTTTAAATTTATATGCAATAGCCCATCTTGGTGACTTTGCCGTATAACCCAAATCCTCTTGTTGGATGAAATCATTGACCTTGATGACAACACCATCAATTTCAAAGTTTAATTCATGTCGCTTTTCATCCCAATAGTTTATAAAGTCCATGATCTCTTCGATGGATTTACAGCGCTTGATCATGTTGTCAGATACACTCGGGATATGGCATCCCCATTCACCCGCTTTTAAAACACTATCGTAATGGTTGGTTGCGACCTTCGATTGGCTATAAACTCCATAGAGATAAGTATCCAAGCCTCGTTCGGCAACTAATGAGGAGTCTTGATTTTTTAATGTTCCGCTTGCGGTGTTTCTAGGATTGGCATAGAGTTGTTCGCCTGCTTCTTCGCGCTGCTTATTCAACGCCAAAAAGCGATCAAGAGGAAAGAATATTTCACCTCTGATTTCTAACTCAGAAGGAATATCAGATCCGCGCAATTTCATTGGTACCGTGCGAATGGTCCTAACGTTGGCACTAATATCCTCTCCCTTTGTACCGTCACCTCGTGTTACGGCTCGCATAAATTCACCATTGACGTATTTTATTCCAATAGCAACACCGTCATACTTCAACTCACAGACGTATTCCATGTCGGCTTCTGTAAGCTTGCGAGCTCGGCTTTCAAACTCAATAATTTCCTCTTTAGAATAGCTATTGGAGAGACTGAGCATGGGATAGTCATGAATCACCGTTGGAAACTTTTTAGTGATGTCACCTCCTACTCGTTTGGTTGGAGAATTCACATGGGCTAGCTCTGGGAATTCTGATTCTAATTTTTCCAACTCCTTCAGCAAATTGTCAAACTCAAAGTCGCTGATGGTAGGGTTACTTTTCACATAGTATTGAAAGTTGTGTTCCTCCAAATCATGAGTCAACTGATCTATTCGTGATTTTGCCTCTGTCTTATTCATTAGTTCAAAAACCTTTCTCTAAACGCAGCTCTTCGATTCGTACTTCGCTGTTCGTAGTAGAGTCGCTCCGCTTTAATTTTGTCTTTATTAAAAATCCCTTTTATCGCATATCCTAGGAATATCTTGATTTTAAAATCGAAGTAGGGATCCGAAAAGGGCCCTTGCAACTCTGGGTAATTAGGTAAATCAAGCGTTCGATATCCAACTCCTACACCTATTCCAAACCATGGAAATATTTTGAATTGTGAGTTGAATCCAAAATCGTACAACCTAATATCCGATATCGTATCCTCCGCTATCACTTGCGGTAATGAAGTACGCACATCAAATGTATTCAACAAAATATCTCCAGTTCCTGTGGCGAAGGAGCCAGATAGTTCCCATCTAAAATTTCGGTAAAAAACCAATTCCGTAAACCAAGTGCTATAATTTAATCTGGCGGAGTATCGTAGGCCTTCAGCCGCATCTGGAAATTGCATCTGGTAGAAGTTGTTGTTTCCGTAAAATCCGAAACCAGTCCTGAATCGCTTGTAAAACTCGAAGCCAATTTTCACCCCATTCATTCTAGCACGCGTATCGTAATAACGCTCATTCCGATTGTCAAATTGAAATAAAAAGTTCGATACAAATCCCGCCTTTGGTTTTTTATAGATGGTAGTGTCTTGTGCACAGACGGCAAGGGTATCCTGAACTTCCAACTCAAGAGAGTCTAGGGTCTGACTCATGGCTGAGGTAGAAGTGAAAAGTATAGCTATGAGCAGTTTCCGCACCTTGCAAAGGTGCAATACGATGACATTTGTATTGTACAGAGAGATTAAAAGATTTCAGCCCTATGTGTTAGCTACTCCTTTTATAAGATCGAATAAATATGCAGGTGGATTCATGGGACGCATGGTAGCAGCATCTACGAAAACCAAGGTGGTTGTCGCCTTATTGAGCTCCTCGTTTCTGTCGTTGTATGTAATATAACTGAAATGAACTCGCGCTCCTTCTACCTTTTCGAAGATGGTTTCAATGCGCAATTCTTCGTCATACAATGCCGGTTTAAAATATCGGATCTGATAATCCAATACAGGTAATATCACCCCATCATCTTCCAGTTGTTTGTAGGTTACGCCCAACTCGCGCAATGCTTCGACCCGTGCCACCTCAAAATATGCTGCGAAATTTCCGTAATAACAGTAACCCATGCGATCGGTTTCTGCGTATCGAACCCGAACTTTTGTAACAAACGTTTTCAAAACCATAGGACAAAAGTGGCTCATTTTTTATTCACCAAACCAGCCAAAATAAAATCCAATTAAACCTGTGGGTGAACTTAATTCGGCATTAGTTATGAACGGGTTATTCGCTCCGGTAACCGCTCGATAACCAATGGACATATTCACCTTCATGAATGGTAAAACATTGACAGCTAAATCTGCCTGTGGCGTCAAAACAAATATCCCGTCATTGAGAATCCCGTTACCGTTTTTGTCCACTACTCCAATGCCGCCCCAGCCTGTTCTAGCGCAGAGCCCGAAATGAACCACCTTTTTAGGTAGGAAGTTATATCCAAACCAGAGGCCACCGTGCCCCATTTCTAAACCGACTGCCGACCCATTGTATCGAAACAATTGATTATCCACAACATTACCCATGCCGTATCCACCTATAAACGCCTTTTGGTTGATCAACATACCTCCTCCACCGCCCACCGAGTAGATGGTGCGATCTTTTATCAATGAAATTTCGCCTATGACACCACCAAAGCCTGAAATATTCAGTTCGCCATCAAATAAATACTGGGTCGATTCCTGGGCTTTCGAAATGCCGAATTGCAGGCAAATTATGCATAGAATTAATCGTTTCATTTTATAGGATTTATGTATTGATTCAAAGAGTTGACATACGCTTTGAAGGCGGTCTCACCTACCTTTGTGATTTTACATGTCGTTGATGGTCGTTTGCCTTTATAACCTTTTGTGACGCTGATATACTTTGCTTCTTCTAATTTGGACAACTGCACGCTCAAATTGCCTGCTGTGGATTCCGTCTTTTCCTTCAAAAAACCGAAATCTGCTTCATCAACACTCACCAAAAGAGACATAACCGCCAATCGCAGCGGTGAGTGAAGCAAAGGATCTAATGGTTTAAACATTCTCCTTCATTTGTCGCATTAATAATCCCGGTACTAAATATCCACCTAACATAACCGCTCCGAATATCAGGGAGGTAAACTCAGAAAAGAAAAACATACTGAACAAACCAGCTCCCCAGAATAAAATTCCTCCCAATTTCAGGGGCCTGAATGCTAATATATATCCTGTCAAAAAGGTGGGTAAACCTGTGATCAGTAGGATGTATGGACCAGGATTAATCTTGTTCACCACCATGCTTGTAATAAGCATGATCAATGTGAAGAAATAGGTGGTCCAAATGGCGGAATAGACTTTATCAAGATGAGTATTCGGCCCCTGCGCTCTTGATTTAGAACCGTAAATTCCTGAGGCAATCCCACCAACCATCCCTGCAATGGGCCAACCTAAGTAGAACATTTCTATTTGTGTTTGCTGTGCAACATATTCGAAAATAGCCGCGATAAACAATAGGATACCCCATGTAATAAAGTAAAAACTACCTCTGCTAAAATTGAATCGAGCTTTGTTAATCATAGCGTGGATAATAGCTAAACTCTCCTCAGGATTCATTTCTTTTTCTGTGTTCATTGTTTCAAATTTTCATCAAATATAAATTAGTTTATTATATAAACTAATTTACCAAAAAAATTACGCTAGGAAGTCTTTTGATTTTTCCATGTCATAGTGTAACACACGATCATCCTGAATAAATGCTACTTCTTTTCTGAAAGCCTGTAAAAAGTGCATTAAGTCTTTAGAGCTATTCCCTTCTCTCAAATCTGCAGCTTGTGCAGCTGAGAGCATTTCTATGCCCATCACTTTTTGATAATTTTCGAAGACGCGCAATGCCTTTGTGGCTGCGTTTGCTCCCATACTCACATGATCTTCTTGTCCATTTGACGAGTCGATGGTATCCACAGATGCAGGTGAGCACAATTGTTTGTTTTGACTCACGATGGAGGCGGCTGTGTATTGCGCAATCATCAATCCACTATTCAATCCGGGATTGGCTACTAGGTATGCAGGTAAACCGCGTTGACCCCCGATTAATTTATATGTTCTGCGCTCCGAAATGCTGGCCAATTCTGCCAAGGCAATGCACAAATAATCCAGATTGATTGCCAATGGTTGACCATGAAAATTGCCTGCAGAAATAATTTTATCCTCTTCTGGAATCAAGGTTGGATTGTCCGTCACCGAGTTAATTTCCGTTTCGAAAACACTGGCGATATGTGCAATCGCGTCCTTACTGGCTCCGTGCACTTGTGGTATGCATCTAAATGAATACGGATCTTGAACGTGCTTTTTCTCCTGATTAATCCATTCACTTCCTTCTAATAGCGATCGCATTGTAGCCGCAGTTTCTCGTTGACCATTATGCGGACGAACCGCGTGTACGGCATCGTCAAAGGGTTCAGGTCGACCATCATAAGCATCCAGTGAAAGTGCGGCAACTTTATCTCCTTGAGCTAACCAATGTTCCAAATGATAAAGCATGTATGTGCCGTGTGCAGACATAAACTGCGTTCCATTCAAAAGAGCAAGACCTTCCTTTGAATCCAATGAAATGGCTTTTAAACCACATTGTTCCAAAGCTAATTTCGAATCGATCCGTAATCCATCAAACCAAACCTCTCCTAAACCTATAAGCGGCAGCGACAAATGTGCGAGTGGTGCTAAATCGCCTGACGCACCCAATGACCCTTGATCAAACACTACCGGGGTGATTTTGTGATTGTACAAATCAATCAGCATCTGGATGGTCTCAAGACGAATTCCCGAATTACCCTTGGATAGGCCTAAAATCTTTAGCAAGAGCATATACCTTACAATCTCTGGTCGGACTTCATCGCCAATGCCGCACGCATGAGATTTCACCAAGTTCTCTTGAAGCTGTCCTAACTGATCGTGGCTGATTTCCACATCACATAAACTTCCAAAGCCAGTATTGATGCCATAAATCGGACGCTCTGCCTTTTTTACATATTCTTCCAAAAATGTACGACCACGCTGAACTTTATCTAAAAGCCCAAAAGCCAAACAAATTTTATCATCACTATCGATGATGTCACCAATTTCCTTGATGGAATATTGCTTTAAGCTTAACTCAATCATCGCTTCCTAATTTATCAAAAATGAATTTATTCAAGTCACTGAGCAAAACCGATGACTGATCTCCTGTACTCATGTCCTTGACATTTGCCCTTTCTTCTTTCAACTCTTCGGAGCCAATTAAAATGACAAATCGAAAGCCTCGGGCATCGGCATATTTCATTTGCTTTTGCATCTTGGCTGCATCTGGATATACCTCTGCTGAATATCCTTCCGCTCTTAGTTCCATCGCCAACTGCATACACTCCAGCGACTCCGTTTCACCAAAGTTGATAAAGATAATATCACTAGCGGCCTTCAATGTGGTTGGAAATAAACTAAGTTCTTCCATGAGGTCATAGATGCGGTCTGCCCCGAAACTGACACCAACTCCACTCATGTTTTTTAGCCCGAAAATTCCGGTCAAATCATCGTATCGGCCGCCACCGCAAATGCTGGATGGAAATTTGGAATGACCGACCTCGATGATCGCACCTGTGTAATAATTCAAGCCTCGTGCGAGTGTCAAGTCTATGCTGACCTTTTTGCGCACATGCGGTGGTAAAGCCTTCAAGGTTTTGCGCATCTCGTCAATGCCTTTTTGCCCTTCCAACTCTCCGGTCAGCGAACCCGAAAGCATTCTCAATAAGGTGTCGGCATCGGCTTTGCGGCTGATGTGATCCAAGGCCTTCTTGACACCAGCAGCGGGCAATCCGCGTTTGATCATTTCTTCACGAACTCCATCCACTCCGATTTTATCCGATTTATCGATGGCAATGGTCATTTCACCAAAATGATCGCCCAGCCCAGTTGCGTGTGCGATACCGCTTAAAATCTTCCGGTTGTTCAGTCGAATTTGAATATCACCCAATCCCAGCGCATCAAACACATCACTGACTATGCAGAGCAACTCCGCTTCATTGAGCAATGAATCACTACCGATCACATCTACATCGCACTGATAAAATTCGCGGTATCTGCCGCGCTGTGGCCTATCTGCCCTCCACACGGGTTGAATTTGATAGCGCTTGAATGGAAAGCTCAACTCGTTTTGATTCTGAACAACGAATCGCGCAAAGGGTACGGTGAGGTCGTAGCGTAAGGCTCGATCACTGATTTGTGTGGCCACTTTGTTGGACGCCTTGGCATCCAAATCATCCTGATTGGCCTTCTCTAAAAAGTCACCATTGTTAAGGATTTTATAAATCAACTTATCCCCTTCTTCGCCATACTTGCCAGTGAGTGTGTCCAAATTCTCCATCGCTGGAGTTTCTATGGGTTGGTATCCATACAATTGAAACACGCCTTTGGCGGTATCAAAAATGAATTGTCGTTTCAGACTTTGCTCGGGCAAGAAATCTCTTGTGCCTTTTGGAATAGATGGTTTGTTTGCCATAGGTCGGCAAATGTAAGATGCCTAATCAATGATAAAATGTAGAAAGAAACTATTTCAGCAAGAACTGGCTTTAAACCTTTCCCAGCTTCTTATATCGGATGCGCTTAGGAGCATCATCCCCCATGCGCTTCTTACGATTCTCTTCGTAGTCGCTGTAACCGCCTTCGAAGTATACCACTTCACTGTTGCCTTCAAAAGCCAGAATGTGCGTACATACCCGATCCAAGAACCAACGGTCGTGACTAATTATTACGGCACAGCCCGCAAAATTATCTAGGGCTTCTTCCAGTGCACGAAGCGTGTTAATATCTAGATCATTGGTTGGCTCATCGAGTAAGAGCACGTTTGCGCCTTCCTTCAAAGTCATGGCCAAATGCAATCGATTGCGCTCTCCACCGGACAACACCTTCACTTTTTTACCTTGGTCACTACCTCCAAAATTGAATTTTGAAACGTATGCCCTTGCGTTGATTTCACGCCCACCTACATTGATTAAATCGGTTCCACCACTGATCACTTCATAGATGGTTTTCTCCACATCAATTTCTTCGTGTGCTTGGTCAACGTAGCCCACCTTGACGGTTTCGCCCACTTTAAACTCGCCCGAATCTGGCGTTTCTTGTCCCATGATCATTCGGAACAAGGTGGTTTTTCCCGCACCATTTGGACCAATGATTCCGACTATACCTGCGGGTGGTAAATTGAAATTTAGATTTTCATACAACAACTTATCGCCAAAGGCCTTGCTGACACCATTGGCCTCAATCACTTTATTACCCAATCGCGGCCCAGGCGGAATGTATAATTCCAACTTCTCTTCTTTGGCTTTTTGCTCTTCGCCCAGCATTTTGTTGTAGTTAGCCAACCTTGCTTTGCTCTTAGATTGACGCCCTTTCGGGTTCATTCGCGCCCATTCCAATTCACGCTCCAATGCTTTTTGACGTTTACCTGCTTGCTTATCTTCTTGTGCCAATCTCTTGGACTTTTGATCTAACCAAGAGCTGTAATTCCCCTTCCAAGGTATCCCCTCACCTCGATCCAATTCTAAGATCCAACCGGCCACATTGTCCAAGAAGTACCTATCGTGAGTAATCGCTATAACTGTACCCGCATATTCCTGAAGGTGCCGTTCCAGCCAATCCACAGATTCAGCATCTAAGTGGTTGGTAGGTTCGTCCAATAAAAGGATATCGGGTTGTTGAATCAACAATCGACATAGGGCCACTCGTCTTCTCTCACCTCCACTCAAATTCTTGATGGGTGTATCGCCTTCTGGTGTTCGCAGGGCATCCATGGATCGCTCCAATTTCGAGTCTAGTTCCCACGCTCCCACCGCGTCAATTTTATCTTGTAACTCACCCTGTCGAGCCATCATTTTCTCCATCTTATCAGGGTTTTCATACACTTCAGGCAGACCAAAATCGTTATTGATTTTCTCGTATTCGTCTAATAAAGCTGTGATGTCGCTGGCACCTTCACGTACCACTTCGATGACCGTTTTAGAATCGTCCAGCTGTGGCTCTTGTTCTAAGTAACCCACTGAAAAACCTTGGGTGAAGCTTAAGTCTCCAATGAAATCTTTTTCAACTCCCGCAATGATTTTGAGCAAACTGGACTTTCCTGATCCATTCAAACCGATAATACCAATCTTAGCTCCATAATAAAAGCTGAGATAAATGTCTTTTAATACCGTTTTGCTTGGTGGATAAACTTTGCTTACTCCCTGTAGCGAGAAAATGATGTTTTTGCCTTCTGACATGTTCTAATAATTGTCGAGCGAAGTTAGATAATGTAAGACCACTTGCAAGATGCATCTTACAACGTTGACGATCCTAAAACCTGAAGTAAATAAACGGCTGACCATGACTCAAGGCCATTTGCCCCAAGGACAACAATAGCAACGCAAAAGCGAATGCGGATTTCAATAAATCTTGCTTATTGTTTTGAGACTCAAAGTTGGTCATGCTCATTTTCTTTCTGGCAATAGGCGTTATAGCAATGGCTGTGGACAGGAATAGAACGAATAGTTGTCGGGATGTAATATTGAACTCCGAGCCATTGAATTGAATTAGAGTCTTGAAAAAATCTGTGCCTGCGGAAATATTTTCGGATCTAAACCACACCCAGCCTAACATAACCAAGAGAAAAGTAAGAAGCCGTGAAACCACTGGACGTAACTTTTTAAATAGTCCCGTAAATCGATCGATGGTCAAAAAGAAACCATGCCAGGCTCCCCAAACGATGAAGGTCCAATTGGCACCATGCCACAAACCGGAGAGCAGGAAGACAATCCATAAATTTCGAGTCGTAATGATATTACTCGCCCTATTTCCTCCCAATGGAATGTAGAGGTAATCGCGCATGAAGTTGCTCAATGTGATATGCCACCTGCTCCAAAAATCTTGAAACCCATTGGCGACATATGGCCAATTGAAATTCTCTGGAAACCGGAAACCCATCATTCGCCCCAAGCCAATGGCCATATCGCTGTATCCACTGAAGTCAAAATAGATCTGCATCGTATAAGCTAACAATCCAACCCAGGCTTGCAGGGATGAAACATCGCCCGCACCAAATGATTCACCGACCAATGGGATGAGCGCATCAGCGATCAGCACCTTTTTCGACAATCCGATGATAAAACGATATAGCCCACTCAATCTAGATTGCCAGTGATCTTTTTCGAAGCGATCTGTTAGTTGTTGGGCTATTTCCTTATATCGAACAATAGGCCCAGCAATCAACTGCGGAAACAAGCTAACGAACAATAGGTAATTCAAAAGAGAATCCGCCCTTTTAGTGTCGCCTCTATAGACATCTAATAAATAGCTTATCTTTTGAAAGGTAAAGAAGGATATCCCAATAGGAAGAATCAACTCTAAATAAGCATCAAATCCAAAGCCGATGGCATCGAATATCTGATGAACATTTTCGATAAAAAAATTGAAATACTTAAAAAGAAAAAGGGTCCCGAGATTGTAACTGATCCCGAGAATCAACCATTTTTTTCCATGAATTTTATGTAGGTGTTGAGATAAAAAATAATCCAACATGCCACTAGCTACGAGCACAATAGCGAAGGTCGGAGCACCCCAGGCATAGAAAAGCAAACTCGCAAATAAGGCTACCGCATTCTTGAACCTTTTGGGCGCCAAATAATAAACTCCCAAAAAAATAGGTAGGAAGTAAAGAATAAAAAGTGGGCTATTGAATAACATGTACCAGACCTGAGGGCTAAGCTAAATGAATTCAGAATAATTGATGCATAAAAAAAGCCCCTAAACAGGGACCTTTAAAGATTAAGTTTTCAAACTTCAATAAGCTCTTGGAGCCTTTAAGCAGCCTTTGTCATAGAATCAAATCCTTCTGAATCTCCATTCAATTCTTCGGCCCTCAATAAATCAAGACGCCCACCAGCTCGATCTCCTAAGGATAATCGATACTTACCTCTTAATTCATAAAGATCGGGACGAGCAGGATTCAATTTTATGGCCTTGTTTAAATCTGACATGGCTTTGTGATCCACATCTAGTAATCGAAACATTTCGGCACGTTTCGCATAAAACACAGATACGTTTGGATTAATGTTTATTGCATCAGTCAAATCTGCGAGAGCGTCTTTTTGATTTCGAAGTTGACTGCGTACTAAAGCTCTTCTGTAATAATGCATAGCATTGGTTGGATCCAATTTGATCAGCTTACCAAAATATCTTTCCGCAATTTCGTAACGCTTGTCTCGAAGAGATTTAAAGGCAATTTCTTCTACTCTTTTAATCCATGACTTGACGTTTTCATTTTTCACATAGTTGAGTAAAGAATCATCTTTAATGATCAACTTCCCCTCGCTGTTGACCAGCATCAAGTACGCTTCTTTACATGTAATATTGAGACTTTCTTTCCAGTCTTCACCATCTAGAAATTTATTCCAAACGGAACGGCTTTGCTCCAATAGTTGGTTCCAAGCTTGGTCATTAAAGTTTTGTGGACGATCGAAGGAGTTTAAGTAAGAATTAAGTTCATTGGTGCTCATGATTTCAGATGTTTAATTGTTAATCTGAGACCAAAGCTCATAGGGCAGAACGTAATCTATTTACATTCTATTCTTTTCCTCGAAAAAACTTCGTTTATCAGCGATAAAAACGTAGCTCAGTTCTGCGGTTTGCGCGTAACTCCTCTTCACTACAATCTGTTACGCCATCCACACACCGATTCATGATTTGTGTTTCACCATAGCCAATGGCCTTTAAACGATCGGCAGAAACTCCCTTACCTACTAAATAACTCACAATCTCATTCGCGCGTTTTTCTGACAGTTCCATATTCACATCGCTTTCACCAATAGCATCGGTGTGAGACGACACCTCCAATTTCAAATCGCTATTTGAGCGTAGTTTTTTCGCCACATCACTCAACACTTTTTTGTAATCAGAGGGCACACGTGAGGCTCCACTGTAGTAGTATACATAATCGTTGATGACGATCTCACGATCTGTTCCTTCGAGGAATTTATCCAACTTTAATTCCGTATCCATCTCGCTCATTTGGGCAATTTCATTCAGTTCTTTGGGTAAAATACTATACGAATACCCACTTGCCAAGTCCCCGTTGAGCTCAGCCTTTATAACGCCCATAGAGTTCGCGAGGTATATTTTCTCATCATTAGGCAGTAATTCCTCGGGTTTGGCATTCACACTATAGGTAGTACGAGCATCTAAATTTCGAAATGCAAAATCACCATACTCATCGGTTACAGTTGACTCGATAATATTACCTACTACATCTATTAATTCTACCTCACTATCGGTAAGCGGAGATTTGTAACTATTTCCTTTCAATAACTTCCCTGTATAATCAACATAAATAGCGTTTGGATCAAATTCCTCATTCGGAATTGTTTCACCAGTTGTGAAGGCGAACGTGCACTTTCCATTTAAGTCAAATCCACAAATGAAGCTAGAGTAACCTCCTCTACCTCCAATCGTAAAATCACCGATAGCAGCTCCTTTGGTGAACATCCCGCAACCCAATAAACCTAATTTTTGCGAATAAGACATATTCACTAATTTGCCTCCAGACGAAGCTTTGATATTGTCACCAGACTCTATCTCTCCTTTTGAATTCATTATATACATGAAACCATCCCGTTCCATTGAATTGAATCGCATGTCATCAAACTCGGCATATTCCTCAAACCGACCGTATACTAAGGTTCGTTGATCATCCAACAAAAGGCAGTTCGTAAAATCACACCATTCTTTCTGCGGCCATTTTTTTTTGAAAAATTGTACTGCCATCCTCTGCTAGTTTGGAAACAAAAAGTTCTCTTGTTTCAACTGAGGTTACAGTTCGGCCTGTGAATGCAATGTGCCCAGCGTCATTCAAACTAATGCCCATTGATTGATCCGCTAGATCCGAAGCGTAGGTATGAACCCATGTCATGTTACCTTCTGGTGAAAACTTGACAAAATAAATGTCATCCGATTGCGAACCTTTCACCTTTCGATTATCAATTTGAATATTGCCCGTGTAGTAACCCGTGTGTATGCAATTTCCAGCTTTATCGACACTTAGAGACGTTGCAAAAGTTGTTGCTTCGCGACCTCCTACTCTACTCGCCCAACGAACACTGCCGCCAGGTGAAAGGTTCACAATAAAAGCATTGTTTCTTGAAAAGGCTTTCAGCGTTTTACCTCTCAAAGTAAAATCATCCAAATAATTGCCACAGGCATAGATACTGCCACTCTCATCCTTAGTTAATTGTACCATTTCGTCATCGCCCTTACCCCCAAAGCTGACCACCCAATTAGCCGAACCAGAAGTATTATATCGTGCAACAAAAACATCAGATGAACCTTTAGAGTCCACTTTGATGACCCAAAAATCTGCCTCAGATGTGAAATTCCCCGCAATTAAAACGTTGCCTTTTTGATCTACGACAATACTCTTTGGCACATCGGTTCCGTCACCTCCAGCTCGCACTGCCCAAATACAGGTTCCATCGGTTCTGTACTTCGCTAAAAAGATATCTGTAGATCCTTTATTACTCTGTAGTTTATGTCTACCAAAAACAGCAAATCCATCAAACATACCACAGATATATATGTTGCCTTTTTGATCCGCAGCAATTCCAGTGACATCAATCCTGTCCACATTTTCCGCTTGAACAAAAGTTGTTGGAAGCACAAATAATATCAGTGAGGCGAGTAAGTAAAGCAGGAAGTTTGAGATATTCATGGTAAGGCTATGTAGAGTTTAGCATGATGACGAAAATACGACTGCGATCTAATAACCCAGTAAAAATCTGAAATTCAACCCACTACAGCACCAAACGATACTATGGAAGCTGTTGAGATACCCAGCACAAAAGAATTAAAGTCACAATGGAAAAAAGTAATCGAATATCAAGTTTTTTACTTGCTGCTCTGCCCCGCATAGATCAGAAACACAGCGGGTTTCTTATCCAAATTTATTTTAGTCTTTTTCCATTCGCTAATGGAAAGGGTGCGAATATTTTCTTGTTCAGAGGTGATTTCCACTGAAATGGAGAGCAGGGTTTGTGGGTTCAAAATTTGAGTCAAGGCTTCAAACATTCGAATATTCCGAAAGGGTGTTTCGATGAATAAATGTGTTGTATGTGTGTTTCTAGAATCTGTTTCTAACTCCTTGAGCATTGTGACTAGCTCTCTATTATCCTTTGGCAAATAACCATGGAAGGTGAATTGCTGACCGTTCATTCCAGAAGCCATTAGAGCTAACAACAAGGATGAGGGACCAACTAGAGGTACAACTTGAATTCCCTTTCTATGCGCGGCTAATACCACACCACTACCTGGATCAGCTACTCCTGGCGCGCCTGCTTCAGAAAGTAATCCCACACCCATACCGAGCATGCATGGCGCAAGAAGATCTGCATAGTCCTCCATTCCATGCTTCTTCATTTCCATGACAACCAGTTCATTCATGGGAGTCGGAATCTTTATCGACTTCAAAAAGTGTCGAGCCGTTTTAGCGCGCTCTGCAATGAAGTGTTTCAAGGAGTATACTTCGTCCAAGGTTTTGGATGGCAAAAAGGATATGGGCTGATTTTCGCTCAGCGCGCTCGGAATTAAAAGCAATCTACCCTTCGTCATCACCAATTTCATTTAGCACTTTCTCAGCGGCCTGGCTTAGCATTTTGTAAACAGCATCGAACCCAGAATCACCTCCAAAATATGGATCTGGAACAGACATGTTACTTCCGGGATGTGTTTCATTGAGCAACATTTTAACCTTCGATTTATGTTGAGGGTTATCTGTCAACTTCAACACATTTTTGTGGTTCGACTCATCCATGGTATAGATCCGATCAAAATCTTCAAAATCACTTTGCTCGAATTGCCTTCCTCTCAAATCACTGATTTCACTGCCATTCTTTCTGATGCATGCTTGGGCCCGTTCATCTGGTTCTTCGCCCACGTGCCAATCGCCTGTGCCGCAAGAATCAAATTCAATATCCAAGCCAAGCGAGGTAGCCCTATCGCGAAATATCCCCTCGGCCATGGGCGAGCGACATATATTTCCTAAACAAACAAATAGCATTTTCATAATGTGGTAATAAACAAAAAAGCCCAACCTTGAAATGAATCAAAGCTGGGCAATTCAAACCTTGAAATCAATTATTGTATAGCCATTTTTTTCTCTAGATCACTGATATAGCTTCTAAAGCGCTTATCAGTTTCCATCAGATTATTCACTGTTTTACAAGCGTGCAATACAGTCGCGTGATCTTTTCCACCACAGTGTGCTCCAATACTAGCCAATGAGGCCTTCGTCAACTGCTTGGCAAAGTACATCGCTATTTGTCGCGCTTGCACTACTTCTCTTTTTCTAGTCTTAGATTTCATCAACTCGATAGGAAGATCGAAATAATCACAAACCACTTTTTGAATGTAGTCAATAGATACTTCGCGTGCTGTATTTCGCACGAACTTGTCGATCATTTGCTTTGCAAGATCAAGCGTAATCGCTTTTTTGTTTAGTGAAGCTTGAGCGATCAGAGAAATCAAAGCTCCTTCTAACTCGCGAATGTTTGTCGTAATACTATAAGCTAAGTATTCAATTACCTCTTTTGGCAATTCAATACCTTCTATGTACATCTTCTTCTCAAGGATAGCAATTCTTGCTTCCAAACCTGGCACCTGAAGATCGGCACTTAATCCCCACTTAAAGCGGCTCAACAAGCGTTGCTCCATCCCTTGCATTTCTACCGGTGGTTTATCGCTAGTCAGAACGATTTGCTTACCCGTTTGATGCAGGTGATTAAAAATGGTGAAGAATACGTCTTGCGTTTTCTCCTTGCCCGCCATGAATTGAACGTCATCAATGATCAACACATCGATCATTTGATAGAAGTGCACAAAATCATTGGTAGTGTTGTTTCTTACCGCATCAATAAATTGATGAGTAAATTTCTCCGAAGAAACATATAGTACCGTTTTATTCGGATGGTTCTTTTTGATTTCAATTCCAATCGCGTGAGAAAGGTGAGTTTTACCTAAACCAACGCTTCCATATATCAATAGTGGATTGAATGAAGTTCCTCCAGGCTTTTGCGCTACGGCAAAACCAGCAGAACGTGCGAGTCTATTGCAATCGCCCTCTACAAAGTTTTCAAAGGAATAGTTTGGATTCAATTGCGAATCAACAACCACCTTTTTCAACCCAGGAATTATAAATGGATTCTTAATTGACTTGCTACCAATATCCAACGGCATACTAACTGATGGGTTCTTGACAGTGCTTATGTTCGATGTAGGGATTCGAACTGTGTACGGCTTTGAAGTGGTATAGTTATTTTCCATTACGATACTATACTCAAGACGACCCTCATCGCCTAATTCTTTCTTCACCGTTTTTTTAAGAAGGCTGATGTAATGCTCTTCTAACCATTCGTAAAAGAATTGGCTTGGGACCTGTATGGTCAGCGTGTCATCTGCTACTTTGATTGGCTTGATTGGCTCAAACCATGTCTTGTAACTTTGAAGACTCACATTATCCTTGATAACTTCGAGACAACGTTCCCAAACTTCTTCGTGTGGTTGGATCATTTAATTTTAGATTTCAAAATACAACAATGCGCTTTTTCAAGCATTAAGTAAGTGTTATGTGGCTTCAATGTTCGGCTCCAAATCGCCCCCCTCATTGAGCGAACAAATATTGACCAAAAAAAATGAATAAAAAAACCAATTACCTATTGATTATTTGAAATGTTTTACTTGGTATTCATTTTATGCCAAATTCGCTGAAATCCGCGCCAAATCTACGTTTGTCCTTCAACATGAACCCCTAGTTCAGACCGAAACTACTGACCCTCAACAAGTTAGTTACAGTGATCTAATCAATAAGATGAATAGATATTTTCTTCACATTTAATCATAACTATTTAAACATTCAGATAGCGTTCTCTTAACCTTCTCTTTCAAATGCTCTGGTTTTAACACTTTTACGTTTTCGCCAAAGCTCAAAATGGTGTTTATCACTTCAAACGTCACAATTAAGTCTAACGATATCAACAGGCTTTCATTATCCGACCTTAATATCTTTTGAGTTGGATGCAAATTTTGGGTTAAGACATAAGGAGCCATTTCTGAACTAAACTCCAATTCAATTTTTTCAGGCGCATCATCCGTTACCGTAATTCCCAAAGAATGCTCAAAGTATTTAGCAGAATCGAATTTGACACTCATTTTAAACTTCACCCCTGTTTCTGTTACTGACTCCACTCTGTCGAGACTGAACGTTTTCAGTTTACCACTTCCCGTCTCCATGCCTATAACATACCAGCGGCTCTTATACTCTTTCAGAATGTAAGGTTCAAACAGATATGTTTTCACTACAGCATCCATGAATTTTTGGTAAATCAATTCCACTTGAACGTGCTCTGAGCATGATTTGTACAGGGGTTGTAAAAAACTCGCTCCCCTTTATAGTCTCCAATTCGTTCAAACTGGATCACTTCCGAATCTTTTGATTCAACTTTGGAAGTAGAAATCTTCATTCGATCAAAAATCTTCTCAATCGCAGAATCGAATTGCTTGAATAGTGGAATATCTCTAAACTGATAAAGCGTTTCAGCTGCTGCTTGAATTGCGTTTAAGTCATCATCATTCAGTGGAACTTCAGAAATGGTGAATTCAGGATCTTCATAATAATATCCTCCATACTCTTTGCTGAACTTAATCGGTGCATAGTAACCTAGCTCACCTTCATTTCTCATTGCCCAAATATCCTTGTCAATGGTTGACATCGATATATGTTCTCCATCACTTCCATACAATGCTTCTTCGCATGCGAAGCGCAAATCCTCTTTAGAGGGATAGGCCTTACTGCCGCGGTTGCGAATACAACGATCAATGATTCGATAACGAAGTAATGCGAATTTATTTGCTGGCATAATGAAGTTCTCTGAGACAAAGATGCCAATGGTGTCGAATAAACGGAGAATTAAATTCCACTTTTTAAAGTAACATATTCATTTATCTTTGCGGCCCGTTTTGGCCTCGTAGCATAACTGAATAGTGCACCACATTACGGCTGTGGAGGTTCCAGGTTTGAATCCTGGCGAGGTCACTTGATGATGAAGCCTCATCGGAATGCGATGGGGGCTTTTTTCATGGAGCAAATCGAAGAGCAAAGCGAATTCGAATTTGTGAACATGGAAAAAGACAGGGATGAGCGAAGCGAATAGGGCTTCTTTCCCCTCTCGGATAAGTCCAGGATCATTTTTATAATCCTGGCGAGGTCACTTGATGATGAAGCCTTATCGCAATGCGATAGGGCTTTTTTCATGGAGCAAATCGAAGAGCAAAGCGATTAGGGCATTTGAAGGTCCTGACTATGCGATAAACCTCCGAATCAACTCTCCTAATCGGAATAAAATCACAACTTCGAATCCATTTTATGATAACCCTTATTTCATGCCCATACTCGAAGGTTTACTCGCTGGCATAGGCACCATCATATTTGTTGGCCCTGTGTTTTTCACCTTGCTTCAGATCAGTTTAGAACAAGGGAAGAGTTCTGGGTTAAGCGTTGCGCTTGGAATTATAGCCAGCGACATACTGATTGTCGCCTTGTTCTATTTTGGAGCCATCGAGTTATTCCAGAAGCCCCATACACAGATTTGGTTAGCGATTTTAGGTTCCATTGTTTTAATCATCCTTGGAGCTAAATATATTATTAAGCCGTATACACCTTTGGCCCTTGAATCCACACAATCCTACCGCAAACTACCCAGTTCGTTTGCGAAGGGATTTCTCGTCAACTTTGTGAATCCCTTTGTCTTTTTTGTGTGGATTGCCCTACTCACATATGCCGAATCCAAGTTCGATTCTCGATTTGAAGTGAACTCCTATATAATATCGGTTCTTGCAGGAATTTTCATCACTGACGTCTCGAAGGTGCTTTTAGCAGACCGTTTACAATCCCAGCTGAAACCCGTGCTTTTGAGGAAGCTTTTTATCACTATCGGCTCTGTATTGATTCTCTTCTCGTTTCGACTCATTTATTTTGCGTTCAACGAGATATGAGTACTCTATATTTGTTTAAACCAACAACCACTAAATCATGTTAGAGTTTAATTATTGGATAATTCCAATTGCCGCATTAATACCTATGGTCATCGGCTTTATATGGTACCACCCAAAAGTGGTAGGAACCGCCTGGATGAATGAATCTGGAATGACCGAGGAGAAAATTCAGGGCGGAAATATGCCCTTGATATTTGGAGTAACTTACCTTTTTTCATGCATGCTTGCCCTAGCCATGTTCGGGATTACAATCCATCAAATGGGTTTTCAATCGATGTTGATGAATGAACCTGGGTTTGGACAAGAGGGCACAGAGATTTACAACTTTTTTCACGAAACCATTGCCAAGTATGGACAAGATTTCAGAACGTTTAAGCACGGTGCGCTTCACGGATTTGTCGCTGGCCTTTTCATCGCATTACCCATACTGGCCACCAATGCACTTTTTGAGCGTAAAAGCTGGAAGTACATTGTTATCAACGCAGGTTATTGGGCTATAACGATGTTGCTTATGGGAGGCATCGTTTGCCAATTCGCATAAAAGCATTGAACCGAACATTGAATACATTATTTCAGTGTTCGGTTTTTTATTTTCCCAGAACGCGTTTGAACATTTGGCCCAGCGCCTCCCCCATGTTTTCACGATTGCGTTGACTTTGCTTTACTTGCAATACGTCATCTTCATACCAAATCTCGTGGCTAAATGGAAAACTGTCCGGATCGTTCGATATACCGATTTGGCCAAATCTCATATCGTTGATATACCACTTATCGCCTTCTTTGAGGACGATGTACCAACCTTGAGCCAACTTGCCTAATCGATGGACAATTTCCTCATTAGCCGCTGGCCCCAATAGATCGCGATTTTTATCAAATGTGGTAAACTCGACCTCCTTACCCACATCCAACAGCGAATAATATCCGATGAGGTATTGATCATCCGTTTCAACCGTAGCCGTCCATAGAATGCTATTGAAGACAGTGGCATTGGTCATCATGTTGGTGTAGTCGATGTTTTGATTTTCTAAACTCCTCTGAAAGTGATAGTATCCAATTCCTTTGGAAATCAACGTAAGCACCATGTAACTCGAACTGATCATCAATCCGATTTTATTTATTCTGCTTCTTTTTGGGTTATCTCTCCTAAGCGTCATGACCCATATGACGCATATTAGGAATGGCAAGGTATAGAGTGGATCAACAATAAAGATGTTGTTATATGCCACCTTATACTCGAAGGGCCAAAACAGGGTAGTGCCCCAATTAGTATGGGCATCGAGCATCGGATGCGTGACCAATGATCCAAACATCAACCACGCCCAACTTTTCCAATCTACATTCAATTTCCGATGGATGCGCGAGGCAAGCCAACCTAAAATGGGCGAAAAGAGTATGGCAAAAAGAATGGAATGCGAGAACCCACGGTGCATTTCAGTAGCGGTCAATTCATCAGTAAAGACCTTGGCCAGCACGTCCAAATCTGGAATCGTACCTGCAATCGCGCCCCAAAGCAAAGCCTTGTTACCGACTTTTCGACCCAACACAGCCTCACCTACTGCAGCTCCTAATACAATTTGTGTCAACGAATCCATGGGCTAGGCGAACTCTTTTTTGAATGGTGGTCGAAGCTCAAATTCACTGGGCGAAATACTCGACACCAATGGACCAATCAATGAATTTGAAAAACTATTTCGATGTCGGATGTACAATTTCATATTCACTGGCTCGGCACCAACACTGCTCTTGAGGGTTTCTGCTGTTCTACCCAATCTCAACTCAACCAACTTTTCATGAATGGCCAAATCCACCAAATCATATAACATTCGTTGATAGACCGCATATTCCTTGTTGAATTCGTAATCCAATCCGATATAGTTCGCATCGGCTTTATCATCGCATATAAATGCGGTAATAAACCCAATCAACTTTCCTTTTAAGAAATATCCTCGAAACACAAATCTGTCCTTCAAATTTTGTTTGAAATTTATGAAAGCCTTGGCATTCAATTCACCAAACTTAAATTCTGCGTTGTTCAGCACAGCCAAGTACAATTCCTCGATACGCTCTTGACGGTCGATGATCTGCTGCAATTCGAACGTTTCGACTTTCAATCGAGCCGATTTCTTCATAACTCCTTTTGCCTTGGTTCTGAATTTTGTCGACATCGCATTGAGGTAATCATCAAATGACTCCCATTTTGGAGACACATTCAACACCATGTTCACATCAATTTCAAATCCTCTAAAATTGCTTTCCTCCAGTGTATCTGAGTCTTTCAAAGATGTTGGCCAAAACTCTTTCAGCAATCCGAACGAAATCTGACCATTCGATTCCTTCTCCTTTGCCATTTGCCTCATACACTTCGCTAAGGCTATGAACGCCTCCTTAGGTTCTATTTCAGATGTAAAAGCGAATCCATTTTCACCACAAGCAAATACATTTCCACAAATCAGCACGCGAGCATCAATGGTGTCGATCAATTTGCTCCTCAATTTATCACCGATATGACAAAATCCCGAATCGAGATCGATGTCGTTGTCTTTGTAATGCATGATCTGGACATAGGACACCGCCACTGGCGATTTATTTGAATAGAACATTGTATATCTAAATTCAATATTCTCTTTCAATGCATCTTCCAACGCTGATAAATAGGGTACCGAAAGATAAACGTTGTTCTCCCCCACCACTTGCCCCCAGTGTGCAGAGTTGACATCTGCTAAGGAGTTAAACTGTAATGTCTTCAGTTTTGATTTCGTGTGAAATAGATCGTGCGTCAATGCTATTATCTCTTATTCAATTAATAAACGGTCTATTTCCGCCCCCAAGGTTTCCACCACATTATCCAACTCTCCGCTATATTCATAACGAACCGTCAAGTTTCGATCAAGTAAAATATGCTGAGGATGCGTTTTCACCCACTTTGTTTGTATGGCATCAGTCAATTCAGTACCTCTTGGGATTTGCTTAAAGTTAAATTGTCTTCTATTCAGAAAGGCTTGAATCTTCGCTGGATCCTCATCGGAAACCGCCAAGAAGTTGACAGAACGATTACCACGATACTTTTGTTCGAGAGCGTTCAGTGCATCCAATTCGTTCAGACAGTTCGGGCACCACGTAGCCCAAACATTGATAACCGTGATTTTTCCACTCAGATCCTGTTCGGTAATCACTTCACCGTCCAGTGATTTCAGTCTAAAAGTGGGTAATTCATCACCAACATTGGAGCAAGACACCAAAACTATGGCGATTATTAAATAGAGGAATGGGTATTTCATTGAAGGCGAAAAATTCTCTTCGTGTACGAAGATTAACATAGGAAGAATCAAGGGCATTGAAATTACATAAGCGGCAAATAGACTCACCGAATAATTTCATTTCGCGCCCATTGCTGGAAATTTATATTTGCACTCGATTGGCCCCGTAGTTCAACTGGATAGAATATCAGATTTCGGCTCTGATGGTTGGAGGTTCGAACCCTCCCGGGGTCACTAGATGATGAAGCCTTGTTGCGCAGCGACAGGGCTTTTTTCATGGAGTAAATCAAAGAGCGAAGCGAATTTGAATTTATGAACATGGAAAAAGACCAAGGTGAGCGAAGCGAATCAGGCTTGATTCCCTTCTCGAATAAGACATGATCATCTAAATAATCCTGTCGGGGTCACTAGATGATGAAGCCCTGTTGCAAAGCGACAGGGCTTTTTTCATGGAGTAAATCAAAGAGCAGAGCCCCACTATTTCAACACACCCAATAATTCTCAATTCTTCAACCACCGTCTGACATAGGTTGGCATAGACGAATACATGCGTGAAAAAGAATAACTTTGATTCGTACTAATGAGCACCCTTCACCCCGAATATAGATTGGCTCCATTGTCACTAAAAAAGGCCTGGATCTTTGTTGTGGCGTTATTTATAATTCCAAGTGTGAATTTCTCACAAGCACAAAGGCTCCTTGGTCTCGGAACTCCGGAGGATGTATTCTTTTTAAACAAAGACACCGCGCTTTTTGCCATTTCTGAAAGAGCCATTGCTGTAACCTATAACGGATGGGATAGCTTCCATTATACTGAACTCAGAGATTGGGCGACTACGGAACGTAATCTGATACGTACAGTTACCATGAATTCAAATGGCCTTGGATATATTTCTGGAGCGGGAAATTGTCTTTGGCGAACGACCGATTTTGGCAAGTCTTTTCAAATAATTTCCGGTTCTGGTGGAGGATCAGGTGGTGGAAGATTGATTCGATTTATTGATGATGATCATCTTTTATATGCCGATAGTTACAACGTTGAAAAAACTGCACTTGACTTGAATTACAAGCAAGAAGTAACAACCATGGGGTCCAACGGCTGGTTAAAACAACAATTTTCGAAAGAATTCATAGTAGTGAATGAAACGTTCATTAAGTGTATTACTCATGAAAACCTCGGTATAATTGAATTTAAGAGACCCTATTCCACATTCGATTTTAGAGATGCTTCCTACATTGATTCGAACCTTTTGTATGCAATCACACCATCGGCTTTTGTTCGAATGAATCAATCAGGAGAAATAAGCTATTCCGCTAGCATGTTTGCGAGCTATGCTATGGAATTCGTGAACGCAGATACAGGAATAGTAGCTGGTTCGCAAGGAATTAAAGTAACCCACGACTCAGGAAACAATTGGACCTCCATTACAGAAGATGATTTAGAAGATAGTCTCGGATTTCATTTCAACCAATTGTACACGATACGCTGGATCAGTGGGCATGAAGTGTATCTGTTTGGAGATTTTGGAGCCATTCTATTCTCAGATGATGCTGGTCTTACATGGCAACTCAAACATTACTTTGGGACACAGAATGACATGAGCGATGTGGTCACTGATACCCTTGGCAACCTGTATGTAGGAGCGTATGCCGGATCAGGAATTTCAACTGACTCTGGTTCTACATGGCACTTCATTCAACACACTCCAGTAGGAAATCTCGCACAAGAATTCAATGCTATACATCACTGGAGTCCAGACTTTGCTATTGCCACTTCCAGCTCTAACAACACCTTGAAAACCAGTGATGCTTGGACCACTGTTAGTTCTTCATTGAGTGACGAGCTCTACGATATTGGATTCTTGGATGCAAGTATTGGATTCGGTGTTGGATACAACGCATGGTATAAAACTACCGACTCAGGAAGTTCATGGTCTGCCCTTTCAGGATTGCAAACGGAGGATGGGAATAATATCGAATTCTACAATGGATATCTGGGTATGTCCGCGACCGATAACGGAGTCTATGTAAGCACCGATTCAGGGGATAGCTGGACATTAAACAATTTCGCCTCCAATGTAGAAGACATTTCAATCGTGCATGACAGCTTAGCTTATGCGATAAATTATGGAGGTGGAATTTATAAATCTCTTAACCAAGGTACCTCATGGAGCCTTATACATTCAATGGGAGTTTACGGGCGTGGGGTGGCCACATATGGGTTGAATAAAATCATTGGCGTAGGCCATGATGGTGGTGTATCCACCTCTTCTGACGGGGGCACGACATGGCATAAACAGACGATTGGTGAATATGCCAATCTTGTTGGGGTGTCCTTTCTCCTCAATGATTTCTTTATTTCCGATGATTATTGTGCCGTTTTTAAAATGGATTCCTGTCTCGCTACAATCCAACCGCGAGAGGACACACTGTGCAACGAAAACGACCTGGTATTCGATGTATCTGGTTTACCTGCGGGTATCCGTCAATGGTACCTAAATGGTCAATTATTATCTACGGGGAGTACCGACTCCATTATTGTCAATACGCCAATCAAAGGCCACATGCTGTCCGTATCATCGGGTAATTGTCGCGCTGAACATGTGATTAAAACGGTCGTCTATGATTCAGAACTACCCATCACCGCATCCAACAGCAGCGAGTTCGAGGTCGATACGGTTTTTTGCGGAGGCACTAAATATTTAAATGCTCCCTTAGGCACCTCATACTTGTGGTCCACAGGATCCACTTCAAAACAAATTGTCATTAATTCTGCGGGCACTTTTTCTGTTACGGTCACCACTCCTTGCACAACATTTACAAAAAGCATTGAAATGGATAGCGTGTCCCCACCGAATATCTATGTCATTGATGATACTCTGTGTGTATATTCTCTTGAAACGGCCGATATTATTTCGACTGACGGACATATGTACCATTGGGAAATTAATGGTAGCAATGTGTACGTAAGTACCCCGTTTGATACGATTCCAACCATCGTATACACTGGAAATTCTTCCTATCCATCCCCATTTACACGTGTTCTGACCGTGACAGTGACTGACACAAACACAGGTTGTCAATCTTCGGAGGAGTTAGATATCCGGATCCAATCGAAATACAGCTCCATTAACGTGCCCAACTTCTACGGTTGTGAGGGCGAGGTTGCAGATATCATTGGTAACTATGTAAATAGTGGTTCTGAATACAATTGGATCACAACTGACTTGGATTCTATACCTATAGATACAATCACAGAATCGGGTACCTATCTCGGAATGTATGAATCAGCCTGTGGATTATTTTCAGATACTTCACATGTTATCATCTACACGCCTGATGCCGGCATCAACGAAGGCGACACCGCCATATGTGATTCTGCTTTATTGACCTTTACATCTGGGGTCATAGCCGAGGATATTATTTGGTTAAAAACCGAGGTAACTGACACGCTTTTTATCGAATCATTCAATTACAACAACGGCACGAATAGCACCAGTCAATGGTCCACGACTGCCTCATTTAGCTACTGCACCTCTTGTATGTCTGTCCAATCAGGGCGCCTTAAGTCAACGGCTCATACGAATGGGACCACCACCACCACGTTCACATCCAGCGTTTTTTCTGCAAATCCCAATGAAGCGTTGGTATTTAAAATGGATGTGTGGGAATGGATAGACTTGCAGAATAGCACGGAATACTTCTCAGTGATTGTGAATGGTTGGGAAAATGGAAATAGTAGAATGGATACAATCACGAAGCAGTATTCCTTCTATCCCGAAGGGATTACAGGCGACTTTGATTACATGGAACTAATTGGAGTGCTGGCGCCTGGTTATGATTCATTAAAATTTACCATTCGAGCCAAAGTACACGATGATTTGGATTCGTATGGATTTGACAACATAATCATCACTCAGCACACCGCTTGGTCGGACACTACAATAATTGAATACATGGCCAATTCAAGTCATGAATTAATACTGTATGCACAATCTAATTTCTGCCAATATTTAGATACCTTTTCGATAGAGGTAGAGACTGATCAACCTTCCATATTATTAGAAACGGACCTAGGATGCGAGGGAGATACATTGACCTTTTCGGTTTCAAGCAATTTCACCAGCACCAACTGGTCCACGGGCGAAACAGGCTCAATTGCCCATTTGTTTGGGTCGGATAGCATATATGCCATTACCACAAATAGTTGTGGGACGGTTTCGACCGACACCCTCTTTATTCCGTTTTATTCATTGCCAAATGCATCCATTTCGGGTTCGGGTATAAGTTGCGCCAACCAAACAGATACTTTGATTGCCAGTGGCGGTACTTCCTATATATGGTCTAACGGTAGTTTAGATTCTGTAATTACAGTTAACCCTGCCATACAAACAACTTATTGGGTAACCGTAAGCGATTCGGGATGCTACGCCACCGATAGTTTCGAAGTAAGCGTGCAATCACCACCAAATGCAGCCATAGTTGGCCCCAACAGTGCTTGCGAAGGGGATAGCATCGAACTTATTTCTGCCAGCGACACCGGATTGAATCACCTTTGGTTTAATACCGATTCTACATTCTCCGTCAGTGTGATTCACTCTGTCAATAACACCTATTACTTGATCGTAATGGACGAAATATGCAGCGATACCGCACAAAAGGCCGTTCAGACCTTAAGTCAGCCTGAATTTTTGGATGTACCAACCGATACATCGATATGCCATGGAGATACCATCACACTCATTGCATCCGGTTCTGGAGTGGTCACTTGGCCTACATTGTCCAACTCGAGCTCGGTCGAAGTCAGTCCTGATTCATCCCAATATTTCTTAGCACAGGCGCAAACCTCTTGTTCTCGATACGACACGGTTTTTATTGAAGTCTTAAACCTACCGGAAGTATCGATTAGTGGAGATTCATTGTATTGTGCGGGCGACTCTATCTCACTTGTATCAACTTTAGGTTTTCAATCATACATGTGGGATGACAACACATCGAATTCCACGCGAACCATATACCCTGCAGATTCTCACATTTATTCAATCACAGTGTTCGATGGATGGTGTTTTGGTACAGATTCGCATCAGGTTTTCGAGCAACCTATGGTTGATGCTTCCTTTTCATCTTTCGTGAGTGGTGATTCCGTGGCTTTCCAATGGTTAAATCCAATGGCTTCTGCAGCTTTGTCTTGGGAATTTGGTGACGGAACAATAGACACCTCGTCATTGAACGGAACATATCACTACATGCAACCGGGTGAATATGAAGTTTGCTTAACTGTAGTTGGAATGTGTAATTCCGATACCAGTTGCTCGTCCATCATTTTGGGAACTGCCTCATCAAATGAATCTCGATCATCGGTTTATTTACAACCCAATCCTACCAATCGACAGTTTCGATTATATGAGTCTAAGGTGACCGTAAGGTCCACCCGAATTTTCAGTCCTACAGGTGCACTTTTATTACATGATCCGCTCGGTCAAAAACGAGACTTTACTATTACCGGTTGGCCGGCTGGTATGTACATCGTTGTGGTCGAAACCGCAGGCGATGTATTTACCCTCCGCCTTATCGTTCAATGATTTAATTACGAAGTCTAGCCCTTCTTGATCTTATTCGAGATCAACGTAACACTTTCGATTTTCTTCAGTTCTTTTTCCAACTCTTTGGTGTCTTTACCGATCAGTTCCTTCAGCTTATTTTGTAGCAATAAAATCTCAACAAGGTCGGCTTCGTACAATTCCAATTCGGTGATGGAGATCAAATCCTCGCTATTGTTTTCTAGGTTGTTTCGGACGCTTGAATGAGTTTCTTTGATTTTATCCAGTTGTGAGGTATATGCTTTATCGTAGGCTTCGGCCAAGTGCTTCTGCTTTTTCAAAAACTCCTCATTACCCGTAATAGAATTCTGCTCGGTATTCAATACATCTACCTTGTTTTTGACCGATTCCAACAATCGATTTTTGGTGTCGCGATCCTTGATCATCTTCTCCACCTTCGGGATTTGCCCCACAGGATACGTTTCGTCCTTTTTTACGTTACTCGCCACCTTATAAAATCGCAATGCTTCTTCAAATTCCTTGGCTTCCAAGGCTCGATCTGCTTGCTTGATGTTTGAGTTATATTCTTCTAAAATTCTCTGCTCTTCGAGCCATTCCTTATGTCCTTTTGGGGTCTCCATCCACAAAACGATGTCCTGCTCGCAACGCAGGTATTTCTCATCGCCAAACTCACCTCTAGGAACAATCATGGTTGGGATAGAAGCCGAATACTGATTTCCAACGTTCACAGTGCGACTGTCATTCCAAGACTTCATCAATGGAATGATGATCTCATGCTTCGTCATCTTTTTGAGGATGCCATACTTGGTCTCCCCCACTACCGCATTCGAATTTGGAAGTTGCAGGTTTTGGAAAAAGGCCGTAACCCGCTGTTCGTCATCAAATCTTTCCAATTCATTTCCCGTCTCCAATTCGCGTTTCAGGCGAAAAGCGAGCACCCCGTGCTGGTATCGCATGATGTCTTCATAAACCACATCGTTCATATTGGTATAAGTCACTTTCCATTCGCCATCATACATTCCATTATCATCAAATGCTCCAACCACGTTTAGCTTCTTATACACCCCAACCGGTTCAACAGGTTCGTAGGTATAGCTAAACGCGTTTTTGAATGTATTTCGGTAAAAAGATGCCGTGGCCACCTTGATGTCCTTATCTCCTGCGGATATCCTGTGCGTCCACAACCCCATTTTCTGACCATCCTTGTATGGCCCGGTCACCGTTTCGTTGCTTTCGTTGTCGATGCCCTTCACCGAACACACCCAAGGGCCCGATTTTTTGTCGTCCACATACATACCCGTCATGCCTACAGCACAATCACCGCGACCTGCGATGTTTAACGTGTCAGAATAGACAAACCGCCCGGTGAGCATGCGCTGAAGTTTATCGTTTTCAGTATAAGAATATTCAGCCGTACCCACTCCATAAGCCCCTTTATAGGTCTGTACCGTTTGAGCAAAAGAAAAAATGGGAAGGAAGGCGAGGATCAGTGTATTGCGTTGAATATGGTTCATAATTCAATGATAAGAGTAAATCGTTAAGACTACAATGCCTCCATTAAAAACGAACCCTGAGCTGCACTTTCACTTCCGTTCTTGCAGGGCCATCGATGGTGTTTAAACCACTACCGTTGGTGTTTCTGTTAGAATAAAAGGTCTGAGCTAATCGCACCGTCAGGTCGCTCCATTTTGTGAGGTCGTAACCCAATATCAAATATGCTCTACTGCCGCGATAATAATATGCCGGGACGCTGAAACTGTACAACACATCATGTTCATAAGCATAAATGCGACTGTCGTAGCCGTCCGTATCAAACAATGCATAACGCAATTTGATTTGATATTTCGCTGGCCATTTTGGTTTGTAAATCAAGTCTTGGTAAATCATCCATCCGTTTTGTGCATCGCCTTCTGGCAGGTCTACGTGGATGTATTCAATCCTATTTCTGAGGGTAAAGACCTTGTTCAGGGTTAATTGCCAATTGAGGCGATACCAATGGCGGTGTCTCCAACCAATCTCATCGGTGGGTTGCACGCCAAGGTCATATCCCTCCTGTTTATTCTCAAATCGATAGCGCACGTAGGAAGAAAACCTTCGACTCGGTTTGAATTCTAACTGAGACAATAATTCATTCCCTTTTGTGGGTGCTTTAGCTTGAAATCTCATCCATGGAAAAGTGAATAGATCGTAATAACCTTTTAGGGTGAAACTCCTACTGAGCTTTGCATTTACGCCAATGTAGAATCCATCTTCGTTAATGGTTCGGCTGCTTTCGCTGACAGCGTTGCTTCGAGGTACATTATAGTTCTTGTCAAAATGTCGATGATAAAGAGATACATCGAGTCGAGGATCAAGACTAATGAGAGCGCCATTGATGAATGCTGTTCCTCCATCAAATCGTTGGCTGAATTCTCCAAATGCCAATACATTTCGCACCATAACCTGGTAATCAAATCCAGCCACGACAAATGGACTAGCGGTTGGCTCGAACTTTCGATAGAGCTGCGTGCTCGGGTTGATCGCCCCAGAATAATCCGTGTAAACTCCTGTTGCTCCAATTTGAAATCGATCGCGTGTCAGGCGCACATGACCGCCAGTGTTCAATTCCCACACGGCATCTTTATCTAGCAATTCATTTGGAGTTCGATGATACCCACTCGTCTGAAACGAACTGAATTCCGATACCAAAAAATCACTTTCTGAGGTCGAATCAAGTGCGGTAATATTAGCATCCACGCGTTTGTTGCTAAAGAAAGTCGTCACCTCAAAGCTCCCTAATTGAAGGGTCGTTGCTGCACCACGCATGAAGTTGTTTTCATCTGCAGAAACGTATGGTGTGATTTCACGCGCACTTCTTTTTATGCTTGTAATATCCGCTGATTTCCCAAATGCCAAGCCGGTCCAAAAAGTCAATCCCTGACCAAATTGCGCCTGATAATCACCGACAATGGCATGTTTGACAATCCCGTAATTTCCAAAATAGGCGTGCGCTGAATAATAATCAAACCCCTTTGGTTGAGACGCTCCAATAAATGATTCACCTGCGTCTTTTTCGGCTGTCACTCCGATGCTGATATTGTTGAGATAACGAAATCTGTATCGCGTCAAAATACGAGACGGATCTCCGAAGTATCTGTTGTTTGGATTAGCGGCTAGGGCCGAATCGCTGATGGGCGCGTATCCTTCCATCTCTTCAATTACCCTCTGGTATCGGGCAAATGCCTCGTGTTTACCTTCTTCTTTGATAGCATCCCAACTCAGATCGGCACGTTCCGAAGATTCGCTCACTCTAATGAATGGTTCAATGACAGCAATGGTCTGCAAATCGAAGCCTCTAATTCCTTGCAGTTCATAGATTGACTTTAGCTTTCCTGTTTTTCGAATATGATCTAGCAATGATTCAATTTGAAAATCGCTCAAGAAAAGCAATCGTTTCAAATCCTCGCGAGACGCTCTATTCAGGTTTAATGGATGTGAATAATAGTAGTTGAGATATTCTAAAAAAGTGGTGAAATCCAAATCCTCGGTTTCCAGATTCTCACTTACCAACTCTATGATTTGATCAATGGCGCCCTGTTTATCATCATCTGGCCTCTCCTGCGACCATCCCACTATTGGAATTATAAAGACCAAAAATAGAATGAGCGACTTTTTCATTCCTGCTTTTTGCGATTACCAAATCTATAGGCAATTGAGATCGCACTGCTGTAGCCCAAGTTTTGATTCCAGTTGGCACTCACATCGGCTTGCAGATCTTTCCATTTGTATCCCACACCAAAACCAAGGCTCGTCTGCAAAGTGGCGAAACCAACACGAATGAATATCTCTTCTGCTGGGCTGTATTCAATACCCGACTTCAAATTGACCGGTAGATCAATGTCCTTTTCGATTTCTGACATCGCGCTAACCTTATCTGAAAACATATACTGACCAGCCACACTCAACACGGTTGGTATTCGTTCATCGTTAAAATCCGCTAGTTTGGAGCGCGTTGGATTATAAACTTTGGCCGCGAGCACAATTTTATCGCTTGGCATGACCAGCATACCTACCTCACCTACTACGTTGGATCGACTCCCATACACATCGCCAAGGCGTGTTTGCACGTAGTTCACGCCAACTCCTAGGCTGACATAGTCACTCAATTTTCGACCATAACTCAGCCCGACCCTATTATTTGCAAAACCTGCAAAACCATAGTTGTGCCCGACAATCCCCAATGACCCGCCACCTAGAGGTAAAACGGCTGAAACCGATCGCAAACCTGCTTCAGGAAGGAAAAAACGCGTTTCGTAACCCAAGCCAATGGAATATCGGTCAACCATGCCAATGCTACCGACATTATTTGTGGGCGACCATTCATCCGAGAGCGTCAGTGATGCTCCACCTAAGGCAAGCGATCGCACACCTTGGGTCTCATTACCGCCACTTGCCCTCAAAACAATCGGACTTAAAAAAACAAGGATTATGATGAGTGGTTTTCTCACAGGCAGCTAAAGTAATTTCTTGGTTTTGAAAGGACGACATGGAATTCAAATTTTGGTGTTACGAAATTGATAACTTCGATTAAACTAAATCCTCCACAATGGACTACCAACGCGCTCAGTACGGAATGTTGACATACGTACTTGCATTTTTCGCACTTGCAATTCCTGGTATTATGTTCGTGCAGGGAAAGCAAATAGAACAATGGCAAGAAGCCATTTCCCCCATTCTCATATTGCCTTTAATATTTCTCCTGTTCTATAAACTGACCATCAATGTTACCCGGGAATACATCAAAGTGTCCTTTGGCATTGGCATCATTTCATTCAAAGTAAAACCCACCAAAGTATTGTCCACCGAAATCATTCACCCCAAATGGTGGTGGGGCATTGGAATCCGAATTACACCAAAAGGTTGGCTTTACAATGTGGCCATGGGTCCCGCTATATTGATCCATTATGAAAAGGAGGGGAAAAGGCATTCACTTTTCATCGGTAGTCCCGAGCCTGAAGTGCTGATTAGTGCAATTCATGCGAACTTTCAGGATTAAAGCAATCTGAAAACTAAATTTGTCCAGCAAAAAATAAAACATGGCATCAACTTCTGACTTCAAAAACGGTCTTACTTTCCATTGGAATAACGACCTATACACCATCATTGAATTTCTACACGTTAAGCCTGGCAAAGGTCCTGCATTTGTTAGAACAAAACTGAAGAGCATCACCACAGGTAAAGTACTTGACAATACTTTTCCATCGGGATCAAAGGTGGAAGAAGTCAGAATCGAACGAAGACCTTATCAGTTTCTTTACAAGGATGACCAAGGATATCACTTCATGCACAATGAGACTTTTGATCAGATTTTTATTCAAGAAGCATTGATCAATGGTGCTCCATTCTTAAAGGATGGTGAGGAATGCGAAATTGTATTTCATGCGGAGGAGGAACGACCATTGTTTTGTGATCTACCTCCTAAAGTGGAGCTGCAAATCACCTACACAGAACCGGGCATCAAAGGAGACACAGCCACGAACACCATGAAGCCAGCTACGTTGGAAACGGGAGCCGAAATACGCGTTCCTTTATTCATCAACGAAGGCGAAATGATCAGGGTAGATACTCGCGATGGTTCTTATTCTGAGCGAGTAAAATGAAACTAGTTGAGCCACGGTCATTGCTTGAACTGAGCAGGCTGTTAAGCTGCGATTTTATTGGAGAAGAGGACTTAAAGGCCTCTGGAATAAATGAAATACATGTGGTAGAACCAGGCGACATAGCCTTTGTAGATCACCCAAAATATTATGACGTAACGCTGAAGTCGGCAGCAACCATCATCATTATCAATAAAAAAGTAGACTGCCCTCAGGGAAAAGGATTGTTGGTGCATGACGAACCCTTCACGGCTTTCAACAAACTTATAAGGCACTTCCAGCCTTTTCAATTTTCTGAACATAGAATTGACCCAACAGCCGAAATTCACTCAACAGCCAAGGTGCATCCTATGGCGAGTGTTGGAGCCAAGGCGAAAATTGAAGCAGGCGCCATCATTCATGCTCATGTGAGTGTCGGCCATCATTGTCATGTGGGCGAAAACGCCATCATTCATCCGAACACCACCATTGGAGGTGATGCTTTTTATTACAAAACGCGACCTAACACATTTGAAAAGCTGATCAGTTGCGGTCGAGTTATCATTGAACCTAATGTTGAAATTGGAGCCAATTGCACCATTGATAGGGGTGTGACGGGTGATACCATCATTGGTGAAGGCACCAAATTCGACAACATGGTCCATATTGGCCATGACACTAAAATCGGCAAACGATGTTTGTTTGCCGCGCAAGTGGGCATTGCGGGATGTGTAACCGTGGAGGACAAGGTCACTATGTGGGGACAAGTCGGTTGTATTGCAAATGTCACGATTGGAGAAAGTGCGGTCATCCTTGCAAAATCAGGCATTGGAAAATCGTTGGAGGGTGGAAAAACCTACTTTGGTGCACCGGCAGGTGAAGCACGAAAAAAGCTCAAGGAACTGGCAACACTTTCCAATTTGAGCAAATAATTGCACTAAAAAAGATACATTCGGCTAGGATTGAAGCACATGTCAAAAGGAGGAAATGTTAGTCGATTAAGGGTGAGTGAGTTCAAGTTGAACACACTGTTGGAGTTAACCAACGCCATTAATAATAACCTACCCGAAAAGGAACTTTTTGTCCTCTTTCAATACATTCTTGAACATCAACTCAACATTGGTAAAGCACTGATTTTTCTAAAAGAAGGTCAACGGTGGAATCATGCTCTATCCTATGGAGTGAGCGATGATGAGCGAAGTGTAAATGTGGACGAGGATTTGGTTCACATCAAAGACATCACGGTGATGGAAATGATTGGATCAGAGCAATCAAAAAGCTTTGACGTGGTCATTCCAGTTTTTCACCAAAAGAACATCATTGCTTTTGTGCTACTTGGAGATTTAGACGAACAAGAGCTCCGAGCAAGTCCCATTATCAAACATTTGCCTTTCATACAAACCTTAGCAAATATTACTGCTGTTGCCGCAGAGAACAAACGTTTAACAGAGCAGAATCTGAGGCAAGAGGTATTGAACAGAGAATTGGAAATGGCTCGCGAAATGCAGGAAATGCTTCTGCCAAGCACACTCCCTAATGATGACAAATTGCAAGTTGCCGCATCCTATCACCCTCACCAAGAAATTGGCGGTGACTTCTATGATGTGATTCGCGTCTCTGAAGATGAGTTTTATATATGTATAGCAGATGTAAGTGGTAAGGGAATTTCTGCAGCCATTTTAATGGCCAGTTTTCAAACAAGTCTTCGAGGTAATGTTCAGAAGGATCGTGAGATAGAAGACATTTTACTCGACCTAAACGACCGAGTTTGGTCAAACGCCCAAGGTGAGCGATTCATCACCATGTTTTTGGCAAATTTCAACGCGAAAACAAGAGAACTTAAGTATGTGAATTCTGCCCATCCTCCACCCCATTTGATCAATAATGGTAAGCTAGTAAAACTGATTGATGGCTGTGTTGGATTGGGAATGTTTGAAGAATTCCCTAGCGTGAATATTGGAACTGTTAAACTGGGTCCTGATGCCATTATGGTGGCCTATACCGATGGACTCATCGAACTTGAAAATGAACTGGGTGTTCCATTCAACGAACAAGTTCTAGATTCACTCTTTAAGGATGGATCAATCTACACCATGAGCGGACTAAACGTTCGAATATTCGAAGCCTTAGACGCTCATCGAGGTAAAGAAGAATTTCACGATGATGTAGCTTTAGTAAGCTGTCACTTCCTCTGATTTATCTGAGTGATAAATCTCAATGGCCACTAAAATCGCCAAGAATCCCCAAAACGGCACATTGGCCTTGTCCAAGTCAAGGTAATTGTTGAGTACGCCATGAATGAGGTATGTACACCAGCCCAGAAAAACGCCCATCAAGATTATCTTAAGTTCCCGATTCTTTAGCCTATGATAGACCATCACGAACTTGTAGATGGCTACAATAATTATTGCGAGTAAGGTTAATAATCCAAAAACCCCCATCTCTGCTAGGGGGCCAAAGTATTCACTGTGTGCATTACCCAAATCTCCAAAATTGGTACTAATGATCGTCAGCTGTGATGAGTGTTGATACGGAGCATATTTAAACTTGTAGGTCCCCGGTCCAAAACCCATGAGTGGCTTTTCTTCACACATCCTCAACGCTGCACTCCAACGATTTATTCGCTCTAAATTACTAGCATCTGTTGCGACATTGCTGATTGAATTCACGTGTTCCGCCAAATCATCTGACGAGTCTTGTCGATTCTGTTCCAATTTCATCATGATCTGCTCTTCGAAGGCGAAGTAGCCTACAGCCACAGAAACCAACATCAGACCGATGACCCACAAACGAACTCTCAACAAGATAACTGCCATAATCCCTAAGGCTCCCACCAAACTCACCCAAGCGGCTCGGGTATATGAAAAGATAAGTGCCGCAGTGAGCAACAACATAATCACGGTTACCACCACCTTGGTTGTAGGGGTTAAGTTTTTACTCCACAAATAAGTCCAAGCAATGGGGTAATACATTGCCAAGATGGCACCGTAACTGGTGTGATCCTTAAAAAACGGTTGCATGACCCAATGTGCTGGTTTCGATGCAAAATTGTGCGTGGAATGTATAATCACAGTATACACACCAACGAGTGTTAATGGCGCAATGAAGAACCAGAGAAATCGCCTGATGTTATCTGGGTTTTTAAAAACCTGTGTGGCGATAAAGAAAAAGCCAATCACGTACCAGAGCCTTGACAGGAAAAACTTGACTGAGACCAAAGGTTCTTCACTCGAAAAAATGGTAATGAAAATCCAACCTAGATTGAGGATGATTACAATGGTTAAGGGGTGAAACAACACCCGCGAGTCAAAATACCCATCGTAAAACACGCGAAAAAGAAAGACTAACATCAAACCGAAGATGAGTGGTTCCGTTGGTAAAGAGAGCCCAAAACCACCGGGCAAATCTTCGAAAGCTACGGACAATGGAGTCAAAATGGTGATTAGCATAAACAGCCAATCCAACTTGAAAAGCGCAATGGTCACAATGGCCAAAACAATGGGCAAGCCTACGATCCAAAACTGTTCGAAATAGATAAAGAATCCAAGAGCGACCACGAAGGATCCCCCTAGCCAATAAAGCCACTTTGTTATGTCTGCTTGAGAAAGCACGCGGGCACTGGTGCTATTTGATCTTTCTGAAATTCTCCATCGCAATGATGCCCAAAATGGTCAACAAGAATGCGGAGAATGAACTTACTAAAACGATCAACCAACGAATAGGATAAGCCTTTTTTTCAGCGGGCCAAGCGCGATTTACCACAAACTTCGTAGTCAACGATCGAGTAGCATCCGCCTTCGTTTCTTCATACTTAGCACGCAGTAACGCCAGTTGTTCTCTTTCAAACTCTAGGTTTTCTGTCAGTGAACGGTAGGCACTACCATACTCAGCAAAGATTTCCAATTTCTTTTCCAACTCCTTCACAAGCGATGAATTTCCTTTTGCCAAAGCTTCATAGTAGGCTTTTGTCAGCTGCTCGACCTCTACCTCAAAATCGGTCAATCCCTTTTTTCTAATGGCAGTGAGCGAATCATCCATTCCAAGCATATATGCCTGCATGCTTTTGTATTCATCTTCGATAATCCGAAGACCTATGAGAGCACGATCCTGCTGCATTCGAGTACGAACTGTATCCAATCTATCGGCAATATCGTTAGCAATCATCGCTGCTGTGTCTTTGTTGTGATCAAGCACATCAATTCGCACCGAATTAAACTCGGTTCGTTTAAATGTCACATTATCCTGGTACTCTTTAACCGTATTGGTCAAGGCAAACTTTTCATCATTCTTGATGCCGTAGTGCTTCATCAAGTTGTACTTATCTCGAATGTATCCACTGATTTCATCCGAATTCAAAATTTGCAGCAACTGTTCCGCTTGTTCTTCCTCACCGAAAGCATTGATATCTAACTTCCCCGTAACATCCTGCGTCATCAACGATTTCGAAATCGAATTCGTAGAAGCTGGGAATAGAATCACAGTACTTAAAAACTTCTCTTGAATCATCAATGAAACGGCAGCCGAGATAATTGCTGCGGCCATTGTGATGATAATTATCGGTTTGCGATAGCTGTAAAGAAAGACGAGTAGGTTGGTTGAATCAAAGTTCTTTTGGTAGTCTTTATCTTCCATAATTTAGGTTCAGTTCTCGGTTGAAGTTCCGCTTTGTAGGCGGCCAAAGGTATGTATTAAGCTCTTCGAGAAAGCCAAACGATGGATGTCTAAAAAAATTCTCTATTCATCCTGAGGAAGCATCGTTTTCAAATCTTGTTTTCTAAATCCTAAGATCGCAAGAAGTACAATGGCAGCAGCAGAGCTTAGTAGCAATTTCATCAGGTCGGACAATTCTGACTCGCTAATAAGGTAGCATGCCCCAATCAGGATTATTATGGCTAAAATCGTTCTAACAAGCCATCTAAAATCGTGACCACCGGTTATTCGAGAAACAAACAGTATCTGCGCTACAGACATTATAAACAAACTGCAAAAACTTGCAATTGCCGCACCTTCAGCCCCTAGAATGGGAATGAGCCAAAAATTCAAGCCGAAATTCACCAGCACGGCCGAAAACGCAATCCAATTCAATGCAGAAAGCTCGCTGGCTGCCGTGATCAATGTTCCATAAACGTAGGCCATGCAGATGAAGAGAAATGACCCCATTAACCAACGAAATGCGATGGACGACTCAGCCACTTCTTGATTGTATAACAGCGCCATAAACGATTGACTATGAAAAAACACAACCACCACCGCCAAAGCTGCAGGTAGAATCAAGTATCGAGCACCTTGATCTATCATCACCTTGAGCTGAGTCACATTCTTTTGGGCAAGCAACTTGGCGAAAATCGGAAGCAACATCCCCGCGTATAGGAAGGCGAAGCTGTTGCCAGCATCAATGATTCTGTATGCTTGGGCGTATATTCCAGCCTCCTTCAAACCATCTATTGCCAATCGCTCTAACATGATTCCATCCAGTTTGTTATATGCCGTCATCAACAAAATGAGCAGTGCGTATGGCCAAGTATTTTGAATCATCGCCCACCCGTTGGAGATGGAAAAATTCATTGTTGGGAAACGATTTTTAGCTGGAGTCAAAACCAAGGCAAACAAAATCCCAATCGTATAAGCCACAACCTGAAAGATGACAAACCATTCAATTTTGAAGGTTTCAGTACCGAACCAAAGAATGTATCCGATTCCGATAACCAAGACCAATCGGTCAATCACCGAAACAATGCTATCACGAAAAAAGAGCTGCATACCGCTCAAGTTAGCTCTTAACAAGAGTAAAAACGCGCTTAAAACATGGGACAGCATCAACCAAGCAATGAAGTACCAATAACGCGTTTCAAAGCCAATTATAAGGGCCACAACCACAGTAACCAGCATATATACCACCCCCAACACCAGCTTGAGGGGCAAAAGGGTCGCCATGTTACCCAATCCGAGTTGAGTATTCTCCGCCACCTTGATTTTTTGGTAATTGTTTATACCCATATCAAGCAAGACATTGAACAAAAAAGTAAAGTTGAACATGGCATAATAAAGCCCATAATCGCTCGTCCCAACGGTATTTTGAATGCCTACCTCAATACCAAAAAGGTATATGGGTTTGATCAACAAATTGAGCGCGATCAAAAAAAGAAGGTTGGCCGAAAAATTTTTCTTCATTCTTGTCGTTGGTGGAATACCTACACCGAAAGACAAATTACGTCCAATTAAACTAAATCGTATTTGATGAAACCTATACTTTTCAGCTGTTTGCTCATTTTCATGGGATTAGCAACACAAAGTTGCAATCGCTGCCAAGCCGAAGTTGATGCCAACTGCTTTTGCACCAAGGAATACGACCCCGTTTGTGGATGCGACAAAAAAACGTATGGCAACTCCTGTGTGGCCGAATGTTCCAATGTTTCTTACGAAGCTGGCGAATGTCAATAAGCCTATATCCATTGAGTGATTCGCAACACATCACGACCATTCGTCCCAATGATTGCTATTCATTCACTTCTGATGATACTTTCGCGTAGTGCGAATTGCAGTTAATACTCGGTTACTGTTATCAGGCAAGCTTGATGGAATTGGTTGGTTCAGCCATGAAGTATTGAAGCGATTGGTTGCTATGCGCCCCGAGGATGAATTTTTATTTCTCTTCGATCGGACGTTTGATGATGAGTTTATCTACAGCGATAATGTTTGGGCAAAAGAACTTTTTCCTCAGGCGAGGCACCCACTGCTGTATAGAATGTACTTTGAGTACAGCGTGCCTAAAGCGTTGAAGCAATGGAAAGCAGATCTATTTTTTTCGCCCGATGGATTTTTAAGTACACGGACAAGAGTCAAGCAAATTCCAGTCATCCACGACATAAACTTCGAGCATCGACCTCAAGACTTACCGAAGTCCTATTCCAGTTATTACCGATCTTCTTTTCCTGAATTTGCAAAACGAGCGGATAAAATCATTACGGTTTCCGAGTTTTCCGCAAATGATATAAGTGATACGTACGGAGTAGATCGGTCTAAAATCCATGTTGCACACAATGGGTTTAATCCTGCTTTTAGACAGCTTAAACCCATCGAAATTACCGAGGCAAAGGCGAAGTATGCTAGGAATGCCGACTATTTTCTTTTCGTAGGAAATTTCTCTTATCGAAAAAACATTCACGGAATTGTAAAGGCCTACGATCAATACAAAACATCAGGCGGAACATCCAAATTGGTCTTGGTCGGAAACCCATTGTGGCATTACAAAGAAATGGACGAAGCATTGGCTCAGTCTATGTATGCCGAGGATATTATATTCCCTGGACATCTGGCTATCAACGATTTAGTTTTGGCAATGGGCGGTGCCAAAGCCTTGTTATTTCCTTCTTATTTTGAAGGCTTTGGAATACCAATAATTGAAGCTTTTGCGGCAGGCACGCCTGTCATTTGTAGCGATGTTACTTCCATACCAGAAGTAGCAGGCGATGCTGCTTTGTACGCAGGTCCCGAGGATATTGAGCAGATTTCTGAGCATATGCTTGCCATCGAAAAAAATATTTCACTTGCGGAAACCTTGAAAAAACAAGGCTTACAGAGAAAATTGAACTTTTCTTGGGACATCACCGCGAACAAAGTGAACGACACACTGTTTTTTTAGTGTATTTGGATTTCATATTAGGGTTAGTTTGAACAAATACAAAGGAAGTGGTGGTTGATTGTATGTGCCCGCTGAGACTTGGAGACAAGAGGAGGGCACATACTTCTTTTTAGCCCAATCTGAATTCTGCGAAATCTTCTACCTCCAACCTACTCCGTTTCACCTCTCGATCGTTTTTCGACACACCAAGGTAATACCAGCCTAGATGCACGTCCTGTTCCTTCAATCCAAGGTAGGATCTCATTTTATCATGATTGGTAAATGACCCAGTGCTCCAGTATCCACCAAGGCCTAAACTGGAAGCATGCAAAGCAATGTTTTGAACGGCACATGCAACCGCACACATTTCTTCCCATTCTGGAACTCGCTTCAACTCATCGCGATTCATAATGATGGCGATAATGGCACTGGACTGTTCCGCCTTCAATTTCAACTTCGCACTTTTCATTTCAACAATTTCAGAAGCCGCATTGCTCATTTGCAGCATTTCAATTTGAAATTTCACAAGCGGTTCTAAGCCTTTATCTGCAAAGACCACGAAGCGCCAAGGTTGGGTTATCTTATGACTAGGTGCCCAGCGAGCAGCTTCCAACAATTCAACAATTTGCTCCTTCGATGCTTTTTCCGACTTGTCAAACGTTTTTGGATAAATAGATCTCCGAGATTGAATCCAAGCAATGGATTCTTTTGCAGTCAACTTCATTTAAGGTCCGATTTAAAATTACTCGTCCCCAAATATGAGCAAGTGGTCTAAAAGATCGACCTGAAAATAATTAACCTTACAGCGACTGCGTTTCTATATCAAATCTTAACAAGGTTTTTGGGGTGCTTCACCGGAGATACAGTTGGCGACAACAGGTATTCTCCGGTTTTTTTATGCCGATTTTTAACATTTAGAAAACATGGCAGTACACACTGCATATACTTTTGACCCATGGATTTTGTCATTGTAATAGCCGTAGCTTTTGGTGCTTCTATGCTCACCTTCTTCAGTGGATTTGGGCTTGGCACCATGCTGACACCGGCATTCATTTTGTTTTTCCCGCCTGAAATTGCCGTGGCTGCAACGGCAATTGTGCACTTCCTGAACAATCTTTTTAAGCTCACACTCATCGGCAAACATGCCGTACAAAAGATTGTCTTGGGATTTGGGATTCCGGCCATTGTAGGAGCCTTTTTCGGAGCCAAGTTTCTGTCTTGGCTATCGCAATTGGATGATGGTCAGACTATTTCATTGTTTGGAATGGTAGATACATCATTGATCAATGTGGCACTTGGAACTCTGATCACCCTATTCTCATTGCTGGAACTCATTCCATTTCTTAAGCGTTTGGAATTCAATAAAAACTTACTGATCCCCGGGGGGATCATCAGTGGGTTCTTTGGCGGATTGTCCGGTCATCAGGGAGCTTTACGAAGCGCATTTTTAATCAAGTTTCCACTTTCAAAAGAGCAATTTGTGGCTACGGGAATCGTGATCGCGTGCCTCATCGACACCATGCGCATAGGCACCTATGCCATGGACTTTGATTTCGCCACAATATTGGATTCTGCATGGCTAATGACCGCGGCCACACTTTCTGCATTTTCTGGTGCCATATTGGGCAAAAAACTCATGAAAAAGGTCACCATTTCGTTTCTACAAAATGTGGTTGGCATCATGATGATCGCGATCGGATTGGGTCTGATTTTAAATCTCATTTAGAATTTCAAGCCGATTTCTAATTTGGTGAACCAGATTACTTTTCGACTGTTACATTTACGAAATGAAACCAGGAGAATTTGTCGTTTTGGGATTTGTCGCTCTGATGCTCCTATCGTTTTTCAGCCTCTACATCTGGTTTCAAATCAAGCGCATTAAGCGCAATCGACAGAAGAAAGTGAAAATGAAAAACAACTGATCATGCAAGACATTAATTTAAAAACCGAGCTAGAAAAAGCTCAAATTGAGATCTCTCAAAATGCCATCCTTTCTGAAGCAGAAAGATTGTTGAGCGTTGACGCAAAGAAGGAAGCCGCTATTTCAGATCGCATTTACAACTCTGCATTGTTGAGTGGAGTTGACTCACTCATTGTGGAACTTCTAGATCCATCGATGATTTTTAATCTTGAGGCAATAGAAAGCATTTGTACAAAATACCGATTGCGTTTTTTGGATAGTACTTTATTTAAAGGAGAGGTACCTGCCGAAGCCATCCGAAAAGTCAAACATATTGAAGCTTCTACAGGACTGCGATTTTCGAAATTCAGCATCATTGCCCCCGCAGAACGTTTCCGCTTAAAAGACAGCACTAAAGACCCTATTCTTTTAGCTGAACTGCCGAACGGACGTTATTATTACATCCATCAGTGGGGAGGCGACATGAGTTGGAAAGAGCATATTTTACGATATCCATTCAGGCATATGGGCACACTCGCCTCTACTTCCCTTGTTGTTGGGGCTTTAATTGCACTTTTGGTGCCAGTGCAGTTTTCCGACACAAAAGCAGAGTTCTTCTATCGCTTTTTCATGTTCAGTATGAGCTCCGCACTTATTATGACTTTAGCCATTATTGTTGGCATTATGTACTCAAAAGATTTCAGTGAAAATGTTTGGAACAGCAAGTTCTTACGCTAGGTATACCTCCATCCTTATTGGCCTTACGTTTTTCAGTTTTGGCTGCAAAGAGCAAGGCCAGAAATCAAATAATTGTGACTATGTCACGGTCGAAACCTTGGCCGAAGTCATCGACATGCGACCACATCCAGATGGCGATGGAAAAATTGCCATCATTCTAGATTTTAAAGCTAGTGTACTAGCCTTGGAAGATCAAGAAATGGGAGCATTGAAAGGCTACCATATTGATCACAAATTCCTGACGCGAAATCATATTGACATGGGTAACAAATATTCAGTGACCGTGAGTGAATTGGTGAAAGGCGACTGCGACACCAAGCTTACGGTGGCCTTTGATCACGGTTTTAATTAATCTTTTTATCACTTATTGATCTTGGTGTGATCTATGGCAGCGGCTATTAATGCTGCGACAAAAAAGACCGCGAACCCCGCCAATGTGTATTGCAACCAAAAGAACAATATGCATAATGCTAGGATCGGAACAAACAGGCGCATCGCCCGTTCCACCGGATTATTCTGAAGTGCAATTGCTCGATACGTTCCGTTTCCAGATGCCAATCCACTGCCCACCAGAATCATGAGTGCATTCATAGGCCAATGCTGAATTTTAAAGATCAATCCTAGGAACAAGAGTACAGCGCTGGTCACCAACATAGAAGCAGAAAACAAGCGAATAGGCGGTTCGTCTTTTTGACTAAAATCATCATCTAGCAAAGGTTCACTCATCTACTGCTGTTCAATTACCCCTTCATACGAATCGTTCATTTCCAAATAGCGTTGGCTGCTTTCATGGATAACAAATCGCTGATAATAATAGGCTATGGACATCGAAATTCCGAACACCACCGTAATAATGGCTACAGATGAAATCAGATAATTTGCAATCGACTTTCCATAACTGAGTTTTTGCAAATGCCTTACTCCAATGATGGTTAAAACGATAGACCAAACCAATGCTACATTCCGTGCAAACCCCACCATGACTGAGGCGAATTCAGGTAAATCAGCCTGACCATGAATTCCAGCAGGGTGAACAAAGAGCATTAATAGAGAAACCGCAATTTGCAATAACAAGGACATCATGCTAGGCATCACTGCCCATGCCTGAACAATCATCAAATCCATAAAAGTGGATTTAGTCTTGAAAATCCACGTTCCAACGTATTTCAATGTCAATGACATCAAGGCATAAAACCCAACGATGACAATACCCACCCCGAGGATTATTCCTAATACATAAAGTGGCTCATAGGTTTTTGCGAGTTCGGGAGCATCAATGAGTTGTATCAATCCAGACAAGGTGCCAAGCAAGAGCCATATGGCCCACAAATGCTTTTTCCGATCCGTATGAAAGATGAAATCGAATGTAGGGTTAGGCTTATAGAGTATCGAAAACCACACATTTTTCCACGTAATGCTTGGATCCAACTCCACCTCAGTTTCAGTTTCTTCGATAAAATCGTCCAACTCATCCATGGCGATAAATATACACCCATGGCTTTTTTTTCTTCTCTTTGAAATCTGTTGGAACTGCAAGAAATCATATACGGCATCAAATCGGGGGATAAACTGGCCTTGGCCAAGGGTATCACTTTGGTAGAAAGTCAGAAACCAGAACACCGCGAACAAGCGATCCAACTGGTGAACGCCATTTATGGACATCGCAACGAATGTGTCCGTATTGGAATTACGGGCATACCTGGCGTAGGGAAAAGCACATTCATAGAGGCTTTGGGCAGACACATTACTCAACAAGGATTGAAACTAGCAGTCTTGGCCATTGACCCCAGCAGCTCTCGAACGGCAGGAAGCATTCTTGGAGATAAAACCCGCATGGAAGAATTGAGTCGCGATCCACTGGCTTTCATCCGACCCAGTCCCAGCAGTGGCACCTTGGGTGGAGTATCGGCTCGCACTCGCGAATCCATGTTGTTGTGCGAAGCCGCAGGCTTTGATGTGATTTTGATCGAAACCGTAGGTGTGGGCCAAAGCGAAACCGAAGTCATCAACATTACCGATACCTTCATGATGTTGGGCATGCCCGGCACAGGAGATGAATTGCAAGGCATCAAACGCGGCATCATGGAAACGGCAGATTTGATCATCATCAACAAGGCCGATGGAGACAACCTCATTCCCGCTAGAAAAGCCAAAAAGCAACTGGAAATGGCCTTGCATCTCTTTCCCGCAGCCGAATCGGGTTGGGGCCCCAAGGTCAAACTCGCCTCAGGACTGCATGGCGAAGGTGTGGCCGAGTGCTGGACAGCGCTACTCGACCGACAAGCTGCCATCAAAGAAAATGGATGGTTGGATACGAACCGTCAGATTCAGCAGCAAAACGCATTTCAACGATTGGCCGAGTTGAGCATCTACGAGCGAATGATGCACAAACTGAACAGACGCCAAGAACTGAATTCTATCAAAAGCGAGTTATCCTCCCAAAAAATCAATGAATTCGAAGCGACCCTTCGCCTACTTCACATTCTGGATCAAGAAATTTGAGTGCTTGTTTAGATCTAGGCTTTGAGTTGGTTTTAGCGATCCGAAGCAACCGAAGCTAGGACGGCACCATTACTGGCTACCCAGCTCCACAAGGCGTGTACCACTGGAAAATGGAGGTAATCTCAGAAGACTTCATAGGACAAAACACCTTTGAAGGAAGATTGATGTTGGTGAAGTAGAGGAATATTCAATACCCAATATCAATTACTATATAGCCCGTCAGTCTGAGCTTCTGCTGTAAGTAGAACGGTTGAAGACAGCATGTGGTTACCATCGTTTTGCGAGAATCATTAAACAATTGTCCAATTATCTCATGATTCATTGTCTAATTATCTCATTGACTAATTACCTCATTGAAAAAGTGAAACATTACCTCATCTTCTAATCGACTCATCTTTTAATCAGCTAATCATCCGATAGGCTCATTTCCTAATCCCCACCTGTCTTCTTCTGAATTCCGTTTTCAAGATATTCACGGCAACTTCCGTAGGAACCTTTTCCAACTTATCTACCGTTTCGATAATGGCAGTACTAAAATCAAAACTGGAAGCATTTGCATCCGTTTTCTCAGCAGCGTGATTCAATATTTTGAAAGTTTCCTCCCGAGCGACTTTCACGGCATTCCATGCATCATTGCTTATGTAAAGTTGCTGGGCCAAATTATGATCAAACTCCTCGCGGATCAATTTCAAAATTTCAGCCTGCATCAATCGTGCACTCATTCCCGGCTTATTGACTCTGAAAACCAATCGCTCGGGATGAATTCTCTCTAGAAATAAAATAAGTCGCTCATAGGCCTGCGTTTGAATAGGCAGGAAATCTTTTTCCTTCTTTTCCATCCAATCGCGGTTTAACTTTTCAGTCTGCGCAGCGAAATATCGATTCAGGCCAAAATAAATGATCCAAATTGCGGCTGCTACTGCAACAATTGAGACAAGAGCCTCAATGATTATTTCTATCCATTCCATGCTGCAAGTTTACGCCTTGAATATTGAATGCTCGAAACATTGATTTACAATAATTCGAAAGAATTGAAACAATCGTAAAAATGCCGCTGCGACTCGCAATTCATTAGTTTTGCGACTTAATTAAACGCATGACGATACTTTCTGATCGCATCGAGAACTTGGCCGAATCTGCCACCATTGCTATGTCGCAACGAAGTCGCGACCTCAAGGCTAAGGGTGTAGACGTCATAAACCTCAGCCTTGGCGAACCCGACTTCAACACTCCAGATTTCATCAAAGAAGCGGCAAAAAGAGCAGTGGCCGAAAACTACACGCACTATACCCCAGTACCAGGATATCTCGAAGTAAGAGAAGCAATTGCCCTAAAATTGAAACGCGACAACGGCTTGGATTATCATCCAAATCAGATTGTGGTGAGCACCGGTGCAAAACAGAGCATTATCAATGCCGTGTTGTGCTTGGTAAACAAAGGCGATGAGGTTTTGATTCCCGCGCCTTATTGGGTTAGTTATCGCGAAATGGCATTATATTCCGAAGGTACAGTCGTTCCAATCCAGGCTGAAGTAGAACAAGGTTTTAAGATTACACCCCAGCAATTAGAGGCGCACATTTCGGACAAGACTAAGCTTTTCATTTTCTCTTCTCCATCGAACCCTACAGGTGGAGGCTACACCGAAAATGAGTTGCGAGCCTTAGGCGAAGTATTCAAACGATATCCAAAAATCCACATCATCAGCGATGAGATATATGAGCACATACGCTACATAGGTCATCACTTTTCAATGGCCTCCATTCCGGAATTATATGAAAGGGTAATTACAGTAAATGGAGTTTCAAAGGCCTTCGCAATGACGGGCTGGAGAATTGGTTACATAGCGGCATCGAAGCAAATTGCCACGGCCTGCACAAAAATTCAAGGTCAGTTTACAAGTGCACCTTCAAGCATCAGTCAAATGGCAGCCAAGGCAGCCATGGAAGCCGATCCAAAAGACATCCAGTTTATGGTCGATGCATTTGCAAGGCGCAGAAAGATTATGATTGACGGGCTTTCAAGCATCGAAGGATTGATCTGCAATGAACCAGAAGGGGCGTTTTATTTATTCCCCAAGGTAGATGCACTGCTGGGTTCTCATTTTGGCGATCGACAAATCAAAACGGCTGAGGACTTGTGCATGTATTTATTGGAAGAGGCACACGTTGCCACCGTAGATGGATCGGCCTTTGGCGCGGATGAATACATCCGACTCTCTTATGCAGCATCTGAAGAAACATTGAAAGAAGCGATTGAACGAATTCGTTTGGCAATCAACAAATTGGAAAAATGAACCAACAGAACATTTTAAGCGCGATTGATAAGTTCAGTGACTTAAAAATATTGGTCATTGGCGATGTAATTCTGGATGCATACTTCAGTGGAAGTGTGAACCGCATTTCGCCAGAAGCGCCCGTGTCTATTTTAGACATTGAAAAGAAAGAATACCGCCTGGGTGGTGCGGCAAATGTCGCATTGAACGTGCAAGGGCTTGGGGCAAAACCAATTCTATGCTCGGTTCTAGGAAGTGATTTTGCAGGCAAACAAGTGCTGGATCTGATGTCGAAACATGAATTATCCATAGAAGGATTAGGTTCGAGTGCAGAGAGAATTACAAGTGTAAAAACTCGGTTGGTGAGCAATCATCATCAGTTGCTCCGCATGGATGAGGAACAATGCGAAGTGATTTCAAAAGAAGACCAAAGCGGTTTAAAAAACCGAATCACCGACCTCATTGTAAATGAAAATCCAGATGCGATCATTTTCGAGGACTATGATAAGGGAGTGATCAGTGCCGTATTAATTCAAGAAGTGATCGAATTGGCACGTCAGCATTCGATACCGGTAACCGTAGATCCAAAACGAAGAAACTTCCTTTCCTACGCTGGAGCAACATTGTTCAAACCAAATCTGAAAGAATTAAGAGATGGCTTGAACCAACAGGATTTATCTGCGGATCCAGAATCATTGCAAGAGGCATATGGCTTTTTGAATGATATTATGCCAACTGAGATGGTATTATTCACACTGTCGAGCAAGGGAATGTTTATCGCTAGCGAGAATGAAAGCCATCATTTCCCCGCTCAACCTCGAGACATTGCTGATGTTTCTGGTGCAGGCGATACTGTCATCAGCACGGCTACCTGTGCTCTTGCTGCAGGCCTTGGATTAGACGAGATTACATACTTAGCCAACTTTGCAGGTGGTTGGGTTTGTCAATATCCAGGAGTGGTATCGATTGATGCCCTCACGTTGAAAAACGAAATCGCCAAAATCACGGCTTAGCAGTGGACATTACAAGTATCAGAGAGAAGATCAATCTGTTCATTTACAGCAGTAAAGTTCAGAATCTCCGTATTTTAAAATTGATTTCGTTTGGGGTGTCTCTCATCGCGATCGGTTCACTATTCGCCTATCACGGATTTGACCTTGATGATGAAACCAACAATTGGATTCAAATCATTGTAGAGGCATCCTTTGGCTATTATGTGTTCCACTACCTAGCTAAGGTATTCTATGACTTTGCACCTATCGAGTTTATCCGGCAGAATTGGTTTGAAGGCATCATGGTTCTGATCTTACTGACAGAGGCCATTCTGCACAACGTCTTTGATCTGACAGTAGTAGAATCCATTTTCGATTTTCTTGGTTTGAAAAGTGGTAGCGCTCTTTCGGTGGTATTTCTTCAGGTTTATTTGGCCGTAGTTGTATTCTTTGAATTGAGCGATAAGACTAGTCTTACTTCGAACATCAAGCTTCACCCCTCTACCATTTTCATCTTTTCATTTTTAGTCATCATTACAGCCGGTACAGCACTTTTAATGATGCCCGAAATGACCGCAGCTCCAGGTGGCATTAGATTCATTGACGCCCTCTTCACATCCGTGAGCGCTACTTGCGTTACGGGTTTAGCGGCCGTTGAAACATCCACATTCTTTAGCTTAAAAGGACAATTCGTGATCATGATGCTCATGAAGCTAGGAGGGTTGAATATTGTCTCCTTCGCTTACCTGGCAGCTTTCCTAAACCGAGCAGGGTTTGGAATGAAGCAAGACGAAATAATTGAAGATTTTGTAACCAAGGATTCCTTTTTCAATGCCAAACAAATGCTTCTCAAAGTATTCATTATCAGTATTTTGATAGAAGTGATAGGTGGCGGATTAATATATCTTCTATTGACACCAGAAATGCCATTTCAATCGGAAGGAGACAAGATATTTTTCAGCATTTTTCACTCGATATCGGCCTTTAACAATGGTGGATTTTCCACAGTTGAGGGTGGAATGTTCGCCCCATTCTTGCAAAAAGCATATATCATTCATGTGGTGGTTGCAGCCCTTATTCTTTTAGGTGCTTTTGGTTTTACAGTGTTGTTTGACCTATTTACTCCTAGTTTATTGCGCGATCGATTAAAACACCCTTGGAAACGCCCCCACATGAGCACAATATTGGCGGTTAGGACACACATGATTCTTATTGGCATCACCGTGGTTCTGTACCTCATTGCTGAATGGAACAATACTTTGAGTGATCAAAATTTTGTGGAGAGCACGATCACAGCGGTATTTCAAGCAGTTTCCGTTCGTTCTGCTGGTTTGAACACAGCCGATGTACATTCCTTGGCCATTGGCACCATATTCTTAATGATTATCATGATGTTTATCGGTGGCAATACATTCTCGACCGCAGGTGGCATCAAGACATCCACCTTTGCATTGATCTGTATCAATACCTATTCAACGATCCGCGGTAAGAAAAACGTAGAGGTTTTAGGCAGAACAATACCTACTGATGATGTGTTAAAAGCAACAACAGTTCTAGTGACTTTTGCTGGTGGTATGATCATTTGCACCTATTTATTGACATTGACAGAAACGCACATACTCGCTCTGCCCGATCGCAGTTTCATCGACCTGCTGTTTGAAGAAATTAGTGCCTTTAGCACCTGTGGATATAGCACCGGAATTACAGGTATGATTAGCGATGCGGGTAAATATATTTTGATCTTCAGCATGTTTATTGGTCGATTGGGAACACTATCGATCATATTCGCATTCGCTCGAAAGATTCTTACAACAAACTATTCCTATCCGGAAGAACATATAATGGTTGGATAATGATTGAAAACAAAGCCGAAGCTGTAAAGCCATATTCTGAATTGGGGAGTAAAAAGGAGCAAGTAGCCGTCATGTTCGACAACATATCGGGTAGATATGATTTGCTCAATCACTTGCTCAGCATGAACATCGACAAGGGCTGGCGAAGAAAAGCTGTCAAGCTTTTGAAGCCATACAATCCTTCCATCTTACTTGATGTTGCAACAGGAACTGGGGATTTTGCGGTTGAACTCATGCGATTAAAGCCAAGAGAAATTCAAGGTATTGACATCTCTGCAGGAATGTTGGAGGTAGGTAAATCCAAAATGATCAAACGCAAAATAGACTCAACCATTACTTTAGGATTGGGTGATGCAGAGAACATCCAATTTGCTGATAGCCACTTCGAGGGTGTAACCGTGGCATTCGGTGTGCGAAATTTTGAAAATCTGAGAAAAGGCCTATCTGAGATCCATCGAGTGCTCAAACCTAAGTATCCGCTGGCAGTGCTTGAATTCTCAAAACCAAAATCCTTTCCTTGGAAGCAGCTCTATAATTTCTATTTCAGTTTTATTTTGCCCCTAATCGGCAAAACAGTTTCCAAAGACGCGAGAGCCTATACATACCTACCTGAATCCGTCAAAGCCTTTCCAGAAGGAAGTGACTTCATTAGTATTTTGAAGGAGGTCGGTTTCAAGAGTATCAAAGAATACAGACTCACTTTTGGCATCGCAACAATCTATTTAGCTGAGAAATAATCTCCTTAAGGTTTCGTTCCTTTGTTTGGTATATGCAGGTGAAACAGCTTATAATCCTTATCGTGATTTCATTGTTCTCTGGCGTCAATATGGCTCAAAGAGACATTCCTGACAATCTCCCAAAGTTTGACAATAAAAAACTTCACTTTGGATTTCAGTTAGGGATGAGCAGCAATGGGTTTGCCTTGGATCATGACTTGACACAATCTGATTCACTGATTAAATTGGAAACGGGAACTCAACCGGGACTCGTGATCCATGTAGTATCTGAACTACATTTTGGCCCTTATTTCGGAATCAGGTTCACACCAGGAATAGCCTTCGCTGCGAGGGATTTAAACTATGAATATTACTCCACTGAGTTTAATACACCAGTGGTAAAAACCATCGAATCTACTTTCATTGAGGCACCTCTTTTTTTAAAATACCGATCAAAACGGGTCAACAATTTCGCACAGTATGTGATGGTTGGATTCAACTATGGCTTTGACCTTGCCTCACAGCAATTCACTGATAACAATATAGATGAGCAAGGAGAACGACTTGTTAAATTGAAGCAGTCCAATTACAATCTTGAAGTGGGCGTGGGATTCGATTTCTTCTTGGAGTATTTCAAATTCTCTCCAGAATTAAAATTCAGCTACGGATTGAACAATGTCATTGTGAAGGAGGCCACGCAATTCGCACTCCCTATAAACGATCTTCGTTCACGAATCTTCGTAGTCGCACTTAACTTCGAAGGCTAGCCTTCCATTCATATAGCAAAATGGACGCTGAAATTGCCGCATTTAATGATTCGGCTTCTCCCACCTTTTCAATGGTAACGTGCTGATCTATCCATTTCAACACCTCGTCCGACACACCGCGACCTTCGTTGCCAATGACTATCGCTCCAGCATTGCTTGACTCGTGCAAAACACTCGGGTGATCACCATTTAGCATGGCACCATACACCTTAAAATCGGGACTTATTCTTTTAATATCCGCCAATATATCCAAGTCTGTGTAGTGCACTCTTACACGAAACAAGGACCCCATGGTAGCTTGAGTAACCTTAGGATTGAAGCAGTCAACTGTATCAGTAGAAGCCACGATATCTGTTACTCCAAACCAATCTGCAGATCGAATTATGGTGCCCAGATTTCCAGGATCACGTATCGCATCCAAGACTAAAATCTTTTGTTTAGCCAGTTTTTCAGTTTCTAATTCTCTCTCTGGATATTTAACCAAGGCTAAAACATTGCTGGGAGTAGTCAAATGACTAATAGTCGCCATTTCCTTCACCGAAATTTGCTCATAACGGACATGTTCAACACGTTCTTGTATGTCCCAATTGGTATAGTAGACCACAGTCACTACAAATTCAGACTGAAGGGCTTCCTGAGTCATTTTAGCTCCCTCTACGGGAAAGAAACCAAGGTCGAGTCTGTTACGTTTTCGCGCCAATGAGCGAATTAATTTAATTTCATTCTTTGAGATCACTTACCTAAGGTTTGGATTAAAGTAGATTTGAGGCCAAATATAAGCGCAGGCTTAGATGGTCTACCGATTATTCCTTAGTTGCATATTAATAACGTCCCTTGGATTTTTCCAATCATGCCGCCCTACGCGCTATGTGCAGGAAGGAGAGCACCTTTTAGTAAGGAATGTAATTCACATAAATGGTAAAGATTCAGTTTTTACTGAACTGGGTGAAGACGACTTAAACTCGATTTTAAAGCAAAAACCAAATCGAAAGCTCTTTCAATTGGTTAATTTTCACCTTGGCGTATGGAATTATGCCAATGGGAAAAATCCAGAAAAACGATTTGTCAAGTTTCTGAAAGAAGATGTCGGTGAAGCACCTGTGATTTTCGAACCTGCCTTATTAAATCGCAGTTCCGAACAATTGGTTAAGTACCTAAACAACAATGGACACTTCGATGCTGAAGTGGATGCCCAAGCCTGGTATGATAGTTTAGAAGTTGAACTCCATTACTTTGTAAATACAGGACCAGAGTACAAATTGAGGCGCTTGGGAAAATCATTCGAAGACGATTCGTTGAAGGCTGAATTTGCCAAACCAGAAAACACTGCACTTCGAAAACTTAAACTTTCAAGAGGTAGCGTTTACAACACCGAGGTACTCGCAAAAGAACGAAACAGGCTGACTAAGGCATTGCGCGACATAGGCTACTACACATTTGAAAAAATCCATGTGACTTATGACATTGACACCAACATTGAAGGAAACTATTATGACGTAGTGATCCGATTTAGAAACTTAAGAAATATTTCATCGACAAATAGTCGCGACACTCTTATTCAAACGCCACATCTCAAACATCAAATATCTGGGGTCATTGTGAATGAAAATTTTGAAGCCACTGGAATTAGAAATTACGCCCTTGACAGCACCTTCTACAAAGAATACCTATACCTATCAAAGGGAAAACCATATGTCAGGCCGGCTAGAATTTCTCGAAACCTTTTTCTAAATAAAAATGAGTTTTACTCTCAAAGTAAAATGCAGTACACCTATGATAGGATCAATGCACTTGGCACTTTTCGGTTTATTGACATCGATTTTGAACCTAATGGAGAATTGAATGGTATTCCGCAATTAGACATGGTTGTTAATCTGAACAAAGCCCCTAAGCAAGGGATGATGTTTGAAACGGTGGGCACAAACCGTTCAGGCAATCTCGGTATTTCTTCATCTGTTAATTATAAAAACAAGAATCTGTTCAAAGGGGCAGAACAATTGAATTGGAAGGTTTATGGCGGAGTGGAATGGCAGAATACAAACACCAATCTTGAAGGAGATGAAAACTCGGTAATAGGCAAAACACCAATTAATACTTATGAATATGGTAGTGAAGTAAGCATCACCATACCCGACTTTCTCCTTCGCATACCAGGACGCGATCTCCCAAAAATAAAGGAACCAAAAACCAACATCAGTTTAGCTTTAGATAGACAAGGACGCCCACAGTATGATAGAAATCTAATCAACACTACTTTGCAGTGGACCCTCAGATTGAGAGATCAGGACTTACTCACTATAGCACCTGTAGACATAAGTGTAATCCAACTACAAAAATCAGATGCATTCACAGAGCAGCTAAACTCCTCGAACAATGTATTACTCATCAACAGCTATTCAAATCATATTATACCAGCAGGCAGATTTGCTTACTCCTACACTACCCAAGATATTACGAACTCGCTAAAGAACTTCTATTACTACCGCGCCACATTCGAGTCAGCTGGAAATCTATTACGCCTGGCTTCAAAACCGTTGAACCTTCCAGAGGACAATGGAAGCTATTTGATTGACACCATAGCTTTCGCACAATACGTTAAGGGCGATTTTGAGTACAAAAAATACTTTATTCTTACTAAGTCTAGTTCTTACGTAGTCCGATTCTTCGGTGGCGCAGGTCTTCCTCTTGCAAACAGATCTGCCCTACCCTTCGATCGATCCTATTTTGCAGGAGGTTCAAATGGTATTAGAGCATGGCGTGCAAGAGCATTAGGCCCAGGAAATGTTGCGGACACCTCTACTTATGGCATCGACCAAGTCGGTGAAATTCAACTGGAGTTCAACTTGGAATATCGATTCAAAATAGTAAAGCAATTTGAAGGTGCCGCCTTTCTCGACCTAGGGAACATCTGGTTTTGGGAGGATGCTGATAGACCCAATGCAAATTTTGATGTAACTAGCTTCTGGCGTGGAATTGCCATTGCGCCAGGTGCTGGCCTGCGTTACAACCTTAACTTTTTTGTCCTTCGCTTTGACGCTGGCTTGCAGCTTAAAGATCCAAATTTACCTGAGGGTGAACGCTGGGCATTTTTCCAGCCAAAAACCCTCACTAACCAATATCGTAAGGAGTGGCGATTGAACAATGGTGATCCAAATTTGGGTGATTGGAAAAGGCCTGAAGTAACCTTTAACCTGGCCATTAGCTATCCATTCTAACTATACTATGAACTGTTAGAAATTGGTATAGCTTTGCAGGCTGCAATAAATCTATTACATGGGTTGGTTCAAACGAATGACTGAGGGGATTAGAACCCCAACCAAAGAAAAAAAGGAAACTCCAGAAGGATTGTGGTATAAGTGCCGCGATTGCAATCATGTGGTGAGTTCTGACGAACATGCACAAACACTTTGGGTTTGCGAAAGCTGTGGTTATCATGAGCGAATTAATTCGCAGAAATATTTCCAAGTCCTTTTTGACAACAATCGCCACACAGAATTGAATCCGCACATTATTAGCGGTGATCCTTTATCATTTGAGGACACTAAAAAGTATGCGGATCGATTAGCATCTACCATTAAGAAAACCGGATTACACGATGCTTGTCGAACAGCAACGGGGGCAATAAATCGCAGAAAAGTGGTTATCGCATCCATGGATTTTCAGTTCATCGGTGGCAGTATGGGTTCTGTGGTGGGCGAAAAAATAAGTCGAGCGATTGACTATGCCATTGAGAAAAACATGCCCTTCATTATGATTAGCAAATCTGGTGGAGCCAGAATGATGGAAGCTGCCTTTTCGTTAATGCAAATGGCAAAGACAAGTGCTAAATTGACTCTATTAGCAGAGAAAAAGCTGCCGTACATTTCATTACTTACCGATCCAACAACTGGTGGTGTGACCGCTTCATTTGCCATGCTAGGCGACTTAAATATCGCAGAACCGGGTGCACTTATTGGTTTTGCTGGACCGCGTGTTGTAAAAGAAACAATTGGAAAAGATCTGCCTGAAGGCTTTCAAACCTCAGAGTTTGTTTTGGAGCATGGCTTCCTTGATTTTATTGTGAAGCGCTCAGATTTAAAGGACAAGATTTACCAATCTTTATCCATGCTGAAAAATTAATTGGAGAATAAGTTATTCATACTTAAATAACTATCTTCGCAGCCCGAATTTTAGAAACGTATAGCGGAAAGTATGTATTTGACAAGCGAAAAGAAACACGAGATATTTAAAAAGCACGGCTCAGAAGCAACTGACACGGGCTCGGCTGAAGGACAAATTGCATTGTTTAGCCACCGAATTGACCACTTAACTGGTCACCTAAAAGAAAACCGCAAGGACTTCACCACACAACAAGCTCTTATCAAGTTGGTTGGAAAAAGAAGAAGCCTACTCAATTACCTTAAAAACAAGGATATTGAGCGATACAGAAGTATCATTAAGGAGCTTAAATTAAGAAAATAACAGACCAGTCAGGGTCGAAAAAAGGCAATGAATCATTGCCTTTTTTAGTATCTACACTTACCGAATTATGTTAGGAACAACACAAACAATCACCGGATCTAACGGTGAAACTATAACTATAGAAACTGGCAAACTTGCCAAGCAAGCAGACGGATCTGTTGTCGTAAGACAAGGAGACACCATGCTACTCGCGGCTGTCGTGTCAAATAAAGACGCTAAGGATGGTGTTGACTTTTTACCTCTTACTGTTGATTATCGTGAGAAATATGCCTCAACCGGCAAATTTCCTGGTGGATTCTTTAAGAGAGAAGCTCGACCATCTGACAGCGAGATACTTACTATGCGGTTAATTGACCGTGCACTCCGCCCACTTTTCCCAAGCGACTATCACGCGGATACACAAATGATGATCAGTCTGATTTCAGCAGACAAATCAACCCAACCAGATGCACTTGCATGCTTAGCAGCTTCTGCAGCACTTGCAGTATCCGACATTCCTTTTGCAGGGCCAGTATCTGAAGTTCGTGTTGGACGTATCAATGGCGAATTTGTCGTTAATCCAAAAATGGAGCAAATGGCGGATTGTGATTTGGACATCGTTGTTGCTGCTACTATGGACAACATCATGATGGTTGAAGGTGAGATGAGTGAGGTTAGTGAGGCAGAAATGCTTGAAGCCATAAAAATCGCACATTCTGAAATAAAAATTCATTGTCAAGCACAGCTTGATCTTGCTGCCAAGATTGGAAACACAGGACCAAAGCGTGAATATTCTCATGAAACAAATGATGAAGATTTAGCCAAAGCCGTTCATGCATATTGTTTTGACAAGTGCTACACCATTGCGATCTCTGCTAGTGCCAAGCACGAGCGTGGTGATGCATTCAAGGCATTGCGCGATGAATATTTAGCGACTTTATCTGAAGAAGATCAGGCTGAAAAAGCTGGACTCGTTGGAAAATACTTCCACGATATTGAGAAGGCTGCTATGCGAAAAATGGTTCTAGACACAGGCCAGCGCTTGGACGGAAGAAAGACAGACGAAATACGACCAATCTGGTGTGAAGTTGACTACCTTCCAAGAACTCATGGTTCTGCGATATTCACACGTGGTGAAACTCAGTCTTTGACCACAGTTACATTAGGCACTAAGCTTGACGAACAAACAGTCGATAGTGCATTGGTTGAAGGAAGCGAAAAGTTCATGCTTCATTACAACTTCCCACCTTTCTCAACAGGAGAGGCTCGACCAATTCGCGGTGTATCCCGAAGAGAAGTTGGTCACGGCAACCTTGCTCTTAGAGCATTAAAAGGAATGATTCCAAGTGCGGATGTAAATCCTTATACCATTCGTATTGTTTCAGATATATTAGAATCAAATGGTTCATCTTCCATGGCGACTGTTTGCGCTGGAACACTTGGTTTAATGGATGCTGGTGTCAAAATCAAGAGACCTGTGAGTGGTATCGCCATGGGACTGATCATGGGTGATGATGGAAAGTATCAGGTTTTGTCTGACATCCTAGGCGATGAGGATCACTTAGGAGATATGGACTTTAAGGTGACCGGTACATCTAAGGGCATCACGGCATGTCAAATGGACATTAAAGTTGATGGACTTGCGTATGAAGTATTAGAAAAGGCACTCAATCAAGCTAAAGAAGGCCGAGCTCATATTCTGGGAGAAATGATGAAAACCATCACCGAGCCAAGAGCAGATTATAAGCCACATGTTCCAAGAATTGAAACCATACTAATTGACAAAGACCAGATTGGCGCTGTGATAGGACCAGGTGGTAAGGTTATTCAGGAAATTCAAAAAGAAACAGGAACTACAATCTCAATTACTGAAGATGATAACCATGGAGTTGTTCAAATCGCTTGTGACAACAAGGAAGGAATGGACAAAGCACTGGCTTGGGTCAACGGTATTGTAGCAAAACCAGAAGTTGGTCAAGTATATACCGGTAAGGTGAAAAACATTGCGGCCTTCGGAGCTTTTGTTGAGATACTTCCTGGAAAAGAAGGATTGCTTCATATCTCTGAAATAGACTGGAAACGAATCGAAAAAGTAGAAGATGTATTAGCTACAGGTGATAAAATCGAGGTTAAATTGATTGAAATTGATCAAAAATCAGGCAAACTTAGATTAAGCAGAAAAGCTCTTATCGCTAAGCCTGAGGCGAAGCCAGCTGAGTAGTACTTACTGAAAATCAACGCTTTCAACAAGGCGGTATTCAAAAACTTGAATACCGCCTTCTTTTTTGGTGCTCTTCATAGTATTTCTTTGGAACATCAAAAATTGCAACTATGCGTCAGCTTAAGATAACCCAGCAAATAACCAATCGCGAAACTGCATCGCTCGATAAATACTTGACCGAAATTGGTCGAGAAGATTTAATCACCGCAGATCAGGAGGTAGAACTGGCCAAGCGTATCAAAGAAGGTGATCAAGCTGCACTGGCAAAGATGGTTCGGGCCAACCTTCGCTTCGTTGTATCTGTTTCAAAACAATATCAAAACCAAGGACTCAGCTTGCCCGATCTGATTAACGAAGGAAATCTTGGATTGATCAAGGCAGCTAAACGATTTGATGAAACTCGCGGATTTAAATTCATCTCCTATGCTGTTTGGTGGATCCGTCAATCTATTCTACAAGCATTAGCAGAACAAGCGAGGATCGTCAGGTTACCCCTTAACAAAATTGGGAACATTAATAAAATCAATCGTGCTTATGCCAAGCTAGAACAAGAGCACGAACGCGAACCAACTGCGAACGAATTAGCACTTGCGCTAGAATTACCAGAAGGTGATGTGAAGCAAAACATGAAAAACAACAGACGTCATGTTTCAATGGACGCCCCACTTCCTGGAGCGGAGGATGAGGATAGAAACATGTACGATTTGATGCAAGGTGAGCAAGAACATAATCCTGAATCTTCACTCCTCAATGACTCGCTCAGACAAGAAATTGAAAGGTCTTTGGCCACTCTATCTGAAAGAGAAGCGGATGTTATTCGGCACTATTTTGGACTCACAGGAAAGCACCCAATGACGCTTGAAGAAATTGGAGAATTATTTGATTTAACGCGAGAGCGTGTTCGTCAAATCAAGGAAAAAGGTATAAGAAGATTGCGACACACATCAAGAAGCAAATTGCTTAAATCCTATCTAGGTTAACACCTATCTAGTTTTTAACTATTCTTATTTCTACCCTTTTATTTTTGGACCTACCATCATCGGTATCATTAGAAGCTATTGGCTTGCTATCACCATATACCCTTATTTGAGCGCGCGACTCATCCTCTATTGGAGTTTTAGCAAAGCCCGCACTGAAACCGTAGATTCTACTGCTCTCACCACTCAGTTGTCGGATCAATCTGCAGCAATCGAAAAGGTATTGAAGGAAAAGGATATGCTGCTTAGGGAAGTTCACCATCGGGTCAAGAACAACCTTCAAATCATCTCTAGCCTTTTCTTTTTACAATCGAAACATATTAAGGATGAAGTTGCTCTTGGATTAATAAAGGAAGGTCAATCGCGTATTCATGTAATGTCGCTCATCCATCAAAAGTTGTATCAGGCAGAAGAATTGAACCATATTGACTTTCAAGGTTATTTCTCCGATTTGGCCAAGCAAATTCTGCAAATGCATCAATCTAAAGATGTTGAAATCGATATGATAATTGAAGCTAGAGAAATCTCAGAATCAATGGAACTTGCAGTTCCATTGGGGATGATAGTAAATGAACTGTTGACCAACAGCATCAAACACGCGTTTGCAGGTAGGCGAATTGGCCACATCCATATTGGGCTAACCAAACAACATGGTAGAATGAAGCTAGTTTACGAGGATGATGGGCGCGGTTTATCGGAAAACAATGACTTTATCAATGGGGACTCTCTTGGCATGAAGCTCATACGCTTGCTTACCAACCAGCTAGGCGGAAATCTTGAATTTGGTCCAACTTTAGGGTTTAGTCTCTCCATCGAATTTGACCATAAATAAATCGTGATCGAAGTCTAATTATTTAAGTTTGTCAAATGAAATGTATCGTTGCGCCTTCCCTTCTTTCTTGCGATTTCACTCGAATTGCTGAAGAATCTGAAATGTTAAATAGCAGTGAGGCGGATTGGTTTCACCTTGGACGTCATGGATGGAGTATTTGTCCCAAACATTTCCTTCGGCCTGCCCATAATCAGCGCCTTCAGAAAGTGTACCAACTAAGGTTCTAGATGTGCATGCCATGATTGCCAACCCCGACCCATATATCGAGGACTTTCAAGCGGGCAGGAGCGGACATACTGACCGTACACTTTCGAAGCTTGTACACACCTGCACAGAACCGTTCAAGCGATAAAATCTAGCTGGGATGAAGGCTGGTGTCGCATTAAATCCACATACACCAATTTCCGTTTTGAGTGATATACTTCCTGAATTAGATTTGGTATTGATCATGAGTGTAAATCCAGGGTTTGGTGGACAAAAATTCATTGAACATACTTTTGAAAAGGTGAAGCAACTTCGTGATGCTATAGACAAGAAAGGTCTGAAGACTATCATTGAAATTGATGGAGGTGTGAACCTTGAAAATGCGCCAATACTTATGGCTGCAGGCGCAAACGCACTAGTGGCGGGAAGCACCGTGTTCAAATCGGATAACCCAGCCTCAACAATCGCGGCTCTAAAAAACTGTTAGGATGCTAACCATTCTTTGAGGTAGGAAAATTGCTCGGCAATTTCACCATTTCTAGTAATACTGCCACCTGCCAAAATTCCATCGGCATCACCATTCACAAGCGCAGGCAACACACCTCCAATAAACATCTCTCCAAAGTCCTTACTTGCATCGCGTGGTAATTCACAAGGCAGATTGTCCACTGCCATTACGGTGATTGCACCTGGAGCATCAAACGTTGTTTCCAATTCATTCATTGGGTCATACCCATAAAACGGATCTTCGATGGTTGATGGTCTAAGAGTCGTGGCCACAGGCCCATCAATATCACAACTGATGTCTGCCACCAATTGAATTTTGAAATCTGGACTTCTAACATCTTCTCTGGTAAACAAAAAAGGGGCTCTAGAATCCCAATAATGTCCAGCAATAAAGGCGTCCGTGACTTTGGCAAAGCGCATGAAATAACTGACATGGTCTTCAGGATTTGCATAATAAGCCTTAGTATCGAAGGCATTACCATCCCTTCTCACCAGATAGTCTGAAAAGTCGATTCTACAAAAAACCGGTTCATCATATGTTTGACGTAAATAATCTTCGATACCTATTTCGCGAATCTTTAGTGATTCTAATACCTCTAATGCACCATGCGCTACTTTGCCTCCCCCAGACAATAAAATCTTAATAGCCGGCAATTGCACATTCAATAATTCTTTTTCTAATTCTTCTCGATCAGCACAGTCATGTGCTTTTTTCAAATCGAACGATTTATGCTTCAGACCATATGCTCGTAGACCATTATAAGTCCCAACAATGCCAGCATACCTTCCAAAACCGATGATGCGATTCCCGTTTTGTGCAGTTAAACACTCCCAATCAATGAGTGTAATTCCTTGGTCGCATACAGTTTGTAACAACTCTTTATTATATGGCTGCATCTTGATTGTATGGCTAAAAAAGAAGTATGTCTTCTTCGGAATCAATTCGGATAACGGAACCTCCTTCACTCCGATCAAAATGTCACAATCCTGCACATTGTCAACTAATTGCACCCCGGCATCTTCATATTCGACATCCTTGATTCTACGAATATCTGACCGTTTAACCACAATTTCCAGATTGGGATGGTCTTTACTTATCTGCTTAATCTGACCTGGAGTTAAAGCCACTCGCTCATCTGGCGGCACTTTACCCTCTCTAAGAATCCCAATTTTCATCATTTCTACTTCCTTTTTTTACCCACCGATTTGGCGTTCCCCTTAGGTTTCTTTTGACCAAAGGTATAGTTCAACCGAAGCATTGCAGTTCCCATTCCATCAAACTTTTTAGTTGCTAAGGCATCCACATTTTTAGTAATGTAAAACTGCCTAACCAGCTCCATCCCAAGGCTTAAACTCGGACTAAATCTGTATCGAACACCAAGACTAACGGGAACATACATGGCGAAACCACCGGCTGATCCTGAAGCATCTACAGGAACAAACACACTAGAATCTCGTCCTAATGAGTCAGTGAAGGTCTGCGTACTATACTTCCTTGATGAATAAGATGAATTGAACAATGCCCCCCCAAAACCAAGGCCCATGTACATGTTGATTTTTGTGACTGGGTCGCGATCTGTAAATTGCTTTCGGGTAAAGTCTTCCCATTTGAGCCAACTATATTGAACCATCAAATGCCCACCCCAAAGTTTACCAGTCATTTTATCGACTGCATCCGCAAAACCACCATGTTCTGCGTTTCCCTCATAAGATCTTCCTTCTAGATTTAATGCAAAACCCAATATAGTTCTCATCTGATATCGAACACCGATGCCATAGGCAAGTTTTGGTTTATTAAAAACAGAGCCTTTTTGTTGAATATCTCCGAAATACATTCGAAGTCCCCCGCCACCATCAACACTGAGATTTTGAATCTTTTTCGTTTTTCCAGCTGATTGCCAATAGTAACTCTGAGCACTAGAATTAAGCACAAGCAAAACGAATAAACAAAAGAATATTGCGATCCTAACCATGACTGCAAAGTAAGGGTGATTCATGTTGTGATTACGAAATTCACAAATTTCCTTTAACCAAGGCTCTTTGGACTTAGCTAATTGTACCTTCGTAGCTTGTTCTTTGGGGCTGACTGGTTTTGACAGCAAGATGAATGGATATGTAAGCAAGCCGAGGGTTGAATAGCTCCTCGCAAATCCGTTGTTCAATATTATAACTGGCGAAACATCTTACGCTCTTGCAGCCTAATCATCCGATAGGAGATTAAGCTTAATCCCGTACTAGGTGCGCGGACAAGACGTTTCCGGCATGGGTTTGTCTGACCCCTGTGTCAATGGAGGCGTGGTTAATGACAGAATAGGATAATCTGCGCTTCGGTGATTATCCGAAAATAAAGAAGCTAAGTTTTGGATTGGCTGCCTTTGGCCTGTTCAAGATCGAAAACCAATCAAAGTGATAAGCTCGTAGAAAGCCTATCGATTCCTTGTTTGGACGTGGGTTCGAATCCCACCAGCTCCACAATACGAAACCTTAACTATTTGCATTGCAATAAGTTAGGGTTTTTTATTTTCATTTTAGTCAGCTATTAGTCAGTAAGTGCGGTTTAAGAGTTTGAAAATCATACATTCAATCTAGAAGTTGTTAGCGGCTATTATACTATGCCTCACTAAACCACTTAGTTTTAATAATGCGACCGCATCCATTTGGCAATGCCACCGCTATGCGACCGCATACCTCAGGGTGTTATTGATGACCGTTTTCTGTTTTGTTGACCAGATAAAGAAGAATCAAAACTTTATTTTTGAGTGAAACACAGTTATGCGAATCACCATCCTATCAGCGCTTTTCGTATTGGCTTCATTGAATCTGGCTGCTCAGGCGGATTATGGAAACAAGGGAGAAGCTATTCAGCTTTGCAAAGCACTTCAAGGAAGTCAATTCTCTAATTACAGAGAGGCTAATTCGGCTATTGAGGATATACTGTCGGTAATTGGGGCTAAAAATCGGTTTGTGGTGCAGCCTTGTGACAACATTAATAATGCCTCAGCGGTGACAATGCAGGGCATACGTTATATCTTTTTCGACCCCGACTTTATGAACTCGATATCATCGGGTCGTTATTCATCCAACTTGTTCATTCTCGCCCACGAGGTAGGGCATCACATCAACGGTCATTCACAAGATATTGTGATGCTCTTGTCGGACTATGCTCCGACATCAAACACACTTTCAGAGGAGAGGATTGAAGAGTTAGAGGCGGATGAATTTGCTGGATTCATAATGGGTAAACTTGGACATAGCTTGTCTTCGATGCAAAATACTCTAAGAGGTATCGCAGATAATGGCGATGATACATACTCCACCCATCCAAGTTTATCCAAGAGGCTCAAGGCTGTTGAGACTGGGTACAATAAAGCAAAAGGCAATGAGGTGCTGAAGACAAAGGTTTCGTCTTCTAAGCAGAGAGCAGAAGAGTATTTCTACAGGCCTCGCTAAGTTAGGAGACATGGGGCATAAAGACTAACAGCATTAACTTGCCTGATTTGCTGAGCACTACAATAGAGGAATTGCAAGGTATTTAGGAGACAGGGGCATAAAGACTATAACAAGGCGATTGAACTTGACCCTGATGATGCTGATGCATACAACAATAGAGGAGACGCTAAGTATTATTTAGGAGACAATAGAGGTGCAATACAGGACTATAACAAGGCGATTGAACTTAACCCTGATTATGCTAAGGCATACTACAATAGAGGAGGCGCTAAGAGTGATTTAGGAGACAAGAGAGGCGCTATACAAGACTATAACAAGGCGATTGAACTTAACCCTGATTATGGTTATGCATACAACAATAGAGGAATCGCTAAAATGATGTTAGGAGACAATAGAGGTGCAATACAGGACTATAACAAGGCGATTGAACTTAACCCTGATTATGCTGATGCATACAACAATAGAGGAATCGCTAAGCGTAGAGTTAGGAGACAACAGAGGTGCAATACAGGACTATAACAAGGCGATTGAACTTGACCCTGATGATGCTGCTGCATACAACAATAGAGGAATGCTAAGTATGATTTAGGAGATAAAGACGGTGGTTGCTTAGATTGGAGCAAAGCTGGTGAGTTAGGGTTATGAAGATGCTTACGACACGATTAAAGAATATTGTCAATAACAGAGATGATATGAAACACATCAAAACACTTATCCTACTTGTCCTTCCATTGCTCTTACTTGGGTTTACTCACTCGAGCATACCAAACGATTACGCTACCACCCTCAGTGAGTCCTTAGAATGCAAATACAGCCAATGTCAGGCTATAGCTAAAAGCACAGGGAATCAATGCAAGCACTGTGTTTCAAATAAGGGAGACTTGTATTGTTGGCAGCACGATTAATAAGGGAGCAGAAAAAACTAAAAGATAAATCAGATACAATGCCCAAGAAAATCACAGATTATACAGACAGAGAATACTTGAGAAATCAGCTCTATTCGCAAAGGTGACTGCAGAGAATACAACATTCTTAAAAAATTACCTGATATGGATGACAGTGCTATCGGTGGGTGCAATCGTAATATCAATCTTTTTGGTTCGATAAAAATTAAGCTATGAAGCAGACCAAAGCCAAACACGATTCACCTAATTATAGAACCGATTACATTGGATGGATGAATGATCTGAATGATGATTAAGCTATGAAGAAGACTATCGCCAAACACATTTTATGGTTCTTTGGGCTTGTAGCTGTGTGGATTCCGATAAATTTCATATTGGATATAAAAAGGGATGATGATTGGATTTTTCGAGGTTGGCGTTGGGATGAGCAGGCAGGGATATTACTACTTTTAATGTTTATCGCATACATCGTAGTATGTGTAATCTATTGGGCAGTAAAAACTATATGGTTTAATAAGGATAAGGACTGACCCATCAGCAATCGCAGCAAAAGCGTTTTAGAATTATGAAGAATATGAAAAGTAAAATAACTCAGATTTGTGGATATATAACATTCCTATTAGGTATCGTAGGTGTTGGTTTTTATGTGTTTTTCTTTAATTACTACGCATTCGAAAGGAGTTATTCTGTGGGTGAAGTGGAGATGTTCCTTTTGTTAATATGCCCATTACTTCTGTATGCAGGGTTTCATTATTTGATTAGTACAAGATTTTGGGAAATCCAACCTAAAGAACTGAAAGTCTTAGAATATCAGAATGAACTTTTGAAAAAAGAAATAGAGAAACAGCAACTTTTAGAGAAATTAGGAAAGTAAAATCTTCCATTCTGCCTAAACCAAACCTCCAAATACATCCGCTTCCATCTCAATTTGTTCCTCAGTACCAACACCTAAATACTTCGATTTAGTAATTAGCGAATCGTGATGTAAGCCAATTCTCGCAGTATTGATACCTTTCTCCTTATAAAGCATCATTCCGTAGGTCTTACGCAGGCTATGCGCTCCTATTGTGATTCTTTGACCTCTACGCTTTCCTTCTTGCTTAATAGTATGCCTTGTCTTCAATGCCGTAGTAGACATTCGGGTTGCCAATGTATTTAGTAGTATACATTGATACAGCCTTTTTGGAATCTACTTCCTGAATGAAGCTGATGGCTTTTGGGTTTCTGCTTAGCCCAGCGGCTTGAGCAACATCTTTCCTTGATAAAGTATGATTAGTGGACTCAAGAAGCAGGTGCATATGGTTCATATTATCATAGCTGTCCTTCTCAACCGAATAAAACAGTCTGCTTATCTCTTTTGGGCTGCTGATGATTCTCTGACCAAGCCTTTGTGCTGATACTTCAGTCAACTTATAGTGAAGTCTTATCGTTGCAATGTGTGACCAATTAAATTGACTTATCCATTGTCCGTAGTGCGTTGAAATAGTGCTCATATTTTAGTTGTTTAAAGGACAGACCGATGGTAAATGGGGTTCGGAGTAAGCCTTGCTAATTTTTGGTTTTAATACGTTCTTTAAATCATCCGAAAAGGCGCATACAAACCACGAATACGCCTCTTATCGCTATTCTTAATCCCACATATTATCAGGATTCAATTCACCAACTCTGTAGGAGGTCTGCTCAACTCGGGGCATTCCATAGGGCAGAAGTTTGATGATTAATTCAACGCGCTCCTTTGGTTGTAATTTCTCAAGTTGATGTGGTAAATTCTCTAACTCATCGTGAAGAAGGTTTTTAAGAATCCCCCTGAGTTCTTTGGTCAATTTATTGGGTGTGCCTTTCTCCCGTCCGCCAAACTTTCGTCCTGTGGTATTTGCCATTCTATTTGAAACTAATTTGCTTTTGCGATAACAATGGATTTCCCATCAATCACATTTTCCTACTCAATAAACGTAATTGAGGACATCTGTTAGATTTTCAATTTAGAATTTGCTCTGTTTTCAAACATTTAGAGGCTGCAATGCCTGCTCTACATCTTTTCGTTTGTAGTAGACGCGACTGCCTAAACCGAAACTTTTTAGTTTACCTCTTTTCGTCCAATTATGGACGGTCGACAAATCAACCTTTAGAAGATCTGAAACTTCTTGACGGGTTAAATACTCGGTTGGTTCTTTGGGTTGAAAGTTGGCCGTGATTTGACTCAACTCCTTCTTTAGGTTGTCCGAAATTGTTCGGTGCAATTCATCTAGGCTAAGACCTATAAACTGTACTTGATGCATATTCTTTTTTTAAAATTTACACGAAGTACTTTGTCGCGATATGTAATTTTCGACACGGAATCGTGCTATTTAAAACACGCTATGGAATCTCAATTAAATTGCTTTTTAATTAATCTAAAACGACTATTTCGAGAATGATTTTCAACATCATCAAGGGTTTTAACTCTATCAATAGACACATCAAAACTTTCGCCTACCAAATCAATTAAAGTTTGTTGTTTAACATCTTCATAAATAAGACCGTCAAGGATTAATTTTCGAAGAATAAAACTCGCCTCTGTCAATTCCTTCTTTTTATCATAGTCTTTGAACCATTCTTTGAGGATTAAGAAGCCTTTTGATTCGGTAAATATTCTTGCATTGAGATTCGAATCTGAGTTTTTACCATTACCCAGCCTATTTTCCAGCCAATCTCGATAAGCGGTCAGAGCGATCTTAGTTTCTTTTCTCCTTATAATCTGCATTTCGGTTTCAGGAAAATGGCTCTTTTTTAATTTGTCATTTGTTACCGAGTCTAACATCCTTGCCGCAAAGGCAATTTCAGTTTCTATAAAATCCGAAGTAAAACGAAGTTTAGTTTCTTCACGCTGATCCATCATTGCATCAAATTCAGTACTCAATTTGATAGATAACGTAAAGTCAAACCACCTTTTCAATAATTCAGCTGACCGCAATGGCCTAGTCGGAATGCCTTGCATTTTGTCAGTTAGAATAGAATGATTTCCTTGAATAATGCAGAACTTCCAATAAACTTCTTGGTAGTCTTCTAACACTTTGAAATCTGATCTACTATCAGCAACAAGCTGAAAAAACTTTAGGAGTATAGGTTGAGATTCCTTATTCGATAAACCTGAAATCTCGATCTTTAGGAGATCCTGAAATGCCGTTATTGATTTTGCATTTATCGAACTTATTAGTAAACCTTTTACCTCCGTAAATACAAAAAGGAAATATTGATCTGAATCTGTGTCTTTGCAGATATACCTCGTGTGATCTAATGGTAAACCAACCAAAAGCAAATCTTTAATTATATCGCTCATCTTATAATGATTCGTTTCATTAAAACTAAGGTAATTAGCCTCTTTATCTGCTGTCGAACCTTGAATCAATAGGTGAATCAAGTATTTCAATGGCATTATTGTAACTTATAACCAGTTCTTTTTCCTAATCTTAATTATCCCGAAGCTTTAGAAAATGGGACTACCTTCAACTGAGGTTGTTTTGAACTTGATAAAGCCTCGTTTGCCCAAATTTGAGCCAATTGCAGACTGTAATCCAATGGAGGTTTACCGATGTACTCAAGAAACATTTTCTCTGTACTATGTGCGGTTATATTCATCAGAAGTGGCGTGGGTATTTTTGATTCGAATAGAAATTAGTTGCAAAAGATCTCCTACAAATATGACTTGTTACGAGTTGCCATTTCTCATATTGACCATAGACATTTCTTTTATCCTCTGTTGAATATACTTTACCATCTTCAAGACTATTAAATCCAACCAATCTGCAAACCTCTTTGATTTGCCTATTGAAAATAGCCGACTTACTATCTGAGGTAGAACCCTAGCACTTTTGGAAATTCTGCATTCCTCTTATCGAGTATTTCGCGGACTATCGGGTGTACTGGAATTTGCACGGTTTTACCCGTCTTTTTTTGGGTTATTTGTAAAAGTTCAAAAACCCTTTACGGACTGAATCATTGAACTATTCATTCTTAGTAAATCACTTACTCTTTGACCAGTATAACACCCTACAATCAACCAATCTTTTGCGGATTCTAAACTTGGATTTTCAAACGATGTATTTCTCAAAACTTCAATTTCATCAAATGATAATAGAACTTTGAAGGACTTTTCTGTAAACCCCCGAAACTCACTCATTTGATTGCTAATTTCAAAACCGTTCTTCTTTGCGTCTAGAACAAACGTTTTCACAAACTTGATATACCGCCCAGCAGTATTCCTTGAGATGCCGTCAACCTCTGTTAAATAGATCAAAAAGTCCTTTCTAAAGTTTAGGTCGACCTCACTGATTCTAAACCTACGGTTACTGAATTTTCGAAGTTTACTAGTTTCTTATGAATGGAGGTATATTTTTTCTTAGAACTAACGGAAGCCACTACTCCATTGCGCTCTGAAATTTTAAACTCAAGGTTTTGAATAAACTTTGATGTGTAATCTGTCAACAAATCACTTTTACCTGTTTTGTCGCGACCGAAATAAGTACTAATGGCATTGTCCAGCCAATAACCATCTATCAATCCACCTTCGGCATTAAGACTATTCAATTGATCTAATAAACCCAACCTAAGACCTTCTAACTGACTTTTAACTCGTTTTTCTGATTCATCAAGTGAAGCTCTTTGAGAGGAAACCCTTTTTAAAATTGAATCATTCGCAGTAATGCCTGTTTTTCTTTTGAATGAAGTTTGTTTATTAATGGAGAGTCTGCAATAAATAGGGGCATTATCCTTTTTACTCTGAACTAAAAATTTAATTGTTGCCATAATCTGATTTCAGCAAGACAAATATAATATCTAGTCAGCATTTAGTCAGCCAAAAGGCAATCATATGCAATTACATACAATCTATTCCCAACTGGCCAACACCCTTAACAAGAACATAAGCATTGATATTATTCGAAAGTTAGATGTTTTATCAATGATTCAAGAGACCACAAAATTTTATAATTCGAATCCCACCAGCTCCACATATTAACAAAGCCTGATCGCTGCAAACGGTCGGGCTTTTTCGTTGAACGAGCCAATCCAATGGCTTTCTCAAAGTGAAAAAGCCAAATCGACTATTTTCATCTAAGCAGTCTCCACGCTTGAAATAATTCGCGCTATATCCAGGGCGATTTGACGACTTCGTTTATCATAAACATGGTCCGACTCTGCTCGACCGTCAGAAATCTTTGGATCATCAAATGTTAGCGAGAAGCGCGCTTCAGCACCAGGCACCATTGGGCAATTTACATCTGCATCAGAGCAAACCATGATAGCTGCAAAATCCTTCTTTGGCAATGAGGGGTCACCAATTTGTTTGGACCAGAACCTTTGATTTTGAAATCCTTCTAAATAATTCAAATAATACCTTGGGTTTGCACCAGCTTCCTCCGTAATAATATTCACTCCCGACCGCTGTAAAGTTCCCACGGCATTCGGGTGGAAACCTGTCGCCTCCGTTCCGGCTGAATAGAAATTTACTTTTTTTACATTCAATTTTTCGGATAACAAAACAGCCCAAACCTGTGCCAATTGGCTTCTCCTTGAGTTATGCGTACAAACAAACATTAAGTTGGCCTCATCACCCGAATTGGCCTTTTTTGCAAGATAATCCGATATACTCTGAAGTATTGGCTGTCGACCTGGATCGCTGTCTAAAAAGCGAACTTCTTCAATCAGGTTTTGTATGTATAAATCGATGTCATTCATGATCTGACGAAGGGAATTCTTTCCCACCTATTGAATGTGAATTTTAAGTTAAATAGCTCTGACCAATATGGTAATTCTCATTGTGATATGCGATTTGATAGATAAGAGAATGTTATTGGATTGCATCTAGTTTTGGCCCTGTGAACTTTGTATCATTTGTCACTATTCAATTCATTAAAATATAAAACCTTCGCAAAAATTATTCGGGTGAAAAAAGGTTCAAAGCTCTACTCCATTTTCAGACAAAAATGTCCTCGATGTCACGATGGCGATTTGTTTATTGAACGAAATCCATATGTTCTAAACAAAATTTGGGATATGCACGATTCCTGCTCCAATTGCGGTCAGCATTATCAAATAGAACCTAGTTTCTTTTATGGGGCTATGTATGTTAACTATGGAATCACCGTGGGTATTGCGATTACGGTGTTTGTAGCAATGTATGTGCTTGGTTCAGATTGGGAGATGCTACATTATATTATTGCCATTATTGGATCCTTGATTCTTTCAGCGCCTATAACTTTTAGACTTGGACGCATGATATGGATCAACTTGTTTATTGGATACAAACCAGATTGGAAATCAATCAAGAAAGACGAGTACAGTAAATCCCGTTGATCATTAATCCTGCGCGCGTTTGAGGAAACTTCACGGTACGATTATCCGCAATCTGGGCATATGATTGAAAGCCAGAAGTACCAGTAAATAGTTCACTTAGATCTTTCTTGGCCTTTTTAAAGGTTAGGACATATTGATCATTTTCAACCGACCACTTTCCCGCAAGTGCGTATTTTTTGTGTTGCGAAAGATCAGTGAGATCTAAATGAAATCTTTGATCCTTTTCTAAAGAAAGCGTAATGTCTGCTAATCCATTGCCAATGGATTTATACGTTGCCTGTCCAAATGATGCATGCGCAAGGGCAATTGACACAGCAAGTGATGCATATCTTTTTCGTCTGTTATTGATCAGGTATTTGTATTTAAAAAATCTAAAAAGTCCCATAGCCACTAATTCTATGGTATTAGACGCCTTTTCAGCTAAAAAGTTTATCATCTAAGACCAACAAAATCAAAGCATTGACTAGTAGGCCAAAATATTCGCTGAACTAGTTATCGACTTCTATCACTAAGAAATCAGTTGCCGCCCAAAAACTCTTTCTATTTACAATTGATAATGATTCCACTTTACCATCTGAATCAAGGACAAAAGTGTAAGAAGATTCGGGGTGATTCGTGATGAGTTTAGCCTTTTTACTGTACAATGGTATAGATACCAAATCTCGCTGATCAGACTCCGTAAATTGACTTATATCTAATTGAGAAACATCCAATTTTTTAGATGCCCCAAGTCCAAGTAATCCGCCCTCTTTCGTAATGATCCCATTTTCCTTTAATTCCTTGGCTTCACCCACCACATAATGAACAATATGCATTTCTTCATCCATCTTAATCACTTCCTCGGTCAACTCAATATTTGAAATACGCATACTATCGACTCTATTTAATATTTGATCGATCTTTATGTCTTTGTTCGCCAACATTGTCATCAATTCGTTGATCTGAGTTTCACGACTGGCAAGAGTCTCCTGCATTGTGGATAGCATTTTTTCAAGCTCATCATTCTTCACCTTACTATCTCTCATTCGTTGATACAAATCACTAAGTTGCTTTTGATTCGTCTCAAGCAATTTATCTAGGTTTTCAACTTGATTAATAATGGACTCTTTACTTAAAACTGCATTCTCTGAAGTATCTAGTGTGAATATGCCGTTATTAGAATTGACTTGTTTTACTGTTTGTTGTATTAGCTCCAACTCACCTTTAAAAACATCTAATAACGAATCTTGCTGTGCTTGTAAAAGCGAATCTTGCTTTTGCTGTGCCTCGGCCTTTTCTTGCTCTTGATTACAAGAAACCATCGCAACTGAAAGAATTGAAATAATGGCAATCAATGAAATAATTCTCATGGGATATGTTTTGGCAAATGTAGCTTAGTCTTTGAAATTCGAAAACTAGATATAGGCTAACTATATGGCTTGTTAAAAGTTGCTCCATTATTTCTTTTATTGAGATCTCAACTTGACAATTGTTAAGCTTGAATTCTATTGGACCACTTTGAGTTCAATTTGAGGCATATTGTATATCCTAAATTGAAGGGTTTACTTTTACCGCTCAATTTTCATAAATGAATTCTAGAGAAAAAGCATTGACTTGGTTAAACCAAGAATTAGACACTGAAACTATATCGGAGATTATTGATCTTTTAAACGGCAAAGCCGAATTGCTTGAAGATGCTTTTTATAAGGATCTCGAGTTTGGTACTGGTGGTATGAGAGGCATCATGGGCGCGGGATCCAACAGAGTGAATAAATATACTCTTGGAATGGCTACTCAGGGATTGGCTAATTATCTAAACAAATGCTTTGGTTCTAATACAAAGAGGGTTGCAATAGCATACGATTGTCGTAACAATAGCTCTGAGTTTGCACAACTCGTGGCAAATGTTTTATCCGCAAATGATATTGAAGTTTTGCTTTTCGAAGCACTCCGACCTACCCCTCAACTGTCATTTGCTGTTCGGCATTACAATTGTCAAAGTGGAATAGTAATAACAGCTTCTCACAATCCACCAGAATACAATGGCTACAAAGTATATTGGGAAGATGGAGCTCAAATCGTTGCACCGCATGACAAGGGAATAATCACAGAAGTTAAACGTATTTCAAGTTTTGACCAGGTGCGCTTCACTGGAAATCCAGAGATGATTAAGTTGTTAAATAAGGATGCAGATGAAGCTTTTATCCATGCATCTTTAGAACAAAGGAAATCGACTGCTCATAACCCCCTAAAGATTGTGTTTACTTCTCTGCATGGAACCTCAATAACATTAATGCCAGAACTACTCAATCGAGCTGGTTATTCTGATGTCATAATTGTTGAAGCTCAGGCGATGCCTGATGGGAACTTCCCAACCGTAAAAAGTCCAAACCCTGAAGAACGCGAAGCGCTTGAAATGGCACTCAATCTAGCTGAGGAGTGCAATGCCGACATGGTTGTCGGCACAGACCCTGATAGCGACAGACTTGGTGTTGCAGTTCGGAACGAAAATGACCAAATGATTCTGTTAAATGGCAACCAATGTGGAGCATTATTGACGGACTATCTTCTTGAAAAATCAAACCTGGTCGGTAATGAATTCATTGCATACACAATAGTAAGCAGCGACCTCTTCGCTGACGTTGCTTCATACTACAACATCGACTCGGAGGTTTGCCTCACTGGATTTAAACATATCGCTTCGTTGATAAGAGAAAATGAGGGAGTTCGTCAGTTCGTAGGAGGTGGTGAAGAGAGTTACGGGTATATGATAGGAGATTTTGTACGAGATAAAGATGCTCTTACATCAACATTGCTGTTTTGCGATTTGGCTTCTGAAGAAAAATCCAATGGAAGTTCCGCATTTGAAAGGCTAATTAAAATTTATAAGCGGCACGGCTTATACAAAGAACACCTCATAAGCATCACCAAAAAAGGAAAAGAAGGGGCAACTGAAATTGCTCAGATAATGGAAGTATTTCGGAACCAACACCCAGTCAAATTTGCCTCAGAACGAGTAGTTAGAATAGATGATTTACAAACGAGTACTTCCAAAAACTTGAAAACAGACCAGACATCCAATATCAAGCTCCCAAATTCTAATGTCATACAGTTCTATACAGACAGCGGAAGTAAGATATCAGCTAGACCTTCTGGAACGGAACCCAAGATCAAGTTTTATATAAGTGTCAGAGCCGATTGGAGCGAAAACTTGAGCTTCGACATTCAAAACAATCTTCTAGAAAAGAGAATTGAAGCCATAACCGAAGATTTGAAAGAATTGCTGCAGTAACAACGTCTACTGTTCCCTGAGTACCAAAAACTCCTTAATTGCCTGTGGATTATTTGAAATCCACCAATACCAAGTTTCGTGTAAATTGAGTCCGTAAAGACCAACTTGAGGCACTTTTTGATCTAGCATAAACTGATTCAAAAACGCCAATTCAGGCGGGTGATTTTGTTCCCAATCAATCCAATCATTGAGAATTGACTGTGGCTCATAACCTAAAACTGCTTCCACATCAGAATCTTGAGTAGCAACTTGCTGTGCAAAGGATGTAGATGCAATGAAAAATGAAAGTATTGCTACGAAAACTAATCTCATGATATTCCTTTATTCGTTATCCGTTCTTGAAATAAACAAAGATCCCTGTGTTCTTTGTTTTATTCCACCATTCAATCTATAATCCAAAATGTATAGGTAAGTACCCAGTGGAGACATTTTACCATTTTCATATCCATCCCAACTCGCATCATCATTTTCGCCATAGAACACCTGCTTTCCCCATCGGTCATAAACTGTTAAACCAATGAACACCAAATCTTCACCCTTAACCTCAAATCGATCATTAATGCCATCCGCATTTGGAGTGAAACTTTTTGGAATATATAATGCTTGATGCGGTCTTACTCGAATAGTCTTTGACACTAAATCAGTACATCCAAATTCTGTATTTGTTCGCAGTTGCACATCATAGTATCCAGGACCGACTAAATAGTAGTCATGGGCGATTGGATTCATTTCATCACTATACGTACTATCTCCGAAATCCCAAGACCAATCTGTTCCGCCAAGACTCGTGTTATAAAACTCAAAGACAGGCTTAAGCATTGTTGTTTCGAGATAATTTGAATTAAAATCCGAAATGGGATTTGGATAAACAAGGATTGAATCAGTAGTAACTTTTTGCGCACTACATCCATTAACCGTTGTAACCTGAACAGATGGTTTAAATACAGCAGGTTCAGTCCCGTCCTCAACTTCGAAGCAATGTGTAGGGTTCACCTCATCTGTTGAATTACCATCCCCAAAATCCCACTTATAAACCAATGAATCTCCGCTTAACACTCTGCTTTTATCCATAAACGTCACACACATTGGGGAGCAGCCAACAATCGAATCAAAATCAAAATTGGCCTTAGGGTTATGAAAGACAACCGTTGTAATTTCCGTGCTATCCACACAGTTGAATGAGGTCTCAACACGCAGCTTTGTTTTGTAATTTCCACCTGTAGCATAAATATTTGATGGGTCTTTCACCTTTGAAGAATTTCCATCTCCAAAATCCCATCTCCAATCCACAACTCCAGTCGTGTCATAGGTGTAGTCGAAATAGGTTTCATCTTGAAAGTTTATCACGCTACCCGCACAAATCTGATCATTCTTCACCAAGATATTTGCTCTAGGTTTTGGCCTCACCAATACATCCGTCTCCGAAGTTTGATGACATCCGTGGTTGGTGTATGGTGTTAACAATAACTTGTAATTACCAGGAGCTTGATAGAAATTCCCAACACTTTCATTACTAGCAACATTTCCATCCCCAAACTCCCAATCCCACTTAACCAAATATGAATTGAAAATTGGATCTAAAAGAGAGGAATCTCTGAATCTCATAACCTGCTTTTCACATTCAAATGTTCTGACATATTCAGGAATAGGAACAGGATAGCTTTTATAGGGAAGCGCTAATGAATTGGTACAGCCTTTATCTGTTCCCACCAGCAGTTCAATGTCATATTCCCCATGTAAAACATAGTTGTGTGTTGTGTTCTGACTGTAGATTATTGGTGTTCCATCTCCAAAATTCCATTCCCAGTAAATTATGTTACCTTCAAGCGAAGTAGAGAGATCCGTCACTGAAACAGTATCATTTTGACATACAAATGGTGCGTCAAAATCAACGTTAGGAATAGTAAAGACTTCTATTGAATCTGTGAACCAATCGTCACAACCAAAAGATGATGTCACTAATAATGATGCTATATATACACCGTCAGTCTGATATGTATGCGAGTCATTCTGCAATGCACTCGTAGATCCATCTCCAAAATTCCATAACCAATCTGTGATCTGACCTGTACCAATGGTAGATTGATCAGTAAATGGTGTTGGGGTTTCCTCACATTCGGGAATAAAGGTAAAATCGGCCACCGGATTAGGGTGCACTCTTACAGTTTTGGTCACTGTGTCAACGCAGCCACCATTTGATTCAACGATCAATCTACATTGATAATTACCAGTGTCACCAAACACATGAGACACACCATTTGTACTATAGTCCGAGTAATTATCACCATCAACATCCCAATCCCAATCTACAATGCTACCTCCAAGCGCGTAGCTTGTGCTCGATAAGGACATTGCATCATCATCACACACATTTGAAAAGCTAAAATTTGCCACTGCTTGCGGTAGAAGTGTAATTATTACGTCATCAGAACTTACTGGACATCCATTTCCTCCAATGGTCCAGCGGAAAACGTTTTGGCCCTGTGAAAGACCGGATACTTCAGTGTCATATTGATTCGCATTGGCAAAGGTTCCGGATCCAGAAATAACCTGCCAAAACCCATTAGCCCCATTATTAGCTTGTAGTTGGTAGGGTTGAGCGCAAATTCCCGTATCGGGTCCGGCATCCGCATTTGGTGGATTAGCTATTATCTCTTCGCAATAAAATCCACTAGTATCACCATCACAGCCAAAAAATGCTACACAAAGTTCGCCATTGATAGCTCCCCCATTAAACTGAACAGTGATAGTATCATTATTTCCTGAGCTAACCTGCGTCATTCCAGCTGGTAAAGTCCAATAAATATCACCCTCTATTGGTGGGTTGAGGTAATATGTTTCTTGATTTCCTGAAGTGGCATTACAGAATGAGAAATTTCCAACGATGCCCGTATTGGCTGTAATACAGTGATAGTAAACTCGTCCATTGAATCGTCTCGTTGTAAATGTTGCGCCAAAAGGATAATCCTTTCCATATCCAGATTCTACAACCACTTCTCCATTTCCACTGATCGAATCACAGACATTTGTCCCATTTGTATATCGTGCAATTGGATTTGTTCCTCCATTTGTAGTGATATAAAACGCTACCGTTTGATGCTTTAGCATTGTCAGATTTACATTAATAGGTATAGTGGTTGGATTATTTATACCTGCCGAAGTCACATTGTTCGCGGTTCCTAATAATGTCCAAGCTCCAGGTGCAGTTTGAAACCCAGTGGCTGTTCCTAATTTGTAATAAATCAATATTTGACTTAAAGTACCAGCAGCATAGTTATGGTCAAAGGAATCGATCACAACATTGCGATTAGCGTGCACCGTGAACATTATACCATCCTGGCCATTGTTGTTGTTGTAGGCCGTGGTTACTGGATTATTACAAGCTTGACCATTTACATCAAGTGTGAATAGCACACTTGCAATAATTCCTATGAAAAAATAAATCTGCTTAAACATAATTTTCAATTCTATTAATCAACAGACATTACAGTGACCACACCATCCTTAGTTACAATCTCTCCTCGAATGGTTTGGTAGGTAATCCGATATCCATATACGCCACCTTGTACAACGTTGTTTCGTGGGTTTGTTCCATCCCAACTGGCACTTGGTCCAGATTCTTCATAAATCAACTTACCCCAACGGTCAAAAATTTCCATTTTCATATCAACCAACTGCTCCAATCCCATTACGGTAAAAACCTCATTACGACCATCTTGATTTGGAGTGAAGGCCGATGGAATGAATGCGATATTCTCATGTTCAATTATCACCTTATGCGATATTGAGTCAACGCAACCATAAATATTTTCTGTGACCAACGTCACTTCATAAGTGCCAGCCTCTTTCCATTCATGCGGAGGGTGCTCTAACTTTGATGTACTTCCATCTCCAAAATCCCAATAATATCTATTAGCATCCCTTGACAAATCACGAAATTGTGCAAATGGCTTTATGGTCGTCAAAAACTCAAGATTCTCTGGATCACTTGAAAATGCCGCCTTTGGCTGCGGTACCACATAAACCGCGCTATCAATAGTAAACTCGGAATAACAATCAAATTCAGTTCTAACCTGCAGTGTTACAGTAAAATCTGTGTGTCTTCCTGTGAAATTTGAATACACATGATCGGCTGTATCGTAACGCGTTGTACCATCACCAAAAACCCAGAATCTTTCCCAATCAACGCCAGATTCACTCACCGTAAGGTCCGAAAACTTAACACTTAATGGAGAACACCCACTATCCGTTACAACCTCAAATTTCGGGTTTAATCTTTCATGCACGTTGATCTCATGTACCGCTCGGTCAGCACAACCTTTAAATGTTTCTACGTAAAGCTCAACTTGGTAAACTCCATGCGTATCATAAGTATGCACAGGATTGTGATCATTGGAGATTGAAGAACTATCACCAAAATCCCACACATAATCTTTGACAGCTTCTCCTAGAATGGTCAAATCTTCAAACGTCAATTCAGCTTTCGCACAAACATCTGAATAGGTGAAATCTACAATCGGATTCTCATAGACTGGAACCATTTTTTCAATTGTACTTTGACAGCCTTGATCTGATATCGTTCTTAGAGACACTGAATACAAACCGATCTTATCAAAATAGTGGTCTGCCTCCGAACCGTTATAGATTATTGAATCTGCAACCGTCCATCTAAAGTCATCAATTGAACCATAGGCTATAGAGGAAACTGATTCTAATCCCAAAGTTTCACCTAAACAAACTTTATTCTTAAAGTTAAACTCTGATATGGGACTCGGAAAAATCTCCACATAGGCTAAAGAATCATCTACACATCCGAATGTGCTTGTCACTTTGAGATAAACCGGAACAAAACCATTTGATTGAAAATCGTAGCTAGTGTTCTGATCATAAATTGTATCATTTCCGTTACCTAGACTCCATTGCCAGTTGACAATGTCAGCACCAGTCACAGTACTTTGATCTTCAAAGGAACTGGTTTGAAATTGACATGCGTTTGCAACGTCAAATGTGGCATTTGGTAAATCGTACACCTCAACATCAATTTGTTTTGTCCCGGTACAACCTTCGTTTGTTGTAGCCGTCACCGTAACGGTGTAAATGCCAGGTGCGGCATATACGTGAGTTGGAGCAAATGTCGCACCTCCCGTACCATTAGCAGTACCATCACCATAAGCCCAAGACATATTCGATATGTTACCGCTTGAGACGGTCGAGTTATTCTCAAATTCTGTGGCTACATTTAAACATATATCATTGCCCGACACAGAGATGTCTGGTAATGGACTTACCACCACTGTTTGAAAGGATGTATCAGCGCAACCTTGGTTACTCACTATTAATCGCACATTATAAGACCCAACACTAGAATATGTATGAATAGGATTCGCAATAACATAATCTGGCACCTGATCCATGTTCATGTCCCAATTCCAAGAATTAATGTTTCCGCCATTCGCATTACTCAAGTCAGTAAATCCAATCGGGGACCCTTCACATACATCACTTGCTGCGAAATTTGCTGTAGGAGACTGGTTGACGGTTACTTGCATTTCATCACTGGTCGAAGGACAACCTACAGAATTCACAGTCCACCTTAAAGTATATATGCCCGATGCAGTTGGGCTAAAGGTTGCAGAGGCATTGCTCACGCTGCTAAAAACACCAATACCAGGGCCCGAAACTATACTCCAAACACCATCGCCAATCGCTGGATTTGTAGCGGCCAACTGAGCGGTAAAGTCTGAACAAATGGTTCGATCTGGACCTGCATTTGCTGGTGAAGGTGAGGCAGCTCCAGTTATAGTTAGGCAAGTTGTATCACTCCAAGCACAATCATCCTGAACCTGAACACATAGGTTCATTGTACCAACATTGAACAACAAATGAATGGCAGTATCTTGATCATCAAGCACTGTCGCATTTGTCACAGTCCAATTATAGTCGATTATACCCGCAGCGTTAGAGATCGAGTACCATGCGCTATCGCCTTGACATACGTCCGTTGGTCCAACAATATTTACAGGAGCAACTGGTTGATTTATGGTGTAAGCAAAACACGTATCGCCACTCCACATACAACTATCCTCAAGTTCAACACAAATTTGCCCACCGGAAGAAAAAGCTCCAATTGCTATGGTAATCATAGTATCGCCTTGAACAGATAAAATAGAATCACCCGCTGGAACTGTCCAGCTATAATCTTCAGCAATGGTGTCATAAGGAATCCACATCACCACTGTATCACCAGCACAAATGTTTGTTGGCATATTTAATGGCCCTTGCGGTTTTGGCGGGGTTGGACAACAACTGTGATAACCAATAATTCTTCCAGTATTTCCATTCACCTCAGACCAGATATCGTGCATTTGCTGATTATTCAGAGGGAATTGCATCCCACTTCTTCTCAACGTGGTGTTGTTGCTTAAAATGGATGTCACAAAATTCGGACTATCGTAGCTATTTGCCATTGAATTGGCATTTGTATTTGACGCACTGCGAGATCCATAGATCCCCATAATGTCACCTGAGGCAACGGCTACATTACACTGCAATGAGTTATTCCCAGTTACACTATCTGCATAGAAGTGCGACACAAAGGCATTTGTTGTGGCCGGAAATGCAGGTGGAGCCGAATTATTGAATTTTACAATCTCCACATGCCACATGTTATTATTCATCGAGTTTGGAACATACACTTCACATATATTGAAACTCGATTGTGCAACAAAGTGATAACCTCTCACCCTTGTATCTGTATATGACGTTATTTGAGCTCCAGGGCTAAAGGGGGTTTGAGCTGCTATTTCCCCAAAGCAAAAAAGCCCGAGAAAAAACAAAGAGAGCATTGTCACCTTAGAAGTGCCAAGCCAATATTTTATTGTATTAATCATCATATTCATTCTATTATTCCTGTAAGGCAGGATTAAAATATGTGTCGTAATTCTTCTTTCTACGAATCAAATACTTCTCAATCGAAGAAGGGTTATTCTTGATCCAAGTCTTAAGTTGATCAACTTCAGCTTCAGAAAGCGCATTACCTATGTTTATTGACGGGAAATATGGCTCATCGCTCAGGAAGTAAGCGTACTCATTTGTTAGAGTTTGATTTTCGTAGCATGATTTAATTGCATCAACCATTTCATCAACTACAAATGGTAATGTAGTAGTATCACTTGGCAATTGGGCTAGCAGACTAGATGGCGCAATACATCCAAGTACGAAAGCCAAACCACAGAACAGTTTACATAAATATTTCATCGCAGAACTTAGGTTTATATAGAGTAGACTATGAAACAAGACAAAGGATGCCTTTTAACACTGTGTAAATTTAGAAAAATGACGATAAATTTCTTATCTGAATCAATCTGGCCAGATTGACTGAATTTCATTCTTGCTATTAAGTATTCAAATGATTAGGCCTTAATAAATCTGAAACCTCTTTTACAGGGTTAAACGTAGCGCTCGGAACCTCTACAAATACGGTTATCCAATGTGCCATCCCACCATTCCAAAGGCCAGGCCACTCTAAGGCCTTTACGGGTTCACCATTCAATGACTTATCATTAACAAAGTATTGATTTTCATCAATATAATCCAATAAGTTTATCTTCTTCCCATCGTGACCTTTAATGGAACAAACGAGATCAACGGGATTAAAATGGGTAGCTGATGACAAAATCATATCCTGTCGCATTTCAGAGGTGTTGACTTGAGCTTTCTCGACTATCTGCAAACTTTCCCCAGTAAATTTATCCAAACTCCAAAATGGACCTCCTCCAGGTTCACCTTCATTCTTAACCATGCCACATACTCGAATAGGGCGCTTCAAATACTCTTTCAGTTTAAGATAATCTCGTGGAATTCTCAACCTCCATTTTTCTCTTGCTTGATCAATATTAGTGGCGTCAACTAAACCTTTGCTCACCTGATCATGCAAAGCCTTAAAGTCATCTCTTACACTCAATAATATCCCACCTAAAAGTTTTTTATTGTTTGATGTTAAGTCCATCAAACGCGGGTGACATACGTTGTCTATATTTTTAATAAATACAATCTCGGCATCCAATTCATTTAAATTATGAATTAATGCACCATGCCCTCCAGGGCGCATGATTGCATCTCCTTTCTCATTCAAGATTGGGGCGCCAGATTCACCAATGGTCACGGTGTCTGTTTCTCGAAGTTGATCTGAATAGCTAACCTCAACCTTTTCATCCATTTCATTCAAAACTGAATCAACTAACAAGGAAAAAGCCTCCTGATGTTCTGAAGAAACTGTAAAATGAATTCTACCTCCATTTTTACCTTTAGAATAGGCTAAAGTTTCGGCTAGATGCGAATGAATTGGAGTTTCGACCCTACCATCGGCAACATGAAATGGAATTAACCCTTTTGGTTTAGAGGCGTAGGCCAATCCTTCATCTAATAGAAGCCTCAGCCATTTCACTTTAGGCTCTAAACCACATTCAAACGTTTCTACATCCGCTAATTCCGCGGCTTTGACCCAATCTTCAAAAAATGGAAATTGATCCGCCTTATCGAAAAATGCATTTATCTCTTTTCTATGCTTTTTAGGTTGAGAAACCCATTCAAAAGTTTTTTGAAACATTCGAGTAGCTGCACCTGATGCTGGCACAAACTTTACAACGTCCAGCTCAGGCAACCGGTCTTCGAAGACACGAATAAAATCCTTGCGATCCGCGTTATTAAAACTTTGAATTCCCTCCTTAAGTGTTGCTGCGCGGAGGATTTTTATATACTGCGTTCCCTTTTGGAAAAGTGAGATTTGATGATCGATTGAATTAGCCGTAAACTCACTGGTTTGTTTCGTCATATGTGTGCAAAGTTATATGTATTCAAGTTTGTGTCGGCATTGGCATTCCAAGGAATTACTTTTGGCTCCTTTTATTTTTGATTTTAAGTGAATAATCTTCTTAAAAATTACAACGTGATGGAAATGTTCCATACCATTCAAGGTGAGGGATATTACTCAGGAACGTCAGCATTCTTTATTCGCCTAGGAGGCTGTGATGTAGGATGTCATTGGTGTGATGTCAAGGACAGTTGGCCTGTAGATGCGCATCCAATGCTAGAAATAGACAAGATAGTGAGTAGCGCAAAAGCATCTGGAGCAAAAGTTGCAGTGATCACAGGTGGAGAACCAACAATGCACGATCTCAGTCAATTGACAAAACATTTGAATCAAGAAGGAATTGATACTCATATAGAAACATCTGGAACCAATGAACTGACTGGGCAATGGAATTGGGTCACGTATTCTCCTAAAAAATTCAAGGCACCTGTTTCACGTTTCGCTAAACTGGCATCAGAATTGAAGGTTGTGGTGTACAATAAATCTGATTTAAAATTTGCCGAGGAGCATGCAAAAATGGTGGGCAAAAACTGCCTACTTTACTTACAACCCGAATGGGATAAAAAGGAAACTGCAATGCCACTCATTATCGATTTTATAAAGGCAAACCCAAGATGGAGAGTCTCTTTACAAGCACACAAATACTTACAAATTCCATGAGAATTGCTTTTTTTTTCATCACCGTTTTTTTTTCCATTGTTCATCTCTGCGCAAAATGGCGGAACCAATGATAAAAAAGCCCAGAAATATTTCGACTTGGCTAAAGAGGATTGTCGCTGGCAACGCTGGGAAGTAGCAGAGGAAAAACTATTGGCATCCATAGAAAGAGATGATCAATACCTCGATGCAATGAATTTACTCGCGGAGGTATATGTATATCTTCAAGATTTTGAACAATCGAAAACTTGGACAAAGAAAATCATCGACATAGATGACACATATAGTCCGAACTTACTTTTGATTTTAGCTACTCTCGAACATCAAGGTGCGAATTATAATGAGGCTCTGCCGTATTATGAACGGTATTTGAAAATTGCACCTCCAGAGTCTAGCAATTACCGCACTGCAAAACTAGGTGCAGCGAGTTGTGAATACGCCAATTGGGCCATGGAGCATCCTGTAGAATTCAAAATTGAAAACCTCTCCGAAACTGTAAATACTGAATACGATGAATACTTTCCTGCACTAACTGCAGATGAAGCATTGCTCATGTTTACAAGAGCCCTACCTATGGATAGAGGGTCCTATTTTCCCGGAAGTCGGAATGAGGATTTTTTCTTTTCTGATGCGTTTGAGGATGGCAGTTGGGACCTTGCTTACAACCCCGGCCCACCACTAAACACCCCTCTAAATGAAGGGGCTCCAACTTTATCTCCAGATGGTAAATACCTAATATTTACAGCCTGTGATTTGGGTGATTACGGCTCATATGGGCCTGATAAACAAGGATATGGCAGCTGCGATTTGTTTGTCAGTGTGCGACAAGGAAATAAATGGCTCAAACCCGTTAATATGGGTCCGACTATCAATTCAAAACACTGGGAAACTCAGCCTTCGTTCGCGAGTGACGGCCAGACAATCTACTTTATTCGTGGCAAATATGATCGAGCTGGGGTGAGACACACCGATATCTATAAGACACAAATGATCAATGGAAAATGGTCCAAAGCCACCGCTTTGCCTCCCAATATTAATTCTGAGGGTCAGGAAGAATCCGTTTTTATTCATCCCGATAATAAGACCTTGTACTTCTCATCGGATGGATGGGTTGGACTAGGCGGTATGGACATCTATAAATCCACGAAAAAAGATGATGGATCGTGGAGCGATCCAGTGAATTTAGGATATCCTATAAACACATCGGGACAAGAAAACAGCTTTCATGTGGCCGCATCGGGTGAATTCGCCCTTATCGCAAGCGATCGAGAAGGAGGACTTGGCGGACTTGACTTATACAAAATGTGGCTTCCTGAAAATCTGAGACCAAATCGTGTTACCTATTTGAGTGGCACGATCAAGGATGCTGAAACTAAAAAGCCGTTGGAAGCGTTTTTTCAGTTGATTGATTTGAATAACGGTGATACTGTTGTACAGGCAACAGCTGACAAAGAGAATGGGACGTTCTTAATTGTGTTACCCGCCAGTAAGGATTATGCATTGATTGCGGAACAAGACGGGTATCTCTACTATAGCGAACAGTTTGACTTAGACTTTAGCACGTCCATTACTACCTATGAGAAAAACATCCTGCTGCAACCCCTAAAAGCAGGAAGTTCTGTGGTTCTCAAGAACGTCTTCTTTGATACAGATAAATTTGTGCTTAAGCCGAAATCAAAAATCGAATTGGATAAACTGACTAGGCTCATGAATGACAATCCTGATCTGAAAATTGAAATTGCCGGCCATACCGATAATCAAGGAAACTCAGGTGCGAACCAAATTCTCTCTGAAAATAGAGCCAAGGCGGTTAAAGATTTTCTTGTTAGATCCGGGGTCGATACTTCTCGACTCACCTACAAAGGATATGGACAGTCTGAACCTATCGCTTCCAATGACACTGAGGAAGGTCGGCAGCAAAACAGACGCACCGAATTTAAAATTATCGAGTAGTTTTTCGTTTGTAAATAAAGGCGAAAGACTTGCCCTGCCTGATTTCGAATACGCTTTCGTAGTCTGATTCCAAGTCTATATCATAAGGACATTTTACAATCGAAGTAATCAGTACATACTCCGAGAGATCACAACCTTCACATATGTTTTCGTGACTTCCATAAAAGAAAGTCTCCAGCGATACATACCCAGAGTATTGATCTCTGATGTAGTAAGTATTCACAAAGTTGGTGCAAAACACAGCATCTCTAGTGACGTTGTTTTCCATCCAATTGGTCATCGCGTGATTGACTCGAAGTTCATCATACAACCCCAAGTTTAACTCTCCAACCGTTCGTTCAGTGGCTGTGGTATATAACGAAGTTGAAACTAAACAAATCGATACCACAAGTTTAGCCCATCGGGGCAACCAACGATTTCTCCAAACAATTGCTGAAACCGCAATGCATAATAAAATCACACATACCAATAGATAGCGCGGGGTAAAGAAATTCATCGCTGAGAAAAGCGTAAAGCCGAATATGGACAAAGTTAGCACGAGTCCCAATTTCACTTCATTAGTGATTTTAGAAGCCCTCAGGAATTTTATCCAAACGAGAATTAAACTAATTCCGAGTATATTAAAGATAATCTGTCTTGTGAAGAAGTTTGTCTCTATGAATCCATTTAACACAAACAACATCATTACTGCTAGAGCCAAGAATAGGAGTTTAATAAAACGGCTGGAAATAGGTAATTCCAATATCAGTAAGACTATTGTGAAAGTCAAGGCATAGCGTCCTTGTTCAAAGAATAAAAAATCTCCCACCCTGGATAGTTGAAAAACAATCATATCGAAGTCTTGAACTAATAACGAGGTATGTTCAGGGAAAAAGAGGAATCCGTGCACAAAATAATTCATTATCGGGTTGACAGCGAAGATCAATAGCGGCAGCGTATGTAACAATAGCTGCCTCCATTTGATCTTTGAAGTAATCAAAAACAAAACATCAGCAAGCATGAACGCAACTAAAAAAACTACACTCGATTCCTTAGATAAAATAGCAACTAAAGATCCAATGATGTACAAAGAATATTTGTCAGCCGAGTAACCAAAAACTGCAACCAACAATCCAAAGGTCATAAGCATTTCAGGATACAACATGCACGATTGAGTAATAAACACCGCTTGAACTAGGATTAGTATAATTGCCAAAGTCGCAACTTTAAAATTCCAAAAACGTTTAAGTATTAAAAAGAGAGCTACGACAAAGCTGATGCTTATGCATAAAGCATATAGATGTGCGCTCGAATTGGACATACCAAAAGCTTTCATCCATAGTCCTCCCAAAAATTGAAACAATAGTGGATGTGCTCTACTCAATTCTAAGGGAATGGAGTTTTGAAATGGGGTCGGGATTCCGGTAGCCATTGAACGAATTGCTGGGGCATAAACCCAAGCTTCATCCCAGAAATGACCTAATTCAATTTTATTCCAATGGAAAATTATCAAGCCTAAAACTGGAAGCCCACATCCCAGAAAAAACCGAATGCTATCTTTTCTTCCTAATTTTATAATCAACGCTTGACTTAATATTTAAATATCTTTTTTGATGGAATGGTCCAAACAGATGATTCCAATTTCAAGAAGTACAGACCCGTCTTTAAGCCCAATACATCCAGGCGTCCATTCTGCAGATCATCTGTGTAAATCAAATTTCCGTTAATACCATAGATGTAGAGACGTACTCTCTCATTTTGCGATTCTCTACCGTATAAAACGGATAATACTTTTCCACTTTGAAGCACTTCAAAATCGCCACCTTTTGCTTGGTCATCTGTCAATGCAATTGAGGTCACTAAATCTACGATTGAAACTGTATCTCGAATTGATTCAAACTTGATTTCATTACCAAAACCTATGTTCTTCGTACGTACAATAAAGACATCTGATGGACCTCCATTATTAGATTCGGTATTACCTAAAAAAAGTAATGAGGAGTCGGCTAATGCAATCAGTTGTACAAGCACTTCATCTGTTGATAAGCCGAACGAATTTCCTTGTATATAGGAACCGTCTTGCTGCAATTCGTAACAATGAAAATCATCACCTCCTTCGCCATATGTCTCAGTTGTAAGACCAAAATATATATTCTTATTACTACCAATTACGGAGTTTATTCCAAATTCATCTCTATTCGTGACATTCGGATTCCAACCAAGCGTTTTACTCCAAATTAATTCCATTTCATCTAATCTCATTAATCCAATAAAGGCATCATAATCTTCATCGAATCGAGAATTTGAGGATCCAACAATAAAAAACGTTGAGTCTTGATATCCATATATACTTTCTGGTATTTCATTCCTTTTAAATCCCAATGACTTTTGATTTATCAAGTCGCCCTGAACATTATATTTTAGAACTATAAAATCGAGGTTATTAGAATCTATTGGCTTGTGACTTCCAAAAATGACTATGTCATCTGCAATATAAAAGGACGCTACTGTAAGAGAATCAAAACCTTCTATACTAAACTCATCAACTTTATCAAGGTCAAAATCAAAAGAGGTTAGGCTGTAGGAGCTTTCGTCTGTTCCAGATATTGTCTTGGATAAAACATAGATCAATTCGTTTGAAACTTGAATTTGTATCGGATTTTGAGTCCCTTCCTCTTCTATCAATTTGATTGACAGTTCGTTGAAACTCGAATCAAGAACTATTAACTCATAATCATAGTCAGTCTCACTATAACCATCATAATAACTAACTAATAAATAATTCAATCCCATAGAGTTCGTAGCGACATCGACAAGTCGTTCGTTGGCAGAAGAACCAATTACACTGAAGCTATCAACTTTAAATCCTTCATCAAAATGTAGAATATAAATATCGGAGCCTCCACTTCCTACCTGTCCGGTATTTCCGAACACCACAAAACGTCCATTTACCTCGGCACCATAAATTGCCTCATCATTGCCGTCCGTGCCTATTGAATAATAGTAAGAAGTATCCTGCCCCACCAGAGACACCGCCATCCAAAGCATTAATATTGTAAAACTGGCTCTCATCAGAACATGTAGCTTAAGTTAATTATTCCGCTGCCACCGGCAAACCTACCAGGTAATGCAAGCGCTTCAATATTTCTTACCTCCGCTTTTGCCATAAAATGCGACCATTCAAAAATTCCCGAAAGTCCAACTTGCACAGTGCCATAACCTCCATATCCAACGCTAAGGTGCGTTGCAATATGTTCGTTGAAACGATAGCCGTTTTTCAAGTAGACGTAAGGATCGAAGTTGGCGTTCCAGCGCAATACCCAACCGCCACCTGTCTCAAAACCAGCATCCCTTCTCTGTAACAATTCAGCAGCTACATAGCCTGGTAGCCATTCATTTCTAGTCTGTTTTCTGATATTCTCATTTACACCCCCACCCAAACTATCTGTGAGCACGTTATCTGCAAATTGTTCATTGATGTTCGTAATATCAGGTATCTCAATTCCAGTCCAAGTATAATTCGTGTCAAAATTGTAACCGATGGTTTTTTTATTCCACTGAACCAAGCCTAAATTATTCACCGCAAAATCAAACTGCCAAATCGATCCTTCGCCTTGAAATTCTGTGTGGAATCCAAAATCTAAAGACGCCCCTGCACCATTGTGCGTAGCAAAGCCAACATTACCAGTATCAGAAATGAAGAGGCCACCTTTAAGACTCGTTGATAAAGTATCACCTAAAACTGATGTGTAAAGCCAAGATCGATCAACTTTTGCATCTGCATATTGCTCTCCATTAACAAAGCAAATCAAGGCGAAAAAAGCAGTAGATGGTGTTGGTTGAAATTGCCAACCCACCGCCAGTTGCTGGAATCGCATTCCTAACCCATTTAAGCCCGAAAAATCCAAGGTATCACCCGCAAAACTTTTGTTACCTGTCAATATCAATCTTGCGGCATTCTTCGGCACACTGGCATTGACATGAGCTACATCTGCCGCTTTGAATAGTAAGGTATGGGCACCAGATTTAATATTCCACCCACCCTGCAATGCCAACTCATAATCCAGCCCCATCACATTTTCAGTTTGGCTTAGGCCTTTTAACTCATCATTCAGAACCTCCTGAGATAGTTGATCAGAAAAAATGAGTTCCGATAAAAATCGATTTGAAAAATCTGCTGAATTCGCATTTAACCCTGCATTCAAGCTCACGAATGACGTGGCCTCGCTCCCCTTCCACCAGTTTTGAGATACAGGCTTTTGTGCATGGATTTGCAACCCAACAATTTGTACAAGCGATATTAGAAAAGCTAATCTCACTTTTTAGTTCGAGCATTTATATCAGCCACCAATTTGTACTCAATCCCTGAATTATTGCGCAGGTGCACCGAGTCAACACCAACTGTATTTAGTACCGCACTAATTTTCAAATAGTTTGTCAATTCCAATTGATCAAAAAGTGCTGGACCTATTGGTATTTCAACAATACTCTGCTCAGCAAATTCAACAATTCCTAGGTTGTTTTCTTCAGCACCAAGCACCAATGCTGGAGACTCAAGTAAACTATCTAAAAGATTATTGAAAGTGTCCAATAGATAGACCTGTATCTCAGCATCGATCGGATACCTGTTCTCTAAAATCAGATTTAGCGAACCATAATTAATTCGATCCAATGGATTATTTGGTTGAGGAGCAATAAACTGAAAATCCGAAGTATCGTTTAACACCACTCCTTTTGCGCTAACAACCAATGGAACATCCATTTGCATGAACGCACTGATATTGTGACCATAATAAGCGAAGTCGTTGCCGAGGGATATATCTCCTAATGGATTCACTTCAATATCTAAATTCGCCAAGAAGCGATCAGGTCTGAGTTCCAACAATTCATCCAAATTGCTATTCTCATCGCTAAAAGTCAGCTTCTTCTGAATGTGTTTAACTGGATCTGTCAAATCGTACAAATTGATCGCTCGGGGATATAGTTGATTGTTGTTTATAACTTCATGATTTAACGCGGCATTAGCCCCGGTAACAGTATTCTCCGAACGCAGCTCTTGGATATTTAATTTGAGATCGGCCCCAATGCCATTATCTATAGTTAGTGTAACATCAAAGTCAGTGATATTTACAGATTGATATGGGAATTGTGCAAATACATCAAGCGCTTCATCTTCTTCAAATAAAACCGATTGATTGCCAAAATACCCGGTTACAAATTCAGGTACAACACCCTTGACTGTGTTTTTGATGTTAAACTCATCACCAGCTGTAAATTGATGATTTTGAGTTTCGTCAGGGTGTATCATTGCTTGAAGAAATGTCACAATGGTGTTAAAATCGGTCCCTTCTTCACCTCGCAAATCCAGTTCATATCCATCTAGTGTAAACGATCTGCTCAAGGTATCATTGGCCTCAACTCGAGCTTGCACCAAAAAAGTATCTCCATCCAGTGTGGCGCTATAAATACCATATTCGAATAACACTGGTTTATCAATAGTATTTTCGAGAAATATGGTAATCCTTGATTCTCGAATTAACGCGCGAGTCAACTCTACATCTTTCAAATCGAACTTTGTTTCTTCCAATTGATAGAAAAAGGGAACGCCTGGAGGAAAGTTAATGCTGATGGGAACGACAAATCCTGTATCAATACTGTAATCTGGAATACCAATCAAGGTATCTAAACCCAGGCTTATTAGGGTTTCAGCCGCAGTTAGATGCAGTAAACTCTCACCATCTCCATAGACATTTTCCTCAGGTGCGAAATCTGCGAAATTGATGGTTCCATGTGCTACAGGAACCAATGCATCTACGTCCCAATTGGCCAAATCAATATCTCTTCGACAACTTGTAAAAAGAAGGAAAAATGCGATTCCGAAGTAAATGGGAAGAATGGGCCTTTTCATTGGTGATCAAAGGTGATAAAAACTTTAGGAGCAAATGTCTCCGAGGAAAAATCTTCCAATGAATAAATTGAATTGTTAAATGAGGCTATTCCATGACATGTTGGTAAACAAATGACGTTACATCTCTAATAAACTAAGTGTGCTTTAACTTTGCCAAAAAGAAAACTAAAAGCAGTGTCCACAAGAATTGACATTAAATTTTTCATCTCTTGGATTACATGCTCCATCGCCATGTATGGTTTATCTTATATATGGCATGCCGAAGTATTAAACGATTTTTTAAAGATTCCCTACCCGATCAATCTCTACCTTACCGTAAGTGCAGTTGTTTATCTGGGCATCGGCTTGATCATTACCGTCTTGACCTACGCGGCCAAGAAAATGAAAGATTCATTTAAGTATGGAATTGTGATAGGAGCAATAATTGGTGTATTTATCTACGCCATTGCCTTTGTTTTTGGAGTTAGTTTCTCAACCACATTCGACATTAAGTATATTGTCGTGGATGCCGTTTGGCAAGCCTTCGAACAATCTTTCGGAGGATTAATTTGTGGTTGGGTTTATAGAACTTTATACATGCGTGATAAACGGGCTAGTATAGCTACCTAACCAATCACCTGAAGTTCGCTCAAGTTTCGATAAACTCCGTTTTCAATTTCCAACAGTTCATCATGGGTTCCAGACTCACGAATAACCCCTTGATCCAAAACAGCAATTTTATCTGCCTTTCTAATTGTACTCAGACGGTGCGCAATAATAATACTCGTCCTACCTTCCATAAGTGACTCAAGTGCCAATTGCACCACTCGTTCATTTTCCGCATCGAGAGAAGACGTGGCCTCGTCCAAGATTAAGATTTTGGGGTCTTTAAGAATAGCCCTTGCGATTGCAATTCGTTGTCGTTGTCCTCCACTTAACTGAATCCCACGCTCACCAACTAGAGTATCCATCCCTTCTGGAAAGCTTTGAATAAAATCTAGAGCGTTGGCTTTTTTAGCGGCCAACTCAATCTCGGAATCCTCTGCCCCAGGTTTACCATAGGCAATGTTTTCCTTTATACTACCTCCAAATAATAATATCTCCTGTGGCACTAGGGCCATAGAATCGCGCAATGATCTTAAATCATAATCACCCAATGGTATATCATCTATTTTAATAATGCCATTGGTTGGGTCATAGAACTTCAAAACCAATGCAGCAATCGTTGACTTCCCTGCCCCACTAGGGCCAACAATGGCCACTTTCTCACCAGGCTCAACTACCATAGTTACATCTCGCAGCACCTCTTTATCAGCCCTAGACGGATAAGAAAAGGCAACATGCTCAAATGATAATTTTCCAGCAGAGATATGTCCTCCTTTGCAAGCTCCAGAAAATTCTTCTGGACTTTCCAACATTATATCAAAAAGACTTTCAGTGGCACCAATAGTCTTCTGTACTTTACCAAATATGTCAGCAACTCCACCAATCGATCCACCTACAAAAACGCTGTAAAGTATAAATGACATCAATTCATCCATACCAATTTCACCGGCATTCTTAAGCTTCACTCCATACCAAATAACCAATACGATTGCACCAAACAAACCAAGAATTATAAATGAAGCAAATGCTCCACGCCATTTCGCACCTTTCATAGCCACCTTACGCACTTCTTCGGTGATAATGTTGTAACGCGACCTTTCAAAGGACTCATTCGCGTATGATTTAACGCTTTGTATAGCCTGCAAGGTCTCATCCACAACAATCTGAGCATCCGCCAGCGTTGATTGCGTTTTCTTGGATAAGGTTCTAATGAATTTTCCAAAAAAGAATGCAGCAATCATCATCACGGGTAATGAAATGAGCATTACAAAGGTCAATTCAACACTATAGAAAAACAATAAGCTGATCCCAATAAGAATTGTGATCACCTGCCTTACCATTTCAGCCAAAGTTGTCATGAATGTATCCTGCAATTGACTGATATCATTACTAATTCTACTATTCAATTCTCCGACCCGGTGTTTTGAAAAGAAAGACATTGGCAGTTGAATCAAATGTCCATATGTATCCTGCCTTATTGCAGCAATAGCGCGTTCGGTAACGCCTGCAAATAAGAATATTCGCATGAATGAAAAAACCGCCTGAAGTGAAAAAGCAACTATGAGTAACAATGCGACCTGATCTATATTTTGAAGATTAAAAAACTGATCAATTGCGCTATCCGAAACCTCATCACCACCCACTAATCGGCCGATTAATCCGGGAAAAGACATGAAGGTTAAAGAGGACAGCAGTAAAAAAACGAGGCCCAACCCAAACTTTAACCGATAGGGAAGGACGTATTTAAAAATTCTCAATGCTCTCTTTAGCCCATCCTTACTTATTCTCTTCTTTTCCATTATGCCGCAAAAGTTGCATTTGATTGTGGATAATATGGATAAAAAAGACCCTTCGTCTAAATAAATCGACAAATCATATGTTCTAAACCCATGTTCATGATCGATCGATTGTTAAATTTGATGTACTTACTTAACCAAATAACTCATTGTTGGTTTATCAATTAGATAATCTGACAATTACAAAACAATCATATCATGATCAAATCGTATTGGGACGAGGAGTGGAAAACTGTGGATCTAAGTAAAGACAAGCTCAGAAACAAGTATGACATTTCAAATTACGGTCGGATTGCTAGTTACAGAAAAACGCGGGATGATGGCCGCTTATTAAAAGGCAGCCTAGTTGATGGCTATCCTGTTTTTCGTTACAAGCAATTCTATAAGGATGGCGGTGATGTCACCGTTAAAAACAAACAAATCTTCATTCATAAACTTGTAGCTGAATATTTCGGTGATGAAAAACGACCAGATGATCGTTATGTAATTCACCTCGACTACAATAAAATGAACAATCACTCTAGTAATCTTAAATGGGCTACAAAGCGTGAGATGGAACTTCATCAACAAAAAAACCCAAATGTCATCAAGGCTCGTGAGCTTAGAAAGGAGCGAAAACCATACAAAGGTCACAAGTTAAATGCGACACAGGTCAAGCGATTGAAACAGAAAATTTTTGATCCTAATCGAAAAACTCGTTACAGGATTTTAGCGAAGCAGTTTAATATCTCTGAGATGCAGCTTTATCGCATCAAATCGGGCGAGAACTGGGGACACATTACTATTGACGACTAATTCATTAGATGTATTTAAATTGAAAAGACTTGGATTCTCATCCCAGTCTTTTTTTTTATTCCATCATGAAAGTTGTAAATAGTCCGACTGCTCAATGCTACATTTGGCATATGAAGAATTTCGCTTTATTCACTGGACTGCTATTTGCAAGTTTCCACTTAATTGGACAAGGAATAGATACCGCGAACGTGCCAATTTGGGTTCAGATGATGGATGACCCGAGCGCGAATTTTTACGAGACCCAAAAAGCTTTCAATACTTATTTTGAAGGTCGAGAACGCCAGCCAGGAGATGGTTGGATGGTTTTCAGAAGATGGGAGAATCATTGGAAAGACCATGTTGATCAGGAGGGAAAGTTAGTAGACGTCACTAAATATGCAGAAGCCTTTGAAGCCTATAAAATTCTAGACAATCAGTCAAACACTCAGGGTATTGAATCTGAAAATGGAGCTTGGGAAGAAGTTGGTCCCATCGCAAAACCAGACAATGGAACGGGTCAACCCAATGGAAATGGTCGATTGAATGCCATTTGTTTTCATCCAACGGATGAGGATATTATTTGGGTAGGAGCTGCTTCAGGAGGATTGTGGAAAACTGCGGATGGCGGCCAAACATGGAGCTCAAACACGGATGATCTTGCCTCCTTGGGCGTTTCGAGCATAGTTATAAACCCAAACAATACAAACATTATGTATATGGGTACCGGAGATCGCGATGCAGGTGACGCTCCTGGAAGAGGTGTTTTCAAATCTACAGATGGGGGACAAAGCTGGACCCAATCAAACTCTGGAATGGGCAATAGAGAAGTAAGTCATATGATTATGCATCCTACTAACCCTTCATATATTTTAGCCGCGACAAGTGGTGGTATATATCGAACTCAAAATGCGGGCAGTACATGGACATTAGAATCTAACACTTCGTTCTTTAAAGACATTAAATATAAACCGGGAAGTTCCACTGTGGTGTATGCAACTGAAACATCAGGCACAGCTGGGTTTTATAGAAGCACAGATGGTGGTGACAACTGGACACAAATTACCAGCGGACTACCATCAAATCCACAACGACTTACGATTGGAGTCTCTGCCGATGACCCCAGCACTATTTACCTGCTTTGCTCCATAGGTTCGGCCTACGGTGGACTTTATAAATCAACAAACGAAGGGCTCTCTTTTTCTACCCAATCTACTACTCCTAATTTAATGGGATGGGCCGAAAATGGTTCTGGTGGTGGAGGTCAAGGATGGTATGATTTAGCGATTGAAGTTGACCCTGATGACGCTGACATAGTATATGTAGGTGGTGTCAATATTTGGAAATCTGTTAATTCTGGAGTTTCTTGGAACTGTGTGGGTCACTGGGTAGGAAGTTCTTGGTCAAGTGGTTACAGCGCAGCTAGTGTTCATGCAGATCAACATTGGTTTGCCTATTCTCCCGTGAATGGAGTCTTATACGCATGTAATGACGGTGGCCTATACTATACAGATGACGATGGTGCCACCTGGCCAGAAATTAGTGATGGGCTAGGTATTGCGCAGATATATAAAATTGGGGTGAGTCAGCAAACACATGAGTTTGTCATTAATGGATACCAAGACAACGGCACAGCACTTTGGGATAACAACCTATTTAGAACAGAAAGAGGAGGTGACGGAATGGAATGCATTATTGATTACTCTGATGACAATTTTGTTTATGCTTCTGTCTATTATGGGAACATTGCACGTTCCACAAACAATGGATATAGCTTTGGTGGATTTGCAGCTAATAATACCAACGGAATCACCGAAAGCGGAGCATGGGTAACTCCGTACATCTTAGATAAAGATGATCCAAACATCATGTTTATTGGGTACAAAAATGTTTGGCGAACAACCACTGCAAAACAGGGTAGTGTTAGCTTTTCTGCGATTTCCAATGGACTTGCAGGATCCAACTCTTCGAACATGAGGCAACTGAGGCAAAGCAAGGTTGATGGAAATCGCCTCTTCGCAATTCGTAGTGACAACAAATTTTTCAGATCGGATAATGTACTATCGAGCAGTCCAACATGGACGGATCTTACCTCTTACCTTCCTGTTTCGGGTACTTTAAGAGATGTTGAGACGGATCCGTACGACAATGACATTCTTTGGATTGCCATTAATAATCAAATTTGGAAGTCAAACAATGGCGGCACTAGTTGGTCTAATATTACCGGAAGCCTTCCGAACTTAAGCTATAACACCATTGTGGCTGATCCTTTGAGTAACGGAGGATTATACGCAGGTGGTTATGCCGGTATTTATTATATAGACAACAGCCTGTCCAACTGGATATCATTTTACGATGATTTTCCAGACAATGTTCAAGTGAGAGAACTTGAAATTTACCATCCTCAAGGCAATTGGCAAGGAAGTAGAATAAGAGCAGCAACTTACGGTCGAGGTTTGTGGGAAAGTGATTTATACGATCCCGGGACATTAGACCCTATGGCATTTATGAATATTTCGGTGGATAGTACAGACATCTGTTCATTGGATACCATTCAGCTCTATAATAACTCTGCATACGGAGTTGACTCCACGCTTTGGGAAATTTTACCAACTTCATCTGTCACCTACGTCAATGGAACAAGCGATACAAGCATGAATCCAATCATCGTATTGAGCGATACTGGGTATTACACTGTCAAGCTTAAAGTCACCAATGGAAATGGTTCCGACTCCATCGTTGCAGACAGTGCAATTATCGTTTCGCCAGGCTTATCCTTCCCATGGTATGACGATTTTGAAGAAGACACTCCTTGTGGGTCAGGCGGTTGTGCCACGAGTTGCGAAGTTGTAAATTGGAAAAATGTTCCTAATGGTAATGGTGATGAGATAGATTGGAGGCCAGATAACGAGGGTACTCCGTGGAGTGATGTTAATTACAATGGCGCCAATACTGGCCCTAGCAATGACTATGATCCAGGCACTTACGAAGGTCATTATCTTTATATCTCCTCTTATCCACCCTATACTACATGCTATAACAAATTAGCGCTTTTGGAAAGTCCATGTTTAAGCCTTGATAACGTTACATCACCGGAAATCAAGTTTGCATTTCACATGTTCGGATATGGTCCTTGGATGAATGATCTGGACGTAGATGTGCTTTCAAATGGAAGTTGGACAAACATCTGGACTCAAACAGGAGCCAATTTAGGAGATCAATGGAATGTAGACTCAGTATCACTAAATGCTTACATCGGTGAGGCGGTTAAACTAAGGTTTGCTGGAACCAGCGGTGACAATTGGTTAGGTGATATCGCCATTGACGGTATTGAACTTACTGCTGCTCCATATGCAGATTTTAGTGTGAGTGACACCTTTCCATGTTTGAACGAAACAGTCGCGTTGACCGATGAGTCTAGTCAAACACCAACAAGCTGGTCTTGGACAATTTCGCCAAATACATTCAATTATGTCAATGGTACTAGTAATTCAAGCCAAAACCCTCAAATTGAGTTCACAGCTGGTGGTGCATATACAGTCGTCCTTTTCGCAACCAATCAATATGGAAATGATTTTGAGTCAAAAGCCGGTATCATAACAGTCAACGTTCCTGAAGCTTCTTTAACTTCAGGTGTTACATCTAACACCTTCTGTAATGAGGACACTATAGATTTCAATGTGAATGAATCCGGTTATCCAATTTATGAGTTTTTTAAAAACAACATCAGCTTTCAAATCGGTAGTAGTGAAACTGCTTCTACCACTGGGTTTAATGCAGGAGATCAGTTCTTTGCTGTCGTAACAGATTCGAGTGGTTGTTTAGGTACAAGTAATGTTATTACACTTTCTATCTATCCGACTCCAACAAGCGCATTCGTTTCATCCGATGATGACGATGAAATCTGCGAAGGTGATACCGTAAAATTTACAGCGCTTAACACAACCCTTAGCAACTACGATTTTCAGCTCAATACTGTATCTGAACAATCTAGTTCTTCTAATCAATGGAGTACCTCAACATTAATATCTAATGATGAGGTTTGGGTGATCTTTACAGATAGTAATGGATGTCAAAATAGTACTGATACTATTGCGACCAGTGTACTTCCTCTCCCAGCCACGCCTAATATTTCGGCTATTTTGGATAGCTTAGAATGTTCAATTCCGGGAGAAATATATAGGTGGCAATTTGATGATAGCACCTCCACGACAAACTCCCAAGTTGTACCGAAATACGGGGATGGAAATTATCGGGTCAGAATTTTTGAAGGAGGCTGTTGGAGTGCGTGGTCAGAGCCATTCATCATTACTGGTTTTGAAGGAATTGATGATTTGAGTGTGAAAGTTTATCCATCACCTGCAACTGATATTGTTTTCATCGAATTTATTAATGGATTCAACAGTGATAAGGCATCTGTCAAGTTAATTGACATGTCAGGTAGATTGGTTTTAGAACAGGATTTACGATTTGTAAATGCTGTAAATCGATTGGAATTACCAATAAATGAGATCGCTTCAGGGGTCTACACCATTGTGTTGACTGTTGATTCAAAAAATTATGCTGTGCCAATTGTAAAAGAAAGACGATAAAAGTTTGAAACTTAAGTAAAGGAAGTTACATTTGCAGCCCTTTTAGAAGAAAGATACTATGAAACGGACATTTCAACCTTCGAGAAAAAAGCGAATCAACAAGCATGGATTTCGCGAAAGAATGGCCTCAAAAGACGGCCGAAAAGTATTAGCTAGACGTAGAGCGGCCGGTCGTAAAAGATTGACTGTGTCTGATCAAATGCCGTTTAAAAAATAATACAGAGTTTCTGTAAACAGTAAAGTCCCGAATTGTTTCGGGACTTTTTTTTGTTCAAGATTTAGGCTTTGGGTTCCGTTTTGCCTGCTTTAATTGCTGATGTAGCATCCACTCAATTTGTCCGTTTACAGAACGAAACTCATCGGCAGCCCATTTCTCTATGGACTTCATCATCTCTTCATCTACTCTTAATGCAAATGGTTTTTTAGCCATTGGTTATCTCTCTCTTTCCATTAAAACGTACATATGACTATTGTCTGAAGTCAGACTAATCGCTTTCCAACCATCGGCTGACAGAGTATTTACCTTTTCTTCAAAAGAAGATACAGATTGAAAGACTCCTTTCTTAATGATCTTATACTTTTCCATGACAATTCTATTGATGTAAGGTACCTGTATTAACAACCGGGGTCACTTCCTTATCGGAACACAAGACAATCATGAGATTACTAACCATTGTTGCCTTCTTGTCGTTGTCAAATTCAACCAGGTCTTTTTCTTTAATTTTTTCTAAGGCGTTTTCAACCATACCAACCGCTCCCTCTACAATCTTTTCTCTGGCAGCAATTATAGCTGTGGCTTGCTGTCTTTTTAGCATTGCACTTGCTATTTCCTCTGCATAGGCAAGATAGCCTATTCGAGCCTCCATTACCTCAATCCCGGCAATCTCTAAGCGTTCACTTAATTCATTTTCAAGCGCTTCATTCACCTCCGTCATACCTGATCTCAGTGTAATCTTAAACTCATCGCTATCCTCCCAATCGTCATAAGGATACGAACCAGCCATTTTTCTTACCGCAGCATCTGTTTGCACACGGACAAAGTGTTGGTAGTCGTCCACTCCAAAAGCCGCTTTAAACGTGTCAGAAACTTTCCAAACAAGGATCACACTAATCATGATCGGATTGCCCAGTTTATCATTCACCTTGACTCGATCGGAATCAAAGTTGCGCGCACGAAGCGAAACCCTCTTTTTTGTATAAAATGGGTTCGCCCAATAAAAACCATTGGTTTTTACAGTGCCTTTATACTCTCCAAATAAGGTGAGTACAATTGAACCATTGGGGTTGATAAAAAAGAATCCCGTTGTTATGGTTACAAAAACTAATACCATCGGAATTGCCGCGAAAATAATCTTAAAGGCAAATAAAGGGATGCTACATACAAGCAAGGCGATGGCTACAAAGATCATTAGGTATCCACTTGAGGGTTTGAAAGTTTTTTCTTGGTTCATTGTTTTGATTTTAGCTGATTACGTCACAATGATATCAATTTAATATCACTTTATTCAATAAAATGGCACATAGGTTGACTAAGAGTATGAACGGTATGACACAAGAATAATTGGAAAATCAGCCCATCAATAGAGCCGTAAGGATTAGAATAGCCTTCGAGTAATAGCATAAAGAAACTTCCCAGAAAGGAATAGAACAGTAATTATTGCGAAGTTCAATACGCTCATTGCTACAAATTCAAAAATGATCATCCCCATGCCATGAACCACCGGATCAGAGTCCAGATAAAAACCAACGATGGAAAGTAACAGTGCAATGAATGCAAAAACAACAGACGTTTCTCTATCAACCATGGCTCTAAAAACGTTCAGACAACGAACTTATTTTATTTAATAGTCATATCTATTCTTCCAAAGGGACTTCAGCCATTCCTTAATCGCGCTTTCGCGCTTATTTGCTCCTGGTCTATAAAAAGTTTGGCCAGATATCTCATCTGGTAGGAATTCCTGATCTATAAACCCATTATCATAGCTATGAGCGTATTTATACTCTTTGCCATAACCAAGCTCTTTCATCAACTTAGTAGGTGCATTACGAATATGTAGAGGGACGCTTAGATCTCCTGTTTCTCGCACTTTAGCTTGTGCCTCGCCAATAGCCGAATAACTCGCGTTGCTTTTAGCAGAAGTAGCCAGATATATTGCACATTGTGACAGCGTAATTCTGCATTCTGGATATCCAATGGAGTGTACAGCCTGATAGCAGCTATTTGCAATAACCAAAGCCTGTGGATTAGCATTCCCAATGTCTTCACTGGCTAAAATCAACAATCTGCGTGCGATAAACAATGGATCTTCTCCACCTTCAATCATTCGAGCCAACCAGTAAACAGATGCATTCGGATCACTACCCCGAATACTTTTAATAAAGGCAGATATGATGTCATAATGCTGCTCACCTGTTTTATCATAGCGAGCCATTTTGGTTCTTACTACCTTCATTACCAACTCATCTGTTATGGTGGCTTTTTCACCCGTAGATTGCACAATTAACTCTAACGTGTTTAACAACTTACGACCATCTCCACCGCTAAGCTGAAACAATGACTTGGTTTCTTTAACCTTAATCTTTTGATCTTTGAGCCAATCGTCCTCCTTTAAAGCTCGGTCTAACATAGCTTGCAATTCACTCACCCCAAAAGCTTCAAGCACATAAACTTGGGAGCGAGAAAGCAAGGCAGGAATTACTTCAAAAGAGGGATTTTCAGTCGTAGCGCCAATCAGGGTTACAATCCCCTTTTCGACCGCAGCAAGCAAGCTATCCTGTTGACTCTTGCTAAATCGATGAATTTCATCAATGAACAAGATAGGTTTGGACTGGCTCAACAAATCTTTTCGAGAGGCGCGCTCAATTACTTCGCGGACATCCTTCACTCCGCTATTGATAGCGCTTAGCGAAAACATCGGTTTTTTTAATTCATCTGCCAGAATTTGAGCCAGTGTGGTCTTGCCTACTCCTGGTGGCCCCCAAAAGATAATGGACGGTAAAGATCCGGCTCGGATTGCTAATCGAAGTGGACCATCTGGCCCAACGATTTGATCTTGACCAATGTATTCATCAAGTGTTTTTGGACGCAGCCGTTCTGCGAGCGGAATTTGTAAATCGTGGTCTGCCATGTTTGGCAAACATAACTAGGACTCTTCGAATCCAAAGCGTGTTATTCGCAGATATTGAAAAGCTGTATAAGTTGCTTGATCAGTATTCTCCGAAACGAGTGAAACTTTAAAGTAACTATCGGTTCCAGCACCATCCAACGATATAAAATTACCTGATTCAGAGCTAAAATCTGGGGTAAATTCCTTGCCATTTAACTCAAACACTGGAGATTGATCTTCAAAACTTAAATGCAACAAACCATCGGTTGTATCGGCCGGAATCAGATCTGCAATGATTGGGGCCAAATCCAAATCTAATTCAAGGTTTCCATAATTTAAAGAAATCATGTACTTACTATCGGGCTCCCCACTATATTCTGAATAGGTGTATTCGAAATGCAGTTCCTCCCAATCGTAATTTGAAATTTCATTCGTCTTGAATTCAGTTTCAACACTTACGCGGACCGTACAGTTACTGTCATTCGGAAGCAAACGTAAAATAGCAAAGCCTCGAGTGTAGTTTAGCTCATAGGCAGCGAGGTTACTTATACTCAGGTTTGGATCGCACCCCGCTGAAAACTGAACTGGGGTCCAACCTTCATCACTCGTGACTTCACGTTCCATTTCAGTAATCCAAGTTGGGTCTACTTGCTCTGGATCTTCAGGATATTCGAAGGGATCCTCCTCCTTGCATGAACTCGAGATGATTATTAGAAACAAAGAAAATCCAAAAAATAGCTTGCTAGTCATATGACAAATTTAATGGATTGGGTAGCTCCATATTTTCATTTCAGGTCCATAATGAGATTACGGTAAACACACTTGATTAAATAACTTGACTGCGTTCTAGAGAATAATAGATTTGCCAGCAATAAGCTGCATGACTAATTCAATCAAAGTATATTCTACGCAAGTCACCGAAAAATGGAGTGATGAAGTTTTTGATGGCCTAATGAGAGTCATCCCACAAGACCTTCGAGATCGGGTTCTGGAGGAGAATGGTTGGGAAAAGCAACATGGCAGCTTAGCTCGAAAGTTGATGCTATGGCACGGTATGAATGAGATGGGCGCCAACATGAACGACTTGTTTGAGTGCCTTGAATTCACTAAGTCCGGAAAGCCATACATAATAGATGCACCTCATTTTAGTCTGGCAAATGATGGAGCGGTAGCGGTATGTGCCATTAGCGAAACCAGCATACTCGGCATCGATGTTGAGAGGTTAAAACCATTAAACCTCAGTGACTATCGAGAAAAAATGACTTATCTCGAATGGAGAGAGATTTACTCGCATATTATCCCTTTGAGGCGGTTTTACGAATTCTGGACAATTAAAGAAAGCGTATTAAAAGCGGATGGCGAACAGGAAAACGTTGATATCAAGGAAATCTACATACAACCTGACATTGCGTTTTTCAATGCAAAAAACTGGTACATAAACCCGGCTGAATTGGATTATTATGGATATGTATGCTTTCTAGTATCATCTAATCCGCATGCAGATATTGAGGTTATCGATGTAGATCTTCCCTTGCTATTTGAATCGCAAATCGCAGAAAACAGGCTATAACTAAAAACTTGCTCCTAAAGCCAGTAACAAAGACAATAGGAAGGTAGATAGAGCCAATTGCTTCAGCCACGGATCTAACCTAACATCCTCACGAATTGTATAGACTTTATATGCATTCAGCGCAAAAAGGGGAAGAGATATTAGGAATATCCAGTTCTGCCATTGATCCAAGAAAAATGAGGCATATAAGGTAAAGCAACTAATCCCAATTCCCATTAAGAAAACTTGGTATCTTCTGGAATTCTCAGCTCCTAATTTAACTGCAATAGTGATCTTTCCCGCATCCATGTCAGCCGACCGGTCGCGTGTATTGTTCACATTTAAAACGCCAGCACTAAAACAACCAATACCAATAGCTGGTAATAAAACACTCCAAGATAAAGTTGCCGACTGTACATAAAAAGCCCCAACGACACCTAATACTCCGAAAAACAACATAACAGATAGGTCACCCAATCCTCTGTAGCCATATGGATTAGAACCCGCGGTGTATTTAATTGATGCGTAAATCGCTAGAATTCCAGCTACCAATAGCACCAGTTTTGACGTAAAATCGATTGGAGCAAGATAAAGCAGCGCACTGCCACTTATAAATGAGAGTAGGCTGAACAAAACTATTGACCGCTTCACTTCCGGTGCACTTAACACTCCAGACTGAAGCGCCCTTTCAGGGCCAATTCGATCTTCAGAATCTGTGCCTTGCAGAAAGTCACCATAGTCATTTGCGAGATTACTGTTGATCTGGAGCAATACAGTAGTAGTTGCAGTCATAAGTGCGATTGTCCAGCTAAAAGCTCCAGCCAATGCTGCCATACTCGAACCTGTTATGGTTGATGCTAGCGCCAAAGGCAATGTTCGAAGTCTCATTGCACTAATCCATGCAGATCGCTTGCTTTTACCCAAATTATGTGTTTCAACATCCATTCTCTAAAACTACATTTGCCGCCTGATGGCGCATCGATATTTTGTCAAACTTTCTTATGACGGAACCCCCTTCCATGGTTGGCAAATTCAAAAGAACGCCAAATCTATTCAGCAATGCCTGAATGAGGCGCTTTCTACCATATTAAGAACAGAAATATATACGATTGGTTGCGGTAGAACGGATACCGGAGTGCACGCACGTAAGTTTTTCGCGCATTTTGACACAGAATTGGACATATCCACCACAGGAGACTTAATGTTCAGAGCAAATTGCATCCTACCTAAAGAAATTGCGATTTCAAAAATATTTAAGGTCAAACCAGATGTTCATAGTCGATTCACAGCTACATCGCGCACTTATGAGTATTTAATATCAAGTGCTAAAAACCCCTTTTGTCAACATCGCTCTTATGAATATCGTGAAGTTCTTGATTTAGATCTAATGAACCAAGCCGCATCAAGACTAAAAAATCACAAGGACTTTACAAGTTTCTCAAAGTTGCATTCAGATGCTGAAACAAATATTTGCGATTTACATCACGCTTTTTGGGAAGTGGAGACAGGTGGCTTGAGGTTTGAAATAAAGGCGAATCGATTTCTTAGAAATATGGTTCGAGCCGTGGTTGGTACGTTGATTGAACTCGGAAGAGGCAAGATTACGCTCGACCAGTTTGAAAAAATTATTGAAGCTAAAGATAGGGGTCAGGCCGGATATAGTGTGCCTGCCCACGGTTTGTATTTGATCGACATTTCTTATCCCGCTGAATCAGAGGTACGGTGAGCGATAAAAAACTAAAATCAGTAAGTGGCAATGCCTTTGACCTAGGGTTATTGATACGCGTTTTACGCTATGTGAAGCCGTATCGAGCTATGTTCACTTTCACCACGTTCATGGTGATCTTCTCAGCGCTTCTTGCGCCTCTCAGACCATATTTAATCCAATATACCTTGGATGAGACCATCATCATCCCAAAACCAGGATTGCTGAAAACAATGATTCTGCTCATTGTGGGGATTTTGATTTTAGAAGGAATTGTTCAGTTTCTTCAGACTTATCTAGCAAATTGGTTAGGACAATCTGTGATTCGCGATTTGCGTGTGGATGTGTATCGAAAAATCACACATTTCCGATTGAAATACTTTGACCAGACGCCAATTGGCACCCTGGTTACTCGCGCCGTATCGGATATCGAGACAATTGCTGATATTTTTTCTGATGGAGTACTCATCATCATTGGTGAAATTTTAAAGCTTTCGGTAGTATTAATCGTCATGTTCATTTTAGACTGGCGACTGACTTTGATATGCATTATTCCTATTCCTGTTTTACTCTGGGCTACGAACATTTTCAAAAACTACATTAAAGTTGCTTTTCAAGATGTTCGAACAGAAGTATCTAAGCTGAACGCTTTTGTGCAAGAACATATAACGGGAATGTTCATTGTCCAAATCTTTAATCGTGAAAAACAAGAAATGGACAAGTTCAAGGCTATTAATGCTCGCCACAGAGATGCGCATTTACGAACGGTTCTAGCCAACTCCATATTCTTTCCTGTAGTCGAAATCTTAAGTGCAGCTTCTATAGCCTTGCTTATCTGGTGGGGCAGTCGAGAAGTATTAGATGGAGTTGTGCAGTATGGTGACTTAGTCGCATTCATTCTTTACATATACATGATCTTCAGGCCCATCCGACAATTAGCTGATCGGTTCAACACCCTGCAAATGGGCATGGTTGCGAGTGAGCGAGTTTTTAAGGTGATGGATACTGAAGCTCAAATAACTGGATCGGGCAAAAACTTAAAACCGAGCATTGATGGCACAATCTCATTCAAAAACGTTTGGTTCGCATATAATGACGAAGACTGGGTTTTAAAGGACGTTTCATTTGATGTGAACAAAGGACAGCGCATTGCTATTGTGGGAGCAACAGGTGCGGGCAAAACAAGTATCATTAACCTTTTAAGCCGGTTCTATGAATACAATAAAGGAGCAATTGAAATAGATGGTACAGATATCAGAGATTTTGACGCTGCTTATTTAACGAGACGAGTGGGTATAGTTCTGCAGGACGTATTCCTATTTTCTGATAGCATTTATAATAACATCACATTAAATAACCCAAACATCGATCGGAACCTCGTGATCGAAGCTTCTAAAAAGGTGGGAGCACACAAGTTCATTGAACGGTTGCCTGGTGGCTATGACTTTGATGTCAAGGAGCGTGGAGGAATGTTAAGTGTCGGTCAGCGTCAATTGTTAAGTTTCATAAGAGCTTACATCTATAATCCATCCATTTTGGTTTTGGACGAGGCCACATCATCTGTGGACACGGAAACGGAACTTCTCATACAGGGAGCTATCGATCAAATTACGGAGGGAAGAACATCCATTATCATAGCTCACAGATTAGCTACTGTGCAACATGCCGATGTGATTATCGTCATGGATAAGGGACAAATTCTAGAAGCAGGAAGCCATCAAGAATTATTAAAGAAAGATGGTGCGTATCGCAAACTTTACGAGCTGCAATTCGTTTAGAGGTTCGCCTTCAAATATTTCCCTGTATAGCTTTTCTTAGATTTCACAATCTCTTCACGCGTTCCTTCAAAGACAATGTTTCCACCCATTTCGCCACCTTCCGGACCGATATCAATGATCCAATCGGCCTGGGCTACCACTTCTAGGTTATGCTCAATGACTAAAATCGTGTGGCCCAAATCAATAAGTTTATTGAAGCTCTTGATCAATTTTCGAATATCGTGGGTGTGCAAGCCAGTAGTTGGTTCATCAAATAGAAAAAAGGTTCCACCATTGGCTCCGGTCTGTCCTTTACCAATAAATGATGCTAGCTTAATTCGTTGAGCCTCACCCCCACTTAATGTATTTGAACTTTGCCCTAGAGCCACATAACCAAGTCCAACTTCCTGCAGCGGAGTAAGCTTCGCAATGATCTTTTTTTCGGGAGCAGTCCTGGCGTGTAATTCAAAAAAAGCTACAGCTTGATCAACGGACATTTCTAAAACATCAGTAATGCTCTTATCATGATAGCGAACTTCCAAAACTTCTTCTTTAAAACGCTTCCCGTGACAAGCATCGCAAGTTAAATGAATGTCCGGCATGAACTGCATCTCAACCGTTGTCTCACCTTCACCTTGACAAACATCGCAACGTCCACCATCCACATTGAATGAAAAGTGTGCCGGTTTCATGCCTCTCTGTCGGGCTAGAGGCCTAGTCGCGAAGAGGGTGCGTATATCATCAAAAGCCTTTGTAAAAGTCACTGGATTACTTCTTGAAGATCGACCTATAGGATTTTGATCAATAAATTCGACCGAATCTATTCGATTCAAATGCCCATCCAACGACTGAAAATGTCCACTTTGAATCGAGCTATGCCCACCAATTCTCTTGGTCAATGCTGGAAACAAAACTTTCTTAATCAAAGATGATTTACCAGAACCACTGACACCTGTCACCACGCTCAAAATCCCTAAAGGAACCTTGACATCCACGTTCTTGAGGTTATTCTCCCTGGCTCCTGTGATCTCTATAAAATATTTCCAAGGTCTCCTTTGTTCAGGAACAGGAATCTTTTCCAATCTATTTAAATACCGGGCTGTTATACTTTCAGTATTAGCTTTTATCGCATCCTGACCTCCTTGAAACACAAGGTTACCGCCATTCACACCGGCCTCTGGGCCTAAATCAATTAATTCATCTGAAGCTCGCATAATATCCTCATCGTGCTCAACTACAACTAAGGTATTGCCTGCCTTTTGTAGGGACTTTAATACTTTGATCAATCTCTCCGTATCACGCGGATGAAGCCCAATACTCGGTTCATCTAATATATACATGGATCCAACCAATGCACTTCCTAATGACGTTGCCAATTGAATGCGCTGAGACTCTCCACCGCTCAAGGTGTTTGACAATCGATTCAAAGTCAAGTATCCAAGTCCTACATCACAAAGAAATCCGAGCCGATTGTTTATCTCAATCAACAACCGTTTTGCGACTTGTTGGTCATGCTCGCTCAACTTTAAACCCGCAAACCGATCCTTTAATTGGTCTATTGGTAATAACATTAACTCAGAAATAGAATGTCCATCTACCTTTACATAGTTTGCGTCTTTCCGAAGTCTCGTGCCGCTGCAATCAGGACATAATGTTTTGCCGCGATACCGACTCAACATTACTCGATATTGAATTTTATAAGCTTGTTCTTCAAGAAAAACGAAAAAGTCATTTAATCCCTTGATTGCACCCTTTCCATTCCAAAGCAGATCCTTTTCTTTTTTGGTAAGTTCGAAATATGATCTATGTATTGGGAAATTCAACTTCGAAGTCGCCTTTATAAACGAGTCTTTCCATTCACTCATTTTCTCTCCTTTCCAGCAAACTACTGCATCTTGAAAAAGACTCAAGGATTGATCGGGTATTACAAGGTCAGGATCAATTCCAATTACACTGCCGAATCCTTCACATTTTTTACAAGCTCCTCTCGGATTGTTGAAACTCAAAAAGTGAACATCAGGTTCCTCAAATTGCATTCCGTCCAATTCAAATAGATTGGAAAAAACTTGCTCATTTGCTGGCTTATCAAATTCACGCACGGACAAAACACCATGGCCTTCGAATAGAGCCAAATCAACGGAGTCAGCCAAGCGATTCACCAATCCTTCATCAGACTTATCGACAACAACTCTATCCACTACTAGGTGTACATCCTTCGCATTTTTTACATTAACTGAATCAATCTTTTCTACTTGACCGTCTGCAAGAACTCTCACAAACCCACTCTGTTCGTAAAGCTCCAAGCGCTTTAATAAGTCAGCTTCACCATCAAACCCGATGCGTGTCGTAATCAGATATCTCGATTCATTCTCCCTGCCTAAGATCCAATTCACCACATCGGTGACCGAATGCTTTTTAACCAACTTGCCAGAGACAGGGGAGTATGTCTTACCTACTCGAGCAAATAATAGCTTCACATAATCATAAATCTCAGTGGTGGTTCCCACAGTTGATCTTGGATTTCTGGTATTCACCTTTTGTTCAATCGCTATCGCAGGAGAAATACCTTTTATATAATCAACTTTTGGTTTTTCGATTTTACCCAAAAACTGCCTTGCGTATGCCGAAAGGCTCTCGATATATCTCCTTTGGCCTTCTGCGTATAGCGTATCAAAAGCCAAGGACGACTTTCCAGAACCAGATAAACCTGATACGACAGTGAAGCTGTTCCGCTTTATGGCAACATCTACATTCTTAAGGTTGTGCATTTTAGCGCCTTTTATAATTATGTATTGCTTAGGATCCAGATTGTCGATGTTGCTCATGTGCGCTGATTGTTAAAAATTCAGATTGGGTTGGCAAATGTAAATTTGTGTTGCTACATTCGTTTCTATAATAATTATCTAGCCTCTGATACAATATCTACTCCAACCATACGTTTCTCATTTACGTCTTTGTATCAATTCTTGTTTTTATGAAATATTTAATTCCATTTAGCCTATAGACCGCGATCTCTACCTTGAAACACTTGTACCTGTAATTTTTTAAAGGTGGATATTATGATGAATGAAATGGAAGATGATCGCCAATTGGTAAGGAGATACTTATCTGGCGAGGAAAGTGCTTTTGAAACTCTACTCAGAAGGCACAGAGACCGGGTTTACGGATACATTAAAATGATGGTGAAAGACCATCAGCTTGCGGAAGACATATTTCAAGATGTGTTCATCAAGGCTGTATTGACCATGAAAAGGGGGCAATACAACGAGGAAGGCAAATTCTTGCCTTGGATTCTGAGGATCTCTCACAACTTAGTGATTGATACTTTCAGAAAGAACAAGCGATTTCCAACTGTGGATGGTGGGCCTGAGTTTGACATCTTTAACGTAATTAAGGATGAAGACAAGAATATCGATCAGGTAATTATCGAAGATCAAATTCATGCTGATCTCTTAAAGGTGATCGAGTTCCTCCCGGAAGAGCAGAAGGAAGTGTTAAAGCTTCGTCACTTCAGTGGTTTGAGCTTTAAGGAAATCTCCGAAGACACTGGAGTTAGTATTAATACTGCGTTAGGTCGAATGAGATATGCTCTGATTAATCTTAGAAAGCTTATTGAAGATCACAATATTGTGCTCACTCAATAAAATTTCAAGTCACACACAATAAGCTTGGAAGTAACGCGTTCTTGCTGCATGATTAACCAAATTATTCAGCATTTATATGAAGAACGCTTACTCTCAAGACTTACTTACCGACTTTTTAAATTCAGAAGAACATAAACTCCAAGAGGAGATTGAAATGGTGAATGATAAGGTCGGTCCATCCGAATGGACTATTCAGAAAATTCTCGGATTCTCCAAGGCTCTCAATGTCACGAAGTCATCAACTTTAGGTCAATTTGAGCAGATAAATAACTAATCTGCAAAGGCTACTTAGGTAAACGAGACTTTACACCAATGTATTGGTCAATTGGGCTATTTTCAAGTCTGAAGCCTCGCGCTGGGCTGTATTCCCTCCCGTAGAATATAATCTGTAAATGGAGTTTGTTCCATTTGTCTTTTGGAAAAAGCTTCTTTGCATCTTTCTCCGTTTGTTCCACGTTTTTACCCGTGGTCAATCCCCATCTATACATTAGTCGATGTATATGGGTATCAACTGGAAACGCAGGATAACCAAAAGCCTGACTCATCACAACAGAAGCAGTCTTATGCCCTACCCCCGGCAGTGCCTCCAAATCTTTAAAGTTGTTTGGAACTGCTCCATTATGTTCTTCAAGTAAAATTCGCGACAGATTCCAGATCGCTTTTGACTTCGCTGGTGATAAACCACAAGGTCTGATTATTTCCTTTATTTCCTCAATTGACAGCTTGACCATGTCCGCTGGATTATCTGCTTTATAAAATAATAATGGTGTGATTTGATTTACCCTCACATCAGTGCATTGCGCACTTAGGAGCACAGCTATCGTCAATGTATAAGCATCTTGATGATCCAAAGGAATTGGAACTTCTGGATACAGTTCTTCCAGCTTATCCATCACATATTTTGCCTTCTCAATTCGTTTCATCACAGAATAATTTCAAACGAGTCGTGCAGATCACTGTCCTCGATTTCAGAGAAATCGACACTTTCTACGTGCGATTTAGGCGAGCCTTTCCAACACCACTTAACAAAAGCATCGATAGAAGTTGAATTTCCCACCGCCACTATTCGAACGGTGCCATTCTGTTCATTTTTAACCCAGCCGGTAAGTCCATGTTCCATGGCATATTCTTGGGTGTATTTACGAAACCAAACACCCTGAACTTTACCCCTGACAATTATTTCTATCGATATCATCTTTTCTCTTGCAATGTAAATACATTACGTTGTTGTGGTGTTTTCTTTGCATTGTCAAAAACAAACAGCTCAAATTTTGTTTATTAATTAAACAAATTTAATTTGCAATATGTACAAAATTGAAGAGGGGCAGGTAGCCCCAAACTTTTCAGGAAAAGATCAAAATGGCAACAAGGTTTCACTTAGCGATTTTAGTGGTCAAAAGTTGGTAGTCTACTTTTATCCCAAGGACGATACACCAGGTTGCACGGCCCAAGCTTGTAATCTTCGTGACCACCATGCTGATTTGATTAAAAGTGGTGTTAAAGTGCTTGGAGTAAGTGCCGACACCGAAGAAAAGCATCAAAAATTTATTGCAAAGTATGACTTACCTTTCCCGCTAATAGCGGACACGGACCGAGCTATTATTGAATCTTTCGGTGTTTGGGGTGAAAAGAAATTTATGGGTAAAGTTTATGATGGGATACACCGTACAACATTCATCATTGACGAATCGGGCAAAGTCTTGAAAAGAATCGATAAAGTAAAAACCAAAGATCACACCGCACAAATACTTGAAGCCTTAGGCTAAAAATCAAATCATCACATTATGGCAGCAGAAATTTCAAAAGAAAAATTAAAAGCATTAAACCTAACGCTAGAGCGTTTGGAAAAAACATACGGCAAGGGTAGTATCATGCGTATGGGTGACAACAAGGTTGAAGAGGTTGAGGTAATCCCCTCAGGTTCTTTATCAGTTGATTTAGCCTTAGGTGTGGGTGGTTATCCTCGAGGTCGAATCATCGAAATCTATGGCCCAGAATCATCGGGTAAAACAACATTGGCCATTCATGCAATTGCCGAGCTACAAAAGCAAGGAGGCATTGCTGCCATCATTGATGCAGAGCATGCCTTCGACCGTTTCTATGCTGAAAATTTAGGGGTGGACACCGAAAACCTCTTGATCTCTCAACCTGACAATGGTGAACAAGCACTTGAAATTGCTGATAATCTAATTCGCTCTGGGGCAGTTGATTTGATCGTAGTAGATTCTGTAGCGGCTCTAACCCCCAAAGCAGAAATCGAAGGTGAAATGGGCGATAGTAAAATGGGGCTTCAGGCTCGATTAATGTCTCAAGCTATGAGAAAACTCACCGCATCCATTGCTAAGACCCATTGCACGTGCATATTTATCAATCAACTTCGAGAAAAAATTGGTGTCATGTTTGGCAATCCAGAAACTACCACCGGTGGTAATGCTTTGAAGTTTTATGCCTCTATTCGAATAGACATAAGACGCTCTTCCCAAATCAAGAATGGAGATGAAGTGATTGGAAACAATGTGAAGGTCAAAATCGTTAAGAATAAAGTTGCGCCACCGTTCCGTAGAGCTGAATTTGATATCATGTATGGTACTGGAATTTCAAAAGCTGGAGAGATTGTGGATTTAGGTGTACAACAAGGTATTCTTAAGAAAAGTGGATCTTGGTTTAGCTACGGTGACACCAAGCTCGGCCAAGGTAGAGATGCTGTAAAACAATTATTTGAGGACAACCCCGAACTAAGCGTTGAAGTTGAATCCAAAGTTTTTGATTCTTTTAGACAGGCGGCTAAAGAAGAAAAGACCCAAGCCAAATAATAAACCAAAATCTAATTTTGACGAGGCCGAACGATGAGTTCGGCCTTTTCATTTTAAGTTTACCAAATGAAAAATTGGATACTTTTCGTTGCATTTCTAGCGGTACTTTCTGCATGTGATTATTCTGGAGACACAAATTCCCAAGTAGAGCAGCAGTTCGAAACTCCTTTCGACAGTATCAATGGCTTAATCAAACAAAGTCCTGGAAACTCAGATTTGTATTTTGAAAGAGCCATTCTACACTACGATCAAAAAGACCTTGCATCTAGCTTGAGTGACGTTGGTCGGGCTTTAAGTTTGGACAGTTCAAATGCAGATTATTACATCTTATTGTCCAACATCAAGCTACTTACCAAACAAAGTAGAGAATCTCGTGACGCGCTTCTAAAAGCATACAATTACAATCCAACGAATGTTGATGTTCTAATCAAACTTGGAGAAATATACATGCTCGTGGAAGAATATGAATCGTCTTTTCGATATCTAAACGAAGCCCTAAAAGTAGATGTGCACAATGCTACGGCCTATAGACTCAAGGGATTCAATTACAAATATGGTGGAGACACCATGAATGCTGTTTCAAGTTTCCAAACGGCTATTGAACAAGATCCTAATGACTATGATTCGTACATGCAATTAGGGTTATTGTTTTCTATTCCTCTTAAACCTATTGCGATTGATTACTACGACAACGCGCTTAAGGTACGACCAAACAGCATGGAAGCCCTTTATGCAAAGGGGATGCATTTACAGCAAATAGGTGAGTCAAGAAAGGCACTTGCAATCTACAATCAAATGATTGGGCTTAATGCCGCGTTTTTTAACGCACATTATAACAAGGGCTATATCTACTTGGAGCAATTATCGATATTCGATAGCGCTGCCTCGGCATTTACAGATGCCATTGCAAATGGCCCAAAAGACTACTTCCAAGCAGTATATAACCGAGGGTTAGCAAGTGAACGAATGGGTGATCCGAAGAAGGCCGAAAATGATTACCGCTTAGCCCTCAGTATGAATCCGCAATTTGATCCTGCAGCTCAAGGGCTTAGTAGATTAGGCAAATAAAAAAGCCAGTTGATTTAATCAACTGGCTTTTCACTCCAAAATGGAAACTTTATTCGGAATCCTTACCTACGTAAAATTCGATGGTCTCTTCACTTGTATTTCCAAGCTTATCTTTTGCTACAACCTTAACACTGTATTTTTTGTTCTTTCGAAATCTATTCATCTCGGATGCATCAAGTGTTTGTGGCGATGAATAGAGTTGCAATGCAGCACCGTCCATAGCGTATTGAATCTGTTCTGTTCCAACCTTCTTGTCTGTTGCTGCAACATACATTCTAGTATAGTTCGGATAAACCGGTAATCCCTTTTTAGATCCTATCGCCTTGATACTAAATTTTATAAAAATTTCAGGAGCGGTATTGTCGATATAACAGCTACTCTCCTTTTCAGTCTCCTTATTGTTTACATTATCAGTACTCCTGAATTTAATAGTGTGATATCCTTCGTTTGGCAGAGTGAACTGAGCATAGTTCTTGAAACCATCTCCATCGATGCTATACTCTACGGATTTAACTCCAGAAGCATCATCACGCGTTTTCAAGCTAATGTTGCTTTTACTCGTAATAAACAATGTGTCCCTATCCATGAACTGAGGGTTTGAATAAATGATGCCAGTCTCAGGACCCTCATTATCCATGAAAACATTGATATAGTGATTAGAACTGAGATTTTCCACCAAGTCATTTGCATCGTACTTCACATTGTGCACCCCGCGAACATTAGTCATTTTAAACTCCGAGTTATAGGTTACCCTCTCACCACCGTCAATTCTGTAGTAAATATTCTTTACTCCTGCTTTGTTATCAGTAGCCGCCAATGCGAAAGTTGTTCTAGGAGATACGTAATGATAATTTCCTTTGTGTTGATCTCCTTTCACCTCGTGGGTTGGTACTGGTGGAATTTTATCCAAATAGAATTTAAATGTTGATGCATTAACACCTCCATCTCCGCCTTCCATATTCTTGACGTTATCTACAGAGTAATACTTGAATGTATGTTCTCCATCAGACAATCCACCCGCTGCAACCTGCCCATAATAGCCCTTTGGAGAGCCACCATCAAAGGAATAATAGGTGGTTTTCACTCCACTTAAGTTATCTGAACTTGTTAGCTTCAATTTTACTTTTGGAGAAAGTATGTTTCCATCTTTATTGATCCCAACTACTTCATAATTCGTTTTTGGAGCAGTTAAATCCACTATAAAGGAACTTGATTTTGTTTTCTCAGCATTACCTACAAAGTCAGCCGAGTAGTAATACAATACTTGAGCTCCTTCTTTACCTACACTAACGTTAGTGCTGTAGTCAGAATACCCTCCACCCAATGCGTATTGCGTCAACTTTACACCAGACACTGCATCTCTTGGCGTTAGCGTAAATGCTAAATTTTTACCAAAATAAGTGGTGCCTCCTGAAACATATTTAGGGGCATCTTGAAATCTGAGTGTTGTGATTGGCGCAAGTCCATCTGCATTTACCTCATACAACACTTCCTGTTGTGGCGAGGCCGTTTTACCAGTAGCTGGATCTACTGCCCATTTGCTACGAATGTAATTTGGACCTTCTGTATCTAAATACATCGGTTCAGAATACTCTGGCTTTTTACCCTTCAAATCATAGTTGGTACCATTAGGGTCCGTTGAAAACTTCAAATACATTGGCAACTGCTTTTGTACATATATGTCTCCAGCGTCATTGATATACACTTGATTCTCGTATGAAGGCTTAGATGGTTCGTTTTGAGATAGCGCAATGGTCGTTGCAAAAACAAAACACACTACAAACGAAATCTTTAGATTACTCATTGTCATTTAATTAAGGGATGACAATGATAAGCATAAAAAAGGGAGCACGAGGCTCCCTTTTCAGTAGATTAAAGATCGATTTGAATTACTTTACTTTATCACAAACTGCTTTAAAAGCGTCTGGGTTATTCATGGCTAAATCGGCAAGCACTTTTCGATTCAATTCAATACCCGATTTTGTCATCTTGCCCATAAACTGGCTATAAGACATTCCGTGTAACCTTGCTCCTGCGTTAATACGCTGAATCCAAAGCGCTCTGAAATTTCTTTTCTTGTGCTTTCGCCCAACATAGCTGTACTGTTGCGCCTTTTCGACAGCATTTTTAGATACTGTCCAAACATTCTTTCTGCGGCCAAAGTATCCTTTGGCTTGCTTCATTATTTTCTTGCGTCTCGCTCTTGACGCTACACTATTTACTGATCTTGGCATTTCAATTTTTGTTTTTGACTAGAAGCGCTTCATATTTGAGAAGTCTTTTGTGCTCATAGTCGGGTTTAACACATGTCCCGATGGTGGGACAAACCATTCAATTATTACTTAAGTCTCAAAAGGGATTTGATATTATTCTCATCCGCCTTGTGAACCAAAGCCGCTTTTCCTAATCGCTTCTTCTGAACTGTTTCTTTCTTAGTCAGAATGTGGCTTTTAAAAGCTTTCTTTCTTTTAATCTTTCCAGATGCTGTTAGCTTAAATCGCTTCTTAGCGCTGGAATTGGTTTTCATTTTAGGCATTACTTCCTAGTTTATTGATCAATTAATCTACTTCTTCTTCTTTGGAGCAAGCATCATTATCATCCGCTTACCTTCTAATTTCGGCATCTGTTCTACTATTCCGAGTTCCTCAACCTCTGTTGCCAGTCTCAATAACAATATCTCACCTTTATCCTTGAATAGAATTGAACGACCTCTAAAAAACACGAAGGCTTTAATTTTAAATCCTTCTTCCAAAAACTTGATTGCGTGTTTCTTTTTAAACTCGAAATCATGTTCATCTGTGTTCGGTCCAAATCTTATCTCCTTTACAACCACCTTTTGAGCCTTGTTCTTAATCTCCTTTTGCTTTTTCTTCTGGTCATACAAGAATTTCTTGTAGTCTAAAATCTTTGCAATTGGTGGATCGGCTTTTTCAGAAATAATCACTAAATCCAATCCAGCTTCTTGGGCCATGCTGAGGGCAGCGGTTGTGGTGAACACTTTCGGTTCTTCACCTTCACCTACCACTCTCACTTGTGGAACTCTAATACGGTCGTTGATTTTATGCTCTGGTTCGCGTTGAACCGGCTTGCGATAAGGTTTTCTAATTTCTCTTCAGTTTTAGTTATACAGACATTATTCTATTTACATCTTGCTGAATAAATTCAGCAAACTCTTCGATTTTCATGGATCCTTGGTCGCCTTCACCTTGCTTTCGTATGGAAACCTCTCCACTCTCAAGCTCTTTCTCACCTATGATCAGCATATACGGAACCTTTGACAGTTCAGCATCTCTAATTTTTCGGCCTATTTTCTCACCACGGTCGTCTAAAGAGGCGCGAATATCGTAATTTTCAAGGGATTGCAAAATGTTTTTAGCACCTTCATTGAACTTGTCGGAGATTGGTAAAATCTTTACCTGAACAGGCGCTAACCATAGAGGGAACTTGCCTGCGTAATGCTCAATAAGGAATCCGATAAATCTTTCATGTGTGCCAAGCGGAGCACGGTGAATCACAATCGGATGTTCATTTTCATTATTCTGATTCGTAAAGGTCAAGTTGAAACTCAATGGCTGTGCAAAATCAACCTGATTTGTGGCAAGCGTAAACTCCCGACCGATAACACTGTATATCTGAACGTCAATCTTAGGCCCATAAAAAGCTGCCTCATCTGGAACTTCTTTATAAGGAATACCAGACTCTATTAATACATCGCGCACCATATCCTCAGTCTCCTTCCAAAGTTTTGGATTATCAACATACTTTTTACCCAACTTTTCTGGTGAGTGAGTTGAGAAACGCATGATGTACTTGTCGATTCCAAATATTTTGAAATACTTTAGGTACATATCGTTCACCGCACGAAATTCATCCGCGAACTGTTCCTTGGTGCAATAAATGTGGGCATCGTTCATTTGAAGTGCACGGACGCGCATCAACCCAAATAATTCACCTGACTTTTCATACCTATAACATGTTCCATACTCCGCAAATCGGACAGGTAAATCTTTGTAACTTTTGGGTAAGGCATCAAATATTTTGTGATGATGCGGACAGTTCATCGACTTAAGATAATACGTTGAGCCATCCATCTCCATGGGAGGAAACATACTGTCTTTATAATAAGGCAAGTGTCCACTTGTGATGTATAAGTTTTCCTTCGCGATATGGGGAGTTTTAACTCGATCATAGCCAGCTGCTTTTTCTGTGGTTTTGGCCAACGCTTCAAGCTGTTCAATCATGAATGCGCCCTTTGGCAGCCACAGTGGCAATCCAGGGCCCACCTCATCATCAAACGTAAATAATTCGAGCTCCTTTCCAATTTTCCGATGATCGCGTTTTTTAGCCTCCTCTAACATTTCCAAATACGCGTCTAGCTCGCCCTGCTTTGGAAACGTGATACCATAAATACGAGTTAGCATAGGATTGTTTTCATCTCCTCGCCAATAAGCGCCAGCAACGCTTAATAATTTAACTGCCTTGATGAAACCTGTATTAGGAATATGCGGCCCTCGACACAAATCTGTAAATCCACCTTGCGTGTAGAAGGTTATTTCACCATCCGCCAAATCTTGAATGAGTTCAAGTTTATATGGGTCTTTACTTTCCTCGAAATACTTGACCGCATCTGCCTTTGATACTTCCTTCCTGACATACTCGTTCTTTTGACGAGCCAATTCAATCATTTTCTTTTCGATCTTAGGTAAATCTGATTCACTAAATTCCATTTCCCCAAAATCCACGTCATAGTAAAATCCATTTTCAATAGGAGGACCGATTGCAAATTTCACACCTGGAAACAATGCTTCTATTGCCTCAGCCATTAGGTGAGCAGAACTATGCCACATCGTTGACTTACCCTCCTCATCATTCCAGGTTAAGAGACTCAAATCAGCATCTTCTGTAATGCTTCTATTTGCATCCCAAACTTGACCATTCACTCTAGCTGAAAGCACATTTCTAGCAAGACCTTCACTGATCGATTTAGCAACATCCATTGAAGATATTCCTTGATCATATTCTTTTACCGTGCCATCAGGCAAGGTTATTTTAATCAAACTCATAAACTATTTCTTATCTAAAATAAGGGCGATAAAGGTAAAGCCTTAATCAGTCATATTTTAGAAAATAGCATCTAAGTATGTATGGAAAAGTCAAACGTGTAGTATAAAACCTCATTCCATTAATTAGAGGCAACCACCATCCTCGACTCTATCTGCTATAATCAGTCGGTCATTTTAGTCGCATAGTTATGTGATAGCATTTTTTCTTTCAAACCACATCATTTCTTTACTCGTCATGTACTTCATGAAACACGTTCAATTGAAATTTAACTGCGACCAACCATGGGAATCATTCGACAAAACATCAGATGGTGGATTTTGCCAATCATGTGAAAAAAACGTGGTCGATTACACCCAAATGAGTTTTAACGAAGTAAAGAAGGCTATTAAAAACCGACCGGGAGGATGTGGGCGGTTTGCAGCCCATCACACCGATCCAGCATTCATTGCTGAAATACGAATTCCAAAACCAAAATTTGCCTGGGTAGCTGGTGTTTTCATTTTGTTAGGCTCAACTCCATTTTCAGCATTGGCACAAGAGAAACCCGCAATTATACAAGTTGAGCCAAGTGACGTGGATCAACAAATTCCGCATGCGCACAATAACTCACAAAAAATTTGCCCCGCAGGCAGTCAATTGGAAATAGAGAAATCTGACCAAGCCAAACACCATCGAACAAGGCGAATACTATATATCAATTACCGGTTCCCCTTTATTCATTATCGTAGGCCTAGAATGGGAAGGTATTAGCTGATTGGTTGCCCGAAATTCTGATTATCTCAGCACCTTTCTTACAAAGGCTACCGAAAAATACCCCATTAAAAAGACCCCAACATAACCTTCGATGCTGGCGAAAACCCGCATTATGCCTACGGGGTAAAATTCACCATAACCAATGGTCAAAAAGGTGATAGCGCTGTAATAAAAAGCTTTTGCCACTTGATTCATGTTCGCCAGCACATCTCCCCCTCCAGTGTCGATATAAGTATCAGCCATGAACGGGAGCACTAAGTAGAGCAAACTGAATAAGGTGTAAACTACGCCTACTGAGAATAGTACCCGAACCGGCTCTGTTGCATATAGCCCTATTTTATCAAAGAGTAACCATTTGGAAAAGGCTGTAGGATATGCCCACAAAGCATTTTTCGGATCCCGTTCGATAGCGTGTTTAAGATCTGCTTTTAACTCAAATCGCTTATACCAAACATATGCCTTGTCTTCATCTGCGTAGCGACCCGTAGAATTATAGGTTTCTTTCAACACCAAAAACTGCTCAGACTTTTGTTTTAAGGATGAATCTTCTTGGGATAAGATTAAACTAAGCACGTGATTCGCTTGCCAATCGATATATAAATTGCCAAGATTGCGCATTCCGCTGAAATTCATTTCTTCTAGCTGTACTGCACATCGTTCAGTTGGCATCAGATCAATGATATCTCGAACTATAGTGTATGAGAGGTCAATTTTGCGCACTTTATCCACTCTCAAATCAACATAGTTGTTGAATTGGCAAAGTTGAAAGGACAACTTCCCAGCCTTGGCTCCAAAAAAACTAAGTTTACCAGAGCCAAATTGAACGTTATCAAAAATAAAATCTGATTCACTTATTATTTGGTCGAAAATGATATCACCATTACCAAATACAGCGGATCGAAAAACAGTTTTCCCGCTTCGGAATTCGGCCTCAGAAAAATCTATCTCACCATTACCAAAATGGGCGCGTTTAAAATCAACCTTGCCGTCCCCAAAGTCAACTCGTTTGAATGATACATCACCACCTCCGAATACAGCTTTGTCGAAGGTGAGGTTGCCATTCCCAAAAGTGCTGTAGTGAAAATCAACCTTGCCGTCCCCAAATTGTGCTTCCTTAAAACTTACCTTAGAATCAGCGAACACACAACTTATAAATTGAATATCCCCGCTTTCAAAACCAACACCTTCAAATGAGAGATGTTTAGTTCGAAATTCTGCGTATTGGAAATTGACGACTCCCGCACCGAAATGACTGTTTTGAAATCCAACAATTGGCGCATTGAAACGCGCGTGATAAAAGGTTACAGGGCCATCTCCAAAAACACAATCATCAAAAACGGTTGCGTCACCATTGAAATGAGTGAAACTAAAATCAGTACCATTTTCAGTCTCGAAATATGCGCGCTTTGCAGAAAAGTCGTGCAATTCTATAGCCGTGTCTTGAGGTAACTTACAACGCTTTCGATAATTTGATAAGGAGAAATCTTTTATATATCTATTATCCAAAATGACAGGTTCGCCCGATTGAATTCTTTCATAAACCTGATTTGCGTCAACAACGCCTAAGCGATATTTCTCCTTTTTTCTTCCTGCTGGATCAATCAGCGTTATTTCAACACTTTTCTCACAATCTTCATATGGTAGATCGTGTATTTGTATTTGAGTTATGATGGACAATGAATAGGGTTATTGACCGTGAATATCGAAAAAGTGTAGCTCAAGAGTCAAAAATAAATCTTGAGGCTCAAATGAGGTTTAAACTATTTGACCTGCTTCGGACCTCTCATTCTAATGTTTAAGAACTCCACTAATAGCGAGAAGAATACTGCGAAGTATATGTACCCTTTCGGCACTTCAATATGCACACTCTCAAGCATAAGCATGAACCCAATCAAAATTAAAAAAGACAACGCGAGCATTTGTAAGGTTGGATATCTATTAATGAACCGACTGATTGGACCTGCAAAAAACATCATGATAATGATGGAAATAATCACGGCAGAAATCATAATTACAAGATCTCTGCTCATTCCAACCGCGGTTAAAATAGAATCAAAGGAGAAAATAATATCAAGCAATACTATTTGAATAATCACATTTGAAAAACCTGTTTTCTTTGCGTCTTTGTTCAATTCATGTTCATCCTGATCTACCTTATCATGTATTTCAGTAATACTCTTTCCTACTAAAAACAGACCGCCAACTGCGAGAATAATATCCCTGCCCGAAACTTCATGATCGAATATTTCAAAAAGTGGTTCAGTGAAGCCAATTATGTAGGAGATTGCGCTCAACATAACAATCCTTACGCCCAAGGCTAAGGCTAATCCGATTGTTCGGGCTTTAGGTCGTTGCTGTTCTGGGAGTCTATTAGATACTATCGAAATGAATATGATATTATCAATCCCAAGTATTATTTCCAAGAATGTTAACGTGAGTAGCGCTATCCAGGCTTCAGGGTTCAAGAATACTTCCATTATTACAGTTTATCAATTTGATAAAAACAACTCACATATAGAGCATAAAGCAACAATAGTCAAAATATAGAGCAAAAAAAAGGCTGTCAAACGACAGCCTTTTTAATGTCATAAAGACTTAAATTAGTTTGCTTCGCAAGTATAACCTGCGTCTTCTAATTCTTTTACTTGGTCTTTGTTACAGCTATTGCACTCAGCTTCGAAAGTGAATCCACCTGATTCGTAAGAACAAGTGTAATCTTTAGTACAAGAGTTTAAAGACAATCCGAATGCTCCAACAACAGCAATTAATAATACTTTTTTCATCATTTAAGGTTTTTAATTAGAGCCGCTAAAGTAAAAAATTTCGATTTCTCTCAGCAGAAAGAATGAAAAATCACGATTAAAACATCATCAACAGATGTTAACAAACCTCCCCAAGCTCAACTAAAAACTCACATAAATACATGTAAAACAACAACTTAACATTAAAAAAGAACATAAGACTCCCAAATTTTTTGCCAAAAAAAAAGCCCCAGATATCTGGGACTTTTAAGCTTGGGTGGAAGATGGGTCTCGAACCCACGACCTCCTGAACCACAATCAGGCGCTCTAACCAACTGAGCTACAACCACCATAATCACCTTTTCTTGAAAAGGGACGCGAAAATAAAAGTTCCATGATATCTGCAAGCAACTAAATCTCAATTTATGAACCGCGAGTAGGTTATTATTAAACCGAATCAATCGTAACATTCAGTTACAACCGAATAAATAATGATTGATTGAAAGAATTTTACGTTATTGCCACAATAATCAAAGAAACCACGGTTGAAATTTGCTGTTTTCATCTCTTCGGGTATTGGTAACGCCATTTTTCTCATTCCATTAATCAAGGAGTTACAGAAACACGGAGAAGTTCATGCCATTTGTGATTCACCGTACTTTTCCGAAAGAATTTTCGAGCGTTTACACACACACCTATTTGATAAGGTCACAGATTTAAGATCAACATCTAAAATTGCTGTAACAGCATTAACAAGTGTCTCCAAATTCGAGCATGTCTACCTAGATTACTTTGCTGCTACACGCAAAAACCTTGCGTTTAGCGCCCTTATTGGTCGAAATGTACATACACTCAGAATCCCAAGAAACCTGCCTAATATTTTTAAAAATAGAATTCGACTGCACCGAATGGTCGTAGGAGCTCATGAAAGCACCCAGTATTTAAGATACTTCAAACCAGATACGACTGACCGCGAATTGTGTCAAACGGACTTTAACATAGAGCCTTTTTCGTCTAATCGTGCACTACCGACCAATTACATTACATTGCAACCAGGTGCTGGCAACAATCTGACGCCTTGGAAGACATGGCCTCTAGACAACTGGGTCGATTTGACTAAGAAATTCATTGAACTTTATCCAGAAATAAAAATCTTGGTTTTAGGAGATAGTCACGACTCGCATATGGAACCATACCTAACCAGTCTCGGAAGTAATGTTCAATCATACATTAACAATACCCAATTAAGTGAAATTCCGAGTTTAATACAAGGTGCCCTCATTCATATTGGAGGGGATAGTGGATTGTTGCACATTGCTGGAGCAGTTGGCGTTAAAACCATAACTATTGCTGGTGGATCAGATCCAGAAATATTCGGTTGGCACAAGATTGATCGAAATCGACACTATCTTATACAACACAAGCTACCTTGCCACCCATGCTATCGACACTATCTACCCAATCAATCGCGGACTATTGATCCAGCAAAATGTCCAGATTTTAAATGCATACGCGATGTAACCGTAAATGAAGTAGTACTTGCCATTGAATCTTTATTGAATAATAAACCTTGATCAATAAGATTATACATACACTAGGTAGCCGGCTAATTATAGCCCTACTCAATGTTGTTTTATTGATTGTAAGCACCCGAATTATGGGTGCCGAAATAAAAGGAATGATAAGTCTTCTTATTCTCAATCTTAGCATAGCAACGATGGTAAGTGGATTTATTGGAGGTCCAGCTATTGTTTATTTAACTCCGCGAAACTCTATTCGTAAACTTATTCTTGCCAATGGGTTTTGGTCATTGCTTTCTGCTGGGTTGGTGACGAGTTTACTCCTCTGGAGCGAACTATTAACTTCAATCGATGCCTCGAGGTTCTTCAGAATGGCCTTTGCCGAGTGTTTGATCGTGACCAATCTCATGATTCTGCTCGGAAAAGAACGAATCGCATCACACAACGTTATTCAAATCTGTAAAACAGCAATTACTGTCGCCCTGTTGGGCGCGTTTCTCTATTTCTATGAAAGCAACTTTCAGCTTTTTATTGATGCTTATGAGATTTCACTCATCATCTCACTTATACTTTCAAGCATTCTAATCTTACCATATTTAGGTGGTGGGGTGAAAAGCTCCTTTTTTAAAACAATAAAATCCAGTTTTTCATATGGTTCTATTGTTCAGATTGGAAACCTCGCACAATTATTGAATTATAGAATTGGATACTACGTACTCGAAATAATCATTTCACCTCCACAAGTCGCATTGGTTCGCATCGGAATATTCAGTGCCACCTTGCAAATTGCAGAGGCACTATGGCAATTCACAAGAAGCGTGAATACGGTTCAATACGCGAGTATGTCAAACATTTCAGACAGGACGAAAGGCCTAGTACTAAGCACTAAACTGGTTAGACTAAATTATTCAGTCACCGGGCTTGGCATAATCATCCTTTTAAGCATTCCAAGTAGCCTTTACATCTTTATACTTGGTGAAGAGTTCGGTGAAATCAAAAACCATCTATTTTATTTAGCTCCCGGTATTTTTGCATTGGCCTTCGGTGGTGGCATCAACCATTTTTTTGCGGGAATGGGGCAACACAGATTCAATACCTACTCATCTCTTATTGGTCTGGCAATTTCTCTCGCACTAGTATACCCATTTACCTTTTTTCTGGGGACCTATGGCGTAGCTCTAACCACTTCGATAGTTTACGTTTTCCAGGCGGCAATTCAATGTTACTTTTTGAAAAAAACGGATCAAGTACAATTAGACATGTTTTTATTAAGTCAAGCGGATATCAAAGAATTGCGCAGTGGTTTACTATCTGTTTGGAATCGAATACTTCGATAATTTTCGCACTATGAAAGGCCTTATCAATTGATTACATTTGCCCAACTTTTAAAACACATTCGTATAACTAAACAGCAAGAAATGAAAAAGATTTTACTTTCTTCAGCTTCCGTTTTCGTTGCTATTGCAGCAATGGCGCAACAACCAGCAAAGCTGACACCAGAACAAAATCAATTTAAGCTATCTGCACCAGTTCATGTAATTGAGCAACAAGTGCAAGATGCCTTGGAGAATCAAGATCCAACCAACAACAATGTCTCACAAAGAAGTGCGACTGAAACACAAATCGGAGAATCTTACTACGATTTACAGACTAACTCTTCCATTCAGCGAAGAATTATTAACCATGCCAATAGCACAAAATCAGCTACATGGACATATAGTACAGATGCAGCTTGGACAAATAGAGGCACAGGATACAATTATTTTAATGGTACTTCTTGGGGTTCTTCTCCAACTGTTGAACTTGAGACTGAAAGAACAGGATGGCCAAACCCATTAAGAACAGGTTCTGGAAAAGAAATCATCATTTCACATAGTACTGCGAACAGTATATTCCACAGGGTTCAACGTAACACTGTTGGGTCGGGAACTTGGACACAAGGAAACCTATCAGGTCAAGGTGGTCAGGTTTGGGGGCGTTCCGCTACTGGAGGCACCAACAACAACACAATTCACATGGTTGGCATGACGCTACCCGTTGCGAACAATGGATCGCTATATACTGACGGAATGGATGGAGCATTTCTTTATACTCGATCAACAAACGCGGGTGCTTCCTTCGATATCGTAGATTATCAAATCCCAGGTACTGGAATTGCATATTTTGATGGGTTTGATGGTGATAGTTACGCCATTGATGCACAAGGGAATAATGTTGCTATCGTAGTTGGAGGACTTGGACGCGGAGTTCAATTATTTAAATCAACCAACAATGGAGTTTCTTGGACAAAAACAGACGTATTAACATCTGACGTTTGGTTTCAAGAGGATTTAACTGTTGTTGACACAACTCTCGAAGATCGACTTTGGACTTCTGACGGATCGGTTACCGTTCTTTTAGATGAGAACAACATGGCTCATGTATGGTTTGGAACAATGTTCATAGCCAATGCAGATATAACTGATGGTACAATCACTTACTACCCATACACCAATGGCATTGAATACTGGAATGAAGATTTTCCTGGAGACAACAGCTTAAGACTGTTCGGAGTTCTTGATTTGAATGCAAACGGTCAGTTAGACTTAGATAATCCAGGTGGACAGTATCGATTTGCGGGACTTGTATCACATCCTCAAGCAGGTATTGATGAAGATGGATGTTTCTACGTTTCGTATACCAGTGTGCGAGAAGATTTAGTAGGAAGTAGCCAAAACTATCGTCACACATACGTTACCAAGTCTTGTGACGGAGGTTGTTCTTGGTCATTCCCAATCGATGTGACAGGCGGTAGTGCAAACGATTTCGTTGAATGTGTATTCCCGTCCATCGCTCGTAGAGTAGATGATGATATTCACATCGTATATATGGCGGACGTTGAACCAGGTATTGCTGTTTCAGGTGATATGGATCAGTCAGGAATCAATAAGATTATTTATTTAAAAGAGGATGCTACACGATTTGATACTGTTGATTTCTGTCCTACAGAAATCGCGGGAGACTCACTTCTATGTCCTGGAGGTTCGGTTGAGCTTCAGGCTTTGGGTTGTGGAACATATGCCTGGACTGGACCAAATTCATTCACTAGCACTAACCAAGTAATCAACGCAACTGCTGTCGGAACTTATACATGTAATATCACTACAACATGTGGTGTTCAAACAGAAACATTCAATGTTGTGACTTATAACGGAACTGGAGGACCGACTGTAACAATCGCTGCTTCTTCTCTTGAACTTTGTACAGGTTCTACTGGAACATTAACGGCAACATCAAACATTGGTGGAGTGAGTTATTCATGGAGTAACGGTTCAACTACGGCTGCAACAACCATCACTGGACCTGGAACCTATACAGTGACTGTTCAGGATTGTAACGGTGGATCGACTGTTGAATCTGCAACTGTTATAGAGCCCGCTGAGCCGGAAGCAATTATCAGTGGTGACATTACTCTTTGCCCGGGTGACAATAATACTCTAACTGCTCTACCTTGGGCAGGTGCCACTTACCTATGGAGCAATGGACAAGCTTCTGCTGCAACTACTGTAACGGCTGCTGGGACATACACTGTAACAGTTACAAACTGTGCAGGAAACTCAACAGCTTCAGTCACAGTTACAATGGAGTCCGCTCCAGTGGCAGTAATAAATAGCGAAGAAACTACCGGTTGCGTTGGTGAAATACTGACAGTAACTGCTGACGGAGGTTCTGGATATGTATGGTCTGATGGAAGTACAGCCCCATCTCTTACAATTACTGAAGTTTCTGAATCGGGTACATACACGGTTACTGTAACAAATGATTGTGGTGATGAAGATGAGGCTGAAATCACGTTAACTATTGTTCCAAATCCAGATGCGCCCGTTTTAACTTTAGTTGGAACTGACTATACTTCCGGTGCTACAGGAACAGGAACTCACATGTGGTACATTGAGGGTACTTTAGTTGCTGGACAAACTGGAAACACATTACCAGCTAGCGCAGTTGCTCAAGGAAACTCTGTTTACTGTGTATTTGTTGATGAAAACGGTTGTATGTCTGACCCATCAAACATTATTGTTGGATTAGATGAGGTTTCCAGATTAAATAACGAAATCAACATTTATCCAAATCCTAATAATGGACAATTTGAAATCCGTTTTGGTGACATCAACGGATTGATGAATGTAACGTTAAGCAATTCTCTTGGTCAGGTTGTTTATACATCACAAGTGGTTGCACAAAATGGTGCAGTTACAGTCATTGAGTTAGATGACATTGATGCAGGAGCTTATCAACTTCGCTTAAGTGGCGAAGCAGGACAAAGCGTGAAAGCGGTTATCATTGAATAACCTCACGAATGTGAAAGTGAAAAAGGGCCGCATATGCGGCCCTTTTTTTTTTAAATTAAATCCGTGATTTGGTGGATTCCCAGTGGCCGTTCCGATATCAATCCTTCACCATATTTAGCACCAATATATCGACCAATCTGCAGGCCTCTGCCCTCTTGATTTTTAAGAAATTCCTGAGATGAAATAGCGGTCTGTGGCTCATTACTTTTTGGGTCATAGAACTGTGAAGAATATGCCATAACAGACTCCATTCGTCTTTCCCAATATGGCGTTACATCCACCACAATATCCGGTTTCATAAAGTGATCTTGGATATAATGCAGCACCATTCTTGGTCGCCATTCTGATTGTCGAAGTCCATTGCTATGGGTCTCAATTCGTCTCAACCCACTTAAAAAGCAAGCTGTCTTTTGAAGCTCGGCACCTCGGCCATGATCTGGATGCCTATCCGAGAGTGCATTGCAGAGAACAATATCTGGCTTACAGGCACGAATTACCTCTATTATTTTAATTTGGTTGTTTTTCGAAACTTCAAAAAAACCATCGGCCATTTTAAGGTTAACCCTGAAATCTGCACCTAATACCATTCGAGCCATTTCAGCTTCCTTCAGTCTTAACTCTCCACTTCCTCTTGTTCCTAGTTCGCCCATTGTTAAATCACACAATCCAACTTTTTTTCCTCCGTCAATTAGCTTTAAGATAGTTCCTGAAATACCAAGTTCAATATCATCCGGATGAGCGCCAATGGCTAGTACATCAATTTTATTCATAAGATCCATTATCATTTTTTCATCATGAGATTCAAAAGGCATTCGAAATCAAACATTGTTTCATCTTTGAAGCAGATTTAGCCAAGCATGACTATTGCCGCAATATTAGCCAAAGAGATAAAGACGGACATCCGAAATCCATATTCACTTGCAGCATCCAGTCTATTTTTAATCTCAAGTTTATTTGTCTGCTATATCACAATTAAGCGAATAAACGCAGCATCTACCTGGATTGCACTTTTTTGGATTATTCTACTTTTTACCAGTTTCAATGCAGTAGCAAAAAGCTTCATGAACGAATCCCGAGAGCGCATGCTCTATTTCTATACGATCATGAGTCCGAGTCAATTTATCATATCCAAGATGATATACAATGCATTTATTATGATTGCGCTGTCTATGATAGCCGTCATTATTTATACGGCACTCTTTGATATGGATATTGCCGACCCAACCCTATTTTGGTATGGAGTACTTTTTGGCAGTTGCGGACTCGCCTTTGTTCTCAGCATGCTTAGTACGATTGCGTCTAAGGCTGGGAGCAACCTTACCTTGTTAGCCATTTTAGGATTACCTATTTTATTGCCTTTAATACTGGTTACTACAACGTTGACTAAAAACGCCATCGATGGTATTGATTGGGCAATCCAATGGAAATATGCATTTGTCTTAATGGGGCTCAATGTGGTTTGTTTCGCCCTCTCACTCATCTTGTTTCCATACCTTTGGCGCGAATAAAAAAGGAGCTTTGAGAATACCAATTCCCTTCAAAATATTGGCGATTTTAATGGTGTTATTCGCCATAGTTGCTGGGCTTATGGTCGATGTTCCCAGATTGGACATTTTGAATGAAACCATAAGAAACTTGTTCTACCATGTTACTTCGTGGTTTGCCATGGTATTTCTATTTCTAGCATCTTTTATTTACAGCATTAAATACTTGAGTATTGGCCATGAAAGTGACGACTTACTCGCCAAAGTTTTTGTTCAAGTAGGAATGGTGTTTGGCGTGGCCGGATTAGTAACGGGAATGCTTTGGGCAAAGTTTACGTGGGGAGCATATTGGGTGCCAGACCCAAAGCTAAATGGAGCTGCCATTGCCCTCTTAGCATACCTAGCATATTCTATCTTAAGAAACAGCCTTACCGACCCAATAACTCGGGCAAAGGTGAGTTCTGTCTACAATATTTTCGCCTTCGTAATGATGGTGATTTTTGTGTTTATCTTACCGAGAATGACTAGTTCGCTACACCCAGGAAATGGCGGAAATCCCGCCTTCAGCAGCTATGATCTAGACAATACTATGAGAATCGTTTTTTATCCTGCAGTTATTGGTTGGATACTTCTTGGCTTATGGATATCTGAAATTAAGTTTCGTTTTGAACAGTATAAAAAGTCACATGAATAAGAATATAGCAGTCATATGTTTGACGAGTTTATTACTCCTTCCGGTAATAAGCAGCGCACAATCAGCAGATATGGCTGACGTCATGCGAGAAGATGGTAAGATCTACGTTGTGGTTGGAGTGATCTTTTTAATCTTTTGTGTGTTATTCTTATATCTGATTCAGATTGACCTGAAACTCAGAAAACTTGAAAAGGGAACAACTGAAAAATGAAAAAATCACACATCGCATTAATCATTGTTATTGCAGTGCTCATTGGCGCAATGATTACGGCAATTAACGATTCTAGTTCATACGCCAATTTTGCTGAGGCATTTGCCAACCCAACTGACGAGTTTCATGTAGTAGGGCAATTGAATCGAGAAAAGGAAATGATTTACGATCCTTTGACTAATCCTGATGAGTTTGTCTTTTACATGTATGATATCAACAATGAAGAACACAAAGTGGTCCTTCATAAAAGCAAACCACAGGATTTTGAGAGGTCGGAGCAAATAGTCCTGATAGGTCAAGCTCAAGGTGATGCATTTCACGCGAACGAAATTTTAATGAAATGTCCTTCAAAATATACCGAAGGAGAAGTTACTGCAAAAGCTGAAAGCAACTCATAAATGACATATCCAGGAGAACATTTGACCATTGGTCAAATAGGAAACATTTTCACAGTAATTGCTTTCGCTGCCAGCTTCATGAGTATGGTGGCTTATTTCCTAGCAGATCGAAAAAATGATGATACCTATCTGCGTTTGGGAAGAATTTCATTTCTGGCGCATTCACTAGCGGTAATCGGAATGGTTGCGACATTATTCATTATGATATTCAACCAATATTTTGAATATCACTATGTCTGGCAACACAGCAATACGGACATGCCAATGAAGTATATCTTTTCTTGTTTTTGGGAAGGGATAGAGGGTAGCTTTATGATTTGGACGTTTTGGCACGTCATTTTAGGCTTGATACTTTTCAAATCCGTTAAAGGATGGGAGGCACCTGTATTGTCCGTTATTAGCGCTGTTCAATTCTTTATGCTATCAATGCTTTTGGGAAGTGTGATTTTCGGACATAAGTTCGGTAGTAATCCATTTACCATGTTGTTGCGGGAGCATCCAGACTTTTCGAACCTCCCAATTTTCGAAAATGTAAACTATACCGATGCCATTGATGGTAGAGGTCTGAATCCACTGTTACAAAATTATTGGATGGTTATTCATCCACCCTTCGTGTTATTTGGCTATGCCACTGCAATCGTGCCGTTTGCTTATGCGATAGCTGGACTGCTTAGAGGCAAATACATTGAATGGGTAAAACCTGCTTTATCTTGGACATTCTTCGGAATTGGCGTATTGGGAATTGGTGTTTTGATGGGTGGCGCTTGGGCCTATGAATCTTTAAGTTTCGGTGGGTTTTGGGCGTGGGATCCGGTGGAAAACGCCTCACTAGTGCCATGGTTGACAATGGTAGGAGCTGGCCACTTAATGCTTATTCAACGAAAAAAAGGAGTTTCAGTACTTTCTCTATTTTTCCTTACCACCATCACTTTTTGCCTTGTACAGTATGCCAGTTTCTTGACCAAAAGCGGAGTGCTTGGAGAAACTAGCGTTCACTCTTTTACCGACCTTGGCATGACTGGGCAGCTTGCCGTCAGCTTGATTTTCTTCTGCGTACTATCTATCGTTTTGATAGCTATTAATTACAAGCGTTTTCCAACTCATGAAAAGGAGGAGTCCATTACTTCTCGTGAATTCTGGATGTTCGTGTCATCTCTCATTCTTTTGGTGGCAGCGTTTATCATCAGCTTTAGCACTTCTTTTCCAGTAATTAATAAACTCTTTGGAACAAATTTGGCCACCACAGGGGAACGCATTGACTACTACAATCAATGGATAACTCCATTTGCGATTATCACCTCTTTACTTTTAGCAATTGGACAGTATTTGAAATACACCAAAAACGATATGCGATCATTTTGGAAAAACATTAGCATTTCGGCAGGTCTATCGACTATAATCGCTGTGGCCAGCGCTATTGCTATGGAAATGCGAAACCCAATTTACATTGCTTTGCTATTTACCAGTCTGCTCGCGACAACCGCAAACACTCATTATTGGTTGCTTTTTCTAAAAGGGAAAATGAAATCGGCATCGGCCAGTATTGCGCACATTGGGTTCGGCTTATTGTTGCTTGGTGTTCTCATTAGCACCACAGAAAGTGAGGTGATTTCTACCAATAGCAGCTTGTATGACATCTCTGTTCTTGGTGAGGACTTCAGTAATAATGAAAATATACTCTTAATGCAAAATGACACCTTAATTATGGGTGACTTCTTTGTTTCATATAGAGGAAAGCGAGCTGAGGATAACTTCATACACTATGAGGTAGAATATATGCAGCCCAATGAATCTGGCGAACTCGAAAAACAGTTTACCTTATATCCTTACCTCCAGTTAAACCCTAGAATGGGGAATGTGGCTGAACCATACACCAAACATTACTTGCATAAGGATATATATACACATATTTCCTACGCTGAATTAGAGGATAAAAGTGAAGATGCTATTTTGGAGGAGCATTCTGTCGGACTCGGAGATACCATTTTCACGAAAACGAGTTTTATGGTGTTTGACAGTCTCGACAGAACACCTCAAAAAAGATTTGGGGGTTTGACCGAAAACGACCTCGCAATAGGTGCACACTTCACACTCTTTGACGTTAACACAAAGGCCCATCAGCTTGAACCATTGTTTGTACTTCGCAATAGAGAGTTTTCGATGACAGTCCCAGATAGCATTCCAGATCTTGGAATAAAAATCAGTTTTGATGGAATCGATCCTGAAAATGAAAGCTTCAAATTCAGAATCCTGGAAGAAGCACCTAAATTCAATGATTTCATTGTAATGAAAGCCATCGTCTTTCCTGGAATTAATATCCTTTGGTTGGGTTGTATTGTTATGGGACTTGGCTCTTTTCTATCTGTTTGGCAACGAATTCGTAGAAAATGAATTCTTCTCTGAAAATTGGCATAGTCGGACTTGGCAATTTAGGCTGGAATCTCGGGCTCAAATTGACCAAATCTGGATATAACATTCACCAAATTGTTACATCAAGGCAACCTCAGAATAAAGAATTTGGAAAATTAATCAATGCTCAAATTCTTAATCGAATCAACGATTTAGACAATGACCTTAACTTGATATTCATTTGCCGTTCGGACAATCTCATTAAAACGAGTATAGAAGAATTAGTAGCCCATAATGGTTTGAAAAATGATTGTGTAGTTGTTCACACTTCAGGAAGTACAACCCAATTTGCCACTAGGTTTATTGATGGGGTTTTCTATCCATTCCAAACATTCACAGCAGGTTTTGAGGCAAACTGGAATGATGTCCCCATTTTCACTGAAAGCGAGATAGAAACTCAAAAACAAGTACTGAACGAAATCGCCACTACAATTGGTGGTTCAGTTAAACAGTTAACGGACGAACAAAGAAAAATGCTTCACATAGCTGGTGTGTTCAGTTCTAACTTCCCAAATCATTTAATTCGATTGATTTTTGATTTCTTACGAATGAATAATTTGGACACTAGACTTGTTCAACCCTTGATGGCAGAGGCCATTCGCAAAGGGTTTGAGCTAGGTCCTGAAAATTCTCAAACAGGGCCAGCTATTCGGAATGACATAGAAATTTTAGAAAATCATCTCGACTCCTTAGAGCAACATCCAGAAATGAAAGAATTCTATAGTTTGTTTACAAAAGGAATTCAAAATCTATGAGTTATTTAGATCATTTTAGTACGATCAAAGCTTTTGTATTTGATGTGGATGGCGTTCTCACTAACGGTCAAGTGGTGTTGCTACCTGATGGTCAGCAAATGAGACAAATGCACTCAAAGGATGGTTACGCGCTTCAAATGGCAATAAAAAAAGGTTACACAGTGGGGATCATTACTGGTGGCAAGAGTATTCAGGTTAAAGAAAGATTGGCAGCACTCGGAATTACCGATATATACTTAGGTGCTTTGCATAAAGATGAGGCACTTGAAGACTTCATGTATTCCCATTCACTGCATTCAGATGAGATTATGTACATGGGTGATGACATTCCAGATTTATGCGTTTTGACGAAGGTTGGATTACCCGCGTGCCCCTCGGATGCAAGTCAGGAAGTGAAAAACATCAGTAAATATGTTAGCCTACTAACAGGCGGTATGGGATGCGCACGAGACATCATTGAAAAAGTAATGCGAAGTCATGGAAATTGGTACGATCAGGTCGAAAACCCTGATAACTTCGCGGAATTCACATGGTGATTTACGCATACTTTAAACTAGTCAGATTTCCAATTCTGATTCTGATCGCTATTATCCAATATTCGGTGCGCTATTTCGTGCTTGAACCTATGCTTAAAATCAATGGATTTGATTTGATCATGGGCGATCTGCATTTCGCCATTCTTGTATTATCTAGTATCCTTATTGCTGGCGGGGGCTGCGCCATCAACGATTATTTTGACGCTAAGATTGATCGATTAAACAAGCCCAAATTAGTCGTGCTGGATCGAGTCATCAAACGAAGGATAGCCATGGCGTTACATATTGGAATGACGGCAATTGGATTCATCCTGGCGACATATGTTAGCTACGTGGAAGGAATGTGGAAAATGAATACGATTTTTTTGTTCATCATTTTCGCGCTTTGGTTTTATAGCACAAACCTGAAACAGGTTTTTCTTGCAGGAAATATTATTATCGCCTTGTTAGCTGCATTTGTACTATTAATAGTGGGCTTGTTTGAAATTCCACTGCAGAATAAAGCTCACCCAGAAATCATATCCGAACTTGGCTTCTCCATCTTTAACATTCCTGCATATTGGATTATTGGATATTCCCTTCTATTCGGCTTTTTAACTCTTATTAGAGAAATCACTAAAGATATAATTGACATGAAAGGAGATAAGGCATACGGTGGAAACACCATACCCATCTCTTTAGGAATTAAGTCCACAAAAACTCTACTCATCTTTCTTTACGCCACTTTCGCACTCCTACTTTCCGGTATTTACAATTTGTATTTGAGTGTACATTCAGTGCAGATCACATCCATTGTAGTTGCCATCATTCTCGGAATGATTGTACAAATCGGTGTCATATATATGGCAAAAACAAAACCTCAATTTAAGAGATCTGCGAACCTGAATAACGCAATGGTTGTTCTGCTGGTTGTAAGCATGTTCTTTCTGAAACAGAGTATCGAATCCTATTTTTTCGGATGAGCCAACTATCTAAAGCACGCAACGTAGAGTTCGTTTTGGCCAGTCAATCGCCAAGACGCCAAGCCATCTTTAAGTCTTTAGGGCTCAACTATAGGGTTCAAACTTTTGAAGTAGAAGAAGAATTTCCAGCACATCTGCGGTCGGAGGACATTCCGCTTTATTTGGCTAAGCTGAAAGCAGAACCGCACTTAAATGCACTAAAGGAAAATGAAATTCTAGTGACAGCAGACACGGTTGTTTGGATTAATGACCATGTATTAAATAAACCCATTAATCTGATTGAGGCAAAAGCGATGTTGCAAGAAATTGGAGGATCAACACATCGAGTTTACACCGCTGTATGCCTTTCTACCAATTCAAGTCAACATTCATTCGCTGAGATGACAGAAGTGGTTTTCCATGAATTGACTGAAGAAGAAATTGATTTCTATTTAGATAATTATTCTCCATCGGATAAGGCGGGAGCTTATGGAATACAAGAGTTTATTGGATACATTGGAATAAAAGAAGTTCACGGTGACTTCTACAACGTTGTTGGGTTTCCAGTGCAACGATTTTGGAAAGAACTAGCTAGTATTCTGTAACTCAGTCGTTAATTCCACGTTAAGTTTCTTATTCGAGAAAACACCGAGATTAAGTTTGCTCCGTTATGACTAGACTGACAATACGCATTATTATTATTCTGGCCTCAGTGATATTTATTGGTCTGGTCAGCACTCAAATAGTATGGGTCAGAAAAGCATATCAAATTGCGGATCAACAAACGAAACACGAGATTGAATTAGCATTGATCGATGTTGTACAAAGCATTCAAAAACACAGCGGTGACTCAACCTTTTTAGTCGACCCTGTCAAATTAGTCTCTGAGAACTTCTATCGAGTTCAAATCAACGAAGAACTCCAGCCATACTATCTGGAAAGCATGCTCAAAACTGAGTTTTTGAATCGTGAGATCAATTATGATTTTCAATACAGCATTTACAATTGCTTTAATGATTCTGTCGTCTTCACCAAGGTGGTCACAAACGAAGAAGATCCAGCGGATGATATGCAAAGTGCACCCGATATGAGTTGGAATGACGATGGCCACTACTTCTCAGTGTTCTTCCCAACTCTTCAAATCGAAGTTTTGAGCGAAATGAAGTTTTGGATGGTTTCCAGTTTCATTCTGATTGTTGTTTTAGGTTTTTTCACATACATCATCAACGCAATCCTCAAACAAAAGCGTCTTTCTGAAATAAAGACAGACTTCATCAATAACATGACACACGAGCTAAAGACACCGATATCCACAATTGCACTGTCAAGCGATGTTCTGCTGAATCCAAATGTTATTGATAATCCAGAGCGACTTCGCGCCTACGCTCAAATAATCAAAACTGAAAATCAACGATTGCAAACGCAAGTTGAGCGGGTCCTGCAAGTGGCCAGGCTTGAAAAAGAGGAAATTGAATTGCGCAAAAAAGATTGTGATGTGCACGAGCTTATTGAGTTGGCTATCCCAACCATCCAGCTCAATTTTGAAAATGAAAACATAGAAATTAAGACGGTATTGAATGCCAAAAACCAGCGCATTTTCGCAGATGAAATGCACGTAACCAATATTCTATATAACCTGTTGGACAATGCTGCAAAGTATGCTAAAGCAGAACCAAAAATTATAGTTTCGACAAAATCGGACGAAAAAGGTGTGTATATCACCATAGAGGACAATGGACCCGGTATACCCAAGGAGTATCAAAAAATGATTTTCGAAAAATTCTTTCGAATACCTACCGGAAACATTCACAATGTAAAAGGGTTTGGGCTTGGTTTGCATTATGTCAAATCAATTTCGCAGGCACACGGAGGAAATGTAAAATTGAAGAATACTTCAAACTCCGGATCAGCGTTTGAGGTATTTCTACCTTTCGGTATAGAAATTGTTAAATAAGCCACATGAGTAAAAAAGAAAGAACTAAAATCCTTCTTGTTGAAGATGATCTGAATCTAGGATTTGTTATTCAGGATCATCTCAGAAATGAAGGCTATAGCACCGATCTTGAGAAGGATGGATATGCTGGATTTCAGAAGTTTTATAATACAGGTTATGACCTTTGTATTCTAGATGTTATGTTACCTAAGAAAGACGGATTTACATTAGCCGAGGATATTCGAAAAATCAATGCTGATGTGCCTATTTTATTCTTAACAGCAAAAAGTTTAACAGAGGATAAGATCAAAGGATTCAATGTCGGGGCTGATGATTACATGACCAAGCCTTTCAGTTTTGATGAACTTAATCTGCGGATCAAGGCGATTCTAAAAAGATCAAACCAAGATAAAGACGAAGATCGTCCAAAACGCGATGTATTTGAACTAGGACAATTCCAATTTGATTATCCAAATCTCAACCTGATTCATAAAGAAGCCGAGAAAACACTCACAAAAAAAGAAGCAGAACTCTTGCGCATGCTATGCCTTCACAAAGACCAAGTTTTAACCAGAGAAATGGCCTTAACGGTAGTTTGGGGTAGCGATGATTATTTCTTAGGCCGGTCTATGGACGTATTTGTCACCAAACTCAGGAAGTATCTAAAACTTGATGAACGCGTTAAAATCATGAACGTCCATGGTGTTGGCTTTAAATTGATCGTTGATGAGTGATTCACCAAAAAGCGAATTTGAAAGTCTCAGAATCAAACTTGAAGAACAAGGCAACTGGCCACAGCTATATCTCTTCAAGTTTATCGTCCCAAATGACAATCAAAAACTTGCGCAGGTCGAGGCATTATTTGGTCCAGAGGCACAAGTGACTTTGAACCAAAGTCGAACTGGAAAATTCATAAGCGTATCAGCCAAAGAGATGATGATTAGCCCAAATGAAGTAATTGAACGCTATGTAAGATCAACAGAAATAGAAGGCCTAATATCTCTTTAAGCGGCAAGGTCAGACTCGGATTTCATTGCATTCCGAATATCGGCTCGTTGTTGTTCAAGCCCTTTAAATAAAATCTTAAAATAACTACCCTCTTCAGGCATTCTTGTGATTGTGCCATCTAATTGATCCGTCAGAGTTTCGATTAACTCCATACCCAAAGTATTCGCACTCTTAATAGAAAAGTCTCTAGGCAGGCCAACCCCATTGTCACCAACATAAAGTTCAAACAGGTTCTCTTCATTTTTGCTCAACTTCACCGTGATCGTGCCCTCTTCACGTCCTTCAAAAGCGTGTTTCAATGAATTAGATATGAGCTCGTTAAGCAACAATCCGAGTGGTACAAGTGTGTCTAGACTAAGTTGCTCTGTAAAGACCTCAACATCAAGATTAATTCTTTGATTGAGCCTATAGCTTCGCAACAAGTTACCTGCCAATTGGCTGACATACTCCTTTATATTGATATTATTCAAATCATGTGCTTCGTACATTTTTTCATGTATCAAGGCCATCGAAATAATTCGATTCTGACATTCATCGAATAAGTCTAATGCCTCCTGATCATCTGTATAGGCGCATTGCAAGCGAATCAAACTATTAATAACCTGTAAGTTATTCTTAACTCGGTGGTGAATCTCCTTCAGAAGCACTTCCTTCTCCTCCTTTTGCTTCAGAATATTTTCATTTTGCTTTTGCAGCAATTGCATTGCCTTGCGCTTATCTCTATTGATTCGAGCGAAAATAATGATGAATATTATCGCTAAAAACAAGCCACCAATTGATGCGATGATGAGTAATCGATTGCGCGCTAACTCCAGGTCTTGTATCTCATTTTCCTTCCGTAAAATTTCAATTTCCTTCGCCTTCTTTTCATTTTCAAACTTAGCCTCGATGTTTGAGGCAATTTCCACAGTCTGCTCACTAAACAATGTGTCCTTAATCTCCGAATATTTCGCCTTATACTTTAGAGCTTCCTCATACTTACCCATGTCAGTATATATATTGCTGATTTCGTTGTAAGCATCTCTCAATTCTCTGTTGGCGCCAATTTCTGTTGACAGTTCGAGTACCTCATTCATGTACTCCAAGGCTTCTTCTTTTTTTCCAGTTAGCGAATACACAGTTCCGATTCCTTTCATCGAACTTAGCATACCTTTCTTATCTCCTAGTTCCTCCTGTATTGCGAGCGCCTTTTTCTGGTATTCAAGTGCTTTTTCAAAACCTTCAGTGGCAGCATACACATCACCAATATTGGTATACGAAGTGGCTTGACCACGATTATTCCCAAGAGTTCTGCGCGTTTCCAATGAATTCATGTGAAATTCCAGTGAACCATCGTAATCCCCCTCTTCATAAGCAATTAAACCCATGTTATTCAAGATATCCGAAACTCGTGCCTTATCGCCTCGTTTCCTGAATATTTCCAATGCCTTTAGATAATAGTTTTTTGCCTCAGGGTAATTACCCTGCAGATAATACACCAACCCGATATTATTGTAGGACTTTCCCATTCCTTCTTCGTTGCTGATGTCTTCCATTATCCTAAGAGAGTTCAAGTATTCCTCAATTGCTTTGGAATAATTTGCCTGCTGTGTGTACACCGCGCCCTTGTTATTGTGCGAACCGGCCATTCCTTTTTTATCCCCAATTTCTGACATCAATTCTAAGGATCGTTCATGATAAGAAAGAGCAACACCATAAATAGCCTTGTAATAGTTTATTATCCCAAGGTTGGTATAGGAAAGTGCAATTCCGCGTTTATAACCAAGCTTTTCAGAAAGAAATAAGGCTCGGTTTGCATATTTCTCTGATCCAACGATGTCATTATTAAAAAACTCTCGACTCAGTTCATAAAGCAATAACACCTTATTTGTGTCTTGTTTTGATGTGCGCAAGACTTGAAATAGGCTGTCAATTTTTGGTTGGTCTTGTGCAAGAAGATAATTACCTCCAAACAAGAGAATCAAAGACATTAGTAATATTCTGATGTTCTTCATCATTCTGCTTTATCTATCAAAATAACACATTCAAAATCAATAAGCACCCTTTGAAATCAATTGTATCCAGCGAGCACAGATAATTTATTGTCTTAGTTATCTTCACGCCATAATTTTACACGTTGCGTTTATCAATCATCTATCTGTTTTTCACCTTTATCGGTGTCCTTCCATCACTCGGACAGGTTGCGCAAATCCAAATAGTTCACTGTTCTGCTGACTCTGCCTTATCAGAAGTGGATGTTTGGATTGATTCTGTCAAGGTGTTTGACAATGTAAGTTTTCGCACATCAACCAGCCTGTTTGCGTTAGATACAAATACAGGATACCGAATATCTATTTGCAATGCTAACAGCAATGACACGATTGGGTGTCTTTATTCAGATTCGTTATCATTTAATTCAGCGGATAAATTCCAGCTTTACATTTCTGGGTCAGTTTCTAATGGCTATACTCCTCTTAAACCTTTGACCCTTACAAAATCAATGGCCTTGAGAAATGAATCAAACTACACAGGTTATTCAGATTTCATCGTTTTCAATGGATCGTCTGACATAGGTAAAATTGATTTAGCGGAAATCACGATCAATAACAACCTTCTAGCCAATGACTTGGATTTTGCTACAGGAACTGAATACAATTCATTAGAGTCATTCAATTACATCCTTCGCCTAAGAGATAGCTCGAGCACACAGGTTATACGTGAAATCGCATTTAACCTTGGAGATCAAATGCTTAGTGATAGTGCTTTTACCTTGGTGCTTACAGGATTTGTCAATCGATCGCAAAACTTGAATGGGCCCGCACTGAGTTTGTCAATTGTACGATCCCAAGGTGGCGTTTTTATTCCGCTGAATAATGCAACTGCAAGCCTACAGATCATTCATAATTCAGCCGACCCATCCCTTACCAGTTTAGATTTTTACGTGAATGGAAATTTAATTGTGGATCAGCTCAAATATCGCAATGCCACTGGCTATTTGAATGTTCCCTCCGGAATTCCATTTGAACTATCCGTAGCACCAGCAAACTCGTCCTCGGTGGATGATAGTCTTTCAACGTATCACGCTCAACTTGAGTCTGGCAAATCATATGTTTCAATTGTAAACGGTTTAGGCAATACATCGATTACCCCGTTCAAACCACTCTCCATCTCAACATTTGAGTCAAAGAAAAGTGCAAATACTGGATACAACTGTGAAATTGCATTTGCTCACGGAGCTACAGACCTTGATGCAGTATTTATCGATGAAGTCTCGCAGATAAACTCAACACTTTTTAATCAAACCCTATTTGGAGAAATAACTGATTACCAAACCATTCCAGCGGCAAATTATGAGATCATTTTAAAAAATGTGGATGCTGAATCTATCATCAAATCATATCGAGCTACACTTTCACAATTGGGTGGTGAAGCGCAGACATGGATTTTATCTGGTTTTGTCGATACAAATCAAAGTGACTCGACCAATCGTATTGGGATTTTTACGGCAAAAACCGCAGGTGGTCCTTTGATCGAGTTGAATAGCGCAACAGGAATCGATGATCAAGCACAGAATAGGGTTAAAATCCAACCTAATCCTTCTGCTGGCGTTTTCAATATTTCTGGAATACTGGCTACAGCCAATTATAATGTATACTCGATAGATGGCACACTAATAAAGTCAGGAATTGCTAGTTCAACTGAACATTTCAACTTGGAAAGCTTGGTCAATGGTATTTATTATTTGTCACTGGATCTTGGCTCTAACATCGAGACACATCGATTAGTGATTTCTAAATAATCCTCAGTTTTTAGGTATTGGATTGTCAACAATTTCTTTGTCATTCAAAGTTTAGAACCAATATGCAAGGTAGTTTAGCTGGATGACGTTTTTTCGAAAAACACTTATTGCAATGCTTGTGATTTCAAGTGTATTCACTTCCTGCAAGAGTCATAAACACACCGCATCCAAGAATGCAAAATCGAACGAAAAAAATAAGGAATCACATTCTCCCATTCAAATAAAATATGCGGGGATTTTAGGCGTATCTCCAAATCAAATCACAAATGAATCTTTATATAAGTTTATCGACCATTGGTACGGAACACCCTATAAATATGGTGGTTTATCCACCTCTGGAGTAGATTGTTCAGGCTTCGTAAATAGTTTATATAATCAAGTTTATCACATGTCAATACCAAGGACGACAAAGGAAATTGCAGATAAATCTAAGTCAGTATCAAAAAACTCCATGGAAGAAGGCGACATAGTGATTTTCGATATTGAAGGTAAAAAACACTCACACGTGGGAGTTTACCTTCAAAATGGACACTTTGTTCACGCCAGTTCCAGCAAAGGAGTGATTATCAGCAACCTGAACAGCCCTTATTACATTAACGCATTTAATAGAGCTGGTAAATTGTAATCTACCGTTAAGCGTGAGAATCTGCCGTCAATAATCCATACGTTCAGTTGACCAAGTAATGTTTTCTGCACTAACTGTAATGCTATTTTTGGCGGCTTAATTAGATTCTCTTTGTATGAGGCGGTTGTTGCTTACATTTTTCTTGTCCATTCAATTCATTGGTCTTACTCAAACTGGTACTATCCGAGGTTTTGTTTATGATAAAAACACTGGAGAACCGATCATTTTTACAAATGTGTTTTTAAAAGGAACACAGATTGGTGCATCTACCGATGTAAATGGATACTACAATATTTCTAAGATACCACCTGGAGACTATGTCATTTCAGTATCAGCCCTTGGCTACGGGAGTGCAGATGAGTCAGTAACTGTTGGTAAAGGTCAAATAATCAATAAGAAACTTTTCATAGAATCGCAGGCTCAAGAGCTAGATGTAGTGGAGATATCGGCCGACAAAATTGAAGCTCAATCGGAGGTCAAAATGTCTGTTCAAAAAATTACTCCTAAGGAAATAGAGAAATTACCGAGCATTGGTGGAGAAGCTGATATTGCGCAGTATATGCAAGTACTTCCGGGAGTGATTTTCACGGGTGATCAAGGTGGCCAGTTATACATTAGAGGCGGCTCGCCAGTGCAAAACAAAGTTCTTTTAGACGGCATGATCGTTTACAATCCATTTCACTCCATTGGTCTTTTCTCGGTCTTCGACACAGATATCATTAGAAATGCCGATGTCTATACTGGTGGTTATGGGGCAAATTATGGTGGTCGAATTTCATCTATAATGGATATCACAACGATTGATGGAAATTACAATGAATTTCATGGAAATGTTTCAGTAAGCACCTTTGGAACAAAACTGAATGTAGAAGGGCCGTTGGTTCGACCTGAGAAAATAGGTGGAAGTAGTATTTCTTATATCGCCTCAGCCAAACACAGTTATTTAGATCAAAGCTCTAAGGTTATCTATAACTACATAGATGAAGACGGACTTCCATTTCGGTATACAGACCTTTATGGGAAGGTGACATTTAATGGTGAAAACGGAAGCAAGGCCAACATTTTCGGACTTTATTTTGATGACAGAGTAAAGTATAAAGCCATCTCTGACCTGAATTGGAATAATGCAGGTGTTGGAGGTAACTTCATTCTGATTCCTGGAGGAAGTCCAGTTTTAATTGATGGAAACTTTGCTTATTCAGCATATAATATTAACCTGGTAGAAAATGGCGTAAATGCTGATAGAAGAAGTTCGATCAATGGCTTTAATGGTGGATTAAACTTCACCTATTTCATTGGCGAGGACGATGTCAAATATGGTTTAGAGGTCGTTGGATTTTCTACGGATTACAAATTCACCAATGAGGTTAACCGTGTGATTGAGCAGCAACAAAGCACTACTGAGTTAGCCTTTTACATTCGATATAAAAAGAAACTAGGTAAACTCATTCTAGATCCTAGTATGCGTTTGCATTATTATGCATCCTTAAGTACGCTGTCTCCTGAGCCAAGAATCGGAGCGAAGTATAATGTAACAGACAACATTCGGTTGAAAGGTGCTGCCGGAGTGTATAGTCAGAATTTGATTGCTGCAAACAGTGATCGAGACGTTGTAAACCTATTTAACGGGTATTTAGCTGGACCAGACAATCTTCAAAAGGATATGATTTTGGAAGATGGAGGAACAAGAGAAATCAAGCACGCTTTACAAAAAGCAAATCATTTTATTTTAGGTGCAGAATTTGACCTGAGTAAGCACATTAACTTGAACGTTGAAGGCTACTACAAGCAATTCACGCAGGTGACGAACATCAACCGAAATAAAATCTTCAATGATGACGATGCTAATGCCGACCGTCCCGATGAGTTGAAAAAGGACTTTATAATTGAAACCGGAGACGCATACGGAGTTGATTTTGTGCTTAAATACGACAAGAAAGACCTGAATCTTTATGCGGTTTATTCACTTGGTAAGGTAACCCGATGGGATGGCATTCAGTCTTATTCACCCGTTTTTGATCGAAGACACAATGTGAACTTTGTCGGTTCATACGAATTTGGAAAAACGCGACTTTGGGAGTTTAACGCGCGCTGGAACATGGGTTCTGGATTTCCATTTACACAGACTCTGGGATTCTATGAGCAATTTGACTTCACTGATGGCACTGGAACTAACATCCAAAACACAAACGGTAATGTTGGAATCATTTATGATGATTTAAACGGTGGTAGACTTCCTTATTATCATCGTCTAGACGTTACCCTGAAACGAGAATTTGTTCTCTCCGTAAATTCAATTTTGGAAGCTAACATTGGTATAACCAATGCTTATAATCGAGCTAATATTTTCTATTTTGATCGAGTAAACTTCGAAAGGGTGAATCAGCTTCCTTTTATGCCTTCTGCAGGTATAAGTCTGAGTTTCTAGATTGAAATCCAGCTTGTTCATCGAATATTTAAATCTTTTCAGAAATAACCCCTCTAAAGGCGGTGGAGTTTTTACTTTTGATTCCCGTATTTAAAGAATTCAATACGGGTGTCAACAAAGTATATTTTCGTTACCGGAGGAGTTACCTCATCGCTTGGAAAGGGCATTATTTCTGCCTCATTAGCTAAGCTTCTACAAAGCAGAGGTTACTCTGTCACAATCCAAAAACTGGACCCGTATATCAACGTAGATCCAGGAACACTAAATCCTTATGAACATGGCGAATGCTATGTAACTGACGATGGAGCTGAGACAGATTTAGATCTTGGTCACTACGAAAGGTTCCTTAACGTTCCTACATCACAAGCGAACAATGTCACAACTGGAAGAATCTATCAAACAGTAATTGACAAAGAGCGCAAGGGAGATTATTTAGGCAAGACAGTTCAAATCATCCCTCACATAACGGATGAAATCAAAAACTGTGTTACCAAATTGGGTAATACAGGTAGCTATGAAATAGTAATCACCGAAATCGGTGGTACCGTAGGAGACATTGAATCATTGCCATACATCGAGGCTGTAAGACAGTTTCGATACGAGCGTGGATTCGATAATGTCATGGTCATACACCTCACACTTATTCCATATCTAAAGGCTGCCGGTGAGCTAAAAACAAAGCCTACTCAACACTCTGTAAAAACACTTCAATCCCAAGGAATTCAACCAGATATATTGGTTTGCAGAACAGAGCATGAACTTAATGATGAACAAAAGCGGAAAATCGCCCTTTTCTGCAATCTGAGTGAAAATGCCGTGATCGAATCGCGTGATGCTGAAACAATTTATGACGTTCCCTTGCTGATGAAAGAGGAGAAGTTAGATCAAGTAGTTCTTGAAAGACTTAAACTTCAACTCCGAGACGAACCAACGCTTAAAAACTGGACTGATTTTCTAACGAAATTCAAAAACCCAAAGCGTTCAATTAAAGTTGGACTTGTTGGTAAATATGTTGAACTTCAAGATGCGTATAAATCCATCCTTGAAGCGCTAGTTCATGCTGGAGTTCCCAATGAATGTTCAATCGAAATCGTTTCATTTCATTCAGAAGAAATTAACAGAGCAAATGTAGCCGAACAATTAGGAAGCGTACAAGCAATCATTGTTGCACCAGGTTTTGGCAGACGAGGTTTAGAGGGAAAGATTGTATCCATTAAGTATGCGCGCGAAAACAAAATCCCATTCCTAGGAATTTGCTTGGGGATGCAATGTGCAGTCATCGAATTTGCGCGAAATGTCTTGTCACTAAACGATGCCAACTCATCAGAAATGGACTCCAAGACTGATCACGCAGTTATTGATCTTATGCAAGATCAGAAGTCTGTGATTGACATGGGAGGAACAATGCGCCTAGGTGCATATGCTTGCGAAATTACCCCTAATACTCTAGCTCATAGAGTCTATGGCAGAACTGAGATAAGCGAGCGACATCGCCACCGATTTGAATTCAACAATGAATACAAGGATGAAATGGAAAAAGCTGGAATGATTTTCTCTGGTATGAATCCACAAAGTGGCTTGGTCGAGATTGTTGAACTACCTAACCATCCATTCTTCATTGGCGTTCAATTTCACCCCGAATACAAAAGCACTGTGGCTAACCCACATCCATTGTTTAAAGGTTTAATCGAAGCTGCGGTGAAAGAAACCGAAGCGGTTATAGCCTAATTTGACATGCTAGAATTGTTGAAAGAACTGGATATCACGCTTTCAACGGGCATTAATCATTGGCACGGCCCCACTACTGATATCATATTCACTCTCATCAGTGAGCGCCTTACCTGGCTGCCGTTATATGCAATACTTGCATTATATATGTATCGTACCTATGGTCTCAAAGTCTTTGTAGTTATGTTATTCAGCATTGGAATTGCCATTGCGGCTTCAGATCAAATTTCAGTAGCGATGAAATATGGTTTTGAAAGACTCAGACCTTGTCATGAGCTAGGTGTTATGACATTGTTGCACCTGCCAGCTGGCTGTGGAGGACAGTTTGGTTTTGTATCTTCTCATGCCGCCAATACTGCTTCAGTAGCGATGTTAGCTTCGTTATTTTCAAAGAACAAATGGATTTCCATCATTTTTGTGTGTTATGCAATATTGAATAGTTACTCCCGCGTCTATCTTGGAAAGCACTATGTTGGAGATGTGGTTGGTGGGATAACACTTGGAATAGTAGTTGGCCTTACTGTCTTTTGGATTTACAAAAAAATTCTACCCCTAGTATTGAAACCCACTATATGAATTGGCTATTGGTTTTTATTGGCGGAGGATTGGGAAGCGTTTTGAGATTTGCAATCAGTCGCCTTTTCCTAAGTTTTGAATTTTCTCTTTTTCCAATCGCGACCCTTCTAGCAAATGTTTTTAGTACCACGCTAGTCGGAATAATTGCCCTTAGGTTCTTAGTTCCTAACTCAAGCCTTTCATACTACTTTTTGGTCATCGGATTTTGTGGTGGCTTCAGTACATTCTCCACGTTTAGTTTAGAAACCTTTCAATTAATCAAAAACGGACATTTATTTTGGGCAGGAATCAATGTAATCTTCAGTGTATTGCTTTGTTTATTTCTTCTCTATCTTATTTCTAAATCCATTAAATGAAATCACTACTCGTTGCGATATTATTGTTTTCGTCCATAGCCGTTCACGCACAGGAACAACCTAAGTTGATAGTAGGCATTGTTATAGATCAAATGCGCACTGACTATATATATAGGTTTTGGGAGAAATTCGAAAATGACGGATTCAAAAAGCTAAAGAAGGATGGGTATTTCTGTAAAAACACCCACTACAACTACATCCCAACCTACACAGGACCGGGACACGCTTCCATTTATTCAGGCACCACACCAATGGAACATGGCATTATTGCAAATTCTTGGTTTGATAAAAAATCATCGGGATTCATTTATTGCGTTGCTGACAGTTCTGTCAAATCTATCGGAACAGAGAATGAAAGCGGCAAAATGTCACCAAAAAATATGCTAGCTCCTAGCCTTGGAGATGCAGTAAGAATGGCAAGCCTCTTCAAAGGAAAATCTATAGGAATTTCAATTAAAGATCGAGGAGCCATTTTACCCGCAGGGCATTCTGCCAATGCCGCCTACTGGATGGATTATGAATCAGGCAAAATGATTTCAAGCTCACATTATTTTGATGAACTTCCAAAATGGGTTACCCAGTTTAATAACAAAAATCAAGCGGATAAACTCGCTGATCTAGGTTGGGACCTTTCCTTGGCTCCAGAACTTTACACTGAAAGTACAAGCGACAATACGCCTTACGAAAAACCACTCATCTTGAATGAGCAGCCTATTTTTCCATATGATGTTAAACGAGCAATCGCAGAAAACTCATATTACTCTTTTGCCTGCACTCCCCTTGGGAACACCTATTTAAGGCGTTTTGCTGAACAGTGTATTATCAATGAGGAATTAGGACAAGATGACTATATGGACCTTTTGACAATATCCTTTTCATCACCAGACATGATCGGTCATATGTTCGGACCTCAATCTATGGAAATTGAAGATACTTACATCAAACTTGATCTGGAAATCGCTCAATTGATTGATGCTTTAGATAAAAGGGTCGGTGAAGGAAACTATGTATTGTTTCTGACCGCAGATCACGCGGCAGCTCCAGTTCCTAAATACGCTCAAGACAATGGCTTTTCGGTGGATTACTTCGATCTCGAAAGTTTCAAAATTGGAATGAACAAAGCTTTGTCTAATGATTTTGGTATTGATGGATTAATTCTTAATTATTCCAACCAACAAGTCTTTTTGAATAAGGACTTAATGAAATCGAATAAAATTGACATCAAGGAAGTGAGCGCATCAATTCGTGAATTCGCTATGAGTTTTAATGGCATTGCAAATGTTTTGGATTATAAGCAGCTACAGCATGCCCTACCGCCTGACCAATTTTCAAAACTTGCTTCGATGGGATGGAGTCCACTTCGCTCTGGAGATATAATGATCCAATACCTACCTGGTTGGATGAGCTACGGTAAACAAGGAACTACTCATGGTTCTTCATATTCCTATGACACCCATGTTCCATTGATTTTTTATGGCTGGAATATTGGACCAGGAGAAACGATTGAAAACATTGATATCACCCAAATTGTCCCTACCATTTCGATACATACAAATATCGCCATGCCAGACGCCTCAAACCATGAAGCTATTCAGCTGCCTAAAGCAGAAAACCAGGACTAATCCTGTTCTGCAAAAACAGTTTCTAAGATTTCAGAAACGCGATGAGCTGGGTTTTCTCGAATTAGCTTTTCTTCATCCCCTACCTTAATGAATAAACCACGTAGTGCACGATTTGTAGTATGTTCACTTAGTGAGTTAGTGGTGATTTCATCAAAAAGAAATCCGTTAATGCTAGCTAAATTATACGTGTTAATCAGCTTTGAATAAAGACTTTCTGCCGACAGGCCAAGCACAATTTCCTTGTTCAAACTCACGTCAATTTTTGGTTTAAACGCATCATATAAGTTTTGGTATGTCTTACCCTTTAAGTAAGAAGTGGCTGCAGTATCATCCCCATGTAAGATATCCATCCCGTCCTGAATGGTAAGCTCAGTGATAGCATCAACAAATATTGGAGCAGCCTCATTCGCAGCATCCTCGGCAGCACGATTTATGGCTAGAATATTTTGATCTACTAAGTCAGTAGGTAGATAACTCAAATAATCGTAGACCACTTGCGCTTCTTCCGGCAACAGAATCTTGACCGCCTCATCAGCAAAATACCCATCTGCCACACTCAAATTTGAAACCGCAGTATCCGTTCCAACTTTTAAAGCCTCACGTAATCCTTGAATAACTGTTTCCTCGGATAGTTCGATTTCTGTTAAATCTCCCAAACCAAGTTCCTCACAGGAACTAAAAAAAGTGCTTGATAACGTGGTCAACAAAACGATAATCCCAATTCTAATTTTCATAATCTTATATTTTTTTGAATAAATCCTCACATTGATTAATGTCGTCATCGGATATATCTAAATGTGTAACAAATCTAATTCTACCTGGCCCAAAACCAACACAACCGATGCCTAATAAACCTAATCGATCAATCAATTTTTTCTGATCATCTGGTTGTGAAAGCTCCGAAACAATAATATTAGTGTCAACGTCTATCACATTATAAACCCAAGATTGCATTTGCAATAGGTCTGCCAAAATTTTTGCTCGCTTGTGATCATCCTTTAACCTCTCTATGTTATTATTGAGAGCGAACACTCCTGCAGCTGCGATAATTCCCGCCTGTCGCATTCCGCCTCCAAACACTTTGCGCACCCTTCTTGATTTGGATATAAAATCGTCATTTCCAATTAAAAGGGAACCTACAGGACATCCTAAACCTTTGCTCAAACAAATGGAAATCGTATCGAACTGTTTACCTAGCGATTGTGGTGATTGATTAGTCTCAACCAGCGCATTGAACAACCTTGCACCATCTAAATGCAAAGGAAGCCCGAGGGATTCACAGGTTGCTTTTATTTTACCTATCTCATTGCTATCCCAGATGGCACCGCCACCTTTGTTGCTTGTATTCTCAATACTCACCAACGAAGTTCTTGGATAATGAGGATCGTTAGGATTAATATTTTTAATGACATCTTGGGCTGTGAATCTACCCCGATCTCCTTCTAGCAGTCTGACCGAACAACCAGAGTTAAATGCAATCCCCCCACCTTCATAATTATAAATATGTGATAGCCGATCACAAACGACCTCCTCTCCCGGTTGTGTATGTACCTTAATTGCAATTTGGTTCGTCATCGTGCCAGATGTACAGAAAAGCGCCTTCTCTTTGCCAAACATTTTTGCAGCTAATTCTTCCAAAGCGTTTACCGTTGGATCATCGCCAAAAACATCATCTCCTGTCGGAGCAGTCATCATCGCTTCCAGCATTTCTGCGCTGGGCCTAGTCACAGTGTCACTTCTAAAATCAATCATATTCATTTTTTACGTGCAATCATCAAACCATCTCGTATTGGAAATAATACATTCTCGACCCTGTCATCTGCTTTTACTTTGTTCGAATAATCAAAAAGGCAACGTGTTTCGTAATCCATTTTTTCAGGATCCTCAATTACTTTACCACTCCATAATACATTATCTGCTATGATATATCCACCTGTAACAACTCGATCTATCACTAAATCATAATACGCAGAATAGTTTTCTTTATCCGCATCAATATAAACTAGGTTCAAATCCTCCCTGATCCCGGGTATAACATCCAAGGCCTTTCCTATGTGCAATTGAATGCGATCAGTAAGGCCTGACCTTTCTATGAAAGACCTGACTTTAGTCTCAAGTTCATCGTTTATTTCAATTGTATGAACAATACCATTTGTAGGCAGTCCTTCCGCCCAACATAAGGCTGAGTATCCTGTGTATGTTCCAATCTCAACCACCACTTTTGGCTTTATCATATGGCTCAACATGGCCAACACACGACCCTGCAGGTGTCCAGCTAACATTCGTGGTTGCAACACATTGTTATGTGTGAACCTATTCAACTCATTGAGTAACTCAGGTTCATCTTGACTTAGCTCTACGCAATATCTATCAATCTCTTCAGGTAAAAAATTCATGGTATAATATATAATGGATGTTACTATTTCGGCACGTATGCCAAGTAACTAAGCTTAGTATTATCAAAAACATTCAGGGCTAAGTCCCTTATCTCAGTACTTGAGATATCTGAGATTTTTTCCTGTATTTCATCGAACGACTCTACTTCGTCAAAAAACAATAAGGATTTTGCCATGGCGATCATCAGACTAGATCTTTGCTCTCTAGCCAATGCAATTTGTCCAATTAATTGCTTTTTAGCCAAGGATAGTGTCCTTGGCGTCAAGGACTTTTCCATTAACTGATTCAATTCCTTACGCACTAATTTGAGAGTGCGCTTATGAAACTTAGGATCTGTTCCAAAATATATTTCAAACAGCCCCAAATCAGAATATGGATTATAGCTGCTTTCGATATAATAACAATAACCAAGTCTTTCTCTAATGTTCAAATTGAGGAGGCTATTTAAGGCTGGCCCACCTAAAATATTGTTCAACAATACCATGGTGTTTACTCTATCATCCTGCATGCCAATAGTCTGACCTCCGATAATTGAATGAGTTTGATGTACATCTTGTTTTTTTTCAATTTGAAATTGCGAGGTATTTGGGCTGTGACGATGTCCATTCATTCTTTTTTGACTTGGAATTAATTCCAATCTTGTTTCACAGAATTTCATGAATTTCTTTCGCGATACATTTCCAACACATGCAAATACAATTTGATCAGTTGAATAAAATCTGCGAACAAAATCAAGGATACTTTCTCTACTTAAACGGTTGACAGTATCAGATGTTCCTAATATATTTCTACCTAAGGAACTGTCAGGAAACAGCAGTTCCTCAAATTCATCCAACAACATCTCATCGGGATTCTCCTTATAGCTGTTGATTTCATCATTAATTACATTTAATTCTTTAGCTATCTCCTTTTCAGGAAAACTTGCCGAAAACATGATATCGAAAAGTAATTCACTGGCTCGATCGAAATGTTCTTTCATTGCCGAGGCGTAAATACACGTCTCTTCTTTGGTTGTATATGCATTTATTTCACCACCTACAGAATCCAATCGAGATAGGATATGAAATGGCTTTCTGTTTGTGGTTCCTTTGAATAGGCTGTGTTCTATTAAATGAGCTAAACCATGCTCTGAAGACTCTTCATCGCGTGATCCAGCGTTTACCATAAACCCGCAATGGATGGTGTGAACACTAAGGTCTTGGCCATATACCACCCTTAAACCATTGGAGAGTCGAATTATTTCAGATTCCATTAAGACATCAAAGTTAGTAAACCTTAAATCTGTGACTTTCTGAACAAGGAGATATTGATACATTTGAGCACCCACAATTTTAGCGCTTCATGCTACTGAACCTTAGATCGATTGTTTGTACCGGATTTGTGATGATGTTCACACTGTCATCCATGTCACAGGAAAACTTAAACGGACCTTTAAAAAATAGGCTTTACGATGCCGACATGCTCTTTGAACAAGGAGAGTATTTGCGTGCCCATGCTATCTATGATAGCATTTGGGACATGCGTCCCAATGATTCATACTTGCAATATAAAACGGGCGCGAGTTGTGTGTTTAGATCAAATGGTCGCGAGGAGGCCTATGACATATTAAAAGAAATGAGAGGAAGCACTGACTTCCCAAAAGTTACTTTTTATATGGCACGTGCCAAGCATTTTGAGTTCAAGTTTAAAGAAGCGATTGAATTGTATGAAAATTATCTAGAAGAGACCAAAGCGAGTGGACGAGATCGCATAGAAACGTTACGGTTAATCGAGAATTGTGAAAACGGTATTGAGTTAATGGAGCGTCAGTTGGCGCTTTCATTGGAAATTCTCACACCACCATCTAACAAAGCAAACTCACAATATAGTCCAGTTATTGGGCCTGAAGGCAAATATTTGTATTACACAAGCAGGGGACCTGATAGCAAAGGAGATTTAATGACAGATCAAACCAAGCGATCTGACATTGGACTTTACTATGAAGACGTTTTTGTTGCCGAACATCAAGGAGGAGATGATCAATTCGATTTTGGAGAAGGTGAAAGTATTTCTGACGAAATAAACACTGCTCAGCGACATGAGGCGCCAATGAGTATATCTTATGACAATAAGATGATGTTTATATACCTTAGTGGTGATATGGCTGAAGAAGACATCTATATCAGTTATCACATCGGAGATACGGCTTGGTCAAAGCCAGAGAAATTAAAAGGGAATGTAAATACACCTCACTATGAAGGTCATGCGTTTTTAGCTCCTGATGGTAGAACCCTTTACTTTTCAAGTGACAAACCAGGGGGATTAGGTGGTCGTGACATCTACACAGCGATAATGCAAAAGGACAGCACTTTTGGCAACATCACGAATCTAGGACCTAAAATCAATACTGAGTTTAATGAGGATTCACCCTTTATGTATTCGAATGGATCGTCCTTTTATTTTGCATCAGAAGCACACGGATCCATGGGTGGATACGACATGTTTTACATTAAATATGACAGTGTAGATCAAGACTGGCAGGAGCCTATTAATCTGGGCTACCCTATCAACACAACTGACGATGATCGCTTTTATTACATAACCAAAGATGGCGATTGGGGATACTTCTCCTCAGCTAGGGCAAGTGGTGAAAACCTTCATGACATTTATCGAATTCAGCCAGGAACATTCGAAAGACTTAATGCTTTAGTATTGCTGGTAGGTACTGTATATATTGACGATATTCCTAGTTCTGCTCTTGCAAAAATCATGGATGACCGAACAGGGGATGTATTAGCCACACTTATTGCAGATAGCACTACTGGAGAATTTGTTTACTCTCTGTTGCCCGACCATAAGTATAAGATCAGCTTATTAGCTGACGGTTTTGAGCCGAAAGTGGAATATGTTGATGTGCCTCCAATGAAAGAAGGTGTGCTCAGAATAGAACACCGATTTGACTTTTACACCGATGGTTATGTGAAAAAAGGAGGGCTTCAAAATGCTATCGACTCTTTGGTTGACCCGCTTGATTTACTGCCTGGCGTTTGTGATGTTGAACCTGATCGAGAAGAATTGACAGAAGAGGAAATTGCTTCAGGCTGTTATTTCCGAGTTCAGGTTGGCGCCTACAGAAATCCTGGAAGATTTAAATATGACTTCTTGCGCTCTGTTGGCGAGGTGGAAATTAAAGGTTACAGCGATGGCATCACTAGATTCCTTATGGGACCAAAATTCACTAAGAGATCTGAAGCAGATAAGCTGAGAATGGAGTGTATAGCTGCCGGAGAATGGGATTCCTGGATTACTGTTAGAAGATAAGCGGTAATCAATCTACAGCTTTTTACTACTTCCTAATAGGCGCTTAGCATCAGATCTGTCACCTTTTTAATGCCCATTGGTTTGGGGATTATGCCATCTACAAAAGTGTAATTCCTGGCTGATTCAATATCTTGAGTCAATGTTGATGATGTCATTATAAAGATGGAAAGCCTCTCTTTGAGGTTGCTGAACACTTCTTCATCATTGATACGCCTCAAGAGATCCAAGCCATTCATACCTAGCATATTGATATCTAGAAATACGAGAATTCCCTTACCTGTATCACATTCTTGATTTAAAAAGGGCAATACATCCTCCGATGAATCGAAGTCACGAATGCTGCCGGCCTCTCGCAGGCGCTCAATGATGCGCCTGCAAATAAGCCGGTCAAATTTGTTATCATCTACTATAGCACACTCGTCCCACATACTCTTTCAATCAACTTCGAAATAAGCGATATTCAGCGTGCCTGATTCATTACATGGAATAATTATTTGAACTAATTATTACATCCGCTACACTACGCCTTAAATCCTTAATATTCTGAGGCTGAGTTTTGGTAAATCTTTTCATGCCCATCAACATCATTCTTTGTTCATCCCCCTCAGCAAAGGATAAAATCGCCTCTTTGCCTGCTTTATTTACTCTATCCGCGGCATCATGCACATATACCTTAGCCATTGCAGAATAAGCATCCTGACCAGCTTCGCCTTCGTTTAAAATCTTTTTATGAACCCTAAGAAGTATCGATTCTGCGGTGTATGTATCAATTGCCATATCCGCTATATTCATCAGCACTTCCTGTTCTTTGGGCAGATCCATCATTAATTTTTGCGCTGCAGATCCCGCAACCATGAGGATAGCTTTTTTAAATGTTTCGATGAGTTTATACTCCTCTGCAAACAGTCCGCTGTCGTCATTTCCAAAATCTGGAATACTCAACAACTCATCTTGCACCGCTTTTGCCGCACCCATTAAATCAAGCTCACCCTTCATTGCCTTTTTCAGGATCATATCGACAGTGAGCATTCGATTAATCTCATTCGTACCTTCAAAAATTCTATTGATTCGGCTATCACGATATGCCTTTTCAACGATCGTTTCAGCGGAATACCCCATACCTCCGTGTATCTGCACGCCTTCATCAGTTACATAGTCAAGTACCTCTGAACCCAACACCTTCATCATTGCACATTCAGCAGCATACTCTTCAATCCCTTTTAAGGTGGCCTTGCCCTTTTCAATTCCCTCGTCCTCAAGTCCTTTTATGCGGTCTTGAATGTTTTGGCTAATTCGATAAACCGCGCTTTCCAACGCATATGTTCTAATTGCCATTTCTCCCAATTTGTACTTGATGGCACCGTACTTCGAAATAGGCCTACCAAATTGGTTTCGCTCATTCGCATATTTCACACTTACGCTTACCACTTCTTTAGCCGCACCTAAGGTTGCCGCTGCCAATTTGATTCTACCCACGTTCAAAATGTTCAAGGCGATCTTGAATCCATTTTCACGATCACTCAATTGAGCTCTGGCATCCACTTTTACATCATTGAAAAATACTTGACGAGTGGATGATCCTTTAATACCCATTTTCTTTTCCTCTGGGTTTAAGGACAATCCAACTGCTCCTTTTTCTACAATGAAAGAGCTTAGATTTTTATCATCATCGATCTTTGCAAAGACAGTGAACACGTCCGCAAATCCACCATTGGTGATCCACATCTTTTGTCCATTGATTTTCCATTGATCGCCATCTTTTACCGCTTTGGTTTTCCCTGAGTTTGCATCTGAGCCAGCGCTTGGCTCCGTCAAGCAATAGCAACCTAGCCATTCTCCTGATCCTAACTTTGGAATATACTTCTGCTTTTGTTCGTCTGAACCGTAATATAGAATCGGTAAGGTGCCAATTCCAGTGTGAGCACTTATCGCTACGCTGAATGAATGTCCTCCGCCAACGGCCTCAGCCGCCAACATTGACGTTTTAAAATCCATACCCATTCCACCATACTCAGTGGGAATAGAGATGGATAGTATTCCGAGCTCACCTGCTTTTTTTAACAATGATGGCATAAGTGTTGGATCTTCCATTGAGTCGATTTTATCGACCAGTGGCAGTACCTCCTGAGCCAAGAAGTCTCGGCAAGTCTGCGCGATCATTTTTTCTTCTTCACCCCATTCTTCTGGTGTAAAGATTTCTTCTGGTCTAGTTTGTCTTATGAGGAACTCTCCTCCTTTGATTGCTTTCATCTAACTTTGTTTAAAATACATTAATACTAATCTCAATTATGAAATTCAATTCTCTTTTAACTGTGTTTGCGTCTGTTCTACTTTTCACCTCTTGTGTTAAAGAACCCACTGCATGCTTTACTTTTTCTAACGACAACCCAGAGGTTTTTGAAGTGGTTACTTTCAACAACTGTTCTGAAGATGCTGAGTCATACGACTGGACCATTGGTACCGACTTTTTCGAGAGTAGTTCATCTCAAGAAAACCCTCAATTTTCATGGGATGTTGCCGGAACATACAATGTTGAATTAGAAGCACACTCAAAGAACGAAAAGAAGAGCGATGTAACTTCAAACGCCATCACCGTAACCGACATTTGTTACGAATGTGAGTACGAAATTCTAGGAACATTTATTACGACTGACGTTTGCGCCTCCAGCTACTTCTCAAAAGAAAATTTTGAAAATGCAGTGGAGAGTTACGAGGACAGCGGATACGATTGCAGAAAGCAATAATTAAAAGAACATAGTGAAAAGTGAGTCCATAATGGATTCACTTTTTTTATGCTATAACATTTCAAAAACCCCTGCAGCTCCTTGCCCTGTACCCACACACATGGTCACCATGCCATATTTTCCTTTTCTTCTTTTTAATTCGTTAAACATCTGCACACTCAACTTCGCCCCCGTGCAACCTAGAGGATGACCGATGGATATGGCTCCACCGTTTACGTTTACAATATCTTGGTTTAATTTCAATTCCCTCATCACAGCCAACGACTGCGAGGCAAAGGCTTCGTTTAGTTCAATCAAATCAATCTGATCTTGTTTCAAACCAGCCATTTTCAATGCCTTCGGAATAGCCTCCACTGGACCAATTCCCATGATTCTTGGGGGTACACCCGCTACAGCATAGGACACCAACCTAGCGATCGGTTGGACGTTCAATTCTTTCAGCATTTTTTCGCTCACTATCAACACAAATGCCGCGCCATCACTCGTTTGAGATGCATTTCCGGCCGTTACAGAACCTTTGGCATCAAATACAGGACGCAGCTTTGCGAGCTTGTCCATCGCTGTATCTGGTCGCGGACCTTCATCGGTATCAAAAATGTATTTGCGGGATTGTTTCTTATTATCCTTCACAAAAATTTCTTCCACTTCAATAGGAACAATTTCATCCTTAAACGCACCAGATTTGATAGCTTGAATAGCATTCATATGTGATTGATATGCAAATGCATCTTGGTCCTCTCGGCTCACTTTAAACTCATTTGCAACCGCTTCTGCGGTCAGACCCATTCCCCAATAATAATCGTGGTTGGCATTGGCCAAAGGAGCATTAGGCACTACTCTCCATCCACTAAATGGAATTGGGCTCATGGTTTCAACTCCACCCGCAATAATCACATCGGCCATACCCGAATGAATCTTCGCTGCTGCAATTGCAATGGTCTCCAAACCTGATGAACAATATCTGTTCACTGTCATACCGGGAACTTTATCCGTATTCAAGCTCATTAGAGAAATCATACGTCCGATGTTGAGTCCCTGCTCGGCCTCTGGAGTCGCATTCCCAACGATGACGTCATTGATGAGATCTTTATCCAAATCCGGAAAGTCAGCCAACATGCCCTTGATGACAGCCGCAGCTAAATCATCTGGTCGTGTAAATCGCAACTTACCCCTTGGAGCCTTTCCAACTGCTGATCTTTTACCTGCTATTATATATGCGTCCATAATCTTAGTTTCTTAATACTTTACCATATTTCACCATGCTCTGCAACCTCTCTAATGTTGGACGAGTCGCGCACAATTCTAAAAATGCCTTTCTCTCTAAATCCAAAAGATATTGCTCGGATACATTTTGAGGGTAACTCAAGTCTCCACCGCAAAGCACCCAACCTAATTTTTCACTAATTACTCGGTCATGTTCACTCATATAGTTACCAGATTTCATCGTCTCTGCTCCTACATAAACTAATCCTAGACCTTCATTACCTAGCACTTTGACATCATCTCGTTTCTTCGGCATTGTATATCCTTTTTCAGCTAAGTCTAATGCTACTCTTTTAGCGCGGGTCAGCTGTAATTCGCGGCTTACAACCACCTCGTCTATTCCTGGCCTGAGATAGCCCAATTCAAAGGCTTCATGAGCAGATGTTGCCACCTTGGCTTGTGCGATGGTCATCAGTCGATGTCGGAACTGATTAGTTCTGATATCACCATCTCGAAGTTCGTCAGATAGTCGCAGCGCAAATTCCTTAGTACCTCCTCCGCCAGGAATTACCCCAACTCCGAATTCAACCAATCCCATGTATAGCTCGGCATTCGCCACAACTTTATCGGCATGCATGCTCAATTCACAGGCACCCCCTAAGGCTAGATTATGTGGAGCGCTTACGACTGGAATACTCGAATAGCGCATCCGCATCATGGTGTTTTGAAATTGTCGAATGGCAAAATCTAGCTCGTCATATTCTTGCTCGGCTGCCATCATGAATATCATACCCACGTTGGCTCCTGCACTAAAATTCCCTCCTTCGTTGTACACTACAACACCGTCATAGTCGGCTTCAGCCATATCAATGGCCCTATTGAGTCCTTGCAGAACATCGCCTCCAATGGTGTTCATCTTCGTATGGAATTCAACGTTAAGAATTCCATCACCCAGATCAGTGATGGTGGTTCCGCTATTCTTCCACAGCACATTTTGGTGCTTGGCAACCATTAGGTTTACCGTATTTTCTTGGCCAGGAATGTCTTCATATTTGGATGTTTTCTGATTCCAAAACTGTCGCTTACCATCATGAATCCTGTAAAATGACTCAACTCCAGAGTCGACCATTGCTCGAACCCATGGAGCAACTGAAAGACCTTGCTTATCAAGCTCAGCCAAACCCGTTTTAACTCCAATTGCATCCCATGCCTCGATTGGACCAATTTCATATCCGAAACCAGCTTTCATCGCGTCATCTAACCTATAGACTTCATCACTAATTTCCGGAACTCGATGACTCACATATGCGAATATTGAAGCAAAATGAGCGCGGTAAAATTCTCCAGCTCGATCATCGAATTGAAATAAAAATTGAAGTCGCTTACTTAAGTCGTCAATGGACTTGGCCGCTTCCATAGAAGCAAATTTTGGCTTGGATCGAGGGCCATATTCCATCGAATTCAGATCCAAAACAAGAATCTCACGTTTGCCCTGAGCATCTTTCGTTTTCTTAAAGAATCCTCGTTTCGTTTTATCTCCGAGCATCTTTTCATCGACCATCTTTTGGACGTATTCCGGAATTTGAAACAGATCTGACATTTCATCATTCGAGACATTATCTTTCACTCCATTAGATACGTGCACCAAAGTGTCGAGCCCAACTACATCTGTCGTTCGGAAAGTGGCCGATTTTGGCCGACCAATCACTGGCCCAGTCAATCGATCAATTTCATCGACTGTGTAGCCTTTCTCTTTCACATAATGAAACATCCACATAATGCTAAACACGCCTACTCTGTTGGCAATGAAAGCTGGGGTATCCTTGGCCCAGACGGTCGTTTTTCCTAAATATCGTTTCCCATAATCCATTAAGAAATCCAAAACAGCAGTATCTGTTTTCGGCCCAGGAATAATCTCTAATAATTTTAGATATCGAGGAGGATTGAAAAAGTGAGTTCCGCAAAAGTGTTTTTGGAAATCTTCAGAACGACCTTCACTCATAAGGTGGATTGGGATACCTGAAGTATTTGATGTGATAAGTGTTCCCGGCTTTCTATGTTTTTCTACACGTTCGAACAAGCTTTGCTTAATGTCAAGGCGCTCTATTATCACCTCCATTACCCAATCACATTCGCTAATACGATGCAAATCATCATCGAAATTCCCGGTTTCTATTAGATTAGCAAAAGACTTGCTGTATATAGGAGATGGATTGCTTTTCAGAGCGGTTGTCAGGCTATCGTTGACAATCCTGTTTCTTACGGAAACATTTTCCAATGTTAAACCAGCTGCAGTCTCTTTTTCATTTAAGTCTCTCGGAACAATGTCTAACAATAGTACTTGCACTCCGATATTGGCAAAGTGACAGGCAATTCTAGACCCCATGATTCCAGAACCTAAAACAGCTACTTTTTTTATTCTTCTTTTACTCATTTTTTAATTCATTGTTTGTTGGTCAATGATTTGAATGACCTCCTTAAAATCATTGAATCGTTTCTGCCCGATTTCGTTTAAAACTCTTTCATTGAACCCAACAACTGTTTTTCGAGAAATGTTCCTTAATCGCTTTCCTTCCGCAGATAAACAAATGCGAGTGATGCGCTTATCATTGTCATTTTGTTTCTTTTCAATCCAACCCTTCTCTTCCATCGACTTTAGCGTCCTACTTAAACTGGTTGGCTCCATCCCCATCATTGGCCCCAATTGTGTGGCTGGAGTTCCACATTTTGGATCAATGTTTAGCAAAATGAAACCACTGCTTTGAGTAAGCCCATGCTCTGATGCTTCTTGATTATACATCTTCGATATTTTAAGCCAAGCCCATCGAATATGAAAGTCTAATGTTTCTTCTGGTTTCATTGAGTCGAACGAATATAAAATAATTTACTATGCGTGCATAGCTTTACAAAAATTAACTTACCGAAAAATCACAACCATTCCTCCGCTCTATTGTTCCATTCATCCAATTGGGCACTTATTAGTGGATAATCAGAATACCTTTGCGCCCTTAAAATTTTTTGGATGAAGACCCTGTTTTTGAGCTTGTTTGCTCTCTTTATTACCATCACTTCTTTCGCACAGGATAAAGTAACTCTCAGTGGATATGTCAAGGACAACGAAACTGGTGAGGGAATGATTGCGGCAACCGTTATGGTAAAGGAGCTTAACGCTGGAACAGTAACCAACGAATACGGATTCTATTCCTTGTCAATTCCCCCTGGGACCTACACCATCGAATACAGTTTCATTGGATTTGAGACTGTGAGCGAGCAAATTGAATTGACAAAAAACATCACCAAGAATGCGGAGATTGGATTCTCACAAACCATGCTTGATGAGGTTGTTGTGACAGGAGAAAAGGAAGACGAGAATATTACCAGTGTCGAAATGAGCGTTGAAAAACTGGACATCGCTCAGGTAAAAAAAATCCCACAACTGCTGGGTGAAGCTGACATTATTCGATCAATCCAATTGCTGCCAGGTGTGACCACTGTTGGAGAAGGTGCTACAGGTTTTAATGTGCGTGGAGGAAACATTGATCAGAACTTGATTCTTTTGGATGAAAGCCCGGTTTTCAGTTCCAGTCACTTATTTGGGTTCTTTTCCGTATTCAATGCGGATGCTATCAAAGACGCAAAGCTTTATAAAGGCGGAATTCCGGCAAAGTATGGTGGCAGACTGTCCTCCGTGTTGGATATCCGACAAAAGGAGGGTAATCTCAAAAAATATACGGCCACTGGAGGGGTGGGCTTATTACTCTTCAGCCGCTTGACGCTTGGAAGGCCCGATCGTAAAGGATAAAGCATCGTTTATTGTATCAGGACGCAGAAGCTATTTTGACATATTCTTTCCGCTGGCAAATGACGAAACGATCAAGGACAGTAAGCTATATTTCTACGACTTAAACGGAAAGGTCAACTGGACCATCAATGAAAACAACCGGCGTCTTCTTAGCGGGCTACATGGGGGATGATGTGTTTGATTTGAATGGACTCTTCAGAACACAGTGGGGCAATCAGCACAGCGACTCTGACGCTGGAACCACCTGTTTTCTGACAAGATCTTCTCCAACTTCACCGCCATCTACAGCAACTACAGCTATTCCTTAGGGTTTGAGCAGGATGCATTTGGATTTGACTGGCGAGCCTCCATTGAGAACATTGCGGGCAAGGCAGATTTCACCTATTTCTTGAAACCGCACTAACAAGATAGAGTTTGGACTGCACACCACCTACTACTACTTCAAACCGGGGACAGCAGATGGCTACTTAACCACAGGCGAAGAGCGAACAACTTTCGACTTTCAAGTCAGACCTATCCCGGCCCTTGAGTCGGCCATATATTTGAGCAACGAACAAAAAATTGGCACCCGCTTGACACTTGCCTATGGTCTTCGTTACAGCGGATTCGCACAATTAGGTGCAGGCCAAGTTTACAAGTACCCGAACGGAGCGAACCTATCAATCCTGACAATCCTTCCGCAGACGTCGCTCCGATCGACACCATCCAATTTGACGAGTGGGAAATAGTCAAGCCCGTTCCAGGGACTCGGAACCTCGCTTCTCCGTGAACTTCCAAATAGACGAGGTATCATCTGTGAAGGGCAGCTACAACCACATGATTCAATACATCCATTTGATCTCAAACACCACGGCGGCGACACCGGTTGACATATACATGCCAGCGGGGCGATATATTGATCCCGCTAATGTTGATCAAGTTGGATTAGGATACTTCAGAAATTTCTTCTCCAACTCATACGAATCATCGGTAGAGGTGTATTATAAATACTTCAGAGATCTGGTAGACTATAAGGACGAAGCTGAACTGCTATTAAACAACACCTTAGAAACAGAATTGTATTCTGGAGATGGGCAGGCATATGGTATGGAATTTCAATTCAAGAAAAAGCGTGGAAAATTCACTGGTTTTGTGAGTTATACGCTTATCGCGAGTCGAACGATTCGTGGACGAAATAAACAATGGCGATCCGTATCCAGCGAATTGGGACAAAACGCACGATGTGAGTCTCGTGGTCATGAGCTATGATGTAACCAAGCGGATCAACTTTCAGCTCCAGCTTTGCCTACATGACCGGCCGTCCGATCACGTACCCGCAAGCTACGGTTTGAATATGGAGGTGTTACCGCACCAATTTATCAGAATACCGAAATGGAGCTCGCACCCCCGCGTATCACCGGTTAGATTTAGCGAGCACGTTCAACTTGAGTCGATCCAGACAAAGCACAAGTACACCATCGACTTAGCCACTGGAGTTTACAATGTCTATGGAAGGAAGAATCCATATTCCATCTACTTCCAACAGGACCAGGATAACCCAGAGATCACCAAAGGCGTTCAGGCTCTCGATCTATGCGATTCCGATTCCATACATCACCATAAATTTCAAATTCTAGGGTCATGAGAAAATTCATCTTCAGCCTTGTTGTTGCCTTAATTTCCTTTACTGGTTGTCAGGAAGAAATAGATCTTGACTTGCCGTCAACAGAACCTGAATTGGTCGTTGAGGGATACCTAACTCAACGTGACTATTATTTCCCAGAAAGTGATTTGGACTGTTTTGGCATCACCACGATTTCGTTAGACACATTGAAATTCGTTACCGCCTTTGTAGATGCATTCATCAATATCGATTCTATTGAAGCCGAAACGGATGTTTTCCCATTCAACAAAGTGGTGCTTTCCACAACAGGTGATTATTTCGCTAACCAAGAGCCCCCCGCAGTTTCAGGCGCCACAGTACTTCTATTCGAAGATGGCAATCAGGTGGAGTCTTTGGTGGAGGACCCAGGCATTCCTGGAACTTACCGAATAACGCACCTACCTAAGGTTGGGTCGAGTTATCATTTGACGATTTCAGCTTTGGGTAACTTTTACGAAACGACCCCAGAGTTATATGAATCGGTGCCTCCCTTGTTGAGTTTGACCACCAACTATGGCCCGAACTTCATCCAAGACTCATGTGCATTTTACATGAGCATGAACACATTTGAGAAGCCTGGGCTAGGTGATCACTACCGCTGGTTTTTCTACGTTAACAATAAGTATGTCTCAAACCCAGGAAGCATTGCCATTACTGGCGATGAAAACTTTGATGGATTTTGCTTGCTTGATTTTGACGTATATGGAAATGAGCTTGATTTAGGCGATTCTTTAGTTGTCTTTCAAATGCACACCACGGAAGGTTATTATAATTTCCTGAGCACACTGCAAAGTCAAACTGCATTTGTAGGTGGGCCTTTTGACGCGCCACCGGCTCCAATAACCGGCAACGTCATGAACGTAACAAGCGGCATTGCGGCTTATGGTTATTTTGCTGCAGGTGGTATTTCGGCTAATGCCGCGCAAACTCCAGAGACTGAGCCAGCAGAGTCTTGCCTTGATTAATCGTTGAAAAAATGATGAATATCAGGTTGGCATATAACCCATCCTGAATACCTTTGTTTGGAATTATTCTAAATAAGGTATGACATCCATTTCAGGACATTCTCACTCATTAAAGGTTGAACTGCCACCTTGTATGATGATGCAGTTTTTTCCAGATCAATATGCTATTGAGTGTAAAAAGAAATGTTGTAAGAAATATAAGAAGAAGGGAAAGTCAGCCTGTAAGAGTTGTCCTAAGTAGATTTACAATTTCTTGAAATTGTGGGTCGCGAAAATCCGTTTTCCCCCCAAAATTTTTGTTTCAATCCACGTCATAAACTTGGCCTTCCTCTTATTGTGGCGTAGATAACCAGGACTCGGGCTGCCATCGTTTTTCCAGTCTGCTTTCAGCATCCATTCTTTCATAACAGATGGATGAGTACCTCTGAATAAAGGTATAGCGTTCAAATTCCCATAACTGAAAGGCGCCAGCTGCCTTTCTTTTGCGTGTGAGTGAATCTTATCTAAAGCATTGATTTTTTTCGTCATCATTTCTGGAGGTCTGACCCATCCATAATGATAAACCTTGGCCTTTAAGCAATGTACCTTCAATTTAGATGTCCCCTCCTTTTCCAAATATTTGGACTCGTTAAAGTCATCGTATCTGCGAAAAGATTGAGCACTCTTCCAAGAGTGAATGGTCGGGTCATTTCTAACAATTCTGATCTCTCGATCATACCAAACATGTGAGTTATGGTAATGATTGTAATCACCCCAGAAATGGATGTAATCGAACACAAATCCATCCACTCTTAAATCAGATTTATACTTCTCACAAGCTTCTACAATTGTTTTATGGTCTTTCTCATGAACCACTTCATCCGCCTGTAAATAAAATAACCAATCGCCCTTGCATTCCGATTTAGCAAGATCCGTTTGTTGTGCATGTACACTACCTTTTCTGAACTTTTCAGTATCCCATACCGTGTCGATAATCCGAATTTTAGAACTATCAATCGATTCGATCAGCTCACGGGTTTTATCTCCTACCGAACCTTTGCCCACGGCTATCACAAATTCATCCACAATGGGTAAAATGGACAATATGCTCTCCTTAATCGGATAGTATAAGGAATCCGCATTCCTGCACATGCTGAAACCGCTTATGGAGACCCTATCGTTAGCCATCGATTTCCTGCATTTCAACCAACTTGCGATATGTCCCATTCAGAACCATGAGCTGCTCGTGTGTTCCAATTTCAATGATTTCACCTTGACTGATTACGGCAATTCTATCCACATGGCTTATGGTACTCAAACGATGTGCAATCAAGAAGGTAGTGCGACCCTCCATTACTTTAGCTAGAGCGTCTTGCACCAGGCGTTCACTCTCAGTGTCCAGCGCAGAAGTTGCCTCATCCAATATCAAAACCGGTGGGTCTTTTAGGATGGCCCGAGCGATGCTCAATCGTTGTTTTTGCCCTCCACTTAGCTTGTTGCCAGACTCACCTATTGTTGTATCAAGCCCTTCCGGCAATGCCATCACAAACCCATGTGCGTTTGCTGCGTGCAAAGCTCCTATGATTTGTTCATCGGTTGCATTCGGATTTCCTATCAATAAATTGTTTCGTACTGAATCATTGAATAGAACGCTTTGCTGACTTACTATTCCAAACTGACTGCGGAGTTCTTTTACATCTAATGTATCGATCGCCTTTCCGTCAATCAACAGCTCACCTTCGATGATATCGTAGAAGCGTGGAAGCAGGTCAACCAAGGTGGATTTTCCACCCCCTGATGGGCCGACCAAGGCCAGAGATTGTCCCTTTCCGATTTTCAGGTCGATCCCTTTCAACACCCATTGGTCATCGTATTTGAAACCTACATTTTTGAACTCAATCTCTCCTTCGAATTGTCCAAGCGGAATGGGGTTTTCAGGCTGAAGAACTTGTTCCTCCGCCAGCAGCACTTCATCAATTCTCTCGGTTGCGGCTACACCCCGTTGCACTCTAGTAAATGCCTCAGTCAAAGACCTAGATGGCGAAATCATTTGAGAGAAAATGGCGATGTATAGAATGAACATTTCACCATTCAACATTCTACCTTCTAGCACCAAATTTCCACCAAACCAGAGGATCAGAGCCACAGTGAAAATGGAAAGTGTTTCGCTGATCGGTGAGGCTAAATATTGCTTTCGGAACAACTTTACCATCAATCGGAAATGGTAGTTATTCATTTTCACAAACCGAGCGTAAAAATTTTCTTCGGCAGTGAAGCCCTTCACAATTCGAATTCCTCCTACGGTCTCCTCTACTGCTGATACAACATGACCCAATTCGTTTTGTCCTTTTTTAGCTGTCTTTTTAAGTGACTTCCCTATTCGGCCAATGATTAAACCAGCCAGAGGCAACACCACCAAAACAAACAATGTCAATTGCCAGCTGATCACAAGCAGTGAAACCAAGTAGGATGCGATCAGCACGGGCTGCTTAAACAGCGCCTCTAATGCTCCCATCACAGACCATTCAATTTCGCTTACATCATTGGTAAACCGTGAATAAATGTGTCCCTTTCGCTCACCCGTGTAATATGCCATGGGTAATTGCAACAACTTGGCATAAATGCTTTGCCGCACATCGCGAACCACCGCATTTCGTAAAAACGCCATTTGATGCATGGCCAAGTATCGAAACAGGTTTCGCACCATGAAGAGAATAACCACCACGATGCAGAAAATCATCAGCGCGTGACGCGTACCATTCTCCGTGATATAAATGTCAAACCATCGATTTAGCGAATCCAAAAATCCATCGCCTAAGTCGGCACTTTGATCACCAGGACCATTTTCAGTACGATCGAATAAAATCTTAAGAAACGGAATGATAGCAGAAAATGAAATCACCGAAAACACTGCGTTCAACAGATTGTAAACGAGGTTTAAGGTAATCCGCGCCTTGTAATTACGCAGATAACCGAGTATTTCAATGATTTTCTTCAATGCTAGACTAAAGGTACGCCAGTATAGTTGTGGGGAGTAATCAACTTCAACTCTGCCTTTACAGTATCGCTCACATTCAGTCCGTCAATGAATGCAGAAAGTGACTCAGGACTGACTTTTGCATTTCCACGTGTCAAGGCTTTTAACGCTTCGTATGGCTTTTCATAGCCTTCTCTTCTAAGAACAGTTTGAATGGCTTCTGCACAAACTTCCCAATGATTGTCCAGGTCAGCAGCCAATTTATCTTCGTTCAAAATCAACTTACCAAGTCCCTTTTCAATGGAAGCCAAGGCAATGAGTGTGTGTGCGAACGGCATTCCTATGTTCCGTAAAACGGTCGAATCCGTTAAATCACGCTGCAATCGGCTGATGGGAAGCTTCGCGGATAAATGTTCAAACATGGCATTGGCAAATCCTAAATTACCTTCTGCGTTTTCAAAGTCGATCGGATTCACCTTGTGCGGCATGGCGCTGGACCCTACTTCTCCTTCTTTAATCTTTTGCTTGAAATAATCCATGGAGATGTATGTCCATATATCTCGGCTCAGATCAATCAGAATGGTGTTTAATCGCTTCCAGCAATCCATCAGCGAAGCCAGGTGATCGTAGTGTTCGATTTGTGTCGTAGTCTGCGAACGATACAATCCCAATATCTCATTCACAAAATGGTTGCTAAAAGCCACCCAATCGTGGTTGGGATAAGCCACATTATGTGCATTGAAATTACCCGTAGCTCCTCCGAACTTAGCGGCAAATGGAATATGTTGAAATTGGATCAACTGCTGATCAATGCGCTCCACAAAAACGTAAAACTCCTTGCCTAAATTAGTTGGTGATGCCGGTTGGCCGTGCGTTCTAGCCAACATTGGAATTTGATTCCAACTCTTCGCTTGCTCTCGAAGAATTTCTAAGATGGACAATAATCGAGGCAGCATTACTTGTATTTGCACTTCTTTTATGCTCAACGGAACAGCAGTGTTATTGATGTCTTGACTGGTCAACCCAAAATGCACAAACTCCAATAAATCTTTCCGCCCCAACGCTTCCAATTGCTCCTTCACAAAATACTCCACCGCCTTCACATCATGGTTGGTTACCTGCTCAATCTTCTTGATTTGTTCAGCATCTTGTAGCGTAAAGTCCATATACAAGCCTCGCAGTTTGTACTGCTCATCCTCGGTCAGCGGAGCAATGTTCTGTAATCCTTGGTTTGAGAGGGTGATCAGATATTCTATTTCAATTCGAACACGATACTTGAACAAAGCATACTCAGAAAAAAATTCAGAAAGTGATTCGGTGTGGCGAGCATATCGACCATCAACGGGAGAAACAGAAGCTAAGGCAGTACGTGACATGGGTCTGATTTTGAGGTGGGCAAAAGTACGGTATTGAATTATGCCTTGAAATTGTTGATTACACCAAATAACACACAGATTACAAATCAAAGCAACAATTGTCACACCCACAACTCAGCTTAAATTCCATTTTTGCGGCATGTTAGAAATCATCGGGTTCGTTTTAGCCATAGCCATCGGCATTTCTTTGGGAATGATTGGTGGAGGTGGATCTACTTTGGCCGTTCCCGTTTTGGTTTATTTGATTGGAATTTCGCCAACGATGGCGACCGGATATTCACTTTTTATCATCGGTGCCACAAGTCTGGTTGGTGGCGTTCGGTATTCCATGAAAGGATTGGTTGACTTTAAAATTGCCTTGGCCTTTGGCGTGCCCAGTATTTTTTCCGTTTACGCTACCCGAAAATTTGTGATTCCCGCCATTCCGGAGACCATCTTTGAGCTAGGATCATTTGTACTTACAAAGGACAGCCTAGTGATGGCGCTGTTCGCGCTGCTTATGATTGCTGCTTCCTATAGCATGATCAAACCAAGCAAGTCCAAACCGGGTCAAATGAAAGGGCCAAAATTTTGGGGAATTGTGCTTTTGGAAGGCTTGGTCGTGGGCCTATTAACCGGACTGGTCGGAGCGGGTGGGGGATTTTTAATCATACCCGCTTTGGTAGTAGTTGCTGGACTACCCATGCGTATAGCGGTGGGCACCTCGCTGTTCATAATTGCCGCAAAGTCCCTCATTGGCTTTACGGGTGACATCAGCAATTACTCGATCGATTGGTCTTTTTTAGGTCTTTTCACAGCTCTTGCCATTGTAGGTATTTTTATTGGCTCGCGACTAGCAACCATTGTAAATGCAGGTTCTCTTAAGAAAAGTTTCGGCTGGTTTGTTCTGGTGATGGGCATATTCATCTTAGGCATTGAATTCCTTACTTAACGCTTTATTATCTTTTACTTTTTAATCAAATTTGAACTTATGAAATCAATAATCTCCATTCTCTTTTCTATCGTACTTCTATCATGCTCTGCACAGGACAAAGGAGCTAATTCTGAGAAGTATAGAGACGTTTCTAATGACGAAGCCAAAGAACTCATGGCGATCTATCAAAACCTGCAAATCATTGACGTTAGGCAAAATGCTGAAGTAGCTCAAGGAATGATTGAAGGCGCGGTTCAGATGGATATTTCGAAGCCTGCTTTTTATGAGCAAATCGAAACATTGGATAAAAATGCGCCTGTATTGGTTTATTGCGCTGCAGGTGGAAGAAGCAAAACCGCCCAAGAAATCATGCAAGAAAACGGTTTCAAGGAAGTTCACAATCTAAAGCGAGGATACGGCAGTTGGAAGTAAGTTTGCATCATGAATGATGCGATCAAACAAATCCTAACTGAATCTTTCCCCGTATTTGAATCTGAACTGATTGACGTTCTTGCCAGTCTTGGAACCATTAAAGAGTTCGATGAGGGTGACGAACTGATGAGGACCGGTCAATATTTCAAGTCTACCATGCTGATTGTGAATGGCTTGGTAAAACTCTATCGTGAGGGTGACGATGGCGAAGAATTCTTTGTCTATTATATTGAACCGGGCAATGCCTGTGCTTTGAGCATGGTTTGCGCATCCCAACAAAAAACCTCTGAAGTAATGGCTCGCGCCATGACGGCAGGAAAGGCAATAATGGTTCCCATCGATAAGATGGATGCGCTGATGACGGAGTACAAATCATGGTATTACTTTGTGCTAGAAACGTACAGATCGCGATTCGAAGAAATCCTTACTGTCGTTGACGCCATTGCCTTCAAGGCCATGGACGAACGTTTGGAGTTTTACCTCAAAAAAGAAGGGCACACCCTCGACACAAATACGTTGACAACCACTCACCAGGAAATAGCCAACGACTTGAGCACCTCGCGAGAGGTGATTTCCAGGCTGCTTAAAAAAATGGAGCAAAACGGCCGCGTTGCTCTTTCACGTCACCATATTGAACTCCTCGGCAATTGGGATTAATCCATGATTGAATCCATCAGAGCATATTTCAAGTCCTTGTCGTTTATGCGACAAAATGGCTTAATGTGGCTGTTTTGGTTTCCAATAGTGATTACGGCACTGGTGTTATATGGTGGCATTGAAATCACATCGATGGCTACCGATGCTATCACCTCCTACCTTAAAGATTGGATTGAATCCATAGAGTGGTTTGGAGATCACACCGCGACCATTGGAGCCATTCTCTATTGGATAATATGGATCATTCTGCGCATTGCCTTGTATTTCTTAATGGCTTTTGTGGGCGGTTCAGTCATTCTGCTTCTCATGTCTCCCCTGTTAACATACGCCAGTGAATTGGTTGCGGAAAAACTTGGAGCAGACATTCCTCCTTTTTCCATCGAACGTTTTTTGCACGATCTAGCTCGAGCAGCTTGGCTAGCAATGAAAAACGGAGTTATTCAATTTGGGTTGACCCTGGCCTGCATCCTCATTGGATTCATTCCTTTTGTAGGATTGGCTTCACCAGTATTGATGTTTGTCATTGGCGCTTACTTCTTTGGCTATAACTTTATCGACTATTCCTTGGAACGAAAAGGATTGACTGCCTCTGATAGTGGCAGTTTCGTTTGGAAAAACAAATTCAAAACAATCGGCATTGGAGCACCATTTGCTTTTTGGATGTTGATTCCTTTTATAGGACCGATTACTTCTGGATTTGTGGCATTGATTGCCACTGTGGCTTCTACGATCAGCCTAGAATCTGAGTCTAGTACACCACTGAGAACTGACCTGTAAGCTCACGCGGCTCGTCTTTAGAAGTTCTGTAGATAATATGGTAAGCATACACACCGATTGGAGCTAACTTGCCATTGACCATATATCCATCCCACGCGAAATTCATGTCATCCGATTCAAAGACTAAATGTCCCCATCTATCCCAAACCTTAATCTGGAATCCATTATTCTCATTGTGACCTTTCACTCCCCAGGTGTCATTGTCCCCGTCATTATTTGGTGTGAAAGCACTTGGAATATAGAGCATAGTTACAGGATCCAACACTAAAAGGTTAGATACTGTATCCGTGCATTCGTAAGCGTTCCAAGCCTTCAAATGAACATTGTACCTCCCGTGTTTCTCGTAATAGTAATTTGGAGAAAAATCCGTGCTCGACTCGCCATTTCCAAAACTCCAATTCCACCTCACGCTATGCTCAGAAATATTCGTGAATGACACAGCCGGATTGAACATATTGAAATCGTCCAAAGCGAAATTGAATTTCGCTTTTGGCGCTGGGTAAACTGTTATCATATCTTCCAATTTGGCAGATCGAGTACAACCCAATTCAGAAGTTGCCTGCAAGCGCACGCTAAAATATCTCGGTTCTAATGTATCGTTGATTAATGTGATGTTCGGATTTGATGCCGAACTCACCTTTTCATTATTGACGTACCAATTGTAGGCCATGTCACCAGTGTACATTACACTTTTGTTTCGGAGCGTAACTTGCAATGGTGTGCAACCTTCGCTTGGATCTACACTAAAATCAACCTTGGGCGTTTCAGGAATGAGAATTTTCCCACTCACTGAATCCACACATCCTTTGTTCGATTGGATTTGAAGATTGATTTCATATTCTCCTGGGTCAGCATATGCGTGTTCAGGTTTTTCAACATTTGATATACCTCCATCTCCAAAATCCCATTGCCATTTATCCACCAATCCAAATGGTATGACGCTTGTGCTTTCGAATTTACTTGGGTAATCCTGACAAGCTGGATCTTGAATAAAGGAAGCTTTTGGTAATGGGAAAATCTGAGCTACATTCTCTACAAACGTGCTACAGCCATAGTTAGAAAAAGTAGTCAATCGCACATGGAAAGATTGGTAATCTACAGTTTGGTAAGTTGGACTAGGATCACTTGAAAAGAACTCATCATTGACAATCCATTCCCAATCCACAATTTGATCACCGCCCGGAGTAACCTGCTGGATGATGCTTTGATCATAAAATGGCAATGGGTCCCCTTGGCACACATTATTCAACCAACCAAAAGCAGTTTGAGGCGCTGGATAAATTCGAATCTTATGTTCCACCGTATCTCGACAACCGTAATTGGAAACTACAATGTGCTTAACATTATATAGGCCTGGATTATCATAATCGTGTGACGGTGACATGACATTCGAACTTTGTCCATTACCAAAAGTCCATGAGTATTGTGTTAAAATTCCACTCTGGGTGGTACTTGCATCATTAAATGATGCTGCTACATTTTCACAAACAGAATCTGCATTAAAATCTGCTACTGGCAAATGATAAACTTGAGTAGTCAATGTCTTTGAATCCACACAACCACTATCCGTAACTACCGTTAGCGTGACCGTTTTCGATCCCGCAGTTACATAAGTATGCGTTGGGCTTTGTAGCGTGCTAGAATTGCCATCACCAAAATTCCATGTAAAACTGTCGAAAGATCCTAAGGCCACTTCTGAACTATCAACGAACTGATGCACCACATTGAGGCATTCATTTTCCACCTCGAAATCAGCAACGGGCATTGGGTGTATATACACTGTTTTCACCATTGAATCTGCACATCCCAGCGCGTCAAGTAATTTATACTCAACAGAATAGGTTCCAAAGGAACTGTACAAGTGATTTATTGAATCGAGCGCGTAGTCCGTAGTTCCATCATTTTCAATATCCCAAGAACGGGATATCACAGTCGCGCTACCCTCTATTCCTTGATCTAGAAAGGTCACACTATTTCCATCGCAGACATTTTCAAAACTGAACTCTGGTATGGGGTTGGGATGTACTACTACCTCCATAAAGGTGTCCAAAACACACCCCGAATAAGTTTCGATTTCTAAAGTGACTAGAAAGGTATCACCATAGCTATATACATGGCTTGGATTAGCCAATGATGAGGAATTTCCATCGCCAAAATCCCAACTATAACTGGCGATATTTGCAGCTGGCATAGGTGTGGAATGCTCAAATCTGGTCGTATCGCTTTGGCATACTGTATTCGATGAAATCTCTACTCCATCCACGTATTGTAAATACACCGAATCCGAACTTGAGCAATCACCAAAACCAATAGTCGCATAATACAATCCTTGCGAATCCAGTAATATCGACTGTGTTGTTGCCCCTGTATTCCATAAGAAGGTATCGCCCGAAACAACCGAAGTGTACAAAGTATCCTCTCCTGGACAAAGAGTGATTGTGTCTGGTTCGCTTGGATGGTGTCCTATATCTACGTGAAAAGGATTGGGAAGCCCCCACCTGCAAACACAAGTACTTGCCCCTGGAATAGTCAGTCCAGAAATGGCAAAGGAGCTAGCAGTGCCCGCACTGTTTGGTGATTGAATAACCCCCAAGGTTTTCTGGCCATATTTGGAAATGTAGATTTTCCCATCTGGAGCCAACGCCAGATAACTTAGACCAGAACCCCCAAGTGCGGTCTGAGTTGAATTACTCAAATTATATTGGTAAAGCGTTCCACCAAAGGTGCTCGTGTAGTACACTTTTGTACCATCAGGAGAAAAGGCCGAACCAAAACCGCTGGTAGTTGATCCAATTTTCACCCAATTGCTGGTTTGGCCAGTGGCGTTGTTAAAATTGGCGATATACATTCCCTTATTTTCAACACTCATTCCAATCTTGGTGAAATCTTCAGAAAACACAATATTACCTCTGGCGTTACCTCCAGAAATTCCTGTTGACGTTACGACTGGTGTTGAGCTAATACCATTGGAATCAATTAAATAAGCAGCAACTGAGTCATTACCATTTTTACTGATCATTAGCCAATAAGCGGGACAGATACTGGCGTGCGGAGCTGTGCCACATCGTTCTGTACCTGTCGCCTGTAAGAAGTTATTTTTTGATGTAACGGTTCCATTTGTTCCAATCGATACATCCGCTTCTGACCAATAAGTGTTCGTGATGTTGTTGTGAAAAATATAAAATACGTCAATGGAAGCTCCCGGTTTGGGGAGGATTAAAGCACTTTCAATGGAAGAAGCATTTGCGGTGAGTCCGGTTCCATTAGCCAAGACATTATGGGTTTGTCCGTTATAAACCACATTTCCACTTGTGTAAGCTATAAATGAACCGGTTGCAGGATTACTCCAAACAGCTGCTGCCTCAGAAGAATTGATCGATGAATTGCACGAAACAGAAGGAGTTCCAGAGGTAAAATCAATATGAACGTTGGTCCCAAATGCCCAGTGATCGTAGTAGTTCTGAGCTGACCCAACATTTGAGCATACCAGTAATAAAGACACTATGGCAAGTCTTTTAACCGCTAAAAATCTATTTGAATTCGATCTGATCATGTGTGACAACCTTTGGACGTAATATCCTAAAACTGGTTGTCCTCAAATCTACAATAGAACAAATGAGTAACACACTCATTTTCAATAAAAAAACTATTCAGGATTGTCGCCCTTGTTCTTTCCTCCGCCTTTGGCGCTCGGCTTCCATTGCTTGTCCTTGATCATAGTTTCCATGTCGCGCTCGAATGACCGGAGTTCATCTGGACTATTAAAACGATTGTAAACCCAATTATTCATTGATTCTGTGTTTACAATGGTTGTGGTAGAAGGCAAATCTGTTGCTGGCCCATCATAAACATGATCCATCTTTTGATAACCATACTTCAAAGCCAATTTCTCAATTTGAATCAAATCTTCCTCAGTGAATTTGGTTGTATAGAAACCCTCGTAATCGAAAAACTGCTTTCCCTCTAATAACGACCAACCGCTCTGATAAATATTGATGGTATAAGTAGGACATTGACCAAAGCACGGTGTCCGATCCATTCTGAATACTAACGTATCAGGATAATTAGGTGCAGGTCGTTCTGGTTTTGTCTGCTTTACCTGTTCTTTTGGTGCCTCGATTACCGCAGCCTTTGAAGAAGCTTCTTCATTTTTCACTGCTGATTCTTTTTTCTTTGCATTTTCTGCCTTTTCAAGCGCGGCATCCTGTGAAGGGTTACTTGCCTTTTCACCGTTCTTACATGCGGTTGCCAAGATTACTAGAAATGCAATCCCGGTTAATGTTAAAATCCTTGTGTTCATGTTATTTTGGATTATTCAAACCTCGCTCCTTGGCCATTTTTTCTAAGCGCTGCTGGAAATTAGACTTCTTCTTTGGCTTGGTTTTATTTTTTTGAATTTTGGCTCGAATCGCATCCTCATTGATAAAGTAGCGCTTAATTACAAATTGCTGTACCATGGAAATTACGTTGGCTGTTAAATAGTAGTAACTCAAACCAGAACTGTAGCTATTGAAGAAAAACAACAACATTACAGGCATGAAGTAGATCATCATCTTCATTTGAGGTAATTGAGCACTACCACCACCGCCAGCCATATCCATGTTGTACTTGGAATAGAAGAAAGTAGAAATGGCCATAAGTATCGTAAATAAACTGACATGCGCCCCGTAATAAGGAATCTCAAAGGGCAAAGAAAAAATTGAATCGTAAGTACTCAAGTCTGCTGCCCACAAAAAGCTCTCTTGTCGAAGTTCAATACTCGCGGGGAAGAAACGAAACATTGCATACAGAATGGGCAACTGGAGCAGCATTGGAATGCAACCTGCCATTGGGTTCACTCCTGCCTGCCTATAAAGTGTCATAGTAGCTTGTTGCTTTGCCATGGCATCCTTATCCTTCATTTTCTCATTGATCTCGTCAATCTCTGGTTTCAATGCCTTCATTCGAGCACTGGAAACGTAGTTTTTCCAAGTGAGTGGAAACAAGAGAAGCTTGATCAAAATGGTCAACACCAAAATGATGATTCCATAACTCAGTCCTGTATATGTATCTAGGAAATTAAAAACTGGAATAACCATCCATCGGTTGACCCAACCGAAGATTAACCAACCCAAATCGATTTGTCCCTCTAGACCAATTTCAAGATTATTTAGGGTTTGATAGTGATTAGGACCGAGATAAAATTGAAATGGGAAAGTAGGATCTCGTTCATTGTCAAATTCCAACGTAAGTCGAGCCGCCATGCCCTTGGTATAGTTCTCATCTTCTAATTCAATGGTTTCGATTTCAGCGTTGTCTTTCGAAAAACCCTGTTCGGCAATAATTGCTGCCGAGAAAAACTGTTGCTTAAATGACACCCAATGTGCGCTGGCTTCAAGGTCCTCCTCTTCATAGTTAGACTCGGAAATATAATCCGCCTCATCGTCTATGTATTTATAAAACACTGTAGTCTTTTGCTGCTCTTGTTCGCGACTTCTTTCATGAAAAGGAGCTTGAATTTGCCAATTCAGTTCAAATTGATCTTCGCTTGCGCTTAGCAAAGCATCCATACCAACAGACTGAATATGAGCATCTACTAAATATGACTCCCCAGCTGGAAGTTCATATACCAGCTCCAAAAACTGATCTCTTGTATCGCCATACATGCGATACACCGCCTTCGTTGAAGACATTTCATCATCTACTGCTTCGAAAAACAGATCTCGACTTTTGACCTCTTGAGATTGATTTAACCAAAAACTGAAACTAAATTCTGAGGTTTCTTTGTCAAATAAATAAAGCGGTAAGCTATCGAAGGTGACGTAATTTTTCAACTCAGCCATGACCGGAGCAGCACCTTTATTGGAAAAAGTAAGCTTCACAAAATCATTTTCTATCGTGTGAAACTCAACCTCACCCGTTGTGGCCCCAGCGAGCGCTCCGAACTGTCTTTTCTTTTCGATGCGAGCCAAGGAATCTCGTAATGCCTGCTCAACAGAATCTAAAGGAGTGGCATTTGCAACTGCCTTCGTTGAATCGGCAGCACTTAATACAGCTGTCTCATTTTCTAGTTGAGTAGCGGCTTGCTCCGCCTGAACAATCTCTATACTATCTTGCTTTTGCCTAGCCGCTTCGATTTCAGCCTCACTGGGCTGCATCCATAGGCTATATCCCACCAAGATCAGACCAATGAGCAATAAACCTGTTATCGTATTCTTATCCATATTATCCTATTCTTTGCCTTATTCCCGCTTTGAATAAGGGCGGCAAAGGTATTTTTTAAGAGCTAATAAATTTCAATGCATTGCAAGGCTTCCGCCAAGAGACGACTCGAAAAGCAAAGATGAAACCAAAGAGCCTTTTGTCAGGTCAAGAAAACCGAATTGTAGTTACTTAATATATCTGAAATCGTGATTGTTCTCAATGTTCAAAACGCTGTTGTAAATCAATCGAATCACATTTTCAACATCGTCTCGATGCACCATCTCTACTGTTGTATGCATGTATCGCAGTGGCAACGAAATCAAGGCCGAGGCTACACCGCCCGCTCCAAATGCAAATGCATCCGTATCTGTTCCCGTATATCTAGAGGCAGCCATTCTTTGAAATGGAATATCATTCGCTTCTGCCTGGCCAATGATCAATTTCAATAAATTGTTCTGTACTGCCGGAGCATAACTTAACACGGGGCCGTCACCTGATTTGAAATCACCCTGCTCAAATTTATTCATCATTGGTGTAGTTGTGTCATGACAAACGTCTGTCACGATGGCAACATTTGGACGAATGCGCTCCACAATCATCTCCGCCCCGCGCAATCCAATTTCTTCCTGCACTGCGTTTACGATATAAAGTCCGAATGGCAATTTCTTCTTATTCTCTTTAAGCATTCGAGCAACCTCGGCTATCATAAATCCACCCATTCTATTGTCAAGTGCACGACCTACAAAATTGTCTTTATTGAGAATCATAAACTCATCTGGATACGTAATTACGCATCCTACGTGAATACCTAATTCTTCGACTTCTTTTTTACTGCGTGCTCCCGCATCTAAGAAAATGTTCGTGGTGTTTGGAATCTTTTCGTCCTTTCCAGACTTGCGCACATGGATTGCCGGCCAACCGAACACTGCAGGAACTCTTCCCTTGTCCGTGTGAATCAATACCCGCTTTGACGGAGCAATTTGATGATCTGAACCGCCATTGCGCTTCACATAAATCATCCCATCGTCTGTTATGTAATGTACAAACCAAGAAATCTCATCCGCATGAGCCTCGATCACAACTTTAAACTCCGCTTCAGGATTGATCACACCCACTGCCGTTCCATAAGTATCCACAAAATGCTCATCGATATATGGCTCCAAATACTTCAACCATAATTCTTGACCTGGCCACTCAAAACCAGTGGGGGAAGCGTTATTAAGATAAGCTTCTAAGAACTTCATCGAGTTTGCAGTCAATACAGCCTTTTTCGCGGGCTTTTTGGTTTTATCTGTTTTTGCCATGTCTAATAGTTTGAGCGGTCGAATTTAACAAGCCAATTTGAGTTCTTTGCGGTGTATTGAATAAATCTTCCTTGCCAGAACATCCGCGGATTTCAGATGTTAAATTCGCAGCTATGTTTACCACAGGAAGAATCATCTTTACTCTTTGCTTTATTGCAGCATTTGCCATCTATTTGATTTGGGCATATTCCAAAGACAACAAAATGCAACGCAAGTATTTCAAAGGCGCGGGCTATATCCTGTTGATTCTATTCGGAATCTGGCTTGCATTCTACACATTCGTTCGACTTACCTAAACATTTGGCAGAAAAGCGTAAACTAGCTTGGTGAACAAGCTTCTGCTCATACCTTGCCTCCTATTGCTTTTTAGCTGCACTGAAAAAGAGCCTAAAAAACAAGCGAATTCACCATTTTGCCGAGACTTGGAGGAAATCATTGCCGATGGAAAACTAATTGCTTTGACAGATGAAAGCAGCAGCAGCTATTTCGTTTACAAAGGAACACCCATTGGTTTTGAATATGATCTTCTATCTCGGTTTGCGAAAGAACTGGGTGTGCAGCTCGAAATGAAAGTGGTCGAAGACATGGATTGTGTGATTGAAATGTTGGAAAATGGCGAAGGCGATTTAATAGCTGCCAATTATACCATCACGGATCAAAGGAAACCTTGGGTCAATTTTTCCATGCCTATTCTAAAAACGCATCAAGTCCTTATTCAAAATCGACAGCTGAGTGAATCAAAACCACATTTGATCAAGGATTTAATGGAAATTGATGGCGACACGATTTATGTCCGCAGAGAAAGCTCATTCTTTCCTAAGTTGGAATCTGAGGTAACAAAATCAGCCTGCCCATACTATATCAAACCCATTGCAAATAAATCCACAGAGGCTTTGATCGCTGAGGTGGCCCGTGGCAATATAAACTATACTGTGGCTGACGAAAACGTAGCAAGACTCAATAAAGCCTATCATCCCAATATAGACATCAGCACCATCATCAGCGATACGCAACACATCGCCTGGGCGGTAAGAAAAAATTCTACAGAGCTTTTAGATTCATTAAATGAATGGGTTCGAGTGTTTCAAAAAGGCAGGGCATTCCGTGCGATTCATCTTAAGTATTTTAAGGCGCGCACTGCCCACAAGCACAAAGTGATGAGCCGATTTAGCTCGATCAATGGAACGATGGTTTCAGAATACGATGAGTTACTGAAAGAAGAGAGTAAACGAATAGATTGGGATTGGAGGCTATTGGCAGCTTTGATAAAAAAGGAGTCGAATTTCAACCCTATGGCTACCTCAGGATCCGGGGCCGCTGGCCTCATGCAGCTTATCCCAAACACTGCTGCACATTTTGGAGCAGACAGTGTTTATCACCCTGAGCAAAACATCCAAGCGGGTGTTTCATATCTGAGTACTGTAATAGGTAGATGGGACGACCAAATCACCGACTCTCTTGAACTGATCAAATTCACTCTAGCATCATATAACGTTGGGGTAGCGCACGTACAAGACGCGCAGCGACTGGCCGAGAAATACAAAAGAAATCCTCAGAAATGGGAAGATGTTTCCCATTACCTGCTTCAACTATCCGAACCAGAATTCTACAACGATCCTGTGGTTCAATATGGCTATTGCAGAGGTGTCGAGCCCATCAATCATGTCGAAAAAGTCTTAAGCTATGGGGATCACTACCAACAAGGGTTTGAGAGGTGACGTACCCCTTTACTCCACTATCAATTTGAGTATCTGCTGGTTTTCTTGCTGATCAAGGCATTCAATTAAATAAATCCCGCTCTGGTAATTCGTGAAATCCAATGATTGCAATTGGCTCTTAGTAAATAGAAGCAGGGAACCTTGCAAAGAATAGACCCGAACATTAGTGACGGGTGCAGAGAAGTTTACAAACTTGCTAGTGGGATTTGGGTAAAGTGCAAGTGGTGTAGTTTCTGACTCAACGATGCCGGCAACTGGCCCTACCAATCCAGTATGATGCACATCTGTGTTGCTATGGACACTAAAGAGCCGCTGATCGTTATATAAAAACATTGTAACAAACTCGGTGGAAAAGCCATCAACGGTTAGGCCAGTCGTATCCTTGGAAAAAGTGACACCCGCATCGGTTGAGCTATAAATATCTGCAGTGGTATTTGATTGATCATTGTAAAGTGCGAAGTACACATTGTCGTCTAAGCCAAACACCGCTGTCAATTTCTGACGCGAACTTGTGAAGTCGACACCAACAAATTGCGCAATATTTAAACTATCCCAACTAACCCCTTCGTCATCTGAGAAATAAAATTGGGTTTTATTCACAATGGGTGCGTTTACTCCTAAAAAAATTCGATCGCCCCTATCCCAATAAACACCAGTAGGAACAAAATAACTGGGTAACCCAGTTGCTATGACATCGGTAAAGGTATGAGCATTGTCCGTGCTCACTTTAATGGTTGGTGAAGATCCGAAGGCTATGATTTTATCCTCACTACCTACATAATCATCAGGATCTAAACTAGCGAGCTCAGGAATTATCTCCCACTCTGAATCCGAAATATTTTTGTGATAGTAGGCATCTATGCCACCAAAAGTTCCAATTAGTTCACCATCTCCGTAAGAAACAAGCGTGTGCACATCCATTTTACCCGAAGACTGAAAAGCCGCATCTGGCAATCCCACCGTATCTGTCAACCAAGTGAGTCCCTCATCCTCCGAATAATATACATTCCCATTGGCCGTAAAAATATCGTACGTTCCGATGTAAAGACGATCTCCACAAGAAACCAAGTGATCCTTTCGATGAACAATGGTGTCTGTATTTACTATCGTCCAGGTATCTCCATTGTCTGCACTGACTTGCAATCCTTGTGCACTTGTCAATGCGTACACCTTTCCCTTATGAGTAGTAATGGCTTTGCTTCCTCCTAAATTTGTTGGAGTCCATTGGGCGCTTGAATGTAGAGTCAGAAAGAGCAGGCAATAGAATAAAATGGTTGACTTCATGGTTTTTTGATTTACATCAAATTTATGCCAACACTTGTCAATACAACCTAGGTCATTCGCCCTATTTGCAGTGGATTTATCATTGACTTTTTCTCATCCATGCGGGCAGCTCATCCTCCGGAATCTTTGGTTTTTCAGGCTCTTCGTGGAAGAAATATTTCAAGTCCAGCGTTAAATAGTTTCCAGACAGCTGAAGCAAACCTTCCTCTTTCAATCCGTTATAGTCGTAAACGAAAAATGAATTATAAGAAGACTTGAATGGCAGGTGATAAGAACCTCCTAAATAAAAATAACCCGATGATTTAGTTCTGTATTCGAAACCAACATTGGCTACAAGTCCGAGATTGACCCAGGGCATCACCTCTTTACTCTTCGACCATGAATTCCTAAAACTTCGTTGGTAAAAGCTGTAGTTTTTTCCCGTACTCTCCACATCCGAAGGAAACATATCTAATGCAATTCCTAGCGCTCCATCCATGTAAATCCTTTCAGCCAACTGAACAAAAACAAGACCTGTTAATGGGATTTCGTAACCAATAATTCTAAACTGAGTTGTATCCGAAAAATTAGATGTAGGGTTGAATACTCGTGCTTCATAGTTTCTTCTCACATAACTGATTCCAGTTTCGATGGAAAGCCATTTAGTCAACCCCTTTCGCATCACCCCTCCAAACGAATAACCGACACGTTGTTGCATTTGGTAGTCATTCGATTCGCCAGCCAATTCTTCCAGCCCAGTGCCCAGCAAAGTACTCGGAATCAATGGCTTCACCTGAATGCCGAATGTGGTTACACGTTCTTGGGAATAAGAATAAGATTGCGCAATAATTAGCCCGAGAAAAAGGAGAATGCGTTTCACTTGTTCAAATGTCGGAAAATGCGCCTCACTGACCTACCTAGATTTAGATTTTGGATTAATTCGAGACAATGGCACCAACAACACCTAGGAATAGCACCAAGATTGAGGATCCAATTATGATCCAACGAAGTGCTGCAGAATCAATAAACTTTCTTCTGTCTTTTCCCAAAGCAATATAGTTGAGGTTATCAACTTGCTTTTCGTGAACTCTGGCAACACCAAAATACGTTGGCTTCTTTTCATGTTCCTCATCCACTTGAACTTCAAAATCGATATTAACATCGATCATTAATTCTGCAAAATATTCAGCTTGTTGTTTGACGTGATGACGATATACGATCATCTTTCGATTTGTAGGATGCGAACGTTTATTCGTGAAATTGAATTGTTCTTCCAGATCGATCATATCACCCTCAATCTCTGACCCACGGATAAGTAACGATTCCTTCGAATACCATTGATTTCCGCCAGTTTATAAGTGGTTGTACCATATTGTTTGGCAATATCATAAAGAGTGTCGCCCCGTTTCACAGTGTGGAACAAAATTCCACGAGGATATGCCACGTAACCGTTCTGAGTGCGCTTTAAAACAAGTGTATCATTCAACAATTCCTTTTCCTTGAAAGAAATGAAACTCAGAGGGTTTAATGGCACTCCTTTGAATCGAACTTCAAAATGAAGATGGCTTCCTGTGCTGTGTCCGGAACTTCCGCCTAAGCCAATCAATTGACCACCTTCTACCCTATCTCCTTCTTTCACTTTGAATCGATGCAGATGAGCGTATGTGGTTTCCAGGCCGTTGTAGTGCCTGATAATGACCACCCGACCATATCCACCATATGCTCTTGCCATTCGGACTACTCCTGGAAAGGCTGCAACAACAGTATCCCAAACTTGTAAATCAATGTCAACTCCATTATGCATTCTGCCATCCCGCCATCCAAACTTAGAAGTCATAACATCGTCATGAGGTATATGAAATGTTCCCAGCTCCTGACTCGCGAGCAATAGAGACAAAGTGGTGTCACTCTTCCAAATTTCCGCTCCGTATGGATTCGGATTATCTGATGTCCAGGTTGGGTAAAATTCCGTGGCCGGTATAGGAGCATCTGAAGTTCCAACAAACAAATCTTTAGGTAGGATCACCTCTATGGTCTCTGGCTTGTTCGCCAAATAAATGTTGATTTGGTTAATCAGCGCATAAGGCACTTCGCCTTCCAATTCGAATAACGAATCGATATAGTTATTAAGCTGATCTTCGGTTTTTGTTTTCAGTGAAAGGTAGAGACTGATGTAGTTGGTCAGTTCATTTGCACCATGATACTTCAGTACGGAATCTCGAAGGTCACCGACTTGGTTATCAGTTAAGCCTTCAACAGCGTCAAATAAAATTTCCTCTCCATATAGCACAACAGCCTGTATTGTATCGCGCTTCAACCCTTCTTTACCAGAAGGCTCCCCAGCCTTAGCAAAGAGCATGGAAAGTGTAAAAAACATTAGTAGAAGAATCCTCATTTCTTTTAGCAAGAACGCGAATTTAAGGCAATATGGTGTCCGCTCAGTGTTTGGACTTAGTATCCAACGTTATCTTTATCAATAGTTTTGGTGAACTTTGAATCAACTATCATGAAATTACTTCATCTTTTTATCGCACTACTTTTTTGCACTGTTGCTATATCTCAACAGCCTGTGCTGCACTTCAATGGTGATGGCTATGTCGATCTTGGTCCAGATGCCATGAATGGCGCTCGTACGATCGAGCTATGGTTTAAACTCGATTCCATATTTGACGAATCAGCTAACGGATCACAAGCCTTAATTGCAAGAAACACCACAGATTGCAACTCATGTGATGAAATTCAACTTGCGTTGGTTGCTGCACCGCTTGATGCAAACCATACTGGACAATTACGTTTTGGATGGAACAACTCAAATGGTGGAAATGCAATTAAAGTCTTTAGTGATCAAAACTCTTGGCTAGCAAACCAATGGTATCATGTGGCTGGTGTCATAGACCCTGTCACAGGGATGCGTCTCTATGTCGATGGTATTAAACAATTAGATACAGCCCCAAATCAATTGGACGCAGCTACTAATAGCGATACTACGACTCGAATTGGGTCTTGGGGAACATCACAAATCAATCCGCGATATTTTCAAGGGCACATAGAAAATCTCAGGATTTCAAACACAGCCAGATATACATCCAATTTCACGCCCGATTGTCCAAATGACACGGTCGATGCAATAACCCAAGGAATGTGGTTTTTCAACACAGGTACTGGACTTATAGCATATGATAGCAGTGGGAACCAGTTCGATGGTGCGATTGTAAATGCTACATGGGCGCTGGATACTTTTTGCAATCCAATCATTGATCCACATCACAATCCAAATGGCATCGAAACTCAAACAACCATGACTTCCCTGAGAATTTACCCAAATCCATCCTCAAGTAAAGTGATCACGGTTGATAACACTCAGAATAATTCGGCATTGGAACTCTTTGTATTGGACATTTCTGGAAAGCAGGTAAAGTACATCGGCTTAAAAAGAAATTCATCACAAGTTGAACTGTCAGACTTAAGTCCCGGCATTTATTTACTAAAGGCAAGTACGTCAGATGGAAACGATTATAGGGCCTCGTTCATCTTAGAATAGCCACTCTATCGCCACTTTATATTACAACCCATACTTGGAATTTGATCATCAGCGATTGGTTCGGATTGTATTAACCTTTTCATAGCTATCCTTAAATCGTTCCCAGTTATGGGACGACCATTTCCAGGCGAGCTATCATCTAACCGGCCCCGATAGGTGCACTTCAATTTTGAATCGAAAAGGTTAAAATCTGGTGTACATGCGGCATGATAAGCCTTCGCCACGTCCTGTGTTTCATCGAATAAATATGGAAATGGGAACGACATTTCTGTTCCCAGTAGGTGCATCTTTTCTGGGCTATCATCTGGATAATTTATCACATCATTTGATGAAATCGCAATAAATTGAATGCCTTGTGGCTCAAATTCCAAAGCCAACTCAATCAGTTTTTCTCGGATATGGACAACATATGGACAGTGGTTACAAATGAACATAACAACTGTGCCACATTCTCCTTTGTTGTCATTCAAACTCATCATTTCACCCGAGATAGTATCTAGTAAATTGAATTCTGGAGCTATGAATCCCAGAGGTATCGAAATTGTTTCTGTAAGGGCCATGATATTGTATCTTCTTATGTCAAAACTAATGGAGTCTGCAAACAATTTGCTAGAATTCAATCTTCTTAACACCTATGTCAGACATGATTTAATGTTGATACATATAATTGCCTAATGAATAACACCCACATGAAAAAATCAACCTCGCTCGCAGCATTTGCAATCGGAATCCTTCTAATGTCAAGTACCGTAGATAAAGTTACTGTCCTCGATGTAAAACCCGAGGCAAGTAAAATTGAATGGTACGCTGAAAAAGTAACCGGATCGCACAACGGTTTGGTATCTCTAAAAGAAGGAAAAATGGAAATAGACGGTGAACAAATCGTTGGCGGTTCATTCGTGATTGATATGACTTCCATTAATACTACGGACTTAGAAGGCAATATGAAGGACAAGTTAGATGGCCATTTAAAGTCAGAGGATTTCTTCAATTCTAAGGAGTTTAACACAGCCGAATTTGTGATTTCGGAAACGAAAAAAATGACAAGTAAAGATGGGTTCAATACTGAGATCATTGGACAGTTGACCATCAAGGGTATATCCCATCCTATTTCATTTCCTGCCAATGTGAAAATTGCAGATGGCAAGCTCGCAGCTTATGGAGAAATGGTTGTGGACAGAACGAAGTATGATATAAAATATAAATCCGCAAGCTTTTTTGAGAGTATTGGCGACAAAGCGATTATGGATGAATTTACGCTGAAGGTGAGCATCGGAGCCAAGCTATAACTATTCTGGTTGATTAAGTATAGCCTCGTCCAATATTGGTCGGGGCTTTTTTATACCGAATAGCTAGTTTCGTCTTATGCTGAAAGCCCGATTGAATTCGAAGAGATTAGAAGCTGGATGTGACGAGGTTGGACGAGGTTGTTTAGCTGGACCGGTTGTGGCGGCAGCTGTCATCCTTCCCCCAAGGTTCAAGCATCCCTGGCTTATTGATTCGAAAAAACTCAGCGAAAAACGAAGGCTAGAAATGGATGCCTTGATAAAGTCTAAGGCAATTGCTTGGGGTATTTCAGAGGTGAGTCCTGAAGAAATTGACAAGATCAACATTCTCAATGCATCTTTCCTTGCAATGAGCGAGGCAGTTGAAAAACTGAATATACAGCCTGAGTTTTTATTGATTGATGGTAACAGATTCAGATCAGCGCTAAGCATTCCATTTGAGTGCATCATTAAAGGAGATTCTAAACTGGGCTCAATTGCTGCGGCTTCCATTATAGCAAAGAACTATCGGGATGGTCTAATGACAGAATTGCACAAACAGCATCCGGTGTATGGTTGGAACAAGAACGTTGGTTACCCAACCAAACACCATAGAGACGCAATCATCTCCTATGGTACAACCCATTTTCATCGGCAGAGTTTTCAGTTATTGCCTAGGCAACTCGAATTGGGGCTTTGAACAATGATTGTTCATACTTGAGCCATATTGATGGCTATCGTGCCTCCCATTCATCATAGTTTTGCCTGATGAAATGGATCATCACATTCCTCATCTTCATTATAGCTGCAGCTGGCGGTTACTATTATTACACAAATCAACACCAAGCCGAAGGCGATCCGCTTGATTTCTGCCAAGAAAACTCTTGGTTAATTTTCAAATTTCAAGATGGTCAAATGCTGAGTGATGGCCTTTCCGATTCCAATTCCATTTTTGGTGCGATTCCTGAGTTTGAACCAATCATTCAAAATGTAAATGCCGTTCTAAAAAATGCAGTGGGGCCTGGTTACGTAGTAGTGTCTGGAACATTATCTACACCTCAAATCACTGTAATTCTCTTGAATGGAAAACCAACCTCTATTGAGGGGTGGCGTTTGATAGATGGCGTGTCCTCGCCAATGAGCGTTTTTACGAATTTTGACAGTTACACGCCATTAACAGAAGCCAATAAAGGTCAGTTTAGTTCGATACGAAATCAAACAGCACCTAATCGTATGATGTTCAACTCTAAAGGAGCGAATGAAATTCTAGGAAATAGCATAAATGGCCCTTTCAAGGAATTACTTCTTGCACAATTCCCAAAAGAAAAATGGGTTTCATTCGATCTGAACATTGGGACGAGACTCCTTGGAACGGCTGTTTCAAAAACAAACGCAAGAGAACCAAGTACAAATTCTGTCGATTTATTTAGATACCTCCCTTCTAAAACCACTTCTGCGGTATTATTCTCCGCCCCATTTTCAAATATTGCGATAGCCTATTGCAACTATAGTTTGAATGATTCAGCAAACATTTTTATGCTTATTGAGGACAAGTCAGATTCGACAAGTTCACTTTCACAAATTGCTTCAAATTATTTTGATCATAACTGGATTAGTAACTCGATAATCGCATCCATTGGTACAATACAATTATTGAGTAAAGACAAAGAAGCCTCGAGTAGGTTTATAAACGACTACAAGGCATACAATCGATTGAGTGAAACGGCAGCCTTCGGACAGGTTTCAGATCAATCATCTGATGCTGGCTTTAGCCTATACATTCAGAAGCCCAGTTTAAATGCTCATCGACTTATATTGGGTGATATAGATGAAGATAATGCAATTTCTACCGTTTTATTTCAAACAAACGCGGAGTTTGGCGACACAAAATCATACGCACTGAGCATTGCTCATCATAGCGAAACCAAGGAGGAACTTCGTAAAATTTGGAGTTTTGTTTTGGATAAGGCAGCGGAAGCCGGCCCATGGAAATTTATCAACCATTACACAGATGAAGATGAGTTCATTTTCCAGGACAAACTACATCAATTGTATTTGATAAATGCCGATGGAAAAATCCTTTGGAAGAAGCAGCTAGATAATACCATTGTGGGCGAAATTCAGATGGTAGATGCATTCGATTCTGGAAAACAACAAATGCTGTTTGTCACTCAAAAAAGGTTGTTTTTATTAGATAGGAACGGCAACAACGTAGATGGATTTCCAGTTAGACTGTCGGCCGAACCCTTATGCGGTCCTGCCGGCATCAGATATGAGCGAGGTGGTGATTTAAGAATCTTAGTTTCCGAAGGGCGAAAAGTTCAAAATTATACTGCCGAGGGCCAAAATACGGAAGGCTGGAATTCACCAAAAGTCGGGAGACTTGTGACCCCCATTCAATTACTTCAAATAGGCAATAAAGACTATCTGGTAGCCTTAACTATGGGAGACACCTTGATGTTTCTTGACAGATCTGGCAAGGAGCGCAAGAAAGCCATCTCATTGGACATGCGGACTAAACAGCGATTTTTAGTTACTAATGGCGATTTAAATAGCAGCTATGTAATTGCAATTGACGAGATAGGAAATGTGATCAAAATGGATTTCAACGGAAAACAAAGCCCAGTATCACTTCCAACGGACTCCAACAGCACGATTACTATAAACAATAGTAATGATGCAAAGTATTCGGTGATTGGAAAAGATTTCTATTCCAGTTTTGACTCAGATTTTAATTCCGTTTTTGAATACTTATTTCCTTCAAATATTCAAGCAAGCACCAAGTGGTTAAGCGAAAGAGAAGAGCTGATAGCGTTATCTACTGGAGATGATCTTTACGTTATGCATGCTGAGAATGGCCCACTGGATAGAATGCCCGTATCTGGAGATTTACGCTGTCTTCTTATTGACGTTGATCAAAACGAAATACTCGAGCTGGTAAGCCATGATAAAGACGGAACAATCAGTTGCTATCAATTGAGCTATTAACGACCTGTCAACTGCTCGTTGATTTTACTCAATTCACGAAGCTTTAGCTTCTCTCCCGCCTTTGGAGTGTAGTTTGGAGACAAGTCGTTCATTTTCAATAAACGTTTGATTTTAACCCCCTGCTCCTGTGAAATGGAATGGAGGGTTTCACCTGATTTCACAATATGAAGGTCTGCAGAAGCATAATTACGTTTTGGTTGTAAATAGATAATATCGCCTTCCATAACAGGATCACTTTTATCCAAGTCATTGTATTTCAATATCTGCCAAACGCCCATTTCATTCTTTTTTGCAATTGATGCAGGTGAATCGCCCTTCGCAGCAATGACATATTTTATATTGTTGCTGCTGACTTTTACCGAACGAATACTTAACACCTCGGGCACATCTTGCTTCATATCAACTTTATCAACTGTAACTGCCAGTTCTGTATCCTTTAGTTTAACAACCTCATCATATTTATTCAATTCGTTTTCCTCAATTATTCGAATCAATAAATCCGCGTACTTAGGATTAGTAGCGTATCCAGTCTGTTTCAATCCTTTTGCCCATCCTTTGTAATCGGTGGTTTTTAATTCGAATAAAGACGCATACCTATCTCTTGTTCTTAGGAACTCACTATGATCTTTGTAGGAATCATAAGCCTGATAATACTTTCTAAAACACTCGTTTCGCTCGTCATCGTCCTGAATAAACGTTGGCCCTTCCCACCCTTTGTGGCATTTGATCCCAAAGTGATTGTTAGCATACTTCGCCAAAGGACTATTGCCATAATCTGATTCCAACATACCTTGCGCCAAAGTGATGCTTGCTGGCACACCACTCGAATGCATTTCGCGAATGGCTTGGTCGGAGTATTGACTTATATAGTCAACTTTGGACATGCGAGGCTCTGACGGCTGACTTTGGGCAGTGGCAGAAATAAATATCACTTGTAGTGTGATAACGAGAGTGCTGAGCGGTTTAATTTGCATGGTAGATACGCTGTCTTATAACGAAGATAACTGCTTATCAACATAGTTATTAACAACTATTGCGTGGTTTTCAACAATGCATTGGTGATTAATCGATAAATGAAAGGGATTGTAGTAAAGAGTACTGGAAGTTGGTATAAAGTGCGCATAGCACATGGGGAAATTGTTGATGCTAGGGTACGCGGAAAACTCCGAACTACGGGGATTCGTAGCACCAATCCTGTAGCGGTTGGCGACATGGTATTATTGAGCCAGCGTTCTGAAGGTGACTGGAGCATTGATGATTTAGAAGAGCGCAAAAACTACATCATCAGAAAGGCCACAAAGCTTTCCAAACAAACACATATTGTGGCCGCAAACATTGACCTGGCAATTGCGTTGGTTACCTTGAAAAACCCGAAACTCAAATTTGGTTTTCTAGATCGTATGTTAATCACAACTGAAGCATACAATATCCCAACCCTCATCGTTTTCAATAAAATTGATTTGCTGAATGATGTGGAACGGGACTATCTAAATGAGCTTTCAAAGGCATATCAGAATTTTGGATATACCATGCTGCAGATATCAGTGAATGAATACATGGGCATTGAGGAACTAAAAGCTACAATTCACAATAAAACTTGTGCCATATCTGGACACAGTGGAGTGGGAAAATCATCGCTATTAAACGCACTCACTGGCATTGAAGTAGCGCGTGTGACAGACGTGAGTGATTTCAATGAAAAAGGACAACACACCACCACCTTTGCAGAACTGTATGAAGTGAATCCATCCACTTTCCTGATCGATACTCCAGGACTCAAAAGTTTTGGCCTTATTGACATGCAAAAGGAAGAATTGAAGGATTATTTTCCCGAAATGGTGGAGAGAAGTTCGAACTGTAAATTCCATAATTGCCTGCATATCAATGAGCCCGGTTGTGCAGTAAAACCCGCATATGAAAACAGTGAATTGCCCTGGTTCCGATACGAAAATTACCTTCACTTTTTTGATGAATTAAAAGACTTGAACGCACATTGAGAGCAGTCATTCAAAGAGTTTCAAAATCATCAGTGCGGGTTGGCCAACAAGTTGTTGGAACCATTGACTCTGGCATGACCATCCTTCTTGGTGTTGACCAAGACGATGATTATTCCGATGCTGAATGGCTTATAAAAAAGCTTTGCGCGCTCCGCATATTCGCAGATAAAAATGGGCAAATGAATAAGTCCATCATAGATATTAATGGGGCCTTTCTAGTGATCAGTCAATTTACACTGCACGCCTCATACAAAAAAGGAAACCGACCTAGTTTCTTACGTGCTGCGAAACCCGAAAAAGCCAAGGATTTATATGAGAGGTTTTGTCAAGACCTAAGAAAAACCTCTACACTCAAAGTGGAGACGGGCATTTTTGGTGCAGATATGGCGGTGAATATCACGAACGATGGTCCAGTCACTATCATCATGGATTCTAAAAACAAGGAATAAGGATGATTTTCAACTCGCTTCCATTCCTGTTTTTCATTTCATCAGTGCTCCTAGTTTTTTATGCCATTCCCCATCGCTTTCGTTGGGTACTGATGCTCTTCGCGAGCTATTTTTTCTACGGATTTTGGAAAATTGAATATCTATCTCTAATATCCATTAGCACCATAATTGACTATTCTTCTTCTAGAATCATATATGAATCTAAAAAGCGATTGACCCGACAATTGGCACTAGCAATAAGCTTGATGACAAATCTCGGATTACTATTCTTTTTCAAATACTCCAACTGGTTTCTCTCAGACCTAGTAGATGTATTTAACCTGTCGCTAGTTGACTCAGCAAACCAATGGCGTTCCGGTTTGAACATCATTCTACCTGTTGGGATATCATTCTACACATTCCAAACTATCAGCTATACGCTTGATGTGTATTCCAGTAAAATCAAACCAGAAAAGAACATATTCAAGTTCGCTTTATTCGTTAGTTATTTTCCGCAATTGGTGGCTGGACCCATTGAACGATACAGTCGCCTTCGCAATCAACTTTTTACACCCATCAAGCTATCGGGTGATAACATAACATTTGGACTTCGATTGATGCTATATGGCTTTTTCATCAAGATGTGTGTGGCCGACAACATTGCACCCATCGTGGATCAAATTTTCGATCAGCAGCAAAATGCTTCCAGCGCACAATTGTTTTCAGGAATGCTCCTTTTTGGTATTCAGATTTTCAGTGACTTTCACGGATATTCGCTTATTGCCATCGGAACTGCAAGATTATTTGGAGTAAAACTAATTGACAACTTCAACTCTCCATACTCCGCAACATCAATCCGCGATTTTTGGAATAGATGGCATATCTCTCTTTCTACTTGGTTTCGAGACTACTTATTTATTCCACTGGGAGGAAGTCGCGTCAATCACCTGCGTCTTGCCTCGAATATCCTAATTGTCTTTATTATCAGTGGCATTTGGCACGGTGCCAATTGGACTTTTGTTGTCTGGGGGGCTGTACATGGCACAGCATACTTAGCATTTCAATGGAGTGGACTAAATAAATCTAAGTCACTGATTGGATGGGTATTAACAATGATCATTGTCTTTCTGGCTTGGGTATTTTTCAGAAGTGATAACATACAAAGTGCCTTGGACTACATTATTCGAATGTCTGAATTCACTGAAGGATCCCTTCAATTAGTGTGGAATCCAATAATCGCTTCGTTTATCGGACTATTTCTTATTTCGGATTTCATTTGGCAGAATGGAAACATACATTCTTGGTTAGAAACCAAACCTTCTACATGGCGTTGGCTCATTTACGCATTTCTACTCTATTCAATCTTGGCCCATGCAGGCACCGTCAGCCATCCCTTTATTTATTTTCAGTTCTAAATGAGGTGGCTATTTAAAATATTATTGGGATTAATCATGCTTGTAGTCATGAATTGGTTTTATGAAAAAACCAGTTTTAAAGAATACGCATATGATAACGCTGATCAATACTTTCAAATTAACAAAGTCAAGAACTGCGAATTAGTTTACACTTCGGCATCGAGTAATTTTTCACAAAAAACGACTGAGGACAAAGGAAAGCTCAGTCAATACATAGGGCAATTCTACCCAAGTCTGGCCATGGAAGCTTTTAACATTCCCGCCACTCATGTCGGAACTCACTACAAATTACTCCAGAGCATTCCAAAAGAAAACCACGTCCAGACTGTGATTTGTGCCGTTAATCTGCGATCATTTGGAGCAGATTGGAGGCATTCGGAGTTAGAAACGGCATTGAATAAATCACTCGTCATGTCTCCTAACCGACCTGTTCTCCTGAACCGATTGCTTGTCAGCTTAAACGCCTACGACAATAAAAGTCAAGAGGAAAGAGCTGAGCAACGAATGGCGGAGTGGTCAGAGTTAACATTACCATATGAAGCCCCCATGAATTCGGTCAGCAATTGGTGTGCGGTTGAAAAATGGGGCGATTGGTCAAATCCAAAAAGACAACTTGCCGATCAATTCATCAAACAATATGCATTTGTGGTGGATGACAACAATCAAAGAATTAAAGACTTAGACAAAATAGTTGAACTGGCAGCGGAACGAAATTGGAACCTTGTGTTATCTATTTTACCAGAGAACATTGATAAGGCCGATTCATTGGTTGGACCTAAACTCATTAATTTGATGTATTCAAATTCAGAATGGATTAAGCACAGATATGAACACCTGGATCATGTGAAAGTCCTGAATAACATAGCGATTCTGTCGTCTCAACATTTCACGGATAAGGATTTCCCAACCGAACACTATGATGAGCAAGGGCGGAAATTGATAGCATCCTATGTAGCGTTTGCTTTAAGAAAACATCACAGCAAAGCATTCGCAAGTCCTGCATGGTCAACGAATCTAAATTTCAAATAATGACAATCGAAGAGGCGCAAAAAAAAGTAGATCAATGGATCAACACCATCGGTGTTCGATACTTCAATGAATTGACTAATATGGCCATGCTAAGTGAGGAGGTTGGGGAAGTCGCACGGATTATCGCTCGGAGGTATGGCGAACAAAGCGAAAAGGAATCAGACAAATCTGCAAACCTTGGAGATGAGATGGCCGATGTCTTGTTCGTTTTGATCTGTCTGGCCAATCAAACCGGTGTAGATCTTACCCAAGCATTGGAAGGCAATTTGGCTAAGAAAACCAACAGAGACCTTGATCGTCACAAAAACAACGAAAAACTGAACATAAAAAAAGCCGGTAAACCATAAGGTTACCGGCTCCGAAATTTTATCAGGTGGCCTTATTCAGCAACTACTTCTGAAAATTGAGCGCTTTGCTCAACTTCAACTTCTGCAGTTTCAGAAACTGTTTCAACTTTCGTATCAATAGCAGCTTCTTCAATAATAACCTTATCTAAAGCGATAGATGGAGCTATCACAAGTGCTACAACAGACATTAGCTTAAGCAGAATGTTTAATGAAGGACCTGAAGTATCTTTAAATGGATCACCAACTGTATCTCCAACAACGGTTGCTTTATGTGGCTCAGAACCTTTATAATACATCTGACCATTGATCTCAACGCCTTCTTCAAACATTTTCTTCGCGTTGTCCCAAGCACCCCCGGCATTTGATTGGAAGATCGCCATTAAAACACCTGCTGACGTCACACCTGCTAGTAATCCACCTAGCATTTCTGGTCCACCAAGGAATCCAAAAGCAACTGGTACAACTACCGCTAACAAACCAGGAAGAACCATTTCTTTAATTGATGCTTTCGTAGAAATCTCTACACACTTATCGTATTCAGCAACTCCATCAGCTGCGTCAAACGTAGCTTGATCTTCTTTGCTCCATTCGCTTTGCTCTTTACCCTCATTGCGCTTCATTACTTCTAATGCCGCTTTCAATGCTGGAATTTCTTTGAACTGACGTCTTACTTCTTCGATCATCGCCATAGCAGCGCGACCAACAGCATTCATACTCATTGCTGAGAAAACGAATGGAAGCATTGCACCGATTAATAGACCGGCCATTACTTTAGGAACAGCAACGTCAATCGTTTGCACGTTTGCTTGTTGCATGAAAGCAGCAAACAATGCCAAAGCTGTAAGAGCAGCAGAACCGATTGCGAATCCTTTACCGATAGCCGCAGTAGTGTTGCCAACAGCATCTAACTTATCTGTACGTTGACGAACTTCTTTAGGAAGGTCAGCCATTTCAGCGATACCACCAGCGTTGTCAGAAATAGGTCCATAAGCATCCACAGCTAACTGAATACCTGTATTTGCTAACATCCCTACCGCGGCAATTGCGATACCATAAAGTCCAGCGAAGTGATGCGCAACTAAAATAGCAGCTGCAATCAAGATTACTGGAATAGCCGTACTCATCATACCCACTCCTAGACCAGCAATGATGTTAGTAGCAGAACCAGTTAATGATTGACGAACGATTGAAAGTACTGGAGGAGTTCCAGTTCCCGTATAATATTCTGTGATTTTACCGATACCCAAACCAGCGATCAAACCAGCCAATGTGGCGAAGAACACCCCGTTAGCGGTATAATCAGTGCCATCAAAGCTCCAAGCTTCTGGAAGGAAATAAGTAATGATAAAGTAAGATAGAACCACCATTACACCAGCAGATCCAAATTCACCAATATTCAAGGCTGTGTGAGGATTACCTCCATCTTTCACTTTTACGAAGAACGTTCCTAAAATCGAAACGATAATTCCAACAGCAGCTAAAGCCAACGGAAGCATTACTGCTCCAAGACCCAACCAGGAGTCACCAGCATTCATCTCCATAAAACCTGGTACGAAAACTGCTCCTAAGACCATTGTACCAATAATAGAACCAACATAAGATTCAAAAAGGTCAGCGCCCATACCTGCAACATCACCAACATTATCCCCAACGTTATCTGCTATTGTTGCTGGATTCAATGGGTGATCTTCTGGAATTCCAGCCTCAACTTTACCCACCAGGTCCGCTCCAACGTCCGCAGCCTTTGTATAAATACCACCACCAACGCGCGCAAACAATGCAATTGAAGAAGCTCCTAACGAGAATCCAGCTAAAACATTTAATACTGTAGCTACTTGATCTTGATTGCCAAGACCAAACATTTGTGAATAGATTATAAAGAGTAGACTTAAACCTAATACTCCTAAACCAACAACACCCATACCCATTACTGAACCACCACCGAAAGCGACTTCTAATGCTTTGCCAAGTGAAGTACGAGCTGCGTTTGTTGTTCTTACGTTTGCCTTGGTAGCTACTTTCATACCTAAGTATCCTGCTAAACCAGAACAAACTGCTCCAACAACAAATGAAAGTGCAACTAGTGGACTTGAATTAGCCTCACTTGCCCCTTTAAATGCCAGCAATGCAGCGACTGCAACCACAAAAATGGCAAGCACTTTATACTCTGCTTTTAGAAAGGCCATCGCCCCAACAGCTATGTTGTCGGCAATCTTTGCCATTTTATCTGTACCAACTTCTTGTTTTGATACCCAAGCGCTCTTCCAAGCTACATAAAGCAATGCCACAACTCCCATAGCTGGCATAGCATAAATCAAATTATCCATTTATCTTCTGATTTTTAATAGGTTAAACAAGGAACACCCTCGTTTTTTAAAGCGCGCAAAGATAGCAGCCTGTTTAAATAATCAACCTTTGATTTTCATTTAAAAAATGAAGCCAAATAAGAGAGAGGCAGAACTGAAAAAATACTCCCCTCTTATTTCAAAAGATGGCGAAGGATTTTCATTCAGTTTGTACCATGTTGCATTGTATAGCAGTTTACTTGTGAATGCCACTCCTAACCCAGTATCCAAATAAACTCCAGGCCCAAACAACACTTGTTTGATTGGTTTGAAATCCGCCCTATATCCAAATGGGAACTGACTTACTTGTGTTGTCGATCTAAAATTCAATCCATTGACATACGATAGATAGCTTAACCCGAATCCACCTTCAAAAAACGGTTTGTAAAACTTACTTTGTCCTATGTTATACCTAATACTCGTGTGACCACTGAACATGGTGTAGCGATAAAATTGCATAGAAGTACCAAGCCCAAGTTGCCAGTGTCTTCCAACATTAGCCCATCTTGTATATCCCATCCTCAAGGCAAAAGGCATTGCCACTGTAATTCCTGCATCAACTTCACTTGTAAATCGCTTGCTAATCGGTGAAAGTGAAATTCGTGGAGTCCTTGATTTCTTAGCGTCTCTGGTAATTGGATTGACATAGTATTTAATGGAGTCCCTCGATATTGAAACTAAGTTCCCCGATTCTTTGAACAGGATATAATCCTCACCAATTAGAATCAAATCGCCAGTCTTCACATGCCCATCATACATATGTATTTCAGATTTGATCTGAGCATGTCCCAAAATTGGAGTCAAGATGAATAAACAGCCGATTAAAAATGTAGCTAACTTCAAGATGAAACAAAACTCTTATTTGTTTTGAATATTATTGATATGAAAGCCCTATGCCTCAGAAAAATATTTTGTTAATTCGGTAACTTACTGCAATACAGCCCCGTCTATTCCGTTTTCGAGTACTATTTTTACCTAATTAACATCAAATTATGAAAACATCCATTAAGCTGCTAAGCACCTCTATTATTTTGGCCATGGCTTTTTCAAGCTGTCAAAAATTCAACCAAACAAAAGTGTATACAGCTAACCAGCCAGTGTATATGAGCTATGATGATTTAAGATCATCCATTTCTAATGACAATAGCCGTTCGTTGGTCAGGCCGGGAAAAATTCTAGTAAAGGACAACTTTGTATTTATAAATGAATTCGAGGCCGGTATACATGTGTATGACAACTCAAATCCATCTTCGCCTAAGCATATTGGCTTCATAAGTATTCCTGGCAATGTTGACATGGCAGTAAAGGACAACACTCTATACGCAGATAGCTACATTGACATGGTTGCGTTAGATATAACCGACCCAACAAATGTCAGAGAAATTCAAAGAGCCACAGATGAACTTTCTTATACAATCCCGACTAAAATGGATTATAACTATCCCGTTTCGGATGTTGACAGAAATAAGGGTGTCGTTGTCGCCTACACAATAGGCGAGGTAGAGGAAAACTGTGAAAATGATGAATGTGGATCAGCGTATTATGATGCAGTAATGGTTAATCAAGGTAGTTGGGGAGGCAGTATGATGTCTGAGGATGGTACTGTGGTAAACTTCGCAGATAACTCAAATGTTGTTAGAAGTCTTTCAGGTTCAAATTCAGAAGATGCCTTGGCTGGTTCCATGTCTAGGTTCTTACTTGTAGGTGATTACCTCTATGCTATTTCTGATGGATCTACAGTGAAGGTTTTTTCACTTGCTGGAAACGGGTTAACGCTTAGCGCTTCTTTTAATCCTTGGACTGATGGAACTGGATTTGGTGATATTGAAACATTGTTTCTATTAAATGACTATCTATTAATTGGTTCGACTAGCGGCATGCACGCTTATGATGTTTCAAATCCTGGCAGCCCAAGTTACATATCAAACTATGAGCACATGACTTCATGCGATCCAGTTGTAGCAAATGAAAAATACGCATTTGTTTCGCTTCGGTCTGGAGTTGACTGTGGAAGAAATGACATCAATCAATTGGATATTGTCAACATAGACAACATGATGTATCCATATTTAGAGCACACTCTTCCACTAACAAATCCACATGGACTTTCAATTGACGCAGAAAAGAATTTACTTTTTGTTTGTGATGGAGATGCTGGAATGAACGTTTACAATGTTTCAAATGCAACAAGCTTGGTTGCTCTTGCCACAAGAGGTGGTGATTCATACGATGCTATCACGGCAAATGACAGAGTCTATGTTATCGGAAGCGAGGGTCTGGTGCAGTATAGCTATACAGAGTCTGGCCAATTAACTCAATTGAGTACAATTAGTTTGGATTAACATCCATTCACAAATTAATGGCGCAATCATTGAAATAAACTAATCAGGTTAGCGTTTAAATACGCATAGGTTAGTAGGTTTAGTTTAGTAAAAGGTCCTTGCGAGATATCCAATGCAAGGGCCTTTACTATTTTAGAACGGAGGCAACAAAAAAGCCGATGAATTTGATCACCGGCCTTCCAATATTTTTATCGACCAGTTTATACCAAATACATCGACTCCTTCACTAATTGAACCGTACGCTCTACTGTGGGGATAGCTACTTCAATCAAATTTGGGGTAAAAGGAAATGGTGTATCTGTCTGCGTAACACGAGTTACTGGGGCATCTAAATAATCGAAAGCATCTTTCTGAATGCGATATGCTATTTCACTTGAGATTGAAGCATATGGCCAACTCTCCTCAACGATGACGCACCGGTTCGTTTTCTTAACTGATTGTACAACGGTCTCCACATCAAATGGGCGAATAGTCCGCAAATCAATCACTTCACAATGAATTCCGTCCTTCGCCAATTCATCAGCGGCAGCCAATGCCACCTTCATTATTTTACCAAATGAAACAATGGTAACATCTGTTCCTTTTCTAACCACATCTGCCTTTCCAATTGGGATTATATATTCTCCATCGGGCACTTCACCCTTTTCACCATACATTTTCTCCGATTCTAGAAAAACTACCGGATCATTATCTCTAATTGCTGCCTTCAACAATCCTTTTGCGTCTGCAGGATTTGAGGGAGTCAATACTTTCAATCCGGGAACGTGTGCATAAAAGGCTTCAAAACTCTGTGAATGAGTAGCGGCTAGTTGTCCTGCCTGACCATTTCCACCTCTGAAAACGATGGGAACATTGTATTGTCCACCAGACATTTGCAACATTTTTGCCGCGCTATTGATAATTTGATCCGCTGCCAGAATCGCGAAATTCCAAGTCATGAATTCCACAATCGGCCTAAGCCCATTCATGGCCGCTCCAACAGCAATACCAGCGAATCCAAGCTCAGCAATCGGAGTGTCAATCACCCTTTTTGGACCAAATTCATCCAACATTCCTTGACTGACCTTATAAGCACCGTTGTATTCGGCAACTTCCTCACCCATGAGAAAAACTCGTTCGTCTTTTCTCATTTCCTCAACCATTGCCTCTCTCAGCGCCTCTCGAAATTGTAATGTTCGCATAATATCTCGTTTTTACGAAAGGCGCAAAAATAAGGTGCAGTCTTAAAGCATCGATCAAATTTGAATAATCATTTCGCTCTGAATCATCCGAAATAGAACATTTGGAGGGTTAGATCGTCTTTATCTACATTGATTAATCGCAAATCCTTCCTTTCCATCAAGGTTTTGTATTCTAAAAATTACTTTTGCAGCTCGCTTGAAAATTAACATCGAAAAGCTCAATACATGAATATTCTAGTCTGTATCAGTAAGGCTCCCGACACCAACGAGCAAAATAACATTCAAAGATGCCGATGAGGCCTTCAATGAAGATGGTGTTCAATTCATTGTCAATCCATATGACGAATGGTATGCCCTCGTCCGAGCTCTTGAAATCAAGAGGCTCAAGGCGGAAAGGTCACAATAATTAGCGTGGGTGAAGCGGACTATGAACCAATAATGCGGAAGGCATTAGCGATTGGTGCTGATGAAGCAGTTTCGCATTGATACAAAAGCCGTTGACTCCGATCAAGTTGCTGCTGAAATTGCCAATTACGCGAAAGCCAATGCGTTTGACCTAGTGCTTTGCGGTAAAGAAACTATTGATTACAATGGTTCTAATGTGGGCGGAATGTTGGCAGCTCACCTGGACCTGCCATACGTTTCCAACGCTTCTAAATTGGACATGAACGGCACTACTGCTAGTGTTGAAAGAGACATGCAAGGCGGTAGCGAACTATTGGACGTGAACATACCAGCTGTTATCTCTTGCGCAAAAGGAATGGCTGAACAGCGTATTCCAAACATGAGAGGAATTATGGCTGCAAGATCAAAGCCATTAAGTGTGGTTCCTTCTTCAGGGGCTACTTCAAACACAGAAATCGTATCATTCAGCTTGCCAGCAGAAAAGGGATCAGTAAAGTTGATTGATCCAGAAAATGCTGAAGAACTTATTAACCTGCTTCACACAGAGGCTAAAGTCATTTAATAATGAACGTATTAGTATTTGCAGATAACACAAATGGCCACATTGCAAAGGCCGCATTCGAAGCAGTTTCTTTTTGGATCTAAGGTTGCTTCAGATTCAGGAGGAAAAAGCTCGATTGTAACATTCGGAAATCCATCCAATGATGCTTTGAACGAACTTGCCGCATATGGAACTTCTGACATTAGAGTGCTTCGATCTTTATCCACCATGGACCCTCAACAATGCGCATCGCTAATTAAAGCAGCATGTGAAGAAACCGGAGCCGAATTGGTCGTCTTTTGTCATGATTATACGGGTAAATCGGTAGCGGCAATGGTAGCCGCCAAACTGGGTGCAGGCATGGTTAGCGGTTGTCATTGATTACCCTGAAACTGGAAATGGGTTTACTGTAAAAAAAGCGGTGTTCTCAGGAAAGGCATTTGCCCAAGTCAAAATCAATTCTAACAAGAAGGTGATTAGCCTTTTGCCCAATTCTGTGGCAAAAACAAAAGGCCAGTACCACAGCGAATATCATTGAATTCAACACTGAAGTTGGTGCGCCATCTGTGACTATTAAAGAGTTCAAAATCAAAGGTGGAGACGGCATAAACTTAACTGAGGCAGAACTGGTGGTCTCTGCTGGCCGAGGGTTAAAAGGCCCTGAAAAATTGGGGTATGATTGAAGACTTAGCTAAAGAGCTTGGCGCAGCCACGGCATGTTCAAGACCAGTAGCTGACATTGGTTGGAGACCGCATCACGAGCATGTAGGACAAACGGGAGTGGCAGTTAGACCGAATCTCTATATAGCAGCAGGTATCTCCGGTGCTATACAACACTTAGCTGGAGTAAATGGAAGTAAAGTGATCGTTGTGATTAACACAGATCCAGAAGCTCCCTTCTTCAAAGCTGCCGATTACGGTATAGTTGGCGATGCCTTCGAAGTTGTGCCGAAATTAGTTGAAGCTGTTAAGGCTTTTAAAGCGAATCAAGCTTAAATAACAGGATTAAAAACTATGGATAAGACGAAAATCAAGCTTGATATTCTTGGTTTGTCCTACAGCCAAACCCAGACAGGTGCGTACGCACTGGTTCTTGGTGAGTCTGAGGGTAAAAGACGTCTTCCCATTATTATTGGAAATTTCGAAGCTCAAGCGATTGCTATTTGAATTGGAGCAAATGAAACCCAGCCGCCCTTTAACTCATGATATTTTCAAATCATTTGCTGATGGATTCGAAATCAAGATCAATGAGGTGGTGATTTACAAAGCTTGTTGAGGGAATATTCTTCGCGAAGTTGTTTTGCTCTAGCGAAGGGAAATCATCCATTGAAATAGATACTAGAACGAGTGATGCGATTGCACTAGCTGTGCGATTCAATTGCCCAATCTACACCTTTGAGAGCATTCTTTCTTCTGCAGGCATCATTTTGGAAGACGATGATTTTGAAATAGAAGAATCTTCTTCTGAATCGTCTGAAATAGAAATGATTACTGAATCCAAAGAATCGTTTGGATCTTTTACAATTTCTGAATTAAACGAGGAATTGGAAAAAGCGCTTGAAAATGAAGATTATGAGCGAGCTACCGTTTTGAGGGACGAAATAAATAAACGGGGGTAAAATTGGGTTTGTCTATTTTGCAAATCAATTTCACTCTATGCTTATCTCCATTTTAAAAGGTTTACTGGGAATTGCAGTGCTTGTTGGAATAGCATTTCTAGCTAGCAACAATCGAAAAAAAATAAACTGGTCAATTGTTTACAAAGGGTTAGCGTTTCAGTTTGTAATCGCAATCTTAGTCCTAAAGGTGTCTTTTGTAACCGCAATTTTCGATTGGCTAAGTAGAGGATTTTCAAAGATTATTTCGTTTACGGACAGTGGTTCTAACTTCTTACTCAGATCCTTTGCCTCTGGCGAGGTAGCTCCTGAGCTTATGAATTTTGTCTTCTATATTCTTCCTACCATCATTTTTTTCTCCGCTCTCAGCTCAATACTTTATTATTTCGGAATTCTACAGCGTGTGGTTTTTGGGTTTGCCTGGATCATGAAGCGATTCATGAATTTAAGTGGCGCTGAAAGCCTTTCAGCTGCTGGAAACATATTCTTAGGTCAAACGGAGTCTCCCCTATTGGTTCGACCATATCTTGAGAATATGACCAAATCGGAGATCATGTGCCTTATGACTGGAGGCATGGCAACGATTGCAGGAGGAGTACTTGCAGCATACATGCAGTATTTAGGTGGCGGAGATCCAATACAAAAGGCAATTTTCGCGAAGCATCTGCTCACCCGCCTCGGTGATGTCGGCACCTGCAGCAATTGTGGCGGCCAAAATTCTAGTTCCAGAAACGGAATCTTTTGATCGATCCATGAAAATTTCTGATAATAAAATTGGCAGCAATGTTTTGGAAGCGATTTCCAATGGAACAAGCGATGGATTAAAATTAGCCGTTAACGTTGGAGCTATGCTATTGGTCTTTACGGCTCTTATCTATATGGGAAACTATATTTTGTCAGACCTAGTTGGTCAATGGTCTGGACTTAATGAAATAATATCTGCAAACACCGCCTATGATGGTCTAACTTTTCAGTTTATTGTGGGATACGCATTTGCTCCAATTGCTTGGCTGATGGGAATTCCGAGCCAGGACATTGTTTTAGTGGGGCAATTGTTGGGAGAAAAAACAATTTTAAATGAGTTTTACGCCTATGCCACATTGGGTGAAATGAAAGCCTCAGGTGTATTCTCGAGCGAAAAATCAATTGTAATGTCCACCTACATTTTATGTGGCTTCGCCAATTTCGCATCCATTGGCATACAAATAGGTGGAATTGGGGCACTTGCTCCAGGACAAAAATCCAATCTAAGTAAGCTAGGCCTCTATGCATTACTTGGCGGAACTCTGGCATGCCTATTCACTGCTAGCATAGTAGGCATGTTCTACTAATTGTGAATAGATTCTTGATATTAATTGAAGTGGTAGCTTGAAAAGCCCACCAATGAAATAGACCTTTGACGCAAACATTGATGAATGCAGCAATACCATAATTTACTAAGGCACATTATTGATAATGGTTCAAAAAAAATGGATCGTACGGGTGTTGGAACCATAAGCACTTTTGGCTACCAAATGCGATTCGACCTTGGCAAAGGTTTCCCTGTTACTACCACTAAAAAGCTCCACTTAAAATCTATTATCCACGAACTACTCTGGTTTCTTCAGGGAGACACAAACGTTAAGTATTTAAAGGAGAATGGTGTTAGAATTTGGGACGAATGGGCAGATGAAAATGGCAATTTGGGCCCAGTTTATGGACATCAGTGGCGATCTTGGCCTAGTCCTGATGGTGGCTCAATTGATCAAATATCAAGGCTGGTCAACAGCTTGAAATCCAACCCAAATTCAAGAAGACATATTGTAAGCGCTTGGAACGTGGCCGACATTGAAAACATGGCCTTGCCACCTTGCCATTGTCTATTCCAATTTTATGTTGCTGATGGAAAGTTAAGTTGCCAATTATACCAACGTAGCGCTGATGTCTTTTTAGGTGTTCCTTTTAACATTGCTTCATACGCATTACTGACCTTAATGCTGGCGCAGGTTTGTGACCTAGAACCTGGAGATTTCGTTCACACATTCGGAGATGTTCATCTCTATTCTAATCATTTTGAACAAGCCCAAGAGCAACTCAGTCGAGAATTCAGATCATTACCAAGCATGAAAATAAATCGCAAAGCGGAGGATATATTTTCGTTCAAATTCGATGATTTTGAATTGGTCGGATATGATCCTCACCCTCATATTAAAGCCACAGTTGCCGTATAATTATGATAATATCTTTAATAGCTGCTGTCGCCAAGAATGATGTAATCGGAGTCAAGGGTGACTTACCATGGGACCTACCCCGTGATCTCAAATTCTTTTCCACTACTACTCGAGGACATTATGTAATAATGGGAAGAAAAAACTATGACTCCATACCCGATAAATATCGACCACTTCCCAACCGACCCAATATTGTTATTACGAGAAATGCTGAGTTTTTTGACAGTAACATCGACATTTTCACTTCGATAAACGATGCCATTGATTTCGCGAAAGATCAAGGTGAAGAGGAACTATTCATTATTGGTGGTGGTGAGATCTATTCGCAAACTATTGAAATAGCTAATAAACTGTACATCACACATGTAGATGCAGAATTTGAAGGCGATACACACTTCCCCAGCTTCGACCCAAAAAAATGGACAAAAGAGTTAGTGTTAGAGCAGGAACCAGATAGTGTTCACAACTACGCATTTAAAACGTACATCTATTCACGTATAGATTGATATTGGTCATTCACTACATTTGTGCATTATAGTGAGGAGATCTATGTCTAAACTGAATATTTCAAACGTGCGTAATTTTATTGTAATCCTATTGGTATCTGTTGTTGCTTTAGGTTGCAATGACTCCGAACGAGATGAAGACCTAGAAACTCTCACAGTGAGAGAAATGTCCTTAGCCTATCATATTTTAGACGATGCTTGGCGCGAAGTACATCGGATCGCGATGCAAGACACACTCATCGGCAGCCCAGATTCTGCAACAATCAAAGGATATTTTCTTAATAGCTGCGTTGAAGAAATAAACATGAGCGATACGGCAGCTGTCTTCCCATTATATATGTCTATTAAATATGGCTTTAAAGACTACAGTTTAAAGGAAAATGAAACGAAGATTTGCGATGATGGCTTTAGAAGATATGGCCGAATTAACGCATCATTTACGGGCAAGTATCTCAATAAGGGGTCTGTAGTAGAAATTACGTTTCAAGACTATGCTAAAGATGATTTTAAAGTAGAAGGCGTTTCACGAATGACCAATCTAGGCTTGGATGCGGATGGGTATATGCGCTTTTTATGGGAAGTGGAAGATTGTAGAATCACTTCTGTCAATACAGATTTTACCTGGGAAGGCACCCATGAATACACGTGGGTTGCAGGAAGATCTATTGAAGACCAAGGGCAAGTGTTTGATGATGTCTTTAAAATCACCGGTTTTAGTGAAGGCAGAAATTCGAGGGGTAATACATTTTCCAATGAGGTTACCGAGGTTTATCTATGTGATTATAGCTGCCAGTGGTTTACAAGTGGTCGATCCATACTGAACATTCCTAACCTTGAAGTTCGGACTTTAAATTATGGTGATGCAGGTAAGTGCGACAACATAGTTATTGAACGTAGGAATAACACCTACTTCGATGTAGAAATTCCGTATTAAGCCGCTCTAAGCTTTCTAAAGCTAGACTGATCCAATTTCTTCTTAGCATAGTCTATTGTCACCTTGAAGGTTTCAGGCTTAGGATCCTGTGATGGCAATTCATACATGGCGTCCCTCATAATTGCCTCGCAAATTGATCGCAAACCTCTTGCGCCAAGCTTATATTCCATTGCCTTTTCAACAATATAATCTAGCACTTGCTTATCAAACGAAAGTTTGATTTGTTCCATTTCAAACAAACGCACATATTGCTTGATCAGGGCATTTTTAGGTTCTGTAAGAATTCTTCTTAAAGCCGATTTATCCAATGGGTTCAAATAAGAAACGAGGGGCAGACGGCCAATCAATTCTGGAATCAACCCATAGTCTCTTAGATCAGATGGCGATACATATTGTAGAATGTTTTCTTTTTCAATTTCTTCATCACCTTTCTGGTTTCGATATCCGATAGCAGAAGTATTTAAACGTCTTGATATAATACGCTCGATACCATCGAATGCTCCTCCACAAATGAATAGGATGTTTTTTGTGTCTACCTGAACCAACTTTTGTTCCGGGTGCTTTCTACCACCTTGTGGTGGAACCCCAACAGTTGCACCTTCTAACAGCTTTAGCAAGCCTTGTTGAACACCCTCTCCACTTACATCTCTTGTAATAGATGGGTTATCACTTTTGCGGCTAATCTTGTCCACCTCGTCTATGAATACAATGCCACGCTCGGCTGCTTCAACGTTGTACTCGGCAGACTGTAACAATCTGCTTAAGATACTCTCTACGTCCTCTCCTACATAGCCAGCTTCCGTTAAAACAGTTGCGTCAGCAATGCAAAATGGGACGTTTAACACCTTGGCAATTGTGCGTGCCAACAGGGTCTTTCCAGTCCCTGTCTGCCCCACAAAAATCATATTACTCTTCTCGATCAGCACATCATCGTCTTCACCACTGGATTGCTGAGAAACACGCTTGTAATGATTATAAACTGCAACAGCGAGACTCCTCTTTGCTTCATCTTGTCCAATGACAAATTCATCCAGATGGGATTTAATATCAGCTGGCTTCAAAAGATTTACACTTCCCAACACGCTTTCACGTAATCGAGTACTCATCTCTTCATCAACTATTCTTGACGCCTGTTGAATACACCGATCACATATGTGGCCAGTGATTCCAGCAATCATAACAGCAGTTTCGCGTTTATCTCTTCCGCAAAACGAGCACTTAATTTGATCTTCTGTTGCAGCAGCCATGGATTGATTATTTTTTAACTAATACTTCATCGATCATACCGTATTCACGTGCTTCGTCAGCTCGCATCCAATAATCTCGATCGCTGTCATCCCAGACCTTCTCTTTGGATTGCCCAGAATGAGTTGCTATGATATCGTAAAGTTCAGTTTTAAGCTTTTGAATCTCTTCAGCAGTAATCATGATATCAGAAGCCTGACCTCCTACTCCGCCCATAGGTTGGTGAATCATTACTCTCGCGTGTCTCAGAGCCGTTCTTTTACCTTTTTCGCCAGCACAAAGAATCACAGCTCCCATTGACGCAGCCATTCCTGTACAAATAGTTGCAACATCACAGCCTATGTACTGCATTGTATCGTATATCCCCAAACCAGCATAAACAGACCCACCTGGACTATTGATATAGATTTGAATGTCTTTACCCGAGTCTGCCGATTCAAGAAATAATAATTGTGCTTGAATCACATTTGCAATAAAGTCATCAATGGGTAGACCTAAAAATATAATTCTGTCCATCATCAACCTTGAGAAGACATCTACCTCCCTGAAGGGCATTGGTCTTTCTTCAATGACCGTTCTGGTCATGCCACTTGGAGCGGCCGCTTTCATGTATTCATCTACAGATAAACCGCTCATGCCCATATGATGGACTGCGTATTTTCTGAATTCTTTATCGTCTGTCATCTCAGAATTTTAAAAGGTTGGAAACCTGATCCAGGAAATTCCCTTTGCCTTGTTTCGCGGAGGCTAATTTAACGAATTCGTCAAATGACACTTCCTTTTCCTGAAGCTTAACGTTTCCTTTGTAAAAAGCCATCAACTTTTCATCTAATAATTGATCATACACCTTCCTCACTTCTTCCTCTTTTTGAAGAAAGTTCTGAGCAAATTGATCTAGCATTTTATCGTCAATTTCCTGTTGACCGAAGCTTGCAAATTGGGTTTTGATATTGGCTTTAACCCTCTCTTGAATCTCAGGAAATTCAACTTTTATGTCGTTGGTTTTCGCAATGTTTGACTCGATAATCTGCAACTGCATGTAACGTCTATAATCAGCGTATTCTCGATCAATATCTGCTTGAGTAATTGGCTTCTCAGCATTTGCTCCGTTAAACAACAACCACTTTTTCAAAAACTCATCAGGAAGTTGCAACTCTAGCTTGTCTATCAACTTATCGGAAATGTCTCTTCTCAATTTTTTGTCAGAATCATTTAGCAATTGCTTCTCAAGGTCTGCGGAAATTTTGGCTCTAAACTCTTCTTCGTTGGAAGCCGCTCCAGCACCCAACACTTGATCAAAAAGCTCCTGATCTAGTGGATGTGGCTCTATCTGGTAAATGGTATCTACCGTCAAAGACCATTGCTTTGGATAATCGTTTATCTCAGCCACTGGAACTCCCAACATTGCAGATAGGTCGGCATCACCCTTGCTTAATTTACTCGGCTCTACTAGTAACTCTTCTCCCAACTTTAAGCCAATAAGCTTCTTTTTAGCATCCTTGTTTTCCACATATTCTACCACTACTGTACTGTGGTTATGTTTCCCTCCTTTTACCTTCTCTCCTGATTTATCTACTTCATGGAAAGTTCCGTAGATCATATCCTTCTCGGTGACTACATCCACTTCTTCTGACTTACCGAATCTTCTTTGAAAATCTCGAACATATTTATCAATCAGGTCCTTGTCGACAGCAATTTTGTATTTATTGAACTTGTCCTTGGGGCTTAAATCTACCGTGAACTTTGGTGCCAATCCAACTTCATATGTAAACTCATATTTATGATTGAAGTCTAAAGACAAGTCGTCCTGATCGTTTGGTAATGGCTGACCAAGAATATCCAACTCATTTCCTCTAATATGACCATTAAGATTTTCAGAAAGCATCTTATTTAGCTCTTCGGCTAAAACTGCCTTGCCGTACATTTTTTTGGCCACTCCAAATGGCACCTTTCCCGGACGGAATCCTTGAAGAGTCATCTTCTTTCGATAATCATTCAAGATTTTTGTTACTGGTCCCTCGTAATCTTCTGGACCGATTTCAATTTTCACACGAGCATTAAGCTCATCAATATTCTCTTGTGTAACATTCATATTACGTGGATTTTATAAATAAAAAAGACCGTTTTTGAGGCGGTCTTTTAGTCTTTTTAAGTGTATGTTCTATTAGGCCAATGCCTTAAATCGTATGATGATGATTTCTCCGAAAAAAATACATCAATCAAATGTGCGGATGGAGGGGCTCGAACCCCCACGCCTCGCGGCACTAGATCCTAAATCTAGCGCGTCTACCAATTTCGCCACATCCGCATTACAAAAGAACTACCCTTCCTTAAAAAGGGACGCAAAGATATAATTATTCATTATTCGTATCACCAAAAAAAGCATTGTGAAAATTACCTTTGTAACATATTCAAGACAATGAAAATTAATCCAAGCGAAACGCCTGTTCCAAAACTTCATGGTTACTTATTAGGTGCAATTGGCCCCAGACCAATCGCATTTGCAAGTACCATGGACTTAGAAGGAAATCCCAACCTAAGCCCATATAGTTTCTTCAATATATTCAGCGCAAATCCACCGATAGCCATCTTTTCACCAGCGAGGAGAGGACGAGACAATACGACTAAACACACGTATGAAAATGTTAAGCTGACACATGAAGTCGTGATCAACGTAGTCAACTACAATATTGTAGAACAAATGTCACTCTCAAGCACGGAATATGCCCAAGGAGTGAATGAATTTGTGAAAGCAGGGCTAACACCTATCGCATCAGAAATTGTAAAACCCTTTCGAGTTAAGGAATCGCCAGTTCAGCTTGAATGCAAAGTACGTGAGGTAGTTGAACTTGGCAACGAAGGTGGAGCCGGCAACCTAATCATATGTGAAATTGTCATGATACATATTGATGACAATGTGCTTGGAGACGATGGAAAAATTGATCAGCATAAAATTGATCTTGTTGGTCGACTGGGTGCGAATTGGTATACTCGGGCAAGTGGAAATGCGCTCTTCGAAATAGCCAAACCTTTAGCTTCACTTGGAATTGGTGTAGATAGCATCCCTGAAGACATTCGGAATAGCAACATTTTGACCGGCAATAATCTGGGACAGCTTGGAAATATTGAGGCACTGCCAAATGAAACGGACGTCAACGATTTTCGATTAATGGAACTCGCTGATATATTTGTGAAGTTCGAAGATGATAGCGTGCAATTGGAAAATGAATTACATGCATTAGCAAAGTTATATTTAGAAAAGGGGCAAGTTGAAGAAGCTTGGATGACCCTATTATCATTCAATAATTAATATGGACATAGAAGGAAGTATAAAAGTGATTTTGGATACCCAAACGTTTAACTCGGGATTTCAAAAAAGAGAATTTGTTATTACTACAAAGGAGCAGTATCCACAGGATATCAAATTTGAATTAATTAAAGATCGCATTGATATTATAGATGCTTATAAGGCAGGAGATGTGATTAAGGTTCACTTCAATATTCGAGGTAATGAGTACAATGGGAAATACTTTGTGAATCTTCAAGCCTGGAGAATAGAGCAACCGAGCCCAGCTGCCACTGAAGGCCCTTCAATGGACGATGTTGGACTTCCAGATGAGCCACCAACCTCAGACGAAGTCGTTGAAGACGATCTTCCATTTTAAAGTACAGGCAGAATTAAATGATTGACGGTTATATAAAATTCATTCGAAGATTTTTACCGTCACCTTTTAGTATTGCCCTAATTCTTACACTGATAAGTTTCATTGGGGTACTAGCCTTTAATGGGCTGAATTCAGGAAAAATTGATGCGTCCGACACCATTTCTTGGTGGATGGCAGGACTGTGGAATACCAATCTGCTAGTATTTGCAATGCAAATGATGCTCATGCTGGTACTTGGCCATGTTCTTGCTTTGACGCCAGCAGTAGAAAGGCTTATTAATCTTATTGTTTCAAAAATTGACAATAGTGCAAATGCCGCAGCACTTGTGAGCTTTTCTGCATTGTTTGTTGGTCTTTTTAACTGGGGACTAGGATTAATCTTTGGTGCTATTCTGGCAAGAAAAGTTGGTGAACTATTTAGCAAGAACCATAAACCCCTCAATTATGCATTAATCGGAGCGGCAGGTTACGCGGCTCTAATGATTTGGCACGGAGGAATTTCTGGTTCCGCTCTTATAAAGGTGGCGGAATCGCAAAACCTACATGCAATGATGGGCGGAATATTGAATCCATCACAAATGGTCGATTTGCCTGATCGAATTGGACTTGAGGCCACTGTATTTAGTACTCCGAACGTCCTCACTTCCATATTTATATTATTCCTCGTACCTACAGCATTGTACATCACAGGAAGAATATCCTCCTCTTCCAACATTCAATTGGATTCTTGGCAGCAACCACAATTCAAACCTCACAAAGATTTAATCGGTGCAGAATATATGGATTCAAGTGCGTGGACCACAAAAATTGCGGGAGGTGGCTTCCTAATATTTTGTGTTTATCAAATGATTGATTATGAGGAGTTCTTAAGCTTTTTCAACCCGAACAATATCAATCTATGCTTATTTGGCCTTGCCTTATTTCTTCACAAAAGCATATTATCATTTCTGAACGCTACAGATAGTGCCATTTCTGGGGCTAGTGGAATTTTGATTCAGTTTCCGCTCTACTTTGGAATAATGGGATTGTTTAATGAAAGTGGATTGGTAAGTCACCTGTCAGATTTACTAATATCTATGAGCTCTGAAAGCACTTTTCCATTTTTCACATTTTTAAGCGCTGGATTGGTAAACATATTTGTCCCAAGTGGTGGCGGCCAATGGGTGATTCAAGGACCAATAATAATTAAGGCGGCAATGGAATTGGGTGTTCCTTTTAACAAAGCGATACTCGCTTTGGCCTATGGTGATCAAATAACCAATATGCTGCAGCCCTTTTGGGCGCTTCCATTATTAGGTATTACAAAGCTTTCAGCGAAAGATATCTTACCTTATACATTGATAATGTTCCTAGTGGGTTTCATCGTATATTCTGTTAGCGTCCTTATCTAATCAGACCTTCCACACTCGATCTTTCCAATTGTACGGAACTTTCAATATTGCCAATACACCAACTATTACAACATAGAAGGGATAGGTGATTGAAAGTACAATAGCCGTTATTGGATCGTGATTAAATCGATACTTATAAAACCACTTCTTATGGAATCCAAATTCGATAATGGATTTCAATAAAAAGATCAGAAACACCCAAAAAACCCCGTTGACAAAGGGAAGTGCAATCAGCGATAAAACAAAAAGAGCATTGACTAAAAACACCACTGCAGCAAAAAATTGAGCCAGCCTTGAATGATATTTAGACGTTTTCGAGGCCCAGCGTAGTCTCTGCTGAATGAATCGAGAAACTCCTTTTTCCGAATTTGTAACCACGGATGATTCAAAATTCATTGAAACATACAATTCCTTTCCTAATCGTTGCGCAAAGAACACATCATCACCACTCGCAGATGGCGAATTCAAGCTTTCGACATATACATCCCTAACTTGATCTGAAATTAAGAGATTAGCGCCATTAGCCATTATTGGGATTCCATAATGAATGAATGCTTCTGTCACACATTGATTATTGAGATTTTCAGCTGCGACCCACTTTGTCAGGATATTGTCGTGTCTAAAGCAGACTGCCCCCGCAACGGCCATGGCCTTATTCTGACTTAAGGTGGAGTACAGTTGAACTATCGTAGAAGGTCGCAGTTGGCAATCCGCATCTGTAAAATATATGAACTCGCTATGAACTTTCGACAAGGCATAAGCTAGGGCTACTTTTTTTCCTTCCCCTTGCGTCAGCGGTAGTACTTTGAGATTAAAGTTATCAGGTATGTATCCCAACGCCTTTGCTAATGAATCATCGGTTGAATTATCATCTACAATAAAAATTTGAGTAATAGCGGGTAACCAGTTTTGTCTATCAATTGAATCAAGGCATGCAACGATGTTCTCAGACTCATTTCTCATGCAAACTACAATGGATAGACTCACCTTATTTTCAGAAATGCCATCTTTCGAGTCCGCCAAAACGTTCATTTTCCTGTCAATTACCAGAAAAATCACACTCCAAACAAGAAGTGCACTAAACAGAAGCCAAATCATGCTGGTTTAAAAATCCTGTAGGTAAAAAGGATAAAAGCACCAATCATGGCTGGTAAAGCAATATTAATGAGCCACACAGCTAAAACAGCAGTCGCCACAAGACTTAAATCGTAACCAAACAATGCGAAATAACTAAGCGCAACGGCTTCCTTTATTAAGACATCAGGAATGGGTACAAAAGAAAGAATGGTACTCGAAAACAGAGTTACCATAGAAAGACCTGCAATGTCATACCAATTTGGGGAGTCAATCAAAAGGCTAAAAACAATGAAGTATTGTGCCATAAAAGTGGCAAATCTTAAAATGGATAAAAGATATAGGTTGTTTAATTCGACTGCGTTCAACCCAGCAGCGTGCTTTAAGTGTTTTCGTATTCTCTTCAACCACGAAACTCTTCGAAAAAATCGAAGAGCATACTCAAGCCGGAAATAAAGAAATAGTGATGTTATCCAGAGTGAGATTAGGAGCATTTGCAATACTCTAACTGCAAGAAAACCAATCGAATCTATGGACAACACTTCAAGCAAGTAGATAAAACCAACCACTCCAAATGTCAAGGTGGCCATCGTTTGTGCAACACCATTTACTATGGATAGAATCACACCTGTAATTCTCTGACTTGCCCCTAATGCAAGTGTTCTACCAATGAATTCGCCTGTTCGATTTGGTGTAAAAACACCGAAGGTAGTTCCCGTCAGCACACCTTTAACAGAGGTTGGCCAGTAGGTACCGAGCCTTGGACTAATCAACTTGTTCCATTTAAACATCTCGATGCCCCAATTAAGGATCATACAAACCGAACCTGCACTAAGCAACAAGCTTAATTTCAGCATGTCTAAACTAGCTAGCTTTTTTATTAGGACACTTAGGGCTCCTTCATGGTTCGCAAGCCTTGTAAATATATACGCTAATACTGCAGCGCTTGCCCCAAACTTGATTAACCATGAAACTAATGAGCCAGTGCCCCCATCAATTTTCTGTTCAGAACTTTTACTCGGAAAAACCGAGAGCAAAATCTCAAGAAGTAAATTCGATAATCTGTTTATCATCCAGCTGTAAGCAAAGAACAAAGGTGGCGAAAGAAAAAATAATACTCGGAATTGACCCTGGTACAAATGTCATGGGATTTGGGATCCTCAGTATTTCAAACAACAAACTCTCCACCCTAGGACTAGGAGCTGTGCATATTAAGGAGAAAGATCACGGATTGAAACTTAAAATAATCTTTGAAAGGACCACAAGTCTCATTTCACAGTTTCAGCCAGATGAATTAGCCATAGAAGCACCTTTCTATGGTAAAAACGTACAATCAATGCTTAAACTTGGTCGTGCTCAAGGTGTGGCTATGGCAGCGGCACTCATGCGCGACATTCCAATAGCTGAGTATAGTCCTCGAAAAATAAAGCAATCCATAACAGGTAACGGTGCTGCATCGAAAGAACAAGTTGCATCTATGCTAAAGACATTGGTCAATCTAGAAACGCTTCCAAAAGACTTGGATGCAACTGACGGTCTTGCAGTGGCGATCTGCCATTATTTTCAAAGCACAAGTAAAATACCTTCGAGTGGCAAGAATGATTGGAGTAGCTTCTTAAGAAATAACCCTGATCGAATTAAATAGAAATCTCAGCTTCAATTTTTTCTCTGATGCTTTGCATCTTTTCTTGACTCAACTCAAGTTTTGCTTTGGTGAAGTCGATATCACCAACATGATTGATGGGAACAAGGTGAATGTGTGCATGGGGCACCTCAAGACCAACAACTGCCAACCCAATTCTCTCACAGCTTATAACTCGTTCAATGCCCTTTGCAACATTTTGAGCAAAACACATATATCGAGATATCAGGTCGGGTGAAAGGTCAAAAATGTAATCCACCTCAATCTTGGGAATAACAAGAGTATGTCCTTCAGCAATTGGATTAATATCCAGAATGGCAAAAAATTCATCATCCTCTGCCACAAATAATCCTGGAATTTCTCTTTTCGATATTTTGGTGAAAATACTTGGCAAAGATTATCGAGAAATTTCTAAAACCTCTAGTTTCAAGACTCCACTCGGCACAACAATTTCCGCTACATCCCCAACTTCCTTACCTAAAAGTCCTTTTCCTATTGGAGATTCTATACTGATCTTTCCAGATTTCAGGTCAGCTTCGCTCTCAGCAACCAGTGTATAAGACACCTCTTTCTTCATGTTTTGATTCAATAATCTCACTGTAGAAAGTATCAATGCCTTTTTATTATCTAACTGACTTTCATCAACAATTCTAGCATTGCTTACAATCGACTCCAGCTTAGCGATTTTCATCTCAAGCATACCCTGAGCTTCTTTGGCCGCATCGTATTCAGCATTCTCAGATAAATCACCTTTATCTCGTGCTTCTGCGATTTGAGCAGAAATTGACGGACGATCTACAGTCCTTAGTTCGTGCAATTCTTTCTTAAGCTTTGCAAGACCTTCTTCTGTGTAATACCTTAATTGAGACATGTCAACTATTAATTGAATTTTTATAACGTAAAAGAACCGCCTATTAGACGGTTCTTTTACCAAATGTATGTATTTGTATAATTAGATGCTCAATCGCAACCCTACACTGTGTGTACCACCGAGTGGATTCGAAAATCGATATCCATAATCAAAACTAAAACCAGTGTCCTTCTTCTTTTTGAATGGTAACATTAGAGACATACCCAAAGTCGGTCCCGTGTTTGAATTCAATCGTCCCGAACTCAAATCAGAAAAAATGCTTTCCTCGTAAACAAGACCACCTCTAACAGCAAAATATTTCAAGAAACCAAACTCTGCTCCAACTCGAATTTGATCCGGTGAAAACGAATTGGAAGTATAAGTTCCAGCCAAGGTCAGTCTATAATCAGATGGTGCTGCATCATCAGCCGTTTCCTCCTCTGCCTCGCCATCTTCACTATTATTGTTTGCCAATAAATAAATGTCATAAGATGCACCAATATTCAAGAGTGCAGGCATTTCAAAGCCCTCTGCTCTTTGGTTCACAGTAAATTCAGCATCCTGTAATAGCACTGTTGTAGCCAAACCATCACCTGAGTAACGCAATTTAGGACCAACATTTCTTAGTGCAATACCAAACTTTGCTCTATCATTTTCACCAGTGACGTAGCGAATCCCAGCATCCAATGCAACTCCTGTAGCACCAACGTTGTTTATTGATTCACTTACTATTCTGATAGCTCCACCACCTTGTATACTATTAGAAAATGTTCGCGCATAACCAATGGCAAGGTTTAAAAACTGTGGACTGAATGTTCCTTGACCACCATCTGGATTCGCAGTTGTGGTGATTGGAATATCGCCAAACGACATAGCATTCACAGAAATCCCCAATACTCCCGATTCTCCAACACGCTGACCAAAGCCAAGTGAATTAATAGAAATCTCGGATCCTGAGAATAAAATTGAATTAGAATAATAAAGCTCCGTTTTATTGATACCGCTCAAACCAGATATATTCCAATTAAAGCTTTCTGCTCCATTCAAATAAGCGCTATTCGCTCCACCCATGCCTGCACTACTGGCCCATGGGTTAATTAAAAGCTGACTTGATCCCGCCTGACCAATACGTTCCTTATTTCCAGCAAATACTGCTGTCGTAAGCAAGCTTAAGCCCGCTGCTATTATATATGTTGTTCCTCTCATAATTTGTCTCTATTTCAGATTAGAAAGAGTTAAGGTCAATTGGTCTAAGTACTCCAAACCACTTAATCACTTTCTCACCAAGACCTGGTGCCTCAATATGAATAATGTAAAGTCCACTGGCAATTGGAATACCATCTTGATTCTTCAAATTCCAGTCTACACTCGAAGTAGTTGCATCATCCTTTTCGTAAGTACGAACAAGAACTCCATTAACCGTAAATATGTTAATCGTGCACTCTTGAGGTAGATTGATAATCTTAATCAAGTATTCAAGGCGTCCAGTTTCATACTCGCTGTATGCGTAGTAAGGATTAGGAACAGCCTTTATATCCGCCAATTTATCTTCTCCTATTGACTTACTAATTGTTGGAGCGATATCAGCAGTATTGAAGGTGTATAAAGGCAGAGCACCGTTTACTGTTTCGATTACATTTCCAGTCAAGCCTTCTAATGTGTAAGTTGTCTCTTCCGCGGTAAATACTTCCCCCGCACCAAAGGTTTGTGAAACAAGTGTACCTGAAGCATCCGTTTGGTTCACAGTAACCTTTCCAGACTGAACGTAGTAGGCCTTACCAATAGTCAAGGCTGGGCCAGGAAGATCGATACCTTCTCCAACCGCGTATGGTTTGTATGGTTGAGTAGATCGAAGTCTTATTATCACGTCATTTCCAGATTCATTGCCTTCGCAATCCAGCTCTGTATCTGCACCATTACCGAATAAATTAAAACTCTCTGCTAGCATAGAGTATCCCACCCATGCTCCAGCACGCATGACTGCCATATAATTGAGGTAATCTTCACCATTCTGATTCAGCAAATGCTGATTTTGACTAGGATCAAAACCAATCAGCTTTTCAAAAGCAAACGTACCACCATCATAAGAAGGCATAAGCATATCATCATCCAACTCATTACCGTCTTCCGTATTATGTCTAAAAACATAAATCATATGTTTTCCTCCCATTCTAAGCTCACCAAACAATGGCTCGACAACACGATCAGTTGGATTCCAAAGCATATCTGCTCCATTTTCTTTTCCTAACCAAGAATCTTCTGAGAACGCCATGTTTAGACGCTCACCTGTCTCTACGTTTATTGCGTACCCCGGGAACCAGCCCATTCCAAAAGAAACATTTGGAAAATCACTCGTCTTAAATCCCAAAGACAATAAATAGTCCTCATCTGATTGTTTCAATGTTGCCGCATTTTCTGCGCCTAAAACCTGTGGAGCTCCTGCTACTCCCGTTCCAAAACCTTCTTCTTCATTAAAATCAGGATCTAATTGATTCCGCCCAGATTTATCTACGGAAAGACTTCTTCGCAATTCACCACGTTTTGCACCTCCTATGGTAAGCTGAGCGTTATCACCCGCCTCAAGCACCGGACATCTCGTCCATTTGTCACAATCTGTTGTAATAACAACATCAACACTTGGTGTATTATCCAATCCAGCAAGTCTCAAAATGCGCTCACTAAAATTAGGTTGTGCTATTCCTCCAAGATCGAACAATGGAATCGGATGTGCTGTATCATAACTAGCCAACGCAAAAGGTGACCAAGTTCTTCCTGCAACGTTTTCCCAGATCTGTCCATCATCCAATGGTTCAGCATTAGTCGCTGAGGGATCAGCAGCTAAATAATTATCGTAATGATCATCTTGAGCATAATCTTTTGCTCCACCCAATACCGCTGGCTGTAAGAAGCTTCCACTCTTAATCCAATTGAATCGAACATCTGCATCAACGTCAGGCAAGCCGCCTAACCACTGGTCTGTTTCGTCTTCAAAAATGACATCGAATCCAATGTAACCGTTATTAGTAGCTAACTCACCAGAAGAAGGAAATCTTGGAGCTGGCGTTCCATATTCAATCGATACAGACAAACCCAGTTCAAGAATTACTTGTTCATTTAATTGCTTGATCACTTGATCAGAAGAAACTGTTTCAATACTGTCTCCTGACAATTCCCAATACATATTCTCTAGATTGTGAGTTAAAGAGGTATCCTTAAACGCCAGTGTGAAATCTCCTGATGGAATCATCAACGGATCTACCACTTTGATGGCTACTGGTCCAGCACCTGCCTCGTAGATTAAATTCTCTACGTAAGCATTTTCTCTGGCCTCGTCCAAATAATCTTCTTTGATCACAGCGAAATTCCCTCCATTACCTCGTCCTTCAACTCGGGTCAATTCTACACCATCACCATATTGAGCATTCAATTCTACTCCACCAAATTCTAAATCAGTTTTATGTGGTATTGCTTCATATACTCTCACTGGACCCGTTGCAGATGTTCTACTTGCCAAGTATGGTATTTTTTGCCCGGCCAATCTGGGTGGATCTGCAGATGGGTCAAATACACCATCAATAAAGGCTAAATTACCCGCATCACCACCGTATTGGTTATATGCGTAAGCAATAGCCATGAAGTAATATGTTTTATGGTTTATCAATCTTGAGTCACCAGTCGCAAACACATCCTCTGTGAATTGGAAGGAATGTTGAATCCCTTGATTCAATCCATCTACCTTCAAAACAGGCACATCTGCATCAATCTGCGGATCATATTCATAATTTACTAATCTAGTAACGCTATTCGCAACGTCCACTTGGGCTACCAATCTCGCCTTATCTGGATCAGTCAAATCATTTGTACCTACTGATCCATCAGCCAATTGAAAGATTTGATATCCTTCAAAAACATATGTGGAGTACAATTCCTTTTCTCTGGCGGTCAAAGGCACATCCGCATTACCATCACCGTCAATATCAACAGAGTCTGGGGCAGGTAAGAATGGATCTACAACCGCATACTTTTCTTGGTAGTTGTTTGAGTTTAATGGGTTATCCAACATTAAAATAATCTCTCTGTCTAACTCTTGAACGGTGACGTCAGGTGAATTAGGTCCGTCTAAAATCTCGAAGCATGAATCAAAAAGGGCTTGAGTTTTATCATCTGCTTTTCGCATGTCTTCAACTGATTGCAAACGACCACCAGATTGAGCCTGCATCCAAACTACTCCAACGGTAATATTATTTACAGCACCAGGACCTAATTCAAATGGACCCGAGGATTGCACAAAACGTCTATCACCAGCAGGGTTGCCAGCCGACACTTCAGACCAAGCAAAACCAGGATCTTCGCCTCCAGTACCCCAATTTAATGGGTCAGTATCACCTGGGAACATATAGTTGGCTGGGATTGCATTTGCATTCGAAGGATCGTAACCATTACCTCCAAATGTCATTGGAGTTCCATCCCTCCAAATACCGCGAAGCATGTTATAATAATCAGTTGCGATGTTTGGATCACCCGTTGGTCCAGGGGCGTTATTATGATAGAGGAACTTTCTCATTCCATACCTTTCATTATCCACGATACCATCACCATATCCTGCTCCTTGACCAGGATATACAATACCACCTGAATCGATGGCCCCTGCAAAATCATTTTCACAAAGACAATTATCCAATGAGTCATTTTCTACGAATGGACCCTGAAAAAAGTCAACTCCTAATGCTGGTGGATTTGTTCCATATCCAATATTTCCACCCGCATCCTGATCTTCATCGTCACCATTATACACGTATCCTAAACCTCTTCGAACATCGCAACCGACAAAATCATCCTGAGCGTTACCCAAATCTGGATCAACCCATTGACCAAAGTATGTATCAGTCAAATTAAAGGTGGATCGATTGATCAACTCGTAGTTATAGAATGTCATGTTGTTAACCTCATCTGTTGTTGCAAAAGCGAAGGCTTGAGCACGAATTTCCATACCTATGGATTGTCCGCCTGACTCTGAGTGAATATTTCCTTTATCGTTGAATACCCACCAGATATTTTGGTCACCGTAAATATCACGTACTCTTCGGCTACAATCACTTTTACCCGATAATACATAGCCAGGATAGTCTCCGTCATCAGGATTATAATCACCATCACCATTGAAATCGTAGAAAGGAGCCAAATAGTAATCCTCATTGTATGGTTCAAAGTTGCGACCATGTGCAGGCCATTCAGTGATCACAGAAGGAACAGTATATCCAGGATAAGATTCTTCTTGTGTATTAGTTCCACTTTGAGAATCTTCCAATCCAGCTGCGTACCAGCCAGCAAATTCAGATACCATTGACCGTGTTGTTTCCCAATGTCTGTCATAAGCCTTGCAAGTAGCCGGATCAATTTCCGCATCAACAGTACTCAATGGGCCAGTCCAATAATCATTTCCAACTTGTCGAAATCTAAGTGCAGCTACTTTGAACTGACCTGACACATCCTGTCCAGCCAACCATAGTGAGCCGGCAAAAAGACTCGTTTTGTCAGAACCTTGAGGAATCTCATATCGTGCTCTGTTAAAATCCCACCACATATCACCACCACTTTGAATCAATGCCTTGGTGTTATTGATATCGAGCTCTGTAGCTGCTGTCGCTGGTGTACAATTTGCTGCTGTTCCAGGAGGGGTGTCATTACCCTTTCTTGCTCCTTCGTACTTATATCTTTCAGCTTGAGCACTGAATGCCAAGCCTATGATTACCGTAATCGCTAATATTAATCTTTTACTCTTCATACTTCAATTCTTTTAGAAACTCATTCTTACACCTACTCTAAATCTTCTAGGCAATTGCCATTGATTCGGATTCCAAAGCTTCATCGTGTAATATTCTTCAAATGCCATTGGGCTATTTTGTTCTTGTGTGTATTGGATACCGAATGCTGAGTTCAAATAACCGTCATCATCTGGGTTACCTGTGGCACGATAAACCCCGTTAATATTTCTTGTATTCAACAAGTTCAATACTTGGAAATATACATTAAAGAAATACTCTCTTTTACCTTCTTCTTTTTGATAAGTTAAATCCTTATCCACGTTTAGGTCAAATCGGAATGCCCACGGAAGGCTCGCGCTATTAATCGCGCCTTGCTGCAGTGGAGCCGGATTGTTTGTAAATAGCTGAGTAGATGTAAAGTTCGATTGTGGGTTGTATGGAACACCTGATCCACCTCTAATTTGAAGATTTGCACCTGTATTCTTAAAAATTTGTTTTTCGCCAACTACTGGACCGTTGTAATCACGACCAGAACCATAACGATAATCGATGTTACCTACAATTTGATGACGCTGATCATAACCTAAACGAATAGGAGCTCGAAGGTTTGGCTGACCGGAACGAGCTAAATTCAATCCAGTTGTCGCATTTGAACCAGTTCCCTCGGCAAATTGCAATGTGTATGAGGCTCTGACCGTTAAATTTTGCGTTTGACGTAAATCATAAGAAACCGTCATGCCCTTTGTAGTTGCAAAATCCAAGTTATCATAACTCACGTATTCTATTGGATATGCATCAAATACTCTTGTGGCTGACACTAGATCTCGCGATTCACGATAGAAAGCTGAAATCGTAAGAGCCATAGAGGTTGTAAGTGCCTGCTGGAATCCGATCTCGTAGTCAATTGTTTTTTCAGGTTGAAGCGCAGGATTGTTCAAAGTCGCTGAACTTGCTCTACTCTCTAAGAAATAATAATCAGATGGATCTAGTCTATTTCCAACTGTGGGACGCTTAGTCAATATATCATAGTGAGCAAAGAATTTCGCTGCATCCGATATAGGGAAGTTAAATGCAATCCGAGGCATGAAATTGGTCGTTGGAGAATAATCTTCAAAAGACTCTGATGTGATGTCCACACTATTAGTATTGTCTTTATCCACCAATAATGGAGCTGGCAGACCATTAGAAACTCTTAAGGCAGATGCATCTGTAAGTTCCGCTCCTTGTGCGTTGTACCAAACATTTTCATTTCGATAACCTAAAATTTCACTAGGACTTTGAACATTGTCAACATACACTACATAGTCATCTCCAATATTACCAGGTTTGGAAACGCCCTCACCCAATAAATCCTGAGCCTCTTGTTCTCCAGCTTTCACTGTTGGGAAGAGTACGAAAGGATCTTTCAACACTTGTTGATTTGCGTCAAATCGATCTACTCGGATACCAATATTGAATATTAAATCCTCGAATTCAAATTTATCTTCGATATAACCTGCTACATAAATAGGCTGATAAGGAGCAATTGGACGTGTATAATTTCCATACTCATCTCTTGCTGTGAAGTAATCATCAAACGTTGGATTCTCTCGAGTTCTATTTCCATAAGGGTCATAGCCATAATATGACACCAAAGAGCTACCATTATTATAAAGTTCATCTGCTGAAAAATACTCAATCGCAAATCTATCTGGGTCAATTGCATTCACATCTAAGAAGTCGATACCATCCGCATCAAGATCCAGCTCTTTTCTAAGATTGTAATCAATAAAAGACTGTGATTCGCCTGGATCAGCTCCATCATATTCTCCTGGAGATGAATTCAACCTTGGGTATGATATATATGGACCAGGGTATTCTATTTGTGGGTTTTGAAAGTCTAATTCACTAATGTGAGAATTTGCTCTAAGTCGGGCAATCGACCACAAGCCCCTTGGGCTCAATGAGTATGCGCGATCTACTCTTTGCTCATATTCAAATCCCAACATAACCGCGTGATTCTTAATATCGGCAGAACCCTGGGCAGTCACTCTAACTTGATTTGTAATACTCTCAAAATAATTATCAGTTGCTGACCCTCGGCCGTTTGTAATATCGTTGTTGTAAACCCACATTCCATAGACGCTTCGAGATCTTGCATCTAAGTTGTCACCGTTTACTAAACCTCCACCGCTTTGAATATTGTTGATATTAGACAAAGCCGCAACTCTTTCAGGATCAAAAACTGGATTACCTTCTTCGTCAAAGCCTTCCCATCCATTTAATTCATAATAACGTTGAGTGAAGGCAGCTAATTCAGGGTTTGCATCACCTGGAGTAAAGGTGATTAAAGTATCACGGTTCGTTTGTTGTATTTGTCCAAACAATCCTGTAGTACTATCCTGACCAATCGCATAGTCTTTTGTTTGGAATGTTTCAAACTTTCCGATGTATCCATACTTAAAGAAATCATCTTTCAGTTCGGGATTATACCTTCTATCAATACTCTGGGAATAATCTGCTTGAATTGAATAAAATGCATTCTTAATTAAGCTAGACGTTGCATCTTCATCCTCAGACATTTGAGCATTTTCAAATCGTTGTGTGAAACGACCGTAAACACGCCAATCTAAACTTGTTTGTTCTGGATAGCTTTCATAGTCAAGTAAAGAGTTATTATAGTTATAACGTTTACCTTTTGAGTAATTTAAACTACCACCAAAAGTCAAATCCGTACTCGAAGTGGTTGCTACAGTAACTTTTCCAGCAATATTCGCCCCTTGATTATTTACGTTTGGTCTAACTCGAACACGCTCAAAATCATTTAATCGATAATAGTCAGTATTTGGAATAACTGAGTTATCTGCAAAGCCTTGTCTTAGTGGTTCTGCTTTCAACGCATCGAGTCTGTCATCCTTTATTTTCCAGGCTCCAACTGCAGATGGTCTAGGATCAAGATTGCTCGTGAAGTTTCCTGAAAGAAAAAAGCCTAATAGAGGTCGTTTAATTCCAAGGGAGTCGGTCTTGCTTAAAAACGGTCCCGACAAACTAAGTTCCAATAAATTGTATCCATATGGATCCGTCCCTATATAAGTATTGTCTCCGAATTTAACTCCAGAAGTAAGGTATTCCATACCTCCGTGGTATTCATTGGACACACCTCTTGTAGTAATACTTACAACGCCACCTGTAACATCACCGTATCTCGCAGGCAGTCCACCAGTAATAACTGTAATTTGATCAATGGATGCTCTCGGAATTGCGGAACTTCCTCTAACCTTAACTCCATCTATAAAATAGTAGTTAGCGTCAGATCGGCTGCCTCTAATATTCAAATCGCTACTACCATTATCAGAACTGTAGGTTCCTCCAGCTGTAGCTGCGAGATCCGCTGGACTTCTTGCCGCCATTTTTTGAATGTCCTTAGAGGTCATGGTTTCCTGCTTAGAACTACCTTTCTCAAAAAGCGGTTTATCATACGCAATCACCTCGACCACATCTAACATTTCAACAGCGGTCGAAAGTTTGGTTTGATCTTTAGGCAAGTATGATGTCACACCAGTAGTTACTTGAACCCCAGAAATCATTTTAGTACCAAAACCCAAACTGGAAACCTCAACATCGTAAGTACCAGGGGTTATTGGTTTGATATTAACCAAACCGTCAAAATCAGATTGGCCACCAGTGACCTGGACACCGTTTTGCTTAACAATAACGTTTGCGAAAGGAAGTGGCTCGCCAGCATCATCAGTAATGGTTGCTTTTATAGCTCCTTGTCCAACCTGAGAAGTGGCGTTGAACCCGAATAATATGATACCAAAGGCGATTAGTAATAGTTTTCTCATGACTGCTGTCTTTAGATAAGTTAGCAAGGTTTTAAAACACCTTGCAAAATGGCGGGTAAAGATAAAAAAGTAATAATACGGTTAACATTTTTTTAAACTTCGTAAAAGCCTTATCACTGTTGGCTTTACCCGATTTTTATGCCCCTTTCTTAATGTAAAGTTGTTAATGTTTTCTAAGACCACAATATCATGTTTAGAAAACGGTTGCAATGTTCAAGGATTCGGCCCGCACCCCATATTATTGATAATGAAAGAGTTGAAGAAATGACTCTTTCCTACGTCTCGAAACAGGAATTCTAGCGCCTTGCTTCAACACAACAAATCCTCCTTCACCTTTAACATATTTATCAATGTATCTAAGGTTAATAATATTAGACCTATGAACTCTGAAAAATTTAGCTTGATCCAGCACCTCCTCAAAAAATTTGATTGTTTTTGAGACCATTATCCTTCTTCCATCAGTAAGAAAGAACTGGGTGTAATTGTCTTGAGACTCACAGTACATGATTTCATCTAGATTAACAAATTGCAAACCTTCCATTGAAGCCAAAGCAATTTTCTCAAGCTGCTCACCTCTCTTACCCATGTTTTCAATTAAGGCTTCAATTTTTTCAGGTGAATCCTTGTCCAAACCAGGTTTAACCTTGTTCATTGCCGCCTGAAGATCCTCTGGATTTATCGGCTTTAACAAATAATCCACTGCGCTATATTTAAAAGCCTTAAGCGCATATTCGTGATATGCGGTTATAAAAATGATTTTAAAATCTATTTCATCCTTGATTGACTCAAGTAATTCAAAACCTGACCCGTTCGGCATTTCAATATCCAACAAAAGGAGGTCGATTTTATTTGAATTAAGGAATTTCTTGGCCTCCCTTACATTTCCTGCCTCTCCAATAACCTGAATTCCTTCACAATAATCATTCAGTAAAAACTCCAGATTTTTTCGAGCTAATTCCTCATCATCTACGATGAGTGTTCTGATCTTTTTCATAAGTGTGGGGGATTTAAAATTTCACTGTATATAAAAGCCTTGCGCGCATCAAACCTTTCTGAATCCACGTGCTCTGCAGTCTCTTCATCTGAAGCATCATCAACAACACTCTCTGCTGTTATTGGTCTACGAGTTTTTGACTCTTTCCTTTTCTGAGCCTTCAACGATTCCATTGACATTACCTTCAATTTCTCTTCAGCAGCAATACGTTCTTCTAGTTGCGTTGCAATCGCCTCATCAATTTCAGATTTTGATATAGTCATTTGAGGATCATTAGAAATAGGGTCAAGCCCTTCGTCTTCGGCTTTTTTCCTGTTTTTCAACCAACCCACAATTAAGCTAATGACTAAAAATGCAACGTATATTAATGTCCCTGGATCATCCATAATCTTAATGTCTTGACCTTTTTCTAAATAAAGGACGTCTGTTTTTATTATGCCTTTTATTCAGCTTTTGATAACGCTTCATCTCCTTGCGCGTGCTCTTTGACTGAATGCTCTTATGACGTTTTTTACCTTCCTCGTTAGCAGTATCCTTTTCTTCCTCGTGGGACTCTTCCATTTTCTCTAATTCTTTCAATCTTTTCCGGGATTGAGATTTAGAATCGAGTGGAGTCACTAAGAATAAAATTAGGCTCACAATAAATATTGATAGGTATGAGTTTAGCTTTGTCATTCAGATGTTCTATAGTAGTAATATGAATTTATTTAGGCTTGCGATAATTATTTTATGCGCGGTTTCATTGAGTGAGTGTCGAAATAGAACGAACGAACATACAGTTCCGAACACCCCCGTAAATATCGATATTGATATCAATCTGGCCCAATACAATAATTTGAACTTCATTGGTGGGTGGGTTTATTTAAACGGAGGATTTAACGGAATCATTGTACATCGCTCCACTGTAGACATTTTTGCAGCATATGATCGACAAGCCCCATATCAAGTAGCTGACAGGTGTCGAGTGAATGTAGACTCAAATAATGTAACCTGTTCAGATGATTGCTCTGGCTCAGAATGGCTATTGTATGATGGTCAACTTGTAAAAGGTCCGGCATCATATCCACTCAGGCAGTACAGAACCTCATTTGACGGAGTGAGACTAAACATTAGTAATTAAAAAGGGGGCTAACGCCCCTTTTTTTTGCATTCGTATCAAAAGATATTAATACCTATAGTGCTCTGGCTTAAACGGTCCTTTCACATCAACTCCGATGTAGTCAGCCTGATCTTTTGACAATTCATCCAATTCAACACCTATTTTAGAAAGATGCAGCATTGCTACCTTCTCATCTAGATGCTTTGGTAAGACGTAAACCTTGTTTTCATAATTACCTGAATTAGTCCAAAGTTCCAATTGTGCCAATGTTTGATTTGTAAATGAATTCGACATTACAAATGATGGGTGACCTGTAGCGCAACCGAGATTCACTAAACGACCTTCAGCCAACAATAAAATTTGACTTCCATCCTTTCGTGTATAAATATCAACCTGTGGTTTGATTTCATCTTTTGCATATGTATTGTTTAACCAAGCAACATCTATTTCGTTATCAAAGTGCCCAATGTTGCAGACAATCGTCTTATCCTTCATTGATTCAAAATGCTCTTTTCGAATGATATCCTTGTTTCCTGTGGCTGTCACAACAATGTCCGCTTCTTTTACAGCATCGATCATCTTCTTCACTTCAAAACCATCCATAGCCGCTTGCAACGCACAAATCGGATCTATTTCAGTCACAATTACTCGAGCTCCTGCTCCACGTAATGAGGCTGCAGATCCTTTACCTACATCACCGTATCCACCAACTACAGCAACTTTTCCAGCCATCATCACATCTGTAGCTCTTCGTATAGCATCCACTAAGGATTCTTTGCAACCGTACTTATTGTCAAATTTTGACTTTGTAACCGAATCATTGACATTAATTGCTGGCATTACTAATGTGCCATTCTTCATTCGCTCATATAGTCTATGAACTCCAGTAGTAGTTTCTTCTGAAAGCCCCTTGATTCCTTCACATAGTTCTGGGTACTTATCAAAAACCATATTAGTTAAATCACCACCATCGTCCAAAATCATGTTCAATGGCTTCCCACCTTCAAAGGCAAATATTGTTTGTTCAATACACCAATCAAATTCTTCATCGTTCATGCCTTTCCATGCAAAGACAGGAACTCCAGATTTAGCAATGGCAGCAGCAGCGTGATCTTGAGTTGAAAAAATATTACAACTAGACCATGATACTTCTGCACCTAAATCAACTAATGTCTCTATTAACACAGCTGTTTGAATGGTCATATGTAAACAACCCGCAATTCTTGCCCCTGCCAATGGTTTTGACTTACCATATTCTTCTCGCAATGCCATTAAACCTGGCATTTCCGCTTCTGCGAGTAATATTTCTTTTCTACCCCAATCCGCTTGAGATATATCTTTCACTTTATAAGACATTGTGTCTTTAACTTCGCTCATCAATAAAAATTTAGTGGGCAAAGGTAAAACCTTGCCCATATATTCTCACAGAAACCAAGAAACACTGAAAAAGTTCTATACTTCAAATGAAAGTTTGATTGTTTGGGGTTCCACTTCTCAGATTTTTCAAAGCACGAATATTTCGTCCGAAAATCTTTCAAGACGAGAGTTGGAATTAAGAACGAGCGATGTATTGGCTTCGACAATTCTAAATAAGCAAGTAGAAATTCAAAGGGAAGCCAATGGTCGCCCATACATTACCGGCTCAAGTGAAAAAATTTCCATTAGTCATACTCGATCGACTCTTGGAGTAATTATAAATCCTCACACACCCGTTGCGTTAGATATAGAGACTACCAATCGAAATGTGGGATCAGTAAAACAGAAATTCACAACAACGGGTGAAATTGAACTGGTTCGAAAGGTGCATTCAGATAATCCCGAAATTCTCATTTGGAGTTGCAAGGAATGCCTTTTTAAAATCCTTCCCTTTGCAGCCATTCACTTCAAAGATCAGTTAACCTTTAATGAAGCGGCACAACCGAACAACAATATTGACTTTGCCACAATTTGGAGCGTCAATCATCCAAATTTCAAGGGTGTATTTTTAGTCAATTCTTTCATCTTTGACGACCTATTGATATCATATATTGACACAAAGCCGCTATGAGCAAATTTCAATTGTATAAAAGTGACCGGAAACTTGCCATTCTAATCGATCCAGACAAGCATAGTGCCGATGATTTGTTTGACTTCATAAAAAAGGTAAATAAAATTGGACCGGATTATATTCTAGTTGGAGGAAGTCTAATAATTGAATCTAGTGTTGACGAAGCGACTAAATTGATAAAATCCTGTTCTAACATACCTACAGTGCTTTTTCCAGGACATTTTACCCAACTTACTGACCAGGTAGACCATGTACTCTTGCTTTCGCTCATATCTGGTCGAAACCCAGATTTACTGATCGGTCAGCATGTGCTATCTGCACCAAAGCTTAAAGAACTTAGCAAGAAATTAATCCCTACCGGGTATATGCTAATTGAATCTGGAATGCAAACTTCGGTTAGTTATATGAGTAACACCACTCCAATTCCAAGCAACAAAGCTGATATTGCTAAGTGCACAGCAATAGCGGGAGAGGCCCTTGGTTTAAAACAGATTTATATGGATGCTGGCTCCGGTGCAAAACACCCCATTTCCATCGAATTGATCGATCAAGTATCTAAGTCAATAGACATCCCACTAATTGTGGGTGGTGGAATAAGACAAGTTTCACACATATTTGATTGCTGGGAGAGTGGCGCCAACCTTGTAGTTATTGGCAATGGAATCGAAGAAAACACAAGCCTTTCAATCGAATTATCCAGATTGATGAAAGAAAAAACTAGCTAGTTTTAAACAAATTCGAAACGGCTCGACTAGCGTATCGATTGCATGTAAAAGTGGATTTACCTAATTATGTAATCAAACCCCGTTTTTAATATGCAGGTAATTGTGATTACTTCCTCTGGGAAAGTGGAAAATGAAACGTCAAGAATAGTCCAGTTGTTTGAGCATGGGTTAGACACATTGCACATAAGAAAACCCAAATTAAGTACTCAGGAGGTTACTGATTTTATTCGCGAAATCCCAGAAAAGTATCATGATAGATTGGTTCTACATGGGAAGTACCAATTAGCCAAGAAGTTTAAATTGAAAGGTGTTCATTTAAAGCGTAATCACAGGGATAATAGTTTTAAGAATAGGCTATTAAGATTTAAACTCCGCCTTTGGAATCCGAGTTTAAAGTTATCTGCAACATTTCATAGTTTACAAAGCTTGAGGGAAAACCAAGTTAAATTCGACTATATTTTCCTTAGTAATGTTTTCAGTTCGAGTTCAAAGTTCAATTTTGAAGATTCCGGCTTAAAGCTTTTGCAAAATGTTATTGGGAGCAATCTTCAGCCAGTTATTGCAATAGGTGGAATGAGTAACGAAGTCATACCAGTTTTAAAAAACGCTCATTTTCATGGAGCTGGTTTGTCTAGCTCAATTTTCAAGTCAGATCTTGAATCGGCTTTAAATCAATTAAACTCTTTCTTAGCAGCTTAGAATCTCCACTTTAATCCTGCCAACCAGTTAACTGTAGCCTGCGGATAATAAAAATTTTCTGTAACCAGGTCGGAATAGATATAGCTGTAGGTGTAGCCGTTCGATTCGTATTCATAACTAAAAACATTATTGACTAACAAAGTCAACTCCACATTTTTCCAGTGTTTTGAATTGACTTGATAGTTGATTAATGCATCGGTGGTCCAAAAAGGATCGATGGATCGATTTCGATTTGATGTATTGTCTAAAAATTGCCTTCCAACAAATTTTGAAATTACAGCAATTTGAAGCCCAAACTTGGTTCTGAAACCAAGTTGAGATCCCGAAATTATTGAAGGACTAAAGGCAATATCTGTGTTTTCATGCTTGATCATTATGACTTCGTATCCGTTGGTATAATCAAGGATTGTTTCTTCAAACTCTAAGATCTTATTTTGACTTATAGAGAGGTTTGGTTGCCAATATAACCCCGTGTTTTTACCAATGATTGCGTCTAGTTCAAGACCTGCTCGATAACTTTCATCCACATTGGTGCGAACAGGAGATCCGACATCATTTACCTCACCTGTTAATACAAGTTGATCTGTGTAATACATGAAATACGCATTCGCACCAAACGAAAACAATGGGCGATTAACGTTCCACCCCAACTCACCATTGGTTAAAAACTCCGGCAAAGGAGTTGCGCCTGGAGCAGCATCCGTAAAATCACTTCTAACCGGTTCTCTACTGGCCCGGGCTACTGAAACATACAGTCTATTCTCAGAGTTCAATTGAAGATTCAACCCGAGTTTTGGGTTAATGAAGTTATAGTGTCTATTGATCTTTATTGGCCTTTGGTCATTGTCTAAACCGGCACTTGTATAGTCAATGTGTCGATATTGAACATCTGCCAAGAGCGTCACATTGTTCAATTGCAAGCTAGCCTTCACGTAATTTGAAAAATCTGCCTTTTTCGATTCACTATTATAATACCGTTGATCTTTTTCAAGATCTTGAGCAAATTCAGCCCAAATAATTTCACCAAAGTGATCACCGATATATTCATTGTATGAGCCTCCCATTGTTGCAGCAAATATGCCTTTATCATATTGCAATGAATAAACCCCTCCGTAAAAATGATTGTCTAACCAACGCCTTACGACAACATTGGAATTGGTGAATGTATCGGTTCCAACGATTGGACTATTCAATCCGAAATCACTAAACTCAGCATCTTCTTTGAATTGTTCGAAGAATCCCAAGCCTCGTGTATAGTGGCCTGTAATGTTTAAGTAAAGATTTTGATTTATTTGAAACCCTGATATTAATTGATAGTGACTTTGAGTATAATTATCAATTTCATTTTTATAGGTATAATAATTATAAGTCCTGCCGCTAGATAACAAGTTCTCAGTTTGTGATTCGGACAACCCATTGTTGGCAGCATGAACGATCATGGACGCATCATCTCCTTCAACTCTCGATTGCGGAGTACCCCACCAAGCTTGCTGAGTAATCTCTTTCCCGCTGAATACAACTCCCTTGATCATGAGCTTTTTGCGGTAATAACCTCCCGCAACATAATATGATCGGAGGTTCGATGCTGATCTATCAATATATCCGTCACTGCCTATGTAAGACAACCTACCTTCAAAATTGAAATGTTTACTGACCAGACCAGAATTATAAATCACATTATGTCGGTGAGTATTGAATGAACCATAGCTATTATTGAATTCTACAAATGCAGTGCTATCAAACCCAGTGGTTTGAAGATTTATACTTGCCCCAAAAGCCGCAGCTCCATTAGAAGAAGTTCCAACTCCTCTTTGAATCTGGATACTATTTGTTGTGCTGGCAAAATCAGGCATATTTACCCAAAATACACCATGAGATTCTGCATCATTGATTGGAACGCCATTGACTGTTACATTAATTCTTGTGGCATCGCTACCTCTAATTCGAATTCCAGTGTATCCTACTCCAGCTCCAGCATCAGAGGTAGTAACAGCGGAGACAGTTTGATTAAGCAAAATCGGCAAATCCTGTCCCAAATTGTTCTGTTCAATTTCTTCTTTTGATATATCCTGAAATGTGAATGGCAAGTTATTGTTAACCCTTGTGGCCTCCACTACGAATTCATCGCTTAAAAAGGGATTTATCTTGAGTCGATAATCCTTAGACATGTCTTCTGATAAAGCAATTGTATCAATAGTACTCTTGTATCCAATATAATCTACTCCGAGTATATGAGTCCCTTCGGCCAGGCTGAGTTTATAAAAACCAGAACTATTCGAAGTTGTACCTAATCGCGAATCTAAAATGTAAATAGAGGCTCCCACCAAGGGTTCTCCAGCCTGACCGGTAATTGTGCCCAATATGGTCACTTGTGCGTTGACAAAATGGCTCAATAAAACAATGGTGAAGAGTAGAAATATTCTTTTCATGCCGCAGTATCTTTAGGCTAACTGCGGCACTTCTTTTAGCGTAGGACATCGCTATCAAGCATCCCTTATCAGCATTACCTGATCAGGTTCAATGGGTATGATCTCAGTCTCGAAAAAACGAAACACCCCAGTTAGTTGTGGCGAAACTAAACTATTTCACATAAAAAAACCCCGACTATTTTGTCGGGGTTTTTAATTGGTTTTATCTGAATCAAGCAGCCACTTCTTTAGGAAGTAAACGCTGCCTTTTGAGGACTTTTTTGATCTTAGTAATTCGTTCTTCGGTGGTTCCTTCTACTTCTAAGAACCGTTTACCAGCTCGCACAAGAGCTTTACGATAGTGATCATACAGATCTTGCCTATCGTCTGGATTTTCTCTAAGGTCGTCATATTCCCATTCAATCCCTTTATGTCCACAAAGGATATATAGTTGATATGGCTTTTCCAAAAACTGACGTTCAATCCAATTCTGGGCTCTACCAAATCTCACTTCTGCCCAAACCTTCGAAACGAGTGTGTTTGTATCGCAAATCAAGAAGTGATTGCAATCATCGGCCACCTTATATTCACGTTCTAGTTGCCCCTTGGCTATATCGAGAATATCGTCTTGATTATAGTTTCTTCCAAGCGCTTCGAGGTACTCTCTTGAAAACTCTTCCACAAAGGGTTCGTTCCAAGCTTCCGACAATGCTTTAGCTAGTGTCGTTTTCCCAGAACACTCAGGACCAACAATTGCCAGTTTTACTAGCTTCTTATCGCCCCCACCATTCCTAGAAAGTTGATTGTCCTGATCTTCCGATGTATTATCCATGAATCAATCTTTAGAGTTGAAATTGGCTGAAATTAACCTCATTCAATTTTTCAAGTTGCAAAAGTATAATAAACAAATCAGAATTTTATTATTGATAATGACCGATTTAGAGGTTCTTTCCATCTAATGACTCACTAAGGTTCCCATTTAAAAACTTCACAGCAAAGACGGCCTTTCCATATTTATGAAACGATTTTGCAATTTCCGCTTTCAAGGCGTCCATTACTAAATCATATGGACCAAAAATGTGAGTAGCAGACGGATTGACTCGTACTTCTAAGTTTTCTATTCCCTTTATATTAGTAATGAACTCAACAATGGCAGGCTCATAATTCTCACGCAAGGGGCACATGGAAATCTCTACCGTAATATCCATTTTCTAAAGGTTTTCAATGATTTGATCATCTACTAAATGTGGCAAAGTCACCTTCAGTCGCTGCTCATTTTCCATCGCCCGCTTAATAGCAAAGATTGCTTCCTCATTTCTTGCCCAGCTTCTTCTTGCAATTCCATTATTGACATCCCAATGAAGCATCATCTTCAGTCTTCGATCCGCATTTGCTGTACCGTCCAACAACATTCCAAAGCCACCGTTTATTACTTCACCCCATCCTACTCCACCGCCATTGTGGAGACTTATCCAGGTAGCACCTCTAAAGGCATCGCCAACAAAATTTTGAACAGCCATATCTGCAGTGAATCGAGACCCATCATAAATATTACTCGTCTCCCTAAAAGGCGAGTCCGTCCCTGATACATCGTGGTGATCTCGTCCTAAAACAACAGGACCGATTTCTCTTTTTTTAATCGCTTTATTGAATGCTTTGGCAATTTTTATTCTACCCTCAGCATCTGCATATAAAATGCGAGCTTGAGAACCTACCACCATTTTATTCTGACCAGCTTCTTTTATCCATTTGATATTATCCGCCATCTGCTGCTGAATTTCCGGTGGTGACTTTTTCCGAATCTTTTCTAAAACTTCACAAGCAATTTTATCCGTTGCAGCCAAGTCCTCGGAATTTCCAGAAGTACATACCCACCGAAATGGACCAAACCCGTAATCAAAACACATCGGACCAAGAATGTCCTGAACGTAAGAAGGATAGCGGAAATCAATTTTGTTTGCGGCCATCACCTCCGCGCCTGCCCGACTTGCTTCTAGCAAAAACGCGTTTCCATAATCAAAGAAATACATGCCTCTTTCAGAAAGCGTATTAATAGCAGCAGCCTGCCTTCTTAGAGATTCTTCAACAAGACTTTTGAACCGATCGGGATCTGTGGCCATCAGCTCATTCGCCTCATCGAAACCTAGTTGTACAGGATAATAACCTCCCGCCCATGGGTTATGTAAGGAGGTCTGATCTGAACCTAAATCTACCCTAACATCGGATTCGACCAGCTTCTCCCAAAGGGTTACAATATTACCTAAGTACGCAATCGAATGTGCTTCCTTCTTATTGATCCATTTTGATGCTGTTTTAATCGCCTCATCAGCATCCTCAATTACTTCATCAACCCATCCTTGTTCATGTCGTTTATATGCTGCAGCTGGATTCACCTCGGCAGTGATGCTTACAACACCAGCAATATTTCCTGCCTTTGGCTGGGCGCCACTCATACCCCCCAAACCAGCAGTAACGAACAGCCTCCCATCGGTTCCTCCACCAATTTTTCGACATGCATTGAGCACAGTGATAGTTGTTCCATGTACAATTCCTTGCGGGCCTATGTACATATAGCTACCGGCAGTCATTTGTCCATATTGAGTAACGCCTAATGCATTGTACTTCTCCCAATCATCCGGCTTACTATAATTTGGAATCATCATACCATTGGTTACTACAACCCTTGGAGCCTCCGTATGCGAAGGGAATAAGCCCATTGGGTGACCACTGTATATGACCAATGTCTGATCCTCCTTCATCTCACTCAAATACTGCATTGTAAGTAAGTATTGGGCCCAATTCTGGAACACAGCACCATTCCCACCGTAAGTTATCAATTCGTGTGGGTGCTGCGCAACACGAGGATCCAAGTTATTTTGAATCATCAATTGGATTGCTTTTGCCTGCTGACAATGCCCAGGATACTCATCAATTGATCGAGCATGCATCTCATAATCTGGACGAAAACGATGCATGTAGATTCTACCGAAGTCCTTTAATTCCTGCGCAAACTCAACTGCAAGTTCTTGATGCCACCCCTCAGGGAAATATCTTAAAGCATTGCGAATTGCGAGCTTTTTCTCATCAGATGATAAGATTTCCTTTCGTCTTGGAGCATGACTTTGGTTAGGATCTAAGGCTTTCGCCATGGGCAATTTCGCTGGAATTCCAACTTTAATTGCTTTCTTAAAGAGTGATTTCGACATAGATCAATTTTGAAAGAAAAACCAAAGATGGCAATTGAGTCAATAGCAGCGGAAATGATCGTTGAGTTTTGACTATTTCTTGAACCTGCCTGTTCGCTTGTCGTATCCAAAAGGACAATGTTTGCATCCACTTTTACAGCAGTAGCCTCGTTTCAAATGGTATTTCTCCGTGAAAACCAAATATCCGTCCTCGCTCATGTAATAGTCCTCTTGGGCCAATTTTGATCGATTTCCAATACCACTCATGCCGTCAAACATATCGTTCTTTTTTGATCGAAGGATTAATTGAGATAAACAACATGAAATAGAAATGGTTTAAAACCATGTTTGTTTATTTACCGTTGAAATGGAAATTACTTTACCCAAATCAGATATTCAGCCGATTGATTGGCCTGCTTACGATGGGTTAACTATACATATGAAAAGAGATGACCTGATTCATCCTAAAATCAGTGGAAACAAACTCTTCAAATTGTTACGAAACATTGAATTTGCCGAGGAAAATAAACTAGACTCCATAGTCACCTTTGGCGGTGCTTATTCAAATCACATTGCGGCTACGGCTTCTATGTGTCAGAAACATGGCTTAAACTCTATTGGCATAATCCGAGGCGAGGCGCCTTCAAATAGAAATCCGACCCTCGCTTATGCTGAGTGCTGCGGAATGAAGTTGAAGTTTATATCACGAGAAGAATACAAGTCAAAAAATGACCCCAACTATATAAATTCATTAAAACAACAATACCCAAGCTCGCACATCATTCCTGAAGGAGGAGCAAATTTGCTTGGAATCGATGGAGCTATGAAAATGCTGGATTCTCGAACTAGTAAATATGATTATGTAGTGTGTGCAATGGGCACAGGAACCACCTTTGCGGGCCTCGTAAAAGCAGCGCCATCGGTGCAAAAAATTATTGGAATTCCGATTCACAAACACGAAAACTTATTGAGTGACATCATCAAAATGGATAAAACATTTGAGTTAAGCCCAAATGCAACGATTTTGAATGGTTTTCACCTTGGGGGTTACGCAAAATGGACTCCAGATTTAATCAACTTCATCCAAACATTTTATCTAAAAACCTCAATTAAGCTGGATCCAATCTATACCGGTAAGGTTATGTTGGCCATCGAATCATTATGTAAAACCAGTTTTTTTCCGAAAGGCAGCAGCGTTTTATTCATTCATTCAGGGGGAGTTCAAGGTGCTGTTGGATTTGAAGAGCGATTCAGGATTACACTTTATAAATAGTCAGTTCCTAAATTGTGTAATAATCCCATGTATTCAATAGACAGACTAATTAACTTCGCCTTATGTCGATAGAGGTTTCTAACGTTACAAAACTATATGGAGAGCAACGTGCGCTTGATGATGTAAGTTTTGGAATCAAAAAAGGTAATATCATCGGTTTTTTAGGTCCAAATGGAGCGGGAAAATCAACAATGATGAAGATTATTTCTTGCTATATACCGCAATCAGCGGGCAGTGTGAAAGTATGTGGGTTTGATGTTGCCGAGAATCCAATGGAGGTTAAATCAAAGGTTGGATATTTACCTGAACACAACCCCCTCTATCCTGATATGTATGTGCGTGAATACCTCGAATTTATTGCAGGAATACATAAGCTTGGAAATCGAAAGAATCGGGTCGATGAAATGATTGAACAGGTCGGATTGACCTTAGAACGCAAGAAGAAAATTGGTGCTTTAAGTAAGGGATATAGGCAGCGAGTAGGTTTAGCCCAAGCCATGATACACGACCCCGAGGTGTTAATACTTGACGAACCTACCACGGGTCTTGACCCCAATCAGATAGTGGAAATTCGAAACTTGATTCGAACAGTAGGCAAGGAGCGTACGGTGATGCTGAGCACACATATTATGCAAGAGGTGGATGCGATCTGCGACAGGGTAATCATAATCAATCATGGAAAAATCGTTGCTGACGATAAATCCAAGAACCTACGATCTACACAAATCAAGCAAGTTATTAGAGTTGAATTTGATTCTACTATTGCTGTGAATCTGTTGAGCAACATTAAAAATGTCAGTGACGTGAAAAAGTTAGACGATAAGACCTGGCTTTTGGGAAGCGATTCTGATGTCGATATACGTCCAAATATTTTCGAATTTGCTGTAAACAATAAACTCAGCGTATTGACCATTCAAAAAGAAGAAGACAAACTTGAAGATGTCTTTAAAAGACTCACTTCTGACACATAGTTTCAAAAAAGAACTATTTGCTGAATAAAGTGAGTATCAACTTTTACATTTGAACGCTTAAGACAAAAAAATCAGTCCATGCCCTATTTATTTACATCTGAATCTGTGTCAGAAGGACACCCAGACAAAGTTGCTGATGCTATTTCTGACGCATTGGTAGACCACTTCATAGCTTTTGACCCAGAATCAAAAGTGGCGTGCGAAACTTTAGTCACAACCGGGCAGGTGGTGCTTGCTGGTGAAGTCAAAACCAATACATACTTAGATTTGCAAACCATTGCTCGTGATGTAATATCTAGAATAGGATATACAAAAAGCGAGTACATGTTTGAAGCAAAGTCGTGTGGAGTACTTTCCGCTATTCATGAGCAAAGCCCTGATATAAACCAAGGAGTTAATAAAACGAATAAGGAAGAACAGGGTGCTGGCGATCAGGGTATGATGTTCGGTTATGCAACGAGCGAAACTGATAATTATATGCCTTTGGCTGCCGACCTAAGCCATAAGCTCCTAATCGAATTAGCAGCAATTCGCAAGGCTGGCAAGGAGATGACTTATTTGAGACCGGATAGTAAGAGTCAGGTAACTATTGAATACAGCGATGACAATCAACCACAAAAAATTGTGGCTGTTGTGCTATCAACGCAGCACGATGATTGGTCGGATTCTAGCACTATGCTGGCTAAAATTAAGTCCGATGTAGTTAACATACTTGTACCTAGAGTTAAGGCTCAACTGCCTCTCCACATCCAAAAGCTTTTTACAGAAGACATTACATATCATGTAAATCCTACTGGAATATTTGTAATCGGAGGACCTCATGGTGATACTGGGTTAACTGGAAGGAAGATTATTGTCGACACTTACGGTGGAAAAGGTGCACACGGTGGTGGAGCTTTTAGCGGAAAAGATCCAAGCAAGGTGGATCGATCAGCCGCATATGCGACAAGACACATTGCGAAAAATGCAGTTGCTGCTGGCATCTGCGATGAAATTTTAGTACAGGTAGCATACGCAATTGGAGTTGCAGAACCGGTTGGGTTATACGTTAACACGTATGGCACAAGCAAGGTTTCATTGAGCGATGGCGACATAGCCAAAAAGTTGGGCCATCTCTTTGATATGCGTCCATACAGCATTGAGCAAAGATTCCAGCTTAGGACACCGATTTATAGCGAAACTGCTGCCTATGGACATATGGGTAGAGTGACTGAAACTAAAACCAAAACTTTTGTAAACGGAAGTGGTGAAAAAATCTCTTGCACGGTTAAGCTCTTCCCATGGGAAGAATTAAACATGGTGGATAAGATCAAATCTGATTTTGGTTTGTAGCCAACCTATCGTGCAAAAAAAACCATCCCTGCTTTTTGTAACAACTGAACTTCCCTGGCCAGCAAATAGTGGTGGGAGAATAAAAACGTTTCGCTTTGTTCAGTTTTTAAGTACTCGTTTCGAGGTAAATCTAGTATGCGCCCATGGTGCAGATGATGTTGAATCACTCAACACACTTAAGAGGGAAACTGGTATTAAAAGTGTTCAAGTATTTGGTGCATTTAGAAAACGAACACCATTTAATTGGTTCATGGCTACCATGCAGTTTCCAACGTTCAACAGTTTTCGGGTCTATTCAAAACGACTTGAATCCATGTTAAACTGGGGAATTCAAAAAACTGAAATTGTAATTATCGATCATCTCGAGATGTTTGAAATGATTCCTGAAAAACTTGTTCCAAAAACCATTTATCACAGCCATAATGCAGAATTTAAATTATGGCAGGATTATGCTGAACTCGAGAAAAATCCACTAAAAAAATGGGTGCTCGATTGGGAAGCAGATCGGGTGAAGCTTTTCGAACGGTGGGTCATCAATAAGTGCAAATTTACTTTTGCCGCTCCGAATGATTCAGAAGCTCTTATCAATGAATCTATAATAGAGCCAACAAAATTTCGATTAACCTACCACTTAGGAAATGATCAATTCTTAAATGACGAAGCCATTGCATTAGAGGCAAACACAAATAAGGTGTTTTTTGGTGCAACTCTAAGCTGGATGCCTAATCAAGATGGAATAAATTGGTTCTTAAAAGAATGTTGGCCTTCAATTAGGAAGAGCATATCTTCTGCTGAATTAATCATCTGCGGAACGGGCGCAGATCAGGATATAATGACAAGGATGAGACAAACTGAAGGCGTCACGTACAAAGGTTATGTTGATGACATCGGAGCAGAAATGTCAAATTGTTCTTGTGCCATTATCCCGCTCAGGTTTGGTAGCGGCATGAAGATCAAGACTTTTGACGCCATGTATCGAGGACTTCCAATCGTGAGTACCAAAATAGGTGTGGAGGGTATAGACATTAAGGATGGTGAGCAGGCTCTAGTCGCAGATAGTAGTTCAGAATTCGCTAATCATGTTATCAACATTTTAAGCAATTATGAATTGGCTCATTCTCTGGCCATAGCGGCAAGAAAGTTGTCAAATGAGCATTACACCTATGAGCGTATTTTTGAATCTATGTTGCAGGATTTAAACGTACAAGATGTCATTCAACAATAAGGTATTTGATTCCTTTCCGATTCTAAAAACAGATCGTTTAACACTTCGAGAAATTCGAATTTCGGATGGAAAGGCAATTTATAAAATGAGATCGAACGATCGAGTCAACCAATTCATTCCAAGGCCTAGGATGATGGATGAAATTCAAGGAAATGATTTAGCCGATCGAACAGCGAAAGCCTATGTAAATAAACAAGGAATTGGTTGGGCCGCCATGCTTCGTAATGACAATAAATGCATTGGTACATGTGGATTTAATTCCATAGAACCGATAAATAGGCACGCTGAAATAGGCGGTGAAATGGACACCTACTATTGGGGAAAAGGGATTGCACAAGAAGCTTTTCAAGAAATACTCCGATTCGGAATAACTGAAATGAACCTTTTAACCATTTAAGCAAAAGTGGCTCCGGACAACAGAGGGGCTATCTTCTTGCTGGAAAAAGCAGGCTTCGTTAAAGAGGCGCATTTTAAAAATCGGGTCTTCCATCGCGAACAGTTTCTAGACATGGCTGTTTACACACTGCACAAAGGCAATGAAAGGCTTTAAGTCCGTTGTCTTCAACAAGACTTATGAAAATTCATTATCACTTCATCCTTTTGTCAATCTTGATTCCAGTCATTGGATGCGGTCAGGAAGTCGATTCAAAGAACACTGAACAAATGAGCGAAATCAAAAAAGAGAACCCATATTATTCTCGAACGGACACTTCAAAGCTGAATGTTAGCGATGAAGAATGGAAATCCGTGCTACCAGAAGACGTGTACTACATTGCACGTCAGAAAGGAACAGAAAGAGCTTTTACGGGTAAATACTGGGATCACGAAGGCTTGGGCAGTTATTACTGTGCTGTTTGTGGAAATCACCTCTTCGTTTCCGATTCAAAATTTGCGAGTCAATGTGGTTGGCCAAGTTTTTTTGAGGCGGTAAGTAAAAATAGCGTTGAATACATTCGAGACACATCTCATGGAATGATCAGAACTGAAGTGGTCTGCGGAAGATGCGATGGCCACTTAGGGCATATTTTTGATGACGGTCCGGCACCCACATATAAGAGGTTTTGCATGAATTCAGTCGTGCTTGATTTCGAGCCGATGAATGAAAAATGATGCGATTACAAGTTGCGATACTCATTCCACAAAGCGGTACGTAAACACAAACTGAATATTACAATATCCTTAGTTGCCTTGGTAGAGCGTTCTAATCGATAGTGAACTGAAGCCTCTGCCCTTAAATTCCAACTTTGGACTAAAGTGTAGGAGGTTTCTAATCTAATATTGGCCACATCCACCAATTGACCTTGAAGTAAATAATAGCCAAATTCTGTAGCGTTTGACAAATAGGCTGAACTAATATTTGGATCCTCACCAGCGTGTTTGGTAGTTGTTGAATACCCCTTTCTAGAATATGTAGTCCTCAGCATTAAATTCCAATTATACGCGGGTTGCCATGCACTGATAAGTATCCATTCTACAAAATTACTCCCAAGTGGATGCGCCAAAGGCTGAGTCAGATGCATGTAATTCTGGTTTGTATTTCCATGACTATACATGTAAGGCCTCACAATATTCATTTCAGCCAGAATCGTGGAGTTTTTCCATCCCCCTAATTCATGGTATTTGATGCCAAATTGTACGGATTGTTTGTTTCTCCAAGATCCGAGACCAATAGCTGAGTCAGGATTCAATTTTGCGTAAACAGGTGCAACCACATCCTGCCAGTAGAATTCATCCAGCATAAATTGTCCATAAAGGGTTAATCCTTTCGCTGGCCTAATGGTGGATGAAAAACCTAATAAGCTGTTATCTGAGGATCCGATGCTGTATTCAATCGGTCTAAAGAAAATGATCGGGTTTAAGTAATTGATATCAAATTCTCTATTTTGAACTGAATCTTCAGACTCCCAAACCACTGCTTCAAAAGCACCAACAGACCACCATTTGGTGATGTTGAGACTTAAATAATGCATGGTTGAGTATTTGTTACTGAGTGGCGATACTCCATTCGGATATCCCTGAGCCGATTTCATTTGATTGAACAAGACCATGTACTTCAGCTTCCAAACGCTCACATCAGTGCGCAAATAATTGTAGTTAGCAGAATAATCACTAAGAAATAGGCTCCGATATCCCTCACCAATGAAGTGTTTCCCCCTACCCGCATGCAATTCAACCAATCGACCAGGCTTCCAAGAAAGAGTGAATGTAGATTGATTAAAACCGTACCCGCCTTGCCTGTTAGCGGGCCCATATCCTGGAACAACATTCAAACTATCTGTAATTTCATCTAAGTACTTCACTGGTTCATTGTAACCAGCTAGAATGTCACCGGACAGCTTGAATTTGTCTTTGTAATTAGCAAACACTCCTGCCCCAATGAATGATTCTAACCCAAACGATTTTTTCGATCCCGATTGGTAAAAACCAGTAGCATTTATACGTGGCGACACCTCAGCAAAACTTGTTCCTATTTGACGCGCTTCACCATTGCTTCCGAATTGATTTCCCCGTGTGGGCATGGCTAATTTAAAAGCATCTACTGACCAGGCACTATGGGGTTTAATCTCTGGATGAAAGTTAGTGGCATTGGTATCCAGTTGCCTCTCAACATTCCATGAAGAGTGCCAATCCAACGGAACGAACGTGGTTTGGGATTGAAGGATACCCATCCAAATAAAAGCGATTGATATGGCAACAGCTATTCTCAACTTATCTTTTTCCTGCGATTTTTAATCATTACGAGCGCCCCAGGAATTTGAGAAATCACCAACGCAACCAACGCGGTAATAATCAAAACAACACCGGGTCTTTCATGAATACTCGTACTAAGTGCAATCATGAATATAGAAGCCGCATATATGAGCAAAACCGTTTTTCTATGTCCCAATCCAAGTTCAATCAAACGGTGATGAATGTGGTTTTTATCGGCAGCGAAGGGAGATATTCCTCGAACGATCCTGTATATGAAAATCCTCAATGTATCTGTAAGTGGATACACTAAAGCGGCCATTGCAAATACCGGTTTTGATATTTGAATTAGCTCATTTGGAACTAAATCAACAGGGTATTCAATGAGTTTAATCGCCAACACGGATAGCACCAGGCCAATGGTCAATGAGCCGCTGTCACCCATAAAGATTTTGGCTGGTGAAAAGTTGTAAACTAAAAATCCAATGAGCGATCCTGATAGAGCGCCAGCAAGCACGGCATACTCATATGCTCCTGCAAAATAGAACCAAAGACCCATAGCCGATGATGCAATCCCTCCTAGTCCACCAGCTAATCCGTCTATGCCATCGATAAGATTGATTGCGTTAACAATTACAGTATAAGTTAAAATTGAAAGAAATATTCCGCCCCATTCTGGCAATTCCTGTATACCAAATATGCCATGCATGCTGGTAATTCGGATATCACCCATGATTACCAAGATAAAAGCAACAACCAAGTGACCAGCGAGCTTTTTAACAGGTGCCGTTCCAATGATATCATCTTTGATCCCAATGAAAAACAATATGATCATGGTTGCACCGATGTACTGAAAGTCTCGCAAAGCACGACCTAAGTGATTGACATCCCAGATTTCATCAAACGGATACCAAAGCAAAAATGAAAATAAGGTGCCTGCGAAAATTATGATCCCACCTATAGTCGGTACTCTTCGAAAATGCAGCTTTCTCGCCTCTCCTGGCTCATCAACAAGTCTCTTCAAGTAAGCCACTTTTATCAATGATGGAAATGACAATATAGAAACAAGAAGTGCCGTGAAAAATGAAAGTAGAATATTTACCATGTCTAAAAATCCATATATCGGTTAAACAAATTAGTACGAAAAGCTATATACGGATAGTTCGTTGAAAGCTCAGGACTCCCAGGTCCGGTCTCAGTTCTATATATTACACCTGCTACAATTTGCGCATTTGATTTTGGATTGATAATGTAACCAGCCTCTACATTAATGTTCAGGATTGTCTTTGGGTTAGAAACCGAGTTGAGTTTTATATAGTTAACCGAGGTATTCGCAAATACGTCTCTCAAGCGGTAATTCATTTTAATAATGAATTCATCAAGGGCAACACCAATTGGATGTCCCAGCATCAAATCGTTGTGCTGATAATAGTCCAATGCGTTGGTCCCCGTTTGTAATGGCTCATCAATGAGAGTCGTGTTGGTTGAATCTTCGGCATAGAAATAAAACCCTTGGCCAACCTTATTATATTCTATCCTTAGGTTCATATTTCGAATAGGACCGAAAAGCCTTAGACCCACTTGAGCAGCTTGACCACTGCCTTTAATATTTACGGCATACTGTCCATATCCCTGCAACATTTTAAACAGCGTAACTTGACCATTTAGGCCTGTAATATGGTTTCGGATTCCGTTACCTGTATATAACCAACCGTGTGGGCTATAGTATTCAATGCTGCCTGGACTACTATTCTTTCTCCATGTCCAAGTAGTGCCGTCAAACAAGCCAAAACTGAACCATCCTGAAGGCTGAAAACTCAAATAACTGAACCTAGCCCCCAACCGTTTAAATGTATTCTCCTTGTTCGCATAGCCTTTGTCCGAAATACGTTCTAATGATTGTAAAACTGCGTAAGTGGTTGTATAGGTAATTCGGTTATCCCAAAACCCAATTTGAGCTTTTAAAAATGGAAATGGCGATGAGGCATCCGATAATAGCAACGAGCGATGACCATGGCCAACGAATTGTTTCTCATGACCAAACTGCAAATAGCTATGTCGATTTAGCACTACTCCAAATGACCCAGTAGCTAAGGTGTAGTCATAATCATAACTGGACTTGTATCGAGTAAACGACTTCCATCTTCCATAACCAGGCACTGACCCACGAGATAAAAAATTTGAACCGCCTTTTTCATTAAACTCACCTCTATCAGAAACTACACTATCCATGTAGTTTGGAAATATGGATTGATTTTCAAAAAAAGTGGTGTGAAAGAAAATCCTTTTCCCGATCGTTCCATTAAAGACATAACCCCGAGTGTTAGTGTATGCTCTGCGACCCTGAGCATCCAAGTAGTTACTACCTTCTAAATTAAACGCTGCATCACCTTGCAAGTGAAAATCATCGGAATGCACTTCTATCAAGTGCTCATTCTTCAACTTACGCATGACCCAGCTATTGTATTCCCTGCGCTCCCAATTTTTGGTATCAGCATCAAAAATTGAATCGAGCAATTTCATTTCCAATAAATAAGGTTCAACTCCAAAATCAGATCGTTGATCAGACTTTGCTATGCAGGCATCTACCAATGCACTCTGCTCTGGGTTAATTGGAGTGAGCACAAACTGACCGACAGCGACACTCAAAAAAGAAGCGAAAAGCGTGGTCAGTATTAGTCGTAGCATTCGGCTAATTTAGTTTGAAATAGCAAACTCCTTTGAATCTTTTACGCTTTCGTAAACAGACTTCACCCCTTCCATTAACTCAATCTTATGCCTCCATCCTAACGAATGTAGCTTGGACACATCCATCAACTTACGTGGAGTTCCATCCGGTTTTGAGGTATCAAATTTCAATTCACCGCCAAAACCAGTGACCTCAGCTACAATTTCAGCTAATTCTTTAATGGAAACATCATTGCCAACTCCAACATTCACGAATTGAGACTCATCATAATTTTTCATTAAGAAAACACAGGCATCTGCTAAATCATCTACATGCATGAACTCTCTACGAGGAGAACCCGTACCCCAAATCTCTACTTGATCCTTATTATTAATAGTTGCATCGTGAAACTTACGGAGTAAGGCAGGAAGAACGTGAGAGTTCTTTAAATCATAGTTGTCGTTTGGCCCATACAAATTAGTCGGCATTGCCGATATAAAATTGCATCCATATTGATGTCGATAGCTCTCCGCCAACTTGATTCCAGCGATTTTAGCAATAGCATATGGCTCGTTAGTTGGCTCGAGATAGCCTTGCAGCAAGTATTCCTCCTTTAATGGCTGCGGTGCCAATTTTGGATATATACAGCTAGACCCAAGGAAGAGCATTTTCTTCACATCATGTTCGTGTGAATAGTGAACCACATTTGACTCAATCATCAAGTTTTCATAGAGAAATTGGGCTCGATACGTGTTATTCGCAACAATACCCCCAACCTTGGCGGCAGCCATAAAAACGAATTCAGGCTTCTCTTCTTTAAAAAAGGAGTTTACATCCGACTGATTAGTGAGATCTAGCTCAGTTGAGGTTTTAGTTATGATTTCACTAAATCCATTGTCCTTCAAAGCTCGGACAATGGCTGAACCAACCATCCCGCGATGCCCAGCAACATATATGCGGCTATTTGCATTCACTATTCTTGGGATTGAATAATATCGTGACCTGCATCCATCAGATGCTTGTCTCTGGTGAATCTTTCTAGATCTGCCTTTACCATGTCACGGCATAATTCTTCAACTGTTCTAGTTGCTTCCCAGCCTAACTTCTCTTTAGCTTTTGAAGGATCGCCAATCAATAAATCGACCTCTGTTGGTCTAAAGTATTTTGGGTCAACCTCTACCACAATTTCACCTGTCGCTTTATCCTTTCCTTTTTCGTTAATCCCTTCACCACTCCATTGGATTTCAACACCAACTTCCTTGAATGACAAATCGACAAACTCCCGGATAGGAATTGTTTTACCTGTAGCTAAAACAAAATCATCGGCTTCATCCTGCTGCAGCATCCTCCACATACCTTCTACGTAATCTTGAGCATGCCCCCAGTCTCGCTTTGCATCTAAGTTCCCTAGGAATAACTTCTTCTGCAATCCAAGTTTATACTTTGCGACAGCTCGGGTAATTTTTCTAGTGACAAATGTCTCTCCTCTAAGCGGAGATTCATGGTTAAACAGAATTCCATTACTTGCGAAAATCCCGTACGCCTCACGATAGTTTTTACATATCCAATAAGCGTATAGCTTAGCCACAGCATAAGGACTGCGAGGATAGAATGGCGTTGTCTCAGACTGAGGCACTTCTTGAACTAATCCATACAATTCTGAGGTTGATGCTTGATAGAATTTTGTCTTCTTTTCTAGCTTTAATATTCGAATTGCCTCCAGTAAGCGGAGTGTACCTAAAGCATCTGAATTGGCTGTATACTCAGGTGTTTCAAAAGAAACTTTCACATGACTCTGAGCCGCTAAATTATATATCTCATCAGGTTGCGTTTCCTGGACAATCCTAATCAAATTAGTGCTATCCGTTAGGTCTCCATAATGTAGATGAAACCTTCTATTCTTCTCGTGCGGATCTTGATAAAGATGATCAATTCGCTCAGTATTGAACAAGCTACTTCGCCTTTTGACACCATGAACCGTGTAGCCTTTATCTAATAATAACTCAGCAAGATAGGCACCGTCTTGACCAGTAACTCCAGTGATTAATGCAACTTTTGACATGGAGGCGAAGGTAACTAGCCCTTACTCAACAATGAACCAGTTATTCAACAAATTCTCCTTGTTGTACCTCATCTCTTCTCCAGTAACATGGTCAGTCACCATTTTACCTGCTGCCTTCGCTATGGCATGGCCTGCTCCAGTGTCCCATTCCATCGTAGGACCAAAGCGTGGATAAATGTCGGCTACACCTTCAGCCACTAAGCAAATTTTAAGGCTAGATCCCATAGACGCAAAATCAATTTGACCTTTTGTCTTTTTCAATTTATCCACATAATCCTGAGTCTCGGGGCTAAAGTGGCTTCTACTAGACACAACTATATACGGTTCGGCTGATTTCATTTTTGGAATGGAAATTTTATTCTCTAGTATAGTTTCCACAGAACTATCAAACTCAACATTTTCAGCAATCCAAGCCTCAATGCCTACGTTTCCAACAAACAACTTCTTCAGAACTGGAGCATATATGATTCCGTACACCGGTAGTCCATTTTCAATTAGGGCAATATTCACAGTGAACTCGCCATTTTTCTTAACAAATTCCTTTGTTCCGTCTAGTGGATCTACAAGCCAAAACTGACTCCATTCTTTACGACCTGAATATTCCATGTGCTTACCCTCCTCACTGAGTATTGGAAGCTCTGTTTGCTCCAAATAACTCATGATGGCTAAGTGGCTATTCTTATCTGCTTCTGTAAGCGGGCTTTCGTCTGCTTTCGTTTCCACATCAAAATCACGGGCGTAAACCTTCATGATTTCTTCACCAGCCTTCAGTGAGGCCTCAATAAGAAGTCGTTCGAATTTCATGAGTGCAATGGTAGGTATTCGAGAAAAGATGAAAACTTCAAATCAAATCAATATCCACCGCCACTCGCAGCGCTTGTCTGAACCGGATGCCAAGTAGTTTTCACTTCTTGAGTATCTAGAATTTTATAGGGATTATGAATATCAATTGATTTAGACCAATCATAGTTGCGTTTTACATTGGAGACAATTTCATTCTCCAATCCATTAATTAGAGCCCCTCTTGCCGTCACTATTGCATTCACATCCATGTGAGAAGCCATGTGCGGAGCCAATTCAGCCAAATTTCCAGTCAGGATATTAATCACTCCTCCAGGTACATCCGAATTTTGAACTACCTCAGCAAAACTGATGGATGATGTTGCTAATTTTTCGGAAGCCAAAACCACCACGCTATTTCCTCCAGTGATGACAGGGGCTATGACTGAAATCAATCCCAACAACGGAGACACTTCGGGAGCAATTGCTGCTACCACGCCAGTGGGTTCGTGAACGGAAAAATTGAAATGTGAAGAAGCGGTTGGATTAACCGAACTGAAAAGAGCCGTGTATTTGTCGCACCAACCCGCATAATAAACCAAACAATCGACTGACTTTTCAAGCTCTTTCTCAACTTTCCTTTTCGATAAACCAAGAAGAACCATTTCATCAACAAATGATTTAGAACGTGTTTCTAACATTTCAGCCAAACGATATAAAATCTGCGAACGGTTAAAAGCCGTCTTTTCTGCCCATCCGCTTTGTGCTTTTCGTGCAGCTACTACCGCATTACGAAAATCCTTTCGAGATGAGAGGCACATATTAGCGATGAGTTCACCTTTCGAATCGTTAATTGAATAGAACCGACCAGATTCAGTCCTTGGGAATTTCCCGCCAATGAACAATTTGTAAGTCTTTTGAATATTTAGTCTAGTCATTCTCTTAATATTTTACCGCAAAACCTTGCGCCCATTTCGGTTAATCCTCAAATTTTAAATATGCCTCCAAACCATGAATTCCACCTTCACGGCCAAAACCACTTTCCTTATATCCCCCAAACGGACTTGTAGGATCGAACTTATTATAGGTGTTTGCCCAAACCACCCCGGCTTTGAGAGCCTTGGTTAATTGAAAAATCTTCGATCCTTTATCCGTCCAAACTCCGGCTGACAATCCATAAGGGGTATTGTTTGCTTTATCGATTACTTCCTCAATTGTTCTGAAAGTCTGGATGGCTAAAACGGGCCCAAATATTTCTTCTTGGGCGATTCGATTGCTTTGTGCCACATTGGTAAACAATGTAGGAGGACACCAATTCCCTTTTTTCGGCAGCTTGCATGTTGGTTGATAAATCTCTGCTCCCTCCTCTTTTCCGATTTTCAGATAACGTTCTATGGTTTGCAGTTGGTTTTTAGAATTGATGGCTCCGATATCCGTGTTTTTATCCATCGGATCGCCAACGATCAACATGTCCATTCGCTTTTTCAATTTGGCCAAAACCTCATCATAAACCGTCTCTTGAACGAACAAACGTGATCCAGCGCAACACACATGCCCTTGGTTGAAATAAATTCCGTTGATGATACCTTCCACCGCAGCTTCGATAGCTGCATCGTCAAAAACGATGTTTGCTGCCTTTCCTCCTAATTCTAAGGTTAACTTCTTGTTGCCGTTCAGTGCTGCTTTATAAACCAACTTTCCTACCTCAGTAGAACCAGTGAAGGCCAGTTTATTGGGGATGGGATGAGCGCACATTTCAGCACCAGTCGAGCCAGCGCCAGTGATGATGTTGACCACCCCAGCAGGCAATCCAGCTTCCTGAATTACCTCAGCTAATTTCAACGCTGTGAGAGGGGTTGTTTCCGCAGGTTTCAATACCACCGTATTACCACAAGCTAATGCCGGAGCAATTTTCCAGGCTGCCATCAACAAAGGGAAATTCCAAGGGATTATTTGAGCTGCAACACCCAAAGATTGCGGTTTTCTCATAGGAAAAGCATAGTCCAGCTTATCTGCCCAACCGGCATAATAGAAAAAATGTGCAGCAGCGAGTGGCACATCTATGTCACGTGATTCTCGAATGGGTTTTCCACCATCCAAGGTTTCAATCACCGCAAACTCCCGACTTTTTTCTTGAATCATTCGTGCAATGCGATAGATGTATTTGCCACGTTCGGCTCCCGAAAGTTTACTCCAAGTTTTATGCGCTTCGGCAGCAGCTTTCATGGCTGAATCCACATCCTTAACATTCGCTTCCGCTACTTCTGCAATAATCTCTTCGGTTGCAGGATTGATAGTGGCGAAATACTTCTTTGAGTTTGGCTTTTGAAACGTACCGTTAATAAAGAGATCATATTGCTTTTTCAATTGAATATGCGAAGCACTTTCAGGTGCTGGACTTAAATTCCAATCTTCCATAGTTAGTCTTTTGAGAAATACTGAGGAGCCTGATAAACCCCAGATTCCTGTTTTGCCAATTGCATTAAAACATCATTTGCTAGCCGACTAGCTCCAAATCGAAACCATTTATTGGACAGCCATTCTGGTCCGAGAACTTCTTTCACAATCATTAAATAATGCAAGGCCGATTTTGCATCGGATATGCCTCCGGCAGGTTTCATCCCGACCTGAACTCCTGTTTTTTGATAGTGGTCCCAAATAGCCTGAAGCATAACTAGTGTAACCTGCATATTGGCCGCTTGGCCAATCTTTCCAGTACTCGTTTTTATAAAGTCGGGATTAGCCAATAAGGCAATATCACTCGCCTTTCGAACCTCATCCAATGAGCCAATTTCGCCTGTTTCCAGAATGACTTTCAAACGAACCTTGTTTTTATGACATAGCTGCTTGATCTGGATAATTTGATCCAGCACATATTCGAAGTTACCCTGAAGAAACTCCCTTCTTGAAATGACCATGTCAATTTCATCAGCCCCTTCGCCAATTGCATATTGGGTTTCGCGCAATTTGATTTCGATCGTAGATTGACCACTTGGAAAATAAGTTGAAACGGCAGCCACTTTCACATTGGAACCCTTCAATGCTTCTTTGGCAGTTCGGACCAAAGTTGGAAACACACACACCGCTGCTACCGTTGGAATACCATTCATCTGATCATGAGGATGCATTGCCTTATAACACAATTGACGAACCTTATTTGGAGTGTCAGCGCCTTCCAGCGTTGTCAAATCAATCATATTCAATGCCATCTGAAGACCCTGAAGCTTCGCTTCAGATTTGATACTCCTTGACTTGATTCGTGTAATCCGATCATTAACGCCCAAAAGATCAACGGGCGTTGGTTTAAAACCGACAAGCAATTGCGCTGCATTCATATTGGGTCAAAACTATGAATACACACAAAGCAAATGGCTATTTGAGCACAAAAGCAGCCTAGGATATATACATTTGCACGCTTAAGAATGAAGGACGAAGGAAACAACGTGTACAGTGTATTTGACGAGATCATTTCTCGTGAAGAAAAAGAGCGTTTCCTAAATCAAAACGCTAAGGTGGTTTGGATGACAGGATTGAGCGGATCTGGAAAGACCACTCTTGCCAAGTTTCTAGAGAGAAAATTATTGGAGAACAACTTCTTTTCCAAGCTCTTGGATGGAGACAATGTGAGGGCTGGGTTGAATGCCGGCCTAGGCTTCGATGACGCTGATCGCCACGAAAACATCCGAAGGATTGCAGAAGTATCGAAGCTATTCCTAGATGGAGGAATTATCTGTATCAACAGTTTCGTCAGCCCTACATTCGAGATAAGGGAACAAGCCAAGATAATAATTGGAGAGGCTAATTTTCTAGAGGTGTACATTAATACTCCGATCGAGGAGTGTGAGAGGCGCGATGTGAAAGGTTTGTATGCCAAAGCAAGAGCGGGTCAAATTCCAAATTTTACAGGAATTTCATCTCCATTCGATGCACCTTTTAATCCCGAAATTGATATTCAGACCAAAGACAAATCAATTGAAGAATGTGGCGAAGAGCTATACGAAAAGCTGTTGCCACTGATTAAGATACCATCATGAAATACAATCTGACACATTTAAAAGAACTTGAATCAGAGGCCATCTATGTGATTCGCGAAGTTGTGGCACAATTTGAAAATCCCGCGCTTCTGTTTTCGGGAGGTAAGGATTCAATTCTTTGTTACCACCTGGCAAAAAAGGCTTTCCACCCAGGCAAGATTCCCTTTCCATTGGTTCATGTTGACACTGGACACAACTTTCCAGAAACCATTCAATTCAGAGATCAATTGGTTGAAAAGGATGGGGTTGAACTTATCGTTGGTTCAGTACAACAAAGTATTGACGAGGGAAAAGCGATTGAAGAGACGGGATTTAATGCAAGTAGAAACGGTCTGCAAACTGTTACTCTATTAGAGACGATTGAATCAAATAAGTTTGACGCGTGTATGGGAGGAGCCAGACGCGATGAAGAGAAAGCTCGTGCCAAGGAGCGTTTTTTCTCACATAGAGATGAATTTGGACAATGGGACCCAAAGAATCAGCGTCCAGAGCTATGGAACATTTTTAACGGAATGAAGCACATGGGTGAAAACTTCCGAGTTTTCCCTATCAGTAATTGGACTGAAATGGATGTTTGGCAGTACATCTTAGCAGAAAACATTGAACTTCCATCGATTTATTTCTCGCACGAGAGAGATGTTTTTATGCGCGATGGAGTTATCTACGCAGATGGAGAATACATGAATAAAAGACCTGAGGAGAAGGTTGAAAAAAGAGTGGTTAGATTTAGAACGATTGGCGATATGAGTTGCACTGGGGCTGTTGAATCTCCAGCGGATAATCTTGAGAAAATCATTGAAGAGGTGGCAGCCACAAGAACTACAGAACGTGGCACACGGGCAGATGATAAGCGATCAGAAGCAGCCATGGAAGACAGAAAGAAACAAGGCTATTTCTAACCAAATCACAACATAAAACTCGAATAAGACACTTGATATGAGTGATACAACTACAGCTGGATATTTAGATATGGAACTACTTCGCTTCACTACAGCTGGAAGCGTAGACGATGGCAAGAGCACCTTAATCGGTCGTTTGTTATACGATAGTAAAGCCATATTCCAAGATCAACTTGAAGCGGTTGAGAAAGCCAGTAAAAGAATTGGCGGTGAAGGAGAGGTTAACCTTGCCTTGTTGACCGATGGATTAAGATCAGAACGCGAGCAGGGAATTACAATCGATGTGGCTTATAGATATTTCGCCACACCCAAGCGTAAATTTATCATTGCAGATACCCCTGGGCATATTCAATACACTCGTAACATGGTTACGGGTGCAAGCACGGCTAATCTTGCTATTATCCTTGTTGATGCTCGTCACGGACTGGTCGAGCAAACTTCTAGGCACAGTTTTATTGCTTCACTTCTAGGAATAAAACACGTGGTCTATTGTATCAATAAAATGGACTTAGTAGATTATTCTCAAGAGCGATATGAGGAAATTAAATCTGACATCGAGGATTTTGCCAGCAAACTGGAAATAAATGACATACGATATATTCCGATAAGCGCATTATTCGGAGATAATGTGGTAGATCGATCTAAGAAAATGGATTGGTATGAAGGAGCCACACTACTTTATACCTTGGAAACCGTTCACATTGGAAGTGATGAAAACTTAGTGGATGGCCGATTTCCAGTTCAGACTGTTATTCGCCCTCAGACAACAGAGTTTCACGACTATCGAGGATATGCCGGACGAGTTGCTGGTGGTGTATTGAAAAAAGGAGATGAGGTAACTGTATTACCGTCAGGATTCACGTCAAAGATTGCCAAAATTGACAGCTATGATGGCGAAATTCAAGAGGCATTTCCTCCCATGTCTTGTACCGTAATTCTTGAGGATGATATTGATGTAAGTCGAGGTGATATGATTGTGCGCACGAACAACCAGCCTGACGATACACAAGATCATGAATTGATGGTATGTTGGATGAGCAAGCGCCCTATTCAGCTGAACGGAAAATACGCTGTCAAGCATACCTCGAGAGACGCGAGATGCATCGTAAAGGAAATCAGATACAAGGTTGACATCAATAACTTACACAAGTTGGAAGATGACAAGACTATAAACATGAATGACATTGCGAGAATTAAAATTCGCACTACGGTTCCTTTGTTTACTGACCGCTATCAGCGAAACCGCAACACTGGAAGCCTCATCATAATAGATGAAGCCACCAATGAAACGGTCGGTGCAGGGATGATTCTTTAAGACTTTAGCTTAAACCGAATGGGCAAGGTGTGAGTTACGTTTACTGGCTTTCCTCTTTGCTTGCCTGGTTCCCAATCAGGCATTTTCTTCATTACTCGCATTACCTCTTTGGTGAAATCTTGGTGTGGTGATCTTAGTATCTTAATACTTTCTTTATCAATGGCCCCTGTATGGGTCACGGTAAATTGTACTGCCACATAACCTTGATCACCAACATCTCTCCTCCTAGGTGGATACTTCACATTTTCACCTAAAAACCTTTCGAGTCCTTCGAAAATTGGTTTTTGCTCCACCAATACGAAGGGCATATCCAATATGATTTCCTGCTCTGAAACGAAATCAGGGATATACAATCCCGAATCATTTACTTGAAACTCTTCGAATGGATCAGTATTGTTATTCTCTGGAGTTGCTACTTCGTCTGGAACAATGTTTAACTCGGTGGACTGATCATTCACCTTTTCAGGTTCAACATATTCAGGCAGCTCCGGTTCAGGTAGGGTTATACGAAAAGGTTCATCTGCAAAATCAATGATTTCTCCGATGTCACCATTTGGAATATAAACAGCTGCAAGAGGCTTGCCATATTCTAACATGCAAAGCGACCCTGCAAGTCCGATTACCAATCCTAAAAACAATTTCTCTGGAGTTCCTTTTTCTCTTTTATACTTCATAGCTGTAATGTTTATTACAACTTGAAACTCATACTTATTTCATCCTAGTATTTCAAATTAGTCAGGATTAGAATACGGTAGGATGCTGATCGTTTTCGGACATAAAAAAAGCCCCAATCCATTAGATTGAGGCTTAATAAAACATTCTTTTACCTTATTTCAGATTAAAGCGGAAAGGTAGTTTGTAATAAACAGCCACCGCTTTACCTCTTTGACGACCAGGTTTCCAAGTCGGCATATTTTTCACAACTCGTTTTGCTTCGTTGTCTAGCGCAGGGTGCACGCCTCTTAAAATTGTAATATCGTTTGGATCTACTTTACCGTCTTCACGAACTACAAATTGAACATATACAACTCCTGTAATACCCGCATCCTTTGCAATTGCTGGATACTTTGTATTCGAACCTAACCAGTTCATCAAGGCTGCTTGACCTCCTGGAAATTCTGGTTGCTCTTCCACAATGTGGAAAATCTGCGGTGCTTCTACTACTTCTTCTGGAATATCAACGATCTCAAAAACATCGTCTTCATCCATTTCTGTGTCCTCAATTTCCAATTCCTCTTCAATTTCTTCATCATCCTCAACGATTTCAATAATCGTTGTTTGGGGTGGCGGTGGTGGCGGAGGCGGTGGTGTTTGTTGTGTGATCGGAATCATTTCTTCCTCATCTAACACAATGTCAAGTTCTCCCAAAGAACCGACATCACCTTCGTATTGCGTCCATTCAAATGCGACCAATACTACTCCTAGAGATAGTAATAGTCCAATTAAGAAATAGACTCCTTTTTTGTTTTCCAGATTTGCATCTGTGCTTTTCTTTATTTCCATCTTTTTATTGTGGATTTGAAGCGACCAAAATAGTCAGTAGAAATCGTTTCTACTAAGCCTTAACGTTAAAATTTGCACTGAATTATTTTTCGGTCACGAATATGACCCTCTACCGTAGATTAAAAGAAAGGCACCCAATCCTACCGAGGCTCCGATTGCATTGGCGAAAATGTCCGTTATTTCCACCGATCGTTCGATGAATAGACTCCCTTGTAGGAGTTCAATTATGACTCCGTACACAAGACAACCAAGCCAAACTTTTAATTTGACATGTCTTCTAAGATATGGAAACAGCTTTTGCTTTATGAAGCCAACTGTAAGCAATACGAACAAAACACTGAACAACGTCACGTGAATGACTTTATCCAAGTGCTCGTGCTTTGCTTCTTTGAACTGGCTACCAGGCAAAGCACAAAGCACAAAAATGAATAACGCCCAAGCAATACCAAGGGCGTTGTGCCTTAGAAACATATTAAGCTCCTATTTCGCTCTTGTAATCTTCTGCGGATAACAAACCGTCCAATTGCGATGGATCACTCATTTTCACCTTCACCATCCAACCATCTCCGTAAGGGTCCGAATTGACAGTATCGGGTGCATCAGTCAAAGTTGAATTAACAGCCACAACTTCTCCGCTAATTGGCATAAACAAATCTGACACTGTCTTAACAGCCTCCACTGTTCCGAACACTTCTTCCTTATCAAGGGTCTCGCCTTCTGTTTCAATTTCTACGTACACAACATCTCCAAGTTCTCCTTGGGCATAATCTGTAACGCCAATGGTGGCTTCATCACCGTCCACCTTGATCCACTCGTGATCTTTTGTGTATTTAAGGTCTGCTGGAATATTCATTCAATAGGTTGTTTGGGGTCAAATATATGGCTTGATTTTTTAGATAAATGGCATAATTCACTTTTATCCTGAAAGCGTGAATCGCAGACTAAACCCAGCGTTGATATTTGATGTTGGAAATGAGTTTGAAATGGCTGGCCTATTGGCTACCCAATCATAAAACAGCCTTAAGTTCAAGGCCTTTGTTAGCGAGTAATCACCAGTGATTTTAAGTGAATAAACCGTTTGTCCAGCGGTTACTTGAGTTTCGTCTTCAACAATTTTCCGAATGATGGTTTCGGAATTCCTAATGCTAAAATCAGCTCGTAAAATCAGATCACTGGTCACCGTATTTCCACGAATTGGGAATGGCAGTTTCAATTGATTTAAAGTGTAGCCAGATCCTACTATATATTCAACGTTACCAATCTCCGTAATCTGACCATTGGTCGTACTCAACATTATATTACGATCACGCCTTATTTCAAACCTAGTAAGCAGACTGTTTTGCCAAGTCATATCGAAATTGATCAAAGGCGAAAACTGTTCGGATATATTCACCTGAGAAATAATGTATTCTGGTTGAATTCTATTGCTGAATTCAAAAGTATCTTGAGTAGCTTGAGATTTTTGATAACCTCCAACCGTGTAGGTAGAACGATAGGCGTGATTGATACTAAAGGTCTTGAAGTATTTCTTCATAAACTCAATTTTACTAAGCCCAGTGTAGTTAATCCTCCAATTTGGAAGCATTAAAGTTTTCAGTGGATTTGTACTAACATCACCAGCACTTTGCCCCGTGTATGCCGCGAAAAATGCCGGAATCAACACATCCTGATGAGCGCTATCGTAGCCTGTGGTATAGCCATTTGGATCTGTAGATGAAATATTCGCTTGTTCTCCCAAACGCTGTGAAACGACCAATCGATTTTCCAGAAATTGATTGTAAACCGTAAAATTTGATGAGTCAATGTTTTCGAGAGCTGTTGCTAATGTTATAATAGAAGCACTGTAATTCCCTGTTTCGAGCCTCGTATTGCCTTCATCCCATTCATCCGTTAATGGATCATATTGCCAGTATTCTGTCCAGTTTTGCGAAGCACTCTCATTAGCAGTCAAATCAATTCTCAGATCTTTCATCGGTTGAACACTCGCTCGGAAATTCCACTGCTCACTTTTACTTCTTAGGTAAGGATTAAAGATATTAGGGTTCGCAACTAACCATCGTTGTTCATTTCCAGCATAGTCGGCAAAATGCTCGGATGTATTACTGAAATCGCCTTGTTGTCCAAAGATGAAACCCAGCCCTGGTGATCCATAGTTAAACACATCCTGTTCATATCCATAACTTCTATCAGCAGAATTATCTAAACCAAGGTAGTTAGGTTGACCGCCAAACCCTGGAAGGGTGTTTCCTCTATTGAGGCTATACGTACCCGAAACACTCTTGATACTCATAAGGCCCTTAAGGATAGAGTTAACTATCAGCGGATCACGTTTCTTTTTGTCCTTTTCTTCCTCATCCTCAGACTTACCGTCATCCATCGACTTCGTTTTCTTATCCGAAGCAATCTCCTTTTTCTGCTTAGGTTTTCCTTTAGACTTCCTGCCTCGATTAATATCCCTTAAATACGGCACCTTATTATAGAGGCTTAGCATATTTAAAGATGCATTCAACTGAATTTGCTGTCCATTCGATATGGTATGACCCAAGGAATCAACAACATTATCTTCTAATAGAGGACCTCGCTGCCAGTCATAAGTTCCTGTATATCTTGCTGTGAGACTGGTCCAATCCAGTAATGGAATCTTGCTCAACGGAACATTATATGAAACACTGGTGCTATGATTGTAATTAGTTGTAAGACCCAACTGTTTCAAACTAGAGATTAACGAGTCCCGGTGTAGTTCATAACTATACACTTTTTGACCATTCTCAGGGTTGATCACATAACCCCCAAGTCCATCACCTTCAGGGTCTTCAAGATCATTCAATGCAGTGGCGTCCCGTTCAATTCTCTGTCCTTCATATTCTCTGACTAATGCCCTATTATTTGCACTGAAGTCTAGCTTTATAGCTTTGGCTAAATCGTATGACAAATTGTATGTTCTATCCCAATTGAAGGACTTGTTTACAAATGGTGGTTGCGATACTGTTGCCTCAGGATTTAAGTTTCGAATCTTTCGCTCGCCATACATTCTGTCAAACTCGTTTCTAAAGGCAATGGTCTTAGGAGCCAAGTAAAAGTTGAAATCTCGTACCAACCTTAGGTACTTTGATTTCTTGACGAAACCAATTTTCTTAAATGGCTCAATGGGCTTGACGCTATTAGAAAAACTATAAGCTAATCCTCCTCGATAATTCTTAGTGTAGTCGTATTCCGTGTTGAAATCACGATACCTAAGCTCTGTATATGCATATGTTGCCGACAAGTTTGACACATCATAAAAGTGTGCTTTACCCTCGCTCGTTTTTTCCTTTCGAACATTCGTAAAATTCAAACTCTTACGCTCAGTAATGGTCTGCGATATGTCCAGTAAACTATCCCTTTCTTCATTTGTGCGTTCATCCAAATAGACATCCATCGGAGTATCTGGTTCTTCTGGAGCAAATTGCGGTGTACTCGTATTGTTTGAATAGCCCACAAACATTGGCACTTTCAAGCCAACATCTTCTGGAATAAACTTATCTAACTGCACCTGAGCACTCGCATCTAAATTGGTGATCGTCTCGCGCTGTCGTTCGCTTACTCGTGATTCCAGTGCACCCCAACCAGGAGTAGTGATTTTTCCAGCTAGGCTAACATTCGCAAAGTCCGCCAAATTCGCTGAAATTCGGGCCATTGCTGCCTCACCTCCAGACTGATCAAAATGAGTCAACCTTAATTCATTTGCCCAGACTTCTACGCACTTTGGCATTCCATCATCCAGAGGATTCCCTTTTTGTGCAGGATTTCTAACACCTATCATTACAACTCGTGCGTCAGCCAAGTTTGGATTACCAACCACTACAATTTTCCTTCCTGCCTCCAAGGCACGCTCGTACCTCTGATTTAGAAGCACGCTACCGCCTTCATTCAACAATTCATTCCGTTCTCTTTTGGTGGCAAAAAGATCCTCAAAGTTGATTACAAGGTTATTCTCAAGAGGCCAAACTCGTTCTTGATCCGATACTGAATTGTTATCATAAAAACCATCTGGAGTAATAGTAACCGGAGTTTCGTATTCGTAATAATTTTCTGTAAAATCAGTACCCACACGCACAAACACCCGGATGTCATCGTTATCAATTTGATCACACTCTGGCATAGATTCAGCGTGAATGAACATTTGCATTTTCTTAAAGGAACGCATGTCCATCGTAATATTCCTAAAAGCCGCTTGAGCCTTTCCATCCTCAAGACCTTGCACTTGAAGTGCCAACGACTGCTCATTTTGTTGCGCTAAGTTTGGTGATCCAGCCTGAATCTCACGTTGCAATTGTGGTGGCAACACATAGTTTACGGGTTCCTTTTCAGCGTTTTCTTCAATATTAACAGCTCCAATGTTGAATTGAATATCTGGGTCGTCAGCGATGGCATCTCCTCTTTCATCTAAATCTCCAGTATATCTTCTCCACTCACCTCTTACCAGTTCTAATCGAGCAAATCTTAAATAGATCGGTTTTTCGAAGCCCTTCATGTACACCCGCATGAACCGTATGGATCGAAAATCCTGAATGTTTCCAACTTGCTTTTCAAATTCGCGAATTGGAATTTTAAATTGAATCCAGTCTACCGGCTCTTCATTTGCACCTTGTGGCTCACCAGGTACGATGGCATTTATGTAATTACGACCAGGCACGCTTAACGCCTCCTCAGAAATGTCTACCTTATATTGAAAATAACTCTCAACATTATCCAAAGTATTATCGCGATTTATGTCTTCAGCATCCGGAATTGGCGATGCACTGGTTGGATATCCCTGAGCATTCAACTCTTGCGATTGCTCAGAAGTTGGACTATTCCCCTCTAATCCGTTGTACTTTTTGTATCGCTGAAGGATGTCCAATTCCTGTGCGTCATAATCATCATCCCGATAGAAGTTATAGTTGTCGTGTGATGGATCTTCAAGAAATTGCTGCACGACTGGTGATCCTTGTCCAAATTTATTGACCAACGGGGTGATGTATGTACTATCAAAAAAGACGCGTTCCTCCTCATCTCTCAATCCTTCTAAACCAACATCTTGAAACTCTCTCGTTGCCGGATTATTTGCAAATGCATTTACGATTTGCTGTCCTTCAGGGATTCTGCCAAAGACGGATAATTGTGAAGGGTCGCTTAAATCTTCACTAGCGTTTTCATTTGACGGAAATCCATTTTCAAAACTCTTGTATTCGTCTTTTAAAACATCCTCAGAAATATTTCCAATATTGAAATACAAGGCACCATCTGTTTGGTGATCTGGATGACCTGGGAATCCTTCAGTTTCCTTTTCTGAATATGGATTCATCATCCAAAATTGAATGAATTCAATATTCGCTGCATCAAAATCAGTTTGATCGATTCTACGCATAATACCACCCCACCGAGATTCTGGATCTTCCAGATTTCCTTCCGAATTAAGACCAGCGGTAACATTCGGAATTGGATCTACATCATAATTATATTGCCCGGGCTCTTCAGGATAAAATGCCATATCGAACATCTGAATCTGAAATGTTTGAGGAGCACTCGCAGAAGAAAATTGTCTGTTTGGAAAAACTTCTTTTTCAGTCACCTGTCTCATCAAATTATTTCTCAATAATTCATCGTTGTTTTTAATGTGATCAGGTGTTGTGTTGTCAGCTCTATAGAACAATGGATCCACAACATACCAAGCAAAACGAGCTCTATTTTTATTAAAAGTAAGATCGTTACTGACGGCTTCAGGAAATTCAGATGCTTGGCCTTGCGGTGTACTAGCCAAAGACCACAATTGCAGTGACCGCAAGTCAATGGTACTTTGACTTCCCTCAAAATCATCAATGTATGAATTACCTTCCCGTCCAACTGCCCTTGAATGGCCAGGTATCAGTTTTGCTGCCTCAGCCTGTACCGAGACATTTGAAATTTCCTTCGTATCAATCAATGGAATTTTGTCAACCATCGAAGTCAAAAATTTTGACTCTGTTGAAAATGCTCCATCAAGTCCGACAACTGTGTTGTTGATTGGCTCATCGCCATAGTTGACCTTTTGAGTCAAAGGACGTTCGCTCAAATTCATGAATGTTCCACCAAAATTGAGATTGTCGGAAACCTTATAATCCAATCTAGAAGCGAACATGGCCCTTCTATTAATCGCAAACGTTGAGTTGCTTTCTAAAGAAACGTCAATTGGAGTTCCAGATTCAAGTAAGCCCTCATTTATGATCTTGACTCGCCCCAAAGTGTAGTCTACAGTATAATCCTGATTTTCTACCAAAGTTTGACCACCGGCCGTAACCCTGACCGATCCCTCTGGCACATTGAAGGCATTTAGCGCTATCTCAGAGCTATTAGATGATTGGTATTTTCCCTTGATAGAGAATCGATTCAGTGCTGGATAGTTGTATTGGGCGTTTGCTTGAGTGTTGGTATAGAGGGAATCAAAGGCATAATTGGAGGCAATTCTTTCATCCTTAGTAATATCCATCAAGGTTTCTCTCAAATCCGAACCAAAAGGTTCTAATACCGGGAAGAAAATCCTTCCATTTGAGGGGTTCACCGTAATTTGTGGACTCGACAGAAAGTCAAACATTCCATCTGGAACTTGAGCATTGTTATTATTAATCCTGTCTAATCCCATCACTTGTATTAATGGCCTGTCGTTCAAACCTTGATATGGTTCAGGGATATAATTAATATCAATTCCTTTCTTTTTATCGAGATACCAAATGCCTAATTCAAATCCCGTAGAACTAAGTTGATAAGCACCCAGTGAATAGACGTTTTTCATCATCAGATCCCACATTGGGAATCGCGTATTCAACTCGGAACTTTTAAGCATTTTAAGTACGAGCGCATCACTGCCTGTTCGGTCATTCGAAAATTCACCCACTCGGTAGGTTTGACCGTTATAGGTATATTCAAAGGAAACTGCCAATACCTGATTGGGCTGAATCTCTTGAGTCATCGATATATAACCAAGTTGAGCGTTGTAGGTATAGTCCCGTCCTTGTTCGAGCCTACGCGCCAGTTCCACCTTTTGATAATCAAATCGGCTCTGAAGGTTGAAGTTTGGTCCCTCGAGGGTACGAGAGGCTTGAGTAAACTCACGAATCGAAGGTTCCTGGAATACGTTTTTATAAACCTTATTCTGTCCGTTAGCGGCTGGGCTATTTGATACACTTGGTCCCGCAAATGCCTCGTTGTAAATTCTTCGTGACTCACCCAAATCCTGAAAGGCGATTATATTTCGAGTGTTCTCTGTGCTGAAGTTCGTATTTGTAACCCACACCTCAACTCTGGTAATATTTACACTAGAGTTTATGATAGGAGGTGTCGCGAGAGCTCTCTCATAAATATCCCTAAAGAAATGACTCAGGAAATAGTGACGATAATCCTCGTATTCATCCGCATTAACCTCAAACTCCACCTCTTGGACCCCGCCTTCCGTACTCACATTTTTACGTTCACTCTTCTGTTGTGAATAAACCGATGTAACGTATAGCCTTCCAAATTTCAACTCACTTTTCACTCCAAATAAGGCCTGGCTACCTGTTATTAGCGAACTCTGCAAAGGCAACGAAACATTCCCTAATTCAATCTTTTGAATGATTTCATCCTCATAACCCGTGTACTCCAATTTCATTTGATTCTCAAAATCAAATGTTGCTTGAGTATTATAGTTGGTTTGAATCTTGAGTTTTTCTCCAATATTTCCAATCACATTTAATTGGATGTTTTGTCGAAAATCAAAAGTGGTAATGCGTCTCTGATTAACAGGTATAGCCGGATTTTCGGTTTTCGAACTATTGACTCCGAATGTCAATTCAGCGGAACCATTGGGGGTAATTGATATCGTATTTCCTCCGAAAATTCGATCAAAGCCTTCGTTTTCTACGTTGATTGCTGGCCTAAACGCACTGCCTGTCGATCCATCTTCGGACTCCTCATCTTCATTTGATTCTTTCTGGATCTCTTTCCAATAGTCATTCATTGACTTCTTTTTCTCGTAATCGTTGTATTCGTCAAAAGACATGTAGGAAGGTGGCCTATAATTTAGGCTCCCCATTGACTGCTTATACTCGTAGTTACTAGATTCCGGATCGTACTCAAATTCCGTCTTTACATTGCTCGGATTACTACCATAAATCTTACGCCCATCTTCTTCCAATGGGTCATGGGTATCTTCAAATGGAAATAAGAGACTATCTGTCTGTCCATAAATCATCAAAGGCATCGAAAACGATGCCCAACAAAGGATAATAGCAATATGTCTTTTCTGAAACTTCAAATAGATCTTATCACAGTTGCTTTAAAGCATTTTTAATCAGTTGTTCTACCGAGTCAGGATTGGCGGATTTAATTATGTCGTTAATAGCTTTTACCGATTTGCCTCGATCGAATCCTAATGCAGTGAGCGCAGATAACGCCTCCTGTCTTAAACTATTGCCCCCGGATTCCAATTTATCGCCTTCCAGTTCCGCTTTGACGATCTTTTCGCGAAGTTCAGCGACAATTTTTTGCGCCAACTTAGGCCCAACACCTTTCACCGTTGTCAGAGTCTTGGCATCTCCATTGGCAAGAATTGATTGTAAATCAGATGGTTTAAATGCAGAAAGGATCATATGAGCAATTCCAGAACTCACACCCGATATGGTGATAAGACTGCGAAATAAGTCTCTTTCAAGATTTGTTGAAAATCCAAAAAACTGGTGTTTACTCTCCCCCGAACGGACATCTACGCTGACACTATAATGTGTTAAAAGCGAACCCTCAATTTCGTTTGAAATATCTGTATATGTATTTAAACTTACCTGAACAATATATCCAAGACCTGATACATCGACTACAACGTAAGCGGGTGTTTTTTGAGTAAACTTTCCAGAAATATATTCAAACATCCGTGCTTCTTATCTGGTTTGTGCGTCAACCACCGCTATTGTGACCATATTAACTATTTCTCTAACCGAACTTCCAAGTTGTAGGATGTGTACAGGTTTGTCCATTCCCAGCAGGATTGGGCCGATTGTTTCACCTACACCCATCTCTTGCATCAACTTATAAGCGATATTTCCTGCTTCCAAATTGGGGAATATCAGAACATTTGTGTCCTGATTTACCAGTTTAGAAAATGGGAACATTTCACTCAGCAACTCCTTGTTGAGCGCAAAGTTTGCTTGAATCTCTCCATCCACTATCATATCGGGGAATCTTTCATGCAGCATTTTGACTGCATTACGAACCTTCACTGTTTCATCCGTTTCGCTACTTCCAAAATTTGAATAGCTCAACATCGCGATGCGCGGTTTTAATCTAAATCGCTCAACAGCTTGCGCAACTAAGGCAGTTATTTCAACTAATTGCTCGGCAGTTGGGTTGTATGTAACAGTGGTATCAGCCAAAAACAATGGACCTGACTTCGTTAGCAACACATACATTCCTGCTATTGACTTAACCTTCGGATCTGTTCCAATTACTTGCAATGCTGGCTTAATCGTGGCTGGATAATTTCGAGTAAGGCCAGATATCAACACATCTGCTTCACCGCTTTCGACCATGGCAGCGCCAAAGTAGTTGCGTTCACGCATAATCTTTCTTGCCTCTTGATAAGTAAACCCTCTACGTTTTCGCTTATCAAAAAATGCTTCCGCGTATCTATTTCTGCGATCCTCTTCGTCCTTGTGACGACAATCAATAATTTCAATATCCTCCAGATCCAAACTAAACTCTTGCATCATACTTAGGATGCGCTCGCGATTTCCTAATAAAATTGGAATAGCAACTCCATCATCTCGAGTCATCTGTGCCGCCTTCAAAATCTTATAATGATCAGCTTCAGCAAAAACGACACGCTTTGGATCCATGCGAGACCTTTGGGTGATGCTTTGAATCAACTTATTGTCTCGCCCGAGTCTTCTGTCCAAATCCACTCGGTATTTATCCCAATCTTTAATCGGATTCTTGGCCACACCGCTATCCATTGCCGCTTTAGCAACGGCCGGAGCTACCGCAGTAATCAATCTAAAATCAAGTGGCTTGGGTATGATGTATTCCGTGCCAAATGCCATGTTGGTTTCACCATAAGCCACCATCACTTCTAGGGGCACGGGCTCTTTTGCGAGGTCCGCTAAAGCTTTCACCGCGGCCAGTTTCATGGCTTCGTTGATTTCTGTTGCCCTGACGTCAAGTGCACCTCGAAAGATGAATGGAAACCCAAGCACATTATTGACTTGGTTTGGAAAATCGCTTCGTCCTGTTGCCATTATCACATCTTTCCTTGCACTAATTGCGTCTGGATAAGATATCTCTGGATCTGGATTGGCGCAGGCAAAAACAATAGGATTCTTATTCATGCTTTTCAGCATTTCCTTGGAAACAATATTCCCTATCGATAGTCCTAGAAATACGTCAGCACCTGACATGGCGTCTTTTAACGTTTTTTTGTCGGTCTTTACAGCAAATTTTAGTTTTTGCTCATCCAAATCTTCACGGTCCGTGCTTATCACCCCTTTGCTATCAACGAGTAAAACGTTTTCTCGCTTCACACCCAAGGCACAATAAAGTGTGATGCAGGATATTGCAGCTGCACCAGCACCACTAACCACAACCTTCACTTCCGAAATATTCTTTTCTGATATCTCTAAAGCATTTAACAAGGCCGCACTACTTATAATAGCCGTTCCATGCTGATCATCGTGCATGATTGGAATATCCAACTCTGCTTTCAACCTACGCTCAATTTCGAACGCTTCAGGGGCTTTTATGTCTTCTAAATTGATACCCCCAAAAGTTGGAGATATGGCTTTTACCGTTTCAACAAACTTGTCAATGTCAGTCGCATCTACCTCAATATCGAAAACATCTATGTCAGCAAAAATCTTGAATAACAATCCCTTTCCTTCCATGACAGGTTTAGAAGCTAAGGGTCCAATATCGCCCAAACCGAGCACAGCTGTACCGTTGGATATTACTGCCACTAGGTTGCCTTTTGCGGTATACTTATAAGCATCCTCAGGATTTTCAGCAATTTTCAAACAAGGCTCAGCGACCCCGGGCGAATATGCTAAACTCAAATCACGTTGAGAGGAATATGGTTTAGTTGGAACAACTTCAATCTTACCTGGCTTGTCTCCAGCATGATAATCAAGTGCGTCCTGTTTTTTTATCTTTCTCATAAATTGGCCAAAGGGGCGTAAATGTAGGAATATTGATGGTCAAGATAGCCTGAGTTTTAGATGCTTTCTTAGCTTTGAGCACAACCATCTAAAAATGAAGCGGATTGTAGTTTTTTCGGGTGCGGGAATGAGCGCGGAAAGCGGTCTTAAAACCTTTCGCGATTCAGGTGGATTGTGGGAAGAATATGACATTCACGAGGTTGCTACTCCTGAGGCTTGGGAGATAAATCCAGAACTGGTCCTTGACTTTTATAATCAAAGAAGAGAACAAGTTCTTCAATCCAAACCGAATGCCGCACATCATGCTATTGTCGCGTTAGAAAAGAAATTTGATGTTGTCGTAGTAACTCAGAATATTGACAATCTGCACGAACTCGCAGGAAGCACGAATGTTATTCACCTACACGGTGAAATTTTAAAGGCACGAAGCGTAAAAAATTCAGATAAGCTATATAACGTTAATGGGCCCTTAAGTATTCATGATCGAGCAGATGACGGAAGTCCGCTGCGTCCCCATGTCGTTTGGTTTGGTGAGGATGTACCCATGTATGAATTAGGAAAAACGATAATTCAATCTGCAGATATTCTTATAATTGTGGGAACCAGTCTCAACGTATTCCCTGCAGCTGGATTGGTGCTTCATGCGAAAGAGGAATCTCGGAAGATACTGATTGACCCGAATGAAATTTCAATCGGCAGTTTTCCAAACCTGATTAAGGTGCAGGAGAAAGCTGGATCTGCCTTACCACGTGTTGTGAATGACCTTCTTTCCAATAACCATTAATTGAGGCATGTATTTTGCCATATGACCGAATAGGAATTCAAGGAATGACAGGTTTAACAAACCGTTAATGTTGTCCAAGCCTAACTTACAACTTATACTTTTGTTCATTAATCCAACACACATGTTTAAATCCATAATTACATCTACTCTATTAATATTTCTATCATTTATTGCTGTTTGTCAGAATGAAGGAAGAAGCATACCAGACGTTACCGTAAAACAACTCGATAACTCAAGTTTTCAAACTGGCGATATTACAAATGATGGGAATCCTATCATTATCAGTTTTTGGGCTACTTGGTGCAGTCCATGCAAGCGAGAATTAAATGCTATTGCCGAAGATTTTGATGAATGGGTGGAAGAAACCGGAGTAAAGTTGGTGGCTATCTCAATCGATGATGCCCGGAATATGCATAAGGTGAAACCATACGTTGATGGACAATCCTGGGATTATGATGTATATGTTGATCCAAATGCGGATTTCAAACGTGCAATGAACGTAAATAACGTGCCACACACTTTTCTAATCGATGGCAATGGACACATTGTTTGGCAGCATAATTCTTACGCACCCGGTGATGAAGATGAGCTACACGAACTAGTCGAGAAATTGGCCAACGGAGAAACTATCGATTAAAAAGATCTCTTCCTTACTTATGACGACCAAACTAACCTGTAGTACACTATTACTCTTTTTAATTACCTCAACGATAGCCTACTCCCAAGATGGCGTCATGGACGGAGTTGAGATCCATGGAAATTTTGAAGTTTATGCCCAAACCTATAATGAGGACAGCATCATTGGTGCGCCTAATGTCCCTGAAAAAAGCGGTGTGAATGCCTTTGGTAACTTCATCGCAACGAAGGGCTCATTTACGGCTGGAGTCAGGATTGAAGCTTATATGCCTCCAGTGCAAGGGTTTAGCAATAACTACGGATTACAACCTGTAGGAGCGCCTTATCGGTTTGCTCAGTTTTCTAAGGGGAAATTTGACATTACAGTCGGTAACTTTTACGAGCAATTTGGAAATGGGATGATCCTAAGAGCTTATGAAGAAAGAGCTCTAGGACTTGATAATGCCTTTGATGGCCTCAGGGTTAAGGTGAATCCCATTCCAGGTTTATATATTAAAGGATTAGTCGGAAATCAGCGTTTCTATTGGCAAAAGAGCACGGGTTATGTTCGGGCGATTGACGGTGAAATCGCGATTAATGAATTAGTAGAATCATTGATGGATAAGAAATTAAGGCTAACCATTGGTGGCAGCTTTGTGAGTAAGTATGAAGCACCCGGCATTCGAAATTTCGAATACCCTGAGAACGTGGCTAGCTGGGCGGGTCGTGGTCAGATCAACTACGGTGGCTTCTCCTTCTTAGGTGAATACGTTTATAAGTTCAACGATCCAAATTCTGACAATCATTATATCTATCGCGCAGGTCAAGGTGTCCTGTTATCTGCAACTTACTCACAAAAAGGATTTGGTATTAACTTGACAGCAAAATCCATTGATAATATGCACTTTAGAGCTAATAGAGATGCACAGTTAAACGATTTGTTCATCAATTATTTACCCGCACTGACCAGACAGCATACGTATAACCTAGCTACAACGCTCTATCCTTATGCGACTCAACCAGCTGGAGAAATTGGCATTCAAGGTGACATCATCTATAAAATCAAAAAAGGTTCTGCCCTTGGGGGTAAGTATGGCACTACTATTCAAGTAAATGTTGCCATAATAAACAGTTTGGATACTCAGCAAATCACCTCACCCAATGATTTAGACTCAGAAGTATATTTACCAAACGATCCTAGCAGAGAAGGATATAAAGCAAACCTTTGGACATTTGGAGATAAAATTTACTATAGAGATTATAACATTGAAATCGACAGGAAATTCTCGAAATCATTTAAGCTAAAAACAAGTTATATCTATTTTGTAGCCAATACGGACGTGGCTCAAGGAACAGCACTTGGAAAGAATGTACATGCGCACATTGGAGTTTTGGACGGATTATACAAAGTGAGCAAAAAGCACAGCATCCGCACAGAATTGCAGCATATGTGGACAGAGCAAGATCAAGGTAATTGGGCATTCGCAATGGTTGAGTATGGGTATTCACCACATTGGTTTGTGACTGTGTTAAATCAATACAATTATGGCAACCCTACAAAGGCACTCCGCGTTAATTATCCAACGGCCCAAGTCGCATACATTAACAACGCAAATAGAATTAGCCTAGCATACGGAAGACAGCGTGCTGGAATATTTTGTGTAGGAGGTGTTTGTCGTCCCGTACCAGCAGCAAATGGATTTACAATTACAATTACAAGTAGTTTTTAAGATTATGAGAAGATTAGGTCTTTCCTTCATTTATATATCGTTACTAATTGTCACTTCTTGTGATATTGTGGATTTACCATTAGAGAAACCAGAAATTGTACCTATTGACACCACTGACACAACCCCAACTACTAATATTGATACAATTGAGGGAGTAGATGCTAATGGATATCCGTTAATTGACTCAAATGGCATAAATATATTGACTCAGAAAGTATACATGGAAGAATTCACTGGGCACTCATGTACGGGTTGTCCTGCGCAGACTGATAAACTTCTGGCGATGCAGGTAGACCATGAAGGTCAGATCATTGTGGCTACATTTCATGAAGGACTGTTTGCTGAAGTTGCACCACCCGATTATCCAACGGATTTGTCATCCGAATATGGCGAACAGTTACATGCATTAATCGAATCGAAAATTGATGCTTATCCATCTGCCATGGTGAATCGTAAAACATTTGAAGCATTCGGAAATAAATATGTTTTTCAAGCGCATGCCCAATGGCAAGAACCTGCTCTAGCGGAAGTAAATAAATCAAATCCTTTGGTGGCGATGGGTGTTGGTGGAATTTTAAGCGAAGATCATAACACTGTAAAAATCCGGGTAAGTATTAAAGCTGAAACTACTCTCAACGATGAGTATAAACTACTCGTTTTATGTATCGAAGATTCAGTAATATCCGAGCAAAAAGATGGACGATTGAATGATGATGACTATCCACATAAGATCAATACAGAGTATGTGCATCGTCATATGGTCAGAGCCAAAGTGAATACAGCCGGAAATGTTTATGGTGAGACGGTGATTGATGCTTCTGGAATTGCAGAGGGTGAGTGGATAGATTGGACTACTAACTATAGTGTTCCAGACAATGTGGTAGATGCAAAACACTTGTATATCGTGGCAGCCTTGATAAATGCTACAACAACCGAAGTCGTTCAAGCGGAAGAGACTCATGTGCATTTGGCGAAATAGTCTGATCCTGTTTTTTAGTTTCTCAATGTTGCTCGGCTACGGCCAAGAAGATGCGCGCGCTACTAAAAAAAACCGAAAAGGCGAGTTCAGTGGTCTATTAAGAGCCGGTGTTGTTTCCAGTCAGATATACGGAGATAATTTTGGAGGTTACAATAAGCTCGGTTTTACAGGGGGTGTTGGAACCTATACTCGAATATCTAATCGATTCAAGTTTCAGATAGAGATAAATTATGCCACCAGAGGCAGTAGAGAACGATCAACCAAAGCTAAACCCATTGCATTTCCATTGAGACTTGAACCTCATTACTTGGATGTTCCACTCATATTAAAAACGGATATCAGCATTTTTGAGGTTGAATTTGGATTAACCAATGGCTTTCTTCTGTTCCACCAAGAATGGGTTGGAAATAGTAAGACTCCAACAAATCAACATGTCTGGAGTTTTAATCGATACGAACTCGCGGGTAATTTAGGTATCAATACGAGGATTACTGATAAATGGGTCTTAAATGCGAGGTTCCATTATTCTTTGTTACCTGCATCAGGCACCATTGGGAATAGTGGAATTGCTTTATACGGAGGGGCTTATAACAATGCGATCACGCTAAGTCTTCACCGACTTCTGGCGCTTTCGAATTAATAAGAAATTTGATATTTCGCATCAATCCACTGTATTTAGTTCTCTTAACGGCTGAACCTCGAAACAGTTCCTCGAAGCCCGCTTCTGTCAGATTTTCCCAATCCTTCCAATCGTTTTTAATTATAGCATCCTTCGGATCAAACTGATTCTCCTTTGATGGTTGACTAAATCGATTCCACGGACAAACATCTTGACATATATCGCATCCAAACATCCAATCATCGAACTTACCAGCAAATTCACTAGGAATCAGTTGATCTTTCAACTCAATAGTCAAATAAGAGATGCATTTGGTTGCATCGAGCTTATAAGGCTCTACAATAGCATTTGTAGGACATGCGTCTATACACTTCGTACATGAACCGCAATGGTCTTCTACTTCACCATCTGCCTCCAAATCAATATCTACTACGAGTACGGCTAAAAAATAAAACGAACCCAACGACTTTGTAATGATGTTGGTGTGTTTACCTATCCAACCGAGTCCACTTCGTTGTGCCCATGCCTTTTCCATTATCGGGGCTGAATCAACAAAACCTCGCCCGTGAACCTCACCAAAAGATTCCCTAAGACCTTGGTGAAATAGTTTAAGCTTCGCCCGTATCAACTTGTGATAATCTCGACCGAAAGCGTATTTACTAATCTTTGGTGCCGACTTATTCTGAATTTCAGCTGGGAAATAATTTAAAGAAAGTACGATGATACTTTTCGCTCCGGGAACTAGTTTTCTCGGGTCAATGCGTTTTTCAAAATGATTCTCAATCCATGACATATCGCCATGGTTTCCCTCGTTTATCCACTTTTCCAGATACCTTCCTTCCTTAGCAAGTTCAGTAGCTCTTGCAATCCTGCAATCTGTAAAACCTATGGTATCGGCCAGACTCTTCACCACAACAGACCTTGTGTGTTGCAAAAGGTCAGCAGACGTCATTTAAAACAATGAACCTTGCGGACCTTGCGTGTATTCACGTCCAAGGTGTTTGTATGCCTGTTCCGTAGCCATACGACCTCTTGGAGTTCTATGAAGAAACCCCTCTTGTATTAAATATGGCTCATATACCTCTTCAATTGTACCCGCTTGTTCACCAACCGCAGTTGCAACTGTAGTCAAGCCAACTGGTCCTCCACTAAACTTATCAATGATTGTTGAGAGGATTTTATTATCCATCTCATCTAAACCATAAGTATCCACATTTAAAGCTTCTAATCCGAACTGAGCTATGGCATAATCAATTTTTCCAGATCCTTTAATTTGAGCGAAATCACGTATTCGTCTCAATAGTGCATTTCCGATTCTTGGAGTTCCACGGCTCCTTCGAGCAATTTCAATTGCCGCAGACTTTTCGATCTCTATATTCAATATACCTGCAGATCGTATTACAATCGAAGCCAGCAAATCAGAACTGTAGTAGGAAAGCCTAGAGTTTATTCCAAATCTAGCTCTTAGTGGTGAGGTTAATAATCCAGAACGCGTGGTTGCCCCAATAAGGGTAAACGGTGCCAATTCAATTTTCACGCTACGCGCACTCGGTCCGCTATCAATGAGTATATCAATATTAAAATCCTCCATCGCTGAGTAGAGAAACTCTTCCACTACTGGACTTAATCGATGGATCTCATCAATAAACAGCACATCCCGTTCTTCAAGATTTGTGAGTAGTCCTGCTAAATCGCCTGGTTTATCCAATACAGGCCCACTAGTAGATTTAATGCCAACTCCAAGTTCATTTGCAATAATATTTGCAAGAGTGGTTTTCCCAAGACCCGGAGGTCCATGTAATAGCACATGATCCAAAGATTCGCCTCGTTGAATAGCTGCCTGAACAAAAATTTTAAGGTTTTCAATGACCGAATCTTGTCCAGCAAAATCATCGAACATATCGGGTCTCAATACCTTCTCGATATCCTTTTCGGATTGAGACAGGTTTTCAGATTCGGGATCAAGGAATGAATTCATTGCGAAACAAATGTAGAAATGAAGTGAAACAAAAAACCCGCTGTTAAGCGGGTCTTTCATTGTTATTTAAGATTAGTGTCCACCACCATCTATTTCACCATCCTCTAGCGGCACCGTTTGTAGGACAAAATCCTCTGGTTTCCCCGGCTTACTATAGTCATATGCCCAACGATGTACTGTCGGCAGAGGACCTGGCCAGTTGCCGTGAATAGGATCAATTGGAGTTGTCCATTCCAATGTATTTGATCCCCAAGGATTTTGAGATGACCTTGGTCCTTTGAACATTGAATAGAAGAAATTGAATATAAAAATGAATTGGGCTATTGCACCAAGTATTGCAAAAATGGATACCATTTCGTTGATGGAAATAAGATCATCAAATATTGGAAACTCGCTATTCGTATAATATCTCCTTGGCACGCCAGCTAATCCCAAGAAATGTTGTGGGAAGAAAACTCCGTAGGCGCAAACAAACGTTGTCCAAAAGTGGGCATAACCCAACTTTCTGTTCATTAATTTACCATACATCTTCGGGAACCAATGATATACACCAGCAAACATTGCCATTACGGCCGAAAGACCCATTACAATATGGAAGTGAGCCACAACAAAATATGTATCATGTAAGTTAATATCCAAAGCACTATCCGCGAGGATAATTCCCGTAACACCACCTGAGATAAAGGTTGATACCATCGAAATGGAAAACAACATTGCAGGGGTGAATCGGATGTTCCCCTTCCAAAGTGTTGTAATGTAATTGAAAGCCTTTACAGCTGAAGGAATCGCGATCAAAAGAGTGGTAAAAGTGAATACTGCACCCAAGAATGGATTCATTCCTGTCAAGAACATGTGGTGTCCCCAAACAATGAACGATAAGAATGCAATCGCTAAGATTGATCCAATCATCGCTCGATAACCGAAAATCGGCTTTCGTGAATTGGTAGCAATGACCTCCGATGTAATACCTAGTGCAGGAAGCAATACAATATACACTTCAGGGTGACCCAAAAACCAAAAAAGGTGCTCATAAAGAATCGGACTTCCGCCCGTTCTTTCCATTACCTCTCCAGCAATGTGTATATCAGACAAATAAAATGCTGTACCGAAACTTCTGTCGAAAATCAACAACAAAGCCGCAGAGAAAAGAACTGGGAAAGACAATACACCTAAGATTGCGGTAACAAATAATGCCCAAATACTTAGAGGAAGACGAGTCATTGTCATTCCCTTCGTTCTTAGATTAATTACGGTAACTACATAGTTTAATCCACCCAATAGAGAAGACACAATAAACAAAGACATTGATGCTAACCAAAGTGTCATGCCCAATCCCGATCCTGGCATCGCTTGAGGCAATGCACTCAGCGGAGGATACACTGTCCATCCTCCTGACGCTGGTCCCGTCTCAACAAACAATGAAACAATCATAACAATACTTGAACCTAGGAAAAACCAATATGACAGCATATTGATAAAGCCTGAGGCCATATCCCGAGCTCCAATTTGAAACGGGATTAGAAGATTCGCAAAGGTTCCACTTAATCCTCCCGTAAGGAGAAAGAATACCATTATAGTACCGTGGATAGTAACCAAGGCCAAATACATGTTAGGATCAAGAATTCCGTCAGGTGCCCATTTGTCTCCTAGCAGGAAATTCAGAATCCAAAACGATTCTCCTTGCCATCCAAGTTGCAATCGGAATAAGCTTGACATAATCATTCCAATCACAGCCATAATCATACCTGTGATCAAGAATTGCTTCGAGATCATTTTATGATCTTGACTGAATATGTACTTTGAAATAAAGGTTTCTTCGTGGTGATGATCGGTGTGTCCTGTTGCCATATCTATTAATATTCGATCATTGAAATTACATTGTCTTCAGTGGTAACCTCAGCGGTACCTTCTTCGTCAGCAGGAGCCATTGACTCAGCAAAGGTTTTTTGCTCTTGCATCCATTTATTAAACTCCTCTTCTTCTACTACTTTGATATTCATTTGCATATTGTAATGCGCAGCACCACAAATCTTATTGCATAATAATATATAGTCAAATTCAGCGTTTTGCGTCTTTTCACGCATTTCATCAGTAGTAATGGTCGGTTTGAAATGAAATTCTGTCACCATACCTGGCACACAGTTCATTTGGGCTCTAAAGTGTGGCATGTAAGCACTGTGAATAACATCTCGGCTTCTAAACTTAAATGCCACCTCTCTACCTCTTGGAATAACAAACTCACTCTTTACTATGATATCATCATTACCGAGGGAACGATTAGCTAGATCCAGATCTTTAAAGGATCTCACCTTTTCTAAAATTCTATCCCATTTCTCAATCTTCTCAGTCATTTCTTCTTCTTTGACTCCACCTAAAGGTGCTGCATCTAACTCAGCCTGAAACTCCGCTTTTTCAGCCTCTAATTCAGAAATACGAGCCATCAACGTTTGATCCGTAATTACGCCTAATGGATTTGTACCTGAAATCATCATATAATTTGATGCGCCCAATGTTGAATCTGAACCAGCATAACGCGCTGTCCAATCAAATTGTTTAGGATATAATTCTATTACAACTGCATCCTTTGGAGTTTCATCCATCGTGATACCAATCCATTCTGAAAGACCCCATATGACAATCACCGCTAGAAATATAGCTGGAACCGTAGTCCATAAAAGCTCCAATTTATTGCTGTGCGTATAGTAGTAAGCTTTTCTGTCTTTGTTAAACACGTATTTAAACGCGAAGTAAAAAAGGAAAACATGCGTGATTGCGAATACTACAGTAATGATTGCAAAGTTGAAATCGAGAAGATTATCTAAATGAACTCCATGCTCCGAGGCAGATTCTGGCAATAGCTTATCCCCATACTTAGCAACAAGCCAAATGAAGAAACTGAAGTAGCCAAGTAGAAATACCAGCATCATTTTCGCTTGATAGCGGTTCTCTGCATCCGTAGGAACTTCACTCGTTCCGCCTTTTAATTTGGCAGATGCTTCAAACACCCGCATCAACTGACCCACGGCAAGTACCGCTAGGGCTATCGATAGTATGATTAAAAAAGTAGTCATCGTTGCTTATGCTTCTTAATTCAATTAATTGATATGATGATGCAGACTCTCCTGCAAATAAGGGTGATTTTTCACAAGTAGTGGGCGTTTCGCTAGGGCTCCTAGCACCACGAATAAGAAAATTCCAAGGAAGCTTATAAACGAGCCAATCTCTATGAGTCCAACAGTTCCATCTGGGCCCATAGCTCCTGGGGATACGATCATGAAGACATCTAGCCAGTGACCAAAAAATATGATACATCCAACAAACATCATAAAACCGGCATTTCGTTTCGCGTCCTTTGACATTAGTAACAACATTGGCAATATAAAGTTCACTGCCATTGTACCCCAAAATATCCAAGTATAATCATCAATACGCGCTTTGAAATAGGTAATCTCTTCAGGGATATTTGAATACCAATACAACATGAATTGGCAGAAGAATAAATATGTCCAAAGGAAACTTACTCCGAAGACCCATTTGCCGATGTCATGCATGTGACTGTCATTTACAAATTGCATTAACCCCTTACTCTTCAAGTAAATGGTAAGTAAAGTGATCATCACCATACCACTGATCCACATACCCGAGAAAATGTACCATCCAAATATTGTACTGAACCAGTGAGTATCTATACTCATAATCCAATCCCAACTGAACGTAGTAGATGTATAACCAAAAATCACTAAGAATATCGCAGCAAGCGTTTGGTTCTTTATAAATACTGCTTTTTCATTGTCAGTGCTCATGGCATCTTCCTCCAAAGATCTCGTTCTAAACACACGCATGAACATTATATAGACTACCAAATATGCTAAGGTTCTAATCCACCAAAACATCTGATTCAAATATGGTTCCTTGTGCGCAATTAACTGATCGTAATGATCAGATGCCGGATCATATAACTCAGGGTCCATCCAGTGAAAAATATGATGAAGATGAAGCGATCCAGCAGCGAACACGACAATTAGTGTCACGGCACCAATAGGCAAGTATGCTGCGATGCCTTCCATTATTCTTTTGAAAACTACTCCCCATCCTGCTTCAGCAGCATATTGAACAGCTAAAAAGAACAAGGCTGCTAGTGATACTCCAAAAAAGAAGAATCCGCTTACATAAACACTTGTCCAAATCCGTTGCCCTATCCGTTGCCCTAAATGAGATTCACCATCGTGGTGCCCCATCATATTGGCCACTGCTCCAATGATTAGCAAAACAAGCCCTAATCCCATAAGGATGAAAGTGTTCCTCTTTGCTTTTCCTTCAAAAATGTATTCCATGACTTGAGATCAGGTTTAGTTATTCATTGCTGTTTCTTCAGAAGTCACTTCTTCTGATATTGTTTCTCCCTCGGCACCCTCTGCAGTTGTTTCTTCGGCATTAGCCTCATTTCCTTGTAGTGTTTGCACATATCTAATTACTTTCCATCTTTCCTCAACATTCAATTGAGAAGCATGAGGGCCCATTAAATTCTTACCATAGGTGATTGTATGAAACATCTTTCCTTCTGGTAAATTCTTAAGCGTCTGACTATCATAAGCTGGGGGCGGTGGATGGCCTCCCGCGGTAACAGTAAGACCGTCTCCTTTTCCTTCTTTGCCATGGCAATGAGTGCAAAATTTCGTGTAGATCTCTTTTCCTTCACTTAATGTTACATCCGAACTTAACAATGGATTTTTCAGAATATTACCCGCGAGTTCGTACCCCTCATTTGTATTTGGAATACCATATGGAATGTATCCCTGGGCAATACTTCCTTCTGCAGGAATTCTCGCCTCCATGCTATCCGCATAGTTTGAATTTCCTGAGTATGGCTCTAAAGCTGGTGTTCGATACATATCTGGCATGTATTCAATTCCCGGTGACTGTGGGTCACTAGTACAACTAGCCAAGGCAACAGTCAATGAGACAGTCGCGATCGCAAGCATGTATGTCGTCCTAATTTTCTTCATTACTTCTCAAAAATTTCGACTGGTTTTGTTTCCTGAAGAATCGTCTTGATGTCTTCAGCTGATACCCCTTGATTCTCAGACAAGTCAATTTCAATCGCGAAATGATCATCCGTTGTTCTCGGGTGTGGGTTTCTTGCCTTTACACCAGGTAAAGTCCAGTTTCTTATTAGATATGTAATTGCCATACCATGTGCCGCACATAGAACTGTAAACTCAAATGTAATTGGTATAAAAGCCGGTAAATTTTGATACAAGTCAAAACTTGGCTTGCCTCCAATATTCATCGGCCAATCCTGAATCATGAAATACGACATGCCCAGCAATGCCAAAGTCAATGCTGTTATTCCATAGAGAAAGGCATTAATTGCCAATCTAGTCCACTTGATGCCCAAGACAATCTCCAAACCATGTATTGGGAATGGTGAATAAACATCTTTAATTCTGACGTTTTTAGATAGAATGGTTTTAGCACCATCTACCATTATTTCATCGTCATCGTACAGCGCATATATTGCTTTACTCATTGTGATGCTGCTTTTTATAGTTATCTCCAGATGATTTCAAAATACTCTTGAGTTCATTCAACGCTAATACCGGAAAGAATCGACTGAATAATAAGAATAGAGTGAAGAAAATTCCGATAGTGCCAAGGAAAATTCCGATATCCACAAACGTTGGGTGAAACATACCCCAGTTTGATGGAAGGAAGTCCCTGTGTAATGACGTTACGATAATTACAAATCGTTCAAACCACATTCCAATATTCACGAAAATGGAAAGGATAAATGATGCCATTAGGCTTCTTCTAACCTTCTTAAACCAAAAAAGCTGTGGAGTAATTACGTTACACGTCATCATTGACCAATAAGCCCACCAATAAGGACCCGTTGCGCGGTTTAGGAATGCATATCCCTCATACTCCACTCCTGAATACCATGAAATGAACAGTTCAGAAAGATATGCTACACCCACGATCGAACCAGTGATTACAATAACAATGTTCATGTACTCACCGTGCTTTACAGTGATATAGGACTCTAGGTTGAGCACTTTTCTAGTAATCAACAAAAGTGTTTGAACCATCGCAAAACCAGAGAAAATCGCTCCAGCAACGAAATATGGTGGAAAAATAGTGGTATGCCATCCTGGAATAACTGAGGTTGCAAAGTCCATAGATACAATGGAGTGAACAGAGAACACAAGTGGCGTTGCAAGTCCTGCTAAAACCAGTGATACTTCTTCAAAACGTATCCAAGCCTTCGCATTTCCTGTCCAACCAAAACTTAATACGCTGTATGCCATTTTCGACACTGGCTTTACCGCTCTATCTCTAATAGTTGCGAAATCGGGAATTAAACCAATATACCAGAATACCAGAGACACTGAAAAATAAGTAGATATCGCAAAAACGTCCCAAAGCAATGGAGAGTTAAAGTTTACCCATAACGATCCGAATTGATTTGGTAAGGGAAAAACCCAATAGGCCATCCATATACGTCCCATGTGAATGCCTGGGAATAGGGCCGCCATCATAACTGCAAAAATTGTCATCGCCTCTGCAGATCGGTTAATAGCCATCCTCCACTTCTGTCTAAAAAGAAGTAATACAGCAGAAATTAACGTGCCCGCGTGACCAATACCAACCCACCACACGAAGTTTGTAATATCCCAAGCCCAATCAACTGTGGTATTAAGACCCCATGTTCCAATTCCTCTTCCTATTGTATATAATATACATCCTACCCCCCAAAGAGCAACAATTACCGCTATGGAGAAAACTATATACCAATACTTATTTGCTTTTCCTTCTACAGGAGCGCAAACATCCTCTGTAATTTGATGATAGGTCTTATCACCGAGGATGAGTGGTTCGCGTATGGCCGATTCTTTTTGCATCTGTCGTTTCTAAATCGTTAATCAGGCAGTTTGATCTGCAGTTTCTATTGAATTTCTAACCTTGGTCTGATACCAAACATTTGGCTTAACACCGACTTCTTCTAGTAAATGATAAGCTCGATCATTCTTAGCATCAGATCTCACTTTAGATCCCGTGTCATTAATATCACCAAAGGTGATTGCGTTAGTAGGACATGAAGCAGAACACGCAGTTTGGATACTTCCATCCTTAATAGGCTCACCTGCTTTTTTAGCATCCAGTTTACCAGCTTGAACTCTCTGCACACATAGGCTACATTTCTCCATAACACCCCTTGAACGAACTACTACATCTGGATTAAGTACCATTCTAGAAAGGTCATCCTGAGCAGGATTGAGGTTCGTGAATTTTCTATCAGCTACATAATTGAACCAATTGAATCTTCGCACTTTATATGGACAGTTATTCGCACAATATCTTGTACCAATACATCTATTGTAAGTCATTTGATTGAACCCTTCGTCACTGTGCGTTGTTGCCGCAACTGGACAAACCGTCTCGCATGGAGCATGGTTACAATGCTGGCACATAACCGGCATAAATCCAATCTCAGGATATTCGGATGGAACTTCCATCGCATCATAATCCTTGTCTTGGTTGATGTCACCATGGAGCTCTGGATCAGCATCACTGCTATAGTATCTATCAATACGAATCCAACTCATCGTTCTCATTCGATTCACCTCATCTTTACCAACAACTGGAACGTTGTTTTCAGAATGACAAGCCGTAACGCAAGCTCCACAACCGATGCATGTATTCAAGTCTATTGACAATCCCCATCTATGACCTAAGTCAATGGCGTGATCATTCCATAAGTCCAATTTATCCAAGGCTTGCTGCTTACCATATGCATCCGCCACAGTAATTTCAGGATTCCAATGATCCTTACCATTCGATTCAAAATCAGACAGAGTGGTCTCATTTAAAATCTTACGCCCCATCATAGTATCAGTACTTTGAGTAGATGCAATATTGTATCGCATTTCTAGCTTATCATAAGTACAACTCGCTGAGTACTGAATTACACCATTCGACACCGGTAAAACAGCAAAGGCGTTCTTACCAATCAATCGTTCGACTCCTTCTTCTGTAACCTTTGCCTTACCGTATCCAAGCGCTACGCCAACAGTTCCTCTTTTCTGACCTGGTAATGCTACAACAGGCAATTCCATGGAATTATCACCAACATTGACGCGAATCATTCCAGCACGTTGTTGTTCTCCCATCATTGTGTTCAATCCTGCTTCCTTCATGTCGGCAGGATTCATCGTAGCATAATGATCCCATACAACTTTAGTAACTGGATCTGGCAATTCTTGAAGCCAAGGATTACCAGCATCATTTCCAGCGCCAATCGCTGTTTTCAGATAAAAATCTACTTCCCAGTCAGATGATCCTGCACCAATTGCAGCCGCAGCTTGCTCAATAGATGCATTTGTTGGCACAACCTCAGACTCCGCTTCAGGTGTTTCCGAGGCCACAACATCATCAACAACAGCTGCTGTAGTCATCATACCTACTCCATCATGTATGTATGTATTCCACCTACTAGCAAATACTACACTTGGATCATCTTGTGCTGTAGCAGGTAAATTCCATGCCTTATGCAAGTAATCATAGTATGATTGGTCATTCCCCATCCAATTCAGCAAGGAATCTTGCCATTGGCGAGTATTGTAAATTTTGTTTATCACTGGCTGAGCAAAGCTCACTTCACCACCAACAGGATTGGCATCATTCCAATTCTCAAGGTAGTGCCCTGTTGGGCATATATAATTGCAAATTGCCGTGGTTGAGTTTGGTTTCTCAGCAAAGGCAATCTTAGTTTTCACCTTTCCAGCAGCCGCCTCAAATCCCATGGATGCTGGAAGAGAATATAATGGGTCAGCATCAATCACCAAGAGAGCAGATACCTGACCGCTATTCATGCGAGAGATCAATTCAGCCACAGAAACTTCTGACCCCTTTCTTAGATGTGTAGCGTTGGTAGTATCGATGGTTGATCCATAGTTAGAAAGCATTTGATTGGTCGCGTTAACTACATGCTGTACGTTCGGGTCATTTGATCCGCATACTACAATTGACTTGCCCTTACTATTCAATAGATCTTTAGCCGCCTGGGAAACCTTATAGGCTACATTATTATCATCATTAACCAACGATGGCGACCCAACAGAAGCTGAGCCACTCAATTTGGCAACCTCGTTGTGAAGCATAAGCGCTACAACGCCTTGCTCGGATGGCTTGATTGCACCGCGAACATCCGCGTTGGAACCAGTAGTTGACAATGTTGTTTCAAAACTGGTAATGACGACTCATTCCAGTTTCTGGATTTCTCATTTTGCCATATCCTTTGGCAAATGCAACCGGATTGATCCAATTTACTAAGAAATCAGTCCCAATACTCACCACAGTCTTTGCCTTATCAAAGCGATAAGTAGGAAGCATTGACTTACCAAACGTTCTTTTGTTTGCTTCAAGCATACCATACGAGGAGACAACATCATGAGTCACATGTGTTACCGAAGCTCCACCTTCAGAAGATATCCACGAATTCAACTCATTTATCAGGTTAAGCGAAGATGGACTTATAATCGTATTGGAAAGAATACTAACATTTCCTCCTGCGGCTTTGACACCTTCAAGTTGAGATTTAATTTCTGAATCTAGTGTTGACCAATCAGTAGCTACACCATCTTTCATTGGGTTTTGAAAGCGATTGGTATTGTAAAGCGACAACACAGATGAATTCACCCTAGCACTTACTCCACCTTTGGTAACATTCGAATTCTTGTTACCCTCGATATGAATTGGCCTTCCTTCTCTTGTTTTTACAAGAATGCTTGCATAATCGAAACCATCGAAAAAAGTCGATGCGTAATAATTAGCTATCCCTGGCATTACCTCATTAGGTTTCACCACGTAGGGCAAACTCTTGATTACAGGCGTCTCACAAGCAGCAAGGGTTGCAGCCGTAATACCGAAGCCCATGAACTTCAGAAAGTCTCTACGACTAGTATTTGTAGCATCTAATTCTTTACTACCTAAAAACTGTTCAATTGGAAGTTCCTCTGCGAATTCCTTTTCTGCAGATTTCACGAATGACGGATCTTTCTCAAGCTCCTCAGTTCCTCTCCAGTATATTTTATTGTTGCTCATAATGCTAACTCGCTTCAATTAATAGTGACACTTCACACATTCAAGACCACCAATGTGTTCTACCTTGAATGATTCAAGTCCTTCCTCTTTGTGTTTTTCCACTAGGTCGTCATGGATTCTTTCATAGTATCCATTCCCCTCCATAGTAACATCTGTTTCTCTGTGACAGTTAATACACCAACCCATTGTCAATTCTGAGTATTGGTAAACCTCATCCATTTCTTCTATAGGACCATGACAAGTCTGACATTCTTGCTTACCTACAACAACGTGTTGACTGTGGTTGAAGTAAACAAAATCTTGTAGGTTATGAATCCTCACCCATTCAATAGGTTTTTGCTCATAATCTTCAATGTATCTTCCTTTGTCAGCATCCCAGCCAATAGCATCATAGATTTTCGCGATTTCTTTAGTTCCTGAAACTTTACCTTCTTGCACTCCCATATGACAGTTCATACAAATATTCACAGATGGAATACCGGCCGCCTTACCTTTCTCTACGGAATTATGACAGTAAACACAGTTAATTCCATTTTGCCCAGCGTGTATTTTGTGAGAGAACCAAATTGGCTGAGTAGGCTGATATGATTGATAAACTCCAATCCCGTTTAGCCAGTCCCAACCCAATATTGCCACATATGCACTCAGCAACACAATAACAACAACGGTAAGCGCTTGATTCTTCTTAAAGTATTGACCTAAGGCACCTAAAAAATCTACCTCAGCTACTGCATCTTCACCATCTTTTTGACGGTTTAGGTTATTTAAATTCTTGGAAACACTCCATAACACTCTGAATACAATAAACAGAATGACCACTATGAGCACTAACCACAGTGTCGGATCACTTGCTTCTTCAGAAGCAGCACCACCTGATTCCGCATTCGCAGCAACTTCAGCAACTGGGGGAGCGTATGAATCTACGTATTCTAAAACAGCAACAACCTCATCATCAGACAAGGCCATGGCGGTCATTACACTTTGATTATAATCTTCGTAAAGCTTCTTGGCATATGAATCACCAGCTGACTTCAAGTAGCCCTGTGAATTCTTAACCCAAGAAATAATTGCCTCGTCTCCACCAGTTCTTTCAGCCCATTTTTCGCGAGCACCTTTCAGTGCAGGGCCAACAACCTTCTTATCAGGCTTGTGACATGATGAACAATTGGCCTTAAATATGGCCTCACCGTCTAGCTGGGCGCGTACTGGCGATGACATTAGGAGCATGGTAAAAATTGCCGATGTAAAAAGCATTTTACTCATTAGGCTCACCCACGTATTTCGCATAGATTCTTTCAGTTTTCGTTGTAAAAAGGGTGGTCAGAAAGCGGTGGCAAATTTAGAAGAAAGCCAATATGGGCATTAACATTTCTTTAAAAATGCACCATCGTTAGCCAATTTAAAACTATTCTAAATAAGAAAGCTTATCAATTGTTTATCAAGTAACTACGGTATCTTGGTAAAGATATTTCAATCGTAAAATTCTGAGTGCGAGTAGTTTCGCGAAATGTCAAAAACAGCATTGAGTCTTGCCGCTTGCCTCCTTATAAGTTTCACGCTTCATTCACAAGCACCTGACTTAGAGACGTCTCCGAGTTATGAAGTGAAAAACGCAATAAATAATTTAGACACAATAACTGCCGTAAATAAGTCGACAATCAACGCGGAATCCAACCTTACTCAGTATTTTGACACAATGGATTCATTGGATCAGAAGACTCCCAGCAACTATGGTTATCGAATCCAAATTCAATCCATTTCGGGTCCAAATGCACGCGAGAACATTTATGACAAGCAATCAGAATTCATCAGCCGATTCCCCGAAATTCGTTCGTATGCCTTGTGGAGTTCCCCGAATTGGGTGCTGCGTATAGGCGATTTCAGATCAAGGCTAGAAGCATCAGAAATTCAAGAAATGATAAAGCCTGAATATCCAGCTTCATTCATTCTTAGCAACATCATCGAAAGTCAGTTTAAGCCCAAGGACTAAAGTGTCCTTGCAACTTCAACCTCTTCATAACCCTCAATAATATCTCCAACCTTAATATCGTTGAAGTTCTCAATATTTAAACCACATTCAAAGCCTGTTTTTACTTCTTTCACATCGTCTTTGAATCGCTTAAGTGAACCAAGTTTTCCTGAATAAACAACGATTCCGTCTCTGATCAATCGAACCTTAGTGTTTCTTGTAACAACGCCATCAAGCACGTAGCATCCAGCTATGGTGCCTACCTTACTGATCTTGAATGTCTCTCGGACTTCGATGTTACAAACCACTTGTTCTTCAATTTTAGGCTTAAGCATACCTTCCATCGCAGACTTCATGTCATTAATTGCATCATAAATAATTGAATACAACCGTATATCAATCCCTTCTAGCTCCGCTCTCTTACGAGCCTGGGCTGATGGTCTTACTTGGAATCCAATTATGATCGCATCAGATGCCGTTGCTAATAACACATCCGACTCAGAAATTTGACCAACAGATTTATGAATTACGTTGATCGCGATATTATCTGCAGAGAGCTTAAGCATAGAATCAGCCAAGGCCTCAACCGATCCATCCACATCACCTTTGACAATAACGTTTACTTCATGGTAATCTCCAAGCTGAATGATTTCGCCAATATCCTCTAGGGTTCTTCTTCGTTGAGTTCTAATACTCTGTTCACGTTGCAATTGCTGACGTTTAAACGCCAGATTTTTCACTTCACGTTCATCCTCCAATACGAGGAATGTATCACCAGCACTAGGTGCACCATTCAAACCAAGTATACTCACAGGGTGTGAAGGTCCAGCTTCTTCAATTGCAGCGCCTCGTTCATTGAACATCGCTTTTACGCGACCAAAATTCGAGCCTGCCAATATCATATCGCCTACCCTCATTGTCCCCGTTTGTACGAGAAGGGTTGATGTATATCCGCGACCTTTATCAAGGCTCGCCTCAATTATCGTTCCTCGTGCATTACGTTCTGGGTTGGCTTTTAATTCGAGCAATTCAGATTCCAAAAGGACTTTTTCCAGTAACTCATTTATATTCAGCCCATTCTTAGCCGATACTTCTTGGCTCTGGAACTTACCACCCCAGTCTTCCACTAGAATATTCATGTTTGCTAACTGCTCCCGAATCTTATCAGCATTAGCACCATCCTTATCAATTTTATTAAATGCGAAGACCATAGGCACACCAGCTGCTTGAGCATGGTTTATTGCTTCCACGGTTTGTGGCATGATCGCATCATCTGCAGCGATTACAATGATTGCAATGTCAGTTACTTGAGCTCCACGGGCACGCATTGCGGTAAACGCCTCGTGACCAGGAGTATCAAGGAAAGTTATGATCTTACCCCCCCTCGAGTTCAACACTATACGCCCCGATATGTTGGGTAATCCCACCTGCTTCACCGGCAATTACATTTTCTCTTCTTATGTAATCTAAAAGAGAGGTCTTTCCGTGATCAACGTGGCCCATTACCGTAACAATAGGAGGTCGTTCAATTAAATCTTCCTCTTTATCCTCTTCCTCTTGTATGCTCTCTTCAATATCAGCTCCAACAAACTCTACTGTAAAGCCAAATTCTTCAGCCAAGATGGTAAGCGTTTCTTGATCTAAACGTTGGTTTATCGAAACCATCATTCCCAGTGTCATACACATAGAAATTACCTCAGTAGCGCTGATTTCCATCATTGTAGCAAGTTCGCTCACAGTAACGAATTCTGTAAGCTTCAGGATTTTCTTATCCTCTTGTTCTTGCTCAATTTCTCGCTGAATTTTTTCACTAACAGCCTCTCGTCTCTCTTTACGATACTTAGATCGAGTAGACTTACCCTTATTCTTAAGAGCGGCAAGAGTTTCTCTCACTTGATTCTGAACTTGTTCTTCTGTAAGCTCAGGTTTTGGTGTCCCTTTAGTTGGACCTTTACGTCCTTTTTGAAATCTATTGTCGGATGATCTATTATCCTTACCAGGAACGACCTGTGTGATTCTCTTTCTCTTCCGTTTGTTGGAGTCAGAATCGTCTGAGCTCTTTTTATCTGGTCGAGATGATTTGGGCAATTCTATTTTACCGACCATTTTTGGACCGGTCAATTTTTCAAACTTAGTCTCAACAAACTCAGGCTTAGCAGGGCGGCTATCTTCCTTTTTTGCCAGAGTTTCAGGTGTTTTTGACTGCTTTTCTACTTCTTTTGCCTTCGGAGCTGGAACTGCAGGTTTTTCCTCTGCCTTTTTCTCGTCCGCTTTCTTTTTTGGTCTATTCGACTTTATTGAGGATAGATCAATTTTACCTAAAATGTTTGGTCCCTTGCCATCCGCACTTTCGTTAGAGGCGTCAGTTGTGTCAATTTCAACACCCTTTGGCTTTTCGCTGACTTTATCTTCTACCCGTGTTTCTTCAACACTTTCAGTCGGTGCTTGAACAGCAGGAACAGCGGGCTCTACAGGAGTAACTTCTGTGCTAGGCTCCACCGCTGTCTCTTCGTATCCTCCAACATTTTTAATCAGGATTTCGTCTTGTTCGACAGAATCTCTCTCCTTGTCTTTAGACGATGAGTCTAACGTGATTGTTTCACGTACTACTTTAGTCTGAGAAAGGGCCTCTGATTTTTGTTTTTTAGCGCGATCTGGCGCGTATTCTTCAACCAACAATTGATAGGCTTGAGCCTCAATTTTTGTATTGGGCCTACCTTCGATTTTGATGCCTTTAGTGGCAAGAAAATCAACCACAGTAGTGAGGCCAACGTTGAGTTCTTTCGCTGCTTTACTTAACCTTATGGGACCGTTTTCTGACATATATATAATTGCGAATCTCGTTAAAATAAAATACTGACCAAGTTTATTCGAACTCAGATTTAAGAATCCCGAGTATTTCAGTAATCGTTTCTTCCTCTAAATCGGTTCGTTTAACTAGGTCTGCTGCTCCAATTTCGATGACACTTTTTGCTGTATCACAGCCTATAGCTTTTAACTCATCGATAATCCAATGATCGATTTCATCTGCAAATTCTTCCAAGTCGACATCTTCGAAATCATCTTCTGATTCCCGGTAAACATCGATTTCATATCCCGTTAATTTTCCAGCCAATTTGATGTTATGCCCACCTTTACCGATAGCTAATGAAACTTGATCAGGTTTTAAATATACCCTCGCCGTACCTTTTTCATCATCTAGCTTGATACTAGTAATCTTCGCAGGGCTAAGCGCTCTCTGAATAAACAGGGTAGAATTTGCAGTAAAATTAATTACGTCAATATTCTCATTCCGAAGCTCGCGAACGATTCCGTGAATCCGCGATCCTTTCATACCCACACAGGCACCTACGGGATCAATTCGATCATCGTAAGATTCCACAGCGACTTTTGCTCTTTCACCTGGCTCACGAACAATTTTCTTAATGGTAATCAAACCATCAAAAATCTCTGGCACTTCCATTTCGAACAATCTTTCAAGAAATGCTGGAGAAGTTCTGGATAAGATAATTACCGGATTTGCGTTTCGCATATCTACCTTACTAACAACGGCTCTAACAGTATCACCTTTTTTAAAGTAATCCGTAGGTATCTGCTCCATTTTTGGCAGAACAAGTTCGTTACCTTCATCATCCAAAACCAAGATTTCTCGCTTCCAGATTTGGTAAACTTCTCCAGTGATTATATCACCAACTCGGTCTTTGTATTTCTTGTAGATGCTATCCTTCTCTAACTCTTGAATCTTCGCAACCAGGTTTTGGCGCATGCTTAAGATAGCACGTCTGCCAAAGTTTTCAATTTTCAACTCCTCACTCGCCTCTTCACCAACTTCAAAATCTGGCTCGATCTTTATTGCTTGGCTATACTCGATCTCAGTCAAATCGTCTTCCACCATACCATCTTCAACGATTGTTCGATTTCTCCAAATCTCTAAATCGCCTTTGTCCGGGTTGATGATAATGTCAAAATTGGTATCATCTTCAAATTCCTTTAAGATCATACTTCTGATTACATCCTCAAGGATGTGCATCATAGTAACACGGTCAATGTTTTTAAAGTCTTTAAAGTCTTGAAAAGACTCGATTAATTCATCTGCATTCATGGTGTGAATCCGTTTATTTAAATGATATTCTAACTCTTGTTTCTTTAATATCGGTTTTAGCCAATACAATTTCTCTTTCCGGAAGCTTCTTCTTTTTGGATGCGGGTAACACAAGCTTTAATTCTTCGGCTGCTGAAATAAGCTTCCCAATGTGCTCAGTGCCATCTGTAAGTATCACACTTACTTCACGACCAGCATTTTTTATGTATTGCCGATCAACTTTGAGCGGCTCACCAATTCCTGCTGACATTACCTTCAATTCAAAATCTTCGACCTCTCTATCAAGGTTGCCCTCAATATGCCGACTAACTCCTACGCAATCATCGATACTGATGCCTTGATCGCCATCCAGTTCAACTTTGATTGCATTACCTGGACTCACCGTTACGTCCACAATAAAAAGCTCAGAACCCTCCAGCTTTTCTTCAATTAGACTTCGAATTTGATCTGCAGTAATCATCAATTAATGTCGCAAAAAAAAGAGGGGATTACCTCCCCTCACTTCCTTTTAATTCGCTGCAAATATATGCAGATTATTGAATCTAAAACCTACTTTATTTTGACGCCTTCTTTGTATACAGCCTCGTTAATTTTTTTTCCTTGATCATCATAATCTATCACCTTGCCATGTGGCAATCCATTTTTAAAATTCCTTTCGCTTAGGATATTCTCTTTTGGTCCCCACATAATACTCTTACCCTCTAAGCGATCCATTTTATAAGTCTCTTGCCGCAGCTTCGATCCATGTTCATAATAATAGGTGCTCTTACCATTTTTCGCTCCTTTTTCATAGTCGCTCTCGAAATCAATCATTCCTGACTCATAGTAGTAGGTCCATTTACCATCTTTTAGACCATCCGTATAATCTCCTTCCTCCCTTGTTTTTCCGTTTGGATATCCAAACGTCCAATGTCCTGTTTTTTCACCTTGTTTTCTAACACCCGAATAGTTCAATTTCCCGTTATCATACCACCCGCTCCACTTACCATCCATTATTCCAGCCTTATAGCTTCCTACATCCTTTACTTGACCATTTTGATACCAAGCTGTCCATTCTCCTTCTTCCTTACCTGACTTATAATCACCTTCCTGTAGAATCTGACCAGATTCAAAATAAACCACCCAATGACCATCTTTTTTATCGTCTTTATATGATCCAACTTTCCATTTCGAGCCGTCCTTATAAAACATCTTCCATTCTCCCTGCCTCAAATCTTTCTCAAAATTTCCTGTAGCCTCTATTTGTCCATTCTCAAAGTAATACACCCAATTACCGTGTTGCATTTCATCTAAGAAATCTCCTTCCATATACTTTTCACCGGTGCTGTTGAACCACTTCCAATGTCCATTCTTCAACCCTTTTTCATGGTTTCCTTCGACACTGATTTCACCATTTGGATACCAGTTTTTATAAGGTCCATCAAGAATTCCATTTGAATAACTTACATCCTTTTGTTGCCCCCCTTCACGATAGTAATAATGCCAGACTCCATCTTTTACATTATTCTTTAGAACGCCTTCCATTTCTGGCTTTCCATTTTCATACACATACTCGGCTAGTCCATTAAAAGTTGAATCTTGGATGGACAGTCGAGATTTCAATGGCCCCATTTCCCAGTAGTCATAGAGAATTCCATTACCATCAGCTAGTGTCTTTTTAAGGTTTTTATCCCAACCATTAATTGGTCTTGCCATTCCGTTCTCATATTCAATCTCTTTCCATTTATCACCCTCAGGATACCAATAAGTCCATGCCCCGTTTTTCACATCGTAGCTATACTCTCCTTTAGTTGCCATATTGCCATTGGGATACCACTCTTTATAAACACTATCTCTAACGGACGACAGCACTCCATTTTGAAATAGTAATTTGAAATATCCAAGTGATTGTCTTTGTCCATTATCAAACCAATACAGAACACTACCACTTAAGTTGCCATTGGTGTATTCGCTTTGTTCTTGTTTTTGACCATTGCGATAGTAATACGTCCAAACCCCATGTTTTTTACCATAGAGCATATCGCCTTCACTGTATTTTTTTTCATGCTCTTGGTCATAAAAATCAACATAATGCTCTAGCTCAATTTTTGGCATTTTTTTCTTTTCCTCTTCCTGTGCTCTAAGCACTGCTGACAGGCTGAATAAAATGAAGATCAATACAATTCGTGCAATCATAATTCAAAACTATAGGCAGAAATTCAGAGGGATGCGTCTACGTATAAAAGTTTTCACTGTTTCATGTTAACTCCTCAATCAAGGAAATATAATGGAAACCCTTTCTTTGCAAAAATTTTCATCATGAGCGAAGCTTATGTCAATTCCTCAATACAAGGAAAAACATGCATTATCGAGTTCTATCATCCTCAAAGCAATTCGCTGCCAGGCCACATTTTAGGCGAGATTGCAACTAAGATTACCGAGGCGGGAAACAACTCTGAAACGAGGTGCATCCTATTAAAATCAGCGGGCGATCGTGCATTTTGCGCTGGAGCTAGTTTTGATGAATTGGTGGCTATCGAAACTGCGGAAGAAGGTCTAGAGTTTTTCACCGGCTTCGCTAAAGTGATTAATGCCATACGGACTTGTCCAAAATTTGTAATCGGAAGAGTTCAAGGAAAGACAGTTGGCGGAGGCGTTGGACTTGCCAGTGCGGTTGATTATTGCTTTGCAACAAAACATGCTTCCCTAAAACTCTCAGAGCTAGCAATAGGCATCGGACCATTTGTAGTAGGGCCTGCGGTTGAAAGAAAAGCGGGGAAATCAGCATTTGTGGAAATGTCCATAGATGCCAGCGAATGGAGAAGTGCGGAATGGGGTGCGAATAAGGGACTATATAACCAAGTGTTTGAAGACACCACGACAATGGACAATCATATTGAAAAATTTCTCGGTCGAATTGAAAAATACAGTCCAGAAGCCATGAAAGAATTAAAACAAGTCTTTTGGGCGGGTACAGAAAATTGGGATCAGTTATTAATTGAACGAGCCAAAATAAGTGGGAGACTCGTTTTATCAGAATTTACTAGAAGCGCTATTAACACATTTAAAACTAAATCTTAAACTAAACAATGAAACACGTTTTATTAGCTGCATGCATGCTGTCTATGATGGCAACTGCATTTGCACAGGATAAAGCGGCAACGGAAGCCGCGGATGAGGGACCCTGGAAAATGGGAGGAGTCACTGGACTCAATTTTGGTCAAACCTATTTATCGAATTGGCAAGGTGGTGGTAACAACGCAGTAAACGGAACCGCTTTGTTAAGTCTTTATGCGAATTACGCTAAAGACAAATGGACGTGGGACAATACGTTTGACGCTGCATATGGTCAAACTTTAATCGGTAAGTTAGACGATGGAGCCAAATTTCAAAAGACCGATGACCGTTTGGAAATAAACTCTAAACTGGGGCGTAAGACCCCACTGCTGAATACCTTCTGGGCGGCAATGGCAACATTCAGAACTCAATGGGATGTTGGTCGTGATTACGGTGTGAATCCATCGCCAATCATTTCAGATCCATTTGCACCTGCATACATATTAATTGGTACAGGTATCGACTACAAGCCAAGCCCAGCGTTCAGCGCTTATTTATCCCCTGTCACAGCAAAAATCACGATCGTAGATAATCAACGATTGGCCAATGCGGGTGCCTTTGGTGTTGATCCGGGAGAAAACATTCGTTACGAAGTCGGTGGATTCTTAAAAGTGCAGTACAAGAAAGACATCATGGAGAACGTAAACTTTGCCACCAAAGCTAACTTCTTCGCCAACTATCTTGAAAATGTTGGAAACATCGATGTTAACTGGGAAACTTTGATCGCCATGAAAATCAACAAATGGTTAAGTGCCAGTTTGAGCACGCACTTAATCTATGATGATGACATCAAGGTTGCTCTCGACAGAGATGATGATGGCGTAAACGAAGGTTCCGGTGCACGAGTCCAGTTTAAAGAAGTTTTTACGTTAGGACTTCAATATCAATTTAGTCGTTAAGAGGAGCATGTAAGAATTGCCGGATGGCAAGGCTTGCCTCAAAACGCTTGAACATTTCATCAATAAGACTATCTGATGTGATGATCTTAGGTTCTAAATTGGAATAGTAGTAAAACTGCTTATTCGCTATTAGCGGCTGTTCAATCTGAATTTCAGCAAATTCAGAGGGCAGCCGCTTATTTTTTTCCCCTCGCATCTCAATGAAGTATTTGACGAAGGTTTTATCTGAGATCAAATTCTCGAATTCTTTTTGATTATACAATATCTCTTGTCTGATACCTTGTAATTGTTCCTTTGTTGGCATATACACACCACCATAAACTCTAGCGTGCCCCGATCCTAATTCAAGGTACATTCCGGTTAGCGCCATCTCTTTCTTCCCTCCTCGTCCGATTACAGCTGACACCTGAGTTTTGTAAGGTGTCTTATCTTTTGAAAATCGAATGTCCCGATTAATTCGAAAAATCGCATCCTTCGGCTCGATCCTGCATTGATCATCATATTTCTGCATTCTCAATATCATATCGATAACGAAAGCCTGAAATGGTTGTTTCACACTTTTCTCATATCGTTTCTTATTCTCCAAAAACCAATCACGATTATTATTCTCCGACAACTCTTTGAAAAACAGTTCAAAATCCTCTGTAAACCAAGCCATAATTCTATTTCTATTTATCGATAATAATCTATCTCTTCAAACTAATCCTAAATGTTGTCCCAGAATTAGGTTCCGATTTCAGAACATAAATCTTTCCTCGATGATAGTCCTTTACAATTCGCTTACTCAACGACAGGCCCAATCCCCATCCACGTTTCTTTGAGGTATAACCCGGCTGAAAGACTGACTTAAACTTGCTTTGAGCTATTCCCTTTCCAGTATCACTCACATCAATCAATATTCTAGTTTCTTGAACATCCACCTCGACCACAATTTGGCCTTTTCCGTCCATGGCATCCAGGGCATTTTTAATTAAGTTTTCAATGACCCATTCGAATAATGGCTCATTTATTACAGCCATTACATCGTTCGGGATTTTTGCGATGAAATCTACGTTTCCGCGCGAGCGAGATTCAAAATAATCAACCGACTTTCTCAACAGTTCACTCAGATTATTTAATTCCAATCTTGGTTGAGAACCAATTTTTGAAAATCGTTCGGTTACCACCTGAAGTCTTGCCACATCTTTCTCAAGCTCAACTGCAATCTGCTCTGTACTGGGCTCCACTTTCAACAATTCTACCCATCCAATCATTGACGATAATGGGGTGCCTAGTTGGTGAGCAGTCTCTTTACTCATTCCGACCCAAACCTGATTTTGTTCTGCCTTTCTAGCCGTGCTAAACAATAGATAGGCTATTACCATGAATAATCCAATTACCCCGAGTTGGGCCAATGGGTAGTATTTCAGTTGAGTGAGTAAGAATGAATCTTCATAATAGACTAATGCGGGTCGATCATTGATTTCAATAGCCAATGGTTCATGCTGATCCGACATGGCTTGCAGTCTTTGCCCAAGTAATTCTGTGTTAGTTAATGTAGTACTATCAATATTTCCAGCCTCTATTACACTACCAGTGGCAGAATCCAACAGAATTATTGGGCTCGATGCCGCATTTAAAATTAAGTCTGAAATAAATGATTGTTGTAAGTCATCGAAGGTCGTTTTCAATTCACTAAAAAGCTTTGAATCCTTGTAATAGAGATAGACCTTACTGCTTCCATAGTACACAATTTCAATAGGCGGATATTGATCCGACATACTCTTCAACTCCCGTCTTAAAACTTCGTCTTTGTCCTCTGCCGGACCAAAATCGATGTTTCGATAAGATGTAATCACTCCTTTTCCGTTGGTAAGAATAACAGGGACCGTAGTGTTCTCGTTTAAAACATTCAGCGCAAAGCTGACCTCGGTTACGTCAGGTCGAGCCAAATACTTTGTCGCCTCTAAATACAGCTCAACTTTGCTCCGTTCCCCTTGTTGAAGTTTCCTAAACAAACCACTTGTGTAATGTACCAATGCGGATCGCTTTTGAACCGCATCCGCCCAAATTTTCACCTTGGCCTTTTCCTCATTGGCAATCTTATCTACTAAAGACTTTGTATAGGCTAGAGAAACGCCTACAATAGCCAAGGCTATTACAAACAGCAGCAGTTTCCACCTCTGTTTCTTAGAATAAATGTTGTAGTCTCTGGCCATGTGATTCCTACGAATATCAATAATTCGAGGGTTGCATTAAAAATCATCGTCTTCGAAATCACCTTCGCCTAATTTCTTTTTGCTTGACTCTGTCTTTTTAATGATGTTTCGGATGCTTGATTTATCCTTCGCCTCAATTTGCTTCTTCACCGCTGTATCAGCTTTATTCAATCCTGCCTCAGGATCAAACTCAATTCCGATTACTTCTTTCTTTCCCTCAGGTAAATTCACAGTGGAGTCACCAGAAAACACCTTAAACTCCTCCTTCAATAGCGACTTCACCGTATTTTTTTCTGAATTCATTTCGTCCTTCAACGTTGTTTTGAGATTGGTGCGCTCCAATTCTACATCAAAATCATCTGTGGTTCCTTTCATGGTCAAGTAGATTCGAGTGCGCCCCTTTTGGTCGCGCTGCACATACTCATTGTATGGTTCGGTTCTGTCCTTTAGCTCTAAAAGCTCATTCAACGAAAAATCCATGGCATAATCGATCTCATTGTTGAAAGTGTGTGTTCCAGAAACGTTCAAATCAATGGCAGAGGAACGAATATCCATTTGAGGGATACTGATAATCCCATTTCGGATGCTTATCTGATTTTCCAAGGTGGCAAACTTGACCGTTGCGAGGCGTTTTTTCAGTTCATCCGTGCTTACAAACAAACGAAGCATAGGTTTCTTTTTGATTGCATCAGCCACCGCAAGGAGCGGTTCAAAATTGACCAACTCCCCATCATTAATCACTAAATCAGCACTAGCGATAATGCTTTTAGTATTAATAGTGAAGGCAGAATCACACATTCCCTGAAACTGGACATTGGCCGTTGCTCGACCAGAAATATGTTCGCTTCGAATGAACGATTGCTCAAAATTGTTGAATGTTTCAAACAGTTGTTTGACGTCCACATTCTGTGACTCGAAGTTGGTTTTCAAGCCAAATTGATTGTCATCAAATTTGTATACTCCAGCGCTTCCTTCCACCTGACCGCCTTGACTCAAAAAGTGCAGCGACTTGGCCTCAACCTTATAGGCGTCCATCACAAGCTGCCCGCTGACTTCTTTGGCATTAAACTTTCCATTGATGAATTCTTCTGCTACGATTGTCAGATTCCATACAGATCGCTTTGGGAAATCCACGATAACACTACCCTCTCGTTTCTCATCATTTGTTTTTGGAAAAAGAGCCTGTAAATCAATGGAAGACGTTTCTATTTGACCATTTATTCCAAGTATGCCATCCTCTGTAAAAAGAAAATCTAAGAAGTTTTGGGCCATGCCATTGAGTAGAACTTCGGTAGCGTTTACTTGTCCCTTATATTCATCAATCACAAGTGTATTGTCCTGAATACGGAATGCGGCGTTTTCGATCTGATATACCCGTTCATCATCCTTCAATCGTATTTCCGCATTGGATATCACGATTTTCCCACTGGCCTTTGAATTGAGGAAGTCTCGCGCCACTGGCTGTGATGGGTTTTCTAGGGTGGTAGCGATCGTAGCATCAACAGATATCTTCCCTACACCGTATTCAATGGCTTCAAGATTGAAGAATTCATCCAGCGCTTGAATGTCTGATTCTAATTTAGCTGAGCCTTGGATAGTTGGTTTTTGAAAATTGTAAACTTCGAACTTGGATTCGAATGGACTTCCATTGATTTTGCCCGTAAGCCCGGTCAAAATCAGTTTTGTTGACCGACTATTCCTTTCGTTTCCATTATCGATACTTCCGCTACCGGTCAAATCAGTAAGTTTCCAATTCGTTCCTTGTTTACTGATGGTCGCATTGGCTAAAGAGAATGTCGCGTTAAGTCTTGGATTCTCCGTTTTCCCAAAAGCTCCTTTCAATGTGCAGTCAAAATCCAATACTCCAGAGCTCGAATATTCTCGGAAAATATCGCGACTTTCTCCTGGAAGCAAAGACATGCTGCGTATGATGTCCAGATCGTTTCCTACAATTCGAAGGTCAACACCTTGTCCAACAAATTTTCCTGCAATGGTGAAATCAAGTTTATCATCGATAAGCAAGCGACCGTTTCTAAAAGAATAGGTTTCTGTTACTGCCGCAATATCAAGCTCGCTTTCAACAGCGACTAAACGCTCGTTCAGGTAATTTGTCCCTTTTAGCTGAAGGTGATGAACCAATCCATCTCCCTTAACAGCCATAGTGTAATCAGTCTGAGAAAAAGAACCAGTAAACCAAAGATCATTTGCGACCAACGAAATGTCCTGTTCTCTGGACAAATTCACATACTCTAATTCACCATCCTCTATGTGCACTTTATCAAGCTCCAACAAGAAGCCTGTTGTATCCTCATTGGACTTCCAGATGTGGAAATTGTCATAGCCTTTTTCATCCACGCGCAAATGGATAAACCCCCTCCGAGCCTCAATTTCATTGATTTTGTATTGACCATCGAAAATGTCAAACAAGTTCAAATTCAAATAGACTTTTTCAAAAAACAACAAGGTATCTGGAGCTCCGATTTTTATTATGCTTTCTTCGGCCCAAACGCTATCCATTACAAGCGAAGCCGATGGAAATCGTTCCAGCAATGAGAAGTTGATATCCGAAACGTGAACAGGTGCATTCAATCGCTTATTGACTTCGCCAACGATGTAGTTGCGCACTGGCTCCTCATATTTTTTAGCCAAATAATATGCGCCAATCATGCCTCCAACACCGAGGAGCACCAAAGCCAAACACCAATAGAGAAACTTGCGCATAGTTTATAAACGAACCAAAAGTTCAATTATTCGAAACTAAGCACGAACTGCGCCAAGAAATGAGGAAGTAAAAGGACTTTTAAACCTTCGAGTTTTAGCTTAGAGCATCTTCAGGTAGTTCACCTCTTTTTCCGTGAGGTGTCTCCATCTTCCACGAGGCAATCCTTTTTTGCTGAGACCAGCAAATGCAGCTCGATCCAGTTTGGTAACTACATAGCCCATGGCTTCGAACATTCTACGCACAATACGATTCTTGCCACTGTGAATTTCTAAACCGATTTCGTTTCTGACAGAACCATCACCTGCGAACAGAGCAGCATCTGCCTTGGCGATGCCATCTTCTAATTCAATTCCGCTTTCCAGTTTTTTCAAATCTGCTACCGATACATTCTTATCAGTAATAACATGATATACCTTCCGGATTTCGTGACTTGGATGGCTCAGCTTTTTAGCTAAATCACCATCGTTGGTAATTAAAATGAGTCCAGTAGTATTGCGATCTAATCGCCCTACAGGAAATATCCGCTCTTTACAAGCATTCTTCACCAAACCCATCACAGTGCTTCGGCCTCGCTCATCGCTGAGTGTAGTGATACAATCCTTTGGCTTGTTCAACAACACATAACGAACAGCTTCCGCTTTAACGCGCTCACCTGCATATCTCACCTCGTCTGTTGGCTTGACCTTAGTACCCAAAGCAGTCACAACTTCGCCATTCACAGTGACCATACCTTCTTCAATGAAGGTATCGGCCTCGCGTCTTGAACAGACACCCGCCATAGACAAATACTTATTCAATCGAATCAGATCGTCAGGAGCTTGACCGCGTTGCTCAAATCCTTCAAAATGTTGATCGTTCAAAAATTTAGAATGTGACTTTTTACGGTCGTCCTTTCTGAAATCATTTCGAGCATTCCCTTTTCCTTTAAATGCCCCGTCCTTTTCGTCTTTTCTAAACTTACTGTAAGGCTTATCTGTCGATTTAAAATTTCCTCGCTTGTCATTGCTTTTGAAATTTGGACGATCAGATCGACCAGCCCCTGGTTTTTTATCCCCATCTCCTTCTCTCGTGATGGTATAGCTAGGTTTTGACTTTCCTTCTCCTCCACCTTTGTATCCTTCACCATCCTTCGATGTGGTGTACTTTTTCTTCACCCCATGTTTCTTGCGGTTTGTATTTCCACCGAGCACAATATGCTCTTCCTTCTTCACTTTACTCGCTCTCTTTTCCCAAGTACTCTTTTTTGCCATGACGCATTTTTTGTAGTTGCAAAGGTACTTTAATTCAATCAGCCTAATTAGGGTCGCTACATTTGGCGCAATGCGATGGCTATGGGCACAATGGTTTGAAAAAAAATGGTGGTTACACTACCTGAAATCACGCCCAAAAACGAAGTACCTAGATTGGAAACAACAGTATTGGAGTAAGTTCAAAGTTCAACTAGATCTAGACATTCCATCAGGTTCAAAAGTGTTGGATGCAGGCTGTGGTCCTGCCGGGATATTCATTAGCCTAGGTAATTGTGTCGTAATGGCCTGCGACCCCCTCTTGGGTTTTTACCAAAATGAAATCTCACATTTCTCAAAGCCAGACTACCCCTACGTTGATTTTCATTCGCTTCCTATTGAATCGATTCAATGGAAAAATGAATTTGACTTCGTTTTTTGCTTGAACGTAATCAATCATGTAAAGGACTTCGATCAGGCTCTAAGCCTTCTCGTAGCTGCGGCCAAGCCCAATCATTCCGTAATAATTAGCATTGATTGTCATAATTTCAAGATGGCCAAATGGTTGTTCCGAGCCCTTCCTTTTGACATACTCCACCCGCATCAATTTGATTTGGGAGAGTATCTTTCCAAATTCGAATCAGCAGGTTTATCCATTGAAAAACACGTACTCATCAAAACAGGTTTCTTCTTCAACTATTATGCTGTCTGTTGCACTAAAAACTAGTTTGGTCTGCCTATTACTGCACGGTGGGCTACTGTTCGGACAGGGAATTTTCGCTCCAGCAGACACCTTGAGCAAACCTCGTTCGGTGGCGCTCGCAATTGGTCAAGGCACGACATACGCATCCACCTTAGGTGCTTTACAATTTGCTTGGTATAGTGAGTATCAAACGGGTGGCTTTCACTTTTTTAATGATTGGCCTGGTTGGCAGCAAATGGACAAAGTGGGCCATTCGGCTACAGCATATCAAATCAGCAACAACTTATATAAACTAAACCGTTGGGCAGGGATCAAAGAGAATAATTCCATTTGGTATGCGGCTGGGCTTGGATATAGTTACCAATTGGCGGTAGAAGTGATGGATGGCTTTTCTTCAGGTTGGGGGTTCAGCAATTACGATCTGCTATTTAACACCATCGGAACAGGGCTTTTTACGGCTCAACAATTTGGATGGCACGAACAGCGGGTAAAAATCAAGTACAGTTTTTGGCCAAGTGGACTCACGGATCTGAATGGAGCAGAAGGCCGCAGGGCACGCAACCTTTACGGAGAAGGACTTTATGAGCAATGGTTGAAAGATTACAACGGACAAACTTATTGGCTCAGCGCCAACATATGGAGCCTCATTGGTAAGCCTGAAAAATTTCCAAAATGGTTGGCTTTTTCAGCGGGATACAGCGCCAATAATTTACTGGGTGCAGAATCCAATACTTGGACAGACCCAGACGATGAAACCAAAAGCATTACGAGCAATAGAGTGAGGCAAAGGCAATTCCTGTTCTCTCTGGATGTTGACCTCGACCATGTTGATTTACCTAAACCTTTAAAATGGTTGCGCCCCGTGTTTGGGGCCGTAAAATTCCCTTTTCCTGCCTTAGAGATTAACAGCCATCAAGGGTTAAAAGGACATTGGTTGTATTTCTAACTACCATCGAGGCTGGAAAGCTCCTTCGATGTGATCGATTTTAGTGCCTTTGACATTCATGATTATACCTATAATATCAAACCGTGTTTCTAAGTCAAAATCGTGTTTTTCAATGTAGGCATTTGCCGCTCTGATCATGTGATTTTGCTTACCCTTACCCACAAACTCATGAGGCTCGCCAAAAAAATCTGAATTGCGGGTTTTCACCTCGACAATGACTAATTCCTCACCTATTCTGGCAATGATGTCAATTTCTTCTTTGCCAAATCTCCAGTTCCGTTCGAGTATGGTGTAGCCCGACTTAATCAAATGAGCCACCGCTAGGTTCTCGCCCTTCTCGCCTAAATCATTGTGTGTTGCCATAATCCATTTCGAATTTATGAATATACACAGATTGGACACCCTAAACTGAAACTACCCTTATCTGGTGGTCAATTCCGTTGAATAGTAAATGGAATTGCGAACATATCTGCTCGATACATTTTAGTATGTACAATTGTATTGTCGCGTTCAATGAACTTGTCATTTCAACTTTTGTCGTTGACATCAAATGGAGACATTCAATCAAATATTAAGCAGGACTTTTCGCCATGGATTTCATTTTAATCAAGAATGAGTTCTTACGGAGATAATTCAATAAGGAAAATTGGCTACGTCATTCTTGCAATATTATTCCTCTCGGATTTAGCATACTCCTTTAGACAGCATTACGCCACACCACTTGACGGAGATGTAGTGGAGAGTGTTTTACCCTTACCTGAATTCGAAAAAGTACTTGAAAGCCCCCTTGGTTTGAATGCAATCCTGGATCAGGAATCGTATCCGAATCCGAACAGGTTTTTCATGCATTGGCCTATGAAACAATTTCTGGGAAACATGCCAATATTTCTCCAAAATTTCTTCGACCCAATACAAAGTGTTTACATGAGCATTGGAATAGCGAAAACCTCCATGCAGCTCATTATCATCATACTTCTTGCATCAATAATAAATGGTGGGTTTAAGCTCCAATCTATTGATTTCATTCTTTGTTGTGTCATCCTATCAGCCCTTTTTCAGACTCATGGTTATCGAGTGAAAATTGGAATAATAGACCGATCCATTACGTATGCATTTTCCTATGCTCTTCCCCTAATCTATTTGCTCATATTTTACCTGCCACTATTTATTGGTGGAGTTCAAAAAAAATTACAAGACCAACCAAATTGGATATTTCTAGTAATGTTTCCTTTAGGCATGGTCGTTTGTTTAAGTGGACCATTAAACCCTGCGATCGTACTCGTAACAACCATGTTAATAGTCATGTCTCAGCTAATGAGCATACCCAGAAAGGGCTTTAAACTCTGGTTTCACAATTTATTAAGCACCAAGAATCCTTCATTGAAAGTATTCCTACTATATCTCTTGCCAGTATCTCTATTTGCGGTGTATTCGCTGGTTTTAGGTCAAAATAATTCTAACCAAAATCTGTATCCATATTCATTACTTGATTCGTACAAAGAGCTACCAATAGGCCTGTTCAAATATTTAACGAGCAAGATTGCGATCCCACTACTTATTCTAACGATTTTACTAAACCATTACATCGTAAAAACGAAGTCAGATGATTCAATTGGATCACGCCTATGGAATTATGCAACATGGTTCCTAGTCTTTTCGATTATTTACATCGTTTTACTTCCATTAGGAGGTTATCGTGACTACAGACCCCATATAATCAGATATGACACTCTTCTACCGATCACAATCGGAATTTTCATTTTATTCGGATCAACCACCATTTCTACCTTAAACACGGTCACTGGACCAAAAAAAGCTGTTTATGCATCATTTATAGTGATAGTGTTATCCGTGTTTACTATTTCCGATGAGCCGAAGTTTCATGAACATGAGCAAGAAATGCGCGGATTATATAAAATTTCGAATTCTTCCGCTGATACAGTTCAATTGGACAGCGGTACAACAGTTCTTTCGTGGTATCCTATTTTAAAACCTTCAAATTCCAAATGGAATGCTGAACTCTTGTATAAATGGAAGATCGCACCTACCCCGAAACTTTATTATTCGAAACAAGAATAAGACATTACAAGACTATTCAGGAGTACTTAATTATAGAATGTTGGTTCGTGACAACAACTTTGGCATTTCCACCATGAACTGAGGCTAAATTCTTTGTCACATGACCTATGGGAGCGTCAAATGCAACTGGATAATTGTATTCCGAAACGGCATCTAAAATGATTTCATCCGCAGATTTACCAAAAGGCACAGTGTTGTCTTCCATTTCAGTAAATTGACCAACAACCAATCCGGCAAGTTTAGAAAGATGTCCAGCTCTTTTAAACTGCATCATCATTCGATCGATGTGATAAAGGTTTTCCGTCAAGTCCTCGAGAAATAGAAGTTTACCTGAAAAATCCATCTGACTCGGAGTACCCATGATGGAATACAAAACGCTCAGATTACCTCCTACTATTGATCCGCTTGCCGTTCCGGCTCGGTTTAGTTCATGGGCGGACCAATGCAAACTAATCACTTCGCCAAACAACGTTTTTCTCAAAGATTCACTGCCATCATTTGGTGTTCCGTCCTTGAAAAAAATGGGCATGGTTGAATGAAGGGTTTCTATTCCTAGTGTATTCTGAACATGACTGTGCAAAACGGTTAAATCACTGAATCCACACAACCATTTTGGTGATTTTATGAATGTCTCCCAATCAATGAAATCAATGATCCGCGCTGTGCCATAACCACCCCGTGCAAATAGAACAGCCTTCACTTCCGGATGATCTATGGCCCACTGCAAATCGCTGGCTCGTTGTTCATCAGAACCGGCAAATTGATTATAATCCGCATACAAGTTTGGACCACAAATCACGTTCAAACCCCAAGACTTAATGTGAAGAATGGCGCCATCTATTTCTGCAGGATTCAACTTTTTGGCTGTTGCCACTATAGCAACTGTGTCGCCATTTTTGAGGTATTTGGGTCTATCCATGCGACTAAGGTATTACTACTTTTGCCGCCTTGAATGAAAGCAATAGTCATTCATGAACGTTGAAACTTTAATATTGAAATTGATTCATGTCTAAGCGACACCTCATCACCTCTGCCCTGCCATATGCCAACGGCCCATTGCACATTGGTCACATCGCTGGCGCTTACCTTCCTGCGGATATATACACCCGCTATTTAAGAGCAAAAGTTGGACATGAAAATGTATTGCACGTTTGCGGTAGCGATGAGCATGGGGCAGCCATAAGCATGAAGGCAATCAAGGAGAAAACCACTCCACAAGAAATTGTAAACAAATATCACGGAATCAATAAAAAAGCCTTCGAGGAATTTGGGATCGATTTTGACATCTATCACCGCACTTCTGCAGAACTTCATCATAAAACGGCACAGGATTTTTTCCTTGCACTTTATGAAAAAGGCGTTTTCAAAAAAGTGGAAAACGAACAGATGTATGATCCGGAGGCGAAGCAATTCCTAGCTGATCGTTTCATCATGGGCACTTGCCCAAACTGTCAAAGTGAAAGAGCTTATGGAGATCAATGTGAAAATTGCGGCAAGACACTGAGTCCAACCGAATTGATTAATCCGCATTCAACCTTGAGTGGCGCTCAGCCTGAATTGAAAAAAACCTGGCATTTCTGCTTGCCCATGGGAGACCATGCTGGTTGGATTGAAGAGTTTATACGTGATGGAAGATTAAATGGTGAGCCACATCACAATTCAACCAATTGGCGAAAGCAAGTTGTTGGGCAATGTTTGAGTTGGGTGGAAAGTGGTCTAGGAGATAGAGCCATGACACGCGATCTAGACTGGGGGGTGCCCGTACCTTTAGAAGGTGCGGATGGAAAAGTGCTCTACGTTTGGCTGGATGCACCCATTGGATACATCTCAGCAACGAAACAATGGGCAATCGATCAGGAAAATCCCGAAGCCTGGAAAAAATGGTGGCAGGACAAGGATTCGGACCTTGTACACTTTATTGGCAAGGACAACATTGTTTTTCACTGTATCATTTTTCCAATCATTTTAAAGGAACACGGTGGGTTCAATTTACCAGTGAATGTTCCTGCAAATGAGTTCTTGAACCTAGAAGGTGATAAGATTTCAACTTCAAGAAATCATGCAGTGTGGCTACACGAATACTTGGAGGATTTCCCAAATCGAAAGGATGAATTACGATATGTTTTAACATCCATTGCACCAGAAACGAAGGACAGTGAATTCACCTGGGCGGATTATCAAGCCAGAGTGAATAATGAGTTAGTGGCTATACTCGGAAACTTTATAAACCGAGTGGTAGTATTGACCAACAAGTATTACAATGGATTGGTTCCTTTTAGCGAAACCGATTGGGAAATCACGGATCAATGCTTGGCTTCTATTTCAAAATCTCAAGAATTCATAGCTCAATTCAAGTTTAGAGACGGATTGAGTGAGGCCATGAACTTGGCTCGCTTCGGAAACAAATTCTTCGCCGACTTAGAACCTTGGAAGTTGCAAAAAACCAACCCTGAGGAGGTTCGAAAGATCATGTTCAGCGCTTTGAACATAACTGCGCATTTAGCAACCGCCATTGACCCATTCATGCCAGAGGCCGCAAACCGCATCCGTGAAATGCTGCAAATCGATCGCGTCTTCAATGGCTTTTTAGACGGTCACGAAATTGGTGATGCGGTTCTTCTGTTCGCTAAAGTGGAAGATGAGGATGTTGAAAAGCAAATGAAAAAACTAGCGGATAGTAAACCTGAACCCGTTGTAGAAAATATTGAGAGACCATTCAAAGACAATATTTCCTTCGATGAGTTCATGAAAATGGACATCAGAGTTGGAACTATTCTCAGTGCAGAAAAAGTAAAAAAAGCAGACAAATTGCTGCAGTTAGCGGTCGATTTAGGTTCGGAGACCAGGACCATTGTTTCTGGCATTGCTCAGCACTATTCACCAGAACAGGTCATTGGTAAATCGGTATCGGTGTTATGCAATTTAGAGCCTAGAAAAATTCGTGGCGTGGAAAGCAAGGGCATGATTCTGATGGCAGAAAACGATGAAGGTCAATTGATGTTCATTAGCCCAGAAAAAGCATTCCAAGTAGGAGCGGAAATTCGATAAAACTTACTCGTCAATTTCAACCAGAGTCGATCGAGTCAGGGATATATTAAGCCAATCACCGTTTTGAAGTAAATACGTTTCCTTGGTGCGTAGTTTTATTGCCTCCTCATTTGAACGCATTATAAAGTGCAATTTAGATTCTAGCTGATTTTCATCAGATCTCAAACGAATTTCGATATTATCTTGATCTCCAGTCATTAGGCAACAACTTATCTTCTTATCGTCAAATCGAATATTATCAATTTCCACGTCTGGAATTTCATTAATAATTATCATCTCCGCACTTCTATAGCAGGAAGACAAAAGCCCAACACTTAAAAGAGCAAGGGTGATTTTTTTCATCATAACTGGATTTGATAATTCCCACTGTAAACAGAGCGAGCGTTTAATGGAACCTCGAAGCTTGTTACATAATCAACATCGATCTTTACTACACTACTATCTGGATTATGTATGTAAATCGTTTGGATTTCAAATAAATAACTGCCTGGATACAATCTTAATTCGTCATTTAACAAATCTGCAAACTCTCCTCCCGTACTATATCTAGTGACCTCACCAGCATCCACCATTACCGAATATTCGATTGGTTCAGATGAAGAATAAATGCTGTCCTCTAAAACAATATTATCGGTTGACAAAGGACTTGGCAAAGAAGGAACCGTGCGCCAGTATTCATCATTCACAAATAAGATGATAGAATCTAAAACGTCATAGGACAAATACCTCCCACTATCCGTTTGAACAGTCATTTGAAATGACAATTCCTCAGCGGCTCGGTTTATTGTGTCTTCATCATAGTTAATAACTGAGACCAAAGTCTTACTGCTTTTAGAGCAAGAAGCGGTTATGAGTAAGCAGACAATAAAAACTAGGATTCGTCCCATTGTTTCTCAAAAATAATCATCTGTAAGTCTAATTGCCGAGGCAATTCTTGGATCTTAACTTATTCACCTAATTGACAAACGGACAAAAGCAATCCAATTGAACAGGGAAATTTGGCATCCCATTTCAACCACTTCGAAAGTTACCTTTGTTCTCAAATTCGAATTTTATGAGAACTCTCTTTCTGCGCGGGCTCGTGCTAACCTTAGTACTTACTAATCTCGGTATTCAAGCCCAAGACACCACTTTTGTTCAAACTTTCACATTTGATGACATCACCAAGAGAAGGGACATTTATGAGTTCCCTTCGCCTAGCGAATCATTCAGTAAGGTGTTGATGTATAAAACTTTGAAGTGCGATGCTGCTACTACCCAAGATAATTACCCGTGCGGTGAGTGGGACTATTTGACGTACACATTTGTGTATGACCACACCGGAGAGTTAGATTCAACAGCCGGAACACATCGCAAATACTTAGCGGGCGGAAATGATTTCGACACGGTATATACTCATACAAACCTGATGACGGATATTTACCAGTGGGAAGAAACCTATCGCGAAGTCGACAGTGTCATTTCTCAATCCAATTACTATTTTAACGATGGTTCGGCTACCACCGCAAATGTTATTGCCACTGATAACAAATCCGGTCGATTCCAATTCATCATTCCATCTGCTGACCTTATCAGTTCAGGATTAACCGCGGACACCATTGACAGAATAAGTTTGAATTTAACCCAACTTGGTTCAGAAATTGACCATTTAACTATTCGAATGCGCAACTATACGTTCAGTTCATTAAATCAAATGGAGGACCTGGGATTGATTCAAGTTTTTGAGCAAAATGTTGATAGCGCAGCAACGGGAATTCAGATCATAAATTTAACCGAAGATTTCGCATGGAATGGGACATCAAATCTATTGGTTGATATCAGCTTCACGAATACACAAACGGGCACTGCTACTGTGCTTCAGGGTGAAGCTCTCAATGACACTTTAGCCATCTACTCTAATGAAAATGATGGGTACGTAGAATTCGGACCGAACAGAAACAGAATTGAAGTTCCTCTGAGCTCCTATGATTTTGGGGATGAGATTACCATCAGTTTTTGGATGCAAGGAGATGAGGATATCTTGCCAGTTAACACTTCCATTTTCGAGGCGGTTGATTTCAGTGATGTTCGCTCGTTAAACTGCCATCTTCCTTGGAGCAACGGTTCAGTGTATTGGGATGCAGGAAGCGGATCTGGTTATGACCGAATCAATAAAGCCGCAAGCGCTGGTGACTATGAAGGCGATTGGAACCATTGGGCCATGACGAAGAATGCAGCCACTAGTCAAATGAAGATCTACTTAAATGGAACACTTTGGCTTTCGGGAAACGACAAGAACCGAACGCTTGGAATTATGAAACGGTTGATCATTGGAAGTGGCATGAACGGCAATCCTTGGTATGGTAAGTTGGATGAATTCCGCGTTTGGAAAAAAGAATTGGGCGCTTCAGAAATCCAAGACTGGATGTACAGGGATATTTCCGCTTCTCACCCGAACTACTCGGATCTTGCTCTTTATCTGCAGTTTGATGATGGTTACAACCTATCCAATGCAGCGAACACGACACTTCAACCTTATTGGCATGGCGCCCCATCTGTAAAAACATATGAGGGACACGAGCTATTCCGCTTGACTACAAAAACGAACATTGTTCCGGAAATTCATCTGCATCAAGGCGTCTACTTAGATACGCTGATCACTGACATCATAGAAGACGAAGTGGATCAACCTCCGTTTTCAGTGGTGGAATACGGTGTTGTAGGAAACTTTGTTGAAGCCATCCAAGGGACTTATGTTCGCAACGAAGGCTACTCATACGTTTACGATCCAAGTGGAAATGCCATCGACTCTACTTTCTTTGTGGGCAATCAAATGTGGGTTAACGGAGATTTGAATTTCTTCTATCCACCTTTTGAAGTGGTAGATCGTTATGAAATTGGTCGATTCATTACTCCTTATGGTATCGGATTGAGTTTGGGTCCAAAAGGATTTACTTGGATTTATGACGTTACTGATTATGCACATTTACTAAGAGATTCAGTGGATATTTCGAGCGGTAACCAACAAGAGTTATTAGATCTGAAGTTTGCATTTATCCAGGGTACGCCTCCTGCCAATGTAGTAGAGCTTACACGACCATGGGGTCAAATGAGGTCGATTAGTTACAATGCCCTTGACAATGACCTTGCTCTAGAACCAGTGGACATATCCATTAATCCATTGGCTAAACGTCAGAAAGTACTAGCGAGGTTCACTGGTCACGGGCACAATAGTAATTCTGGTCAATATCCACATTGCTGCGAATGGAAAGACAATGAGCATTCTCTTTATGTAAATGGAAACGAAGCTACCAATTGGCATATCTGGCAAACGCACGAATGTGCCTTGAACCCTGTATATCCGCAAGGTGGGACATGGCCAGGAGCGCGAGAAGGTTGGTGTCCGGGTGATGTCGTAAAAGACTTTGAATATGACATCTCGAATATTGTGAGTGGTTCTTCCTACGAATTGGACTATCGAATCACTCCGGTGCCCACGAACAACCAAGGCATGGGAAATGGAAACTATGTAGTTGCGATGCACGTTTTCCAGTATGACGAGCCTGCGAATGCCCTGGATGTAGAAGTTTATGATGTCATTGCTCCGTCTAATCGAGGATATTATTCACGAATGAACCCGGTGTGCTACGCACCAAGAATAGTGATTCGAAACAACGGATCGACTCCTCTGACCAGCTGTAAAATCAAATACATGGTAGAAGGTGGTATTTCGAAGACTTACTATTGGTCAGGATATCTTGGATTTCTCGAAAAAGAGGAAGTGGTATTGCCTTTCCAAGATGGCGCATTTTACATGGGTAACGGAAGTAATAAATTCATCGCTACTGTGAGTGAACCTAACGGAGGCGCAGATGGAAACGCACAGAATGATACTTACACGAGCAAATTCGAGCTTCCAGATATCATGGAAGGTGAAGTGATCATTCAGTACAAGACTAATACCAACAAAAATGACAACGACCTTATTGTTTACAATTCCAAGAATGAAATTGTCTTGGAAAAATATGGGTTTAGCCTTGATGCGAACACTGTGTATTGGGATACATTGAAATTGGACACCGGATGTTACAGACTTGAGTTAACTGACAGTGAAGATGATGGGCTATCCTACTGGGCCTATCCAGCTCAAGGATCAGGTTATTTGAGAATATGGAACGGTGGTGGAATTGCTCAAATCTTTGAAAGTGAATTCGGCAACAAAATCGAATACGCTTTCGCCATTGACGCCATGACAAAAGACACAGTGTTCACCCAGGTGGATGGAGTTGATGTAGTAGTCATTGGCGGTGACACTTTAGTTGAAATCGATGGGGGGTACGCGCCATTATCTATCTCAGAAAATCTCGAAACGGAACTGAACATTTATCCAAATCCGAATTCGGGTAACTTCTACATAGAAATGTTGAACTACTCAGGTTCGATTCAAATGGAAGTGTACAGCATTAGTGGTCAATTGGTGCATAAGGAGCAATTGATCTCAAGTGGAAACTTCGCTCAAAAATTCAATCTAAGACTTACTAGCGGCATATATGCAGTGCACTTGAGTGGAGATGGAATGAATGAAACGAAAAAGATTATCGTGGAACGGTAGTTCTATTCTACCTCATAGAATTCAGTAGAATCGGAAAGGGCAACAATAAGTTGTCCTTTTTTGTCTAGTTCAAATTTTTCGACTGTGTAATACTGAATGGGCAAATCTCCTTCAACAGAAAAGAAAATGCGATGCTCTGCAGGGAGCTTTGTATCCGATCTTTTTATTTCGAAAAACTCGGTTTCCTGCCCAGGCCTCAGCGAGCCTCCAACATAGATTTGGCCCCAATAGATGTTTTCAATCGTTGTGCGGGAAATGTTGTTTTGAACCTTGATTTCTCCTGATCGATTGCAACTTAGCAAAGTCAACATGACCAGAAAGGTAATCAGATGGTTTAACCCAAGAATTCTATTGGACCTTTTTAATTCCATACCTATCATTCATAATATCCATACCTAACAATCTAACAATGTCCTAAATATTCTAAATTAAACCAGAACCGACATTTAAAATTGGATATTTAATGCCGTTCTCAAAAATGTCTATCTAACCTCATGAAAAATATTTTCCTACTTGCTTCATGGACCCTTGTACTTTTCGGTTGTGGCGAAAAAATAGATGAATTTTCTTCGGGCGAATTCGACTGGGCGGCAAGAAAAACTGAAATCCCTTCCTTGGATAGTAACAAAATAGCCGGCAGCACCTATTTGGCGGTTTACTCCGAGATTTATGAACGAAACCAACATCGCACCTATAACCTCACTGCAACCATAAGTATTCGAAATATCAGCCCCTCAGAGTCTTTTTACCTCACCGGAACAAAGTATTACAACACCCAAGGCGAGCACGTTCATACCTATTTTGATTTTCCAGTTGAACTCATGCCTATGGAGACGATAGAAATTATCATCAATCAAGATGACGCACATGGAGGTACAGGTGGAAACTTTGTAATAGATTGGATTTCGCCTAGAGCCGACTTTGAACCTATTTGCGAATCCGTTATGATCTCGGCTTCAGGTCAGCAGGGAATTTCTTTTACTTCTAGGGGTATAAGAATTGATTAAAAAGTAGCCTCGCTAGGAATCGAACCTAGATCAAAAGTTTAGGAAACTTCTATTCTATCCATTGAACTACGAGGCCATTATGACAAAGATCATTTTTGCTTGAAAGAGCTCATTCTCGTTGATTTCTCGACCAAGAATGTGCAAAGATATTATCGTTCTTCACAATTCTTATGGCGGTTTGTAAGCAATTGAGCACTAATATTGAATCATGGTTACGAAATTCACTTATCGTGAATGGCGATTATCGGCAGGAAAAACTGAAGATTTCGTTTGAACGTAGGCCTTTTGATCGTTAATTTAGAACATGGATTTTACTTCATACCGATTCGACCGACAAAGCAATGCTGATTTTTATCGCACCCTTAAAAGCAGGGTAAATGGATATTTCAGCGAGAATAAGATTTCGCGAAATGCTAATGCTGAAATGGTCACAAAAACAATCGTACTTATATCTCTATATTTCATTCCATTCGTGATTATCCTATCAGGGATTTTCACCACCGTTTGGGCCAACCTCGGACTTTGGTTATTAATGGGAATTGGAGCCGTTGGCATCGGATTCAGCGTCATGCATGACGCCAACCACGGAGCGTATTCAAAAAATGATCGGGTCAATAAAATTTTGGGTGGCATCGTAAATATCTTAGGTATTAACAGTCAAGTCTGGAAATATCAACACAACGTACTTCATCACAGTTTTACCAATATCGAGGGAGCCGATGGAGACGTGGACATCCCATTCTTTTTAAGGTTCACCCCACATCAAAAAAAGCACGGTATTCATAAGTACCAGCACTATTACGCTTGGATTCTATATGGCTTTTTAATACTTATGAAGGTGATCGTTACCGACTTTACACAGGCTGCTCAATACCGCAAGATTAAATTGGTAAAAACCCGAGCTGAAATGAGAACCTTGATGATGAACATCAGCCTTTGGAAGGTGGTGTATTTTGGTGTGTTCTTGGTTCTACCTATGGTCATGGCGCCTATATCTCCATGGATAACCCTCATCGGATTCATAGGCATGCACTACATACTAGGAATGGCTACAGCCGTAATTTTCCAGTTGGCGCATATCATGCCTGAGGTTGAATACCCCCTTGCGAACGAGGATGGCACTTTGGATAATAATTGGGCGGTGCACCAAATGGCAACTACCACCAACTTTGCTCCAAACAACCGACTATTGTCTTGGTATGTGGGTGGCTTGAATTTTCAAGTGGAGCATCATTTGTTTCCTAATATTTGCCACGTGCACTACCGAAAGATTTCTGAAATCGTAAAACAAACGGCTCAGGAATATGGGGTGCCTTACAACAGCATTGATCGTTTCAGAGAGGCAATAGCTGCACACGCTAAGATGCTGCGTGATTTAGGAAATGCTCCTCAAATCGCGATGTAATTTTGGATTATTGAAACGGGAAGACTTTTCCGTCTTTCTCAAGGGTAACTAGCATTACTAAAAATACTTCTTCTTCCATCAAATGGTGGATCTCCAAGTCCAATCTGAATTGCTCTAATAGGTTCTTAAACGAACGATAAGCAAAAGATCTAGCCACCTCAGGGTAATCGGTTTCAATGATGTTAATTACCGTGTCCAAACCATCTTCCACTTCATGTGTATGGGCTGTTTGAAAATCTTCGACAGAATAGTCTCTTGCCCCAGCGCCATGAGCCAGTCTTCGTGCGTAAGGAAATAAACGCGACTCCTCTAAATCAATATGCTCAAGCAATTCATTTCTATACGATTTGAAAAATGAATCCAATACTCCTGCAATTTGATGATCAGGAAATAACTTCTTGATGCCAACAATGCTTTGCTCGATTTTTGGAAGTAAAGTTGCCTCGTAGAAAGCATGCGTGCGCTCTAAATATTCCAAGACAGTCATCATGGAATAAGTCAAAAAATTATCAGCTCGAAATTGATCCAGGCCAGAATATAGCTCCATGACTTCCAAAACGAAGTCCACTTCCTGTGAACTCATCTCATCGTCATTGAACTCTACTCGTCCTTCTGGATTAATGACATAGCGCTGAAGAGCTAGCTCACTCAAGGGCTCAAAGTGATACATAGATCTGATAGAACTAAGTGTATGGTTCATGGCGTCTAAATTTTGTCGAATCTATGCCAAGTCTACGGATAGAACACTACCTATTATCAGGTAAAGTCCTGATAATTTTCCCATTACGAATGTGAACAACTACCTCACTATCAGCAATGGTTGGCGTTCTACGATATGATTCGTAGTGTATTGAATCACATAAACGCCCGATGGCAACTCGCTTACATCTAATCTTGAACGCCTTTGATTCAAGGTTCTTGTTAAAACTGCCTTTCCCTGAATATCCATAATAACCACATCCAGATCATTGGCGGCTTCCTGTTCGATGAATAACTCAGAAATTGCAGGATTTGGATAAAATTTAATTTGGCCATTTTCGGTAGTTTCATTCACTGAAACTACCGAGTCAACATATCCCGTATCTAATGGCACTGTGGACGAAGCATCTAAAAGTGTCACGAATTGCAGATCATCAATGTACAATCCATCGTAGGTAACAAATTGGTCGCTGACTAATCTAAATTTTATTTTCACCCGCTTACCGATGTAATCATTCAGATCTACTTGCTCCTTCACCCATCCAAGCTGATTTCCATCCCATAAAGGTTGTCCTTCGTCTTGCTCAGGTTGTCCTTCTTTGGTGTAGAATCCGCAAAGCGCACTCCATTTATTTGTACCGATAGGTGCTGCCATAATTTGAGCGTAATCCCAGCCTGATTCTATTTGCCATTTTGCATAAAACGAAAGATAACCTGAAAGCGATTGACGCATATCTATGATTCGTTCATATTCCAATTCAGAAACACTGTTGTTTGAATACAATCCAAAGGGAGAATCGGTAATCGAACTTGACGGGGAATAATACATCTGATCTGTCACATCCCAACTGAACGAAGAAAAATCATTCATCGAGTTACCCTGATTCTGCACAGCGATAGTCGGCTCACCGTAAATCTTGGTAATCTCTTTTGAAGTTGAATATCCCGTATGGGTAGAGACTAATTCAAAGACCACTAAATCACCTACCTCAATATTAGATTCCAACTCATAATCAAACTCTACAAATTCCGGTTGGCTAATATTCATCGTGGTGAATGAATGACTCTCCGTTCCAGAGATGATATTACTTGAAACAGGGACAATAGAGTATTCATTGTTCGCGTCAAACTGAAGGCCGAGCCGTTCGAATTTGATTTCGATCGATCCCGTTAATGAAGGCAATGTTGGATCGCTAACATCTTCCATGGTAATGTAGTGTCCAGCGAAGTGGGACAACAACATATTGGGTCGAACGTTTTCTTGGCTTAGCGGAATAATTCTAGACTCGACAGGCCAAAACCCGTCTCCCGAATTTCCTACTTCAGGCGTCATTGAGAATATCTTGTTTTTGGTCGTCTCTTCTCCATACATCCAATCGTCTGACACTCCGTTAGTAGCATAGTTCACTGTCTCGTAACCGGTTCCATATACATAGTTGTTCTGGGCCGTCATTTGTTCTGCAATCGCAATGAAATAACTCGAATCTGGACTCAACGGACTTGGAATATAGCCCCATGGATAGATCAAATAATTACCATGAGAATGGTAATTCAACGCCAATTGGAATTCGTGCTGCTCGCAAAACCATTGTACGGCCTTGGTTTCAGGCTCACTAGCTGCGGAAGGTCCGCGATAGGTTTGGTTCGAAGTTTCTGATGAAGACCCATCATTGTCATAGGCCCATTTGTACTCATAATTCCGATTTAAGTCAACCCCAAATTCTCCATCCAAATTGTCCCTCTTATTCTTTCGCCATAGCCCACCGCCATTTGGGTTATTGGTCTCATTCTCGATGTATCCATCCGGATTAATCATCGGAATAAAATACATCTCCGTGTTATCTACTAAATAGCTAACCTCATCATTGCTTCCATAGTTTTCAAGCAAGTACCACATGTAGAAGATCAACTGAGCCAGCGATTGAGGTTCACGGGCATGATGAATGGACGTGTAAAGCACCTCTGGTTCTGTTTCATTCACATTCGGATTATCAGAAATCCTGAGCCAATAGACAGGTCGGTTTTCGTGCGTGAGAAAAGTATCGATGGCTGCACGCTGTGTAATAAGATTGGGATACTGAGTTGCCATCGCATCTAAATGATCCAAAAACTCTTGGTAAGTGAAAAATCCGCCCATCGAACCCGTTTCGAAATTTTCTGGCGTTTCAAATGCTTCGGAGCTCTCGCTACCGCAATCGGCCCGAGAACCGCGGGACGTATCCATAGTATATGCACGTTCTTCGTAGTAGTGTTCTAGGTTATCTACCAACATTTCATACGCAATTCCTGATTTGTCTAACCATGCGCGCTCACGTTCCGTAAAATCATTGATTATAAAGTGTCCTTTTTTAACTGTGCCGTGGTCTAACTCCATCCCTTTGTTGATCATCAGTTGGGTTGAAATAGGATCCAATTGCACCTTTAGTTTTGAGGATTGACTGAATAAAACAGATGGAAATGCAAGAAGAATAAGCAAGTAAAAAAGGCGCATCGTTTTTGAATTAGGTACCAAACAAAACTAGCAGCGTAAATACATTGTTCAACATATGTGGAAATAAATAGTCATTTGGCTATTTTCGCCCCATAAAGATTAAGAGCATGTCACACGATAATCACGAACAAAAGCCAGAAGGATTCCTAAACACCGTATTTGACTCTACCATGGGTGGATTTGGAATTGTTTGGGTTGGTGCTGCATTGGTAGCTATTTTCCTTTTGATGCTTTTAGGTTAATTCCTAAGACTTAACTTTAGCCAGTCTGCCATAGGGCTATGATTGGCAGGCGCAATGAAATATAACTTGCGCTATGATTTCTATTCCACAAAATATTCAAGAGCTTGTTTCCTACAAACCTGGGAAACCTGTCGCACAGATCATTGAAGAATTAGGACTTACCGAATGGGCGGTTCTTTGGAACAATGGAAACAACCTAGGCCCTTCGCTCAAAGTATTGGAGCGGATTCAAGAGGCGGCCATTACTTCGCATAAATATCCAGATCCCGCTTCCATTCAGTTGCGAACAATGATCGCAGCGAATAATAACTGCGAGATTGACAATGTGGTGGTTGATAATGGATCAGAATCCGTCTTTGATTGTATGTTCCGGGCGTTTTTCAAAGCAGGGGAAGAACTATTGACGTGCGATGGCACTTTTGTGGCCGTGTATATCTGGGCAAAATCCAACAAAGTGCCGGTGGCACGCATTCCTTTGGCTCGGGGTTATCAATTTGATATCGATCGATTGATTGATTCGGTGACACCTCAAACTAAGGCGATTTATGTGGCCAACCCGAACAACCCAACGGGTGCTATGATCACTAAGGATCAATTGAATCAACTCATTGATAACGTTTCTGATGATGTACTCATCATCGTGGATGAGGCCTATTATGAATATGCAAAAGTGATCTCTGACGACTATCCAGATAGCTTTGAATTGCGAAGACCGAATGTCATCACACTCAGAACCTTTAGTAAGGCATATGGCATAGCGGGCATCCGAGTGGGGTATGCGTTGGGCGACTCAAGATTGATAGAAGCATTGAGCAAGGTGAAGATGACCTTTGCCCCTTCAAACCTGGCTCAAGCAGCAGGCATAGGAGCCTTGGAAGACGAAGCGCACATGCACAAATCTGTCATGCTGAATAAAACTGCCCTGCAGCAATTCTACAACGCATTGCACGATGCGGAATTAGAATACACTCCTTCCTTTGGAAACTTCGTGATGGTCGATTTGAAGGAAGAAGAACTTGCCAAGGCAGTCGCTGAAAAAATGATGCAGAAAGGCATTTTCATTCGACACCTAAAAGCATTTGGATTACCACATTGTGTTAGAATATCTACGGGGACAGAAGCTGAAAATGCATTGTTTGTGAGCAAACTAGTTTAATTCAATCTACCTCCCGCACACACCTCACAGGAAATCGCTTGCGATCTACGTTGTGGTGATGCATCTTAATTTCATCGGGAAAGAAATGCCAATGAGTGGCATAGGTTCCTTCCAGTTCCACTTGAATCCAATAGGTGTTTTGATCGCCTTGTTTTGCTGACTTTCCGTAATCCATTCGACCGCACATATCCACCTTTAGGGTGTCGATCAAATCAATCTTACCCTTCTTGTTCAACTTCACTAACTCTTTTACCTCAGATTCAGTCGGTAATCTCCAGCCTGCGGGACAAACCTCGAAAGCATCCTCCAGCGGATAGAACTGTCCACAATCTTTAGATCGCTCTGAGTCATCATAATATCGGCTGCTATCTGTTTGGAATTGCAAATTTTGTTGAAACCAGAGCAAATCATTTAGTGCAATGGTGGGATAACTATTCCCATCACGGGTGTCTATAAACTATGATTGGGAAAAGACTCTCAGAGAGGCCATTAATAAGAATAGGATAGGAAGTCTTTTCATCTTGACATGTTCGCTTTTTGATTTAAAGTGAGTCCAAAAATTCCTTGGGTGTTTGGCAGAGCATATCAAATTGCTTAAACCCCTTTTTGTCTCGCGATATTATTACTTCACACTCCGCCTCTTTCGCAGAGAAATATTGCACCGCATCTTCGAAATCAAAAGGGTCGATTTTTAACCCTTGGTCAATAATTGTCTGATCGACCGATGAAATTGAAGTCAATGCTCTCACCTTTAACAGGGCAATGTATGCAGTGTTTTTATCAAATTGCTTAGATATTAGATAGTACATATTGGTCATGGAATCTGCCGAAGTGAATAATTGAATCTGTTGCATATCAGCTAATTCAAAAATCTGTCGAGCATCTTTGTCAAATGGCTTCCGCTGAAATAACGCATCGAGGATCACATTTGTGTCCAAATAGATTTTGGTCACAGGCCGTACTTTTTCTTCAAATATTCATATCGAGCCTGTTTGTAGTCGAACTCTGGCCCTGGATCTTCGAGCATACCCATTAATTCATCAACAGGACTCAGCTTCTTTTGCGATTGTTCAGCAGGCTCATGAGTTACTGCGAACAACAATTCCTCCACCATTTTCGAAAGGGATATTTGCCTTTCCTTGGCGTATTCCTTGGCTCTTTCTATGACCGTTTGATCTAACGATAAGGTAAGTTTTGCATTCATACGTACGAATATAATATATGTACGTATAATTATTATACTTGTACGTATAATAAATCTTAAAACGTCAAAACTCGCTCTAGCGCCTCTCTCACTTTTTCCGCATTAGGTAGATAGGTTTGCTCCAAGATTTCATTGAGAGGGATGGCAGGTGTATCTACTGCACCCACAGTGATGACGGGTGCGTCCAAATACTCGAAACAATCATCCACTACTCTACCTGCAATGCCTTGACCGAACGAGCTACCTCGCGGTTCTTCGGTAACGACAACCACTTTTCCATGCTTCTTGGTGGAACTAAAAATGGCATCTGCATCCACCGGTTGTATCGATCTTAAATCCAAAATCTCTACCCTTCCTGGGAAGGCCTTGGCAGCTTCTTCGCTCCAATAGACTCCACGGCCGTAGGTAATGACCACGCACGATTCGCCCGAATCTACCTTGGCTTGATCGGCCTCCTGTACCACACGCGCCTTTCCAAAAGGCACCACATAATCCTCGCCAGGCTCGGTGGTTTTGGCGCCTTCGGTTCCTTTGATCTTCGACCAATACAATCCTTTGTGTTCCAGCAACACACATGGATTCGGATCGTAATATGCCGCTTTGAGTAAGCCCTTCAAATCCGCTCCTGTACTTGGATAAGCCACTTTGATTCCACGGATGTTTGATAAAATACTTTCAACGGACGAGCTGTGGTATGGCCCACCGCTACCATAGGCTCCGATTGGAACCCGAATGACACAACTTACTGGCCATTTGCCATTACTCAAGTAATAGCTTCTACTTACTTCGGTAAATAATTGGTTTAAACCAGGCCAGATATAGTCAGCAAACTGAACCTCTACGATCGGCTTCAATCCCACCGCGCTCATGCCTACCGTAGAACCAATGATAAATGCTTCTTGAATCGGAGTGTTGAACACACGTTCTTTTCCAAACTGCTGAGCTAGCGTTGCCGCCTCGCGAAAAACTCCACCCAATCGATGTCCAACATCTTGTCCATAAAGCAAAGCTTCTGGATGCTTCGACATGATTTCACGCACGGCAAAAAGGGCACTATCTACCATGACGGTTTTCTCCTTACCAGCTGGGTCTCGCTCGCCTTTCTCCTCAGTGATCGGTGTTGGAGCAAAAATATGGTCCGTAAGGTCTGATGGAATGGGGTCTTCCGCTTGTTGAGCTCGTATAAAATCTACTTCTACCAACTCGTGAGCCCTCTTTGCGGCTTTTTCGAGCAATGATTTTTCAATGCCTAAATCCAGCAATTGTGCTTCGAAATACGGGTGTGGATCACGTAATCTATCATCCTCCAAGTCATCTCTGTACCACTCCATTCTAACACCAGAGGTGTGGTGACTGAGCAAGGGTACTTTCAGATGAACTAAAAACGGTCTGCGCTCTTTTCGAATGGTGGTGATGGCTTTATTCAAGGCCTCGTAACATGCTATGAAATCATGTCCTTTCTCCACAGTAATTACTTCTAATCTTTTGAACCCTTTGGCATAATGCGTGGCATCACCCGCTCTGATTTCATCTGCACTGGCAGAAATGTCCCATTCGTTATCTTGAATGAAATACAACATAGGCAGTTGCTTTAACACTGCCATTTGAAAGGCCTCAGCCACCTCACCCTCGGTGATAGACGCATCGCCCAAGGAACAAACAACAACCGGATTTTCGCCTTTAAAATCTTCAGCCAACCCCATCAATTCTTTGTATTGAATACCCATTCCCACTCCAGTGGTAGGTATCGCTTGCATGCCTGTCGCTGATGATTGATGCGGAATTTTCGGCTTGTCATCGTCCTTCAAAGATGGATGACTGTAGTATGTTCTGCCTCCAGAAAATGGATCATCGCGTTTGGCAAAAAGTTGAAGCATCAAATCGTATGGCGTCATTCCAATGCCCAGTAAAATTGAGTCATCGCGGTAATATGGAGCGACAAAGTCTTGTGGTTTTAACTGAAGTGCCAAGGCAAGCTGAGCTGCCTCATGTCCTCTGCTAGTAGCGTGAACATATTTGGAAGTAAGTTGAATGTTTTCGTTGTAAATCTCACTCATGCGCTTGGCTGTGCACATGAGTTCCCAAGCTTTCAAAAGGGTTTCCTTCTCTACATTGCCTTTGGTCTTTGGCTTCTCCGTCTTTGCTGTATCACTCATACCTCTGAAAAATTTGGACATCAAATGTAATCAGCAGAAACTGGCCATCGTCTCAATTGCTCTTTGAAAATTAAATCTCCAGTCTTATCCATAGATATTCAAACCCTAGTATCTTTCGCCTATTGATTCAAAGGTTATGACGGACCAACAGACACCACAAGAGGAACAAAACCAAGATACTCAACCTAGCAGAGGACGAGACATCAATCCGAGTCGATTGCTGGCTCAGATTCTGATTTTCTTTCGAGATCGTCTCAATTTAGATGACGATAAGGCGACTCCAGAAGAGACCAGCGAGTATATCCGAAAAGGCATAGAATTCAACGGGCCAAACGTTTGGATTTTGGTCTTTGCCATTTTCATAGCGAGTGTTGGTTTGAACATGAATTCAACTGCAGTGGTTATCGGAGCCATGCTTATTTCTCCCTTGATGGGCCCCATCATGGGATTGGGTTTGGGTGCGGGCATTTTTGATTTTGAATTGATTAAGAAATCGGCAAAGAACTTAGGATTGATGGTGGTGATCTCTGTCGGGACATCCGCACTGTATTTCTTCTTGAGTCCTATTAGTGATGCTCAAAGTGAACTATTGGCCAGAACCCAACCCACTATTTGGGACGTAATCATCGCACTATTTGGTGGATTGGCAGGAATTGTAGCTGGATCCCGAAAAGAGAAAAGTAATGCTGTCCCAGGAGTCGCTATCGCTACCGCTCTTATGCCACCGCTTTGCACCGCAGGATATGGATTAGCTACCGCACAATGGGGGTACTTTTTTGGCGCGTTTTATTTGTTCACCATCAATTCAGTATTTATCAGTTTTTCCACGTTTATCGTGGTTCGTTTTCTCCGATTTCCGCAAATTGAATTCTTAGATGAGGTAAAAGCCACAAAGGTCAAACGACTCATTGCTGCTTTTGTGATCGTCACCACCTTACCATCACTATACATCGCCTTCAATTTGGTTCAAGACAGTGTGTTCAAGCGTGAAGCTGGTTTGTTTGTTTCCGAGAATTTCGTGTTTGATAATGCACAGGTCATTTCTAAAAATGTCAATAAGGATGGAGAGATAAAACGCATCGAAGTTGCATTGATTGGTGAACCTATTTCGCCTGATGTCATAGCCAACATCAAAGCAAGAATGAAGCAGAACAGCCGTTTGTTTGGCGCAGAATTGATTGTGCGCCAAGGGGCAATGAAGGAAGATGGACTAGATATGGCCACCGTAGAGCTCATGAACCAAAGCATGAAATCCGGCATAATTGAAGATCTGTATAAACGAAACGAAGAAGTACTTCAGAATAAGCAGCAGCGCATCGATAAATTGGAAACCGAGTTGATTAAAATGAAAAGTCGTGAATTGCCCATCTCCGATATCAGTCAAGAGCTGAAAGCGAGCTATGAAAATGTGAAGGCTTTCACGCTCATGCGAAATCCCATTTTCAATGCCGATAGCAATCGATTAGACACGGTGACGTTCGCCTACGTAGAGTTTGAAAAACGACCTTCGCCCGATGAAAAAGCACGCATCGAAAAATGGTTGAAAGTGCGCAGTAAGGCAGATTCGCTTCGAATGGTCTTTGAGGTACGATAAGACGATTGGATTCAGTAATTTTCCGCTATCCAAACGAAAATAAAACTCTGACATGAGTCCATACAACCTGATTATTGCCGCATCGGCAATGGTTATACTTTCCTATTTCTTCAACATTCTTTCGAAGAAGGTCAATGTTCCCTCGGTACTGATGCTGATTGTTACCGGCATCATCATCAAACAGTTCATGGACTATTTTGGAGTGGGACAAAACGACTGGTTTCCTTACTTGGAGTTATTGGGGATTGTAGGATTAATCATGATCGTTTTGGAAGCCGCACTCGATCTGAAATTAGAGAAGCATAAACTTCCACTTATCGGAAAATCATTATTGGTCGCGCTCATCGGATTGCTCACAGCCACAGGAGCCGCTGCATTAATCATCATGATTCTCATCCCCAATTTCACTTGGCTGACCGCCATGATTTACGCGACTCCCCTATCAATTCTAAGCAGCGCCATCATCATTCCTTCAGTATCGCATTTACCCCAAAAAAAGAAGGAGTTTTCTATTTACGAAAGCACGTTTAGTGATATTCTCGGGATTATGCTTTTCTATTTTTTGCTCTCTCTAGGTGGAGATCTATCAGGGGGTGAGGCAGTGGGTGAATTTGCGGGTAGTTTGATCATCACTATCATAATCAGTGTGGTCGCCAGTTATGGTTTGATTTACGCCTTTCAGAACATTAAGACCCAAGTAAAAACCTTCTTGCTCATCGCGATCTTGATTTTGCTTTATGCCATCGGCAAGCAATTCCATTTGAGTAGTTTGATCATCATTCTTGTCTTTGGCTTGATCATCAGTAACTCTGGAATCTTCTTCCCCGGTTTCTTAAAAAAGACGTTGAAGCAAGAGAGTGTCAAAACCCTCTTTCACGAGTTGCATATCGTAACGGCCGAAACCGCGTTCATAGTGCGGACATTCTTCTTCATCATTTTTGGAATTACCATTGTGTTGAGCTCATTGCTGAGCGTACAGGTCATTCTGGTTTCCATACTCATTTTGGCTTCCATTTATGGATTGAGATTCGCATTGATACAGCTCTTCATGGGGAGAGACATCTATCCTGAAGTCTACATCGCACCCCGGGGATTGATCACCGTGCTTTTGTTCTTTGCCATTCCTGTCGAACAACAGATAGCTGACTTTCAGAATGGTATTCTTCTGTTTGTCATAATCGCTACAAGTTTAATCATGACTTGGGCAATGATTCGCGCTACTCGGAAAGATGTTGGCGATGAAGTCTTGGAAATGCTGGATGTTGAAAACCGTGCTAGCGAGGCTGCAATGAACACTTCTGAGGCATCAGATGTTTCTCCTGACGATGGAGATAACAACAAAGCGAATCCAGACAAATAATGGCAACCGCTGAATCCTCCACGTGAAGTAAAATAATATTGCATGTACATACATTTATTGTATTTGTATATATTTGAATTCTGAAAACTATGAACGGCATGAGTCATCCAAAAACACCACAAACTAAACACGATATTCACCCATTAATCTTAGACCGATGGAGCGCTAGATCATTCAGCGAAAAGTCCATTTCAGAAGAAACTATGGAAGGGCTTTTTGAAGCCGCAAGCTGGAGTGCAAGTAGCATGAACGAACAACCCTGGGAGTATATATATGCGGAAAAGGGCACTGACGCTTTTCATAAAATGGTGGAGTGCTTGATGGATGGAAACCAACCTTGGGCCAAGAATGGATCGCACATGTTGCTCTCCTTAGCAAAGCGAAAGTTTGAGTATAAGGGAAGAGAAAACAGACACCATATGCATGATGTGGGTGCGGCAAACACAACCCTTCTGATGCAGGCGGCTCAAAATGATATTTATGGTCACATGATGGGAGGATTTCACATGGACAAGACTCTTGAAGCCTTCGGAATTGATCCGGCAGAACACGAAATAGCTTGTTTCATCGTGCTGGGTTATTTAGACGCACCAGAAAAATTGGGCGCCCCTTTTCATGAAAGAGAAATAGCACCCAGAGATAGAAAACCAGTATCGGCATTCACGAAAAAATTGAGTTAGTGGAACGCTCCTTTTCTTATACCGAAGAGAACGCCAAAGGGCTTTTTGAACTATTAGAAGGAGCTGAATCGATAGCTCGAATGACTTTTTCCAGAATAGACCCCAACAATGTGATCATCGATCACACAGAGGTCGCCCCTAATGCCAAGGGAACAGGGGCAGGAAAAGCTATCGTAGCCGAAATGGTGCGATGGGCACGTGCAAAGAATCAAAAAGTGTTGCCGCTCTGCACTTTTGCCAACGCAATGCTTGAGCGGAATAAGGATTGGCAAGACATTATTCGAAAATAACAAGCTATGAAACGCAAAGATTTTTTTAAGAATGCAGGTCTGGGAATTTTAGGTGGAGTAGCCGCGACACGATTGTCGGCACTGGACCTGGGGGTTTCTGACTTTTCTAATTCTACGTTCGACTCGCTGGAAGCTCGAGTTGGATACAATCATTTACCCAACAAATCATCCATTGTTATGAAAAACATGGTTCTGCACAAAGCAAATAGTCGTGGCAAGGCAGATCACGGCTGGTTAAAATCAAATCACACCTTCAGTTTCGCGAATTATCATAATCCTGAGCGTATGCATTTTGGCGTGCTCCGCGTATTGAATGACGACTTTGTGGAAGGCGGAAAAGGTTTTGGAACGCACCCGCACAACAACATGGAAATTATTTCTATACCGCTCGATGGTGATCTCGAACACCAAGACAGCATGGGAAATTCAGGGGTGATTAAAAGTGGAGATGTTCAAGTAATGAGTGCGGGCACGGGTATCAAACACAGCGAGTTCAATAAGAATGCTGACAAACCCGTAAAGTTTCTTCAAATCTGGCTGTTTCCAAAGAAGAAGGACGTGGAACCTCGCTACGATCAAATGACATTCAAGGTGGAAAACCGCAAGAACAAGTTCCAACAAGTACTATCTCCCAATGCGGATGACGAGGGGGTCTGGATTCACCAAGATGCCTGGTTCCACTTAGGTAGATTCGACAAAGATCAAAAGACCGAATACGCGGTAAAAAAGGCTGGAAATGGGGTTTATGCCTTCATCATTGATGGTGAGGTAATCATCAATGGACAAGCTCTGGAGAAGCGAGACGGTTTAGGAGTCTGGGACGTCAGCACACTAGATATCAAGGCCACAGAGGATGCCGAAATCTTGCTGATGGAAGTGCCGATGAGTATTGGATAAAAATCCCGTTTCTTTGAGGTGTGAGCGCAGCTAAAAGCCCAAAGGTTTTCTGTATCGGTTTCATGAAAACTGGAACTACGACTATGAATCGGGCGTTGAGTGCGCTGGGATATCGAGTAAGCCCAGATTCTTGGAAGTTGCTCACTCCAGTTTTGCATCAAGACTGGGAGCAGGTGGCCGAACACATCGATCGCTATGATGCATTCGAAGACAATCCCATTCCGCAAATTTTCAAAGAGCTGGATGTTATGTATCCGGGTAGCAAATTCATTCTGACCATTCGAGATTCAGACTCTTGGTACAAAAGCGTGAAATATCACATTGACAATTTGCGGAGTCCTATGCACGAATGGGTTTTTGGCAGAGGCAGAGGAATCCCAGCTCAAAACATGGAACACACCATCAGAATCTATGAGGAGCACATCAAGGAAGTACGGGACTATTTCAAAGATCGACCTGATGATTTGCTGGTGTATGATTTAAAAGAACACAACAACTGGTTAGCACTGTGTGAGTTTTTAGGCCTGCCCATACCCGAAACAAAATATCCTCACGCAAATCGATCCAATTACAAAACACCGAAGTATGCCGGTAAAAAATTAACCTGGCGTAGAATCAGAAAACGAGTAAAAAACCCCATCCTCATTTTCTATTACAACCTGCGCGGGTGGATTCCAACGCGATAGTTTTACATTTGGTTTAAGACGCGTTTATGGATCTAATGATTTACGGCCTAGAGAGATCAGGTACCAATTTTACCGAGGCAGTTTTACTGGAAAACTTCAAAAACATTTCGTTTTGGAATGAGCACTACCCAGACTGTTTGCCGACACACAAGCATTTCCGATTGTATGACGAAAAGCACTTCATACCTATAACTCAGTTTCTCAACAACTTCACTTTTTCGGATTTCAAGTCATTCGATGAAAAAGTATCGAAGCTCACAGGACAATCGAACTTGAAATATGTCATTGCTGTCAAGGATCCGTACGCTTGGTATCAGAGTTTCATGAAGTTGGCGAAAAAGGGCAGCTATATTCCGCACCGAGCGAAAATTGCCAATGGTCAATTCATGATTGACTGGAATTTGTTTCATAAAAAGTGGCTGCAATTCGCAGAAGAGGCTCCAGATAGAGTACAGATCATTCGCTACGAAGACACCATCAAAAAAACGGCTGAGAGCTTAAAGCTGCTCCAAGATAAGTTCGCACTCGAGCCAAAATCTAACCAATGGCATCTGCCTGAAAAAGTGGGTATGAGTAAGCATTTTGATGCGAAACGCATGCTCTATTATAAGACCGACAAATTCAAGGATAAATTTCCACCTACCCACCTACGCGTGATCTCAGAAATGTTGGATGAGGAGGTCTTAAATGCTTTGAACTACCAAAAAATTGAAACTAACCCTACCTACGATTATCAAAACAATTACACCCCAAAACGATGAGCGCAAACATTAGCAAGGAATACACCAACGGAGAGATCACGGTAGTTTGGAAACCAAATACATGCATCCATTCAGAAAAATGCTGGAGAGGTTTACCCGGAGTTTTCAATCCTAAAAGCAAACCCTGGATTCAAGTTGAAGGAGCCACTGCTGAAGAGCTCATCGCACAAGTGGAAAAATGCCCATCCGGAGCATTGACATGGTACAGAAACTCCGAAGGAAAGCAGAAGCCAGAAAGCAGCGAAGTAAAAATTGAAGTGTTCCCAAATGGGCCAGTTCGCATTCACGGTGATGTGGAAATCACTCATTCCAATGGGGCGGTAGAACAGCGTGCAAAAATCACCGCTTTATGTCGATGCGGCCACTCAGCCAACAAACCCTATTGCGATGGGACCCATAAGAAAATTGAATGGCGTGAGTAAGCCTACTTTGTTTCGTCTAACTGTTTTTGCTTACCCATATCCGTAGGCATTTTAGTTCCCTCTCTGGTTCGGACCGGAGTACAATCCAATGTGTTGGCTGGTCGCATGAAGAAGATTCGAACGCTTAAAATCACCGGGCGATATCGGCTCGCGAAAAACCCAAGGGAAGAACGCGGTGGCTCAAAGGGCAGGATATTCAAAATCGGTGTTTCCAAGGCAGGTATGATGAGCCAGTTGCCCCTCATTTTGATTCCATAACCTAGCTTGTAGTGCAGCTGAGTAGAGAATTGACCTGGATTTCCGGTGGCGGCAGCAGAAACCGTAGCCCCTGCTAAGTTGCTAATAAACGCGTACCCCGCATTCGCGCCAATGCTGTTTTGCAAGAAATTGTATTTACCCAGTCGCCAAACGTGATTGAAATTGACAAACGCCTCCGCGTAGTGGTATCCAAACTGTCCAGAGGTTTGTTCTAATGCGGTCGTAGCCACCTCTCCCGGCAAACTCACCCATTGACCTTCCCCTTTTTCTGTTCCACGTAAACCTTTATAGCTGATCCCATAATCCATGTATTTGATCAACTTGGAGTATTGAAACATACGGTAACGCCCAACTTCGGCATAAAGCCCTGGCCGACCCAAGGCGGTCAGTTTTGCATTGAATTGAGATACGTCCGTTTTCTGAAAAGTTTTGTTGATGGGCACAAAAGTCGTTGCCATATAGGTCACTCCCGGACCTAGTATCCATCCACTTGGTTTGAATTGTGGTTTCGCAGGTAGGATTTCATTGTAGTGCCGATTGAAGCTTACGGGCTTTTGTTTCATGCGCTTTTTCTGTGCAAAAACGGGGTTCGAGCACATGATAATAAACGAGAAGATGGCAAGAATTCTAAGCATACCTCAAACTTAGGTTCAAAACAAGATGTAATCTACTTACTAAACCAAGGTTTTTAATTCACTTTTGTCAATAGGTTTTATACCTAACATCGTGAAGGACTTGAAAAACATAAAACAGACAGGCTTTTCGATGGTGAAGTTTGCCACTACATCCCTTTTGGGGACAGGGCTAGACTTCCTATCGTTCACGTTGCTTTTCAGATATATTCTACCCGTCTTTTGGGCCGAACTTTGCTCAGCTTTTATAGGGATGGTGGTGAACTTTTTCATGCAGAAGAAGTTCGTTTTCACCCTAAATCGTAAGGCTTCTACCGCGTTTCTACTCTCCGTAGCATTTTCGTTCGTATTCATGTTTGCAGGAGCATTTGTCATGAAAGGTTTGTCACAAACCGAGTTTTTTGCAGACTTTCTAATCGGAGCAAAAATTCTAGTGATGGGAGGTAAATTCCTACTGAATTATTTCAGTAAGCGCTGGGTGTTTGAAAAACGTTAACCCTCCTTTTTCCCCTTAAAATCAATCAAGTAAACGATGTACGTTTTGAACCTCAATTCATATTCATAAAGACTTTCGTACTCATAATCCTTAATCATTGGCAATCTAGTATCAGTAATCAAATACACATAATTTGTGTCGATCTCCGTTGTCTTTCTAATGATTTCACCCTGTCCAGCACCTAAATAAAAGGCATAGGATCTGCTCATGGGTGTTTTTCCGAACACGCGAATGGTTTTTCCATTAGCGGCCTTAAGTATCTTTTCGGCCTGCACTCGTTTGTAAACCTCGATATTATCCTCATCAGCTGACCATTGAGGAATGAATCCAACATCATAGCCAATCCTGAATAGGATGATGAACGCGAAGGACAGATAGATGCGATAACTTGACTTTCGAAACCAGAATAGCAGCGCTATAGCAGCAGCAGCACATATGACTATCAACCAGATGGTCAACTCAACATCTACCATTTCCAATTGGAAGAAATACCAATACACGAACGTTGGAATCAAAAGAATGCCAATGAGTAAAAACGCTCGGTTGATCCAAAGTTTTATGGTTTCGGCACCCTTCACCGAAAAATAAGCTTCCGCACCCAATATGAACCACAGCGGATAGAGCATCATCAAGTATCTGAAACGATAACCAGGTGAAAGCCAATAAGGAATCACATTCACACACAAGATCAAGAATGTGAAGGCCAAAAAGTCATTTTGAAACCAACGCTTAATCATTCCTTTCCTGAAAGCGACTAAGGTGAATAGCGATGTGGGCAACAACATCCCGAAGTTCTCAAAGGGAAAAATGAGGTAGTAAAACAAGGTCTCGTACCATTCATGATGCGCTGGTGTTCGAAGCGCAACTTGTTTCTCTAATCCAGCAGCATAGTTGCTTACGTCATTTTGAGTCGAATACAAGTAGAAATACGATCCCACTAAAACGATAAACAAAGCCATTCCCGCAAAATGAGATGGTTTGAAAAGTGACTTGAAATCTCTCTTATAAACAAACCACACCAATAGCGTGATCGCCTGAAAAAGTAAGGTTGGAGCACCTTTCAACATTACTCCGATAGCTGCTAGGAAGTAGCTCAAAACAAATAGGTACCAATACTTCCCTTGTTGATGAAAATGAAAGACCGTGTAAAACCCCATCAAAGTCACCATAGAAAGCATAGGATCGATGTATCCAAACATGCTATCTCGAATGACGAGGGTACTGCAAAGCAGAAACCCAAAAGCCGCCATCACTGCGGCCTTTTCACCAATATGTTTGCGAGAAACAAACCAAGTAACGATAGAAATTCCAAAAAAGGACAGGACCGATGGAAGTCGATAGACAAACAATGATAATGAGTCAAATAATTGCCAAAACCCAATGAGTATCCAATTAAAAAGTGGGGGTTTGCTGTAATAAAATTGCCCCCACATGGTAGGAGTGATAAAATCACCACTGTTCATCATTTCGATGGCAATGGTGGTCCGAATGGATTCATCAATGCGCAAGGGTAGCAATCCAAGATTCAGTAAGTAGGTCACCGCACTGAGTAAGGCTAATATGCCAACAATGATCTTTTCATTTTTGGTCAACCTCTCCATTTATTCAATTGGCTTTTGACTGGAAAGGTTTTCCTTGATCACACAGATGTGCGTATCATAGTCCTTGTAATACATTTTATGGCTATGAATCGATTCAAACTCCTTCACCTGTTTCATGCGATTGTCATCCACTAAGTAATAATAGCCCGGATTTAACTCGACAGTTTTTTCAATTATCTGGTTCCTAGCTACTCCTAAATAAAAGGCATGCTCCTTATATATAGGGGCTTGATCGAAAACCTTTAATGGCCGATCTTCTTTCATGTTTTGGAGCAGGAGTTCAGCCATTTCCTTTCGCGCTGGTGGGGATGAACCATCGTCAATCATTCGGTAAGGAATAACATACAAATCAAAACCAATTCTAAATGAGATGATAAATGCGAATGCCCAGTAGATACGCCATTGCGGTTGTTTGAACCATAGGTATACCACCACGGCAGATAGTCCAACCATGACTAGAGCACCGATAGTCAAATAAGAAAGGTCTCTTAACTCGTCTAGGAAGAAAACCCCAAAATAGCCAAGCCCTTGTGCTATACCCAGAATCAAAAACACGATTTCTACCGTTTTGATCAACCAATTTCTTTGGACCGAGTATTTTACAAATGATTCTGCCCCAAGAATGAAAACGAGCGGATATAACATAAAAAGGTAGCGTGGATAATAGCCAGGTGACAACCAATATGGCAACACGTTAATTGCTAACGTGAGCAGAACGAAGGCCATGAAATCGTTTTGCATCAATCGTTTTATGATGCCTTTTCGGAACATAAACAACAATATCAGGGAGGTTGGAAATAGATGACCAAAGTTTTCGAATGGGAAAGTGAATATGTTCAATACTCCCTCATACCAGGGTTTGTCTACTACGGTTCGCATCGCAGCCTGGCCATACAACTCATCAAAATAGGTTTCCAAACTATTGAATTGACTGTAGGCGTAGAAATACCCCCCCACAATAGCAACGAAAAAGCCTATCCCCACAAAATGGGATAGCGAAAAAAGCTTTTTCCAATCGCGCATATAAATAAACCATACACCTAGGGTAAAACCCTGGAACAAAAATGAGGGAAGCCCTTTCATCAGCACACCAGCGGCTGCTAATGCATAGCTGATCAGAAATAGCGCCCAAAAGTTTTGACGCTTGTGGAAATAATAAACGGTAAAGAATCCGATAAAAGTGACCAGCGAAAAAGCAAGATCTATATGTCCAAGCATGGAATCTCTAGTCAACAAACGTCCGCTTAACAAGAATCCAAATGCCGCTATAGCACCTGCTCGTTCTCCAATGTGTTTTCGAGAAACAAACCAAGTCGCGAAAGACAATAGGAATAAGGGAATTACCGAGGGCAAGCGAAAAACAAACTCCGAATAAGAATGGAAGACTTGGAAAAAGCCGATGATGATCCAATTATATAAAGGTGGCTTTCGGTAATAGAACTCGCCCCAAATGGTAGGAACGATGTAGTTTTTACTTACGATCATTTCCCAAGCCACGGTAGCCCTGATAGCTTCATCCGCCATTAATGGCATCAATCCGAGGTTGATGAGGTGCGCTATAATAGCGGCCAATCCAAGGATCAGAACAATCCATTTTTCTCTTTGAGTGAAGTTTTCCATTCCTGAGACAAAGCAAAACATAGTTCAAGCGCTCTTGAGCGGCCAAGTCAATTATTTTTCAAAATTCTTGTGTGTTTGAAAAATCGCATTACATTTGTAAGTGATTACTCACTACTAAATGACCGAGAAACAAGAGAATATACTCAATGCAGCCTTGAAGCTTTTTGCAACAGAAGGATATGCATCCACCTCTACCAGCAAAGTAGCCAAGGAAGCTGGCGTTTCTGAGGGATTGATTTTCAGACATTTCAAAAACAAAGAAGGTTTGTTGAATGTCATCCGTGAAAAAAGTTCGGAGGCTGGTAAAGCTATGATGGCGGATATAGTGATGACCAGCGACCCAAAGGAAGTAATCCGAAAAATACTGGAACTCCCCTACTATATTGAAAAGGAGAACTACGAAATGTGGCGATTGACCTATGCCTTGAAATGGCAAACAGACAACTATGACACCTCCTATTCTGATCCCGTGAAAGTCGTTCTGCGAGAAGCATTTTCAAAACTGGGTTACGAAGATCCCGCAGCAGAGGCTGAAATTATTCTGATGCTCATGGATGGCGCGGCCACGGCAGTCTTGCTGCACGAACCTGAAAACAAATTAGACATACTAATGGCACTTAAACTTAAATACAAGCTTTAAAAAATTTCACTCTAAATGTGAGTGATTAATCACTAATTAATTATGAGAACAATAGACAAAACAAAACCTGTAATGGTTACTGGAGCAAACGGCTATGTGGCGAGCTGGTTGGTAAAACAATTATTGGAAGACGGTATTACCGTTCATGCTGCGGTTCGAAATCCAGCCAAAAAAGAAAAATACGCCCACCTAGATGTCATCGCAGAAAAATCGAGTGGCTCGATAAAATACTTTGCAGCCGACTTATTAAAGGAAGGATCTTATGCCGAAGCCATGGAAGGGTGTGAATTGGTATATCACACCGCATCTCCCTTCACACTCAACGTAAAAGATCCGCAGAAACAATTGATCGATCCAGCGGTAAAAGGCACCGCAAATATTTTAAATCAAGCCAACAAGACCGAATCAATTAAAAGAGTCGTGGTTACGAGCAGTTGCGCTGCCATTTATACCGATGCCCTAGATACTGTAAATGCACCTGGAGGAAGAATAAACGAATCCATTTGGAATGAAACGTCATCCCTAGAATACCAACCCTACTCCTATTCAAAAACCCTAGCCGAGAAAAAGGCATGGGAAATATGCGGTGCTCAAGATCGTTGGGATTTGGTTACGATCAACCCTAGTTTTGTAATGGGCCCTGCACTCAATCCTGAGAACACTACCTCAGAAAGCATGAGTGTGTTGAAGCAAATGGGTGATGGCAGCATGAAAATGGGCGTACCTAAAATGGGAGTTGGAGTGGTAGACGTTCGCGATGTTGCGACCGCCCACTATAAGGCTGGATTTATCCCAGAAGCCAACGGACGCTATATAACATCGGCTCATTCTACAGATTTTTTAGAAATGGCCATGACCTTACAACCCAAATTTGGAGATAAATTCCCTCTTCCTACTAAAGCATTGCCAAAGTGGCTAATCATGTTGGTAGGTCCACTGTTAAACCCGGCTTTCAGCAGGAAAATGCTGAGAAACAATGTCAATATTCCTTGGGATGCAGACAACTCTAAAATTAAAAGCCAATTGGGAATTCAGTTCAGGCCAATGCAAGAAACCATGGAAGAATCATTTGAAACCTTGATTTCGAGTGGCATACTAAAATCTAAGTAAGAACTAATGACGAAACAGTTTGGAGGAAAGGTTACTCCTGCATTAAAGGAGCAATATTCCAAATCGGAAAATTGGAAAAACGGAGTGTTTCAAAACTTGGAGGAGACAACAATGGAGTTCAGTTTTCAGGATCTTCCCAAGATGCTTTACAAGCAATTTATCGATAGATCCGGACGAGCACCAAAAGCTCCGATTCCTATAAAAACCTTTGACAAAGGCATGGTAAATTTGAGCGCTCCTAAGCTGAGCTTGTCAGATCAATAATATCAAATTGAAAGAAACGGTCAAAACATTTCCATTTTACCTAGCTAAGCCAGCTCGCGAAGCCTTAGCCAAGGAAGGAATTACAAAGCTTTATGATCTGTCGAGATTCACTAAGGCAGAGATCAAATCTCTGCATGGCATAGGACCCGATGCCATGGCTAAAATCAAGAATGATTTATTTGAGGAGCAGATTTCATTCAAGGTCGATCGAGAGGCATACAAAACCTTCATCAATAAGAAAGTCGAAAAGGATCCTTTTGAAAATGCTTCAGAAACTCTTAACCAAGAAGACTGAGCATTTTCTCCTCCACTTCACTCGAATCCCACTTCGATTCGATGTCATTCATTGCCATCACTTCATCCATGATGGTCTGCTGGCGTTGTCCTTCTTTCCATGCCACACTGTAGCGAATATCACTGAAGGTGGTCATGCTGTATAATGGCATCCATTTGTCTGGATATTTCTCCGCAAACCGAGCTTCGATTTTCTTTTGAAGCAAGAACTTTGGATCGGCCACATAGTCGCGCATGACATGATAATTGTGCAAGCTTAAATCTTGCAAACCATCGCCATCTGGCTTGCGCGTACGGCTGTATTCTTCAAAAATCTTTTCCCAATCATGATTGTGCTTCAGCATCAAATCATTCATAACTGTGGTATCCTCAAATCCTGCATTCATACCCTGTCCATAAAACGGAACCGTGGCATGCGCTGCATCGCCCATCAAAGCCGTTTTACCGTGATGCCAGGGGTAGCATCGCGTGATAGCCAAAGACGCTAAAGGATGATCTTCCCAAGCATCCGCTATGTTGGGCATCATTTCATAAAAATCAGGAAATGTCGTTTTGAAGAAATTGTCAATAGCTTCCTTTGAAGTCAGTTTCTCGAAGCTGTTTTCTCCCTCAAACGGCATGAACAAAGTGCACGTGAATGAACCATCTTCATTGGGTAGAGCAATCATCATGAACCGACCCCTTGGCCAAATGTGCAATGCGTTTTTCTCCAGCTTGTAGGTTCCATCTTCATTGGCTGGCAATAGGATTTCGCGATATCCATCTTCGATATAGGTTTGGCTGTAATTAAACCGATCCAACTTCTGCATGGAGTTGTATCGAATCGCAGAAAAAGCGCCATCGCAAGCAAAGATCAAATCGCTTTTAACCTCAAATTTTTCTCCTGTTTCATTATTCTCAAAGTAGCAAATTCCAGCTCGCATATCCGCTCCTAAGCACTTGGTGTTATACGTGATCTTTGCATTTCCGACTTGCTCGGCAATGTCCATCATACGCGCATTCACTCCACCTCTTGACACAGAGTTAATCGCCTGCCCCTCTTTACCATAGGCTTGATAGGTAAGGTTCCCTTCCAAATCATGCATGATTCTACCCGGCATGGGAATGGCAATTTCTTTGATCAAATGATCAACGCCAGCACCACGCAACGCTTTCCACCCTCTATCGCTCAACGCCAAATTGATGGACTTACCCGCGCTAATTTCTGCCTTCCGTATGTCGGTTCTACGTTCAAAAATCTGGACTTTATATCCAGCCTTACTCAAGTATACCGCCCAAAGCGATCCTACCAACCCTGCTCCAACTATCGTTACTTCCTTCATTTTATTCAGCAATCAGCTTGTTAATGATTTCTTCAAAATTTCTCCAAATCTGTACACATCTTCATAGGAATTGTATAACGGAACGGGCGCCATACGAATCACATTCGGTTCGCGCCAATCAGCGATAACTCCAGCCTCCGTGATTTTGTCAAATAATGCCTTGCCATATCCATGAGCCACGATACTCAATTGACAACCCCTGCGGTGATGCTCCTTGGGAGTAATAATTTCTAAGTCAGCTCCCGTTTCCTCAGCGACCTTATTTACAATGAACTCTAGGTAGTCAGTCAGCGGACGACTTTTTTTCCAAAGTCGAGGCATAGTTGCCTCTTGGAAAATTTCTAGGGATGCCAGATAAATGGCCATGTTAAAAACCGGAGCATTGCTCATTTGCCAAGCCTCAGCACTCTGCATGGGGACGAATTCAGGCTCCATTTTAAATCGAGTTTCCTTGTCGTGTCCCCACCATCCCGCTAAGATTGGAAGCTTTCTTTTATGATGGTTCTCATGAACAAACAATCCACCCACAGAACCCGGACCACTGTTTAGGTACTTGTAGGTGCACCATGCCGCGAAATCTACTTGCCATTCGTGCAACTTCACTTCTATGTTGCCCATTCCATGGGCTAAATCAAAACCACAATGGGCACCTACTTTATGCGCTGCATCCGTAATCACTGCCATGTCAAACACTTGGCCGCTGTAATAGTTTACCCCACCAATCATGACCGTTGCTAATGAATCTCCTAGTTCAAATATTTTTTCGATAATGGCATCTTCAGTGATGATATCTGAACCTTTCGCGGGCGAAATTTCAACGATAGCGTCCTCAATGGAAAACCCATGCAATTTGGCTTGTGCCTGCATGGCATAGGTATCTGAAGGAAAAGCTTTACGCTCGCACAAGATTTTATAACGTGTTTTTGTTGGCTGATAAAAGCTCGCCATCAGACTGTGGATATTGGCGGTGAGTGAGCCCATGGCCACTACTTCAGACTCTTTTGCTCCTGCAATTTCGGCCATCGCTTTTGAGAAGAACTCATGATAAGAATACCAAGGTCTTCGAGCTTCGAAGTGTCCTTCCACTCCAAACTTTCGCCAATCTTCTAATTCTTGTTTCAAAAATGACTCGGCAGACTTGGGTTGCAGGCCTAGACTGTTGCCTGTAAAGTATAGTGCTTGCTTGCCATTTAACTCTGGATGATAAAACCGATCTCTGAATGATATCAATTCATCTTGAGCATCTTGTTGTTGTGCGTAGTTTACAGTATTCTCCACTTTGTTGATTTGTGATATGCAATGTTAAGGATTGAGCGCAGTTTCGATAATATTGCGGAACAAGATAAATATCATGAAGTTCATATCACTTTTTACATTGCTTCTCGCTGTGTCTTTCACGACATACTCACAGAACAACTTAACTCCTGAAAACCTCTGGAAGCTCAACCGCATTTATGGTGAGCAGATTTCTCCCGATGGCAAAACGATTATATACGCTCAAAAGAGCTACCAACTCGAAGAAGACAAGGGGACTTCTCACCTCATGAAGATGTCTGCAGATGGCAGTGACACCAAGATGATAAGCGATGGGAAAAGCAGTGTGTATGAAGCGCAATGGCGACCAGATGGTAAAAAAATTGGATACCTAAGCACCGCCAGCGGCACTACTCAACTTTGGGAAATGAATCCGGACGGTTCTGGCGCCACTCAAGTCACCGATTTTAACGAAGGCATTTCCAATTTTAAATATGCCCCAGATATGAAGCACATCAGCTTCACCATGGATGTAAAAGTGGAAGAATCTTTGGCAGACAAACACGCTGATCTTCCACAAGCCACAGGCAAGGCCTATGACAATTTAATGTTTCGTCATTGGACTCAATGGCATGACTACACTTACCAGCATGTATTTATTGCAACGTATGCCAATAAAATTGGTGATCCAATTACAGACATCATGCAAGGAGAAGCTTTTGATTCGCCTATGATGCCCTTCGGTGGAAGTGAGCAAATCGTGTGGGCTCCTGACGGTCAATCATTGGTTTATGTGTGCAAGAAAAAGACGGGAAAAGATTATGCCGTGAGCACAAACAGTGAATTGTGGCAATACGATTTATCGACTAAAGAAACCAAAAACTTAACCGATGGCCATGTTGGCTATGACAACGAACCTGTCTTTTCACCTGATGGAAACTGGTTGGCTTGGCTGAGCATGGCCCGCGATGGATTTGAATCCGATAAAAACATGATGTGGATTCGAAACATGGAGACCGGAACGCAATTTCCACTTGCGGCTTCCTTGGATCAGAGTTTTGGAAACATCGTTTGGAGTGCTGACGCTAAAACTATTTATGCCATTTCTGGGGTGAGTGCCACTTTTCAAATTTTCAAACTGGACCTTAAAAAAGATGGAGCAGATAAGCTTAAGATTGGCGCCTTCTCTGCGTTGACGGATGGTGATCATAATATCAACAGTATATCGCTGGCTGGAGGAAAAATCATCGGAAGTATGAACACAATGAGCAAGCCTGCTGAGTTATATGCGTGGGACATCAAAACAAGAGCTCAGACACAACTTACGCATGCGAATGATGAAATGCTTGCGAAGATGAAAATGGGTAAGGTGGAAAAGCGAATGATCAAAACCACCGATGGCAAGGACATGCTTACTTGGGTAATTTACCCGCCCGATTTTGATCCCAGCAAAAAGTATCCAACACTCCTTTACTGTCAAGGAGGACCACAAAGTGCAGTCAGTCAGTTTTTTAGCTATCGTTGGAATTTTCAATTAATGGCGGCTAATGATTACATCATTGTTGCACCGAACAGAAGAGGACTTCCAAGTTTTGGTCAAGAATGGAATGATCAAATCTCTAAAGATTGGGGTGGTCAGGCCATGAAAGATTACTTGAGTGCTATTGACGAGGTGGCCAAAGAACCATTTGTGGATAATGACAAACTTGGGGCTGTTGGCGCAAGTTATGGAGGTTATTCGGTTTATTATTTAGCTGGAATACACGATGGGAGATTCAAGTGTTTCATTAGCCATTGTGGTTTGTTCAACCTAGAAAGTTGGTATGCGAGTACGGAAGAATTATTCTTTGCTAATTGGGACATTGGGGGTCCGTATTGGGATCCAAGTCTGAAAGATGCATATGCCAAAAACAGCCCGCATCGCATGGTTAATAAATGGGATACGCCTATCATGGTCATTCATAACGAACTTGATTTTCGCGTTCCGTTGAACCAAGGATTAGAAGCCTTCACCGCGGCTCAACTCAAAGGTATTCCAAGTAAACTGCTTTATTACCCAGATGAAGGGCATTGGGTGCTGAAACCACAAAATGGCGTGATGTGGCATCGAGAGTTTTACGATTGGTTGGATACCTATCTGAAATAATAGCTACGTGAGCTGGCGATCAATGTACCGCTTCGTTTTTGGATTTTGGCTTTGGATAGGAGTCAGTACAGGCTATTCTCAAACGGGAGAGGAACTTGCAAGGCTTGCAGAAACCTTGGAAGATTCCTCGGTGCGATATGTTGCTGGCTGCGTATCCATTCCTTATCCATTGGGAGATGTGCCAGCAAAAACTGGTGTTTGTACAGATGTCGTTATACGCGCATTTCGGCTTATCGACATCGATCTTCAACAAGCGGTTCATGAAGACATGAAGGCCAACTTTTCAATGTATCCAAAGTTATGGGGACTATCTACTACAGATAAGAATATTGATCATCGCAGAGTACCGAATTTAATGACCTATTTTGATCGTCAGGGTTGGACCATCCATACCTCTGATTCGTTGCATCACTTTCAACCCGGAGACGTTGTAGCTTGGGACCTTGGAAGCGGTTTAACACACATTGGAATCGTTACCTCTAAACGTGGAAAAAACGGCCGGCCACTTGTTATTCATAACATCGGAGGTGGTCAAACATTAGAGGATATTTTATTTGATTTTGAAGTGATTGGACACTACAGACTAAGTACTGACTAAAATTTATTGAATTCCTAACATTTCGAAAACAACCAAGGTTTAGCTTTGCGGTCTAAAATCAATTTAAGACCCCTTTATGACATCACGTTACTCAAATTGTTTTGTACAATTTCGATAGCTATTGCATCGTTTTCCGTACAATCACAATGTCTGGATAATTTTAACACCCGACTTACGAATAACCTATCCTACATTACTAATGCCATTCCAAACAAATTCGACTTCGCCTACGATGGTGGTGCAAACTCCATAAGCGATGGCGGGTATGATATGTATGACGGTGGAAACTACCTAAACACCAATTTAGGTAGTTCTTTTAACTATACCTCAGGGGCCGTGGTCACCAACTCTGGATTTGGATCAGGTGGGAGATATGTAACCTCACAACTTGCTGGCTTTTTTGCCATGGGAGCTGAATTGAATGGAGTATCTACTTTTTCAATCACTGGTAACTTAGGGGCAGATGGCCAAGGGGCTGTGACAGCACATACATTCACGACAACCGTCAATGGTGTGAGCTATTCTTGTTATTTAAAAAGAGTGAATGACGGAAGTTATGACCCTGCCATTCATCAAGTGTTTATAGTCCCGACTACTTCTGGAGTATCTCAATCCTATGCAATGAATACAAATGATGGTTTACACACCCTTTCGGGATTAAGCAGTGTACCTTACATGTATTATATTTTATTTGCTGGCCGAACGTCATCTGCACCATATTCGATACCAAACAGCAATGTTGAAGACATCACAACAAAATTTCTTGAAACTGTTGCTGATACTGGTCTATTTATAACTAACGTAAGCGCTTTTGGTCGTTGCCCAGGGCAAGACAGCCTAAGAGTTTCATACAATACATGTTCACAATACTTTAACTCTGGAAATAGCATCACCGTTCAAATGTCAGACAGCAATGGTTCGTTTTCCAATGCTACGACAGTAGCAAGTTGGTCCACAACCGCTGTTGCTGACACATCAAAATTCGAAATCCCAAATGTTGACCCAGGATCCGGTTACCAAATCAGACTTATTTCTTCCAATCCGGTAGATACTTCGACTTCAAAATACTTTGGGGATGTGCATAGCATTCCTGAATCTCCAAGTTGGGTATTCTTTTCTGATACCACGATTTGCTCTTCAGACAGTGTTTCGTTTTATGACACCACAGGCACCAGCGGTGGTGGCATCCAGGATTCAGTAATCCAATTACTATATTCTGGTGATATTAGTACGAATTACAGCTCATGCGGAAATCAAGGAAAATACAGCTGTAGTGCCCCAATTACGGTAATTTGGAATGATTCTATTGCACAATTACCAACTTCGCTAAGGTTCGATATTTACACTAGAATAAATTGTAATCAAAATGACTCCCTCATATTCACACTAAATGGTGAATATCAAGGTTCAGATTCATTGAACTATTACGATTGCAGTTGTAGTGAACAAGGGAGCAACAAATTGATGAGTATCGAATTGGATCCTCAAGATTTAAATGCGAATGGTCCTGACACTTTGGTCCTCACATTTACCTCGGGCAACTGTGTTGGGGTAGATACAACGACAATTCTTGACGGTGCTATAGCGCGTGTTGCAGCATATTATGGATCAACAACAGTTACACAATATAGCTTGGCGAGTTCTTTCAACACCATTATTGGTGAGGGTGATACATTCACCACATTTGTTTCATCCAATACTGATTATTATTATCGATCCATCAATAACGTTACTGGTTGTATTGGCACTGATTATGAGGTCCAGACTATTGAAGTTTCAGATCTAACGTATCTGCCACTTTGGCGAATGACGTTTCATGCAACGGTGGTAACGATGGTGCCATAACGGCCTCCTCAACAGGGGGATTAGGAACTGTGGAATACAGTGTTGATGGATCAACCTGGCAAACAAGCACATCGCTTACAGGCTTGACCGCGGGCACTTATGTGGTCTACGCCCGTGATGACGAGGACTGCATGGATTCTACCACAGCCATCATAGTGGATGAACCAAATTTATTGGTAGCGACTGCTATTGTGGACGACTCTGTTTCTTGTAATGGCGGCAATGATGGAGAAGCTACTGCTTCTGCAACAGGTGGAACAACAGCCTATACTTATGCTTGGTCTGGTGGTGGCGGATCTTCTGCTACTGCTACAGGCTTAACAGCTGGAACTTACACAGTGACTGTAACAGATGCGAACTCTTGTACTGATACGGAATCCGTAACAATCACAGAACCTACTGCTGTATTAGCTACCATCGGAACACCTACCCATGTAAGCTGTTTTGGTGGTAACAATGGTGCTGCGACAGCTTCTGCAACTGGTGGAACGGGTACCATTACATATGCTTGGCCTGGCGGAGGAACATCTGCTGCCAATTCTGGATTAACCGCTGGAACTTACACAGTGACGGCTACTGATGCAAATTCTTGTACAGACACAGATTCGGTAACCATTACAGAACCTACGGAGGTTATTGCATTAATCGACTCATTCCAAAGCGCATCATGTGTAGATGCTAATGATGGTTTTGCATTTGTAAGCGTAACTGGAGGTACAGCCGGATACACATATTTATGGAATAACTCAACAACAACCGCTTTGAATGAGAACCTTGGTGTAGCAGAATACACTGTGGTTGTAACGGATGCCAACAATTGTGAGGATTCGGATACCATCGATATCATATTCGAAGACTCAATTGCTCCAATGGTAATGGTTCAAAATATCACTGCTTATCTAGACTCTACTGGTTCGGTTACGATTACTGCGGCCCAAATTGACAATGGATCGTATGACAGTTGCGGTATCGCTCAAATGATTATTTCCGACTCCGTATTCAGTTGTAATGACACTATGAATCAGGTCATGCTAACAATCATTGATGTAAACGGCAACTTTGCTTCGGACACGGCAACAGTAACAGTGTCTGATACAATTGCGCCTTCAATAGAATGCCCTTCGCCCATCGAAATATGTGAAGGGGTGTTAGCTCTGGATAATGCTACGAGTACGGATAACTGCAGTTCATCTACTATGCACATCAATGGCCCTGTAGATGGTGACACGCTTGAAGCGGGAACTTATAGCTCTGAATTCATGGCGGTTGATGCATTCGGTAATGAATCAACATGCAGTGTCGATATTACTGTTAATCCATTACCTGTAATTGAATTGGGCAATGATTCTATTTTCTGTGACAGTATAGAATTCACACTGGATGCCGGTAATACTGGAAGCTCATTTGATTGGTCTACGGGCGAGTCCAGTCAGACAATTTTAGTGACAGATTCAGGAAACTATCAAGTAACGGTAACGGATGAAAATGGCTGTGAATCGACAAGTTCAATTCACGTTGGTCTGAAGGTTTGTGTAGGTATTGATGAAGTTGGAAACCCAATTTACATGACTGTTTATCCAAACCCAGCTACTAGCTCAATTAACGTGCAGATTGACGGGTTCGCGAATGAGGTTCAATTTGACATTCTAGACATCAATGGGAAACTAATTGAGTCTAAGAATAGAAATGACGTGAGTGCATCAAGCATTGAAGTAATTGATATTTCAAGTTATAGTGCCGGGATTTACATTCTATCCGTAAAGGTGAATGACAAAACATACGTTCAGCGTATTTCAAAAATGTAATCATCCTATCATCAAAAAAAGCCGCTTCAAAAGAAGCGGCTTTTTTTTTGCCATATTCAAGGATTCAAAATGCGTTTATTCATCCCAATAATTTTACTCCTCCTTTTCGCCTGTGCGGAACAAAACACTATTGTGGAGAAGCAGAGCTTAGCTAATTTGGATTGGATTAGTATCACAAGCCCAACCAAATCTCATCTGCGAGGCCTAGATGCCGCTTTAGACGGCACGGTCTGGGCTAGCGGAACAGAAGGAATGGTTTTGCGAAGTATAGATTCAGGCTCATCGTGGTCAGCCTTCCCAATTCCAGATTGTGCTAAAATTGATTTTAGAGATATCGAGGCCTTTGATCAAAACGTTGCCGTGGTAATGAGTTCAGGCAATGGAGTTAGATTCTACTTTACCTCAGATACTGGCACCACTTGGCAATTGACGTATGAAGACACAAATCGCAAGGTATTCTTCGATGGAATGGATTTCAATGGAGCCCGGGGTATGGCTTATGGAGATCCTATAGATGGAAAATTTACTATGCTAGAATCCATTGATTCTGGTAAAACTTGGGAACCATATGATCGAACCTCGATGGATTCCAGCATAGCTGGCGAGGCAGGTTTTGCGGCAAGTGGCACCGGCATCGTGCTAGGAAATTCATCCATTTGGATAGCTGCAAGCGGAGGTGAGCAGTCAAGGGTGTATAGAACCAGTGCTTCCACTACATGGAATGCCATCAACACTCCGCTCTTGAGTTCAGCGAGTTCTGGTATCTTTTCCATGTCATTTTTGAACGATATGCATGGTATTATCGTTGGCGGAGATTATGTTGATTCAACGCGTGCCACTGATAATGCTGCTTATACATTGGACGGTGGAGAGCATTGGCTATCACCTACTACACATCCCCTGGGCTACCGCTCATGCATTGCATACTTGGATGATGGCACAGCGATCTCTACGGGCAGATCAGGTACGGACATTAGCTACGATGAAGGCCAAAACTGGGAGTCTCTCAGCCCAAAAGGATATTTCAGTTGTGTAGGAATTGGTAGCGTATTAATAGGAGTTGGTCGAGGAGGTAAAATTGGCAGAATTCAGTTTCCATAACTGCCCCTATCTTTGGCCTAGTTTGAAGTCTATTCTGAGTAACATAATATCATTCACGTTAATCGCAGCATTGCTAATGCTCGGGGTGTCACCCGAAGTATTCCATGAACATGAGGAACATACGCTGCATTGCGACAACCAGCATGCTAAAAATGAAGCTGATGAATGCCACATTCGCTTGTATCATGAAGGCGGTTCGCTAAGCTGTTCAGATCATCAGCACCTATTTGAAGGACACGAAGACTGCCTGATATGCCAACTTCAGGTTCCGCAGGTAAACCATTTGAAAATTCATGATACTGAAGGATCTTTAGACCTTAAATTTCAAACGCTTTTAGCTTATCGCGGCAAGAAGTCAGTTTCGTTTGCCTTCACGGACGAAAAAAATACAAGGGGACCCCCATCGATGGTCTAATACACAATGGGTCGAGGTGATTCCGAGCGACCCATTTTTCATGCGCTCATGAACTGGGCGTTTATCAATATTTCAATTTCCTATAAGTGATGTTGCGCCTTATTGCGTGTATCCCTCTTATTGCCTTTGCTATAACAGCAAGTGCTCAAAACGACTGCAATTTAACCGTTAGCGGCCAAGTAGTTGACGAGCATGATGGAAGTGTTTTGTCCTATGCTGACATAGTGATTCTGGGGACAAATTTGGGCACAATTAGCAATGAATTGGGGTATTATTCAATTGGAGGACTGTGCGCAGGCAAGCTGATTATTGCCTGTTCGCATGTTGGTTGTGAACCGATTTACGATACGATTGAAGTATCTCAGAATATAGTGCACAATTTCTATCCCGAACACCATGCAGAATTGCTGAATGCGGTGCGAATTGATGAAAAAAAGACACCGATACGAAGTGCAGTCGAAATGGAAACGATAGAATATCAAGAGCGACAAAAGGGAAAATCGCTTGGCGAGAGTCTAAGTTCTATTTCTGGCGTTAACACCCTGAACACCGGAGCTAGTATTTCCAAACCTATGATCCACGGCCTGCATAGCAATAGGCTACTCGTTCTTAACAATGGAGTGCGACAAGAGGGCCAGCAATGGGGTAATGAACATGCACCAGAAATTGATCCATTCATAGCCGATGAGCTCACGGTAATTAAAGGTGCGAGCAGTGTTCGATATGGATCCGATGCTATCGCGGGTGTGGTATTGGTTTCTCCAAAGGCAATGACCGATAGTTTTGGAATTGGAGGGGCATTTGACCTCGTTGGCCAAACAAACGGAAGATGTGGGATTTCCGCACTCATGTTTGAAGGAAGCCATAAGCAAATAGAAGCCTTTAGATGGCGGGTGCAAGGTTCAATAAAGAAACTTGGCAACCAGCAAGCTCCCGACTATTTCTTGAAAAACACAGGTTTGGAAGAATGGAACTTTTCCGCGGCTACTTCGTTCTCTGATCAGAAAAAAGGAGTTGAATTGTATTACAGCCAATTCAACACCAATTTGGGCATTTTTTCGGCATCGCATATTGGAAATTTGAGCGATCTATACCGTGCCTTTGAGGCCAATGAACCCATCGAATCGTCTGGTTTCGACTACAGAATACAACCACCATTTCAGCGCGTATCTCACGAACTGTTGAAAGCAAAAGGATTTATCAATACAGGTTCTAAAGGACGGATTGAAATAACCTACGCACGACAGTATAATTTGCGAGAGGAATACGATAAGCATAGTATGGATATTCCGGCTCTTAGCTTTGAGATAACCACACATACAACCGATTTAAACTGGCGATATCAACACAGCGATAGAGCGAACCTGACCCTAGGTGTGTCCGCATTAATGCAGGATAACACCTACAGTGGGCGTTTCTTCATTCCAAATTTCAAAAAGTGGTCTAATGGCTTGTTCGCGATAGAGAAAGTAGAATTTGGAGAAGGCTGGTTGCTTGAGTTTGGTGCAAGGTTCGACTATGTTCAACAGAACGTATTTATACGGAATGATGAAGCAATAGATCAATATCGCTATATCTTTCAGCAGCCATCTGGCACAATCGGAGTTAATCGCTCGATTGGTAAGTATTGGGTATGGCGCAGCAATTTAGGAATAGCCTGGCGACCACCGAATGTAAGCGAATTGTATAGCAACGGTCTACATCATGGTTCTGCCACATTTGAGATTGGAGATACGAATCTATTACAAGAGGTTAGTTACAGTTGGGATAGTGAGATTCAGTACGTACATCGGAAATTTGAATTTCAAGCCTCTGTATATTCTAATTACATGAATAACTTCATTAATCTGCAACCCAGATTTCCGGCTACGCTTACCGTTCGAGGAGCGTTTCCAACTTTTGAATATGTTCAGACAAATGCTCTGCTTTATGGTATCGATGCGAAAGCCGTCTATAGTCCAATCCAAAGCCTGAAAATCACATCGACAACTTCAATTTTACGAGCCAAGGATTTGAATGCTAAAGATTGGTTGGCGCAGATGCCTGCCGATCAGAGCAAGCTGGAATTATCATATTCAATTCCTAATATGAAAGGCGAACGGGAGGTAAATCTAGGCGCAAACTCCATTTGGGTAAACAAGCAATGGCGAGTGCCAAGCATGAGCGACTACATTGGCCCGCCAAATGCATATATGCTTTTTGGATTATTTGCCCTAGCAAAGGTCAAAACCAATTTTGGCGAACTCGGAATCAACTTTGAAATAAACAATCTTTTTAACCAGCGGTATCGAAATTATTTAAATCGATATCGCTATTACTCGGACGAACTGGGTCGAAATACGATCCTGAGGTTGTCCCTCAAATTTTAAAAATGAAAACAACACTCATTAAATACCTACTTATTCCATCAATTATATTTTCGGTGGGCTGCAAACGCGACAAAGGCGATCCTGAGGACCCGCTCGATCACAATGAGGAGGAATTGATTACGACAGTTGAGCTGCATTTCACCAATTCAATTGGTTCACATATCATGGCAACTTGGAGCGATATTGATGGGCCCGGTGGAATGGATCCCTTAATTGACTCCTTGTTTTTAGATACCAATTCAGTTTATGATGTATCCATTGAGTTTTTGAACGAATCAGGTGAAGAAGCTGAGGATATGACCCATGAAATCGAAGAAGAGGATGATGAACATTTAATATGTTTTGACGTGTCAAGCGATAACCTCACTATCGATAGAACAGACTCTGACGGAACTTTTGAAGTAGGTCTAATGTCAAAATGGACAACCTCAGAGGCGACAATTGGTTCTGTAACCATTTCATTGAAGCATCAACCTGATGTGAAGGATGGAACATGCGTCCCAGGAGAAACTGACGTGGAAGTAACTTTCCCAATGGTCATAGAATAGTCCTACAAAAAAAGGTCAACTCAATGAGCTGACCTTTTTTCGTTTCTTGATTTGCATTACTCTGAAACCGCAAGTGGATCTTCCTGGTATTCAACCGGTACTTCACCAGTCAAGGCTTGAAGGAAGGCGACCACATTATCAACCTCAGTCTTATTCATCTTGTAATCAAGTTGCACATCGGCCATGATTTTAACTGCTTCTCGCAAACTGCTTACGCTGCCATCATGGAAATACGGATAAGTTTCAGCGATATTGCGAAGCGCAGGCACCTTGAACATATTTAGATCAAACGAATCCTTAGTCTGTTCAAATAAACCGCCATCATGGCGCTCAGATCCTGTAGCCTCCCAATAGGGTTTGTGTACACCAAATCGTTGCATCTGGTTACCGCCAAGTAATGGTCCATTATGGCACGTAGTACAACCAATTAGAGCGAAGGACAACATTCCCTTTTTCTCTTGCGCAGTAAGGGCATTCTTTTCACCCTTCAGGTATTTATCCACTCTTGAAGGAGTGAGCAATTGGCGCTCAAATACCCCAATCGCTTTGCGCATATTGGTATAGGTAAATGGATTTGCATCATTAGGATAAGCCTCCGCAAATAGTTCCTTGTAAACCTCAACTTGACTCAAACGCTTCTCCACCTCTGCTTCGCTCGGCATATTCATCTCCACAGGATTCAAAACCGGTCCACCGGCTTGCTCCTCCACATCCTTCATTCTGCCATCCCAAAACTGGCTAATATGCAACGCTGCATTTAAGGTAGTTGGTGAGTTTCTATCTCCATTTTCGCCCGCATCCCCAGGACTTGTGGGTAAATTATCGACTCCATATGTCTTTAGATTGTGGCAACTATTACAACTATTATTTCCGGTTAGAGACAAGCGCGTGTCGAAATAGAGCGCATGACCCAATTTAATCTTTGCTGGTGTACTAACGTTCTCAGGATTGTTAGCTTCTGATGGCAGCACAGCAAATGACGATAAATGCTCAGCGAGTAATCCATCATATCGAGCGCTCTCTTTGGCCTCCTTATCAATGGCATCATTATCAGCCTCCGCTGATTCTCCGCAAGAGGTGAGAACAATAGATACAAGAAGAAATGTGAATATGGAATAGTGTTTCATAGATTCAATTCTATATCAAAATTAGGATTGTTACAAGTTTTGTTTGTGATATAGGTTACAAACATATCAGGTTACTAAAGGTTCTTCCTAATCTAAAACAAAGTTTAGATTTGACTCCAATCATAATTCAAATTATTAAATTGATCAATCATGAAACTAGGAGCATTTTCAATAAGCCTAAGCGTTAAAGACTTAGCAGTTTCAAAAACCTTTTACGAAAACCTTGGATTCATCCCATTTGCGGGAAGCATGGAGCAAAATTATCTCATCATGAAAAATGAAACAACACTGATTGGATTGTTTCAAGGCATGTTCGAAGGCAATATTCTCACATTTAACCCAGGCTGGGACTCGAATGCATCCACTTTAGTTAACTACGATGATGTAAGATCGATTCAGCAAGAATTAACAGACAAGGGAGTTGATATTGAACACCCCGCTGATACCGAATCAAGCGGTCCCGCCAGTTTTGTCATAGCCGATCCAGATGGCAACCCCATACTTATTGATCAGCACATCTGACATGGGTATAACAATTCGAGCCGGTGTTGCTGAAGATGTAAGCGCTACATACAAACTGATCAAAGAGTTGGCTGATTTCGAAAATGAGCCAAATGCTGTGGTCATTTCAGAATCGGATCTTTTGCGTGATGGTTTTGGATCTAATCCAAATTATCATTTGATGGTGGCTGAGTATAATGGAAAAATCATTGGAATTGCACTTTACTATTATTGCTACTCTACTTGGCGTGGCAAGTATCTCTATTTGGAAGATCTCATCGTCACTGAATCCTTCCGCAGAAAAGGTGTCGGCTCCAAGTTGTTTGAAGCATTGATGAATAAAACCAAAATTGAAGGACTTAAACAAATGGGTTGGCAAGTGCTTGACTGGAACCAACCCGCCATTGAGTTTTACAAGAAATACGGGGCTCTTCTGGATGAAGAGTGGATCAATGGCCGCTTCTATTTCTAAGAATATTGAATAAAAACAGATTTCGACAATAGATTGCTAAAAGCTCGAATCACATTGTTCTCGGCTTAAGCACTAAAGTATCATCTTCGCTAAATGAACGTATTCAAATTTGGAGGTTCCTCTGTGAAAGATGCTCAAGGCATCCGAAATCTACATTCAATTGTCAGCCAGAACAGCGATTCAGAATTGTTTATCGTGGTGAGCGCGATGGGTAAAACCACCAATGCACTGGAGCAGGTCGTTCAATCGTTCGTAGATAAAACTGATTGGAAAAAAGCACTAGACGATGTGTTTAACCATCATGAAGACGTCTTAAATGAACTCCTACAAACGGAAGGAGACGCACATTCGGCCATTGCCAAAATAAAAGCTTATGCATTTGCATTTTTGGAGGCGGACACAGATGCAGACTACGATTTTCTTTATGATCAAATCGTGTCTCTGGGAGAAATTCTATCTACGAAAATCATCGCTGCTTACTTAGACTCTGTTGGGATTAAAAATGACTGGATAGATGCACGAAAACTGATTCATACGGACAACAACTACCGAGCAGCCAATGTTGATTGGGAGCTCACTCAACAGCGGATTACAAGTGCTTGGGAATGGAAAAAAAAACCTATCGTCATCAGTCAAGGTTTTATCGGTGGTGGTGATCACAACCGTATGACAACCTTGGGCCGAGAAGGCTCTGATTTCAGTGCTGCCATTTTTGCTTATTGCTTGAATGCTGAATCGGTGTGTATTTGGAAGGACGTTGATGGAGTTTTAAACGCGGATCCAAAGTATTTCAACAACGCAGAGTTACTGCCAAACATCAGTTATAGAGAAGCGGTGGAACTAAGCTATTACGGGGCCAGTGTTATTCATCCAAAGACTATTAAACCCCTTGAAAACAAGGAAATTCCTCTTTTGGTCAAGAGCTTTCTACACCCTGAAAATGAGGGCACATTAATAAACACAAACACTTCAGAAGATAGTAAAATTGCGAGCTACATATTCAAAGAGAATCAGGTACTAATTAGCATTTCAGCCAAAGATTTCAGCTTTATTGTCGAAGAGCACATCAGCGATATTTTTCAACGGTTTGCAAAACACAGAATGAAAATCAACACGATGCAGAATTCTGCGATTAGCTTCTCCGTTAGTGTGGATGCCGACCGTTCTAAACTCGATGATTTGATTTTAGACTTGCAGTCCAATTACGAGGTTCGATACAACGAAGGTCTAGAGCTTTTGACCATCAGGCATTTCAACGAAAAAATTGCCAATGAACTTGCAACTGGAAAAGAAATATTGCTTCAACAGAAAACCAGACATACATTAAGAATGTTGATGCGATCATCAAAAACGACTTAAAAATCTCGCACTCATAATGGCCAGTGACAATCGAAAAGTAATACTATACATCTCCTGTTCTTTAGATGGATACATTTCTGCAGAAAATGACGATCTAAGCTTTTTATCCAAAGTTCAAAAGGAAGGCGAAGACTATGGCTATTCTGATTTTGTTGAATCGATTGACGCAGTCATTATGGGCCGAAAAACATTCGATTGGGTAATTAATCAAGGATATGAGTACCCTCATTTAGACAAAGAGCTTTACGTTGTTTCTAGATCGAAGAATGGTAAAGAAGGTAATATCAATTATTATTCTGGAGAACTGACGGATTTGATCAATACGCTTAAGTCAAAAAGGGGTAAAAACATCTATTGTGATGGTGGTTCTGAAATTGTTCAATTACTTCTAAGAAACAACCTAATTGACGAATTAATACTGTCCATCATTCCTGTCATGCTAGGGGCCGGAACTCCCTTATTTAAGGAAGGTAGACCAGAAAGAGATTTAAGTCTTATTTCTAGCAAGAGTTTTGACACCGGATTGACACAACTTCACTATCAATTCACCTAGATATCAACTTAGGAGAGCAGACTAAAATAGACCGTCTTTCCCCACAATGGTTTAACATTGTCCAATGCAACTAGCTGAATCTAGGTCCACCATTTATTCCCTTGAAGAGGAAATTCTCGTTTCAACAGTAAAAGATGGGGTTGTTATGACCTCAGCAGATGCTAAAGAAAATTTCAATGTCAGGCAAACACTTAAACTTGAGTATCCGATACCCTTTTTAATGGATATCCGGAATCTACCTGATATGACGATCGAAGCCATTAGGTCAACTGCGAATCAACCTGACAGCGACAACTACTCTGCCGCTGCCCTTGTGGTCAAGGAAGCAATACACCAATTAGTAGCGCGGGAGTCCAAGCGTTTCAAAGGACATGACATTCCTTACCGCACCTTTGATTCAAGTGAGAAGGCGATAGCCTGGTTGCAGACATACCTATAGACGAGTATCACCATATTCATCAATAACTCGACTTCAGTTATGGAATTCGACTAGTTTGAAAACAAACTATTTAGACCTTTGCCTTAAGATTAGACTTATCAAACTGATGTTAATTAAATACCTTGTCCTTCTAATATTCACGAGCTGTATTTTTATGCATGCACAAGGACAACCAGCGGGATATGGCTTTGGAAAACAAATATCCATTCAATCATCTCAGGTAGCAGGTTCAACCGATTTCACAAACTTCCCCGTTTTGATAAGCCTTACAGATAATGATCTCCGAACCACGGGTAATGGTGGTGAGGTCGAAAACTCCAATGTATATGACATCATTTTTACGCTGGGTGATTGCTCAACAGTGCTCGATCATCAAATTGAAAACTACACTTCGACCAGCGGAAATTTTGTTGCTTGGGTAAGAATCCCTACGCTTCAAGCCACTGCGAACACCAATATTCATATGTATTACGGAAACGCTTCTGCAACTACTGACCCATCAACTACCAGTACTTGGAATACAGCATATGATGGAGTGTGGCATTTACATAACGATTTTCTTGATGCCAGCGGAAATAGCAAAAATGGAACCAATAACGGATCATCGGATTTATCTACAGCAAAAATTGCTGACGGACAATCTTTCACAGATCCAAATCACTGGATCGAATTAACAAATCACCCCGCTCGAAGCGGTGATTTCACTTACTCGGGCTGGTTCAGAACAGATGACAGAACAGAGGCTGGTCAACGAATTTTCTGTGATGATGCATCCAATGGTAGCGGTTGCCATGCCATAAGTCTAGGCGATCCTGGAGCAGGAAGGGTACGCTATTATATTAGAGGATTGTCCAATGTATCCTTGGATTCGCCAACACTTATAGCAAATAATACCTGGTATCACTTCGCTGCATCATTCAATGATGCTACAAATCAAAAAACACTGTACATAAACGGCACTTCTGTAGGGACTCAAACTGCCAACGGAACTTTTGGAGCTGCCGCAGGAAATGCCTCGATTGGAGGTGAAGTCGCTTCGGGTGAAAGCGGCAACCGATTCGATGGTGATCTAGATGAAATACACTCAACAGACACACTTTTATCAGCCGCTTGGATACAAACAGAATACAACAATCAGAATTCCCCATCGAGCTTTTATACTGTCTCTGCGGAATTCAGTGCCTCAGGTCTTTGTGCTGCGCTCCCAATCGAACTATTAGACTTTCGAGGTAATGTTGAGGGAAAATCGATCAAGCTCACATGGACAACTGCAACAGAAAGTAACAATGATTATTTCGAAATTGAAAAATACATGAGCGATGAATCATGGGAGTCAATACATATTTTAGACGGAGCCGGCAATTCAAATGAACCCCTTAGTTATCAAGCATTTGATCTTTCACCAACGCTTGGGTTGAACCACTATAGATTAATGCAAACCGATTTCGATGGTCAAACTTCTTCATCAAATATGATATCCGTTCAATTCGGAAATGAAATGACAAATGATGAATTAAAAGTGTTTCCAAACCCCTCGAATGAAATGATCACTGTTAGTTTGGGCGATGTGATTCAATCCATTCGCTTGTTCAATAATCTGGGTAAAGACATAACCGATTTGGTGGAAATTAAGAACCAAAGTAAATACATGTCGCTCATCAATCTTTCCAGTATACCCGATGGCATCTATCGTATAACAGTAAATGAAGCCAGTTCAAGCTTGGTAAAAAGCTCTTCAGACTAGCGGTAGGTTGGTCGCTCACGAAGACGCAACAAGGATTTTTTCTGCCAAAATTTTACTCAACTTCTCATAACTTTCTTTGGTCAACCCAGCAATATGTGGACTTAGAATTACACGTCCGCATTTCATTAAATCCAGCGCACTTGTCGGTAATTCCTTTATAGGGGGCATTTTTAAATTTTCTGTCTCATATTCCAAAACATCCAGGCAGGCGCCAAGAATGTGTTTCTGATTTATCGCTTGTATAAGATCCTCCGTATTCACAATTGGTCCACGCGAGGTATTGATCAGATAAAAGGGTTTTTGGAAACTGTGAATCCAGGTATCATTCACCAAATACTTCGTTTCAGCATTTAATGGCAAATGCAAGCTCACAATATCTGCTTCACTAAAAATCTGGTCCATTCTCGATTCAAACTCAAAACTCGTTTTGTATTTATCAAAGGCCAACACCTTAACTCCAAAACCTGAGAGCACTTGGGCAAAAGCAGAGCCTGTATTTCCATATCCAATTATTCCAATCGTTTTCCCAGCCAACTCAACCCCTTCGTTTTCCTTGCGCATCCAAAGTCCATCCCGGACTTCATTATTCGATTTTGCGATATTGTTGAATAGTGTCAAAAGCATGCCGATGGCATGCTCTGCCACAGCTTGTCGATTGCCTTCTGGTGAACTTAAGACCTTGACTCCTCTACTTCTGGCATAGTCCACATCTATATGCTCTAATCCAGCACCTACCCTTCCAATGATTTTCAGATTTGGGCAAGCGTCAATCTGTTCTTGTCTAATCGACATTCTACTGCGCAATACCAAAATTTCTGCAAATGGCATGGCCAGTAACACTTCAGAATCGGGAGAATTCGACATGTTTAAGCACTCATGCCCATTCTCTTCTAATTTGAGTTGAAGAGATTCATGAAATGTGTCAAGAATTAAGACCTTCAATGTGCGTTTTATTCTGGTTTAACACCAACCACTTTTATTTCTACCCTTCGATTTCTAAGGTTTGCTTCATCGCGCTCTGCCCTAGAACTAAGGCTCAACAAAATTTGATTGGTAATTACTGGCTCTTTGAATCCATAGCCCTTAGAGTCAATTCTTGAAGAGGAAATACCGCCATCTATCAGCATTTGCTTCACTAAATCCGCTCGTTGCTGGGAAATCAAGGTATCCTCATTTCCTGCACAGTGGCCGGCAAGTTCAATTTGAAGATTTTCGTTTTCCGCTAATATTTTTGTCAATGCCTTTACAATTTGATGATCACGCAGTGTGTCAGTTAACTGACCGACTTCGCTGAATGATTTATTAGCATCTGCGAATTCTAGACTGTTCTCAAGAAATGAAATAGCTGGCATCTTACGTTGGGCGTTTAGACCCAAACTGCTTAGAACTGCTATAACAAGAAAGATCGATTTCATGAAATATATAATAGATGTCCAATGAGAAAATAGATAAACAATCCGAGCACATCATTTACAGTAGTGATAAATGGACCTGTAGCAAGTGCGGGATCGATTTCATACTTATCCAATACTAGCGGAACAAATGTTCCAAATAATGCTGCAACTAAAACCACACAAAACAAGGCTAGGCTCACTGTATAGGCCAACGCAAGTGAATCGTTGAAGAAATAGTTGTAGGTAAAAATCAGAACAGCGCAAACTGCTCCGTTTAAGAGAGCTACGCTAAATTCCTTTTTCAGCTTACTCCAAATTCCAGTGAGACCCATAGAATTATTGGCCAATCCTTGAACGATTATCGCAGAGGATTGCACACCGACATTACCTCCCATTGCAGCGATAAGCGGAATAAAAAAGGCCATCTCTGGATACAATTGTAAATCACCTTCATATAATTCAATCACCCTTGCACCTAAAATTCCGCCAAACAACCCAATTAGCAGCCATGGTAATCTTGCTCGAGTGAGTACATATATTGAATCTGTGGACTCAACATTTCCTGATATACCAGAAGCCAATGCATAATCTTTTTCAGCCTCTTCCTTTATAACATCAACGACATCGTCAATGGTAATACGTCCTAACAAGCGCCCTGTTTCATCAATAACGGGAAGAGCAACCAGATCATATTTTTCCATGATGTTGGCTACCTCAACTTGGTCTTCATCTACTTGTACCGATCGAATCTTAGGGTCGTAGATATCAGCAATTTTTGCCCGAATAGGATTGAGTAACATTTTCTTCAACTGCAGGCGACCTAGTAATAAATCATTCTCGTCAACCACGTAAACAGTGTAAACGTGCTCTATCTGCTCAGCCTGCTTTCGCATTTCCTTTACGGCCTTGCTCACCGTCCAATTCACATCAACTTTGATGAGCTCTTTGGCCATTAAACCACCTGCCGTTTCTTCCTCATAGTGAAGAAGGTCAACAATGTCTCTTGCTTGCTGTCTATCCTCAATTTGTGCAATAACTTGCTCCCTTTGATCATCTGACAATTCGCTGATCATATCAGCTGCATCGTCACTGTCTAAGTGATCAATAAATTGTTCAGCAATTTCCTTTGGAGTAAGAAGTGCGAGAAAGTTTTCTCTAGAATCTTCCTCAAGGTGCATTAAAACATCAGATGCTCGATCTGCATCCATTACCTTATAAAGAACTAAAGCCTCGTCAGGACCCAACTCATCCATCACCTCTGCAATATCTGCTGGGTGCAAATCATTGACTAACTCTAGCAGTGCGGGTTCATCGTTTCGATAAACGGCATCGCGAAGTGTGTCTAAATATTCTTTAGTTAATTCAAATTGCATTCTGCTGAGTCCCCTGTTTTACAGTTGCTGAAGACCAGCAAAAGTAGTAGAATTTGATCAGGGCTTTAGGTGGCGAGCTAGCATCACAAAGTCTTCAAAATCTAGCTGCTCAGGACGCATCGTTAAGTACTTTTCAACGTGAATTATGTTCTCATCCGTTAAGTAAGCTTTAATCGAATTTCTCATCATTTTTCTCCGTTGATTGAAAGCTTGCTTTACAAGCGAAAAGAAAAATGGAACATCACAATTTAGCTCAATGTTTTCTTTTTTCACAAGCCTAATGACACCTGACTTAACCTTTGGCGGGGGACGGAAGGCATTCTCGCTGACTGTAAACAAATACTCAGCGTTATAAAAAGCTTGTGTAAGGACACTCAGAATTCCATAAGTCTTCGAACCAGACGGAGCTACTATTCTTTCGGCCACTTCCTTTTGAAACATGCCTACAAGAGCATTAACTTGTTCACGGTTTTCAATCATTTTAAAAATGATCTGGGAACTAATGTTATATGGAAAATTACCAACGATTGTCCAGTTCCCCTCAGGCAATGACCATTTTAAAACGTCCGCTTCCACAAGTTTCTCGCCTAGACTTGGATGATTAGCTCTTAGATGTGCGATACTTTCTCGATCCAATTCGACCATCATCATATTTGGATAAACAGGTAACAACAAATCCGTTAAGACCCCTTCTCCAGGACCAACTTCAACGATATTTTCAATCTTCAACTCACAGATTCCATCAATTATTTGATGGACCACATCCTGGTCAATCAAAAAATGTTGACCAAGTGATTTTTTTGCCTTTACCATTATAGAAGTTCCAAAAGAGTTCTGAAAGCTACAAATCTATCTTTATAGCGAGCAGTATGTTTCTGCTGTAAGGCTGGTGCGTAGTCCTTAATGTACCGATTCAAATTCTCCATTGAATCACACCGATACTGAATTGAATAGGTTAAACCGTCTTGTTCATCAACCAATACTTTGGCAATTTCATGCTGTAAAAAGCACCCCGTCTGCATCACTTCAGGAATGTGAATTGCAGTCATCCATGTCATCCAATCATCGTGAATATCAAGATCCACTTTCACGGTGACATTGTAAATAATCATACTAAATAATTTTCACGAAAATAAACGAAACCTTATCGCACCCTTTGCGTATCAGGCATTATCCTCAAATATGAGGTGCCCTAAAACCATTAAAAAACAATTGTTAATAACTCGTATTTCGACTACTTTCGTGCTCGCTACGAACAGATTAATTACCAACAACCTATCATTATGAAAATGAGGATCCTTTCAGGTATTCGGGTTTTTTATATCCGCCTTCCTTTCATTATCTAGCTATGCTACAGTATCACAATGCGATGCGAAAGGTTTAGCTAAAATTGTGAGCTAAGTTCTTACTCCGCAAACAGTCATTCTTTTTGGCTTCCGGGGGTTTAAACAATGTCTCACAAGATTTTCACTTCCAACTTGGAAACGTACGTTTGGTTGCAACGTCAACCTGGTCAATCTTATTCAGCGATATCTGGAGCTCATGGACCTACCTACGATCCAGGATTTATCTCGACTACTATGGAGTATAGAAGATGCGCTCGTAGAAGTGGATGTTCGGCATTTGTTGGAGAGAGCATTTGGATCACAATGACAGTGAACTCAAACTGTATCAATCCACCAACTTCACCTGATTGTGCAGAAGGAAACTTTCTTTGGGAGAATAATATTGACGTAACCAACCTAAGCGGAAGTTATGGAATTCCGCAGGCAGATGTACGATTGAAGAGTAATGGCTCAACGTACTACTCAATTCCTGGACCTTATCCAAATGCGTTCAATGGAAGTGTGGTCGTTAGTATTGATGAAGCTATTTCATGGGACGGTTATTTAAGTCGTGCTAGTACAGGTGATCAACCAAATGAGCAATGGAGAGTGGTATTCAAGAAAAACGGAAACATTGTTGCATCATCTAGCTATACTGGTGATTTAAACACTGGTGTCATGGCAGACGAATGGGTTGGGTCTTTAGGATCTGACATCTATCTACCTCAGGGCGCTGATGAAATAATAATTGCACACTATGAGAATTCACAATACGGCACCGGTTCTGCTCCATCGGCAAATTCCGTTGTTCCTGTAAGTATATGTATCTCGTATGAAGGAGGCTGTGATAACGTAACGGATGGTGGTGTAATTGGAAATGCACAATCTAGTTGTGTTGCATTCGATCCTGAAGCAATTACGAACACTTTACTTCCGAACGGAGGCACAGGAAATCTCGAATACCAATGGTATTCTAAAGTAGCTAATCAATCCCCTGTATTAATCAGTGGTGCGACCTCTTCTACTTATGATCCAGGTATGATATCAGTATCAACAGATTATTTGAGAGTTTCTAAAAGAGATGGTTGTGAAGAGTATGTTGGAGAAAGCAATTGGATATCGATGACAATCGAAAATAATCTTACCGTAGAAATATCTTCCTCAGACCCGATTTGCTCTAATGGTACTGGAATGATAGAGGCTATGGCCTATGGAGCAACTGGAATGGCGAGCTTTGATTGGAATAACGGATCAACCATGTCAAATCTTTCGGGACTTGGTTCAGGGACTTATTATGTCACAGTAACTGACGAAGGCGGTTGTACTACAACTGGATCCGCAGTAATCAGCATTCCAGAACCACTAGTTTCAAGTGTAGTTACAACTGATCTGACGGCTCTTGCTTCTGACGATGGTACTGCACAAGTAACAGCACAAGTTGGAATCCCAGGGTATACTTATGCTTGGAGTAATGGTGATACATCAATGTTAATAACAGATCTTGCACCGAACACTTATTATGTTACCGTTACAGACGCGAATGGTTGTACAACCGAATCATTTGGTGATGTATACGGTCCTATATTTAGTAAAGGTGGCTCAACATCTAATAATGAAATCTCAGATATTACCATCTCTGCTTATCCGAATCCTTTGACAAGTGCGGACAACATTTATGTTAGAGCACAAGGTCTAAGTGATGAATCATCAGCTAAAGCTAGTGTCTATGACTTACAAGGTCAGCTGATTATCACTGAGAATGTTGTGTTCCAGAATAGCAATGACCCAGTTCAGATTGGAACATCAGGAATTCTCGCTTCCGGAACATACATCCTAAGAATTGAAACATCCGAGAAAACTCAAAACTTGAATATTCAGGTTCTTAGATAACGATCAACTTAATCGAAAAAAGAGGAATTTACATTCCTCTTTTATTTTGCTCATATGGAAGATTATATTGAGGTCAATAAAAAACTCTGGAATGATAAGGTAGAGATTCATGCCAAATCTGAGTTTTATGATGTGGACGCATTTATCGCTGGAAAACAAGTCCTTAATGCGATCGAACTAGATTTGTTAGGCGATCTCAATGGGAAATCAGTGCTTCACCTGCAATGTCATTTTGGACAAGACAGTATCGAATTAAGTCGAATGGGTGCAAGGGTTCTTGGTGTAGATTTAAGCGACAAAGCCATTGACAAGGCAAATTGGTTAGCAGAGCAATGTGGCACTGACACCAAGTTTATATGCGCAGATGTGTATGACACACCTAATCATATTGATGAAAAGTTTGACATTGTATTCACAAGCTACGGGACTGTGGGTTGGTTGCCAGACATGGATCGTTGGGCCGCTGTTGTAAACCACTTTTTAAAACCTGATGGTAAGTTTGTTTTTGCCGAATTTCATCCAGTAGTGTGGATGATGGATTATGAATTTTCTAAGATTGATTATTCCTATTTCAATATAGAACCAATTATTGAGGAGGAACCAGGTACATATACCAATCCTGAGGCACCGATTAAAAACAAAGAAATTTCATGGAACCATCCTATAAGCGAAGTGGTTGGCGCATTGCTAAAACAAGGATTAAACTTGAAGGAGCTAAACGAATTTGACTACAGCCCCTACCCGTGCTTTAAAAACCTACTAAAATTAGAGGACAAGAAATATCAGATCAAAGGCTTAGAAGGTAAATTACCGATGGTGTATTCTTTACTGATGAACAAACCTAGTTTTTAGGCTTTAGACTTGGGTCGAGGACATAGGCTTGAAGCAGCCAACTTTCTGCCTCTTTTGGCTTATTCATGCGTTGATATGTAACACCAACAAAATAATAGTAGGAAGCGTTGGTCGGGTCAATATCAATGGCCTTCTTAAACCATTTGATTGCTTCGTCATATTGACCAATAGTTCCATAACAACTCGCTAAGTTTCCCATGGCATCCTTGTACTTAGGATCGCTTTTCAGGGCTCTTAAAAAGTAGTCAATGGCTTGTTCAAATTTTGCTTGATTAAATAATACAGTTCCCATATTATTCAATGTAGTCTTATGCGTTGGTTTCTTTGCCAAAACAATATTGTATCGCTCCACAGCTAGATCTAGGTAACCAAGACGCTGATAAGCTAATCCCAACTCTCCTTGTGCATCGGCATACCCAGGATATATTTCTATTGCTTTTTTCAATTCACCAACGGCTTTCCTCAACCATTGGTTTTTCACTTTTTCATCCTTAGCTAAGAGTGCCCTTTCTTTCATATATGCCATACCCAATCGGTAGTGAGTACGAGAACTTTCAGGACTGTATATTACATCTGCTGTATACAGATCATACTCGGATTTCCAATCCGCATTTCGAAGTTGAGTTTTGAATCCATAACTTAATAAAACCAGAACAAATAGCAGTATTGGCAACATAGATTTTGAAGCCTGAAAAGATATTGACGAACTCTTTGTAGACCAAGCATAGAGCAATCCTGAAAGACCAATTGAGAAACCTAAGGAGGGTAAAAACATTAAACGTTCTCCGAAATGTGTTCCAATCATGATAAACATATTGGAGTAAAGGGAAAATGTGATCAAAAAGAATAAGACCGAAAAAGCAAAAATATTCCGAGACTTCCACCCCTTATATACAATCCAAAAAAGCGCCAAATACACCAACCCCGAAAACCAGAAATACGGATCTGAAATTCCATTTAATGGTATTTGATAGAGACTATAATCATGCGATAATGGATGAGGTACAATTAACTTCCATATGTACAAACCACAAATCTTTGTGGCAGTAGCAAAGTACTCTAACCCTTCTGCCTTGACAAGAACATTATCAATTCCCGCAATTACATCTGCACTTGAAAAAGTACCCAGCGCATTCTTTCTAAGTAGGAGATAAAAGGAAAGGGGCGCCAACAGCCAGGCAGTTGGAATCCATGATTTTTTCAATGTAATATCCGAGAAAAAATAGAATGCAAGCGGCACAATTGGTATTAGAGTGATCACACTTTCCTTTGATGAAATAGCCAGAAAGAAGGCGATAATTGCTAGAACAATCCATTTGCTAAAGCGCTTGTCTCTATTCTTCCAGATTGCAATCATTGAAATAGCAGAAAATAAAATTGCCAGCAATTCATCTGCACTTTTAATGTTAGCAACTACCTCAGTATGTATTGGGTGTAACGTAAAAATTGCTGCAGCAGCAAATGCGAAAGCCCAACGATCTCTTCCGAACCAGTTTAACAACAGCAAATAAATGGCGACACAACAAGCCGTGTAAAGCAGCACATTAATGACATGCGCAGGGCCAGGTTCATTTGGCCACATCTTCCATTCCCAAGCGAACAGTGTTAACGCCAAAGGTCGATACAAGCTACCGGGGTCACTCCAATAGCCGTACCTATAATTCGTTGTCCAAATTGTTGGAATCGATGCCGTTCCCTTCTGAACAACATAATTCTCAGTGATGGCTGAGACGTCATCCAAAACATATCCGTGATCAAAAGTGCTTGAGTTAGGTATAAATGCCATTAAAGCTATAGCCAAAGTGGCTATTAGCACCATTCTATCAGCACCCTTTTTGACTTTTGGCTCCTCTTTTCTTTTGGACATAAGGTGGCAAATTAACCCAATTAATAGAAAATGCTACAACAAGGTTGAAGCAAATGTTACTATTGACTTACTATGATTGGAATCACGATTCTATCGTTTGCGCTAATCACGGATAAACTATAATAGCCGCTAGACAATCCATCAATCGTAAGTTCCGAACTCAAGTCTTTAGTAATTCTCCGCACTATTTGACCAGTAGAATTATAAACTTCAATGGATTGAACTGATGAAATTTCGGATAAGATAATCTGGAATGATCCAGTGTTTGGATTTGGATATACTTTGACATTACCTTGTGGAACAGCGATGGAGACTATCTCGAGGTGAGAATACTCGAAAGACTCATCCTTATCTATTGCTTTAAGTCTATAGTATGAAACCCCGTTTAGTGGTTCCGTATCTATGTGCTGATAATTCAACTGTTTACTGCTTTTGCCAGCAGCCTCTACTATACCAATAACAATCCATTGCCTTTGATCCGCACTTCGTTCTACTTCGAAATAATCCGAATTTATTTCGGAGGCAGTCGCCCAAACCGACAGGACTTCATCATCCAACAAAGTCGCGTTATAAGACAACAGTTCAACGGGTAGAATTACCGAATTCTCACCAATAGTGTAGGCCTGTCCTCCACCGGTGTTGTAGATATTCCATCGAACTGCACATAGTCAATACCGTCTTCGGTAGATTGACTTGCTGGAAACAACTCTTGTGAGTTTGTAATTCCTGTGGCAGTCAAGTCACCTGTAGAGTGATCAAACGTGCCACTATTCATCATGAACCAACGTCTACCTGAAACAAACGAAGTGCTGCCCGCATTCTGGTCGTTCCATCGCTCTGCAACTGCTTGTAGTGTATCTGAATCATCAGGATCGAAGTAGAATCGAATGTTAACATTGCCATTCAACGATCCGCTTGTAATTGTCACATTCCAATAACGTCCCATCACAAAGGTGGCCTGCTCGTTACCGACATCTGTGGCGCTATAAACTCCTGACTCCGCATCAGGATCCGAGCTGACTGTCAAACTTACCGAGGCAGAAAATTCATTGGTATTTCCGCCAGCTGGCTTGTGTTCTATAGCGAATAGCAATTCAGTAGGGTCAGCGGGATCGTAATAATAGGTCCAAGGATCTTGCCTACAAAAATCGGTTGCAACAGTTGTTGTGTTATCTGGAGTCAACACAACTGAACCGCCATCACAAGGTGTTTCTCGCCAGTCTCTTTCACTTTGACCACCATCATAGTCTGGATGCGAATCGGGTTCTAAACTGCCATTAGTGGCATCGGTGCTACTTGTATTATTATCCCATCCGTCATAAAGCCCATCAGCATCTACTGTTCCGCCTGATACGCCTGTATTGGAAACACTACCTGCGTCTGCTATACCGTCACCATCGGTATCATGCGCTTCAATAGCATCCAGTTTGGAGTCTCCGTCAGAGTTTAGATCCAAGTAATCTGGTGAATTCGGGTCAGTAGCGATGTCAACATCTGAAAGGCTGAACTGAGATCCTGCTCCACCAAAGTTTGCATCATCATTATCATATGCATTATCTATCCCATCTCCATCATCATCACTCCCACTCGGAGGTATATATCCGGCCGTGCTTTGACCTTCCGTATTATCTACAATACCATCATTGTCAGAATCTATATCTAGATAGTTATATCGAGTATCTCCATCAAAGTCGCCATTTGGAAAAGAATTGGGTGCTCCATCTCCATCCGTATCAGCACCTGTTGCTATAGTGACTCCGCCAAGATTAGTATCGACAGCATCATCTCCAGCCGATAATGAATTATTTGGATCACCATCCACATTATCATTGAAACCATCAGAATCGGCATCTACATAGGAATCTTCAATACCGTTACTATCCAAATCGGAACCACCGCTTTCGATTATATCCAGAATACCGTCTCCATCAGCATCCAAGTCCAAGAAGTTGAGAACCCCATCGGCATCTAGGTCATCATTTGGATATGAATCGGGTGCTCCATCACCTCCAGAATCTGCACCCGTGCGAGTCAATGCATCAGCAGAGTTTTCAGAAGTCCCATCATTTCCTGCGTCTCCATCCACATCATCATTAAATCCGTCATTGTCACTATCTGAATAATTATCTGCACGACCATCACCATTCACGTCAGTGCCTCCAGCCTCAACTACATCTGGGATTCCATCATTATCTGCGTCAAGGTCTAAGTAATCGCGAATGCCATCCCCATCCGAATCGTCCACTGGATAACTATTCGGTGCACCATCATTATCAGTATCTGGACCTGTCACATGAGATGCGACACCTGGAGTGATGCACACAGTATCGTCATATAGATACTTCACAGCGTCAAAATCTATATCATCATTTGTACCGCTAAGGATGCTGAAGCGTAAATATCTTGTTGAATTCTCGGTAAACAGTGTATCTCTTACAAAGTTGGTGATTGATGTAGTTTGCGGAGTAACCGAATGTGTCGAATATCCCGAGGATGGTGAGGTTGATTCCTCAACAACCATATCGGCCGTGGGTCCGAAAGAGTATGAATTTTTTCGTCTCCAACTTATCACGTATTTGGTGCCAACGTCTAGCACTGTGCCAAAATCGATTACTAGCAAATCAGCAACATCATACACTTGAGCAAAATCGTTATTGGCAAAGCCCGATGCATTACTTCCATTAACAATTCCGTTAGATGGGCCGTTCAAATAATTTCCAGCGGCATTTGAGTTTGTATCTCTACATACTTCTGGGTCATACACATCATTGTAACCATCGTTATCTTGATCCAAATAATTATCTGCGATACCATCACCATCTTCATCAACACCGCCAACTTCTACTACATCAGGAATTCCATCATTGTCACTATCCAAATCGAGATAATCCAAAATTCCATCACCATCTGTGTCTAATAGAAAATCACTAACCCCATCTGCATCGCTATCAATAAGACTATTTGTCGATGAACTACCCAAGCACCCGGGAATTGGCGAGCATGGACTGGATCCGTTTGTTCCATCCGTCAAATCATTATCGTAAATGTCTGCCAGCCCGTCAAAATCAGTATCTGTTTCATCATCTACTCGACCATTCCCATTACTGTCTGTACCTCCAATTTCAATAATATCAGGAATGCCATCATTATCACTATCCAATACCGCTCGAAAAGTCTCCTGTCCAATCATGACAACCCTGTCCAGAACCAGTGTAGATACAACCGGTTAATTCAGTCGCCCCACCAATTAATGAGTCATTCCAATAAGCAGTTGTATAACCTGATATTGGAAGCTCTAATGTGACTTTTATTCCGTTTGGATTACTCTCAATATCTTGCAACGGAAGCTGTGTCACGTCTGAACCAAAAAGAATTTGAATAAAAATGGTGTCGCCATCTGGAATAAGATTTCCGTTGCCATCCAATCCGTCCCAAGGTATGCAATTCAATCCTTTGGTTACGGCTACATTTGACAATAACACATCTGCTCCCCCGAGCTGATAACCAGCGGTATCATTTACTTCAATATAAACATTGACATTGCTTGGACGATTCAAATCAACCATGATACATTGATCAAAAGTGTCACACTTCTGTATGTATGTTTCAGTTACGGTTTTCGCAAGCTGTTTTGTTGGATAAATATTGGTGTCCGGTGTATTTAAGAAAAGTTTATTTTTTTCGATTAAGCTCAGTAGCTGGACTGCTTGTGGAACGAACATCTAGCTCAAAATTCCCACTTGTTCCAATACCGTTTTCGTTTGCGATTATGTTCCAGTTACCCGGTGAAATTGTATCAAAATCTACTCTCGTGATTATACTATCATCAGTATACACATGAATTTTCGAACTATTTGTAGCTATCGCCTGATTTGGGGCACGATTTACTGTAACTAAAGACCATTGTCGTGACCATAACCTTCCTTTTATGGATGAGGTCCCGTCAACGATAGTTATGTCAAAGTATTGAAAGTCAATAGTCGATCTAGTGCATGAAGATGCGTTATATGGAGTTGTTTGATCACGGTAATTAAACTCAAAGTAATAATCTCCATTAGCTGTTGGATTATACGTTTCTGGTGTATATCCTGCAGTACCTACACCGTCAACACCATCTGGCCCATTTGCTGCCTGAGTATAGTTTCCTATATAGCCAGCAGCAGTGCTCGCAGCTGTTCCTCCATTGTATGCGGCAATAGAACCAGAGTCAACAGCTACTCCATTCGGGTCGCGAAGTCGCCAGTAAACAACATTTCCTGAAGTGGCAGTATAATCACCTGTTGCATTGCCAGTGCCACAACCAACAAACCATAACCTTCGAACATTAAATCCGAAGTAAATATCTTCCGCTGTATGGTCCTTGACGTGCACATAAAGTCGATTCAAAGTATCTGATCCGTAGGTGTATGCTTCGTACAATCCATTTACAGGATCAGGATTAAAATTGACGAATATCCCACCACTTTCGTCAGAAAGTGCGACTCCAGTATAATTCTTCAAACTGAAGGTGTTCCTTCTGTTCGACCATGGTACACCATTGTGATCATGACCATAGCCACAAAAAGGTGTTTCACCAACGGAAAAGACGAAAAAAAATGTCTCATAATATTATTTGTCACTCGATACAGCAATCAACTAAAATACGCATTTGCACAATCGGTTGGCTGCTTATACGCAGACGAACCTGCAAAGGTTTGATCTAAAAATAAGACGAGAGAAACCTACTTTCGCATCCTCAAACTTTTTCATGGATTACGATTTTAAAGAAATAGAGAAAAAATGGCGTTTGCGTTGGCAAGAACGGAACACATTCAAAGCCATCAATAGTGATTCAAAACCTCCGTTTTACGTTTTGGACATGTTCCCCTACCCTTCTGGATCAGGGCTTCATGTAGGACACCCACTTGGTTATATTGCAAGCGACATATATGCAAGGCACAAACGCCATCAAGGGTATAATGTGCTTCATCCTATGGGATATGACTCGTATGGTTTACCAGCCGAACAATACGCCATTGAAACTGGGCAGCACCCCGCTGTAACAACGGAGGCAAATATTAAACGATATCGAGAGCAACTAGACTTAATCGGATTTTCATTTGATTGGAGCCGTCAAGTAAAGACGTCTGATCCAAGTTTTTACAAATGGACACAATGGATATTCATCAAACTTTTTCACAGTTGGTATAACAATAAATCGAATCGTTCTGAGCCAATCGAAACTCTGATTGCAATTTTTGAGGAGGAAGGGAACATTAATGTTGATGCCGCTTGCCATACCACGGAAACCTTTTCTGTCGAAGACTGGAATCTTTACTCCGCAAAGCAAAAACGAGAAATTCTTTTGAATTATCGAATAGCATATAGAGCCGAAACCATGGTGAATTGGTGTCCACAATTAGGTACAGTATTAGCGAATGATGAGGTAGTAAATGGAGTAAGTGAAAGGGGTGGCTTTCCTGTTGAACAAAAGAGCATGATGCAATGGTCATTAAGGATTAGATCTTATGCTCAGCGACTTTTGGATGGCCTCGACACCATAGACTGGACAGACTCCATAAAAGACATTCAACGTAATTGGATCGGTAAAAGTGAGGGGGCTGAAATTGACTTTCAAATAGTAGATTCTAGTGAATCGATTAAAGTGTTTACTACTCGTCCAGACACCATTTATGGAGCATCATTCATGGTGCTAGCTCCGGAGCACGACCTTGTCAACTCCATTACCGTTGAAGGTCAGAGAACTCAGGTCCAATCCTATATAGATTTTACCAAAGGTCGTTCTGAACGAGAACGGATGTCTGAAGTGAAGGATGTAACTGGCGCCTTCACAGGAGCTTATGCCCTCAATCCATTAAGTGGTGATAAAGTTCCAATCTGGATTAGTGATTACGTTTTAGCAGGATATGGTACAGGCGCCATTATGGCCGTACCAGCCGGTGATCAGCGAGATTGGGACTTTGCCAAGAAATTCGAACTTCCCATAACACCCATAATTGAAGGTCAAGATGTTTCCGAAGGAGCTCAAGATAAAAAAGTCGGAATAATGATCAACTCAGGCTTTTTAAACGGACAGTCAGTTGAGGAAGCCATGAAATCAGTTCTACTACACATTGAAGAACAAGGAATTGGACAAAAAAGGATCAATTTCAGACTCCGTGACGCTGTATTTAGTCGTCAACGGTATTGGGGAGAACCTTTTCCAATCTATTATCGAGATGGAATTCCATTTACTATAGATGAAGATAAACTAGATGAAATTACCCTTCCCGAAATCGATAATTTCAAACCTACAGAAACCGGTGAACCCCCTTTAGGTAGGTCCACGCATTGGAATTGGGATCGAGAAGCTGGGAAAATTGTAGAAAACGGGCTTGGTTATCCAATGGAACTGAATACGATGCCAGGCTGGGCTGGCTCCAACTGGTACTATTTGAGATATATGATGGAGGGAAACGAAGCCTTTCGAAATAAGGAATTTGTATCGAAAGAAGCTGTTGATTATTGGGGGCAGGTGGATCTGTACATGGGTGGAGCAGAGCATGCTACAGGGCATTTACTTTACTTCAGGTTTGTAACTAAATTTTTGTTTGATCTAGGATATATTTCGTTTGATGAACCAGCAAAAAAACTGATCAACCAAGGTATGATTCAAGCCGAGGACGGTCAGAAAATGAGTAAACGATATAACAATGTCGTGAATCCTGATGATGTGATTGCTCAGCATGGAGCAGATGCCTTAAGACTACATGAAATGTTTTTAGGTCCAATCGAAATGCACAAGCCTTGGAACACAAAAGGCATTGATGGAGTATCTCGTTTTATTCGAAAGCTTTGGAGGTTACTTCACAATTCAGACGGGCAGTTTAGCGTATCAGACGACAAACCGTCAAAGGCAGAATTAAAGGCACTCCACAAGTGCATTCAGAAGGTGTCAGAAGACATGGAACGGTTTTCTTTTAACACCTCCGTAAGCGCTTTTATGGTGGCGGTTAATGAATTCATTGAATTGAAATGCACGAAACGAGAAATAATTGAGCCCTTCGTTATTCTAATGAGCTGTCATGCTCCGCATTTAAGTGAAGAGCTTTGGGAGAGACTTGGAAATAAAAATTCCATTTCTGATGTTCCCTGGCCAAGCTATAATCCTGACTTCCTGAAAGATGATTCGGTCAAATACCCCATTTCTTTCAACGGAAAAACTCGGTTTCAAATAGAATTAGACGCAAAATTGAATAAAGACGAAGTCGAAAAAGCTGTGATGGAAAACGATCAAACTGCGCACTGGCTTGAAGGAAAATCACCGAGAAAGATCATTGTCGTGCCTGGTCGGATTGTCAATATTGTTGTGTGAACGATATCAAGAAAATATCAATAATAGCAATGCAGGTCGCATCATCAGCCTTCATTATGTGGTTGAGCGGAAGGGTATCTTTTCCATTACCAACAATTTCTGTTCCGATTACACTACAAAGCATGTTCCCAATACTCTTGCCGTTGGTGTTCAATAGCCGATATGCAAGTGGAGGCATTTTACTCTGGTTATTATTTGGCGCATTGGGTCTACCTGTATTCGCAGATGGCGGTGGTGGAAACGAATACTTTTACTCGAATAGTGGAGGGTATCTTTTGGGGTTCTATTTAATATCGATTCTCACCCCAAAGATTGGTAAGTTAAGGATAAAAAACAGATACCTTCGGAACACAGGCCTTTTTATTTTGATGCAAATTGTGTTGACATTAATTGGCTTATTGTGGATTTGGCTAGGCGACTATAGTGTCATACAATTCTCAACACACGTGCTTCCGTATTTGCCAGGATTAGTTTTAAAAAGCCTATTAGGAAGTTTTTTGTTGGAGTTATTCTTTCGTCTCAACATTCGAACTTATTTTGAAAAATAATACATGGCATACCGTTTGACATATCAAACGAAACTGAACTTATGAAAACGCACCTAGTTTCATGCGCAATTATCTTGATGGCTCAAATTCTAGTAGCCCAAACATCGACCAATGAAGGTGGCCGAGAAAAACCTGTAATAGATAAATCTGCACCACTGCCATCTGTGAAACATCATTCTTTTCAACGCGGAGAAAGGTTGGAATATGAAGTGTCCTATGGTTGGATTGACGCTGGCGAGGCAATTATTGAAATAACGGACGAGAAAAAATCTATTGCCGGTCGAGATGTAATGCACGTGGTTGGAAAAGGCAACTCCATGGGTACCTTTAATTGGTTTTTCAAAGTACGAGACACCTACGAAACTTATCTTGACGCGGATGGCGTGTTCCCTTGGATTTTTGTAAGAGACATCGAAGAAGGGGATTTTAAAATGAAGCAGTACTATACGTTTGATCAATTCAAGAAAAAGGTTAAAACGAAGAAAGGCAAGGAGCACGATGTTCCAGTCGGAGTGCAAGACATGATTTCGGCCTTCTACTATGCTAGAACATTTGATTTTTCGGACGCAAAACCAAATCAGGTTTATGAAATGTGGATCTTCATTGACAACGAGCTTTGGCCATTGAGAATACGCTACTTGCGAAAAGAGCAAATTAAAATTGACAAAGGCACTTTTGATTGTATGGTATTCGTGCCAGTTGTGCAACAGGGAAGAATATTCAAAAAAGAAGAAGATATGATGGTGTGGGTAACTGACGATGACAACAAAATACCCGTTCAAGCAAAGGCTAAAATTCTAGTCGGGTCGGTAACCATGGAATTAAGAGATTATAGTGGACTTGCTAACCCCATCGCCAAGGTCAAATAACAATCAACTGTTCATCCAATAAAGGGTGTTAGTAAATGAAAGGATACTGAACTAGAGGATTAGTGCAAGTTGATAATTTCGATGCAAATAACTTGAATTGATTCAGCTTAAATTTCTCCCAGCACACCGGACCATAATCTCCTCAATAATTTCATCATGAAAGGTTCTAGAGGAATTCTATTTATTGCAATTCTATTTTGTATCGCTTGCGGCTGGATCATTTTTTCCCACGAACCACAAACCGCATCACTTGAGTTTATTCAATCCATTGACTCAGTTGTTGGCTTAGAATGTCATGACGAATTCGGAATTGACGCGGAAGGATATAATGTTATCAAGGGAAAAATAAGACCTAATCAGTTCCTTGCTGATATTCTGCTCCCCTTAAATGTTCCCTACAATAAAATTTCTCTTATTGCCGAAAAATCAAAAAAGGTCTTTGATATACGCAAGCTAAACTCAGGCAAGGATTACACCCTCATTTGTTCAACAGATTCATTAAAACAGGCCCTATTTTTTATCTATGAATTATCACCAGTGGAATTCGTAGTTTATGATTTAACGGACACTATAAGTATCTATAGAGGAGAACGGCCAATTCAGATTGAAGAAAGAACGGCCAGTGGCGTTATTGAGTCATCGTTATATATGACACTTATGAATCAAAACTTGAGTCCGGCACTTGCAATGGAGATGGCTGATATTTATGCTTGGAGCATTGATTTTTACCGCATTCAAAAAGGAGACAATTTCAAACTGATATACACGGTCAAAAAGGTGGGTGATGATATTGTCGGAGTGGACAATATACAGGCAGCTGTTTTCTATCACTTCGACTCACCATATTATGCATTCGAATTCAGTCAGGATGAACAGACCGACTATTTTGACGAAGCCGGAAACAGCTTAAGAAAAGCCTTTCTGCAGGCTCCACTTAAGTTTAGCAGGATTTCATCAGGATACACCAAGAGAAGATTTCATCCGGTTCAAAAGCGCTATAAAGCACATTTAGGAACGGACTATGCAGCTCCTTCAGGCACACCAATTATGAGTGTAGGCGATGGTGTAGTTACAGAAGCTCAGTACAAAAAATATAACGGCAATTATGTAAAGGTGAAGCACAACGGAACTTACACTACTCAGTATTTGCATATGAGTAAGATTGCCTCTGGAATTAGACCTGGCACACGGGTTCGACAAGGACAAATCATTGGGTATGTTGGCAGCACTGGTTTAGCTACTGGGCCCCACGTTTGCTTTCGTTTTTGGAAAAACGGTCAGCAAGTAGACCATAGGAGAGAAAAATTACCTCCAAGCATGCCCATCGAAGACAAGTATAAATCAGATTATCAAAATCACTTAAACATCTGGAAGACAAGATTAGACACACTATCCAAGGATAGACCAACTAACGTATATCCTAATCACGGAGACGTAGTGACTTAAATCTCACTCATACCCAAAAGCACGATTGGATTCTCGATGTAGTTCTTGAATGTGTTCAGGAATTGAGCACCTGTAGCTCCATCAACAACTCTGTGATCGCAGCTCATAGTAACCTTCATTCTATTCCCAATTCTTATTTCGCCATCTTTTACCACTGGTTCTTGACGTATTCCGCCAATAGCCATTATACAGCTGTCTGGTGGGTTGATTATCGCTGTAAATTCTTCAATTCCAAACATTCCCAAATTTGAGATGGTAAAAGTATTCCCTTCCCATTCCTGTGGTTGCAGCTTTTTAGACTTAGCTCGCTTGGCGTAATCGCGAACTTCAGAAGAAATTTGAGTCAATGGTTTGCCGTCTGCGTGACGAACGACCGGCACTAACAAGCCGTCTTCAACAGCTACAGCGACACCAATATGAACATGTTCATTGTAACGTATGAAATCACCAAACCAACCTGCATTCACGCCAGGGTGATCCTTTAGTGCGACCGCCACAGCTTTAATCACCAAATCATTGAATGAAATTTTTTCTGGCCTAATCGCTTCATTAATTGATTTCCGAGCCTCAACAGCCCTATCCATATCTAGGTCAATAGTGAGATAGAAATGCGGTGCTGTGAACTTGCTTTCGCTCAACCTCCGTGCAATTGTTTTACGCATTTGATTGACCTCAACGTCTCGAGACCTTTCAATTTGAGCCACGTGTGACCGACTGTTTTCTATATCGCGCTTCACAATGCGACCGCCTTCTCCAGAACCTCTTATGCTTCTCAAGCTCACACCTCTTTCTTCTGCCAATCTTCGAGCTAATGGTGAAATCTTTGTCCGGCCATCTGGCTCTTCTTTGGGTACAGCGGATTGTGCTTTAGCAGCTGGTCGTGCTTGAGCTTCAACTTTTGGTGCTGACTTTACTGGTTCTGGCTTTGGACCCGAAGGCTGAGGTTTATTATCAGATTTTTCTTCAGTCTTTGCCGCTGGAGCAGCTTTTGCCTCTGCTATTATTGACTTAATGTCTTCTCCTTCTTTCCCAATGATAGCTATTAATGAATCTACCGGAGCGGACTTCCCAGCTTCAACCTCTATGTGCAAGAGTTTGCCTGATGGAAAGGATTCATACTCCATGGTCGCCTTATCTGATTCGATCTCGGCTAACACATCACCGGAACTCACGTCATCTCCTACTTTCACAAGCCAGTTGGCAATAACACCTTCTTCCATGGTGTCACTCAACTTGGGCATTTTTATTATTTCAGCCATTCTCTAATTGCGTTTAATCCATGATATATGGATAGTCCTCTTGAGTATAAATATCTGTGTATAATTCCTTAAGATCTGGAAGTGGTGATGACTCAGCAAATTCTATGGATTCTTCCACTTTTGCCTTAATCTTCGCCTCTATCTTTTCAATCTCTTTATCGTTCAACCAGCCTTCATTCATGATTACCGATAAGACCTGTGTGATTGGATCTTTGTCTTTGTAATCGTTCAACTCTTCTTTCGTTCTATATTTCTGCGGATCACTCATCGAATGTCCCTTGTATCTATATGTACGTATATCCAAGAGGTAAGGACCTTCGCCAGAACGACAATGGTCGCCTGCCTTTTTAATGGCTTCATGTACCGCTTGAACACTCATACCATCAACGCTTTCACTAGGCATATCATAGCTCAAACCTAGTTTTGATAGGTCTGTGACGTTTGTAGTCCTTTCCACTGAGGTTCCCATTGCGTAGTTATTATTCTCAACAATAAAAACAACCGGCAACTTCCACAACATAGCCATGTTGAATGTTTCGTGAAGTGCACCTTGTCGCACAGCACCATCACCCATGAATGTCAAACAAACATTACTAGTTCCATTGTACTTTTCCGCGAATGCTATACCTGCGCCCATAGGAATTTGAGCTCCTACGATACCATGACCACCCATCATGTTCAATTCCTTGTCAAACATGTGCATTGAGCCACCTTTTCCTTTAGAGCATCCTGTAGATTTACCATAAAGTTCAGCCATCACAAACTTTGGGTCCATCCCTAGAGCTATTGGATGCGCATGGTCGCGGTAAGCCGTAATTATCTTATCTCCTTTTTGCATGCCTGAAGCAAATCCAGCAGCAACCGCTTCCTGACCAATATAGAGGTGACAAAACCCGCCAAATTTTTGTTGCAAGTAAAGGTTTCCGCACGCCTCTTCGAAGCGTCTCATCAATAACATGTCCTCATACCACTTCATATATTGAGCTTTAGTGTAAGTCAATTTTGACGAGGTTTTCTTTGTTGCTTTTTTTGTTGCTGTTGCCATGACTCTATTTTCGTGGGAGCGCAAATTTAAAACTTGAATAAGTAGGAATTACGATATTCCTTAATTGATCACTTCTTCAGTTGTGAAAGATAAAATTCAAATGGCAGCAAACTAGCCGCACTACTGAATATCAAAACCTTACCCGTTTGTCCAGACAAAATAATTTCTATCTTACTTTTTTGTAGCCGTTCAACTTCACTTAACACTTGGCGACAAATTCCGCAAGGTGATACCGGTTCGTTTAGCTTAAAATCTTGCGGATCAGCAATAACTGCTATGGAATTAATTACCTGACCTTGATGATGATCCGAAATATAGTTTACCAAATTTCTCTCGGCACATATACCTGCAGGAAAAGATGCGTTCTCCTTGTTGCTAGCAATTGTGATAACCCCATTGTCTAAACGTGCTGCAGCACCAACATAGAAATTTGAGTATGGCGCGTATGCCAGTTTTGACGCAGTTTTTGCAGCATTAATCAGCTCGAACCGGGCCTCATCAAGGTGATCTACCGATTCGACAACCTGATAGTCAATCGTTATCGATTTATTCTCGATTCTCATACTTTACTCTTTGATTAGCAGAACAACCGCTTGGGCTTCGATCCCTTCTTCTCGACCAATGAAACCTAGTTTCTCGGATGTAGTAGCCTTTACGCCAACTGCATTTGAGTCGATTCCACATAAGCCCGCAATCGAGTCCTTCATTTCTTGAATCTTTGGTGATATTTTTGGTTGTTCAGACACTAATGTAGCGTCTACATTTTCCACCCTATATCCCTCTTGACCAACTAGTCTCATTACCTGTTTAAGTAAATCTCTACTGTCCGCGTTTTTAAAGGATTCATCGGTATTTGGAAAATGGTATCCAATATCTCTAAGTCCAGCAGCCCCTAAAATAGCATCACAAATTGCGTGTAATAAAACATCCGCATCAGAATGTCCATCTGGACCAAGGGTCGAATCGAATGCCACACCGCCCAAAATACATGGGCGACCAGGTTTTAATTGATGAACATCATAACCAAGACCAACTCTTATTCTCATTCCGATGGTGGTCCGTCATTATCTTTTTTGACATCATCAAAATTGAATGTCAATGTAAATCGCAGCGTTCGAGCCAGTGGAGAGGATTGAAGGTTGGTTGAACCAAAATATGCTGGCACTAAATAGCTGAAGTCAAGTCCAAAAACGCTCAGCCGAAGTCCAGCGCCAACCGTAATGAACTTTCTATTCCCTTTGGAGATATGTTCACCATAATAACCAAGTCTAAAAGCGAATTGGTCATCGTACCAATACTCAGCACCAATACCATAACTTATTTCACGAAGTTCCTCTCCGAATCGAGAACCAGGTTCAACCACGGGGGTTACTCCATTTTCAAAACTCACAATACCCGGAGCGTCATAAAACGAGCTTATCGCTCCATTCACCGTAGGCCTATCTGGATCCATGCCGGATGCTATAATCGGATTTCCATTTGGATCAATGGCCACATTTCCACTGCTATCTATCTGGTATACTGGTGGAGATGGAACTAAGTATTTATTCAGATCAACCGCAACGCTAATCTTATTATAGTCATCAAGCATCCATGTCATTCTTGGACCAAGTCTAAGATTTATCGGCAAGTAGTCTTGATTAGACGTGTTTGTATAACTAATCTTCGCTCCAAGATTTGATACCGACACTCCCCAAGCTAAGGTTGCATCCTTATTAAATACTGTCAGATCTTCATTCTGATAATAGACACCTAAATCCGTTGCAACAGTTCGCCCTGGACCTGTAGTTGCTTGTTGTACAGTCTGACCTCCTGTTAGATTGGAGTTTATGTATCGTGCCCCTAATCCAGCAGAAAGTCTGCGTGAAAGTTTTCGGCTATACGATAAGTCAAAGGCAAATTCATTCGGTGTAAACTGAACTGTGTTATTTCCAAATTGATCTGTAAACTGAATGTTACCAAGCGAAAAGTACCGCATGGAACCCGCTATAGCACTCATTTTGTTGATTTTGTAATAGCCAGAAAGATATGAAATGGATATATCTGGAACCAATGCTCTTAACCATGGTATGTAGCTAATTGAAACACCTGCTTTATCTTCGATGAAAGCGTGCTTTGATACATTCCAATGCTGAGAGGCTCCATCTGGCGATGTTGAAACCCCAACATCTCCCATTCCCCCACCTCTGGTCTCAGGGTTAATGATTAGGAATGGTACGGCCGTGGTAATCGTGTTAAGCTGAAGCAACCAATCACGCGATGTTTGCGCCATAGTTGGACTAGCGAGCGAACCAATCATTACGATTACTAAATTTCTTCTAAGGGACATTAAATTCAAATTAGAGTAAGGATTTTACAATAAGCTTACTTTTTGAAAGACGGCAAATATAACATTAAGTATAGCTGTCTTTATTTTAGGATAACCAGTTTTTCATACTCTTCCACCTGCTCTCCAAGTGGAGTTTTAACACTTATTTTATACAGATACACGCCTTTAGCAATCACATCTCCATAATCATCACGGCCATTCCAATTAATTGGCCCAATTCTAAAACCATCATTCAAATATTGGCCAAAAATGGTTTTCACAAGTTTACCACTAACAGTAAAAACCTCGATTCTAACATCCAAACTAAGTCCAGGTTTGTTATGCTCAAAGTAAAAATCCGTATTTGTGGTAAACGGATTCGGATAGTTCAAGATGTGATCCAAAGCAAATTGCTCATCATTCGCTACCACAAATTCTGTAAATGCGTCACTGGGGTTATTGTTCACATCCCATACTTGTAATTTCAAATCATGTCTCCCTTCTTCAAGTTCATTGAATGGATACCTAATTTTCCCGCTTTGATATGAGTCAGCGTCTGCCTCGTAGTAATCATTCAAGACAATGGTATTCGCTCCATTTTCATCTAATACAACTGTAATGTCGTGTCCAATTCCTGTACCGACCATGTTCACACCGTTTTCATCCCAAACCTCGGCATATAAATCTGGATCCTCGTTAGTCATTCCACCAAAAACAAACTTGTTGTTATTCATGAATAATTCAACTTGAGGCCCTGATTCATCAACAATAGGATTATCCGACAAGCCACCCAGGGTGAAGTGAAAATACGCTCCGCTAGCGTCATACTCCCCATTTTCAGCATATAAACTTAGCTTACCCTGACCGTAATCCCTGATTATATCTTTCGGAACAACAAATTCAAATTCGAACAATCCATTCTTCACTGTAGCCTTTCCTCTAAAAAGAATATTTCTTCGCTCATTATAAAAGAACACCCCTTCACCATCATTGTTCTGACCTTGAATCTTTGTCTCCTTATCATAAAGTGTAGGGTAGACCAAGCCATTGAATCCACTTATCAAATTACTATCTTGATCCACAACCATTCCCTTAACCAACACCTTATCAAGGGCTTTGATTGTATCAGGCATTTCTGTGATGATGATGTTTTGTTGCGGAAATGCAAGCTTCATAGCTGGATCACCCAGAAGAGTAAAACAACGCGTATTAAAGCCTGCCGCGCCTGTAGAAGCATTTTCAATTTTAGTCTGCTTCGTCATATCACCTAATCTCGGCTTGTCATGACTAAGCGCATCAAAAGCTTGGCGGGTGAAAGAATAAGTCAAATCAAAATTTGGTCCCGAATAAACGGCTCTTGTCGTTGTCAACAAAGCGACTCCACCTCCTGATGGATTTAGCATAACATATTCTCCTGCCGAAGTCCTCCTTGGATCGTCATATCTAGTAAACTCACAAGTTGCAGTAATAAAAAGAGGTAAGTTATTTAGGTTGTCCCACTTATTAATTGTCGGAACCTCAAGAACTCGCTCGTGCGCCCAACCTAATTCACCTCCATGTCCGATGTAATACATCATAAGCGCTCCTTTACGAATCCGCTCAGATATAGCTTCGGCTGCGTCTGGATACCTTTCACCTCCTGACCCTGCTACCTGTTTATATGCATCTAAGTATATCTTGTGTACGTTAAACTCAGGACTCAGCGAATCTGCCAAATCGCCTAAAGTACTGGACTGCCTTTGAAACTCATCATTTCTTGATTCTGGATCGTCAGCAACTAGAGCTACCGAGTTACGCCAATCTCCAAAAGTGTTTTTAGACTCTGAATAATACAGTATCTTATTGACCATATGTTCTGCTTCACTTCTAGATCTTGCGGGCAAGCGGCCGATTCCGATGTCTATTAAATCTACTGGCGAGTCCCCTTCCTCTTCATCCAACAATCCATAAAAATCATCAGACACCACAGAGGCTGTAGGAATTAAACTTTCCATAGTTTGATGGGATGGAACAAAATTTGAATTGCCCGAAAGTTGATTTTTATAGTCATAGGATGCATCTCCAAATAGTAAGAGATACTTAAGCTCATTACTTGTGCCTTGCGATCTAAAATAGAGCATTCGAACAAATTCCTTTATCGCAGAAATATCTTGAGAACCACCTGAAAACTCATTGTAAATTTCATCTACGTTAACAACAGCTGTCGTAAAACCATCTTGATCAGGGTCAGCATGCATATCTGCCAACTGCTGAGCATAAGTGATAAATGATCTATGCGTTATAACTAAATATTCAATATCAGTTAACGCATGTAAATTTTGATTTACAACAGGTCCTTCCTTGGTCGGGGCTTTAATTCCATCCTCGGTGAAAGCAACAAACTCTTTTAAGGAATCTACGGGTGTGGTAAATCTGAATCCTGCACCCACTGAACCCACAAGTTTCATTTCTTGAACATTGGAAATTGAAGTTATATCCCAAACTCGAAGATCCTGCTCTTCCGATTCTAGCCTAAACTCTGCCAATCCGCCTACTTGAACGGATCGAACATCTCTAAAATTCATACTTGGCGCCAGAAAGCTCAGGTTACGTCTGGCATTAACCTCAATATAATCTATCCAAGCTTGGGCGCTATTATTGTTCGACTTATCAATGGTCACTTTTGTTAAAAAATCAGACCCTTTAGGAAGAAATTCCACATCAACCATTCCTGAAATAGCATATTGACTAGCGTAGGAACTAGAAACTGCTCCTACCGTTGTTTTATCAGAAACACCACCTTGATTAGGCAAACTTAGTAGTACTCCGTTTCCGGAAATCGAAACAGAACGAAGCGCAAAGCGAGCAGTAACTCTCGCCTCTTCTGTTCTTATAACGTCAGGCACAGTAAAACCGAAATCATAACTGGGAATCTGACCTAATTGCTCCCCATACCAATTCCTACCTGATTTTATAAGATTCGAAGAATTTGATTCATGTAAATCATAAAAATCATAGGACGAAACCACCTTATTAGCATCGATGTTTGACGCGTTTTTAGAAATTCTTTTTGGAGATCCAACACCACCATCTATTGTGAGAAAATAACTACAAGAATCCGCGTAATTATTTGCCTTGTGCACAAATCTTTGATTCAGCACATTCCAAACCAATTGATCCTCACCATAAAAAAGAATAAAATCTCCCTGATCGAACATGCCATCGCCACCATCCTCAACCAAAATAGAAAGCTCAACTAAGTCGTCTGGTCTTGACACATCATTATCATGGCTCAACTCCCCCGCGACCGTTCCAAACAATCGGATTGACGAGCTACTTAAACCACTCAAAGTGAAGCCACAAGACTCTATAAAGTTGTAAGACATTTTATACACTGCGTCTTCCCCGGTCTTCAACTCATACCATTGACCAGATGATAAAACGCTACTAGCCTTCCATGAGTTATCTCTCAGACCATCTCGCCCTCCATTATTAATATCGAAAGTTTCCACCAATTGAAACTTGAGCAACTTTTCAAATCCTGTTCCTGATTTTTTGATCGGATTTAATTCTATCACAGCATATTTTTTCCTGCCACTTGAACGTATATTCACATCTATCTCATATTCAGATGAAAGTTTTGATCCAGCAAGTATTGATGCTTCTGATGAGCTTAATGTTACTGCGTCAATTTGTACTAAATCAATTTTCAGCGACTTCACATCAGCCCCTATTTCTTTCACAATTCTGAAAATTGGTGTATTCTGTTCAGGATCTAATAAATCTCCTTCAAAAGACAATCGTTTAATTTCCCGATTATCAAAGGTCGACTCAGAAACCGGTTGCTGCCAATCAATTTCATAAAGATTGCTCTCCAAATTATCTTGTAATCCCTCGAGTTTACTAGCATTTACAAATTGTTTTCCTTTTTGCGAAAACATCGGTATCGCGATCAGAACTAATATTACAATGGCACCTAACTTCTTCATAATGGCATAAACCACAACATCTTTTCGACTAATAAAACTATTTTGTAGTTATATTTGATTTCCTTTTTTAACACTGCTCAGAAACGAAGGTGGGAAAAAGATATTGTTAGGTTCTTAAACGAATCTCAAAACAAGAAAGTTTGCTAGATAATAATATTTGTATAATTGCGCGTCTACTTAGAACCTATCTCGTGAAAAGACTATTTGTAATCATAATCGTGTTGTCATTCTTTGGAGTGCAAGACTCGAATGCTCAAGATCCAGCGTTTAGTCAATTTTACGCGAATCCGTTGTATTTGAATCCAGCACTTGCTGGCTCAGCGCAATGCCCAAGGGTAGTCTTAAACTACAGAAACCAATGGCCAGGCATACCTGCTACATATGTAACTTATTCGGCCTCATACGATCAATATGTTGATGCATTGCATGGGGGAATAGGTCTTCAAGCATATCACGATAGAGCCGGCACAGGTATAATAAATACTAACCATGTTAGTGGAATGTACGCATATCAAACCCCCATTGACAGAAACATCAGCATCAAGGCGGCTTTTCAAGCTACATACTATCAAAGATCTATTGATTGGAGTCAATTAACATTTGGAGATCAAATTCATAGTCGATATGGTTTCATATATCAAACTCAGGAAACACCGATTACACAAAACGTAAACAAGCTTGATTTCTCCTCTGGGCTTTTGATTTTCACTGATATGCTTTACGCTGGTTTCAGCGTTCATCACTTGGCGGAACCTGACGAATCATTTTTTCCTTCGTCAGAAAGCAAGTTACCTCGCAAATATACTGGACACGCTGGCGCTCTCATCCCAATGAATAAGGATCGTAAAGAGGACGGCAGCATATCTCCAAACATTATCTACCAAAGACAAGGTGAGTTTAATCATCTTAATTTGGGATTATATGTTAACCGAGGGCCTATCACTGGTGGAGTATGGTATCGATGGGGTGATGCATTAATCTTTTTAGTTGGACTGTATACAGAACAGTTTCGTTTTGGCTACAGTTATGATGTTACTGTTTCTAGACTAGGAACTCAGACCCTAGGATCTCATGAAATTTCAGTAACAATGATGTTTCCTTGTAAACCAAAAGGACGCAAGTTCAGACCAATGGCTTGTCCAAAGTTCTGATAACGCAATAAATTTTTCCATAACTTCGTTTTCTTTTTAAATTTTCGAAATCAATTAATCCATTGAGTATGAATGCAAAAAGCTTAGTTACGTTGGTAGCTACCCCACTGATCTTGCTTTCATGTGGTTATGAAAAATCATCCACCACAGGATGGGACTATAATAACCCTAATAACGGAGGATTCCAGAAAGTTCCCTTTGAAGAACAAGAAACTGGACCCAATCTAGTCTTGATCGAAGGTGGAACCTTCACGATGGGTCGGGTTGAACAAGACTTTATGTACGATTGGAACAATGTGCCTAGAAGGATTACTGTTTCATCATACTACCTTGACCAAACTGAAATCAGCAACCTAAACTGGGGTGAATACCTCTATTGGGTGAAGCGCGTTTATGGTGTAGATTACCCTGAATTGTACAAGAAGGCATTGCCTGATACTCTAGTTTGGAGGGAAAAACTGTCATACAACGAACCATATGTGGACTACTATTTAAGACATCCAGCATATAGGGAATACCCAGTAGTTGGCATCAATTGGCTTCAGGCAAATGATTATTGCAGCTGGAGAACAGATAGAGTTAATGAATACATACTTATTCGAGAAGGAATCTTGGACCAGTATATAGATCAAATTGGTGAGGACAACTTTAATACTGACGCCTATTTGTCCAATCAATACAACTCAGGCAAAAGAATTGAAGGTCTACCAGACTTGAATCCTAACAGCAGCAGATATCGTAATGTTAGAATGGAAGATGGCATACTTCTACCTAAGTATAGACTTCCTACCGAAGCTGAATGGGAATTTGCAGCTTTCGGGTTAATTGGAAACAGCGTTGGTGAGCGCGTTGTAGAGCGAAGATTATACCCATGGAATGGACACGCAGTTCGAAATCCAGACGAGGCATATATCGGTATGATGTTAGCCAACTTCAAGCGAGGACGTGGTGACAATATGGGTGTTGCAGGAAAACTTAATGACAACGCAGATATTACAGCGCCTGTTTTCTCATATTGGCCTAATGATTATGGATTGTATAACATGGCGGGCAACGTAAGTGAATGGGTTATGGATGTTTATCGACCACTCTCTATGGATGATGTTCAGGATTTCCGACCATTTAGGGGAAATGTCTACAAAACCAAAGAAAGAGACAATGAAGGTCTGTTATTAGATAAGTATGATATTCCAATTTATGACATTAATGGTCTTATCTCTTATCTTGAAGAGTTTCAGGTTGAAGCCGAAGCGACTATGAACGAGCAAGAATCAACGTTGATGGCTACGCTTCAAGAGCAATTAGGTCGAGCGAAAGAATTATTAGATGACGATCAGGAGTACGAAGCAAATATTATCATCGTAGAAGAGTCCATTGAAGAGATCAAGGCGGCTGATGAAATGGCGAAAATCGCTCCAGTACTGCTTAAAGATTATTCATCATATATCATGTCCAGACCGGGTGAGCTTCGATATCGAAACACCAAGGTTGAAGAAAACATTGATCGAAGAAATTATAAAAGAGCCGACAACATTAATTACTTGGATGGTGACTATAAGTCTCACCTAGATGAATTGCATTGGTCTTCATATGAAGAAGAAAATGAGCGAACTGAATCAAGTCATATGTATGTCTATCCAGGCCAAGGTGAGTCTAACGATTATTCATCTTTGATTAATGACCACGCTCGAGTATACAAAGGTGCGTCTTGGAACGACAGAGCGTATTGGATGGTTCCAGGAACTCGAAGGTTCTTAGATGAGCGGCAATCTACCGCGATGATCGGGTTCAGATGTGCAATGGATCGTGTAGGCAGCCCAGTTGGATTAGGGGCAGCCCGATAAACAATAGATATTATTAGAAAATAAAAAAGGCCTCCATTGAGGCCTTTTTTATTTTTATACCATCTATGATTCAAGAACTTTATAGCGCCTACCTAGATTCTTCGGGTATCTGCACAGATACCCGCAAAGTCGATGAAAACAAAATGTTTGTTGCTCTTAAAGGGTCAAACTTTAATGGCAACGACTACGCATTGTCAGCTTTAGAAGCAGGATGTAGCTATGCCATCGTGGATGAGAACCGTGCTGATCTGAATGATCTGAATCAAGTGTTTCTTGTTGAAAATGCTTTGGAGACACTTCAAGCCCTGGCGAAATATCATAGAAAGAAACTCAAGATTCCCGTAATTGGTCTTACAGGAAGTAATGGCAAAACTACCACTAAAGAGCTGCTCCACGCTTCCTTGTCTAGCACTTATAATTGTTACGCAACAAAAGGTAACTTCAACAATCACATCGGAGTTCCATTAAGCCTTCTAGAAATCACAAATAAACACGAAATTGCAATTATTGAAATGGGTGCAAACCATCAAAAAGAAATTGCGCAACTGTCCAGAATTGCCGATCCATATTTAGGGCTTATTACCAACATCGGTTTAGCGCATCTAGAAGGCTTTGGCGGAGAACACGGAGTATACATCGGAAAAAAAGAGCTGTTCGATTATTTGATTGAAAAGAATGGATCTCTATTTATAAACTCTGACGATGAAAAAGTAATTCGGGCTACTCAAGGAGTTGAAGGGATAACCTATGGAGCGTCAAAAAATGCAATTTATCAAGGTTCTGCAAACATGAACAATGGCAGATTGGAGGTTAAATGGAAGCGTGAGGATGAAGAAACTGAAAATTCGATTCTGACGCAACTCACAGGTATCTATAATTTCTCAAATGTGATGGCTGCAATAGCTGTATCTAGATATTTTGGGATTTCAAATAGCAAGATTTGCAAATCAATTGAGGCTTATTCACCAACTAATAATAGGTCACAATTAGAGATCACTACCAAAGGAAATACGCTAATCATAGACTGTTATAATGCGAACCCAAACAGCATGAGTGCCGCGTTGGAAAATCTTGAAAAGATGGATTGCGACAACCGAATTGCCATTTTAGGTGAAATGAAAGAACTAGGCGAAAGCACTAGAATTGAGCACGAAAACATAATAAATCAACTCTTAAAAAGTAAGAGTATCGAGAAGGTTTATTTAGTCGGTGAGGCTTTTCATCACATTGATAACAAACCATTTAAATGGTGTAAAACCACCGAAGAGTTGAAGGATCACCTGGTCGATGCGAATATTAATTCAAGTACCATCCTTTTAAAAGGGTCGAGAAGCACGAAGCTCGAGACATTGCTCGAGCTCCTATAATAATTTCTATGTTATCGGACGACTATTCGTCTAAAACTGCTCTGCTAATAACGATCTTTTGTACTTCGCTTGTTCCCTCATAAATCTGGGTAATCTTAGCATCTCTCATTAAACGTTCAACATGGTATTCTTTAACAAATCCATACCCACCGTGAACTTGAACGGCCTCCACTGTCGTCTTCATTGCCGTTTCTGAAGCGTAAAGCTTGGCCATTGCACTGAATTTACCGAAAGGCAATTTCTGATCCTTCAGCCAAGCAGCTTTTAAGCATAGTAATCGAGCCGCTTCGATTTCTGTACCCATATCTGCTAGTTTAAATGCGATTGCCTGATGTTGATTAATTGGTTTACCGAAGGCCTTTCTTTCCTTCGAGTAGGCGACAGCCAATTCCATAGCGCCTGAGGCAATACCTAATGCTTGAGATGCTATTCCAATGCGACCTCCCTCTAAAGTTTTCATTGCGAATTTAAAACCGAACCCATCCTCACCGATTCGATTTTCCTTGGGAACTTTCACGTCATTGAAAAGCAGCGTATGCGTATCCGAACCTCTAATTCCAAGCTTATTCTCCTTAGCACCAACAATGAAGCCTTCCATGCCACGCTCGACAATTAAGCAGTTAATGCCCTTATGACCTTTCTCAACATCCGTTTGAGCCATAACAAGGTATGTCGAGGCAGAACTACCATTAGTAATCCAATTTTTAGTTCCATTGAGCAAGTAGTAATCCCCCATGTCTACTGCAGTAGTTCTCTGAGAAGTAGCGTCAGATCCGGCTTCCGGCTCCGAAAGACAAAACGCACCAATTTTCTCACCTTTTGCGAGAGGCACCAGGTATTTTTGTTTCTGTTCTTCTGTTCCAAATTTTTCTAATCCCCAGCATACCAAGCTATTATTAACTGACATGCAAACGGAGGTACTTGCATCTACCTTAGATATTTCTTCCATGGCAAGAACGTAAGAAACTGTATCCATTCCACCTCCACCATAATCTGGCGAAACCATCATTCCCATAAATCCTAGTTCTCCTAATTGTTTAATTTCTTCAGCAGGAAAAGTTTGGTTTTCATCTCTTTCAATCACGCCTGGCTTAAGGACATTCTGAGCAAAATCTCTCGCTGCATCCCGAACGGCTTTTTGTTCTTCTGTTAGTTCAAATAACATAGTGTCTATTATTGTCTTGTTGTGTTAAACTTTGGGGCCGACAAAAGTAGCTTTTGACATGAATAGAACACCTATAACAGGAATTGGTTTAATGTGCGGAACATCTCTCGATGCCCTAGACGTTGCTTCCGTTACTTTTCTTCAGGAAAATGGCTGTTGGAAATTCACAGTAAATCAGACCAGAAGCTTCGACCTACCAAATCAGCTTAGAGATCGAATTCGATTAGCGAAGAAGATTACAGCGATTGAATTTGTAAAGCTCGATCGAGATTTTGCAGAATTCTCTGCAAAGTCATTGTCGGAATTTTTATTGTTGAAAACCCAAAAAATCGAATTCATCGCTTCGCATGGGGTAACGATTTTTCATCAGCCTGAGCAGCGCCTTTCGATCCAAATTGGATCAGGAGCCATCATCGCTGCGAAGATTGGAATCCCCGTCATTTCCAATTTCCGATCTCAGGATATTGCAAAAGGTGGTCAAGGCGCCCCTTTGGTTCCCTATGCCGATTCACTGTTGTTTAGTGAATATGATGCTTTAGTGAACCTCGGAGGGTTCGCCAATATAAGTTGTCTATTAGAGGATTCAATCACCGGTTATGACATATGCCCATGCAATATGGCATTGAATGATTTATACAGAAATGCACAAGAAATAGGACAATTCGACAAAAATGGAGATTGTGCCCGACAGGGTCAGATGGACGACCGACTGCTAAATAGGCTAAATCAACTTAACTACTACCTGCAAAAACATCCAAAGTCGCTCGGCAGCGAATGGTACGAATCTATATTTCGTCCGCTTATACTTCCCGCAGAGAGACATCAAGACAATCTAAGAACGGTTGTTGAACACATTGCAATTCAAATTTCAAGATGCCTACCAAAAACAGGACGCACTTTGTTTACAGGAGGCGGTGCCCACAATAATTACTTATTGGAACGCATTAATGCACATTCTAGCAGCATCTGTGTGCTTCCAAGTTCTGAAATCATTGATTTCAAAGAAGCCATTGAATTTGCCTTTTTAGGAGCGCTTAGGTTAATAGAAAAGACAAACATTTCTAAATCTGTTACAGGAGCAAAAACCGATTCAATAGCAGGAAGTCTATATCTGCCTTAGCGTCTAATTCTTGGCCGAAACAAACTCAAAAATCTATCCCCCAAATTCCATAATAAAAGGAATCTTGATTTTATACATTTGCAGCCCAAATTAAGGTCAAATACTCAGCATATGAAAGACTTACTAGCCAAGTTCGAAAACAAGACTCCTGAAATTGTATTTGAGTGGAGTGATGCAGAAACCGAAGCCACGGGCTGGGTAGTCATAAACAGTCTTCGTGGTGGGGCAGCTGGCGGTGGGACCAGAATGCGAATCGGATTAGATAAGCGTGAAGTTGAGTCATTGGCTAAAACAATGGAAGTTAAATTCACAGTAGCTGGACCTCCAATTGGTGGAGCTAAATCAGGGATCAATTTCGACCCACGCGACCCGAGAAAAGACGGAGTCCTCAAGCGTTGGTATAAAGCAGTTTACCCCCTTCTAAAGAACTATTACGGAACGGGTGGAGATCTTAATGTAGACGAAATCCACGAGGTGATTCCAATTACAGAAAGCTACGGATTATGGCATCCTCAAGAAGGAATTGTGAACGGTCATTTTGAACCAAGCGCTGGCCAACACTTAAGTAAAGTTACTCACCTGCGTCAAGGTGTTTCAAAAGTTTTAGTTGATTCAAAGTATTCTCCAGATACATCCAGGGAATATGTGGTGGCCGACATGATCACTGGGTACGGTGTTTCAGAAGCTGTTCTTCATTATTACAGAATCTGGAATAATTCAGATGTAAAAGGTAAGCGAGTGATCATACAAGGGTGGGGAAATGTTGGTTCGGCCGCTGCTTTTTATATGACACAAGCCGGAGCTAAAGTAGTTGGAATCATTGATCGAGTTGGTGGTTTAATGAATCCTGAAGGATTCACCTTCGAAGAAATTACAGAACTGTTCAAAAACAAGGACGGGAATGCTCTAAGAGCAAACAATATGCTGTCTTTTGAGGAAATCAACTCAAAAGTTTGGAGTATGGGTGCTGAGATATTTATGCCTTGCGCTGCTTCTAGGTTAATTACCAAGGAGCAAGTTGATCAGATGATAGGTGGAGGTCTTGAAGTGATCTCTTCAGGTGCCAACGTTCCTTTTGCAGATCCTCAGATTTTCTTTGGTCCAATAGGTGATTACACCGATGATAAAATCAGCTTACTCCCTGACTTTATTGCGAACTGCGGAATGGCCCGTGTATTTGCCTATTGCATGAGCGATGAGTATCAAGCCACCGATGAGGCTATTTTCCAAGATGCATCGAAAATCATTGGAGACGCGCTCGAAAATGTGCACGATCGCAATAAGGAAAAAACCAAAATTGCTAAATCCGCTTTTGAAATTGCTCTTACACAACTCGTGTAATTGAAATGATGGATATCAACGAATTCCTCGCTCAAGTTTATATTGGCAACACGGTAAGAGATTATTTATGGGTTGTTGGGTCGCTGATCGTGGGCGGAATATTTCAATATTTCATCTCACATCGAATTAGTGATCTCGTTTTTAAGCTTGTTTCTCAAGATGAGACTAAACTCAATAAGGAACAATTATATAGTCTAGTTGGCTCCCCACTGCGATGGCTGATCATGCTGATAGTGCTATTTGTATGCACCAGTCACCTAGATTATCCTGAATCGTGGGAGATGGCTCCGCGTACTGAGTTCGGATTGCGAATGGTCCTGCATCGCACTTACTTATTATTTCTAGGTTCTGTTATAACTTGGATTGCTATACGGCTCACTAGATTCATTGGAATCGTTATGCTCGAACGAGCGGAGCTAACCGAGAGTAAATCTGACGATCAAATTGTCTCTTTTTTGGTAGAGATGCTGCGGATTTTGATTATTGTGCTTGCGATATTTGTTATGTTAGGAGCGGTGTTCAAGGTAGATGTGGGTGCTTTGATTGCAGGACTTGGAATTGGTGGATTAGCATTGGCTTTGGCTGCTAAAGAAAGCCTAGAAAACTTGTTGGCTTCATTTATTATATTCTTTGACAAACCATTCATCATTGGTGACTTAGTTACTGTGAATGGAGTTACTGGTACCGTTGAGAAAATCGGATTTAGAAGTACACGGATTCGCACACTAGAAAAAAGCTATCTGACTATCCCAAATTTGATGATGGTCAATAATGTGCTTGATAACCTGTCCCTGAGAACCTTCAGACGCGTAAGCTTTAATATTGGAGTCACTTACGATTCCACGGAATCACAATTGAAAGAGATTGTTGCAGAGATTCAAAAGCTGATTGATGAGCATCCTCATACCAATCAAGACGGTGAAATTCACTTTGTCGAATTCGGTGCAAGTTCATTAGACATAATGATCCTTTACTACATTGACACCATGGACTGGAGTGTCTTCTTAAATGTCAAAGAAGAAATAAACTTAGAAATAATGCGGATTGTGAAAGAACAAAACGCTGAATTTGCATTTCCAACTCAAACTTTACATCTCCAAAAACCTTAATTCTTTAGACTATGTTTTTACTAATGGTTGTTGTTTTCGTGATTGGCTATTTAATGATTGCCCTTGAGCATCCCATTCACATTGATAAAGCAGCTAGTGCACTCTTGATAGGCGCTATTACATGGACAATTTTTGCGCTTAACGCAGATGCCATTTTAGAGGGTTCAGTTGGATTCATGGAATATCTGAAAGAGTATTCACTGCTAAATGAAGGGCAAACAACTGATGCACAGCACTATGTCACGCATGAACTGAGCCATCATCTCTCTGAAATAGCTGAAATCCTATTCTTTCTTTTGGGTGCAATGACAATCGTTGAACTTATTGATGCCCATGAAGGATTTGCACTAATCACTGATAGAATTAACACCGCAAACAAGGTAAAGCTCGTGTGGATTTTAAGTGTGTTAACATTCTTTCTTTCCGCAGCATTGGACAACTTAACTACTGCGATAGTCATGTCTGCACTTTTGAAGAAACTCATTAAGAGTAAAGAAGATTTGTGGCTATTCGCTGGGATGGTAATTATTTCAGCCAATGCGGGTGGAGCATGGTCGCCAATTGGTGATGTTACAACCATCATGCTTTGGATTGGTGGACAGGTTACAGCTGCGAATATTGTAATCAAACTTTTGATCCCATCATTAGTCGCCATGTTGGTGCCTCTGGGAATACTCACTTTCACTTTGAAAGGTGAAGTGGAACGAAAACTCGGAATGGTTGAACGCCACCACTTAGAAGATCGAACAACTCCAGGAGAGCAGCGCACCGTATTATTCTTGGGAGTTGGTGCATTGCTATTTGTGCCAGTATTTAAGACTATCACTCACCTACCTCCCTACATGGGAATACTATTGGGTCTTGGAATACTTTGGACAGTGACAGAAATCATGCACCGATCTAAAAACCAAGCGGATAAAAGCAACCTCTCAGTTATCGGAGTTCTTCAAAAAGTTGATACTCCGAGCGTATTATTCTTCTTAGGTATTCTGGCGGCTGTTGGATCGCTACAATCAGCTGGACACCTAAGAATCATGGCTACATTCTTAAATGACACTATTGGAGACATGTATGTCATCAATATGGTGATTGGAGTACTCAGCTCTATTGTAGATAACGTACCTCTCGTGGCCGGTGCGATGGGCATGTATGACCTATTGCCAGCAGGCGCTGAAGCGGTTGCGGGTCAGGCGTATCCGGTAGATCACTCGTTTTGGGAATTCTTAGCTTATTGTGCAGGAACAGGCGGAAGTTGTCTAATCATTGGATCCGCAGCTGGTGTGGCTGTAATGGGCATTCTTAACATCGATTTCATTTGGTATGTGAAGAAAATATCGTTGCTAGCTTTTATCGGATATATGGCCGGTGCATTTACTTTCATTGGAATGGAAATGCTTCTGCATTAAGGAATTAATTCCTGATAATTGGCACAACGAGCAAGCCAACGAGCAAAGCTGCGCTAATTCCATACATAAGTATTCTATTAGCTGCTATGCCTTTTTTCGAATAAGAAGAAAAGAATCCAATTTGATGAAGAGTTCTCGTGGAAACTAAGTTGCCATTGATGCCCGCCTTTACCAAAGCTCCGCTCGTGCTATATGTGGTCAAATAGAATAACTTGTCTTCTTCACGATTTTTGATCGCCTCAAGAATTCTTTCCTCTGGCACTAGAATCATATCAACATCATCTATTCCTGAATTCTCCCTAATGGCCTGAATATTTGCTTCCAAATCAAACTTTGAACTGACCGATTCCTCATCAATAAGCACAGTTTTACCTCGCATTTCGCTCTGTCCATCATCGAAGAATTTGGCAAAATTCGTTTTAATGGTTTCATCAATTTGGTTTGTTCCGAAGCCCTTAGATACATTCACAATTTGTCTTTGCAAGTCTTTTACATAGAACTCATATAAAACCGTGTAAGACTCCTTCTTTGATTTAGATGCACTATTAAAACCATCTGGGAAATCTATACTAGATATTACATCATCCACTTTGCCGCTTTCGTATGTTTTTACATCCTTGAGAAATAATCCTATTTGATGATACGTACTAGTATAGCCTGAACCACTGATCGTTTTAGTGAAAAACCCGAGAAATGGAGCTTCCGTATTGCCCCATGCACTGGAATATTCATCGTATGATATAAAACGATAATTACAAAATGTCCAATGCTCTTTCATCGCTTCAGCAAATTTCTCAGCATCACCTTGAAACTCTGACGGTAGCAATACTCGCAGTTCCTCAGTTTCAAGCAGATTGACCCTACGCATAAGCTCTTCATCAGTTATAGAAAAAGCGTTCAGGGAGAGTAAAAAAACGAACAATGTGCTAAGTAGTTTCATGTTTTTGGGGCTCAAATTCTTCAGCAAATCAACGTAAAAATGAGAACACAAATTTATATTCAGGAATTAACACAAAGCTTTTCACAAGTATGACAAACAGACCATATAAACGAGAAATACTCCGTCTACCTTAGCCAATCATTAAAACCAAGATTGTATGCTTTTGAATTTGCTGCTGCAAATAACCACCGGTGGTGCAGGTGAGGCTCCTGTTGAGGAGGTTGTTCCAACTGTGGAAACGCTATCTGTATTTGAACTTATCGCGAACGGAGGCTGGTACATCATGTTGCCCCTTGGCGTTTTGTCCGTAATCGCAGTTTACATATTCATCGAACGATTCCTTGCTATTCAGAAGGCTTCGAAAGAAGACCCTCAATTTATGAATCAAATTAAAGATTTCATACATGAAGGTAAGATTGACGCTGCCAATCATTTATGTAAACAAACAGAGGGGACCTTTCCAAAAATGATTCAAAAAGGAGTAAAGCGCATTGGAAAACCACTTGGCGATATTAGCGCTGCAGTTGAAAACGTTGCCAAACTCGAACTATTTAAACTTGAAGAAAGCCTGAGTACCTTAGCAACGATAGCTGGAGCGGCACCAATGATTGGCTTTTTGGGAACAGTAATCGGTATGATTGTGGTTTTTCATGAAATGAGGATTAGTGATGCTGGAATTGAAATCGAGCAGCTCTCAGGTGGTATTATGCAAGCTATGGTAACTACAGTGGCCGGGCTTGTTATCGGAATTATTGCGTACATAGCCTATAATGTACTCGTTGCACGAGTGCAGAAGGTGGTACATAAAATGGAAGCTACGACCATTGAGTTTATGGACTTGTTACAAGAACCAGCAGAATAATGGCGATTCAATCGAGAAATAAGGTTGAGGTAAGTTTCAGCATGTCCAGTATGACGGACATCGTGTTTCTACTATTAATATTCTTCATTATTCTTTCTACGTTAGTTTCGCCATATGGGGCAAAGGTGGACCTGCCAACTGGAAAAGCCCGAACGTCAGAGCATCCAAAAATCTCAGTGGCCATCAAACCAGACTTAACGTATAACCTAGATGGGCAAGATGTTGGTAAAGAAGAATTGCGCTCTTTACTAAAACAGCGTAAAGCAGAAGTTGAAAAACCTGTAATAGAATTACGTGTTGATCAGACCGTTCCCACTGGTGAAACAGTGAGTTTTTTATCCATCGCAAAAGAAAATGGCTTTAGTATCGTTATAGCGACTAAACCAAAGTAATGAAAGCTCCTGACGACAATAAAAAGAAAGGCATCATTGCCACTATTGTATTTCACTTGGCCTTGCTGATTATTTTCTTATTCACCGGGCTTACGATGCCAAACCCACTTCCAGATGAAATCGGAATGGAGATTGAAATGGATTTTGGGAACACAGACCTTGGTTCAGGCGAAGAGCAACCTCAAAGCACTGATCCTCAAGAAATAACCGAACCAATTAGTGAACCTACAGAAGCTAATCCAGTTGAAGCTGTGGAGGAAGTGGCCACTCAAAATACTGAATCGGCCATTTCAGCTCCGAAAGAAGTAGAGAAAGAAAAGGTAGTCGAGAAAAAACCAGAATTGGATAAGCGTTTAAAAGAAGCAATCTCAAATCCGTTTGCCACCAAAGAAAATAACGACAGCAAAGGTCAGGGCAGTACAAGTGAAGCGGGCGATCACGGAAGAGCTGAAGGATCACCAACAGGTGGTTCCCTCTCTGGAGGTTCAGGCACGGGCGCTTCTCTAACTGGTTTTGGAGGACGTGGATTCAGGAACAAGCCACGTGTAAAAGGCAACTGGCAAGAAAGCGGAGTAATTATCGTTGAAGTGATATTTGATCGCTACGGAAAATATGTTCGTGCTACAAGTGGCGTAAGAGGAACGACAATAAACAACGCAGCCATGATCAAGGCCGTAGAAGAGGCGGTTCGGTCAGCAACCATTGATCCAGACCCGGATGGCCCAGCAGAAAAAAAGGGTGAAATCAAATTTGTGTTTACCCTAGAATGACCTACTCAGATACGCTGGAGTATTTATTTCAGCAATTACCCATGTACCAGAGAATCGGAAAAGCTGCCTATAAAGCAGACTTAGATTCAACTGTTCAACTGATTACCCACCTTGGGAATCCGGAAAAAAAGTTTAAATCTATTCACGTTGGCGGAACGAATGGCAAAGGTTCTGTGGCGCATTTATTAGCCTCTATTTTCCAAGAAGCCGGATATAAAACAGGACTATACACTTCTCCTCATCTGGTAGATTTCAGAGAACGTATACGACTAAACGGTGAAATGATATCTGAGGAATCCGTAATGGACTTTGTTGTCAAAAACAAGGTGCAATTCGAAAAATTGGAACTGAGCTTTTTTGAATGGACAGTTGGACTTGCATTTGACTATTTCGCCTCACAAGAGGTGGATATTGCCATTATAGAAGTCGGAATGGGTGGTAGATTGGACTCGACCAATGTTATTTATCCTGAACTTTCAATCATAACCAACATCGGATCGGATCACAGCCAATTCCTTGGTGACACACCAGCTAAAATAGCGATGGAAAAAGCAGGGATAATAAAACCTAGTATATCAACATTGATAGGTCGATCCCAAAGAGAAACTGAAGGTGTATTCAGGAAAATTGCTCTTCAACGAAATGCTCCTATCGCTTTCGCAGATCAAGAATTTCCTGAAGCCTCACCTGCTTCATCGTTAACCGGACTATATCAAAATGAAAACTTTCAAACGGTTCTTGTGGCTTGCGAAAAGCTTACCGCCATAGGTTGGAACTTAGATAAATCAAGCATTGAAAACGGATTTAAAAACGTCCTTTCAAATACAGGCCTGCGTGGTCGTTGGGAGACTATTCAAGACAATCCAAAGATTATTTGTGATGTTGCCCATAATACCGAAGGCTTAGAATTTGTTTTCAATCAACTGAATCAAACCCCCTATCATGACCTGCATTTAGTGCTTGGATTCGTGAATGACAAAAATGTTCAAGATATCCTACCAATGATTCCAAAGAATGCTCATGTGTATCTATGCGAACCGGACATTCCAAGGGCAATGCGAATTGACCGACTTGCTCAACTCGCGACCGATATAGACCTCAGTTTCGCTCAGTTCAATGGAGTGAAAGATGCGGTTGCGGCTGCTCGAAAAAATGCTGTTTCCAACGATTTAATATTTGTTGGAGGCAGCACATTTGTGGTAGCCGATTTATTGAAATAAAAAGGCCGCTCAAAACGAGCGACCTTTTTATTTCAGCATTTCTCAGCGCTGTGCAGTGCTTGACTTATCTAATAATTCAGCACTCTTCATCAGTTGAAGACATTCCCTTCTATATCCTTCTTTATCCTTTCCAATAGCTGTTTCAGCAAGTTTAATATTGCTTGCATAATTCAGTTCGCCTACCTTTTCGGAATCTCTCAGCAACATTCCAAATCCAGCAACTGATGCCGACCATTTTAAATTAGTCGAAGCCTTATCGATCGGAGTCTCACTTTTTTCCACCACGTGTGTCATCAATTGACTTTTCTCGCCATCCGGCTCTTTATATCTCAGTTTTACCGTCACTAATTCATCTGTCAACAACTCCTCCAACTGATTTTGCCTTTGATACTTCAACGGATCAACTCGATTGGAACTTTTACCGAATGGGACAATTTCATACAAAGCAGTCACTACATGCCCCACTCCCATTTCACCCGCATCTTTCTTATCATTATTGAAATCCTCTTTATTGAGTAACCTGTTTTCATATCCGATTAAACGATACTCTGCCACATTCGCTGGGTTAAATTCAACCTGAATCTTAACGTCCTTGGCAACGGCAAACATGGTTCCACCAAATTCATTGACTAGAGTTTTCTTTGCCTCCGTGATGTTATCGATGTAGGCGTAGTTTCCATTTCCCTTATCTGCCAATATTTCCATCTTCGAATCCTTATAGTTACCCATTCCAACACCTAGCACAGTTAGAAACACTCCTTGATTTCTTTTAGACTCTATAAGCGTTTCCATGTCATTATCACTGGAAGCACCTACATTAAAATCGCCATCAGTCGCTAAAACAATTCGATTATTTCCATCCTTAACAAGATTGTCCACGGCCACTTGATAGGCCAGTTTAATCCCTGCGCCACCCGCAGTTGAACCTCCAGCATTTAAATTGTCAATGGCATTATAAATCTTTTGTTTTTCTGCGCCAGAAGTTGCCTCAAGAACCAATCCTGCAGCACCAGCATATACCACAATGGCTACCTTATCTTCTTTTCGCATTTGTTGAACCAGCATTTTCATGGACGATTTCAGCAATGGGAGTTTATTTGCTGCACTCATGGAGCCTGAAACATCAAAAAGAAAAACAATATTACTGGCGGGTAAATTCTCGATATCCATATCCTTAGCCTTGATGCCAATGTGTAATAATTGATGCTCCGAATTCCATGGTGCTTTGGATACCTCCGTAAATATTCTTACTGGATCTTTACCTTTCGGTGTTTCATAGTCATAATCGAAATAATTGATCATTTCTTCTACACGCACAGCATCGGCAGGAGGCAATTGTCCATTATTAATAAACCTGCGCACATTCGAATATGCGGCCCGATCCACATCAATTGAAAATGTACTTAACGGTTCGTTGGAAGCGATATGAAAATCATTCTCAGCAATCTCTGAATAACTTTCAGTATTAACGTTTTGATTAGGAGCGTTCCATGCCATAGTCGCACCCATTGGTGTGGTTTTGCTTCGGGCAGATTTGAAGTTAACTGCATCCATTACCATCACTTCTTGTGTTTCATATATTGCCAAGTCTTCTTCCAATTCTGGAATGACACAACCCGTTCTATCCGGCAATTCAAGTTCATCTATTTTTCGTTCAGGTTGCATTTGAATTTTAAGAAAAGTCAATCCAATGGCACTTGCACGAGTATCGACAAAACCATTTTTCTCTACTTCAATAGACTTTATTTCCTTAGCAGAGTATAAGGTGAAGATGCCGCTTTCATCTGTTCTAGCCGAATCAGCAGTGACGATATCAGACACTTTCGCCTTTTCGATTGGATTACCATTAACATCGGTCACTTGTCCCTTTAAAATGTGCTTCTTTGTTTGTGCAATTCCTGCTCCTGCAACGAGGGTGCAAACGAATAATATGATGAGCTTTTTCATTGTCTTTAAATTTGTTGTTTGGGAGTAGGATGCAACATATTATTGATTTCCATAAATCGATGCAATAAAAATTGAAACAACCTCACTTCATAGACTTAGCGAATGCTCCAGAAAAAACAGATGAGCAACTCTATCAAGATTTTTTGGCTACGAAAGAACGTGATGTGATGGCAACGATATTCAGAAAACACATGTCATTGGTTTTTGGTGTGTGTATGAAATATATTGGAGAAAAAAATGGCGCCCAGGATTCTACCATGGAGGTGTTTGAGCGTTTACTGACTCACGAAATCACCTCTGAAATAAAGAATTTCCGAGCATATCTATTCGTAATGACTAAGAATCATTGCCTGATGAAAATGCGTGGAGAAAAACACACGTTTACAGAAATTTCTGAGCGAGATATGGAATTGGCTACAGAAGTGCATCCTATAGATGATGAACAGCGAAATGAGAAGGCCCTTAAAAAATGTTTAGACCAATTAAAGGATATGCAAAAGAGCTGTGTTGATCAGTTTTATCTAAAACAAAAGAGCTATTTGGAGATTTCTTCTGAGTTGAAAATGACGTTGAACGCTGTGAAGAGTCACATACAAAATGGAAAGCGAAATCTTAAAATTTGCATTGAAGGGAATCAATGAAACACGATACTGACATATTAAAGCGAATCAAAAGCTACTTCATGCGCAGAAAGAGCGCGGATGAAGCGCATGCTTTCGAGCGTGAGGTCGAAAAAGATCCGTTTTTGTATGAAGCCATGGAAGGTTTCGAGGGCATGCTGACTTCAGATATTCAGCAGGCGATGGATGAATTAGATGATCGATTGGATGCTCAATCCAACAAGTTCATTTGGACAATCAATTGGGGAATTGCCGCTAGCATTCTTGCGATTTTCACAATGGGTATCTCGCTTTACTTCTCGGTTTTTAGAAACACTGGAGATCATAGCGTAAGTGAATCCGAAGGTTCTCAATTGTATAAGGTAAGAGATTCTGATTTGATGTTTGACACTTTGGGAAGATATGCATTTGACCAATCAGAAACAGCGACAGATAGTGCTGACAATGAGGATTCTATGGAAAATTCTCTTGTTCAAACTAATCAACCCGTTTTAACAACTCCAATTGAAGAATCAAGAAACGATAGAAGAGATAAGGCAAGGACAGAGGAGAACACTTATGCCTGGAATGACGAGAATGACATTGCTGCGTCAGACGCCATTCAGCCTTCGGAAGACGCAGTGGAGGTGGAATCCGAGTTAGAAGAATCAGCATTCTTAGATGAGAGTATTGCAGCCATGCCTCAAAAAGAAGAAGCTAAAAGAGCTGTCACCATAGGTGCCACTGAAGCCGTAAGCCAAAGTAAGGCGCGAGTGTCAGAAGAAAGTTCATCAATTTCAGTTGTAAAACCAATTGGTGGTATGGTCGCTTACCAAAGTTATCTGAAGAAAAACTTAAACTCTTCTGAAGGCATGCCAACTGGCACGGTTGTACTCACTTTTGAATTAGATAGAAACGGAAAGCCTAAGAAGGTGTCAATAGCGAAATCATTATGTACCTCCTGCGATGCCGAAGCTATCCGGTTATTGGAAAACGGCCCTAAATGGGAATCCGAAGACAAAAAAGCCAATGGTTCAGTGGTGATTCAATTTCCCTAAAAACCCCATTTCAATCTGGCAAAGATTGATGTACCGTAGTTTCTGAAGTAACTGCCATTATCCAGCATAGTAGTCTGAGCGAAAAGCGAAAAATCCCAATTGCTCGCAACGGCCACAGACACTGAAGGCATTAGAAACACCAGATTAACCCCTGGAGAATATATTCCAACTAAAGAAGCATTCACGAGTGGAGTGATTGGTTTTGACACACTAGCCAGGACGTTGTATTTAGTGGGCATTAAGTTCTTTGCGCTTGGAGGTTCAGTGGAGCCAATAGAAGTACCTGCGAGTGCGGCTGGGTTAATGGCTTTATCAAATCCCGAAGAACCATACATAAACCCAGTCATTACATAGAAATTTCCCTTGAAAACATAATCAGCAGAGATAGAAGCAGTGACACTTCCACTGGTATCAGTAAAGTTATCCTGTGGATGAAAATAGGTCACTTCACCTTTGAAGCTGGCAGCTTTCAAGTTTCCAGCCCAGCCTGCTCCAATGGCAATGTCTTCATTCCACCAACCACCTAAAACCTGAAAATCGTAGGTCCATTTATTGAACTTGTACATCCCCGCTCCTACCCAGGAAGAATCAAATTCTGAGGGTGCGATAGCAATGTCAATTGAACTGTAGTTTTTAAAGTATCTCTGAACTCTCAGGGCATCCGTTCCTGGTCGTTCTTCATAGTCAAAATCGACCAAATTAAATGTATTGAATAGGTCGTTTGAATTCCAGAATGCATTCACTCCCCAGTTGATTCGTTGCCTACCGAGAGTAATATCCCATTTATCGTTAGTCCACTTCACCCAACTTCGATCAATCTGCGACAAACCCACTATTCCAGGTTCGTTTAGCCATGCCCAACTTAAATCTACTAAGCCATTATCCACATCAACGGATTGTGCATATGACGGATTGAAATTCACAGGGTCACCCGTAAAAACGCGATTTCGAACTTCGAGTCCAACCGTAACATGATCCGTTGCAAACACTCTAAAATTAAGTCGGTTATGAATAAGGTTGGAGTGTGACACGTAATTCAAATCGGCCATTTGAAAACCCTGCATGTTCTTGACATATCCTCTCAATTGGAAATAATCAGAAATCGATTTTGTAGAATCAGAGACCATAGACATTGACATCAATGGAGCCATTAATACCAATATGAGAATTAGTATTCTCATCTTCTCTCGTCACTGGAGATTATCCCATCAACCAATGTCACCACTCTCCTCGCCCGATCAATCACGCGCTGATCATGGGTAGAGAAAACAAAGGTCACACCTTCTTCCTTATTTAGGCGTGCCATAATATCCAATAAGTTTTCTGTGGATGAGGTTTCGCCAGGCAAGTTTTAGGTAGAGTTTCATTATCGGATTCGTTTCATGTTTTGAACTGTGAAAAAGCTGTCCTCGTACTTTTCATTGAACTTGATTTTATCAATAGTCATTACCGTTTTTTGCCCTTCCTTTTCAACCGGAATCAGTTCCAATTTGGTGGCCATAATTACTCCGTCCATTTCCTTCACATCCGAAGAATTCATGACGTTTACTAAGTAGCCATCTTCGTCATATTGTTCGGATTTAAGCTGAACGTAATCTTTTTGATCCACGAATGCTACCAGCTTTCCCCATACAACCGGTGCATCTGGTTTTGGTATCAGTTCTATCTTCCAGCATTTCCGCCCATCTATGATAGAATCGCCTGAGATTTTGTGTGTATAGTCCCTTACGCTCGATGACTCCCGAACCAGATCATCATTACTCATGTCTGTTCCCATCCAACTTTGACTCATCATACTTGGTGGCATTTTGATGGAACGTTCTATACTCGGCACCCAATTCCATACTTCCTTGCCGCGTTTTAAAAATGCTGTGCCTGCATCCTTTGATGGAGCAGTCAGAACCATCAAACTATATTCATCGCCTTTACCCCAGCTTTTCAACGACATTGTCCTTGTCCATTTGGGTCGGACGGTTTCAATAGTCATCTCCATGTATGCTGACTCCTTGCCCCGCATTTTTTCCTCGGCTTTGCGAATGATGTCTATGGCATCTTGTGCGAACGATCCATAGGCGATCGATGCAAGAATGAATGTGGTGATAAGTGCTTTCATTTATACGAATTGTTTTATGAGATATTCTTTTGCTGTTTCAGCTGGAAAGTTTGTTGGATCTAAGAGGCAGTGCATTTGAATTCCATCGAGGGTGGCGCTAAATACACGCATCATCGCCATTGGATCATCATAACCCTTGCCTTCAAAATAGTCCGCCATTTGCTTCATAAATGGCCCCATTCTTGGCAGCATTTCCGCCATTAATAACTCCGCCACATCCTGTTGAAATACCAATGACATGTATAGCTTCCATCGCTGTGGCTCCTCTAACGGAATAAATATGCTTAGTTCGATGATTTCCTTAAATCGTTCATCGGTAATCGTTTCGTTCACATCCACTTTCAATACATTCATGGCGTACTCAAAAAGATCAACAACTAATGCTCTCAGCACTTCCTCCTTACTCTGAAAGTAATTGTACATCAGCCCTTTAGATATTTCCGCACGTTTTGCCACCTTGCTCACAGATGCAGAATGATATCCTTCCTCTGCGAATACATGAAGTGCAGCATCAAGAATTTGAGCTTTGCGCTCTTCTCTGATTATTTCGTTTTGTGCAGTGGTTCTAGGAGACATCTGTTTTTAACTGAACGATTGGTCAAAGGTAAGTCAAATGTTTTTAAATGACCAATCGTTCACTTAAAAATGTTGCAAGAAAAATCCCGACACATGGTCGGGACATTCTTTACAATTTAAAAATCTTCTGGCTTTTACCAGTTGCCTTGTCTTGAATAAGATAAAAACCCGTAGGCTGATTTGAAACATCTATAGTATTCGAACCTTGCGTTCCGCTTTGAATTAATTGACCTTCAGAATTTAATACCACTAATGTCCCTAAATCTGTACCCTCAATAGTTACTAACCCATTTGTAGGATTAGGAAATACCGCAAATTGATCTTCCTCAATCTCATTCACCGCATTCGGTCCCTGACCCTCCGTTTCAGAGATGGTGAAATCGTCCAAAGCTGCCTTATCACCACTATTCCCATCAGCACCATTCACAGCGTTTGCTCCTACATAAAAAGTGACATCTCCTGTGGACACGCTTGGTGCAGTCCAATCCACAGTAAATTCATTGGAAGAACTGATACCATCATGTTCGACATAATTCCTTCCCGCACTTGTTGATAGTTGAGCGTTTGAGCTTGCATTGGCCCATCCATTATAGTTGTTGTCATTCGCATCCAAACAAATCATTGAGAAGCCATATCCATCAGGTGTTCCAGCACTATTGCTCACGGTGATTTTTATTTCATACACACTATCCGCAATGTATTCGGTTTTCACATTTCCGTTAGCATCTTTCATAGACATGTCAATAGTTACATTTCCAAAAGCGCCTCCACTGTTATGACAGGTAACGCAGGTGCTGCTACCATCTCCTGGTGCACCCGTAGCTCGATTGCCGTTACTTGCTGGTCCACCAGCGTTTGAGTTTAAAAGAACGATGCCTAAAACACCGCACGTAATAAGAGATAAGTAGATTTTCTTCATAATGGTTTAATATCGAACGAAATAAGCGAAACTAAGTGTAGACACACATATAATGAGAGGAGTAATCTATGAATGCTAATCGACCAATTTGGCAAACTTCAGGGTTGCTTGTCCCTCTGCTGCATGGATTCGAACTAGATAAACGCCTGAGGCAACATTCGACAACGGCAAGGTAGTCTGCTGAATGGATAATTCCATCCAACTGTGTAACAACTGACCTTGAAGGTCATACAAATCAATTTGAACATCGCTTTGCATTGTTTCAAAGACAAGTGTGTACTGATCTCGTGCACCGGTTGGATATCCTCTCACCTCTAAATTTCCCTTGTTTTGTGTGTTGTTATGATACACACATGCTGATGTATCACCACAAATAGATGCTTGATTGATTAATGAAAAATTACCGCTGTAGCCAGGCTGGTAAAACCCTTGTTGAGTAGTTGCTATGACAGTTTGACTATCACAATCAAACCAAATGAATGGTGGATTCAATTGATTCGATTTCAACCACATGCCAGTCGAATAGATTTCCACAACAGCGTTGAATGGATCCACATATAAATCTGTGTGGTAAATCGTGTCTTGGCCATTTCCATTACCTACGGTATCGACATAAACTCCTGAGACGTAGGCATAATACGTACCAACCCAATGGCTATCACCAAAGCAAATCTCCGCTGAATCGTATATAGTAATGTAGGTCAAATTTCCTACAATCAATTGAACACAAGATACCGTATCACAGCCACCAATGGTGTCACAATAAGTTCCTGAAGAATATCGCCAAGCACCAGATAAGTATATACTATCTCCTGTGGTTATAGACATGGTTGAGTTGGAAACAACCGGTTGATTAATAAATAGCGACACTTGATTGATATGCGCTGTTCCGCCAATCATGGCTGTATCCGTATAAGTGCCTGCGCTAGATCGCATCACACCTCCCAATAGAATAGATTCACCTTGACAAATGGTAATGGAATCTGTTCCGTATTGCACCGGATAGACCCAAAGCAGCGTCTCAACAATACTATCGCACCCAGACTGACTCGCCATTGTATCTACATATAGATCAGGAGTTGTTTGATAGGCCCCACCCAAAAACGTGGAGTCTCCATCATAGATCCAAGCCAATTCAAATTGATAAGAACCGGTTCCTTCTTGAACTAAGATGGTGGATATGGAATCACAACCTGCGTTGGTCTGGTTACTATCCACGTAAGTTCCTGGTTGGCTTACCATCTGGCCATGCACCATGACTGAACCTCCATTGCATATTGTTAGCGTATCCGAAGTATTGATGGCATTTGCTATAGAAACATTGGTAAGCAAAATCGTATCGATACTAATTGTGTCAATAAACTGTCCCGCATTGAATTGCCATGCACCTTGGGCATATGTCGAATCTCCGGAGCATAACTCCACGTTGGTCGTGTCGTAGACATAAACCACTAAGATTGAGTCGCAATCTCCATCAAAAATATGAGCTGCTCCGGCCTGGGAAATCGTGTTACTGTTGTTCTCATCTGTTTGATCAAAGTAGCTACCAACGATAGTGCTAGTACCCGAAATGGCTACGTCCAAACCAAATTCATCTCCAGCATTTCGGTTGGTCGATAAGAATACCTCTATCTCTTCCATATCATTGGAATCGTTCAATGCAAACAAGTGTGCCGCGCCTTCCCATGTGAGTGTGTTTCCGCTGACCACCCCAGAATACCTGCGGTGTCCAACGATCAATTTATCATCGTCCGAGTCAATGGCATAACCGAAAATTCCACCAGAAAAATGCTCCGCTGGCAAAATAGTTTGAACGGTGGACCAACCTGAATTATCTGCTAATCGATACACCGCACCCGCTTGATTCAAACTTTGATAATCTGTGGTGTATGAACCAACATACAATTCGCCATTCATCAATTCTACATCCCAACCAAAGTATCCATTAGCTTCTCGATTTGGAGAGACCACCTTAGTGCTCAAAGACCATGGGTTTTGACCCGATCGAGTATAGAGTTTTACACTACCCGCTTTATTGATATTGTTCTGACCATTTTCGTCAAAGTCGTCCCAAAAGGCGCCTACTGCTAAAAGGTCATTTTCCACTGATACGCTCACTCCAAATCGATTTCCGCTTGCGCCTGTGATGGTTTGATCCAAGGACCAAGTGCTACCAGAAAGTTCATAGACCAAGACCTTACCCTGACTTGATACGCCCACATAAGCGTAGCCGTTTTCAATATCGATGCTGGTTGGTGTTTTGTTTGTGAGCCCTGCTGTAATAACCTGCTGCTGCTCCCATACGTTGCTTGTGTTACGCTTGAAATAATACACTTTGATCGTATCTCCCGAACCGGGATCATTACAGATCATGAGCACATCATCATCCACGGCCATCAGGTGCCCGAAGTATTCTCCTTCTGACCGATAGTTGGGAACGATTTTTTGGGTTTGGATCCAATTGGTATCTTTTCTGAAGGCATATACTGCACCCGCGTTTTGGTTGCTTCCATTCAAATCATCCGTTGTTCCTGTGAATGCCCATTCACCATCCATAGCTACGGTCGAACCAAAAAAGTCGCCCGCTTCGCGATCGTTGTTTACGATCTTTTGTCCCGTATTCCAGCAAGTGTCTGGACCTTGAACATAGTTTGAATCAAGATTTTCTGGGAACACTGCTGTATCGACAAAGACCTTTAAAAATGCCAAGTCATACCCACCAATGCTAGATTCTAAATCCAATGTGGCACTATCCACGTCCAAATCGACTTGATCATTGAACTCTCCAGCTATATATACGTTTCCGAGATCGTCCAAGCCAATCTGTAATCCTCCTTCATCCTCTGGACCACCTAATAAAAAGTGAGATTTATAATCTCCTTCATAAGTGTAACTCGCTACATATGCCTCCATGTACAAACTATCCAAATTCCATTGGGTAGTATCATAATTCAAGATCACTGCCGTGTCTAGCAATTCAGGGTCAAAATCCAGCTCTCGCAACATTTGCCCAGAAATGGTCACATTTCCGCCACGGACAGAAAAATCCGTAGCTAAGCTATGTTGAACAGGGTATAAGTTCTTGTGCGAGTAGCCAACTTTGTGGGCCCAATCATACTCACCATCAGAACTGTATTTAGCAACAAAGGCGCGGTATCCACAGACGTCTCTATAACACCTAGCTGCACCGACATGAAAATCATTGTTCAAACTGATTTGAGCCGTAGAGTCAACCAACACGGTGTGCATAAATTTTCCCAGCAAATAAACATCGCCATTCTCATCAACTTGTAAACCAAGTGTTTCATCTCCGTTGCCGGTTCCCGGGCCTGTTAGGTGTTTACTCCAAATTTTGTTTCCAATAGCATTGAATTTGTAAATACTGTGTACGTCTCCTTGAGTCCAATACTCACCGCAACCCACGTTGGCAAAAAACACATTTCCACTTTCATCTATGGCACACTTACCTGGACTTGAAACACCTCCGCAGCCTAATGTAGCTCCTTGCGTATGACGCCATTGTCCTGTGGAGTCAAACACAACTAAGAATTTTTTCATTGGGTTATTACCACAACCCCCGCAGGAATAAAACCCATATGCATCAACCAAAGCCGTATCAGGATTGAAATCTATGCTATCCGAGCCAGTAAATTCATTAATGCCTAGAGTGAATCCAATCTCCTCATTTGGTCCAAAAGCGATGTCACCAGCGTTGTCAGTTCCATCACCATCTAATTGCTTTACCCAAATCAATTGAGCATCGGCATCATACGTAGCAATGAATATTTCATCACCACTATTTGCCGTTAACTGGTTTATTCCTGATCCCAAATCAAAATCTTTCGTTCCCTGAAAATTTCCGATTAGTCCAATTTTTCCATTTGGAGTAACATCGATGGACGATGGTTGGTACGGTAAATTTTTTGCCCAAGCAAGCTGTCCTGTGGCATCATATTTCACGATGAAACATCGCTTTGCGGTTCCGCCAGCAAAGGACACATTGTTGGAGCCATTCGGATCGAAGTTTATTGAAGTAGAACCTTCCGTAAATCCAATGACATAAAAATTTCCGCAATCGTCTAATGCGGCATCAACTATAGATTCGTCATCGACTCCGCCAATAACAAAAGCCCACTCATCGTAAGAGGAACTGCCAAAGCATTGAGCGAACAACTCGATGTGCCCCAATATTAGAAGTATGAAAATCAAGAATAACCTCAACCGAGTTAGCATCAATAGAGTAACTTAATTCGAACGGACTAAAATAGTCAATACTTGGCAAATACGGCATTGGTGGTCAAATAGTTGCGTCTCAGCGCTTAATTGGGGATGGGGTTGCTCAGCCCAACTAGAAGCCGTACTCTTGCAGCCGCAAACTCCTGAGTATTATGATCGCAGCACACAATATATCTCTTGCCTTTGGTAAACAGAAGCTTTTTGAAGACGTAAACGTCAAGTTTTTTGGCGCGAATTGCTACGGTGTCATTGGCGCGAATGGCGCTGGAAAGTCCACGTTTCTTCGAATTCTATCTGGTGAAATTGAACCAAATACGGGCCACATTGAAATTGAACCCGGCAAGCGATTGGCAATGCTAAAGCAGAACCACCACGAGTTTGATGAAGTATCGGTGTTGCACACGGTACTGAAGGGTCACGAACGTTTGTTTGAAGTAATGATGGAAAAAGACGCCATCTACGCTAAGGCCGATTTTTCGGATGCGGACGGCATGCGCGCTTCTGAACTGGAAGAAGAATTTGCAGAAATGGATGGCTGGAATGCAGAATCTGATGCAGCAGCATTGATCAGTGGATTGGGTATTCCCGAAGCCAAACACGATGCCTTGGTCAAAGACCTAAACGGTAGTGAAAAAGTAAGGGTGCTTTTGGCTCAGGCCATTTTTGGAAATCCAGACATATTGGTTCTGGATGAGCCTACAAACGATTTGGATCTGCACACGATTTCCTGGTTAGAAGACTTTTTGCTCGACTTTAAAAACACGGTAATTGTAGTCAGCCACGACCGTCACTTTTTGGATACGGTTTGTACGCATATTGCCGACATCGATTATGGTAAGGTGAGCCAGTTTACGGGTAACTATACTTTTTGGTACGAATCCAGTCAATTAGCGCTAAGACAGCAAGCCAACCAAAACAAAAAGGCTGAAGCTAGAAAGAAAGAATTACAAGAATTTGTCGCTCGATTCAGCGCGAACGCCTCCAAATCTAAGCAGGCAACGAGTAGAAAGAAGTTGTTGGAGAAGATCAATGTAGATGACATTAAACCATCTACTAGAAGGTATCCAGGAATCATTTTTCAACAGACCCGAGAGGCTGGAAACGACATCCTAAAAATTGAAGGATTGCATTATTCCAGTGAGAGTGAAAAATTGATTTCTGACCTCAACGTGACAGTGGAGAAAGGCGATAAAATTGCCTTCATCAGCCGAAATAGTTTGGCAACCACTTCGTTGTTCCAAATATTGATGGGTGAGAAGAAAGCCGAAAAAGGTTCTTTCACTTATGGTCAGACCATCACCACGGGTTATCTGCCATCAAATAATGATGAATATTTCACTGGAAAGAAAGAGTTGCTAGACTGGTTGCGAGATTATGCTCCAGATGGAATGGACGACACCGATGTGCGTGGATTCTTAGGCAAAATGTTGTTCAGCGGAGATGACATCAAAAAGAAAACGAACGTGTTGAGCGGAGGTGAAAAAGTACGTTGCATGTTGAGTCGAATCATGATCGCAGGCGCTAACCTTCTCATCGTTGACGAACCTACCAATCACCTGGATTTAGAATCGATTCAAGCGTTTAACAATGCTTTGATCAGTTTCCCGGGCACGGTGCTTTTCTCTTCCCATGACCATACGTTTACTCATACCGTAGCCACTCGAATTGTGGAGATTACTCCTAACGGTTGTGTGGATAAAATGATGAGTTATGACGATTACATCGAGAGCGAAAAAATCCAGGAACAAGTAGACGAATTGTACGGCTAATCATTCCCGGATCGCTGCTTAGAACATCATTCTTACACCCAACTGGATTCTTCTCGGAAGCTCCCAGTTGTTTGGGTTCATCAGTTTCATGGCGTAGTACTCTTGAAACGAAGATTCGCTATTCTGGCTTTCAGAATAGTTTTGCCCTATGGATGATGCCAAGTATCCATCATCGTCCGCATTTCCAGTGGCGCGATACACGTTATTCAAGGTTCGCGCATTCAATACATTCAAGACTTGGCAAGTTACCACAAACTGATAGGCTTCTTTAGTGGTATCAGTACGAGCAATATCAAAAGATCGGTCCACTCCCATATCAAATCGGAATTTCCAAGGCATCTCGGCACTGTTGATTGTGCCTCGTTGTAATGGTGATGGATTGTTGGCAAATAATGCGGTAGAAGTAACATTTGCTTGAGGGTTATACGGCATACCTGAACCACCCCGTATTTGAATGTTTACGCCCGAATTTCTTAGCAAAACATGTTCTTCTAACATCGAAATACCATTCCACTTTTTAGCCGCAAACCGGTAATCTATATTGGCTGTAACTTGGTGGCGCTGATCGTAGGATAAACGAATCGGGGCTCGCAGATTAGGTTCACCAGTTCGAGCCAAATTCAACTGAGAAGTGGCGTTTGAGCCTGTACCCTCAGCAAACTGCAATGTGTAATAAGCGCGTAACTTCAAATTTTTTCTGGCCCTATAATCGTAGGAAATGGTCATTCCCTTGACAGTAGCCACATCGATATTGTCGAAGGTTTGATACTCTATGGGATAGGCATCAAAAACTCGAGTGGCCTGAACCAAGTTTCTTGATTCGCTGTAAAATGCTGCAAAACGAATGGCAGAATTGTAAGTGACCTTCTGCTCAAACCCAACTTCATAGCTGGTGGTTTGCTCTGGTTGTAAATTCGGATTGTTCAACTGAGCGGAGCTAGCGCGACTTTCCAAATAATAGTAATCAGAAGGATCTAATCTATTGCCAATAGTTGGTCTTTTAGTGAGAATATCATAGTAGGCATAAAACTTAGCCACATCCGAAATGGGAAAGTTGAATGCTATCCTAGGCATGATATTCGTCTTTGGTTTGTAGTCTTCAAAGGACTCTGAAGTAATATCAACACTGTTTGTCGCGTCCTTGTCTACCAACAGTGGCGCAGGCAGTCCGTTTGAAACTCGAAGTGCACTCGCATCTTGCATCTCGGCTCCCTCTGAATTGTACCAAACATCTCCGTTTCGATAGCCTAGAATTTCAGTTGGCGATTTTACATTATCTACGTAGACCACAAAGTCATCCCCAATATTGGATGGATGATTACTCATTCCTTCACCTAAAAGATCAAGTGCTTCTTGCTCGCCCGCTTTGATAGTTGGGAAAAGCACATATGGGTCTTTCAACACCTGTTGATTTGCATCGTATTGATCAACACGAATTCCAATTCTAAAATTGATGTCTCTAAACTCAAATTTGTCTTCGATATATCCTGCGGAATACACTGGACGAAAGGCATCAACGGGGCGAGTTAAGTTTCCATATTCATCTGTTTCAGTGAAAAAATCGTCAAAACCAGATCTGCTTCTCGTACGATTACCATAAGGATCATAGCCATAATAATTCACCAAACTAGAGCCTCCATTGTAGAGCTCATCCGCTGAAAAATATTCAATCCGAAACAAGTCTGGATCAATGCTATTGATATCCAAATAGTCTATGCCATCTGGATTCAAGCCAATCGCCTTACGCATGTTATAATCAATGAATGATTGCTCATCAGCAGCTGTGTAGTCGCCTGGAGCAGAATTGAGACGATCGTAGGTGATATATGGACCAGGATATTCTATGGTGCTGTTATCAAAATCCAATTGTTCGATGTGTGAATTAGCCCGTTGTCGAGCAATTGTCCACAAGCTTCGAGGATTCAATGAATAACCTCGTTCGATGCGTTGCTCATATTCAAACCCAATAATGATAGAATGATCACCAATGTCCGCAGATCCTTGGCCGGTCAATCGCAATTGATCCGCGATACTTTCTGCATAGTTATCTGTTTGACCACCATGGGCATTGGTTAAATCATTGTTGTAAGACCACATGCCATAAACACTGCGCGAACGGCTGTCTAGATTATCGCCATTGATTAGACCTCCACCGCTTTGAATATTATTATAGTTGGCCAGTGCGTCCGCCCGAGATCTATCGAATACCGGATTTCCTTCGGCATCAAAACCTTCCCATCCATTGAGTTCATAATATCGCTGTGTGAATTGAGCCAATTCGGGATTGGCATCACCCGCCTCAAAAGTGATCAAAGTGTCTCTATACGTTTGCTGAATATTTCCAAATATTCCAGTCGCACTATCTTGTCCCTGCGCATAATCCACCGCTTGATAGGTGGCAAACTTGCCGAGGTATCCATACTTGAAAAAATCATCTCCAAAGTCTTCATTTTGGCGATTGAAGTATTCTCTGGTATAGTCCGCCTGAATAGTATAGAAAGCACTCGGGATCAAGCCAGAAGGTCTGTTATCCTCGTCCACATTCTGAAAACGCTGAGTAAAACGTCCATATACGCCCCAAATTCTGCTCGTCTCTAGCGGATAGCTCTCAAAATCCAAAAGTGAATGATCAAAGTCATATCGATTGCCAGATGTTGAGTTGTAATTGCCCCCAAAAGTGAGTGTGGTGTTTTTGGTAGTATTCACATTTAGTTTGGCAGTCAAACTACTTTCTGATCGTTCAGTATTGGGCCGCACAGACACTCGTTCAAAATCTGAGAGTCGCAAATAGTCCGTGTTTGGAATCACCGAGTTTTCGGTAAACCCTTGCCGCAAAGGATCACTCTTAAGATCATCGAGCACATCGTCCTTTACTTTCCAGGCTCCCACTGCCGAAGGCCTAGGATCGAGTTGGTTGATGTAGTTTCCGGAAACGAAAAACCCAACCAGAACTTGCTTGGTTGTATCGTTCAATCTCTTGACAATCAAAGGACCTGACAAGCTAAATTCTGTGAGGTTGTAACCAAAAGGATCCAATCCATAGTAGCGTTCACCCAACTTAGCACCAGACGTTATATGTTCAATACTACCGTGATAATCTGTAGTTGCAGCTTTGGTTGTTATGCTGATAATTGCTCCAGTGGCATCTCCATAAGATGCGGGAACACCTCCCAGCATAGCCTCCATGCTTTGAATGGAAGTCATCGGAATACCGCTTAGCGACCTCCTCTTTTGTCCATCAACCATGATGTAACCCGCACCATCACGCTGTCCGCCTGCGAAAATGCTGTTACTGCCATTGTCGCTGCTCACCATCCGCGGCATTTGGGTGATTTTATTCTTTAAGTTTCGATCGGGAGAACGCATGACTTGCTCGGCATCCATGCCAATGGTTGTTGGTCCATCCATATCGATGATGTCAATTTCATATTCCTCTTCTGCCGTGATATCCACAGGCCCTAATTCCAAGGCAGTGCTTGTAAGCTGGCATTGTTCCTTACGAAGTGATGTAGTTTTATTTGAATTGACAATAACACCATTCAAGGATTGAGTATGATAGCCCATTGAGCTTATCACTACTTTATACTTTCCCGGAGACAGCGCCTTGATTTCAAAATCGCCATCATCGTCTGTGATTGTTCCGGCAATGATGGATCCACCTTGCCAAAGTGCAACATCCGCAAATGGTAGTGGCGACTCTTTGTCGTTTGACTCGGTAACGGTTCCTTTTATTCCTCCTACCCCAACTTGTGAGAACGAGGAAAGAATGCCAATAAGAACAAGGCCTAAGGTTAAGACTACATTTTTCATAGCGTGTCGCATTTTGGAATGCACGACCGCATGAAGTTTCGAATCACTGGAGAAGGCGGTTGACAGCTTAGTTAGGTTGACCTCAAGAGGTCCATGGTTGCGTAGCGCTCCTGGTTGATTATATTGTTTACTTGAAGTAAAGAATAACAAACGAGCCGGCAACTCACCAATGAGAGTATGGTTGATAAATCTGAGTAAGTGACTAAATTCTTAGTGAATGACCTGAAGTTTCGACATGATTTGATCCTTGTGACTCGTAGCAATAATGAAGTAGTTACCAGAGGGTAAATCGACACAGCTTAACTGAAGGCTATTCGAAGCCGTTTTAGAAAACACCAATTGTCCGTGCTGATTAACAATCTGAATTTGATATTGTATCCCTGGCTCATCGAAGATCAATGTTGATGAGCTATTTGCGGGGTTTGGGCTAAGGCTTAAGCCCTCAGTTTCGAATTCCGATATCCCCTCAGGTGTTGGTTCAAAAATTTCTATCGTATCAGTATTTGTACATCCATTTTCATCCTCAACCCAAATCCAATAGGTACCAGCAAAGGGGACAATGATTGATGGGTAAGTGGACTGAGTTGACCACAAATAAGAGGCCATGTTCCCGGGACCAAATAGCGTTAAAGTTCCTGAATTCGGCATCGGTTGGTCTGCTCCGAGGTTCACGGCTGGGCTATCATAAACATGACCGACACTATCGGATAATATGGTAACGCAACCATTCAAATCGGTCGCAGAAATCGAGTAATAACCCTCCATTAAATCCGAGGCATTTGGACTAGTCTGAGCCATAGGATCATTCCATAAGTATGTATACGGCAGCGTACCTCCAGTGGTCGCTACCCAAAACTGGCCATTAGAATCTCCAGGGCATGTTACATTCATGATAGTATCAGTAATAAGCACTAATTCACTGGGCTGAGTCATAACACCTGGAGCAATATATTCACAACCATTGGAATCAGTAACTGTGTGCATGTATGGACCCGAAGTCAGACTTGTCAATGTATTTGAAGTGCTGCCACCAACCCAGCTGTAACTGTATGGTGGTGTACCACCTACAGGTGTGGATGTTATGGTACCTGTTGCCTCACCATAACAAAGCGGCTCAACCACGGTGAAGTCCGTATAAAGGCTATCTGGCTCCTCAATCGTAATAACAGAATCTCCAATACAACCATAACTATTCGCGATGGACAGTGTGTACTCTCCAGCGCCTAAATTACTTATTGAATTTACAGCCGAATCTCCTGTTGACCACTTCATCACGAATGGTCCATATGAGCCTGTGGCAGTTGCTGAAATTGTTGCCGTTGTATCACCAAAACACTGAATATCGTCAATCTCAATTGTACCAGCCTCTGGTGCTTCGCAAGTTTCAAGGTACATTTCAATTCTAACAATAGGTGCTGAACTATTTGGGCTCCAGACTACGCTTGGGCTTTGATTTCCAAGTGGTGAGTTAGCATTTATTCTATACAGCGGTACAGTGGTGCTACCAATCGTTGTGCTATAGTTAGAAGCCGCAGTATTCGATGATTGTTCAGCATTAGATGTTGTGCTAAACCGCGACCCGATAATTCCAATATGATCACCATTCTCAATATCAACATTGCATGGGATAGAGTCTGAGGTAATTGTGTCTTGAATTAAGAACAAAACCGAATAATTTGTTGAAGGGGTTGAAGATGCACCATTTCCTGTAAACTTAAGCACCGCTATACTTTGAGCTGCTGTACTTGACATAGCATCATCAGGAACTTTTAGAGCCTTAATGGTAAAGTCTGACTCCGCGGTAAACCAAAAACCTTGGGTTGGACCATTTGTTATGTTAGATTCGCTGGGAAGTGGCATCCAACCTGTTGAAAATTGCCCTAATGCACAAACTTGAAAAGCTAAAATAGCTGCAAATGATAAAAGTGATTTCATTGGTTTCAATCTTTTGAACAAAGATGGTTTAGCTAAACCATAAACAGACGATAATAAATAACCAGATTCAAGAATTTGGCTAGATTTAATCCCCCCGACCAGGAGGAACATGAACGGATTGATCAAAGCATTTATATTAATCACCTTGTTGTATTCAGCAATGATCAGCAATGCCAAAGTATTCTGCGACATAAGTGATAAGGATAGCCTATTTGTTACTGACTCGATCTATAATGAATACGAAACAAAGCGTAATAACATTAGCTCGAATCTTGCCATTGAATATCTCGATTGTGCTGAAAGACATGCTCCTATCAACAGTGATATACGACTAGCAATATTATTAGATCGAGCAAGACTATACTTAAGGCTTGGAGACCTCAATACAGCATACAACATCGCACATGAAAGCCTCAAGGGAGCATCAAGTAAAGAAAACACAGATTTTATTGGAGATGCAGCAAAAGTTCTACTTGAAATCAACATTACAATAGGGAACAATGATGAATCCTTGAAATATTTGAAGGTATGCTTTGACAATTTATCCAAGTCATCCGATAGCAACAAAATCGCTGATAGCTATCAGGCTATGGGTAGTTATTATAGAGGCGTTGGTAAAATGGATAGTGCGCGGTTCTATTTATCAAGCGCTTTATCCATTTCACTGCGTCAGAAAAATGAATTAATTCAGTTAAAATCGCTTAACAATATTGGGCTTACATACGCTTCAGGTGGAGATTTAATTACCGCAAAATCCTATTTTTTAAAAGCATTAAAACTATTCGAAGTAGAACGGGCATTGAACCATTCAGACTGTGAAGTTTTAAATAACATCTCTTATTTATACCTGTTAGAAAATCGATTAGATTCCGCAAGACATTTTGCACTTCTACAATTAGAGTTATCAAAGTCTATTCAATATCATTTAGTAGAAGCAAAGGCATTATTCCACCTTTCCGAGATTTATAAGAAACAAAATCAATTCGACTCAGCCTTAGTTTATTACCAGGAGTTTGATCATCTCAATGACTCCTTATTCAATGAAGGAGTGAAACAAAAAATTCGACTCAATGATTATCTCGATGAGATCGAAAATCTTGAAGTCAAAAATGAATTAAACCGCATTAACCTTCAAAACCTCCGCTTCAGAAGTGGTATACTTCTCGGATTTGCTGCCATTGCAATTGCTGCGCTGATATTTCTTTATTGGAGATATCGTTCCAAACAAAATGAAATAAATGAGCTCTTCCTTCAAATTCAGGAATTAATTCAATCCTCAACAGATTCAGAAACCGAACATTCAGAAATTGATCAAAGCCAGAAAGAAATAAGTTTTGAATTAACAGCTAATATTCTTCAGAAGCTTTCGGATTGGGAGAGTGAAAATGGATTTACAAACGAAACCACTCTAGAAAGCTTGTCGAAAATTTGTGAGACTAATACACGGTATTTATCAGCTACAATCAAGGCGCATTTTAACCAGACTTTTCCAGACTACATCAACAGCAGAAGGATTAAATACATCTTAAGACGCTTGGAACGAGAAACTGAATTATTGAATTATACGATTGAAGCAATTTCAAATATGGCTGGATATAAGTCTAGTACATCCTTTGTCGTTTCATTTAAAAAAATCACACAGCTTACGCCATCGACCTACCTTAAGGAAAGAAGAAAGAGAGAAAAGTCCTAATAGGATGAAAGTTCTAGAATCAAAAAATCCCTTAAATGTATTAAAGGCCTTTGAGGTAAAACATTTTTGAGGCATACTGGATTATTTTTCATGATCCAGTAATTTCCGTGAATGGAATTAAGCTCGAATCGATACTCGATTCATACTCTTTTTTCATTCTCTTTTCATTTGAGCAAGCTCAGCTCATTCAATGAAAAAGCTCAGGTCGCTTCGCTTCCTGAGCTTAATCATCAAGTGAGGCATACTGGATTCGAACCAGTGACCCCTACCCTGTCAAGGTAGTGCTCTAAACCAACTGAGCTAATGCCTCAAAACAATAAAAAGAACATTCGATTGGATTTCTCCATTCACTTGTGAGCCCGCTTCACACGGCTCGAACCTTTGACTCCTGCCCTGTCATCCGCCTTAGGCGAACTAAACCAACTGAGCTAATGCCTCAAGATACACAAGTCAAAAAAGCCTCGACTAGCGAGGCTTGAAATGGTGGGAGTTGAGGGATTCGAACCCCCGACCCCCTCGGTGTAAACGAGGTGCTCTGAACCAACTGAGCTAAACTCCCATTTCCCTTAAAAGGGCTGCAAATATATATCTATATCAATTTGCTCCAAGTGCTTTATTGCAGTTTTTCCATTATAGCTCTAAAACCGGGTGACTCTTCTAATAATCGGTTCACATTTGAGCGAGATAACCACAACGCTGTAACAGGTGTTTCACACACTCCACTATAGCGTGTTGCCCGATTTCCTAATATTAATTTTTGACCAAGAACCTGCCCCTTTCCAACTAGTTCTATCGTTTCAGTGCCGTCCAATATTTTAACGATTCCTCTCGCTATTATAAACATGCCTTGTGTCGCGCTTTTCGCTTTCATAACCACCTGACCATTTGAAAATATTTTGGTTTGACAGAGCGACTTAAGCTTCTTAACCGTGTCGACATCTAAGTCTTTGATCCAAGAAATAGCGTCCAATAAATCACCTGTTTCTGGCAGCACAATGCTTGGTGGTTTCTCCAGAAGTTTCTTCATTCTTGCCTCAATGTCGTGAGTAAGTTTTGAAGCCTCCCCACCATCCAAACGTCCCTTGCTACGCAGTCTATCGACTGTATGCAACTCGTAATTCAAGACCGAACGAATGGCCTGTCGAGTTGCAATAGATCGATAAATTTCTGGATAGGTATTTCTTAGATTTCTGACAAAAGTTTGCCCACTAATTATGTTTTCATTTACCTCTTGCTCAATTCGTTCAAGATTTGGTCGTTCGCTCTCATCCTCAGCCCTATACATGCTTTCAATCAGCTTCAAGCATTCCTCTTGTGCTGCAATAAAACCAACTGCGCTATCATAACTAATCGCAAGTTTTTCAAAAAATGCATTCTCTGTAATTTTACCTATCACTGGCCATGATTGCAAAGTGCTTAGCCATTTTGGGGGTTGCCATAATAATTCCAAATCCTTTCTATGCGAAAGAGACTGTGCACCCTTATCATCCAATATATCATTCACCGTGTCAGAAAGAGTTCTCACCGCATTTGGACCAAGCATTCCCTCCTTATATTGCTTCCAATAAGAGCTCTTTTCCTTTTCGAGAATCCGTCTTCTTAACTCAGCAATTTTAGCCACGGACAGGATTGACTCATCCACATCCTCCACCATTTTCATTTCTTTTGGTAAGTACTCAGCCACGGTGCTCCAATTTGCTTTTCGCAAATGACGATCCTCCTTTAGCTTTTGCATGTGATTTTCAGCACTACTTCTCATATATTCAGAAGTTGCCTTCATTGCGAGCGCCTTAACCGGTGGGATATCCAACAGCCCAAGTTTCTCTACAAGCATCTTAATTGTAGTTGCGTTTACAAGCAGAGTCAATGTTACAGTACCCGCAATAATGAATAAGAATTGGTCCTTAATTGTAGTAGCAGCCTCAGGTGTAATACCCATAGCATTGGCCATACTGTTGGAATCAACCCCGGCTACCATGAGCGCCAAAGCCAGACCAATCGCGCCTCTCAACGCACCATACCAGACAACAATTGCGTCCTTCACAGGTAAGCCATAACCTGTATTTTTCATAAATGGATAGTGAATAAGAATAACAACACCACGCACCACATGTATTCCAACATATATTATACCCAACACCAAGAAATCATTAGCCGTAAACTCGGTTCTTTCTGCGATGACAAATCCAACAATTAGGAAGATGAGGCAGTTCGCAATAAATCCCGCTAACTCCCAAAACTCATGCATAAAATGCTCCACCTGTGGAGATATGCTAGAGCGTCCAATACCGCCAATCATTAAGCCTAAGGCGACCAAAGCAAGCACCCCAGAAACGTGCATAAAATGCTCTGCGACATAGAATGTAACATATGCAGCACCTACCACAGCTGATATTTCGACCATTGCATCATTGAACACTCCCTTCAACCATCTTAAAATAATCCAGCCCACAACCAGTCCAACGGCAATTCCACCGAGTGCAACCCTGAAAAACTCAACAAATCCGTTGGCATCTGAAGCTTGTCCTGAGAGCCCCAAAAAGAAAACCATAAATAGTACAATGGCAGTTCCATCGTTCAGTAATGACTCGCCTTCTATCAACGTTCCAAGTTTCTTGCTGGCTCCTAAATCTTTTAAGAGCGCTACAACAGCCACAGGGTCGGTGGCACTGATAACTGATCCAAACATGAAAGCTAGCGACCAATTAGCCCAACCCTCTAAGCCAATATCAAAGTAATCTATGGCGTATACCAATCCACCTGTCATTAGAAGAGCAACTAATATTCCCGGCACAGCTAAAATGACTGAGTTCGTGGCCGATTTTTTAAATGTGTGTAAGTCCATCGCAAATGCTGCCTCAAAAATCAGGATGGGCAAAAACACGAAAAAGAGCATATGAGGATCAATATGAGCGGCCCATCTGAACGAATCTGCGATGAAGCTAACATCTACTCCTGCCCAAGAATCGAATAAATGAAATCGGGTCATTACTCCCAGTATAATTCCTGTAATGAGCAACAAGGCCGTAAAGGGTACTGGCAATCGTTTCAAGAAATGCCGAGTTGCGGCACCGATAAATACAGCTATGATGATAAAAAACAGTCCTGAGGTATCTGGACCATCATGCCCTCCGCCATCTTCATGACGTTCTCCAGCTTCGTGCGCCCCTTCACTCTCAGCATGTTCAGAATGCGCTGTTGGCGGAGAATCTTGAAACGATTCATGGACAAAATCGGACAATTGTTCTTCCGTTGCAAAAGTGGTTTGCGAATCGAAAAAACCAGAAAACACGAGTGTGATAATGGCTACAATTATGAACCAATGTCGTTTATTGGGCATAGTTTGAATATTAGGCTTAGGCGACCAAAAAATACAAATTGTCACTTGCAAATCACTAAACTTTGGATAAAACCACTTTTTCAATGACGCTAGCATAGTGGCTTAATTCCAACTCACGCACTTTTCTTTCTATCTCCTCAGCTGAATCACTATGTTCCAGATTCACCCTAAACTGCTCAATAATAGCTCCCTCATCAAATTTTTCATTCACAAAGTGGATGCTAATTCCGCTCTCCATCTCGTTCGCATTTTTAACTGCTTCATGAACATGCCTTCCATACATTCCCTTTCCACCAAATTTTGGCAGCAAGGCAGGGTGCACATTAATAATTCGACCAGGGAACTTTAACACCAAATAAGGAGGTATTAGTAAAAGCCAGCCTGCTAAGATGATCCAATCCACCCCTTTTTCTGAGAGAATTTGTAGAATTTCGGTTTCATTCTCAAATCGACTTTTTGGGAGGTAAATGGTTTCAACATCAAAGGAGTCAGCTCGCTTAATTACACCCGCTTCAGATCTATTCGTTACAATTAATACCACCTCAATGTGTTGATGTCTTGAAAATCGCTTCATTATCGCCTCCGCATTAGTTCCAGAGCCAGATGCGAACACCGCCAATCTTATTTTATTATTTCCAACTTGCATTCGGAAGTTTAATTTGCAGGTTCAAATGTAGAAGTCGCAATGAGTAACGAACCAAAATTCATCACATATCAGGGCATTCAGATTTCAAATCAAGAAGGCCTTGAACTGAGTCGCAAACAATATGAGAAATCCAATCTAAGAAGAAGCGTCCGCGATTTTTCAGATGAGCCGGTTCCGTTTGAAACCATTAAAAATATTATTCTGACAGCTGGCACGGCACCATCTGGTGCACATAAAGAACCATGGACGTTTTGCTTGGTAAGCGATCCAAAAATCAAAAAAAGAATTCGAGAAGCTGCTGAAAAAGAAGAATATGAAAGTTACACCCATCGCATGAGCGATAAATGGTTAAAAGATCTAGAAGCCATTGGAACGGATTGGAATAAACCATTTCTTGAGACTGCGCCATACCTAATCATTGTATTCAAGCGAGCCTTTGAATATATTGATGGAGAAAAATGGCAAAACTATTATGTCAATGAATCAGTCGGAATTGCTTGCGGAATGCTCATAAATGCCATTCATAATGCTGGATTAATCACACTTACGCACACCCCCAGCCCAATGAATTTCTTGACTGAAATACTGAAGCGACCCGACAATGAACGACCCTATTTACTAATCCCTGTGGGACATGCGGCAAAAAACGCAACCGTTCCAAACCTACATCGAAAACCCTTCAACGAACTCTGTATTCATTACTCATAATTTTCAATTTGGATTAATCATCTGAAAAGGTATTTCTTTGCACTCTGTTAAAAAGCAAAAATTAAATCAAGCATCATGGCTGATATTCAAGAACGCGTAGTAGCGATAATCGTAGACAAACTAGGAGTTGATCAAAGTGAAGTTACCCTGGAGGCTAGCTTTACAAACGACTTAGGAGCTGATTCACTCGACACAGTTGAGCTAATCATGGAATTTGAAAAAGAGTTCAACATTGCGATTCCAGACGATCAAGCTGAGAACATTGCAACTGTTGGTGAAGCAGTTAAGTATATTCAGGAGCACGCATCCTAAACCAACCTTAACACTAAATATTATGAAGCTAAAGCGGGTAGTCGTTACCGGCATTGGTGCATTAACTCCAATTGGAAATAACGCGCCAACATTTTGGGATAGTTTACTCAAGGGTAAAAGTGGTGCTGCACCTATTACTCGCTTTGATGCTTCAAACTTCAAAACTCAATTTGCCTGCGAGGTCAAGGATCTCGATTTGGACAATTTTTTCGATCGTAAGGAGGGTCGAAAATTGGATTTGTTTTCAAAATTCGCACTCATTGTGGCGGATGAAGCAGTTTCAGATGCCAAGTTGGTTGAGGATTCTGTCAATCAAGATCGAGTTGGAGTCATTTTTGGCTCAGGTATCGGTGGTATAGGAACATTCCAAGATGAAGTAAAAGGTTTTTTCCAAGGAGATGGTACTCCAAGGTTTAACCCATTCTTTATTCCTAAAATGATTTCTGACATTGCAGCTGGTCATATTTCAATGAAATATGGATTTCGAGGACCCAATTTCAGTCTGGTTAGCGCATGTGCTACCAGCACTAATGCGCTGATTGATGCTTACAATTACATTCGATTAGGTAAGGCTGATGTAATCGTTTCTGGCGGATCAGAAGCCGCAATTAATGAATCGGGTATTGGCGGATTTAACGCCATGCACGCGTTATCAACAAGAAATGACAGCCCCGAAACGGCTTCAAGACCTTTTGATAAAGATCGCGATGGTTTTGTGATGGGCGAAGGCGCTGGTGCTATTATTTTAGAAGAATACGAGCATGCGAAAGCCAGAGGCGCAAAGATTTACGCAGAAATTTGCGGAGGTGGAATGTCGGCTGACGCACACCATATAACAGCTCCTCACCCAGAAGGATTGGGAGCCTTAAATGTGATGCATTCGGCATTAGAAGACGATCCCGATTTAACTCCTGAATCTTTGGATTATGTCAACGTTCACGGAACGAGTACTCCGCTTGGAGACATCGCAGAGCTAAAGGCGATAAAAGCTGTTTTTGGAGATCATGCCTACAAAATGAATGTGAGCAGCACGAAATCTATGACTGGCCACTTACTGGGTGCGGCAGGAGCTATCGAAAGTATCGCTACTCTTTTAGCTGTCAAGAATGACATTGTTCCTCCTACTATTAATCATTTCACCGATGACGAAGGAATTGATTCAAAATTGAATCTTACATTCCACACTCCACAAAAAAGAACTGTAAATGCTGCGCTCAGCAACACTTTTGGTTTTGGCGGTCACAATGCATCCGTGATTTTTAAGAAATTTGTAGGGTAAATCCTTCAGATTACTTGATTCTATCATTCAATTTCAAACGACTCAGCGAAAGGCAATCTAAGCTTAAGAATTATCTCAAACGGTATTGGGGCATTTCGCCAAACGACTTCTCCCTGTATGAAAAAGCATTGAGGCACAAATCGGTAGTTGGTGCGGGGAAATTTTGCCATCGCGATTGCAATGAACGACTGGAGTTATTAGGTGACGCAGTCCTTGACACGGTGGTAACCGAGTATCTTTTTTACAAATTTCCTGATGCAAACGAAGGTGTTTTGACCAAAATTCGAGCACGAATAGTAAACAGACAAACGTTAGGAGAAGTTGGTATGAATGCGAATCTTGACCAAATGATAGAAGCCAGAATAGGCAGTGATGATTCCAAAGAAAAAATTGTGGGCAATGCTCTTGAGGCGTGGTTGGGTGCAATCTATTTAGACAAAGGATTTGAAGCATCCAAAAAAACCGTGAAGAATTACCTGCTAAAAAACTATTTAGACATTGAACATGTTGTGCACAATTCTATTGATTTTAAAAGTCAATTAATCGAGTGGGCCCAGCAACAAAAAGTAGTTTTTGAGTTTAATACCTATGCTTGTTTGGAAGAAACTGAAGGTTTTGTGTGCGAGGTATTAATCAATGGCACTCTTAAATCGAAAACTAAAGAACGATCAAAGAAAAAAGCCGAAAAAGAAGCGGCTAAACTCGCCTTTCACGAATTAGGTTTGCAACATGTCCAAGCATAGGCTCATTGTTGAGGATGATTATAATTTTTGCAGCTATGGACTTAGTTGCCATCAAAAAGATTTTCGTGTTGCTTGGTATCTCAATTCATTATTCAAATTTGACTTTCATAGGTTTCACTTGGACATGAGTGACAAGGAGGGAACTGTTCATTCATACTCGTTTTTCAGACATCAAGACCGAAATAATCATTTGAATTATTTCTTGGTAAATAACCTTAGCGATAACATACCTTTAGTCAAGCAGTATAAACAGTTCAATATGTTTATGCTTGTTGAAGGGTATATCGAACTGTTTGATGATGAACGCTTTGCTGAGAAGCTTCAAAATCTTGAGGCAATCCAATTTATTTCGTCTTTGGAAAACGATCCATTCAAAAAATTGCAGTACTCACTGTTTGAATACTGAGTTGTTAACGAAACTGAGGGTGTTACCAAATTACGGTGCTATGCTCCATTAAATTCGCTGATTAAGCATGTTAAAAAACAAAACAAAAATTGTCGCGACCATAGGTCCCGCAAGCTCGACCAAAGAGACTCTTACAAAGATGATCAATGCGGGCATGAGCGTAGCTCGGATGAACTTTTCTCATGGAGAACATAGTATTCATGAAAAAGTAATCGGCACACTGCGTGATATTGATGGACAACTCAACACACACACCGCAATTCTAGCCGACCTAAGCGGACCAAAAATCAGAATTGGTCTTTTAGAAGAAGAGTCCATCATGCTGAACAATGGCGATGAATTACGGCTAACCAGCGATGATATAATCGGAAAGAATGGACGCGTATCAATTAGCTATCCCAATCTTGAAAGAGATGTAAAAATTGGAGAAAACATTCTACTTGACGATGGAAAACTGCGTGTTGAAGTCATCGGTACAGATAAAACTGATGTGATTACTAAAGTGACACAAGGTGGCCTTCTTAAACCTCGAAAAGGTGTGAATCTTCCTGAATCTCAGCTATCACTTCCCAGTTTAACAGAAAAAGATAAGATTGATTTAGAGTTTGCACTTAAGCATAACGCATCTTGGATAGCCCTTTCATTTGTCCGAAAGGCACAAGACATCATCGAACTCAGAGAATATATCGAGGCTGCTGGAAAACAGACGATGATCATAGCTAAAATCGAAAAGCCAGAGGCGGTTGAAAATATCGATGAAATCATATCCATAGCCGATGGCATCATGGTTGCCCGGGGTGATTTAGGGGTGGAAATACCACTTCAGAATGTTCCACTTGTTCAAAAGGAAATAGTCAGAAAATGCCAAAAGGCAGGAAAACCCGTGATCATTGCTACACAGATGATGGAAAGCATGATTGACAGCATGTCTCCAAACCGAGCCGAGGTGAACGATGTGGCCAACGCTGTGATGGATGGCGCTGATGCGGTCATGTTAAGCGGAGAAACCAGTGTTGGAAAATACCCGGTTGAAGTAATCGAAACCATGGCCAAAATCGTCAATCGGGTGGAAGACTATGATGGGATCTATTATCGTGAGATTGAACACGAATCAACGGAGGAGAGACTTATTACAGATTCTATCTGTCATAGCGCGGTAAGACTTAGCAGCAAGATAAAGGCTAGAGGAATTGTAACCATGACATTTTCAGGCTATACTGCTTTCCGTATTTCATCTTACCGACCAAAGGCTTGGATTTTCGTCTTTACTTCAAACTTCAGGATACTGAATATGCTCAGTCTTGTATGGGGCGTAAAAGGTTTTTACTACGACAAATTTGTGAGCACGGATCATACTATTGCTGACATAAAATACGAACTTAAAAAGGCTGGCTATCTAGATGAGAACGATCTTCTAATCAACATCGCAAGTATGCCAATTTCAAGCAAGGGAATGTCTAACATGCTGAAGGTCAGTAAAATAAATGACTAATATCGTCCGAAATACAATTCTAATTTTACAGAGATGGACCATAGTCTCTGCATTGATCTTTGTTGGGATTGGAATTCCAATTTTTTCTGGAGCACAATCTGTAAATCATTTCCAATCAAAAAGTGACGGATTAACAAGCAGCCCCAAAAACTGGCTTCCCAATAAAGACTTGGCAGAGTTTAATCCATGTTCTGTCTTTTTTAAAAACCATCAAATCACGATTGAGCATTCAATGCGATCAATTTGTGAGCTCACCCAATTGTATGGAGATGGCGAGGTGTATGTTATAAACGGTGGAACCCTGCTAATCGATGGGGATGTTGAAGTATTTGGAAATAGTATGGTACAAGTTTCCGATGGGTCAACGATTGTAATAAATGGAAATTTGACAATCTCAGGGAACTCAGATGTTGTAATCGATGGATTGTTAACCATTCAAGGATCACTTATTACAGAGGGTGAAGGCAATATATGCGGCATAGGAAAAGTTGAAATTGGTGGCCGAATTACGGGATCAAACCTATGTATGGATGTAGAACTTAGCCCACTAAAGAAGTTGAAATTAAGCATCGAACCCGACATTGACAACTCTTATAAGCTGCTATGGTCCAGTAACTTAATTGGCGAAAATGGTTACTTCGTAGCGAGCACATCCGATAATGGCATGACTTTTCATGAAATTTCGAGGGAGGTAATTTCAAATATGGAATCGGGCAAAAATTACAGTTGTGATGTCAATACGGACAACATGAAAACCACCTATTATCGGGTGGTTCAATACGATAAATCGGATCGCATATTGGCGGTTGAAGTTGTAGTATTAAATGCCAAAGAGTCCTTAGATGGTTTGTGTGAACTTGAAATTATTCCAAATCCTTGCGTGCCCTCATGTATAGCCAGCTTAAAGGAGTGTCCCAACGGAAATTATCTTACTCAAGTTCTGGACGCGAGAGGTAATATCATCACAGAACTCATTCCTTACCAGAAAGACGACAATAGCATTAAATACCACATCAATAAGGAGAATTTTTTACTGCCTGGCATTTATATTATCAATGCAAAAAGTGAAAACATAGATAAAAGCAAAAGAATGATTGTGAAATGAGATTATGTCTCGTCATATGCTTTTGCATTGCCCTAGCATCGATGCTCGGTTGCACTGGTCAACCATCAGAACAAACAAATCAGACTGATCAGCCATCGATGAAAAGAGAGTCTATCAGCACTATGTCTGACTCCGTCAGAATCATCTCTTTGCCCACTCCAATGCAAATTCCAGCCTTGCTAAGAACCACAGATGCTCTTTATAATAAGCAGGTGCTTTTCCCGATTCAACTCAACGAAAAAGCATTCTATCAATCGACTGTTCTGTTTGGAATGTATATGGTGGATCTGGCATACGTTGGTGCCTTCAATGATCAACAAGCTGCGTTAGAATATTTTACTCATTGTAAAAGACTGGGTGATGACCTTGGCCTCGGATATCAAATTGAATCTGGGATTACCGAACGCTTTGAGCAAAACATATCCCGACCAGATTCACTGGGCAGATTGATTATGGAACTCTATACATTGGGGCATGAGTATTTTAAGGAAAATGAAAAAGAAGGCCTTGGTTTATTAATGATAATGGGATGCTATTTCGAGGGACTACATTTGGTATATACTGAAGCCAAAGAGAACGACCTGATTCTTTTTCTGAACTTAATGAACCAGCATAAGAATTAATCAGAAAACCTCATCTATGCCCTTGATGGATTCGAAATCCCATTGGAGATTGAAACCGAATATCAAATGCTCGTAAAATCCAATGAACTTTTCAAAAACCTGGATGCTCCAAGTGCTTATTCTGTGAAAGTTGCCCCTGCTCGGGCAAATCAATTAAATGTTGAAATACTGCGAGAATTAGAACAATTGACAAAGGACTTTAGAGAATCCATGAAAATTTGATTCACAATATCATATTTGCTTAATGAAAAAGCGTGTGACAGGTATCGGTGGTGTATTCTTTAAATCGAAAAACCCCAAATTGACAAAAGAATGGTATTCCAAACATTTAGGTATCGAATCAGATAAGTATGGCAGTAAATTCTTATGGAACTCGACCAATACAGAAGCGGAACAAATGGGTACCACAGTTTGGAGTCCGATGGAAAGCGACACTAAGTATTACGCTCCAAGCGAACGAGAATTCATGATCAATTATCGAGTTGAAAACTTGGTTGCGTTGTTGGCCGAGCTGAAAACAGAAGGTGTAGAACAAATTGGCGAAATGGAATCGTTTGAATATGGCAAATTCGCTTGGATTATGGATCCTGATGGAACCAAAATTGAGCTCTGGGAACCTGCAAATGAGTCCCTATTTCATGAACCTCCTTTTGTTAAATCTGAATAGCTATCCAGCAATTACCTCATATACTCGTCATAAGTAATTACACTGGGTCACTTAACGCGATTAGACCTGAGGCTGAGATTTTTGTGGGTCTTCTGAAGCTTGGATATTCAATATCGGTGATGTCTGAAAAGGGAGGTTATTACTCTGAGAAATTGGAAGAACTCGGGGCACACCTGATAGATTACAAACCGAAAAGTAAACTTGACATTCAGGCAATCTCACTCATCAAACAGACCGTTAGGGAGAATAAAATAGATGTGGTACACGCGTTTAATAGCAAGGCCATTTCAAATGCTTGCTTTGCCCTATGGAATGTAGATGTTAAGATCGTAGGCTATAGGGGGTACACCGGCAACATACACTGGTTTGACCCAACTACCTACCTCACCTTTTTGAATCCACGTTTGGATTACATGATTTGTCTTGCGGATAGTGTTAGAACCATGTTTCTAAAAAACGGTATGTCTTCTAAAAAGGCAATTACCATTAACAAAGGTCATCACCCAGATTGGTATTCAAACATTGAGATTGCTGACCTCACAGAATTTAGTATTCCAAATGGTGCTTTGACCTGTGCGTTTGTTGCCAATAATCGCACAAGAATGAAGGGGCTTCATGACCTAGTAGAGGCGACAAACCTCTTACCTGAAGATGCTAACATCTGCATTCTCTTGATTGGAAAAGGCATGGACACTGATGAAATTAAAAGACTAATTGAAAATTCATCAAAGCCCAACAGATTCATTTTCACTGGTTTCCGAAATGATTCTAACAGTATTGTAAAAGCCTGTGATATTGCGATATCTGTATCCTTATTTGGCGAAGCCACACAAAAGGCAATGATTGAAGCAATGTATCTCTCCAAACCAGTGATTATCACTAACATCCCTGGAAACATTGGAATGGTTGAAAATGGTGAGGGCGGTTATGTAATCAACCCTTCTTCACCAAAAGAAATCGCTTCATCGATCAATAGCTTTATAGCCGACAGAGAAAACATTCCTGCGATGGGTAAAAAGGCCAAAGAGCATATTGAGCAGTTCTTAAGCAATGAAAAAACCATACGCGAATACGCCCAATTTTATAGTTCAATAAGCGAAAAGTAAATTCTTCTTTTGTCCAATAATTAGCATGTGCTATTTTTGTTTCAAATTGAATTATCATGAGCGAAGAAATGCTAGACGAATCTGTTTTCGAATCCAATGCGCCTGACTCGAGTAATTATGCTTCTGCAGGTCAACGATTCCTTACCTATCTAATTGATTTGGTGATCTATTACGTAATTATTTTTGTTTTCGGACTGATTATAGGAATGACTTCAGGAGGCATTTTGGCAATTGTTCCGTTACTTGCCTTCTTTGCTTATTATGCTGTCATGGAACACATGCTTGGTCAGACGGTCGGAAAAATGATCATGAAAACTCGGGTAGTTAATGTGGATGGAGGCCAACCATCACTCGGACAAACTGTGATCAGAACACTTTGCCGAATGGTACCCTTAGAATTTATATCAGTTTGGATAGGCGATGGCGTTATGTGGCACGACAAGTGGGCTTCGACCAGGGTCATCAAAGATTAGCGCGAAAGGGTAACATAATCCTTCATCAGGGTTTCAAGCAGTGCTTTGTCTCCCAATTTTGAATCAATATCTAAAATCAATCTTAAACGATCTGCAGTTTCTGCGAGAGCCCTGTGATTTCCTGAGGTTTTAATTTTTCTATTTCGATTCATCACCTCCTTTACCAGCATCATTTGTTCTTCGGTTAACAAGAGCACCTGTGGAAATTTTGGTTCGTACTTCGTAAGGAATCCTAATCGCAAAACACGCTTCAATGATATTCGTCCTGAGCGCGTTTGTATCACGGTCGTGTCGGCCAAAACATCGCCTAATCTTTGACTGCGACTTGTTGCCGAAACCATCACCGAACCGAGTGTTCCAAGGGTCATGTAAATGTCTAGCCATCGAAACATCCAACGCATTAAATAATCATATCCAGCGACCGGCCGACCATCTACTCTCACAACCTTCAATCCCAGCACCATTTTACCAATAGATCTTCCATCATTCAGCCATTCCATTAGCACCGTGTAGAAAAAAAACGGTGGCAGAATGACCGCAACTGTATAAAATAGCCTCTCATTATCTGTGTTAGGAGATAAAATCATGGCCATTATTAAAAAATATAACCCCACAATAATGGCGTCAATTAACCAAGCAAAGCCGCGTTCTAAAACAGTTGCAGCAACATACTGCATGTTAATTCCTTGAGTATTTTCAAATTCCAGTGTTTTCACCTTGTGTCCCTACGAATAAACCACTTTTTTTATCCTTGAATTATTCCATTGAAAGAAAGCGAATTTATACGGCAAAATAAGAAACGATGGAATGAGTTTGAATCGGAATTAAAAGGTAATTCATTTAATCCTGAGCGCGTAGCAAACCACTACATCAAAATTATTGATGATCTCTCCTACTCTCGCACGCATTATAAAAATCGACTCATCCGCTCCTACTTAAACGGTGTCGCCCAAATACTCTCACTAAGAATTTATAAATCTCAAAAAGGAACAACCAAGTCCTTTCTGAAGTTTTGGAAAACGGATTTACCACTGGTCATGTACCATTCGCAGGTTGAATTCTTAATCTCGTTTTTAGTTTTTGCCTTGGCAGCATTAGTAGGGGTGTTTTCTGGAATGAACGATCCAGATTTTCTGCGATTCATCATTAGTGATTCTTACGTGGATATGACTCTAGAAAACATCGCAAAGGGTGATCCGATGGCTGTCTATAAAGATGAAGGAATCGCAAGTATGTTTTTTGGGATCACCATCAACAATATCCTTGTTTCCGCCTATGTGTTTTCCCTTGGGATGATGCTTGGCATAGGAACCTTGTTAGCACTTGTTTATAACGGAGTTATGCTCGGAGCATTTCAGCAGTTTTTCTTTACTCATGATGTCGGGGTTGAATCTATGCTTACCATTTGGCAGCATGGAACCATTGAAATATCAGCAATAATATTGGCAGGTGCGGCTGGACTAACCCTTTCGAAAGGAATGCTATTTCCAGGAACCTATTCAAGACTAGATGCGTTTAGATTGTCGGGACGAAAAGGGCTCATGATGATGCTTGGCCTTATGCCCTTGCTTGTTTACTCTGGATTTATAGAAGCATTCATAACTCGGCTAACCGACACACATTGGAGTATTCGACTAGCTGCAATTTTAGGTTCACTATTTTTTGTAATCGCATATTTTATCTGGTATCCAAGGAGAGTGGCTCGAAACAAACGTCTCGAAGATGAAATAAAAATAAACCTGCAACCCGTTGCTAAAACATTGTACGAGCCGAACTCCATTCAGAACAATACCACAGTGGCCGCACATGCTTGGCTACAAATTCAATCTAACCGACACGTCATTTTCGCATTAAGTGCAATTGTATCCCTGATTTTCTCCGCCATTTTTACCTGGCACAGTTCAGCGATACATTTCGGTACCAACTTGCATTGGATGAACTATTTTTTAAGTCAAGACTTAATTGGCACGCAAGGAAATCTGTGGCTCTTTGCGGTAAATTTTTCAGTGGCACTTTTCGCCCTCAGCTCGTCCTGCTTCCTTTTAATTCGAATGAATCATCCTGATAAAAAGCTTGTAAATACAATCCAGCCGATTCTAAAGCAATCTTTGGTATTGCTTATCGGAAGTTTCATCACTGCGCTCTTGCTCACTGATCAATCTCTGATCGTTGTCTTCATTATTTGGATCCCCATCTGCGCACTTATTTTACAATCACAATTGGATCAACGATCTACTGAAGTCAACCGTTTCACGCAACTGACAAGATTTCTGAAGTTTGGTTGGGTACGATTATCCATCTTGTCTTTTATGACTCTGTTTTTCTCCACTTTGGTCTTGTACATTTTTGAAGAAACTATCGTTCCGAAATTGTATGAGGCCATTTATTCCTTTTTACCTGAAAATCATTTACCCCTTGAAGCATTAACCATTTTCATTTCTACCTATGTAGTGATCTCGATAGCATATACTCTTTTCACTTTTTCCTTTTTAGCCTGTTCTCTGACCTATGATTCATTGAGAGAAATGGCGTCTGCAGTATCACTCATGGAGGATATCTCAACTCTATTAAAAACCGAAAAGGTGACTAGCATTGACAAAAAGCAGATTCTAAATCGATCAAAAATCAATGCCTCTTGAAGCGCTTGTTAGCCATATTGCTGCTTTTGTGTTCTGGCTGTTTTGAGGCCAATTCAGACACCCTCCATTTGGACAAATCGCTGTGGGAATCAAAAATCCAAGACATGGATTTTTCTGAGGGTGCAAAAAAGAAGGAACACGAAACTCAGAAGCTTGACAATTTGCCGGCTCCTAGCTCAAGTAATGGGTTGAGTCAGCTCGATCTCGAAAGCGTAAAAACAATTCTTTTTGCCATTCTCATACTGGCAGCTCTGATCATTATCATTCTGATCATTAAAAATGCAAAGGCACCCGCAACAATCGGTAAGCAGCGCTTAGAAGCAACTTCGCTAGAAGAGGCTGAAGAAAACCTACCCGATGTTGAGCTGAACAATCTATTGGATGAAGCAACCGAAAGCGGGAATTGGAAAGTAGCCCTGCGCATTCAATTTCTGATGCTACTGCAAGAGCTGATTTATTCCAACATGATTCAATGGAAAAAACGAAAAACGAATCAGCAATATGGAGATGAAATCACGGATAAAGCCATTCAATCCGAGTTTCTAAAAACCGTCAATGTATTTGACCCTGCTTGGTACGGAAATCACCCCCTCAATGAAACCGAATTTCAGTCGGTTAACACCATCATTTTAGCTGTTAAAAAATCGATTGCACATGGAGAGTAGGAATCGTCCTTTCCTGATTGTGCTGATCATTTTTCTGATTGCATTTTTCATGATCCGATTTATCTTGTCACAAGATGAACTCAAATATGATTGGTATGAGTGGCAAGCGCTTGAAAGCGAAGAGCCGTATGGATATTCTTTGTTCATTGATTTGCTGGAAGATGCTACAGAAGACCAAATCATTTATGGAACGAGCTCACTCATTGATAGTTTACCGCTCACAGCCGACAGCCTTACCTATTTTTACATGGGATTTGAATTCAATGGATCTGAATCAGAAATTGACCACTTGGTAAACTTTGTGAGTGAAGGAAATGACGCATTTATATGCGTTGATAACCTATTTGCTTTTCATGATGCATTAGGATTGGATTATGATTTCGTGGTGCGAGAATACTGGGATTCTTCTCGCACTGTGAATATGAATTTTATCGAAGAGAACTTGCGCACTGACTCAGGTTATAACTATCAATTCTTTCATGCGGATACGGTCACCATCGGCCATTGGAATTTTTTTGACATGGACACCTATTCAGACTCCATGATGGTATACGACTTCGCAGACCCTATAGCCACGATCGAAAATGCCGTCAACTTCAGTTCGTTCCCAATAGGGAAGGGTAAGCTCTATGTTCATGTAGAGCAGAGGCTTTTTTCTAATATTCACTTAAAGGAACCTGAAGGTCTGGAATACGCCAATAAAGTTCTCTCACAATTTGATGTTGATCATATCTACTTTGACAGATATAATGAAGTTTTTCATGATGAATACGAGAATGAAAACACAGCAAGCACTCCCTTGGGGTTCATATTCGATCATGATTCCTTGCGCTATGGTTGGTATGTTTTGCTCTTTTCCATCTTCATCTTTTTGTTATTCAGGTCAAAAAGGCAACAACGAATCATACCGATCGTACCGTCAGTGGACAATACATCCATTGAATTTGCCAAAGCTCTGGGAACGCTATACTATCAATCGAATAGCCCAAAGTATTTATGCAGCGAAATGATGCGGCTTTTTCACACATTCAACCGCAGAAGATATAATCTCCAACCGGGTAAAAAAGGTGAATCCAATGCTGAGTCTCTTTCAAAAAAATCGAGAGTGAACCAAGATGATATAAATAAGATATACGATTTAGAACGCAGACTACGATACAACGACATGGCCAGAATGAATGAGGTAACTCCGTTATTCGAGGCACTCAAAAACTACTATAAAACCGCAAAATAATGAGCGAAATTGAACCAGAAAACAATCCGACTGAAGGCGACAAAAACGTGAATGAGAGCACACCTAAAATGGAGGAAAACACAGAAAGCCATGTTGTGCAACCTGAAACTCAAGCAGAGAATGTCATTACGGAATCCGTTGTTCAGAAAAACATTGTAGAGTCATGCACTTCAGCTATCAAGGGTGAAATCCATAAAGTAATTGTAGGTATGGATGATGCCATAGAACAAGCTTTGGCTGCCATGTTTGTTGATGGACACGTGCTGTTCGAAGGTTTCCCAGGGGTGGCAAAAACCATGATGGTAAAGTTGATTGCCAAAAGCATCAGCGTAGATTTTAAACGTATTCAATTCACTCCTGATTTGATGCCCTCGGATGTGATTGGGACAAATATTTTTAATCAATCCACCGCTCAATTCTCATTTCGAAAAGGACCTATTTTCTCCAATCTTGTCCTGATAGATGAAATAAATCGCGCACCTTCTAAGACTCAATCTGCCTTGTTTGAGGCAATGGAAGAACGTCAGGTGACCATTGAGGCTAATTCATATGATCTTGCCTTTCCGTTTTTAGTAATTGCAACACAAAACCCCATTGACCAAGAGGGAACCTATCGTTTGCCTGAAGCACAGTTAGACCGGTTTATCTTCAGAATAAAAGTTCCGTATCCAACGCATGAAGAAGAGCAAGCAATATTGGACCGGTTTAAAAATGACTTCGCCCAAAGCCAGACCGAAACAGTAAATTCAGTCGTGACTTCAGCTCAGCTAAAGGAATGTCAAAAACTCATTGAGCAGGTGCATATTGAACCAAGCATTATCGCCTATATCACTAGCATAGCCCAGGCAACAAGAGAAAGCGACTCCATCTACTTAGGTGCTTCTCCTAGAGCATCGATGGCCATTATGAAAGCGGCCAAGGTTTTTGCTGCAATGAATGGCAGAAATTATGTGAAACCCGATGATGTACAGAAAGCTTGTATCCCGGTTCTTAATCACCGACTAATGATTGGCGCCACTGCCGAAATGGAAGGTTATACAAGTGAAGACATTATTAAATCCATCATTGAAGACATCGAAGTGCCCCGTTGAGAATTTATAGAGAAACATACCTCACGAATAGAATCTTCTATGGTCTTGGCTTAGTCATCCTGCTGTTTTGTGCGGGATATGTTGAAACCTGGATTATGTGGATTGCCGCAACATCATTTGCTCTGATATTGATACTGGCATTGATTGATCTTTACTTGAATTTTAGAAATAAGGAACCCGTCAGCGCCAAACGAGAATCGACAAAAGTGTTCTCTTTGTTTGATGAAAACCCAATCACCTTAACCTTAGAAAATAAAGGATTCGAAAAATGGAACATTCGTGTCATTGACGAAATCCCTTTGCAGTTTCAAAATCGAGATTTTGAAATCATTACAAGGCTTGTTGCATTGGAAGAGCGCAAAATGCGATACGAACTCAAACCTATAAAGCGTGGTGAATATTGGTTCGGGAACATCAACGTTTTTATATCCACAACCATTGGAATCATTGAACGGAGACTTGTATTCAATGCAGAAAAAATGGTGAAGGTTTATCCTTCATTCATTCAAATGCGCGCTTTTGAACTCATGGTATTTTCAGCTGATCGCGCACAGGCTGGCATCAAAAAAATTCGGAAACTAGGGCACGGGTATGAGTTTAGCGACATCCGACAATACAGTATTGGTGATGACCCAAGAACAGTTAATTGGAAAGCAAGTAGCCGATCTGCTCAATTGATGGTCAACAACTTTCAAGAAGAACGTTCACAGCAGATTTATGCGGTAATCAATAAAAGTCGTGTCATGCGCATGCCTTTCAACGGGTTGAGCTTACTTGACTACGCGATAAACTCTACGCTTTCGCTCCAAAACATTGTGCTCCAAAATCAAGACCATGCGGGTCTCATTGTATTCTCTGGTCAGGAAGAATCATTCCTACGAGCAGAACGAAAATTCAATCAGCGCCAGCGCCTGCTAGAATCGTTGTACAACATTGAGGGTGATCAACAAGAAGCAAACTACCAAGCTCTATACGAATCGATTCGAAAAAACATTCGAGGCAGATCCATGCTTATGCTTTTTACGAATTTCATGAGTCTTAATTCGCTTCATCGCGTATTGCCCATTTTGAAACAAATAAATAGAAGCCATTTACTTACCATCATCTTTTTTGAAAACACAGAATTGGAGGATTTCATTGAAGAGAATCCGAAGACTCTATTAGATATTTCGAGTAACGTCCTCGCTTCAAAACTGAGCAACGAGTTGACTCAAGTGGTTTATGAACTCCGAAATGCAGGGATTCAAGCCATCCAATCGAAACCGGAAGATTTGACTGCAAACTCCATTAATAAATACTTGGAGCTCAAATCTAGAGGCATGATTTAGGGCAGGTTGGACGGGATTTCTTCTCGCAGATATTCCAATGCCTCATCTGTTTTCATGGCCACTAAATTCATAGGGGTTTTAGCCTGTGCGGCACGTTCGAATTCTGCCTTAGTTACAATGAGTATCTCATTTTCATTTTTGATCATCCAGATTAAATTTTCAGATGCTACATCGCATGTCACATTTGGTACATGTGAATAGAATTTATAAACCGCATTTAAATTTATATCCACCAAATAGAAGCTTTGCGTCAATTTGAATTCGGCATTTTCTTCTGTAAAACGAGCCTCTACAATATGTGGCATTTCCTTCAATATCGGTCGATCACAATTCCATATTCCAAATTGGTTGATTTGGAATTCACGAAAAATCATTGCCTCGGTTTCACGAGCCTTCTTCATCTGTTGGTCAAATGCAACTCTCAATGAGTCATTGATCTGCTGCTGTCGCAGCATCTCTTTGCGATTAGCACGATTTGTGCTGTCTCGCTTGTTAAATGCATTGAGCATATCCCGCTGTGCAGTTTTTCTTGCCCTCCATATTGAATTGGCATAATCTTTAATCCGTTCAGGATTGGTTACTGGTGGTGAAGACGAACCGCTCGTATATGAAATTGTATCCACATCGTAGATCGGATCATCACTTCCAAAGCTCATTTGAGACGCCATCTCAAATGTCTCTGCACTATCAAGTATGTCAAAGACCGAAATTATTTCTCCGTCATCTGAAACAATAGCAGACATGCTTTCTTCGGATTTTTCTTGAACTGAATCCCTTCCTCTAAATGCCCACTTATTCTCGGTCGTATCAAATGCGTAAACATTGAATTCTCTCTCCGTTGCAGACACCAATGAAACATCCATCAACTTGCCTTCTATTAATGACAGCTTACCATCCTCATTAAAAGCTTCAATTTGAATCATACCAGCCGACTCAAAGGTGTATTCTGTTCCAGCTGAATCGTAGGTCATCGGAATTCCAGAAAGGAAAAAATCCACTGGATTTCTAAACTCGCTCACTTTGACAAAGGCAACATCATTCACCGCTTTTCCTTCACTATCTATTAATGAATTCGCAGGTATTGAAATAGAAGTGCCTGTCATTAAGGTCACGATCGATTCCACTTGTGGGTCAATAACATGAAACTCAAACTCAACATAATCTTGGCCCAATGGAGGCACGATGGCATTTTCCTCTTGCTCTATAGCCTCCAACACTAAAAATCCGATGATCGCAACCAACACAATGCCCGTAATCACCTTGATGGCATTGTATCGCGGCCTTTTCGTTATCGCCTGGTGTTTGTCCAATAACGACTCGAAATTTTTGTGCGATGCAATCACCTTCTGATCAGGTTGCTTTCGATCGATATGTATCTTTCGTTTCATCGTTATTTCAACAGCTCAATTTTCAATTTTTCTAATACCCGGTAGGTTTTTATCTTGGCATTACCTTCCGAAATTCCAAGGATTTGGCCCATTTCTTTAAATGACTTCTGGTCAAAAAAACGCATTTCAATTAATGTCAAAGATGGTTCATCTAAATCATCTAAAACGGCTTCGAGGGCTTGTAAGGCTCGCTCTACTTCCACTCCATCACCCATTTCATCGGCTATGAATTGAACTTGGGCGTGATCAATACTTATTGCTCTTATCGCTTTCTTGTTGTTGCGGAAATACTGGTTTACCTCATTGATGGCAATTCGATACAACCATGATGAAAAAGGAAAGCCTCGATCTTCATATTGATGAAGATTAGTCATCGCTTTAAGAAATACCTGAGAACAAACATCTCCACAAGATGCTTGAGATTCCATTCGTTTATAAACGAATAAGAATATTTGGTCATAATACTTATCATACAAAGCGGCAAACGCTCTTCTATCCTCTTTTGCAGCAGAAATTAGTTTTGATTCGCTATGTGGACGTTCAGTATTGGTCATGTTTGCGCCTTGGCAAATATGTAACGCTAAAAACAATAAAGGGTACAATAAAAATGATTCTCACATACTTAGACAACCTCAACTGAACTAAATCGCGTCTGACAAATCAACGTCAGAAACAAAAGTGACAACACTCACTTCTATTCGCTAAGATCGAAATTAAATTTGCAATAATGAGAGGGGCTGCCTTCATACTACTCTTGACTTTGCTATTCCAAATTGGAGTGAAGACAGGTGTGCTTATTTGGTTCAAAGCAAATCAGACTTACATCAGCGAAACGATGTGCATTAATCGCGATAAACCCATGCTCAATTGTGACGGTAAATGTGTTTTAGCTCAAAAAATTAAGCAAGCCGAGAATCGCAGGGAAAATCAACCTGTGCCACTTTCCGAAATTGACAATGAAGTGTTACCATGCGTTCTATTGACGGACAAAAGTCAAAGAAAAGTGACCATTACCTCGATTGAGTATGAACGACTCAAATCATTGTACGATTATCATCCTATACACCGCTTTTTCCATCCACCACCTCATTTGGTTTAGAAACAATTATTCGTTCTTAAACCAAATTTTTCATGAAAAAACTACTGTTTACCACCCTTTTTGGGTTGTTGGTAAATGTGGCCTTTTCTTGTGATGTGTGTGGTTGTTCTGTGGGTGGCTTTACACCCGGTTTAGCATCTTTTCAAAACAAACATCTTGTTGGCTTGGGCTATATGTCTCGCTCATTCGAAAGTGAGCATCCAACTCTGTTTGAAGGTGAAATACCAAAAAAGTCATTCGAAGAATTCAACAACGTTTCGATCACAGGAAAATACAGTCCACATCGACATATACAACTGACTGCAATTGTACCCTTCCATCATTTTCAAAAAAATGAAGAGGGAAAGCACATAGCTAATTCAGGCATAGGAGATGCGCAATTTCACACGCATTTTGTTCTTGCTAAGAGTAAAAGTGACTCGTCCAATTTTGCGACCCGAGCCACCATTGGAGCTGGAGTAAAAGCGCCAACGGGCACTTATAATTCCAATGACAATGATGGCGGCACAATCATACCTGCCATGCAAATGGGAAGCGGTTCTTGGGATGCAATTCTCTCATCTACCTTTTTGCAACGGGTGTTTGGTTGGGGCATTTATGCCGAAGGCTTTTACCGCTTGAATCAAGAAAATAAATCTGGTTATCGTTTTGGTAATCGGGGATTTGTCAATGCAAAACTCTTACGCTGGATTCAACTTGGTGAGGCCAGTCAGTGGTTAATTATGCCTGAAGCTGGCATTGGTTACGAATCGATGGATAAGGATTATGACAACTATTTCAAAAATGAAGTCAACCCTTATACAGGCGGTTACTTTCTTGATGGAACAGCTGGGTTGAACATTTTTTATAAAAACTATAACGCAGGATTTTCAATCCGAATACCAATTAAACAACAATTCGCCCAAGGGTTGGTCACAACCTCACCGGCATTAAACTTTCAAATAAATTATTTAATTAAATCAAAATGAAAACAAGATCATTCACTTTTATACTAATGGCAGCAATTGCCGTTTCTAGCCTTTCTCTTAACTCATGTAAAAAAGAAGGTTGTACTGATGAAACAGCACTTAATTATGACAGCGAAGCCGACAAAGATGACGACAGCTACGAGTATGAAGAGGTGCCAGAAATTACGTTCGATATTACCTCGCCTGCTGAACACACTACCTTCATGCTTGGTGATACAGTGCACATTTCGTCCATGTTTGAAACAACAGGAGAAGTGCACGGATATTCAGTTAAGATCATCAATCTGAATAATAATAATGAAGAGGTATTCTCAAAGGAGGAACACGCGCATGAGAGCCCAATTCACATACACGAAATGTGGGTGAATAATGTAACAATGCATAGCGATATGCGCCTTGATATTACTGTTGAGATTGACCATGATGGAACCGAGGAAGTAAAGTCAATTGGCTTCCATTGTATACATATGATGTAAGAATCATTTTATGATTAACATAGCTCACCCAACGTTGGGTGGGCTTTTTTTTAGGCATTGAACCAACTCTAGCGTTTAGCTTCTAATTCAACAACAACACTTTCCGAAATACACCTGCGTCACTTTCGATATATACTACATATGTACCAGCGGATAATTGGTGTAACGGAACGATAGTGGAGCTAGTACTTGTCCGTTGCTCCAATAACAAATCTCCACTAATTCCATAGACCTTCAACTTGGCATCAAGCACTTTACCGCTATTGACCACCGTAATTTCGTCCTTCGCAGGATTCGGATAAAATGAAATTTGGTCTTCGAAAGCCAACTCAGTCACAAAAGTTATATCCGTTGAGTCAACCGTATCCACCGGAGCTGGTGGTAAAATAGTGTCGGCAGGAGCCTCAGCAGTAAAAACGTAGTCTCTAAAGTTTTCTAGAATAGTAATGCATTCTCCAATTTCACTGTGCAATGACATTCCTTCAGCAATATCCAATGAGTTAAGGGCATTCGCATAGTTGGCATAAATGCTTACGGTAGCCGTTCCATTAGCAGCTTTTACGCCAACATCCACGGTAGTTTCGAAATAATTATCATCGCCTAAAGCATGAAAATTGTAAGAGTTTTCTAAGCCCGGTCCTATATCGCCTTCCATCGCTACAAATCGATAGCCTGCCGTCCAACCCCAGTGCATTTCAGGATTTTTGAATGCCAAGGGATGACTTGACGGGTAGGTGCTTGGATCTGAATGATTCGCAGCCTCATCCACTCCAATGTAGAAAGAAATCGATTCAATTGAATCAATGGTACCCTGACCTAAAAGCTCATTCGTATTAATATTGGCGGTCACCAAAATGTATTTATCCTCAAATTCAGTCACCTGTCCACCATCGTGAGTGACGCTTATTTGTGAGATGTAATACTGCAATCGCTTAGCATCGAAGGTGATGCCCATATCACTGAATGATTCCTGATTTAGATTAAAATCCTCACCGTGCAATTTATGATTGATTTCAAAATACACATTGGTTTGGGAAACTGCAACCGAGCTCAAAAACACTGCTATAGCTAGTAAAGTTTTCTTTGTAAATTTCATTTTGGTCATTATTTACTTAAAATGGAAAATTAGGTTTTAATTACTTTAGTTAGGATCGGAATAGCGTTCGTCCGTTGCCAAGGTTTCATCCGTCAGCGTTTTCAGAAAAGCGATTAAATCGGCCTTATCTTGATCGGTGAGCATAAGCCCTGTTTGAGTTGTATATTCTAAAGCCGGGTCTATCGTTGGCGAAACAATTATGCCATCGTTGTAATGATCAACCACCTCCTCCAGTGTTGCGAAACGACCATCGTGCATATAAGGTGCTGTTAGTTCGATGTTGCGAAGTGTGGTTACCTTGAACTTGGCTTTGTCGTTAGGATCGCCTGTCACTTCTTGACGGCCAATATCATCTTGACCCGCTTCGCTATCCAATCCATTGTTCATGTATCGACTGTTGCTAAAATTGATACGACCGTGACAATGAGCACAATCCGCGCCAGATTCTTCAGGAAAAGCAGGGTTATACTCTCCAAAAAATAAGTCTCGTCCTCTCTTTTCACTGTCCGAAAAAGTCGCCTTACCTGCCAAAACCTGATCATATTTTGATTGATTGGAAACAATGGAATTCATGAATTGCTCCAAGGCCAAAGACATGCGCTCAGAGGTGATCTGCTCGTCTCCAAACACCTTAATGAACTGAATTTTGTATTTATCCTCTTCACTCAGCTTTTCAATGACATTATCCAAAGTCTCATCCATTTCTAACTCATCTTGAATAGGCATCAATGATTGATCTCTTAGCAAATGAGCTCTACCATCCCAAAAGAATTCGTTGGTATGCCAAGCAGTATTAAATACCGACATCGCTTGCCTTTTGCCCAAGGATCCCCCCACTCCTTCCGAGAATTGATCAGGATCACTAAAACCATGATCTTGCAAGTGACAACTTCCACAGGAAATGGAATTGTCTTTAGACAGCATTTTCTCGTAAAACAACATACGTCCGAGTGTAGCGCCTTCAACAGTCAAGGGATTATCTCCGAAATCTGGTTCTGGAAATTCCCCTATTTCTAGTGCATAGGGTGTTTCATCTTGTTCAACCAGGTCCGCAAAGTTTATTGGCCCCGGCAACTCAGCCTCTTTACACTTGGATAACATAAAAACCAATAGGCACAGTCCAATGCCTAGATTAATATTCTTGAAATTTTTCATCTTTTATAAAAGTCTTATCCGTCAAGGATTTCAAAAAGGCAACTAGGTCATCTTGTTCCTTTTCTGATAGGTTTAACGGTTTAATTAATTTGTTTTTGTTCACATGGTCATAGCCCCCAGAATTATAATGGGCAATCACGCTTGATAAATCTGGTTTTGAACCATCATGCATATATGGTCCCGTCAACTCAACATTTCGAAGTGATGGCACTTTAAAAACGGATAGATCCGCGCTATCTCTTGTTAATCTGAATCTACCAACATCTTCGTATTCCTCATACAGTCCATTGTTTTCAAAGGTGTAATTGGTGAAATTGAAACCAGCATGGCAAGTCGAGCAATTTGTTTTATCGCTAAAAAACAACGCTAGCCCACGCAAAGCACTGGCAGATAATGAGGATTCGCCCCGCAAATTCTGATCGTAGCTGCTATTTCCACTGACGAGCGTCCGTTCAAATGTTGCGATAGCACGTGTTATCACATATGGATTGGGAACGCGATCATAAGCGTTCAACGACATTTGAACGTATTCATCGTCTTCATTTAATCGATCGGCAATGGTCAAGATGTTCGTGTTGAACTCATTATGTTCTTGAATGGGGACAAGTATTTGCATCTCCAATGTAGGCACACCCCCTTCTCTGGTAAAATAAGGGTGATAACCCACATTTGCCAATGAGGGTGAGTTTCTTGTTCCAGGTGCGTTTTCAGCTCCTGAACTAAAGGCAACATCGTCTGAAAACGCCAATTTAGGGTCGTGACATGAAGCACAACTGACACTATAATCCGATGACATCAACGGATCAAAAAACAACTTTTTGCCAAGGTTCCATCTAGCCTCAGTGTACTCATTGTCCTCTGGAAACTCCATGTCCGGAAATCCTTCAGGGGTTTCGAGCAGAGCATAGGTCTTAGGTTCCGTTTCTTGCGCTTTGTCGCAACCAACAGCTAACGCCAACAAGGCAATGATTATGGATCCCTTGAAGTTCAATTTACTGAGAAACGATTGCTTTTATTACTGCCCAAGTCGCTCCTTGTTCATTATGCATTTCTACCATGTAGGCACCTGGCTGCATGTTCTCAAATTCCATCATTTGGTTCGAAGAGTTCAGAACTTTTGATTGAATCAACTTGCCTGTCAAGTCATAAACAGAAAATTCAGAACCGGTCAAACTTGCATCATCTAATTGAATTCGAATGGATCCAATACCCGGATTTGGAGTTATTAGGAAGGCAGAATTATCTAAAACAAACTCCACTGAAGTTGCTGAATCTCCAAAAAGTGAATCAACTGGTGCAGTTGCATTAAAGAGGTGATCTCGAAAATTTTCAAGAAGATCAACTGCCTCTCCAAAATCACCATGTGTGATTACCCCATTTTTAAGTTCAATACCGCGTAAAGCCTCAGCATAGTTGGCATAAATTGGAATAACTACCTCACCATTTTCTGCGATTGATTCTATTTCTACCGTTGTCTCAAAATAATATTGATCGCCTAAGGCATGAATTTCAAATTGTTCACTACCATCCGTTTCTTCTCCTTCCATCGCTACAAAGCGGTAGCCGGAAGTCCAACCCCAATGCATTGAAGGTGATTTTGGCGCGAGAGGATGATTGGATGGATATTGCGTTGGATCCAAATGGTTAAATGCCTGTTCGACACCAATTGAAAATGTAATAGATTCAACAGAATCGACTTCATGCGATCCTAGATCGAAAACAGAAGCAGTGGATTCAGCTTGAACTAAAATCCAAAATGAGTCAAGGTGCAATACTGCGCCACCACTATGTGTGATAGAAATTTCAGAAATATAGTACTCCATTCTATCGACCTCAAATGGTTCTCCACCTGGAGTAACATCTTCTAGATTGAATCCAAAGTCAGATCCGTTGAGCTTATGTTTGATTTCGAGTTTAATCGAATTTTGGGCGTTTACCGCAGACGATAACACGCATAAGGTTACAACCAGAATTGATAATAAGTTTTTCATTGTTGATTTAAGAATAAGCTCTTTGAATAGAGCATGATTATACAAGACTTGATATGACTGACGCCTAAACAGCGTGAATTTGAAGCCAATGCTTCAAAATTTTAATATCAAATCAACAATGATTGGACGCGAATAAAAATGGATTCTGTAAGGATTGGTGGGGAATGATTTCTAAAATGCTCAACCGTCAAAACCCTTGATGTGAAAAGAATGAGCGGAGCAGTTAGTTTTTGAATCAGCACATACGGTGTTCTGAATACTTGGGCACTCTCCATTTGGAAATCCTCATCCCCTCCCTTTACATAAACTTCCTTCTGCGAACAGCAATTTTTGCTTGTCATATTCGCATGCATAGGGCATGCAGGCGCTTTTTCATTTAAATAATGAGCGCAAGGTTCAGCATCTCCCCAGATGGAGAAATTAATCAAATCAGCACCACACCAATGCTGGCTAATCCTAATTCCTGTGGTAGAGAAAAGAATTAAGGTGCTAAGAAAGGTTACAAATATGAGTTTCAGGGTATTCAAGTCAGTCAAATTTAGGGAATCTATCAAATACCAATTCCCACTAAATCCAAACGAGAGGATTCCTAAGTAGGTTATTCCACAGCCGTCAACTCCATTCCACACACAGAGCAATTCCCCTTCTCTGAGTGGGTCTTATCGCCTTCGCATTTCATTGGACATGCATACGATTCTACCGTTTGCTCAGAACTGCTAGCCCCCTCAGAGCACGATTCGAATCCAACGGCAGTAAAACCAACTAAGGCTGTGATAATCAATAGTTTTTTCATGATTGTTTGTTTTATCTAAAGTAACATAAAAACCGCCATAGCCACCATACTCAAGTCTTCGACAATGGTGACAGTACTCATGGGCAGGTTAAATACATCGCCTAAACATGCGCACTTGATTTTTCTTTTATTCAAATTGCTTTCAATCACTCCGATGCTACTCACACCGAGGACAACTATTGTTGCCCAATTTGTAATGGTTGGGTTGAAGTTTACCAAATAGGCAACTCCAAGTGCAAGTTCGACAAATGGATACACAAACCCCCAACCGCTCCATTTGGCAGCAACGATGTCATACATAGCATATGAATTCGCAAAACCATTTAGGTTGAGCAATTTGAAAAAGGCGAAGACAATGAAGAAGCCCGCCATGAAATGGCGCATCCAGAGCATAGTATCAAAACTGGCAAACGGATATTGTGATAATCCTGTGGTGCCAGCAATAAAAAGAACGATAAGAAACAATGGTTTGTAGGTTTCTAAAAACGATCGCTGGGACTCATCTGAAACTGATGAGTCCATATTGGAAGGTTGAGCATCTCGAATGTGATACTTCTGACCCGCAGCCTGTAACGCTGACTCAATAGTCGCAGTGGAAACATGGTTATCCATTTGAATTTCAGCCGAACCATTTTTCCAATCCACTAGGGCTTCAGAAACACCTTCGATTGCCTCTAGTGTTCCCTTGACTTTGTAATAGCAACCCTCGCAGGTCATGCCATCAATTTCATATTTATGCTTCATCATGCTTTTGATTTCAATCTAAATCCAACATAGGTCATTCTGCCAAAAATGGGACCCCAAACCAATGAACTATCGAAGTATGGTCCGAAGGGTTGTTCAGAGGCAAGAATCGGGTTGTTCTGCTTCACATTCGTGATGTTCTCCATTCCTAGATACACATCGTAGCGCTCTTTCCAACTCTTGGTGATTTGAGCATTCATCAAGAAAATATCGGGCGAACGTGTTGCTCGTTGAAAGCTGGTTGGATTCGCATCTGTGCTTGGCACTCGTTTAGGTCCCTGCCATTGCACGGTATAGTCAAATTTCCAGCCGTTTAAGGTTTCATAACCTAAATTCACAAAGGCTCTATGCTTTGCTACAAATGGTTTGTCTTTAAGGCTTGTACCGTAAGTCGTTCTTACCTCATACCATCGATATGCCATCCGTAAATCAAACCTTCGGTAGAGTTCATAATCTACCTGCGCTTGAACACTCGTGGCATAACTCTCACCATCCAAATTATAAAACTGGACCTGTCGCGGATCTTCCATATCAACCACTGTTTGATTCTCAAATAGGGTATGATAGAGGTCAACCGAAATGGCACCGGGACGATAATCTATTCTGAAATCTTGGGTGAGGTTTAATCCGAAATTCCAAGCTACTTCAGGCTCCAATCCAAATCCTTGAATAGATGGATCGCCCTTGATATTCCATGTTCTGGAGGTGGCAAGCAGGCCTGCATTTTCTGAAATCACATTTGCCGTTCGCTGGCCTCGGCCACCTGAAGCTCGCAACACGGTTCCCTCGCGGACCTCATATCTGGCATGTAATCTCGGTGTGAAAAAGAATCCATAATAGTTATGGTAATCGCCTCGTATTCCAGCTACGACAGCAAACTTGTCGAAGTAACTGAAAGTGTATTCCAAAAATGCCCCAGGGACAATCTCTTCGCGATCATACTGCAATGAATCCAATCGTTCGTTGTACAAATCATACTGAATACTCATTCCCACGCGATATTTATGAGTCGATGTGCCAATAATGCTTTGATAAATGGAATTAAAATAACCACTGCGTTGCTCGGCATTATACGTTCTAGATCCGAAGAAACTGGATTGATCATGGTATATGGCAGACCCTTGAAATCCGATGCTTTTGTACTTCGCTTTAGGAAAAACATATCCGGTTTTACCCCATAATTCCGCGCGGTTTGTGTTCCAACCCAATTGATACTTTGGCACGGCAGTTTCAGATGAAAGCTGTCCACCTTGTCGGTCTTCTGTCAGCACATTGGCACCTGCTTGACCTTCCCAACCTTTATGAGATTGAAACCTCCAGCGGTTAATGGCATTGAGTTGATATCCATTTGGGAAATCCATAAATCCATCGTTATTGCCATCAATCTCAAAAGGTCGTAAATTGCCGTGAAGTAAAACACCGGTTGAAACTTTATCATTTAAGCGATGTGCGGCATTTACATTCAGTTCGGTCCTGCCACCTTGGTTCGCATATCCATTCACAAACCATTGCTCAGATTCCTCGGGCTTTTTTAACTCTACGTTGATCTGACCTGTGACGCTTTCAAATCCATTTACAACGGAACCCGCACCCTTATTCAATTGAATCGATTCAATCCATGAACCAGGTATGTAGGTCATCCCATGAACGGAACTCAACCCTCGGACTGCCGGCATTTGCTCCCGGGTTATTTGTGAATACTTGCCATCCAATCCCAACATCTGAATTTGTTTGGTGCCCGTCACCGCATCGGTGAAAGCCACATCGATGGACGGATTGGTCTCAAAGCTTTCACTCAGGTTACAACAGGCGGCTTTGAACAGCTCTTTTTCACCCATCGTTTCAACTTTTAGCGTGTTCATGTAGGATATTTCAGTGCCACGTTGACGATATACGATATCAACTCCCCCCAACTCGGTGCTTTGCTTAAGCACGATCGTCAATTTGTCAAACTCAGTCACTTCCACCGTATCGCTTTTGTAACCAACATAACTGATGATCAGCGTCTTTGAGTTTTCAGAAACAGGAAGCTCAAATCCCCCAACTGTATCGGTTGAAGTTCCTACTTGAGTTCCCATCCAATACACGTTTGCAAATGGAATAGGTTCAAACATTCCTTGGTCATTTTCTTCAATGACAACACCTACTAATTTGGACTGTCCAAAAACCACAGAACCAGCTAATAAGCCGATCAATAAGAAAAGCCCGGTTTTAATGCTTGTGAAGCTCCTCATATCGGCAGCAATCAGGAAGCGTTTCGTAATCTTCTTTAGCGGCTTTACTGTTTTCGGTGGAGTGACCTGCAGCTAGTATTCTAGCCTCAATCTCCTCCATTGAAGTTTTGTCGGAACGATAGACTAAGGCTAACTTGCTGGTTTCGTTGGTCCATTCAGCAAACTTCACCCCTTTTCCAAATGCGGCTTCTTCGATTCGAGATTTGCACATGCCGCAAACGCCTTCCACTAAAATGGTGTCCTCCACGATTTTATTTTGACTATACGACACGAATGTGGCCAGGAGCAGGGCCGACAGCGTGAATAAATATTTAATGGTTTTCATGACTAACTTTTTAAATGTGAACTTGAATAATAGAACGCCTAGAAGCGCTCGAATTATGTTCCGATTAGATTTCGGAACGAATCAATTTCAACCAGTTAGCCGTAGAAAATAAAAGAGCAATTCCTTTTATAGATCGGCCTGTGTTTGGGTGGCCCGTTGCTTAATTCAATGAGTGAACTTTGCTCGGTGATAGCGTAATCGACTCTATCATCCCATTTAATTTCTTTGATTATTGGATGATAAATTCCCACGATGGTATTTGAACCCAAAGATTGATGCTCTTCATCCACTTGCACGAAAAACTCTTTCTCTTCACAGCAGTTTGGCAATGCTTTTTCATGCGCATCATCACAAGCACATGAGGTTTCTAACCATGCGACATTCACATCGGTAATCTGCCCTAAGCAATAGTGCAATTCCAAGCCATAACCCACTACTGAGAGTAGATAGAATATGGCAAATATGAATGCGGTTTTTCTCACAATGTGCTGTGCGAAGATAGTAGGTTAATCTCGGACCTTGCTATTTACGTGTTAAACCAAGTTAAAATGCTACTTATTCCTGAAAAACACCTGAATCGGAACGCCATGAAAGTCAAACTTTTCTCGCAGTTGATTTTCGATGAACCTTTTATATGGTTCCTTGACGTATTGAGGAAGGTTACAGTAAAAGGCAAAGGTTGGAGCATGGGTAGGCAATTGCTGGACATACTTCACCTTTATATACTTTCCTTTGGTAGCAGGCGGAGGCGTCCATTCTATGATCGGCAACATCACCTCATTCAACTTATTAGTCTTGATCCTTTGTGTTCTGCGCTTATACACATCCAAAGCAATTTGCAATGATTTATGAATTCGTTGCTTTTCGGTCACGGAAGTAAAAACGATTGGCACATCCGTAAATGGTGCAATCCTCCGTTTCAGCTCTTGCTCATATTCCAACGCGGAATTGGTCTCTTTTTGGATTAAATCCCATTTATTCACAAGGATGACTACTCCCTTGCGATTTTTCTCAATGAGACCGAAAATGTTGAGATCCTGCTGACCAATCCCCGCTTCGGCATCAATCATCAAAATACAGACATCTGAATTTTCGATCGACTTAATGGCGCGCATTACGGAGTAAAATTCCAGATCTTCATGCACTTTGGCCTTCTTTCGAATTCCTGCGGTATCTACTAGCGTGAACTCAAACCCGTATGCATTGTAATGAGTATCAATACTATCCCGAGTCGTCCCTGCGACTTCGGTAACAATATTCCTATCTACGCCAAGTAAGGCATTGACGAAAGATGATTTTCCTGCATTTGGTCGGCCAACCACGCTTATCCTTGGTAAATCTGATTCTTCCGGCTCCTCTTCAACAGGCAATAATTCGATAACCCGATCTAAAAGATCACCCGTTCCACCACCATTTATAGCCGATATCGGGAAAATTTCTTCAAATCCTAGCTCATAGAACTCGTAGCTATCAGGTTCTTTGTTTGGATTATCAATTTTATTAGCGCATAGAAGTACCGGTTTCGGGCTTGATCTCAATTTATGCGCAACATCACGATCTAGCTCGCTGATCCCATTTTGAGCATCAACTACAAAGAGGATAAGTGTTGCCTCATCCATTGCAATATCCACCTGCTTGGCGATCTCTTTCTCAAACCGATCATCGGTTTCTTTCACAAATCCTCCCGTATCAACAATGGTGAATTCTCGTCCACCCCAATCGCTGGTTCCATAATGTCGGTCGCGTGTTACTCCTGAGAATTCGTCTACGATGGCTTGTCGTCTACCAATGAGTCGATTAAAGAATGTTGACTTGCCCACATTAGGCCTTCCGATGATTGCTACAATTGCCATAAGAACTGCAAAAGTAGCTTTGTTTACGAGGCCGTTTTAAAAATTAATTTAGCATGTCCCCAACACAAACCAAAGTAACATCGTGTAGGGGTTTGAAATCAACAAATCAAAACCGAAATGAAACAAATTTTATTCACTTTAACTTTAGCATTGATCACATCCGTGGGATGGTCGCAATGCAGCATCGGCTATACGGCAAGCGTATCTGGCGATACTGTAACCTTAATTCCTTATGACTCTTCGAGTAGCATCTCATACAATGTTTGGGATGCTCCAGGCGGAAGTCCAAGTACACAATCATTATATGTAACCGATACTGCAACGGTTGTGTACAATACTCCTGGTACATATTCCATATGCGTAACACTTTATGATTCAGCATGGTCATGCAGCGACACATTTTGTGATAGCATTACCATTACTGGCTCTGGTGGGGGTAACCTATCCGGATCTGTCTCAACCACTAGCGAATCATGTGGCAATTGCAATGGAACGGCAACAGCATCTGTTTCTGGCGGTGTTGGCCCATATTTCTACTACTGGTCTAATGGCGATACATCCCAAGTTATTACTGGATTATGTACAGGTGCATATAGTGTTTCAATTTTTGACAGCAACGGAGACACTGCATTTGCTGGCGATAGCGTATATAATTCAGGTTCAAACTTGAATGTTAACCTAGGCGGAAATGTCAATGCCTGCGCTGGAGATTCAATAATGTTGGACGCAACATTAAACTTTGGAGTGAACACTTATCTATGGAGTAATGGTGCGACCACATCAACTATTGCAGTGACTCAATCAGGAATGTATGGTGTTACTGTTACCGATTCAAGCGGTTGTAGCGGATCTGACTCAGTTTTAGTGACTATCACTAACGGCCCTTCAATTACGGCCAGTGCTAACAACGAAACATGCGCCAGCTGTTGCAACGGAACTGCGAGTGTATCAGCTACTGGTAACGCACTTTACTATACTTGGAGCAACGGTTCGAATTCAACTGTGCTAACCGGTCTTTGCCCAGGAACGTATAGCGTAACTGTGGAAGACACATTGACGGGATGTACTTCATCTACGAGCGTTACAGTTAACGCATATGTGGCAAGCTGTTATTTCTTATCAGGTATTGTGGATCAAGGGGATGACACCAGAGTTTATCTCATTCAAGAAGACAGTGGATCCCTTTCCGCGGTTGACAGTTCAACTACTGATGCAACTGGACTCTACATGTTCAGCAATGTGTGCAATGGAACATATTATGTGAAGGCTGCATTAGATACGAGCCACATCTACTACACCGCATTTTTACCAACATACTACGATAGTGCAGCGCTTTGGAGTGGTGCAACTGCCATAGTCGTTAATAACGCAAGCAACTACAGCGTTGATATCGAAATGATTGCTGGAACAAATTCTGGTGGTGCTGGATTCATCGGTGGTCTAATTTCTCAAGGCGCTAATCGTGGTGAGGGCGACCCTGTAATTGGAGCCTATGTTGTTGCTTATAACGAGGATGGAACTGTTGCGGCATTCGATCGTACCGATGCAAATGGCGCTTATGAACTGTCGAATCTTGCCCTTGGCACATATGAGGTATATGCGGATGTATTGAATAAAACTGCTTATCCACATCAGGTTACCTTAAGTGAAGAAACCTTTGAATCAACAAATCGAGACTTTGAGGTCATTGGATCTATCATAAAGCCCATTGCACCGACTGGGTTGAATGAAATGAGTGTTTCAGGTTTCAATGTATATCCAAACCCAACAGATGGCTTAATCACCATCCAATCAGGAACAATGGAAGTAAGTGCTGTGAATGTATTAAGCCTATTGGGAGAGAGAGTGATGACAATTAATACTGCGAATCAATCTCAAAACATTGCCCTGGACTTAAGCAACCTAGCTTCTGGATCATACATACTCGAGATGAATGGTGAAAACTTCGCTGCCCATCAATCAATCATCATGAAGTGATTGAACCACTAACAATAGATTAACTTGAACGGGAGGATTCACCTAGTTGTGAATCCTCCTTTTCTATTTTTTATGGCAGTCACATCGGCACTCATAGAACGTTGTATAAAGAACGAGCGCAAAGCACAATTTGAGCTGTATAAGGAGTGTTATGGAATGATGATGCAAATATGTCTGCGTTATCTATCCAACACGGATGACGCCAAAGCACTGGTTAATCAGGCATTTTTAAAAGTCTGCGATAAAATTGAAACGTATCGATCAGAAATTGGCTTTGAACACTGGGTCAAGCGGATCACGATCAACACGGCTATCGATGATTATCGTAGGTCAAAATCGAAGAGAGATCATTTCGACACGCGAGACATGAACGAAAGCTATTGGGAATCACAAATGACAAGTGTGAACCTTGGAGAAGCAGAAATGAATGCAGAATCACTGCGCGCATTGATACACACATTACCACCAATCAGTCAGCAGGTTTTTAACCTCTGTGTGCTTGATGGATATGATTATACAGAAGTATCAGAAATGCTTGGTGTAACGGAATCGACCTGCAGATGGCATGTTCATTTCGCAAGAAAAAAATTACAAGAGTTGGTGAAAATCACCTTCGAAACTGAAAAACAAGATTTACTATGAGTGGATCCAATGATAATTTAAAAAGCATGTTCCAAGAGGCTTTTGCGGCTGAGCAAATTCCTGTGGATATGGGAGCATGGGGGCAAATGGAAATGCTATTGGACAAACGGAAGCCTCTTGGTTTTGCTTTTTGGACGTGGATTCCTGCAATATTCATTGCGGCCGGATTGGCGTCTTGGTTGGCATTCACCTCATTCCAAGTGGAGATTTATCAGCCTCGAAATTCAAATACGAGTTTCGAAGCCCTCAACATTATTGCCCAGTGCGACAGCCAGCATTTATGGGAAAGTGAATCACTAAATGATTCGAAAAAAGAATCCGAACAATCCAAATTCTATAAAGCTTCCGATTTAGCAGATGTGGATGATGAATCGGTTGATACAAGCCCTGTTAAGTCCACTGCTATTTCCAACGTTTCAAGCAATAAAGCCTTGGTCAACGCAATCGATGATAAGACCGAACGATTAGATGACAATCTTCTTACCTCAAACAACGCAAATTCTGCTGTAAATCTATCAGAAGAAGTGGAAGATCGGGATGATGGCCCTATGCAAATGGAACCCACATCGACCAACAATGAAATCATCATAGTTGAGCAGGACGACTTTGCATCTAAAACAGCTATTGTAAACAATGGAGCAAAACCAATTATCGCGACTGATGAAAGACTGGACATTCGAAAAATGCCTTTGGCTCATCTTTCGAGATTTGACTCTGCCGGAACTTTATTGAACGTTGATTCCAAGCCAATAACAGCGAAGACCGAGTATTTACCCTCGATTTACATCAAGGCGGGGGTGAACAAATCCTTCGATTCCTTCACTCCATACTCTGGTTTTGGGCAAACTGTTGGAATTGGATACATGAGGCAAATTAAACACCATCTGATACTAAGCGGAGAGTTAAATGGATCAAGACTTCATGTTGGAGATACTGCGATGATATCAGGAGAAACCGCATATGGGTTCAAAAGATTTCAAAACGAATATGTGGTAACCACCACGGAACTCATTCGATTCAATGCGACCTTAATGGCACATTATCGCATGAAGCGTTTCTATGTTGGAGGAGGCTTGCAACCTTGGATCTTGTGTGGGTTGAAAAACACCACTGAACAAGTAGTTGAGAATACGGAAACATCCACACCTGTAGAAACTACTGAAGGCTATTTTCAATGGGATCGTTACAACAGAACCGGCTTGAATGCTGTGGTAGACGCTCAGTACCAAATAATGGACGATACGTTTATTGGAATTCGAGGAGCTTATGGGGTTACAAATTCACTCAATGTGGATTACAAAGCCATTCGCTTACTTGAAATCCAGGCTTACCTAAAACTTAACATTCGATAATATGAATCGATTCAAAAATATTCTTCTAGCAGTGACAGGACTTTTCCTGCTCACGCAATGCGATCCATACGAGTTGCCAGAACCCGCTGGTTCTAATGAACCAGTGTTTTTCGTACAAGGGCAATTGAATGGAGAAATGATCGATTGGCAATCCGATGGAGAAACATTTCTTGCTGAGGGCAGCATTCGGAGCCTAGGCAATGATGTTTACGGCTTCACCAGTACATTGAAAGACGCAAGTTGCGAAGCAGAAAGTTGCGGCCCTTATTTACAGATTACACTTCGCGGAACCGAGCAATACCAAGAGAGTGTGGAGACTAAGGCGTATCCATATCGATTTCTTCACATGCCAATTCCGGTTGATATTTATTCCATAGAATTAACGCCAGAAGCGAATACCAATTTGATAAGCTGCGAGTGGGTTATTGACTCTTCTGAAACATACATTACGAATGGTTCGGAACCATTGACTTTGGAAAGGGACCAAAACGATCCTTCGAGTATTCACGTTCAATTAACCTCTACCCATGTTGGAGGTTGCATCACTCAAATTGAAGATTTCGTCTATCTCCCGCATCATGGATGCAGCGCCCAAATTACCACCAAACAGTTGGGTGGATTGAGCCATCAATTGTTTGAAGCAATGGCAGAAGGCAGCACCGCGTTCAGCTATGCTTGGAGTTTTGAAAGTGGACCAACGGCCTCTTCTCAAGAAGTGAATTATCAATTCAACTCGGTACCTGCGGATGGTATTGAGACAGTATTGCTTGCAGTGGACGGCAACGGATGCAGGGCACAAAATGTTAGAAACCAAGTGGTGGATAGCAGCGCAGCATGCAACATCAACTTCTCATACGAAGTAGAAACCACAATCTTCACTCCACCTTTCACTCCTGGTCAAGACCTAGGAACGGTTGAAATAGTATATGCTGATGAAATGGGTAATCTATTTCGCTCGGAAATCGTGGAACAACCCGATTGGACATCCTACAAAATCATCGATATTCAAAATGACTATGTGGATCCTCTCACTGGGCAAATGTTTTCTTACGGCATAGCAGAAATCGAATTTTCGGTGCGATTAGAAAACGCAGTGGCTGGCAATAAGGAGTTTAGAAATTGTAAGGCGGTATTACCAATCCGTTGATCAGTAGCCGTATTTTCTCAATTTGCGGTCATCATCCCGCCAATCCTTATCCACCTTCACAAAGGTTTCTAAGAATATTTTCTTCCCGAAAAAGCGTTCCATGTCTTTTCGGGCATCCGTTCCTACTCGTTTGATCATGGACCCACCCTTTCCAATGATGATGCTCTTTTGTGTGTCTCTCGCCACGATAATGATGGCACGAATTCGAATGATATCTTCTTGCTCCTGAAAGCCTTCTACTTCTATCTGCACCGAATATGGAATCTCTTGCTTATACAGGGTTAGGATTTTTTCGCGGATGATTTCAGATACAATGAAGCGCTCATTTTTATCTGTGAGCTGGTCTTTCGGATACCATTCTGGACCTTCAGGAATAAGCGCTTGAATGATTCGAAACAACTCTGGAATATTGAACTTCTCCGTGACTGAAAGAGGGAAAACCTTCTTCGCTTTTGGGAACATTTCCGACCAATAGGCCATATCCGAATCTAATAGCTCTTGATCACCCGTATCGATTTTATTGATGGCTACGATTAGGGGTGTATCAGATGCTTGAAGTTTCTCGATCACCCGTTCATCCTTGAAATCGCGATCGCCTAATTCAGCCATAAAGAGAAAAACATCTGCATCAACCAGTGCTTCTTTCACAAAGCCCATCATGCTCTCTTGCATTTTGTAGGCCGGCTTGATCACACCAGGAGTATCCGAAAACACAATTTGATATTCCGCATCATTATAGATACCAAATATTCGATGTCTGGTCGTTTGCGCTTTTGGATTGATGATGGCTAGTTTCTCCCCGATCAAAGCATTCAAGAGAGAGGATTTACCCACGTTTGGGTTACCAATAATATTTACGAATCCCGAGTGGTGCGTCATTATACCCGTTCAATTATTGTCGCATATCCCTGTCCCACTCCTATGCACATGGCTACCAAGGCATATTCCCGCTGTTGTTTGTGTAACTCAATGGCCGCAGATTGAAGTATGCGTGACCCTGTCATTCCGAGTGGGTGACCTATGGCGATGGCTCCGCCATTTGGATTGATTCGTTCATCGTCATCGTCCACTCTCAATTGGCGTGTGCACGACAAGGTTTGAACTGCGAATGCCTCATTGAACTCTAGAATATCCATATCGTCCATGGTTAACCCGGCTCGCTTTAACGCCAATTTCGAAGCTTCAACTGGACCTATTCCCATGATGCGTGGTTCAACACCCGAAACTCCGGATGATACAATGCGTGCTTTTGGCGTAAGGTTATGTTTCTTCAATCCATCTTCACTGGCTATGAGCATTGCAGCAGCGCCATCGTTCAATCCAGAAGCATTTCCAGCAGTTACACTGCCGCCTTCTTTTTTGAAAGCTGCCCGTAATCCAGACAATGCCTCCATAGTAGAATTCCCTTTAATGAATTCATCGTGTTCGAAAATCAATGCTTCTTGCTTTCTGCGCGGAATACTTACAGGCACAATCTCTTCTGCTAATCGACCTGACTGTTGAGCAGCACAAGCCTTCTGTTGAGACCAGAGGGCAAATTGGTCCTGAGCTTCTCTTGAAACCCCAAACTGCTCTGCTAAATTTTCTGCGGTTTCGCCCATGGCATGTGTTCCATACAATGCATACATTTTGGGGTTTACAAATCTCCATCCGAAACTCGAATCGTACAATTTGCTATCATTTCCAAAGGGTTTGGACGCCTTGCTCATCACCCATGGTCCACGAGTCATATGCTCGACACCACCTGTAACAAACAAATCCCCTTCATTGGCTGCAATTGCTCTGCGCGCGTGAATGGCAGCACTCATTCCCGAACTGCATAATCTATTCACGGTTTCTCCGGGCACTTTCCAAGGCATACCTGCCAATAGGAGAGCCATTCGAGCTACGTTACGATTGTCTTCACCGGCCTGATTGGCGCAACCCAGAATCACATCATCCACCATTTCCCAATCTACACCTTCATTGCGCTTCATCAATTCTTGAATGACCAACGCAGCCAAATCATCTGTTCGAACCGGTGAAAGTGTTCCTTGAAATTTCCCAACTGGGGTTCTGATGCCATCTACTATATATGCGTCTCTCATGCGTTCTGAATTTTTCGGTCTGCGAAGATCGCAGAATCTAGTTGGCTAACCTAACATTATCCTAGAACAATGCCATTGTCATTATTATCTAAGGCATCAATTTTCTATGTTTTAGGAATTGGATATTCGATAATCCTTTGAATATTTAGGGTTGAGTATTGAGTATTGAAAATTCCTCAAAGGGATTCTTCTCTTCCTTTTTTGCTTGACCAAAAAAGAAGCAAAAAAGTCAAGCCCCATTCAAGACAATTTTTTCTGTGCGAATGCTCGACACAGAAAAACCACGGTTCTGAATTTTAATCACCAGCGTGGCCGAGGTTGGTGAAGCTGGAAAGGTTCGTATCCCACGGGTTAAGTGGTCACTGCAGTGGCCCCAAATTCAGCCCGCTATTGTTGTGAACGGTACGAATCGTAACATTCACCTTTGGTGCTATTCAATGCATTTCGAAATTCGACATTCGTTATTCGATATTCAATCAAACATTCCATTCCTTGCTGGTTCTATAAACGGTGCCTTTAAAAAGGGCCACCACCTTGTCGTGTTGATTTCGGATGGTAATATGATAAACCGCAATTTTATTGGATAGGCTCATTTCTTCAGTCACAGCCGTAATGACATCCCCTTCCTTTAACGATTCTGTATGCGAAATAGACGTTTCTACACTGACCGACATTCTACCATGACCATTTGATGCAAATGCAAGCGCAGAGTCTGCCAAAGCGTAGGTGATTCCACCATGAGCAATGTCAAAGCCATTAAGCATTTCCTTTCGAATGGTCATTCTTAACTTAGAAATACCGGCACCATCTTCGATTCGTTCAATCCCAAGCCATTGGCTAAACGGGTCGTTGTTGTACATTCGGTCAACAACTTTTTTGGCCAAATCGGTCTTTCCCATCTTAAAACAGCTTTTTAGCAAAGTAAATAAATTAGGTCATCGCACGGCTGTAATGGTGCCAACTCTATAATGACGAAGGCCATTTTTATCAGTGAAGAATGCTTCGTAGGAAAAAACACTAGTTTGATTTTGAATAGTTGGAAGTGTAATTGGCTTGTTCATCTCGCGTATCATAGAAACTTCATTACCCCAACGATCCCACAACTTCATCTCTATCCACTGGACACCTTCTCCTTTAAGTATGAATTCATCATTTATTCCATCTCCATCAGGTGAAAACGAGTTAGGTATATAAAGGGCGACTATAGGCTCAACTTCGAGTTTTTTTTCGATATAGTCTTCGCATCCAAATTGATTAGACACTGCCAAACCAACCCAGTATGTCCCAGTGTCTCTCAAAAATTCATTTGACGGATTTTGTTCAGTCGAAAACATTTCGCTATCAATGCTCCAAATCCATCGCACCGCATTTTCAGAACTATCTTTAAATTGAACTTTTGTTTCTAACGCTTCAATTGGCCTTGGTGTAATTCCAAAATCAGCCATTACCGTTTCTGGGTATATTTCAATTTTTTTCAAAATAGTATCCGAACAACCTTTATCGGATTTCACTGAGAGATTCACCGAAATAAGTTCCGGCTTCGAGAACGTCAGCACTGGATTTGGGATATCAGCTGTTGTATCATTACTAATCGTCCAATCCCAACTTACTATCTCACCTTCTAAAATCTCAGATCTATCATAGAACTCAGTGGGATTCAAAATGCAAGCTGAGTCAGCATGGAAATCTGCTTTAGGATTCGCATAAACTTCAATCTCTTGAACGATTTTATCCTTGACGATATTACTTGCCTCAACCGTCAACTGAACTAAATATTTCCCTGCTTTAGCGTATTCATGAGTAGGGTGTTCTACATTACTACTGAATCCATCGCCAAACTCCCAAGAATAGCCTGTTATCTCCCCAACGAAAGGAGGCCTTGTGAGATTAAGAAACTCACATGATAACCCGCAAGAATCTTTTATAGAAAAAGCAGGATAAGGCGGAGGGTAGTTTATATACTGAGTGAATTGAGAATCTGCACACCCAAAATTGTTTACAGCTGTTAGCTCAATATTAAATGTTCCAAAGCTATCGTACGTGTGCAATGGGTTTGGGAGGCTTGACGAAAATCCATCACCAAAAGACCAACTATAAGCACTAATGTAACTGTTTTCCGCAGTTGATTCGTTGAAGAATCTAGCAGCTACTAATGTCGTATCAAATTCAACACGAAACACGGCATCTACATCGGTTTCCGAAATAACAACCTCAAATTCAGTTGTGCAAGTATAAGCCGTAACGGTACACGTAAATGAGTCCCCGGATACAGGACTTTGAACTGTAATGTGCCGTCCAGTATCACCCGTATTCCATAAGTAATCTGAAAAACCTTCAGGCATCGTTAAGTCCACTTCACCAGATTTCTTACAATAATCTTCAGTTGAAGATTTGTCAAAGCACTCTACTGCAAAATATACATAACTAGTGTGCGGTCCTAAGCCACAATCAGAGTTTGCTGCCTCAAAAATTAGTGTTTCCCCTATGTATGGGGATAAGTCCACAGCTACAGTGCGCCACTTATTATACTTCACCACAGGAAATGTACCACCGACCGTTTCAAGTGGTAGGTTCGTATACCCAGGTAATACTATTTGTTCTGAGCATTCAAGGACATTACTGTCCAAATCACGGACTAAGAATCCAACAGTTGGAAGCCATCCTGGCTCGTGATTGGGCTGTTCTGTCACTATAGCGTATCGATAACTAAGTATGGCATTTTCAGCTGTAACGGTCCAAATAAAACGCATTCGCTCGGCTTCTAGATTTCCGGATAGGTCCCCTAGTCGAATTGCATAGCTAAAACCTTCTGGTATTGTTGGTATTTGATTACCGGTGTTTGGATCGAAAGCAGCAGTATCATCTTGAATAGCGAAGCGGTAGACACTATTGCTTGAAGTTTGAGTAACCAAAGTCTGCAGACCCACGCCATAATACTTAGTCCCTACTAGTTTCTCCCAAGCGTTAAAATTTCCCGTTTCGAAAGCTACGCCAGGATGCTGTCCGAACAGAGTTGTTGGTACAAAAAAAATTAATAGCAAAAGCCTTCGCATTATGGCGAAACAACGATTGTTTGCAATTGTTCAGCTTGCTTGGCACAAGCCTTGACTCAATTAAGATATACTTGTTGTTCAAATCTAAGTTCAAATGAAAAGTTCTATTTTACTTTACGCTGCCATCCTTCTTTCATCGGTTTTATTCGGCCAAATTCCTTCAGAAAGCGAGGTTCAACGAGTGCTACGATTGCTAGAAACTGAAGCGGGGCTTGCTAATGGGTCCCTTTCTTTCATGGCGGTGAATATGGATAATGGACAAGTTGTGGCGGACTATATGGGCGGTAAAAGCATGTGCCCAGCATCCATTCAAAAACTCTTTACGACTGGAATAGCGCTAGAAAAGCTCGGTGCGGATTTTCAATTTGAAACCATCATTGCTGGGGCTGGTGATAAAGAAACAGGACAAATAAGCGGAGATTTGTATGTATTCCCATCTGGCGACCCCACTTTGCAATCAAAATATTACTCTAGTGAACCAAGTTCAATAACTCGACTTGCAGAGGGACTTTCACCGTTTAAAAATTTCTCTGGATCGCTGATCATTGATGCTTCGAAATTTAGCGCGCACAATACACCACGCGGTTGGATTTGGGAAGACATGGGTAATTATTTTGGTGCCAGCCCCAGTCCACTGATATGGAAAGACAATCTGCTGGAAGTTTACCTGAATTCTGGACAGATTGGATCCAGAGCTATGCTGAGTTCTAAAACAAAAAACACCGAGGAGTTGGACATACAAATCGAAGTCACAGCATCTGAATCGAATCGAGATGATGCTTGGTTTTTCAGCGCTCCGGGATCAGATATGATATATGCGAAGGGAACCATTCCCGCTCATCAGACAAACTTTTTGGTTAAGGCATCGCACCCAAAACCCATGATCAGGTTCGGAAATGACCTTATTGCGAGTACTGGACTGAACATCAATAATGTGCGCATTGATTATGACTACATCCCACATGAAGGGCTAACCACCTTGGTTAAACTTACCTCGCCTCCATTGTATTCTATTGTTCGCATGACCAATGAAAACAGCATCAATTTATATGTAGAGGCGCTATTGGTGCAATTGGACGATAGCGAGCGAGGCAAATCAATTGAAGGAGGGGTGACTGGCTTGACCAATTATCTGATCAAGAATCAGGTGAACTTAAAAGGAACTCGATTCATTGATGGAAGTGGCCTGAGTCCGGTGAACCGAATGACGTCCTACGCAATGATTGACTTACTGACCCTAATGTATCGTTCAAAGAACAAAGAGTCTTTCATGAACAGCTTGGCGAAAGCTGGAAAATCGGGAACCTTAAAAAATAGTTTTGAGCATCCGAAATTGATGGAAAACATGATTGGTAAAAGCGGCACCATGGCAGGAGTCCGGAATTACGCGGGTTACATAAAAAACAAGAATGGAGAATGGGTGGCGTATAGCATCATGCTCAACGACTATGATGAGAAAAAGCGCGCTTCCATCATGTCAAAATTAGAGGAGTTGATGGTAGCAGTTGCGAACCACTAGTGCTCGTATTCTAGAAAAACCTTGTAGGTTGCCCCATTTTCATCTTCTCCCTCAACCCATTCAGGAAAATCATTTATGGGTGAGTAATAACCAGGTACGATGATCGCATAGATAGGCGTAGGCTTGGGTACGTCCAAATCGGCAATTGTGAACCTCATTTCCACATACTGATGCTCGATTGAGAAATTCATATTCTCCTTAAAAATGAAAGATCGCTCGTTCGTATTTGAATATCGTTCCGTGGAGGTAAACAACAAGTCTTGACTCGTTTCTAACCTGACCTGCAGAACAACATCGGGCAGATAGGCACTTGCGGTACTCGTATCATCATCCCAGATACGCGATTCAAACGGTGCATCTGGCAGATTTTCAATTTCTATTCGCGTTATCCTAATCGCATTTGGTTTGGCTTGCAATTCACAATTGTCGCCTACATATCCCTCTTCACATTTACACACCTTTTCTTCACAGCTGCCTTTGTCGCAATTGGTCAAATCACAGTCTCTGCAACCAACCAGTGCAACGACACAGAAAAACATGATGAAAAGCCCCTTCACCTACGAATAGAATTTCTGCTCAAAAGCCGCCTTTTGTCTCAGCAATACACTGGCGCGATAGCGCTCTTCATGATAAGCCAGGTAAAGTTTGTCGAGCCCGTCTAAAACATTTTGAATGCCTTTCTCATCTGCCCATTTCAAAAGCCCTTTTGGATAATTGACTCCTTTGGTCATGGCGAGGTCTATGTCCTGTGCGGATGCAATATTCAAATGCAAGGCATCCGCAGCTTCGTTAATGAGCATGATCAGAATACGCCAAACGATAGCTTCACCTACCACTTGATTTTTATCTGGTTCAGGATTTTGTGCGCCTTCCGTATAATCGTAATATCCACGACCTGTTTTGCGCCCTAGGTAGCCTGCCTCCATCATTCGTTTTTGCGTGAAGGATGGTTTGTAGCGTGGGTCATAATAAAAGGCCGTCCAAACGGTTTCAGTCACGGTATAGTTGATGTCATTTCCAATGTAATCCATCAATTCAAAAGGCCCCATTCTGAATCCTCCAATTTCTTTCATGGCCCAATCAATGGTGGCCATATCCGCTATTCCCTCTTCATACATTCTTATTGCTTCTCCATAGAATGGTCGTGCAACACGATTTACGATAAAACCAGGTGTATCCTTGGTGACTACGGTGACCTTCTTCCAACTATCGATCAAATCTTTAGCCTGTTTCAAATTTGTATCAGTAGTTTGTACCGCTGGCACAATCTCAACCAATGGCATCAAAGGAGCAGGGTTAAAAAAGTGAATTCCAACCACACGTTCAGGTTTGTTGCATGATGCAGCAATCGATGCAATGGATAAGGAACTCGTGTTAGAAGCTAAAATACAGGTGTCAGAAACTTCATTTTCAAGGGCAATGAAGACCTTTTTTTTGATTTCTAAGTTTTCAATGATGGCTTCAATTACTAACCCACATTTAGAGAATGACTGATAATCTGTACAATGATTTATCCGAGCTATGACAATAGCTGCCTCTTCTCTCGACATTTTACCTTTCTCAACCAACCTTGCCATTATCTTGTCCAAGCTTGCCGAGGCTTTTTCCAATGCTGCTTGATTTGTGTCGAACAACCAAACCTTGTGTCCACTTTGTGCAGCAACTTGAGCAATTCCGCTGCCCATCGTACCTGCTCCGATAACTCCTATTTCCATTTTCATTTTCTATCTATTCACCCGTAAAACTCGGCTTTCTCTTTTCTAAAAACGCTGCTACCCCTTCTTTGTAATCTTTTGATGCGGCTGCCACAACTTGTTCTTGGCCTTCGCGATTCAACTGTTCGGCCAAATCGTTTTGATACGTTTCATTCAATAATTTTTTGGTTAAACCAATGCCAACCGTTGGACGTTTTGACAGCTTATCTACTATTGCCATTGCCTCTGATTCGAAACTTTCATCTTCGAATGACTTATATATCATTCCCATAGATTCGGCTTCTTCCCCGCTAACTTTATCGGCCAGCAACATCAATGCAGCAGCCTTTTGCATTCCAATCAATCGAGGTAGAAAAAAAGTACCTCCTGAATCTGGAATTAACCCAATGCTGCTAAACGCTTGAATAAATGCGCTAGACTTTTTCGCTACGGTAATATCACAAGCTAATGCAATGTTGGCTCCTGCCCCTGCTGCAACTCCATTCACCGCGCAGACAATGGGCTTTTCAATTTCTCTGAGCTTAAAAATGATGGGATTATAATGCTCTTCCACGATTCGCTCAATACCAGGCCCATTTGGATCCGTTGCTTCTTGCAAGTCTTGTCCAGCGCAAAATGCCTTACCCTCTCCTGTCAAATAAATAGCCCTTACAATCTTTTCGGTCGCACAGTAGTCTAATCTGGCCTGAAGCGTCTGGGCCATTTCTCGATTAAAACTGTTAAAGACATTTGGACGGTTGAGGGTAATCTTTGCAACGCCTCCAATCATTTCAAACTTGATTGTATCGGATTCCATAATCTGAATTTAAGGGTTCAAAGAAAGAAAATGTAAGTCGGAATAACCTGATTAAAGACACTTGAAATAGTCAAACGGCTCAAGACAATCCTTGCACTTAAAATGCGCCTTGCAAGGAGTCGAACCAAATTGACTCACCATTTTGGTATCCTTCGACCCACAGTTTGGACAGGTAATTTGTCGTTCTTCACCCATCAGCGCCATTTTATCGGTGGAGTCATCTGCCGGTGGCGCAATTCCATATTCTTTGAGTTTGAACTTACCTGATTCAGAAATCATACTCGTGGACCAACTGGGTGATAGGACTGTTTTTACCTCGAACGGTTCTAAATGAGCTGCCTTCAGGGCATCCACAACCGAGTCTTCAATCACCTGTGTTGCCGGACAACCGCTGTAAGTGGGTGTAATGGCGACTTTAAGAATACCCTCTTCTTCAACCACAGTTCGCACTATGCCCAAGTCAACCACTGAAATAACAGGAATCTCAGGATCTTCTATTTCAGATAATACGGACCATGCTTTTGATTCAAGTAGCGTCATTACCAAGTAGCATCTGGATAAGCACGAGGTAGATACTGCATTTCGGCTAAAATAAAACCCAGGTGCTCCGTATGATTCCCTGTCTTTCCACCTTCCTGCATCCACTCATCAGTGGGCATTTTCAGGGTCGCCTCTTCTATTACTTCCTTGACATTTTTCATCCATTGATCCTTTAGGCCAATGGGAAGGATTCCATTTTCGTAATCCACAGGAATGAATGCTTCACCGCTATAGTACCATGTATCATCGATGGCTCTTTGCATTTTTTCCTTGCTTTCTGGTGTACCATCACCTAAGCGAACTACCCATTCTGAGCTCCAACGTCTGTGATAAGTCACTTCTTTCAATGATTTCTGTGCAATTTCTTTCAATCGTTCATCTTCCGAATTGCTCAATTCTGTCAACAACAAGAAATGCCATTGATCGAAATAGAACTGTCTGGCGATGGTATAAGCAAAGTCTCCGTTAGGGATTTCACACAATAAAAGATTTTTGAAATCCAATACATCCCTACGATAAGCGAAGTAATCGTGGTCATGACCCTGCCCTTCAATTTCAGCTGCGTAGTCAAAATACATTTTAGCCTGTCCAATAAGGTCCAGCGCAATGTTCGTCATTGCTATATCCTGTTCCAGCACTGGTCCGTGGCCACACCACTCACTTATTCTATGACCAAGAATCAGGGCATTATCCCCTAGGTGAAGGGCTACATTTAATCGATTTGAATTATCGTTCATTTTTATTCCTTTTACTGACCATGCCAAAAGTAGCATTCGCAAATTATAGTCAAGCAAACAAGAATCAGCCTGAAATGGTTTTAATAATGCTGACTTAAAGTTATTTTTGTCTGTTCGATAAAAGCTTTGCTATGAAACAACTATACATTTTTCTCTTTGCTCTAATGCCAGTATTGGCGAATGCACAATCATTTACTTACGAGTACAATGACGATTCCTCAAAAATTGCTCATTTAGGCAAGGACATGGAATTTGACTTAAACGTCACAAACCTTGACGCAAATAATCCCTTGGACATTCGATGGAGAATTGTGGACATTGATTTTGTCAGCAATGATTGGAAGGATTATGTCTGTGACGAGATCTGCTATACACCAAACAAGAGGTTCAACGATTTTACGCTGAGTGCCGACACAGTGTTTCCTATTATTCACCACATAAGTATGAATGATTTACACGGCATTGGAACTTCCACTTTATGCTTCTTTGACAAAGATGATTCGGCAAATACAGTGCAATGTTTAACACTCACCGCCATCTCTACTCCAATGATAGTCGCTGACACATTAACTGTGGCAGGAACTGCGTTTGAAGTAATAGAAGGTGTGGTTTACAGCGTAAACGGGACTACATATACCGAGCATACGGATTATCAAATCATTGATGGAATGCGCTATCAGATGATGGTAATTGATGGTACTGTTTATTACTATGATTACGAAGAAGGTGAGTTTGTTGAATACACAGACGAAGAGGAAATAGAAATTCAGGGAACTACATATATCATCATCGATGGAGTAGCGTTCACTAAGAGTGGGAACGTTTACACTTCTGAAGGAGAGTATGGCACAGCTAAGGTTGATGGAGCGGATGTAATTATCATAGGCACGGATACATTTGAAATGTTTGACGGTGCATATGTTCCACTTGGGTATGAATCTTATGTCGAGAGCACTCAGTTTTTGGCCCAGAATGCACCTAATCCGTTTAGTGGGCAAACGATGGTTAAATATTCTTTCACTGGTTCAAATGGTGTGATTAATATTCATGATTTGACCGGAAAAATGGTTCAGTCTATTCAACTTAAGAACAACAAAGGATCTGTTCAAATTGGTAGTGACTTACAAGCTGGATTATACTTCTACTCACTAAGTAGTGATGGAGGAGTTATCGACACCAAAAGAATGCAGATATTGGACTAAACAAAATATTGACACATAAAAAAGGCGCGTTCTTAATGAGATCGCGCCTTTTTTTGTTTCCATCAGTTTGACTTAGTTACCGCCAAGAATCAATGGCATACCATCATCGCCACCTATGACTATCACCTTGGTATTTTCGGATTGTGATAGCTCAAGCGTAGCTTCGATTCCTCTCATTTTGAGTAGCTTGTCCGTCAAACTATTGTTTACTATGATATTGGCAGCAGCCTCTCCTTCAGCCGCAATTCTCTTTCGTTCAGCTTCACTCTTCTCTTTATCCAGTCGAAACTGATATGCTAAAGCCTGTTGCTCTTGTTCCAACTTGTTTTCAATAGCCTGCTTGATCTGAGCAGGAAGATTAATGGAACGAATCAATAAAGCCTTCATCTGGATATTATTCTCAGAAAGAATTCTTCCCGTTTCTTCTTTAATCGCAGCCTCTACTTCACCACGCATGGTAGAGTAGATTTCTTCAGCTGAATAACGCCCCATTACCTGTCGAACGGATGAACGAACTTCTGGTATGACTAGCTTTTCAATGTAGGTCCGATTGAAGTTTTCATGTATATATCCAATACGATCGTAAAGTGGATAAAAACGTACTGTTACATCCACAGCGATGGACAAACCATTTTTATCGAGCACATCCATTTTTTCTTCTTCCTTCATTTCGGTCACATCATATATGTAAACCTCATTCCAAGGCGCTTTAAACTGTAAACCAGGTGTTTTAATGTCTTCTTTATCCAGTCCACCTGAAAATGTGTAGAACACAACACCCCGCTCTGTTGCTTGGATAGTATAGAACATGCTGGATGAGAATGCAAAAAGGAATATTGCACCAAACACTAGCGCAACGATCATTAATACTTTTCGATTATCTATTTGATTCATTTGTATTTATTTAGGTACCCAATGGTACACTAGATAACACGAATCGACAAGATATTGTTGATGGGAGGTAATTAAGGTAGTTAAACGTATAAACGCATCTAGTTACCAGACATCAGTCGAGCGATAATCTGCGTACCTGGAAATTGTTCTAAAACAATTTTCACAAATACGGTAATTGGGATGGCCATTATAAGACCGGGTACTCCCCAAATAAACCCCCACAGCATCAGCATGACTAAAACCGTAATCACATTAATAGAAAAGGTCTTTCCAAGAAACACAGGTTCTAAAATGGAACCCATTAATACTTGCACACCTGTTATTACAGCGATAAAGAATATCAATGTGCCGGTTGGATCCAATTCAACCAACGCAAATAAGGACAAAAGAATCACAGAAATAATGGACCCCACCATTTGTACGAAGTTTATTAGAAATGCAAATAATCCCCAAAAGACAGGGAAACTCACATCAAAGAGCAGACAAGCCAAGGTAAATCCAACTCCTGTGAAAAAACTAATGACAAACTTGACCCAAATGAATTTGATGATATCCTTTTCAATTTTGCGAAATGTCTTCACCGAAGAAAACTTCTGCTTAAATAGAATGGAGTGCATTACATCTTGAAAGTTAATGGATCCAGCAAGAAACAAGACAACAAAAAACGCTGTCATTAACGTCATTGTAAGTGTATTACCCACAAAATCGAGTGTTGGCATGAGGTTACTAAATACATCTACATTCTTAAAATAGTGATCTATAAACCTATCATCTGCAAGACGCTCAATTCCGAAAAAGTGCTCAACAGAATGAATCAGTGAAATAATTTTGAATTCCGCCTGTTGAAAGAATGTGTTGTCCGCAGCTAAAATTTCATGAGTAGAGATCTTTATCAGCCTTCCCCCTAAGTAAATCACGCCTGTAATAATACCAACAATGGTCAAAATACTCAGTGGCATAGGTAGGTGCTTCTTCTCCAACCAACGCATTAGTGGCAAGAACAATAGTGCAATGAACATGGACAAAAACAACGGAATGAAGATGAAAGAGAGAATCTTCATTAAGTAAAACACCAGTGGAATTACTATAATTAAAAGAAGCAAGTTTGTTGTACTACGTTCGTTCATGCTTTGTGATAAATGCAAAAATTTAAGTTGCAATTATAGAAAGACTAAAGGTTCAATTTAAACCCGCATAATGGACAGCAGTGACAATAAAAAAATGAGCTTTCATTATTATTGCCATGGCTGGTTTTGTAAAATACATTCATTCCATATAAAGCAAAAACCCCCAAGCTTTCGCTTGAGGGTTTGTTTGTTGCCCGACAAGGACTCGAACCTTGACTGACGGAACCAAAAACCGCTGTCCTGCCAATTAGACGATCGGGCATCCTCTCCTTTTAAAAAGGGCTACGAAAGTAATAAGTTTTAGATTTTGTGAAACGGAAAAAAATGACTCATTTTTAGAGGGTGATTTATCCGAAGCACATACCTCAAATAATCAAGCCATTTGGCAAGCATTTATGCTTCGACATACCGAATGAAAACAATCAAATCTACCTCACCTTTGATGACGGGCCTCATCCTGAAATAACCCTATGGACACTGGATTTGCTTGAAAAATTTGAAGCGAAAGCTACCTTCTTTTTAATCGGTGAAAACGCAATCAGGTATCCAGAAATTCTAGTACGTATAAAGAATGAGGGACATGCCATTGGGAATCATACAATGAAGCATATTAGTGGATGGAAGACTTCTAATCGCGATTATTTAGATCAAGTTCACGATTGTAATTCACTCATCAAATCCGACTTGTTTAGACCACCATATGGCCAAATAACGCATTCCCAGAGTGTAGAACTGAAAGATGATTATAAGATCATTATGTGGAGCGATTTAAGCGCAGATTTTGATCCTAAGGTTAGCGTGGACGAATGTTTTCATCATGCTACGCACAAGGTAAAAACTGGAAGTATAATCGTGTTTCACGATAGCGAAAAAGCATGGCCAAGATTAGAAAAGGCCCTGCCTAGGTGTTTAGAATACTACAAAGGGCAGAGCTTTAATATGAGTCCAATAGGATTCTAAGCAAGCTCTGGGCTTTCAAGTGGTAAATCCGTTGTTATTAAGGCATCATACCCTCCCATTATATCGACCACTTGGGCACCTTTAGACATTAATATACTTGCAGCAATCACTGATCGGTATCCGCTTTTGCAATGTACAGCCAATTTACCTTTTGTATGCTGATCAGCTATCTCGCAGAAAAAATCAAGAGGAGCATTTACAGCACCGGCAACATGTCCATCTTCATATTCCGTTGGTTTACGAACATCAAGTATCGCGTCTTGTCCTGCTCCATTTTTAGCAAACTCATCAGGAGCAATTGAATCCAATTTCTCCACTGAAGTTCCAGCAGCTATCCATGAATCCATTCCACCCGCCAAATATCCAACGACATTATCGTAACCCACACGCGCCAATCGCATGATGGCTTCGCGTTCTTTGCCTTCGTCTGCGACAATGATGATTGGTTGATGAAGATCCTCGATGAGTGCACCTACCCAAGGAGCGAACTGTCCATGTAAACCAACGTACCACGCTCCTTTTATATGACCATCCCGGAAATCATTTTGATGTCTTGTATCCAAGACTAATGCATCACTTTCAGAAACAGCTTTTGCGCTCAAGGCCTTTAAAGAACTTTCAAATACTTCATCAATTGACTTATAACCCGACTTGTTTTGTGCGGCTGCCTTCGAAAAGTATTGAGGTGGAGGTAAAATCCCTGTGGTTAATTCTTTGACAAAGTCCTCTTTAGAAATATCTCCCAAGGCGTAATTTGTCTTCTTCTGATCACCTAATAGCGCTGAAGTTTCATTCGACATTTTTTTACCACAGGCAGATCCTGCTCCGTGTCCTGGATAGACCGTGATATTATCTGGAAGGGGCATGATTTTATTGCGAAGCGAATCGTATAAAGTAGCTGCTAAATCTTCAGCCGTGATCTCTCCTGACTTTTGGGCCAAATCTGGACGACCTACGTCACCAATAAAAAGTGTATCCCCCGTGTAAATGGAGTGTTCCTTGCCGTTTTCATCAAACAATAAATAACAAGATGATTCAGGCGTGTGTCCTGGTGTGTGCAGCACTTTGATTTTAATCTTCCCTAATTCAAAAACTTGATTATCTGCGGCAACAATAACATCGTAGTCAGTTTTTGCTGTTGGCCCATAAACAATAGAAGCTCCGGTTTTCTTAGCTAAATCAATATGACCACTCACGAAGTCTGCGTGAAAGTGTGTCTCAAAAATATATTTGATTTTCGCTCCACGAGAATTAGCTAATTCGATATACGGCTCTGTTTCTCTAAGCGGATCAATAATGATTGCTTCTCCTTCTGATTCTATATAGTAGGCTGCCTCTGCAAGGCATCCCGTATATAATTGTTCGATGTACATGTCTTAGAATTTAAAGCGCGAAGTTAGTCTTAAACCTATTCTCACTCTATTAATTAGTCGGCTATGGCAATTGCTTACAACCTCAGATTCTTCACCATGGGTAAGCCTACAACTGATCTGCAGGAATAATTGGATCGCTGTTCTTTTTTGTGAAGCGAATTCCAACCATGATTTCATGGGAACCGCTTGAAACTTTGCCAAGGGAGGTATTTCCAAAATCAAGGTCATAGCTGTAGCCAATTTGCATATTGTTTTGAAATTGGTAACCCACCATCATTCCCATTGCCGAAATGGGGTTCTCCATGATTGGCATTCTGGCAGATGCACCTATCCAAACGGCATCCTTGATGATTCCACGAACCATCAATTCTTGCATGAATATGGAGCTTACGTATCGACTAAAAAAGTTTCCCTCTAGCGCAAAATCATCACTGAATTCATGCTTATAACCCAAATTCAAATAATAGTGACGGTTCATTTCACTCAATGTTTCTCCATAGTCGGAGAAGAACTGAATCTTAGAATTTGTGATTTGAGGTATGTAGAATCCAGCGTGAAACTTTTCTGTGGTGAACCGAGCTCCAAAACCAAAGTCTGGAATCCAAGCAGTCATATTGCCATTGTTTATAGCAATGTCCTGAGCATTTTCAAGATTCATTTCGGCACCATTGGCCGACCACTGAAGGATTGAACTAGCTAGTGTAAAACTCAACCTGTAATCTGCGGTCAATTTCAAATGATATGCATATGAAAGTTGTAAACCAGCTCTGCTGAGCGGTCCAGCAACATCATTGATGACAGAACCCCCAATTCCCATGCGATCGCCCCACACTGGTCCATGCACGGACAAATAATAGGTTCGCGGAGCATCGGTGACGCCCGCCCATTGATTTCGAAACATTGCATTGGCATGGAAGTAATTATCCACGCCAGCCACAGCCGGATTTATGGTGTATTCGTTTAGAGCAAATTGAGTCCATTGCTCTAACTGCTGCCCTCGAACCATTCCGAATGCAGTGATAAATAGTGATATAATGAATAGCCTTTTCATAGTGCCTGATTTCAAAAATTATTTCAAGATGGTTACTGGACCGGTTATTACGTCTTCTCCATCTAAATTTAAGTCAATGACATAGTAGTATGTTCCAATGGTAAGGACGTTGCCGTTATACTTACCATTCCACGGTTTTGTATATCCAGCATCCGAAGTGAATAATAAATTACCCCAACGATTGAATATCTGAACTTTCGCCTCTGGGAAATTCTTGATGCGATCAATAAAGAACAAGTCGTTCACTCCATCACCATTTGGTGAGAATCCACCAACTGGATCAACCAGTTTCTCCACTGTTATGACTACGCTATCAATTCCATAACATTCATCTCCATCAATTCCACTGACGTAGTATGTCGTAGTTTTTAATGGATTGACCATTGGGTTCAACACGGTGGTACTAGTGATGTCTGCATCAGGAGTCCAGGTAACTTCTACTCCATTTCTTGCCGTTGGGTCTCCACCAATAACTACATCATCTCCAGGTTCGATAGTCCTATCGTTACCCGCATCAATGCCAGGTCCGTCCGTTTCAAGGATCAAGATAGTATCTCGTGCGACACAAAGTCCGTTGGTTCCTTCGAAGATGAACATGGTCGTGTCTTCAGTTATATCAACAACAGCCGTTCTTGATGTGCTTTGAACAATTCCTAACTCATTCAACCATCTCACAGAAGTGGCCAATGAATCCTCACCGACAATTGCAATACCACGACTATCTGGACAAACTTCAATGTCGTCTTCTGCTGTTACGCTTACGAAGTTCAATGCATCTATTATAAATGTGTCATTGATGGAACAGCCAGCCGCATCGGTTATAGTCAGCATATACGTTCCGGATAAGACATTATTCAAATCCTGCGCTGAGAATGTTGTACTATCATCTGCCATCCAACTGTAAGTATAGCCTGGAGTTCCACCAGTAATGGTGACGAATACATTTCCATCACCCGTGTAAGTACAAGTCGCATCATTCGTTGAATCGACTGTCAATACCATTGCTGCTGATCCGCCCACATTGGCCGATCCTTCAACGGTACATCCATTGGCATCAGTAATGGTCACATTATACAATCCTGCGCACAATCCTGTGATTGAGCTATCCACTGCTCCGTTGCTCCAGCTATAACTGTAAGGACCTGAACCACCTTCAGCATGAACAGTCAATTCTCCATCGCATTTAGATCCACATACCACACTGACAACGTCAATACCAGTAATGAACAGTTCTTCCGGCTCTGTCACTTCGTAAATCTCGAAGGACAAACATAGGTTTGCATCGGCCACTGCAATGGTGTCTAGGCCAGCGCAAAGATTACTATCATCCTCATTCGTACCTCCACTCGACCAAAGGATTGAGTAAGGCGTTGTTCCACCAGTTAAGGTTACCGAAATAGAACCGTCACACTCACCAAAGCAGCTCACGTTCACAATCGAATCGAGCGCGATGTCTGGTGCGTTGTTGTTGTTCAATATTACATTGAATGTGTCCTGACAACCGTTTGAATCAGTGACTTGTACGTTATAGATTCCGGCCAACAGGTTACTCGCGGTGCTTGTAGCTTGTGTTGGAATCAATGGCGTCATTCCAAAATCTAACCATAGATATGAATAGGTTGAACCTGTTCCACCACTGGCCGAAACTGAAATGCTACCGTTGGCCACTTGACAATCAGGTTCCGTAAAGCTATCCACAGTAATTGTAATCGCTGGAGGCGCAACTAGAGTAAAGGATAAACTGTCATCACATCCAGAGGTGTCGCTAATCGTTACCGTGTACGTTCCAGCGCAAAGGCTATCAATTGTATTTGTGGTGTCTCCGGTACTCCATAACAACATTGGTATTCCTGCTCCAGTAATGTTCAATGAAATAGCTCCATCACACACACCTGGACATCCAAGCTCTGTTACATTGCTCACTACCGTGAACGGACTTGGATTATCCAAGGTTACCGAATCAATGAGGAATGCTCCATTTGCATCCGTTACAGTCAATACATATGTGCCAGCACAAAGCCCGGTGATGGTATCTGTAGTGGCAGCATTACTCCAAGCGAAAGTATAAGGAGTTACACCTCCAGTAACCGAAGCAATTATCTCTCCATCACATGGACCATTTTCACAAGTAATTTCTGAGGATGCCAAAGACAATGTCATTAAATCTGGTTCGATAATCGTAATTGTATCTACGGTTGAACATCCATTGACATCTGTCACAGTAACGATTACTAATCCTGCACATAAGGAATCAGCAGTTGCTGTAGTATCTCCGTTGCTCCATGAGTAACTCACTGTTCCTTGAGAGTTCACTATAGTGACCGTTGCCGTTGCGTCACATTGACCAGCAGCTGATGTAATGGTTGAAGACAAGATGATTTCTGGACCTTCCGTTTCTGAAACTGGATGTCCAAATACTTCAAAACAACCATTCGCGTCAGTTACCGTGACATCATAATAACCGACACATAGTGTATCGATTGATGATGCTGTATCACCATTGTTCCAAAGGAATGTAAAGCCACCTGCTCCACCAGAAACGGTTTGTGTAATAGCTCCATCGCATACTCCACACTCTGCACTATCGACAGCAACTGATGTTTGAATAATTTCAGTAGGCTCTGCGACAGTTATTGTATCCACAATGAAACATCCATTAGCATCTGTAACAGTTACAAAGTAATCATTCGCACATAGGCCTGTGGCAGCTTGAACTCCCTGACCATTACCTGGAAGCGGACTCCAGTTGAATGTGAAGCTACCTGCCCCTCCAGAAGGTGTCAAGCTGATCGTTCCATCACAAATTCCGAAACAAGAAGCGTCTGTAGTGGTATCCACAAGCGTAATGCTTGTTGGCGCTACAATGTCAAACTCGGCAATGGAGTCACAACCTGCGTTATCAGCAATTGTTACAGTGTAAGTACCAGCAGAAAGTCCTGTGTTCGTTGCACTTGTTCCACCGTTACTCCATGTGTAGGTATATGTGCCTGAACCACCGGTGGTGTTCAAGGTGATGCTTCCATCGTTTGCGCCAGAGCATGATTCATCCACAATGGTCTCATTTGGATCAATTGGATCTGGAGCAACAACTGTCACTTGATCAATACTAGTACAACCATTGTTGTTGGTAAGTGAGGCAAAATAAACACCTGCACAAAGACTATCTAAAGTATCCGTTGTCGCTAAAACAGTGGAAGAACCAAAGGCTGTCCATTCAAGCGTACAAGGACCATTGTTACAATTATAAGTAGCGAATGCTACTCCATCACAACTTCCACATGTTGCATCGATGCTATCTGCGAATACCGTATCAGCGCCATCAGCATTGATTGGCACAAAGTCCTCTAATGTACATCCAAGTGAGTCAGTAATTGTCACGCCATTAATGCCTGCACAAAGCGAGTCATTAGCAGCTGTTATCTGTCCATTGCCCCAAATAAAGGTATAGTTCGAACCGTTTCCACCCGTAACATTCGCAGTTGCTTGACCATCACAGATCGTACAACTTGACGTAGTGATACCAGTAAAGGAATTGGACATTCCTGCTGGATCAGTGATTACTACGCTTAATATGTCTTCACATCCATTTGCATCAGTAATGGTAACATCATATGAACCATCAGCCAAACCTGTTTCCGTTGATCCAGTGTTGCCACTTGGCCATAGGAATGTATATGTACCCGAACCTCCAGATGCCGACACGAACGCAGCACCATTTGTATCACCAGGACAGGTAGGGTTATGGGTTGAATCGATCACCCCCACAACTGCTGTCGGCTCAGCGATGGTCACTGTGTCAGTAGCCGTACAACTTCCAGCATCAGAAACTACTACCGTATATGTTCCAGCAGTCAGCCCTGTGATTGGTGTTCCATTGAGTGAACCATTCCACGTATATGTGATTGTTCCTGATCCCCCAGAAGCAACAGCTGAAGCGCCACCGTTATTTCCTCCGTTACATGTAACGTTTGAGTCAACCGTAGCCACAACGCTTAAACCAGTTGTAGGTTGAGTTATTACTACTGAATTACTGTCGCTACAGCCATTTCCATCGGTAGCGTATACCGTGTATGTTCCCGCAGTCAATCCAGTAATGTTGGCACCAGAAGCTCCGTTGCTCCATGTGAATGTGATTGTTCCCGTACCACCTGATGCAGTTGCGGAAGCTGTACCATCATTTCCACCTAAGCAACTTACATCCGTAGATGTCGGAACCGGCACGTTAATTCCAGCTGGATCATTTAAAGTGACAGTATCAAATGTGCTACAGCCACCATTATTTGTCATTTCGACATAATAAGTACCCGCACATAACCCAGTAGCAGTATCAGATGTACTTACCGTAGTTGACGTTGCTGAATCTGTCCAAACGAAAGTGCATGTAGCACAAGAATTGGTTGTATAAGCCTGACCATCACAACCTCCATTGCACAGTGGGTCAATTCCTGTGATACTAAATATTGTATCGGCACTATCAGAAGGTATTGCCACGTTGAATGAATCAAGACATCCATTTCCGTCCGTAATAGTTAATACATTAATTCCATCACAAAGTAGTGTTGCAGTTGTGCCTGTTTGACCATTTGGCCATGCATAAGCTAATGTTGCAGTACCCGATGCGGTGACTGTTGCCTCACCTGTACAACTTGTACAACTTGATTCCACAATACCTGAGAAGGTAGCCGTAATACCTGCCGGATTCGTCAATATGATGGTATCTGATGCAGTACAACCATTCGCATCGGTTGCCGTAACAACATATGTGTCTGCAGTGAGGTTAGTGATGGTTGAGCCAGCACCGCCATTACTCCAACTGAAGGTTATTGCTCCTACACCACCACTGGCCACAGTCACAGATGCGTCACCGTCATCTTCACCATTACAAGTAGGGTCGTTACCAGACATATTAAGCACTATCTCAACAGGCTCTTCGATTGTTGCCGTTGTAGTTGCGGTACATCCTGTAGCATCTGTCGCAGTTACATTATAAGTGCCAGCTGTAAGTCCTGATGTCGTTGTCGCTGCGTTGTCACCACTGCTCCAAGCATAGGTAACCGCTCCCTGTGCATTCGCTGCTAATGCCGTTGCAGCACCATCCGCAGCACCAAAACATGAAGCACTGTCAGTATTTGTAATTGTCACGGTCATTCCTGTGGCTGGTTGAGTAATGACAGCAACCTCTGTGTCCGCACAACCGTTTGCATCCGTAATCGTAACCGTATAGCTACCTGCTGTTAGACCTGAGGTTGTATCGGAAGTAGATCCTGTTGACCAAAGGAAAGTATAAGTTGTAGTTCCACCAGATCCGGATGCATATGCCACACCCTCTGCAGCACCAAAGCAATCATTACTATCTGTAGAGTCAATATTCGCAACCAATAGTGTTGGCTCGATAACAAAAACAGATGTGGAATCAGTACAACCGTTCGCATCAGTAGCGGTAACGGAGTACTGATCAGCAGTTAATCCAGTGAGTGCAGAACCTGTTGAGCCATTGCTCCAAACAAAAGTCACCGTTCCTGTTCCTCCGGTTGACGTTGCATTTGTTGTTCCGTCATTATCACCAAAACAATCTAAGTCAGTAGAAGTAGCCGAAGCGACCAAAAGGGCTGGATCATTAATTACAACTGAATCTGTTGCCGTACATCCATTTCCATCTGTCGCTGTCACAAAATATGTATCAGCTGTAAGTCCTGTTATTGTAGCACCCGTTCCACTATTACTCCATGCATAGGTAATGGTTCCTGTTCCACCTGTTGGCGTTGCCGTTGCCGAACCGTTGTTTCCACCATTACACAATGGATCAACACCCGTTGCAGCGACAGTGAAAGTATTTGGGTCAACTAAAATGACACAAGCTGTATCCGAACATGTTCCTCCAGCATCATCAACAGTAACACACCACGTGCCTGCGGGTAAACTGACTGTTGCAGTTGTTTCACCCGTGGGCCAAGTAAAGCTTAATGAACCTGAGCCACCTGTAGCTGATGCTGTAACCGAGGCACTGTCACCTGGACAACTAATTGAAGTATTCTGTGCGATACTCACATTAACCGATGGAAGGGTATCTACATCTACTGTATCTGGTTCACTCCAGCATACGCCATTAAATGTAGAGTAATAAAAACTCGTTGATGTAGTTGGTGTAACTGTAACAGTATCTCCAAATCCAATGGCCAAGGCTGTATCCAAATTCAATGGATCACCAAACCAATAAGAAGTGTCTGGCGGTGTTGGGAAAGTCAATGCCGCTTGGACGCAAAATGCATTTCCAGAACACGTATTTGCTGTCACGAAGAATCCTGCATCGAACACGAAAGACACCACGTTATTTGCCGCCCAAGAATTAATGTTGGCTTGCGTTATAGTGAACGTTTCAGTTTGTGTAGCGCATGTCGTACTTGAACCATCATATGTTCCAACGCTTCCAGAGTTTTCATCAATAATTGCAATGTTTTCTGGTAAGAATCCATCATCTAAGTCACCAAATCCAGTAACTGACAAAGTAGCGTTTCCTATTGCCGTTGGGGGCACATTGGAAAACACTCCAGTAACAACACCTCCAGAGGTGTTTGTACAAAGCAATGCCGTGGTGTCAGTCCATGAACTTGTTGAATTGGTTTGACCCAATAGTGTAAGACTCGTTCCTGCGCACACTGAAGTATCGTTTGTCAAAATAGTTGGAGACGCGATAGTAGATGTGGTTGCCGACAAGGTGACCTGCGCTGTATCCTGACATCCATTCGCATCAGTCACAATCACTGAATATGTTCCTGCAGCAAGATTGCTTATAGACACGGTCGTAGCTCCTGTACTCCAAAGTCTAGTATATGGGCCTGTTCCACCGCTTGGGGAAACGCTCAACGCACCTGTGTTTGTTGTTCCTGTACAAGATACACCAGCGTCAATTGCCAAACCTGCGTCAACCGTTGAAGGTCCTTGTTCGATATCAAATGAAACCTCACCGGTGCAGCCGTTTGGATCTGCAGCAGTAACATTATAAGTACCCGCAGTTAGATTCGTTGCTGATGCACCAGTACCAATACTTGACCAAGTATAGGTGAATGCTTGTGTTGTGGGAATAAATGCCACGTAATCATTGTCTGCATCAAACTGTGTGTTGTTGCGACTTGAAAGTCCATAAGCAATAGTTCCAGCGGCATTTTCAATACCTTGAACAGCCGGTCCTCCATCTTCTCTAAGTTGAGTAGAATGAATCTGGATAATATTTGAATTTTCGTAAAGAACAATTTGGAAATTGTTGGTGTCTGTATTACCACCTGTCGCGAAGTGAGTAACATCAATAAAGTTTACGATTCGAGCCCGATTTGGGGTAACCCCAATTTCGTAGGTTTCAATCTGAGCTGCACCAACACTCGGATCTAAATCAGTCCAAAATGCGGCAATAAATTCTTGTGGTGTATTTGCTCCTGCACTAGGTATGGCAGAAGGTGCTGTGAACAATCCATTCACCTGTCCACTGTTGATATTCGATGCATCGAATGTGATAAATCCTTGAGAACAAATAACGAAGTGTGTTTCAGTACTTCCAAAGAAGCTAAAATCTCCTCCTGAGAAAATCTCGATTGTATCAGATAAGGCGTCATCTTGAAGCGTTACCACCTCGTAACTGTTCGCATTGAGTGGTTGTCCAATTCCATAAGGTTCAAATTCACCTTCTGTTGAATCAACGACATAGGCCGCTGTTGAGGTTGGAACGGCAAATCCACCGTAGGCACTTAGATAAGCTTCTCCATCGGCAGTTCCACAACTGGCAGTATCAGTGCTATCTACAACTACCCAAATAGAAGGTGGTTCGACCAAAGCAAACATGGCTGTATTTGTACACCCATTGGCATCCGTTACAGTAATCGTATACGTTCCGCCACATAGGCCTGTAGCAGCTGCGGTGTTCGCTCCAGAACTCCATGAATAGTTTAATGTTCCAGATCCTCCGGAAGCATTAGCAGTGCCCGCTCCATCACAATCATCATCACAAGTAAGCTGACTTACATTTGAGAAAGCGCTGAATGTAATTGCTGCAGGGTCGGATACAATTACACAAGCCGTGTCTGTACAAGAGCCGTCATCAATGGTAACACACCAAGTACCAGCTGGCAATAGAGTCGAAGCCGATGTTGCACCACCTGGCCATAGGAATGTGTATGTTCCACTCCCGCCCGTTGCAGAAGCCGTAACGGTCGCTGAATCACCTGCGCATGTCGGAGCCGTTGTGACTAATGCACTTGGAACAATAGAACAAGCGCAAGTATCTAAAATGACAACCGAGCTTGAATCTGTACATCCACTCGCATCTGTAACTGTAACACTATATGTACTTGCTGAAAGTCCGGTTATATTCTGCGTAGTAGCAGAGTTGCTCCATCCGAAAGTTGGGGTGCCTTGAGCTCCACTGAAACTAACCGTTGCTTGACCATCATTGGTCGTACATGTTTCATATAATAATGCCGAAGCCGTTGCAACCAACGCAGCAGGCTCATTTACCTCAGTAGAATCAACTGCTGTACATCCATTTGCATCCGTTACCGTAACGGTGTATGCACCAGTTGCTAGACTATTAATTGATGCTGCCGTTCCGCCATTACTCCACGCATAAGTTATTATGCCGGTGCCTGTGGCTGTAGCTGTGGCTGTTCCATCGTCATCACCATTACAAGTGATATCTGTACTATCTGCGCTAACCGTTGCTCCCGCACCAGCGTCAATTGCGAAAGTTGTTTCTTCTGTACAGCTATTGTTATCTGTGACAGTAACCGTATAATTTCCAGCCGTAAGACCAGTAATTGTATCATTCGTAGAACCTGTGTTCCAAATGAAGGTATATGGACTTGAACCACCAGTCAGAGAAGCAATATATGCCTCGCCATCAGCAGACCCTGAACATGATTCATTGATTGAATCTTTAGTGATAACAATCGGATTTGGCGCAGATAGGGTTTCATCCTCATCGTCCGTGCATCCATTAGCATCAGTGACAGTGACTGTGTATGTGCCACCTGTTAAACTGCTAATAGTTTGCGTTGCTGCTCCGTTACTCCATTCATATGTGTAAGTTCCAGTTCCACCAGCTCCGAATCCTTGAACCGAACCGTCTGCAGTGTTGTTACATGTTGGCGTAGTTAAAACGGAAGTAAACGCGAATAATTGATTGGGAGCAGTAATCGTTGCTGATGCTGAATCTGTACATCCATTTGCATCAGTAACCGTCACAGAGTAAGTGGCAGCTCCCAAGCCATCGATGGTTGCCGTTGTAGCCGTTGTATTCCAACTAAAGGTATATGTTCCAGAACCACCTGCGCCAACAGCAGTAAGGCCTCCATCAGTTTCTCCAAAACACGAAACATTACTATCTAATGTTACAGAAGCTGTTACACCAGATGCTGGCTCTTCAACATCAATACTTCCCGTAATTGTACATCCGTTCCCATCAGTCGCTGTTACTGTATAAGTATCAGCAGTAAGTCCTGTGATGGTTGCTCCTGAACCGGAATTACTCCAAGCGTATGTGAACGTTCCGCTTCCACCAGTTGCTGATGCCGTTGCTTGTCCATCACTACCATTCAGACAATTTACACTGTCCTGAGTCATGGTGATTGAAATGGCATTTGCAGGATCTATCACCACAGAGGTTGAATCCGTACAACCGTTGCCGTCAGTCACAGTAACACTATACGTTCCTGCTGGCAAACTTGAAATGGCTGCACTTGTCGCGCCTGTGTTCCAAGAGAATGTAAATGTTCCTGACCCACCTGCACCTGATGCGGTTGCCGTTCCATCATCATCGCCCGCACATGTCTCTGGAGTTGATGTAGCTGAAGCAACAACTGCATTTGGTTCTGTGATGATTTGATCGTCTGTCGCGGTACAACCATTAGCGTCCGTGGCGGTCACAGTGTAAGTGTCAGCTGTTAGACCGATGATTGATGCCGTATTTCCCGAATTACTCCAAGCGTATGTTATTGTTCCTGTGCCACCTGATCCGACTGCTGTTAAACCACCATCTGCTGCGCCATTACATGATGCGTTGCTATCAAGGGTGATTGAAACCGTTACAGTTGTTGCTGGTTCATCGATGATCACTTGATCCGTGGCTTCGCAACCGTTGTTGTCTTGAGCGGTTACCGTATATGTACCGGCAGTCAAACCAGTGATGGTTTGTGCGGTAGAACCTGTATTCCATAAATAGGTATATGGACTGGTACCACCAGATGCATTCCCCACTTCGGCTTCACCATCGTTTCCGCCATTACATGTAACATCAGTGCTGTCAATAATTGCCACTGTCACTGAGGAAGCAGGTGCATTGACAGTGGTTGTGTCCACTGCAGTACATCCATTGGCATCGGTTGCAGTTACTATATATGTTCCTGCGGTTAATCCTGTAATGGTTTGTGAAGTGCCCCCGTTACTCCATGCGTAGGTGATGGTTCCTGTGCCCTCGCTTCCAGTTGCGTTGGCCTCGCCATCTGCTGCACCTGAACAAGACTCATCGGTTGAATCTGCAACCACAGCAACAGCAGTAGCTGGTTCATCCACATCTGCAGAATCAACTGCAGTACATCCATTTCCATCGGTAGCTGTAACCGTGTAAGTGCCCGCTGTCAATCCAGTTAGTGGGTTTGTAGTGCTACCTGTGCTCCATAGGTATGTAAACGTTCCTGAAGTGCCTCCTGTTCCAGCGGCTAATATTTGTCCATCGTTTCCTCCAAGGCAATTCGCATCGGTAGGTGTCATTGTTACGCCTAATGCGGCCGGGTTTGTTAGAATCACAGTTAGTGAATCTTCACAGCCTGTGTCGTCTGTGGCTGTCACAGTATATATTCCTGCAGGAAGGTTTGTAATGGTAGCAGTCGCAGCGCCATTGCTCCACGCAAAAGTGAAGGTTCCACCGCTACCACCTGTGGCGGAAGCTGCGATGATTCCCGTTGAATCACCTGAGCAAGCAGGCTGAGTGACAACGGTGTCAATATCAATTTGTGCTGGTTCCTCAATCGTAAAATTCACGGTATCTCCACAACCATCGTCATCAGCAGCGATAACCGAATAAGTACCTGCCGTTAAGTTGGTGGCCGATGCGCCCGTACCTATGCTTGACCAAGTGTAATTGAAATCTTGCGACTTTGGAATGAACGAGACATAATCATTTATCGCGGAAAAACTTGCTTGATTTCTGCCAGTGACAGCCAAGGCTGTATCACCATTACTATCTTCAATCCCTTGCGTAATGAAACCACCATCAGTAGTTACACTATCCAAATAAACTTGAATAATGTTGGAAGATTCATAGAGTACAATTTGGAATGTGTTCGCTCCTACATTTAAAAAATGAGGGACATCTATAAAATTGATTACCCGTATTTCATTTGAGCCAGTTCCAGCACGGTAAGTTTCAATCGTACCTCCACTAGCTGGATTTAAATCCGTCCAATATCCAGCGATTAAATTATCCGGATCAGCAGCATTTGGAATGCTTTGAGCTCCAACACCAGTAGAACCACCAGCTGTTCCTAATCGCACAAAACCATTGGAAGAAATTCTAAACTGTGTAAATGTTTCTCCAAAAAATTCAAAACTGAAACCAATATTTATGGCTGCTGAAAAAGCATCGTCACCTAACGTAATACTGGAGTAATTTGACACATTAGCTGCCTCGCCATATGGATATGGCTCAAAGCTGCCTTCAGATTGATCTATTATATACTCTGACGTAGATATAGAAGCGGCAACACCACCATTCGCACTAATATACGCAGCTCCATCGGCTGCACCATTACAACTCGCGCTGTCTGTACTATCAACTACTGCAAATACAACAGGTGGTTCAAACAAGGCAGCGGTATCCGTCAACTGACATCCAAAAGTATCAGTTACAGTAACACCAACCGTTCCTCCACATAAATTTGTCGCAGTCCTGGATGTCTGCCCATTAGACCAGAGATATGAATAATTGCTTATTCCACCTGCCCCCAATGTATTTGGGTTAACTCTTAAACTACCATTACAAGCATCATCACAACTTATTGTTGATAATGTTGATATTGAATTAATTCCGAATGGAAAGCCTAGAATTGAATGAACAAAGGCAATTTCAGTAGTATCCTGACCAGTACCTGAATCCACCATCGTGATTTTATAATTGTCCGAAGGAAGACCAGTAAACAATGTTGATGTTTGCGTTATATCCGTACTTGTAAATTGACCTTGTATTTGAAAACTAAATGGGCCTGTACCTCCAGTAAATTGGACCACTAATGTCCCGTTTTCTGGATTAGGGCAAGTTACATTGGATATGGCCGCCCCGGTAAGTACAAAAGGAGAAACCTCGTCCCTAACAACAACTACGACCTTCTTGGCTCCTTTACCAGAGGTCGGGGTCACATTATCCTCTGCTGAAATGGTGAAAATATGCGTTCCTATGTCTGCTCCACTTGGCGTCCAAGAAACTTGTGCATTGGAGGAATTGAATGTAGCATTGCCACCAAGCACTGACACCGCATTTGATGTGTATCCACTGATACCATTTGCATCTGTAAAAGTCAACCTGAATGAAGCTGCAACGTTTGTGTCTAAATAGATCGTATCATTCCCAACGGAGCTATTTACATTGGTTAAATTGGAAAAGGAGGCATTCGGGGTTGGACCAGGGTTGGTGCAATTAGTATCAACATAAAATTGAAAATCGCGGTATACAGCACTGATTTGATTACCGGATGTGCGGTCATATTCCTGAACTAGAATCACGACTTGATGAGCTAAGGAATCTGGGCTCGTGAATGTCAATAAACCAGTGGTTGGATCAATTGTGATTCCAGCAATGGGAGATGTTCCCGATCCTGTAGAATAAGTTATTGCCGTAGCACTTGTTGTACCTGTTTTGGCTGAAACCAGAGAAAACACTAGGCTATCTCCATCCACATCAGAAACCTCAGGTGAAAAAGTTGTGGTTGAGTTCTTACAAAGATACGGGATGGCTTGAGCCGTAAATGTTGGTGACGAATTGGTAGCATCGTTTTGCAAATACACGTCTGCTTGGAGCCAAAGCCTCTGTGTCGTGGCATTTGCCAAGTTTCCAGAAGGGTTTCTTGACGTTGGAAAAATGGTCATTCGATAAAAGTTACACGAAGTAGTGAACTCATCTGAGATGTCAATTTGTGCAGTGTACTGATACCTTCTTCTACCTGAAACCGTTCCAGCACCACAATTGGTTGTGGCGGTAGTGTTTGAAATTTCAGTAATGGTAGGCGCGCCCATGTTTACCGTACTGATAGGTGTTCCACTGCAGTTTCTGAGCACCAATATTGGGTTTGAACCAGGAGAAGTCCCACCGCACTCAATGTAATAATTGAGGGTGATGTCGAGTGTATCGCCATTGCCCATCTGGTAGGTTATATCCCCACCTGCGTAGGCCCCAGCAGCGTTTTGTGAATTGGCAGAAAGTGCCGACAATAATAGGATTGCGGAAACAGTAAAAACTTGTTTCAGTTGAGTCAATAGGTGTATCATACGTTTCATCTCAGAAAATCCAAATTTAGTTGGAAAAACCGCTGGTTTTGCGGCCTGCGAGTATTTCACGCAATGCATGGGTTATTGGTTGGGTGCATGAACAACTTTTTTAGCGGAATATACCTTGCACATTTATGATTAAAGTATGGTCAGATATTGAACCATCTTCGATATCCAAGGCATTTCGACTCAGCCTGAGTCGACAAATAAAATTAGAGCAAGGGATGTGAGAAATTAATCCAGTTTCAGCACAGCCAAGAAAGCCTCTTGGGGCACCTCAACACTTCCAATTTGGCGCATGCGCTTCTTACCTTTTTTCTGCTTTTCGAGCAGCTTACGCTTTCGCGAAATGTCACCACCATAACACTTGGCTGTCACATCTTTACGCACTGCTTTCACCGTTTCTCGAGCAACAATTTTCGCACCGATTCCAGCTTGGATAGCAATTTCAAACTGCTGTCGAGGGATTAATTCTTTCAGCTTGATACATATCTTTTTACCCAAAGAAAAGGCGTTATCCTTGTGTATCAATGCAGACAAAGCATCCACTGGATCACCATTGAGCATTATGTCCAACTTAATCAAATTGGACTGTTGGTAGCCGATAGGGTGATAGTCAAATGAAGCATAGCCCTTTGATATGGATTTCAATCGATCATAGAAGTCAAAAACAATCTCCGCCAATGGCATTTCAAACGTCATTTCGACCCTGTTAGCGGTGAGATATACTTGATTCTTCAATATTCCCCGTTTCTCGATACATAAATTCATAATCGGCCCTACGAAATCAGATTTCGAAATGATTTGGGCAGAAATAAATGGTTCTTCTACCTTATCCAATTTTGCAGGATCAGGTAAATCAGAGGGGTTGTTTACGATTTGCTTGTCTCCACTGGTCGAATAAGCATAATAACTCACGTTTGGCACTGTAGTTATTACCGTCATGTCGAACTCACGCTCTAAACGCTCTTGGATAATCTCCATGTGGAGCATTCCTAAAAATCCGCATCGAAAACCAAAACCAAGTGCTGCAGATGACTCAGGTTCAAACGTCAATGAAGCATCATTCAATTGCAGCTTTTCCATTGCATCTCGAAGCTCTTCGTATTCATCTGTATCAACCGGATAAATACCAGCAAATACCATAGGCTTAACGTTTTCAAACCCTTCAATAGCTGTAAGTGTAGGATTCGCTTTGTGCGTAAGTGTATCTCCGACTTTAATTTCTTTTGCTTGTTTAATTCCAGAAATAATGTACCCAACATTTCCAGCACTGAGTTGCTTCTGCTTTTCGGGCTTCATCCTCAGAACTCCAATCTCGTCAGCTAAATATTCCTTTTTTGTGTAAAAGAATTTCACCTCGTCCCCATGATTTATCGTTCCATTCATGATTCTGAAGTATGCAATGATCCCTCTAAATGGGTTAAATACACTATCAAAAACGAGTGCCTGAAGCGGGGCCTTAGGGTCACCAACAGGTGGCGGAATTCGCTCAACAATTGCTCTTAATAGCTCATCTACTCCCCGACCAGTTTTTCCACTTGCTCCAATAATTTCGTCCCGCTCGCATCCCAACAAATCCTCCATTTCATCCTTCACCTCTTCAGGCATAGCCGATGGTAAATCCATCTTGTTTAAAACGGGAATAATGGTCAAGTCATGCTCCATCGCAAGATAGAGATTGGATATTGTTTGTGCTTCAATTCCTTGACTTGCATCAACCAATAAAAGTGCTCCCTCGCAAGCAGCAATGGCGCGGGAAACTTCATAGGAAAAATCAACATGACCCGGAGTATCAATCAAATTCAAAACATAGTCCTTACCATCTTGATGGTAATTCATCTGAATGGCATGGCTTTTAATGGTGATGCCACGCTCACGCTCCAAATCCATGTCGTCCAAGGTCTGCTCCTTCAGATCACGATCACTTACAGTGCCTGTAGCCTGCAATAGACGATCTGCCAGCGTGCTTTTGCCGTGGTCGATATGGGCGATAATACAGAAGTTTCGAATGTGCTCCATGCACTTAAAAATTGGGCGCAAAACTACATCAAAAATGAGGCTTGAAAACAGAAGCAAAAGGAAGTTTGAATTTATTTAAGACTAGACTCTGACGCGTACATTTGCCAATTCTTATGAAAGTTATAGACGCAATTAAAGAACACACTGATACTGTGCTATCCTTCGAGATACTACCCCTTTTGAAAGGGGCAGGAATCGATTCACTTTACGCTGGAATTGATCCTTTGATGGAGTTCAATCCAAAATATGTCAACGTGACCTATCAACGTGAAGAGTACATATATAAGAAGCGTGAAAAAGGTTACCTAGAAAAGGTGAGTATAAAGAAGCGGCCTGGAACCGTTGGGATTTGTGCTGCCATCATGAATAAATATGACGTGGAAGCTGTGCCTCATTTGATCTGTGATGGATTTACGAAGGAGGACACTGAAAATGCGTTGATCGATTTAGATTTTCTTGGAATCCGAAACGTGCTAGCCCTACGTGGAGATGCACGGAAGGCAGAAAACAGCTTCGTTCCAGAAGAGAATGGAAATGAATATGCTTCGGACTTGGTGTCCCAAATTCATGACATGAATAAAGGGGAGTATTTGGAAAAGGAGATGAAAGACGCTAGTCCTATCAATTTTTGCATTGGTGTTGCGGGATATCCAGAAAAACACTTTGAGGCCATGAGTCTCAAAGCGGATCTTAAAAATCTCAAACGCAAAATTGATTTGGGAGCAGAATATATCGTGACTCAAATGTTTTTTGACAATCAAAAATATTTTGAATTTGTTGCTAGGTGCCGAGAGCACGGCATTGATTTGCCCATCATCCCCGGTTTAAAACCGGTGACATCATTAAAGCAAATTCAGTTTATTCCACGTACTTTCCATATCAGCTTTCCTGAAGCGTTGTCCGATGCTCTAGAAACCTGCAAAACAGACGCGGATGTAACAAAAGTGGGTGTTGAATGGGGAATTGAGCAAAGTAAGGAGCTGAGAGATCAAGGCGTGCCCTGTTTACATTATTATACTATGGGCCGCTCAGAAGCTGTTCGAAAGATTGCTTCTGAAGTATTCTAATTATTGCTTCATCCTTTGAGTGGCGGCAACTACATACTTTCCAAGAATGTCAAACTCCACGTTAATCACATCACCAACTTTCAATTCATGGAAATTCGTGAATTGATAGGTATAAGGAATAATGGCAACTGAGAATGATTGATCCAGCACATTGACGAGCGTAAGACTTGTGCCGTTTAAGCACGCACTACCCTTCTCTACCATTAAACCTTCATGAGGCTTGGTTAACTCAAACGTGTAAAACCAAGATCCGTCTTCCGCTTTAATCGATTTGACCGTAGCGGTTCCGTCCACATGACCCTGAACCACATGTCCGTCAAATCTACCATCCGCCTTCATACAGCGCTCAACATTCACCTTTGCACCCATTTCTAGCTGCCCGAAATTTGTTTTATCGATGGTTTCTTTAATGGCTGTAACTCGATATTCACTTTCGTTCAATCGATCAATCGTTAAGCAAACTCCATTATGGGCTACACTTTGATCGATCTTCAATTCTGAAGTGAATGGTCCACTGAACCAAATACTCATGTTCGTCCCCTCTCGCTCCATTTTTTCCACCTGAGCCAAGCCCTCTACAATTCCCGTAAACATTTATTTTGCTATTGGAGTTTCGCTATGCTGATTGAAAACTGTGAACGAACCGCGCAGCTCCCGTTGCACAATTCCCACCAATCGGATTTCATTGACTGTACACATATAATAGTACACCCCATCTGAAACTTGTTTGCCCGATTTCATTTCTTTTCCATCCCAGTTAATGTCAGGATCTTTCGTTTCAAAAACGATATTCCCCCATCGGTTGAAAATAGTGACATCGACACTTTCAATGAACTTGTATGGGAATGGAGTGAACAGGTCATTCTTACCATCATCTCCTGGAGTGAACACATTTGGCAATTCATAAATTGGGCAATTATCGATACACAAGGTGCTGCCCGAATCACTTTCATTTCCGAAACTATCTACTGCAGTTACCATGTAACAACCAGCAATTGATTCACTTGTAGGTCTGAAATATGTGGTATCCAGTGGGCTTTCGTTGACTTGAACCAATTCCATTGTTTCACCTAATCTTGGAGCGTAGTATATATTGTAACGAACCACATCATCTGTATTTGCGCAAGCTCGATTTGCATTATTCCAAATGATATCCGTTTGGTCTAGGTTGCAATCGCCCGTGATCTTTCTGCCAGGAGGTGCACATGGAGCCTCTTTGTCCTCAGGAATTCCAGTATGTATTTGACTCAGGTTAATCAATGTGTCAGGTAAGTCCCCTGACGTATAAGTCCCGATTGACTTCACAAAGTATTTGTATTCATCCAAATTTACCAGTCCGACATCCGTATAAGTCGTTTCAGAAGTTCTGGCTAACTCATAAAACACTTCCAAAGAATCTGAATCTGTCTTGAACTTATATACGATATACTCCGAATTTGTCCACGGAACTTGAACATCCCAATTCAATGTTAATTGATTATCCGCAGAAACTGAAGTCAAAAATATCGATGACGCATTTCGTGATTTGCCAACCGATATCTCCTCTGGCCCCCAAACGAGATCAATCGAATAAGTGAACTGATCCTCCTCGGTATTTAAGTTTTGATCCACAAACACAGTATCTAACGATAGGAAGTCACTACTAGCATCGCTTTCGAATACGACTTCACTCTGCCCATTTGAAACAAAAGTCCTTGTCAATTTATATTTAAACGGCCCTTCAAAATTGCTTGGATCCAATTCTATGGGTTTATACCACGCCACCGAATCTGAACCGAGTTCTTTGTCGGTCATATTAATACTAGCCTTATTCAAGATGGGTACGTCACGAATAAGTTCCGAACATTCTTCCAAGCTTGCATAGCTTTCAGATCGGTCAGGATAGGTTGCTACAATCATATAGCAGTATTTCTCTCCATGAATCAGTCCCTCACCATCGTTGTCATCCAAAAAGGTCAAATTATCTTGTCCTTCGTTTCTACCGATAAACTCATAACCCAGCGCTGCGGGAACGCCCACATTGCAATTGCTTGCCACATATCCTAAGCTATCATTGAATCTATATATGTCATAGCCATTTGCTCCATCACACGGAGCTTCTGTCCACGTGATTCTCAATGCAGCGCCTACTGGATCAATGGACGTAATGGTTACAGCAGGCGGTATAACCTGTATTTCTAATTCTTCGAAATCTACCAACTCCTCATCGCTCAATCCTAGATTTTCCTTTGCCTTGAAATAAACCCAATATGGCTCATACTGAATGTGATCGCATCGGGTAATCCAAGTGAAATCGAGCACCACAGGCTGTGGTTCACCAATTATTTCATTTGGATTTAAACTTCCTCCTTCGCCAGGATTTAACGGAAAGCCTGTTGCACTAAAATCCAGTGGGTCATCATCCGCATCCGTAGCCATGACTTGCATTGCAAGCATTTTACCTGCTTCAATACAAACTTTGCTCAGAGTTTGGATAATTGGCGGCTCTTTTGGCTCACAGGTTCGAATATCAATTTGCATATCTCGCAAAATCGAACCCACGAAAACTAGATCACCGCTAAAATCATTGTATCTCCACTCTTCAATTCGAATTGCAATATTGTATTCGCCTTGCTCCTGCGGAGAGTCCCAAATCAACGTACCAGTTCTTGGATCAATGGTCAACGATTCAGCCGCTCCCGAAACTGTGTTGGGAAAGGTAAAGCCAGGGATAGTCTGGCCATTCACCGTCTTACATTTTACCAGACTATACACAAGGCTATCACCATCGGGATCCACCGCGCCTGGATTGTGATAATATACTTCTCCTTCGCACCCATTGTCGATAGGTGGGTTTTGTAAAGTTGGCGCAGTATTTCCTCCAGAGGAAACATCAATCACGATTTCGCTCTCAACATAAAACCACACATTGTCTGAGCTTGGTATATTCCGAACTCCTGCATTTCGATTCTGATCTTGAGTATAAACCTTATACGTTCCTACACCAGGATAAGTATGTGTAGTAACGTAAACGTTTCGCTTAGTGCTATTGCCTATTTGTTCTCCAAAATGAGGGCAGTCACCCTGTTGATTTCCATTGACACGTTGAACTGTTTCTGTTTCACCATCACCAAAAAAGAGGTCGAGTTCGCAACGATCCGCCTCGTTGCTCTGTCCTCCTGTCTTGGTGTAAGTAATAATGGTGATCTCATACTCAAATGAACCATTGCCGGTTCTTCTGTAAATTATTTCTCCCGCACGATTGTGCGTGGCAAAGCTCTCTTGCACCGAAAGCAACGCCAGAATCATTAATAAAGAAGAAACTAGATACTTCATTGAACTGTTGTAGACGCAGAAATCACTTATGACGTTGATTCGCCATTGAGTACATTCGCTGCGCTATTTCAAAGTAAGACAAAATGAAGCAGCAAAGGTTGCGATATCGCGGAAATGGTAGAATAATTTAACGAATGAATAGTCAGGAAAAAATAAGAATTGCCATTTCATGTGGTGACATCAATGGTGTTGGGCTTGAAGTTGCATTAAAATCTCTGTCCGATTCTCGGATCTTTGAAAACTGTACGCCCATCATCTACGCCAATGAACGAACGGTAAAGTTCCATATGAAAAGGTCGGAATTGGAGCTACCACTTCATGTATGTGCTAATGCAGATAAATCACATGCCAATAAAGTAAATGTTATTAATGTATTCGCAGAAAATGTACGCACAGAATTCGGCCAATTAACGCAAGAAGCTGGTCAATGTGCTTTTACGTCTCTCAAGGCGGCTGTGGAGGATCTGGCGTCAAATAAAGTGGATGCAATTGTAACAGCGCCCATCAATAAATCAAACATTCAATCGGAGGAATTTAAGTTTCCTGGACACACAGAATTTCTGGCTGCCTATGCCAACGAGGATAATCCACTCATGATCTTAGCTCACGAAGAATTGCGTGTAGCCTTAGTGACTGGCCATGTTTCATTAAAGGACGTTTCAAGGAGTATTTCTCGAGAATCTATCCTTACGAAGCTTGAAGTATTCGCCAAATCATTAAACATAGACTTCGGCATTAATCGACCTAAAATTGCCGTACTCAGTTTAAATCCGCATAGCGGTGACAAGGGGTTATTAGGTGAGGAAGAAATAGAAATCATCGCACCAGCCATTGCGGAAGCTAAGGATCGCGGAATATTGGCCTTTGGGCCTTTTGCCTCAGATGGCTTTTTTGGTTCCAAACAAAGAGAGAATTATGATGGAGTCTTAGCCATGTATCATGACCAAGGCTTAGCCCCCTTCAAGGCATTAGCTTTTGACGGAGTAAATTTTACGGCTGGATTACCTATCGTTCGGACCTCACCTGATCATGGAACCGCATTTGACATTGCTGGCAAAGGTCTTGCAGATCCGACATCGTTCAGAAATGCCATTTTCCTAGCTTGCGATATATACAACTGTCGGAAGTTTCAACGAGAGCTTCAAAGCAATCAACTTCAAACCGCCTCAGATAAAGCATATTAATAGTTTTTTGTGTCGGCCTAATATTTACATTTGCAACCCTTTTGACAGAGCTCTTTGAATTCCGAACAGAAATATGAGATACAGTTCAGTGGCCTAGCTGCTGGCGTTCATGATTTTGAATGGAGTTTAGATAGTGCGTTCTTTGAAGAGAGGAGTAGTGAAGAAATCTTAGAAGCACAATTAACTTCTAAGGTGAACTTGGACAAGAATAACCGAATGATGACCTTACTATTCAATATAGAAGGAAAGGTGAAGGTTATTTGCGACCACTGTGGAGATGACCTATGGTTGCCGCTTACGTGCAATGAAGAGCTGATCGCTCGATTTGCCCCTGACACCGATTTAACAGGAGATGAAGTGATATACCTTGGCAATAGCGAATACAAATTAGATGTTTCACAATATCTATTTGAGTTCGTGATGTTAAACATCCCAGCTAAAAAAGTTCATCTAGAAGGTGAGTGTAATCCCGAGGTTGAATCCTATTTCCAATCTGAAGAACCAATTAAAGAGGAAAAAGAAAAGCAAGATCCACGCTGGAAAGCGTTAGAAAAATTGAAAAAATAAAAGTTTAGACCATGGCACATCCTAAACGGAAGATATCGAAAACGAGAAGAGACAAGCGTAGAACACACTATAAAGCTGAGATGCCTCAGATTTCTACTTGTCCAACAACAGGTCAGCCTCACCTCTACCACAGAGCTCATTGGTATGAGGGAAAACTTTACTATAAAGGTAAAGTGGTGATGGAAAAAGAATCAATGGCCTAATTTAGCGCCATGGCCATGAAAGTAGGCCTTGATGTTCTCGGTGGCGATTTTGCTCCAAAAGCCAATGTCCTTGGTGCCATTTTAGCACAAAAGGAATTAGGTGACAGAGCCAAAATTTGTCTCATTGGCAACAAGGCAGATATAATCCCAATCCTTCAAAGCGAAGGTTTTGATGAGGACTATTTTGAAATAGTCCACACCGATGAGTCCATTGATATGGGCGAACATCCTACAAAAGCATTTCTTAAAAAACCAAACTCTAGTATTGCTCTAGGTTTTAGAATGCTTGCCAGCGGTGAGCTTGACGCATTCTCGAGTACCGGTAATAGCGGGGCAATGTTGGTTGGAGCAATGTATACCATACGCACCATTCCTGGAGTAATTCGACCAAGTATTACGACCGCGCTCCCCGTGCTTAATGGTGGTGTGAGTGTTTTACTTGATGTTGGAATTAATGCTGATTGCAAGCCAGATGTGCTTTACCAATTTGGAATTTTGGGAAGCATAATGGCTGAACAGATTTACAATATTGAAAATCCTAAAGTTGGATTATTAAACATTGGTGAAGAAGAAGAAAAAGGTAATATGCTTAGTCAGGCCGCTCATGAAATGATGAAAGACAGCAAGGACTTCAATTTCATCGGCAACATTGAAGGTCGTGACTTATTCAATGGTAAAGCTGATGTAATTGTTTGTGATGGTTTTACTGGCAATATTGTGTTAAAACAGGCAGAAGCACTTTATACACTGATCCGCAAGCGAAGCGTAGAAGATGAGTACTTTGAACGTTTCAACTATGAAATTTATGGTGGAACACCTGTGCTTGGTGTAAATGGAAATGTTATCATTGGACACGGTATTTCAAATGAAAATGCAGTTAAAAACATGATTTTGTTATCGGTAGATACTGCTGAAGCAAAACTTGCTGACCGCATTCGTAAAGTGTTTAAGTAACCTATGACGAAGATTAAAGCAGCCATTACAGCAGTAGCCTCTCACCTTCCAGATTATGTGCTCTCCAACGCAGAGCTGGAAAAAATGGTGGATACCACGGACGAGTGGATTACTGCACGAACAGGTATTAAGGAACGCAGAATACTAAAAGGCGAAGGAAAAGGAGTCACAGAAATGGCTAAAGTTGCCATCGAAAAGCTGCTAAAAAAGCGCGGAATCGGCCCTGAAGAAATTGATTTGGTCATATTCTGCTCAGTAACCCCAGATAAAATTTTCCCCGCATCCGCAAATATTGTAAGCGCCAAAGTAGGTTTGAAAAACGCCTTTGGATTCGATTTAAATGCTGCTTGTTCGGGCTTCATATACGGACTTGTCACAGGTTCTAAGTTCATCGAAAGTGGCACTCATAAAAAAGTGCTTGTGGTAGGTGCGGACAAAATGTCCACAATAATTGATTACACCGATCGACAAACCTGTATCATTTTTGGCGATGGCGCTGGAGTAGTCCTTCTCGAACAAGATAACACAGGAATGGGAATTCAGGATTCTATTCTTAGATCTGACGGAAATGGAGAGCAATATCTTCATCAAGTTGCCGGTGGATCAGAATATCCGCCAACGGAAGAAACTGTTGCTAAACGGCAACATTATGTGCATCAAGAAGGAAAAACGGTTTTCAAATTTGCGGTATCCAACATGGCCGATGTTAGCTATGAAATCATGGAGCGCAACAATCTAGGGCCTGACGATGTTGCATGGCTGGTGCCACATCAAGCCAATTTGCGCATTATAGATGCCACGGCTAAAAGAATGGGCCTTGGAACCGATAAAGTAATGATCAACATTCATAAATATGGCAACACCACTAATGGAACCATTCCATTGTGTCTTGCCGACTGGGAGAATCAGCTGAATAGAGGAGATAATATCATTCTATCTGCTTTTGGAGGAGGTTTCACCTGGGGTTCTGTCTATCTCAAATGGGCATATGACACAACTAATTAATCAGAATTAAACGCTATGAAATACCTTAGCTTACCCTTAAACAATAAATTATGGATCTAAGTGAAATTCAAACGCTCATCAAGTTCGTTTCAAAATCTGGTGTGAACGAGGTAGAACTTGAAACAAAAGATTTTAAGATTAACATAAAAGCTGGCGCTAGTGTAGTGGAAGTTCCTCAAATGCCAATGCAGATGAACTATGCACCTCAGCCCGTGCAGCCAGCACCTGCACCCGCGCCTGCGCCTGCAGCACCAACTGCTGAGCAGACTAAAGCGAAGGAAGATGCCGCAACGGCTGCTGAAAACGCTAAGTATATAACGATAAAATCTCCAATGATTGGGACCTTCTATAGAAGCGCAAACCCTGAATCTCCGTCATTTGTTAATGTAGGTGACGAAATAAAGACAGGGAGTGTTATTTGTATCATCGAGGCAATGAAATTATTCAATGAGATTGAATCTGAAGTGTCAGGTAAAATTGTGAAGGTTCTTGTTGATGATGCGAGCCCAGTTGAATACGATCAGCCATTGTTCTTGATCGACCCTTCCTAGTTCCTGTTTAACCTAAAGTTTAAAGGAGATGTTTAAGAAAATCTTAATCGCCAACCGCGGGGAAATCGCCTTGCGTATTATCAGGACTTGCCGTGAAATGGGCATAAGTACGGTTGCTGTTTATTCAAAGGCAGACGCGGATAGCCTGCATGTCCGATTCGCGGATGAGGCCGTATGTATTGGACCCAATGCAAGTAGCGAATCCTACTTAAAGATACCAAACATTATTGCCGCTGCTGAAATAACCAATGCGGATGCCATCCACCCTGGATATGGATTCTTATCCGAGAACTCAAAGTTCTCAAAAATCTGTCAGGAGAATGGGATCAAATTTATCGGTGCAACCCCCGAGCAGATTGATGGCATGGGAGACAAGGCCAGTGCGAAACAAACCATGAAAGATGCTGGTGTTCCTACGATTCCTGGATCTGATGGATTGATCGACAGCCTTGAGGATGCCATAAAGGTTGCAAAAGAGATCAAGTATCCAGTCATATTGAAAGCTACTGCCGGTGGCGGTGGAAAGGGTATGCGCATTTGTTTGAAAGAGAGTGAAATTGAAAAGGCTTGGAAATCAGCTCGACAAGAAGCGAAGGCTTCTTTTGGAAATGATGGTATGTACATGGAAAAGTACATTGAAGAACCTCGTCACATCGAAATTCAAATTGCGGGTGATCAATTTGGAAAAGCATGTCACCTAAGTGAACGAGACTGCTCAGTTCAGCGAAGGCATCAAAAATTGGTTGAAGAGACCCCATCACCTTTTATGACTAAGGAGCTTCGTAAAGCCATGGGAGCTGCCTCAATTAAGGCGGCAAAAGCAGTAAACTATGAAGGTGTTGGAACGGTCGAATTCCTAGTGGATAAGCATCGCAATTTCTACTTCATGGAAATGAATACTCGTATCCAAGTAGAGCATACCATTACTGAGGAGGTTATTAATTATGACTTGATAAAGGAACAAATCAAGATTGCATCTGGAATGCCCATCAGCGGTAAAAACTACGAGCCTGTTGGTCATGCAATTCAATGCAGGATTAATGCTGAAGATCCATTGAATGATTTCAGACCTAGCCCTGGATTAATTACCAATTATCATTCTCCAGGAGGTCACGGAATTCGAATTGACACGCATGTATATGCTGGTTATACCATTCCTCCTTACTATGACTCCATGATCGCTAAACTTATTACGGTTGCTCAAACCAGAGAAGAGGCCCTCACAAAGATGGAAAGAGCTCTTGGCGAGTATATCATCGAAGGAGTGAAAACAACCATTCCATTTCATCAAAAACTGATGAAACATCCAAAATTTAGGGATGGGAAGATCACTACAAAATTCTTAGAGGAGTGGGACTATAAGTCAGAGCTTCAAAAGGACGTGAAAAAATAAGAAAGGGCCGATCAAATGATCGGCCTTTTTATTTGAGCAGAGTCACCACACCTTCCTTTAATCCCTTTTTTCGATCCTCTGTACGGTATTCGACTATCCAATAATACGAACCTGATGGCGCAACTTCATTGCTATTAGGCTCTGTACCATCCCAAGCTTTGTCCAAGTCATTCGTCTCGAACATGAGGATACCCCAACGATTATAAATTCTAAGAACCGCATCGACAATGCGATAATGGACTAATGCAAACTCGTCATTTAATCCATTAAATCCAGGAGTAAATGCTGATGGCGCATAAATTAAGGAATAGCAATCGGCATTCACCTCAACACTATCGTAACTAAAACATCCGTTTCTGTCCTGAACCTCTAAATAATAAGTGGTCCTCTCTGGATTTAACACCCTTGGATTTGGGCTATATTGATCATCAAGCCCAATACCTGGAGTCCAGAAGAAAACTGCATCACTTGGACCGACAATTGGTCCTCCCAAGTAAACAACATCGATATCACAATTATCAATATCGTCACCAGCGTCAATTTCGGGCAATTGGTTCACAGTTGCCAATACCTTAGCAACATTCAAACAATTATTTGTATCCGTAACTGAGACTCGATATTGCCCTGATTCAACAGGGTATGCCATTGTAATTCGTGAATTTGAATCTTTCAATGACTCCCCCTCTGACCATTGATAAATCACACCCCCAGTGGCTTCCAGTTGAAACGAATCGCCTGCGCAAACCTCAAAATCTTCGCTAACTCCAACAACCGGGAGCTTATAGACTTTTACAAACGCGCTGGTATCGCCTATGCATCCATTATTGTTTGTTACAGTCACAGAGTAAATACGATCCGATCCTGGACTCACAAATATCTCTTTACTTGATGTTGATGAAATTTTCAAATTAGGTGACCATTGATATTTGGTAAACCCTGGTGTGACGCTAATGAATGATGTATCCCCAGTGCATATCGGTTCAGGACTATCAATCACTTTCACTACAGGTAAGGTATCAATGCCCAATAGCATTGATGCTGAATCTTGACACCCAAATGAAGTAGTTACAGTTACATTATACCTCGTGTCTGATTGAGGGGTCGCAATTGGATTTGACAACGAAGCATCATTCAATGAAATCGTAGGTGACCAGGAGTATGTTGAACCAATTGGTCCCGCAGGGTTTCCACCGATCTCAATCCCCACATTCAAACAGCTTCGTTTATTAGACCCCGCTGAGACGATAGGTAGTGGATTGACAGTGACGGTCACATTATCCGATTCAGAACAACCATTGGCATCAGTGACAGTCACATTATAAGTATGCGTTTGCACCGGAAATGCCTCTGGATTCGCACCAGATGTAGAGCCTATAAATACTGTAGGTGCCCAAGTGTAATTCACCCCGCCAGAGGCATTAAGGAGAATCGTGTCTTGTTGGCATATTGCCGCATCAGCACCTGCATTTGCCTGAGTTAATGGATGTACCACAAGTTGTTCTGATTCAGTGTCAGTACACCCGTTTACATCAGTCACTGTAACCGTATACAGGGTTGTAACGATTGGATAAGCTTTGGTAAAAGAGGATGCATTATTCAGTACTGTTCCTCCTGGCGACCACTGATAACTTACTCCACCTTGGGCAGAAATTGTAATCGAATCCCCAACACAAATGGCGTTATTAATCGGATCGATTGTGGCAACTGGATCGCTCCAAACTGTGATTTCCATTTCATCGGTAGATTCACATCCATTGATGTCCGTCACAGTTACTTCATAAGAATAGTTCCCAGGATTTACTCCGAAAGAACTGTAGAATGGGTTTGCTCCTGTAGTATTTGCAATACCCGATGATGGCCATGAATAAGTTGCACCAGCGGGCCCCGTGGGACTACCTCCGATTTGAATTGAATCATTCAAACAAATGCTTGTATCTGGTCCCGCATCTGCCGCAGGCAAAACATTAACAAAAACCGAAACTGAATCTATCGCGGTACATCCATTTACGCTTGTGCCCTCCACAAAATATTCAATAGAGTTTACTGGACTCGCCAATGGATTAGCGATCGTTGCGTCATCTAAGCCTGCTGTTGGTGACCATAGATAATTTGAAGCCCCTGTTGCCAGGAGCTGTGCTGAACTTCCATCACAAATAGTATCATTTTCACCAGCGTCCACATTTGGGATATCGAAATATGAAACGGTAATATGTGCTGAGTCTGGACACCCATTAGAGGCAGTTACATAAACAATATATTCATACCCATTGCTCGGTGGGTATACCAAGGGATTAGCGATACTTGTGTCGCTTAGAGTTGAATCTAGTTCCCATTGATAGTTCGCACCTCCAGACGCTGTGAGCTGCATAGTATCACCTGGACAAGCTCCAGAATTAGCTATTGAAATCACTGGTAGATCATTTACCGTGATAAATATTGTATCAGAGGATGTACAACCGGCTCCTGTTGTAACCGTCACTACAAAAAAGGTGTCTTCTTGTGCAGTTGCGATTGGATTGGCGATTGTGTCATCATTAAGCAATCCTGATCCTGTCCATTGTATATCTCCAAACAAATTTGAAGTTGGCGAACCGCCTAATTCAAATGAATCTCCGGCACAAACGGTCATGTCATCACCTGCGTCAAGCACAGGCGTTCCATTTGCGATGACTAACATAGCATCAACACTGGTACAACCGTATATTGGTTCCGTTGCTGTGACAAAAATGAAATAGATCTCGTCTCCCGTAAGTACAGGGTTGAATGAAGTGGAGTCATCTAGATCTAAGCCGGGAGACCAACTCACAGAATTTCCAGCCGCAGTAGTTGGCGAGCCACCAATGGTGACGGTATCTTGCTGGCATACATACACTGTATCCAAACCAGCATCTACAGCAGGATTGGCCGCTGCCGTAATAGCTACTGTATCCATATCTACACAACCAGTAATCGTATCAGTGACAATAACGATAATCGTTGTGTCTTGGGACACCGCCAAGAATGGATTTGAGGCTGTGCTATCATTAAATAACGCTCCAGGTAACCAATTATAAATAGCATTTACTGGCCCTGTAGGTGAGCCACCAATTTGAAATGTATCAAGTTGGCAGACGGTAGTGTCATTTCCAGCATTAGCAGTAATAGGCGATCCAACAACGAAAATCATTGAAACGGTATCATTTAAATTGAGCGTGTCGTTTGTGTTGTTAGGCATGGTGGAGAATGCACCAATTGAATCGTTCGTTGTAAAAACTGTATCTCCAACACATATTAATGTATCGTCACCTGGCAATAAGTTTCCTACAAATAAAAATGGACTAAACAATGCTCCTCCATTCAGTGTGGTGTTAATCGTAACAGAATCCAGAGCCAACAAACCTGCGTTGACCAAAGTCACACAAACACTGCTTGTATCACCTGGGCAAGTTCCATTTGCTGTCGTCACACTTAGTAAACCAGCATCAATATATTGTGTACCATGAATGGTGAAATCATCAAGGGCAAAATCAATAGAATCGCCAGAAGTAATAAAACGGAATCTCAGTTTTATGATTTGCCCCACATATCCACCTAAACCCAAAGAATCAAATTGCCATGCATTTGCCGATATGTTGTTCTGACCGGTAAAAGCCACGGACCAACTGGTCCCGCTATCTGTACTAATAAGTATGTCAAACGTATCCGTGATTGCATTTGGTGACCATTGGTGATACCAAAAAGTAAATCCGGGCGCAACCACATTATTTAAATCGATGTAAGGTGATTCCAGCAATGCTGTATCTGAATTGCAGGTATCAGTAGACTCAACGTAGGCATAAACTCCAGAGGAAAGACCTGGATTATGATCTAGACTAGGTCCAGTACTATCCGTTGGCGTTCCTCCGGTATCAGGTCTAAAATCAATGTTACCGACACTGGACCAATCGCTTGATATAGCACAGGCATTACTGCAATATTCGCTGCAAAGCGACCATCCCTCAAGGTCATCCGTGTGTGGGAACACATCAATTACCTGAGCCTTGTATTGGCCTAAGGCAAACGCTAAAATGACAGTTAGTAAAATTCGCATTATTTGGGTCTTTGACTTTCCACGATTAAGACGCGGAAAGGTAAAAAGAGTCGCTTCTTAACTGGCAAATCCAGCCGACTTAGCTGACTTTGTAGACGAAGTCATTTTAATTGCCTCCCGAACGATGCTATCTGCATCATATTGGCACTCTGCATAAAGTTGTCCTTGGCTCCCGTGCTCAACTACCCTATCTGGAATTCCTAGTCTTACCACATCTGATTTATATCCATTGTCAACCATAAATTCTAAAACTGCAGATCCAAACCCACCCTGAATACAACCATCTTCAACGGTAATAACATATTCATATTTACCAAATATTTCGTGCAGCATGAGCTCATCTAATGGTTTCACAAAACGCATGTCATAAACAGCAGCGCTGCAATCATTCTTTTCTAAAACCTCTGCTGCCTTAAGCGCTTCATTTCCAATGTGACCGATTGAAAGTATGGCTAAGTCCGAACCTGACTTGACTTTTCTACCAGTGCCGATTGCAACCTTCTTAAAAGGTGTCTTCCATTCCGGCATTACCCCTTGTCCTCTAGGATATCTTATTACAAAGGGGACTCCATTTTCTTCTAATTGGGCAGTGTACATTAAGTTGCGCAATTCCTCTTCGTTCATTGGTGACGACACCACCAGATTTGGTATGCACCGCATAAATGAAATATCATATGCTCCATGGTGAGTCGGTCCATCTGCACCTGCCACACCTGCCCTGTCCAAACAGAAAATTACCGGTAACTCCTGTATCGCAACGTCATGAATGACTTGGTCATAAGCGCGTTGCATGAATGAAGAATAAATGTTACAAAACGGCCGCATCCCTTGATATGCCATTCCAGCAGAGAAGGTGACGGCATGCTGCTCAGCGATTCCTACATCAAATGCGCGATCTGGCATCGCTTTCATCATTATGTTCAAGGAACTTCCAGAGGGCATCGCGGGGGTCACGCCAACGATTTTCTCATTTTTCTCGGCTAACTCAACAATCGTGTGACCAAAAACATCTTGATACTTAGGTGGTTGAGGATTGTTTGGTGTGATTTTAATTATTTCACCAGTATCCTTATTAAATATACCTGGGGCGTGCCATTGAGTTGGGCTCCCTTCTTCAGCAGGGCCATATCCCTTACCCTTTTTAGTAATACAATGCAAAATCTTTGGACCTGGAATCTTCCTAAGATCTTCCATGACTTTTGCCATGTGCACAACATCATGACCGTCAATTGGCCCGAAGTATCTGAAGTTTAAACTCTCAAACAAGTTTGAGTGCTGAAGTAACGCGGCTTTAATTCCGTTCTCCACTTTAGCAACGATGTCCCTAGCATTCGGACCGAACCGACTCATCTTACCTAATAAATGCCAAACTTCATCCTTCACCTTATTATAGGCATGAGAAGTTGTAATATCTGTGAGATATTCCTTCAAGGCACCAACATTAGGGTCGATACTCATGCAATTGTCATTTAAAACGACCAACAAATTGGTGTTTTCAACTCCCGCATGGTTTAAGCCCTCAAAAGCTAGACCTGCGGTCATTGCTCCATCACCAATTACAGCTACATGCTGTCTGTCCAACTCACCTTTGGCTCGACTCGCCACGGCCATACCAAGAGCAGCAGATATGGAAGTTGAGGAGTGACCTACTCCAAAGTTATCGTATTCGCTTTCCTTGATTTTAGGAAAGCCGCTAATGCCTTTATACTTTCTATTTGTATGGAAAACTGAACGTCTACCTGTCAGTATTTTGTGTCCATAGGCTTGATGTCCAACATCCCATGCGATGCGATCATAAGGAGTATTGAAGACATAATGAAGTGCTACAGTCATCTCAACAACACCCAAACTCGCTCCAAAATGCCCCCCTTTTTGAGATACGACATCGATAATAAAGTCTCTCAAATCATCTGCCACCTCAGGCAATTGATCTATTGTGAATTTATCTCTTAAATCTTGGGGATACTCTATCTGAGAGAGATATTTACCAGCTGGAAATGTTTGATCTGACATAATAGTGATTGATCGAATTAACAGATACTGAATCGATTTGGTTCAAAACGTTTCACATCTGCATTTGAGATTATGGCTTTGATAAATTTCATTAAACCGTCACTTCAGACAAAATACTTTCAAACATTCGCTTACCATCTGTATTCCCCAATTCAATATCAGCCGCCCTTTCTGGATGAGGCATCATACCAAAAACATTTCTTGTTTTATTGCAAACTCCAGCGATATTTTCAATGGCACCGTTGGGATTGGAAGCATCGTCAACTACTCCATTTTCAGAACAGTACCTAAACAGTATCTGATCATTCTCCTTCATTCGTGCCAGAGTGTCTTCTGGAGCGAAATACTTACCTTCTCCATGAGCTATTGGAATTTTAAGAACAGCTCCAGTTTCGATGGATTGAGTTACCAGTGCATTGGATGTTTCCGTTCTCAAAAAGACATTTTCGCAGATGAACTTCTGGCTGTTATTGTGCATAAGTGTTCCTTCTAGAAGTCCAGACTCGCACAATATTTGAAAACCGTTGCACACACCTAAGACATATCCACCATTATTCGCATGGTTGATCACTTCCTCCATTATTGGAGAAAAACGTGCAATAGCACCGGATCTAAGGTAATCTCCGTAAGAAAAACCGCCTGGCACGACAATGAAATCACAGCCTTTAAGGTCGCGTTCTTTGTGCCACAAACGCTCAACTTTTTGTCCCATAATGGTCTCCAAAACATAGATCATATCTTGATCGCAGTTGGAACCAGGGAAAGTAATTACGCCAAATTTCATATTCAACTATTAGGTTTCAAAGTTAGAAATACCCCTCATAGCTTAAAGCGATAATGCAATGTTTATTGCTACTGATAGGATGAGCGTAATAAAAAGTAACTGAGAAATTCGATTATTCTTTGAATTGATCAACGCTCGACTTAGAATAATGATTGATGGAACCAAAGCCAAGGCCATGATTCCCACACTATATTCAGTAAATAAAACTAAAAATGAACTGAACAACAATATCATCTCAAAACGCCAAATTCGTTTTTCACGCATGGTAATGAATCGTGAATTCAATCCCTCAACTACCACGGATAAGAGCACAACTATGGCCAATATATATTTCTCAATACCACCAGCTACAAATTCCAAACTAAAATTCAAATAAATCTGACTAACAAACTCAGCTAATTTACTTGGTGCTAAAATGTATAATAGGGCAACGCATATATATATGGGCGTGGATACTCCAAGTGTAGCTATAATCGTCAATCGAAGGTTGATTGTTGAATTTATGATCAATACCCCAATCAACGGAATAAACAACAATATATACATGGGATAAATCAGGACAAGCATTCCAAGAATAAAACCTGCATTAAAAACCGAGTTAAACACCTTATGCTCAAGTAGGCACGATAGTAGTGTGGTAATAAACTGCACATACAAAAGCATTGTAACCCAAAACAACACATTCTGAAATTCAGCAGGAATTATTCCAAACAATATAGCACAGACGATCAATGGCATGTTTGACAGTCGGCCGAGTAAACTATTATTTGCAATTACTCTATTGACGAATATCATTGCAACCAAAGCCACAACCACCGTAATAATTCCTTGAACGAGCCTATTGGCGATCAAAGTGTCTAATCCAAACAATTCGCCAATGGCTGAAAAACCCGTATTTAGTATGAATAGTGATGGGTTAGCCATCCCATTAAAAATGGAGGAAAGCACGAGTAGCACAGGCGCTATAATGACCAATAAGCCATCATTTTTCTTTAAAAATGATATCAAAACATCTCAGGTTTCGTCAAACTTAAGTTCACTTGCATTATGATTAAAACAAGTTCATAAATTCGCATAAACTTTTTGACCCATGAATCTTAACGACATACTTGAACCGATCGCTGACTTATTCACTTGGACCTTTGGTATTCTTGAAGCGCTCGGAAATGGATTTAATTGGTTCATTATAGTCATCATGTCCATCATGGGGATTATTTGGATTAAGAAAATGAGCGACTTCAATCGCGAAGCCAAACAAAACGGCACACTCAAATAACTACGCCTCTTCTTTCTGATTTGATTTAATCAAGTCAAATCCTAGGTCATTTCTGAAATACATATTCTCAAAGTACAGTTTAGACGCCTCACCGTAGCTCGTCCTTAAAGCTTGGTCAATATCGGAGCCAAAGGATGTTACTGTAAGCACACGACCCCCGCTCGTTTCATAACCTGTTTCACTCAGCGTTGTTCCAGCATGAAAAATGAGAGAATGTTGAATTTGGTCAAGACCTGAAATATGTTTGCCCTTCGTATAAGCCTCGGGATAACCTCCTGAGACCAACATCACTGAGGCAACTGAGCTTTCGCTGATTTTAATGGTTGCTTGATTCAGCTCCTCTCCTCCGCATTTCCAGAGCAATTCCAATAAATCCGATTCAATTCGTGGCATTATACTCTCTGTTTCTGGATCCCCCATTCTAACGTTGTATTCAATAACAAACGGGTCACCATTAACATTCATGAGGCCGATAAAAACGAATCCATTATACGCGATTCCATCCTTTTTCAACCCATTGATAGTCGGAATGGTGATTCGTTCTTCCACTTTTTTAAGAAATTCCTCATCCGCAAAGGGTACCGGTGAAATCGACCCCATGCCGCCTGTATTCAATCCAGTATCACCAACACCAATTCTTTTATAATCCTTAGCGGAAGGAAGATTGATGTGTGACTTTCCATCTGTGAGCACAAAAGCACTTAATTCAATTCCATCCAAAAATTCTTCAATCACAACCGTTTCGCCTGCCGTTCCAAATTTATTGGCGGTCAACATCTCATCGAGGGCAATGTGTGCTTCCTTGAGGTTATCGATAATCAAAACCCCTTTGCCTCCAGCCAAACCATCAGCTTTCAAAACATAAGGTGGTTCCATTTGATATAAAAACTCCTTGGCTTTAGCAACTTCAGATGCATCGAACTTGCCGTACTTAGCAGTTGGAATACCATGACGAGTCATGAATTCCTTTGAGAATGACTTACTGCCCTCAAGCTGCGCACCAGCCCGACCGGGGCCAATTATTCGAACATTTTCAGTTTCAATATCGCATTCAATATACTCTCGAATGCCCTTCACAAGCGGAGCCTCTGGTCCGACAACTATTAGATCAATGTCGTTTTCAATGACGGCATTTTTAATCTCTGGAAAATTAGTTTCCCCAATAATTAAGTTAATCCCTAATTGACTGGTGCCGCCATTTCCTGGGGCGATATACAGTTGATTTAGATTTTCACTTTGTGACAGTTTCCAGGCAATTGCATGTTCTCGCCCACCGCCACCTAACAATAAAACATTTAGTTTTTTCATCTAAAAAATTTACACCTGTGTGCAAAGGTTAATACTAATAAATTGGATTAACGAATGATCTTTTTAATTCATGAATAGAAATAAAAAAGGGCGCGATTGCGCCCTTTATCCCTTCAATTTCAATTCGACTATTTGACCCTTTTGATACTGCAACCAATAGACTTCGTAATATTTGGTGAAATTTCATTTCCAGCAGCCATTGCCTTTATTGCATCTTTCAAATAATGCTCTTTTACTTCACTTTTATTCTCGCTATTGTCGTCAATAGAGCCTCGATATGCCAACATTGCATTCTTATCGAACATATAAACATGTGGCGTAGTTCGAGCCCCAAAAGCGTCAGCCACCACATGGTTTTCATCCATGAGGTATGGCATTTTATAACCTTGTTCTTTAGCATGAGATTTCATTTCAGCCATAGAATCGTCTCCATCTCTTTTGGCTTCATTGCTATTAATTAACACCATTCCGATATTATTTGCTTCGCATAAATCGTAAAGCTCATTGTATCTATTCTCCCATTGAACAACAAAAGGGCATGTATTGCATGAGAAAATAACAAGTAACCCGTTATCCTTGAGTTCCTGTCGTAAAAACGTCTCACTTCCATCAATGTTGGTCATTGAATGTTGTGACATTGGAAACGGATCGCCAATCTCTACTTGTCCCTCACTCGGTGTATCATACGATGTTAAACCAAAGCCACCTATCATCATCAACGCTGCTACCGCAGCGCCTTTCCAAATATTCTTAGTACTCATTTTATTCTTTTTTTAATCTCTAGTATTCTAGACGATAAAAGTAATGTAAGTTGCCCTACATCATTCTACATATCCAGCCCTTAGCGCATTTCTTATTAGGCCTGCTATGTTATGGACATCCAACTTTTTCATCAGATTAGTACGATGTGTATCAACCGTTCGATGTGATATGAACAGCTTTTCGCTAATTTCCTTGTTGGAATACCCTTGCGCGATCCATTTCAGGATTTCAATTTCACGCTCAGTTAAATCATCACTTAGCGTCACATTTTGATAAGTCGATTGATCCAAGGATGAATTACCCGCTAAAGTCATAGTGACTTCATCAGAAAAGAATTTTCCTCCTTCTGCTACTTTACGAATGGCAAGAATTAAATCTTCTTGGTCTATATTCTTAAGTATATAGGCAGCAGCACCCGCAGATACTACCTTTTGAATTATACCTTTTTCATTGTGCATTGTGAGGGCAATGCACTTTGTCTCAGGTTTAATTTTTTTAATCTCTTCAATCGCTTGCAGACCACTCATAATCGGCATATCAATGTCGACCATGGCAAGATCTACATCTACTGTTTCCAATAGTTGTAACAGTCGTCTACCATCATTAGCTTCAACCACAATCTCAAAATCATCTTGTGTTCTGATCAATGCTTTGAGTCCATCCAAAACCAATTGGTGATCGTCTGCTAGCGCTATTCGAATCATGCGACTAAATTAAAATTACCACACAAAAAAACGCAATGCACCCTTGAATACCTCTCAAATTAATCAAAACGATAATGTGTAGCTTAGTTTCGCACTGGAAAGATCAATGAAAGAACCTGCCAAAACCTTCGTGTTCATTATTTATACTATCCTCTTTACCCTGGTGGTTTGGGGATTGTATGGTGATCAGTTTCAACTTTGGAACGATCAAATTCCTGGAAGTGGAGAGGACGGAGCTAAAAACTACTATACAGTAGCTTATCACATTGAACATGACACAAGTTTCCAGCAATTTGATGGCATGAATTACCCTTATGGTGAGCATGTTGTATATACCGACAATCAGCCTTTCTTCAGCAACATACTTCGGGTATTTGGGGCCTTTGCCGATATGGCTATTTATCTGGTTTTCCTTTCCGCTTTTACGGGTGGTTGGTGCCTTTATTTGATCCTAAAACGACATGAGTTAATATGGTGGTTTGCTCTTATATCTGCCTTGGGAATTACGCTTTTAAGCCCACAATTTCTGAGGCTAGGTGGACATTACTCATTGGCATATGCAGGCCTTATCCCAGTTGTTTTCTATTTCATCCTGCGCTCTAAATCTATTCCTATTGGGTCTGTAGTCCCTGCTTTTTTGTTGCTTATCTCAGGTTTTATTCATCCATATTTCCTACTGATGTTAAGTGTTTTTTGGGGGTGCTTCCTTTTGGCAAATCAAGTTGCAGATCGAAAACTCAAAAACATCAAAAGTTGGTCAAAAACCATACTCCTGCCCCTAGTACCACTTCTAGCATTTCAAATAATCTTGTTCATCACAGATGATGTCACTGACAGACCAAGTTCGCCTTATGGCTTTCTTTTTTATCGAGCTACTTGGGCTTCTGTATTCATTCCAATAGACTTCTCCTATTTTGAAGGAATGTCGCACATGTTCACCCAATCGATGGAGGGTGGAGCATTTGTTGGTTGGTTCGCCATCATTGGCTTAGGAATTGGAATTAGAGACCTAATAAAGGGACGTTCTGGTTCAATTGCACTCAGGCTCTTGATTGCCGCATTGCCTTTATTATTAATCTCCGTGGCTTTCCCATTTTACATCTGGAAATTTGACAGACTGCTTGAATACATTGGCCCTTTGCAACAATTCAGGGGAATTGCGAGATTCTCCTTTGTGTTTTTCTATGCCATTAATATTTACGCAGCGGTTCAAATTGGAAAATTCATCAAGGAGAGTGTAGCATCGAAAAGGCTTTTCTTTGGAATTGCGGCATTAGCTATTTTAGAAATAGATGTTTGGAATATGAGTCAACAAGTAATTGACAAAACAAGCAGCGGAACAAGTGTATTCCATGATAAAAAACTAAATACTCAATTCGCAAAGTTTAGTAAACAAGAATACCAAGCCATCATACCACTTCCCTATTTCCACATTGGTTCAGAAAACTTCAGAACAGCTGATGAAAGCAAGATTAAGGAATACAGTTTTGCATTGAGTTTACAGTCTGGCTTGCCTTTGACCTGTGTTCAAATGAGTCGCACCTCGCTGACTCAAACGCTCAGTCAGTTGGACATGATGTCCTTTTTGGAGACATTGCCAGAGCAGCTTTCAAATGAAAAAGCTTCTAAACTTCCATACCTCTTGCTTATTAAGCAACATGCAAATCTTACCGCTGCACATATAGAGTTGATTCGAAAATCTACTCGAGTAGGCTTATTGGATGATGGTTTTGAATTGCGTTCCCTTCCCGTTGAGGCATTTTCAAATATCTGTTCCGAAAACAGAAAAGAGCTAAGTACGAGGTCAGAGTTTGCCTTTTCAATTACTGAGGCAAATTATCAATCTTTCGATGATATTGCATCGGAGCGATCCTTTTCAGGACAAGGTGCAAAACAGTTGCAACGAATTGATTGGACTGATTTGTGCGATCCAATGGCTAAGTATTCAAAAGAAGTCGACTACGAGTTGAGCTTTTGGTTTTTTGCCGATGATCAACATGCCGTAAACACACAAATATGGCTTTGGGAAAGGGATTTGGATGGGAACGAAATCAGGTTTGAAGTCAGTGAAGTGGGAGATCATCTCACACAAGTTATGAATGGTTGGATACTATGCACACTGCCAATTAATGTTCAATCTAACTGGAATAAAATTCAAATCATGCTTCATCGCGATGGCGAAGACATGTCTATTTGGATCGATGAAGTGCTGATTCGCAACACAAGGGAAAACTTCACTAAACAAGGTTCCTTGAATTTGAATAATAGATACATCGAACCACCTCGATAACCATTTGTTAGTTCCGATATTTGCAGTCCATGGGAAAAATTACCGTATTACTTGTCAATCTGGGAACCCCAGATGATCCGAGCGTTTCTAAAGTCAGAAGTTACTTGTCTCAATTCCTTAACGACCCGAGAGTCATTGACATTCCCTGGCTTCTGCGTAAATTATTGGTCAACGCGATCATCGTTCCGTTTAGAGCCCCTAAAAGCGCGAAAATCTACAAAGAGCTTTGGACTCCCGAAGGATCTCCTATCCTAATCTATGGCGAAAGCGTCAAGAAGCTTTTACAGGAAAAACTAGGCAATGACTATACAGTTGAATTGGCTATGCGCTATAAAAATCCAAGTATACCTTCTGTATTGGAACGAATTCGAAAGACGAATCCGAAAAAAATCATCGTATTGCCTTTGTTTCCGCACTATGCATCGGCCAGCACAGGCTCTGCACTCGAAGCAGTGATGAACGAAATTCGAAAATGGTGGGTTATTCCTGAATTATCTATCATCAGCCAATATTGGGATCACCCTGGTTTTATCAAGGCTTTCATTGAACGAGGACAGAAATATGATTGGCGCGATTATGACCACGTCATTTTCTCTTATCACGGTTTACCTGAGCGACATGTAGACAAAGTATATGATGATGGGCTTTGTAAGGATCGAGATTGTCTCCACGAGGTAAATGATGAAAACCACTTTTGCTACAAGGCTACCTGTTATGGTACGACAAGATTACTCGTGGATGGGCTTGGAATTCCAGAGGAGAATTACACGGTTAGTTTTCAGTCTAGACTCGACAAGAATTGGATAGAACCGTTCAGTGATAAAGTAGTTGAGGAAAAAGCCAAAGAAGGTGCAAAGAAACTGCTCATATTCTCACCTGCTTTTGTGGCTGATTGCTTGGAAACCACCATCGAAATTGGAGAAGAATATCAAGAAATATTTGAGGAACACGGAGGTGAAAAAGTTCAATTGGTGGAGAGTTTAAACGATCACCCATTATGGATTGACGCCTTAGAAGACTTGGTGAAGACGCACTGATGAATCGATATTGGAAATCATTCCAAACCACTAAAAATCTTCAAGAGGCGATATGCCTTTGGTCTGCCAAAGGAGGTTTTGGGTTTTGCTTTCTGGGCATAGGTTGGGGTTCGAAAAACGAAGATGAATTCGACATGTTGGCCGGTCTTGGTGCGCATACCTCCTTCAAGGGGTCGCATTCAAAGGCAGCATCATTCATCGAGTCAAGCGAAGACTTTGTTTTTACTTCTTTAACCTATGACCTCAAGAACCAATTGGAAAAGCTTCAATCATCGCGTGAGGGCACCATTGAATTTCCAGATATCTTTCTTTGTGTTCCTAAGGTTCTGATCAAACAACTTGGATCAACCATTGAAATTGGCGTTCGAACAGATTCTGTCTCTGAAATAAAGCACGAAGAAATCCTAAACCAACTTCAGAGTTTTATCTCGCCCAAAGAGAATCCTCCGCAAATTGAACAGGGTCAATTCAAAATGTCTCGAGAAGAATACTTGGATAAAATTGCCCACTGTAAAGAGCAAATCCAACTAGGAGAGATTTACCAAGCAAATATTTGTCAAGAAGTCACTTGGACTTGCTCGGGGTTGGATCCAGCGCGGCTTTTCCTGAAAGGCTATCAAGCTAATCCCAACCCATTTTCAGTGTTTGTCAACTTTGGCGACCGCTATTGTTTGAGTTGGAGCCCTGAGCGATTTCTCAGCTTTGATGATAGACAAATCCTTTCCCAACCAATGAAAGGTACGGCTCCACGCGGAACGGATGCAGAAGAGGATGGAATGAATAAAGCCTCCCTTCAAAATTCAGAAAAGGATAGAAGAGAAAACGTGATGATAGTGGATATGGTCCGAAACGATTTGAGTCACTTTGCAACAAAAAATAGCGTTCGAGTTCCAGAGCTTTACACAATCGAAACATATCCTCGGGTACATCAAATGCACAGTACCGTAACGGCAAAGTTGAAGGATGGCATCCATGCCTTTGATGCGCTTATCAAAGCTTTCCCGATGGGCAGCATGACAGGCGCTCCGAAAATCCGCGCCATGCAGATTATTGACGAATTAGAAAACTCGAAACGCGGATTGTACTCTGGAACCATAGGCTATTTCAACCCAAATGGAAAGGCCGATTTCAATGTAGTGATTCGAACCTTGCTTTATGACGAATCCAAACAAGTGCTCACCGCCCATGTGGGAGGTGGAATTACGGCTTTGAGTGATGCAGAATCAGAATATGAAGAGTGCATAGTCAAGCTCAAACCGATTCAAGAATTGCTCTATGAATTCGTTTTATGAGTCCGTATCTTTGAGATATGCAGACCACAAAAGACCACATTAACACCCTCAACCTTTTTGATAAAAGCGACAAGATATTGGTCGCTGTGAGCGGAGGCAAAGACAGCATTGCCCTAGCACATTTTCTATCTGAAAATGGATTTGACATTGGAATCGCACATGTCAACTTCCATTTGCGGGGCGATGAATCTGATGCCGATGAAGCCTTTGTTCACCTTTTTGCCCAGAGTTTAGGCGTCCCATTTCACTTACATCACTGTGAATTTGACGGCAAAGGAAATTTACAAGACTGGGCACGAAATGAACGGTACCAGTTCTTCAATTCTGTAAAGGAAAATGAGGGATACAACAAAGTCGCAACTGGGCATCATAAAGATGACCAAGTGGAGACCGTTTTACATAACCTTCTCCGAGGAACTGGAATAAGAGGTGTTCGCGGGATGATGGCGAATAGAGACGGATTGATTCGACCCTTTTTAAAGACATCGAGATCAGAAATTGAAGCCTACTTACAGCAACATCACCTTTCGTTTAGAGAAGATTCATCCAACGCTTCTACCAAATATGTTCGAAATCAAATTCGACATCAATTGGTGCCATTGATAAATGAGATTGGCGAAAATTCATTGGAAAAACTTCACAGCTCTATCACGCATTTACAAGCAGATTCACTCGCCTTGAGCGCATTGATCGAAAAAACAATTTCACCCAACAGCACAGGGTTTACCATTGATTTGGACGGACATAATGGTAATATTTCTGCAACCATTCTTTATCACGCCATTCATTCCCTTGGATTCAACAGACAACAATGTCAAGACTTGTGTCATTCAAATGCCGGAGCCATCATTGAGACTGAAACCTATATCGCTACAAAATCTGAATCAGGAGTCGTAGTCAGAAATCAAACCTTGACTATCCCCGATGTGCCAATTCCGAGCACAGGGACCTATAAACAAATGGATCAATGTTTAACTATCAGTTCACGCACTTATTCAGAATCGGAAATGCCGAAAAGTGCATTCCAAGTATGGATGGATAAAGAAACTGTAGAATATCCATTGGTTTGGAGAGCATATTATAACCAAGAAAAATTCACACCCCTGGGAGCTGATTATGACGTTGAAATCAACAAGTATTTAAAAGACGGAGGTCTGGATAGATTGACAAGATCAGACACTCCGGTGTTGGCAGATGCCGTTGGCAAGGTAATTTGGATTCCTGGAATTCAACTTTCTGATTCTGTAAAATGTACTTCCTCCACCAAATCGGTCATTACATTTGAGTTATCTTAATTTTAGCGCATGTCTCATAATTACGCTTTCCTCGAAAAACAATACTTAGGATTCAATCGATTTGGATTGGTCAGACGAATGGTCATCATGCTCTTTTGCTTTATCTTCTATTTCGCTTCAGACGACACGCAAGGGGATACGGCCGATTTGTTCTTTTACATAGGCATTGTCATCTTGGTTATGAGTGGAGGAGCCATGCTCATCTCACATTTGGAGACAAAGATAGATGGTAACAAACTGGTGTTAAGTGGGCCAATGACTCACAGAAAAGTCGAGATGGACATTAAAGGAATCTCTGATATTAAAGTGGAGCCCTACTCCAAGTTCTTGATGAATCGACCTATGTTTAACCTGCATAAAAAGGATGCTCGAAGATTTTATACCCACGGCATACATTGCGTTGCTTTTAACTCACCCGATGGCGAGAACATTAAGCTTGGCACTCAGCGACCGGAAGAATTGAAAAGAGCGTTGGAAAAAGCTTCTGCATAAAAAATGGCCACCCATTTCTGGGTGACCACCTCAACTACTACAGATAGGATAGATTTATTGCTTTACAAACATTTGAGTTGCTCCTGACTCGTTTTCAATCGCATACACACCTGGGGCAAGCGTTTCGATTTTCATCAAGTTAGTATTCGAACCTGAAATGATTCTTCGTCCAGATATATCTATGATGTTGTAATTATCCTTGGTGCTTATATTCAAGACATTGGTTGCTGGGTTCGGATACACTTTGAACTCCTTCTGCACCTTAATTTGCTCTACACCTACTGCACCCACAATCTGGAAAACAGAAACGGAGCCCGAAACTTCATTGGATGTAACGAGGTAGAAATTGCTGTCGGCTGTGAACTGCCCATCGATAAACAACACATCCTCACACCCTAAATCGCCCACTGCTGTGGTCGTAACATCCTCTACTGAGAAGTCACGGTTGTTGATGTATTGAACGAAGGTTGGAGCGGTTGGATTAGTAATATTATACATCATAATGCCGCCTATTCGTTCTAAACCGATAAAGGCATAATGCTCACCGTTAATGGTAGCGACTTCAATTGCTTCTGGCTCTGGACCCTTATCATCCGAACGATTATCAAAAGAATCATTCTCGTCATTAGTGGAACCAAAATTATCCGGTTCTAAAGTGGCTAGTTGCTGCTCGAACTCGTCCCCAGAGTCATAAACCAATGTACCAGTAGTAGACCAAATGCTGAACGATCGCGTTCCATAGGTGTAAATTTCATCATAGTCTCCATCACCATCAGTATCTCCCATAGATGTGGTCACTTTCATTCTACCACCATTTTCCTCTAATTGAAGCGTTGCCGCATTAGGAAATGCTATTGAGTCTAAGTCTAAATCTTCTAAGCGCTCCTCCTCGCTATATCCATCATAATCTCTGGAATCTCCTTCGTTTGCAGTTAAATAGTACGTTGTTCCTGCGATATCAATCGTGGTCAGAGCATCTGGCAAATACAAGCCTTTAAATGGATAGGTTGTAATATTAATTTCATCATCCTTGTCGCTAGCATCTAAACCATTTCTAGCGATTGAATGATCCTTCGTACCTAAAGGCTGAACGTCTGTGATGGTTTTGGTAGTTAGATCAACCACCACAACAGCGTTATTCTCTTGAAGAGATACAAAAGCTGTCGAGTTGTCTTCAGAAACAGCCACGTATTCAGGTTCAAGGTTTGCCGCATCGAAATCGCCAGGAAAAAAGCGGACTCCTTCCCATGAACCAGAATAATCACCCACAACCAATTCTGTCACGTTGGTCTGAGTTAATCCTGCAATTCCGCCAGAAACATCAATAATTGTTATTGATCCTACAGGATCCTCAGTCCAATCATCGTTTGGCTCTCCTTCATTTGCCGCTACCACCATCATTCCATCGTGAGAAAAAGTCACCATATCTGGAAGGTATCCGGCTTCTACTTGTGATAAAAATGTGCCTGCTGAATCAAAAAACACGATGTGTCCACGATCCATGGTTTCTTCACCTTGCACAGCCACGGCAATAACCCCGTTGTATGCAGAAACGCTGTTGACTCCATCTCCGTAAGCGCTAAGGTCAATTTGTGAAATCAACGACAGATTTGCTGGGTCGCTAAAGTCAAGAATTCCAATGCTATTGTCACTTGCATTGCTGAAGAATAACCGATGAGAAAGTTTTTCATAGGTTACAATTTCTGCAGCACCTTCGTCAAACAAACCGGTAGAATATGAAGAAACATAGTCGAGAGAAATAGATTGAGCCAATCCTACGGTGGCCAGTAATCCAGAAACAATTAGAGTGTAAATTTTTTTCATAATGCTTTTTTTGATTGGATCAAAAGTCCAATCATCAAAACCCGAAGGCCTTAATCAAGCATTATGGTTAGTTAAAGGCGCATTGACTTTAACGTGAACGGAATATTAAAACGGAGAAATGGTTAGCCCAAGGCTAAAGGCATTGATGTCGTTAATGGCTTTATCAGGTTGGAAAAACGTGGATAGTGAATAATATCCAGTTAACATGACTGCACCGTATCCAACGCGTAAGGTTGGTCCATATCTGAATTTTGCCACGTGTGGATAGTGATAGAGCTTGGATTTGCGTCCATCATCATTGATGGTCTTTTCATGCACATTGATCAGATAACCCACTTTTGCTCCTACTCCTAGTTTCCATCTGTGCTCGCGGTTATCCTCAGCCGTTCTAAATCTAAATTCAAATGGCACATCTACGTAATTCACTGAAATTTTTCCCTTGTCTTTGATACTCGATGGCTGTTTAATAAACTTCACCTTTTGAGTGCCGCCCGACTTTAGAACCAATGCATTTGAATAATAATTGTGCGAAGTGAATCCACCACCGATAGCGAAACTAACTCTGCCGTCACGCTGCAAAGGATGGTCATACATCAAATTGACCGCAATGCCTCGTCCGTACCATTTTTGGTCTGCCGATGGATTCATTCCTATCAAACGATCCCAATTCAAATCCACCAAAAGCATGTCTAAATGAGGCTTTTTACCAGTAACAGTTTTCGGCTTATCTATGGTAGTTGAATCCGATTGCGCCATCATTGATCCGCAAATCAGGAGAGAAAAAAGAAGAGTACTTAATAATTTCATGTATCGTAATTCGCGGTCAAAAGTAACTTCGCTATGCTTAAGTACAACGTTCATTAAGATTTGACCGTCTATCATCATATGCGAATCCTACCATTAACCATACTGAGTGTTCTAATCACCATCCAATCCATTGCTCAATTCAACGCTGGATATCAACTCTCCAATTCTGTAAAAGTCGTTTATGACAATGATTCATTGGATTTCCCATGGGCCGGTGGATTGAACAACCCTCAGTACAGCCCCATGGATTTCACTGGGAATTCGGAAGAAGAACTTTTTGTCTTCGATCGCGATGGCGCCCTGCGCAAAGGGTTTAAATACAATTCGAACACTGATAAGTACGAATGGATGCCCATTATTCCAGAGGACTCTTTGGCATTTGAACGACACTTCCCAAAGCTTTACGATCGCGGATTTTGCTTAATTCGAGATTTTAATGGCGATGGCAAAGGAGACATTTTCTCCACGCACAATTTTGAAAACATTAAGGTCCATCGAAATGTTGGATCCAACACCCCTTCATTTGATTTAGAGATTGAACAGGTGGCCTACCGCAGCGGAAACAACAACTTACCTTTTCGTTTTGCTCGAAACACCCTCCCGGTAATCAGAGATTTAGATGAAGATGGAGACCTTGACTTTATGTTCTTCCCTGTCAACTATTCTGACATTTGCTCGTTTTCCACCTTCACCAATCAGTCGATAGAGGAATATGGCTCGGCAGATAGCCTTGAATTCAAATTTGGAGACAAGTGCTGGGGAGAGATTCGAATTTCTGGCGGTGCACACCCCATTCACAACTGGCGAGAATTTAGCTGCGATACAACCTGCAACATTTTTGACGATCAACGTGGTAAAGACATTACCATGACACAAAACCTTCATGATTTAGACGGTGATGGCGCACTCGACTTATTGATCACCTATGATCACTACGATGAGCTTTACGCGATGTATAATTCTGGCACCACTGTAAATGGAACAATCGATCAATCTTTAAACGACAATGCCTTTCCGAGCAACGATGTTCAGGTGAAGCTCAACAATCAACCCTACCCCTATTTCTTCGATGTGGATCATGATGGTGATGACGATATGCTCATCTCATCTAACCAAATCAACAATGTAGATCCGAATGAATACGACACGTCTGACGCGGTGATTTCCGATGTCTATTACGAAAACATAGGGTCGGATGCGAATCCGGTTTTTGAGCTCCACAGCCGAGGATACATCTCTGGTGAAATGATCGATGTGGGCATACGATCCTTTCCAGCTTTTGGTGACATGAATGGTGATTCACTGCCCGACATGGTCATTGGAAACATTGGTTACAACAATTTTAACGCTGCCCTGAGCTCAGCCCGCTTGTTCTATTATGAAAACGTAGGCACTAAGGGCAATCCAATCTTCAAGCTAGTAGATGATGATTGGGCCGATGTAAGCCAATTGGGGCTTCGTTCGGCACATCCCGCCTTAGGTGATATTGACGGTGATGGCGATACAGATTTATTGGTAGGCGATCATACAGGCCACATTCAGTTCTACAAAAACATTGGATTTCCTGCCACGTATCAATTCAAGCTGTTTCCAAACTACAATCAAATAGATGTGGGAGGCGAAGCACATCCGCAGATCATCGACTTGAGCACAGACGGTTTACCCGACATTGTTGCTGGTGACGAGTATGGTAGAATCCAGTATTTCGAAAATTCAGGAACCGTTGGCAATCCTGATTTTCCAAGCAGTCCTTCCATTGAAGACATGGGTGCAATCAACATTTTTAGCGGATTTGGTGGCAAGGCGGTGCCGCATTTTAGTCGCAACATTGACAGCACCAATAAACTCTACTTATTATTAGGAACGGGTGTTGGAACCATCAACATTTATGGCCCTATACTGAACATTGGAGACACGTTCAACTTGATAGACTCTATCATTGTGGAAGCCACCGAGACGGCTATAACAGGTATCGATCTGTTAGGCGATGGCCAAGAAGAACTAGTTATTGGTCAGCGTGCGGGTGGACTCTATTTCATGGAGAAATTGAACAACACAACGCTGGGTATTTCACCATTGAAAGGTGCTTCATCGCACATCCAATTGTACCCAAACCCTACGGATGGCAGTGCTACTTTGAAAATGGCTTCGCGAAGTGATTTGGCGAAAATGCAAGTATTGGACCTTCAAGGTCGGGTGTTGCTTTCTAAATCCATTCAGTCAAATGGATTATTCTTCGAGGAGAATATTGACCTTCGTGACTATCCAAGTGGCGCTTACTTCGTCTCAGTGATAGAAAACGATTCCATTGCGTGGGCAAAATTGATCAAAGAATAAAGCTTTCCCTACTCTTCCTTCTTGCGTGCTTGGCAACACAAGCGCAATACAACATAGGTTTTGAGCCATCCACTGCCCTTCCGTTTTCCGAATCTGGAAACTTAAGATTGGCCACTGCGGGCGGATTCAGCAGCCCTCAGTTTTCGCCCATCCATTTTAACGATGACGGAGAGGAAGACCTCTTTGTTTTTGATAGAAACAACGACATCTGGCGGACCTATTTATACAATTCCACCACTTCGGAATACGATTATCATCCAGAACTAGAATCCAATTTCCCGAGCACGTTAAATGAATTGGTTCTGCTTCGCGATTATAATTGCGATGGGTTCATGGACATTTTCACCTACAACAACGGGAAGTTTGCGGTCTATAAAAATGATGGCGCATTCCCGCCTTCTTTTCAGTTAGTGACCAACGCCATCCAAAGCGATTATGGTTCGCTCGTCACCTCTGCATTCATCCTCCCTGGAGACATTCCCGCCATCGTTGATGTGGACAACGATGGTGATATCGACATCTTGACTTTTGGCAATGGCGATTCAGAAAACTCTGTGGTCTGGCACGAAAACTTGAGCATGGATCAATTTGGAAATTGCGACAGCCTGGAGTTTAAGGTAAACACAGAGTGTTGGGGTGGATTCCAAGAGCCACCCAATGCCAGCAACTTAGAGGCCATTTCATGCCGACCTGAGGTGTCACCACCCACTCCATTCGATCTTGCAGCTCGGCATCATCCCGGGTCAACGCTTTTGCTCACAGATACTGACAATGATGGTGATATGGATATTGCCATTGGAGATATTCAGACCAAAACCTTTGTCTACGCCCCGAATGTTGGCGATGCTAGCTCGCCTGATATTGATGTAAGTGCGCAAAGCACCAATTTTCCGTCTGCTACAAATCCTGCCAATATGCAATACATGATTGCGGGCTATGAACTAGATGCTAATCACGATGGTAAAAACGACCTTTTGGTGACCACCAATAACAACATAGACAGCTCGTGCAACGATGGCCACACCTGGCTCTACCTAAATACTGCCTCAAGTGGCGCTGTATATGAGTTAGCAACCAAATCATTCCTTTTGGAAGAAATGGTGGACCTTGGTTCGGGTGCAGTTCCTGTGGTGATGGACGTGAGCGGTGATGGACTTGATGATTTAATTATCGCCTCCGATTTTTACCGCTCCCCGACCAGCAACAGACGCAGTCGACTCAATTATTTTGAAAACGTAGGCACGGCCACCTCCCCATCTTTCAGTTTGACGGATGGTGATTTTGCCAACACCTCAAACTTCGCCTTTCAAGCGGCCCATCCGGCATTGGGCGACTTAGACAATGATGGTGATTTGGACATGCTCATTGGCGATGCCGATGGATTTCTGCACTATTTCAGAAATAATCCGATTGGTGGAGTTGCCAGTTTTACACTTGTTGCGCCAAATTACATGGGCATCAATAGCATTGATCAAAATGCAGCCCCCGAAATTGCTGACATCAATGGCGATGGATTGTTAGACCTTTTGGTGGGCGAGCGCGTGGGGACCATTGCCTATTTCGAAAACACAGGAACCCTCTCCAGCGCACAATTTGCCAGTGCTCCGACCATTGCTGAGTTTGGTAAAATAGATGTGAGTTTCTTTTGTTGTAATGGATTTGCAGCCCCTCGATACGTGAATAATCCTGCCTTTGGCGACAAACCTTACCTGTTCGTTGGCACCAGTGAAAAACGCATCAATGTTTATGAAATCAGGACCAATTTGAGCGATTCGTTTAAGATGGCCGATTCCATTTTCATCCTTTCGGACCGCATTACACCCGCCATTTCAGATTTTGACTCAGATGAGATTTTCGACCTGCTTGTTGGAACCGGTGAGGGAGGCCTGAAGTACATGCAACGTGATGGTAATTATCCAGCAGGTGTGCCCTCATTGCGAAGGACAGCTTATACACAGGGCATTTCCGTATTTCCCAATCCCACGAGTGATGTGTTGACTATCCAGGTCCCGGAATCCGCGATGGCTACAATTACGGTTCTTGATGCCTTGGGGCAGGTTTCACTGCAAAAAGCATTGAATAACACTGAATCGTATATGCTCGATGTAGCTGGTTTGCAATCGGGAGTTTATTTCCTGCATTGGACTACCCAACAGCATTCTGCAGTTACGAGTTTTATTGTTCAATGATCTGGGTGCAATCAATGAGCGCAACCAGTAGATGCTAATCGAATTATTTCGAAATTCGGTGTTCAACATTCGATATTCATTTGTGCATTGAATATTGATGGTTGAGAATTGTTCGGTTTGTAACTGGATTCTTCTCTTCCTTTTTTGCTTGCTGCTTCGACAAACTCAGCACAGGCTCCAAAGAAGCAAAAAAGTCAAGCCCCATTCAAGACAATTTTTTCTGTGCGATAAATCGACACAGAAAAACCACAGTTCTGAATTCTAATCACCAGCTTGGCCAACGCTACTGAAACTTGAATCCATCGTTTCCCACGGGACTGGTTATCCATTCAGTGGCCCAAAATTCAGCCCGCTATTGTTGAGAATGGGGCGAGAGGTAACGTTCACTTGCAGTGCTATTGTTGGGATTTCGAAATTCAGTATTCGACATTCAATCTAGTCTCCAAGCGGAACTCGAATATTCGCAATCGTTCCTGGTTTTCCATTTTCATAATTCACCTCGCCATTCACCGAACTGGCCCTGCTGAAAATATTGTTGAGGCCAATGCCGTTCTGAGATCCCTTCTTGTCAAACTCAAATCCTTTCCCGTCATCTTCCACATGCAATACCAAGTGTGTTTTGGTTTTCAAAAGTTGAATATCCACATGTTTGGCTCCACTGTGTTTCAGAATGTTGTTTACCAGCTCTTGGGCAATGCGATATAATCCGATTTCAATGGATGGCTTGAATCGTTGATTCAAAACCCCAAACTGCTCAAAGTTGTAACCGATGTCTGTTTGCTTTAGGGTTTTGGAAAGCATGTCCTCAAATGCGGAGATCAGGCCCGTCTCAGTCAAGGCTCGTGGCATCATCTGATGACTAATATTTTGGGCTTCCTCCGCTGCGGTATCGATGTTTTTGATGTGTTCTGAAAATGAACCTTTTTGTTCTGCACTGAGCCCAGCTACGTTCATTGAGTTTTGCACACCTAGCTTCAGCGCAGCAAGCGATTGCACCAAGCCATCGTGCAAGTCTTTCGCAATACGCTGACGTTCTTCCTCTTGTGCAAGAACGGTTGAATCAAGCATATTCTTCTGAAATTGTAAGCGCTCTGCGGCCAGTACTTCTTGCGCTTTTTTTCGCCTTCTATCAATTATGACCCAACCGCCCATAAGCGTGATCAAGACCATGGCTATTAAGCCAATGATCCAATTGCGTTGTTGTGCCAGCGCCAAAGCATCCTGAGCTTGTTTGGCGCTGAGTTCGGAGATTTCGTTTTCCTTTTCTAGAACTCTAAACTGCGTTTCTAAGCGTTCAATGGTCTCTTTAGACTCCTCAGTTTTTAATGAATCTGAAATATCAACATGTAGCTTCAGGTAATGAAGCGAAGAATCTGAATTACCTGCCCTTTCAAATGCTTCGGATAAACCCATGTAATTAGCGGTAACTAAATCCATTATTTGTTGATTTAAGCTCATGGATAAGGAAAGGCGCAAATTCCTCAACGCTCCATCAACATTATTCTCTGCTAAATCGGTCATCCCGAGTTGTGAATGAGCCAGGGCAATTTGATATGGGTATCCATTTCTCTGACTGATCTCCAAGCTCTGAAGGATCAACTGTCTGGACTTAACCAAATTTCCTACATGATCATAATAGAGAGATACATTCATCAGTTGACCCGATATTGCCTCTGAATCGCCAATTTCCGTAGCCATTTCTAGTGCCATAGAATAGCATTCAAATGCTTTTGGCCATAATTCCATTTGCCTATAGATTTCACCTAAATTTCCATAGGAATAGGACATGCCCGATTTATCTCCTAGAGTTGAATCGATGGCAATGCTCTGTTTTTGGTAATAAATGGCTTTTTCATAATTGCCCATATAGTCGAACAACAAACCGATATTTCCGGCAGTGGCTGAGTACAATTCCTGATCTTTCATTTCGGTAGCTGCCTCCAAACATTCTAAAGATGCTTCAAGGGCATTTTGGTACTTACCCATACTTTGATAGATTGCCCCGAGGTTGCTGAGAATCTTCGCTCGTGTACTCTGCACGTCCAGTGAATCGGCCAATTTGGAAACCGCAAGCAAGATCGTAGCTGCCGTATCCAATCTCCCTTGGAAATAATAGGTCAGTCCAACGTTCATTTCATTATCCAAAAAGCCCTTGTATGCTTTTTGTTCCAAGTTGATCTTAGAACACTCTTTCAATTTGGCAATGGCTTCCGGAAATCGACCATTCATGATGTCAATCACCGCCAGTGTATTCTTTGCCACCGCAATTTCATTTTGGTTTTTCAGTTCTTTGGCCTGAACTAAGGCGGCTCGAGCCATAGAATCTGAACTTACGAGGTTCTCCCTTCTAATAGACCAAGCCAGCTGGTTCAATACAACCAACTTTTCATCAGGGTCATTTATAGATTCATAAACTGAACGTAGACTATCCGTTTGCGATTGTATTTGACATGAAAGCACAAATGAGAAAAGAAGACAAATAGAATTGACTCGAAAAGGGATTTGGTATGGCATGGGTCAAATGTATCTTAGCCTTTGACTCAATCAAATAGGGTAATCAACCCATTTTACCTCAAGGGAACCCGAATATTGGCAATGGTTCCTTTTGGTTTTCCATTTTCATAGTTCACCTCGCCATTCACTGAACTGGCCCTGCTGAAAATGTTGTTCAATCCAATGCCACTTTGCTCCTTTTTATTGTCCAATTTGAAGCCTTTCCCGTTGTCTTCCACATGCAAGACGACATGCGTTTTGGTCTTGATGAGTTGCACCGAAACTTCGGTAGCCTCGCTGTGTTTCAAGATATTGTTGACCAGCTCTTGACAAATTCGATACAAACCTATCTCAATAGACTCAGGCAACCTTTCATCCCCCAGTCCAAATGGCTCAAACGAGTATTGAATATGAGATGCATTCAGTGTTTTGGCTAACATATCTTCGAACGCCAATTGCAAACCACTTTCTTGCAGCGCTCTAGGCATCATCTGATGGCTTATGCTGCGAGCCTCTGCAGCTGCCAGGTCAATTTGCCTTTTGTGTTCTTTGATTGCCGAACTGGCCTTTTCATCAAGCGAAGCGCCATCCAAGGCAACTTGAATTCCAATTTTCAGTGCTGCAAGCGATTGTACTAAGCCATCGTGTAGATCTTTGGCGATACGCTGGCGCTCCTTTTCTTCTGCGATGACAGTAGCATCCAGCAAATTTTTACGAAAGCCTAGTTCTTGCTCCGCCAGTCTAGCTTCATTTTTTCTTTTGCGTTGCGCGTAAACGAATGCTCCGAATCCAGCAAACACTAAAAACCCAAGGATGATTCCAATCATCCAATTTCGCTGCCGAGATATAGCCAATGCTGACTCTGCATTTTCGGCATCTAACCTTAAAATTTCCTTTTCCTTTTTTTCCGTTTGGAATTTGGTTTCGTATTCGGTGATCAATTCGAGGTTTCTTTCCGCTTCCACAGAATCACGCATATTCCTGCTCAAAATCGTGTTCTTAACGATGGAGTCTGCCTCATCGATAAATGAATATAGAAGTGCCTTATTCCAGTACATCTGAATGAGTAGTTCATTATATCCATTTTTTTCAGCCATTTCAATGCCTAAATTGATGGTGTCTATGGCCATTTTCACATTCAAAAACTCACCCACTATCGGACTCATGTTGCTGATCGTGCTGGCAACTCCATATTCATTACCAATCGATCGATGTTGGTTTAAAGCCAATCGGTAATAGATCAGAATGGAATCTACTGGAGAGTCAGAAGCACGATGATGCAAGGCCAAGTTATTATAGGCCTTTGCCAACCCATACAGGTCTTGAATCTCTTTTTTTAGGCTAATGGCCCTTCTAATGTAAAGCTCAACGGAGTCGGGATATTTAAGATTGCTATACGCTAAACTCAAGTTGAGATAGGTAGCGCTTAACCCGTATTGATCCCCAATATCGGATCTGATTTTATCCGCCTTCCTAAAGTACTCGATCGCCTTATCGTTCAACTTTTGGTCTATGAAAATCAGACCCAAATTGTTGTACGTGTTTCAAATTCCCTGTTGGTTATCAATTTCCTCAAAGAGTTTAATGGAAGCAAAATAATATTCGATTGCCTTCTCTAAATCATCCTTGTTCCAATAGATTAATCCGAGGTTATTCAGGGCTCCGGCTTCAGTGGAAATCACCTTCCCCAAGCGAGCGTATTTCAGGGCATTCTCGTAATAAACGATGGCGCTATCTGGATTTCCCGCAACGTCATGTGCGACACCCATTCTGTTGTAAAGTCCTGCTAAGCCCGAATTTCGATTGTACTTATGAGCATTATTTAATCCTGTTCTACCGATGTAAAGGGCGCTATCTGGTTGGTTAAAAACGTAGTGCCAGACAATCTCACTATACACCTTCGACTTAAGCGAATCATCGGTTTATTGCAAAAGTTGCAGCAAACTATCTGGACGCTCAGCTTTTACAACAATGCCTATTGCCGAAAAAAGTAAGATCCAAATCAGTTGCTTCATCGACTAAGCGGCTTACAAGGGAATATTGCCGTGCTTTTTCTTTGGCAAGTTATCCACTTTGTTTTCGAGCATTTCGAAAGCTCGTATCAACCTCTCCCTCGTTTGGTCTGGACGAATAACTTCATCTACATATCCACGCGCTGCCGCATTGTATGGATTAGCAAATAGCTCTGCATATTCCGCTTCTTTCTCTTTCAATTTCGTAGCAGGATCACTCGCTTCAGCAATCTCTTTTCTGAAAATGATTTCTGCAGCCCCCTTGGCACCCATCACAGCAATTTCTGCAGATGGCCAAGCAAAGTTCATGTCTGCTCCGATGTGCTTTGAGTTCATTACATCATATGCCCCACCGTAGGCCTTTCTGGTAATAACGGTCACTCTTGGCACCGTAGCTTCGCTGAATGCGTAAAGCAATTTAGCGCCATTTGTAATGATCGCATTCCATTCTTGATCTGTTCCTGGCAAAAACCCTGGCACATCTTCAAAAACCAATAGTGGAATATTGAATGCGTCACAAAACCGTACAAATCGCGCTCCCTTTTTAGAGGAATTGACATCCAATACTCCAGCCAGAACGGCAGGTTGATTGGCTACCACTCCAATGCTTCTTCCCGCAAGACGTGCAAAACCGACAACGATATTTTCCGCGTAGTCCTTGTGTATTTCCAAAAACGAATCGCCATCCATTGTTTCAGAAATCACATCTCGAATATCGTAGGGTTGATTCGGATTTTCTGGAATAATTCCATTCAGCTTATCACGTTTTTCATTTCCTTCCGTATAGGGCAACCGAGGTGCTTCTTCCTCGCAATTGGAGGGCATGTAAGCCAAAAGTTGCTTCAAGTGATTGATAGCGTCAACTTCGTTTTCACATGCGAAATGTGTTACCCCAGATTTCGATGCATGCGTATCGGCTCCACCTAATTCTTCAGCAGTAACATCTTCGTTTGTCACAGTTTTCACCACGTTTGGACCTGTCACAAACATGTAGCTTGTGTTCTCCACCATCAATATAAAATCAGTCAAGGCTGGAGAATAAACAGCACCTCCCGCGCAAGGCCCCATGATGGCGCTTAGTTGTGGAATCACTCCACTTGCCAATGTGTTTCTATAAAATATATCTGCATAACCACCGAGCGAGACCACACCTTCTTGAATTCGTGCTCCACCCGAATCATTTAATCCTAAAAGTGGTGCGCCATTTTTCATGGCCAAGTCCATGACTTTGCAAATCTTCTCAGCATGCGCCTCTGCCAATGAACCACCTAAAACGGTGAAATCTTGACTAAAAGCATATACCAATCGGCCATTGATTTTGCCAAATCCAGTGACGACTCCATCACCTAAAAACTTTTGCTTGTCCAGTCCGAAATTGACAGAACGATGTTGCACTAACATTCCCATTTCTTGAAATGAGTCTTTGTCAAATAAAAGCTCTAACCTCTCTTTAGCGGTCAGTTTACCCTTTTTGTGTTGCGCTTCAATTCGCTTTTCTCCACCGCCTTTTTTGGCTTCGTCTATCTTATTCTGTAGAATATTCAGTTTCTCTTCCATGCTCATTTTCCTTATTCGACCCAATCGCTGAGTCAGCGCGCAAAGTTATTCGCACAAACATGAGAAAAAAGAAAATCCCGCTCGGCTTATGCGAACAGGATTTTCAGCAACCTAACTAAACAGCTTTTTTAGAACATCAATTGCACTCCAACATCAAATGGAGTCAGGGCTAAGGTCTTTTTGTTTTCGAATAATTCATTCAAACCATAGTTGGCATAAATATTAACCGGACCAAATCCTGCCGTAGCCACCGCATGAAAAAGAAACGGATTGAGGTCATAATCTGACTTGATCCTTGGCTTGAATGTTTGACCTCCAAGATTGTATTGCTGCTTCAGTTTTGAAGCAATTTTCCAAGATACTTGTCCACCAAATGCTAATCGAAAAGCTTTGTTTTCATCCTTGTGTGTGCTAAAACCTAATAATAAAGGAGCCGTTATATACGTTGCTCTGAGCCTGTTCTTGTCAAGTAAAATAGTTGAGTCGACCGTGGCACCTAATGGATCAGTATTGACTAAAGTGGTGTATTTATTCTCGAAGGTATAATTCGCAAAGTGCATTCCTAAACCAGTCACCAACTCGATATGCTGCTTATATAATCGAAAGTCTTTTTCAAGTAAATTGACATCCACACTCACACTTCGACCATAGTCCAACTCAAGAAACTCATGCGTGGTGGGAATTGGCAACCCTTTGTCTGTCATATATCCATTTACCCCAATTCGAATGCCAGCCCAATGAGTGACATTATCGCCATGCTTGTCTTTGTAGTAAACCGTGTCATTGTCTACTTCAGAATCTACAATGATCTTTCCTGGCTCATTTTTGTCATCATTTAAAACAATGATTTTCATTCCTGCCACTTTCACAATCGTAGAATCTTGTCCACGTTTTGGAGTAATCACTACTTCTACCGAATCGCTCTTTTTTGTTTGTGCTGTTTTCGTAGAATCGCTTTTCGTTGCTTCTTCCTGCGCAACTCCTACTTGAGCTGTGAACAGAATTATGGATAGAATGGTAAGTAACTTTTTCATGATTATAGTTTTTGACTTTATCTCCGATTCCCGGTGATTTGATGGTGTGACGGGATAAGTATTTGGATGTTACAGGCTGTTCGAAAAAAATCGAATTAATTGGACCTATAAGTCACTCGTTTGAACTCCAAGGTGCCAGCCATAAGACTAAATGTCTTTTTGTTATTGTCCGCTTTTACCGTATTCAATGCGATTTGGTCGCTTTGATCGATGACCTTTTTTGCACTTTCTTTTAAAAGGGACTTCGTGGTTCCAGTTTTGTCTGGTGAAAGACCCAAAAATTTTTTTCCGACAAATTGAGCAAGGTTCAACTCTTCCGCTGGAATTGGTCTATCCATACCATCAGGAAGAATGCTCGTTTGAGCGATCGCTAAACTTGGCTGCTCTCTGTCTAAAACTGGTGCTGCTTTCCATTTTGAACCTGGCTCTTTAATTGGCAACCGCTCTATGTTTTGTACGATTCTATTCGCAACAGATGCATTCTCAACCAAATCTATTGTGCCATTAGAAACGGACTTTGAGACAGGACTACCAATGTTCTCGACATCGAACGAAGCGTAATTCGACAATCCATCCCTAGGAACATACATTTCATTTTGAATCGAATTCAATAGTGCTGTAATTCCAAGAATGATCGCAATTGCTGCCGCGATGCGATAAACCATCGGATTAAATACAAAGAGAGGAATAGGCTGCTTCAGACGTGATTTATCAGCGTAAACCAATTGATGATCAGCGCTAAGTTTAGCTGCCATGTACATTTTATAATCCTTCGCCAGCTTTGGGTTGTTATCCACAAAAGATTGGACGCTATTTGCCAAGCGTGGATCCAAATCTGAATCAACACTGAGGGCCATGGCCTCTTCATAGTTTGATTCATCAATTCCATCAACAGGTGTTACAGATATCTTAAGTGAATTGGCATCCAATCCTTCAGCGATCGACACAATATTCAAATCAGATTCCATCATTTCTTCAACCTCTAGAGCAACTTCTGGATGTTTAAGGAGGAATGCTTCGAAATGAGCACGATCAATGACATCCAAAGTCCCGTCAATGTAGTCCATGACGAATTCTTCGTAGTTCGATATATTGATCAACTGACTCATATTACAACATCCATTTGTCCTATGTAACTCTTTAGTTTTTGTCTTCCTCTGAAAATGTAAACCTTCACCTGACTGAGGGTTAACCCAGCTATTTCTGCAATTTCTTCATAGTTGTATCCTTCATAGTCACGAAGCAGAATCACCGACTTCTGAATTTCTGGCAATGTATTCAACGCCTCATCTAACACCTCTTTCAAATCGTGTGACTTCTGATGTGTTGTCATATGAAATGTAGAGTCTTCCATTTTTTGAAAGCGTTTGTTCCTTCTAAACATATCGATCACCTTGTGATGAGCAGTAGTGAATATGTAAGACTTTACCTTCAATGGGTCAACTTGGTCTTTTTTCTCCCACAACTTGGAAAAAGCATCTTGTACTACATCTTGAGCGTCATCTCGATCCTTGCACATGGAATAGGCAAAACGAAACAAGCCATCGGCATGTTCATCTACAATCTTATTATACGCTCTTACATCCATGTTTGAGGTCAAGTTGCTGGTTTGAGACGGCAAGCCTCGCTGTTTGTTACAGCAAGCGAGAAAAATATTTTATCTGACATTTCAAACTACTTTTAGGCAATGCCAAAAGCAGTAGGTTTGTCAAAAATTTTCAAACCATGTCTCGAAGATACGCGGTAATTGGACTAGGACAATTTGGTAGAGCCATTGCATCAGTTTTATCAAACAAAGGCGCTGAAGTTATTGCCATTGATAATAGTCCCGCTCACATTGAGTCTATTAAAGATGATGTGGCCATGGCCATTTGCATGGATGCCACCGACCGCAAAGCATTAATCTCTCACGGGATTCACGAGGTAGATGCTGTTGTATTGGCAATTGGAAAAGACTTTGAAGCACAGTTGTTATGTGCGGCTCACCTACTCGAATTGAATTCGAAACGCATTATTGCACGATCTCATGGCAAGCACCAACGAATGATATTAGAAAGATTGGGTGTAAGTGAAATTTTAACGCCTGAGGATGAGGTTGGAAAAATAGTCGCGGAACGATTATTAAACCCGAGTATTTTGAGCTTCTTAGAGCTACCAGACGATTTTGAAATCGTGGAAATTCGAGCGCCAAAACGAATTATAAATCGATCGCTTGAAGATGTTGGTCTTCGGGATAAATACAAGTTGACGGTCATTACCATCAAAAGGGAGTTTAAGGAAATCAAAAATGGGGAAACCGTCACAGAGCAGCACGTATTAGGAGTGCCAAGCTCTAAAACCATGTTGACCGAAAATGACACATTGATGATTTTTGGACAGGTAAAGGATATTCAGCGGTTTACCGATATAAATGAATAGTTGGTATAGCCATTCCATCGGATAAGCCAATTGCTTAAAAATTAAGCAGTGTAATCGCTATTTTCGCTAGCCCTAACTAAGACAGCGTGCTTATGAAGTCCTTTTTTCTCGCGATCACCGGTTTATTGATGGTAATCTCCAGCTTTGCACAGCATCCATGTGCTCAGCATATAATCGAACGACAGCTTCGTCAAACAGATCCAGACTTAGAGCAGAAGTTTCAAAACTTTAAACAAGATATGTTTGCCCAGCAAACTCAAACAGGAGAGCGCGCTGAGCTGTATGTTATTCCAGTGGTATTTCATATCATTCACAACAACGGTCCTGAAAATATTCCCGATGCCCAAATTCACGATGCCATGCGAATAATCAATGAAGATTATTCGGCATCTAATGATGAATTAAGTTCTCTGGTCAGCGCATTTACAGGAATCATTGGGGTTGGAGATTTAGAGTTTCGTTTGGCTAAAAAAGACCCGGATGGCAACCCTACGACCGGAATTGAGCGCATTGAATCCATGGAAACTTACGTGGGTGATGACGGTTCAAAACTAGATCCTTGGCCACGCGATGAATACTTAAATATTTGGGTAACTGATGTGATTTATATAGGTGGGGCAGCGGCTTATGCATATCGTCCACCAGCGGCTGATGGCAACCCAGATGCGGATGGAGTCATATCCAACCATCGTTATGTCGGCTCGATTGGGACGGCAAGCGGCACCACAGGAAAGACCTTAACCCATGAAATTGGTCACTACTTAGGGCTTCCACATACTTGGGGAGAAACCAATGCGCCAGGTTGTGATGGATCGCAGCAAAGTTCACCATGCGATGGCGCAAACAACTGTCAAATGGATGATGGAATTAGCGACACTCCGAATTGCCTCGGGGTAAGTGCTGGTAATTGCGACTTGACAAGATCAACTTGTGGATCGCTAGACAATATTCAGAACTTCATGGATTATGCAAGCTGTGAAGCAAATTTTACTAAAGGACAAGTCACGGTAATGCGAAACGTACTCAACAGTGCTTTAGCTGACCGCAAGGACCTTTGGAAACAAAGCAATTTGAATAATACAGGCGTTTCAGAATTGACTGCCGCTCATTTCCATATCGAAAAGCGAGCTTTATGCACCGGAGATTCAGTCAAATTTTATGATGAATCAACTTATGGAGCTGAATCATGGTCGTGGACAATCACAGGACCTGAAACCTTAACTAGCAGTGATCGCAATCCAGAATTTGCATTCACACAAGCAGGTCTTTACAAAGTAGAGTTGACCGTTACCCAAGGCTCCACCTCTTTGACCGTATCTGAAGAAAATGCCATTGCAGTTTCTGAGCCAGTGGGAGTTGGAGTGCCATTTATTGATGATTTTTCAGAAGATGGAAAATGGATCACCGATAATTACTTGGAGGAAGATGAGGACAATGTTTGGGAGTACAACACAGAATTCGGATCTGGTGATAACACGTGCTATAAGCTATCGAACATTGGAGCACAACGAAACAGTATTGACGACTTAATATTTTCGAGTGTTGACTTTAGACCCTTGCAGCAAATCAATATCTCGTTTGATGTAGCCTACGCTAGAATAGCTGGTGACAATGCCGATGCTCTGACGCTTTTTGTTAGTGACGACTGTGGTGAGACATGGAGAAATATATGGACTCGAAATGGAAACTCGTTGTCTGGTTCAACACCTGTTACAACGGTCATATTTGAACCCACCGCATCTGACTGGGAAACATTTACGGTTAGCAATTTACCATCGCAATGGTTCAGCGCGCATACAATGATTAAGTTTCAATCGAAGAACGATGGTGGAAACCATATATACTTGGATAACATCAACATTTCTGGAAACTACAACGACATCCCCTTCTTAGTATATCCTAAGGATGGCGCACCTTCAATGAATGACAACGTATTACTTAACTGGCAAGCTGTGCCAGGTTCAAGTTCTTACAACTATGAGTTGGATACGGACCAAAATTTCACCTCTGGATCGGTTCAAACAGGTACCACCGTATATATAGATGAATCATCTGCCAATGAGGATACGGAATTCGCGACATCTGGATTGGAAAGAGGTAGTACATATTATTGGCGTGTGAATAGCCTTAAGAATGGATCAACCTCTGCATGGAGCGAAGTGTGGTCATTTACCGTGGCTCAAGATGGTGTAGGAGTTCAAGAAAGTATGACAAATGACGAATTCGTTCTCTATCCAAACCCTGCGCAGAACCGTCTGCATATAGAGTTTGCGACTGAACGAAAGGTATCTGCTGTTAGCGTCTTGAGTATAGATGGAAAAGCTGTTCTGAACCAATCATACGCATTTGGTGTTGTAGGCATGGTTGAAGTGGATCTTCAGTCCATAGTTTCGGGTACTTATTTCGTGCGCATTGATTCAGATGCAGGAACAGAGTACAAGCAGTTTATTATTTCGAAGTAGAGAAAACAAGAGATGAAGAAAAGATTGATGATCGCCCTTTTGGGGTGTTTAAGCATGGGGGCTTTAGCCCAAGATTATGGTTGTGCGACTGATGAGCACTTAGAACAATACCTAAATCAAAGTCCTGAAAACAGAGCTGCTTTTGAACAGCAACGTCAAGAGTTAAGCGAATATATTGTGAATCGGGGTGCTAGCCGAGCGGATGAAAAGTTCATTATCCCTGTGGTTGTGCATGTTTTGTACAGCACCTGTGATGGTAACATCTCTATGTCTCAGATCAATGACGGAATTCGAATTTTAAATGAGGATTTCAATCGAAAAAATCCTGACACAAATCAAACGCGAAGTCCATTTGACGAATACGCTGCTGACGCAGGCATCGAATTTAGACTCGCTCGATTAGATCCTGATGGAGATCCCACCAACGGTGTTGTTCGAACCGAAACATCTCAGGCAGTAGATGCTCAGAATAACGTGAAGTCAATCAGCTATTGGCCGAGTGATATGTACATGAATATTTGGATTGTAGAATCCATTTACAATTTTACTAGTGGCGGTGGAATCATATTGGGTTATGCTCAATTTCCAGGTTCTGGATCTTGGAACACGTACGGTTTAGTAGTGCGCAATGATGCGTTTGGAACGATTGGAACATCCACTGCAGATGGCCGCACTGTAACTCATGAAATTGGTCATTGTCTAAATTTATTCCACACATTTCAAGATGGGTGTGGCGGAAATTGTGCCTTTTCAGGCGATGATGTTTGTGACACCCCACCAGCGGCCGGTGCAACATACAACTGCAGTTCTACAACCAATACTTGCAGTAACGATGCCAGTGGTAATTCACCTTATCCGAATGGAACACCCGATCAAATCGAAAACTACATGAGCTATAACAGCTGTCAAAACATGTTCAGCGAAGGGCAAAAGGATCGAATGATCGCCACTTTGGAAACGGTCAACCGATTGGAAGATTTAGTAAGTGAGGAAAACCTCATTGCTACCGGAGTGGTCGGATTGGTGCAAGCTGACTTCACAACGGACGTAGAGTTAATATGTCAGTTTGAGCCAGTAATTTTCTCGGATGCTTCTCTAAATACAGGAGTTGCGTCTTCTTGGGAATTTGGTGGTGAAGCTATTCCTCCCACCTCAACTGATCCAAATCCTGAAGTGCTCTTTCCCTATGCTGGTTTATATGACGTAGCATACACAGCGATAGATGATACGAACACAGCGCAAACCACGAAGAAGGTTTTTGTTCTGTCATCAGAAGGTCAATTTGCACCATATACTGACGGATTAGAAGACGCTGTAAGTTTACCTTCCGATAAGTGGCTTGACGACAATATTGACAATGACGAATACGGATGGAAAATCACGATTGAAGCGGCTTATACAGGTGAGAAATCATTAAAAATTGACAATTACGGCAAGTGTGGTAATCGCACAGATGAGCTGATAACGCAGAGTTATGATCTGTCTACCTTCAGCAGCGTGAATATTTCATTTAAGGAGGCCTTCGCGAGATCGACTGGAGCGAACAGTGTATTTCTGCGAGTTTATGGTAGCAGCGATTGTGGGGAGACTTGGGCTTTGGTTTGGTCGAGATCAACTACCCAACTTCAATCGGTAACAAGTCCAGTGGCAACGCCATTTGTTCCTGCTGACCAAAGTGAATGGAACGACTTTACGGTCACAATCAACAACCAATCTTTCATGCAGGAAGGAGTGATTTTCAAATTCAGTTTTACTGGTGTGGGTGGTAACAACCTTTACATAGATGACTTTTCAGTGAATGGAACATTCAATGGCGAACTCTTACTCCGTGCTCCAGAAAATGGAAAGCAAGGAATGGCCAAGGATGTTTTACTAGACTGGAAATCTGCAGGATATGTGAATAGCTACGAATACGAATTAGATGTTGTACAAACTTTTGACAGTCAAGATAAAATAACCGGAACCAAGGCCTTCGAAACTATTGAGCCAAATGGTAACGATACCGAATTCTTAGCTGAGGATTTAGAGCTTGGAAGTACATATTATTGGAGAGTTCATTACGACCAAAGTGGGTCAACCAGCGATTGGAGTGATGTTTGGAGTTTCACTGTAAGTGAGTCTGGAGTCGGCATTCAAAAAGTAGAACAGACTATTGTAAACGTATTTCCAAACCCATCCAATGGAACATTCACAGTAAGTTCAAGCTCGAATATTGATGGAATATCCATCATGGATTACACGGGGCGCATGGTTTGGATGCAAAAAAACATCAATAACAACTCATTCGTTGTTGGAACCGATTTAAGTTCTGGAGTATACTTTATGCAAGTTGAATCCTCGGGAACTATTCAGACCAAATCAATCGTTATTCGCTAAAGGCGACTTTCGAATACTTACTAAATAGACTCCACCGAATATGAGTGCTGCAGCCAGTATTTGTATCCAGTGGAGTTTTTCTTTGCCTAACCCTATGCTCAACGCACCAGCAAGTACCGGTTGCAAATAGATATAAGCACTGACCACAGATGGACTCACCGTTTTCATGGCAAATACATTGAGGAAATAAACCAAAAAGGTGACGCATATGATCACATAGGCAAACCCTAATAGTATTTCGGTTGGCATCGCAGTCCAATCTACCACCAAAGCCTGGCTATATCCAAAGGGAAGCACCATAACGCATCCGAATAAGAAGACCCATTTGATTACAGTCATTGCTTCGTATTTGGCCATCAATGGTTTGACACTTATCAAGTACAACCCGTAGCTGAGCGCGTTCACAAAAATCATAAAGTCGCCCAGCGAGTCGCCTTGTTTCCAATCCATGGACGACATGCCAAGTATGACGGGAAGCACGATGAGCAATACCGCACCAACCACTCCCATGGTGACTCCGATGGTTTTGGCAGGAGTGATCCGCTCCTTGAGTATCACGGCCGATGCGAGTAATACTAAAATCGGATTACTGGTCATGATTACGGATGCGTTGATAGCTGTTGTGAGATTCAATCCATTAAAGAAAAACAACTGATTCATGGCCACCCCAAACAATGCGCACTGAATGAACCTTGGGTAATCTTCTCTTTGAATTTTCTCCTTAGAAATGAATCTATGTACGATCCAAAATAATATAGTGGCTATAAAAACCCGGTAAAATATGAATCCGCTTGGCCCTATATAGGTTGGCATTATATCCTTCGCAACGATGTAATTAATCGCGTAAAATGCGCCAACAACAAAAAGCACGATGTGTGCTTGCAATACCTTACTCACTCAGTTTAGATTTGATGGCCTCCACGGTCTTTTTCGCATTTCCAGCATATACCTCTTCATCGATAAAGTATATCGGCCGCTTCAGGAAGGTATACTCCGTTAAGATCAACTCTTTAAATTGATCATCACTTAGGTCTTTTTCCTTCCAACCATCTTGGCGGTACTTAATCGCGCGCTTGTTGAACATGTCTTCATATGAACCTATTTGGCTTTTGGCAAAGTCTAAATCTGACTCGGAAATAATCTTCTCTTTCACATCAATTACCTCGAATCCATCGGTACCTGTTTCCGACATAATACGCTGACATGTGTTGCATGAGCTCAGGTGGTATATTTTTTTCACGCTTTTGGTTCTTGTAGTTCGCTTACAAAAGTAGATTTTCACGGCTGCGATGGCGAAGCGATCAAATCCAATAAGACAACTCTCGGACCCCAAAAAGGTTTTCATACCTATTGGCATTGGTCTAGCTATAGTTGCGTGGTTCTTGTATCGTGATTTTCAAAACCAAAAGGAAGCCCTCGAGGTATTCTCTTGGGAGTGGCACACCACGGGCTGGCTGGGAGTAGCGCTTATTATGGTTGCTCTGCGCGATATTGGCTACATGATTCGCATTCGCATACTCACAGACAAAAAACTCAACTGGCGACAAGCCTTTGAAGTAATCATGCTCTGGGAATTTGCATCGAGCATTACTCCTTCGGTTGTTGGAGGATCAAGTGTGGCCATTTTTATAGTGAACCGAGAAAAAATTTCGTTGGGTCGAAGCACTGCAGTCGTTATGATCACTGCTTTTTTAGATGAGCTTTTTTATGTGTTAATGGTTCCGCTTCTGTTAATATTTGTGGGTTGGAGCACGCTTTTCCCTATGGAAATGCAGAGTACATTTTTCGGATTTGAGCTCGGAGCCCGTGAAATATTTATTGTTGGATATGTATTTATACTATTCCTAATCACAGCGATTTACCTCGCGATTTTTCGTTTCCCACAGGGGGCTAGAAACTTACTTATTCGAGTGTTTTCGACTCGCCTTTTGGATCGTTGGAAACAAGGAGCTATTGAAACTGGTGATGACCTAGTAATAACCAGCGGTGAACTAAAATCAAAGCCATTTAGTTTTTGGGTTCAAGCATTTACTGCCACCTTTCTCAGTTGGACTGCACGCTTTTGGGTAGTGAACTTTATCATTTTGGCCTTCACCATTGTAGATATAAGCATTGCTGAACATTTCTTGATATATGCTCGTCAGCTGGTCATGTGGGTTATCTTGCTCATTTCACCTACCCCTGGCGGAGCTGGCGTAGCCGAAATTGCATTTGAGGGATTCCTTCAGCAATTCATTGCTCCTGTAGGTTTAACGTTGACCGTGGCGGTTGTTTGGAGATTCATGACCTATTATCCATACTTGGTTATGGGCGCCATCATACTCCCCAGGTGGATTCAACGAACCTACTTAGGAAGAAAGTTGATCAGTTTTAAAAAATCAAAGTAATTTCCCTCGACTAATCATCCAAACAACAGTGTTTGAACTTCTCGCCACTGCCACATGGGCAGGGACTATTTCTTCGAATGACATGCTTTTTTACTTGCAACGAACGCTTGTCCATTTCATGATTAAAAAAGGCCTCAAGCGCTTCATATAGCCTTGGATGCTTTGATGCCAGTAACTTAGGGCGTTCAAAAAAGTATTCACTAACAACTGGCAGAAACTCAGATTTGCTCGTGCCCGCATAAGGATCAATATCAGATTTGTCCTTGTGAATCTCATCCATTTTATCATGAATTAACGATAGCCAGGGAATGCTCGATTGGTTCTGCATCAAAACGGATGGAATACCATCAACGGTTCCGTCCATTTTATCAATCAGGTGAATGAATTCATGAATGGCTGTATTTCGCTTGTCTGTTGAGTTTTCAAATCCCTTATGCAATGCCATTTGAGATAAGATCATTTTCCCCTCCATATAACCCGTGCCCACCATTCCTAGAATATTACGCTCTTCTCCTTCCGTGTTAAATTGGTCATCAAAGTGGTTTGGATAAATCAACACTTCGACAAGATTGGTGTATCGCCATTCGGGAAATCGAAAAATGGGAATGATCGCGCTTGCCGCACACAAAACCTTATCCACTTCATCGATTTTCACACTAACACCAGTCACCCGATGGTTTAGCAGAAATTCGTGAACTCGGTGCTCGAATTGACTCTTTTCATGACTATTCAATGCATTGTAAAAATTGACCTTCTCGACTAAAATCAATCGCCATTGCTTTGGAAAGGGTGTATCAACCTCTTTCCAAGGTTTTTGGAATTTGTAGTATACAATAGCAAAACCAAGTGCTGCAACTATGAGTATGACAACCACAGACATATGCTCAAAGATGCAACTCGTAGAGAATCATCAGTTATCCAAATGCCGAATTATACATTCGCGATATGCAGAACGATGAATATAAATTCGAGACAAAAGCCTTACATGCAGGTATTGAACCAGATAAGGCTACGGGTGCAATCATGACCCCAATTTACCAAACTACAACATATGCTCAATCAAGTCCAGGTGTGCATAAAGGATATGAATACAGTCGCACACAGAATCCAACCAGACATGTGCTCGAAAAGAACTTATCTGCCTTAGAAAATGGAAAACACGGACTTGCTTTTGGAAGTGGATTGGCGGCAATTGACGCGTGCATGCGATTGTTAAAACCGGGTGCAGAGATTATTAGCACCAATGATCTTTATGGTGGTACATATCGTTTGTTCACAAAAGTTCACGAGCAATATGGTTTGAAATTTCGCTTCGCAGGTATGCAAAACGTGGCAGACGTTGAGCCTTTGATAAATGCAAATACGAAGATGCTGTGGTTAGAAACCCCTACCAACCCAACAATGAATATCATTGACATTGAAGCTTTTGCCAATTTGGCTAAAAAGCACCATCTATTGCTAGTGGTTGACAACACATTTGCCTCACCCTATCTTCAAAATCCGCTAGATCTAGGTGCCGACATTGTGATGCACAGTGTTACCAAATACATTGCGGGCCATAGTGATGTTGTGATGGGGTTTTTAGCCCTAAATGATGATGAACTAAGAAATGACCTCGCCTTCATACAAAACTCAGTTGGTGCTGTTTGCGGCCCGATGGATTCATTTCTAGCACTTAGAGGCATTAAAACACTGCATTTAAGAATGCAAAGACATTGTGAAAACGGGGAAAAAGTGGCTCATTGGTTAAAAGCACACCCCTATGTAGACAAAGTTTATTGGCCAGGTTTTGAGTCGCACCCTAACCATGATGTGGCTAAAAAGCAAATGCGTGGTTTTGGCGGTATGATTAGCTTTTCACTAAAGGGTGATAAGTTAGATGATGCCTTCAATTTGGTTTCAAGACTTCGTGTTTTCACGCTGGCAGAATCTTTAGGTGGGGTAGAATCTCTTGCCGGACATCCCGCCACCATGACTCATGCAGCACTTCCAAAAGCGGAACGTGAGAAAAATGGAGTTACAGATTCACTAATTAGACTTAGTGTAGGTGTCGAGCATATCGATGACTTGATCCATGACTTGAAAAACGCTATGTCTTAAGGATCGAGTGGCGAAGGAAATAAGCCCTGATTGATCTGCAGCGTATCGAATGTAGAGTTGTAACCGGCAAAAATTCCAAAACCATTTTCAATATTTCCATAAACCTGCACCGGTTGGGCGAATGGATCTCCTGAGGAAAAAAGGTATTTGTTATATGTCGATTGGAATAAGAAATAGTCTTCGCTTAATGTTCGCATCTCTGTGATCAAATAAGCGGATAAGAATAATGCAGGTTCAAATCCTGCAGTATCGAATGTGTCACTCTCCAAATAGGGCAATTGAAAATCGTAATTCACACGTTGTGTGTATTCACGCCCGTTAAATAGTTCATCCGTAACTAGCAATTCGTTTCCATCTCCGCCAAAAAAGTCGTTGACATCGCTGAAGTAAGCATATAATTCTTGTGTGATTGGTTCAAAAACAAATTGGCCGTCCATTGTATCAATATTGTATACCAGCGCATAAAATTTGAATTCATAAGAATTGCCCTTCTCTGCAGGATCGCGGAAGGTTATGTTGATTTGCCCTTCTTCAAATCCCTTGTTAATTACGGTAGCCGTATCAACGGCTATAATTTCTGTAGCCTCAGGAATAGACCCTATGGATTGAACATTTTTAAATCCTGGGGCGCTTGCAGTGATGGTATAGTTCACTCCCGACTTTGGTAAGAATGAAAAGGTATAATACTCTGCAAAATTCTTTGGATCAAAGATTGTCGTTTTCACTGTTTCGATAGTTCCATCAGTGCCAGTAACTGTAACCGTGGCATTTCTTACCACTTCTAATTCACCAGCCTCTAGTGTGCCCTTGCTTGCATGCACAGTAACCTTCATGTTTTCAGATGAATTAAACAGGCAGTTCAATGTGAGTTGACTATCCCTTTCTGGAAGTTCGATGTCCACAACGGTTTCGCATCCCACTTGCATTATTATGAACAATGCCACAACCAAGTATTTCACTAACCTTTTCATTAGAATTTGAAACTATAACTGATGTATGGAACTACAGGAAATAGACTGACTTGAACCAGCTGTTGCTGGGGCTGAGTTGTACCATTGGCATCAACCGTGTAACTTGTGTCGAAGTACAAAAAGAATGGGTTCTTTCTGCTGTAGGCGTTATATGCCCCAATGCTCCAGGTTCGATCCCACCATTTTCGTTGTTTATGAAAATTAATCCCAACATCCATCCTATGATAGCTGGCCATTCTATAACCATTTCGGCTTTCGTAATATTCAATTTCTCCACCGAAAAAGCCATTTAGAGTTGAACTGGGAGAAGCATATCGTTCGGTTGGAAGGCTCACTGCGTTTCCTGTCCCATAAACCCAAGTAGCAGCAAAGTCTATGTTCTTTGTGATTTCTTGGGTCAATACAATACTCAAATCATGTCTTCGATCATATCGATAGGGAAACGCCTCACCAAAATTCAAATTATCAAATTGTCGTTCGGTCCAACTCAACGTATATCCAATCCAACCAGCTGTTTTTCCGACCTTTTTTTGAACGAATAGTTCTAATCCATACGACCAGCCTTTGCCTGACTCAATTTGACTTTCCCAATCTCCACCACCACTAAAAAAGCTCGCACCATCCTTGTATTCAATCAAATTGGTCATGGTTTTATAATAAGCCTCAACACTCACCTCAAATTTTTGCCGGATAGTCTGTGCAATACCAACAGCCACTTGTCTCGAATCCTCTGGTTTGACCTGCGAGGTAGAAGGCACCCACAAATCTGTTGGAAGCCCGATGGTTCCATTGGTTAATAAATGAATATACTGTTGCATTTGAGCGTAGGAAGCTTTGACACTCAAGTTTTCGTTGATTAAATATCGAGCTGAAGCCCTCGGTTGTAATGAATAATAATGATCGGTTGATGTCACAAATCCTGAAAAATGTAACCCAAGATTCATCTTGAAGCGAGCACCCAATTTAAAATCATCTTCGACATATGTGAAGTACTCATGTGCGAAAATGCTCTTCGCTCCAAAGGTGGTATCGATTTGTCCTGACCCACCTACGGACGCATCGAAAACTGAAATGCCAGGCACAAATGTGTGATAGATGTCGCCCGCTCCAAACTTGATAACATGATTCGGACTCGGAATATAATCGAAGTCAATGCGGCCTGACCAATCATAAATTCCAGAGGAATAATCAAAGGCAAAGTTTTCTGCATAGGATGGATCGGCAGGTTCAGAATATGACTCGAACGACTGGCCAACATTGAAATTATACCGACTATAAGTTGCCGTTACGTTCATGAATAATTTCTGACTAATGACTCGATTATATCTTAGCGCAGTTGTGACATTTCCCCATCCCAAATTAGCTCCCAGGTCATCACGTATAGTCTGATTATTTGAAAGATCAGTGGATTCTTCAATATTAAAATAGAAACGATCATCACCAAAATACGAACTCAGATAAATCCGATCCTTATCTGATATTTTCCAGTTTACTTTTCCATTCAAATCATAGAAATAGTAGCCTGCCACTCCTTTACTCCCGCTTTGCTCAAATTGCCTTTTAATGATTGGTCTTGCCAAAAGATCAATATATGTCCTTCTACCAGAGATGATAAATGATGCTTTGTCCTTCACAATTGGACCTTCCAGTGTCAACTTTGAAGCGACAATCCCCACCGATCCAGAACCATGGAATTCATTAATGTTTCCTTCCTTCATTCTGATGTCAACAACAGATGACAGTCGCCCTCCATAGTGAGCAGGAAAGCCCCCTTTGATCAACTCCACACTATTAATTGCATCCGTATTAAAAACAGAGAAAAAACCAAAGAGGTGGGTCGCATTGTACACTGGTACACCGTCCAAAAGAATCAAGTTCTGGTCTGGACCACCACCACGCACATACATTCCGCTTGAACCTTCGCTTCCGCTCTGCACGCCCGGTAGAAGTTGTAGTGACTTTAAAACATCCTTTTCGCCCAATAGAGTTGGAATCTTTTCGATGGTTGCAATCGGAATTTCAATTACGCTCATTTGAGATTCGTCCTGAATCTTTTCTGACTGAGTCGCTGTGATTTCCACCGCATCCAATTCCAACATACCCCCCAATTTGATGTTTACACTCGTATCTGATTTGAGATTGATAGCAAGATTAAAAGGTTCAAAGCCCACAAATGAGGTTTGAATGTCATAATCACCTTCTTTCAAAGTAATGCTGTAAAAACCGTAGGCATTGGTTGTTGTACCCACAAATGTATTTGCGTCAAATACATTCGCACCAATTAATCGCTCACCACTGGACCCGTCTTCCACAAAACCGCTTATCGTATAAGATTGTGCCACTGTATTGGATATCAGTCCGCAAAACATAAACGAAAACAACCAAAGGAAAACCCTCATAAACACCGATTGATTAAGATTGAATTGCGGCACTTACATTTGGCTAATCCGCAATGGCGAATGTCATCAAACTTTGCGCTTCTTCAAAAAAAACAAACCCTAAGAAGTTGATATCCTATAAAAGTCTCATCTCCTTTATTCGACTACCGAACTTGCTGATCATAGTCGCCTTTCTTTGGCTATTGAGAATCTTTATCATCGGTCCTTTATTGGAGGAGGCAGGACTGAGCTTCGGACTAACAGCTTCACAATTCAACCTGCTCGTCTTAGATGTGGTACTCATCACAATAATGGGCTATTGGATGAATGATTGGTTCGATAAAAAAGTAGACGCCATAAACCGTCCGAATCGATTCTTAGTGACTGCGAACTGGACTGTTCATCAATTTTGGGGAACGATCTTGGTGATTGGCTTACTTGTAATCGCACTCTCCGTTTATATTGCCATTGAGACCAAACACCTTTCTGACCTTTGGATACTGCCAACTACAATTAGTTTATTGACAGGGTATGCAATATGGTTCAAACGATATAAAATCATCGGTAACCTAATTGTAAGCGCACTGATTGCTGCACTTATTCCACTCATCATTATTTCAGAATGGTCAGCCATCGAAATCGCACTTGATACACCATCTGGAATCGGACAAAGTTTTATTTATCTCACGGTGATTTATACTCTTTTAATCTTCTGTATAAACTTGGCACGTGAAATCATCAAAGACCTAGAGGATATCACTGGTGACAAAGAGAATGGAGTAATTGCTCTGCATCAACTATTTGGAATCAAGAATACCAAAACAATCGTTTTTTCACTTCTAATGGCCATGCTCTTTTTAGAAGTTCCCTTTGTTTTTCACACCGACTTCTTTGTTGGAATGACTCTAATTTTCTTGATCCTTATGCTCCTAACAGTATTCATTTCATTGCGTCTGTACCGAGCCCGACAAAGTCATCATTATCGAACTCTATCGCATTGGCTTAAAGGGATAATGGTTCTTGGAATATCTCAACTTTACATCTTATCACTCGCATAAAGGTTTCAACCTATCAAAAAACGAGTATTTTCGGGCGCAATGACTATGATGAAAACCAGACATCTATTTTTTTCAGCAATTCTATTTACCCTCGCCTCATGTGGGGGTGGTTCATCAGAAACCTCAGATGAAGCAACCGATTCAACTGCAACTGTATCAGACCTCCCAGCATCATTACAGCGTGGAAGTGTTGAAGCAGATCTTTCAGATTACTTTGTTAACGCGACAATCACCATTCCTGATGAATCGAGAGGTGAACATAGCATAACAGCGAACGACTTTGGCGAAACACGAATTAAGGTGGGTACCATCTACGATGTAATAATAGCTGAGCTTATTGAAGGAGACTTAAGCTCCCATATTCAAATGCTGAACGAAGACATTACATTTACGAATGAGATCGTTGAACAAGGCGATGACTACATACTTTATAAATCCTCTATTGCTAATTCAAGCATCGATCCGGTCTTTCATTTCTACGCCATTAAAACATTTGATGGTATCGCTTATGAAATTCATGATTACAATGAAGAAGGCGGTTATGCTGAGAGTGTAGCTCGAATGATGATGGAAAGTGTGAACTATATGAAAGCAAATAACAACCCATCGTAGCGTTGGTTGAAATCTAATATTAAATTTGTGCGAGCAACTCTACAGGCTAAGATTAAAATGAGTGAAATGACTTCCGCTTTCAAGACCCTAATCATCCTATTGTTATCCATTGCTTCCAGTGTCGCAATGGCTGGTAACATTGTGTTAGAAGGAAATTACCAAGGAAAAAACCTTTACGTTAAAAATGCCTTTGCCGGAACGGGCGTTGGTTTCTGTGTATTTGAAGTTACCGTTAACGGAAGTGTGACCACGGACGAATGGAACTCAAGTGCATTCGAAATTGACCTATCTATTCTCGATTTAGATCTTGGTGATCAAATCGTAGTAGTAATAAAGCACAAGGATGACTGTCCTACACCTAAAGTGTTGAACCCAGAAGTGCTGAATCCAAAAAGCACATACAAGACTCAAAGCATTAGCGTGAGTAGCAATGGAACACTCACATGGTCGACTACTGACGAGGCCGGTGTATTGACTTATGTTGTGGAGCAGTATAGATGGAACAAGTGGGTATACGTAGGTGAAGTAGAAGGCGCAGGTAGAACTGGAAAGACGAATTCTTATTCATTTCAAGTAACTCCGCACTCAGGAACAAACAAGTTTAGAGTGAAGCAAATTGATTACACTGGTGTACCAAGATATTCTCCAGCTGCTGAGTACACTTCTACAGTGCCTGTAGTGACGGGGGCTTCTGCAAAAGTGGATAACGACATTACTTTCTCCGCAGAAACCATGTTCGAAGTGTATGATATTCACGGTAACATTGTTAAGAAAGGATACTCAAATAAAATTGATGCTTCTAACTTGAAGAAAGGCATTTACTACTTGAACTATGACAACTCTACCATTGAGTTCATGAAAAAGAAGTAAGACTAACGAACATTTTGAAACCCCTCCTAGTGAGGGGTTTTTTATTGCCCATAGTTTATGAGGAAAATTGAACACATAGGAATCGCTGTTAAGGATCTCAAAGCCGCAAATGAAACATATGCTAAGCTTTTCAACTCACCCCCTTACAAGCTAGAAACAGTAGAATCTGAGGCCGTATCCACTTCGTTCTTTCGAATTGGTGAAACCAAAATTGAATTGCTAGAGGGCACTTCAGATGAAAGCGCAATTTCAAAGTACATAGCGAAGCGAGGCGAAGGAATTCATCATATCGCATATGATGTAGAAGACATAGTTTCCGAACGAGAACGTTTGATCAGTGAAGGTTTTCAGGCCATCGGAGAGGTCAAAACTGGTGCTGATAATAAGCTGGTATGCTTCTTCCATCCAAAATCTGCGAACGGAGTATTAATTGAATTGTGTCAAGAAAGGAGCAAGTTCCCTTTCTAATTCATCTATTGACTGCAGATGAATACATGGCAGTCCCAAGTTACGAGCAGCAGCAATATGCTGTGGAGAATCATCTATAAATAGAGTGGTTCTCGCTTTCAAACCTTGTTCCTCTAAAATGATCTTCCAAGCTTCTGGCTCAGGTTTCCTACAACTCATTTCATGAGATAAGTAGGCCTTATTGAAATGATCTTTGATGTGAGAGTTTGTCGATTCGAATAGAAGTTGATCAAAACACTTCAGGTGAATTTCGTTCGTGTTGCTCAGCAAAAAAATAGGCAGCTTTTTTCGAACCTCATTGATGTAATCCAACCGCCCCGATGGAAAGTCCAAAATAATGGCGTTCCAAGCATCGATAATTTCTTCTTGACTGGCATGAGGGATACTTTGCTGCATAATCGAAACAAATTCCGCCTCATCCAATTTCTCCTCGCTCTAATCGATCAAAAACACCCGACTGTTTCATCTTGCTGTATTGCTGATCAAAATCCTCAAATTCAAGCGCTTGAAAAGCTCGAACAGTTCTGTTATAGTCGATGTCTAAAATGACTCCGCCTAAATCAAAAATGATGGCATTAATTTCTGGTGCATTCATATGAGCTGCGAAATGTACGAATGATTAAATTCGCGCACCTTTTCAACTGAAAAGCTGGTCCTATAGCTCAGTTGGTTAGAGCACCTGACTCATAATCAGGTGGTCCCTGGTTCGAGCCCAGGTGGGACCACGAATAAAACCCTCATCGTTTTGATAGCGTTGGGGGTTTTTTATTATGAGCCAGAGGTCGTCTTAATTTTATTGCAAGTGTTGGTACGACTAGGTTTCATGATTGTTTAAAAAACAATCAATCACCTTTTTGCTCCACCAACTTTCGCTAAAAACAGAGGCAATAATCAAACATAGAAGGAACACGCTATACGGCTCGAAAAGTACAAAAAACATCGTTTTGGACAGTTTTCAGACAGTTATGAGACAGTTAATTTACCCTCAATGACGATGTCAGTTTGATGTATTACCCCTTAATATTTCAACCTGATGCTTGTGGACCATCTGCCTAGATATATTTAACAGTTCAGCTATCCCAACTGCGGTTTTCTTAGGCATAGTCTTCATTACCATTCTAATCTTATCCCTTGTCTTCAGTTTAGGATTTTCTCTAATCCTTACCATTCTAGCCGTGATTGATAGATATCGCTTCAGTTCACGGTAGTGTAAACTATCCTGTTTTGATTGTCTTTCAGACAGTTCTTTTCCGTAATTGTATGTCCAGTAATGAATTTCATGTAATGGTTTTCGATACTCAGCGTAGCAGTCGATACTATGTTTCTCCCATTTATTACCCTTTAGACGATGCTCCCAGATGTAATTATGTCCGTTGTATCTTACCCTATGGTTCTTCTTCCTAGACAGCTTCTCCAGGTCGTCATCTGACCAACTTGTTCTTGACATTATAAGTGAATTTTAAGCGTTCACTTATATAATTACCTGGTTTACAAGAAATTTGTGAAGGTGTAAACCTTTTTCATGTTAACTCACTGAATATCAATAAAATAAATTTAAAAATAATGTGCCTTATAGATATACATATCTAAGTTTATTTATCTCTTCGAGATGGTTACAGTGATTACATGTAATGAGATGTATTGAGTAAAGACTATTGTCACCTATAACACCCCTTACTACCACATATCTGGGTTAACGAATACTACCCTTTACTACATTGAAAGAAATAGGATTCACACCCTATGGTTATGTTATACAGCTTGACCTTATTTGCTGCATTATCTTATGACATGGTATATTTTTTTTCTTTTAAAAAAACTGAAGACCAACATGTTAAGGTGACTATGCTATATGTTGAATCTCTAAAGGTTTGATTAATCCCTTGAAAAGTTGAATGCTTTGAGGTAAAGAGGATTTTTCCTAAAAAAATCTTAAACCCTGAAGTAACCGTTTGTGTAACTATGACATAATAGATGGTGTTACCCTAGTGTAACCAATCACACCGTTAATTATTCAGTTATCACCTCTATCAACAACAACTAGCATCGACATTCAAAGAGTAACTGTAATGCTTCATTAGTTCTACTGAGTGTTATGCGCCCCCTGATACGTTTAAATGTTGTTGCTAGGAACTGGTTAGCATTGTTACTGGGTAAGCTGTATAACTGATGGCGCATGGGCGAAACGTATAAAGGAATCACAGTTGCAGTTCTTACGCAGATTTTGTTTTACCTGGTCCAAGTAGCTTCCAACGTTTATTAGGTGCTACAAGTATTCGGCAGTTCTTATGCTACACCGACCACATGGGAATTAATCTCTTTCTGAGAGTTGACAAGATACGGATAGATACAGGCATGGACAAGGCCTCGTTTTCCACATGGGTTTAGAAACTGTTGATTAAATCAATAACAGTGGTTGTCTAGACACCAAAGTATTGTAGAGAGGATGCCATACACCCAGATGTGGCATGTAAAAAGTGTAAACTTAGCTAGTATAATACTAAGTATATCCTTACTATGTTTACAGTTATGTGATTCGCTGTATTGGGTTATACTATACCCTTGAAACTGTATCGAAAACAGGAAATTGATTTAAAACAACCCACCCCTGAGAGGATGATATGCCTTAGGTTTTAGGTTTCAGGTTTTTATTGATTTTCAATCAAGTACTAAGATTTTCGATAGCCACCCCCTACACTCCAGAGTAACCCCTAACATTTACTCACCTGTGCTTGTATAGGTCAAAGTCAAAAATAATTAATCCGCGTATCCAATTAATTTTAAGTAGTTTAGTTTGTTTTTGGGTGTTCCAGAAGTGCTAATTTAGGTCAAATTGTGCGCAAAGCAGGAATAAAGAAAGCTACACCAAACATGCGAAGAAATAGTTTTACACCACACTTGATTGATCACGGAACTGACTTGCGATTGGTACAAACAATGGTTGGGTACGAATCGATAGAAACAACAGCTATTTACACCCACGTATCGACCCGTGAATTGCAAAAAATTGTCAATCCATTAGACAGATTATTAGCCCAAAACCAAGACAGCAGGTGTCTTCTAGGTTCTGATGACTAAAAAATAAAATATTTATAATCGTAGGTTTTTATTTTTTGTTCTCTGCAATATTGAAAGCTACTGCAGAAATTGATATTTGTATTCCTTGCTTATGGAAGTCAATATTTGGGGTTCAATGCCCTGGTTGTGGTTTGACGACTGCATTTATTAGTTTAATAGAGCTAGACTATAGAAAGGCATTTGAAAGCAATTGGTTAATATATATTATAACACCATTTGGGTTTTACTATCTAACGCAAGACTATTTTAAATTCAGTAGAAAATACAAAGCATAACAATGTATAAACGGCATTAAAACGACCGCTTATACTAACCGTTGTAAGCAATTGAAGAACTCAAATAGGCTTCAATCATCATCCGACTCGATACCAAAGTATTGTGAAGACGGTGCTATACACCCACACATTGGGTTATACTATACCTCTGAAACCTTAACCAAAACAGAAAACCGATTTAGAATCACACACCCCCAAGGTGATTTGAAGGTTTAGGTTTTAGTTGGTCTAGGGTGAGAATTGAGGTGTTTTAGATTGTTGATTCAATGCTTAGCAGTACTTAAAGAACCATGTCATCACTTAAGTTTTGATACTCTTTAATTGAGAATGATTTTGTGATGTTGATTTGAGCCATCGTTGCCATTAAGTTCAAGAAAATAGACACCAGTTGATAGTTTCGAGAAATCAAGTAAGGCTTCTGTCGAGCCTCTACCAACTAATTTTCCGCTAACATTAAGTAGGTTGTAAGTTCCTTTTTTGGCTTCAGATAAATAAAACACTCCATTACTAGGATTGGGATATATGAGTGTGTTTCGAGTAGTCACTTCAATTGAATTGAGTGGATACTTAGATTCAAGAGATATTCCATTTATATGAATTTCATGTTGGTCATAAGATTCATGATGTCTAAATGCAATGTGCACATCGGATAATCCAGCAAAACCCGAAGCGTCTAACTTTACGGTTTTAAATTCCGAACCGGTTCCAGGACCAACTTCAGGGAGCGTTTCAGCAAACAACGCACCAGCTTCTTCAAAGTCTGAAATAGCATCACCCTGAGCAAGGTAGACCGTATAATGCTCTTGCGAATAATCCTTGGTTCTTCCTGTTACATTGTATTCAAGTGTCAAACTATCAGAAGGTAAATAAGAGCTTAAATCTATTGCAGGACTGATAAGCCAATTATCTGGATAGAGAACTGTCCCACTGGTTTGTGAAATGAACCAATATGAAGAGGAAACAAATGACACATCAGTTCCAAAAGTTCCAGCTTGTCCTCGTCCAGCGCCCCAAGACCTGCCGTCTCCATCTGCGTCAATATTTGTCCAGCAATCGATGGCACTTGCATATCTAACTGATTCATTAAATACGCTTCCATTATTATATTCTTCGCAAATTTTATCCTGCACAAGTCGCACTGGAAAACCAACATTGTTAGTCCACCCGTTCAGGAATACTATAGCAGACTCCCAATTAATACCAACAGTATAACTCCAATCCTCCGAAGCATCCCAATCAGCTGCAGTTCGAGTCCAATGGGGACCATATTTACCCATCAATTCAAACCCAATGTTATCCCTCCAGCCTGTGGCATACCAACCAAACCCGCTAGTGTTTAACGCCATGCCATTAGTGTCCAAAGACTTACCTGGGCTTCCAGGAGCATTGCTTGAGTCCCACTCACCAGCCGCTAGTGCAGCTGCAGAGGTGTAAGCATTTACACTGCTTGTAAAATTGAAGCCATTATCTGCTAGCCATGCACCCAAAGAAACATATTGTTCAGCGCTTGGTATTTGATAACCTTCAGGAGCAAAAACTTTATTAGGCGTAGATGCATCATTATCATGAACTCCCTTCACGGCATAGCCATTATAGAGTAGTCCATATATTTCATCATTTGTAGAATCGTTGTTTACGTGAGTATAAGCTCCTGTGGTTAAGGCTGCCCATTCACTTTGTGTGCCATTAAACTCGGGTATCGGTGTACCATCAGCATAACTTGTACATCTATAATTTTGAAGTGTCCAAGACTGATCACCATAATCTCCTATTGTGTAAGTGTTCCCATCATAATCAAATACAACTTGTTGCGAAAAAGCTGGATTAATGGCGCCGAAACTAATTATCACTAGAATGAGCTTGAACTGAGCGTACAAACTCAGTTTGATGGAGCATGGAACATTGTCTCTCATAGGTTTTTAATTTTTTTGTAATAAAAGATTTTAAAATTTTCGGTGGTAATAATAAAGAAAAAATTAACAGTTAGTGTGACTGATTCAACTAACAATCAGTATCAATGGTATGAAGTTGATACTCTAGGAGTCATTACATTACTTCAGAATGGGGGAAGGTACTCAGGAGTCAATACGGAGAATTTATCGGTAAACAATCTAACCTTTGATGATAATGGTTTGACTTACAGATGTGAGGTGTTGTTTATAAATGGTAACGATACATGCAGAGATTCCAGAGATCTTCAAGTATCCGTCTGTGGAGTTCTGTCTAATCCAGATAGTAGTGTCGTTGGAGAAGAAGGTAAATCAGCAAAGATCACTTGTAAATCTGATTATCCAGAGTCGACTTATCAATGGCAGAAAATGAGTTCAAATGGTGTATTTGAAAATTTAGTTAATACTGGTCAATTCTCTGGTGCCAATGATTCCGTTTTGGTCATAGATAATTTATCAAAAACAGCAAATCATAATACACGGTTCAGATGTTGGGTTAGACAAAATTGTAGTTTAGACACCTCTTCTTCAACAATTTTGAATGTATTTCCATTAGGTGTAAATGATGATTTTGTTAAATCATTAAGTTTTTTTCCAAATCCAACAAATGGAATGATTCAATTAAAATCATCTGAAGTTCCCTACCATTTTGAAATCAAGGATATTACAGGTAAGTTGATTAAGTCTCATCTAATTTCTGAAACTAATCATTCAATTGATCTTTCTTCAATAGAAAACGGAGTCTATATTTATACTATTGTAAAAGACAATACTCGTTACTCAGATAAATTGATTCTTTCGAAGTAATACTTAAATCGAAGTAAAGGGATTGACATTCGTTGTTAATCCCTTTTTATATCCACCCCAACAAACCTTCTTCCAATAGAGTTAGAAATAATTCCCGTAGTTCCACTACCACAGAAGGGATCTAACACCAAATCACCTTCATCCGTAGTTTGAAGGATTGGAATAATGGGTAAGTTAATTGGGAACGGTGCAGGATGTTCAATATCCAGTTTTAATTGATTAGATACTGAGGTTCTGATAATATCTTCATCCCAATAATCAGGTAAGTTCTTACCCTTAGAATCTTTAAAATAGGGAGATACCGTTTTCGGTGTTCTCCCTTTTGTGTTTCTATGCCTAGGTGGTGAAGTTGAAGACTTCGACTCAATTGGAAGAGTTAACCGATTGTATTTGTAATCCATACTCTTCACAAAGTGAAAGATGAACTCATAAGAAGGAGTTAGATTCGTTTTTGAAGATGAGGGTTTCGGATTGGTTTGGGAAAGTGTTTGGGAGTTCAGCCCTTACAATGCTCGTCAATTATACCGTGAATGTCTTCAAAACCCAATTCAACCGCCTTTTTCCAGTCCTCACAAGCTCCTGCTTCATCGTCTAAATTGACCTTTGCTATCCCTCGGTAGAATATGGCCTTTTCATGCGTAGGGTCGAGCTTAATTACGGCATCCATCTGAGTTAATGACTCCTGAAACATCTCCTGCTGACCGTACATGTAGCCTCTATTAAAAAGTGCTGCCGTGTTTAAGGGCTCTAACTCTAGTGCTTTAGCTCACGTCATCATATGCCTCTTGGCGTTTATTGAGACACCGATATGTAATTGCCCTATTCACATAGGCATCAGCAAAATTCGGGTCAAGATTAATGGCAGATGTGAAGTCCTCATAAGCTCCTTGATAATTATCTCCTTTTCTCAGCCTGACTACACCACGGTCAAAAAAATAAAGACTATCGGAAGAGGTTCCATCTAGAACCCTGTATGTCTTGCCTCCTCTCTCAATTATTCTGCGTGTCATCCAGAGCTTTTAATTAATCATTTCTCCTTTACTCAGGGCGGGTATAATTGATGCTATTTAAGACCGCCAAAAGGCGAGTATCCTATTTCATCCAACAGCATTCTTCAAATCATTTTAGAACGAGTCTAGAAATGTTGGATTTTCCTCGACCATTTCTGCAATCTTATCCATGGTCATTTTAGTTTCAATATGAATGGCCCTTTCTACTTTACTCTGAGTAGCCCTTTTATGCCAGATAAACATATAATTTCCTTCAATCCAATCCACATTCCAATAGAATCCTCCATAGCGAGAACAAATTACGAAATCATTCGAGGACGAGGCTTCGCTGTTGAATTCAAGCCCTCTACTTTTTAGAGCATCAATATCATATTCATCGGCATTCATGGCAGCAATACTGAATAGTTCATCATCTTGAGAATGACGATTATTGGAATCATTGATGTTAAAGTCCTGTATGAACTGACTCTCTCCACCGAGGTACTTTTTGGCGACTGCATCCTTAGGAATTAAAAGATTGACGAGTTCTATTGCGATTGGCATAATTGTAAATCAAATATATATCGGGACTTTCAAAGAGTGCATCAACATTTAGCGTCCTGGACGTAATCTTGATACCGAGTTCAATAGTTCCATGACATTCAAACTGACCTGCCTTTATGTCGACATATCATTTCATCTCTATCCTCGTCTAAACCTGCCTCAATTGACTCAATTTTCTCTTTGTAATTATTGAGTAATATATACTTGGCAGTCTCAGTGTCATCGTCACCTCTTAGGGCATTGGTGATTATTATTTGGTCTGTCAAATAGCGTAATTTCTCCATTCTTCTCTCCGCCCGAGCTTTTTGCTCTTCCGATTCCTTCTGCTTAATCTGTTTTTTGAGTGTCTGATTTTCTTGGTAAGTATTTATGACGTCTGGAAACACTGCATCGCCAAATTTGGTGGAAATGACATAAATTACTCCTGATATAGATGGTATTAATAATACTGACAAATCAAACCACTCATCTAGGCCATTAATATCCCCTTGATAAACATGTACTATAAAAAACAGCACTCCACCTAATCCGCCAAAGAAGACAATGAATGCTATTATTTTTTTGAGGTAAAGCATATGATTAATTTATTGGTTTAGTCCTTTAAGTTTTCCATCCAAGCATAATAGTCAGACTTGAAATCAGGGTGTTCCATTCTGTTCAGTTTCTCTTTTCGCTTCGCTGATATACCAACCTAATTAGCTCTCTAAAAACTCAAGGACGATTTTATAATGCTCTGCTATCAAACCAGTTATTCAAAAATTACTTTTAAATCTGTTGTGTTTTTTAGATAGGCAGCTGATGCATTAGGGTTTTGTGAGCCTCTCCACTCCCCTGCATATTCAATTTCAATAAAAAATGTAGCTGTATCTCCTTTTAATTCTCCTAAATTGAAAATATTGAAAGTTGGATGGGTGTTGTACCTAGAGTAAACACCAAATAAAGTACTGGAATATGGACAGTCCATACAAGTATGGGGAGTTATTTCATATCCCACTAAATTCGTTATACTTTCATCATTTAAAATCAACCCATTAATCGAATATGTTGTATCACCAATAGGTAGAGGAGTATCCATATTAGGTGAACTGTACCAACTTAAAAAACCATACATAGGGGTAGTAAATGAGATAGTATCAAAAGTTATCCAATAATCTGAATCCATTGCAACACTAACATCAGGAATATCATTTATATGGTAAAAATCATGAGGTTCTTCTAATTGACCTATAATTTGAAAATATGACAATCCTCCTGTATAAACATGCCAAAAACCCTCATCATCTAGATAGGCCTCTGGCTGTTGTTCAGGATTAATTTCAAAACTAGCATCACACCCCCCAGGACAAGCTGTATTAGGAGTATCTTCATAAGGGTCATATTTTTCACAACTTGCAAGGGCAAAAAATAGTAATGAATACCAAAAAAATTTCACTGTACCCGTCATATTTTAAAAATCCATTCTCTGAAATGAAATCACCTTCAGCATTTTTCTCGCTTAATACTGTGTGCTGCTAATCTGCGGCCGATGGAGCCAGCACTATGAGTTTCAGGGTCTTGGCTTTTGTGTCAAACTCTTCCTGTGAAATTATTCCCATATCTAAAAGTTCTTTTAATTCCATCTTCTGAAATTTGAGGGTTTAATATATCTGCAGTTCTTCTTTGCTAGTTCACTCAGTGGCTAAAGGTGTGGTTTTTCTTTGATATCGTTAAATATTCCAACAAAAAAATGAAGTCACACACCCAGATATGGGGTTATACTATCCCTTCGAAACCTTAACCAAAACACAAACCCGATTTAAACCAACCCACCCCTAAGGTGATTCGATGCCTTAGGTTTTAGCTTTCAGGTTTTAGTTGGTTTTGAGGGATAATTGATGTTTTTTGGGTCAAAAAGCACTTAACTCTCTATCAAATCATTAGCTGTTCTCAATAAGATGTTGAGTAATATCAACGAGTTGCTTTTTCATTTTAACAATAGAGTCTAGTTCATCAGCCTCATACTTTTCACCATCTATTTCAACAAACATCTTACCTTTTGAGGAACTTACCTTAGCAATTAGATTTCTATTACTAGAATCTAAAATTATATTGAAACTTCCCTTTAAATCACGGTAAGAGATGCGATTTGCGTCAAGTTTTTTGATTGCTGCTATTAAGATTGTCTTGATTGAATGGTAAATCTTTAACTCTTCGGCTGTGGTAATGACAATGCTTCCATTCTCAGACTCTCTCTCCATTACTTGCGGGAGAACTTCTTGAATTGCTCTAGCATTGACCATGTCTCTCAACTTATTTTCGATTCTTGTTGTCAGCCTGTTTCCCCCCATCCTTGTGTAAAGGGCCTTTATAAAATTATCTGATGGGTCCGCCAACTCAGCACAAAGAGCATCAGAGAAATTCTCCAGGAAGAAAAACTCTTGGGCTTCTTCTACCAATTCTTTTAAGTCGATACTGTTCTTATGAAGTTTTGCGAAATTTTCTATAAGCGTTTCATCTATCTCACTAAAGTCTAATGACATAAAGGGCAGCTCATAGAGCTTACTTTCTCTTTTAGATTGGTTAGGCGCATAAATCAACCATTCAAGGCCATTTGTCAAAATTCCAATTTTTGAATGTTCCGTATTTACAAAGTAATTGCTGAGTTGCGATGCTTCTTTATCAGTGAGATTTTTTCCAAATTTCTTACACTCAATTATCACTTCAGGTTTATTCCCTCTGAGAATTAAGCCAATATCAGCCTTGTCATTTTTTTTCCCCCAACCCGCATTAATTTCAGTAGCCATATCGTCAATACGACTATATCCCAAAATTTCGAGAAGAGGCTCAATTAGGTTAAAGCGTGTTTGAGCTTCATTTGAGCAGCGTTCGTCAAGATTGGTAAAATCAAAACTCGAAAGTGATTTTTTGATTGACCGAATAATTTGTTTGTTCATCATGTTTTGCATTGCTATGGCTTTCAATATTAATTATTTGCTCTAGAATCATCTTGAGTGATTTCTATGAATGAGCCTAAGAAGTGGAATGATATGTAGCGAATGATATCACAAGCAACATCACATATGACTTGCATCATCTATTGTTAGAACATATCCTAAGGGTGTCAATAACACCCCTTACTAATACATATCTAGGTTACCAAATACTACCCTTTACTGCATTGAAAGAACAGGATTTAAGCTATTCTAATGGGTCAGGTATTTGCTTATCTAAATTAGGGTTGTTACACCTTCTAATTCGCTGGTATGCTAGTAGAACTCCTTTTATTAAACCATATTTTTCTATCGCTTGACGAGAATATTCCGAGCAAGAAGGAGAAAAATTACACTCTACACTCAACAAATGCTCACCACCGCCTCTCGACTGATATAACGCTATTAGTCTTAGGAGTAGCCATTTCATTTATCGACCAAATGTCACTATCATAGATTCTCGAGTCCAGAAAAACCACAACCTCTTAGTTTCAACTAACTGAAATACAACTTGCCAACCTTCGGCACCGTTTGTATTGAGTACGGAGTTAATTTTTTTCAGTGGTAAGTTAGCTGAGCCAAAAAGGACTGCACTGCACCCGCTTTCTGATATCCGAATCACCTTGTATTCTTGGTACTTAGTATCGTTCATAACCTAATTAGTTTTTTATAAATATAAATATTAAGACCTTAGACATTATGATTTTTGTTAAAGACAAGCAATTGCTTAATATACGCAGACAATGGGTTATACTATACCCTTGAAACCCTGACCAAACCAAAAAACCGATTTAAAACAACCCTCCCCCTGAGGTGATTCGACACCTTAGATTTTAACTTTCAGGATTTAGTCGATTTTGAGGGATAATTGACGTTTTTTGAGTGTTTTTGAGTCAAAAAGGACTAAAAATGGCCAAAAAGAGGTGAAAATGATGCGTTTTAGGTTAAAATGAGTTTGTCTAAACCTTAGGCATATCCTCCTCGGTTAATTCAGCCACCTCTAAGCCCCTTAAATAAGTTAAGGATACATTCAGGCTTGAATGACCCATCAGCTTCTGTAGCTTCACTAATGAGCCTGTGCGCTGGTATATTTCTATAGTGTAGATACCCCAAGAATTCGGACAGTAAGTTTAATGAATAAATTTACTGTAATATGACACGAAGAAAATTCACATCGAGCTTCAAGACCAAAGTGGTACTAGAGGCAATCAAAGAGCGAAGTAGTTTAGCTGAACTAGCTCAAAAGTATGAGCTTCAACCTACTCAAATTAGCGCATGGAAGAAGTGCTTTTCAGGTAAAAGGTGGTATTCCCCTCAGCATGACAATGTAGATGACCTGATGTCAGACATTGACAAACAAAACGTGCAAACTATACTATCCGTTAAAGCCCTATTGGAAGAGAATGGTGAGCACATGATCAACCAAAGAATCGTTGAGTTTGGCATGGCTGGGTAAGATCTGGGGAATCCCGATTTGCATCATAGGGGCACTCATTGTGTTTAAATCTTTCGACTATTTCCAACCCGACTTTAGCGGTGGTTTTCTCATTGGGAAAGAAGTCCTTTTTAGCGGCCCCTACAAGTGGGCTTTCTACGCGCACATAATTTCAGCACCAATCGCCCTTTTCGCTGGAACAATTCAGGCCTTTGTTCGACTGGAAAAAAAAACATCCCAACGCGCACAAGGCATTTGGTTTAGCTTTTCTTTCCTCTGTAATTATCGCTGCCCCGAGCGGCTTTATCATGGCGTTTTCAGCAATTGGAGGCTGGCTCTCTACTTCAAGCTTTATTCTCTTATCCACACTCTGGTTTGTATTTGCACTTCGTGGTTTTTGGTTTATTCAACGCGGAGTAAATAGAAAACATAGGCAGTTTATGACCCGTGCTTATGTATTGACTCTATCAGCTGTTTTCCTCAGACTATGGTCATTCATATGTGTTCATTATCTCGATTGGCATGGTGACTCCATGTACATATTCATAGCCTGGGCTAGTTGGTTGCCGTTCTTAGCGATCTACGAGTTTTCCTTGATCTAGAAAAAGTCTCTTGCTCAATAGATTTCAATTCCTTGTCGAATTATTAGACTCCTTGGTAGAAATCGATATCAATTACCTGTACCGTTTTTTCTTTGTCTGCATTCCATTATCAGCAGCAAGCTCTTCAGCGTTGTATTTCGAACAGTAGCTACTTCGATTCAACACTTAAGCATCGCAATGACCGGTTTGCGATTCTTGGTGATTTAATCACCAAGCAAGTAGAGTTGTGCTTTCTCACTTCGTTTAACCAAAACCAACAGAAATCATGGCAGGAGGAAAAGAATCCCCAAGACAGAAAATGATCGGAATGATGTACCTCGTACTCACCGCATTACTCGCACTCAACGTTTCAAAAGATCTATTAAATGCTTTTGTAGTTATTAATGATGGATTGATTACCACCAATGAAACCATCTACCATAAAAGCCAATCGGTCATGGATCAATTCCGCGCTCAGTTGGCATTGGACGCCAAGAAGACTCGACCTTATTATGAGCGGGCCTTGGAAGTGGAACAAATGTCTGAAGAGATGAACCAATATGTCGAGCAACTCAAAGGCCATCTCATTCAGCAGACCGTTGGATACGATGAAACCACTGCTGATTCAATGTATGCGCTCAGAAACGTGGACAAAAAAGATAACTACGATGTCCCGACAAAAATCCTCATTGGATCGGAAGCTGCCTTCCCAAAACAAGGTGAATTCACAGCACTTGAACTCAAATCAGAATTAGAGCGATTTCGAGATGATCTCGGAGCATTATTCGACCCTATTCGAGAAAAAGACATCATCGAAAAAATCGAATCTGACATCGTACTAGGGAAAGTGCCCAACGCGGACGGAAAGCTAGAAAACTGGGAAGTCGGTAACTTCTACCATCTACCCTTAGCCGCGTGTATCACCAATTTAACTAAGATACAATCGGACATTCGAGCTGCTGAGAATGATGCACTAAAGTCACTCTATGATAACGTCACGCTCAACGACTTTAAGTTCGACACCATTGCCGCCAAAGTGGTTCCACAATCCAGTTACGTCCTTTTAGGAGAGGAATACAAAGCAGATGTGTTTTTGGCCGCATTCAGCAGAACTGAACAACCAGAAATGTTCATTGGTGATTTTGGCCCTGATGAAAGCTTGGTGAATATTCAAGACTCATTAGAAGTTCATGATGGACTAGGAAGACTCAACGTAAAAACAACCAAGGAAGGATTTCAGACTTATCATGGTGTGATAAAAATGAAACGTAACGATGGATCTACGAAGGATTTCCATTTCGAGAGCGAATACTTAGTAGCGAAGCCTACAACCACAGTGGCGCCAACAAAAATGAATGTGCTCTACAAAGGCATTAAAAATCCAATCAAGGTTTCTGCTCCGGGTGTTCCCAATGAAAACCTCAGCGTTTCCATCACAGGAGGAAACTCATTGAGAGCTGCGTCTAACGGAGAATATGAAGTTCAAATGAGTCGCAGTTCTCCTTCACAAGTATTTGTGGTAGTCAAGGCTGAAATGGAAGATGGAACAACTAAGGAATTAGGCCGTTCAGAATTTCGTGTCAAAAGGCTGCCCAAGCCATATGCAAAAATTGGAGAAATTGAGAGTAGCGGAAATCTAAGCGCTGGCCGATTAATTGCCAGTCGCGGTATAAGAGCACTGTATTCTGATGACTTTGAGTTCAACCTAAATTGTAAAGTGACATCGTTTAGAATGAACACGTTTTACAAGGGAGGAGCCGTTGATGCGACAGAAAATAGCAATGAGTTTAACGCTGAAATGAAAACTATCATTAGCGCCCTTCCATCAGGCACCACGGTAACTTTTGACAAAATCTTTGCGATTGGGGATGATGGGGTGAAGCACGAGATGAGCCCGATTATGATCAAAATAATCTAAACATTACAACTACCTCAGCTCTGAAAAGAGTCGGGGTCTTTCTTATCCAAATGCAGCTGCCAAAATATATTGCCAACTGTCTGGAATCATGTCGTCACTCTCATTTTTAAATCGAGCAAATTCAGTTTGAAACAGCGCCTTCACCTCCTCCTCGTTCAATAACCGACTATGCGGCATTGTTAACTCATCATTGATCACATCAAAGTTTTTCAGGTATTCCCTAATCCGCAATCCGATAATCTCTCTGGACAATGATCGAACATCCTCCTCCGTAAGTTGACGGTTTTTCACAATCGTTTTTACAGCGTCAATAGCTGCTTCGGAATAATCATCAACGGGACTTTCAATAATGTCCACCAATTCTTTGTTACTGTGCCGGCTATATCGCTCTACTAAATCCATCTATTGCATTGAAGTGGCACTAATGTATCTCATTATTCCACAAAAACCACTTGGTTTGCACCAACATTGAAATTTTGAGTTTCTGGAATAATAAAACAGTTTGGATTACTGGAGCTTCGAGCGGTATAGGCGAAGCGGTGGCAAAAACGCTGGCACCAAAAGGGGCCAAGCTGATCCTAAGTAGCCGAAGAGAATCAGTTCTGCAAGATCTGGTCCTGTCAATAGATCATTCGGAAAACCATAAAATCCTTCCATTAGACGTCAGTAATTCAGCTGAACTCACCAGCGTAATACAAGAACATCAATCATTGCTCAACTCAGTCGATGTCTTGATTAATAATGCCGGCATCAGTCAACGATCATTGACTTGGGACGCCTCGCCAGAATCCGAACGACAACTGATGGAAACAAATTATTTTGGCGCTGTTACAGTTGCTAGAGCCGTGTTACCAGGTATGATGGAGCGACAACAGGGCAACATTGTGATATTGAGTTCACCCGCTGGAAAATTCGGATTTCCATTGCGATCATCGTATGCTGCGAGCAAACACGCATTGCACGGCTACTTTGAATCATTGCGAGCCGAGTTGAAGGAAACAGACATTAGGATCTCTTTTCTATTGCCAGGTCGTGTACAAACTGAGATCGGGCACAATGCCCTGACTGGAGACGGTACACCGGCCAATTCGATGGACGAACGATTAGCGAGAGGAATAACAGCAGAAGAGTGTGCTCTTGCTATTATCAAGGCAGCTGAAAAAGGAAGTGCAGAAGTATATCTCGGTAGAGAACAAGTTTTAATTTATTTGCATCGATATGCGCCTTGGTTATTTCGCATTGTTGTTAAACGCATTAAACCCAACTAACTATGATTAATGGCATTCAACAAATGGGCATCGGCACGACTGATGTGCATAAATCATTCAAGTGGTACAGAAGAAATTTTGGTTTCGATGTTCCTGTTTTTGATGAAGCTGCGGAGGCCCCGTTGATGACTCAATACACAGGTGGAAAAGTACAGTCACGCCACGCCATATTGGCCATGAACCTTAATGGAGGCGGTGGAATGGAGATCTGGCAATTTACAAGTCGCAGATCCGCGGATCAACATCCTTTCTCTTTATTAAGCAATGGACTATTAGTCACTAAAATTAAATGCCGCGATGCAAAGCTGGGACACGAATCTGTTGAGGCAAATGCAACAAGTTCAGTAGTAACCGATCTGGCAGGAAACAAGTGTTTCAGCGTAACAGATCCGTTTGGAAATCCTTTTATAGCCAGCGAAACTGACCATTGGTACCAAAAAAAGCACAGCTTATTTGGAGGTATTGAAGGAGTCATAATTGGCGTTTCCGACATGGAAAAGTCACTCAAGTTTTATCGCGAGGTTTTGGAGATCGACACCATTGTCTATGACAAAGAGGCTGTATTTGAGGATTTGAAAGGACTTACCGATGGGGATAAAAAATATAGACGTATTCGTTTGGAGCCAAGTAATAGAAACACCGGTGCATTCTCTGAAGTTTTTGGCGCTTTTCATGTGGAACTTTTACAACCGACCGAAGAAGCCAGTTCTAAGCACAATTTAGATGGTCGCTATTGGGGAGACCAAGGCTACATTCACTTGTGCTTCGATGTCAATCAAATGGACGATATTAAAGAACGGGCGCAAGCCATGGACAACCCATTCACTGTTGATAGCGGTGATTCCTTTAACATGGGCGAGGCTGCAGGTCGATTTGCCTATTTAGAAGATCCGGATGGGTCGTTGATCGAGTTGGTAGAAACCGACAAAATCACCGTTTCCAAAAAACTAAATTGGTTGTTGACCTTGAGTAAAAAACGCAAGAAGAAACCCTTGCCAAGATGGTTGTTCTCTGTGATGGCATTCAATCGGGTGAAAGACTAGCTGAGTGACTGAAGTCACTTACCGCGGTATTTCAAGGCCCTAGATTTGCCTAAAATTTAAAAGAAATGGGATTATTTGATGCAATATTTGGTGGTGGTGGCGGAGGCCAAACCAAAGAATTTTTAGAGCGTGGCGCTGTAATTATTGACGTTCGATCTCCGGGAGAATTCGCTGGAGGACATGTGAAAGGTTCTAAGAACATTCCGCTGCAGTCGGTCGAGGCTAAAATCAAGGATATAAAAAAGTTGAACAAGCCAGTAGTCGCTTGTTGTGCTTCTGGAGGAAGAAGTGGTCAAGCCACGCAAATCTTGCAGAAACATGGCATCGAGGCTGTCAATGGAGGTGGTTGGCACAGTGTAAACGCCTTGGTTTAACTAACCTTCATCAATTCATTAAAAAGCCGGGTATACTCGGCTTTTTTATTGACCAATTTGTGGTTTCTCCACGCAAATCGAAAGTCATCCACAATCTCAGAATAGATGGCTGAAACAGCCAACATTGAGCAAGCAGTTACGAATCCTGTCCATCCAAAAATGATGCTTAGTACTGTGGCAACAATGATAAACTGTAACAGGTAAAAAACAGATGATCCCAAAATTATCACTGTATTCTCGAATAAAACATCCTTTATTTTGTTCTTCACAATCCATTTGGACACTTCTAATGGAATAAAATGAATCACATAAGCCAAGGCTGAAAAAATGGACAAAGAAAAAAGCAACATCCAATGCACATCCTTCCTACCGCTTCTTTTCAGTAACCCCTCCATCTCTTCATCTACTTTAAGATCGCGATAGGCTTTTTTCCAATCCTCAGATACAGCCGAATCCCCTTTTTCGTTGAATCGCTCAACCAACGCCCTCTCCTCATTAAGCGGTTGTTCATCTTCTATGATCCATTCGCGTCTGTTATCTAGGCGATTAAAACGCAAAACGTTCAGCGCTTTCTCCGCCCAACTATCGTCCGCGTAATCATTCTCCTCAATTAAAATTCGCTTTAGCGAGGCTTCAATATCATCGGTTAATTGATTGTAAGCCTTCGCTCGATTCTCCTCGTACAACTCTCTGTAATCCGAAACCTTGATGGGCTTGGCAAATTTCGTCATGACCGTGTATCTGAATTGGCGAAATCTCGAATAATTGTTTGCCATGGGCACCACATAGATCTCTTTATTCGAGCCTGATTCTAAATAATCTAGCGCCAATCTTGCCGTCCCCTTTTTCATGGGCTGAAGTCGCTTTTCCTGGATGCTTGTACCCTCAGAAAATATAAGCGTTCTTCCATTCTTGTCAAATTCATTGTAACACTCCTGAAAGCTATCTGCATTCTTATTTAAGGTACTATACCCATCTCTCATTCGATACACTGGCAACATCCAAAGTGCACGCAAGAATTTATCCAGCCATTTATTAGCAAACACATCACCACGAACCATTACAAAACTTTTCTTCCTTGTAATCAGCGGTAAAAAGCAATAATCAATGGCAGAATTAGGGTGGGTACAGGCAAAAATGATCGGCACATCTTCTGGCAAAGGAGCCTCAAATGATGCGTAGATTTTACGAATCCAAACTCGAAGCGCTCCACCCACCCAAAACCGAAGAAAATGATACACAAACATAGCTGGCAAAAGTAGTTTTATGCCACTACTCTGTACGTCAAAATCTAAGTGCTAAAAAGCCACTAATAATTCCAATGGAAAGCTGCTGCAATCCACTTAGACTACGTAATCTTGCGGAAAATTAGGACATGGAATTTTCGACAATTAACCCTTGGAACCTCGAGCCCATCGAGAAATTTAATAATCACACAGACGAAGAAGCGAATGGTATTATTGAGTCCGTTGATTCCACCTTTCATCAGTGGAAGAAAACTTCCTTCGAACAGCGTTCTGCGCTTTTGATTAAAGTAGGCGAAGTTTTATTGAAGAACAAACAAACCTATGCCGCACATATCACGGAAGAAATGGGTAAGCCCATTTCTGAATCCCTGGCTGAGGTAGAAAAATGCGCTTGGGTTTGTAAATTCTATGCCGAAAACGCAGCCAAATTCCTAGCACCAAGAGTGGTGGAAACAGACGCCTCTAAAAGCTTTGTTCGCTATGACCCATTGGGCGTAATCTATGCTATTATGCCTTGGAATTTCCCGTTCTGGCAAGTGTTGAGATTTGCTGCTCCTGCATTAATGGCGGGCAATACAGCTATTCTGAAGCATGCACCAAACGTGACCCGTTGTGCATACGATATTGAAGAGGCTTTTAAAAAAGCAGGGTATCCAGAAAATGCGTTTAGAACATTAGTGTTGTCAAATGATCAGGCGAGCGCGATCATCAAGCATCCGAAAGTGAGGGCGGTCTCATTGACGGGAAGTGAAAGGGCAGGTGAAGCAGTAGCTAGCACTGCAGGCAGTGTGCTCAAACCAAGCGTATTGGAATTAGGCGGGAGCAACGCGGTAATCGTATTAAAAGATGCAGATGTCGATGCAGCCGTGGATACTGGATTCCGTGCTAGGTTTTTGAATAGCGGTCAAAGCTGTATTGCTGGAAAACGTTTCTTAGTAGCCGATGAAATCCATGACGAATACGTGGAGAAATTCTTGAAGCGGGTAGAAGATTTGAAGTTTAATGATCCTACGGATGTGTCAACCAAGATTGGGCCTTTAGCGCGCGTTGATCTTGCCGAAGGAATTGAGAAGCAAGTGAACGGCAGCCTGGAAAAAGGAGCCGTTTTAAAAATGGGCGGTAAACGAGATGGCGCCAAATATGATGCAACGGTTTTGACAAACGTAACACCTGGCATGCCTGCATTTGACGAAGAGCTTTTTGGTCCAGTAGCGCCTTTCATTCGAATCAAGGACTTTGATGAAGCCATTAAATTGAGCAATCAAAGTAGCTTCGGATTGGGAGTAACTATCTGTACTGGAAATTCTGAGGCAGCTCTGGAGCGAGTCCACGAATTTGATGAAGGTGCTGTCTTTATCAATGAATTGGTAAAGAGTGACCCTAGACTTCCGTTTGGAGGAATTAAACGTTCTGGATTTGGTCGCGAATTGAGTGCAGAGGGCATTCTTGAATTCGTGAATGCAAAGACGGTTTATGTGAAGTAGTCGTTTGACTTAGAACCATTATCCAAACAACTGCTGAAACACTTCATCCACCCTCTTTACGGGGCGAACGGTGATATTCATGCCCTTGGTTTCGATGCCTTTCAGGCCATAGCCTGAAACAAATATTTCTTCAAAGCCAAGCTTTTCTGCCTCGCGAATGCGCTGCTCAATGCGAGTTACTGGTCTAATCTCACCACTCAAGCCCACCTCGCCAGCAAAACACGTTTTTGCTGGAATGGGATAATCCTCTGAGCTAGACAATGCCGCACACAAAACTGCCATGTCAATGGCAGGATCATCCACGCGAATGCCACCAGCCATATTCACGAACACATCAAACTTACCAATGGCCAAACCGCAACGTTTTTCGAGCACTGCCAACAACATATGCAGTCTGCGCTGATCGAAACCTGTGGTCGTTCGCTGGGGAGTACCATATGCCGCAGTGCTAACGAGCGCTTGTGCTTCTATCATCATGGGTCGAGCACCTTCCATGCTGGCTGCAATAGCTGAACCGCTGAGGCCTTCGTCTCTTTGACTCATCAGCACTTGAGACGGGTCGTGGACTTCTTTTAATCCAGAGCCCTGCATTTCATAGATACCCAACTCGTTGGTTGATCCAAAACGGTTTTTTGACGAGCGAAGCAGACGATACAAATGCTGTCTTTCTCCTTCAAACTGAAGAACTACATCCACCATATGTTCCATCACTTTGGGTCCGGCTATGTTCCCTTCTTTGGTGATGTGACCTATGAGCACCACAGGTGTGTTTGTCTCCTTGGCAAACTGAATGAGCTCGCCAGTGCACTCTCTAATTTGCGCCACTGAACCCGGCACTGAATCAACCTCTGGACTCTGCATGGTTTGGATGGAATCAATGATGACGAGATTTGGTTCAATTTCATCAATGCGCTCCATCACTCGCTCCAAGGAGGTGTCAGTCAAGAGCAATAAATTATCATGCAACTTCCCAATGCGTTCCGCCCGCATTTTGATTTGATTGGCGCTTTCCTCACCGGAAACATATAATATCTTTTGACTCGAAAAATTCAGCCCTAATTGAAGCAGTAATGTTGATTTACCGATACCTGGATCACCTCCAATCAGCGTAACACTGCCTGGCACCAATCCACCACCCAGCACTCTGTTCAATTCAATGTCTGGAAGTGGAATTCGTTCCGCATCCTCGCTGCTCACCTGAGTGATGGGCACAGGTTTTTTGGAAATATTATCGACAAACGATCGCCTTACTCCACCCTTCTTTTCTTTGTAAATGACCTCTTCAATCAGAGTATTCCACTCATTACAGCCTGGACATTGCCCCATCCATTTTGGAGCTTGTGTGCCACAGGTTTGACAAATAAATGCTGTTTTGGTTTTTGCCATGGATCGAAGTTAAAATTTACCCCAACATCATCGCTGCTCGATTCACTCCAGCAACTAACACATCAACCTCTTCTTTGGTATTGTAAACGGCAAATGAAGCACGCACTGTGCCCGGAATGCCATACCACTCCATCAAAGGCATGGTGCAATGGTGGCCCGTGCGAACGGCTATTCCGAGCTGGTCGAGAATGGTTCCCATGTCAAATGGATGAATGTTACCTACTAAAAACGAAATGACTGAGGCCTTGTTTTTGGCGGTTCCAATGATGCGCAAGCCTTCAATTTCAAGTAGCTTTTCAGTGGCATATTCCACCAATTCGTGTTCCCATGCTCCAATGTTTTCCACCCCAACTTCATCCATGAATCGAATGGCCTCACCCAGGGCAATAGTATCTGCTATGTTTGGTGTGCCGGCCTCAAATTTGAATGGTAGCGAATTGTAAGTAGTTTTTTCGAATGAGACCTTATCAATCATCTCTCCACCCCCATGATATGGAGGCATATCGTTCAGCCATTGCTCTTTGCCATAGAGAATACCAATGCCCGTTGGTCCATACATTTTATGAGCCGAAAAGCAATAAAAATCCGCGTCCAAGTCTTGCACATCTACTTTCATGTGCGGCACTGATTGTGCTCCGTCAATTAGTACAGCCGCACCCACTTTGTGCGCCTTATCGATGATTTCGCGCAAGGGATTGATCGTTCCAAGTGCATTGCTCACGTGATTAATCGCCACCATCGCTGTTCTTCCTGATAGTAATGTATCAAATTCATCCATGATGATTTCTCCGCTTTCAGTGATAGGAATAACCTTCAATACGGCTCCCCATTCATCGCACATCATCTGCCAAGGCACTATATTGCTATGGTGTTCCATCGTGGAAATCAGGACTTCATCACCCTCTTCGATAAAAACTTTGCCAAAAGAACTCGCCACTAAATTGATAGCTTCTGTGGTTCCACGGGTATAGATGATTTCATGCTCGTGTTCAGCATTGATGAATTGCTGCACTTGTTTTCTGACAGCTTCAAACGCATTCGTAGCGCGCTGGCTCAGTGTGTGTGCACCGCGATGCACATTGGAGTGATCGTTTTCGTAATAATGGCTAATGGCGTCAATCACTCGCTGTGGTTTTTGCGAGGACGCTCCATTATCCAAATACACCAATGGCTTTCCATTGATCTCTTGATCTAGAATTGGAAACTGAGCACGAATACTTGCAATGTCTAAACTCATTCAAATTTTGATTCTATGAATTGCTCCACACTCTGGCGTAGGCTATCAATTTTGATTGTATCGATTACATCTTGAGCAAAAGCTTGAACCAACAAGCGGTGCGCGGCTTCCTTTCCTAATCCACGACTCTGCAGGTAAAACATGGCTTCCTCGTCCAATTGACCGATGGTGCAACCATGCGAACACTTTACATCATCCGCATAAATTTCTAATTCGGGTTTGGTGTTAATCGTGGCCTTGTCGCTCAGCAAAATGTTTTGATTGCTCTGGAAGGCATTGGTCTGCTGAGCTGCTTGGTGAACCATAATCTTACCATTAAATACTCCGGTCGATCGATCTGCCATGACTCCTTTATAAAGTTCATTGCTATTGCAACCGTGATCTTGATGATCGGCATAGGTTTGATTATCCACATGCTGGTTGCCATCCGTAAAATAGATGCCCATCATGTTTGATTCACAACCTGGCTCGGTGATGGCCATGTTGATATTATTTCGAACCAATTGACCCGACTTAGTAATAGTCACAATGGTAAAATTGCTATCTCGTTTCTGCGAAATATTGGTATTGGTTATCGCCTTGGTGTTGGCGCCCTCGCTTTCAATAAGGTAGTAGTCAGCATGGGCATTTTCATCCACGAATATTTCGCAAACGGAATTGGTGAATGAGTTTTCATTATCCAATCCTTCAAACTGGTGAACGAACTTGACCTCCGCACCTGATTCAACATGAATTAAGTTTCGAGCATTCACGGCCTGACCCTGACCATCGGTGATACTCAGGATGCAAATATTCTGTTCTATTTTGGTGTTCTTCCTAACCTTGATAAAGGCTCCATCCTCAAAATAGCCTGTATTTAATGATGGGAACGCTTCTTTTTTAAAGTCGATAAGACTTCCCAATTTGGAGAGCATTTCCTTTTTAACATCTCCATTGCAGGCGGCCAATGACGTCATTGAAACTCCATCAGGCATATCGTCACTTATGGTTTGGTTGAATTTTCCGTTGACAAATACCAAGTAAGACCAAGTCGCATCCAGTTTAAACGAATCAACATTTTCAAGCGTAGATTCAACCGACTGAAAGGATGATTCTAAAATGGAATTCACGCGGGTATATTTCCATTTCTCGTCTCGAGTTGTAGGAAAATCAATCCCATTATGTATAGCCGCTCGTGCTTCTCCCTGAATAGGGAATTGAGCAGGAATGCTGTCAAATTGGGCTACAAATATTTCTTTTTGATTCATGTGTTAGATTTTATAAATCGTGATCTCATTGAAATCATGAAAGATTAATTATGAATCGCCACTTCTTCTTTGATCCAGTCGTAGCCCTTTTCTTCTAATTCTAGTGCTAACTCCTTGCCGCCTGATTTAACGATGCGCCCTTCAAAAAGCACATGTACAAAGTCTGGAACAATGTAGTCCAGCAAACGCTGATAGTGTGTGATCACAATAAATGAACGATCTGCTCCCCTTAGTTTATTCACACCATTTGATACGATTTTCAATGCATCAATGTCCAGGCCTGAATCCGTTTCGTCCAAGATACCAAGCTTCGGTTCGAGCATGGCCATTTGAAAGATTTCATTACGCTTCTTCTCACCTCCGGAGAATCCTTCATTTACAGATCGATTAGCGAGGTTAGATTTCAACTCAACCATAGCTTGCTTTTCCTTTACCATTGCCATGAAATCTTTGGCCGTGATATCATCCAATCCTGCGTGCTTTCTCTTGGCGTTGATGGCTGCCTTCAAGAAGTTGATATTGCTTACTCCTGGTATCTCCACTGGGTATTGAAATGCCAAAAAGAGGCCTTCTCTGGCTCGTTCTTCTGGCGCTAATTCAAGCAAATCCTTACCTAAAAATGTTACTTCATCGGCCTCCACTTCGTAATCCTCACGACCTGCAAGCACAGATGACAACGTGCTCTTACCGCTGCCATTTGGCCCCATGATTGCGTGAACCTCGCCTGGCTTCACCTCTAGGTTAATTCCTTTTAATATCTGATTGCCTTCAATGGATGCTCGAAGGTTCTTTATGGAAAAAAAATCACTCATTCTTTCGTGCGTTTATTTGGTAAACAATTGCTTTGTTTAATTGATCGATATGTTCTGTGTAAAATTCGTTGTTGAGCCTATCATGAAACTCACCATTGGCGGTAAGCACATGATCTCCTACTTCTATATTATTGTCGTTTATAGTAATGTTTTGACCCATTGCAGCAAACTTATGCTTGTAAAAAATCAAGGGTGCGTCAAATCCATTGTCCAACACCTTTAAACCATCTATGCTTTTATCGGTCTTGCTGATTGCATAGAGGTATCGAGTACTATTATCATTATGATCGCCCAGTGGTTCCATGTAATTCGATTGAGACTTAATGAACATTATATAACAGGGGATGCTGAATATAATGGCGAGCATTATGATCGTATTAAGATTACTAATTTGTCGAAATATGGAATACCCCATAAATCCAATCATTAGCGCAAACAATGGATGAAGTGGGTTAAAATAGTGTTCGTATTTAGTATTCGAAATATTAATCAAGACAAAATAGCATAGGGCAATCACGGCAATTAATCGAGCCTCTTGACTCAGCTTGTCTTTTGAAACAAACGCATAATACAAGCTAGCTAAGGAAGGAACTACCCAAATCAAAAACCGATGAGTAGTAAAGAGTTTGAAATAATAATGTGCAGACTGGTAATAGCCTAACTCGTTACTGAATCGACCAACATGACGCTCCATAATAAAGTCAATGAATCCTGGCAGCGCCCATTCTCTATAAGCTATATAAGCAATGGGAAGACCAACAGCAATTACGATTGCTGTATAAAAGGAAGGTGACTTGAATAGCGATTCAATTCGATTCCGCTCATATATGAGCATGTAGATTACAAAGCCAGGTACAAACATGAATCCCGCGATAGATTTGACTAAAAAGCCGAGGGCTATCATAAAACCCAAAAGAATTAATGACTTTGAAGAATTGTATTTTACAAATTGTGAAAAGACAACTACCTGTAAAAGCATAACCAGGGCTAGCATCGCGTCAGCTTCCATACCTCTGCCAGTATGAAAATGGATAAAAGCAGCGGATGTCAATAAGACGAATGACGAAGTCCAAGCCGCGGTCTCGCTAAATCGGGAACGAGCAAAATGAAATACAATTAATACCGAAACGGCTGCCGCAATTGCACTTGGTAGACGAAGTGCTAGCTCATTGATGCCAAGTATGTGTATGAAGAGGATTTGAAACAAATATTGAATCGGAGGTTTAGTTCCCCCATTAATCGGCTCACCATCGTAATAGGGTAAAAGCCAAGAATTGTTCAAGAACATTTCAGTAGCATGCACCGCAAAATAACTTTCATCCCAAATCATGACGTGAAAGGAATCGAGCTTTAAAAAGATAAACACGTAAATCGGAACCAGAAGAAACAACCAGCTCCATTTTTGATATTTCAGCAATAATTCCACTCGCTATCGTCTTATGCTGTTAACCTCATTTTCCACAGGGTTGTCCAATAAGAATTCTGTGATTTTATAATGAATCGCTGAGTATTTTTCATCAATCTTTTCCAAGTGAAATTTAGACTGTAATTCCGTCTTGTGCTCATCCCCGCGCACTAATACCTCATCCCCTACTTTTAAATCGTTGACATGGTTTTGAAGCACTAACTCTTGCCCTGATGAGGCGTATTTATACTTGTAAAAGAGCAAGGACCCATGGAAATGGTCATGCACTACAATGAGGCCATCTAGACTCTCACCTTTATGAAATGATTCGCTTAGATATATCTCCTGCGATTCAAAATTCAGCTCTCCCAAATTCAATCGATTGCTCTGAGAATTTGAAAACATTACATAGGATGGAAAAAAGAAAACCAAGACTACTGCTGTGAGGCTGTACTTAAATGATCGATTCTTAACGATTCTTTCAATGAATGCTGCCGCAGGAATGGCAGCCATGGGATAAAAAGGCATATCGTACCAAAGGAGTTTTGACCTTGAGAATGAAATTACTGCTAGGAATGAAATTGCCACGACCGAGGCGAAGATTGACAACAGGTTATCCGCATTTTGTTCGAGAAGAGACGAAGCAAAACCAATTACTGCTATCACCATCCACCAATGATATCTTCCATCCAGCATCTGTTTGAGATAGTAATCCCAACCATGATCATGGCCAACACTTTTAGCATATCTACCAACATTAGATTTCAAGAACATGGCCAAATAACCAGGCTGCACATTTTCGCGAATGATTAGAAATGCCAAAACTGCGCTTATCACACCCGCGACTGCAATCCAAAGCTGTTTAGATCGAATCAGATTAAGCATCTTATCCCTTCGATAAACTGCAATAAAGATGGCAAACCCCGGTAGGAATAAAAACCCTGCGACTGATTTAACCCAAAACGAAATAGCCAGGCATAGGGCGAATCCATAAAACCACTTCCACTCACTACGGAGTAAAAATTCGTAGAGACATATTGCCTGCAAAACCAACGTTAAGGTTAATAGCGAATCTGCCTCGGCACCCCGTGCTGTATGAAACCCAACATAGCCCACAGAGGTTAACAGTATCATCGAACTCATCAAACCTTGCCTTACCGTTGAATGACGACTCACAAAAAAATAGATAGAAAAAACCGTTGCAGCAGCTGCAATGGCGCTCGGAAGTCGTAAGGATAATTCCGAAAGGCCGAACAAACTGATTGACCCCATCTGCAGCCACGTTTGAATCGGTGGTTTGGAGGACTTAAAGCTGGGAACTCCATCAAAATAACTAGTAAACCATGAGCCATTTTGCAACATCTCAATGGCATGTACAGTAAACCATCCTTCATCCCAGAGCCGAATATGGGCAGACCCCAGTTTCAAAAAAATGAAAAGGTAAATGGGAATGAAGAGCATGACCCATGCCCAATTTTGATATTTCGACAAAAAATTCACAGCCTAGCCTACCGAACCCTCTAATGAAATGCTCAATAGTTTCTGAGCCTCAATGGCAAACTCCATCGGAAGCTTGTTTAACACCTCTTTGGCGTATCCGTTCACAATAAGACTTACCGCTTTCTCTTCATCAATGCCGCGTTGTAGGCAATAGAAGATTTGATCCTCACCGATTTTAGAGGTCGTAGCCTCGTGCTCGACTTTCGCGGAGCTGTTCTGAGCTTCGATATAAGGAAATGTGTGTGCTCCGCACTCACTGCCTAAAAGCAGTGAGTCGCACTGACTGAAATTTCGCGCGTTGTGAGCCTTTGGCAGTATTTTAACCAACCCTCGATAACTGTTGTTACTCTTTCCAGCCGAAATTCCTTTTGAAATGATGGTGCTCTTTGTGTTTCTTCCGATATGTAACATTTTCGTTCCAGTATCGGCTTGCTGATAATTATTGGTCACCGCAACAGAATAAAACTCACCAATGGAATTATCTCCTTTCAAAATGCAACTTGGATATTTCCAAGTAATGGCAGAGCCCGTTTCTACTTGAGTCCAGCTTATCTTTGAATTTGCCCCTTCGCAAAGTCCACGCTTGGTTACGAAGTTGTAGATCCCGCCTTTGCCCTCCTCGTTACCTGGATACCAATTCTGAACGGTGCTGTATTTTATCTCCGCATCATCCATGGCGATGAGTTCCACTACTGCGGCATGCAGCTGATTCTCATCACGCATTGGAGCAGTACAACCCTCTAAATAACTCACATAACTTCCACTATCTGCCACCACCAAGGTCCGTTCGAATTGACCTGTTTGAGCATCATTAATTCGGAAGTATGTACTTAGCTCCATCGGGCATCGGACACCTTTAGGTATATAGCAGAACGAACCATCTGTAAATACAGCCGCATTCAAAGCAGCATAGAAATTATCATTCGTTGGAACTACACTACCCATGTATTTTTTGATCAGATCGGGATGGTTTTGCACTGCCTCTGAAAACGAACAAAAAATGATCCCAAGCTCCCCCAACTTTTCCTTGAAACTGGTTTCAACGCTCACACTGTCAACTACGACATCCACAGCTACACCTGTCAATCTTTTTTGCTCCTCGGTGCTTATCCCAAGCTTATCATACATCGATTTGAGTTCTGGATCCAATTCATCCAAACTGTTTAATTTCTTCTTGGTTTTTGGAGCGGAGTAATAGTGTAGATCTTGAAAATCTATTGGTGGATAGTGGATATGTGCCCACTTTGGCTCCTTCATATCTTGCCAAACCTTGAGTGCATTGAGTCTATACTCTAACAACCATTCTGGTTCATTCTTTTTGGCCGAAATCAAACGAATGATGTCTTCATTCAGACCTTTAGGTGCCTTGTCCGATTCGAAATTGGACACAAATCCAAACTCGTACTTCTTACTCTTCAGTTCTTCGGCTAATTCTGCTTCAGTATATGCCATGTTTATAGCTTTTTGCTAATTGCTAATAGCGATTAGTCTTTTTTAAATTGAGAAACTTTCGCCACAACCGCATGTGCGGCTTGCATTGGGATTAACAAATTCAAATCCCTTTCCATTAAGGCCCCCTGAATAATTCAATTCAGTGCCGACTAGGTATAGGAAACTCTTTTTGTCCACCACGATTTTGACCCCTTTGTCTTCAAAGACCTTGTCGTCATCTTTCAATGCGGAATCAAAGTCCATTACGTAGGTCAGGCCTGAGCAACCCCCACCCTTCACTCCAACGCGAATAAAGGAGTCTCCTTCAATTTTCTGCTCGCCAAGCAATTTTTCAACTTGCTCTTTGGCACTATCACTCACTTTTATCATAATGCACCAACATTTGAGTTTACGATTAGTTCGATCTATTTAGAAGCAATCTAAATAGAGTCCATTTTACCGCGAAAATACTGGATAAACAGCGATTTAGCAACCCCCAAGGCATTAAGAAACTTCTTGACCAAATTTTAAATGAAATTGCCGTCTTAAAACCCATGTGATTACATATATAATTGGAGTGTCTATTAAGGCTGCCAGAGCCTTGAAAATCCAGCCATCTTGAATCAATGAAGCCATGGTTTCGTAGGATTCTTTGCCATAAAATAGCACCCCCACAACCAGTGTTGTATCTACCAGTTGTGACAGCACTGTGGACGCGTTGTTTCGCAACCATAACATTTTGCCATTGGTCAGTTTTTTCCAAAAATGGAATAATCTCACATCAACCAATTGAGCGACCAAATAGGCAGCCATCGAAGCAAAGATCACCCTGGTTGAATTTCCGAATGCACTGTCATATATGTCATCAGATACGGGTGAGCTACCAATCGCATTAAACTCACCCCCAATCCACAAGATAAACATGGTAAAAACCAATGCTGCAAAACCAGTAATCACGACCTGATTGGTCTTTTTCTGACCGTAGATTTCACTGAGAATGTCTGTAATTAAAAATGTAATCGGATAGGGCAATACGCCAGCAGAAATAGTGAAAATGTAAAAGCCTAAATCAACTGTGATGAACTTGTTAGCGATCAAATTGCAAACTACCAGGGCAGTAATAAACAATGCAGCTAACAACAGATACAATCGATCCGCTTTTTGTCGTTTTTTACGATTCATGACTGCAATTTACACGAATCCTAATGCAATAGTTCAACCATCACAATGATCCCACCAATTTGAAATAGTCTTTTAAAATCCCCTTTATAATTTTTCGTTTCGACTCAGAGTCCCAAATCGGCACCCAAGTGTCATCCTTGTAGATAAGAAAAGAACTTTGGGCATCCGCCAATGAATAATACATCCCCGCTGCAATTTCTTGTTGCTGAACTGCATTAGCTCCTTGAAGATCATAGACAATTTCATCCCCCTCATTTTTCAATCTAAGTTTCGCATGGATGGATGATCCATCTTTGTTTTCAAACATAATATATGCCTCATCCATGAGCCAATTGTTTAGGATGACTAGTCTTGGCTCATGACTATCTAGAGGTTTTTGATCAGGATGTCTGAATAATTCATAACCCGCATCTTCATGAAATTCTTTGTCATAATAAAACTGTCTTAGGTTTTTGAAAAAAAGTGCATCCGACTCTAACACTTTAAAACCTAGAACACTCGACTTTAGAGGTTTATGCTCAGGTTGAGTCGCAAACATCAGAAAGATCAATACGACCATCGCTCCTGCAAATATTTGAACCAGCTTACTTGACATCATTGGTTAGAAACAAATATGATGCGCGATATGTTGATCACTCTCTTTTCTTTGCGAAACATGAAGGTTATTATCATAGGGGCGGGCATTGGTTCCATTGCTTTAAGTATTCGATTGGCGAATGCCGGACACGATGTTCACGTATTTGAAGCTAATAGCTATGCTGGAGGTAAGCTCCATTCATTCAACCTTGGTGAATACCGCTTTGACGGTGGTCCTTCATTATTCACTATGCCGCACTTTGTGACTGAATTATTCGATCTAGCCAATAAACCCACTGAGGAATATTTTGAATTTGATAAGCAAGAAGAGTCTTGCCGATATTTTTGGGATGATGGAATGAGGCTCATTGGGTATTCTGAACCTGATAGATTTGCGGCAGAAGTGGAGGAAAAATTGGGCGTGAGGCAAAAAACGCTAATTGACTATTTCAAACACATCGAGAATATTTACAGCAACAGCGGTAAAATTTTCCTTGAAAAATCATTGCACAAAGCAACCACCTGGTTGAGTTCAGACACTGCAAAATCATTATTGAAAATTGGCCAATTCGACATCTTGAGAACAATGCACAAGGCAAATGCTGAACGACTCAAAGAGCCACATTTGGTGCAATTGTTTGATCGATTTGCAACATACAATGGTTCCAATCCATACAAAGCTCCAGGTATTTTAAATGTGATTCCGTGGTTTGAGCACGGGTTTGGCACTTTCGCACCTAAAGATGGAATGCAGTCCATTCCTAACTCTCTACAAAAACTGGCGGAAGAATTAGGGGTGAAATTTCATTTCAATCAAGAGGTGGATGAAATTGATATCGATTCAGATAGAGCGGTCGGCATCAAAGCGAGTGGAATAAAACATCATTCCGATATTGTGGTAAGTAACTCTGATGTGTATTACACATATAAAAAGTTGATGCCTAAAACACTGGCTCCAGAAAAATCACTGAATCAAGAGCGCTCGAGTTCAGCGGTGGTGTTCTATTGGGGAATCAAGCGCTCATTTCCAGAATTGTCGCTGCACAATATTCTCTTTTCAAGAGACTACAAATTGGAATTTGAAGAAATATTCAACCAAAATAGATTACCCAATGACCCAACAGTGTACATCAATGCATCATGCAAAAGCAATCCGAAGGATGCACCTAAGGATTGTGAAAACTGGTTTGTAATGATCAATGCTCCAGCGCACAAAGGGCAAGATTGGGATCAACAAGTTAGCGAACTGAAGAAGCGAGTTATCGCGAAGATTAATAGGAATCTAAATGTGGACATTGAACCGCTGATTATGGAAGAAAAGATATGGACACCGCAGGGTATCGAGCAAGACACTAGAAGTTATCAGGGAGCATTGTACGGAACCAGCTCAAACAACCAACTCGCTGCATTTTTAAGGCATCCAAACTTTTCTAAGAACATTAAGAATCTATACTTGTGCGGTGGCAGTGTTCACCCCGGAGGAGGAATTCCTTTGGCGTTATTAAGCGCAAAAATCACTTCTGAATTAATAGCCAGTGAAACGGTTTAAATTACACATATCGATCGCTGTTTTATTGCTTTTTCATGCCATTGGAATTGGCGGTGTTTTGATCGGTGATTCAGAACAATTCCTAAAGCTAACACCAGTAAACTTGTTACTTACATTAGGGATAATTGGTTGGAACCATGCCGACTGGAAGCGTTGGTGGATTTTCGTATTTAGTTTTGTCCTCGGTTTTTTCATTGAGGTTATTGGTGTGAATACGGGTTGGCCATTTGGTGAATACTCGTACGGTCCAGTACTAGGGCTGCAATTGTTTTCAACTCCGCTTATGATTGGAGTAAACTGGCTCATGTTGCTCTATGCCACAAACGCTATCAGTAAGACTATTCAAGTAAATTTCTTGATTCGAATTGCCATAGCCGCTATGCTAATGACTGTTCTTGACCTGTTCATCGAACCAGTAGCCATTCAGCTAAATTTTTGGACATGGTCAATTGGCGATATCCCAATGTCCAACTACATTTCATGGTTTGTCATTTCAGCTCTCATTTCGCTACCATGGCAAAGAACAGATATCCAGTTAAATAGGAATGTCGGGTATGCAGTTTTTAGCGTTCAATTGGGCTTTTTTCTAGTGCTAAACTTGTTCTAATAAAAAAGCACCTGTTGAACAGGTGCTCCTTGGGGTTAGTACTAAACTATATGCAATATTAACTTCTAACCCAAATAATCGTTGCTTTCGGGTGTACAATTTTCAAAAACGCTTTCGCACAGACAACTATTTGGGATGAAATACATTTAAATGAGTATGAATGTAATTATGCAGATATTTTTCGAGCAGCCGACTCTTTGAATTCAATAATGAAATGTGCCCCCCCAGAGTTTGCCCAATTTACCTTCCCTTTTAGCTGACGAGACAGGATTTGCACCAACTTCATTCCCAATGACTTGGCCTTGGTTAAATCAAAATCCTCAGGCATCCCCTTTCCATTATCCCTAACATCTAGACTCAGTCCCTCATCCATTCTGCTAAGAACTATTTCGATCACACCAATATCTTGATCCGAAAACGCATACTTATAGGCGTTGGTAACTAACTCATTAATGATCAATCCAAGCGGCACGGCAGTGTCAATATCTAATTGAATTCTGTTGGCTTTAACAGTTGTCTGTATGTCCTTTCCTTTTTGAGCAAATGCTGATTGCAAGAAGGACACCAGTTGTTCGCAATATTCTTGAAAATCGACCTGTGACAAATCTTCGGTTTGATGCAGCTTTTGATGGATAAGCGCGATTGATTTTACTCGATGCTGCCCCTCTTTGATCGCATCTAAGGCACTCGAATCCTTAAGAGAATGACTGGAGGTTCAATAAGGATGAAATGATTTGCAGGTTGTTTTTAACTCGGTGGTGAATCTCCTTGAGCAAAGCCTCCTTTTCGGTCAATGATTTAGATATGAGTTCACTCTTTTCTTCGATATCCAGTTTTTGCTGTTTCAACACCAGGTTCGTTCTTTCCATTTTTTTCCTTCCTAGTTGAACGATGACAACTAAACCCACAGTAAGTGCCAATATGATTAGTACTCCAAATAATATCCATCGTGTTCGATTTGCTTCCGTAGCAATCAATTTCGCCTCGGCTTGAGCCAACTCGTTTTGTGTATTGAGCTCTGCAATCTTAGCTTCCTTAATAGATGTTTGGTAACGGACATCCATTTCCTTTAATGCCTTAATCTTCTTTTCATTCAACAATGAATCCTTCTTGTTTTGGGCGCGCTTTAAGTAATCCACAGCCTCGGAAAATCTGTTGCTGGAGGAATATACTTCCGCTAATGCCTCATAGGCAGCAACAAGGTCAGGACCTAAATTTCGCTGTCTTGACAAATCTCGAGACCTAATAAGCCAGAGCTCTGCCAAATCATATTTTCTCAGTTTCAAATACGTTGTTCCTATCAAGGTGTAGAGCTCCGCTGAGTTTTCCATGTTATGAATGGAGCTATCTAGTGTGTAGCTTTCGTTCAGGTATGTCAATGCCTCTGTGAATTTAGATTCACTTATTGCCACTTCCCCCAGATTTCTCAGCGTGTTCGAATGTCTTTTTACATCGCCTTTTCGTAGATTAATTTCTAATGATTGTCCAAGCAGTGATCTAGCTTTCACGTTATCACCGTCTCTATGATAAGCCATGGCTAGTGCTCGATATGAGTCTTCAATTACATTATAATCATCTACAACATTTGGAATCTGTTTTCTAAGGTTTAGAGCCTTTTCATGATGATATACGGCCTTTTCAAATTCGCCTAACTCATTGTGTAGTTCAGCGATATCGTAATGTGTATATGCTATGTGCACGGTGTCATCCCCAGCAGTCCGAATCGCTAAGCACTCAAGCAAGTAGGCCATCGCGCTGTCATATTCACCCAATTCCTGAGAAAGCAATCCAGCATTACCAATGCAAGTGGAAATAAAATGAGCACCCATGTTATATTCTCCGCTGATCTTGGCTTTTTTCGTCCAATTGATAGCCAAATTATAGTTGCCTTTAAAGTAGTCGCAATAGGACAAATGGGCCTGTGCCCTTGCTACTCCTTCTCTATAATTTATCGAATCTGACAATTAAGCATTTGGAAGGAAGCTTCAAAAGCCAAGTCATATTCTGTACTCTGAATATAATCGCGTTGCAACAACTCCAATGCCTTTATCTGTTCGATTGACGGCTCAAGATGGTCGATGGCTCCAATGAGACTGTCTCGGTAAGATTTGGCGTGAGTTAGATTAACGCCTATTAGGGCTAACAGTATGCATAGCAACCAGCGACTAAACACAATGTATACACAAGGCCTGACCAATCTAAGCAGTATTTAATTTACTTATCAGCTCCTCCTTATATTGCCTTCCAATCGGTATTTCTTCTCCCCCGATTGTGATGTTCGTTCCATTTATAGCATCGATTTTCTCAATGTTAACAGCATGAGACTTATGAACGCGAAAGAATTTGTTCGCAGGTAGTTTATCTAGAAATTCATGAAGCGTTGATCGAACAACATTCCTCTTATCACTTTGGTGCAGCTCAATATAATTTCCTTCGGATTTCAGCCAAAATAGTTCATCCAATTTAACCTTTACGAGGGCATGACCATCCTTCACATATACCGCTTCATTGACTAAAAACCCCCGTGGCTCATTGTCCTCTTCTGATGTAGGTACTTCACCGCTAAAATTGGCTATCGCAATTTCGATGGAAGTATATAAATCCTTTTCTTCAAACGGCTTAACTAAGTAACCATTTGGCTTAACAAACTTCGCTCGATCCAACGTGGATTTATCTGAATGTGAGGTCACAAAGATGAACGGGATCTCATGCTTAACCTTGATTTCCTGTGCTAAATCTACCCCATCCTTTTCTCCTCCCAAAGCAATGTCAGTGAGCACTATGTCTGGTTTATCCGCCTCAAGCATTATTTGTGCTTCATCAAAATCCAGTGCAACTCCTGTGACGATATATCCAAGATTTTCTAGCATCATTCGCATGTCTTCCACAATGATGAGTTCATCTTCAACCACCAAGATTTTCAGGGTACTCAAATGTAATTGTGCATAATAAGGTTAGTAATTCCGAAATTAGGATCTTTCGCCAGTGAAATCGAAAAAAATCATATTAAGCTTTTCACTAATTCTTTTCAATTTTCAGCATGAAGCATTTCATTTTCTCCATCATTAGCGGTGCTATTCTAATGTTGGCACCTTTCATTTCGTTTGCACAAAACACTGGTGCATATTCCATGGACGAATTGCAATCTTTATACGATTCAACCATCATTCTGCAACAATCTGGGGGATTTGAGTTGAACGGTGAAATGATCAGGTATGGTCTATTTAGAAAGAATTTAAAAAATGAATTGAAGCGATCGGAAAGCGGCTGGGAAAGCTTCAGACTCTACAGAAAACGTATCCTGATCGGCACGGCTCTGACCATTGGATCAGTTCCTGTTCTTCTCATTATTTCGGCCGCCACACTGAACCCTAGCATTGGCGCTATGGCTGCATTACCTCCTTACCTAGCTGGATGTGTAATCATTGGTACTTCCACTAATTTTTACCAAAGATCTATTTGGCTTTATAATAGAGACGCCATTTCGGGCAACCTCAAAGATCCATAGGAAACATTTTATTTGTTTTTTGTTTCCAGTGTAATTATTGTTTCTACATTCGCCCCGAATTATGGACTTAGAAATAGATAAGCGTGGACAACAGTTACTAACTGGAGCGGTGCACCTATTCATGCGATTTGGAATCAAGAGCATGACTATGGACGATATTTCGCGACAGCTTGGCGTTTCAAAAAAGACTCTATACCTCTACGTTTCGGACAAAAATGATTTGGTCACCAAGGCGCTTAAAACATTGGTTTCACAGGAAATGACTCAAGCAAATCATCTTTGCGATAACATTCCGAATGCCATTGATATGTTGTTTGAATTGACCAAGGAAATGAGTCAAAAATTTGGTCAAATCCACCCATCCATCAATTACGATTTACAGAAATACCATCCACAGGCATGGGATGTGTTCCATCAATTTCAAAACAAGTTCATACACGAGTGTGTTGAGGGCAACTTGAAGAAGGGTATTGAACAGGGTCTTTACAGAGATAATCTCGACCCGCATTTGATTGCCGCATTCTATGCGAACAAAGTGCATTTATGCTCGGATGGGGTCACTTTCCCTCCCGAAAAGTACTCATTCAAGAAAATTCATCTGGAAATGATGCGCTATCACATTCGTGGTATTGCAAGCGAAAAAGGCCTAGAATACCTGAAAGAAAAAGTCCTAAAAGAAAACATCGAACTATAATCACCATGCATCGCAAGTTCATTATCTATTTAATATTCATCCCCTTGGGCACATCGTTGGTTGCACAAGAGGGCAAGTCATTTTCTTTAGAGGAAGCATTGGCCTATGGGATAAAAAACAACTACCAGCTGCAACAAGCGCAGATGGATATTCAAATCAGTCAAAGCAAGGTCCGAGAAATCACAGCCATTGGCTTACCTCAAGTGAATGCGGAGGCTACTTACAACAACTTCATTGACATTCCCACTCAGGTGGCCGAAGCAAGTGCCTTTGACCCATCGGCTCCTCCGGGAGTTTTGGTTCCCCTTCAATTTGGACTTCCACATAATTTGACTGGCGGAATAACCGCAAGTCAGCTACTCTTCGATGGATCATATTTTGTCGGTATAAAGTCAGCCAAAGAATACATGAAGTATTCTCAACTAGGAGCTGAACGAAGCGAAAATGAAGTAAAAACGAGTATATCACAGACATATATCAATGCGATTGCGGCTCAGGAAAATATTCAGGCCCTTGAAGAGAATAAGAAGAATATTGAACAGATTTATTCGGAGACATCCAAGTTTTATGAAGTGGGTTTCTTAGAAAAACAAGATGCAGATCAGGTACGCTTGCTTCAATCCAATATTACTTATCAATTGGACTATGCCAATCGACAGTATGAGGCAGTTTTGAATTTACTCAAGTTTCAAATGGGAGTTCCTGTGAACGAAACGATCACACTCACAGATGATATAGAAACTCTGCTGGAAATGGGGTCAGACAATGCCTTGAGTCTATTAAATCAACCTTTCGCACCTTCAAATCACATTGACTATCAAACAGTAGTGCAAGGTGAACGCTTAAGCGAGCTATCTCTCTCAAACACACGCACGGGTTATTACCCTCAGCTAAGCGCATTTTTCACACATAGCCAAAACTCATTTAGTAAAGACATAGGCGATATTACAGACAAGTTTTACCCAACTACGCTTTGGGGATTACAATTGAAGGTTCCCATTTTTAGTTCAGGAATGCGATACATGAAAACGCAGCAATCTAAACTAGAATTGGAAAAAACGCGAAGTCAAAAATCGATGCTCGAACAGAGTTTGACCATGCAAGCGATTAATGCAGCCAGTACTTATAAAAGTGCATTAGAAAGATATGAGGTTTTAACTGAAGACCTAGAACTCGCCAAGACTATTAAAGAAACTACTCGAATTAAATTCAACGAAGGTTTGGCTTCAAGCAACGATCTAACTCAAGCCGAATCACAATACCTGACCACACTCGGAAACTATATCAACACCACTATTGAGCTGCTTAATGCTAAGCTTAACCTAGTGACAGCCTACGGAATCTAAAATGAAAACAAGACAATCGACTCAATTTATACGCATCATGAGATACTCATTGCTAACATTATCAGCAGCCATTATGCTCAGTTCTTGTGGCGGAAACGAATCTACAGATGAAACCTCTTCAACCGATTCACTCGCAACAGACAACGCAACAGCAGTAACCGCCTCACAGTTGCAGCGGGCAGACTTCAGTCATTTTTTTACGGTACAAGGTTTAGTGGAGGCAGACCAGAATGCTCAGCTGTTTCCTGAAGCCGCAGGAAAAATCACCGCTATTCTTGTAAAGGAAGGCGACAATGTCTCCAAAGGACAAACGCTATTGACCATTGATAGTAAAATTGTAGCCAATCAAATCAACGAATTACAGTCACGATTGAGTCTAGCCAAATTGGTTTATGAGAAACAAGAATCACTTTGGAGTCAAGAAATTGGGTCCGAGATTCAATACTTAGAAGCCAAAAACAATTTTGAATCCTTAGAAAGCAGCCTTGAAACCTTAGAAGCACAGAAGAGCCTTTATGTAATTACCGCTCCATTTGCTGGAATCGTGGACGAAATCAACCCAAAAGTGGGTGAAATGGCCAATCCAGCTATGCCTGCATTTCGATTGATAAATATGAAATCTGTTTACGTAAAGGCAGATGTTACGGAAGGTTATCTCGGTAAAATCAACGAAGGTGATGTTGTTACAGCAGCTTTTCCCAGCATGAATTACGAAGTAGAAACCAAGATAAAGAGAATTGGAAACTATATTAACCCGAATAATCGAACATTTAAAGTCACACTTGAATTGCCCAATTCTAACAACATGCTTAGACCAAATTTATTGGCGGAAATAAGCGTTCGCGACTACCATTCCGATAGCACAGTTGTTATTCCTACGTCACTCGTTCAGCTTACGCCATCTGGGCAAGAATTTGTTTACGCTATAGAAGGTGGAATTGCAAAGAAAATTGAGATCACTACGGGCAAATCTTACATGAATAATGTCGAAGTATTGGAAGGCTTGAATGGTAACGAGATGCTGATAGAGCGCGGAGCTCGATCGGTGAAAGATGGAGACGAGGTTTCCATTCAATCATAAATCAGCATAACAGAAAGACAAACAAAAATGGAAGAGAAAATTAGAGCAAAAATGCGGCAGTTTGGGCTGAGCACAGCTAGTATCAATAACCGCATGACAGTAATGGTTGTGCTTGTGATATTGGTCATTGCTGGACTCCAAGCATACATAGGCATGCCGCGAGAGGCGTTTCCAGAGGTGGTCATTCCGCAGATATACGTGGGAACGCCCTACCCAGGTAATTCACCCGTTGACATCGAAAAGTTACTCACTAGACCATTAGAAAAAGAGATTGGATCGATTTCTGGAATTGATAAGATGACATCTACTTCTGTGGAGGGCTATTCGACCATTTTTATCGAATTTGACTTTAGCGTAACTCCAGACGAAGCCCTAAGGAAGGTAAAGGACAAAGTAGATGTTGCCATGGGGGATCAAGACTTTCCGCAAGATCTGCCAGCAGACCCGAATGTATTTGAAATGAATATTTCTGAGTTGACACCAGTGATGAACATCAATTTAAGTGGTGATTTCAGCATCGATCAACTCAATGAATACGCTGAATATTTAGAAGATAAAATCGAAAAACTCTCAGAAATTACGGAGGTCGACATACGTGGTGTTCAAGATAAAGAAATGAAGGTCAACGTTGATCTTTTTAGACTTCAAGCAAACGAGCTTAGTTTCAACGACATAGCTGGAGCCATTTCCAATGAAAACATGACCATTTCAGCAGGTAACATGCTTGAAGGTTCGATGCGAAGAACTGTGCGCATTGAAGGTGAATTTAAGGATGCAGCAGATTTAGCAAAGGTCATCATCAAACAAGAAAAAGGCAACATAGTCTACTTAAGCGATGTGGCTGATGTGGTTTTTGAAGAGGAAGAAGCGGAAAGCTATGCTCGACAAACTTCGAAGCCTGTGGTCATGGTTGACGTAAAAAAGAGAGCGGGAGAAAACTTGATCAACGCAGCTGACAAGATTGTTGAGATTTTGGATGAGGCCCAAGAAAACATGTTCCCAGACAACCTTGAAATTACCATCACCGGTGATCAAAGTAAACAAACTAGAACCCAGGTTAGCGAACTAGAAAACAGCATCATATTCGGCATGCTGCTGGTTATCACAGTGCTGTTGTTCTTCCTAGGATTGAGGAATGCACTATTCGTTGGAATCGCCATTCCTCTATCGATGTTCATCTCTTTCTTTATTCTAAGTGCGGCAGGCGTTACACTGAATATGATGGTGCTTTTTGCACTCGTGTTAGCCCTGGGAATGCTAGTGGACAATGGAATTGTAGTCGTAGAAAACATTTACCGTCTGATGGACGAAGGAATGAACGCCATTGATGCCGCAAAGTATGGTGTTGGTGAGGTGGCATGGCCAATCATTGCCTCCACGGCCACTACTCTGGCGGCCTTCTCACCTCTGATCGTTTGGCCTGGAATCATGGGAGAGTTTATGTTCTTTTTACCAATGACCCTAATTATTGTACTTGGCTCCTCACTCTTTGTCGCATTGGTCATCAATCCTGTCTTGACGGCTATGTTTATGAAAGTGGAAGAGACGCCAATGGCAGCTCGAAAGGCCATTACTCTGGGTTCATTATTAATGGTAATTGGTTTAATTATTTCCTATCGATACACGGCATTTGGCAATCTAATAGCCATTGGAGGTTTCTTGGTAATTACGACTAAGTTTCTTCTAACTCCAGCTACCAAATACTTCCAAACCAAACTCATTCCAGCAATGGAGCGATCATATGAGGGTTTCTTAAGGCATGTGTTTTACAAAAAAACACCTATCGCCTATTTTTTCGGGACGCTAATCCTCTTGGTCTTCTCCTTTGTGTTACTTGGAGTTTTTGCCCCCAAAGTGTTGTTCTTCCCGATGAACATGCCAAACTATGTAAACGTATTTATTGAAGCTCCTATAGGCACGGATATAGTAGATGTAAATAAGACTACCAAGGAACTAGAGGCGAAGATTCTTGATTACGTAAGCCAATATGAAGTGGAGGATAAAGAGTTAGAAGGAGTAACAAACCGCTATAACTATTTAGTTGAATCTGTAATTGCTCAGGTAGGAGCTGGCACCTCTGACCCCAATGAAGGCCCATCTATGGCAGCCACACCAAACAAAGCACGAATTACGGTATCATTTGTTCAGTTTCAACGTAGAAGAGGCATCAGCACCAACAAAGTGATGGACGATATTCGAGAATTGGTTGCAGGTACTCCTGGTGTTCAAATCACTGTGGACAAAGACCCGGCAGGACCACCTCAGGCTAAACCAATAAACATTGAAGTTTCAGGAGATGACTATGATCTCTTATTAGCTGAAGCAAAAGAGGTAAAGGCATTTATCGATGACCAAAACATCACAGGTGTGGAGGAACTGAAGTTGGACGTGAGTATTGGCAAACCTGAAATGCCAGTCATGATTGATCGGGCTAAAGCAAGACGATACAACGTATCTACCGGGCAAATCGGTTCTACGCTTAGAAATTCACTTTTTGGAATGGAAGTCAGCCGCTATAAAAGTGGTGAGGACGAATATCCCATTATGGTAAGGTTAAAAGATAAGTATCGCTATAACGAAGACGCGATGATGAACCAGATGATCACATTCAGAGATCAAACAAACGGACGAATTCAACAAGTCCCTATCTCGGCAATTGCTACTTCAAAGCGATCTACCACATTCAACGCGGTGAAGCGTAAGGATCAAAAACGACTGATTACCGTTTCATCGAATGTATTAGAAAGCTCGAATCCAAATGAAGTAGTGGCAGAAATTCAAGCGGCCTTAGAAGGTTATCCTAAACCAGAAAAAGTTGACATCAAGTTTACAGGTCAAATGGAAGACCAAGAAAAAGAAATGGCTTTCTTAAGTACGGCCCTATTGATAGCGGTATTCTTAATCTTCCTGATTTTAGTAGCACAGTTCAATTCAGTCTTGACTCCATTTATCATTGTGGGTTCTGTAGTGTTGAGTTTGATTGGAGTATTCCTCGGCTTAGTTGTGTTTCAAATGGATTTCATCATCATAATGACAATGATCGGAATCATCTCATTGGCAGGTATTGTGGTTAACAACGCCATCGTATTGATCGACTACACCAAACTCGTAATGGACAGAAAAAGAGAAGAAATGGACTTGCCGGAGAATGCTAAGCTTCCAATTCCAGTGCTGATAGATTGTATGGTTGAAGGTGGAAAAACTCGCCTCAGACCAGTATTGCTGACGGCAATAACCACGGTTTTAGGTTTGATTCCATTGGCCATTGGATTAAACATTGATTTTATCTCCTTACTGACCGAATACGACCCAAAAATTTATGTCGGTGGCGATAATGTAGTGTTCTGGGGTCCCATGAGTTGGACCGTCATTTTTGGATTGACATTTGCCACATTCTTGACCTTGGTTATTGTTCCAGTAATGTATTACTTGAAAACACGATTCGCCTACAAACTAGCGGGCGACAAAGAATTGCATTTGTAATTAGGTAGGTTGGTTTGAGAAAGGCGCATCGATCAATTGATCAATGCGCCTTTTTTATGTTTAATGAATAACCGTTTCATGAACCACTTCCACGGTTGTGATTTTTCTGCCTTTCTCGTGGCAGTCTGCTTCATATGCCGACAGAGCTTCGCATTGGATTAAGTCGCTGTCATCGTAACATTTGTAGTTAATCGTGACTCGCTCTCCTGGCTGCAGAGGATAAGGTGTTCCGCAGAAGCCCACTCCTTCTGGAAAATAATTGTAAACTTCGAATACGCCTCCGCAGTCTCGTTCGAACCACATTCCGCTGCACATGCCCATATCTGCGAATGTGACTTCTTCCGTTTTCATCTTGCAGCAATTATCTTTAAAAGGCCTCGTTGGGAAATCATCTTTCTCGCAAGAAGCTAAGAGAACACTCACCGTAAGGAACATTATCATCTTTTTCATCATATCATTTTTCATTTCTCAATAGATGCAGATTCAATTCCTAACCTTGCATCGTGGAATCTTGAAGTGAAAAAAGTCACACAACTTTGCTAAAAAGAGCAAAGGTTTTTCTCGTTAAGATTCCAAACATAAACGAGGCTTTTAACACACACCCTGTGGGTATTGCATAGATTTGTCTCGTTGTAATTTCAAGCATATGAAGCTATCATTGACGCTCTTCTTCTCGTTTATCCTCACTTTCTCTAATCTGTTTTCGCAGGTTTATGATCCTGTGAAATGGACCTTTTCACATAAACTGGAAGGTGATGAACACGCCATACTCCAGTTCAACGCCACGATTGAGGAGCACTGGCATGTTTACTCTACCACTATTGAAGATGGCATTGGGCCCATACCCACAATGATCGATTTTAAAACTGTTAAAGGTGCAGAACTTGATGGCGGGTTGAAGGAACCTACACCAATTAAAGAATACGATCCGAACTTCGAAATGGAATTATTATGGTTTGAGAATCAAGTAACCATTGAACAACGCATTAAGCTCAATGCGGATTTTGCAAAAGTTACTGGCGAACTTACGTACATGACTTGTGATGATTCCAAATGTCTTCCGCCAGAGTATTTAGATTTTGAATTCTATATCGAGGCTCCCATAAAGCCAAGCGCCAAGCCACAAGTAGAAGATAAAGCAGCAGCAACGCCTAAAACTGAAGCCGATACAGAAGAAGAACCGAAAAAGGAGGAGCCTAAAATCCACAAGCCCGTGACTTGGGATTTCACCAGTGCAAAAAATTCTGACGGTGTAATTACAGTCAGGGCCGTGGCGTCCATTGATGAAACCTGGCATGTATATTCAATCAATCTACCTACTGAAGATGGGCCAGTGGCGACTGAAATGAGCCTGACCGGTGGAGATTATGAATTGGTTGGTGAGTTAAAAGAAATCGGTGAACTTCACTCTGAATACGACCAAAACTTCATGATGGATCTTGACTATTTTGAAGGTGAAATGACCCTTGAACGTTCATTTAAATCGACAGGTTCAACGGCCATCATGGGTGAACTCTACTTCATGTGTTGTGATGCAGAAAAGTGTTTACCACCAGAGACCATTGAATTTTTTGTGCATCCAGAAACAGGAGCATTAATTACCGAAGAGGAAGCTGCTAAACTCAGCGCTCAGGAAGAAGTTAAATCGGATATCGAAGGAACTTCCAGCGAAAAGGATGAGGAAGACGGGTCTCTCATCGGAATATTTTTATTGAGTTTTGTTGGAGGCTTTGCGGCCTTGCTGACACCATGTGTTTTCCCAATGATTCCAATGACCGTCAGCTTCTTTACGAAACAAAGCAAGACTCGCACTCAGGGCATCACCAATGCTTGGATTTATGGAGCTTTTATAGTAGGAATTTACACCCTTTTGGGATTCGCGATTACTGTAACTTTTGGCGCGGACGCACTAAATGCACTATCTACAAATGCAATATTCAACTTAGCGTTTTTCGTATTACTCATCGTATTTGCCATCTCCTTTTTAGGAGCCTTTGAGATCACATTACCATCCTCTTTCGTAAACAAAATCGATCAAGCCTCAGACAAAGGTGGCCTTGTTGGAATCTTTTTCATGGCATTTACCCTTGCTGTTGTTTCCTTCAGTTGCACTGGGCCAATAATCGGGACATTGTTGGTGGAAGCAGCCGTACATGGTGGTGTTACTGGACCACTTGTGGGCATGTTCGGATTTTCCTTAGCACTTGCTTTGCCTTTTGCGCTTTTTGCCGCATTCCCGGGTTGGTTAAATTCATTACCACAATCTGGAGGATGGTTAAATTCGGTGAAAGTCGTCCTTGGATTTCTTGAGATTGGATTGGCATTTAAATTCTTGTCCAACGCTGATTTAGTTTGGCAAGCAGGATGGCTGCCTCGTGAATTATTTATTGCGATATGGATTGCAGTTTCTGCGATGCTAACACTCTACCTACTAGGGTTTATAAAAATGCCTCATGATTCACCACTCGATCATCTAAGTGTTGGAAGAACACTGTTAGCAACCTTCTTTCTAATTTTCACTATCTACTTAATTCCAGGACTTTGGGGTGCTCCATTGAAGATTATTAGTGGGTTTCCACCACCCATGTTCTATAGCGAAGCTCCCAATGGGTTTGGTGGAAGTACGGCTTCTGCGACCATGAACCATGGTGGCGATTCCAGCATACCAGATGGTGCCGATCCAGCACATTGTCCGCACGGTTTAAATTGCTTCCACGATTATGAAAAGGGTGTGGCATACGCTAAGGAAGTTAACAAACCTGTGCTTCTTGACTTCACTGGTTGGGCATGTGTTAATTGCAGAAAAATGGAAGAACAAGTTTGGAGCGACCCTCGTGTGCTTAAAATGTTGAGGGAAGATGTGGTTCTCATTTCATTGTATGTAGATGAGAAAACTCCTTTGCCCGAATCAGAGCAATACGTTTCGGAAGAAACGGGTAAAAAGGTGAAAAGCATAGGCAATAAATGGGCTGATTTTCAAATCAAACATTTCAGCTCAAACTCGCAACCTCAATACATTATTGTTGGACACGAGGACCTCAATCCTATTAACGGCACTACTGCTTATGATCCTGATATCGATTTCTACGTGAACTGGTTAGAAGAAGGTATAGAGGGTTTTGAAACAAAATAACTCGGTTCAAAACGCGTTCATAACTGCTAGTGCGGACTCTAAAAATCGCGTACGCTTTGATCTATTTTTACAAGGATCGACCAACATGACCCAGCAGGAAAAACGCCATAACGACAGAAACCTTCTATTAGAGGTGCTTCGCCATCGAGTAGAAGGCAGTCTACATCCGCAAATGAATGCGCTCAACGTTGCTTATTCACTGGGATTTGAGAAAGATTATGCGATTGAACTAATCCATTATCTACGTGTAAATGGGCTTATCGAACTAGACAACGAAAGTTTTAAAGCTCGACTGACCTCTGCAGGTTTACGGAAACCTGACTCTTCAGATTTAGCTGCGTAACAATTCGACAGGTCATAGGTCAAATCGACTAGGTTTTGCTTGAATGAAATATTTAGCAAATCAGCCAAAAGCAAAATGGTAGCAATACCATTCAGCATCACTCCATTCAATTGCACATGACCTTTAGCCGATACAGGCTATTCCTAATGTCATCTTTTTGTGTGACTTAAGTCATTTTCAAAGGAATTTATGACTCATACTTTCAAAGTATGAGAAGGACAATCAGATACCACTTGAAGAAGACACTTACACTGTTGGTCTTTACCATACTTGCTTGTGGAGTGAGTAGTGGTCAAAGCGCAAAAAAACTAATCAAAGAAGCCACTAAACTGAACAAAGGAAGAAGGTATGAAGAGGCTATATCCAAGCTAGATCACGCTTTAAAATTAGATGCGGCAAATGCCAAAGGATTTGCACAACGGGGGTACGCTTATGACAAACTAGACAGTACTGAAGCTGCCGCAGCCGATTTTGCTATGGCCACGACACTGGATAGAAAGAATGAAGACTATTTTTATGAGGCTGGTCGTCTCCACAACGATTTAGAAAAGCATAAAGAAGCTGTAGTTTTTCTAGCGTATGCGCTAAATCTCGACAAGCATCACGATCTTGCCTATCATGAAAAAATTGAAGCGCACATGGCGCTACGTGATTTTTACATGGCCCTCGAAGAATCAGAAAATGCCATAAAGCGGGACAAAACCGCACTTAACTTTTACTACCGAGCACTAGCTAGCGATAGCTTGCAGGATTACCAGAAGGCATCGTATAATTATGGCCGTGCAATGAAAATGGACAAAACACTTGAGGAGGCATACGTTGGTAAAGGTTTTGCGCTTGTTCATCTTAAAAAACTTGATCAGGCTGAGGAAGTTTGTGAAGACCTATTGAGAATAAACCCTAAGAACACAGGAGCTTATTTCTGTCGCAGCAAAGTCCAATTTGAAAAGGGCCACTATAATCAAGCTATTGTTGACTTGAGTACGGTCACAAAATTTGAACCTGAAAACACTGTTGCCTTATTAAGACGAGGTAAGCTTTACCAAGAGCTTAATCAACATGCAAACGCCATCGCTGATTACAATAAGGTCTTGCAACTCAAAGAAGATTATTATCAGGTGTATTACCTGCGCGGAAAATCATACGAAGCACTTAACAATTTCGAGCGGGCGATTAAAGATTATGAAACACTTCGAACGCTTGCTCCATATGACAAACAGGCCGCGGCATTGCATGAGAAGGCAGTTGAAAAACTATTTGAGTTGCACCGCGAAGCTGATGTGCCCGAATTCTATTTCACTCAACCACTCGAGCGTGTTTTAAACGGTGCCTTTGTATTCGAGGTAAATCAGGGAAAAACTGAGGTTGAAATTTCTGGTTGGACGAAGGACGCTAGTAAGATTACCAGCATATCGATCAACGGAGATCAAATTGATGTGGTAAAAGACACTGTCAATCCTGAAATCTGCACCAAAATTTCTGTGGATGGCCTGAGCCAATTAACCGTTGAGGTCGAGGATATTTATGACAATGTTTTGGTTAAAACTTATGAAGTCGTTCGCACGGAAACGGATCCTCCCGGCATCAAAATCATTGCTCCAGTGGCATCTGATGATGGGGAGATTTATCTCACCTCAGATGAACCCATATTGTACATAGAAGGTCATATTGAAGACAAAAGTCTTTTGAATCTAATTCTTATTGATGGGGTCAACGCGAGTTTCAACACACAGGTTCTCAATCCATCCTTCACCGCCAGCATTGATATTTCAAATAAGGATCAGATTACGCTTAGAGCCGAGGATGAATATGGAAATGAAAGCACTAAGACATACACATTAAACCGCGAAGGCGCTCAGCTCAGCGAGAAAAATCCAATGGGTAAGACTTGGGTTGTTTTTATTGAAAATTCCACCTACAGCAGCTTTGCTAGCCTTGATGGGCCAAGTAAGGATGTAAGTGTCATGCGGGGTGCACTAAGCAACTACGAGGTGCATAATGTAATCGTTAAGAAAGATATGACCAAAGACAACATGGAGCGTTTCTTCTCAATTGAACTTCGCGATATGGTGCGCAGCAATCATGTTAACTCACTTTTAGTATGGTATGCTGGCCATGGAAAATTCATCAATGATGTTGGATACTGGATTCCGACAGACTCAGAACGTGACGATGAGTTTAGTTACTTTAATATCAACCAACTCAAAGCAGGTTTACAAGGCTTTTCAAAATTCCTCACCCATACTTTGGTGATTACCGATGCATGTGAATCTGGACCATCATTCTTTCAGGCTATGAGAGGAACTGATGCCGATAGAAGGTGTGATGACTATACGGCAACCGCCTTTAAATCATCACAGGTTTTCTCTTCTGCAGGCTATGAGCTGGCCTCCGATAATTCGCAATTCACAAAAACATTCGCGAAGTCATTGCAAGGTAACGTGAACTATTGCATCCCAATCGATCAGATTGTAGACAACGTTAATGATGCCGCAGATCGGTCCAATCAGCAAAAGGCTCAGTTTGGAACAATTCAAGGAATGGAAGATGAGAATGGCACATTCTTTTTTGTAAAGAAGTCCGAGCATTGATGCAACATTATGTGAGTCAACTAGCCAAGATTGCGGCTTCACTGGCGCTAATTCTATTCAGTTTTCAGACCAGAGCACAATCCTATTATTTCGAGCAATATAGTGTTGCAGAAGGGCTGGCTCAATCCAATGTATACGACATATTAATCGACCAGAGCGGATACGTTTGGTTAGGAACGGGAAGCGGTGCTTCTAGGTTTGATGGGCTCAATTTCATCAACTACAATACAGAAGATGGAATGGCGGCCAACGGAGTTCGCACCATTTTAGAAGACTCGAAAGGAAGACTTTGGTTTGGGCATAACAATGGTGGCATGTCCGTTTTCGAGGGTGCTTCAATGAAGATTGTACTCAAAATGGGGGGCGACATCACTAATATCATGGAAGATAGCAAGGGGAATATTTGGGCCATCTCCGCTACGCATGGCGCTATGAGGATGGAGCAACCTGACTTTGCAATAGAGCCTTTCCCAGATTTTCAATATTTCAGAGGTCAAGAGGGGTTGAGTGATCAAGTGTTTGGAATGAGTAAAACAAAAGATGGCACCATCCATTTTATTACCGATGTAGGCATTAAATACTTTAAGGAAGATAAGGGTACGTTCGATTTTTATAAACCAGACAAATTACCCTCCTATTTCTTGCCTAACTGCATGCTTGAAGACAGTAGAGGCATCCAGTGGTTTGGAACTCACAATGGTGGGCTTTACAAACTCATTCCAGATAGTGATAGTTTGATCATATATGACAAAATAAAGGATGGTATCGCGCACAACTTTATCAGCACGATTAGCGAAGATTCGAAGGGAAACATCTGGGCAGGGACGTGGGGTGGAGGTTTGACCCGAATAACTCCGGAAGGGGTGATTAAGGTCTTTAACTCAAACAATGGTTTACGGGATGATAAGATCAGACACATTGCAGAAGATAGGGAAGGTAATATCTTAATTGGAACCAATGAAAATGACCTAATGGTATTCAAAGGAGAACAGTTCCTGAGCTTTGGCAAATCAGATGGAATGGTTGATGATCAGGTTTGGTCCATTTATCAGGACAATCACAACAGAATTTGGTTTGGCACCAACGGTGGCATTTCAATCTACGATCCTACATTGGATGATCCTTGGTCATATAAACTAAATGACGGTGAGGCTGTTCCGAACAAACAAATACGACAAATCGAGGAAGATCCAGATGGTAATATCTGGATTGGAACGTGGGGCGGAGGCTTAGTGCATTATAATCCAAAAACAGGCAAATCAATCTTTAACTTCAATCTTAACTATGCTATCCAATTTGGCAACGTAACCGCTCTTGATGTTGACAAAACTGGAGGTGTCTGGGTTGGCACCAGCGATGGGCTACTGCACTATCATCCGAAAACGGGCGAGATTGAGCGGATAACCCAAGAGCTTGATGAGCAAGGAAATAAAACTGGCTTGCTCGGCAATGACATCTCAGCGCTGTTCGCTGATGAAAATGGTAATATCTGGGTTGGAAGCAGGGGCAAAGGAATCACCTGCTTTACGCCCTATCCACGAGCCTTCAAGCACATCGAATGGGATGCTGCAGGCACCCCGCTATGCTTTTATCAAAGTGATCAAGGTGATACTTGGGTGGGCACGGAAGGCTTAGGCATTTTAAAGGTTCTAGGGAATCAAATTGAGAGTTCGTATCGTGAGTCTAATGGCCTCTTATCCGATTATATCACCCTAATTAATGAAGACCAAAACGGTTTGCTTTGGATTGGCACCAATCGGGGATTGAACAGATTGGACCCGAAATCTGAAGAGATCAGAACATATACCAAAAAGGAGGGGTTTACGGGCATAGAAACCAAACAGAATGCCGTGTTCCAAGATTCCGAAAACAACATTTGGTTCGGCACAGTGCAGGGTGCAATTCTCAATCAAGTCAGTCTAGAGCGAGACCTGAACCAAGAACCTCTTACTCACATTACGGGTTTGCGAGTGAATCTAAAAGAGCGCCCCTTAGTCGATGGTCAATCATTTAACTACATGGAGAAAAACATAATTTTCGATTATACGTCCATCAGTCTATCTAATTCTGAGGCAATGCGCTACAAAGTCATGCTAAAGGGGTTAGAAAAAAATTGGCGTACCCCTTCACGATAAGTTTGTTCAGTATTCTTCTGTTCCACCTGGGGATTATGAATTTTTGGTTGTTGGAATAAATAGTTTAGGAATTGCCAATCAGAAACCACTGTCCTATAAGTTTTCAATTCGGCCACCATTCTGGCAAACTTGGTGGTTCTATGCACTTAGCCTTATAGTCATCATTGCTGGTTTTGTAGCATTTGTGAAGATCCGCGAACGTAATCTGAAAATAGAAAAAGCTATACTAAAGAAGACTGTTGCTGAACGAACAGCTGAGGTAGTGCATCAAAAGGAAGAGCTGGCAGAAAGCAATAAAAACATCATGGATTCAATCCGATATGCCGAACGAATTCAACGAGCCATACTTCCTCTTGAGGAAAAAATGAAAGAGCATCTTACTGATATATTCGTTTTATTCAAGCCAAAGGATATCGTTTCTGGAGATTTTTATTGGTTTAATTCTCAGAAAGATCGAATCTTTTTCTCAGCCATTGACTGCACAGGACATGGTGTGCCTGGAGCGTTTGTAAGTCTGATAGGCAACAATGGATTGCAACGAGCGGTAAACGAATTTTACCTGAAACATCCGGGGGAGATTCTAGATCACCTCCGCCATTTTGTTGTCGATGTTTTTGAGGCCCAAGAAGGAACAACCGATGTTAAGGACGGGATGGACATGGGCCTTTGTTCTATAACCCCTTCAACCAATAAACTTGAATTTGCTGGAGCCAATAACCCAATGTATATCATTCGAAATGGTGAGTTGGAAATCATAAAGCCAGATAAGATGTGTGTTGGTGCCTACAGCGGGGATCCTGAAGATTTCACAAACCACGAATTTGATTTGAATCCAGGGGATTGTGTCTATCTCTTGAGTGATGGCTATGCCGATCAGTTTGGCGGCCCAAAAGGGAAAAAATTTAAGTACCGTCCCCTTCAAAGGCTCTTACTAGAGCTATACGACAAACCCATGTCTGAACAGAAGAAAATTCTAAATGATACCATCGAGGAATGGATGCATTTTGGCGGAGAAGACTATGAGCAGATTGACGACATTTGCATCGTTGGAGTAAGGGTTTAACCGCACAACACATTGGCCTAGTAGGTTTGTTTTTGAGTTTTCTGCAGGCTTTACTACTTTGCAATCAACTAATCAGGTATGCTCGTAAAAACATTTGGCAGTGCCGTTCAAGGTGTAGATGCTAACACCATCACCGTTGAAGTCAACATTGATAAGGGAATCAATTTCTCGCTAGTAGGACTTCCAGACAGTGCGGTAAAGGAAAGTCAACACAGGATTGACGCAGCATTGAACAATACGGGCTATAAAATTCCTGGAAAGAAAATCACCATCAACATGGCTCCTGCCGATATCAGAAAAGAAGGCTCTTCCTACGACCTTACGCTCGCGATTGGAATACTGGCAGCTTCAAATCAAATAAAAGGCGAAGGAATCGAGGATTACATCATCATGGGCGAATTAGCTTTAGATGGAGCGCTTAGACCGATTAAGGGCGTTTTACCTATTGCAATTCAGGCTCGCAAGGAAAAATTCAAAGGAATAATCCTCCCAAAACAAAATGCTTTGGAAGCTGCTATTGTAAATGACTTTGAAGTCTTAGGAGCAACCAACATCAAAGAAGTCATTGACCATTTTGATGGTAAAGCAGCGATCGAAAAAACAGAGATGGATACTCGCGAAGAGTTCTATAATCGGTTGAATGATTTCGAAGTTGACTTCAGTGATGTAAAAGGCCAAGAAAACATCAAGCGAGCACTTGAAATTGCAGCTTCCGGTGGTCACAATGCCATTTTAATTGGCCCGCCTGGCGCAGGTAAAACTATGCTTGCCAAGCGTATTCCAACCGTTTTACCACCTATGAACCTTCATGAAGCTTTGGAGACCACAAAAATTCATAGTGTCGCTGGCCGAATGAAAGACGAATCTGGTTTGGTTACTACCCGACCTTTTCGCTCGCCCCATCATACAATCAGCGATGTCGCCCTGGTTGGAGGTGGCGGCTTTCCGCAGCCTGGAGAGATTTCGCTAGCGCACAATGGCGTGTTATTTTTAGATGAATTACCTGAATTTAAACGGACCGTACTCGAAGTAATGCGTCAACCGATGGAAGAAAGGCGAGTTACTATAAGTCGCGCTCGATTTTCAGTTGATTATCCAGCCTCCTTTATGCTAATCGCAAGTATGAATCCTTGCCCATGCGGATACTACAATCATCCAGAAAAAGATTGTGTATGTGCTCCGGGTGTAGTTCAGAATTATTTGAATAAAATTAGCGGTCCACTACTCGATCGCATTGACATCCATATAGAAGTCACTCCTGTAAAGTTTGATGAATTAAGTGATAAACGACCTGCTGAAGCAAGTCATGACGTTCGTGAACGGGTAATCAAGGCACGATTGATTCAAGAGGAGAGATTTGAAAAGAGTGCGGGCATATATTGCAATGCTCAGATGACTAAGCAAATGATTAATCAGTATTGTGAAATTGACACTGCTGGTCAGGCACTTTTAAAGCGTGCTATGGAGCGACTTGGTTTGTCCGCTCGCGCATATGACCGCATTCTGAAGGTGTCGCGAACAATAGCTGATTTGTCTGAATCGGAAAACATCAAACCTGAGCATTTAGCAGAGGCTATCCAATACCGTAGTTTAGACAGAGATAGTTGGGCTGGGTAAAAGCACTTAGGTTTGCATCCCATGAAACAAATTTTTATCTGTTTTTTTCTCACAACGACTTTGACCACTTTTTCTCAAGAAGAAGCAACCAAGGTGCTCTTCCTCGGAAATAGCTATACATTCTTTAATGACCTCCCGACCCTATTCGAGAACTTTTCGAATGCAGCTGGAGACTCCAGCACGGCTGGGTTTAACACGCCCGGAGGATACACCTTACAAGGCCATAGCACCAACCAAATGTCTATCGACATGATTAATGCCGGTGATTGGAACTATGTGGTTTTACAAGAGCAAAGTCAACTTCCATCATTCCCTATTAATCAAGTGGAAGCTCAAACATTTCCGTTTGCCTCCAAACTCGATACGATGATTAACACAGCCAATCCTTGCGCTGAAACAGTCTTTTTTATGACTTGGGGCAGAGAAAACGGAGATGCTAGTAATTGTGCCACGTGGCCACCCGTTTGTACTTATGAAGGGATGGACAGCCTGCTCTACAAACGATACATGCAAATGGCAGAGGACAATAATGCAATCGTCTCACCTGTAGGTGCAGTCTGGCGATTCATAAGAACCAACATGTCAAATATTAACTTGTATGATAATGACGGCTCACACCCGAGCGCGGCAGGTAGCTATGCTGCTGCTTGCGCATTTTACTCAGTTATTCATAGAAAAAGCCCCGCCAATGTCCCTTATGATTTTACGCTGAATGCCTTAGAAGCATTTCAAATTCGACAAGCCGCAAAATTGGTGGTATTCGACAGTTTAAATAAATGGTTTGTAGGTGCTTACGATTCTGCCGTCAATGTAGAAGCGGAATTTGAATATGATATCGGAGGCCTAAATGCCACGTTTCTAAATACCAGCACCAATGCCACGAGTGCATTTTGGGAATTTGGAGATGGCGCCACAAGTACCGATTATCATCCATTTCATGCCTATCCTGGTGTTGGCCAATACCATGTCACACTTACCGCATACCACTGCGATTCGGCAGATACCTCAATGCAAACATTGCTTTTTGAAGTCAACCCGCCTGATACCACCATAGATGACTCAACAACTGGATTATCCAATTTCAAAGAGCAGCAATTGAAAATTTGGCCCAATCCAACTGATCAGATCGTGAACATATCTGGATTAACTTTTGGAAGATTTCATTCCATCGAAATGGTCGATTTGTTTGGGCGAGTTATCTACACAACCTCCATCAAAGAACGGACAGAGTTTCAATTAGAAATAGGCAGTCAAGGCCCAGGAATCTACATACTAAAATTCATTGGGACTGAAAACTCACATCTAGAGTCCGTGATTATTCAATAAAGTCGCGGCTCTCCATAAGCCCTTGATTCCCTTATTTTCGCGCCATGATTAATGGTAAAAAGGTAGTTGTGGTCATGCCTGCATACAACGCAGAAAAGACACTGAAACAAACCTATGATGAAATCCCATTCGACATTGTGGACGATGTTGTTTTGGTAGATGACAAAAGCTCTGACAAGACTGCGGATTTAGCACGTGAAATTGGAATTAAGCATGTCATCACTCACAAGCAGAACTTGGGTTATGGAGGGAATCAAAAGTCTTGTTACCGCAAAGCGCTGGAGCTGAATGCTGACATCACCATCATGGTGCATCCTGACTATCAATACACCCCCCTTCTCATTCCATCTATTGCACATATAATTGCCAACGACCTTTACGATTCGGTATTAGCTAGCCGCATTCTTGGTAAAGGCGCACTGAGAGGTGGAATGCCAATGTATAAGTATATCGCAAATCGATTCTTAACACTCACCCAAAACATCCTTATCGGACAGAAGTTAAGTGAGTATCATTCTGGATATCGAGCGTTTTCAAAACGCATCCTTGAAACGATTGACTTCGAAGCAAATTCCGATGATTTTGTTTTCGACAATCAGATGCTTTGCCAAGTATTTCACGCTGGATTCGAAATAGGCGAGGTTACTTGTCCCACCAAGTATTTCGAAGAAGCCTCGTCCATCAATTTTGCACGGAGCAGCACCTATGGTTTGGGCGTATTGAAATGGTCCTTCATTTACTGTTTGAGCAAGCGCGGATTAGCCAACCCTAGGATTTTCAAAACGAAAAAATGAAAGACGCATTTGAAAAAGTAAAGCTGTTTATCTCTCTACATGCGATTGTTTTAATAGCTAGTTTTTTGGTGATTATCTTGACTGATAAACATGAACTACATCTTTGGTTCAATCAATTTCACCATCCCGTTTTAGATCAGGTATTCAAGTATGCCACCCGCATGGCAGAGGGTATGATGATCGCATTCATGGTGTTTATTGTGCTGATCTACAAAATCCGATATGCCGTTGCTGGGCTCATCGGAATTGTTGTTTCTGGCATGATTACTCAGTTCTTGAAGCGGATTGTTTTTTCGGACTACTACCGACCATCTAAAGTATTTGAGGGGATAGCAAATCTGCATTTTGTTGACGGTGTTTCACTACACAAAGCGTTCTCATTTCCATCGGGTCATTCCACAGGAGCGTTTGCTTTGTTTCTTTTTCTGGCTTTTTCTGCCAACAACCGCAAAGTGGAAATCCTATGTTACGCCCTTGCATTAATTACCGCATTCAGCAGGGTTTATCTTTCACAGCATTTCTTTGAGGACATCACCGTTGGCAGCATTGTCGGCATTACGGTGTGCTTTGCAAGTTTAGCGCTGTTTAAAAATCAGAAATGGGGAGAAAAGGGTCTATTGGCTAATTTCGAAACAAATCGAAATCGATCTTGAATCGCGACAGGCTCATCCTTCTTCTCATATCCATCCTACTCTTCATTCCATTTTTGGGTAGCGTACATCTATTTGATTGGGACGAAATCAACTTTGCCGAGAGTGCCCGGGAAATGCTCCAAACAGGCAATTGGTGGCAGGTTACTATTAACTACGAACCATTTCGAGAAAAGCCCCCATTGTTTTTTTGGATGCAAGCACTGAGTATGTCGCTATTTGGGGTAGGTGAATTTGCGGCTCGATTGCCCAACGCCATCTGTGGAATCATTACGCTACAGGTCATGTATTCCATCGGTCTGAAATGGCAAAACAAAACCTTTGCCTGGGCGTGGGTACTGCTCTATTTCGGGTCGGTGCTACCCCACCTTTACTTCAAATCTGGAATCATCGACCCATGGTTTAACCTCTTCATTTTCCTTTCGATATACCACCTCTTCATCACTATTGATCACAGCGAAAATGGCGCTAGAAAACATGCCTTTTTTGCCGGTCTCTTCAGTGGTTTAGCCATTCTAACCAAAGGCCCAGTAGGGTTCTTGCTCTTATTGCTAACTTTCCTGGTTTGGTGGATCATGAATCGGCTTAAAAAGCCCGCCAATATTGGTACAGTCGCAGTATTTGCGCTCACCGTATTTTTCACATCGGCCATTTGGTTTGGCTATGAAACCTTGCAAAATGGACCGTGGTTTTTGGTGGAGTTCGTGCAGTATCAAGTAGAGTTGTTTCTTCACCCCATTGCCGGACATAAACAACCTTTTTTCTATCACTGTCTGGTAGTCTTGCTCGGCTGTTTCCCCATGTCCATCATCGCGCTTAGCACATTTCGAAAATCCTTTTCTGGCGATGATCATTACCTCAGCCAATGGATGAAGTACTTGTTCTGGGTCGTATTGGTCTTGTTTAGCATTGTCACTACCAAAATTGTCCATTACAGTTCAATGACCTACTTGCCATTATCATACTTGGCGGCACTGGTGGCCGTTAGACACCTTAATGGCGATCAAATAAAAAAATGGCAATTCTGGTGGATCGGGATCCAGGGAACTATTCTGTCCATAGTTTTTATCGCGGTGCCCGTTTTACTCATTTTCAAAAACTATTGGATTGAATCCATTACCGATCCCTTTGCTGCCGGCAATTTGAGTGCAGAAGTGCCTTGGATGGGTTGGGAATGGATGATCGGCCTTGTCTTTTTAGTGTTGATTTTAGGTGCATTAAAGTTGCGGACAACAGCACCAAAACGCGCCTTTATTCTGCTCACCTGCGGCTCAGCGCTTATCATATCCTCCTTAATGGTCGTGATTGTCCCAAACGTAGAGGGTTATAGCCAGCGAAGTGCCATCAAATTCTTTGAAGAACACCAAGATGAAAAAGCCTACTTCGAAACATTCAAATACAAGAGTTATGCGAACTATTTCTACGGTCGCGTCAATCCAAATACCAATACTGCACAAACCGCTGAGGTGCATTACATCGTCTGTAAGGTTCAGCACATACCCAATCTCTTAGAGAAAAACATGAATCTGGAACACCTTTATGATAAAGGTGGATTCTCGTTTTATAGAAAACTCAATTAATCTATTCGCAGTTCATTTCCCTACTTTAGTAGGAAACTTTCCATTATGAAAAAGTTCAGCCTATTGCTCCTTGCCGCCATCACTCTCTCTGTAAGCAGTTGCAAAAGAGAAACAGAAGATGACACCGAAGAAGAGGTGGTCACCACGTCCTCAGAAGATCAAGCCCTCGCGCAGAGCATGTTTGACGATTTAGGCACACAATCAGAAGGAAGCTCGGAATCTGCCGAAAGTGAAGACTCCACTTGAACCAGTTGTGCGACCATTACAGTGGTAGAATTAGGAAGCCCATGGCCTTATGAAATCACCGTTGACTTTGGCGAAGTGAACTGCAAGGGGCAAGATGGCAAGGAGCGCAGAGGAAAAGTGATCTATACCATTACCGATTGGTACCGAAATACAGGCAGCGTGATTTCGGTAACCACTGAGAACTACTTCGTGAACGATTATAAAATTGAAGGCACCCGCACATCGTCTAACCTAGGACCAAACGCTTCGGGTCAAATGGAGTTTGAGATCAACGTTGTGGATGGAAAAGTGACTACACCAGATGGCGATATTCTTCTGTGGGAATCTGAACGCAAACGCACGTGGGTAGAAGGGCAAGAAACCAATTTCTTTACCCTCGACAGTAACAATGCGTGGATGGGTTGGGCTGGCATCACGGATGACGTGTATGAAATAACTGGTAGTGGCAACGGAACTTCACGCAACAACATTGATTACACCGTAAATATTACTACTCCACTGCGTGTACAATTGGACTGCAGATGGATTACCGAAGGCGTTATTTCATTAGAAGCAGATGGCTACAAAGCCAGATCTGTCGATTATGGCGCTGGTGATTGCGACAACAAAGCAACCGTGACCATTGGAGACAAAGAAACGGAGATCACCTTACGCGGATAGCATGCGGGGTCTTTTCCTATTGATCGCTTTAACGCTTGGTCTTTCTGTGCAAGCCCAAAAAGTGGATTACATGGAGATGCGGGATACATTAGCCTTCTTAAACTGCCGAGGAACAAGTAAAGACACGGTTGATCTAACTATCAAAAATCTGGAAAAGCTTGATGTTAATTCCATAGACACAAATCTTGCGCAGTGCTATTATGACTTAGGCATGGCCTATTATTACAAAGCATCATGGACCGAGGAGGAGAAATGGCAGGAAAAGTCTTACATAGCCAGTTGGAAGTCCCTTTTTCTAGACTCAGACAATCCTTCTGCAAATTGGAATTTGGCATTGAGATACAGTCAAACGAACGAATGCGAATTGGCAAAAAAGCTTTTGGAACAATACCTTGAAACATGTCCAAGAGAATATTGGATGTTAGATCAAATTGAGCTGATCAAAGATCGTTGCAATTAACTTGCTTGATTAATCATTTCTGACATTGAAGTGACCACCTTCTCCGCCTGTAAAATGTGACGTTGATTGTGATAAATCAACACCCTGTACGTGTCGCCCAATCGCAATTTAATGATCTTCGAAATGCTGATGGACGTTTTGGTTCTTTGTAAATCAAAGCTTCTTGATTGAGATAACAATTCGAGTAATTCCCTTTGATAATTCAGGACCCGATCAATGATCGAGCGATTTAGCTGAACTTGATTTGGGTTCATCGCAGTGAACGTTTTCATCCTATTGAGCTTTTCCTTAGGCTTCATCGATTCAGCAAAATATTCTCCTAACCAGCTGCTTTTAAATCGACCCGTTTTTGAAGATTTCGCTTGCTTCAATCGCTGAGCGATCTCTGGATTGTAAAACTCCGCATAGCGATTCAAATGTTCGATGCATTCCAATACACTCCATTTCTCGGCATTGGGTTTCCAATTCAATTGCTGGTCGGTGAGTTTACTCAACTCCTGCACCCGATTCATAATGGACTGGGTTCGCTCTATCAAATCATCGATCAATTCGGTATTAGTGGCCTTCATTCTCATTGGTTTTGTGCAAATGTCAACCACTCAAGGTGCGCCCATCTTGATTCTAATCAAGAATTTCTGAGGCGACTTAGCGTCTCTGGCGACATGCGCAAATAGGAAGCGATGTACTTCAAAGGAATCTCTTGAAACAACTGTGGGCTGCGTTTTAACACGCGTTCGTATCTAAGCTTGGGCGATTGCGTCAGAATATCTTTTTCGCGCTCAAGCTGCTGGAATATCAGCCATTCATTTTATGCCACAATTGAGTTGCCTCCTTTGAGCTATTCAAAAAAGCGGTGTAATCCGATTTTTATACACCCTAACGGTGCATTTCTTTAAAGCTTGAATGTACAGGTCAGAGGGTTGGTCACTTATGAATGAATCCAACGCAGCAATAAAGTTCCCAGTATATCCAAGCCGAATGGTGTGCTCTTCAAACTCATCTTCCATAAAAATGCGCAACGTTCCTTCATCAATGTGGTATAGGTTTGTATCGGTACTCCCCTTTACCTTCAGAAATGCATTGCGCTTGAGCTCAACTTGAGTATGTGGAATATCCGCATCATGCATTAGAGATTTAAGTTGAGATAAAAGATCCATCTAGCAAAGCTATCAACCGAATCCAGATATTCCTTAATCCTTGAACACACCATGAACTTATTATATCGTTTTAGGCAATTCTTGACGATTAGTGCCTACCATCCTCCTAGCTATCTGATAATCATGCCGTTTTACCCTTAAATCCAACGCTCATTTTTCAATTCTGTCTATCAAAAACATCATTTAAAACACAAAAAATGCTATTGATCGAAAAAAAACGAACGTTGATCGAAGTGTTCTAATTTGGTATAACAATTTCAAAATTTTATACCATGAAACACATCTATTTTTTCAAGCGTTTTTACGCCTTTGCCCTAGTCGCTGCGGTTGGCCTTTTCGGGCTGCAGGATGCACTAGCGCAAAACCCAACGTATGCCAATGCGACCTATACCGCAGGTGGTAACTCTATCCCTCTTAGTTGGTCTTCAGCTGGAGCAAGAGGTGAGCAACTCTATCCAGTAGGAACTTTTGGTTCGGTGCCAAGCGGAATGTTCATCAGCAAGATTTACATGGTTTGTGGATCTGGCGGAACAGGCACAGCTGCATACGATCACATGAAGATTACAATGAAACAAGCCAACGTCACCGCCTTAAATTCTGGTTCTTGGACCAGCGGTATGGAAGAAGTATTCTATTCAAACAACTACACACTCGACAATACCATTGGGCAGTGGTTTGCTTTCGAATTGGATACTCCGTTTGCCTATGATCCAACACTACCTCTAATCGTAGGTTTTGAGACTCATATGAGTACATTTTCAGCATATTATTGCTCGGTAACCACTGCTACAGCGGGTTCTTGGAGAGCTTATGCAAACCCATACACAGCCGCTGCTCCTCAAGGAAACGGTGCTTACCAGATGACTTTTGGTTTTGATCTTATCAATGCAAGTGTTCCAAATAATGCTGGAGTTACTGCCATTCCGAGTATTGAGGATGGCTTTTGCGCAGGTACTCAAGATATCACCGCCAAAATCAGAAATTTCGGAAACAACATCTTGGATTCTGTGATGGTAGATTGGACAGTGAATGGTTCATCACAAGGTAGCCAATGGTTCACCCTTGGTTTGGATTCAGCAGCTGGATCAGGAACCACTGATACCATCGTTGACCTAGGAACATTCACGTTCACTAATGGCAACTTGTATGATGTGAAGGTTTGGACATCCATGCCTAATGGGGTAGTTGATACCATGAACAATAATGATACTACTTCTCTAACTGTTGGACCAGCCATGGAAGGCTTTTATGTTATTGGTAGTTCAGGTGGTGCCGACTATAACACCTTTACTGATGCAGTAGCAGATTTAAACATCTTAGGAGTTTGCGATACGGTTTGGTTTAATGTAGAAAATGGCAACTACACTGAGCAATTCGAAATCAGTCAAATTTTAGGTTCATCTGCAGATCGTCCCGTCTACTTTCAGAGTATTTCTGGCGATGCAAACGATGTGCACATTATCCAATCCGCTACGAACAACACCAATAATTATGTGGTTAGCCTGAATGGTGCAGATCATGTGTCATTCTTGAATATGACCATCAGAAACACGACCGCTGGAACCTATTCCAATGCTTTTGCAATAACTGGAAGTGCTGATTCCAACACAATCGATGGTTGTGTCGTTAAAGCAGGTCCAACCACATATACTGGAGCTGGAAACTACAGCACAGCAATATATATGTACGGAAGCAATCACGGCAACACATTTACCAACAACCGAATTGAAGGTGGTAGCTGCAGCATCTATGCATATGGCGGTGGAACCACAAGCCGTGCTGAGAACACGACCATAGATAACAACATAATCAAGAATTCGTACTTCTACACGATTTATGCTTACTATTTAGACGGTCTTGAGTTTAACAATAACACGGTTACGAATGACTCTGCCATGTATCTCTATGGATACGGACCTTTCTTTGTTTATGTGGACAATTTCAATATCACGAACAACTTTACTGGAACGGATATGAATAATGGATACTACTATGGTATTGTATTTAAACCAACTCCATTGGAACAAATAACCCACGTTCGAGAGTCGCCAATAACTGCATCAATTCAGGATCAAGTACAAGCTCATCTTACGGATATTATGGTTTCTATGCCTCAGGTTCTGGAATATTTGACTTCCATCATAACTCAGTGAACAGAAGAGGTCAGAGCGGAAATTACTACGCAGGTTTCAATTCAAATGGCGGTCTGATTTCATTAATGAACAACTCCTTCCACAATGAAGGTGGAGGTTATGCTTTGTACGCGCCTGGTGGATTTACTATTTCCGAAAGTGATTACAACAACCTATATACTTCTTCAGGTACGTTGGTTTATTCAGGAACCAGCACTTACAGTAGTTTACAGGATTATCAAGCCGCTTCTGGCAATGATTTGCATTCTGTAGAAACCGATCCAAACTTCCAAGATGCTTTGTTATGTATTACATGTAACGACACATTGAATGGAGGAGGAACACCACTCGTTAACACGCCAACAGATATCAATGGCTCCAATAGAAGTACGATCATGCCTGATATAGGACCAGTTGAATTCGTGAATGCTGCTAGCTTCACATTAGGTCCTGATGATACGATCTGCGGAAGCGAAGTGATTGTTGAAGCGGGTCCAGCTCAATCTGTGACTTGGAACGTAAACAACCAAATATCAACACAAAGTACCGTTACGCTCACAGCAAATAATCAACCCGTTAATTTCAATGTCTCTGTAAGTATAACCACTCAATATTGTGGAAGTGCTTCTGATAATGCAATCTATCGTTTGATTCCTGATGCTGATTTAGATTCTGCCATTCACATTTGTGCTGACGCTTCTGAAACGTTAAATCCAGGTGGTGGTTCAAATGCTACGTATGCGTGGAGTACAGGTGAAACTACATCTACCATTGACGTCAGTGATGCTGGTACTTACACTGTTACTAAAATGGAAGAAGGTTGTGAAAGTGAAGTCACGGCAATTGTCACAAAATCTACGGCAGTAGAAATTGCTGATATTGAAGGTTGTGAAGATGATGCTCCTATTTCTGTTGACGCTTCTATCATTGATGGTAGTTCGTACGCTTGGACAGGTGGCTCTTCCACAAACACAGCAACGAATGATTTCTCAACTTCTGGATCGTATAGCGTTACTGCAACTGACATCTATGGTTGCGTTTCAGAATCTGATTTTGATTTGTTGGTATTAGGAGCTCCAGAGGCTGACATTAGCTTCACCGGTTCTGGTGGTACTGGATTCTTCTTTAGCAGTGCAGGATCTACTAATACTAGTCCTAACACTACTTACTTGTGGACATTCAATAGTATTGATACTTCAACGCAAGCCAACCCAACCTATGTTTTCCCTTGGAATGGAAACCCAACTACTTACCCGGTAAGTTTGGTTATCGATAATGGTTGTGGTCAAGATTTGGATGAATACAGCATTACGGTTGATCCACTGGGTGTGACAGATGTTGCCAATGGCAATGTATTTACTGTGTATCCAAACCCTGCTAAGGACAATGTACAATTGACCCTCACCGCAGAGTGGAATAGCTTAGAAGTTACTGTGTTTGACAACTCAGGTAGAGTTGTAATGAGCAAAGCCTACAATGCAGGATTGAATGTAATTGACGTTAACGTTTCTGAACTAGCACCTGGTGCATACATGCTCCAAGTTACTTCAGACAACATGACTGAGGTTCAGACTTTGATTATTCAGTAAATCGAAAAATCGAGCAATAAAAAGGGCGCCCAAAAGGCGCCCTTTTTTTATGATCATTTTTAAGCATCCTACTCCACCACCTGCAGCACTTCCCATTCTCCTTGCTCCACCTTCTGCTCGGCTACTTTGAACTTCACCACCTTCACATCGCCTGTTTTAATGTCACGTACTTCCACCTTGTCGTTTCGACCGGGCTTTTTATCCACACGAACTGGCTCTTTCTTCACTTCTGATTGCTGTGGGGCATTCCCTTGAAGTCTTGGATCAGGAGCACTACCAGGAGCAACTTCTTGCTTAGTTGCGGTTACTCTCGATAGATCAGCGTCCGCTTTCGGCCCTTGGGTAGCATGAGCCGCCTGTTGACTTGGAAGATTGGCTCTAAATAAGAAGCTCACAATTTCCTTATTTACCTTGTCTATCATTTGTTCAAATAGACCAAAAGACTCAAACTTGTAAATCAACAGTGGGTCCTTCTGCTCGTAAACAGCGCTTTGAACCGATTGACGCAAGTCGTCCATATCGCGCAAGTGCTCTTTCCATTGACCATCAATCATGGCCAAAGTGGTAGATTTTTCCAATTCTAGCTTAATTGGGCGCCCCTCTTTGGCTATGGCTTCTTCCATGTCCACAACCACTGGCAACGCACGTTTACCGTCAGATAGCGGAATCTCAATATTCTTAAATTGATTGCCCTGATTCTGCTGAACATTCATTATAACTGGCAAAGCAACGGTAGCGATATACTTGCTTTTATTTTCATAATGCGCTAATGCCTTACTAAATACGATATCCGTCAATTCCTCACTTGTGCGATTTAGGAATTCTTCTTCATTCACAGGAGACTCAATGGTCAATGAAGTAAATAATTCCATTTCAAATCCTTCGAAGTCCCGCGCTTCCTGAAACTCATTTACAATAGAGGCACATACGTCATGAATGGCATTGGCCGTCTCAACCCCCATGCGCTCTCCGTGCAATGCATAGCGTCTTTTCTTATAAATAACCTCACGTTGCGAGTTCATTACGTCATCGTATTCCAGCAATCTCTTCCGCGTACCAAAGTTGTTTTCTTCCACCTTTTTCTGGGCACGCTCAATACTTTTAGACACCATCCCGTGCTGAATCACCTCGCCTTCTTCTAGACCCATTCGGTCCATCAGTTTTGCGATTCGCTCAGAACCAAACAATCGCATCAAATGGTCTTCTAAGGAAACGAAGAATTGCGAAGACCCCGGGTCACCTTGGCGTCCAGCACGACCTCTCAACTGCCGGTCAACTCGCCTTGACTCATGGCGTTCTGTGCCAATAATGGCTAAACCACCGGCTTCTTTAACGCCTTCGCCTAGCTTAATATCCGTACCTCGACCTGCCATGTTTGTCGCGATGGTCACCGTACCCGATTTACCAGCGGCAGCAACAACTTCCGCCTCGCTCTGGTGCAGTTTCGCGTTCAAAACTTGGTGTGGAATCTTTCGCATTTTGAGCATTCGACTCAGCAATTCTGAAATTTCAACGGATGTTGTACCGACTAAAATTGGACGCCCCGCGTTTCTTAGCTTTTCAACTTCGTCAATGACCGCGTTGTATTTTTCACGTGCAGTTTTGTACACCAAATCTTGATCATCCTTTCTAGCAATGGGTCTATTTGTTGGAATGACTACAACATCCAGTTTATAGATTTCCCAAAACTCTCCTGCCTCAGTTTCCGCAGTACCGGTCATACCACTCAACTTATTATACATACGGAAATAGTTCTGAAGTGTAACCGTAGCATAGGTTTGAGTAGCCGCTTCAACCTTTACATTTTCCTTTGTTTCAATTGCTTGGTGCAATCCATCAGAATAGCGTCTTCCGTCCATCACACGGCCGGTTTGCTCATCCACAATCTTCACTTTACCGTCCATCACCACATATTCCACATCCTTTTCGAAAAGTGCATATGCCTTTAATAATTGATTGATTGCGTGAATTCGCTCTGCTTTCTCAGCGTATTCATTGATTAGCTTATCCTTTACGGTAGCTCGCTCATCTTTATCAGAAATGCGATTGTCAAGCTGGCTCAACTCCGTGCTTATATCTGGTAAGATGAAGAAAGATTTATCATCTCCTTGTTCCGTTATTAAGTCGATCCCTTTCTCTGAAAGCTCAATGCTGTTCTGCTTTTCATCAATAACGAAGAATAACTCATCATCGATTATATGCATCTCTTTTTGTTGATCCTGCAAATAGTAGTTCTCCGTTTTTTGCAGCGTAGCTCTCACGCCTGGCTCGCTCAAATACTTAATCAGTGCTTTGTTCTTCGGAAGACCTCTGAAACATCTTAATAGCTGTTCCCCGCCCAGTTTCAAATTCGCTTCTAACTGCTTTTTATCCTTTGTGTTTTCACTGCTTGATGCAAGCAACTTCTTTGACTCTGCCAACATGCCATTGATCAGCTTGCGCTGTGCATCGACCAGTTTTTCAACGCGAGATTTCAAAGCCAAGAATTCTTGCTGATCTCCTTTGGGAGTTGGTCCGGAAATAATTAATGGCGTACGTGCATCGTCAATCAAAACAGAATCCACCTCATCCACAATGGCGTAGTTGTGCACCCGTTGAACCAAGTCTTTTGGACGGCCAGCCATGTTGTCTCTTAAGTAATCAAAGCCGAATTCGTTGTTCGTTCCGTAGGTAATATCACAACGATAGGCTTGTCTTCTGCTCTCGCTGTTTGGTTGATGCCTATCAATACAATCAATGGTCAATCCATGAAATTGAAATATAGGGGCCATCCACTCGCAGTCACGTTTTGCCAAGTAATCATTGACGGTTACCACATGCACTCCCCGACCACTCAAGGCATTCAAATAAACCGGCAATGTTGCTACCAATGTCTTTCCTTCCCCTGTAGCCATCTCAGCAATCTTACCTCCATGCAACACCATTCCACCAATCAGTTGGACGTCATAATGAACCATTTCCCACTTTACATCTACACCTGCAGCATCCCAGCTATTTGCCCAAAATGCCTTGCCATTTTCAATCCTTATGTGCTTTCGAGTTTCAGCCAATTCAGCATCCATATCCGTTGCTGAAACCTCAAGCTCTTCGTTTTCCTTAAACCTCCTAGCCGTCTCCTTTACGACAGCAAAAGCCTCAGGTAATATCTCTTGCAATGTGGCCTCCACTTGCTCCACAATATTTTTATCTCGAGCATCAATCTCTTCGTAGAGTTCTTCTTTTTTCGCAAAATCAATTTCGTCCTTTTCAATGGTCGCTTTTAACTCGTCAATCTTATTCTGATCCTCTTTGATCGAATCTTGAATGCGCTGTTTTAATTCGATTGTTTTAGCGCGTAATTGGTCGTTTGTAAGGGAAGCATAAGAGGCAAAATGCTCGTTGGTTTTCTCCACCAAAGGCATCAATTCTTTTATATCCTTGTCGCTTTTATTTCCGAACACTTGGTTCAGAACCTTATTTACTATTTGCAGCATAGTCTCAGTATTATGTAGAATGCGCGGAGAGTCAATTGGCTTGCCAAAGGCGAATACCTGACAAAGTTGCGCGGGTCAATGATCGTATTTTATAAAAAGTGGACGAAGTTACTCATTGCTAGAGTGGTTTTGGAGTGGCCCGAAAACAAAAAAAGCCGCATTATTTCGTGCGGCTTTCGGATAAATCTTTACGAGTTCGTCAATATTCATCTTCATTAAAGAAGAAGTCTTCTTTAGTAGGATAATCCGGCCAAATATCTTCAATCGTTTCGTAGTTATCTCCTTCGTCCTCCAATGCTTGAAGATTTTCAACCACCTCAAGTGGTGCTCCCGTACGCATGGCAAAGTCGATTAATTCGTCCTTCGTTGCTGGCCACGGGGCGTCTTCTAAGTATGATGCTAATTCTAATGTCCAATACATGTCTCCTATTTTTTAGGGGTCATTTCTAAAGGCCGCAAAAATATATTTTTTGACTACAGATGCAAGTTTAATTTCTGTTACCGCTATTTATTGATTTTCAACCGATTAATTTCTCGATTTAGGATTCCATGGAATCTCCTCCGCTCCAAAATCCTGTGTCAATTGCCTTGATAAGACGAAGAAATAGTCGGAAAGTCTATTTAAATAGGTAAGTATGATTGGGTTTAGAGGTTGTGAATCGTTCAATGCGACACATAGTCTTTCGGCCCTTCGACAAACCGTTCGGCAAACATGTGCGGACGAAACGGCAGGATGCCCTCCAGGCAAAACGAAGAATTTCATTGGAGGGAGTTGAGCATCCATTTTGTCCATTTCATTCTCTAGCTCCTCGATACTGCTACTACCTACTTCCGGCAACTCCATTTTGTTTTTGATTGGGTCAGCCGCCAAATGGGACCCTATAGTGAACAAATCTTCTTGGATATGTATGAGAAGCTGTTTTTGATTAGAATTCAAATCTTGATCCCTGAGCGCCCCAATAAACGAGTTCAGTTCATCCACCGTTCCATAGCATTCGATGCGCAAATGATGCTTTGGTAGTCGCGTTCCTCCGAGCAACCCTGTGGTGCCGTCATCCCCTTTTTTCGTGTAGATTTTCATGTTTCAACAATAGTTAAAATTTAGCGTTGTCCAAAAGGTACTTTCGCGCCCCGAATGATGAACGTTGACTTCAAGCACAAACCCACACAGTGGGTCATTTTAGGCCTTCTTGCTCTGACTTGGGGCAGTTCATTTATTCTAATGAAAAAAGCCCTTGTCTTCTTCAGTAGTACTGAAGTTGCGTCCTTTCGAATTGCCGTGACCGCATTAGTCCTGTTGCCGATTTCGCTTCGAAACTTGAGCAAAATAAAAGGCAATATGTGGCCATTACTAGTCACTGGACTTTTTGGAAACGCCATACCTGCTTTTTTGTTCGCCCTGGCCCAAACTCAGATTCCTAGCGGATTGACCGGCATCCTTAACTCCCTGACCTCTCTGTTTACCCTTCTGATTGGTGTCGCCCTATTTCGTTCGAAAACCACAGTCGCTCAAGTCAGTGGAGTGCTGATTGCATTGATAGGTGCTGCCGGCTTAATCGGATTTGAAAACATATTTCAGCTGTCTAATCATGGTAAATACTCATTACTGGTAGTGGCGGCATCAGGCATGTACGGAGTAGCTGTGAACACCATTAAGTCGAAGCTGAGTGAAATGCGTCCTTCGCATATTACCTCACTTTCTTTTTTGATGACAGGACCTTTATGTGCGCTTTATCTCATTTTTCAAACAGATTTTTTTCCTACTCTTCAATCCAACCCTGAGAGTTGGATGGGCGTTTTATACCTTTCCATTTTGGCCGTTGTGGGAACGGCAGCCGCTGTAATCATGTTTAATCGACTGATCAAAGAAACGACTGCGATATTCGCTTCGACCGTAACTTATTTAATCCCGATAGTCGCGGTTGCGTGGGGGATTTTAGATGGTGAACCCATCACAGGAACCGACCTGCTTTTCATGCTGTTCATACTGTTGGGCATCTTTTTGATTAACATGAAGTCACCGCTGGCATATTTTGCCTCCATGTTCTCCAGAAAATAAACCTCAAACAATAGAGCTGTTGAAAACTTATTTGTTTTACATTCGCAGCCCTTTTTAAAGAAAGAAAAATTATAAGCTATGTACGCAATTGTAGATATAGCAGGGCAGCAATTCAAAGTTGAAAAAGACCAAAAGGTTTACGTTCATCGTTTAGATGCTGAAGAAGGCAAGAAGGTAAACTTCGATCGTGTTCTTCTCATTGACGACAATGGCAAAGTAAACATTGGCGCCCCAGCTATCAGCGGAGCACAAGTTAGTGCTACCGTTTTAGAGCACCTTAAAGGTGACAAGGTAATCGTCTTCAAAAAGAAGAGACGTAAAGGTTACCAAAAGAAAAATGGTCATCGTCAATCTTTGACGGAGATTCAAATCAACGACATCGTGGCAAGTGGCGCTAAAGCCGCTCCAGCTAAAAAGGAAGAAGCTGCTCCAAAGGCAGAGGCTCCTAAGGCAGAAGCGAAGCCAGCAGCTACGGAAGCAGCGACAGATTTGAGTTCAATGACTGTAGCCGAGTTGAAAGACATGGCGAAGGACAAAGAAATCTCAGGGTATTCATCAATGAAGAAAGCAGAGCTGATCGAAGCGCTTAGCTAAATTCAAAAAACGAATAAAAAATGGCACATAAAAAAGGTGTAGGTAGTTCGAAAAACGGACGTGAATCAGAAAGTAAACGACTCGGAGTAAAAATCTTTGGTGGTCAAGGAGCTATCGCAGGTAACATTATTGTTCGCCAGCGAGGAACTAAGCACAACCCAGGAGCTAATGTTGGAGTCGGTAAAGATCACACCCTATTTGCTTTAGCAGATGGTGTAGTTAAATTCCAAAAGAAAAGAGACAACAAGTCGTACGTTTCAATCGTCACGGGCGAAGAGAACTAGAGACTCGTTAAATCATATTAATAGTCCCGATTCGATGCCCATTGAATCGGGATTTTTTGTTTTCATTCGTTTCACAATTCTATCATGTTAGAACTATCCCACATTCGCGAAAATCGACAGGAGATCATTGACGCACTTAAAAAGCGCTTCATTGATGCTGAATCTTCCATCAATGACATCATTGCATTAGATGACAAACGCAAGCATGCCCAGTTTACCTTGGATCAAAATCTTAATGAGGCAAAAAAAGTAGCCGCTGAAATTGGCCAAATGATGAAGGCTGGCCAGCACGAACAGGCCAATGACGCTAAAGTCAAAACTTCAGAACTCAAGAAATACAACCAAGAATTAGATCAAGAACTGAAGCAAATCGAAGTTGATCTTAAAACGCTACTCGCTACTATTCCGAATGCTCCGCATGCATCCGTTGTGGCAGGCAGAAACAGCGAGGACAACGAAACTATTCGTTCTTGGGGCCAGGCTGAAAACGCAGACCACGCCACGCCACATTGGGATTTGGCAAAAACCTACAACCTCATTGATTTCGAATTGGGGGTGAAAATCAGTGGAGCCGGATTTCCTGTGTATATGGGAAAAGGTGCAAAACTGCAACGCTCACTGATTCAGTTCTTTCTAGATCAAGGCGAGGAGGCTGGATACACCGAAGTAATTCCACCTCATTTAGTGAACGCTGACTCAGGTTTTGGCACGGGACAACTACCAGATAAGGATGGCCAGATGTATTATGCGGCAGAAGATGATTTGTACTTGATTCCAACTGCAGAAGTGCCCATTACGAATATCTACAGAGATGTAATTGTGGTAGATGAAGACCTCCCAATTAAAAACATTGGCTACACTCCATGTTTCAGAAGAGAAGCGGGATCGTATGGAAAGGAAGTTCGTGGATTAAACAGACTGCACCAATTCGACAAAGTTGAAATTGTTCAAATCTCTAGGCCAGAAGAAAGCTACGCAGCACTTGAAAAAATAGTGGAACATGTGGAAAATCTATTGCAACAATTAGAACTTCCTTACCGTGTTTTGCGTCTATGTGGTGGCGACATGGGTTTCACATCCGCCTTAACCTACGACTTGGAGGTTTATTCCAAAGGTCAAGGACGATGGTTGGAAGTGAGCTCGGTATCAAATTTTGAAACATACCAAGCCAATAGAATGAAACTGCGTATTAAATCTAAAGATGGAAAGAAGCGTAATGCACATACTCTCAATGGAAGTGCGTTAGCATTACCTCGAATTTTAGCAGCCGTATTAGAAAACAACTTTGACGGTAGCGAAATCCAGGTGCCAAAATGCCTCATTCCATACACCAAATTTGAAACAATATCATGATTCGATTTTTGACTTTCTACTCCATATTAGTTGCCACAGTGGTTCTTAGTTCGTGCAACGGACAGGTGAAAGAAAAGCGAATACAGCAAATTGATAGTTTAGGATCTATCCTAAATCATGTGAACGAAGTTGTAACATCAGTTGACCCAGATTTAATCACGGGTCGGGTCTCGGAAATCAATGAAACAGGAAATTGGTTTTTAGATAATTTAGAAGACACCCTAGATCCAGAACCTGGAATCGTTTTGGGAGACTTTTTTCGCTGTAAGAAATTCTACAATAAGGCGGCTGTGCGATACAATCAAGTCAAAACGGAATTGGAATACAGCGAGGCTCAACTCAGCAGCCTACGTGCCGATGTGAACAATGGGCTTTACACCGATGAAGAGTTTGACCAACATTTGAAATCGGAGGCAACTTCAACAGCTAAACTTTTAGAAGCAGCCGATGAATTAGACGGGTCTTATACTTCGGTTAACACTCAGTTCGCCAAGTGCAAAAAGGCTGTTGTCGCTTTGAAAGACAGTATAAAATCGATTATCCTCTCTCCTGATCCGGTTTAAAACATATCAATGGGTCTTTCTTTTCACACTCATTCTTGGGTCTAGCAATGCTTTTGCCCAAAACACGGATGAACAACTAGCTGCTCACTACTACCGTGAAGGGGAGTTTGATAAGGCCCTCCTTTATTACGAAAAGCTCTACGAAGAATCCGGCAGCGATGAGATCTACGAGTATTTCTTGAATAGCTTGCTCGCCACGGAGAATTTCAAAGATGCCGAAAAGCTGGCAGAACGCCATTCAAAGGCTCATCCTCAAGCCTATCGATTCAAGGTGGATATAGGACGTGTGATGCTCAGAGCTGGAGATGATTCAAAAGCCAACAAACACTTTGACCGCATTATTAAAGATTTAGACAAGGCGTCAATCAATCAAATTCTGGATGTAGGACGCTCGTTTGCCGAGATGAATGAAAATCAGCGGGCGCTCGACACTTACTATGCGGGACGCAAGTTGATGGGAGATTCATACCCTTTTAACTTTCAAATTGCGCAAATACTAGGGGAAGAAGGCGATGTGGAAGGAATGGTTGGCGAATACTTAGACGTGCTCAATATCAGCAATGGCTACATCCAAAGCGTACAAAACACCCTCAACCGAATCATAGGATTTGAGGAGGACAATAAATACAATGACGTCCTTCAAAGCGAGTTGCTCAAGCGCATTCAAAAAAACCCAAACGAGGATATTTATTCCGAAATGCTCATTTGGATGTATATGAAGCAAAACAAGTTTGGGGCAGCACTAGCGCAAGTCAAAGCCTTGGACAAGCGCAACAAGGAAGATGGTGAGCGAGTTATGGAACTGGCTGATCTTGCTTTCAACAACTTCAAATATGGAGTCGCCATTGAAGGCTATACTTATGTACGAGATAAAGGGCCACGTTCCTATTATTATATCGAGTCGATCACTGGTCTTTTGCGCTCATACAAGGCAAGGGTAACAGAAACAGAATACGATCAAGCATCGATTGCTGAACTTGTTACTGAGTATGAAACAGCACTGAATGAATTAGGATATCAAGCCTCCACATCGAGATTGATCAATGACTTGGCTCATATCAAAGCCTTTTATGAAAGTCGATATAGAGATGAAGCCACTTTTGAGGCTGCCCAAATTTTGGTGGATGCATTAAAAATGAATGGCCTTACCCCAATTGATGAAGCACATTTGAAAATTCAACTTGCAGATATTTACGTTCTATCAAGCGATATTTGGGATGCATCCTTGCTGTATGGTCAAGTTGAAAAGAAATTCAAATACGATGAACTCGGGCACCAAGCTAAATTGAAAAACGCGCTGGTTTTTTACTATGCTGGTGATTTCCGTTGGTCACAAGCGCAATTGGATGTATTGAAAGGATCGACCTCCAAACTCATATCAAATGATGCAGTGGAACTCAGTGCATTCATCACTGAAAACTTGGGGATTGATTCAAACATGGAAGCCCTTTCCGCTTTTGCGAAAATGGAATTAATGGTGGCACAACACAAATACGATTCGGCCATGACTGCGCTGGAAGCAATCGAAAAAGCGTATCCGGGACATGACTTGGGTGACAATATCCTATTTAAACGCGCAGAAATTCTCTTCGAACAAGGTGAGTACGAATTGGCCGCTCAAACCTATCTCAAAATCGCAGAAGATTATCCCTTCGGAATTTTGGTGGACAACGCCATCATGCAGGCAGCTAAAATTTCAGAGCTTCAACTCAAAGACACAGAAAAAGCCATGGCACTGTATGAGTTGATACTTACTGACCATACAGGAAGTTTATTCGTCATAGAAGCCCGAAAACGGTTTAGAATGCTGCGCGGTGACAAGCTTCAATAGAATTCGCTATTCATTGTTAGTTACTTTCTTTTAGGCCCTACCTCTCAGGTTCGTTTATCAATAGTTTCGTTGTGTTTATGGCAAATCAAGGCGAAGCACAATTTCAGAAGCGCAGACTGCGCAGTTCTTATGTCTCGGTGATCTTGAGTGTTTCACTCGTTTTGTTCACCTTGGGTCTATTAGGGCTTTTCCTGCTCTACACGCAAAAGATCAGCAACCAAGTCATTGAAGATATTGGCTTCACCGTTTATTTGCATGATGACGTAACCGAGGTGGATGTGGATCGACTAAAAAAGGCCATCGACATTGCTGATTACACCAATTCAACCGAATACATATCGAAGGATCAAGCGGTTGAAATCTTGAAAAAAGACCTTGGAGAGGACTTCATGCAATACCTGGATTACAACCCATTGTTGGCTTCGATCGATGTAAAGGTGAAATCCGCCTATGCAAACACAGACAGCCTGGCGGTCATTAAATCTGCGTTGGCTAGAAGCTCAAAAATCAAGGAAATCGTTTACCAAGAATCTTTGATTCAAAAGGTGCAAGAGAATTTAAGAATTGCTGGAATTGTCATGCTGGTGTTTAGTGGGCTGCTTCTAATCGTAGCGATAGCATTAATTAACAACAGTATTCGCCTTTCGATTTATAGCCGAAGATTCATTATTAAAAGCATGCAATTGGTAGGAGCGACTCAGGGTTTTATTCGCAGGCCATTCGTTACACGCAGCATTCTACATGGGATATACAGCGCCTTGATTGCGATTTTGCTAATCATGCTCGTCATGTATTACCTGCAATCCATCCTCCCAGATTTAATCCAAATTCAGGATATAGAAATTTTAGCATACTTATTTGTGATTGTTATGGCCTTGGGAATCATAATTTCGTGGGTCTCTACCAGTTTGGCGGTGCGCAAGTATCTCCGAATGAGAGGCAACAAATTGTACTAGATATGAGCGACAACAATCAGACATCAGAATTTCCTTTAGAGAAAACGAACCTCATCCTTATTGGCATTGGTGCCCTAGTGGTAGTCATTGGATTCTTCTTAATGAGCGGTGGCGGTGCCGATGATCCATCATCCTTTAACCCTGAGATTTTCAGTTTCAGGAGAATGTATGTTGCCCCTATCACAATTTTGGCGGGCTATGGTGTGGTGATGTTCGGCATCATTAAAAAGTAATCTGTTTGAGTACACTTGAAGCGATTATACTCGGCATTATTCAAGGACTGACCGAGTTTTTACCCGTTAGCAGTAGTGGACATCTAGAGTTAGGAAAAGCCATCTTAGGTGATGAGAGTCTCCCAGAAGAAAGCTTGCTTTTTACCGTTGTGTTGCACTTCGCGACAGCATTAAGCACCATCGTTATTTTCAGAAAAGAAATCCTCGAAATATTTCGAGGGTTATTGCAGTTTAAATGGAACGAGGAGAGTCAGTTTTCCGTTAAAATCATTTTGTCCATGCTACCTGCTGCCGTTGTTGGGGTGCTATTCAATGATCAAATCGAAGCCCTATTCTCCAAGCAAATTCTCCTAGTTGGAGCCATGTTGATTATTACGGGCCTTTTGCTTTTTCTCGCAGACAGAGCCAAACATACGGATAGAAAGGTGAGTTTTACTAATGCTTTTCTCATCGGAATTGCCCAAGCCATTGCTATTCTTCCTGGAATCAGTCGCTCTGGAGCAACCATTTCCTCCTCTGTGTTACTTGGAGTGGATAGAGAAAAAGCCGCCAGATTTTCATTTTTGATGGTCGTTCCGTTGATTTTTGGCAAAATGGCCAAAGACCTTATGGATGGAGGAATAGCAGAATCTTCCATGGACATTATGCCCTTAGTATTAGGTGCCATTGCCGCATTCGTCTCAGGACTATTGGCTTGCACCTGGATGATTAATCTCGTGAAGAAAAGTCAACTGAAATACTTTAGCTATTACTGCTTCGTAGTTGGCGCCATTGCAATTTTTGTTTCCTACTGACTGATCAGCCAAATAAACCTTTTGGTCTAACTCTATTGCTAGACAAACCCTTCAATTGGACCTCATTCGATGTGGTCAATAAACTGCGTTATTCGGTCAAGCAACTCACAGGCAAAAAGAAAAACAAGGTAGGTCATGCAGGAACGCTCGATCCATTAGCTACTGGACTAGTTATCATTTGCATTGGTCCCCACACGAAAACCATTGAATCCTTGATGGGCTTGGATAAGGAATATACGGGTACAATAAAATTGGGTGGGACAACACCTTCATATGATCTTGAAACAGAGATCAATCAAACATTTCCGGTTCCTGCATTGGATTTGGCACTCATTGAAAAGGTGCGTGAATCGTTTATCGGGGAGCAAAATCAAATTCCACCCATTTTTTCTGCCAAGAAGATTGACGGTCAAAAGGCTTATGACCTCGCAAGAAAAGGCAGAGCTGTCGAAATGAAACCGAGCCGAATCAGCATTACGTCTTTGGATTTAGACACAATATCGTATCCCGAAATCGACTTCAAATTAGTCTGCAGCAAAGGAACGTACGTCCGAAGTTTAGCCCATGATTTTGGTTCTAAGCTGAACTCTGGGGCTCATTTAACACGCTTGAGACGAACGCGAATTGGAGAGTATTCCGTTGCCGATGCATTTAATATTGATGAGGCCATCAAACACATTGAAGGCGAATACATTAAATACTTAGAGCTGAATTCGGATTAGAACTTTAGAATTTTAAATTTGCACCCCTTTTTCAAAGGCCGACATATTAAATAATAACACTTTATGAAGCTTTCACAATTTCGATTTGATCTTCCACAAAAACTGGTAGCTGAGTATCCATCACCTGAAAGGGATGAGGCAAGACTTATGGTTGTTGATTCCGCTAAGGGCACTATCGAGCACAAAGTATTCAAAGATGTTATCAATTATTTCAATGAAGGCGATATAATGGTATTGAATGACACACGTGTTTTCCCTGCTCGACTTTATGGAAACAAGGAAAAAACGGGAGCTAAAATTGAAGTTTTTCTTCTTCGTGAATTGAATCGCGAAAGCCGCCTTTGGGACGTTTTAGTAGATCCTGCCAGAAAAATCAGAATTGGAAACAAACTTTACTTTGGTGAAGACGATTCATTGGTAGCAGAAGTAATAGACAACACAACGAGTAGAGGAAGAACGTTACGTTTCTTGTTCGATGGAAGCTATGACGAATTCCGAGAGACATTAATGGGTCTAGGTAACACACCGCTTCCAAAGTACATTCAAAGAGAGGCGGAATCTACGGATGCTGAACGCTATCAAACCATCTATGCAGAAAACGAAGGTGCTGTAGCTGCACCCACTGCTGGTTTGCACTTTAGCCGTGAGCTTTTAAAGCGGTTGGAACTTAAAGGAGTAGACTTTGCAAAATTGACACTTCACGTTGGTTTAGGAACTTTCAGAAATGTGGAAGTTGAAGATTTGACCAAGCACAAAATGGACTCTGAGCAAGCAATCATTACGCAAGAGTGTTGCGATATTGTAAATAAAGCAAAGGATGCTAGAAAAAGAATTTGCGCTGTTGGCACCACTTCAATGCGGGCAATGGAAACAAGTTTCAGTACGAATAAGCACTTAGTGCCTTACGATGGTTGGACCAATAAATACATTTTCCCACCGTATGATTTCACAGTAGCTGACAGCATGATCACAAACTTTCATGTACCTGAATCAACGCTATTGATGATGGTATCTGCATTTGGAGGTTATGATTTAATGATGGAGGCCTATCAAACCGCGATCAAGGAAGAGTACCGCTTCTTTAGCTATGGCGATGCCATGTTAATTCTGAAATAAAGATTTTGGTTCGCAGTGCAGTCATAGTAGCCGGAGGCAAAGGGCTGCGAATGCAAACCGACATTCCAAAGCAATTTCTTGAACTCAATGGGAAACCAGTGCTCATGCACACCATTGAACAGTTTTACAATGCATTTGATAGTAATATTCAGATTGTATTGGTTCTGCCATTGGATCATCAGGGTTATTGGAAGTCGTTATGCAACAAACTCAGCTTTCACATACCGCATGCTGTGGCGCATGGAGGACAAACACGCTTCGATTCGGTAAAGAGCGGATTAAGTAAATGTCCAGACACCGGAATTGTAGGAATTCATGACGGAGTGCGACCGTTGATATCGCAAGAACTCATTCAAAATTGTTATTCGGTAGCCGAAGAGAAAGGCTCGGCATTACCCGTTGTTGCAATCACACAAAGTTTGCGCAAGCGCGAGCTTTCCACAAGTCATCCTATCGATCGTGAAGGTATGTGCGCTGTTCAAACACCACAATGTTTTGATATCCTTTCCATTAGAAATGCGTATGAGAGTGCCAATCACAAGGATTTCACAGATGACGCCACAGTATTCGAAGCTGCAGATGGACAAATTTCTTTGGTGGATGGAGAGGAAACGAACATCAAAATCACCACTCAAGCAGATTTGAAAATAGCAGAAGCCATTTTAGGGATGTCGACTGTTCGATGATACCTTTGCGACAATGGTCGACAAGAAAAAAAACCTCCGCTCTTTAAGCTCCCAACAAATCATCGATTTTTTCGAATCGATAGACCAACCGAAATTTCGAGCAAATCAGGTGGATCAATGGCTATGGCAAAAACAGGTCAAGACCTTTGAAGAAATGACCAATCTTCCACTTCCTGTAAGGGAGGCACTCGATCAACACTTTGTGATCAATGAACTCACCATCGCAGAGGAACAAGTCAGCGATGATGGCACGGTCAAATGCGCCATTCGATTGCATGACGGAATGGTTGTGGAGGCGGTCTTGATTCCTGCTAAAGATCGCATGACCGCTTGCATATCATCACAAGTGGGTTGCAGTTTAACCTGCGCCTTTTGCGCTACGGGTAGACTAAAGCGAATGCGAAACTTGGAGCCTGATGAAATTTTCGATCAAGTCGTAGCGATAAAATTGATGGCGGAAACACATTTCAACAAACCGCTCACAAACATCGTTTATATGGGCATGGGAGAACCCTTGTTGAACTACAAGAATGTATTAACCTCTATCTATCGCATAACTCATGACATGGGATTAGGGATGGCTGCAAAACGCATCACTGTTTCTACCGCGGGCATCGACAAGATGATTCAAAAACTTGCCGAGGATGAAGTGCGATTTAGATTGGCGTTATCCCTACACGCAGCAAATGATGTCAAACGCAGCGAAATCATGCCCATCAATGATCAAAACACATTAGATAGCCTTGCCAAATCCTTGCAGTTATTTCATCAAAAAACGAAAAACCGAGTAACGTTTGAATATATCATCTTCAAGGATTTTAATGACACAATCCAAGATGCGAAAGAACTAGTAGCCTTCTGCAAAAAGGTGCCGGGACGCGTGAACATTATCGAATACAATCCTATTGACGATGGTAGATTTGAACAAGCCGACCCAGATAAAGTAGATGCATTTGCGGGGTATTTGGAAAAAAATGGAGTTACGGTAAATATTAGAAGAAGCCGAGGAAAAGACATAGATGCAGCGTGTGGTCAATTGGCTAACAAAAATGAGGTGTCAGTTGCGTAAGTTGATTATCATATCATGTTTCTGCTTCGGTGTTTCTATTTACACCCTAGCTCAAAACACGCCCAACTTTAAACTTCTGAATGAATTCGACATTCCTCGAACCGAAACAATTGAGTTATTTCAAAACACCTCTACCGGTTCACCTGTCATTCTCAGCTCAAAAGGTGACGTGATTTTCATTCGCCCAATTAATGTTGAAACAGGTCTTCCCATAAGGCTGCTGAGTATTAGGTCAAACGACACCAAAAAAGTGAAAGAGCATATTCTTCGCGGAGACAGTCTATTCTGTTTGATCAAGTCAATGGAAGAAGATCAACCTATCAGTTATGAATCGGTTATCTATTCATTGCGAGGAGACGTTTTGTCGGAAGCCCATCGGCACCAAATTACTTTTGAAGAAGGACCGGAAACTAAAACGGCTCAGCGCATTCATTTTACGGCATCTAATAATGGTAAAATCGGATTGATAGTTAGACAGCATGCATTTTCCAAAAATGAAAGAGCCTCTGTTTTTATCGAAATCACGCGCTTTCCTTCCAAAATCAATCGTAATCACACTATTCGATTACCCTTCGATTCTGATGATGTTGAAATAACTGGGGTGTCCATTACAAACAAGGGTATAGTGAACCTAGCTGTAAAAACTGGCGTAAAAATTAACAGCCCATTTCTCCGAAAACATATGATTTATTCCTTTTTGCCTGAACAAAAGCAATTGCACGAATATGATCTCAGTTTAGAAAAACACTTTTTAAAAGACATACTGATACAAACCATCAATAATGAAACTCATACGCTCGCACTCTACTCTCAGGATCCATTCGAGCAAGCACAAACGGATGGGTTTGTATACCTTGAAATTGACACCTCTGGAACTAAAGTGAAATTTAAAAATGTGGTCCCATTTTCTGATAAAGTAATCAGTGAAATGCAGGATCCGTCTGGAAGACAAAGCTCTCACGTGGACCATCTTTATCCTTCAGATTTCTTAAAACTGAATGGCAACATAGTTGCATTATTTGATCAACAATATATTGATCAGGTCTGCACAACTGATCCGCGTACCGGCATCATTACATGCACTGATCAGTATCATTATGATGGTCTATTATTACAATCTACGTCAGCCGAAGAAGAATCTAGCGTAATTGCACGCAGGCAAATCGACTATAAATCTAAGGGGCCTTACATTGGCCATCAAGCGTTTTCAAGCAAGGGACGTATTATCATATTCTATAACGACCATTCTAAAAATGAGTCTGCTTTTGCGGAAAGAGCCATGAATAATCCCTCGCGGGCCGCTGTGCGTTATGTGTACACCGATAATAACCGAGAACTGCAATCTGGGATGCTACCCATCTTGGACGATTATATCTTGTTTTCTAGTGCGCCAGGTTTTGAAAACAAAGGCAGCATATCGATGTTATTCTCAGACGGAAAAAACTTCAAGGTTGGGCGAATCAATCCACATGAATGGTAGCTGCATTTGTAACATTAAAACGTACGTTTGACCTAGACTAATCGAGTCAAGAGAAGTGAAGCCAATAGATAAAATCAAACTCCCGATAACGTCAGAAATGGATCATTTCGAGGATAAATTTCGCGACTCCATGCGAAGTTCGGTGCCTCTACTCGACAAAATCACCCACTATATCGTAAAGCGCAAGGGCAAGCAAATGCGGCCGATGTTCGTTTTTTTAACCGCCAAAGCGCTAGGAGGTATTAACGAATCCACGCATAGAGGTGCTGCGTTAATAGAACTACTGCACACCGCCACACTAGTCCATGATGATGTGGTCGATGAATCCTACGAGCGAAGAGGGTTCTTTTCTATTAATGCCCTTTGGAAAAACAAGATTGCCGTATTGGTGGGCGATTATCTGCTGTCTCGTGGCTTGTTATTAGCCATTGACAACAAAGAATTCCGACAGCTCCAAATTGTAAGTGGTGCGGTGCGCCAAATGAGCGAGGGCGAGTTGCTACAAATTGAAAAGAGCAGAGGTGTAAACGTCAACGAATCTGTCTATTTCGATATCATCCGCCAAAAAACGGCAACGCTGATTGCCAGCTGTTGCGCTTGTGGAGCATCCTCAGCAGGAGCTGATGACGAAACCGTGGAGAAAATGCGCTTGGTTGGAGAGAAAATAGGTATCGCATTTCAAATTAAAGATGACCTGTTTGATTATGGGCTAGGCGGGAAAATTGGAAAACCAACAGGAAACGACATTCGAGAAAAGAAAACAACGTTACCCTTCATTTATGCGGTCAACAACAGCCCAAATGGAGATGGTAAAAAGGCGCTTCGAATTTTCAAACGCGACCGAAAATCGAAAGAAGAAGTGACTTCCGTTATAGATTTCGTTTTACAATCTGGAGGCATCGAATATGCTGAACAACGAATGCGCACGATCGCAAACGAAGCCTTAGAAGGCATTGACTCCTTGCCTGAATCTGAAGCTAGACAATCGCTGAAAGACTTGGTACAATACACGATTGATAGAGAAAAATAACCGAAACTTTCCTTTTCGTCTTGCCACACGTCTGTTACTGAAACCTCTATTGATGAAGACGATACTAACCGCTATAGCCGCACTTTACTTTTTGCCATGCGTTGCGCAAAACTGGCAGCCCTTCTACCCCACCGAACGATGCTTTTACACTACGGATGCTGACTACATCAGCGATCAGCTGCTGGGACAAGTTGCCCTACCAGAAAATTCCATTTTGGGCGTACAATTTGAATCAAGCGAAACGAATCAAAATGGCACTACCTATTATAATCACACGATTCCTAATAGCGGGTTTGATGGAGAGTGCATCGACTTAATTCATTGGACGGGTATCGTTCAAAACAGCGGAAATGAATGGATGAGTATAACTCGATTTAACGACACGATTTATTGGCCTACAACCATTGCAGACACGCTCCACTTTATGCGCATCGATGCAGATTCGACCATCGTGCTGTTTTTCAATGATCAAACCATTTCAAATGGTCCCTTAGGTTTAGATAGTGTTCGGTCTTATCAGACCATGCTGATCGTTCAAGGGGATGAATATCCAACACACGAACTCAGCCAATTGCCTGTTGTGGTGAGTAAAGAACAGGGTTTGCACACGACTCCATTGCCCTTTTGCTTTCCTCATCAAATAATTCGAACCACAAAAATTGCATTTGAAAACAAAGGCGCTTTGAACGGTTTTTCCATGCCGGGTGTATATAACTACGAAGTAGGCGACAAACTCCATTATAAAACTTTGTTGGAAGAAGGTTTAACAGGAACCACCATTCCTTTTGAGCGCATTACTCGCCACGAAGCATTTACAGTAGAATCCGCGTCCAAAGACTTAATCGCAGGAACTGTATCCTATTCATTAAAAAGAGAGATGTGGGAAGAAACTAAGGTGTTTACCCAAAATAGTCCCGGTGGATATGACATTACAAATACCGACTTCAACCTTGTGGACACCGTGACTTGGGATAACTCGAATTTGGACGACTTCTTTTTGACCGATCTGCCGCGCGGATTGGATACTACCAGCGGATTGCCGGCTAATTACATCAATACTTCCTTTGAACACATTGGCAATTATCGATTAACCCAGAATTTCAACACAACTATTCATCCTGAATTCGACACTTGTGGCGTCAATTTCTATCCCTTCACAGGGGGTAATTCAAGTTCAACAGGTCTCTCAGAGCCCTTTGGATTGTACTCTCATTGGTCCGTAGAATTTTCGGGGTTCAGCGAATATTCAAGCGTTCAGAAAAACTTGGTCTACTTCGTAAACAATGACACTACATATGGCGAGCCCTTGCCGCCACTCAGTGTGGAAGACTTTGCGTCAACGTCTAGTTTTAGGTTTTACCCAAATCCTTCTCAAGGTGTTGTTACCATTGAATCCAACACACCGCTAAAATCAGCGACCATCTATAATCATTTGGGACAGCCTGTTCGACAACTCACTATGAATAATACTTTGTTGCAAAGGATGAGTGTTCAAGACCTACCAACAGGTATGTATCTCTTCCAAATCGAATCGGAAACGGGTGTGCAGCAAATGAAGTTTCTGAAGCAATAAGCCTATTTAAAGGCGTTCAAACCAGTAATGTCCATTCCCGTGATGAGCAAGTGCACGTCATGGGTCCCTTCATAGGTCACCACAGATTCTAGATTCATCATATGGCGCATGATAGAATACTCATTCGTTATGCCCATGGCACCGTGAATTTGTCGAGCCTCTCTTGCCACCTTCAATGCCATATCCACACTGTTTCGCTTGGCCATTGAAATTTGAGCAGTTGTCGCTTTGCCTTCATTCTTCAATTGACCTAGACGATGAACCATCAGTTGAGCTTTGGTAATTTCTGTAACCATCTCCGCCAATTTCTTCTGCTGAAGTTGAAAACCGCCAATAGGACGATCGAATTGAATACGTTCTTTAGAGTAACGCAATGCGCTATCATAACAATCCATTGCGGCACCAATTGCTCCCCAACTAATTCCGTATCGCGCTGAGTCGAGGCAGCCCAATGGCGCGCCAAGTCCGGATTTATTTGGCAAGATGTTTTCTTTTGGAACAGGAGTGTTATCAAAAACCAGCTCACCTGTATCTGACGCTCTCAGTGACCATTTTCCGTGCATAGTTGGAGTCGTAAAGCCTTCCATACCTCGTTCAACGATTAAGCCGTGAATGCGTCCGCTTTCATCCTTAGCCCAAACCACGGCAATGTCAGCGAAGGGTGCGTTGGATATCCACATTTTAGCTCCATTCAAAATGACATGATCTCCAGCATCTTTGAAATTCGAAACCATTCCGCCAGGATTACTTCCGAAATCAGGTTCTGTCAATCCAAAACATCCGATCATTTCACCTGTCGCCAGCTTTGGCAGATATTTCATCTTCTGTTCTTCCGATCCATATTTCCAAATCGGATACATAACCAACGAACTCTGAACCGATGCTGTAGATCGAAGGCCGCTATCGCCTCGTTCTAGCTCTTGCATCAAGAGTCCGTATGAAATATGATCCAGACCAGGACCTCCATATTGCTCTGGAATATACGGACCAAATGCCCCTATTTCTCCTAAACCTTTAATCCATTGTCTTGGAAATTTAGCCTCTTCATAAGCATTTTCAATAATTGGACTCACCTCGCGTTTCACCCATTCACGGGCGCTGTCGCGAATAAGCTTATGCTCTTCAGTAAGTAAATCATCAATGTTGTAATAGTCAACACCCTGAAATCGATCCTCTCTATTTGCCATAGTTAAAATTGAACGTTCGAAGGTATGATATTGTTCCTCTATAAGAACCTAGATTTGCCATCGAGAAATGATCAAGCTAGACCCAATAAACACCAACGCACCTTACGTCATATTCCTGATCATTCTCTTCATATTCGGTTTGGCACGCCAGCTTGAAGGAGATAGATTGCAGTTGTTCTTCCGATCCTTTTTAAATACCAATTTGGTGGACCAACAATTGCGTCAAGAGCGCGCTTTTTCAAGATTGGCAATTTTCCTTTTCATACTTGTCATGATGATCATTGCTACCTACCTAACATTGTATTTTCATGAGATTGATCTATTCCTAGATTTCAGTTTTATTGGGTTGTTCACAGGCGTCATTGTTTCCCTAGCCATATTAACCACTTTTCGTGTGGCACTCTATTCATTGCTAGCATGGTTATTTAATCTAGAAGCGCTTCAACAACATCACACGTTTCACTGGCTGTTAAACAATGTTGTATTGTGTTCTATTATACTACCCGTGTCCATAGTCGGCTTCTATGGTCCAACGATAATTCAATCTGTTTTTTTACAAGCAGGGTTTTGGGTAATCATAACCTTCTATGTCATTCGTATTCTGCGAATTGCCTATATCAGCTCAACAGACTTCCGAGTGCCATTAGCATATAATTTTCTGTACATTTGCGCGCTCGAAATTCTACCCCTGTTGGTAATAGCAACGGTCATTTCGAGGCAATTCGTAGGTTAAAACAAGTAGTATGAGCGACACGCCCACAGAGAAGAAGAAAGTCAAGACGATTTTGATCAGTCAGCCTAAGCCTGAAGGTGACAAATCTCCGTACGCTGACCTTGCGAAAAAACACAAGATCAAAATTGATTTCAGACCATTTATTCATGTAGAAGGTCTAACGGCTCACGACTGGAGACAACAACGAATTCAAATTCTTGATCACACGGGGATCATTTTCACTTCAAGAAATGCTGTGGATCACTTCTTCAGAATTTGTGGTGAGACTAGAGTAACCGTTCCTGAGAGCATGAAATATTTCTGTATGTCAGAAGCGATTGCCTACTACCTTCAGAAATATGTGGTGTATCGAAAAAGAAAAATATTTGTTGGCGATCGAAAGTTTGCTGATATGGTGCCGCTTTTCAAAAAGCATAGTGCTGAGCGCTTTTTGTTGCCAAGTGCCGACCAAATTAAAGGTGATATTCTGAAAACCCTTGACGAAGTTGAAGTGAGATACACGCGAGGGATATTCTATAAAACAGTAATCAGCGACTTGAGCGATTTAGAAGATGTAAAATACGACATGCTTGTCTTCTTTAGCCCAAGCGGAATCAAATCACTATTTCACAATTTTCCAGATTTTGTGCAGGGAGAGACTAAAATCGCTGGATTCGGTGCTACCACTCATAAAGCTATTCAGGATCACAACTTGAGGTTAGACTTAGAAGCGCCCACACCCGAAGCACCATCTATGTCTGCTGCCATCAACATGCACATCAAGCAGAACAACAAGTAGGATTTGCCTCATTGTATCTTCATCTTTGCGAAGAACGCATGGAGGCAAAAAACACTTTTCCAAAAACAGAAAGCTTAAAGCACAAGCGTCTATTTGACTCCTTATTCAAAGGAGGTAAACGCGCTTTTCAACATCCTCTCATGCTCGTTTGGAAGGAGTGCGAATTACCGTCAGAAACACCTTTGCAAATTGGTTTTTCAGTTCCAAAAAAACATTTCAAACGCGCTGCGGATCGCAATTTGGTGAAGCGCAGGCTTCGCGAATCGTATCGGCTTCAAAAGCATGACCTGCATCTGGCACTCAACAAAAAGGGAAAACAAATCGCAGTTCTGATAGTTGTAGTCAAAGCAGATAACACTTCTTATGAGGTTCTGAGGGATAAAATGATGCTACTTTTACGTTCTGTCGAAGCGAAAATCAACGATGTTCAGTAAGCTATTCATCTTTCTTATCCGATTTTATCAAGGAGCGATTTCACCATTATATCCTGCTACATGTCGTTATACCCCAACATGCTCAGAATACGGAGTAGAAGCCATTAAGAAACACGGACCCTGGAAAGGTGGAAAGCTGGCCATAAAAAGAATTGGATCATGCCATCCTTGGGGCGGAAGTGGATACGATCCGGTACCATAAATGAGAAATTATGAAGAGGAAAATCAGTATTTGGATAGCCATAGCAGCACTAGCGATCACATCAATAGGATCTTTCGGATTTGTAGAAAGCTATTTCGAAATTTCTAAGAACCTAGACATATTCTCCACGGTATATCGTGAGATCAATGTCAATTATGTGGAGGAGACGAATCCTGGAAAATTGGTCAAAACGGGAATTGACGCTATGTTGGGCTCATTAGATCCATACACGAATTATATACCCGAATCGGACATTGAGGATTATCGATTCATGACCACCCATGAATATGGCGGTGTAGGTGCACTGATTGGCACGCGGGATGATCACATCATGATTACTGAACCCTACGAAGGATTTCCTGCGGATAAGGCTGGGTTGAAGGCTGGAGACATTATTTTAAGTGTTGATGGGATTTCAGCAGAAGGCAAAAATTCATCCCAGTTGAGCGATATGTTGCGCGGTCAAAATGGAACAAGTATCAAAGTGAAAATTCACCGAACGGCAACGGAAGAGATCATCGAACGTGAAATTGTTCGTGAAAAAATTAAACTGGATGACGTGCCGTATTTCGGAATGCTCAATGAAGGCGTAGGATACATCAGTTTAAATAGCTTTACTCAAACCGCGAGTAAAGATGTTAAGTCTGCCTACAACCAACTAAAAGATCAAGGTATGGAAGAGTTGATCCTTGATTTGAGAGGAAACGGTGGCGGATTGCTTCATGAATCGGTCAACATCGTGAACTTTTTTGTGCCAAAAGGTGAAAACGTGGTAGAGGTAAAGGGGAAAGTCAAAGAGCACTATCGCATGAATAAAGCACTGAATGCTCCGCTCGATTTGGAAATTCCTTTAGTCGTTTTGATCGATGAAGGCTCAGCTTCGGCATCAGAAATTGTCTCGGGTTCATTGCAAGATTTGGACAGGGCGGTGGTCATTGGTCACAACTCCTTTGGTAAAGGATTGGTTCAAACCACCCATGACTTGAGCTACAATTCCAAATTGAAATTGACCATTGCCAAGTATTACACACCAAGCGGCCGCTGTATCCAACGGATTGACTATGGAGGTGAACGAGACACAAAGGGCAAGGCAAAAGAAATTCCAGATTCGCTATTAGCAGAATTCACTACGAAGAATGGCCGTAAAGTTACCGATGGGATGGGAATCACCCCAGACATTGAAGTAGAGGATGAAGAGTACTGCGACCTACTGGCCACACTCTTGCAAGAAAACTTAATCTTCGATTATGCAACCAAATTTTATTTCTCGCATGATTCCATTGCAGGACCTGAGGAATTCAAATTGAGCGATAATGATTATCAAGGCTTCATGAATTTTGTAATGGAGCACGATTTTGAATATCGTACAAGCAGCACAGAGATGTTGAAAGAGCTTAAATCGGTGGTCCAAGAAGATGAATTTTGGGGAGAAGTTGAAACGGAATTTGCAGTTCTATCTCAAAAGCTCGAGAGAGATAAACCCACCGACATGATGAAGTTTCAACGCGAAATAAGAATGATGCTCGAAAACGAGATTGTGGGAAGATATTACTACGCGAAAGGCAGAATTCGGGCATACTTGAACATTGATCCAGAAATTGCAAAAGCAGTTGAGGTACTAAACAATAAATCATATTACAAGTCCGTTCTTGACGGCACGTGCACTGACTGCCAAGTGAAAAAAGGCTAGGTGCTTCTAACCTAAACTATGACCCTAACTTCTCGCCAACATCGTTGGATTTACCTTCTTTCATTAGCACTGATTGCAGTTGGACTGCCATTTTCGCATGCGCTAATAAGTATTGGTGAGATTATCATTGCGATCAACTTTCTCCTAGAGAGAAGGTGGGCAGAACGCATTTCGATTCTTAAAAAAGCACCTTCCATTTGGCTATTTCTTGGCTTGTACATCATGCATGTAGTTGGCTTACTATGGACCACCGACATGAGTTTCGCACTCGATGATCTCCGAATCAAGCTGCCGTTATTAATTTTCCCGATTGTCATTCCGTTGTCCCAGCGGTTGAACAGACAAGAATTTTTATGGATTGGAGCGATTTTCTCAGCTGCGGTAATCCTAGCATCTTTCGCTTCCACTATTGAGTATTTCCATTTACACAATGAGCCAGGCTTTGACCATCGATCTATGAGTCTTTTTACAAGCCATATTCGATACTCGCTGATGGTATGTTTAAGCTATCTCATTCTCTTGAATTGCGCATGTAATGAAGAAAAGCAAATGTGGTTGCGGGTCGTATATGTGTTGCTTGCAATATGGATGAGTGTATTTGTGTTTATCCTTCAATCTATGACAGGCATTGTTGTCTGGATATTATGCAGTTATATGCTCTTGTTCTATACTTTGTTCTACATCAAAAACTCGATGCTGCGGTCAACTGGTATCACGATACTGTGGCTCACACCATTGCTGCTTTGCGTTTATCTCTGGTTTCAAGTAGATGCATTTTATCCTGACTCGGAGCCAGACTTTGCCAAACTAGAATTAACCTCAGAAGAAGGTAAATACTATCACCACGACACCAATAACTTGACCTTGGAAAATGGTCACTACATCAATCTCTATATCTCTCCGCTTGAGCTGCAAGATGAGTGGAACAAACACAGCGACATCCGCTATGTTGGCGGCAAAGACGCTAAGGGTCAATATGTCTATACTACATTGATTCGTTACATGACCAGCTTAGGTTTGAGAAAAGATCGGGTAGGCTTTTCTCAATTAACAGAACGCGATATCGAAGCGATAGAAAATGGGGTGGCCAATGTTAGATTCCTATATGGAAATGCACTTGACAATCGGATTTACACCGTGATTTGGGAGTTTGACAAATTGCTCCAAGAGCAGAGAGTGCAGGGACATTCTGTTACCCAGCGTTTTGAGTTCTGGCGGACGGGTTGGTATATTTTCCTCGAAAACCCAGTTATTGGAATAGGGACGGGCGACATGAACTTAGAGTACAACAAAATGTACGAACGACTTGAAACGGGTCTTAGTGAGAAATATAGACTTCGAGCGCACAATCAATATTTAAATTTTCTCGTTACGTTCGGCACACTCGGCTTCCTCTTTTTCCTTCTGATCATTGCATATCCATTCATCGGAAACAAACACGCCAACAGCTTTTTATACATTGGCTTTTGCATCATTCTTTATACCAGCATGCTGAATGAAGATACGCTTGAAACGCAGGTTGGAGTTACGCTTTATGCCTTCTTCAACGCGTTTTTCCTTTACTCCTTAACAGGGTTGTCGCGAGTGGCGACCAAGATCGACTCATAAACCTCCTTTGTGCGCTTTACTTTGATGTTTGACATAATGCTCAAGGAATATCGAATAGCCAATGTCGAATACTGAATGTCGAAATGCCCAGAACAACGACCCTTCCATCGAAGCCCAAAAGGCCTTGAAGAAACTCAGAGGTTGAATTTGAAGATTCGCCTTAGTGAGATCGGGAAGTTCCGAACTTGATTCGGAAATCACCCGACCGAACTTAGGGGAAGCGAGAAGATGCCTTTGAGGTTCTTCTAGGCCTTGACTTTTACTCGCATTTGATTAATTCAATAGGTGCTCGTGAGCTAAAGGTTGTTCCTTTTGTGGCAAGACAAAAGGAAAAGAAGACTCCCTCTTCATTTTTGATGCAACAAAAACCATTTGAAGCTTCAACTTAACATTCAACTTCACGGAAACTTTCAACCGTCAATACTCAATGATCAATTAAATACCGAATAATGAATGTCGAATACCGAATTTCAAAAACACCTCGCTACTACTCAAGGGCAAGTGGCGTGAATGAAAGTGTTACTGCGATTTAGTTTTCAAAATCGTCTCATAAACCGCCTTAGTACGTTTTGCCGTTTCTGATTTCGAAAACTTGACCACCGTTTTTTTGGCGGCATCGGCCATTGATTTGCGTAGGGCTGGATCCTTAATGTATCGCATTAACTCTCGAGCCAAAGCTTCGTCATCGGCTACGGCAGTAGACAAGCCGTTTTCTTCGTGCTGGACTATTTCCACTATTCCACCTGCTCTGGTGGCTAAAACGGGTACGCCCCCCACTTGAGCATCTAAAATAGAAGTGCCCAAACCTTCCGTTTCGGAGGTGATGAAGAAGATATCCAATTGGGGAAGAATATCGATAATGTCTTTTCTAAAACCGAGTAACATTACATGCGCTTCCATGTCCAATTCTGCAATGCACTGCTCCACTAATTTACGCGATGGCCCATCGCCAATGGCTAGAAAACGAACCTCGGCTCCGCTATCAATTACACGTTTAGCCGTTCGCACGAACGTGGGATAGTCTTTGTGTGGAGCTAAAGCAGCAACATTACCAATAAGCAGCGTATCCTCACTTATTCCTAATTCCTCTCTCAAGCTGGAGGGTTCCTCTCGATTATCAAATTTTTCGAGATCTACCCCACTATATACCACCTCTAGCTTGGATTGATCATCTATGGAAGGCAGCATTACATCCCTGATGGCGCTAGAAACGCAAAGAATCTTTGAGATGCGCGGATGATTGTATTTAAACATGGACATCGGCCCACCTTGTATGGGAAAGTCCACTCTTCTGGATACTACAATTGGGAGGGTATTATTCGACAAAACAGAGCTCAACACCGCAAAGTTGTGGGCATGGCTGTCGTGCACATGAATGAGGTCTAATTTTTCACGCTTGCAAATGTGGCTCACCCGAAATGCCACCATCGGATTGGCCGAAAATCCTTTGAAATAGGTCACATGGTTGATGTGGTTTTTCAAGCAGTACTTATGCACGGAAGAATTGAATGGACACATGACCATTTGCCAAACACCCACTTTGTTCAGCTCTTCTACCAAGTACATCAGCTGCTGCTCGCCACCCCGCCATGTTTTTGGAGAACTTATGTGAAGCACCCTCATTTTGCAGATTGAATTTTCATGAGTTTCCGATACTTCAAGAAGGTGGCACGTGCAGAGTATATGCCAATTAACCAACCATAATATCCATCGAGAAATCCTGCTTTAAAAAGATAACCCTTCACAAATCGAGCGATTGGTTTGACTAAAACTTTAAACCAATTAGAACGAATTCCTTGGTCAAATTTTGCCTGCGCAGCAATGCTACTAAAGTTCTCGACTTGTTTTTTGTGTTCGTCCACGGTGTAAAAGGTGTAATGCAGTAAATCCCCATCCAAAATGGCCGTCCTTGATCCTTTTGCCAACACATATTTATCGTGTGGGTTCGTTCCCTTCCACTTGCCTTTTGTACGATCGAACAGGCGCATTTTTCGATCTGGATACCAGCCACTGTAACGAATCCACTGACCGCAATAATTGGCCAATCGATTCACAAAATAACCATCACACTCAAAGCTGTCTTTAATTTGTAAGATGGATGCTTTGAGTTCTGGACTGAGCGCCTCGTCTGCATCCAGCGAGAGCACGTGATCATGGGTCGCCAGATCCAAGGCGAAGTTCTTTTGCTCAATGTATCCCAAAAACTGTTGCTTGACCAACTTGGCATCGTATCGGCTCACAATATCTTCGGTGGCATCGGTTGAAAAAGAATCGACCACAATGATTTCATCGGCCACTCCTTCCAAACTATCCAAACATCGCGCAATGTTTCGCTCTTCGTTCAGGGTCAATATGATGGCGGAAATTTTCGGCATTTATTCCTGTAAATAAACACGATTTACGCGCTCTGAAACTTTGGTCAATATCTCGTAAGGTATCGTTCCTAATTTCTTAGCCATGGCCTCTACATCGGCTGCGCCTTCAAAAACAATCACTTCATCTCCTTCTCGAGCATCGCAGTGGGTCACGTCAATCATGCACATGTCCATGCAGACATTGCCCACAATGGGGCATGCCTGGCCTTGCCACTTTAGAGACCACTCACCGTTGCTCAGTCTTCGATCTAATCCATCCGCATAGCCCACGGCAACCGTAGCAATGCGCCTTTCTTTGTCTGAAACACCCGCACGGCTGTATCCCACCGACTCGTTCGGAGCAACCGTTCTGATCTGCACGATATATGATTTAAACGCTCCGAGGGCTTGCAAAAACTTGCTGCTGTCCGTTCCAGCGAATCCATATAAACCTATTCCCAGCCTGACCATGTCAAAGTGATACTCAGGAAAGCGCAGTATGCCTGTAGAGTTTAAGGCATGTTTCATTACGCGATAATCCAACCCATTCTGAACTAAGGTCGCCACCGCTTCAAATCGCTCGATCTGGTCTCGCGTAAAATCATCTTGATTCGGGCTGTCCGTGGCAGACAAATGCGTAAAAACACTGGACACTCGAATGAATGGAGCTCTCTTCAATAAATCAAGCAAGGCTGGTACGTCTCGCGATTCAAAGCCTAAGCGATGCATGCCCGAATCAATTTTAATATGGATCAGCAATTCATGAAATAAATGCCGCAGCGATGCCGCACTTTCTATGTATTCGCTTAAGCTTCTGAGCGAATAAATCTCTGGTTCCAGTTGATGACGAATGACGGATTCGTAGGCCGTTTTTGACGGACTCATGACCATGATCGGCAAGCGAATTCCTTTGTTCCGCAGAGCTACTCCTTCATCCGCATAAGCCACAGCCAAATAGTCCGCCTTTTGGTTTTGCAGATAGTTTGCCACCTCAAAACCTCCACTTCCATAACTAAAAGCCTTGACCATGACCATGATTTTTGTGCTGGCATCCACTTTCGAACGGAAATATTTCAGGTTTTGTCCAAGCTTGTGAAGATCTACTTGCAAGGTCGTTTCGTGCTGTTGCGCTTGAAGTCGCTGCACCAATTTCTCCAATCGAAACACCCTCGCCCCTTTGATAAGGATTGCCTTATTTCGAATGGTGGCGGTGTCCAATTGCTCCCAATAGGCATCCGAACTTTCAAAATGCGACATCTGCGGTACCTGAAAAAACGATTTATGTTTCTCCAAATCTGGGCCGATCATGATCAGTTCATCCACCTTGGATTCGTTGACCATGTTGGCCAGTTCGTTGTACAAATGATCTCCGGGCGAATTCTGATACATGTCGCTGAGAATCACGACACGCGCATCTGCCTTTTGCACAGAAAGCTGGTCCAATGCAGCCTGCAACGATCCCAAATCAGAATTGTAGCTGTCGTCAATAAGTATGCTGTTTTCCACCCCGCGCTTCATCTCCATGCGCATGGCTACAGGAGCCAAGGCCGTGAACCGATTCAGCACTTCTGAAGAATCACAACCGATCAATCTGCAGAGGCAAAAGCAGTGTATGGCATTTTCAATCGAGGCTTTATCCTCGAATGGAATTTGAATATGAAAATGGCGATCTCCGTGTTTCAAATCCAGGATCGTGGAGCCCGATCGAACCTTGATGTATTCCACAAACACATCTGCATTTTCGTCCAACTTAGACCATGTGAAGAATTTTTCTTTCACCGATCCAGTATAATCTTCGTACCAAAACTGATCCTTCGATACAATCACCTTTTCGGCACGAGTAAACAACCGCATCTTCTCTTCCAACTTTTGCTCGTATGAGTCGAAATGTGCCGAATGCGCATCTCCCAAATTGGTAAACACTCCAATGCTTGGCGTGATCATATCTTGCAATCGAGCCATTTCATCCGGCTTGGAAATCCCTGCTTCGAAAATTCCCAAGGTGTGCCGATTTGCCAATTGAATCAGCGAAAGCGCCACACCTATCTGCGAATTGTAGCTTTTTGGGCTGCGGCAAATTTGATGACTCGCCTCGAGCAGGCTGTTCAACCATTCCTTGACAATGGTTTTGCCATTACTGCCCGCCACTCCAATGATCGGAATGCTGAAATGCTCCCGGTGTTTTTTAGCGATGGATTGCACGGCTGCCACCACGTCTTTCACTACAATAAAGTTGGCCGATTGAGCGAGGTCCTCACAATGTTTGGTGTCTGTAACCAAGAAGTTTCGAACGCCTTGTTTTACGAGTTGTGGGATGAAATCATGCCCATCCGACCTCGAACCCTTTATGGCGACAAACAATGCGCCATGCCAGTGGATGTCGCGGTTATCGATGATGATATTACTGACCTCCGAGCCGGGTATGGCGATTTTAGATTGACCTGCGCAAAAATCCGATATGGTTTCGATGGTATAATTCACTTCACTCCAGGTTTTTTCATTGCTTTTGGCTCCATGGCTTTGCTGAAACATGCACGACACAAGGGTTCGTATTCTTCGCGCTCGCCCAGTTCTACCAGTTTGTCGCTGTCCACAAAACGATGACTATGATTGGCCAGGGAGCCACACTTCATACAGATCGCGTGCACCTTCGTGACATATTCTGCCACAGCCATAAGCGCAGGCATAGGACCAAAAGGACGGCCTTTAAAATCCATATCCAACCCTGCGATGACGACTCTTTTTCCCATGGCAGCCAAGCGCACGCACACGTTGACCAATCCTTCATCAAAAAATTGGGCTTCATCAATACCAACCACCTGGGCTTGATCTGCTAAGAGTAAAATGTTGCTGGATGATCGCACTGGAGTAGATGAAATCGCATTCTTATCGTGAGAAACTACTTCCTCTTCATCATAGCGAGTATCAACCTGAGGCTTGAAATATCTCCACCTTTTGGCCTGCAAATTCAGCTCGTTTGAGCCTGCGAATCAACTCTTCTGTTTTTCCAGAAAACATAGAACCGCAGATCACTTCGATCCAGCCGAAATTATGTTTTTTGGTGCCCGTGTATTCTAGAAACATATGCGATGTAGAGCCTAAGAATACGAATATCCGCACCAACGACCGATTGACAATGATAAATGATAAAATAGACCTGCCATGGCATCGACCAAAGCATTCAATTTTTTCATAGTATTGAGCTATGCGCCCATACTTTCTCAGCATGCTGGCTTTACTGATTTGCGGAATCCTCGATTGCAAAGCTCAAATAGAGCCGCAATTCAAATTTTATTTGGCGTTTGAGGATGCGACTGGGCAAAGGGATACGGTTTGGATTGTTATCGACACTAATGCGGTACTTGTTGAGGATACCATGTTCAACGAATGGATTCTACCTATTGACAGCCATAGTTTTGATGTGTATTTTGGGATAAACTATGGTATCGGAGATTCTTCCAAAAGCGTATATGCTCGACAGCCAGGCGGTTTCTCTACATATATTAATGCTGTAAATTTCACAAACCCTACGATTGTGAGATGGGATACAAGTTTATTAATTAATCATTCACTTAATACCCCTTATAAGCAAATATGGATTAGAACCGAAAACGATGTGCCTGGTATATTCCATCTGTACGACACTCTATTTTTAAATCAGGGAATTGGCGAAAAACTTGTTGACTCGGTCATTTTAAATGGGAATTTAGATCACTTTCCAATCCAGATGTATTTGGCCACAATTCCCATAAATTTAGTTGGAGAAAATATCCCAAAAAATGATGATGGAATTGCTCTTTTCCCCAACCCATGTCATGATGAGTTCAAGGTTTCATCCCAGACCTGGCCCATCGATTTCATCATTTACGATTTGATGGGAAGAAAAGTGAGTCGAGGAACGCTAAAAAGGGAAATCGATACATTTTCTGTGAATCAATTGAGCCGAGGGACATACATCGTCCGATTAAACTCGCATGATGAATCGTGGACTCAACGCTTGGTGGTGGATTAAACTTTTGTGGTTAGTCACAACGTTTATTGTAATTTTCACAACAAAAGTTACTCAACTACTTGGTGACCAAATTGTTAGAATCTAATGTTGAAACGTTATGCGCACTGAAGTAATTAAAGTCCTTTGTTCAATTATAATTAGCCTTCATGCTACATTTGCTATTTCACAAGTAGAGCCACAATTCAAATTTTACCTAGCCTTTGAGGATGCGACTGGGCAAAGGGATACGGTTTGGCTGATTGTAGATAGTAATGCTACGGCACTTGAGGATACCATATTCAACGAAAATCTATACCCTATAGACAGCAACAACTTTGATGTCTATTTTGGGTTGTTCTCAACGGGAATTGGCGACTCGGCTCGCAATGTTTTTGCTCAAAACAAAGAAGCAGAGCTTTTTGGCGGGTTCATCAATGCTGTGAATTTCACACATCCAACAATAGTTCGATGGGATACAAACCTTCTAAAGAATCATGCTCTTAATAATCCTTTTCGAAACGCCTATATATCCACAGACAACTACATACCGGGTTACTATTATTTGTATGATACCCTTTCGATGAACCCCGGCAGTGTCAGTAGTGGCATAATTGATTCAATTATTCTATTGGAACAGTTCTATCACTTTCCAATAACCTTAACTATTTCCAGAAATCCCATCAACACCATCGGAATATCACCGCCTAAAACTGTCTTGAATCATGTAGTTTACCCCAACCCATGTTATGATGAGTTTAAGGTTTCGTCCCAGACCTGGCCCATCGATTTCATCATTTACGATTTGATGGGAAGAAAAGTGAGTCGCGGAACGCTAAAAAGGGAAACCGATACATTTTCTGTGAGTCAATTCAGCCGAGGTACCTACATCGTCCGATTAAACTCAGATGATGAATCGTGGACTCAACGCTTGGTGGTGGATTAAAAGCTCAAATTTTCACGGAATTCGCCCCAACATTTTACATCTTTGAGGCGCTATCAGAAAGCGATGAACATGGAAGAACTAAGGCAGCAAATAATCGCATTACAAACACGAGTAGAAGAAAAAGAACATGATCTGCTGGTCATTCAGCAGGAATTAAACTTGTTGAAAGCCCGATTGGAAGATGCTATTGCTCAAAAACACGTTCATGATTTAAAGGAGGAGCAAGAAGCTCGGCTACAAGCGAAAGCCAAAGCAGAAGCGGAAAAGGCTCGACTAGCAGCAGAAAAAGCCGAAGCCGAGGCGCTCGAAAAACAGCGACTGGCCGATGAAGCCGCCAAAGCGGCTCAAGCCGAAGCAGAAAAACAAGAAGAACCAACGATAGAGGCGCCTATCCAAAAACCAATGTTGGCAGATTCAGAATCGGAACCAAAGGAGTTGGAGATCTCTCATGTGGGCGAGGCCGAGCACGAAGCCATCATGCGGACCATCGAGGAGATGTCTAGATCAATGGGCGTTTCAAAATCAGAATCTACCGAATCACGATTTGCAGCACGACCCACCTTAGGGGATAAAGTTTCCAAGCAAAAACTGCACGACATTAAGCGTGGCATTGGCATCAATGAGCGATTCTTATTTGCCAACGAGTTATTTGCAGGCGACATGAGTGCCTTTTCGCGTGCAGTGGAAGAACTCAACCACGTGGAGTCGGAGTCGGACGCAAACCGATTGATGAATGAAAACTTAGCGGCCAAGTATCGCTGGGACGAAGAAGACGAAACTGTATTGGCGTTTAAGTCGATGGTTTCTCGCAGATTTGTAGGATGAAACATGTATTGATCGCGCTGAGTATCTGCGCTCCCTTCTTTTCCAATTTTAGCTTTTCACAAGATCGAGCCTACGTGAAATCGATGATTGACTCCCTTTGCGCCCCGCGATATCATGGTAGAGGCTATGTTGAAAATGGAGATTCGAAGGCCGCTGAATTCATAAAGCGCCAAATTGAAGAATTGGGCATTGATCAACCGGTCGAATTTCAACCCTTCGAATTGGGGGTCAATACTTTTGATGGAGCGATGGAGTTGACCGTAAATGGCGTCACCCTAGCCCCCGGTGCAGATTACATTATCGATCCAAAATCAGCGGGCAAAAAAGGCGAATATGAAGCTATCCGATTCAAACCCAAATGGGCCAACAATGCAGAAAAGCTATTCTCTATGGTGGCCGATGGAAAGTTCACAGGCAAAGTGGTCGTTTTTGATATAGCCGAAGAAAACACGGACTACGCCACCCTGATTGGTGATGTGTACAAAAATCCGCTGAAAGCCGAGGCTTACATCATCTTAACTGACAAAAAACTAACTTGGAGCGTAAGCAGATCGGTCGTGAGTGTGCCCATATTCCGAGTCACAAAATCGGACGCAACCAAAAAAATAAAAATCGTTAAGCTGGCCGTTGATCAGTTTTTTAAAAGCAAGTATAATGCGGTCAATGTGATGGCCACCCTACCCGGAACCAGTGATACCATCTATAGTACAATGGTGTTCACGGCTCATTTAGACCACCTGGGTCGCATGGGTGCTGATACCTATATCGCTGGAGCCAATGACAACGCGAGTGGATCAGCCATGCTGCTGGATTTGTATAAGTATTACTTAGAAAATCGTCCGGAGCAGGAGGTAATCTTCATTTGGTTTGCAGGCGAAGAAGCCGGCTTGGTGGGTTCAAAATATTTCGTGGAAAACAGTCTCATCGAACTGTCTGACATTCAATTCTTAATGAACTTGGATTTGATGGGTGACGCTGCACAAGGCATCACAGCGGTAAATGGGAAAGTCTTTGATGAGCATTTTGCAAAGCTCAGCTCTCTGAATATGGAACTAGGATTGTTAGAAGTAGTTAAACCTCGCGGACCTGCTGCGAACAGCGATCATCATCCTTTCTATGAAATGGGAGTGCCGTGCTTTTTTGTTTACACCATGGGTGATTACAAACACTATCACGACATCAATGATGTACCCGCGAACTTGCCTCTCACCAAATATGATGAGGTGTTTGAACTCATGGTAGAGTTCATGAGAGCAGGAATTTAACCTATCGGAATATTTGGATGGAACCCCTTGCGTTCGACTTGGTGTATTGAACACCATTGGCATCGAAGGCATCGATCTTGAAGTAACACATGGTTCTATTCGGAACTACATTTCCAAATCGATCCGTTCCGCACCACGAGAAGTTTGGATCAGATGTTTGAAACAATTCGTCTCCATCTTTAGACCAGATAGTAATGTGGAAAGACTCTGCTTGATCTGCACCTTCTAGGCTAAAACACTCATTGGTTCCATCGCCATCAGGGCTGATGAATGACATTCCTTTGTGATCCATCTCAATGCTACAGACCTTCTCTTCGTTGTCGTTTGAAGGAGTGACCTCTGAATCCTCTTCATCCTCTTTCGGCTCAGGTTTAGCATCCTCCGCCTTAGGTTTCTCAGTGCCAGACTCCTCGCTTTTATTTTCAGCATTATCAACTGAAGGCGAGGTGTTTTCAGTTCTTGGTTCGGGTGAATTATCCGAAGATTCCGGAATTTCTTGGTTATCCGCCATTTCGGTATCCGATTTCATTTCTGCTTCGGGTTCCTCGAAAGATACTTCTGTAACGGAGGCTTCCTTTGCTACATCCGTAGGAACAGTATTTATCATTTCTTGCTCCACAGATTTAGGTTCTGCCACAACCCATGTTTCAGTCTCCACTTTCGCTATTTCAGATTCTGTTTGAACGGGTTCAACTCGCTCATCCACCACCACAATTTCGTTGGTTTTCTGGTCTGCCGATTGAAGTGCGACCTCATTCACCGCGCCAATGGCCACAACCGTAGATAAACCAACAACAGCCGCTGCTTTAAACATCACGGTTGATGCTGCTCCAGCGCTGGCAGCCGATTGCACAGCCATGGTTGACTGCACTCCCGCCCAAACCTTGGTGCTAACTTCCATTTCGTGATTCGCAAAAGCGTCTCTAAAAATGTCTTCGATATGATTCTGATTATTTTCCATCAGATATTTTCTCTTTCTCCTATTATGTTCATTAAATAAGTCCTCGCCTTTCGAAACTGAGTTTTTGACGTGCTTTCTGTCACTCCGAGTTCATCCGCAATTTCTTGATGCGAATACCCCTCTATGGCGTACATATTAAACACGGCTCGATATCCTGGCGGCATGTCTTGTATGAGTTTCATTAATTCTTCTACCCTCATTTTACCTACTACCTTTTCATCCGAACCAGCCAGATACTCTGCTTCACTGATGTCCGCATCAATCACATCCGCTCGCTTCTTACGAAGATTATCAAGCGAAGTATTCACCATTGTTCTGCGAATCCACCCTTCGAAACTTCCTTCTCGCTTAAACGTGGCTAAATGGTTGAATACTTTGACAAAACCATCTTGCAACACATCTTCCGCTTGTTCTCGATCAGGTGCATACCGCATACAAACGGACATCATCTTTCGGCTAAACTTTTCAAATAACGCTTTTTGCGCCCTCTGATCCCCCTGCAAACACTTATCTATCAGCTCGTCATCAGTCATTGGGTGCAAAACTGGTGATATAGATGTGAATAGTCATAAAATAGTTGCCCGGCAGTTTTTAAATCAATGGTTATAGGATTACCAATACCTTCGCGAAGCTCAAAAAATGAAGATATCAGCAAGCGTATATTCTAGTAAGGAAGGAAGTTTAAAAGAAATTGTCCAAAACTTAGATGCCCACGGCATCGATTACCTGCACATCGATTGCCGCGACAATCCTGAGGTATTTGCCGATATTGAAGAAATTCGAACGTTCAGTTCAACACCCATCGACCTACACTTAATTACGGCAGAGCCCGAAAAGTATTTTGACCAAATCAATGCGCTAAACATCGAATTGGTCACACTGCAATTTGAAGATTTAAACGGCTACCAGTACAAGGGAGGGCTCACGTCTAAAATGGGACTATCCATCGTCACAGATACTCCACTAAGTGCCATTGCCAATGATTTTGCTGTGTATGATTTCGTTTTGATGATGGCCACCACGCCAGGTCAGAGTGGCGGCAGGTTCGATAAAATCAACTTCCGGAAAATCCGAGAATTTAAAAAGGCCCATCCTAAAAAGTTAGTGCACGTAGATGGTGGAGTCAATGCCGAGGTGAGCTTCATTCTCAGAAACATGGGCGTCCATTCTTCCGTGGTAGGCTCGTACCTTTTCAAAGACCAGCCTGTTGGTGCCGCTCTCTTGAATCTGAAAACACACGACATTGACAGTCACTATTCAGTAGGTGATTTTATGCGCTTGCGTGAGGAGAGCCCCATTGTTTCTGCTTCTGAACGAAATCTGAAATCGGTATTGCAATGCATTGAAGATGCCAAGCTGGGTTTTTGCATTTTAGAAGGGAAAGATCAACAACTGGACGGAATTGTGAGTAATGCGGATTTACGCAGAGAAATGCTCAGAAACGTGGATCACCCACAAATGGTCTCCTTGGATAATATGGTGAATAAGTCCCCCATTTCGGTGAATGAACAGACCACCGTTTCCGACATGTTGATTTTCTTAAAAGAATTCGATTTTCCCATCAACTATCTTCCTGTAGTTGATGATAGCAATAAAATTAAAGGAGTAGTATCCTTCTTGAACCTAGTGAAAGGCGAACTATGATCATACACACCCATGCGAATGCCGATGCGGCTGAAGTGAATAAACTGGCCGTTAGCACACAGTCGATTTTGTTTTATAATGGTGAACACCATGTGCTGGTGACCCCATCAAAAATGCAGGAGCCACCAACAGGTTTCGATAGCATCATCGATCAGTTTTGGCCAATGAGCAGTGACCTTCAACTCGGAAGTAAAACGTACAAGAGCGAAACCCGGGAAATTCAATTGGGCGATGTCACCATTGGCGGAAAGACCAACAACACCATCGTCATTGCTGGACCTTGTTCGGTGGAATCTGAATCACAGATTCGTGAAAGTGCTGAATTCATGAAGCGGATGGGAATCACCGCGCTGCGTGGTGGATGCTATAAGCCCCGCACATCACCATATAGTTTCCAAGGATTAGGATTAGAAGGCTTGAAATTGCTCAGCAAAATGCGCGATGAATTTGGTTTTACAATCGTGAGTGAAGTGCGTGATGCCACGCATGTGGATCACGTGATTGAGCATGCCGATGTGATTCAAGTGGGCGCCAAGAGCATGTACGATCACGGGATTTTGAGGGCTTGTGCCAAAACACAAAAACCAGTACTGATCAAGCGAGGATTTGGAACTACATTGCAAGAGTTTGCTCAGGCTGCCGAATTTGTGCTTTCCGGTGGAAATCCGAACGTTATGCTTTGCGAACGCGGCATTCGAACCTTTGAAACCAAGACTCGCTTCACGCTGGATTTATGTGGTGTGGCTTGGTTGAAAGAAAACACGAACATGCCAATTATCTTAGATCCTTCGCACGCTTTGGGTTATCGATACGGCATTTCAGATCTCTCCAAGGCTTGCGTGGCAATGGGCATTGATGGATTATTAGTCGAGGTTCATCCTGACCCATCCGTGGCGAAAAGTGATGCTGCACAGCAGCTCTACCACGACCAATTTGAGCAGTTATTGAAAGACATTAAGCCAGTGGCAGAGGCTGTCGGTAAGAATCTAGTATGACAAGACTGCAAGAAAATATAGCTTTTCTAGTGAATCAAAATTCAGATCTGAAAGGTTTGATAAACGATGACCCGAGTGTTACACAGCTTGAAACGTTCTGTGAAAAAGCAGGAGTCAACTTAGAAAATCTACTGCAATTCAATCTGGCTGCCACTCGATTGCCATGGGATAGAATCAAATTCATTTTCTTAGATGTAGATGGGGTGATGACAGAAGGCGGAATGTTCTACACGGAAGAAGGTGCAGAATTCAAACGCTTTGACACAAAAGATGGAATGGCCATCAAGGAGGCAATGAAACACGGCATCGAGTTCGGTATCATTTCATCCGGAGTCAATAAGGCGATTATTCAAAATCGTGCTGACATGTTCGGAATCAAGCGGGTATATGTGGGAGCAGAACCTAAGATAACGATCGCAGAAAAGTGGTTGGTCGATATAGACTTGGATTGGGAACAAATCGGTTACATAGGCGATGACATCAACGATTTGAAAATGTTTGGTAAGGTAGAAATTGCGGCCTGCCCAGCCGATGCGACTAACCCTATTAAAGCCGCGGCTAGTTTTGTATTAGAAGCCAAGGGCGGTCATGGTTGTGTTAGAGAATTCATTCGCTATTTGCCAGCACTTAAATCAATTTTGTAATGGCTGGAAAACTGACTTTAGTTCCCACGCCTATTGGCAATTTGGATGATATCACATTGCGATCCATCAAGACATTAAGCGAGGTCGATGCCATCCTATGCGAAGACACTCGACACAGCGGCAAGCTGCTCGCTCATCATGGAATTAGCAACAAGCTTCAACCATTTCATCAACACAACGAACACAAAGTCACGGATCGTCTGGTTGCTGATATGCTATCCGGGACACACTACGCCTTGGTGACGGATGCGGGAACTCCGGGTATCAGCGACCCTGGGTTTTTATTGGTTCGCGCATGCATAGAAGCTGGAATACAAGTGGAAGTTTTGCCAGGAGCAACAGCGGTTATTCCTGCTTTAGTCGGCTCTGGTTTTTCATCAGAGAAATACGTTTATCTAGGGTTTCCACCGCAGAAAAAAGGTCGACAAACCTTCTGGAAAGAATTGGCAGAAGAAACGAAGACCATGGTCATGTATGAATCGCCACATCGCATTAATAAAGCATTGAAAGAAGCTGCGGCCACCTTCGGTGAGGATCGCTTGGCTTGTGTGGCCAGAGAGATTTCAAAAATGTTTGAGACCTACCACAGAGGAACGCTTTTAGAGTTGCTGGCGATCGGTGAGCAAACAGCCTACAAGGGCGAAATTGTCCTACTTATTGAAGGCAAAAATCAATTTGATAAAAGGCAAAAAGAATGAAGGCAATCGTATTGATTAAGGATGGAAATCCAAGCGAGGCATTTCAATTTCGAGATTTGCCAACTCCCAAATGTGGTGCAAACCAAGTGTTGATCAAAGTGAGTCACTTCGGATTGAACTATGCCGACATCATGGCGCGCAAAGGACTTTATAACGACCGGCCTGCATTGCCTTGCATTCTTGGATATGAAGTAGTTGGTGAAATTACCGAAGTAGGTTCCGAAGTGTCGGATTTTGAATCAGGTGACTTTGTAATTGGATTTACTCAGTTTGGAGGCTATGCCGAGTACTGTGCAACGGAAGCCATGGGAGTCGTGAAGCTAGCTCCTGGGACAAATCCAGCTGAAGCAACGGCACTTGCCACACAATATTGCACCGCATGGTATGCAGCGTGCATGATGGTCAATTTGCAAAAAGGCGATCGAGTATTGGTACACGCGGCCGCAGGTGGTGTAGGCACAGCTTTGGTGCAGATCGCAAAATGGAAAGGATGCGAAGTATTTGGCACCGCGAGCAATCCCGAAAAGCTTAAATACCTGAAAGCGCAAGGAGTGGATCATGCGATCAACTACAAAACCCATGAATTCGATACTGAAATCAAGGCCATTCTTGCCGATAAGCGCATAGATGTTGCATTTGATCCCATTGGTGGGTCAAACTTTAAACGCACCATGGCCATTGTAGGGTCAGGTGGACGTATCATCACGTTTGGGGCGAGTGAATGGAGTTCTTCCAAAGGAGGAATAATCGACAAACTCAAACTCGCTTTTGGGTTTGGATTCATGCACCCCATCGGTTTATTGATGAAATCCAAAGCTGTGATTGGGGTGAACATGCTTCGCATCGGAGAAAATAAGCCGAACTACTTGAAAACGTGCATCAACGAAGTTTATGCGCACTATCAAAAAGGCATTTTAAAACCCACCGTTGATTCTATTCATTCCGCAGACGATATCGGGAAAGCCCACGACCGATTGGAGGGCCGAGGATCCATCGGAAAAGTAGTGGTGAAATGGAACGATTAAAAAGTAAACTCCTTTTTAAACACCACCAGGCGCTCGCGAAGCACATCTAATTCTTCGAACCCTGAAGCTAGATTCCCAGATTGAACATCAATTTTTAATTCGCGCAAACGCATATTATTATTGATAAAGATCATCTCTAATTCGGGGTATAATTCTTTCAATACCTCTGCAATATCATTGATGCTGTAATTGTGCTCCACCAGGTTTGATATACTGCTCTCCCCGTCTTCGAATAATACATTCATCAAGGTTTCACACACTGTATTGACATGAACAAAAGGTCGGTGTTGTTGGCCGTCTCCATGGATATTTATTTTCTGATGAAAGTTCGCCTCAAACAAAAACTTATTAATCACCGCGTCAAAGCGCATACTTCTGTTATATCCATAAACATTTCCACATCGAATCACATGGGTTTTCATCTTTCTTGAAAGTCTCTGCACATGCTCTTCACCCCGCATTTTAGAAATGCCATAAAATGTTTTTGGATTTAATTCTGAGTCGATGCTCCTCGCTGATTCTCCCGATCCGTATACAGAAACACTACTCAGGTAAATGAGTTTTTTAACATCACTTTCTTCAGCCGCATAAGTCACTTCGGCCGTTCCCCAGTGATTTACCTGTTCAAAAAGGTGGGCATCTTGATCTGCAAATGGTGTGGTCACCTTTGCTGCCAAATGGATAACAGCATCTACACCCTGCACAGCCTTCCTTAGTTTTCGGCTATCCAAAATATCACCTTCCACAAACTTGATATTTCCATTAAGCTTGTTCTGCCCAATAAAGAGATTGAAATTATGCCGACTTAAATTGTCAAACACCGTCAATTCGTCCACTTTACCCGAAGCCAAGAGTATTTCGCACAGTGAAGTGCCAACATAACCAGCTCCACCTGTCACCAATACTTTCATTACTTACTCACTAATTCGGTGTGTAAACCACACTCGGTTTTACTTTGCCCAAGCCATCTTCCTCCCCGTTCATCGGTCAAGCTTGGTTTTACAGTACATGGTTCACATCCAATGCTGGAATAGCCCTTTGAATCCAGTGGATGTCTCGGCAGTTTATGATCTACGATATACTTCCAAATTTCTTGTTTTGACCATTGCAGCATGGGATGAAATCGCATACCACCTTGAGGTGTTCGCTCAATCACCTTCAACTGTTTTCTGTTCGCATTTTGGTCTGCCCTGACTCCGTTTATCCAAACATCGAAACGCTCGAGCAAGGGTTGCATCGGCTGTGTTTTGTTCAAAAAACAACAATAATCTGGATCAGATGTGAAATAGAAGTTACCAATGCTATTCCTCTGTTGAATCTTTGAAGCGTGTGACTCAATATTCAGAATATTCAACCCACCCTCTTCTCCAATTTGATCCCGAAATGCCAGTGTTTCGGGAAAATGGAATCCAGTTTGAATGAAATATATGGGTGTTTCTGGCGCTACGTTACTAATGATATGCAGCATCGGCAAACTATGTGTTTGAAAGGAAGATGAAGCGAAATAGATCTTCCCTTCATTACGGAAACGTTCAAATTGATCTGCTATTTCTGTGATTTTTCCACCATCCCAAACTTCTATTCTACTCTAGCACGAAGGTTCAAAATAGATTGAAGATGGCAACTTTTTTAGAATAATCGTTATAGGTATTTATGAATTGCACTCAATGCAACAACCCAAAAAAGTGATAACAACGCTGTTTGAAAATGGTCTTTTCGATCAGGCTTGAGTTTTCCACGTTTTAAAAGGAATACAACAAACAGCGGGTTAATTAAAGCCATTACTCCAAAATATTGCAGTGCCTTATCACCAAAATCTACCAGATTATATATTGCCACGATGCCGAAAACGGTTCCAGCAACTGAGCTTAAGTATTGCGATACGTAAAGATTCATTTCTATTTAATTTTCATGTTATCAATCAACCTAATTTCTCCTAGCTTGGCCGCGACCACTGCCCGCACCGAGTGGGAATCATCTTTGGCGGGTAAAAAGGAAATACCATCAATCAAATCAAAATATTCTAATTGCCATTCCTGATCAGTCCTAAACCGTTTGGCTACCTCGACTGTAATAAGATTGTTAGATTGTTTTCCAAACTCATTTTTCGCCCAAGTAAGACATTCAAAGATCAATGTCGCCTTTTTTTTCTGCTCCCTCGTTAATCGCTCATTTCTTGAGCTCATGGCTAATCCAGATTTTTCGCGGACTGTTGGCACACCGACAATTTCAACATTCATTTTGAGCATGGAAACCAGCATTTTAATTACTGCCAATTGCTGAAAATCCTTCTCTCCAAAAAAAGCCACCTCGGGATTTACAATATCAAACAGAATGTGCACCACACGACCCACACCTTCAAAATGACCTGGACGGTGAGCTCCCTCGTAAACGCGCTCAATGGCACCAAAATCATGCTTGTATTTCGATGTATCATCCGATTTCCTATAAACTTCGTCTACTATCGGGATAAAAACTGCATCGCAACCCACACTTTTCAAGGCCTCAATATCGCGCTCATGATTAATCGGATATTTTTCAAAGTCTGTTGGATCATTAAACTGTGTAGGATTCACAAAAATGCTTGCCACCGTATACAGACCACGATCTTTGCTAGCCTTGACCAATTGCAAGTGACCATCATGCAAAGCACCCATGGTTGGTACAAAGCCTATAGGCTTTAAAGCATGTATTTGCTCGATCTCGGTTCTCGTATTTGTGATAATCATCTGTATAAAGTGCTAGTTGCTATTGACGGTAAGGCTTATATTGGTTAACTTTGCAAGCCTTCTGGCAAAATTGAGTTCTTTTCGTTTAATCCAAAGAATTGTATGAGTAATTACGACCGCGTTTTATACGTTTCCCACGAAATCAATCCCTATCTTCCTGAAAACTACATGTCATACATGGGTCGGCAGTTGCCACAAGAGGCTCAAGATTTTGGCAAAGAAATAAGATTATTCATGCCGCGCTTCGGTAATGTGAATGAAAGACGTCACCAATTGCATGAAGTGATCAGACTTTCAGGTATGAACTTGATCGTAGATGACACTGATCATCCATTGATCATCAAGGTTGCTTCGATTCAACCTACTAGAATGCAGGTGTATTTCATTGATAACGAAGAGTTTTTCAGAAGAAAAGCTACGTTTTGGGACGAGGATGAAGATTTTTTCGAGGACAATGATGAGCGATCAATCTTCTTTTCGAGAGGTGTGTTTGAAACGGTGAAGAAGCTGGGTTGGATGCCAGAGATCATCCACGTAAACGGTTGGTTTTCATCATTGATGGCGGTTTTTCAAAAAACATTTTATGCAGATGACCCATTGTTTTCTGATGCCAAGGTGATCTTCTCCATATATGGTGAAGAATTCGATGAGAAATTTGACCCGCGTATGTGGGAGAAAATGCTTTATGACGGCATCTCAGAAGAAGACTTAGAACTAATTAAAGATCCGACATACACCAATGTTTGTAAGCTCGGAGCGAAATACGCAGATGCGATTGTTTTAGCCAGCGATGATATCAACGATGAAATAAGAACGTATGTTGCTACGTTAGGTAAACCAGTTTTAGATGCTCAACCTGAGGAGAATTTGATGAGTGTCTTTGACGATTTTTATACTGAAGTAATGGCGGTTGATTCCGTTTTAGCAGAATAAGTGATTATAAACAATACACCATTTTTATCTCAACGGTTTGTCCAAAGGCAAGCCGTTGTTGTTTTTGTGTCATTATTGATAGGTTTTTCTGGTTGTAAAGAAGATGGATTACTCGGCTTGGAAGTGCAGCCTGAAGGGCAGTATGACACGCTTACAATGACTGATACATTTTCCGTTCGTGCCTTTACACTTGAAGGCGAACGACAAAGATCAGATGAGGCACAATCGTTTATTGGTCGATTACAATCTCCAGAGTTTGGCACATCCGAATCCGCATTGATACTGAATTTCGCGATGATCACGGGAAACACAGCCAAGGAATTAGGAGATTACACTGTCGACTCTGTGGTATTGCACTTAAGGCCCAATCAGATTTATGGTACTCCAACGGACGCTGTGCCTATAGAAATTCTTCGGCTAAATGAATTTATATCATCCAGCGAAGACTATTATTCTGACTTCGCTCCGGAGGTTAATGCCACTCCCATTGGAAATACAATATTTAGTTACCCGAGGCAGATAAAAGTTACAGATACTATCAGTGTGGATGGCGACCCAGAACCATTTCAATTTAGAATTCCACTCGACATGGAAATTGGTCAAGAATTATTTGACCTTGTAAATAAAAACAGTGCAAATACAGCGGATGATACAGAAGACTTTCAAAGTAAGTTTTTTGGTTTCATGATTCGATCAAACGGCACCTTAGCGGCAGAGGCTACAGGTGCGGTTTACTCATTTGCATTGTTAACTGGAGAATCTGGAATACGTGTTTACATTACAAATGATTCTAGTGGTAACCGAGATGTCATTGAGTTTCCGGTGAACTCTCAATGCGCTAGAATTAATCAATACAATCACGATTATGCTGGCTCCTTAGCAGAAACATATTTGAATAGTACGACCAAGAATGATGATCTACTTTTTGTCCAAGGTTTGTCTGGACTGCGAAGTGAAATACAAATACCAGGGTTATATGATTTTGGACTATCCAATAAGACTGCCATTGCTAAGGCTACCCTAAACTTTACCTTGTCGGAAAGGCAAAACCAAGCCCTTGGCAATTCCTTTCGCTTGTATTTATTAGATCTTGATGCTGATGATACGGAAAGCTTAACGCTCGACTACATCTATAGCCCAACACGCGCAGGTGGCAAATATGATGATGAAACGAATGGCTATGAATTTGATATAACGCGTCATGTGCAACGTGTGGTAGAATCAGCCTATACAGGGCAGGATGTGAACTATGGATTAAGGCTTCATGCACAGGTGCCTGTTCTTAACGGAAACGATACAGCCCACAATATTATTCAAGGCTTGGATAATATTGTAGTGAAGTTATATCACACTGACTTAAACAATTAATCATGTGCGGAATTGTAGGATACACTGGAAGTAAGCAAGCTTACCCCATTCTCATCAAAGGATTACAACGACTTGAATATCGAGGCTACGACAGTGCTGGAGTAGCGTTGATGGACGGCACCATAAAACTGCATAAATGCAAGGGAAAGGTAGCCGATTTGCAAGCTCACATAGGTCAAGATATCACTATTGGCTCAGCGGGTATCGGTCACACAAGATGGGCTACTCACGGAGAACCAAATGACGTAAACGCTCACCCACATGTATCTATGTCTGGTGACATTACCCTGATTCACAACGGTATCATTGAAAACTACGACAGCATCAAAAAAGAGCTTATGCACCGTGGTTACACCTTTCAAAGCGAGACAGACACGGAGGTGTTAGTCAATCTAATTGAAGAGATAAAAAAGAACGAAAAGTGCAATTTGGCGGAAGCAGTACGAATGTCATTGAACGAGATAATTGGTGCCTATGCGATTGTTGTAATGTCAAATTCTGAGCCCGGAACATTGGTTGCCGCTAAGAAAAGTAGTCCGTTGGTTATCGGTATCGGGGCGGACAAAGATTTCTATTTGGCATCTGATGCAACCCCAATTGTCGAATACACTAAAAACGTTGTTTACTTAGAGGATGGTGAAATAGCGGAGATTATTCCTGGAAAGGATTTAAAGCTCTTTACTGTCAAGAATAAAAACGTCACGCCATACATCCAGGAGCTTGAAATGCAATTAGAACAGCTTGAAAAAAGTGGCTACGATCACTTCATGCTGAAGGAGATTTATGAGCAACCTCGCTCTGTTCAGGATAGCCTAAGAGGTCGGTTACGCTTGAGTCAAGGATTGGTGCATTTAGGCGGTATGGCTGATTATGAGCAAGCCATGCTCAATGCGAACAGGATCATATTTGTCGCTTGCGGAACAAGTTGGCACGCAGCGTTGGTGGGGGAATATCTTATTGAGGATTTGGCTCGCATTCCAGTCGAAGTAGAATATGCATCAGAATTTAGGTATAGAAACCCAATCATTACCGAGCGTGATGTAGTGATTGCCATTTCTCAATCAGGTGAGACTGCAGATACCCTAGCCGCCTTGGAGCTTGCCAAATCGAAAGGCGCGACAATTTTGGGCATTTGCAATGTGGTTGGATCAACCATATCTCGGACCACACATGGTGGCTCTTACACGCACGCAGGACCAGAAATTGGAGTAGCAAGTACAAAGGCATTTACCGCGCAGGTCGCGGTCTTGAGCCTTTTAGCGCTTATGCTTGGGCAGAAAAAAGGATCCATTGAACGAAGCAAGTTTAATAGACTGCTTCACGGCTTAAATGAAATTCCAGCTAAAGTTGAAAAGGCCCTAGAAACAAACGCGCTGGTAGAAATCATTTCTGAGAAATTTAAGGATAGCTCGCAACTTCCTTTATCTTGGCAGAGGCTACTGTTTCCCAGTCGCATTGGAGGGGGCGTTGAAGCTTAAGGAAATTTCTTACATACACGCTGAAGGCTATCCAGCCGCAGAAATGAAACACGGACCCATTGCGCTGATTGACGAAGAAATGCCAGTCGTAGTCATTGCCAACAAAGGGACCTTCTTATGAAAAGGTTGTGAGCAATATTCAAGAAGTGAAAGCTAGAAAAGGCATTCTAATTGCCATTGTTACTGAGGGCGATACTCAAGTAAAGGAAATGGCTGATTACACCATTGAGATTCCTGAAACCGATGAAATTTTCTCACCATTGGTTGCTTCAATTCCATTACAGTTGCTATCCTATCACATAGCGGTGATGAGAGATTGCAACGTAGATCAGCCGCGAAATTTGGCTAAGAGCTGTCACAGTGGAGTAAGGTTATGGGATAAGAAATGTAACTCCGGACTCATATTAGTATATTTCTCTGTATCAATAACTTCTACAAAACTATGGGAATCCAATTATTCGGATTACCAACAGTATTTGTACGACAGAATTAAGGGTTTTATTGAGAATTCTGTAACCCCTATTGGTTATCGTCGTATTTCAAAAATCTTCAATGATGAGGGATTAAAAACACCTCGTGGTACTTCATTCACAAACTCCAAAGTACATTCTATGTACAAAAAGGGATTGATTCGGGAAGAAAGAATGAATCGTGAAGATATAGTTGAGGTATCTCCTGTTACTATTGAATTGATAATTCACCCAATTTTAGGTAGGATACGTCGTAGTCCCTATGAGAAGAGATTTACCAAAAATCCTAATCTCCTTCAATCCCTTTCTACCCGATTGAACATCTCTCAGAAAATATTTTGAGAAATTCTGTGATTTTCTATCGTTTTAAGTTTCAGAACCATATTTATAGATAACCTAAGTGTTCCAATCATAGGGTTCAAACACTTTTCACCCACGAACAAAGTTAGTGGAGAGGGAAGTGGAGACATCGGGTAGTAATCTGTAGGATTGAAATAATATCCAAACATAACGGATGAGGTTTCTCCGGTAGGGTTAAAAATGGTTTTGGTATAAGATAGATATGGGGGATTCAAACTGACTGGTCTATTCGAAATCCAATAACTGAGGAATGGATTCATTCATTAACAGATTATGAAAATAAACTGAAGGGGTTTGGTACACCCAATTCTTAGATTAGAATAAAACAGTACTGAGAATGTATGATGTTCTTATTCAGGGTTTACTTGATTCAAGAACATTATATAACTGGAATGTTGAGGTTTCTTCCTACGGAAGTAAACTCTCAACGATGAGATGATTCTGATGAAATCAGAACCACTCATCATAGGATGTTTAAATACTGAAAGATATAGGAGTTAATATGAAACAATCACCAGAAGAACTACATGATGAACTAATAACCAACCTTAAAGGGTTTACAGAAGAAATTGGAATACATCTACCACCTGATAAGATAGAATCCACTACAACCTCTCTAATCAATCTATTTCATAGTTATGAGAGGTACAGAAGTTCAATCATTTCAAATACCAAAAAAGAGATTGAACAAAACATTGGTAAACTACCATCAGAAGATAAATTGAAATTAGAAAGGATCCTAAATGGAAAATGTAACAGAAGATAAACTACTCACAAAATACGAAGTGATGGATTACCTCAACATCAGTAGAAGACACTTTGAGAAATTGGTAACAGAAGAAAACCTACCCATCATTAAGATAACTCAGAATAAGAGGTATATGAGGTTATCAGACCTCAATAGGTATCTAAATACTAAAATGGTAAATCAACCTCAGGAGACTACTCAGGAAGTACAACCTGAAAGATTTCCAATGGAACAACATATGGAGTAAATAAATGAGATTAAATGAATTCAGATTTGAGAACGATATAGAATCAAAGATTGATGAGTTTGGAATACTATCAGATAAGATTGATAAAGTAAAAATGGAACTGAGTGAACTTTCAAACCGATACAAAGAGATTGAAGGAGAGTTACGACCAACGTTGGAACAACTGACAATACAGAATCAGAAATCGATTCAAACAAAGAAGTATTTGGTAACCTGAAAGAGAATGGGATACAACAGAGATAACTTCAAATACAAAGAGAGTTTTGAAGAATCACTAACCAAAGTGAATCAACAAACCAAAAAGGTATTAGAGGATATCCTACTAAGTCACTAAAACAGTAAGTAGAGTGGTATCCACCATTGGTGTTCAAAGAATGGATGAGATATCCTTAAAATCAATGTTACAGAAGTTGGTATCTCCCTTTAAGAAACTCTTCAGTAGGTTAAAGATAAACACCAAAAGTATCGATGATTTGAATGGGGTGTTGAGGAGGATGGTTGGTTAATTACTTAAAGAGTGACTTTAAAAGTGTTCTACCTACCTTCCTATAGATACCTTCTTTAGTAGTTGGTATACCAATACTTTTTGATACAGAATTTCTAAACCCAGAAAAACCAATTAACCTTTTCCAAGAAAAGGAAAGACCCAATTTAGGACCAAATCCAAATTTCATAATATTATCTTTTAGTTAGTGATATCATTCCAACCATCAACCTTACCATCTATCAGAACTACTCTGAATTTGTAAGATATATTTCCTTGACGGTTTTTATATTCACCATAAAAGTATTCTTCTCTCTTCTTTCCACGAGATACTTTTTCGATTTTATGGTCAGGATTACCTTTAAGTTGACATAGTTCTTTTTCTGTCATACCCAACCAAATTTCCCTAGATAATGACTTTAAATAATTCTCTCCGAATATTATCTTATGAGTATCTACAAAGATTTTTACTCGTTCCAATTCTAATTCGTAATATCTATTTGAGTATTCCTCCTTGAAATAATGATTTAAATATTTTAAATAATCTTTATCATATTTTTGATTCCTAAATCTATAAAAGTAATCGTACGTCTTACGAACAAGTAATTCATTCTGAGGGTTAGGAAACGTTCCATCAATCAAATCCTTCAGTCGACTTACTGAATACCATTCTCCTTCTAATTCATATTCGTATTTCTGTTTTACATCAATCTCTTTGTTCATCTCTAATACATAAGATAAATCATTTTTCATTTTTTCAATCTCAGATTGTAAGTTCAAATATTCTTCTTCCCATATAGGTCTTACTAATGATAGTCTTTCCTCATCACTTATTCCTACGTCTAAGTTTGTACCACCATATTTTATACCAAATAGCTTATCAAATGGATATTTTCTTTCGTACTCCCTATTTGATTCTCCTAATTCTCGTGACGAATTACCCAAATCAACAAATTGACCAAGTATACCACTAGTCGAACCTCTTTTTTCATCCTTCACAGATTTAAATTCATTTCCACATTTTTTACACTTATAGGTGTATTCAGTTTTATCTACTAAATCATTCTTTTTATACCTCTCATCTTTCTTCCCATTAACTCTTTCATGTTCATGTTTTGAAGAAATAGTTTTCGTATCAATTATATCATCTATTCCATTCCGTTCATTACAGTTAGGACAGGTTGAGTACTTCTCTCCACTACCAATAAAGAAAGATTTGAATAAACTAAGAAAGAGATATCTAACAATGAGGTAGATACCATAAGGAGGAAATATTATCCCTAATATAACTTTCAACATAGGTTCTTAAAATTAAGTTATCCCTTCAAATCTAAGATATTTCTCCGTATCTTAATCCTCTATGAGTAGTAGAAAAAGAAGAAAAGAAATTAAAGAACTGAGAAAAGGAGGAATTAGTGGTTCTGAATTAGTTCGATTAGGAATACTACCTAAGAATTACCATTTAGATAATGGTGATGATGGAGATGTTGGTTATTACATCGATGGTAGAAAAGGAAAATCTACAGTAAAACGAATCGGTGGATTGAGTGTTCCTTCGGAATAAACCGATTGGTGGAAGAAGATTAAATTAATAAATAAGTTATGGGAGTATTTAAAAGGTTTTACAACGATTTACGAAAGGAAAGAACCCTAGTAGAAAATAAAGAATTAGGGAGAATTTACACTTCAGTTATTGAAAAGTATAATGAATGTATGGATTCTGAGGAGTACATAAATTCCTTCATTCTCATTCAATCCTTAATGGAGGATAGATTATACGTGATGTATCAACTATATAAGTATGAAACTGAAGGTAATTGGTATGAATTGGAGACATATCATAAGATGGTAGATTTAAAGAGAATTGTTAACGAACTTGGAAATAATCAATGGATACCTCAAGAACTAAAAAGAAATTTGATTACTGGTGTTGAAATTCGAAACAAACACATTCATTTTTCTTTTATGGGATTGGAATCTTATGATAAGGATTTAAGTGAGAGTTTCTACTATTTGTTTAGAGAGGTCGATAAATTACTTCAAAAACACAAACAAAGTGTTTATAACGTTTAAAATAGGAGGTAGGGGGTATTTTCTTGTAACCCCATTCAAACCTTTTCATTGAGTTTGAAAATGGGTGGTTTATATGTCGAAGTCAGGTTTTAAGGTTAGGGGAAACCTCCTACCTCAAATAATCCATCATCTTCAATCCTTTCTTCTCATATCGATTTTGAACTCCTCTAAAATCCTTCTGAAGTTCTTCAATCAGATTTTTTTGGATAGTATTTCTTATTTCCTCTGTTAACTCTTCATTTAAGTTATTAATCCTACCGAATACAGGTAGATACTTATCCTCTCCAATAACCTCATCCATTCGTTTCCTTACGTTTTTATCACTTCCTAAGTAAAGTGTTTTCTTCAGTTTACCGATTTTAAGGTTTACTGACCATTGATAACTCTTTGATGAACTTTGATAAGGACTGACCGATGGGATATAGTTCTCGGAGAACTCTTGTAATTCATCTAGTAAAACAGTTCTATCCTTTTTGTTTTCGTTCAGTTGTTGTTGGGTGGTTTTTATTTCTCTCCTTAATCTCTCCAATTTACTTTCTCTTCTCTTAATTAATCCATTGAGAATGGAGTATTTCATCTTCTTGTCTTGTATCTCTTCAGGAGTATTCATCCATACTTCTTCAGAAACATATTTTAATTGGAAATTCTTCTTCAATGTGTTTTTGATTTTTGGTTAAAGTCTCAAATATAGTCGACTTAATCTACATTTTACTCTGTGAGACATCCTAATTACCCTACTTCCTTAATTCATAATTGACAGGGTGGTTTTTATCCTATTAATGTACCCTACTCTGTTTTGGTAATTTTTACAGGGTAAAGGTGTTTGTATCTTTATATAGTAATAAGGATTGAGAGTTAAAGATGAATGAAATTAAAATGAGAAAAGAGGTAAATAATGAGATAACAAAAGAAATCGATGAGGATACTTCAGAAGTAAAATCATCATCAGTAGTGAAGTGGGAGGAGAATCTTCCTATGGGTTTCCACTCCGAAGAGAAACCAATTAAATAAAAGAGGTTAGTGTATCCCCTCTTTAAAAAAACCAAATTAAAACAAAGAAATATGAAAAATGTAATTAATCAAAGTGAATCAGTTTCATCCAATGTTCAGAGAGGAATTGATTTCGGAAAAGTAAAACTTTCCAAAAAAGTAATTCAAAAATCTCTTGAATTGGAAACCTTATTCAAATCAAACGATAAGGTTTATATCAATGATAGTTTTGGTGATTATACACCATCCTATATGATATCATTTAAGTACAAGAATCCTAATTGTAGAGATGGTATAAGATATAACTACTTCTATGTAGGGGAAGTATTTCCTAAAGAGAATCATTACGATGTGAGAGATTATAGAATTCTTCAAGATGATGAAAGTTTTTTTGGATTCACATGGAAGAAATACAAAACTCTTGAAGGGATGATAAACGATTTAATGGATTCTAATTTTAGTTTTTCATTAAGTGGAATGATGGACGTAAAAAATATTAGAAGTAGTGAAGAATTTGTTGGTGAAGAAGAGTATACTGTTGAGAACCTTCAAAAATATTATTTAGAACAGAATTTCGAACAATACTTTGATTTTGATAAAGAGGAGTTGAAACAACAATTATTAGAAACAATTAAAAACTAATATTATGAATATTTCAGAAAAATATGATAAAACGAAATCAGATGTTAAAATCACTACCCAACAATTCAAAACTAAAAGGGAATTACTTAATAAATAAACCTTACGGTATTAGGTTAACCGTTTTTAATATGAAATACATTAATAATATAAAGGAAGTGGTGAACAATAGTAACCAACCTCAACAAATAGATGAGTTTGGTGGTGAAAAGTTATATAAACCATCAGAACAATGGTTGAATGATTATATGAAGAGGAGTTTCGAAATGGGTGTAATCAGTTCCATAGAAGAATCAATTCATAATACATTAAGTAGATTCAGAGTTGAAACTATAGATTGTCTCAATGATTCATTATTTCATTCTAACAATTTCCCATACATCGAAAAGGAAGAAATAATTGAAACATATGATGAAGTTTATATGGATAATGAGAAATCACAGTTCATAAAGAATCTGAGAAAATTTCTCTTAAATGAATCTGAGAAACTTATGAAAATGGAGAATGAATGGAATGAAAACGAAAGATTGTTTGATGAGTATCTATTCAACATTTAACTCTATGAATTAAAAGGGAGTAGAATTTCATCTATTCCCTTTTTCATTATCATTTTAAAGTACACTCCAAATGATAGTATTGAAACCCTTGTAAATCCTTTGTTTTCTCAGGAATTACTATTATATTAGACATGATTCCTGATTACCCTTAAATAATAGTAAAATGAAGGTACTTTATTCCCGTGTTAGTTCTCAATCTCAGAATGAGGAACGACAGATTCAAAATACGGATGGATTCGATTATGTTCTTGTAGATAGGTGTTCCGGTCTGATTCCGTTTTGGGAACGACCACAAGGTTCTCAAATCAAAAAACTGATTGATTCAAACCAACTCACCCATTTGGAGATTCACTCCATTGATAGATTAGGTAGAAATACATTGGATGTTCTTTCAGTTTGGAAGGAACTATCTGAAAAGAAGATTACCATCGTTTGTAGAAACCCCAATCTTCGAAACATTGATGAGAATGGTAAAGAAGATAAGTTCTCTCAACTGATGATGAGTATCCTTTCTACTATGAGTGATTTCGAACGTTCATTGATAAGGGAACGACAGATGGAAGGAATCAAACTCCGTAAAGAGAAGGGATTGTATAAAGGAAGACAGATTGGGACAAAAGAATCAACTGAGATATTCTTATCGAAACCAAAGAACAAAGAGATATTCAAACTCTTACAACGTGGTTTGAAATATTCAGAGATTCAGAAGGTAGTTGGGTGTTCTCCTAATTTGATTAAGAAGGTGAGAAAGGTATTTAGTAAAGAATTAGAGTTAGTGTGATGGTAAACTTTTACGATAGGTGGTTTTTTTGTAAGTTTGAAGTGTAATGGAACATACACTACATATCTACAGAAGAGTTTCAACAAGAGGACAGGAAGAGAAATACTCACTTGATGACCAATTAAAATTGGGGAAGAAAAAAATGAAATCATTAGGATTGAAAAATCTTAAAGATTGGTGTGAAGGTGGTAAAAGTGGTTCAAGTGAAAACATCGAAGATAGAGAGGTATTAACAGAACTCTTTACAGAAATCCAAGAAGGTAATGTGAAACATCTTTTTGTTTACGACCTCAGTCGACTCTCACGAAATCCAATGGTAAGTTCTATTCTCAGAAAGGAACTTGAAGAAAAGGATGTTACACTATACACACAAGAAAGTAGTGTGGATTTTCAAAGTGATGAACAATTATTGATGTTTGATTTCTTCTCATCTATCAATCAGTTCTTTGTAAGGGTTCAAAGAAAAAAATCAATGACGGGAAAGGTTTCTCACTTTAAAAAAGGTGGTTGGAGAGGTGGTAAACCACCATTTGGATACAGAACTGAGAAAGTAAATGGTACTAAATCATTAGTTATCGATGAAGAACAAAGTGTATGGGTAAGGAAGATTTTTGATATGTTCATTAGTGATTCCTCATCCATTGAGATATGTAGAGAATTAGATAAGAATAAGGTTCAACCACCTCGTTCAACAACTGATTTTTGGAATCCAACTTCTGTTACCAATATGTTACGAAATGAAATCTATATTGGAACAGATTCGATGATTGATAAAATTACAGATAAAAACAATCCTAAGAGATTATACCACACAAATCCGAATCTCAGAATAATAGATAATTACACATTCGATTTAGTACAAGTTAAATTGGATGAAACATTGAAGAAGAAGAACCAATTAACAAAGGTTAAATATGATAATGTTTTACTCAGAGGATTAATCTTTTGTGGTGATTGTGGTGATATATACGGATGTAGAGTAAAACCTTCAAAAAATGAATACTACTACTATTGTAGAAGTAGAGAAAACAATTGGAGAAAGATAGATAACTCAAAGAAAGTTAAATGTGGGGTTAAGAAATCCATCAACATTAAGAATACTGATAATATAGTATGGAAAACCCTCATCGATATACTACAGAACTCCCACCTAATCAAAGAAAAAATTAAGGTTGATGTACTAAGTCAAAAAACCAAATCAGAAGAAGATAAGGTGTCTAAACTGAACGAACTCTACAAAGAAAAAAGGAAGATTGGGAAATCAATCAAAGATTTAGAAGTAAGAGAAAAAGATAATAGAAATTGGTATTTAGTAGGGGATATTTCCAAAGAACAATTTGATGATGGAAATAAACTAATAAGGAAGAAAAAAATTACACTATTTGATGAACTCAATAACATTAATATGAGGGTTCAGAACATTAAAGATTCTAATAAGTGGTTTGATTGGATTGAAAAACATAAGAGTTGGATTTCAAATCTTAGAAAGAATTTTTCTGATGAGGATAAGAGAGAAATCGTTAAAGAGTATATCAGAAAAATCAATGTTCATTTTGACCACAAATTGAACCAACATAAACTCATTCTAACTCTAAAACTTCCTATCGTGAATGATAAGTTTGTGAAGAGAGGTAAATCGAACGGGGGTATTACCAAATACACTATACTGAACGGAGAGAGTAAGATTGGTACTATAGTAGAACCCACTAAAGTTGGTAGAAAAAAAAACTTTAATTTTAATGAAGTTATTGAGGATAGTGATGAAATACCCCCTATCAAAAACAATAATTACTGTCGAGTAATTTCTGGTGGGTGAGAGGGTTGTTCAAACTCCCCTCTCCCTCTAATACTTTGTATTTCCGAAGACCCTTCTTATCCCTCGAAATACTACCATCTTTGTTCCTTTCTAATGTGAATTTTGTCATTTATGATAGGAATTCTGAAGTGAATTTCAATGTGATGTTCCTTTGTTGAATCATCATAATCACACTGTTCCTAATACCACTGACATCCTATTCTCAAAAGGTGTTCTCAGTTGAGTACCCTAACCAATCTGATATTAAGGTATATATAGTTGAGTTAGTTGTATTCGGATTCAATGTTTCAATACTCTCTTTGAGTTTGAACGGTGTTGATTCAACACAATCGTATCATTCGAATATCGTTTGATTTCCCATAGTTCAAATGGAAGGTCTTTAAAGTTTACACTATCCTTCTGATAAGAGTTGAATGATGGAGAAACAAAGATGATTCGTGATTGAGACCAATCAACATCTTCCATTCTTAGAACCTTATTGAAGTGTTGAGATAGTACCAATAAGAAATCAGATTTGTTATTTAGTAGGAGTTGTAAGTAAGTATAACCTTGGTCTATTACCGAATAACTATTTCCCTTTTTATACTCAACAATAACGAAGGAGTTGTTCTCTTCATCAAAACACAGAGTATCTATCCGATACTTATCTACTGATAATTCAGATTGGATAAACTTCAGATTAAATACAGATTCTGTATTAACCTCCACAAGGTTTTGTATATCCCTCTCTAACTTGAATGGTATCTGTTCTACCTCATTGAGGTTGGTTTTATTTAATCTGAATAGTTTCATCCCCTCAAACTCTTAGTATTCCTATTGACTTTATACATTTCGTAGGTTTGTATACCTGTAAGAAGATTATTGAATTTAACCGATGAATTGATACTTTGTAACTCTTTTGTTATAGAGTGTCTCAATCCTTCAAAAGAACTTTGAGTAAGGTCATTTAACTTATTTAGTTTACTTGAAATGGAATTATTCATCATATAGACTGAATGAGTCAAGTGATCTATATTTCTATTTATTTTCTCAACCCCCTCTAACATTGAGTTTTCCCAATTTGAGTTAAATACTCCAATTCGATCAAACTGTTCATAAATCTGTAGGAAAGTAATCTTATCATTTTCGACTAGTGATGTAACCATACATAGTGTGAAATAGTTGATTCTTGAATAATTATCTAATCCATCCTCAAATTCTGAAATCAATTCTTCCAACCCTCATAGAAAAGTATTTAAATTCGCCCGCGAAAAATTAACAGGCTATTTGATACAATCATCCGCTAAAAATTTTCATGAAATACTTTTCGGTTTTACTAATCTTCCCCCTAATTTTCGTTCTTTTAATTGCAACACAGGCTGGGGCTCAAACGAGCGGGTTCATTTTTGAATCTGGTGATGCCATACTTGATCCCGACTCTAATGGTTATACATCGCAAACCACCGGGGGGTTTTCTGGTGATGGTTATGACGTTGATGAATTTGAGATCACCATGTTCCCCTTGCCCACTATTGGCGAAGGAGAAACGTTAGGCGATATCCGCAGCGGTCCCAATTGCGGATTTACTGATTTAGCCGTAGACACTAATGGCCATGCTACCTACTTTGCGATGGACGATGCCGGCAACCTCATAATTCGCTTTCGCCTCGGAGGATTCAAGCCAAACGCCAAAGGTTATACGGTTTTCCTCGATGTCGATGGGAAATTCGGTTCGGAGGACACCAACGCCAACGCTGAAAACCCAGGTTTCGAGGCTATTATCCTGTTGCGTTCAAAACATGAGGTGTCGATCGTGGACATCGATGGGGCCGACAATTGCAACGATGTTAAGGCGATTTACTCGCTCACCACCCATCACCAGAAATCTATTGCCGGGATCGAGAGTTGCAATGATCCCGACTATTTCTATGACTTCTATGTGCCCCTCACCGCATTGACTACGTATTTCGGAGTGACCTCCTCCACCCCTTTGCGCATGGTCTCTACGACCAATACGTCCAACACTTGTGCTTTGGAGGGTTCCGTATCTGATATAGGCGGTGTAGATGATGAGGCCTATGGCGATTGCATCACGTGCGCATATGAAGATTTAATCAACGCCCAGGTTCCAACCTCCCTTGGTAATCTGTGCGACACCTGCTCTGGGTTTCCGGCCATCCGCACAGATTGCCCCACGATTAACAGCCTGATTGAAGCCGGTGCGACCTCTTTCTCCGGCACGGCTATGGCCAGTGCTCAAGTGTACATTGAGGTGCACTACACCGGTGGCAGCACCGTGGAATACGACACCGTAACAGCCAATGGATCAGGAAGCTGGAGTCTGTCTTCACTGGATTCCACATTGGATGCCGGAGATTCTATCGTGGTCTTTGCCCAGGCTTCCGGCTACTCCGTTTCACGCGATGGCTGTGCTTACGCCATTGTTTCTTCGAGCATTAGCTGCACCGATCTGGTAGTGGAGAGCTTAGTCACGGTCAATTCTAAAGGATTGTGTGGTGAGGTGGGTAGTGGAATCCCAGGAGCCAACCTGAATGTTTACTCGGGTTCAACACTACAAGTGCCCACGGGGGGGAATATCTATTCTTCTGGTCAGGTGACCGTGGCCAATGATTCTTCCTGGGTCTGGAAGTGCAATTCCACATCCTCCTGCAACAATGGCTCGCCTTGTTTCAGTAATGGGGTGTATACCATCACGCAGCAGCTCCCCGGGGAATGTGAATCGGGACCCATCTTCATTTGCTACGGGACCTCCGGCACCACGGCCGACCCATCCGGTCATCACTACCGATCCCGATCGAAACCAGCACCACGTCCATATCGGGAACGAGCGCGGCCAGTGCCAACATCTATGTATACTATGTCAACGGCTCGCTGGCCGGCGTCAGGATACAGCCAACGGTTCGGGCAGCGTGGACCGTGAGCAGCCTGTCGTTTGACTTCTGCGACACTGTAACCGCACGTGCGGCTACATCCGGGCGCATGCGTTTCAGCACACTCCACCGCCAAGATAAATATGTGAGCGATGACTCGGACACCCCGCGTGCTCGAACTGCGGCCTGAGCGCGGGCGACACCTACGTGAGCGGAACCGCTGCGGGCAACGAAAACGACACGGTCTTCATCATCCACTACGACATCTCCAGCGGCCACGTCGTCCACCGACACCTTCTACCTAACCGCGTTACGACAATTTCTTCGGGGCCATCTCAAACCTCGATGGAAGCGGGCGACTCTGATCAAGGCCTACGTGCACGGAGTAGGCTGCTACAATGTCAGGCGCGCTTGTCGGATGCGTGTGTGGTCACAGGACAGTTCCTCAGCCCCGGCGCTCGAACTGCAGCCTGAACTACACCGAAGGAGACACCATCGTTTCCGGCACGCACAGCAGCAGCGGGAGCGAGCCATCATCATCTACATCGATGGCGACAGCATCGGTAGCGCAACTCGTGACCGGAGGCGGAACCTGGAGCAGACACCGTGGCCAGCGGATGCACTGTACGTGGGCGGTGAGGTCTATGCCACCGCATTTGTGGGTGCCAATGCAGAAAGCGACAGCTCCAACGTGTGTATCGTAGAGTGCATTCTTCCACTATCTAACCTCAATTTAGTGGCAAACGATACGGTCGTGTGTCAAGTCATCGAAACCGCTTCGCTCACCATCACCGGTTCCGAAGCCGGCATCATCTACGAGGCCTATGACGCCATCAACGACTCTGTGATCGGAAACTCCGTGTTGGGTGATGGCACAGACATCATCCTCAACACCTTCTCGCTTACCGTCAGTCCCTCCCGCATCAGTGTGCGTGGATACAAGATCTCCCCTATACCCTGCGAGGTCGTGATGGGAGACACCATCACGTACATCATCGATCCAACGCCTGACTCTACAGTCTGGCGGTGGGTGCGGCCGACACGACCGTGTGCACGGGCGAAAGCTGTGAACGTTCGCATCAGCGGTTCCGAAGCCGGGGTCAAGTACCAGCTGCGCGACAGCGCCTCCAGCCAGCTCTCAGTGGGTGCGGCGCTGGCGGCCGGAAACGGAGGCCTGATTTCGCTCACCACTGCCGAACGGGGTGCTGACCGCTTCGGCCACCTATCTACATCGAAGCCACCGACACCACGGGCATTTCCGATTGCAGCGTCGACCTAGCTGAACACCTCGCGCATCACCGTCGAGGGCGCAGACGTGAGCCTTGCCGTAACCACCTCCGATTCGGCCGTATGCCTGGGCGACTCCGTGAACATCCTTGTGCAAACCGAAAACGATGGCGGCCTGAGTTACCAAGTGAAGCGCACTTCCGACAATGCCAGCGTGGGCACAGCCTTTGTGGGTGACGGTTCTGTCATTACCCAGTCCAGCGGAGCCATGACCGCGACCGATACCTTCTATGTGGAGATCACCGGTGCAGGATGTACTTCCACCATGACCGGCATGCCCTATGCGGTGCTGAACAGCCCGCCTACGGCCACCGATGACGGCACCATTAGCGTAGAGCATGGCGATGCGATCAGTGTGGACATCCTGGCGAACGACACTGATCCCGATGGCGACTCTCTATCCATTGCCATAGTGACCGCAGCCACCAACGGCTCCGGCAGCGTAAGCAACGACAGCATCAGTTACACCGCCAACACCAACTATACCGGCATCGACTCCCTGCAATATTCCGTGTGTGATGACTGCGGTTGCGACTCCGCCTGGGTTTACTTCAGCGTTACGAACGATCCGCCCATAGCCGCTACCGACAATATTACATTGAACGAAGATACGACCAACGTGACCATTCCCGTCCAGGCCAACGACATTGATCCTGATAACGATCCGCTTACGACCAGCGTGGTTTCCGGTCCTACCAGTGGAGGTTCAATCAGCGTGGTCGGCAACGACCTGCAATATATCCCACCCGCAAACTTCAACGGCACCGACACCATCATCTACAGTATTTGTGATAACGGCATCCCAAGTTTATGTGATACCGACACGGTATTCATCACCGTGAACCCCGTCAATGATGCCCCCGATGCCGTCACCGACTTTGTCACCTTAAACGAAGACACGGCCAACGCCTTTATCGATGTGCAAGTGAATGACACTGACCCCGATGGCGATGCGCTGACCACCACCATTGTGAGTGGCCCCACCAGTGGAGGAACAGCTAGCGTTGCCAATGGCGATAGCATCAGCTATACTCCACCCGCAAACTTCAATGGCAACGACACCATCATCTACAGTATTTGTGATAACGGATCGCCTGTGCTCTGCGACACCGACACGGTATTCATCACCGTGAACCCCGTGAACGATGCCCCCGATGCCGTCACCGACTTTGTCACCTTAAACGAAGACACGGCCAACGCCTTTATCGATGTGCAAGTGAATGACACTGACCCCGATGGCGATGCGCTGACCACCACCATTGTGAGTGGCCCCACCAGTGGAGGAACAGCTAGCGTTGCCAATGGCGACAGCATCAGCTATACTCCACCCGCAAACTTCAATGGCAACGACACCATCATCTACAGTATTTGTGATGACGGATCGCCTGTGCTCTGCGACACCGACACGGTATTCATCACCGTGAACCCCGTGAACGATGCCCCCGATGCCGTCACCGACTTTGTCACCTTAAACGAAGACACGGCCAACGCCTTTATCGATGTGCAAGTGAATGACACCGATCCTGAAGGCGATGCGCTGACTACCACCATTGTGAGTGGCCCCACCAGTGGAGCAACAGCTAGCGTTGCCAATGGCGATAGCATCAGCTATACTCCACCCGCAAACTTCAATGGCAACGACACCATCATCTACAGTATTTGTGATGACGGATCGCCTGTGCTCTGCGACACCGACACGGTATTCATCACCGTGAACCCCGTCAATGATGCCCCCGATGCCGTCACCGACTTTGTCACCTTAAACGAAGACACGGCCAACGCCTTTATCGATGTGCAAGTGAATGACACTGACCCCGATGGCGATGCGCTGACCACCACCATTGTGAGTGGCCCTACCAGTGGAGCAACAGCTAGCGTTGCCAATGGCGATAGCATCAGCTATACTCCACCCGCAAACTTCAATGGCAACGATACCATCATCTACAGTATTTGTGATAACGGATCGCCTGTGCTCTGCGACACCGACACGGTATTCATCACCGTGACCCCCGTGAACGATGCCCCCGATGCCGTCACCGACTTTGTCACCTTAAACGAAGACACGGCCAACGCCTTTATCGATGTGCAAGTGAATGACACCGACCCCGAAGGCGATGCGCTGACCACCACCATTGTGAGTGGCCCCACCAGTGGAGCAACAGCTAGCGTTGCCAATGGCGATAGCATCAGCTATACTCCACCCGCAAACTTCAATGGCAACGATACCATCATCTACAGTATTTGTGATGACGGATCGCCTGTGCTCTGCGACACCGACACGGTATTCATCACCGTGACCCCCGTGAACGATGCCCCCGATGCCGTCACCGACTTTGTCACCTTAAACGAAGACACGGCCAACGCCTTTATCGATGTGCAAGTGAATGACACTGACCCCGATGGCGATGCGCTGACCACCACCATTGTGAGTGGCCCTACCAGTGGAGCAACAGCTAGCGTTGCCAATGGCGATAGCATCAGCTATACTCCACCCGCAAACTTCAATGGCAACGATACCATCATCTACAGTATTTGTGATAACGGATCGCCTGTGCTCTGCGACACCGACACGGTATTCATCACCGTGAACCCCGTCAATGACGCGCCCACGGCCAATACTGATAACCAAAACATGGCCGAGAACACGGCCAACGCCTTTATCGATGTGCAAGTGAATGACACCGACCCCGAAGGCGATGCGCTGACCACCACCATTGTGAGTGGCCCCACCAGTGGAGCAACAGCTAGCGTTGCCAATGGCGATAGCATCAGCTATACTCCACCCGCAAACTTCAATGGCAACGATACCATCATCTACAGTATTTGTGATGACGGATCGCCTGTGCTCTGCGACACCGACACGGTATTCATCACCGTGACCCCCGTGAACGATGCCCCCGATGCCGTCACCGACTTTGTCACCTTAAACGAAGACACGGCCAACGCCTTTATCGATGTGCAAGTGAATGACACTGACCCCGATGGCGATGCGCTGACCACCACCATTGTGAGTGGCCCTACCAGTGGAGCAACAGCTAGCGTTGCCAATGGCGATAGCATCAGCTATACTCCACCCGCAAACTTCAATGGCAACGACACCATCATCTACAGTATTTGTGATGACGGCATCGCCTGTGCTCTGCGACACCGACACGGTATTCATCACCGTGAACCCCGTGAACGATGCCCCCGATGCCGTCACCGACTTTGTCACCTTAAACGAAGACACGGCCAACGCCTTTATCGATGTGCAAGTGAATGACACCGATCCTGAAGGCGATGCGCTGACTACCACCATTGTGAGTGGCCCCACCAGTGGAGCAACAGCTAGCGTTGCCAATGGCGATAGCATCAGCTATACTCCACCCGCAAACTTCAATGGCAACGATACCATCATCTACAGTATTTGTGATGACGGATCGCCTGTGCTCTGCGACACCGACACGGTATTCATCACCGTGATCCCCGTGAACGATGCCCCCGATGCCGTCACCGACTTTGTCACCTTAAACGAAGACACGGCCAACGCCTTTATCGATGTGCAAGTGAATGACACTGACCCCGATGGCGATGCGCTGACCACCACCATTGTGAGTGGCCCTACCAGTGGAGCAACAGCTAGCGTTGCCAATGGCGATAGCATCAGCTATACTCCACCCGCAAACTTCAATGGCAACGACACCATCATCTACAGTATTTGTGATGACGGCATCCCAAGTGTCTGTGATACCGACACGGTATTCATCACCGTGACCCCGTGAACGATGCCCCCGATGCCGTCACCGACTTTGTCACCTTAAACGAAGACACGGCCAACGCCTTTATCGATGTGCAAGTGAATGACACCGACCCCGAAGGCGATGCGCTGACCACCACCATTGTGAGTGGCCCCACCAGTGGAGCAACAGCTAGCGTTGCCAATGGCGATAGCATCAGCTATACTCCACCCGCAAACTTCAATGGCAACGATACCATCATCTACAGTATTTGTGATGACGGATCGCCTGTGCTCTGCGACACCGACACGGTATTCATCACCGTGACCCCCGTGAACGATGCCCCCGATGCCGTCACCGACTTTGTCACCTTAAACGAAGACACGGCCAACGCCTTTATCGATGTGCAAGTGAATGACACCGATCCCGAAGGCGATGCGCTGACCACCACCATTGTGAGTGGCCCCACCAGTGGAGCAACAGCTAGCGTTGCCAATGGCGATAGCATCAGCTATACTCCACCCGCAAACTTCAATGGCAACGACACCATCATCTACAGTATTTGTGATGACGGCATCCCAAGTGTCTGTGATACCGACACGGTATTCATCACCGTGACCCCCGTGAACGATGCCCCCGATGCCGTCACCGACTTTGTCACCTTAAACGAAGACACGGCCAACGCCTTTATCGATGTGCAAGTGAATGACACTGACCCCGATGGCGATGCGCTGACCACCACCATTGTGAGTAGCCCTACCAGTGGAGCAACAGCTAGCGTTGCCAATGGCGATAGCATCAGCTATACTCCACCCGCAAACTTCAATGGCAACGACACCATCATCTACAGGATTTGCGATGACGGCATCCCAAGTTTATGTGATACCGACACGGTATTCATTACCGTGATCCCCGTCAATGATGCCCCCGATGCCGTCACCGACTTTGTCACCTTAAACGAAGATACGGCCAACGCCTTTATCGATGTGCAAGTGAATGACACTGACCCCGATGGCGATGCGCTGACCACCACCATTGTGAGTGGCCCTACCAGTGGAGCAACAGCTAGCGTTGCCAATGGCGATAGCATCAGCTATACTCCACCCGCAAACTTCAATGGCAACGATACCATCATCTACAGGATTTGTGATAACGGATCGCCTGTGCTCTGCGACACCGACACGGTATTCATCACCGTGATCAATAGCTCGTTGAACAGCTCTCCCATCGCTGAAAACGACACCATGAGTGCATCCGACACCACAACTTTAGTGATCGATGTTCTCAACAACGACCTCGATCCCGATGGCGATTCACTGACCGTGACCATCCTCAATGGGCCGACCGGAGGCACAGGAACCGTAACCGGAAACGGAAGCATCATCTACATTCCCGACAGTGGCGTTTGCGGACTTGATTCCATCACCTACATCGTCTGCGATCCTTATGGAGCCTGCGATACAGCCGTGGTTTACATCACCGTGAGCCCAACTGACACCGATGGAGATGGCATACCCGACTTCATTGAAGGAACAGTCGATATCGATTCCGATAGCCTTGGCAACTTTGAAGACCTCGACAGCGATGGCGATGGTATTCCAGACAGTACAGAAGCTGGAGACACCAGCGATCCGTGCAACATCAAACTGAACGATACCGACAATGACGGCATACCCGACTACCTCGACCTCGATAGCGATGGAGACGGTAAGCCCGATGCTGATGAATACGACTCAGACAACGATGGTATTACAGACGACTGCAACGATGATGGTATCCCCGACTGGCTCGACCCCAATGCATGTATCGTGGACATCAGTATCCCCGAAGGCTTTAGCCCGAACGGAGACGGACTCAACGAAACCTTCATCATCGAGGGTCTGGATGCCTACCCCGGCAATACCATCTATATCTTCAACCGTTGGGGAAACAAGGTCTTCTCGGCCTCGCCTTACCACAACGATTGGGACGGCACCAGTGACAGCGACCTCATCACAGGCCGAGGTGCTCTGCCCGTAGGTACCTACTTCTATGTACTTGAACTCAAAGACGGTCAAAAACGGTCTGGATTCGTTTACCTGACCCGATAGGACCATCCTTATGAAACGACACAATAGATTATCCATGAAAATGATCTCCCAAGTAACATTGGCTCTCTTGGCCGGTATACTCCTCTGGCCTAATGCTAGTGAAGCGCAGCAAGACCCTATGTATACGCATTATATGTACAACACCCTGAGCGTAAATCCCGCCTATGCCGGAAGCCGGGACGCATTGACACTCACCGGGATAACCCGGCACCAGTGGGTCGGCCTCGCAGGTGCGCCAACTACGCATACGATCACGATCCATACCCCCATTCTAATTGAGAAACTTGGGGCCGGGCTATCGTTCGTCAGCGACCATATCGGTCCAATCAGCACCACCATTTTTTCCACGGACTTAAGCTATCAGGTGAAAGTGAGTGAAAAAGCCCATCTGTCTTTTGGGCTCAAAGGTGGGTTCAATTACCGGCAAGGAAATTTGAGCACCCTCCAAACTACCGATGCACTCGACCCCTCGTTTGAAAGTAACATCCAAAGCGACTTCCTCCCCAACTTCGGATTCGGGATGTACTACTCTAACGAGCGTTACTATGCCGGTCTAAGCGTTCCTAAGTTGTTACAAAACAATTACAGCACCGGGCAAGCCGTTGTTTCCTTCAACGACCCCGCAGCCGAAAAGCGCCACTACTTCCTGATCGGTGGGGCTCTCTTCCCCATCAGCAGTGTACTACTTTTCAAGCCAACCACCCTTGTGAAAGTGGTGGAAAATGCCCCACTAGAAGTAGATTTCACCGCCAACTTCCTGATTTTTGAAAAAGTGTGGCTCGGGGCCATGTATCGCTCACGCGATGCAGTAGGAGCACTGCTTGGTTACCAGTTCACGGAACAACTTAAGTTCGGTTACTCATTGGACTGTGCCACTACCCGCCTCATTAGCACCCAAAGCGGCACCCACGAAGTCATGCTGACTTATGACTTCCTTTTCAAAACCCAAGGTAAGATCAAGTCACCTCGATACTTCTAAGGCTATGCGAACAATTACCCTCTTCCTAATCACACTGTTCGCCATGACAAGCATCCATTTGAAGTCACAAGGACTGGCCGAGTACGTGCAACTAATGAAGTTCAAAAAGGCTGAACGTTACTTCGAAGAATACTCCTACTCAAAAGCTGTGGAGATCTACAAGGAACTATATACCAGTGGCGACTCTTCATTAACTAGCACCATTGCCAATTGTTATTTTAAGCTTGGGCTCACAGACTCAGCTTCCGAATGGTATGCCAAGGTCGTAGAATATACCAACCCACCAGTCGAAGACATCTACAACTACTCGGAAGTTCTAAGCCAGCAAGGGCTCTACATGGAGTCAGCAAAATGGCTCAAAGCATACCGCGATCTGAAAGCAGAAGACAGTCGACCCAACCGCAAGTTAAAAGGTAATACCGATCCCGCAAGTTTACTCGAAAACGTAAATGCGTTCGAGATCACCCCTCTCGAAATCAACACCCAAGAAGCAGAGTTTGCCGCTGTTCCCTGGAATGACCGGTTGATCTTTACTTCTTCGCGAAGGAAAACCGAAGTAGTCAAGCGTGAATACAACTGGGATCAAAACCCCTTTCTCGATCTCTACTCCGCTAAGCGGAGCGAAGACGGTAGCCTGAGCGATTTACAAAAGCTCGACAAGAGCATCGAGACCCCCTTTCACCAAGGCCCGGCGTCATTCACCGGTGACGGCCAAAGTGTGTGGTTTACCCGCAACAACCCCAACTCAAAAAAAGGAAAAGGCGGGAACGATATCCTTCATCTCACGCTATATTCTGCCCGCATGACCAGCACTAAACTTGAAGATATCCAGCCCTTCTCTTACAACGATGCTACTTACAGCGTTGGACAAGCATCTGTTTCTGAGGATGGCGAGACGCTTTATTTTGTATCCGATATGCCGGGGGGGTATGGTGGCACCGACATATACCGAACCACAATGAATGATAGCGGGGATTGGTCAACACCCGAAAATTTAGGAGAATTCATCAATACAGAAGGTGACGAAATGTTTCCCTATATACATTATAGTGGTTTATTGTTCTTTTCATCAAATGGTCATAAAGGTTTAGGAGGATTGGATGTTTATAAAGTACATCTCGAAAAACACCCTCAAGTAATTGATAATCTCAATGCCCCGATCAATAGCTCCAAGGATGACTTTGCATTTGTAATTGACAAGGAATTTAGTCAAGGTTACTTTTCATCCAACCGCTCTGGAGGAGTTGGTGGTGATGATATATACGCATTTACTTTGGGCCGTCCATTTATGGACCCGCGCGGTTTAAGGGAGGTGTTAAGCGATAATGATTCTGCTGAGATTATGTCAATGACTCCAATCACGATTCGTGATGAAGGTGTTCATATGCTGTCTGAGATAACGACTGATTTTGTTAAACCCTTAGTATTAGATTCGGAAACGGTGTCTCTCTCTGAACAATATGTGATTCAAAATACTTACAGTCTACAAAACAATGATTTAAACGCCAATGAAGCGTCAGTTACAGACAGCTTCAATACCCAAGGTTTATCGATTAAAACCCCTAAAGTCCAGCAATCAGGCTCAATAGCCGATATCAAATCTTCTCAGGTGCCGGAAGGGCTGGGTTCGCCCAAGAATATAGATGAAAGCGAGAATGAATTACTAACTAGCACAGCTGTTGAATTAAAAGAACCCATAACGACTGCAGAGGATACAAATGAGGAGTTAATTGACCCCCCGCTCGCATCGCACAATGATTCAAATATCAGGCCTCTTGTGAACTTTGAGGTTGGGATGGATCTTGGAGAATTACTCAACATCAACATCATATATTTTGATTTTGATAAATACGAAATCCGTCCGGATGCTCGCATTGAGCTTGAAAAAGTAATAGCGGCAATGCTAAGATATCCTGATTTGACAATCGAATTAGGCTCACATACTGACTGTCGAGGCAGCAAAGCCTACAATCAAAAACTGAGTGAAAATCGTGCGAACGCAACAGCGGAGTATCTTATAAAATATATTGATAATACAGACAGAGTAATCATTAGAGGTTATGGTGAGAGCCAGCCTGTAAACAATTGTAAATGTGAAACAGTAATTGATACTGATTGCTCTGAAGAACAGCATCAAGCAAATCGCAGAACGGAATTTAAATTGCTGAGCGTCAATTGATTTTCACGACCAAATAGAGGGCCATTGATTTTTTTTGAATTGTATCTACCATGTTTCGGAGAAATTCCATTCAGGCAAAGCAAGTGTTTACAACCAAGGCTACTTGAAGTGCCTTAGGAGGCGATTTAAGAGCCAATCTCAGCTAATTACAATACTCTCTCTACTCTTTGAGGCATTCTGGGAATATCGAAATCTACAAGAACATAGGCTCGTTAGTGATTATACAGAAGGTTATGGGTCATATATAAGTCTGGAATATTTCTTTGATTTATTTAAGGAGATCATAGATCCCTAAGTTAACCGAGGAGGACATGCCTAAGGTTTAGGTAAACTCATTTAAGCCTAAAACGCATCATTCTCACCTCTTTTTGACTCAAAAATCGTCAATTATCTCTCAACCCGTCTAAAACCTGAAAGCTAAAACCTAAGCCATCGAATCACCTCAATCATTATCATTTTAGACTAACTTCAAATGATAGTGTTCAAATGTTCGGGCCCGATAATCTCTTATAAAGTCAACTCTTGAGTTAGATCAAGAGATCATAGCAGCCAGAACTTAACAACTTTCTCCGAGCCTGGTGGGGAGGATTTTGTCTGAATCAAGGTCGTGAGAAACTATGAAAGCCCTCGGCTGGTATTCTTTTATTTTCTTCAGCATTTCACAAGCATCATTCTTGGAGTAACATAGCTTTTTTGAGAGTAATAATATTCTATTGGAATCATTTGAGAAGCACTCTAAGTCTAATTTATTATTACTTGATTCAATCCTCCGAATTTCTCGTTCACAGTCATTCAAATCTCCACTCAGTAATTGAATTCTGTAGACTTCACTACTGTAGATTTCAACTGTGAGAGATGATGAGTCTATCAAATCCTTCTCTAATTCTTCAATCCCCTCAGAACCTTTATCATTTTCAAAAAAGGCTATAAATCGATCGAGCAAATCAAATTGATCTTCTTGATCATAACTATCTTCTTCAGGATCCAAAAATTTCTCATTAGTAAGTAAGTGTTGATCCACTCCAGTGGCAACATATGTTGAATCATTGATTATATCTCGGCTTTGTGCACTAACATCAGAATAATTGAAAGCAGACTGATTCTCGCTTTCAAACATGCTACTTGAAGAAACCACCAGAAACGCTCCAGAAGTATAAAGAAAAGTCAAAATTATAGCTACACCAAGCATAAACCATCCAAAAAGAGGCTGCTGAGGGTTCCTGTTTTTATATCCTGATAATTTCTCTGAAAAATAATTCGCCCCTTCTTCTTCATAATTATAAATGCGAAAATTAAATAGTGAAGAATAAATTATTATTGGCGTAAGTAAAATCGATACAAGAATTACCAATCCGAGCAAAGAGAAAAGTAGTGCAAACCATCTTACAATTAAATCTGTGCGTTGGGAGGATAATCCGGAGTTTTCTGACTCAAGACTGTTTACGCTAACAGTGTGTTCTGCAGAAAGATTTACAATCGCAGCATTTAATTCTTCGATCTCATTGGAAACAGAATAGATAGCATCCTTGACAACAGCAATGTCATAATAAACAAAGGGGCGATCCGGCAGCTCAGAACTGATTAAATCTTCAGGTAAGGTGATTTCATTTGACGGCTCAGAACTTCCAAGTATGGGTGGAACATAAACTGAAATATAGGATCTGGACGAAAATTCTTTATCTTTTTCCTTAGCTCTAATAGTCACCAATCCAGAAGATTTTCCCCATTTAACTATAATTTTATTGCTTTGTCTGCCTTCTAATATTACCGCATCATTCGGTATTTCCCATTCATACAGATCAAGGTTGTTTCGATTAACACTGAAACTTATTTCGTCTCCACTACAAATTTGAGTTGGGCCATTTATAGAGCCAATTCTTGTAGCTAAGTCTTTGACCTCTATGTTTGTAGTGAATTTACTTGATGTGTCACATGAATTATCAAAATAGGCTTCAACATAATAATCGCCTGGAGCATTCCATGTGTGATTAAATAGGTTAGAGCTCTCTGACTCTGAGCCTTTCGTTACCTTTTTAATGACCTTATTATTGCTATCGAAAACAATCCATGTAATTGATTCACTATTTGGAAATGGAGGCAAACTAAAAAATTGATTATCGTTAACATTTACCCCCCCGTCATGTGTATAGATGGTCTCCTTTAGTAAGTGTGCCTCAATTCCTTCCAGATTAGTAATTTCTTCTTCTTTGGAAAGAATTTGATTTGCAATTGCAGTGGAGTCAACAATAAAAGTCGAGTCTAAATTTATGATCAGCGAGTCATTAGTCTCTATATCTTCTCCAAGCTTTCTGTATTGATTGTCAATTCCAATCATTTCCACCACATCAACGTAATGTTCAGCCACATCTTTACCTGAATACTCATTGACCCCCCAATTAATGAAAAAATATAATAAGACTGGTATAATGTACACTATAATTAACGCAATTCCAGCGAAAGGAGAGGAGTATATAATTTTAGGTATTCTTCGAAGGATAGATTTAATGAAGTCCAGCACTCCAGATTTTTCTTTTTCATGATGATCAAAAGCGATCAAAAATATTCCAGCAAATAATGAAGCAAATAAGAAAATCAGTCCGACAGGCACTAAAAACTCAGAACCTGGAAAAGCTAAATTGCTGATAAAATCATTTTGGGAGTTAGATTGAAACACATACAACATAGCGATATCCGCTCCTGCGATGCCAAACCAAAAAAGATTCTTTCGAGTCAAACGTAATGCTAGATTTTCTGCTTCTTCAGTAATATTTAACTTTACATTGATGACATTCAAAGTGTAGATCAAATAAATGAATGAAGCCGTTAATGCTATATACGCAAACCAATCAAATAATGAAGTTATAATATATCCCAGAGCTATAATCGATGTTAGCTTTAGGATACCTTTAACAGTGAGAAGTACGTTTCGTTGACTGTATGTAGGGGCAATGAATGATATTGCTAAGACAAAAAATTTCCAGATAAACTTTACACCGTAATGCCAGATAAGTTTTAAAACAAAAAATATTGTTGGATCTATTAATTCACTCCAAAGCCACTTGAATACTTCAATTACGAATTGAAAAATTCGCAAAATCAGAGAAAAGATAACAGCAATTACCTTGAATATCTGATGGATAGAAAATATTGCCCATAACAAAACATTGTAAAAATGAAGCATTAGTCCATAAATCGGAGAGACCATCGAAATCCAACTTTCTTTCCCAATAAATTTTGAGATAGTCTTGTTTACATTTATGAGATTAGAATTTTTAATGTCAAATACTGCAGAAATTATATAGCCTAACGAAGCTAATACAGCGATTGAGGTAAATATTGAGATAGTAGTAAAAAGCATAATTTGTGTCGATTGATTCTTGTGTGATCCAACATTACAAAAATTTACCTCATTTAACAAACGCTTTTTTTTTCACGCCTTTCTCTTCGATGAATTTTCAATTTCAAGAGGGTTTTCCAAAACCCTTGATACTCCTTTTACAAACTCCAAAGTACATTCCACCTATAAAAAGGGATTAATTCGAGAAAAGGATGAATCGTGAAGATATCGTTATGGTTTCCAAAAGGAACCGCTTGTTATTTGAGGTATTGCACGTTGTCGGGAAAATGGAGTCTTGAGGGGGATTATCTTCGTAAGTTCAATTTTCTAATATCGAAACCCCAAGACAGAAACATCATCAACTTGGCTATAGCTGGACTTCCATCCTTCAAATATTTCTTTTAACTTATGTTTTTGATCTGCCATGGGCAATTGATGGATTTCACATAGAAGAGCCTTGAATCTCGTGTTTTTGAATTTTTTACCTCTCTCACCACCAAATTGATCGGCAAAGCCATCAGAGAATAAATAAATAACATCGCCCTTTTTCAATTCGAAACACTGATTTGTAAAGGGCTTATACTGAATGAATTTTCCTACAGGCTGCTTATCCGCTTTGATTTCGATTAATTCATTGTCGCGAATTATAATTAAGGAATTGTAAGCCCCTGCATACTCCATATTCTCTCCCTTAATAGAACACAAGGCGATATCCATTCCGTCAGATAGAGCTTCATCGGCATCGTCAAATTCACTTACTATAAGTTCTCGGGTACGATTTAAAATTTGTGCAGGTTCCGTTATATTTTCTTGTAAGCTTTTGTTCAGAGCATTATAGCATACGGAACTAACCATTGCGCCAGGTACGCCATGTCCTGTGCAGTCTGCAACTGCAAAATACACTCCAACTTCATTGGAGACTATCCAATAAAAATCGCCTGAGACAATATCACGCGGCAAGAACAGGATGAAGTTGTCATTGAGCAGCTTTTTGATTTTTTCTTCTCTGGGTAACAGGCTGTTTTGTACACGTTGGGCATAGTTTATAGAGTCTGTTAACTCCCTGTTTTTGGTTTCGATTAGTTTTTTGTTCAGAGTAATGGTTTGGTTGATTTTTTCCAACTTTTTCTTGTTGCGAGCCTGAAGATAAACCACAAAAAAAAGAAGTAAAACAATCACGATAGTTGCAAGAATTATGATTCTTAGTCTAGTTTGTTCAAATGCTATTTTCTCGAAACGAACTTCTTGCAGGTGCTTTTCCTTATTTAGTCGTTGAATTTCTTCATATATCTGACGTCTATTCTCAAATTCTTTTTTTGTATTAGAAGTAAATAATTGATTTCGAGTTAAGAGCAAACTTAAAGCTTTTTGGAACTCTTTTTTTTGGATGTTCAATTGGACTAAAGCATTAAAGCAACTTAATCCAATAGATTTACTTGAGTCTGAAACATTTTCAAGTGACTTGATAAATCTTGCCTCAGCTTGGTCAAACTCTTGCAATCGAAAAGCTAAAAGAGCTTCTAGCCAGTAATGGTATGCCCAAGTTTTGGAACTGTTGATTTGCTCTGAAACAGCATATGATTTTTGCACATAAACCGCGGCAGAATCCAAATTTTCTACTTCAAAATATTCAAAGGAGAGGTTGTGATAAACATTGGAAAGTGTCGACAAGTCCTGTTTTTTTGTTGCAATTTGGGCGACTTGCGCAAGGTATTCAATCGCCTGGTTGTGATTTGTATCTACTATCGCTTTTAAAATTAAAGGCGCTGTAAGCAAGCTGTCTTTACCCAATGTTTCATAAAACCAGTAAATGCTATCTGCTAATTGCATTGCTTTTTCATGTTCATCCAAATTGTGGCTTATGTAAGCAAGCACTTCATGGGCTGAAGCGATACCCGATTTGTATCCTAACATTCTGGATGCTTTCAAAACATCAATGGCCAATTGATTGGCGATATCAAATTGGTTGTATTCTAAACAAGATTCTGCGAGAATCACTTGTTCCTCAATCTCTAGATACCTTGATATTGATACGTTAAAGCGCTTGTTATTTTTTTCAAACGCCTCGTGGATTTGGCCAGCAGAAAGGCCATCATCTTCAAATACTTTCGCCAATGAATCTGAAAAACGCATCAGCTTTAAAGAGTCTGATGTGATTGCGGAAGCTTTGACGGAGACGCTGAATAATTGAAACATTACCAGCACAAGGCTAGCCACAAAGGAGCGTGAGTTGCAGAACAAATGATTAGTGCTAATTTTCAATATAGTAAAACTACACCTTTTACTATATTCAAGCTCCAATGAAATTTCTAGAGGAATTATTGTTTATGCTTTGCGAAGAGTAATTGATTAAACCACCAGCATCCCCATTTATGTTAGGGGAGTTTCCTGTATTATTGAGAACTATTAATGATTAAATCGATTTACATGAAAGATATTCTTGTTGTTGCAAAGCTTGAAGATGGGTAAGTTTGAGAAATTTATGGGTTTTATGAAATCTGAAGAAGGAATGAATGAATGAAGAAAAATTGCGGATTTGACAAAAACCATAGGTACGGTTTCCTCTGATAAGAGTGCAGTAATGTTCAAGATTGCTGTACACAATGAAAATGCTTTACATTCATTTTAGATGGTTCAAATCCTGTGTCAAAACCTGTTTTTGGAGAGGTGATGGAAAGCTATGAGATTTTTGAGTTAAACAAAGTTTGATTTTACCTCATCAAATCATTGTCACACCATCTACATTGAGTTCATATATCTTTAATCTTCTTAGATAGTTTAAGCTAACATTTAAAGAAGATGTATCTAATCCATTCAATGTTGTTTTAGTTCATCTCTCCAACCTGATTGATTCCTATTCTTGGCGGAGTAATACTTCTTAGAGTCTGATGCTAATGGAAGTAGAGATAATATGAAGAGCAGTTGTTGACTGTGTTACTCAATGATTCAACTGTTTTTTCGTAGCAAGCGAGGCGAGGTCTCCATTAAGTTTGATTTGTCAAATAGTCTAATTTTATTGCTGGCATGCGGCACATTGAGAACCCGGAAACTATAAAGGCTCTAGGCAAAACAACTCCACCCTGTAGTCTCCTAAACATTCCGGGAACAACTGATCAGATATCCTAAAATCGGCTTGAACTTGAGTAGAATCTCCGAGTGATGCAGTGAAATTAAACTGAGAAATATTAGCTGGCTCATAAATAAGACTTTCGGAAATAATTACAAAACTGCACTCATTCGAAATATTCGTTCTGACGAGGGCATAAGTATTTGAACAATCGGCAACTGAATCTTTACACCCGCCTTGAATTAGGCAAATAATGATTAAACTGAAATTCAGCGTTGCAATTAATAGAATATGCGGTTTATTCTTCTGCATTATCGTAATCAATTTTATTGATTAGCTCTCCTTGTTTATTATAAATTTTTAAATACCCAGAAATCTCTCCCCTTTGCATAAATGCGGAGCTCACTAACACTCCATTTTCATCGAAAACCTCCCAATTCCCATTCTTCTCTCCGTTAATATAGTTGCCGCTTTCCATTACTAGACCATTTTCATGATAGGAAACAAACTTACCTATCCTTTTGTTATCCAAGTAATTACACTCTGATTTAAGTTGTCCACTGGAATAATAAGTTAAATGCATTCCATTCAGAACGTTATCGTGATAACTCAATTTTTGCGAAATAACTTTTGAATCCACATGGTATATTACTGTTTGACCTTGCAACCTGCCACTAACATATTTTTCCGACTTAATGAGGCCTCCAGTCTCTAAATAGTATAATCGCTTTCCGTGTCTGATTCCTGATTGAAATTTTGAAACCTCTCTTGTTCCTCCCGATTCAAAATAGGTGGTTATCTTCCCGTCACGTAAGTTCTTTTTGTAATGGCTTTTTTCCAAAATCGACCCATGCTCAGTAAAAAAGATTACCCACCCTTGGAGTAAATTATTTCGATACCTACCATAACAACTGAGTTCTTCTGTTTGAATATGATACTTCTCGAAAGGGCCGTGTTGTTTCCCCTTTTTATAGTTTACTCTCTGTTCTAAATACCCATATTCGATCAAATAACCTCCACTCACCGCTGAGATTATTTTTTTTATATCCCCCCTTTTGATCCGGCATCCCGTTTTTGTAAAATGAATTATAAAAGCCGCATCTAAGAGTATCTCCTTCTTGATTTATTTCGACCAAATATTCTTCCCTTACAACTGTATCTCCCGCGTAAGTTACGACTATAGTGTCAGGCTCCTGCAGAGCGTTTAATGGGAATAACGCCCCGAAATACATCAATACAATCAACACCTAGTCTAAAACAATTTGAACTCCCTTTAAGTCCGCATTTGGGCTATAATCCATCAAAACCGTAAGCATTGCTTTTGGATATTCATGATCGGGAATCTCGGTGATTAGTGTCTTCTCTTCCCCAGGCAACAGCCCAGCTGCCATTTCGTTTATCTCTACTTCGTCTCCCGTCATAACATTAGTGAGGAGAAAAGTGACTTTTGCTTTTAATTTCGAATCCCCGGTATTTCTAATAAGCACACTGTATCCTGAGTCAATTTTTTCAGGAGTCAAAATTTCCGCATCGGGCAAGGCTCGGTCGGTGTGCGCATATACCATTACTGAAATGGCAGGTTTTATCTTGATCCCCGCGCCCAACGATGCTACTTCCTCAAGCACTGACACTTCGTTCTCAGCAATTATTGTCAATTTCCCCCATCGCATTTTGGAGCCCACAATAGGGTCAATTGTTACCGTAAAAAAACTTTTCTCATTTGGCTGCAACAGTAAAGTTGAAGGAGAAATATTCAATACTCCTTTCAAAGTTCGGGGAGTAGAGCCAAACTCGGCAGACATCTTTTTCCCTTCATCTTCTATGATAAAATCATATTCCTTGACATTAAAAATTTTCGGGGAGTCAGTATGATTGAAAATCATGACGTCTTTTGATACCCTTCCTTGGCTAGCATTAATCTCTATTAGAACCGGGCTTACCTCAAAATCCTGTGCTGCAAGAGCTGTTAGCCAGAACAAATAGTAAAAGGTAAGTATCTCATTATTTTTTTTAAAAGCAATACAAATATAGTTTCTCCAAGGTCGCAACCAGTTTTTCATTAAACAAAAACAAAATCGTATGTATTAAATGTATTATTTTGTTAAAAACTTATCAAAGAATTCCCATGAAAAAAATCACCTATAGTTTATTAGCAGCCTTGTCTTCTGTCAGCTAAGTTCCACCCTCTCCAATGCTCAAGCCGTTAGAGATCGTAATGTCATTCCTGTAGCAGTCAACTTAAACCAAGTTTTAAGGATGTCTATTTATGATGGTGGTAACATAGAATTCGTCTTCAATACCATCGATGATTATCGTGATGGTTTATCCGGTGACGCAGCGTCCGCTCTGCCAATGCTGCTGCTTCTTTTGGGTTTTATCAGTCTTCTTTTACAATCTCATCATCTACTGAATGGGATTTAATGTATGGGGCTGAAAATGCGACCTTTATCGGTGTAGATGACGGGACGACTCCAAACACATTAGCACTAGAGTAATGTAGGTCTTCAACTCTCATGCAAATGGTGCACACACCTTTGGAACGGAGCTTGATAAGTAGCCCCTACAACGGACGCTACTGTTGTGGCTGACCTTGATCAATACCCAGAGGAACTGATAGGTTGGGATATACGGGCGCTTCCAATGCAGGAGATGAGGCAGATAATGACTTCACCATCACTTGGAGATGCGGTACTGCAGAAGGAGATATGAATGGTGTTTCATTACTCGAGCAGACAACAGCGGTTGATCCCGATAGATATGTTGTCAACGTTCTATTTGAATTGCAAATCTCTGATAATTAAAATGATAATTAAGGTGAATAATTCGATTATTCACCTTTATCATCTTATGAATCTTCTGCGAAACCCCGTCTTTATCGTTGCGCTTTTTTCAATAACACAGGCCCGAGGACAGTGCTCTCCTTGTAATGATCCTGCTCCAGTTGGCATAATTGATTATAACAGCGCCAGACTTAGCGTGCTATCTGGGTCGAGTGTGGATTTCAATTTCCAGACCATCAGCGACTATAAGAACGGAATAACAAAATCCAATAGTACAGTGATGGGTATATCAATTTGTAATTGCAATTCAGAAGGTGGCACCTCTGCGGATCCTATAGCAGGATCGACCATTACTGGTTACTCAATATATTTAGACACAGATGACCCCAATTTCACTGGGTTGAATCCTGTAAATTCGCTTCCACTCTGCGCTCTAGAAGCTTCTGCAACAGTATCAGCAGGTTTCGCTGCCTCCGCAGTCACCGTATCGGGCACGAAAGTCGCCTTGGACCAAATACCAACCGCAGGGGGGCCAATCTTTCAAGAGGACAATTCTCCCTTGCAGATAGCTGATCGGTTTTGGACGACTGATCAAATAAGTATTGATTATTTCATGGGAGTATCTCCAGCGAGTGGGCCTTGTGCTTTATCCGTTCCTTTTATTGATGCAGCTGGAGGGTATGTGCCAGATGCATACTATGTTACTATATCATTCACCTTGGTCCCTGAGTGCACAGTATGCATAGACCCTAATTACTAGATAGAGGTCTATAAAAATGCGATTAGGCCAAATCATACTCTTGTCCTTCTTTTCCGCGGTAATAGCAGCTCCCGCCATCTCACAGCGCTCTGATACAAATGTTCTTGAATTAAGCGACAGCGCAGTGAACGAGCTAACAATAGACAGTTTATTATTTCTAGACAGCATAGCTAAGTCGATTGATCCGTTTTTTGATAGATCCGACAGTATTAATACAGAAAAATTAACCGCCCCAACTGATAGCATTAGTAAAGAATTTAAGTTTTCTATATATAAGCAAGAAATCGATGATCAAACTTCTGTTTTCAATAGTTTGGTTTTTGTCAATAACTCACAGGAGCTCACATCAGGTGAGTTAAGTCTACAATTACCAAATGGCTGGAGCCATTTGGCTTCTCAACAATTAGAGTTTACAGCTAATCCTGGTGAAATAACTTATATACCAATGCGACTGATTGCCCCTAAGAATTTAGAAGGCGGTCGATCATACATCATAGGTGCCACAGTGATCCTTGAAGATGGCAAAAAATTAAAGACTTATGCGTATGTTCAAAAAACAGCTCTTTTCAATTTAATAGCTATAAATCAAACCAGTTCAATTCGTATAAACCCTATCACCCTCGCTGGTGAGACAGGCATAAGGATAATCAATGATGGTAATGTGAATGAACCGATTCAAATATCTTTTGACCATTCACTTGACTATGATTTGATTACTCCTAATTCACTCGTCTTGACTTCTTTTAATTTAAAGGCAAAATCAGATACATTAATTTCTTTAGCGATTAGGAGAACGCTGATTAAGGATTCATTAGATGGTAATAATGCTTTACAGGATGAATTGCGCTATAAGATATCCTCATCCAATGCACAAATAGAGGGGGTCTTTTTTATTGAAAATTTTCAATCAAGCCTATTAGATGACACTTATAAAAGACTTTCCCCGCTATTCATTTCGGGAGGGGTTTACAATATAGGAAGTCCTGGCGGAGAGCGATATATGACTGCTGCAGGTGGAAAGCTACAATTAAGTGCTAAAAAGGATTTAGATTATTTCTTAGGAAGCTACAATTTGGGCCAAGTTGGAAGCGCAGCGCTCGGAGATGGAGCAATTAGAGGGGTTTACCAATATAGACTTGGTTTTAGAGCCGGGTTCAATCGACTTGAATTAAACAGCCGACTCAATAACAAGCATATCCCAATCTGCTACCAAGGCATAAGATATCAATACCATCGTGAGAGAATTATCTTTTCATCAGAATTAGGCAAGAGTGACCGACCCGATACTTATGTCTCTAGCTCTTCACTTGCGGTAAGCCGATTCGGAATACCCTTCAACTTGGGATATTCCCAAACCTTTGGGAATAGAAATTATAATTTAAGTGCATTCGAAGCCGGAATTAAGACGCCTATATTTCGTTTTTTAAGATTAGGTGGTGGTGCTACCTATTACATGGGAGAAATAACCGCACCTGCAGCGGTAGCACCACGAAGTATTAATCAATTTGGTTATTACGCTGCTGGAGATCTTAATGCAGGAAAAGTTTCTGTGTCAGGACGTTGGAATTTTAGACCCGTCAATGGCTTTACTATTTCTGGTGATCGTGCCTCATTGGTATTATCAGGAAAAATTAAGACCAATAATGCCTTTGGTCACCGTTTTGACCTTACTAATATGAGTCAAGATTTTACACGTGAAGATTTTTCTAATAACATAGAAAATAGATTCGCGTCTTGGACAACCACTTACAATACTGCTAGTAATCTGATGGTGAGCATCATGCCTCAGTATCGTAGTTTGGTCAGAGAGAATGTCGCGCCCTCCTCGACCGCTAGACTAAGTACATTTTATTATGGTTCATCCTTTGGCATTAGTAAAAGGCTAAGTCACTTAGATGTTATTTCGGTTTTTGCTAACCCAATGATTACCAATGCCGTCTATGATTTTGAACCAACCCTTATAAGGGGTTACACTGTTCGAACCGACCTAAATCCGGCATACAATTTAGGGTTGCGCTATACTAGAAATAATACATTAAATATCACAGGAGACGTATTTAGGGGCCCTTTCTTTATTTATAACTATTCCGTAATCTCAGCAGATACAGCAATCATCCCGTTCTCCTCAGGCTTAATACGAGTATCTGCAGGATATAATAAAGAGTTCAAAATTTCGAATATTGATTTAATTCTAAATCTAAGAACCTTTTATAGCCTAGATGTTGTTACCTTATCAGAGCAATTTAATGTTGGAGCCAATGCTGTCGCTATGCTTCCGAAAGGAATCAGGTTAACTAGCTACGTCAATTGGTTTGCTTCTTCCTATGAAAGTCCAACGGGAGAGATTAGCAATAAAAACATCAACATAAACGCAGCAATCCAAAAGTCCTTCTATTGGCAACAACCCTATGAGAAATTTTATAAGCTCATAATTTTATGTTTCGAGGACTTAAACGGTAACGGAAGCAAAGAAAATAATGAGCCCTTTTTGCCCAATGTTAATATTAGCTTGAGAGCTGAAAAACAAGATTTAATTAATAAAAAGCATTCCCGGTCACCCAATACTGATCTCATTACGGATATTTCTGGCAGGGTTAGGTTTAACAAGATCCCTGCTGCGACTTATGATATTAAGTTTTATGAGCTTTTTAATATGTCTGATTTGCACCCGACTTTTGGATTTGAGCAAGAAATACTTATAAATGAGGATAAGATAATTGAAGTCCCATTTATTAAGAATTATCACGTCCGAGGTTCAGTGTCCATAATTAAAGCCAAGAGATCGCGATTAGCATCATTTAATTTGGAGAGTCTTATAATTATAGCAGAGTCAGAAAATGGTGAGGTTTATAAAACATTGACGGATGAATTTGGCAACTACAATTTGTCAATCCCAGGAGCGGGAATTTACAAACTGACCTGCAAGCATGGCTACCAAGAAATGTTAGAATCTAAAAATGCCGAGGTTCTGGTTGATTTTAATGGAATGAAGGAATATAGCTACGACTTTATATTTTATGAAAAGGATCGATTGATTGATTTTTCTGGAGTAGAATTAGGGGAAAAGGAGCCAGCGGAAGAGCAAATAGTGGACGAAATGAAGGAGCCTCTCTCCCAACCCAATGAAACGCCAGATTTCTTTAAGTCTCTGGTTGATGAAATAAGCGGGGATAAATTAGAGCCATATAAATACCCTGATAAAACCATATCTCGGCAAGAAGCTATTGAACAAATTGGCAATGATTTCGAGAGACAAATTGAATATAGGTTAGTGATCGGCTCCTACAAAGAGTCTTTAAAAAACGAAGACTTAGAGCAAATGATTGACGTAGCTAAAAGCAATAAACTCAACATTGAAGTTATAAACGAATACTTGATCGTGAGCCGTGATTTTATTGATAAAGAAAGTGCTGACAGGTTCTCTGATAGTCTCAGAAACGTTGGGATTGAGACCGCCACCATGCTCGGAAAGTATCAGGAAGTTCTCATTGAGCTTGAAGATTAACAAAGCTCCACATTGAAAACGTCTTCTAAAGGCCTTTTTTATCTTGAAGAAATTGATTAGAAAAAAGATGAACCTGATATCAATGAATATTAGAATATTAAATTGATGATAACATGAAGTACGTCACTATGCTCTTCGTTCTTATACCTTTTTACTCGATCTCACAAAAAGTTTATTCAGTTGATTATGCTAATCAAGCAGACATTAAAGTATTCGAAGTACAATATGAGAATCAATGTGATTTGAAAGTGTTTAAGGTTGATAATCCAAATCAAGTCGATGGTAATAGAGGGTTATGGCACTTTGTGGATTATGCCAACCAAAGTGATCTCAAAGTTTTTTTTGTACAGTATCAGAATCAAGCGGGTTGGAGAGAAAAATCTAAACAGCATTTGATGTATTGAACATCGGACAGAAATTACCTTGTAAATACCTTCCCAGCCTAATCACTTGATCTGTAATTGAGTAATCTCCAGATACATGAAATAAAAAAGGCAGCTCTTCGCTGCCTTTTTTATTTCAATTCAATGTTGATTATTTCCCTGCTTCGTGCCTATTTGATACCTCAGCCCAGTTGATTACATTAAAAAATGCATTGATGTAATCTGGTCTTCTATTTTGGTAATTGAGGTAATAAGCGTGCTCCCAAACATCTAAGCCTAAAATTGGTGTTCCTCCGCAAGATACTCCTGGCATTAACGGGTTGTCTTGATTTGGGGTGGAGCAAACTTCAACCTTGCCTCCTTTGTGCACGCATAACCACGCCCAGCCAGAGCCAAATCGAGTAGCCGCAGCCTTCGCAAAAGCTTCTTTGAAAGCATCAAAGGAACCATAGGCCGCGTTGATGGCGTTCGCTAAATCACCAGTAGGTTGTCCTCCGCCATTTGGCGACATTACTTTCCAAAATAAGCTGTGATTGTAAAATCCTCCCCCGTTATTTCTAACTGCCCCATTATTCATGTCGAGATTAGCAAGGATATCTTCGATGGATTTACCTTCCAAGTCAGTTCCTGCAATCGCACTATTGAGATTGTTGGTATAGCCAGCATGGTGTTTGCCATGGTGGATCTCCATGGTGCGGGTGTCAATATGTGGTTCGAGCGCATTGTGCGCATAGTCTAATTGTGGTAATTCAAATGCCATTTTCTTGTGGTTTATTATTCAACTTATGTTACAGAAACAAAAGCGCAAACTAAGGTTTTTGTTGCGGTTATACATTTCGAATATATTTGTTCAAATATTTTAATTGTAAACCACAAAATCTAAACCTCATGATGAAAAAACTGTTACCCTCTCTATTCGCACTAGCACTGATTGCAAGCGCATGCGGTGCAAGCGAGGAACAAAAAGCTGAAGAACAAAAGTCAAACGAAGAGCAAGTTGACAAAAAAGTGGATGAAGTTATGAATCAATTAGAAGAATCCGCTGCTGAGGTGGAGGATGCTGTACCTGACTCTGCTGCTACTGAAGACGGACACGAGGGCCACAATCACGGTGAAGATGGCCACGAAGGTCAAAACCATTAATTTAGTCACCTCGATCGTTGCAAAGGCCGAATTTATACTTCGGCCTTTTTTATTTGCCTTAAAACGGCACGGATGGTCTCATCCGATGTGTTCATGATCATGAAATATTCTTTCTCGGTGTATAAACCACGCGCAAGAAGCGCCCGAATACGGAGTGCCATTACTCGAGCTGATCGATTCCACTCACTTTCGTCTATCTCAAAACCCTTCCCATCTAGAAAGGTATGCAAACCTTCCAGCAGCTCACTGTCCGACACTTGCGCTTGATAACTTGAAAAGCTCAATGGCCTCAGAAAATCGTAATTCGCGTCTCGGTAATGATATACGAAGTCATGCATGAGACCGCGGTGTACAATTTCAGCGTACAACCAAGTTATTCCGGCCGTATCTCTCAATACTTCCACATCAGGCATTATTCCGCCAATGCCTAATTCAGTCGAATCCACTGTAATTAAAAACTCCGAGTCAAAGGTATTGTATGGTCTCTGGATACTCCGGCCATTAGGAGTATAATATCGAGCTACAGTAAGCCTCGTTGCCGATCCATCTTGCCATTCATTTTGCTCCTGAACCAATCCTTTACCATATGATCTCTTGCCATATATGATTGCTCGCTTATGATCTTGCATCGCTCCCGAAACGATTTCACTCGCACTGGCAGTGTATCCATCAATGAGAATATGTAGCCCCAAATCCTCAAATGATCCTTTCCTAGTGGCCACATAGTCATTTCGCGGCCTTGACTTACCTTCCGTATAGGTTATCAGCAAACCATCACTCAAAAACTCATCGGAGATAGCAACGGCCGCGTCTAAAAATCCACCGCCATTTCCCCTTAAATCGAGTATAAAGTATTTTACCCCAGCGCTCTTTAATGGCAAAGCGGCATCCATAAATTCTTGGAAGGTATTCTTGGCGAATCTTTCTAACCGCACATATATAGTCGAATCATTCAGGAGATAAGCCGCTTCAATGCTGGACAATTCTATTTCACCGCGCACTATCGCCAAATCTTTTAGTGACTCCCCCCTCAACACTTTTACCTTGACCGTTGAGCCCGCGGGTCCTTTCAATAGCTTCATGACGTCTGAAGTAGCATAACCGAGGCCCGCAATCAATACCGTATCGGCTTGGATTATTTTATCGCCAGCGATTAAACCAGCCGTTTCAGCAGGACCGTTCTTAATGGTTTTAATGACGTAAACCGTATCTGACTTAAAGTTGAATTCTATGCCTATGCCCTGAAACCCACCATTTAGTGTCTCATTGACAAAAGATACGTCTTCTTGAGCGATGTAATGAGAATGAGGATCAAGCCTTTGCAACAGATAAGCAATGGCATCTTCTTCCAATGATTGGCGCGAAATGCTGTCCACATAATCTTGCTCTACATACTGTAAAACTTGGTCGATTTTCTCCCACTTACTTGATTTGGATGGCTGCTCACCTCCACCAATTCCGAGTCCTAAAAAAACGCCTATAATCATAGACATTGCTAATAAAAGGGGCACGAGGGTCTTGTTACTTCTCATTCAAATCATTGATTTGCTTAATCGCTAAACCTGCCTTTTCTAGAAAGTCTATTCCACTGGTATCCTTGTACTTATCGATATAAACCAAGCGCTTTATGCCCGCTTGAAGAACCAGTTTTGAACAATCTTTACAAGGTGAGTTCGTTAAATATAACGTAGCACCGTTGACTTTGTTAGAAGACCTTGCAACCTTTAATATAGCATTTGCCTCGGCATGTAAAACATACCATTTTGTCTCGCCATGATAATCTTCACATTCATTTTCGAAGCCCGTGGGTGTTCCGTTGTAACCGTCTGCAATGATCGTAGAGTCCTTTACAATGACCGCCCCCACTTGTTTTCGTTTACAATGACTAAGCTTAGCCCACTCTTTAGCCAACCTTAAATAAGCCCTGTCGTATCGATCTTGCTTCTCTGGGTCTGAATATGTCGTAGAATCTTCCTGCATCGAGGCAAATGTAGCATGATAACACATGAAAATTGAACAAATCAGAGAGAGCTATAACCATCAATCCACGTTTCCAATCATTGAACATGTGGTGGGATTTGCGCATGGTTTTTACTCGCTTTATTTGCAGCTTAAACCTGTTATGCTATGAACATTAAATCAACCTTTTGCCTCAGCCTATCTGTCGATTTTTTTTAGCAAGTTGCGGTGGTAGAAATGGCGAAACTGAAGCGAAAAACGATATGACCATGGAGATTGCTCCTAGAATTGAGCTCAAAGATTTCTTTAAGAATCCTGAAAAAACGTCTTACCAAATTTCACCAGAAGGCAAGTAATATTCATACTTAACCCCCTAAGAATCTTGAAAGAACATTCACGGGGGAAACAAAGCGAGTAACCTACCAAACCGGTCGCGACATTGCTGGGTATTTCTGGGCCAATAGTGATCAATTGGTATTCATGCGAGATGATGGGGGTAATGAGAATTGGTATTTGGTCGCCACGGACGCAAACTCAGAGGAGGTAAAGCCCTTGACGAAAATGGAAGGTGTTCGTTCACAAACGATTGACGATTTAGAAGATATACCAAGCGAAATCTACAGGTTTTTGATCCTTATCGATTAAATCTGACAACTGGTGAGATGACTATGATCGCTGAAAATCCTGGCAATATTAATAGTTGGATGACTGATCATGAAGGAAAACTTAGAGTGGCCAATGTTACGGATGGAGTGAGCACCGATATCTTTACCAAGATACCGAACAAGATGATTGGAAAACGGTAATTACCAGCAATTTCAAAGAAAGCATCTCTCCTCGATTTTTCACTTTTAATAATAAAAACGTGTATGCTACATCGAAAATTGGTCGTGATAAAGAGGCGGCCATTATTTTCGATATTGCTAATGGTACTGAGATAGAAGAACTATATGCCCACGAGACCAATGATATCCAAGGCATTAGTTACTCGAAAAAACGACAGTTAATTACTGCCGCTAGATACTCTGCTGAGAAATCAGAACCACTTGTTTGACGAAGAATCAGAAAAGATTTTCAAGCGCCTCTAAGATGAGTTAAACGGATACGAGGTAGCCATTAAACCCACGACAAAAGAAGAAGTTAAATACATCATTCGCACGTACAGCGACAAATCACTCGGAACATATTATATCTACGATAAAACTACGGATGAGCTAAAGCATATTGCAAGTGTATAATTGACCTTGACTTTTGGTGGTGTTTCCGATTTTTTTGAAATTCTATCTTCACAAAAAATTTCAGCTTATGCTCAAGATCGACATGCACACCCATATTCTACCTGCCAAATTACCTCGATTTGCAGAGAAATTTGGTTATGGTGACTTCATCTATTTAGAAGCTCGAGAGGACGGTGCGGCTGATATGATAAAAGGGAATGAGTTCTTTAGAACTATCCAGCCCAATTGTTGGGACGAGAAATTGAGAATTGAAGAATATGCAACCCAGAAGACTCAAGTTCAAGTGGTGTGCACCATCCCAGTGATGTTCAGTTATTGGGCTAAACCTTCGGACTGTCTCGAACTAAGCATGTTTCTTAACGATCATATTGCTCAAGTGGTGACGGACAATCCAAAGAATTATGTTGGACTTGGTACTGTTCCAATGCAAGATGCAAACACTGCAATTAAAGAGCTTGAACGAATCAAAGCGTTAGGAATGCCCGGAATTCAAATCGGTAGCAACATCAATGACAAAAACCTAAGCGAAGAAGAGTTCTTTCCAATTTTCAAGGCCTGTCAAGATCTAGACTTAGCAATCATGGTACACCCTTGGAATATGATGGGTATGCCAAGCATGAAAAAGTATTGGCTGCCTTGGTTGGTTGGAATGCCCGCTGAGACATCACGTGCAGCTTGCTCCATGATTTTTGGAGGTGTTCACGAGCGACTGCCGAACCTTCGTGTTTGTTATTCGCATGCCGGAGGCTCGTTCATTGGAACAATTGGTCGAATTGAACATGGATTTAACTGCAGACCAGACTTGGTCGCGATTGACAATCCTGTAAATCCTCGCGAATACCTCGGAAAGTTTTGGTTAGACTGCATTACACATGATGAAAAGGCGCTTCATTATATCATTGATCACGTTGGATCAAACAAGGTTTGCCTAGGATCCGATTATCCATTTCCGCTAGGTGACTTGACTATCGGACAATTTATTGAAGATGGAAATTTCGATGAAACAACCAGAAAAAACATTTTTCATCAATCCACACTGGATTGGCTCAAACTAGATATCAAGCAATTCGCCTAAGCATAACATTCATTCTGATATGACTCGATTCTGTATAGCAATCATATTACTGCTGATATCCGAAAACTGTATTTCTCAGCATGGGTATTGGCAACAAAAGGTAGATTATGAAATGGATATAGTGTTCGATCATGAAAAGCATCAGTTTTCAGGTAAACAAAACCTGGTCTATACCAACCACTCTCCAGATACTTTGAATCGTGTGTTTTTTCACCTTTATTTCAATGCCTTCCAACCAGGTAGCTCCATGGATGTAAGGTCTCGCACTATCAGTGATCCGGACCCCAGAATTAAGGATAGAATTCAAACCCTTTCAGAATCTGAAGTGGGTTACCATAAAATACATTCAATACTGCAGGATGGGCAACCGGTGCGTTACACGGTGGAAGGAACATTGATGACTATAATGTTAAACTCCCCGCTATTACCCAATACTTCCTGTACATTTCATCTCGACTTTGAAAGTCAGGTCCCCGTGCAAATTCGAAGAAGCGGAAGAAATAACTCGGAAGGGGTGGATTATACCATGACTCAATGGTATCCAAAAATGGCCGAATACGATGCAGATGGATGGCACACCGACCCATATGTGTGCAGAGAGTTTCATGGCGTTTTCGGAACATTTGATGTGAATATCACCTTAGACTCTCAATATGTTGTCGGAGGTACGGGCGTGCTGCAAAATCCAGAAGTAACACAGACCAAATCCGAGAGCAGAACGTGGCGATTCGTAGCAGAGAATGTGCATGATTTTGCATGGGCAGCCGACCCTGAATTTGTAAGAAGTAGTGCTTTCACATCGAATGGAACGGAATTGAATTTCTATCACTTGAAAGACACCACAATAAATGACAACTGGCATCGCCTAGAAGAACAAACTGTCAAACTGTTCGATATTATGAACGAAAGGTTTGGTGAATATCCGTACCCACAGTTCAGCGTAATTCAGGCGGGGGATGGAGGAATGGAATACCCCATGTGTACGATGATCGCTGGCACAGGTTCATTTGGAGGATTGGTAAGTGTAACGGTTCATGAGGCCATCCATAATTGGTATTACGGAGTGTTAGCAACCAACGAACTAAAGTATCCTTGGATGGACGAAGGATTCACCACGTTTGCTCAAAATATTGTACTCGACTTGCTCGGAAAGAGAAATAGCGCCAACCCCCACAAAAGGAGCTATGAGAGCTACATTAAACATGTGACCAATAAAACCGAAGAACCGCTAACCACCCACGCAGATCATTATGAAATTAATGCTAGTTATGGAGTGGCCTCCTATTCTAAAGGATGTGTTTTCCTGAGCCAACTAGAATACATACTGGGTAAAGATGTTTTCTACAAGGGCATGAAAAGCTACTTCAACGAATGGAAGTTCAAGCATCCAACGCCTACCGATTTCAAGCGGGTTATGGAGAAAACATCAGGGTTGGAATTGGATTGGTATTTCGAAGGTTGGATAGGAACAACGAAGCAAATCGATTACAGCATTGCTTCTGTTTTTACGGAAGGCGAAAACACACAAATTGTCATTGAAAAGAAAGGGGGGCTGCATTTGCCCATTGAAATCACATTACAGCTGGAGGAAGCACAAGAGACATACTACATACCCATTGAGCGCATGCGAGGAGCAAAAAAAGACTCAACTTTGATCCATAAAACTGCTTGGCCATGGGCCTTCCCGAGCTATTCTTTGATTGTTGAGAGAAAACTCTCAGAAATTAAGCGGATTGAAATAGATCAGCAGCAGCGCACAGCAGATGTCGATTTAACAAACAATGTTTCCCCGATGGTTGACCCAACAGAATCATTCAAGGCTGATCACTAAGCCTGGTTATCCATCCGTTATTTCATCCACATTTTTGCGCTGTTAATCCCTTTTTAGGCCAAGTCTATTTTCCCCTCTATAGTTTAGATTTTAATGTTTTATATGAATTGTTGAGTTTAATCGAAAAAAAAATTATACTTGTCGATCGTAAATCTCTAATTAAACATTTAACACAAATCAAAATGAAACATCTTTCATTAATTGTAGCAGCGGTTCTCATGGGAATCACTGCGATGGCACAGTCGCCATCAAAATTTAACTATCAGGCTGTTGCTCGTGATGCTGCAGGCGTGGTCGTGTCTGACGGCACCGTTGGTGTCAAGGTCACGATTCTATCCGGTTCAGCCACAGGAACCGAAGTTTATTCTGAAACACATAGCGCCACAACGAATGTATATGGCATGCTTAATTTTCAGATTGGAGCAGGCACCGGTGCCACCGGAGACATCTCCACGATCGATTGGGGAAGCGATGCTCATTTCATCAAAGTAGAAATGGACCCAGCGGGTGGATCATCCTACACGGTGAGCAACACATCAGAACTTATTTCAGTTCCTTATGCAGAGTATGCAAACTCAGCATTGCACGTAGATGATGCCGATGCGGACTCAACAAACGAGGTTCAGATGATCATGATGGCTGGCGATACATTAATGCTTAGCATGGATGGTGGTAGCATAGACATGAGCGGATACGATCAAAGCGCAGGTGTTGCTTCTAATGACTCTGCAATAACTGCAAACTCTGCAGCGGCAGCAGCTGCTTTAGCTGCGCACGTAACTGCAGATGCTGATGTTGACTCAACCAACGAGCTGATTACAGACATGGTGATGGATGGCGATACTATGCTTCAAATTACTGAGGATGGAGTCGTACACGAAGTGGACTTAAGTGCACTTGTTGATGATGGAGATTGGGTTCGTTCTGGTGACACTTTATATAACATGGATGACTCCTTAATTGGAATAGGAACCAACGATCCTATCACTAGTTATAAACTAACGCTTAATCCAGGTAATAACCTAGGTGGACTATATATTGATCGTGAGTATTCTGGATCTAGCGCTTATGCTCTTTATAACTCTGACTGGTATGGTACGGGTTACAGATACGGTCTGTACAACGTACTTTATGATGGAAGCTCTGGAGCATATGGTTTATATCAAAACATCTATTATATGAACGGCCCCGAATACGGTGTTCGTAACATGATGTATTATGGCGAGAGTTCAGCGTATGGTTTGTATAACTACATATACAGGAACAGTGGAACTGGTTATGGCTATGGTGTTTACAACTATGTTAGTGGTTATGGATATTACCAGTATGGAGTTAACAATTCCGTATACAACTACTATACTAGTACAAACGGATATGCTTATGGTACTTATAACCAGGCTCGCAGGTATAATGGATCATATGGTCGAGCATATGGTTCATATAATTATGGGTATACATCAGGTCCATACGGATATGCTTATGGTGCTTACAATTATGGGTTTGCAGCTTCTTCATATGATTATGCTTATGGTAGCTATAACCAGGTATACGGCGGTTATTATGCCAACTATGCTACTTACTCTGCGGGTAATTCATATGCCACAGGTTACTGGTATAGCTCGGATAGAAAATTAAAGAAAAACATCCGCGACTATCAAGGCGCGATATCCGACATCATGGAGTTAAAGCCAAGAGTTTACGACTTCAAAACAGAGGACTATCCAAATATGTCTCTCCCTGAACAAGAGCAGTTTGGTTTGATCGCTCAGGAGTTAGAAGAGGTTTTCCCTAATCTAGTTCAAGCAGCACACAACCCAACCAGCATAATGGCTGAAGAAGATGCTAAAGCCCAAGGTGTTGAATACAAAGTAATGACCAAAGCGGAATTTGACGAAGAAGGAAATGAGGTTACTCCAACAATGGTAGAAGTTGGTGAAGCTGTAGACTTCAAAGCGGTAAATATTGACGGTCTTATTCCAGTGCTTATCAAGGGTATTCAAGAGCAGCAAGAAATTATTGAAGCTAACCAAACGATGATTGAAGCTTTAAAAGCTCGAATCGAAACGCTTGAAAACAACTAAAAAGCACACAACTATGAAAACTATAAAAGTTTCAGCGCTGTTCTCTTTTCTTTTCGTGCTGGGTGGTACCATCCAAGCGCAAGAGGTGATTGCCAGCGCAGGAGCGGAAGTAGAAAGTAGCGGTGGATCAATGTCCTACACCATCGGTGAAATGGTAGTTACATCTACCATCAACGATGACGGTGCCCTTACTCAGGGTTACCAACAAGGATTTTTGACTCCAACAGCTATTGACGAAATACCCGCAGAATTAGAACTGAGTTTATATCCTAACCCAGCTTCAGATTTTATCATCATCGAATCAAAATCTCTTACCGATTTTGAGCAGATCACCATGTATGACATGGCTGGTAAACTTATCTGGAGCCAAAATGGAAACAGCTCTGTTGACAATAGAATAACGGTTGACTTCACAGGTCATGCAGCAGGTAATTACATTATCCGACTTGCTGATTCTGATAAGAATCAATCGTACTCCTATAGTGTGATCAAATCGCACTAAAACACCACTAACAAAAAAGCCCTGTTCAACTTTTTGAACGGGGCTTTTTTTGTTCCATACTGAAACAAATGGTTGTTCATCCCATTTTTAATGGTGATCATCCCATTGATTAATCAAAATAATCAAACCAGTATATCTTGTGGGATAGAAAGTATTTTCTAACCCTAACAAAATAAAGCCCAAGTGAAACCCTATTCCACTTGGGCTTTATTATTTCCCACATTTGCTCCATGCATAAATGGTGGTTTCTTTCCTTGCTTTTTATCGCTTCAACCGTTGCTATCGGTCAGTCAAAATATCCAAACGTGCAGATTTTTGAATCTACAGGACTCAATTACCCCGTTTGCGAACCAAGTATTTCTATCAGCAAAACGGAGCCCAACGTGATGGTCGCGGGAGCTGTACTCAAATATGTGTATCGATCTGAAGATGGGGGATTGACCTGGGCATCCAAAAAAATGCGATCTCGACACGGTGTTTACGGTGATCCATGCATCGTTTCTGATCTGAAAGGTCACTTCCATTATTTCCACCTAAGCGACCCAACGGGTTTAGGATGGGGAAGCCCTTGGATTCTAGATCGAATCGTATGTCAAACGTCAAAAAGTAGCGGTAAACGTTGGTCACGCGGCTCAAGCATCGGACTTAACCGTCCCAAACAGCAAGACAAAGAATGGGTGGCATTTGACCCCATTTTTGATCGTATGATCGCCACCTGGACCCAGTTTGACAAATACGGTGATGAATCACCCACATGTGAATCGAACATTCTAAGGTCGTTTAGTAAAAACGGCAAGCGTTGGTCAGAACCTGTTCAACTCACCACACTAGCAGGCAATTGTGTAGACAATAGCTCCACAGCCGAAGGGGCTACATCTGATGTGGACGAATTTGGAAACATTTACACCGCTTGGGGATTAGATGGGAAAATCATAATGGTCAAATCAACCGTAGATCGTAATACTGGAGAAGTAACCAGCATATCTGAGGAGATAGTTGCCATTGATTCAGGCGCTTTGTGGGATTTTGAAATCCCTGGATTGGGCAGGGCCAACGGCATGCCCATCATAAAATGCGACCGCTCAGGCGGACCAAATACGGGCACGCTTTATATCAACTGGGCCGACCAAAGAAATGGTGAGGACAACACCGACATTTGGCTCACAAAATCCAACGATTTTGGGTTGACTTGGAGTAAACCCATGAAGGTGAATAACGATCAAGGCAGTTCGCACCAGTTTTTCACGTGGATGGATATTGATCAACTGAATGGCCACCTATATTTCGTGTTTTACGATCGCAGAAATCATACAAATAGTTTAACGGACGTCTATCTCGCCAAAACCCATGATGGCGGCCAATCCTTTACGAATCAGAAAATAAGCGAATCTCCCTTTGACCCAACAGGAGCCAGATTTTTTGGAGACTATAACAACATTTGCGTTTACAATGGACTAGTTCGTCCGATTTGGACTCGATTTGAAAATGGTAAACAAAGCATTTGGACGGCAATTATTAACGAGTAATACATTCTAATCTTTTTTATTTTCGCGCCCCGCTTCACTTACACTGTGTAAGTACAGTGAATACACACCATGCCCAGGTGGCGGAATTGGTAGACGCGCTGGTCTCAAACACCAGTTTCTTCGGAAGTACCGGTTCGACCCCGGTCCTGGGTACATTCAAAAAGGCTCACCGTTTGGTGGGCCTTTTTTGTGCTCAAATGTTAACGGGGGAGAAGTTTATCCTGAATGAAGCGCAGCGAAATTGAAGGGACCCCGGTCCTGGGTACACTTTCAGAAAAGGCTCGCCAAACAGCGGGCCTTCTTTATCTCTTAGACCTAATAAACTCTGATATTGGTCACTCACCATTGGCACGCCATTATAACTGCTTATTTTAGTTGCGCTTAACTCTATTTAGAGCAGTACAATTAATTACATTTGCAACCCTTTTTCGAAGACCAACTATGTCAAAAGAAGTAAAAATATGCGCGGGCACCGCGACCAGGATTCTTGGCGAAAACATCGCTAGTCATTATGGTAAGAGCCTGGCTAATGTGAACATCCTGCGCTTTAGCGATGGAGAGTTTCAACCTTCGTTTGAGGAAACAGTGAGGGGTGCAGATGTTTTTATCATTCAAAGTACAAACCCTCCGGGCGATAATTTGATGGAGCTTTTGCAAATGGTAGATGCCGCTAAACGCGCTTCTGCAAAAAATATCATCGCGGTTATGCCATATTATGGCTACGCAAGACAAGATCGAAAAGACAAACCTAGAGTTTCAATTGGGTCAAAATTGGTTGCTAATTTGTTGAGTGCTGCAGGTGTTACTCGAGTAATGACCATGGACCTTCATGCAGATCAAATCCAAGGATTCTTTGAAGTTCCAGTAGATCACCTCTTCGCATCATCTATTTTTCTACCCTACTTGCAGAGCTTGGCATTGCCAGACCTTATCATGGCCGCTCCAGATACAGGAGGGACAAAACGAGCCAATGCATACGCCAAACACCTAAATTGTGATTTAGCTATCTGCTACAAGCAAAGAAAAGTGGCCAATCAGATTGAATCCATGACCGTAATTGGTGATGTGGAAGGAAAAGATGTAGTGTTGGTTGATGACTTAATCGATACCGCTGGCACCTTGACCAAATCAGCAGAAATGATGATGGAGCATGGTGCAAAAACAGTACGTGCAATGATCACTCACCCTGTGTTGAGTGGTCCTGCCTATGAAAGAATAAATAATTCCAGTTTGACTGAGTTGGTGGTGACTGACACCATTCCGCTCAAACAAAATTCGGATAAGATCAAAGTGCTTAGCGTGGCAGATTTATTTGCGAACACCATGCGAAGCGTTGTTAGTTATGAATCAATTAGTTCGCAATTCATTATTTAATTATTAATCACGAATCGATATGAAAACGATCGAAATTAAAGGACATCTACGAGAGTCATTAGGCACTAAAACGGCCAAACAACTGCGTAGAGAAGGTCAAGTTCCGTGTGTTGCTTATGGCGGTGAATCAAATGTTCACTTCT
>CALSRO010000004.1 GCA_943788775.1 uncultured Flavobacteriales bacterium | reverse complement strand
CAATGGGGTTACCTGAAGAAGAACAATTGGGTCTTGTTGCACAAGAGCTGGAAGAAGTGTTCCCTAACCTTATAAAAGAAACGCATGAGCCTAGAAAGGAAATGCCAGAATCAGCGGCTAAGGAACAAGGATTTGTATATGAGGTTGTTGCCCCAGAAGAAAAAGATGAAAAAGGCAATGTAGTGCGAGAAGCGATTGTACTTGCTGGTCAAGAAGTCGATTTTAAGGCTGTAAACTACACTGCATTAATTCCTGTATTAGTAAAAGGTATTCAAGAGCAGCAAGCAATCATAGAGGCTAACGAAGCGATGATTGAAGACCTGAAAAGCTCGAATCGAAACGCATTGAGAACAACTAAAAAGCACACAACTATGAAAACTGATAAAAGTTTCAGCGCTGTTCACTTTCCTTTTCGTGCTTGGGTGGGCAGCATCCAAGCGCAAGAGGTGATTGCCAGCGCAGGAGCGGAAGTCGAAAGTAGCGGTGGGTCAATGTCCTACACCATCGGTGAAATGGTAGTTACCTCTACCATCGGAACCGATGACGGCGCCCTTAACTCAGGGCTACCAGCAAGGATTTTTGACTCCAACGGCTATTGACGAAATCCCCGCAGAACTAGAACTGAGTTTATATCCAAACCCAGCTTCAGATTTTATCATCATCGAATCAAAGTCACTTACCGATTTTGAGCAGATCACCATGTATGACATGGCTGGTAAGACTCATCTGGAGCCAAGATGGAAACAGCTCTGATTGACAATAGACTAACGGTTGACTTCACAGGTCATGCAGCCGGTAATTACATTATCCGACTTGCTGATTCTGATAAGAATCAATCGTACTCCTATAGTGTGATCAAATCGCACTAAAACACCACTAACAAAAAAGCCCTGTTCAACTTTTTGAACGGGGCTTTTTTTGTGCCTCACTACTTGAAACAAATGCGTTGTTCGTCCCATTTTTCATGGAGATCATCCCATTGATTAATCCAAAATAATCAATACCAGTGATATCTACATGTGGGATCGGAAAGAAACTTTCTAACCCTAACAACCATAAAGCCCAAGTGACAGCCTAATGGCACTTGGGCTTTATTATTTCCCACATTTGCTGCATGCATAAATGGTGGCATTCTTTCCTTGCTTTTTATCGCTTCAACCGTTGCTATCGGTCAGTCAAAATATCCAAACGTGCAGATTTTTGAATCGACCGGACTCAACTACCCAGCGTGTGCGAGCCCAGCATTTCAATCAGCAAAACGGAGCCCAACGTGATGGTCGCGGGAGCTGTACTCAAATATGTGTATCGATCTGAAGATGGGGGATTGACCTGGGCATCCAAAAAAATGCGATCTCGACACGGTGTTTACGGTGATCCATGCATCGTTTCTGATCTGAAAGGTCACTTCCATTATTTCCACCTAAGCGACCCAACGGGTTTAGGATGGGGAAGCCCTTGGATTCTAGATCGAATCGTATGTCAAACGTCAAAAAGTAGCGGTAAACGTTGGTCACGCGGCTCAAGCATCGGACTTAACCGTCCCAAACAGCAAGACAAAGAATGGGTGGCATTTGACCCCATTTTTGATCGTCTGATCGCCACCTGGACCCAGTTTGACAAATACGGTGATGAATCACCCACATGTGAATCGAACATTCTAAGGTCGTTTAGTAAAAACGGCAAGCGTTGGTCAGAACCTGTTCAACTCACCACACTAGCAGGCAATTGTGTAGACAATAGCTCCACAGCCGAAGGGGCTACATCTGATGTGGACGAATTTGGAAACATTTACACCGCTTGGGGATTAGATGGGAAAATCATAATGGTCAAATCAACCGTAGATCGTAATACTGGAGAAGTAACCAGCATATCTGAGGAGATAGTTGCCATTGATTCAGGCGCTTTGTGGGATTTTGAAATCCCTGGATTGGGCAGGGCCAACGGCATGCCCATCATAAAATGCGACCGCTCAGGCGGACCAAATACGGGCACGCTTTATATCAACTGGGCCGACCAAAGAAATGGTGAGGACAACACCGACATTTGGCTCACAAAATCCAACGATTTTGGGTTGACTTGGAGTAAACCCATGAAGGTGAATAACGATCAAGGCAGTTCGCACCAGTTTTTCACGTGGATGGATATTGATCAACTGAATGGCCACCTATATTTCGTGTTTTACGATCGCAGAAATCATACAAATAGTTTAACGGACGTCTATCTCGCCAAAACCCATGATGGCGGCCAATCCTTTCACGAATGAGAAAATCAGCGAATCTCCCTTTGACCCAACAGGAGCCAGATTTTTTGGAGACTATAACAACATTTGCGTTTACAATGGACTAGTTCGTCCGATTTGGACTCGATTTGAAAATGGTAAACAAAGCATTTGGACGGCAATTATTAACGAGTAATACATTCTAATCTTTTTTATTTTCGCGCCCCGCTTCACTTACACTGTGTAAGTACAGTGAATACACACCATGCCCAGGTGGCGGAATTGGTAGACGCGCTGGTCTCAAACACCAGTTTCTTCGGAAGTACCGGTTCGACCCCGGTCCTGGGTACATTCAAAAAGGCTCACCGTTTGGTGGGCCTTTTTTGTGCTCAAATGTTAACGGGGGAGAAGTTTATCCTGAATGAAGCGCAGCGAAATTGAAGGGACCCCGGTCCTGGGTACACTTTCAGAAAAGGCTCGCCAAACAGCGGGCCTTCTTTATCTCTTAGACCTAATAAACTCTGATATTGGTCACTCACCATTGGCACGCCATTATAACTGCTTATTTTAGTTGCGCTTAACTCTATTTAGAGCAGTACAATTAATTACATTTGCAACCCTTTTTCGAAGACCAACTATGTCAAAAGAAGTAAAAATATGCGCGGGCACCGCGACCAGGATTCTTGGCGAAAACATCGCTAGTCATTATGGTAAGAGCCTGGCTAATGTGAACATCCTGCGCTTTAGCGATGGAGAGTTTCAACCTTCGTTTGAGGAAACAGTGAGGGGTGCAGATGTTTTTATCATTCAAAGTACAAACCCTCCGGGCGATAATTTGATGGAGCTTTTGCAAATGGTAGATGCCGCTAAACGCGCTTCTGCAAAAAATATCATCGCGGTTATGCCATATTATGGCTACGCAAGACAAGATCGAAAAGACAAGCCTAGAGTTTCAATTGGGTCAAAATTGGTTGCTAATTTGTTGAGTGCTGCAGGTGTTACTCGAGTAATGACCATGGACCTTCATGCAGATCAAATCCAAGGATTCTTTGAAGTTCCAGTAGATCACCTCTTCGCATCATCTATTTTTCTACCCTACTTGCAGAGCTTGGCATTGCCAGACCTTATCATGGCCGCTCCAGATACAGGAGGGACAAAACGAGCCAATGCATACGCCAAACACCTAAATTGTGATTTAGCTATCTGCTACAAGCAAAGAAAAGTGGCCAATCAGATTGAATCCATGACCGTAATTGGTGATGTGGAAGGAAAAGATGTAGTGTTGGTTGATGACTTAATCGATACCGCTGGCACCTTGACCAAATCAGCAGAAATGATGATGGAGCATGGTGCAAAAACAGTACGTGCAATGATCACTCACCCTGTGTTGAGTGGTCCTGCCTATGAAAGAATAAATAATTCCAGTTTGACTGAGTTGGTGGTGACTGACACCATTCCGCTCAAACAAAATTCGGATAAGATCAAAGTGCTTAGCGTGGCAGATTTATTTGCGAACACCATGCGAAGCGTTGTTAGTTATGAATCAATTAGTTCGCAATTCATTATTTAATTATTAATCACGAATCGATATGAAAACGATCGAAATTAAAGGACATCTACGAGAGTCATTAGGCACTAAAACGGCCAAACAACTGCGTAGAGAAGGTCAAGTTCCGTGTGTTGCTTATGGCGGTGAATCAAATGTTCACTTCTATGCTGACGAGCGAGAACTCAATAAGCTCATCTACACACCAAATGTGTATCAAGTAAACCTTGATGTAGATGGCAAAAAACTGGTAGCAGTAATGCGTAACCCAGAATTTCATCCTGTGAAGGACAACTTGTTACACCTTGATTTCATTGAGGTATTGCCAGGTAAACTCACAACGATGAGAATTCCATTGACACTAACTGGAGCTTCCATAGGTGTAAAGAATGGCGGTGTATTAAGACATAATGCCAAAAAACTTTTGGTGAGAGGTTTAATTGAAAACATTCCAGACGAAATTGTGGTAGATATTTCCAAAATGAAGATTGGAGATTCCAAAAAGGTCGGTGGACTTGACATTGAAAATCTCGAAATCCTTGAATCTAGCAACAGAGTTGTTGTAGCAGTGAAGACTTCTCGTAAGGCTGTCACTACTGATGATGAGGAAGAAGAGGGTGAAGAAGGAGCTGAGGGAGCAACAGAAGGAGCTGACGCTTCAGAAGCACCAGCAGAATCCTAAATCCTTCGCATGAAGTATTTAATTGTTGGACTCGGAAATCCAGGTGAACAATACTCGGAAACCCGACATAACATAGGCTTTAAAACATTGGACGCACTAGCTAGTGCGTCCAATGTTGTTTTTACACCTGCCAGATATGGTGATGTCGCCAGTTTAAAGCATAAAGGCCGTAATTTGATTTTACTTAAACCAAGCACTTTCATGAACCTCAGCGGCAACGCTGTTCGCTATTGGATGCAGCAAGAAAAAATTCCCGTTGAACGCGTGATGATTATTACGGATGATTTGTCCTTGCCTTTTGGAAAAATTCGCATTCGTGCTAAGGGAAGTGATGGAGGCCACAATGGATTAAAAAGCGTTCAAGAGCAGATCGGGGGTAGTCACTATCCTAGAATGCGATTCGGAGTGGGAAACGATTTCCAACCAGGGCAACAAGTGAACTATGTGCTTACCCCCTGGACAAAAGAAGAAAGTGATGCACTGGATGAGCGATTAAAAATGATTGGCGATGCCATACTTTCATTCTCATCTATTGGTTTAGAGCGCACAATGAATTTCTACAATAACAAATAAAAAACGGTCGAATTAACTTGCAACTCAAGAGTCATTCATGACTATTCAGGAAATGGAAATAAGTGTTGGCATCCTTTCACATTATTTACCGTCTAAAACAATGTATATTCGATCTGAAATCGATCTTAGAATTCGAACAATAATTAAGAATAATATGAAAACGTTAGTCTTTAGTCTTTTAGTTACCCTTTTCGCAGTTGGAGCGCACGCTCAGGACCCGATATATGTTTACGTAGATACAGAAGTTCAAAATGGCGAAACGCTTAGAACCTTTTATGTAGAAGGTAATTATTGTCAAATGTTAATCAATCATTGGAGTTCGGAGTATGGAACACCCAACGGGGCTGGTTCAGGCGACCTGAAATGGAGTAATGTTGATATGCCAGGAATTGGTACAGGTCTTAGTATTCATGCTAATGACGGTGCGCAAATTTTTGATGGAAACAACTGGTCACACAGCACTTTCTTAAATGCAGCCGACATGGAAACTAAGTTGGGGGCTGACCCAGCAAGATCCCGCAGAATGTACATTACAGTGAAGAAAGGCAATAAGAACAAAGTAACTACTCAAGCTGCCGAAGACATTTTTGTCGATAAAGCAGAAGAAATAATGTTGGCGGAATAACTCAATTAGCCGACTTTCGAACTCGATTCAACTCGAGTGTTCAATAGAATAAAACAAACAAAAATTAAGGCGCTTATCACTCTTTCGGAGTGGTTCAGCGCCTTTCCTTTTTTCATTCAGGGCAGAATGGATATCGATCCACGATCACTTTGGTATGATGGTGAGTTTCATAATTCATTTGGTGGGTTTTTTCCAAAAGGCGAAATCGAACGTGATGACCTAGGCCTTTACATGCATGACAATGTTCGCAGAGACATGTTATTGCTGCTTTGCAAAAGCATAGGGGATAGAAAAGTAAATGGTTCAATCGCAGAATTAGGAGTTTTCAAAGGCCAAAGTGCAAAACTGTTTCATCACTATTTTCCTGACCGAAAGCTTTACTTGCTAGACACATTTTCAGGTTTCCCGAAAAAAGATGTAGACAAAGAGAAATCGGTCACAGGACTTTCAACCACCGAGGATCACTTTTCGAATACTGGTATCGATCTGGTTAGAAAAATCATTAAACCATCAACCGGTAACATCCAATTCATCAAAGGGTACTTTCCCGATTCGGTAACAAACGAGCTAAAAAATGATCATTTCGCCCTAGTTCATTTGGATGCGGATTTATATCAACCGACTATCTCAGGTCTACAGTTTTTCTATCCAAAATTGAATCCCGGAGGATTCATCATTGTTCACGACTACAATGCATGGCCTGGAGCGAGAACAGCAGTAGATGAATATTGCCAAGAACAAAAACTCATTCCTATACCAATGCCAGACAAAAGTGGCTCTTGTGTTCTCATAAAACCATAGTACATGGAATCCATTTTCGACAAATCCACCCTAGCCTCCTATAAAACACGAATTGAACAATTGACACCTGAATCACAACCTGATTGGGGTAAAATGAGTGTTTCCGAAATGCTCGCACATTGCAGTTTAGTTTTTGAGTACAACAATGGACAACGACAGGCAAAAGTTAACCCCATCATGCGCTTCCTACTCAAACCCATGATGAAAACAGCCATCATTGGTAAATCTGCTTACAAACAAAGTTCGCCCACGGCTCCGTACTTCAAAGTCGTAAATCATGAAAAATTCGAATTGGAAAAAGCGCGACTACTCACCAATTTACAGAAGTATTCAGATGATGGGCCGGATGTTGCCGCTTCTAGAAAGCATGTTTGGCTTGGCGAATTATCTGCCGAAGATTGGAGTTGGGCAATGATCAAACACTTAGATCATCACTTGAAACAATTTGGAGTATGATCAATAAAGTAAACATCCAATCAAAACTCAATCTCTTCCATGACCATTGGAATCCCAAGATTGTAGCCGAACTCAATGGTCAGCATGTGAAACTTGCCAAGCTCCTTGGCGAGTTCGTTTGGCATTCGCACGAGCATGAAGACGAAATGTTTCTCGTCATTTCAGGGAAGCTATGCATAGAATTCAGAGATAAATCTGTAAACCTAAGTCCAGGCGAGTTTATCGTAATTCCGAGTGGCATAGAACACAAGCCAGTGGCCAAAGAAGAAGTTGAGGTGATGCTGTTCGAGCCTGCCTCCACTCTTAATACAGGCGACAATGAAAATTCAATACTTACGCGAACAAACCTAGATCGGATTTAATTAGAAACTATATCGGACGGAGCCTATGAAATTTCTCCCTGGAGCTGATATTCCAGATGAATAGGGCCGATAGCGTTTATCCAGAATATTTTCGACTCCTGCACTCACCATAAAATTGTCTTTTACTTGGTAGGAAGCACGTGAGTTTAACACCATCCAACTCGGTGAGTATGGATCGCCCCCACTATTCAAAGAGTAGATGTAATCCTTTCCTTGTTCGGATGGCGCTAGGTTGCGATTACTTACCTTACCGTTAAATTCAGTGGATACTTGTGCCTGCAAGCGCTCGCGCTGATAACCAATACGTGCTGATCCAAATACTGGCGGTGCATGACGCAATGGAGCTACCGAACCATCATCCAATTCCTCTTGCCCCTTCTGGTAATTTATGCGCGACCCCATTGTTATTCCACGCCATATTTTCCACTCAAACCCAGCCTGCGCTCCATACACTTGAGCATTGGCCGCATTTTGTATAGACTGAACTTGACTCAAATCTCCGCCATACTGAACACTATCTTGACCTCCTAATTGATCATTTCTTCGAACCAAGGCATTATTGAGCCAAGCATAATATATAGTAGCATCTAACTTTAAAAAATCTTTGAAAATTTTGACTAGACCCAGCTCACCGTTATAGGCGTATTCTGGCAACAAGTCTGGGTTAGGTATAACAACTGCGCCTGGCTCCGAGTCAAATGTTTTGCCAATATCATCGATGTTCGGGGCCCGAAATCCAGTTGATAAATTTAGGTTCAATTGCACCTTGTCATTTGGCTTATAGGCCAGTCCAAGCGAACCATTCAAGGCGTCCATCATTAAATCGACTTCTGTTTCTGGCAAAGGCAAAAAGGAAGTGTCCAGTTGGGCATTGATCATTACAAGGCTGTAGCGCATGCCCGATTGCAAGGTGAATTTGTCATTGATTCTGAACTGATCCGACACATAAGCCGAAGTAGAAACCCAAATAGATTCATGGGGATATCGAGTTTGAGCTAGTGTGTTTATTTCCGATTTGACATCCTTAATAGATGCTCTAGAATGAACTAGATTATACACTCCCTCTAACCCATAAAACAGTTCATGCCGTTCTCCTAAATCTTGCTCAAAGTCAAGGTTCACAGAGGGAGCATAAACACGTTCTACCGCGTTTGTACGATATCGAGACTGATAATCCCGATCATTCCTACTTTCTTTAAACATCTGATAAGCAGCCGTCAAACTCATCTTGTCATAAATTTTATTTGGTTTGACGTTTACCACATTTACCGTGTGCATCATCCATTCTTGCGGGCCGTAATACCATTCGGAAGACCTCAAGGTATCTCCACGATATCTGATCTGACGATCGTATCGCCCAAAGTCGGAAGTGGTTGAATAATGTCCTCCGTAAGTTATTTCCCAAAATCGGTTGGGTTTGTATCTGAATTTCTGCATCAAATTAACCTGATCGTAAGCAGTGGATATTTGTTCCCTTGGATTTGGGTTTTCAACCATTACATCAATCCCGTTTTCACTAATTATGTAGTGGTAACGCAAGTATTCATCCGGTCCATTTGATCCCATCATCAAATTCTCATAGTCTGAGTAGGAAACACTGGTCACCATGGCGAACTTTCTATATGCAATATTGAAATCTAGGTGTCCAGTTCGCTCACGATTAGCAGTAGATCCTCTCACAAATGCATTTCCCTTCACCAATGGTTCATCGGATTGAGAAAGATCGGGTTCAGTGGTATAGAAGCTCATTACACCACCAATGGCATCGCTTCCATAGATCACGGAGCCAGGGCCAAAAACCACCTCTGCATTTTCAATGGCTAAAGGATCGAGAGAAATCACATTTTGTAGGTTGCCACTTCTGAAAATGGCGTTATTCATTCGGACTCCATCTACACTTAACATTACCCGATTTGTTGCGAACCCTCTAATCATTGGGCTTCCCCCACCCATTTGGCTCTTTTGAACATATACCTCGCCTGAGGATTCTAACAAATCTGCTGCAGTTTGCGGGTTTTCGAAATAGACCTGATCAGGATCAATGGCGGTGATCTTATTTGGAACATCCCTTTTTGGTTGTTTCCATCTCGCAGCGCTTATCGTGACACCACCAAGATCAAATTCACCCCTTTCCATCAAGATGCTTTCTAATTCTATCGACTGATCGTATGTAAGTTGTATTTCCTTGTGACCGACCTCTTGAAATACAATGCTATCGCTACCCGCAAACTGTGTTAAGTCAACCCTGCCCTTTCCATCGGTAATCGCATACGTTTTTGGCTGCCAACTAATTACAGTAACAAATTCTAGTGGTTGTCTGTTCACCGCATCGCGAACCGTAACTACTTGTGCACCAACCGAAGAAGATAAAACCAAAAAGATGAAAAGCAGGGTTTGCTTCATAAAATTCAATTGCAAACCGCGGAGTAAGCAAAAATCAAACCAATTCCTATTTCCGGAGCGATGAAAACAACCTAGTTGCAAGTTCATCAATATGCACTCGGTCCTGCAGCATTGTATCTCTGTCTCGAATGGTCACCGTGTTGTCTTCAAGCGTTTGATGATCTACGGTTACAGCGAATGGTGTTCCAATCGCGTCCTGCCTCCGGTATCTGCGTCCTATTGCATCTTTTTCATCGTATTGACACATGAAGTCAAATTTCAATTCGTCAATAATTGCTCTTGCTTTTTCTGGCAATCCATCCTTTTTGGTCAGTGGCATAACAGCCACCTTATAAGGAGCTAATTTTATAGGTAACTTTAATACAACTCTCTCAGATCCATCCTCCAGCTGTTCGTTTTGATATGCACTACACAGCATTGCTAAAAACATCCTATCTAAACCGATACTTGTTTCAACTACATAGGGAACAAAGTGCTCATTGCTTTCTGGGTCAAAGTATTGCAGTTTTTTACCACTGTGCTTTTCGTGTTGTTTTAAATCAAAATCAGTGCGTGAGTGTATTCCTTCAAGTTCCTTGAATCCAAATGGAAAATTGAATTCAATGTCAGCCGCGGCATTTGCATAGTGCGCCAACTTAATGTGGTCATGAAATCTGTACTCCGATTCTGGAGTGCCCAGAGATAAGTGCCAATTAAGTCTCTCTCGTTTCCAATGCTCATACCATTCCATTTCCGTTCCCGGCTTCACAAAAAACTGCATTTCCATTTGCTCGAACTCGCGCATTCGAAAAATGAATTGTCTAGCAACGATTTCATTTCTGAATGCCTTTCCTATTTGAGCAATTCCGAATGGAAGTTTCATTCTGCCCGTTTTTTGGACGTTCAAATAGTTAACGAAAATCCCCTGAGCCGTCTCTGGGCGCAAGTAAATGGTGTTTGCCCCTTCTGCCACAGAGCCCATTTCTGTGCTGAACATTAAGTTAAACTGACGCACGTCCGTCCAATTTTTTGAGCCTCCAACTGGGTCTACGATCTCTTCATCAATGATCAATTGTTTAAAATCTTCGAGGTCTTCTTCCTCCAAGCATCGCTTCATTCGAGTCTCTATTGCCGCAATCTTCTCCTTGTATCCAACCACACGCGGGTTTGTTTGGGCAAACATTTCTGCATCAAAAGAATCCCCAAAACGTTTTGCCGCCTTAGTGATTTCCTTTTCGATTTTACTTTCAATTTTTGCAATATGATCTTCTACCAAGACATCTGCTCGATATCGCTTTTTGCTGTCTTTATTGTCAATTAATGGATCATTAAATGCATCGACATGACCCGAAGCCTTCCAGGTTGTGGGGTGCATAAAAATCGCGGAATCAATCCCGACAATGTTTTCATGCATTTGCACCATACTTTTCCACCAATACTGCTTTATATTATTCTTAAGCTCTGCTCCTAGCTGTCCGTAATCATAGACCGCACTAAGCCCATCATATATCTCGCTCGACTGAAAAACAAACCCATACTCCTTGGCATGGCTAATGACATTTTTGAATTGATCTTCCTGATTCATAGCGGCAAATGTAGAATGGCTAGGCTTTGAATAATTGAGATAATTCAAAACAGGGAATATTATTCACCTTCGCGACTATGATTCAGATAAATGATCAGATAATCTCTCTCGAAGTATTGAGAGAAGAGTTTGTTTGTAACCTAAGCGCCTGCAAGGGCGCTTGCTGTGTTCATGGAGATTCTGGAGCACCATTGGATAAAAAGGAAATGGTGACAATTGCCAAGGAGTTCTCAAATATTCGGCCCTACCTCAGGCCTGAAGGTGTTGAGTCTATTGAATCCCAAGGAACATCAGTGAAGGATAAAGATGGAGATTGGGTGACTCCACTAAGGGAAGGAAAAGAGTGTGCATTTACAGTATTTGAAAAGGATGGAACTGCCAAATGTGGAATCGAAATGGCTTGGAACGATGGGGCAACGCACTTTCGAAAGCCGATTTCATGTCATCTCTATCCAATTAGAACTAAAAAATACCCAACTTTTGAGGCAGTGAATTATGAACGCTGGACCATCTGCTCGGATGCATGTAGCTTAGGTAAAGAACTCAAAGTCCCCGTTTATAAATTCTTAAAAGATCCTTTGATCAGAAAATACGGTGCAGAATGGTATTCAGCATTAGAAGAGGCTGTAATCGAGTTGGATAAAATGAAACAAGCAGATCAATAAACCAAATGTAAAAAGTGATTCTTCAGCGAATTAACAGTGCCGAAATCTTACAACTCCCGTTAACGTTGAGTTAAGGTTTAAGAAATTAATTTTTAAACATTCTCAATTAAAATTTAGTGTTAAAAAACAGGACCGATTGTTAATGAAATTGGTTTGCCTCGCGAGGCATTTTTGTGAAAATTTGCTTCACAATAAAAACGGAAGGCAATGTTCTTTGCCCCTTGCTAAAACAGCATATTCCGCATTTAACTTATTGTAGATCAGTGTTTTAAACAATGTCATTGAGAGATGACAAAGGGAGCTTGTCGCCTCTAAACTAGGAGATTAGCTCAATGTAAAGAAGTAAATATAGAGCGAAAAGCATCAAAGAAAAATAAGTACCAATGCAAGAAGAACCCATCCTCAAAGAAGACCCCAAACGATTCGTCCTATTTCCAATTCAACACGATGATATCTGGTCATTTTACAAAAAATCTGAGGCCAGTTTTTGGACGGCTGAAGAAATTGACTTGGGGCCAGATTTGCACGATTGGGAGCATAAACTAAATGATGAAGAACGCTTCTTCATTAAGAATGTCTTGGCATTTTTTGCGGCAAGCGATGGTATAGTAAATGAAAATTTAGCAGAAAACTTTGTGGCAGAGGTTCAATATACTGAAGCAAAGTTTTTCTACGGATTTCAAATCGCGATGGAAAACATCCACAGCGAAACCTACTCATTGCTTATTGACACATATATCAAGGACAAGACAGAGAAGAACAACCTGTTCAACGCAATCGAAACAATGGATTGTGTGAAGAAAAAGGCGGATTGGGCTTTGGACTGGATTGACAATGGCTCTTTTGCAGAACGATTGGTCGCGTTTGCAGCCGTGGAAGGAATCTTCTTCTCTGGTTCTTTCTGTTCCATCTTTTGGTTAAAGAAACGTGGACTCATGCCTGGATTAAGTTTCAGCAATGAATTAATATCTCGTGATGAGGGAATGCACTGCGACTTTGCTTGCCTCCTTTACAACGATCACGTAGTAAATAAGCTCCCCAAAGAAACGGTTACCAAAATCATTCGTGATGCGGTTGAAATTGAAAAGGAATTTGTCACAGACTCCTTACCAGTTTCACTCATTGGAATGAACGCAAAGATGATGCAGCAATACATTGAATTCGTTGCTGATCGCTTACTCTCTGAGTTGAATTGTGACAAAATTTACAACTCAGATAATCCATTCGATTTTATGGAAATGATAAGCCTTCAAGGCAAAACAAATTTCTTTGAGAAACGTGTGGCAGAATATCAGAAGGCAGGAGTTGCCAATGGAAGTGAATCACAGGTGTTCAAGCTTGATGAAGAATTCTAAAAACACACCAACCACATTTAATTAAACCTATTTAAACCCTAACAGCACCATGTTTGTATTAAAAAGAGACGGGAGAAGCGAGGCGGTGAAATTTGACAAAATCACCGGGCGAATTAAGAAGCTTTGTTATGGACTTCACCCAAGTGTTGATCCAGTAAAGATTTCGATGAAAGTCATCGAAGGTATTTATGATGGCGTCACCACTACTGTACTTGACAACCTTGCAGCAGAAACAGCTGCGTCAATGACGGTAACACACCCCGACTACGCTTTATTAGCGTCAAGAATTGCCGTTTCAAACCTGCACAAAAACACTGAAAAATCCTTTTCGGGGACGATGGATGCGCTTTACAACTACGTGGATCCAAACACAGGTAAAAAAGCACCATTGCTGGCTGACGATGTTTACAAAATCATCCTTGAGCACGCAGAGCACTTAGACAGCACTATTATTTATGATCGTGACTTCGGTTATGACTACTTTGGGTTCAAGACTTTAGAGAGATCATACTTACTTAAGGTTGATGGAGATGTAGTTGAACGACCGCAGCATATGTTGATGCGAGTAGCAATAGGAATCCATAAAGATGATATCGATGCTGCCATTGAAACCTACGACTTAATGTCTGAACGCTGGTTTACACATGCTACACCTACGCTTTTCAACGCAGGAACTCCAAAACCTCAAATGTCAAGTTGTTTCCTTTTGACCACAAAAGACGATAGCATTACTGGTATTTACGACACTTTGACTCAGTGCGCCAAGATTAGCCAGTCTGCTGGTGGAATTGGTTTGTCTATCCATAATGTTAGAGCAACTGGCTCGTACATCCGCGGAACAAACGGAACAAGCAACGGTATCGTGCCTATGCTTCGCGTATTCAATGACACTGCCCGATATGTGGATCAAGGTGGTGGAAAGCGCAAAGGTTCTTTCGCCATTTACCTAGAACCATGGCATGCTGATGTGTTTGATTTCTTGGACCTTAAGAAAAATCACGGTAAAGAAGAAAATCGTGCTCGCGATTTATTTTACGCAATGTGGACACCAGATTTGTTCATGAAACGCGTAGAAGAAGGAGGTGATTGGTCACTTATGTGTCCTGACGAATGCCCTGGTCTTTCTGATTGTTATGGCGCGGAGTTCGAGAAACTCTATACGAAATACGAGAAGGAAGGAAAAGTTAAGAAGACTATCAAGGCACAGGACTTATGGTTTAAGATTTTAGAGTCTCAAATTGAGACGGGCACACCATACATGTTGTATAAGGATGCTGCTAACTCAAAGTCAAACCAAAAGAACTTAGGTACCATTAAGTCTTCTAACTTATGTACTGAAATCATGGAGTACACAGCTCCAGATGAAGTGGCTGTTTGTAATCTAGCGTCTCTTGCCCTACCAAAGTTTGTAGTAGACGGCAAGTTCGATCATGATAAGCTTTTCAAAATCACTTATGTGGCAACGAAAAACTTGAATAAGATCATTGATCGAAATTATTACCCTGTGCCTGAAGCGAAAAAATCTAACCTACGCCATCGTCCTATCGGATTGGGCGTGCAAGGATTAGCTGATGCATTCATATTGATGAGATACCCATTCGATTCGCCAGAAGCGAAGCAATTGAATAAGGAGATCTTCGAAACTATCTATTACGCAGCTTTAACAGCTTCTAAGGATCTCTCAAAAGTGGACGGTGCTTATGAAACCTATGAAGGTTCCCCAATTTCAAAAGGTGAATTCCAATTTGACATGTGGAATGTTCAGCCAGGTAACAGATGGGAATGGGATGTGCTTCGCGAAGAGATTCAAGAGCACGGAGTTAGAAATTCACTTCTAATGGCGCCCATGCCAACGGCTTCAACAAGCCAGATCCTTGGTAACAATGAATGCATTGAACCATACACCTCAAACATCTATAGCAGAAGAACATTAAGTGGTGAGTTTGCAGTAGTAAACAAGCACCTACTTAGAGACCTCGTGAAGCTTGGGCTTTGGAATGATAACTTGAAGAACAAACTGATATCTGCAAATGGATCTGTTCAAGAAATTGATGAGATTCCAGATAATTTGAAAGAGTTGTATAAAACCGCTTGGGAAATTAGCCAAAAGGTGATTATCGAAATGAGTGCCGACAGAGGCGCCTATATCGACCAAAGCCAGTCTTTGAACATCTTTATGGAAAACGCAAATTTCGCTAAGCTTACTTCCATGCACTTTTATGGCTGGAAGGCTGGTTTAAAGACGGGGATGTATTACCTCAGAACCAAAGCGGCCCGCGATGCAATCAAGTTTACCATAGATAAAAGCAAATTAGAAGAGCCAATGAAAAAAGCTGCTTCTAAACCAGAAGTTGCTGTTACAGAGGAAGAACGCCAAGCTGAAATTGCCTGTTCATTAGACAATCCTGACGATTGCGAAATGTGCGGTAGTTAAATTCATATATAAAATCATATTTAAAGCCTCAATCTAACCGATTGAGGCTTTTTTATATAGATACACTGATCTTCATCCAAAGCCATCGACTAATCAGCAAGCAGTAAATCGAAAGATGGAGGTATATAGCCACTGCCCTGACAATCTTATGACACAACTCGTGTCTTTCAGAATGACTTTCGCAGCTCGTTGAAACAGTTCAAACTTATAGCATTAACGCACCGCCAACTAGGTCTTGAACTAGTAGGTAAGTTTCATGTTCCGCCCGAACTGCAAAAGGATAGGTTTACCCCAACGCTAGAGCAAATTGGCATAAAAGAGTTCATGTTTATATCGACCTGCAACAGAGTCGAATTTTTAATGCGTACCAACCAAAGTGTTGATAGCGACTTTATCCAACGCTTTCTTAGTTTAAATTATCCTAAAGTTAGCTCTCACGAAATCACCCTTTCTGCCAATGAAGCCAGAACATATAGTGGTTTAGATGCGGTTCGACACTTGTTTCATGTTGCTAGTTCGCTGGACTCATTAATTGTTGGTGAACGAGAAATAATCACCCAAATAAGAAACGCCCACGAACTTGCCGTCAAGTCCCGACTTTGCGGTGATTTTATTCGCATCGCAGTAATTAAAGCCATTGAAACGGCAAAAGCAGTCTATACTGAGACGGAAATTGCCACTAAGCCCATTTCTGTGGTCAACATCGGATTTCGAAAGCTACTCGAACAAGATATCCACCCCGATCAATCAGTCCTGTTTATTGGTGCCGGCACTACCATTGAAGCCATCGCAGGCAATATGAAAACTTTGGACTTTAAGAGCATTAAGGTATTTAACCGCACAGCCGAAAAAGCCAAGAAACTGGCAACCGCATTGGGAGGTGAAGGTTTTGCGCTCGATCAACTTGAAGACAAAGCCGGACATTTCGATATTATTATTACTTGCACTGGTTCGGAAGACCCCGTTATAAGCGAACCTTTATACCGGAAGCTAATCGGTGATGACACACGGACAAAAACAATTTTGGACCTCGCAATTCCTAATGACATCGATTCAAGCGTTGTTAAAAATTATCCGATTAATTACATCTCAATCGAAGACCTTAAAGCTGAAGCCAAAGAAAATCTGAAGCACCGAGAAAAGGAAATATTCCATTGCGAAAAGTTAGTTGAAGAACGTTTAGTTGACTTTGAAGAGGCATTCAGAACTCGAAGACTTGAGCTCGCCATGAGCGAAATACCTAAGTTGATGAAGGGCATCAAAGCTCAGGCACTAGAAAACACTTTTGCCAAGGATCTCGAAAAAATGTCTCCCCAAGACAGAGAGAAATTGGTGCAAATCGTAAACTACATTGAAAAGAAATACATTTCCTTGCCTATGAAAATGGCTAAACAAGTTGTGCTAGACAAGGATCTAAAAGATGCAATCATTGAGTAGGAAAATTATCATCGGAAGCCGAGGCAGCGATCTCGCTTTATGGCAGGCTAACTTTTTTCAGTCCCAACTAAATGAACTGAATATTCCTTCAGAAATTAAAATCATTACTACAAAAGGGGATCGAATACAACATCTCAGCTTCGATAAAATCGAGGGAAAAGGATTTTTCACCAAAGAGATCGAGGCAGCATTAATCAATGAGGAGATAGATATTGCCATCCATTCGCACAAAGACCTAGAGACCAAACAACCCCCTGGTTTGACCATTTCTGGCGTTAGCTATCGCGAAAACCCAGCTGAGCTTCTATTGATCAACAAGAATGCAGTTGACTACAAACAAGACTTTGAGTTTAAACAAGGCGCAGTAATTGGCACCTCTTCAGCTAGAAGAAAATCCCAAATCAAAAATTTTCGACCAGACATTAGCATTAAAGACATAAGAGGCAATGTGCCAACGCGAATTGATAAACTTCGTTCGGGGGAGTTTGATGCAATTTTATTAGCTGCAGCTGGAGTTTCTCGATTAAATCTGGATTTAAGTGATTTACACGTGATTGAAATCGATCCTCGCTTGTTTATTCCTGCTGCAGCACAGGGTGTGCTGGCTTACCAAACACGAGAAAGTGATGAAGAAATGAAGCATGTTGTTCATCAAATCCATCATGCGCAAGTCAAGGAAGAGATTGAGATTGAACGCAAAATATTGTCAGGTTTTGGTGGTGGGTGTCACATTCCGATTGGAATTTATACAACCCGAAAAAATGACCTTTTCAAGGTGCGAGTTTCCTATGCTAAAGAGTCAGATAAGATTGCGAAACGAGCTGTGTTTGAATGCGATAACCTGGTAGAAGCGCTCGCTAAATTTGAGGATGTTCGCAACCATGAACTTCCAAATCGTGTTCTCATTTCAAAGGAGACTATTGAAGGAAGCTATTTACAACGAGCAAGTTCAGCTCACAATATTGAGCTAGTCGGAGCGCCTTTCATTCAGACTAAGAAAGTATCCTTTGAACTACCCAACTCATATGATTGGATTTTCTTTTCGTCCTCCAATGCGGTAGAGCACTTTTTCGCACAGACTAATGTTGAACAACTTGGAAATGTAAAGTTCGCAGCTTATGGTGTGTCAACAAAAAAAGCTCTGGCGAACTTTGTTGACGAAATCGCATTTACGGCTCAGCCAGGACAACCAGATGAAGTAGCGGCTGAGTTTGCAAACGAAGTAAAAGACTCTGTTGTGCTTTTCCCTGTTTCTCAAATTTCTAAACGTTCCGTGCAAGATTGCCTTGATCCCGCACAATGTCTGAATGTTGTTTGCTATGAAACCATTGAGTCGCCAGTAAAAGTGGATATCGATTTTGACTGTATTGTCTTTACAAGCCCCAGTAACGTCAAGGGTTATCATGAAACAAATGGTCGAATAAAAAGCCTCACTAAAATCATTGCCCTCGGCTCGAGCACAGCAAATACTCTTCGCGAAATGGGTTATGATTGTATGGTAGCTGATTTTCCAAGTGAAGTAGAAGTGTTTACTTTGCTTTGCTCGTGAAATAAATCGACTTTCGTGGCTCAACCAAAACCAGTGTTTTTGCGTAATGCATACAACTGGTTAATATCTATCATGATGAAAAACTTACATTTCTTCCTTGTGTTAATTGCATTGACTTCCGCACAGGTGTCCTTTGCGCAAATCTCTTCCAACACTGTTATACAGAATATTCTCTGCAATGGAGACACTAACGGGCAAATTGAGTTCAATGGTGTAGAGGCTTGTTTCGCACCGGTTACCGTAACTCTCGATACGCTGCCAGCAATGACCTTTTCAACATTGAAAAATGATGGGTACACGTATATAAATCATGGCTCAGGGTCTGGGTCTGATGTAGGTTTAGGAACAACATCAGCATCGACATCGATCGGTGATGTTTACATGATCGCAGGATGGTTTGAGGACTCCATCACTTTTGACACGGTAACCCTTCAAGGTAACGGTGCTGCGACCTCTGCTTTTGTGGCCTGCTTCGATGCTGCAAACAGCAACCTTTTATGGGCAGATGCTGCAACTGCAGGTACAGGAACTTACAACTTAGCTTATGGCGCAGATATAATTGGCGATAAAGCCTACGTGGTTGGATACTTTGAAGGAACCACTGAATTCGGTAGCGCAACCATCGTTTCTGCTGGAAGCTACCAAGGTTTCATTGCAAAATATGATATTCCTTCCGGACTTATTGACACAGTTATCCAAGTCGGTAATGCTGGCTCAGATGAAATATCCAACATCCGCGCAGGAGCCGATAATCGACTTTATGTTACAGGAGATTACACCCAAAGCATCACCCTTGCTGGTAATAGTTTTTCAGCGAGTGGTGGAGGTATAGATATGTTTGTTACGTGTTTTGATTCCTCGTTAACCACAAACTACTGGGGAGCGACTGGCGGAGGTTCTGGAACGGATGTCTTGCAAGACGTTGTTCCTTATAATTCTGGTGGAGCTACCGAGTACGCCTATGTAACTGGGTACTTCGCAAATACAGCTACACTTGGAAGTAATTCAGTCACTTCAGCTGGTAATCGAGATTTCTTAATCGCGAAAGTTGACACGAATGGTAACTGGATATGGGCTGAATCTGGCGGAAGTTCAGGTCTTGACCAATCTTTTGCAATTGATATTAACTCCACAGGAGATCGTCTCTATGTGGCTGGTCAGTGGGTGGGCTCTATGACCATTGGATCTCAAACCTATATTTCAAACGGCAACTCAGATGGATTTATCGCCTATTTTGATACGACTGGAACCATTGATGACCTGTATCAATTTGGCGCTACGGGCTTTGATGGAGTTTATGACTTACAAAGTATTGATGACGACTATCTCGTTTTTGCGGGTGGGTTTGTTGGCAGCATTGATTATGCAGACTCGACATTCACTTCAAATGGTGGTCAAGATGCATTCGCAGGAAAGATTGGACCTGATCAACATGAGATTTGGGGTAAAAACTTTGGTGGAGCAGGCTCTAACGGAGATGTCTTTAACTCAATTTCTGCAGGGCCCAACGCAAACTTGCACTGTGCTGGTGTTTTAGGTGGTGATGCTTCTGCGTATCAAGCAGGTTTGGTTCCCATTGGAGTGAGTGATGCGATCGTAACCAATGAAACTTTTATGGGTACGGCTGATACTTCAATAATTCTCTCCGGACTTTCAGCTGGAGAATATTACGCTACCATGACAGACTCAAATGGTAACACAGTCATTGACACCTTTACCATCGTTGAACCTGACCCGATTTCGATTTCAGGAGCAGTTACAAATGCAACAAGTGGAGCTTCTAATGACGGTGAAATTGACTTAACCGTTACAGGAGGAACCCCCGGTTACTCTTATTCATGGTCAAACGCTATGACTACGGAGGACATTGTGAACTTATCCATCGGTACATATACAGTGACGGTAACAGACACCAACGGATGTACAGACACCGCCACATTTGTCATCGACACAGGCAGCGTTGTGTTCTCTGTTACATACGTAGTAACGGATTTAGCTTGCGGTGGAGACTCTAGCGGCTCCATAGACCTGACTGTTGCGGGCGGTACAACACCATATACATTTGCTTGGAACACTGGAGCTACAACAGAAGATCTCAATGGCATAGCTGGTGGAACATATACAGTCACAGTAACTGACAATGACACCAATTCATTCACTGAAACATTCGTGGTCAACGAGCCAACGTCAATATCCATTAGCGGTAATATCACTCCTCCAACAAATGGAACCTCAAACGATGGGGCTATTGACATAACGGTAAGCGGTGGAACGATGCCCTATTCTTTTGCTTGGAGTAATGCCGCTGTTACCGAAGATATTTCAGGACTGGCCATTGGTAATTACTCAGTAACAGTAACCGATTCAATAGGTTGTACAATTATCGAATCATTCTTTGTAGATACCATTCCCGCATTGGCGGCCGTGCTCGTATCAGGTGACGTAACTTGCGAAAACACAATTAATGGATCAATAGACCTTACGGTTATTGGAGGAGTTTCTCCATTCACCTTTGCTTGGAGCAATGGAGCTACGACCGAAGACCTTTCGGGTCTTGCTGCTGGTGTGTATACCGTAACCATCACAGACAACGCCTCTCAGTCCGTTACAGCCTCTGATAGTGTTGGTTCGAATCCGATCTTCCCCGACCCTATTGTGGGCCCAATAAACGGCCCTTCATCAGCGCAATCTTGGGTAGCATTCCCATATGATGTTCCTGCTTCAAACGGATCAAGTTTTGACTGGAGCGCTACTGGCGGAATTGTGACAAGCTCCACCAGTAACAGTGCCTTTGTTCAATGGAATGCTGGACCTAACGGAGCCGTGTATGTGACCGAAACAGATGCTAATGGATGTTTTGCAACCGACAGCCTAGTTGTAGAGATCTTATTTGTAGGTATTGGAGAAACGCATGAAAATGCCATTTTGGTTTATCCAAACCCTGCTTCCGAGGAACTAAATGTGATATTGCCTCTCAGCTTTAGAAATGCCCAACTTGCATTATTCAGCATGTCAGGACAACTTGTAGAAAATCAACAAACTTCTCAAGATCGGGTCAGCATCGATTTATCTCGATTAAATCCTGGAATTTATATTCTCACACTTCAAAAAGAGGATGTGAAACTTTCTCACCGAATAGTAGTTAAGTAAAAATCTTTGCGAGACATTGCTAAGCGCAACCTATTGCGTTTAGCAATGTGCTTCTTTAATATTAATAGAAGTTTTTGGCGCTGTCCCGCTTTCTATCTCAACATACCAAAATGATATATGCTATCGCATATCGATGATAAAACAATATGCGGTCACGTCAGCATTTTGATCTCATAGTTTTCCCCTTGTTTAGTCCAACCCAAGCTGGGAGTAATAAAAAAGCCTTGATGAAACAGTTCACCAAGGCTTCTAAATATTATATGCTTCGATCTACTGAACGTAGACTTTTTGAGACTTCTCTGACTTAGCAGAAACTGCATTAATGATATAGACACCTGAAGCCAACTCATTCGTTGGAATCATCTTCGTCATCTCACCCTGTCCAGCCACATTTCTTATGTTTTCACCAAGAAGATTGTACATAGCAATAGAATGAAGCGGACTTCCTGATTCAACGGTGATTTGATCATTTTTATGGTAGATCATCATATGATCCTCAGACAATTCGCTGATTGAGAATGGAGTTCCAATAAACCCATCTTCGACTGTGATGCTTGTTGAAACAGATGATTTACATGTATTAGAATCAATTCCAATTACTTTAATCGTCTTAACTCCCGGTGAATTAGGTGAAATGGTCTGTTCGTTATTCGTAGTTTGTAACGTTGAACTTGGTAGTTTCCAAACGTATTCAACACAATCTGGACAGGTAACCGTTACAGTCACAGACTGATCCAACTTAATTGGCGCAGTTGTAGATTGTGTAACTGACATAACAGGAGGGGTATGAACATCTAACGTAAAAGAAGTGTCTTTTTCACACCCAAATCGAATTGCGGTCATCGTGTAAGTTGTTGATACCGTTGGGTAAGCATCTACGATGGTTCCTGAACTACCACTAAGTGTTGCTGATGGAGACCAATTAAATGCCGAGACTATGCCAGTTGGAGTTGCTGTAAACCTTGACGAATCTCCAGGACATATAACAGCCGGGCTAATCCCTACAGAGAATACAGGATCCTGAAATCCAACCTTCACAACCTTCGCTCCCATCGCGGTACAACCAAAATCGTTTGTAACAACGGCAGTATAAGTTATTTGAGAATCGGGTGTTGCCACCACATTAACTCCAGATGTTGCATTCAAATACGTTGCAGGAGACCATGAAACACTCGCAAGCAAAGCCGTATCCGAAATTGCCGTCAGTGTTGCACTTGAACCAAAGCATACAAAGTCGTTGTTATCCGCTGCGGAACTAACAATAACTGCAGTAGGGTTTGGATTGATCGTTATTGATACAATAACCGAATCCGTATCATTCAATGTTGTATTAAAACCAGTGATCGTTACTCCGAATGTTCCAACGATAGGTGTTGCATTTACTGAGTCTCCAGCAGTTGTATCTAAAGCCATTGTGCTAGACCAGGTATAGGTTTCCATACCCGATGCAGTCATAACAATATCAGTGCCCTCGCATGCTACCGTATCGCTGACGTCAACAGAAAGCTGAGCTTTTCCTGCTGTCGCAACGAATAGAAAAAGGAATAAGTAGCCAATTCTTTTCATAGTTAGATTTTTGTGTAAGATCGCAAATCTACCTGTTCTATCCTTACATGACAACACTCTAGGCTAATACAACACAGAATGATTGGACAAAACGAAGATATTATCGAAGCATTTTCGGACGAATATTTCATGAAAGCAGCCTTTCAACAGGCCATTTCCGCCTTCGAAAAGAAAGAGGTGCCTGTAGGCGCTGTGGTGGTTTCAAGAAATAAAATAATCGCCAGGGCCCATAATTTGACGGAGCAACTAAGTGATGTGACCGCACATGCTGAAATGCAGGCCATTACATCTGCTGCCAATTATTTAGGAGGAAAATACCTAACCAATTGCACTTTATATGTAACACTTGAGCCTTGCGGTATGTGCGCTGGGGCACTAGCTTGGTCACAAATTGGTCGTGTAGTTTTTGGAGCACGCGATGCAAAACGAGGGTTTCAAACGATTAACCCAACTATGTTACACCCAAAAACTAGCGTAACCTCAGGTATCATGGAGGTAGAGTCTTCGGCTCTCCTAAAGCAATTCTTCCAAGAGCGCAGATCTGAAAAATGATCTTACAATGCATACCTTCGTGGCTTAAACGATAAATTATGTATCCAGAAGAAATAGTAGCTCCGATGAAAGCGGAACTAACTACGGTTGGTTTTGATGAATTGCGAACTCCAGAGGAGGTAGATGCTTTGATGAATGATATGAGCGGAACGGCATTGGTTATGGTGAATAGTGTTTGTGGTTGTGCAGCGGCTAATGCTCGCCCTGCTGTCCGTATGGCTATCCAGCACGACAAAAAGCCAGTGAAACTCGCTACTGTTTTTGCGGGTGTCGATTCTGACGCTACTGCAAAAGCTCGTCAATATTTTCTACCATACCCTCCATCATCGCCAAGCATTGCTTTGATGAAGGATGGTAAATTGGTACATTTTATTGAACGTCACCACATTGAAGGAAGACCAGCCGAAATGATCGCTGAAAACCTTAAGTCTGCGTTTGATGAGTATTGCTAATTAAAAATCGTAAAATGAAAAAGGGCGATCGATTGATCGCCCTTTTTTTATACTTCTTTATCTAAAACCTTCGGTACTTTGAAGTAATCCGAATCGCTTGATGGAGCGTTACGCAGCGCCTCCTTTTGAGAAACTTGCTCGCGAACTTCATCTTTTCGCAAAGTCAATGACTCCTCAGTCATGTAAATCAGTGGTTCGACCCCATTCGTGTCAACCTCGTTGAGCTTGTCAACAAAATTGAGCATTCGCTTTAGGTCTGCTTGAATCGCAGTTCTAGCTTCACCCTCAAATTTCAATCGGCTTAAGTCCGCCAATTTATCTAATAACTTATCGTCAATTTCTATCGCCATCTGGTTGTGCCGTTTCTATGATTTCAAATATATCCTTCTTCATTTGGACAACGCCTTTTTCTTGATAGTCTTTTGGATAGACCGGTGCATGTACAACAACTTTTGAAAAACCTGGACCACCCTTTCGTTTCAATATTGCACCGGACTGCAGTCGTCTCCAATTATTTATAAATGTCACCGGTACAATCGGTATTTGTAAATCCAAACTCAATTTGAAGGCGCCATTCTTAAACGCTCTCATTTTCGGAGCGGTATGAGGTATCGTTCCTTCTGGGAATATCACAATGTTATGACCTAACTTCAATTCGGCCTCAGCTCTTTTTAGTGCTTCATGTGCGCCCCTGTTGCTCTGTCGATCAACGGAAATATTCATTCCCTTGCTAAAGAAAATTCCGAATAAAGGCCAGTTCACAATTTCAACCTTTCCCATAAACACAAAATATCTGCGAAACACGCGATACATTGTGATTATATCCAAATAGGAACCATGATTCGGGCAAATGATAAATGGACCATTCGGTAGCTCACCTCTGCGTTCAATTTTTATAAAGATTCCATTAAACGCCAAAAGGAATAACGACCAAATGCGCATTAGTCTAAATGTGAAATGGAATCGACTTCGATCTGAGAGAAGAAAATAGAGCAACGGATACTGCAAAATCAAAGACAGAGCAAATGATAGGAAAAACAAAATTTTCCACAAAACTCTCAACGGTTGCAGTAGCCATGTCATTTTGCAAATGTATGTGTACAATCAAGCGCTGAGTATTAATTATTATTCCGTGAAATCAATATTCCACACGGCTTGAGTACTAATCATATTTCACTTACGTTTGGACGCAAAAAGCAGTATGTCACGCATCTTAACCGGAATTCAAGCTACCGGAACTCCTCATCTTGGAAATATTTTAGGCGCGCTCAAACCAGGAATTGAACTGGCAAATCAGGCCAGCAACGAGGCTTTCTTCTTCATCGCCAATATGCATTCGCTGACTTCCATTAAAAATGCTGAGCTAATTAAGTCGAACACCTATGGGGTCGCTGCCGCATGGCTTGCCTTTGGATTGGATACCGATAAAAACACTTTTTACAGACAAAGCGATGTGCCAGAGGTGGCTGAACTGATGTGGTATTTAAACTGCTTCACCCCATTTCCTATGCTGGCCAACGCGCATTCATTCAAGGATAAATCAGAAAACCTTTCGGATGTAAACGCGGGTCTCTTCACCTACCCTGTTCTTATGGCTGCCGACATTTTACTTTATGATGCAGATTATGTTCCAGTTGGAAAAGACCAACGTCAGCACCTAGAAATGACCCGGGACATGGCTGGGGCTTTTAATCACATGTATGGCGAAACCTTGGTGGTGCCTGAAGGAAAATACGATGAACGAGTTATGATTGTTCCTGGAACGGACGGCCGTAAAATGAGCAAGAGCTACAATAACTACATCAACATTTTTCTGGACGAAAAGCCGCTGAAAAAACAAGTGATGAGCATAGTTACGGATAGCCTTGCATTGGAAGAACCAAAGAACCCAGATACATGCAATGTTTTTGGTCTATACCGCTTGGTTGCAGAGACGGCTCAAGTAGAAGAAATGCGTAAAAAGTATTTGGCCGGTGGCTATGGGTACGGTCATGCTAAAACCGCACTTCTAGAAGTTCTGATGGACACATATAAAGCCCCCCGAGAAGAATTCAATCGTTGGATGAATGATAAAGGTGCGTTGGATGAACAACTTGCGCTAGGCGCTACAAAGGCTCGTTCTGTTGGATCTGTTACCCTTACTAAGGTTAGAACTGCATTGGGTTATAACTGATTCCTAGTTTTTGAACTTCTCGTACAGTTGAATCTGGTGATTTTCCAAATCCACCACGTTTCCTTCTATAAATATTGTGGAAATGTTGTTGGTCGAAATGTCAAGGGCATCGCCTTCTGAGATGAAAAACGTGGCTCTTTTCCCCGATTCTATGGTGCCATATTTACTATCAATTCCCATCAATTTTGCCGGGTTCAAGGTGATTGCTTGAATCGCCTTTTCATATTCTAAACCATGAAAAACGGCCGTGCCCACTTGAAAAGGAAGGTTTCTGCTAATCATCGCCTCCATATCGCCACTTGTGGCAAAAGATACTTCCACACCCGCTGCCACAAGCTGAGATGCCAGCTTGAACGGTTGATCCAATGGGTCATCAAGGTGACTGGGCAGTTTGTGAACTCGATCAATAACGACTGGCACACTGTTTTCAGTCAATTCAGTAGTAACCAAATGGGCTTCTGCCCCGCCCACAATTGCCATATTTTTTACGCCTGATTCGCGATAAAACAGAACTGCATCGATAATATCCTTTGCCCAATCAGCGCGAATATAAAGACGCTTCTTCCCATTAAAAAGGCCGCGCATCGATTCAAACCTTAAGTTCTTCTCCGCCTGATTAGAATCCAGTGAGTATGCTCTTGCGTCTTCGAAAAAAGCAACAATTTCTTTGCGTCTCTCGGCATATTTATCATTTGATTTAGCTTCCCCCGGCTCGGCCCACCATCCCTTGTATCGATATCCATTGGGCCAATTCAAATAAACACCTTCATCCGCCCGAACCTTAGCATCTTGCCAATTCTCTCCATCAAAATGCATACACGAAGAACTTCCTGAAAGTACTCCCCCCGAAGGCGCAATTTGCCCCATCAACACCCCATTGGTTTTTACAGTGGCAATAACTTTTGACTCGGTATTAAATGCAGGAAGGGTTCTAACGTTTGGAGTGAAGTCTCCCGTTTCATCATAGTCATGCGTAGCTCTCACTGCGCCTATTTCTACCAAACCTAATCGGCTATCCATGACGATAAACCCAGGGTAAATATGTTTCCCTTCGGCATCAATGATAGAGTCATAGTCAAGCACATTGACCCGACTCTTGTTCCCATCGGCCAACAGAATGATCTCATTACCTTGAAATCCAAACAGCGCATTATCAATTCGCTCACCATTTCCTACGTGTGCCGTTGCGTAGCGTATCAGTACCTTTTTAGCCGGCTTGATCGTTTGCGCCATTATTGGACACATACCGAGGACGGTAAGAACACAAATTACCAATATGTTTCTCAACATTTTCATTCTTCAGAATAGTCTTCTAAAATGGTGTCGCAATGCATGTGTTTCTCTTCCTTATGTTCTGGCTTTTTCTTTGAATCAGATTTATCCAAGATCATGGCTTGAATTAGACGAGCCCTTTCTTTCTGTATTTCTAATTGTATTTCGTCCTGTTTCCTACGGTCAAAATATATACGACCTTCAATAAAGGTTTTCTCAGCCTGAGAATAAACGGATAGAGGATTGTCTGACCACATAACCAAATCCGCATCCTTGCCAATTTCAATGCTTCCTGTTCGGTCATCCAAGTGAAGCATTCTAGCCGGGTTTATGGTGATCAGCTTGATGGCCTCCTCTTCAGAGAGCCCGCCATACTTCATAGTTTTAGCTGCCTCTTGATTCAGCCTACGACCCATTTCTGCATCGTCTGAATTGATGGCAGTAACGATTCCTGCCTTTACTAGCATGGCTGCGTTATATGGTATAGCATCATTGACCTCGAATTTATATGCCCACCAATCCGAAAAAGTAGAGGCCATTGCTCCATGAGTTTTCATTTTATCACTCACCTTATATCCTTCTAGAATATGGGTGAACGTGTTTACCCTAAAACCAAGACTGTCGGCCAAATTCATCAACATCAAAATCTCAGACTGCACATAGCTATGACAACTGATGTTTCTTTCGTCATTTAAAATCTCCTTTATGGCATCCAAGTCAAGGTCTCTCCGCACAGGCTGGCCATTTTGCATAGTGCCTGGATTATATTCTTGAGCCCTTACAAATGCGTCTCCGATGCTCTGTTCAACGCCCATTCTAGTGAGTGGAAATCGATCGCCCGGAGTAGAGCGGTTTGATCGCTTCACGTTTTCACCCAAGGCAAACTTTATGAATTTAGGTGCATCATCAATGAGCATCTCCTCCGCGCTTTGCCCCCATTTCAGTTTTATCAAGGCACTCTGCCCTCCTATTGGATTTGCTGATCCGTGCAGCAGTTGCGCAGAGGTCACTCCTCCGGCCAGCTGTCTATAAATATTCACGTTCCATGGATCAACTGCGTCTCCAATCCGAACTTCTGCCGAAGATGACTGTGCCCATTCATTCACCCCACCTCTGATCCCAATGTGACTGTGTTCGTCAATAATTCCTGGCGTTATGTGCCGACCATTTGCGTTAATACGCTTCACTTCGCTAGGAAAGAGTATGTCTTTGCCAATATTTTTGATTTTTCCATCCACCACATAAATGTCACCTCGATCAATGATTCCAGTATCGGCTGCCGTCCATATCACTGCATTGGTGATTACATAAGTTGTTTCATCTGAGAGGCTATCCCATCCAAACGCACCGTTTGGATTTATAAGCATCGGTATGATCAAAGAGTCGGCTTTTTCTTCCGCTTTTTTGGGTTTTTTTGTGGACTTCCGATCCTTTATAGCCGCCCATTGAACCCAATTTCCAGAACCGTCTTGACCACGGCCGTCCCATACTCCCCCCTGGAAACTCACCTTTCCTGTTAGTGTATATAGCAATTTAGCATTCGCACTTTTTGTGGCTTTTTCCGAAATCAACAATGACAACAAATCTTCGTTTCGCTCAATTTTCAATTCGACTGTAGCAGTGTCTCCTACCCTCTCAATAGTGGCCACAATACCTTTCGTGGATATGCTTTTTACACTTACCGTATAATCGATTTTCTCCACCACTAAATTGTACTTACCAACCATGTCCCGATCTGCTAGATCCGATTGAAACGCCCTATTTCCCTTGGTCCAATGTTCCAATACTTGAAAATCTTGATTATCAATCGTGGAGTTAGCTATGATAAAATTTGCGGTTTTTCCTGGGTTTAACGTACCGTAATGGCTCGAAATGCCCATCATTTTTGCGGGCGTTTCAGTCAAAGCTTTCAGAGCTGCATTATGGACTGTGCCAGAGGAAATCGTTCTCCGCAGGTTTTCTAAAAACACTTTTGAACTCTTCAAGGTATCTCGACTGAAACACACTGTATTACCTTTTTCAGATAAAAAATATGCGTTGAATGGTGCTGCCTCCCAATGTTTCAGCTCAGCTAAAGAAACCATACGCGCTTCGTATGGGTCCTTCACATCCAGCGCCTTAGGATAGTTCAACGGTAAGATAAAAGAGGTTTGCGGATCAATTTCATCCTGAACAAGATACTCCTTGCCAGCACCGACCATGATAAATGGTTTATTAAACTCCTTAGAGATGTTCTGCACATTGCGCGCAGAGAGCGAATGGTTCAATTCAACAATGTGAGGAACTTTGGTGGTTCCATTAATCGCCTCTAGTGAAAGGTTTGCTTCTGGCTTAGGCTCCACCAACTTTGAATACCAATTCGCATCATACAGCGTTTGACGTATTAATGCAATCGCCCCGATGTGCGATGAAGGATAATCCGCTTTGCTCGAACCTTTGGAGAAGCTGTAGTGCTGAGCTGCTTTTGCTCTGATTACGGCATCATTTGAGTTTTCTTGTCCAAGGTTTATAAGAGTCGAGGACCCGCGCATGATTCCATCGCGTTCATGCAAATTGACCACCCCAAAACCGCTTGCCAACCAATCATCGACTTTCTTTTCATTCAGAGGAAAGTCAAGATCCATTGCGTCTTCTGGCCGAATAGCAGGATTCCAATTTGACGCTTTATTGGGCTTTGCAGTTTTCGATTTATCTCGCTTGGGCCCATCAACGTTTAAACCGCTGTAAAGATCAATGAATGATGGATAAATAATCCGACCTCGACAGTCATGCACCACTGCATTTTTTGGTGGTTTGGCAGATTTAGAAACTTCTAAAACAACCCCATCTTGAATAACAAGCATGGCAGAATCCAGCCTGTTTTCCGAGCTCACATATATGGTCGCATTTGTAAATGCGTGGACCGTATGCCGAGAGTCATGCACCCCATTGACAGGAAATGTTTCCTGCGAATGCGCCCAGCAACGGTGCCACAAAAAGGATAAATAGGAGGCTTTTTAACTTCATCGAAAGGCCCAAATGTAACGCCAACATAAGTGATTAATCACGGAATAGAACAGAAGATAATCACAAATGTTAGTTAGCCAATTGCTATCATATAACTTTGACCAAAATTTAATCATGATTACTGGGCTCAACCATCTACATAGTAGCTTTCGCTATCTTGTCTTATTATTCATCGTGTTAACCATTGTCGACTCTGCCATTGGCTTGGCTAGTGGCAAAACCTTTTCTAAATCCAGTAAGTTGTTTGCGCTGCTGGGTCTCATCTTTTCTCACGTGCAGCTACTTGTCGGCTTAGCGCTTTATTTTATTGGTGACAAGGGATTAAAGATCATTACTTCGGTTGATGGATTCATGTCCATACCTACCGCTCGCTTTTTCGCAGTGGAACACATCTCTACCATGATCATTGCCATCGCATTAATCACAGTGGGATACAGCCGAGCGAAAAGAATGAGTGAAAGCGCTGCTAAATTCAAGACCCAATTGATATTCTATAGCATCGGCTTGATTCTAATTTTCGCGATGATTCCTTGGCCATTTATGAAGGACTTTGGTACATGGATGTAACCCCCGACAAAAACTTCTCGGACGACCCATTCAGGGCAGTTATCGTTGGCCTAGCGCATCGGGAACAACCGATGGAAAAACTAGAAGAGTATTTGGAAGAACTCGAGTTTCTGGCTCGCACAGCTGGCATAGAAACGGTCAAAGTTTTCACACAACAATTGGACGCGCCTAATCCGCAAACCTTTATCGGTAGCGGAAAAGTGAATGAAGTAGCCGCTTTTGCGAAAGACAACGAAATAGACTACATTATTTTTGACGATGAGTTGAGTCCATCGCAAATGCGCAACCTAGAGAAGGAAATTAAGCGCAAGATTTTCGATCGGAACTTGCTGATTCTAGACATCTTCTACATGCGAGCTCAAACTTCGCAGTCGAAAACACAGGTGGAATTGGCTAGGTACGAATACCTCCTCCCCAGACTTACAGGACTCTGGACACACCTTGAAAGACAACGAGGCGGAACAGGAACAAGAGGCGGTGCTGGAGAAAAAGAAATCGAAACGGATAGACGAATCGTTCGCAGTAAGATCACCTTGCTGAAGCAGAAGCTTGAAAAGATTGACAAGCAGATGCATGTTCAGCGGAAAAACAGAGTGAGCATGGTTCGGGTCGCATTGGTCGGTTACACCAACGTGGGCAAGTCCACCATCATGAACATTGTGTCTAAAAGTGATGTGTTCGCTGAAAACAAACTTTTTGCAACACTAGATACCACCGTGCGCAAGGTTGTAGTCAAAAATCTGCCCTTCTTGATGGCGGATACGGTCGGCTTCATCCGAAAGCTTCCTCACCAATTGGTCGAGTCTTTTAAATCCACCTTGGATGAAACTCGTGAATCCGATCTATTGATACATGTGGTAGATATTTCGCATCCGCAATTTGAAGATCATATCCGAACCGTAGAAAGCACTTTGGCCGAAATTGGTGCCATTGACAAGCCTACAATTCTGGTATTTAATAAGATTGATAAGTTCCCGGAGCCCCCAGAAGAAGAGTGGAAATGGGATGGTGAAATACACCCTGCGATGAAGCTGGAGGACTTAGAAAAATCATGGATGGCTAGGCAAGACCATCAGACCATTTTCATTTCCGCTAAGCAGAAAATAAACCTGTCCAAACTGCGCGAAATGCTCTACGACAAGGTGAAGGAAATCCACATAAAGCGGCACCCATACAACCACTTCTTATACGACTTGCCGGAAGATCAGGCTTGAGATCAAGCCGCCTTCTTCATATCGTTAATAACATTGACCGCTTCATTTAACTGAACGTCTTTTTTCAACTTCTTAAGCCACTTTTCGTTAAGGTCAACCTTCACTGTATCTTGAGATATCTCCTCCAAATCAGCGGAGACGTTCAATATTTCCAGCGTTTCGATGGGCTTTATCAGTTCTTTGAAAGCTTCATCTTCTTGGTCAATGACATCCTTCTCCTTTTTGAATGCTTCATAGTTCAAAGTGATTGAGGTGTCATCAGATTGAGACTTAAGCCTTTTGGCGTTTTCTTCGATAGAGTTCAATATTTCATTTTTAGCAATCCTAGCTTCACTCGCCTTTATCACTTCTTTTTCATTGTAGGGAGGCTTCCATTGTGTGTATTCCGCAGCCGGAATTTCATCCCAAGGCATTACAAAATCCTGCTCCCTTTCGCCCATTTCAAATTTGCTATATCGATCTGGCATGATGATGTCGGATGCAACACCCTTCAATTGAGTTGCCCCACCATTGATGCGATAAAACTTTTGGGTCGTGATTTTTACCGAACCGATAGGTTTCATCTCACTGTAATTAGAAGTGAGCATTCTATCCAAGTCGATAAACCGTTGAACAGTTCCCTTGCCAAAGCTGCCGCTTGATCCCATGATGATTCCGCGATCGTAATCTTGAACCGCTGCCGCAAAGATTTCTGAGGCCGATGCGCTGTATTGATTTTGCAACACCACCAATGGCCCATCATAAACCACCCCGGCTTTCCTATCAATCATCACTTCTGGTTTTGAGTATCGACTTTTCACTTGAACGACTGGTCCAGACTCAATAAAATGACCTGTCATCTCAACTGCATCGCGCAGTGATCCACCACCATTTCCTCTGAGGTCGACAATGATGCCCTCTACATTTTCTGCCTTCAATTTTTGTAATTCAATCTTCACATCTGCCGCTGCTGCACGTCCACCAGAGTGATTAAAATCTGCATAAAACTTTGGCAAATTGATGTAACCAACCCTTGCTCCTGTTTCATTTTGGATGATCGCAGACTTGGCGTATGTTTCTTCCAACACAACCACGTCCCGAACAATGGGCACTTCTTTGATTGCACCTGAAAGTTTCTTTACAGTCAATCGAACGGTAGTTCCTTTTTTGCCTCGGATCAATTTGACGGCATCGTCCAATCTCATATCTGTGATATCGACTGCATCCCCTTTTTCTTGAGCAACCTTTAGAATGATGTCTTTTTCCTCTAGCTCACCTTGACGATACGATGCACTACCAGGTACGATTTTCATTACCGTAATGTATCCATCTTTTTCTTGCAATTGAGCTCCAATTCCTTCCAACTGTCCGCTCATGCTGATGTCAAAATTTTCCTTTTTCTTGGGCGCGAAATACCCTGTGTGAGGTCCAAACACATTCATCAACGAATTGATATAAACCTCCATTTGATCACTTTGTTCCCACTTCGACATCCGCTCAAAAAACCGATCGTTACTCTTCAAGACCTTTTCTCTAGCGCGTTGCTCCATCTCTTCAAAAGTGCGTACCACAGCGGTATCTGAGTTTTCTTTGGCTTCATTCTGCGTTTCCTCCATTTCGGCTACGCGGGTTAAAACTTGGTATTTCAAAATTTTGCGCCAATGGTCTTTCAATTCATCTCTGTTAGATGCAAAATCTCTCTTTTCTTCATCCAATTCTAAGGACTCGTCAATGTTGAAATCAAATGGTTTTTCCAGAATCTCTCTATAATATCCTTGAGCCTCCTTCAATCTGATTTGTAAGATATCCCAGCTTTTATCAAACAAGGTGAAATCAGACGAGTTGATTTGATCATCAATCTGCCTTTCGTAAGCCTTTAGTGCCTCCACATCTTGTTTTAGCATAAACCTCTTTGAATAATCTAAGCGTTCTAGATACAACTCAAAGGCTCCCTCGCTGAATGTATCATCCACCGGTTTCGGCTCAAAGTGACTGGATTGAATACTCTCCATCAGCACACCCATGAGCACCTTGTTTTTTGCCGCTTCGTCATTTGAGGGCGGATCTACTGGGCCGGCTTCACGAATGATATATGAACTAAGCAGGATAGCTACTGCCGTGGAAATAATGAACTGGATTCCTTTAAACTTCATCTTTAATTATAAACTAGCATCTCAAGATCAAACAAGTTTTGACGCCCTTTGTTATCAAATGTAATATTGGTGCTCATACCTTCAGCCTGAACTTTCCAAAAAGAACCTAATGAAGAAATTCTACAAACAGATTATTTCAACCTCATTTATCCTTGCCGCAACCGTATCAATTACTCTCGCTCAAGGTCAAAAACACGAACTCAGCTTAAAGTCTGGAAATTATTCGTTGGCTCTCAAAACTGACATCGTCTCGCTGAAAGCTAGTATCAATCAATGGCCAGAGTTTCGAGGTAAGCATTTCGGAATAATTAGCCCTGAAACATATCCAACATCGGATCAATGGGAAATGCTTGCGGATAATGGCATCACAAAACTGGAGTATTTGCCCAAGGGATGTTTTTCTGTAAGCATTGAACATGACGCAAACCTTTATCTATTGGAACAGTTTGGAGCCTTGTGGTCAAGTCCATTTTTGAATGAATTCAAAAGTGACATCGATGTTGCAAATCCGCCCATCAGAGCCAAGACCGGAAATCAAATAATAATAAACGCACACCCCTTTGCCAATGTTAGCGCGAAGTCCATCTGGTCAGAACTTAGTAATGCAAATGCTTCACTAATTGAAATTGAAGAGAAGCTAGGCTACATCGTAATTGCAATTGAACCTTCAGCGTTTGACTCTGTTCTTGAAATGCCATTTGTAAAATGGATAGATTGGAACTATGATGCTGGTATGCCTGAGAATTATACTGGAAGAACTTCTCACCGTGTAAATTTCATTTCAGGCGAAAACACGAATGGCATCGCCTATGATGGGTCTGGAATAAATGTGGCATTGCAAGATGATGGATCCATCGGACCGCACATTGATCATGAAGGACGAATTGTTGAACAGTTCTGGCAAACAAGCTTAGGTGATCACGGAGATCACGTTGGAGGAACCATCAATGGAGCGGGAAACATAAACCCCTATCATGAAGGACAGGCAAAAGGATCTGACCTTTATGTGTATAAAGCAGCTCCTGAATATCAAGCTTTTGACAGCATGGATATTCATTATGCTTCGAAAGGAATAGTCATTACATCGACTTCCTATAGTAATGGTTGTAACGCGGGATACACTGCTCTGGCAAGACAAATGGATCAACAAGTATTTGATTACGAAAGCTTGGTGCATGTGTTCTCTGCAGGGAATAGCGGCACAAGTAACTGTGGATATGGTGCCGGGAATACCTGGGGAAATATTACAGGCGGCCATAAAATCGGTAAAAACGTAATCACTGTTGCGAATCTGACTGAAAACGATCAGATAGCCAATTCAAGCAGTCGCGGACCCGCAGAAGATGGTAGAATTAAGCCGGATATAAGCGCCAAAGGAACAGCCGTTACCTCGACCATTGAGAACAATCAATATGGTGTAAAAACTGGAACCTCTATGTCTTGCCCTGGTGTTTCAGGCACCTTAGCAGTTTTATACGAAGCATTTGAAGATCAGCAAGGCAGCCTCCCAGCATCTGGGTTGATGAAAGCCATTGTATTAAACACAGCTGAAGATCTTGGCAATATCGGTCCTGACTATATCTATGGATGGGGACGAATCAACGCCAGAAAAGCCTACGAAGTAATTGAGTCAAGTTCATTTACGAATGGATCCATATCAGATGGCGATAGCACTCAGTTCACATTGATTGTGCCTTCTGGTGTAGCAAGTGCGCGGTTTATGCTTTATTGGACCGACCCTGAAGCATCCGTCAACGCATCATCGGCATTAATCAATGATTTGGATCTTACAGTTACCGATCCAAATGCCACTGAAAACCTACCCTACCTGCTGAATCCTGCTCCAAACGCTACCACTTTAAATGCACCAGCGGTGCCAGGGGTAGATAATTTGAATAACGTGGAACAAGTGGAGTTTTTCAATCCTACTTCTGGCAACTACTTGATTAAGGTGAAAGGAACATCTGTTCCAAGTGGGCCTCAGACTTTTTATATCGTTTATTGGTACGAAATGGAAGAATTGGTATTAACGTATCCCGTTGGCGGTGAGTCACTCGTTCCGTTCACAACGGAAAAAATCCGATGGGACGCTCCATACACGACCGGTAATTTATTGATTGAATATAGCCCGAATGGTGGCGCCAGTTGGACTACGATAACAAGCTCTGTCCCTGTTGCTCAGGGTTTCCATAATTGGTCCGTTCCGAATTTGGCTACAGGCAATGTACTATTGAGACTTACCTATGGAAGTGAAGTCGTTGCTTCGGATGAGTTTTCTGTTATAAGAACCCCGACCAATTTGGTAGTCGAATATGCATGCCCAGACTCTATTGGATTATCATGGAATGCCGCATCTAGTGCACCCGGATACACCGTTTATTCACTCGGTGCTAAATACATGGATGAAATTGGAACGACAACGGAAACTGAGTTTGTCGATTACTTTTCAAATCCTCTAAGCGACAAAGTATGGTATAGCGTGTCATCACTTGGAATAAATGATGCAGAAGGCAAACGAATGATCGCTGTACAAAAAACTCCTGGAGTATTTAACTGCATTATTAATGACGATGCTGGAATTGTAGCTGTGTCGCCAGAATCAGGAACGCTTTTTTCCTGCCACGGTGATAGCGTTTACATTTCCTTCACAGTTGAAAACGAAGGCGTAAATAGCCTAACCGCATTGGACGCCACATTCACCACAGACCTAGGGCAAACATTCACACAGACGTTTGTGCAGGCTATTGCTAGCGGATCAACACACGAATTTACATTTAGCACAAAGGCAGCTTTAGTTAGTGGAAATAATGGGGTTCAAATCGTCTTGGATGCGTCAAACGATGGCCATCCTTATAACGACACCATGGTTGTTTCATATCCATTTGTTGATTCTGAAACACTCAGCGTACTTTGGAGTGAGAATTTTGAATCGTTCGATCTTTGTGGAACCGGCTCTGATTGCGGGTTTACAGTATGCGAAATGGAAAATGATTGGGTAAATGAGCCAACTGGACTTGTTGATGAATCTGATTGGCGAACTAATTCTGGAGGAACGCAATCTGACTTTACTGGGCCAAGCGCAGATCATACTTTAGAAAACTCTAGTGGTAAATACATCTATTTCGAGGCAAGTGGCGGTTGTACTTTTCAAACGGCTATGCTTACATCACCTTGCATCGATTTAACCCAAGCGACTGAACCTAAACTCACTTTTTGGTATTCCATGAATGGACTTGACATGGGGTCATTATCCATTGACTTATTTGATGGATCCCAATGGACCGAAGATGTTTTCTTTATCGGTGGCAATCAAGGGGATGAATGGGAATTAGCAGAAGTCTCCTTAGCCGCATATGTTGGACAGGTAGTAAACATTAGATTTAGAGGTGTTTCCGGTTCTGATTACAGAAGTGATATTGCTATTGACGATATTATGCTTTCGCATCCACCCATCGCCAACTTCGATTATGGTGTTCAAAATGATGGCGTTACTATCTCATTTACGGATTTAAGTTTATTCTCAGATACCATCACCTTTGATCTCGGAGATGGGACTGTTATGGGCAGTGTGCCAAGCTCCTATACCTATGCCAGTCAGCAGGTCTATTCTGTAACCCAAACAGTATCGAACACGGTTGGTGAAGACACCTTGTTGAAGCTCATCACAACATTGGATTTGCAGAAAGTGGATGAATCTGGCATTACAATCTATCCAAATCCAACTTCCGACATTTTGATTATTGAAAACCTAAATGGACAAAATAGTATCCATCTATACGACATGTCTGGTTCACTAATTCAAGAATATTCAGCTGTAGGTAAATCGCATATATCCTTGAATCTTGTTGAATTAGAAGCGGGGAACTATTTAATCCATATTGATGATTCCATGACTTTTCCGCTGACTATTGTACGATAAAGAGAACCTTATTTTTTGAGTTTGGCAACATGATTGTATTGGTAGATTTTCATGCATAATCAAAAAAATCATTTCTTTACATTTTATAAAACAACAGCGTTATGAGAATTCTATCCGTTTTATTCCTGACATTTCTTATCTGCTCCAATGCGATCTCGCAGAAAGCAGATGACATATTAGGTGTTTGGTATAACCAAGAAAAAACAGCCAAAGTTGAGATTTTCAAAGCTGGAGATAAATACGATGGTAAAATCGTGTGGTTGAAAGACCCTATGCGAGATGGTAAACCAAAACTTGACAAAGAAAATGAAGATGAGGACCTTAGGAGTAGACCTATATTGGGACTTGAAATATTAAAAGGGTTTGAATTCGATGATGATGAATGGGAAGACGGAACCATTTATGATCCTAAAAATGGTGAGACCTACTCTTGCTACATAACAAAAGAAGGTGATAAGTTGAACGTACGCGGTTTTGTGGGGTTTGCTTTGATCGGTCGAACTTCCATATGGACAAAAGCAGAATAATAAAATGAAAAAGTTAATCCTTACTCTCGCAGCAGTTGCTGCAATTTCTATTTCATGGGCTCAAAAAGTGCCAGGAACCGCAAATGTAATTGAAGGTAAAGTAGTCTATATTGAATCCAACCCCGCAACTCAATATCGGCATTTAGGCACGGTTACTTGTGGTTTAATGTTTCCTGATAAATTCGATTTAATGATGGAGCACATGATAAAAAGGGTCGCAAAAGAATTTCCAGATGTGGAGTATGACGCCTTAATATTTCGTCCTGGAACAGGTTTTTGCAAAGCAGATATAATTCAGTTTTATCGAGATCCAAAAGCTAAAAAAAGAAAGCCCAAAAGAGGAGAAGAAATTAGCATATACCCTTCCTTTCAGTTGTCGGAGTCTGTTGGTCGTGGAGGTGTAAATATCTTCATCGAGAACAATCCAACCGCGGAGTACATCTTGCTTGGCAAGGTTGAGGTTCCCCAAAATTTCCGTAATTCAGATTACGAAGAAATAATCAAGGAAATGACAAGAGTTGCTAAAGAAGCATACCCAGATTTAGACGGTGTCGTTATCACATCGGGCACAGGATTGCGCAAAGCGAATGTTATTAAACTAAAATAACAACAACCTTTCCTTAAATTTTACCGTCTAAGTTTCGTTGTGTAGAACATAATGATCAGCGAAGCTACCATACAAGGATGTTTAGATGAGGATCGCAAGGCCCAAAAAAAGGTCTACGAAACCTACTTCCCATTAATGCTTTCGATCGTAAGAAGATACATTAAGGATGAAGAAGAATCCTTGGATGTGCTCAATCAGGGATTCATTAAAATATTTCGCAAAGTGGATCAATACCACTTTCAAAACTCTTTTGAAGGTTGGTGTAAACGAATTATAATCAACACAGCTCTCGATCATTTACGATCAAATAAACGATACAAGGATATTTTCTCCTTTGAGGCCATTATGCCGACCTATCAGGTCTATAATGATGGCTTAAATAACCTGTCCATTCGTGAACTCATGTCTATTATCGACAGTATATCACCAGTAAGCAAGGTTGTCTTCAACATGTTTGCAATCGATGGGTTCAGTCACAAGGAAATTGCCGAACACCTAAATATCTCAGTGGGTACATCTAAATGGCACCTAAGCTCTGCAAGAAAGCAAATACAAGCAAAGCTCAGGTTAGCTTATCCAGATGTATATGTAGCCTATGGATAATTTCGACAACAATATTGACGAGGTTTTCAAATCAAGGTTCACGGATGCGAAAGATTACTCATTAAACTCTGATGCTGGTTGGAAGGCTGTTGAAGTTGCCCTAAACTCTAAATATGCAATGGCGAGTAGTGCGGCCGCTTCCACGGGCAAATTCGCCATTTTTAAAGTGGCAGCTGTGTTTACTTCTTCTATTACAATAGCAGGATTAATCAGTTCCGACACTAGTCTTGAAAGCAAAATTTCAAAATTCGATGATGGCTTTAGTTTAATCTATGATCAAACATCAACTCAAAATGCTCAAGATGCGAATATTGCCAGTTTTCAGCTTGTTGATGAACAGTTAAGTTTGCCCCCTTCTTCTGCGGATGGGGAAACAAACCACTTAGAGTCTTCGATTCAATCAACACAAAATTTAGTCACTCTAGGGGATAGTTTAGAATCTATCGCAGCTGCGCATGACCAAAAACAATCGCCAGAAAATGAATCTCATACAAGCTTAGTTGAAACTTTAGACGGGAGAGCCTACGATGGCATTTCTAAAATGCTCATTGGTGTTATAAAAGGAAGTTCGCCTTCAGATATAGACAACTTGGAAATAATTGAACCAGAAATCGACATATGGAATAGTAATCATATGTGGTTTTTACGCGGAGGTATGAGAATAGGATCTGGCGAATCAAACTCGTTTGAAATTGACTCTGAATGGAAAGCTAACCCTTCATTCTCATTCGGATACGGGTATGCAATATCCGATAACTCTTATATAACTGCAGAAGTTGGCTGGATTCGCAGGTCAGGAAATGGAATTGAACGAACACGTGACGTGGACTTGAACCCAATCATATCTGGTATTGCAGCCTCCTATGGTGGAAACCTGAGTGAACAGCAATTTATAATTCACGAAAGTTTAGTCGCAACTCGTATGGATTATGTTCATATTCCAATAAACTACAATCATCAATTTGCTGACAAATGGACTTTTACCGCAGGTGGATTTGTTGATTTTCTAATTGCAGCTAAAAATGACGCCTACATAGTCTATAACAACACCGAATATCAAGCTTCGGTTACTGGAAAATCTGAATTAAACACCTTGAACGGATTGAATAAAATTCGATATGGAGCCTCCCTTGGGGTTGAGCGTTCCATATTAGGAAACTTAAGTTCCTTTGGTCAAATGATGGTGCCGCTGAACACAGCGGTAGATAGTAAATCAGAGTATCGAGTAATTGATGAAACCAATAAATTAATCGATCTCCAATTCGGGTTTACGTATCGTATTTAGAAAGTTCTAATCTTATTCTTTTTGCGCTTCTTACCAAACTTTAGATTGGGAGCTTTAAACTTTTTCTTCTTGTTTTTGATCTTCTTATTATCATAAACTCGATTCTTTGAGCCTTTCTTTTTGCGCAATTTTTTCTTGTTTCGATAACTCTGCTTTTGCTTTCGCTTTTTTTGTTTAAACTCTTTATTCGTTATCGATGGGGTGAACGAATGACTTAGTGTGATTTGAGAAATAAGATATGTGTCATTACTCTCGCTTCCTCCCCTTGGTTGGTTTTCAGTATACCAATCTGGGTCGGGTACATCCTCCAGTAACACACTTGGGTTTGCAAAAAGTGCAGCTAGCTTGCCATTTCTCTTTTCAATTTCATCATTTGGATAATAATAGCCACTAGCATCATCCATATAATCAGAACTGGTCCATCTATACCCGAAATCAATACCAATTGTATAATTACGATTCAACAGGTATGTAACGCCTCCGCCAATTGGAAACACCAAGCCCAATCTCCTATATGGTTTAGGGCCATTTGGCATCCCCTGCCCCTCTGTTTGCATTGGTTTTAGCGCATACCATTGACCGTTTAATTGCCCTTTTGAATTAAAAAACATAAACCCCGCACCAGCCGAGGCGTAAATCCCAAACCTGTTACCATCAAAAATGCTGGTTGTTCTGGCTCCGGCAAAATGGATTGTTTTGGGCTTTAACAGATAGAATTCATAATTCCCTGTTAACTCAATGAGCGGAGATTTGAAGTTTAGATTTCGATACTTCCGGTTTGGATAATCTGTGGTGGCATCATCACCACTTAATCTACCATAAGACAAACTGCCTCGAATTGCATGATATTCTCGAAGGTAGTAGCGCGTGGCAACGGATATTCCATATCGCATTTGAGTGGGCTCGAAGTCATAAATGAATGGTTTCCCCGGCCCATCTTGACCACCCAGGTCCCCTAAGAAGGCAGTTGGACCAATGCCAAGCATAAACTCCAGCCTCGTTTTAGTCCAATCCGTGGGGCTATTGTCTATCTTGGGTGTTTTATATGTCTTGTTGGTTCCTCCTCGATTCTTAATCTTTGGGTCTTTCCCAAAAACCGCTTTCTTTTGGGAAAAGCCAGACATAGCCACCAAAAGAACCAAAGTGAATAATATTAACCGTTTCATTCGTTTCATCACGAAAAACAAAAGTACGGCTAATCAAATAGAGTGCATACCGCTAACTAGTTCATAACAAAATGAATACGCTTACCCTAATAAAATACTGGAAGTTTTCGACTTCAATAGTCATTGTATCCATCATGTCAAATGCTTCTGTTTGTATAGCACAGTCGTCAAGAAATTATCAAGAAATATCCGAATTCAGAGAGGGAATCAAAGAGTCCAATGCCTTTTTCAAAGCTGAAAACCGACTGGAATCAAAGGTATTGCTTGACTCTTTATCCATACCATTTTTCACACTTGATGACTCGCTTATTACAGTGGTGGGGTTTGATCTGGGCGAGTCGTATAGCAAGCTCGGAGATTTCGAAGCCGCGGCCAAGATTTTCGAAACAGTTATTTTACACTTCAGAAGTTACAGGCGACACTATAAACCTTGCAAGAGGTCTTTATGAGCTTGCATTATGTTATAAATCCTTAGGCTTAAACACTACGGCAATGGAGACCCTCTTACGTTGCATGGTGATTTGTGAAATAAGTGATGATCAATTGAGGCTTGCCCCGGTACTTAATCAAATCGGATTGATTAAAAAGAGTGAATCTCAATACATCGAAGCCATAGCGTATTTCGAACGTTCACTTAAGATAGCTGAGTCAACTAACGATACTGAACATATGGCTAGGGTGTATAACAACATAGGCTCAGCCTTCAAACTCAAAGGAGATTATTCGCGGGCAAAAGAGTACCTACTCAAAGCAATTGCGATTAATAAACAAAATGACAACAGTCGAGCTTTAAGCTATAACTATAACAACCTAGCGAATGTTTTTGAGGAACAAAACGACCTTGAGAACGCCTTAGATTACCAAGTGAAAAGTATCGAAATCAAAAAACAAGTAGGAGATCCTGCCATGTTAGCCATTAGTTATAGCAATCTAGCTATTATATATGGCAAGATGGGGAAGGCTACGATAGCCGAAGACTATATGTTAGAGGCAATTAGAATTAGTGAAAAAGAAGGTTCTTTTAACGTAACTCCCATAGTTTATAAGCAATATGCAGACTTTTTAATAAGTCATAATAAATTGGAGCAGGCGGTGACTTGGTTAAATCGGTTGGTTGATTTTAAGGATAGCGCTGCAAATACCGATCGAAAGATGCTCACTAAGGCTTATGCAACTCATCTAAGTCAGCGCATTCTTAATAAAGAACATAAGTTAACTACCCAAATTGACGAATCAGACAATAAGGATCAAAACTGGCTTCTTATAACCCTTTTGTCGATTTGTTTTGTCATGTTATTCACCGTTTTCGTACTTTATTTTTCAGCATATCGAAAACAAGCGAAAGTTGAAAACACGCTATTGAACGAAAAAAAAATAGCATCAGATTTACGTGTACAACTCAAAAAAGCAAGGTTGGATCATGAAGAAAACCTAAAGAAAATTGAAAGTGCAGAAAGAGATAAAGGCGTCTTCTTCTCGACAGTAAGTCACGACATGCGCGGACCCTTAAATGCAATTGTGAGCATGCTTAAAAAACAAACTGAAGACGAAAACAAGGAAGAAATGGTCGTACTCGATTATTCAGTGCGCTCTTTGATTGCACTTACTGATGACATCTTAGATTTCTCATATATTGAATCTGGAAGGCTCAGAATTGAGCATAAGCGATTCTCGTTGAAGCTTCTTATTGATGATCTGCTAGAGGCATTTGAGTTTATTTCAAAAGAAAAAGATATTGACCTTATTGCTGAAATAGATGACCTTCCTGATAAGTTGATTGGAGACCCCAGGCGATTAAAACAGGTATTGTTCAATTTACTTCAAAACGCATTCAAGTTTACTCGAGAAGGCTTTGTTAAAATAAAGTTGTTTAGTATCGAACACGATCTTAATCACCAACGTGTAATAATAGAAATTCAAGATACAGGAATTGGAATTTCGAAAATTCGAGTCGCAGACATTTTTGATAAATTTTTCCAAATCAACCCTCAAGACGAAATTGACAATGGTGGCAGTGGATTGGGGTTATACGTATCAAAAGCACTCATCGAGCAAATGGGTGGAACCCTAACAGTCGAAAGTAAAATCGATCAAGGAAGCACATTTCGAATCGAGCTCACGCTGCCTATTGCTCACCAGATTTAAGTGTAATCACTGTAATCTCAGGTAAAATCCCTAGTCGACCTGGATAACCGATGTATCCGAACCCACGGTTTACGTATAGGTATTGTTTTGCCTCATTGTACAAATCGGCCCATTCTGGATAAAAGTATTTTACTGGACTCCACTTTACTGAACCTACTTCTATTCCGAACTGAAACCCGTGCGTATGACCCGAAAACATTAAATCAACATGCGGAAAATCAGGAATAACCTGCTCCTTCCAATGACTCGGGTCATGTGATAAAAGCAATTTAGTCACATCATCAGGTAGTCCCTCATTCGCCTTTTTTAAGTTGCCGTATTTCGGAAATCTGCCCTTAGCCCCCCAGTTTTGAATGCCCAATATGGCAATTTCATCCCCTCCGATTTTAATTTTCCGATGTTCATCCATCAAAACATCCCATCCCATTTGCTTTTGTGTTTCAATGAGGTCACTTAAGTTCTTTTGCTTCTCTTCGATCGAGTCCCATTGCACATAATCTCCATAGTCATGATTACCCAAAACACTCAATACGCCATGATCTGCTTTCAGTTTCGAAAAAAGACTTTTCCAGTCATCCAACTCGCTTGCCTTGTTATTCACTAGGTCGCCAGTGAAAAAAATGATGTCCGACTTCTGTTCATTGATCATATCAATTCCCCGTGCTACGGCTTTCTGATTCCAAAAGGAGCCTGCGTGTATATCTGAAATTTGAGTGATCGTGAAACCATCAAAACCCTTCGGGAGCTTAGGTAAATGAACCGTCCTTTTCAAAACTCGGTAATCATGAGCACCACTTAGCACTCCCCAGCCCATTCCAATGATCGGCAATGCAGCCGTAATTGCACCCGCTTGTGACATAAATTGGCTCCGTGAAATGCCTTCTGAGTTCGATTGCTCAATAGGTGGGTTAACTCTTTCCCAATTAAATTGAAGCAACCTTCGTAAATCATCCAGCAAAAGCCACACGGCAAAGAGCAATTTGCCAATCATATTTGCGGAACCAATGGTTACAATCATCATCAATATAGGCCGAGTAGATTGATGTTTGGACATTGGTTCAAATAATATGAACCCTAGAATTGTCAGTATGGTTAACCCCCAAAACAACCATTTGATAATCCTCTGAACCAACTCTGTTAGAGGCGATATAGCAACCTTCAGGCCTTGATAGGCATAGAAATCTATACCAAGCAAAACAAGGGAGACCACTAAAAAGACAATGGATCTTTGCATAAGCTTACAGAAACAAAAAAACCCCGAGATAGTTCGGGGTTTTCAGAGGTCTCGAGCGGATTCGAACCGCTGTGGATGGTTTTGCAGACCACTGCCTAGCCACTCGGCCACGAGACCAATAAGGGTGCGAAAGTAGTTATTTATTCAACCGTTTTCGATCACATAATTTACGGAAACGTGTTGCAATTGAAACGATAAGGGCGGCGCCATTTTTCGCACAATGATCTCGACTCGGTTGGTCTTAACATATTCGGAAGAAACGGCGTTTGCGATATTCTGGGCCACTTTCTCAATTAGGTTGCAACGAACATTCATCTGCTCCTGTGCAATTTCCATTAAGCGTACGTAATCGACCGCGTCATCTACATCATCCGAGTTTTGGGCGGCTGAAAAATCTCCATCAACAATCATATCTACCTCAAACACCCCACCTGTTCTCTGTTCGTGTGGATGGCAGCCGTGAAACGCGTGGAAGGAAAGCCCCATGACTTGTATTCTAGCCATTATGTTCTAGATTCTAATCCAAGTTTCAAACGCGACTCAGATTCATCTCTGCCAAGAAACTCCATCGTTTCAAACATTCCGGGCCCGACCCCTCTGCCTGTTATGAACACACGAAGAAGCGGCATTGCTGCTCCCATGCCAATTCCGTTTTCTTCCAAATATTTACTAAACGTCGCGTGTAATGTCTCTGCCGAATAATCAGTTTTGGAAAATGCCTCGACCAGCCCAAGAACTAAATCAGCGGAGCCCTCTTTCCACTTTTTACCCGATTATGATTCGTTCGTCATAATCAGTCTGGCTTTTCGAATGAAGGAAATAAGCGCCTTCCGTCATGTCTGCAACAAAAGACGCGCGGTCTTTCACCAGGTCGACATACCCAGGAAGCTTTGATCGTCCTCGAATGGCGATTGACTCTTCTGAGGCCAGTGCGTGGCTTAAGCGGGTTCGGCCAACTCCTGCTTCAGAACTCTTGGTTCGCAGATACAGTCTGATTATACCATCTGGCTTTATCCGCGTCAAACTTAGATCCTGATTTTCCCACTCGCTCCAGCTTGAAAAAGCTTCGAATCAGCACATCCATTGAAGGCTATATAGCTCCTTGATTCAGACCCCGGATTCCAACCAAGGAATGCGAGCATGTTAATAAATGCTTCGGGGAAATATCCCTTCTCACTGATATCCAGAGGACGCTTCACCAGTGGACTGAGGATCTACCCATTCGAAGTGGAAAAACCGGGAAGCCCAAACTGATCGCCATCACGTTTGCTCAGCTTTCCGTTTCCATCCGGTCTTAGAATCAATGGCAAGTGAGCAAACTCTGGTCTTGACTCTTCCCACCCAAGGAACCTATAAAGCAGAATGTGAATTGGAGCAGATGGCAACCATTCTTCTCCCCTTATAACCTGAGTAATTTTCATCAAATGATCATCCACAATATTTGCGAGATGATAGGTTGGCATTCCATCAGATTTGAAAATAACCTTGTCATCAATTGCATTTGAGTTCACTTGCACCCATCCTCGTATCAAATCATGAAATCGGATTTCTTCGTTGCGAGGCACTTTTATTCGGATCGTGTATGGTTCGTTTGCCTCCAGCCTTTGCTTTACTTCGTCAGCCGATAGTGTTAACGAATTTTTCATTGTCATGCGCACTGCTGCGTTATACTGAGGACTTGGCACCTTGGCTCGAGTTAATCGTTCACGCATTTCATCTAACTCTTCGCTCGTGTCAAATGCATAATAAGCATGTCCAGCCTCTATCAATTGATCTGCGTATTGGCGATACATCGCTTTTCGCTCAGACTGGCGATACGGTCCATATTCGCCTCCTTGCCAAGGATCCTCATCGGTTTCCATACCCACCCAGGCCAGCGCTTCTTTAATATAATCCTCTGCTCCAGGCACATACCTGTTTTGATCCGTATCCTCGATTCGGAGGATGAATTTTCCATCATTCGCCTTAGCAAACAAATAGTTAAACAAGGCTGTTCTCACTCCTCCCATGTGAAGTGGGCCCGTAGGACTTGGTGCAAATCGAACTCTAATTTTACTCACAGATACTAGTTTTAAAAAGGCGGCAAAGATAGATACCTTAGCCACCCAAAACATCGATAAATCCATCCTCAATCTTTAACCCGCATTAACAAATGAGCGCTCCAGCCGTTGGTATATTTGAATTAGAATGAGTCAGCTCGAATTACTACAGCAAAATCTTCACGCTTATGTATCTAAGCGTTATTTGAACGAATTGATTAAGGGTTCAATAATCACTGGTACTGTGTTGCTTTCCAGCTGGTTATGTGTTTCCGTTATGGAATATTTCTTCCATTTTAGCAGCAACCTTAGGACAGTCCTCTTTTTCACATTTCTCGCCTTCGCACTTTCTGTATTCTTTTTTCAAGTGGCCCTGCCTCTACTTCGCTATCTCAGAATCCTTCGTCCAATCGAAGATAAAGTGGCTGCCGAAAGTATTGGAAGGTCTTTTTCTGGTATTGACGATAAGCTTAAAAACACTTTAGAACTGCGTGATCAATTGATCGCATCGCCAAGTTTGTTAGCACAAGCAAGCTTACTACAAAGAGCTGGCTCATTAAACCAGATCACCTTTTCAAACTCGATTAGTTTTCAAGCAACCTGGCGCCTTATGCGCTATTTCATTTTGCCAGTATCAGTCTTCGGGGTGTTAAGCTTCGCTTTTCCAGATATGATTCTGGATAGTTCGAGACGCGTGGTAAACTTCAATGAAAACTATACTCCTCCAGCTCCCTTCTTCTTTCTCTTAGTAAATGACAAAATGGAGGTGGCTGAGGGTTCTGCATTTACAGTTCAGATTAAGACTGAAGGCTCTCACCTGCCGAATCAAGTTTTTATCGAAACTCAAGCTGGCAATGTCCGAATGCGAAAGGTTTCAAATGAATTATTTGCTTATGACTTCGATCGTCTCATGTCTAGTGTGAACTTCAAGGTAAATGCCGCTGGTGTCGAATCTGAGAATATGATAATTGAAGTCTTAGCGCTGCCTAAATTTCTGAGAACAACCGCCAACCTAGATTTTCCCGCTTACACAGGATTGAAGGACGAGAGTCTTATGAATCGCTCGCAAATCAAGGTTCCAGTGGGCACCACGATTGATTGGATTTTAAATCTGAAAAGTGTGGATCAACTGCTTATTAAAGACTCTGAAGAAGCCACCATTTTACCAATCGGAGAGGAGCCTAGCGTATTTTCTAAAAAAATAAAAGCAAGTGGTGACATAGTCTTGGTCTCAAGTAACATGAATGGACTTAGCGATACCTCCCGCATTTCAATACAGGCTGTACCAGATGAATTCCCTGGCATCTCTGTGAAAGAGGTGTTCGATTCTAATGACGTCAGTCAAAAGTATTTTACCGGGAATATTTCAGATGACTATGGGTTCACTCGAATGCAGTTTCGCGCTGACAAGGTTTCACAGAATCAAAGGGTCAACATCTTAAAAGAATCGGTTCCGATAGGGAATTCGACCAGCGAACAATCGTTTCAGTACTTATACAACTTAGACAGTTTAATACTCGATCCAGAAGATCAAATTGAATATTATTTTGAAGTTTGGGATAATGATGAAATTAACGGAGCTAAGTCCAGCAAATCTAGAGTTTGGAAGTTCGCACTGCCCAGCGAAGCTGAAATTAAAGAGCTAAACGCTGAAACTGCCAAAGAATCTAAGGAGGCGATGGCCAAGCAACTGAGTGAATTGGACAAGCTCAACAAAGAACTAGACGATTTTAAAAAGGAGGTTCTTCAGAAGAAGAAAACCGATTGGCAGGATAAGGAAAAGCTAAAATCCATGCTAGAAAAACAAAAGCAAGCAATGGAAAAGCTTATGAAAAAAGCCCAATTACAACGTCAACAAAATCAATTTAATAATCGATTTCAGGAATACTCTCCTGAATTACTGGAGAAGCAAGAGACAATACAGAAAATGTTTGATGAACTCTTTGATGATGAATTCAAAAAGCAATATGACGAATACAATAAAATGCTTGAGAAGCTCAACAAGGATATGGCCTTGGATCAAGTGGACAAAATGAAATTGGACAATGAGCAATTGGAAAAAGAATTAGACCGCACTCTCGAATTATTTAAGCAGTTAGAGTTTGATCAAAAGCTCGAGGAAAACATTAAGAAAACCCAAGAGTTAAGTAAGAAACAAGAGGAGCTAAACGAGAAAACCAAGGACAAATCTCAATCCCCTGAGACATTAGCAAAGCAGCAAGAAGAATTGAAAGAGGAACTTGAGGAATTAGGAAATGAAATGAAAAAACTGGAAGAGCTAAATGAGGCTCTTGAAGAGAAGAAGGAATTACCTGATACCAAAAACGAACAGAAATCAGCCGAGGAAAAAATGGAGGAATCCGCTGAGGAGATGAAGAAAAATAACCGAAAAAAATCTTCTGAAAGTCAAGATGACGCACAAGATTCACTTGAACAAATGGAGGATAAACTGAGCTCGTTTCAAGAGCAAGAAAGTCAAGAACAGGCGACTGAAAACCTGGAAGACATGCGACAATTGTTAGAAAACCTGATTGATCTATCTCATCAGCAAGAGTCTATAATGGATCAACTGAAAATTACAAAATCAAAAGATCCAAGGTTTGTAGAAATCGCCAAAGCACAAAAGGACATTATTGACGATACAAAGGTTGTTGAAGACTCTTTACTTGCTCTCAGCAAAAGAGTTCCTGAAATCGGTCGGACTATTAACGATGAAATTTCAATTGTCAAACAAAGTATGGATAAGGCATTAGACAATATGACCAACCAACAGCCCAATCAAGAAAAAAGATACCGTGAAATGACTGCCGTAAATCAACAACTGTCGATGACCTCTCTCAATAACTTAGCCGTTATGTTCGACAGTATGATTCAACAAATGCAAAAGGCAGAAAATTCGAAGATGAAAGGTACAGGTCAATGCAACAAACCGGGAAGTGGAAAAAGTGGTAAACCATCCGTCTCTGATATGAAGCAAATGCAAAAAGGCCTTAACGATCAGATCAAAAAACTTAAAGAGGCCATGGAGAAGGGTAAGTCTCCAAATGGCAAAAAGCCAGGACAAATGCCTGGTACGAGCGGAGGCTCCATGAGCAAAGAACTTGCTCGCATGGCCGCAGAACAAGAAGCAATTAGAGAGCAATTGCGTGAGCTAAGCAATCAAATTGAGAATGAGGGTGGTAAACCAGGTTCTGGTCTTAAAAAACTTCAAGAGCTCATGGAGCAAACCGAAGATGAGTTGCTCTACCAGGACATCACTCAAAAAACCATTGATCGACAACAAGAAATCCTTAACAAGCTACTTGAATCAGAAAAAGCCGAGCGCGAAAGAGAATTGGAAGAAAAACGAGAGTCTAAATCCTCTCAAAATACCTTTGAAGCACCAAGTGATTTGTGGGAAGAATATCAAATAAAAAAAGAACAGGAATTGGAACTGTACAAAACACTACCCCCTAATTTGAAACCTTATTACAGAAAAAGAGTAAATCGCTACTTTAGCCAATTCTCAAACCAGTGATGACCCAACTGCAAAAGTCCCTATCCCTAGAATCAAGCATTGACCAACTCAACGAGGTTGAAGCGTTGATAGATTCTCTGCATGAAAGCAATCACATTCCTGAGTCTGTCTATGGAAACGTATTAGTTGCCGTTACTGAGGCCTTCCTCAATGCTATTAACCATGGAAACAGGCAGGATTCAACTAAAAACACAGATCTAGACTTTGAATTAGACGAATCCTCACTTACAATTAAGGTTAGTGATCAAGGTGCAGGGTTTGATTTTGAAAACTTACCGGATCCAACAAGTCCAGATAACCTTGAAAAAACAAGTGGGCGCGGATTGTTTATCATTAAAAACCTAGCTGATAAGCTCACATTTGAACGAGAGGGGGCAGCTCTAGTAATGACATTTCATATCTCACCACAAGACCTAGTAGAGGCGTAGATTTGCAGGCAATGCCTCAAACCGACATTTCCATAATTAACGAGACTGGTCAATTAGCAGAAATTGAAAATGACATCGTTTCCAAATTAACTGATCATATCTCCCATGATTACTCAGTTAACATTGGCTACATCAACATTGTTCTACTATCGGATTCCGAACATACTAATCTCAATATCAAGCACTTAGGCCACAAATACTCTACCGACATACTAACCTTCGATCTCAGTGATGCGGAAAATATAAACACTGATATCTGTATTAACTTACATATAGCACAAGAAAATGCACTTGAATTTAAAAACTCTTTAACGGAAGAACTGTATAGATTAATCATCCATGGTATTTTACACATGTGTGGCTTTGATGATCATACACCTGAAGAAAAGGCAAAAATGACGGAATTAGAAAATCGCTACTTAAAAGTTTCATGTGAAACATAATGAATAGATACAATGTTATAGTAGTCGGAGGCGGTCACGCTGGATGCGAGGCAGCTGCAGCTGCAGCCAATCTTGGATCCAGCACATTACTCATCACCATGGACATGACAAAGTTTGCGCAAATGTCCTGCAATCCTGCCATGGGAGGTGTGGCAAAAGGTCAGATTGTACGCGAAATAGACGCTCTTGGCGGATACTCTGGTCTTGTCAGTGACTATAGCGCCATTCAATTCCGAATGCTCAACAAGTCAAAAGGACCTGCTATGTGGAGTCCAAGAACCCAAAACGATCGTCAACTTTTTACAATAAAATGGAGAGAACTCCTCGAACAAACTCCTAACCTTGATTTTTGGCAAGACTCAGTTACCAAGCTAATAGTTAAGAATAACAAAGTAACGGGAGTTGAAACATCCCTTGGCCTCAAGTTTGAATCGGACACGGTCATTCTCACTTCAGGCACCTTCATGAATGGTCTTATTCATGTTGGTGAACAAATGATCGGTGGTGGACGCATGGGCGAGAAAGCATCTACCGGCATCACAGCACAATTAGAATCCTTAGGATTTGAGTCAGGTCGAATGAAAACCGGAACTCCACCAAGAATTGACGGATCCAGCCTAGACTATTCTAAAATGGAGAAGCAATTAGGTGATATTTCACCGCAGCCTTTTTCATTTCTTTCAAGCAACACACTTAGAGATCAACTACCTTGTCACATTACTTACACGAATCCAATTGTACATGATATAATTGGGTCTAGTATAGAACAATCACCATTGTTTAATGGTCAAATCAATAGTGTAGGCCCAAGATATTGCCCATCCGTAGAAGATAAGGTACACAGATTTGCTGATAAAGATCGGCATCAAATCTTTGTTGAACCAGAAGGTTGGAATACCAAAGAGGTCTATGTAAATGGCTTCTCCACCTCTTTACCATTAGAGGTTCAGAAAAAAGCCATTCGCGAAATTCAAGGCTTTGAAAATGTCAAATTTTATAGACCAGGATATGCTATCGAGTATGATTACTTCCCGCCTACTCAATTGTCACTTTCGTTGGAAACAAAACTTATCGAAGGGCTGTTTTTCGCAGGACAAATTAATGGTACAACAGGATACGAAGAAGCAGCATCCCAAGGAATAATCGCTGGCATTAATGCTCATCAAAAATCAATTAGTAAGCAGTCACTAATCTTATCGAGAAAAGACGCATATATCGGAGTATTGATAGATGATCTTATTACGAAAGGCACGGAAGAACCCTACCGCATGTTTACATCCAGAGCAGAGTATAGGATTAACCTAAGACACATGACCGCTGATGAGAGACTTACTCCCCTGTCTCATAAACTAGGGCTCGCATCCAAGGCTCGGGTTAAAAAACTAAATCGCAAACTTGAAGGCAAAAAGCTATACCTCCAGTTGCTGAAAAGGACTAGCATCACTACAAATCAAGCGAACCCTATTCTCAGTTCAGTTAATTCTAAACCGATTGATCAATCAGTTAAGGCCGAAACCTTACTTACACGACCAAATATAAACTCGAACCATATTGATTTAATGATTCCTGACATGAACAGCAAATGTCAGGCTGAAAACATTTCAGCAGATGCCATTGAATTGGCCGAAATTGAAATCAAGTACTCTGGATATATTACTAGAGAAAATGAGCAAGCCGAAAAAATGCTCAACTTGGACAGAATGAAAATTTCCACTCAATTTGACTTTAATAGGTTATCAGCTTTATCCAATGAATCAAAAGAGAAGCTCACTCGAATCCATCCTGAAAACCTAGGGCAAGCAAGTCGCATTCCTGGAGTAAAACCTTCAGACATTTCCATCCTTATGGTGGCAATACAAACGAATGTTTCACATGAAACGTCATAATCTTTGATAAGTAAAACCAACCATCTCCTTGGGCCTCAGCATCCACCTCCTATGAATTTGGCCAACAAGCAAAGTTTATGCGTATTTATCTATTTATCAACCCATTACAGTACGATTCAATATATTCTCACACTTTGCGTTAAACAAACCATGAGACAAACCCTTTTACTTCTCTTCTATATCCTCTCCAATACAGTTCAATCTCAAGTCGGAATTGGATCTTGGCAATCACACAATCCTATGTCATCATTTAGTTGGATTGGAGAAACTCAAGATAAAATATTCGCTGCAAACAAGTTTGGCATCCTCTCCTATGACAGAACCGACAATTCGACTGAGGTACTCACAAAAGTGAATTCACTATCAGGAACTGACATATCCATATTTGAATGTTTGCCAAACGGAAAAGTCTGTGTCGTAGGTTACTCCAATGGCAATTTAGACTTTATTGATAACAATAACGTTATCACAAATCAACCCGCAATCATGAATAGTCAAACCGTAGGTGACAAGTCCGTTAACTGCGTGTTCTTCGATGGAGCGAATGCTTGGCTTGGGTCTGGAATCGGCTTATTACAAATCGACTTAACGACTTTTAATGTGCTTGAATATACGCCTGTCAACTACAATGGAGAAAATCAGCCTGTACAAAAATATTTACAAATTTGGCACAACCATATACATTTCATCCAAAGAATATCTTCTTTCGAGCTCCAGTTCGAGCATTTTTACAAATCCTGTTTATTTTGACATCACTCCCGATCTTGAACTAGATAAACTCTCTCAGTTTTTCGAAATTGATAATGAAGTTCACTTCACTTATCAAACCAATGCCTTTACTCAAGACACTTTATACTATTTATCCAATGGTGAGTGGATTCCTTCCGAATTTTTAGCCGGCCAAGGAATCCGTCACATTCAAAACATCAATGACTCTCTGCTCGTTACAAAATGCAACAAGTATCAACCTATACGATGCTAGCTTAACCCTGTTACAAACCATATTTACATATGGCCCGAAAGGAATGGATCCTGCCACTTCTTTAAAATCAAAATTCAGTGAAAAAATCATTGTGGCCGACTTCACACATGGCGGAGTAGAGGTTTCATTTACCAATCAATACAGTGGAACAATCTTTAACCGAAGTAGTCCTTTTCCGGTTGGCACCAACATTTCTTCATTGAAGGCGATTGACAATTCTATTTATGCCTTGCCCGGTGGCAATGAATATACTTACCTCCGCCCAAACATCCATAAATATGAGAACTCGCAATGGTCATCAAAAGAATTAGTAAACGAGGAACTCACGACATTTGTCAATGGCAATGAAATCGTTTCATTTGCTGACCAATTCTTTATCTCGTCAGATCGAGGTGGAATTGCAGTAACAGATAAAGACTTAAACATTCTGAACATTATAGATGACGCCAATAGTCCTTTGGTGGACTTTCAAGAAGGATATCGCTACTTCGGAATAAGTGGTTTAGACAAGGATAATGACAACAACCTTTATTTATCCCATACTAAAAGCAACACACCACTCAAAATATTACTTGAATCGGGCGAATGGATCGAAATCAGCTTTAATGATGAAAACCTTAAGGAGCCTAAGTGTGCTGACCTCCTTGTTCATTCTTCTGGAATGATCTTTCAAATTATTATTGATGTAGGTGTACTTGTGTATGACCCAAAGGGAACTCCTAGTGATGTTGCAGACGATGAATACTTGCTTTTAACGTCCTCACCCACAGCTGGAAATCTTCCGAGCAGTCAGGTTTCCTGTATTGCTGAAGACCTCGATGGTGAAATATGGATAGGAACAAATGAAGGTATCGGCATTATATATACACCTGAAAACATCTTCGACCAATCATTTGAAGGAGCTCAACAAGTTGTAGTTAATCAAGATGGATACAACGGATATTTATTTGGAACTGAGACCATTGAAGCTATTGCCATTGACGGAGCTAACAGAAAATGGGTTGGAACATTCAACTCTGGACTATTTTTAATTTCTGAAGATGGCCTAAACCAAATACACAGCTTCACATCTGAAAACAGTCCGCTATTTGATAATAAAGTACAAGACATTGCTATTCACCCAAAAACAGGAGAAGTATTCGTTGCAACCGAATCTGGTTTAGTTTCATACAGAAGTGACGCAACAAGCAGTAAAAACACTCTTGACGACATCAAAGTCTTTCCAAACCCTGTAAAACCAAACTATAGTGGTCCCATCGCGATATCCAATCTTTCGTCTGGAAGCCAAGTTCGCATCACAGATGTCAATGGTAGCCTGATATTTGAAACGGAAAGTCTCGGTGGGCAAGCAACCTGGGGAGGAACAAACCTAAACGGACAAAAGGTGCAACCAGGAGTCTATCTAGTACACGTTGCGACTTCTGCAGCAGACCAGGGAGTTACCGGTAAAATTCTATTTCTAAAACAGTAATGCCGCATCGGGCTCTCATCTTGCGAATTATACCCTACTCAGACTCCTCTCGCATAGTAAAGTGTTTAGTCGATGGGAAGGGCCTTCAATCATTTTTTATTAGAACCTCCAAAAAGACTGGTGCAGGTGGACACATCCAAACAGGTCGGTTTATTGAATACACAACATCTGAGAAATCAACTGGAATTCGTTCTATCAAAGAATCACGACAGGACAGCGCATTGGGAACAAACCAACTTAATCCAGACTCATTTGGAGTAATGGTTATTTTACTCTGGAACTATTGAACAAATCATTACAAGAAGACTTCAACATACCTGGGCTTTCCAAAAAAATCGATCAATACTACTCCCACCTTAGTCACAATACAATCTCCAACGAGCCCAATCATCCCACTGTATACTTCTAAGTCAAACCTTTGGAATATCTTGACACAAAAAACCTGTCCATCAATGCACCTCAGACATCAATACAGAGCCTTACAACCCTCAACTATCCCCTGTAGCCAAAGGAAAGCCACCCATCACTTTCTCTAGGACATTCTAGAAAGGTTTAAAAACCATTTTGCCATACAAACCCTTGAGTCTATTGAATTATTTTAATTTATATAACTCTAATAACCTGTATCTTAGCTAGTTCTTGAAACGCTTCGAATATATATTTCTGATAGTATTACTGCCCTTAATCATTGAAGGGTGTGGACGCAAGTCGGGTGATTCACTCCTCAGTGATGCGTTTACTTCCAAGCGAAAATCATCAAGTCACGATTTGCTTTCAAGTCCTTTTAAACAAAAAAAAAGCAAGAAAAAAAAGGCAGCCTCGTTACTCAACAGCGCATTTTCAACGTCATACACAAAGTCAAAAAAAAAGTATTTATTAAGTAGTTCATTTAGTTCAAAAACAAGAAAAAAAACAAATCGTTCTGAACTTTCTAGCGCCTTTACCAGCAAGAAAAACAAATCGGAACGACAATTACTTACTAGTCCGTTTAGTTCAAAATCTAAGCGATCCAATTCCGAAAGAGAATTACTCAGTAGCGCATTCTCTAGTCACAAAAAGCCGAATGAAAGAGGTGAATTGGGTGATGCTTTTGGAACCAAGTCAAAGAAAAACTCTGAGAAAGAACTTCTGGCCTCATCATTTGGCACAAAAACGAAAAAAAAGCAAAATAAAACCCTTCAGCCCGACCATTTTGGCAGCGAAAAATCTGGTCGGTCCAAAAATCAAATGCCGGATCACTTTGGTAAGGCATCCTCCAAAAAAGAAATAGGCGAAATGCCGAACCATTTCGGCTCAGAGCGCAATCAAAGAGAGCATGGATTATTAACGGACCATTACGCTAAACCAACCGAAAAAAGAGAGAGGGGAGCAAACCCAGACCATTTTGGTTCAAAATCCATAGTAAAGGAGCACAAAGAAAAAGACCTCTATAACCGAGGCGCAAGGCGCAAAGTACTGCGCAAAAACTTTCTGGGAGAGCGGTTTAGACTCTTCAACCTCGACCCAAACAAATCACGCAAGTCACGCCAAAAGGTGCGACAGAAAAAGCGCAAAAAAGACCCGTTTAGCCGCAACAGCAGAAAGATGAACCGCCCGCAATATCCGCGTGGCGAAAACGGCCTATTTGAAAATGGTGTAGCCCCCAAGATGGACGACCCAAGGTAAGCCCTGCGTCCACCGCTCGTAATCGGCAAGTTCCGGGGTGAATGAGGTTTTGAACGGAACTATTTTCCTTTTTAACCCCCTTGAAATCTGATTTCACGTTTTGTCATTTTCTGCGGAAATGGAGATGCTGCTTTTATGGCCAATTTGCACGTTCAATTTCATTGGTCTAATTTTTCCGCCACAAGCCAGCCCGTTTCTGGCTCAGAAATGCCCGAAAATGACCGCTGAATTAACACTAACCCAACAATAATGCACCAAAGTCACCAATTTTTAAATAAACGGGATTGTCCCTATTAGCAATTGTTGACCCCATCGAACGATTCTGACCCACAAACGTTTTGATAAAAACATTCGTTCATGCATCGCTTTGCACTTATCATCTTATTTGCTTCCATCATGGCACCAACAAGCCTCTTTAATTTTACATCAAGCACAGACATTAAGACCTGGTACATCGTGGATGACGTGGTCATGGGCGGAAGGTCGTCTGGCACGTTTACATTGAATGAAGATGGGCACGGTGTGTTTGCAGGAAACGTGTCGTTAGAGAACAATGGCGGCTTTTCATCGGTGCGCCATAAACTGGATAATACCCCCATCAATGGGGCTACCACCGTGGTGCTGAAAGTGAAAGGAGACGGGAGGAAATATCAACTCAGAATCAAAGCCAATGCCCGTGATTACTATTCCTACATCGCCACATTTGCCACCAACACAGAGTGGTAGGAAATCCAAATTCCACTCCAAGAAATGTATCCTTCTTTCAGAGGTAGGAAACTGGCCCAACCCAATTTTTCGAGCGACCATGTAGAGGAAATTGCCTTTTTAATAGGCAACAAAAAGCCGGAGAGTTTCAAACTCATGATTGACAAGATTGAGTTGAAATAAGGTGCGCCAGCTGCTGCAGACCCAACAGGCTTGACCGTTTAGGCGAATAGCTTCAAGTACTATCTTTCACAAAAAAATCCATGAGGCAAAGAGAGCAACAGCGATTTACGCAATGGTTTATTTGGGTGCTGCTGATTTTTGTGTTGGTAATGGCGGCAGTGGCAAAATATTACACCTATTACCTAAAAGAGCCTTTTGGCAATGCCCTGCCCACCGATGAACTGCTCAGAGTTAGCGATTATGCCTTAGCTGCAGTGCTCCTAATTTTTATGTCCGCTCGCTTGATCCCCGAAGTTGACGAAAAAGAACTCCGCTTTAAATATCTACCCTTCATACCATGGTGGAAGCGCTACCCTTGGGATGAAATGGAGTCGTTCGAAGTGGTGGACTACGATCCGCTAGATGAATTTTTAGGATGGGGTATTCGCTACAATTTCAAAACCTGGTGCTACAACGTAAAGGGAAATAAAGGCCTTCGGATAAAAATGAAATCGGGGAAAACAAGTGCTGATTGGCACCCAAAAACCCGAGGCGTATGCACATTTGTCAAAACGCATGGCTCAATGAAAACCTTTGAGACAAGACTGCAAGGAGGGCACCCAAACTCGCTGGGAAACACCATTGAGGTGGTTAATGAGGTGTTGGCCGAAAACGCCTTGTTCAACGAGCTGTTTGAGTGCTACTTCAGCCCGGATGAAATAGTAAGGCTGCGTACTTCCAACGCCATGAAGCGGATTTGTAAAGCGGAGAAAACGCTGCTCATACCGTACATCGATCGCTTTTTGACAGACATTGCCCAAATTGACCAAGCCTCTGCCCAATGGACGCTATCTCAACTCTTTGGCATGCTTGAAAAAGACATGACGGATGACCAAATCCAACAAGCAAAGGCAATCATGAAACACAACCTCGCCCAGCACCAAGATTGGATTGTGCTTACCCAAACAATGGAAACCTTGACCAAATGGTCGAAAAGCGATGTGGACTTAAAAGAATGGGTTAAACCTCATTTGAAACGACTGACCGCTGATGAGCGAAAGTCGGTTTCAGGTAAGGCAAAAAAGATGCTGGATAGGGTAGGGCGGTAGAAACTATATCGAGGCTCATCATGGTCCGTTTTGACTGACAAAAACCCCGTCCGAATTCCAACAAAAAAACCCCACCGGTCTGGTGAGGTTTCTTATTAAACTGTGCTCCCCCTGTTATTCAAAGTTGCAGCACAACTTCTTATTTTGACTATCCACTTGGCTTGGACAATATATTTTAATGAAGATAATTGATATCGAAGGATCCGTTATAAATGTCTTCCAAGATATAATGATTGTCTTTATTAACTTTTAACTTTTTTCCAGCATTAACTGTTTCTTCCGCATCTTTAAATAATTGTTTCAATACCTCAGAATTTGAGGTAAAATCATTTATCTCTCCATGTAATTCATAAAATTCTTTACCCCACGGTAATTGATATGATTTTATATTCGGATCATATTTCCGTAAGTTCTCAGAGGATAAATTTTGAATTTTTGGCCTTTTATAATCCCTTTTAAAATCTCGAAGTATCATTACAGCTACTTTTGAACTGGTTCCGTTAAAACCTAGGTTTGCAATTTTTGTTTTTTTGTGTTTTACTGAACATCCTCCTGTGGGTGTAAATATTAATTCATAACCTTCTGATTCCAAATGGTTTTTCCAGTATAAAAAGAATGACTCTGTTTCACTATCGATTTCCACGGGTTTACGCTTTTTTATTCCTAGTGTTGGATTTGCTTCTTGACCATTTTTCATTTCTTTAATCCAAAAATCAAACCCTTCAAAATAAGTTACGGATCCTACCTTAGTTGATGATTGTTTGGCCCCAAGATCATCGTCAACATTCGTGATGGCGGCAAACTCCAGGACAGAGATTAATTCATCATGTAGCGCCTCTTTTTTATTTCCGAAGAGTTCTCTCAAGAAATTAAATAGCTCTAGAATATTGAAAATCCGTACTTTCAAATACCTGTCTTGCTGTGATACACCCCAAAGAATTTGCTCCCAAGGCTCGTCCGTGAGCTCAGATTCTCCAACTTTTTGGATTTCTGCGATTACCTCGTCCAAGTCTAAATTAATTTTGTTCCCGAATGATTTGTCCCAGTCAAGATAGTTCGAGTTTTGAGTCAATAGTCGGAAGATTTCGGGGTATGATATTTGAATCCCAAGTACGGCAAAAAGCAAAATTTTGTTGACTTCCTGTTCTTCATCATCATTATCGTCAACGATTATTTTAATTAAGCTAAAGGTGTTCAGATATCGCTTTAAACTTCTGGGATTACTGCCTACAGTATAACTGACTATTTTTGTAATATGAGAGACTTCTTCGTCCGTTACTTGTACGTCAAGATCCAGCAGCTTATTTTTTAAGAATGAATTGATATTATACGCACCAATTGGCATCGAAAACGGAACTTGTATGATTTTATCAAAAAAAGACCGAAATTCTCGTTCATTTTCTTTGGTTTTGGGGCCAAATTTTGATTCAAGTCCTTTGACTACAACATCATAGTCAATAGCCAAAATGAAAACGCAATTCGGAATATCAAAAATATTCTTTAAGGACTCTAAAACTTCCACAGCATCTGATGGTTGTATACGATCCAGGTCGTCAACGAAAAACACCACTTTTTTAACCGGGTTTTTCTCGTGGTTTATCAATTCTTGAATAAGATCGCTGATTAATTTTTTTATCTCAGCGATTTCTGTTACCACGCGCTTGGAATCTAAAGAGGATCCTGCCGCGTTTTTTAAATCAACGCCTGTTTGATTTGCGATAACTTGATTGGCGAGATTCCCGAAGAATTTAGTGGCTTTTTTGATTTTTTCATCCGCTTCGTCTAGTATTGTCCAATGATCTCCACAAGATTCTTTTAATTTTTCTAGCATGCCTTTGAGTACACTTGGCGTGGTTTCGTGCACCCCACGGAACATACTGTATTCCCATGTATTTACCCAAAAAACGCAACTTTTTTCATCTCCTATTCTTTATGTTTTCCAAGGGTTGTAGTCTTCTCTTTCCATACCTGCTCTTGGCGCATTGGCAGCAGCGAAATCTGAGTCTGAAAAGAGTTTTTCTTTGAATTCATCAAAAGGCATTGTACGATCCAACTCCCATCTGTCTGATGCCTCCATTAAGGCATAGCTATTATTGATCATGGTTTTTGTCCAAGTACTCGGATCTCTGACATCAAGGGTATTTCTCAACTCGATAGTTTTAATGATCGTATCTTCTATTGAGTTCTGAAATTCACCTTTTTCTTTCTTATTTTCTTGAAGGAAGTCATTGATCAGATCGGTGTACTTTGTTTTTTCGCCCTTTTTCAACGCATCAATTTCTTCAACACATCGATGCCAAGAAGAGTCATCTACCTTAAGCCCAGAAGAATCAAGGGCACTTACCTCTAAAGCCTTTCTTTTGGCATTCACTTTTTCTTGGTATTCAAGATTCATAGGATTTTTTCCTCTTGTACGGTCTTGTGCATCAGCATAAGAATCATAGAAAGAATCTGATTCTTCATAAAAGAGATCTTTATGCAGTTGGTCAGCTGAGATATATTTTTCTATCATACCTTATCAAATTCGGATTTTAGCTATCTGAAACAGATCTCACTTCAGAGGTGTCCCAATCAGAGATGTGTCCGTATTTCTTCTCAGGATTGGAAAGAAATACCCTCTTCCAAACAGACGTCTCATATCCAAGCCACTCTTTTACAGCAGCTCTTAATGTTTCGTTGTTGAATTTCATGATGTCTTAGATTGGTTATTGAGAGTGTTATAATGGACGCCTATTATTCGTTTTATATTTTCTGTAATTGAAAATAGGAAAAAGTGCTCAAACAACAATTTTGAATCCTCTAGTTGTGTTGACTGTAGTTCGGTATTGAATTGCGCTTTTTTATCTTAATGGGAAACCTAGCTAAAGCGAATAACATGCCCTTTGAGTTATCAAATAAGTTGACCACAATATAGAAAAGGTAGAAGAAAAATAATGGCTGAATTACACCCGTGTAAAGGCCACCTAAAGGTATCTCTTACGACTAATATTAGAAGAGCTGTAACTTCTAAACCCCGTTGTGGTTTAAGACTAAGCTTATCATTAATTCCCATGTGGTCGGTATAGCATGAGAACTGCCGAATACTTGTAGCACCTAATAAAAGGTGGAAGCTACTTGGATCAGGTAAAACAAAATCTGCGTAAGAACTGCAACTGTGATTCCTTTATACGTTTCGCCCATGCGCCATCAGTTATACAGCTTACCCAGTAACAGTGCTAATCAGTTCCTAGCAACAACATTTAAACGTATAAGGGGGCGCAATTACACTCCAGAATAATCATCTAGATAACTTACAATCATGCAATAGATGATTATGACTAAGTGAATGAAGGTGAGTAATCGTTTAGGGTTACTCTGGATTGTAAGAGGTTGCTATAAAAAACCTCAGTAATTGATTGAAAATCAATAAAAACCTGAAACCTATTTGACGATACTATGCACTGGTGTAGGGAGTAACTGGATTGTAAATCGGTTTTACTTTTCTGAAAGAAAATATTAAATCATAGTATCATCTTAAGCATGTCGATGCATGATAATTCAGTTCTCTATTTCAAGGAATATGGGGGTATATATACCCTACATGTAAAATATTTTTATTTAATTGATAATCAATGTATTAGTTATAGTTTCGTTTACACTTCATTAATTTTCTTGTAAACCAGGTAATTAATAATGGAAACGTATTCCATTATGATAAAACAAGAAAAGGCACGAAAAAAGAAGAAGAAAAACACATGTCAAATAAGGACTAGTTGGACCGATCAGGAGTTATATACTCTATCTCGTATGGTAAACCATCGTGTCAGGCTAGTTGGTGATCAATTTGTTTGGGACCATTGTGTGCATGGTAAGAAATGGGAACCACAGGTAGTAGAGGGGTTTGATAAATATACCAGGCTTCTACACTGCTGGAATTATACAGTAGGACAGTACAAGAAAGAACTCAGACATCGGCAGGATAATGCAGATATAAAGCACTACAATGATGTAGTTAGTCTTCTTAATAAGCTTGAAGCTGTAATGAAAATCAGGAATAACCCTAAGCTGAAAACGAAGGAGAAAATCAAAAGAACTATTCAAAAACTACCTGATCATTCTAATGCTCAAATTGCAGAAGTACTTCAATTATCTAGACAGATAGTACATAAGCATCGGGCTGAAATATTTAGGAATAATACATCAAACTGACATCGTCATTGAAGTTAAATTAACTGTCTCATAACTGTCTGAAAACTGTCCAAAACGATGTTTTTTGTACTTTTCGAGCCGTATAGCGTGTTGCGCTTCTATGTTTGATTATTGCCTCTGTTTTTAGCGAAAGTTGGTGGAGCAAAAAGGTGATTGATTGTTTTTTAAACAATCATGAAACCTAGTCGTACCAACACTTGCAATAAAATTAAGACGACCTCTGGCTGTTAAAAAAAAAGCCTCGGCGTATCCACCGAGAGGCATTTTAGTTGCTCCCCTCTTGGGCTCGAACCAAGGACCCTCTGATTAACAGTCAGATGCTCTAACCAACTGAGCTAAGGAGGAATGTTTCCTTTTAAAGGGCTGCAATATTACAGCAAGCAATCCTTTCGTGCAAGAGCTATTTTTTGTTTCAAAAAAACCACATTTGCCGCGCATTAATAAAATCACATACTTATGAAACTTGTTGCAGTTGGAACAATGGCATTTGACAGTCTTGAAACTCCCTTCGGAAAAGCAGAACGCATCGTTGGTGGTACCGCATCATATGTAGGTCTATCGGCCAGTTACTTTACGCAGAACATTAACCTTGTCTCAGTAATTGGGGGTGATTTTCCATCTCAATTTCTATCAGAGCTGACCGCAAGAGGTGTTGATCTGGACGGGGTTGAAATGCGAAAAGATGAAAAGTCTTTTTTCTGGGCCGGCAAGTATCATAATGATATGAATACGCGCGACACTCTTGATACTCAACTTAACGTTCTCGAGACCTTTGATCCTAAGATTCCTTCCAGTTATAAAGATGCTGATTATTTAATGCTTGGCAATTTGACTCCTTCTGTTCAGCATTCTGTGATCAAACAAATGTCCAAAAGACCTAAGCTGATCGTTTTGGACACGATGAATTTTTGGATGGACATCGCTATGCCTGAGTTAAAGGAAGTGTTAAAAGAGGTGGATGTTCTCAGCATAAATGACGAAGAGGCTCGACAACTAAGTGGTGATTATTCTTTGATGAAAGCATCTAAGATAATTCTTGACATGGGGCCCAAATACCTTATCATTAAAAAAGGTGAGCATGGCGCATTATTGTTCTCTAGAGAAGAAGTGTTTTACGCACCCGCTTTACCATTAGAGGAGGTGTTTGATCCAACTGGAGCAGGGGATACGTTTGCGGGTGGATTCATTGGCTACTTGTGCGCAATGGAAGAGGTGAATTTTGAAGTGATGAAACACGCCATCATCTTCGGATCAGCTATGGCCTCCTTTTGCGTTGAAAAATTTGGAACCGAACGCTTACTCAACTTGGATAGGAAGAGCATCCAGCAGCGGGTTCAACAATTCATTGACCTGAGCCAAGTAGAAATAAGCCTCTAGACTATTCGCAAGTTTCGTTGAAATTTGCGATAAGATATACGGTCACATTTGGCCATAAGATGCTTTTCCCGTCCGCTCCTTTGTGCAGATCTTCGCAAACTTCATTCAGTTTGTCTATGCTGGCACCCCAGTTATTGACATCTATTTCAAACTGCGCCTCAAGCTTATTTCCCACAACCTCGAAGGAACCAGAAACGAGTTGCGTTTGTCCATTCATGTTAATTGAAATGTCAACCGTCTTCGATGATTCATTGAAGTTTGAAATCGTTGCGTTCAAGGTTTCGCCATTTTCCAGTGTAGAGAAAAAGAACTCAACAATCTTAGGATCACGCGTTGGGTCTCCCGAATCCACTGATTTCGTGTCAATTTTCGCTGACGCTCCATCAATAGCTTCCGGTGGCGAACTAGCCTCCTTTGCACCCGAAAGGTCAAACGATTTGAACCCACCACTTACACCAACCTGTTCTGTGTATTTGTAAGCTTTCCAAAGTATCTCTACACTCCCTGGTTCGTAGGTATAAGTGCATGTTTTAGTTTCCTCAACCACCTCTGGAATAGAGATGTTCTCTTCTGTCTTCTTCTCTTCGTTATTTCCACAGCTTGCCAACAATAGCGTTCCGAAGCTGAGTAGTAGTAATTTTTTCATAATTATTCGAATGTTATAAGTATTGTGTTTTTATCAATTGCGTTTCCCTTTTCTTGTGTTAAGCTCTTTACGATCGCTTCTCCCGGTGCCTTTAGGATGTTTTCCATTTTCATTGCTTCCAAAACTACCAATGGATCACCCTCTTTTACCATGTCTCCTGGCGCCACTCGGTATTCAACTACCAAACCGGGCATGGGAGCTTTAAGTTCCTTTATTTCCTTTTTAGTCTTGACGTTCATTCCTAAACGCTCGAGCAGCAAATCCGTCTCAGTCTTAACCTTTGGTCTGTAAACCTTACCATTTATTTTGATAATTGGTTCATTACCATCATCATTTACAACCTCTATTGAATAGCTTTTGTTCTCCAAGAGCATATGGAACTTGTTGCTATCCTCAGCGTGTATATCGACTGTATGCGGCTTGCCGTTTATGATCACTTCTTTATTCGAAGATCCCGACTCAACCTGAAAAGATGACTTTCCTATGATTACTTCTTGCATAAGGCAAAGGTATAATTAGCGCTTAATCCACATCTTTGGCAAATGTCGTTTCTGCGCACGTTGTCTACTCTATGCTTTGGATTAATTTTAATCGCTTCATCCTCTTGTGGCATTTTAAAAAAAGGACAATCTGGAAGTTCTGCTAAAACCGCAATCGTGCTTGATACCATTGAGCTAGCGTACTCGTTTGAACCAAATCCAGTTTATCAAATTCCGCCTGACATTCTAATTGATATACATCACATTGAATTAGACCTCCATTTTAATTGGCTAAGGCAAGAAGTAATAGGGACCGCAAAATTATCCTTGAGCGCTTATGCGAAGGATCGAGAAAGCATTGAATTGGATGCTAGAGGGTTTGAAATTCAAACCCTCGTTTACCAAATTAACGACACTAGTTACACACCTTTTTACACCTATGACAATCGCAAAATTCTCATACGACCCGTTGACAAACTTCGGGTGAATGATACAGCTAAGGTTTTTATCAAATATAAAGCTAGGCCGGCTGATCTAGAGCATGAAACAGGTGTCGCGATCACATCTAATCAAGGTCTCTATTTCATAAATCATGATGGGCAAAAGGTTGGTGTTCCACAACAAATTTGGACGCAAGGTGAACCGGAATGCAACTCATCTTGGTTTCCATCTGTGGATCATCCACATGAAAAAATCACCCATGAAATATTCCTCACCATTGATAGCAATTTCCATACGATTTCCAATGGGCGACTGATATATTCAGAGGAACATGAAAACGGCACACGAACAGACTATTGGAAACAAGATAAACCACACGCCAATTACTTAGTAATGATAGCTATTGGCGAATTCTCCGTGGTGAAAGATCATTGGAGAAACATACCGGTCTGGTATTATTTAGATGAAAAATATAAGTCTGACGCCATGGCCATTTTCGGAAACACCCCCAAAATGCTAGAGTTTTATTCAACCCGATTAGGATTCGATTACCCTTGGGATAAATACCATCAGGTGGTTGTGAAGGATTTTGTTTCAGGCGCAATGGAAAATACATCTGCCGTTATTCATGGCGACTTTGTGCAACTCACACAGCGCGAACTTTTAGACGAATCTCATGAAGACGTAATCGCCCACGAGCTTTTTCATCATTGGTTTGGCGATTTGGTTACCTGCAAATCCTGGTCCCAATTAACCCTTAATGAAGGCTTTGCTACATACGGTGAATACTTATGGGAAGAACATCATTATGGGTTGGAGGAGGCTCAATACCATTTGAAAAAAGATCTAAATGCATATTTAGTGGAAGCCAATGGCGGAACAAAACCGCTAATCAGAAATCACTACAACACTCCTGACGATCTATTTGATTCACACACCTACCAGAAAGGAGGTAGGGTTCTTCACATGTTGCGCCTTGAATTGGGGGATGACGTCTTTTTTAGTTCCCTAAAACACTATTTAAACAACCATGCCTACGGATCAGTTGAGCTTGACGACTTTAGAAGGTCCGTTGAAAAGACCAGTGGTCGGAGTATGCGATGGTTTTTTGATCAATGGTTTGAAAAAGAAGGGCACGCACAAGTAGAAATAACCTATGCGCAAGCCGAAGAACAACTCAGCATAATTGTCACTCAAAAGCAACCCGAAGATTGGCCAACTTATCGAATCAACGCTCCATTAGTTATTGGACATGAAGATGAAAGTTTAGATACAATTCTTCTCCCCCTTGCGAATAGGTCTGACACTTTCACTTATAATCTAGATTCAAGTGTGATTTGGTATTCTGTAGATCCCGCCACAGATATTCTTTGGGAGAAAACCGAGTTTAAAAACACACAAATCTGGGCCAAGCAAATTGCAAATGCACCCACTCATATCGGTAGGCTCGAAGGGCTAAATGCAGTTTCAGATTTGGACCCTGATATGGCATCAACACACATCAAATAACCTGCTGAATGATCCATTCTGGCTTGTTCGTGTTAGGGCATTACAGCTCATCTTGGATCAAAAACTATGGAATGAATCAATAAAGGCACAGCTAATCGAACTGACACAACTAGACAGAAAATCCAATGTTCGCAGCAAGGCATATGAGACGCTTGATAGTTTATCACAAGACTCAAAGCCATTTCACGTGCTGTACGCCTATGGGTTGCGCGATTCAGCCCTTAGCGTTGTTAGAACGTGCCTTTCCATATTAAACGATCGTGATCCTTGTTTCGGGGCGGAACAAGCAAAGCCGCTCGAAGACGTGGAAGAGGGTCAAATATCCAACTGGATCTCTCGGCTTTATGCCACTTGTCCTAAAGAAAGCTACTTAGGCTTCTTTGAATCAAGAGTAATCCAATTAGATGGCATACAGCTTTATTTAATGAATAATGATTTTATAAATTATGCCTTGGGACTGGGCTCTGAGTCTATTGTAGATAGGGTGGTCGAATCCATGAAGAATACCTTTCAACTCAGAGAAAACTGGTGGTCTAGCAGCTCTTCAATAAGCGGACTTAAGGCGGCAATAAACTTCTATGGGGCCGAAATTGATAGAATTGAGGCAATGCCCGAAACTTCATTGGATGAATTAGAACGGCTTGCTCAGCTCAGAAATAAAAAAGCTGACCTATCAAAAATGGTGGAAGAATTCACCGAAATTCACCATAACAGGCCTTCTCCTTTTAGCCAGTAAAATCTGACTCTACTTCAAAGACTTTATCGGGAATTAATTCCGACCCTGTTGCGGCCTCAACGGCTAATGTATCGCAGCGCTCATTCAACACATTACCATCATGGCCTCGAACCCACTTAAAGGTTACTTGATTTTTTGGATATACCTCTAAAAACCGCTTCCATAAATCCGCGTTTTTTTTACCCTTGAATGCTTTCTTTTCCCACCCAAAAACCCACTTTTTCTCCACGGCATCAACTACATATTTGCTGTCAGAATATACCGTTACTTGGTTACCCGGTTGCTTTATCGCCTCAAGTGCTACGATCACACTTAGCAACTCCATGCGGTTATTGGTTGTATGCCTGAACCCTTGACTCAGTTCTTTTCTGTGTTTTCCAGACATCATGACAGCACCATAGCCACCTGGACCAGGATTGCCTCTGGAAGATCCATCAGTATAAATTGTGATTTCCGCCATTATTCAAATGAAAAAAAGCTCTCTGGATTAAGGGCTATACCATTTCTCCACATTTCAAAATGCAAATGTGGGCCACTTGAATATTCACCTGTTTCGCCAATGATCGCGATTGCCTCACCTGCTCTGACTTTTTCTCCTTGCTTCTTAAGAAGCACCGAATTGTGCTTATATACAGATATCAGATCATTATCGTGCTGAATTTGAAGTATATAACCCGTTTCTGCCGTATATGAGGCAATAATAACGGTACCATCATCCACTGCCTTAATCGGTGTGTCCTTAGCTGCAGCTATATCAACTCCATAGTGTTGCTTTTGTAGATTCATTTTGTCCGTTATCGTTCCTTTTATTGGAGGAAACAGGAGGTAGGATGATTCATTATCCCTATTAAACTGAGGATTAAGGTTAACTAAATCCTCCTTTTCGATTTCCGCCCTAAGCAGCGAATCCTCGACACTTCTGGTAAACTCCACGCGTTTTGGATCAACGGCACCACCTTCACTTTCTTCCGGCATTCGAGAACCAACTGTCCCGTCCACTACATTACGAAAATTATTAATGAATGCATCCTGCTGCGCTAACAGAATCTCCATCGAATCTGCCTTCAAAGTAGCATCAATGGCCAATTTCTTTACTCGAATCTCTTCCGCATAATTGGGCAAATAAAACCTCAATGGGGTATAACCAAGCAAAAGAAAGGTAATTGAAATAATCGCGACCAACCCTATGCTACCGATAATTAAAACATTCATCGGAGTGAGTAGAAGTGAAAAGCGCTCCTCAAAGGTGTCAATGTTCAGAATCACAAGCTTGTAGTGATTCTGCAGCCTTTTTATCAGCTTCTTTTTCTCTGGATTATCCTTTTGTTTTGCCATAAAGCGCGGTCAAACCTACATCAAAATTCAATCGTTAATTGCCAATAATAGTAATGAAATGGCGTTCTTAGGCGCACACAATGATATAACGGTAAATTTGCCAGTTAGTCCTTGTAGGTTAGGTTCAATGCACATAATCAAAAAAATAGTTTTCGCTGCGGTATTCTCAACCATAGCCTTTTCGTGTTCGCAAGAAAAAAACACGATTGTGAATCGAACGTATCACAACGTCACAGCAAGATATAATGGCTTTTTTAATGGCAGACTGGCTTTAAATGATGCCCATCGAAAAATGAAAGAGGGCTACGAAGAAGATTATACTACGCTGCTACCCATTTTCATTTCATCAAAAGACGAAGTTGTACAGCCCGTCTATCCTGATCTTGAGCGAGCCATCACAAAAACTTCCATGGTGGTTGATCGCCATAGCATGGATATTAAAGGAAAAGAGAACTGTAAATGGATTGACGATACTTGGATTGTGATGGGCGAAGCACAGTTCCTCAAAAGCGAATTGACTCAAGCAAAGCAAATTTTTGACTTCACAAAAAGAAAATATCCAGACCCGAAGATTGAGCAACTTAGCCATTATTGGTTGGCTCGAGTTTATACTGCGCAAGAACAATATACAAGGGCTGGTGACGAACTACGAAAACTCGATAAAGGTGAGGGATTGCCTGAAAAATATCTTGGCGATATATACGCCTTCAAAGCAGAGTATTATCTAAAACAGAAACGAAACGAAGAAGCCATTGAAGAACTTCAGCGTTCTATTGAACACACAAGAAACCGAGATGAGAAGACTCGCAGAATGTTCATTCTCGCACAGCTTCTAAGAATTCAGGGTGATGGCATTTCGTCTAGCGCAATGTATCAACAGATTATCAAGCGCAATCCCGATTACGAAATGTCATTCTATGCTAAAATCAATCGCGCTTTAGCGTATGATGTGACAGCTGGCGATGTTGAAGAAATAAGGGCCATCCTTTTCAAAATGTTGAAGGATGAAAAAAACAACGAGTACCTCGATCAGATTTATTATGCCCTTGCTGAGTTAGAGCTTAAAGAAGGAGACGAACCTGAAGGCATCGAATATCTTAAACTGGCAACCAAGAAGTCGGTGAAGAACGGCAAAACCAAGGGCCTTGCTTTTTATAAACTTGGTGAGATTTACTCTGATAAAAACGAATATGAAATCGCACAAGCATATTACGACAGCACCGTTGCTTTCTTAAGCACTGAGCACCCCGAATACGATCGCATTTTACTTACAGCGAACAGCCTAACCCAAATGATGCGCGACATCACCATAATTGAAACCCAAGATAGTCTTCAAAAATTCTCGCAAAAACCGAAAAAAGAGCAAGAAAAAATCATCGACATGCTCATCGAGGACCTGATTCAGGCCGAGATTGATGAAAAACGTCAAAAGCAACTAGAAGAAAGTCAAGCTCAAGCGAATAAGTTCAGCCAAAACAATCAAATCAATAGAAACATCACTAAGGGCGAATGGTATTTTTATAACCCAGCCGCAGTTGGTTTTGGTGCTTCAGAATTTAAAAAAATATGGGGGGATAGAAAAAATGAAGACGACTGGCGCAGAAAGGATAAAACGTCCGTTGCACCGTTGTTAATCGAGACCGATGATGAGTTTGCAGAAGCAGATACTACTGAAGGTGCAAACGACCCGAAGAACCCCAATTACTATTGGAAAAACGTTCCAGACACAGAGGAAAAAATCGAAAGATCGCACGCACTTCTTATAGAGGCACTATACGACCTAGCGATGGTTTATAAAGACTTAATGAAGGACGAGCCTATGGCCATCGTCACCTTCGAAGACCTGATATCTCGGTATGATAGCTCAAAGTATCACCCAAACACATACTATCAGCTATACCTAATGTATGGGGCTAAAGGCAACACTCAAAAATCGGAATACTATAAGTCGCTCATCCTAAGTGAATATCCAAAAACAGACTACGCGAAAGTCATAATTGATCCAAATTATGCAGAAGAAAGCGTGGCTTCTAATGAACTCCTAGAGGAGGTTTATGGACGATCCTATGAATACTTTAAGCAGGGGTTCTATTCAAAAACATATGAGATGTCCACCAAGGCGTTAGAAGAATACCCCAAGAGTGAGTTTGTCGCAAAATTCAAATTATTAATTGCTTTGAGTCTAGGTCGTATTGACAGCGAAGCCAGAATGATTGCCGAGTTAGAGGAGGTTGCTAAGGTTTATGGAAGCATGGAAGAGGGGGAGGAAGCTCGCAAAATATTAGAGTATTTAAAGAATGGCAAAGAAATCACGACCACCGAAGAGGCAGAAGAAGATGCGATGGAGGAGGTGATTGAAGAAAAGAAAAAGCAATATACCTATGATGTAGGAGCCCAACACAACTTTGTAATCGTCATTCCTGATACTGCCGATTACAATAAACTGCAAGCCGCGGTCTCAGACTTCAACCGAAAGTATTTCGGAACTAAAGGTTACAAAACAACCATGATTCCCATCAAAGACGGCAAGGCAATGATTGTCGTTTCAAAAGTTGGTTTCAGCTCACCAGCCGTGAATTATTACAATACATTTTCAAACGGTGGTGATGATACTAAGGCCATTACAGACCGATCATATCCCTACTTCGTCATTTCATTTGACAACTACGCAAAGTTTTATAAAGACCAATTGGTCGAAGCTTATTTGCTATTCTTTAACGAGTCTTACAAGCTATCTGAATAACAGATTGTTAATAACTCGTGATAATTCTATTTTTGCAGCAAACCTCTTATCCATGATTAGTAAAAACAATAAAAATTCCGAAGCAGATTTTGGTGCTCATAACCAAATCGCTAAAGGAACTCGCATCCAAGGAGACATTAAAACCGAAGGAGTGTTGCGGGTTGACGGTACCCTTATTGGGTCCATTGAATCAACTGGCAAGGTTGTAGTTGGACCTACTGGAAAAATTGAAGGATCAATCACATGTGCTTCTGCTAATGTAAGTGGAGAAGTCAAAGCAAAATTTATCGTCAAAGAACTCATGCACTTGCAGGCTTCTGCGAAGCTACATGGAGACATCACCGTAGGCAAATTGGCCATCGAGCCAGGAGCCACTTTTAGCGGAACCTGTAGCATGGGCGGTGTGGTAAAAGAGCTCACACGAGAGGAGCGACAAGAACTGAGTGAAAAAACCGCTTAAACAAGTTGCGCGCCTTTCTGGCATTGGCTTGCAGCTTACCGCAACTATCTTCGTTGGCGCCTACTCAGGCAATTATTTAGATGATAATTATCCTATCTCGGAGAAGCGTTTGTTCACGATGCTTCTAACATTACTTTCGATCTTCATTGCATTATACAACACCTTGAAACAAATCAATCAATCCAGCCATTGATTCGATCTATTTTCAATCTGACTTTTTTACTACTTGCCCTTTTAGGCGCATCATTCTTCGTGCACCTGCAGGTAGCGCCTGCATCGATAAATTTCAATAACCAAATTTTACATTTTTATCTGCTCAATCTTTTCATGAGTATCGCGACCGGAGTGGCAATCATTTATTTGTCTATTCGAAAAAGCGAAATCACCGGGTTTGTTTTCATGGGTGGAAGTTTGATCAAATTCGCCCTTTTCTTCATGCTATTTTACGGAAACTTTTCTGCCGATCATGACGCGCGAAAAGCAGAGTTCATCTCGTTTTACATTCCATACGCTTTAAGTTTAATCATTGAGGTTTGGTACTTGATCCGACACCTAAATAAATCTAACTGATTTTGTGATAATTAAAGGCTGTAAATTGATTTTCCAAAACACTTTTTGGATAATAGAATTATACGTACTCTTGCACCCAAATTTTAACCCCTTATTATTTAAGGATGATGCGAGATAAAATTTGCTTTTTTCTGATTACTCTAACCTTGGTTTTAGCGCCATTCTTCGGAGGAGCCTCAGAAGTCAATGAGCATGGGGCGGACAGCGTTTCACTTCGCGATGAAATCAAGCAAGATATTTTACATCACTTACAAGATGCACACGATTTTCATCTTTTTACAGATGAAGAAACGGGAACTCATGTGAGTATGCCACTTCCCATCATTTTATTAGATGATGGTTTACAGGTTTTTATGTCCTCGGCTTTCCATCATGGAGAGTCTGTGGCTGAGTCAAACGGGAATTTTTACTTCCTTCATCACAACCACATTTATAAAACCGATGCGGAAGGAACGTTGAATTATGATGATAACCATCACATTACGAACGCCTCCCCTCTAGATTTCTCAATTACCAAAAGCGTTTTTAGTGTCATCGTCTTTTCCCTCATATTGTTTCTACTATTCAAAGCACTTGGCGATAGTTATAAAAATGGCCTAGTAGCTCGCGGGATTGGTAAATTCCTTGAACCACTTGTGATTTTCGTTAGAGATGAGATTGCTGTTCCAAACATTGGTAAAAAGCATTATCGCAAATACATGAGTTATCTGCTCACTGTATTTGTGTTTATATGGTTTATTAACCTAGCTGGTCTCACCCCTCTTGGTATTAACGTAACAGGAAATATTGCTGTAACGTTTGCTCTGGCGATCATGACCTTCCTTATCACTCAATTAACCGCCAAGGGATATTATTGGAAGCATATTTTCTGGATGCCTGGTGTACCTGTGCCTATGAAAATCATTCTAGCACCTATCGAACTTTTAGGAGTCTTCATTAAGCCTTTCGCTTTAATGATTCGTTTATACGCCAACATCTCTGCGGGTCACATCGTACTGATGAGTTTGATCGGGTTGTTGTTCATCTTCAACAACTGGTTCGCTCGTGGAGCATTCCTAGGCTTGACTCTTTTCTTGTCAATAATTGAACTTCTTGTAGCATTTCTGCAAGCATATATATTCACCATGCTCACCGCGCTTTATTTCGGTTTTGCAGTAGAAGAGCATGATGAACATCATTAAAATATTACAATCTTTTATTAACTCTAATTTATCTTGATTATGGAAATTCCAGCAATTGTAGGAGCAGGTTTAGTAGTTATCGGTGCCGGTATCGGTATTGGTAACATCGGTGGTTCAGCTATGGAGGCGATAGCTCGTCAGCCAGAAGCGACTAACAAAATCCAAACAGCAATGTTAATTGCCGCTGCCCTTATCGAGGGTATCGGTTTCGCTGCATTGTTCGCGGTGTAATGAGCATGAATAATAGCGGCAACGGTTGGTTGTCGCTATTATTTTCTCCCTTAAACACAACAAAAAAGAGATGGAAAAATTAATTAGTGAATTTTCAGTAGGTTTATTCTTCTGGCAAACACTTCTATTCCTTACGCTACTTTTCTTACTCAGAAAATACGCCTGGAAACCGACTTTAGACGCTGTTAATGAGCGCGAGCGTTCGATTGAAGAAGCATTAGAGCAAGCCGAGCAAGCTCGCAATGAGCTCAAAAACCTAAAGGAGTCTAATAACGCGCTTTTAAACGAGGCGCGTGAAGAAAGAGATGTGCTTATGAAAGAGGCTCGCACAATGAAAAATGAAATCATCAACGAGGCGAAGAATAAAGCGAAAGAGGATGCGGAAAAAATAATCACCTCTGCCAGAGAAGAAATTAAAAATGAAAAGAACAAAGCTATCGAAGAGTTGAAAAACCAGGTAGCGGATTTCTCTTTCGAAATTGCAGAAAAGGTTATCGCTCAAAAATTGAACGATGCTGATAAGCAAAATGAAATGGTTACTTCTGCGTTGAACGAAATCAATTTCAACTAATGAAGTCGAGAAAAGCATCAGGCAGATATGCTCAATCTTTAATTCAGCTTGCGATTGAAAAGTCGCAATTGGAGGAAGTGCGTGCAGATATGGAATTAGTCGCAAAAACTTGTTCCGCCAGCGATGATCTTACGCAAATGCTACAATCATCGATCATCAAAACTGAGGTTAAACAACGTGCGCTTGAAGCAGTTTTCTCTAAGAAGGTTTCCGATCTCTCCATGCATTTCATGAACATGCTTGCAGAAAAAAAGAGGGAGGCCATATTAGAAGCTGCTGCAGATTCATTTATCTCCATTTATAATGAAAAGGAAGGAATCGTTGAAGCAACTGTGACTTCCGCTACAACTCTTTCAACGGATCAGAAAAAACAACTTCAAAGCTCTTTGTCGAGCTTTGGAAAAACCATATCACTCAAAGAAATCGTAGACCCATCGATTCTAGGTGGTCTTCAAATCAGAATAGGTGACTTGAGGCTTGACGCGAGCATTCGTAGAAAACTCAATTCCCTGAAACAAGAAATTCACAAATCATAAACTTTCAGCTTACAAATAAGATAAATCATGCCTGAAATTAAACCAGCAGAAGTATCAGCTATCCTCCGCGAACAACTCAGCGGGGCCAAAACAGCAGCTGAGCTCGAAGAAGTAGGAACCGTATTACAAGTAGGTGACGGAATTGCTCGAATCTACGGACTCTCCAATGTGCAAGCAGGCGAGTTGATCGAGTTTGAAAACGGCTTGCAGGCCATTGCGTTGAACTTAGAAGAAGATAACGTTGGAGCGGTATTGCTAGGTCATTCCAATGACATCAAAGAAGGTGACACCGTAAAGCGTACAAAACGAATTGCATCTATTAATGTTGGTGAAGGTATTGTTGGCCGTGTGGTCAACACTCTAGGTCATCCAATTGATGGTAAGGGAGCTATAGATGGTGAGTTATTCGAGATGCCATTAGAACGAAAGGCCCCTGGAGTTATCTTCCGTCAACCGGTAAACGAACCACTTCAAACTGGAATTAAAGCGATTGATGCTATGATTCCAGTGGGTAGAGGACAGCGTGAGTTAATTATCGGTGACCGTCAAACAGGTAAAACGACTGTTGCCATTGACACTATCATGAATCAAAAGGAGTTCTTTGATCGAGGAGAACCTGTTTATTGTATTTATGTTGCTTGTGGTCAAAAGGCTTCGACCGTTGCCGGAATCGTTAAGCGATTAGAAGATGCTGGCGCGATGCAGTATACAACTGTGGTTGCCGCTAATGCTTCTGACCCTAGCCCGATGCAGTTCTATGCGCCCATGGCTGGAGCGGCAATTGGAGAATACTTCCGTGATACAGGAAGGCCAGCCTTAATCATTTTTGATGATCTTTCAAAACAAGCTGTGTCATATCGTGAGGTATCACTTCTGTTAAGACGTCCTCCAGGACGTGAAGCTTATCCTGGTGATGTTTTCTATCTACACTCTAGAATTTTGGAGCGCGCTGCAAAAATCATCAATGATGATTCCATCGCTGGCCAGATGAACGACTTGCCTGACTGTTTAAAGGGCAAAGTCAAAGGAGGTGGTTCTTTAACAGCTCTTCCAATTATTGAAACTCAGGCAGGTGACGTTTCTGCATACATTCCAACCAACGTAATTTCTATTACGGATGGTCAGATTTTCTTAGAAGCTAACCTTTTCCTATCTGGTGTTCGTCCAGCTATTAACGTTGGTATTTCGGTATCGCGTGTAGGTGGAAACGCTCAGATTAAATCCATGAAGAAAGTATCAGGTACTTTGAAGCTCGATCAAGCGCAGTATCGAGAATTAGAAGCATTCTCTAAGTTCGGTTCAGATCTTGACTCTGCTACTAAGGCCGTGCTAGATAAGGGTGCTAGAAACGTGGAGATCTTAAAGCAAGGTGAAAACGCCCCTGTTCCTGTAGAAAAGCAAACCGCTATTATTTATGCTGGTTCACGTAACTTATTGAGTAAAGTTCCTATCAATAAAGTGAAGGAATTTGAAAGAGACTACCTAGATGTTCTTGATCGCAACCACCGAGATGTATTGGATCAATTACGTGCAGGAAAGCTGGATGATAATATCACAGGGACGCTCGAAGCAGTTGCCGCAGAATTATCTGCAAAGTATTAATCGCTTAAGCTCAAGCCAATGGCTAACTTAAAAGAAGTAAGAAATAGGATAACATCCGTAAACAACACCATGCAGATCACATCTGCGATGAAAATGGTGAGTGCCGCAAAACTTCGTAGGGCACAAGACGCTGTTACACAGATGCGTCCCTATTCCCTTAAACTCCAAGAGATACTTGGTGGACTGAGCAGTGGCCTTGACACCTCTGAAAACGCCTTTGGAAGAACAGGTGAGGTAAAGAGTGTGCTGATCATTGCTGTTACATCTAATCGAGGATTGTGTGGTGGTTTTAATTCGCAAGTTATTAAGCGCGTTAACTCCATGATTAAGAATGGCTATGCCGATAAAAACGTGACCGTATTAACTTTCGGAAAAAAGGCTGAAGATGCATTTCGTAAAACAGAGTACTTTATAAAGGGCACGCTTTTACCGCGGCACACAAACGAAATCTTCGACAACTTGGATTTCGATCATGCCGCTGCAGCAGCAACCAAAATCATGGATGCATTTGCCGCCAAGCAATTTGACAAGGTAGTTTTAGTGTATAATCATTTCCGAAATGCTGCTACGCAGATCGTTCAAGAAGAGCAATTTCTTCCTATTGCTCCGCTAGATACTACGACAAGTGCAGTGACTAATCAAGACTATATTTTCGAGCCAAACAAAATGGAAATCGTTGATGATCTAATTCCAAAGTCTTTGAAAACTCAACTTTACAAAGCGCTACTGGACAGCTTTGCTGGTGAGCACGGTGCACGAATGACGGCAATGCATAAAGCAACCGACAATGCTTCCGATATGTTGAAGGAATTGAAACTTACTTACAACAAAGCGAGACAAGCAGCAATTACAACGGAAATTCTCGAGATTGTTGGAGGTGCAGAAGCTCTCAACGCATAGGAAAATCAAAACAATAAAAAGCCCCGTTTGAAAATTCAAACGGGGCTTTTTTGTTGCATCATATTTGCAGTACTTTCAGAAATTCAACAAACAACATGAAGCTTCGGACGCGAATTATTCTTGCAATGACCACCTTGATGGTCACCTCGCTTATTGTCATTGGTGCTGTCACTATCTTTTATTTTCAGGTACAGAACGACAACTATCATCAGGAAAGGCTGGCGAGAAAGGAGCGGGCTATTAAAACTGAAATGGCGTATTTCTCCAAAGAGGTTGAAATTCAACAAGGCACTGACGTTGTACTAAAAGAGTTCGAGCAAGAGGTGCTGCGCTTATCGGAAGTGCATAACATGGAGATGAACATTTACAATACCGATGGCGAAATGTTGGTTTCCGCCCATCCTGGAGAAATTCATTCAGAGTATATGGATAGACGCGTTCCTTCAACTGCCCTTGAGCAGCTTAAGGAAACCGATCGTGTCGTTATCCCAGAACAGAGAGATCGACATTCTTATCTTTCAGACTACACACTATTAAAAAACGCTACAGGACAATCTATTGCGATACTCAATCTTCCATATAGACAAGATTTAAGCGTGAATCAAAATGATTTACCCGAGTTTCTTGGATCCATTGGACTTACGTACCTTTTTCTATTCATAGCTGCCATCGGAATCACCATTCTGCTTTCTAATTCAATTACAAGGAATTTAAGCGTCCTCAGTGAAAAACTTAAAACCGTTGACCTAAACTCTCATAATGAAGCCATCCCGTGGAATAACAAGGATGAAATCGGTCAGTTAATTTCTGCCTATAATGAAATGCTCTCTAAACTAGAAGAGAGTAGAAAGCTGCTCGCTAAAACAGAGCGAGAGGGGGCTTGGAGGGAAATGGCTCGTCAAGTCGCTCATGAAATAAAAAATCCGCTCACACCAATTAAGCTTAGCGTTCAACACCTCCAAGCAACATCCAATTTTGTTGATGAAGCGTGGCAAAGTAAATTCAATTCAACCATGGAAATCATTATTCAACAAATAGAATCGCTGAATAAGATTGCTTCCGAATTTAGTGATTTCGCCAAAATGCACGAAGGAGGTCACGAACAAGTAAATGTATCGCAAGCCATTTATGACGTTATTACTCTGTTTTCAGATAGCGCGGTCGAATTCAATTACCATCCAAACACTCCTGATATGTACATCAACATTGACCCAGATGCGTTTAGACGCGTACTCAACAACCTCATCAAAAACGCAAAACAAGCCCTCGAAGGACAAAACAACCCACTAATTTCTATTCGTGCTTTTCGATCCGGTCAAAACATATTGGTTGAGGTGGAAGACAATGGCCCAGGTATTCCCGCGGAACTCGAAAGCAAAATCTTCCAACCAAATTTTACCACAAAATCCAGCGGAACAGGTCTCGGATTAGCTATTTGCCAGCAGATCATAGAAGGCGCTGCAGGTACAATTTCCATATGCACAACTAATAAACAAGGAGCTACTTTTCAAATTTCTCTGCCTTCAACTTCTTAACACTTTGCTCGCATTGTAGCCGCTATATTTGCGCTTCTAACTCATTACTTATGAAGACTATAATTACTGCTATAGCACTGTTAATCACTTGCATTAGCTATGCTCAGGTAGATCCTAATCATGGAATGACCGGCAGAGAAGAAACTACTGGAATACAAACCATCAACGACAACCGAAGTTTTAATGCCTTTATGCAAGGTGATGAGATTATTATCGCAGCATTAAATAATGACGTTTTAGAAGGAACTATCAATATTTATTCATTGAATGGAACGCTTATTAATTCTATGGTGGTGAATAATAGTCAAGTGGCGATTTCAACAGCCGGCTACAAATCTGGAATTTATATCATAGAAGCTAATCAACCTCAGGGCAAATTTGTTGATAAGGTCTTTGTACTTGGGAAATAATTGGCAGACCGAACATTTTAAAGAACCGTTTCGATTGAAGCGGTTTTTTTGTTTATTTCAACTTGGATTATGAATTACAAAAATATAACTGTATCAAACGAAGGACTTATCGCAACGGTTACAATCAACCGACCCGACAAGCTCAACGCTTTAAACAAACAAGTAATTGCAGAACTTGGTGATTGTATGACGCAACTTGATAATGACGTTGAAATCCGTTGTGTAATTCTTACCGGGTCTGGTGATAAGGCTTTTGTTGCGGGTGCAGACATCTCTGAGTTTGCCTCTTTTAGCGTTGACGAAGGTAAAAAGCTTGCTGCCGAAGGCCAGCAAAAGCTATTTGATTTAGTCGAGAACATGACTACTCCAGTAATCGCAGCTGTGAATGGGTTTGCCCTTGGAGGCGGATTAGAATTAGCCATGAGTTGTCATATGCGTGTAGCTTCAGAAAATGCTAAAATGGGATTGCCAGAAGTGTCGTTGGGCGTAATTCCTGGCTACGGGGGCACTCAAAGACTTCCAAGACTAATTGGAAAAGGAAGGGCGATGGAGCTCATTGCTACTGCACAAATGATGAGTGCGAGTCGCGCTGAGGAAACAGGATTGGTGAATTATGTTGTGCCTCAGGAGGCCCTCCTTGAAAAATGTCAAGAGATCGCAAAAAAAATTGTAAGAAACTCACCAACAGCAATCGGCTTTGCAATACAAGCTATAAACGCTGGTTTTGACCATGAAACCAATGGTTTCAATTCGGAAATTGAATTATTTGGAAAGGCTTTTGGAACCAATGATTTTAAAGAAGGAACAACTGCTTTTCTTGAAAAGCGAAAAGCAGATTTTAAAGGCAACTAGCCCTTCTTATTTAAGTCAAAGTATGAGGTAACCAAACGATCAAAAGCAGTTTCGTTTTGTTTAAACAAATCCTTATTTCGAGTACCCAACACTATCATCAATACATGATAGCCATGTTCTATGTACGCAACTAGTTCATAGTTGTTTTTCGCTTGGTTTTCGAATTTATAAACAATACAATCAAGGCCTTGGGGGTATGTTTTCAGCGTTTTGAAATAAGCTGCTTTTACTTCTGGCGAATCTTTTTGGAAGTTTTTTATATCCATCTGAGCCACTTCTTCCACTGTTTGATTTGAATCCAACTTAACTGTGGGGTTGATATACATTACAACCGGTGATTTCGTCCATTTTGTCGTATCTGGATAGAAAACCACACTCAATCTCATTTCCTTCGCCATTTCGGTGTCATATACCCAACCACTTGGAGCGGTGATAGTATACCTAAATGCTGGTTCATGGATAATAACCGTACCGGACTTTTGTGCCAGCGACATTAGAGTCAATTGGATCATCACCACTAATAAAAAGAGTCTCTGCAACATGAGCATAAAGGTAATTTGACAATTGCGTTGAACACTAACATGCGTTGAAATCTTTAACATATTGGTCGCAATAGACATCGTTATGAACGTTTCTTTGTTTCAAAGATGGCCACACCACTGAAAAAACTTCTCGGTCAGACCGCAATTTACGGTCTCAGCAGTATTATAGGACGCTTCCTCAACTATCTGCTTACACCTCTCTACACAAGCAAACTTGTCTTTCAGCCAGAGCAATTTGGAATCATTACTGAAATGTATGCCTATGTTGCTTTTTTGGTTGTGATGTTGACGTATGGAATGGAAACCGCCTTCTTTCGATATTACAGTCAAAGCGAAAAGGACAAAAAAACCGTGTTCAGCACAGCCCTTTGGTCTTTGGTAATCAGCTCATTTGGGTTCATTGTATTGGTATCCGTTTTTGCACAACCCATTGCTAACTTTTTGGGCTATCCAAACCATAGTGAATACATTTCTTGGTTCGGAATTATCGTTGGTCTTGACGCACTAGTGGCTATCCCATTGGCTAAACTGAGGGCAGAAAACAAATCCATCAAATTCGCTTGGGTCAACATTGCATCCATCGTGGTAAACATTGGGTTAAATCTGTTTTTCTTGGCCTATTGCATGCCCAAGTTTAAATCCGGTGAAATAAATTGGCTGATCGACACCTTTTATGATCCAAATACCGGTGTTGGGTATGTTTTCATAGCAAATCTGATCGCGTCCATCGTGAAATTCGCACTGATGTTGCCCGATATTCTAAAGGCGCAAATACGTATCAATCCAGAAATCTGGAAGAAAATGATGCGATACGCATTTCCACTATTAATCGCTGGTTTAGCTGGTATTGTAAACGAAACGCTTGATCGCGCGTTGCTAAAATGGATGTTGTGGACAGATTTGGGCGAATTAGCAACCATGACACAATTGGGAATATATGGGGCATGCTACAAGCTTTCAATCGTAATTACTTTATGCATTCAAGCATATCGATATGCCGCTGAACCGTTTTTCTTTGATCAACAAAAATCAGGCGAGGCTCCAAACACTTATGCACGAATGCTGCATTTATTCTTTGCCTTTGTCATGACTGTTTTTCTAACCGTTACCCTTTTTATAGATATTTTCAAATATTTCATCCCTAATGAGGCATACTGGGTTGGGCTGGACATTGTTCCTGTCCTGCTTCTAGCGAATGTTTTCCTAGGGGTATATTACAACCTGAGTGCTTGGTATAAATTAACTGATAAGACATACTACGGCTCATATATTGCGATTGGTGGAGCGCTGGTCACTATAGGCCTAAACATATTACTCATACCGACTTTAGGATTCAGGGGCAGCGCTTGGGCCACGCTGGCTTGCTACTTTTCCATGGCTGCAGTCTCATACATACTCGGCCAGCGTTTCATGCCAATACCTTACAACTTACCGAAACTCTTCGGATACTTTTCTTTACCTATCATTTTCTATTATTTAAACCTATACAGCGCTTTCGAAAGTCTGGTCACATCTTGGATACTCAAGCTACTTATGATAAGCGCATATGTTTCAATGATTATTTATTTCGAGTTCTATTTTCATAAAAAAACATCTAATGCAGATTAAGATAATCAACAATAGTTCGCATGAATTACCAAGTTATTCCACAGAGTTGAGCGCTGGAATGGACCTGCGCGCCATGCTTCCCGATAACCCTATTGTTTTATTACCCGGAGAGTTCCAACTCGTACCCACCGGAATTCAAATTGCGCTGCCCGTAGGGTTTGAAGCACAAGTACGGCCTCGATCAGGTCTTGCATTTAAAAAGGGCGTGACAGTGCTCAACAGCCCCGGCACTATTGATGCTGACTATCGCGGTGATATTGGGGTAATCCTCATTAATCATGGCCATGAGCCTTTTGAGGTGTCGGATGGTGAGCGAATTGCGCAACTCGTGATTGCCAGGTACGAAAGAGTGGATTGGTGTCCAAGCAAATCACTCGACAATACAGATCGAGGAACAGGTGGATTTGGCAGTACAGGAACCAAGTAATTCTCAAAGAATTGTAATATATCGGGCTTATTCCGAGTACGAAGTGAAGTATTCGCATTTTTGCCACAGAATCAGAAAAGCATGAATCTTATAATACCAATGGCCGGCATGGGTAAGCGTATGCGCCCACACACCTTAATAACGCCAAAACCACTCATTCCTGTTGGAGGAAAACCGATAGTACAAAGATTGGTTGAGGATATCGCAGCTTTATGTGAAGAACCAATTAACGAAATCGGTTTTATCATAGGTGATTTTGGTGATGCCGTTGAAAAACAATTAATTGCCATTGCTGAGTCTTTAGGCGCTGCTGGGAAAATATATTACCAAACTGAAGCCTTGGGCACCGGTCACGCCATCTATTGTGCAAAAGACTCTTTGTCCGGACCAGTCATTGTTGCCTTTGCCGACACTTTATTTCGGGCTGATTTTAAAATTGATGACAGTAAAGAAGGGGTCATATGGGTTAAGCCCATTGAAGACCCAAGTCAATTTGGAGTTGTTAAAGTAAACTCTGAGGGTACCATAACAGACTTCGTTGAAAAGCCCAAGGACTTTGTTTCAGACCTCGCCATTATCGGCATATACTTCTTCCGCGATGGTCAACATCTTCAACGTGAGCTCAAAGCCTTGATTGATAATAATGTTGTGAAAAGCGGTGAGTACCAATTGACCGATGCTCTTGAAAACATGAAGTCTCAAGGAGTGCAGTTTGAGCCCGGTGAAGTAGACCATTGGATGGACTGTGGAAACAAAAACGCCACAGTTGAGACCAACACAATGATTCTTGAGTTTGAAAAAGATACAGACCTGATTCATACATCTGCATCAATCAAGGAATCAACAATTATTGAACCTGTATTTATTGGTCCTGGCGTACAAATAACCAACAGTGTAATTGGTCCACATGTTTCAATAGGCGCGAACACTAAAGTCAATGACTCTCGCATCAGCCGAAGCATTGTGCGAAACGACAGCGCCATCATTAACGCAGTCATCGAAAACTCACTTATAGGAACAAACACCCAAATTAAGCTTAGCGCAAACGACCTGAGCCTCGGTGACTATTCTACCCTTGCCTGATTTGAAGGTTCGTTCAATAGTATACCTTTTTGCTGCGATTTTGTACAGCAGCATGACTGTAGCCCAGACCTCTGAGCGTTTGTCTAATGCCGAACTGGTTGTGTTCACTAAAAAGTTTATTGATGCCGACAAAGAGCGGATTTTGGGCAACAATCAAGAGGCATTCAAGCTTTACTCAGATTGCCTTCAAATGGACCCCAAAAACGATGCAGTTCACTATGAACTTGCTCGGCTATTTCTAACTCAAAACAATCTACAAAAGGCGGAAGAACAATTTCAAGTGGCGGCCAAGCTTGACCCAAACAACACATGGTATTTAGTGCAGTTAATTGAAGTTCAAACCGCACTGCAAAACTTTAAGGGGGCCGACAAGAGCTTTAAAATGTTGCGCGATCTTGAACCTTACAATCCAGAATATATTTACAACCATGCCAGCTTACTTCTATATGCGGGCAAAACAAAAAAAGGGCTTCAGACATTCGATGAATTTGAAAATCAAAATGGCCCCAGCCCTGACATAGCACTTATAAAATTTGAGTCTCTGGTTGGCGCAGAAAAATATTCCGAAGCTGCCTCCGTTATGGAAAAAGCTATCGAAAACTTCCCAGATCAGGCACGGTTTTATAGCTACTTAGCAGATCTTTATAAAGCACAAGGGGATAAGAAAAAAGCATTGGAGATTTTTGCAAGGGCCATGAAAGTGGAGCCAGAGAACCCATATATCCAACTTTCTTTAGCTGAATACTACGAGCAAAATGAAATGTTGGATTCAGCCTCCGTTTATTTGACCAAGGCATTTCAAAACCAAAACCTCGATGTTGATACTAAAATCAGCATTTTACTAAGTAAGTACGGGCAAGCAGAAAAGGACGCAACCATTAGACAGGAACTAATTCAGCTTTGCAGCTTATTGATTCAAACGCATCCGACAGAAGCAAAAAGCCATTCCGTTTTAGGCGACTTTTTATACCTCGATGGTAGACTTGTTGCGGCTCGACAATCATACTATAACACCATCGAGATAGACGGATCCAAATATGCTATTTGGAATCAACTGCTATTGATTGACTCAGAATTAAATGACCCAGAAGCCATGTTAGAAGACAGCAAAACAGCCATGGATCTATTTCCAGCACAACCGGCTGTTTATCTGTTTAATGGCATTGCCAACAATCAACTTGAAAACTATACGGATGCAGCAAAAAACCTCAAAACAGGAACCGAATTGGTCGTAGGAAACTACTTTCTGACTGCTCAGCTTTTAGCGAGTCTCGGTGACGCGTACCACGAACTTGGAAAACACACATCCTCAGATAGCGCCTATACCGCCTCACTGATTTATGACGCCACAAATCTATATGTGCTAAACAACTACAGTTACTTTCTGTCTTTAAGGAAAGCTGATTTGGATAAAGCGGAAGAAATGTCTCGAAAAACTGTCGAAACAGAACCAAAAAACGCATCATACCTCGACACCTACGGGTGGATTCTTTACCAACTGGAAAAATATTCAGAAGCTGAAGAATATTTGAAAAGATCACTGGATCATGGTGGTGTAAAAAGCGCAGAGGTTCTGGAGCATTATGGCGACACTCTTTATAAACTTGGACAACAAAATAAAGCCTTAGAATATTGGATCAAAGCAAGGGAAACTGGGGAAGGTACAGCTGAACTAGACAGTAAAATTCAAACACAAAAGCTTGTTGATTAGGCGGATATACATATTAGCTGTTGTTATCAGCGCTGTTATTGCAAGTTCATGTAAGGGCGGAAAAAAAACTGCTGATGGCTCAAAAGATCGCTTACCAAATTTTAAGACTGCAGAGCTCATTGACTCACTGCACGCACATGATATTGTTTGTGATTGGATGAGTATCAAGTATGATGTGGAGATCAAAACCAAAAAGGTGGACGATAGTTTTAAACTCTATGTTCGTCTGAAGCAGGATAGCGTAATCTGGATTTCAGCCACGTATTATGCGGTTGAAATTGGGCGGTTTTTATTCACCCCAGACAGTGTCAAATACATAGACAGAAGAAACAATAAATTCTATGCTGGAGGCTATGAATACATCACTGAAACCTTCATGCTTGAAGCAGATTTTAACACCCTACAAGCATTAATACTTGCCAATGGGTCTTCATTTATCGATCATACCGATGATAAGCTAAGGGGGTCTGAAGAGGATGGTTATTACAAATTGAGCTTTTTACGCAAAGGACAGATGAAGCGCGCTATCAAAAAAGAAGAGCTTAAAAAACCTTTAGACCTGGCGGTTAGTCTTTGGGTTGGCCCTAAAGACTTTCGCATTAACAAGGCTAATATCGTAGACTTTAGTGAAGGCCGAAGCCTAACCGCCTCTTATTCTGACTTTCAGTCCTATTGCAATTCCAACTACCCCAACAAGATTTCTTTCGTTGCTGAATCTCCCAATGAACAAGCCACGGTGAATACATCTGTGATCAAGCTAACAACAGGTAAGAAAGTTAGCGTTTCCTTTACGATTCCAGAAAAGTATGAACCGTTGGTGCCTTAGCATATTAGTTTTCTTCATTGCCACCACAAGTGTGTTGGCCCAATCGAGTAGCGACCTTAAGCGAAAGCAACAAAAGCTCAAAGAGGATATTGCATACAAAGAGAAGCTTCTCAAACAAATTGAGGAAGACAGCCGCAACACGCAGTCGCGGATGAAAATTGCTACCCAAAAAATCGAACAGCGCGAAGAGTTAATCTCTGCACTGCGACAGGAGTTAGAGTTGGTCGATGAAAAGATTGCCCAAAATCAAGACTTAATCAGCGCCTTCGAAAAGGATATTTCACAACTCAAAGACGAGTATGCAAAAATGATTTCGCAAGCATATAAAACGCGAAACAACGCTGATAAGGTCATGTACATCTTCGCTAGTGACGACTTTGAACAAGCCTATCGAAGAATGAAATATTTACAACAGCTCTCCGATTACAGGCAAGAACAAGCGGCAGCCATACTCAGCGCCCAAGAAAGCTTAGAAGAAAAGCGAGAAGCCTTAGTATCCCAGCGAGAAGAAAAGAATAAGGTGCTGAACTCGCATAACCAAGAAAAGGTTGTTCTAAATAGAGAAAAACAAGAAAAAGAAAAAAAATTAGGCCAGTTAAGCAACCAAGAAGCGAAGTATAAAAACGAGTTAGCCCAAGTAACTAAACAAGCCGAAGAATTGCGGCTTGCTATTAAAAAAGCCATCGAGCGCGAAATGGCCAGCACAAACTCTGGAAGCTCAAAAAGCGGGTTTAAATTAACCCCAGAGGCAAAAGAACTTGGAAACAATTTTACGGCTAGTAAGGGTAAACTTCCATGGCCAGTGGATAAAGGGGAGGTGGTTGCTAAGTTTGGTCAACAGCCCCATCCTTTTTTGAATCAAGTCACTGTAAAGAATAACGGAATCACCATCTCCACCACTGAAGGCAGCAGGGCTCGAGCTGTATTCGATGGAGTCGTATCTAAAATAATAATCCTTCCGGGAGTCGGAAAGGTGGTTATGGTGCGCCATGGTGAGTATATCTCTGTTTACACCAACCTGAAAGAAACCTTTGTTAGCAACGGGGATAAAATTAAAACCAAAGAAGAAATCGGTGTGATCATTACCGACAAGGGAAAAACCGAGTTTGAATTTCAGCTGTGGAAAGGCACTGAGCTCATCAATCCAGTCTATTGGATTTATGGGGCTAAGTAGCAAGTCCTTTCTTACCTTCGCATTCTAATTTTAGATCATGGGAGCAATTGGTTGGCCACAAATTATCTTAATCACCCTAGCGTTATTACTTCTCTTTGGTGGTAAAAAGATTCCTGAATTAATGAAAGGCCTTGGTAAAGGCATGAAGGAGTTTAAGGACGCCACAAAAGAAGATGGTGATAGCGCAGATAAACTAAAAGACTAATCTGCTAAAATCATATTCGTTGGAGCACTACGATTTTACCAACTTTTCAAAGACACGCGAAGACCTTATTGACGGAAAATATTCCGCCCAAGATTTATGCGCCTTTTATTTGAAAAAAGCAACAAACGAAGATTCATACAACGCCTTTCTTGAGGTGTTTTCTGAAAGTGCGTTGGAACTCGCTAAAGGCGTGGATGAGTCTATTAAATCTGGCTCCACGGGCAGACTAGCAGGGGCAATTATTGGTATAAAAGACAACATGTGTTACGCTGGGCATAAAGTTAGCGCATCCTCTAAAATATTAGAAGGATTTGAGTCCCTTTTCACTGCCACAGCCGTTCAGAGGCTTATAGATGAAGGGGCGATCATAATTGGCCGATTGAATTGTGATGAGTTCGCAATGGGTAGCTCAAATGAAAACTCTGCATTCGGTAATGTAAAAAACCCATTAAATGAAACCCTAGTACCTGGCGGATCTAGCGGTGGTTCTGCTGCTGCGGTTGCTGCTGGTTTATGCATGGCTACACTTGGATCTGATACTGGCGGTTCTATTCGCCAACCCGCTTCCTTTTGTGGAATCGTTGGACTAAAACCAACCTACGGAAGAATTTCTAGATCTGGATTAATCGCTTTTGCTTCCAGTTTTGATCAAATTGGTCCCATGACTAACTCAGTCGAAGACTCACAACTTCTTTACGAAGTCATGGCTGGTCATGACCCAATGGATTCTACATCAGCGCACAAGCCAATTGGAGAAGGAGCGACAAAAGACAAGTATACCTTTGCCTATTTAGAAGAGGTTTCGGAAAGCCCAGGTTTAAACCCAGAGATAAAAGCACAGTTTGAAAACAAACTGTCCAAGCTTCGTGAAGAAGGGCATAACGTTATCGGTGTCTCCTTCCCTTATTTGGACCACATGATTCCATGCTATTATGTGCTCACAACAGCTGAAGCATCCTCAAACCTAGGTCGATATGACGGTGTTCATTATGGTGTTCGCAGCCCTCAATCTGAGGACATTCCCTCTACTTATTTTAACTCAAGAACAGAGGGTTTTGGAGAAGAGGTGAAACGAAGAATCATGTTAGGAACATTTGTTCTGAGCACAGGTTACTATGACGCATATTATTCAAAAGCACAAAAAGTAAGACGTTTAATCAAGGATGCTACCGATAAGATTCTTGAGGGCGCGGATTTCATTATTTCCCCAACAACCCCGCACCCAGCCTTTAAAATAGGAGCAAAGTCTGACGATCCAATTTCTCTTTACCTAGAAGATATTTTCACCGTTCAGGCGAACCTTGCCGGAAACCCATCACTTTCCATTCCAATGGGGCAAACGAGTGAAGGATTGCCAACAGGTGTGCAACTCACAGGGGGGTCATTTGAAGAAAAGGTGTTATTCCGAGGGGCTAAAATCCTCTCCTAATAGGTCATTGTTCTAAAACCATAGGCCTACAAGCGCTATTCATCTAAAGCTCAGTGTGTAGTTCGCAGATTTTTGAATCTTTATCGTTGTTCTATTAAACCCACTTCTAAATAAATTAATGAAACAACTGCTCTCCTTCTTTACTCTATTAATTGGTTTTGGAGCAACTTTCGCGTCCAAACCACCTGATAGCACTTCTTTAGCTGATACTTTGCATCCCCTGAAAGATGTAGCTTACGCAGCTCAACTAGATAGCATAATCCAATGTTATTACGAGGATCTAATCAGTTTAAGCGAACCTTTATATTCTCCTGAAGAGCTTAAACTCAGTGATTCCATGCCTGTCTTCACGAGTGAAGTTTATCAAGAACGGCTGTCGATAATGGATAAGCGCACACCATTCGATCTATCGTATAACAACACCGTTGAAGCTTTCATTCACTTATATGTATCGAAAAAACGTTCCCTGAGCGCCTCAAGTTTAGGTCGAAGCCAATTGTATTTTCCAGGATTCGAAGAAGCGTTGGATCGGCATAATTTACCCCTAGAACTAAAATATTTAGCGGTCGTTGAATCTGGGCTAAACCCTAAAGCACGCAGCAGGGCAGGCGCCACCGGCTTATGGCAATTCATGTATAGAACGGGTAAAAACTTTGGTTTAAACGTCAATTCATACGTAGATGAGCGCTGTGATGCTGAAAAGTCTACAGAAGCCGCGTGTCAATATTTAGGTTACTTATATAACCTCTTCGGTGACTGGAACCTTGCGCTTGCCGCATATAACTGCGGTGAAGGCCGTGTTGCTTCTGCGATAAGGAGAAGTGGGGGTAAGCGTAACTATTGGGAAATCTACCCATATCTTCCGAGAGAAACTCGAGGTTACGTTCCTGCGTTTATTGCGGTGAACTACATGTTTGAACACGCCTCAGATCATGGAATTTATGCCACTCCTATTGCAAATAAATCATACGAGGTGGATAGTGTTCACCTTCAACATGCTGCCACATTTGAGCAAATCTCTGAAATTGTTGATCTCGACATTGAAACAATCTCTGAGCTTAACCCCGTTTATAGAATGAATGTCATTCCTGCTTACGACAACCACCGTGTGCTTTACTTACCGAAAGACAAAATTCAAATATGGGTAGCAAACGAATCGGCCATTGAGTCCCTGCTGAAAACGGAGGCTGCACAAGCAGAAGTTGCAGAAACACCGAAACCACAAGAAGTCACTTACTATACGGTTCGTTCTGGAGACTATTTAGGGAAAATTGCAAATCGTTATGGTTGTTCTGTCAGACAAATTCAAGATTGGAACAACATGCGGGGCACCTCATTAAGGGTGGGCCAAAAACTAGCTATACATGCTAAAGAACCAACCCAAACAAAGGTTGAAGCATCGAAAAAACCTGTAGTATCTCAATCAGGAAACAACGTTTATTATACCATCCGCGCTGGAGATACGTTATGGGATATAGCATCGGCCAGAGGAGTGTCTCTAGAAGACTTGAAGCGCTGGAATAGTGATGTCAATTTCAACCGAATGAAACCGGGCCAAAAAATAATTGTCGATAAAAAATAATGCGCTATTTCGCTTACCTCATACTCATTTCATCCTTACTCGTTGCTGGCTGCTCCGGTGATGATGATAAATCATCGTCCTATCTACCTGGCAACAGCGGTAATCAAGGTGAGATTCTTGTGGTTGCACCGTCCATCTTATGGGCATCAGATGAGGGAAACCTGCTAATTCAAGGATTAAACAAACTCTTTCCTGGGTTACCCGCAGAGGAACCGTTATTCACCCACATTCAAGTGAAGACAGAGGGGTTTGGGGATGTGTTCAAAACACACCGCAACATCTTAGAAATCCGCATTGACCCAACCAATAAAACTCAAGCCGTTAAGCGTGAAAATGTTTTTGCCAAACAGCAAATCCAAATCATCCTCACCTTAAATAACTTAAGAGACCTTGAGCCCTTCATGAAAACTCAATTCTATCAACTGCTCTGGACATTTCACAATGCAGAAATAGATCGATTATCTTCTCGCAACCGCGCATTTGGCAAAGCATCATTGAATGATGAAATTCAAGACATGACGGGGCTTACCGGTATTATTCAAGAAGATTTTGAACTCGTTGTTAACCAGCCCAGTTTTGTTTGGCTAAGACTCGATCGTGAAAAACCAATCGGTGGATATCTGCATGCCATTAAGCAAGGGTTAATGATATACTCAAGGCCATACACAGATACGGTACAATTCAGCGACTCTAGTTTATTGATATGGAAACAAGAGATGAACAAAAAACACATTCCTGGTCCAAAAACTAGCTACATGGGCATTGAAGATCGTTTCATAAAACCGATTATCTCATCTATCAACTTTCGAGGCGAAACCGCTAAAGAAATTCGTGGTCTTTGGAGAATGCAGGGAGCAAAAGGTGTGTTCATGGGTGGTCCTTTCTACGCCCTTTCATTTTATAATCCCCAAAACAAAAAACAATATTTGGTTGAGGGATATGTATACGGACCTCAGTTCAATAAACGAACTTTTGTTCGCGAAATTGAGGCTATTGTCAAAAGCTATAAACCTTCCGTAGAATAAGGAGGAAGGCCACTTAGATCAACATTTCCACCAGTAATAATGATTCCTATTCTTTTTCCATTGATGTGATCTCGGTTGGCATCAATTGCTGCGAAAGGTACAGCGCACGAAGGTTCAATAATTGTTTTTTCTTCCTCCCAAATCTTATACATCCAAGGAATTATTCGTGATTCTGAGGCGAGCCAAATATCGCTTACCTCATGTTTGATGATTTCAAAGGGAATTTCTCCCACTAAAGTTCTTAGTCCATCAGCCACCGTGTTAGGAACATAAGTATCGACACGAACACCTTTTATAAAACCATCGTATCCGTCTTTTGCCAGCTCTGGTTCAGCGCCAATAACTTTTGTGCTAGGACTAAAATATTTACTCGCGAACGCAGAACCTGACAATAGACCACCGCCACCTAGGGGAGCTATAATGTAATCCAATCTTTGATCTCTGATCATCTCCATGGCTACTGTCGCTTGTCCTTCAATAATCCATTCATGATCAAAAGGTGGTATCATAAACGCACCTGTTTCTGCTTGTAGCTCGTTAGCCATAGCTAAGCGCGCCTCAAAACTTGGCTCGCATAAATAAATATTTGCACCCCATTTATTTGCGTTTTCAATCTTTTTTGAATTTGAATTTTTAGGCATCACAATATGTGCCTTAATTCCAGACAACCTTGCCATGAATGCAACCGCCTGAGCGTGGTTTCCTGAGCTATGTGTAACTAATCCCCTTTCTCGCTCTTTCGATGAAAGGTGTGCTAAAAAATTAGAGGCTCCCCTAATCTTAAACGCTCCAATCCCTTGCTTTTGTTCGTGTTTTAAAAACACTTCACATTCCCATCTCTCGCTCAAATATTCAGAAAAGGTAAAAGGTGTGTTTCTAACAAAAGGCCTAGTATTACTCCAGGCTCGTTCTAAATCCAGCTTACTAATCACTTTTTTAGCAGGATATTTTATCTACTCTTCTTTGGTGTCTGCCTCCTTCGTATTCTGCCTCCATATATGCTGAAACAATCTTCCAACCATCTTCAGGACTAATAAAACGAGCTGGTAAAGCAATCATATTCGCATTGTTGTGTTGTTTCGTTAGTGATGCTATTTCTGGTATCCAGCATAAACCACAGCGTATTTCCTTGTGTTTGTTTGCCGTCATAGCCATTCCATTAGCACTGCCGCATATCAAAATACCAAAGTCCACTTTTCGCTGTTCTACCTCCTCGCAAACTGCATGGCCAAAATCAGGATAATCCACACTTTCCGGACCATTTGTACCGTGATTATTCGTTTCCACGCCCTTTTTATTTAACTGCTCAATTATGAATGCCTTTAATTCATAACCCGCATGATCTGCACCTATCGCTACCTTCATTATCCAATATTTTGCTCAAAGTTATACCTATGATTTTGGTTTGATAACATGTTAATTATGGTTCATTAAAACATGTAACTTTTTCTTGCTTTATCCAATCCAAAAAACAATACGCGACTTCCTTTTCATACACAAGCTAAACTTATCGTTTTTTGATGTCATCTTATGAGTCTTACCAAGCTTCAACTTATCTGTTATGTTATTATACATATCAATCGAAGAATTGCTATGAACACAATGTCAATAACCTCGATAATCTTAATGTTTAATAGAGTTAATGTGTTCAACCATTGTTCATTTCATTTGATAAATTCACCATCCTAATAAAAAGCTAAAAATCTATTCACACAACTAACAGGATATATAGTAGTAATAGATTTATTTTAAGATTAATAGTTATTAGTTAAGTGAATAAAGAAAAGACTAGCTGGTGGATTTTAACCGTGTTGATGGTCCTAGTTTTGGTCCATGAAATCAACGCACAAAAAACAGTCACCAATCCCAATGGATACAACAAATTCTATTTTGAAAATGGAATTGTAAGCAGCGAAGGAACGCTGAAGGAGGGTAAACCAGAAGGATATTGGAAAAATTATTTTCCAACGGGCGATCTAAAATCAGAGGGAAATAGGCTGAATTTTTTGCTTGATGGAAAATGGAAGTTTTACACAGAAGAAGGTGTTTTAAAAGAAGAAATTGAATACGCTGAGGGTAAGCGAAATGGTATCACAAAGCTTTACTCAAAAGAAGGTTTTCTAGTTTCCTCATTCCCATTTGTAGATGACCAAAAGGATGGAGTTGGATTTATTTATTACACAAATGGTGGGGTAAAGTCAGAGATACCATTTGAAGACGGACAAGAAAATGGCAAGGCGTTTGAGTTTAACCTACAAGGTGATATTGTAGCTATTAAATTTTACAAAAACGGAATATTATCAAAGCAACAAAACATCAACAGAACCGATACTGATGGCATGCGCCAGGGAGAGTGGAAAGAGTTTGATGAAGATCGCAACATCATAGCTGAGGGGAAGTATCGCAATGGTGAAAAGGATGGGTATTGGAAAGAGTATTCCAAAAAAGGAGAGTTGTTGGAAACCTCAAAATTTGAAGAGGGCGCAGTTATAACGGATGCAGAGGAGCTATCGAATTTAGATATTAAGGTCAAGTATTATACAGAAGGAGAAGCAGAAGGTAATTTAAAATTCAGAGGAACATTTAGAGAGGGATTGAAACATGGAACTCATCTATGGTTTTCTGAAAATGGAGATGTCGACAGCGCAAAAGTTTATAGAAATGATAAACTGGTTTCCAAGGGTAACATGGACCGAGGAGGGCTTAGAAAAGATGATTGGATATTTTACTATTATCCTGATGGTGAATTGAAGGCAAAGGGACGATATGAAACGGGTTATAAAGTTGGTCCTTGGGTATATTATTATAAGAACGGAGAAATAGAGCAAAAAGGAAAATACGATCCAAAGGGTCGTCCTGATGGATTATGGAACTGGTTTTATGAAAATGGACAATTATTAAAGGAAGAGACTTATAGAAATGGTCAGGAGAATGGATGGTCTATTGAGTATAGTGATTCAGGTTATGTTATGACTAAAGGCGAATACATTGATGGAAAGGAAGAAGGAGAATGGATATACGAAATAGGAGATCATAAAGAAGTGGGATCTTATGAGTATGGAGCGATGATGGGAGAGTGGATTCACACCTATTTATCCACTGGAAAAACAAAATTTATTGGAGAGTTTTTTGACGATTTACCGAATGAAAAGCATGTATGGTATTATGAGAATGGCCAGAAGATGCTGGAGGGAAAATATATCAGTGGGGTCAAGGATGGAGAGTGGAGAAGATATAATCAAGATGGAACTATTTTGATTAGTATAGAATATAACTCTGGTCAGGAAGTTAAGGTAGATGGAGTTAAAATGAAAGAGAGTAGTTCAGAATAATGGTAGGTGATATATCAACAGCACATGGAAATATTTTTATCTTTCAGCCCCTAATTAAGAGACATTATTCATGAATATCCTAGTAGTTGAAGACGAAAGCATCGTTGCAAAAGACATCCAAGTTTGTTTAAGAAAACTAGGCTATGAGGTTATTGGTATTTGCTCTTCTGGTGAAGCAGCTGTTGAGAAAGCGTTAGAAGAACGACCTGATCTCATCATGATGGATATCATGTTGAAAGGCGAGATGAGCGGAATCCAAGCAGCAGCAGCTATTAGAAAGGAACACGATATTCCTGTTATTTTCTTGACGGCTTACACGGATCGTGATACCGTAGATAAGGCGAAAGAAACAGAACCATATGGATATATTATCAAACCATTCAAAGAAATTGATATTCAAACTGCCATTGAAATTGCTCTTTACAAACACAGTAAAGAGAAGGTAATTAAGCAGGAGAGAGACTTTTACTACAGCTTGGTAGAGAAGCAAGATTCAAACGATATGATCTTTGTTAAAGCTAATCAGCGTTTAGTAAAGATTAAATACGAGGATATATATTTCATTGAGGCGTTAAAAGATTATGTGGTGATTAATACGCTAGAGCGTAGATATACCATTCACAGTACGATGAAGGATATTGAACAGAAAATGCCAAAAAAGCAGTTTGTTCGAGTACACAGATCTTTCATAATAAGTATCGATAAAATCAAAGAGATTGACCACTCTAACGTAGTTATGGATCAGGATAAAAAAGTGATTCCTGTGGGTGGATCATACAAGGAATTACTCCAGGAAAGGCTCAATTTGATTTAATTTCAATAGCGTTTTCTGTACATAGCAAAGCGAAAGTTTCCTTCCTTAATCTCTGATTGAATTAATTCCATTTCATTTCCGAATTGTTTCATGTTTTTTGGTGCTTGATCTAACCAGCCATCCAAACACACATAAATTGTATCGGAGCTCAATACTTCGGCCACTAGCTTGTAATTTCTAACCGTGGTTTGATCATGTGGGGTTGCTTTGATGATCTCAGGATTTGAAACAGCAAACACATAAGAACGCCAATAATCTCCTATGATGGATTTTTCTGTTTTGTAAAATGGGGTATCCAAATTCTTATAAGAAATAATCCTTTCAGCGTCCGTTTGGTAAAGGGATAGTATAGAGTAAGCACAACCAGTTACTATCAAGATTCCGAGTGCGGTTGTAAGCCAAGTAAAAGCTTTTTTACCACTGTTCCAATTCACGGTTAATAATCCCAACCATAAGAAAAAGAAAACAGGAATAAAGTACTTCAACATCACGTGGTTTATTGCTAACCAACGTAAGGAAAGAATCAAGAGAAACCCGGATATGGAACACCACAAGAAGTAAAGTGTGAATGTAGATCGCTTGAAGAAGTTTGGTTTAATTGATACAATACCAATCAAAAAAACAGTTGCAAAAAAGTAAACGGAATTCCAGATAGACACGCTTTTGAACAGAACAGTATCGGTTGTATAAAACCACATTAATTTGATGGAATGCTGAAGTTGCTCAGCATTAGCGAACATGGACGTGATGTACGTGGCATCTCTTGCCGCAGTGAGTTTGGCGAAAACTAGAAAACTGAGCATTAGTGCGGTTAGTGCTAAACAGGAGGATAAGAGTAATTTATTTTTTATCTGAAGAAGATCTTTGATTCGGTTCAGAATGGATTTAAAAAATGCCACGAACAAGACAACATAGAATAAAACCGAAAAGTCACTCACCCAAATGGATAGTGTAGCAAGAAAAATGAGTGGCAAGACATTCCAGTGGTTTTTGATTGGTTTCAACCAACGATCAAAAAAGATGAGAGCTAAACCAACCAACGCCATTTGCTCTGCATAAGGATGTCCAGGAAGTAGATGATACATCATCTCATAGGCAGGAAAAAACCACAAACAAGTCCAAATCCATCGTTGGGCTCGATTAGGAATGAAATACCAAAATGCCGCACAGCCAATGATCAAATAGATCCATTTTACTATAGCCACAATCCAAAACGGGGAAAGGGAGGTAAGGCGATAAATTATATTAGACGCCATAGGAAGCAAACTCCCTAATCTATCTTGCCCCCAGTAATAAAGATCGTAGCGAAAACTGAAAGACTCAGTCATCAGCACATGAACTGCTATGTCAGAATTAAGAAAAGGATAATTGGGAAGGCCCGAAACAAAAAAAGAAGCCAGAGCAACGAGGATTAAAAACCCCCAATCGATTGCCTTTATTTTTGTTGACCACACGAGTTGAAGCTAAAGTATTTTCAGGTCTATTCTTCGATTTTCTATATCAGCGGCTACCACCTTAATACTCACTTTTTGACCCAGTTGGAAACTCTTTTTGGTGCGCTGACCGACTATAGACATGTTCTTTTGGTCATAGAAGTAATAGTCTCCATCAATGTCTCTTAGGCGAACCAATCCTTCACATTTATTTTCAGTGATTTCAACAAAAACTCCCCATTCCGTCACTCCGCTAATAACGCCATCAAATACTTCACCCACCGCTTCTTGCATGTAGATTACTTGATAAAGCTTGGTGGATTGTCGTTCGGCATCTGCAGCTTTGCGCTCCATGATGCCGCTGTGTTTGCATAGTTTATCTACTGGACCTTCGCTGGCCGACTTCCCTCCTTCGAGATAGGAGAATAATAATCGATGAGCGATCATATCTGGATACCTACGAATAGGAGATGTAAAGTGGCTATAGTGTGGGAAGGACAACCCAAAATGACCAATATTATTGGCAGAATATTCGGCTTTTGCCATGGTTCGAATGGCGAGCATTTCAACAATGTTTTGTTCTGGCTGACCCTTCACCTTGGTCAGCATTTCGTTGATGCTATTTGCTATTTTCTGAGGAGCACCAAATTCCAACCGATATCCAAAACGAGCAACAAACTGACCCAACTCCTTCAGTTTTATAGGGTCCGGTTGATCATGAATTCGATATACAAAGGTTTTCACTTTGTCAGAATCCTTGTTCTTTTTTCCAACCTTAATCGCAACAGCTTTATTAGCCAAAAGCATAAACTCTTCAATCAGCTTGTGGGCATCCTTTTGAACTTTGAAAAAGACATCAATTGGCTTTTTGCTGTTATCTAGTTTGAATTTGACCTCGCTTTTATCAAAGGCAATTGCGCCTTGTTCCATTCGTTGATCACGTAGGATTTTAGCAAGGGTGTTTACGGTGTTCAATTCCTCATGTAATTCTCCCTTCCCGCTTTCGAGTATGGTTTGAACTTCATCATAGGTAAACCTTCGCTTACTATGAATAACAGTTTTTCCCAACCAAGTATTTAAAATACGAGCGGTTTTGTCGATTTCAAAAACAGCACTAAAAGTGTATTTATCCTCATTTGGGCGCAGAGAGCATAGGTCGTTGGAAAGCGTCTCAGGCAGCATCGGAATAACCCGATCCACCAAGTACACAGAAGTAGCGCGGTTTTGTGCTTCTCGTTCAATTTTAGAGTCGGGTTGCACGTAATGCGTCACATCAGCAATATGAACACCGATCTCGTAGTTTCCATTTTCCATGATTTGAAAGGAAATGGCATCATCGAAATCCTTGGCGTCATCGGGGTCTATGGTGAAGGTCAATACCGAGCGCATGTCTCGTCTCTTACTCACTTCCGTTGCCGATATACTTCGGTCAATTTTTAGACACTCATCTTCGACTTCTTTTGGAAACTGCAATGGAAATCCAAACTCTGCCAGTATTGCATCGCCTTCAGCGCGCATATCTCCTGGTCGTCCCAGCACGTGCTGAACCGAACCAATAGGATTCATTTTTATGTTTTCCCATTCTTCAAACTTTACAACCACCTTGTCTCCCTTTACAGCCCCATTCAGTAAGTTGCTTGGGATATAAAAGTCAGATGCCATCTTTTGATTATCGGGCACCGCAAAAAAGTGATTCTCGTGTTGGTGGAGCACACAAGGAAAAGACTCGCGAGCGCGCTCGAGCACCTCCACTACTTTACCTTTTTGCCTTGCGCCTTTTTTAGCGCTGAGCAGTCGGATCAACACTCGATCCTCATGAAAAGCTTTTCCAGTGTAATGTTCAGGTATAAGAATATCCTGGGCGTGTCCGGCAATTTCAACAAATGCCATTCCGCTTCGATTGAACATGATGATTCCATCGAGTTCTTCAATAGGACCTATCCAACAGAATTTTCCGCGAGCGGCCTCTTTTACCAGGCCATCTTTCACCATCGCTTCTAAAACCGCAATCAAGATCTGTTTTTCTACAGCATCAGTGATGTCTAGTTTGGCAGCGAGCTGCTTATAGTTTAATAATGATTTTGGGTTGTCACGATATACTTGTGTGACGAAACTCCGCATACGCTTAACTTGCTTAGCGAGTTTCTTGTGGGTCTTTTTTGACATAAATACATCACAAAGTACGCTTAATTAAATCTAATCAATATTGATTCTGTATTAAACTTAAGCTAAACAAGAGCACACAGGACTCTGTTAAATCCATATACATTTGTAAAAAACAGAAAAACTATGTTATCCAAGAAAGTAGAAAAAGCATTAAACGATCAGATAAAAATGGAGGGCAACTCGTCCAATTACTATCTAGCGTTGGCTTGTTGGGCAGATATGAATGGATTCAGCGGAGTAGCAGATTTCATGTACAAACAGTCCGATGAAGAGCGTTTTCATATGCTCAAGTTGATGAAATATGTCATTGAGCGAGATGGGGGGGCGAAGGTTCCTGCCTATGATGAGCCCACTGTGAACGTAAAAACAGCTACTGGTGTTTTCCAAGATTTATACAAGCATGAGTTGGCCGTCACCGAGTCGATCAATAAATTGGTGGGTATTTGCTTATCAGAAAACGACTATACCACGCACAACTTTTTGCAGTGGTATGTAAGCGAGCAGTTAGAGGAAGAAGCCACAGCCAAGACCATCTTGGATAAAATCAAGTTGATGGGCGATGATAAGAGCGCTTGGTATCACTTTGATCGGGACATCGCGGGATTGACTGTAACAAGTGTTGCAGACGCAGGAGCGGGAGCTTAAGGCGCGCTTACAAGGCTGTCAATGAGCTGGAGGTACTCCAATCGGAAAGCGTCATATGTTTCGCTACCCGTTGCGGGTCCATTGAATCCCGCATGAACACGTACTATCTCGTGATTACGGTCGAGTAAAACCATCGTAGGATACGACACAATTTCAGAAAGAGCAGGCATTAATTCGCTTGCTCTTTTTTTGGTCGAGCTCACCGAAGCAAGCAGCACGGGATACCCGATATCCAAAGAGTTAATGTGTTTTTCAATATTTTGAAAAGCACGAGTGCTGTCGCTTACTAATTCGAAATCGAGCGCAATCACTTCTAATCCTTTGTCATGATAGGTGCGATATGCGTCTCTTAGGAAAATGGACTCATCCAAGCAGTTGCTGCACCAAGTACCCATGATGGAAACAATGACGGGCTTGTTTTTAAATTGCGAATCGCCCAGCGAAACAGGGCCGTTTAGTGAGGGAAATGAAAACTGAATAGGAACTGAGTCCATCGCGGCCGTAATACTTTCGGGGGAACGGAGGGCGCTCTCTGAATTTAAGGTAGAACTCCAGCGCTGCTTATATCCAGTACCAGTGCAATAAACGCCATTCAAAACTCCGACATCCATAGACGCTTCAAATAAATAGGCGTGTGTGCCGTCCATGGTAGACAAGAGCAAGCTGTCGTTTCTTACCACCCCTTCTAAGAACCGATAATCTCCAGTTTCGGTTAAGATTGAGCCAGTAACGATGTGCTTTTGTTGTGATAAACGCAATTCAACAGTGTCGGTAGGAGTTCCTTCATCATCGAAGAAAACGGCAGCATGCGAGCCGCTGACATCATTCGTTGGAACTGCGGTTACCTTGAAACGATAGGCGGTATTCTTTTTTCCTGAAATCGCTACTGAATAGGGATGGTCTTTTTTGCGGTTTATCCATCTCCCATTGATTGAATTATCAGAAGTTGTTTTGAAAATAAAGGAGGAATTAAAGTGATCGGAATGAAATACCAGCGAATCATCCTTAGTCTCACCTTTTGAGTATCCGACCATTTCAACACCATTCTTTACTACCAATCGATTCTCGTTAAGGACAACCGTGACCGGGCAATCCTTTTTTTCAAAGTGCAGGTTAACGCGCCATAAATCTCCAGCTTCCATGATGTTTCCAACCACATATTGCTGGTTGTTAAATACCCAATTGATTTTTTGGTCTAAGTCCAATGTGTATTGAGATGGTCTAAATTCAAAGTGTATATCAGACGATGAAAACAAACTGTTATTCGTTTTGTCGATGGAGTAATAGATGACTCTTCCATTCTTCATCCGTATTTCCATTTTTCGAACTTCTTGGTCTTCTGAGGTGGCGATAAACAGAACTTTACGCTCGCCACCAATCAACACTTCAGAAATATCATAGCTGTCACGATACCTCAGGTGGTTTACGTTGGTTTTTCGTAAAACTTCGAGTTCTTTTTTCCAATCAATTGTGGTCGCGTTTCCATAGATAATTGAGTCATTGTTGATTGCCCATTTAGCCACCATCAAGTTGGAGCGAGTTAAGCTATCGACAAACTGGTTAAAGCTTGGAAGGGCTTCCACCAAAACCGCTTCATCCACTTCTTCATCAGAGGTGCACCCAATAATAAAAAGCAGTAAAAATGCGCTTAGGTATCTCGTTAAATAGCTGATTGGAATTGCTTTAAGAATCGTACGTCATTTTCGAAAATCATCCGAATGTCTGGAATTTGAAAACGCTGCATTGCGCTTCTTTCTAGTCCCATGCCAAAAGCGAATCCTGAATAGACCTCAGGGTCGATGCCACAAGAATCTAAGACTGCCGGGTCAACCATGCCGCAACCCATTACCTCTAACCAACCTGTGCCTTTAGTTATTCGATAATCCAGTTCATTTTCCAAGCCCCAATACACATCCATTTCAGCGCTGGGCTCAGTGAACGGAAAGTAGGATGGCCTTAGGCGAATTTTGCTCTTACCAAAGAACGATTTAGCAAAGTATTCCAAGGTCTGCTTCATGTCGGCAAAGGTCACACCCTTGTCAATGTATAGCCCCTCAATTTGGTGGAAAATACAGTGTGAACGGGCGCTTACCGCCTCGTTTCTAAACACCCGACCTGGAGCAATAATGCGAATTGGAGGTTGGTTGTTTTCCATGGTTCGAACCTGAACCGATGATGTGTGAGTTCGAAGCACATAGTCTTCGCCACCATTTGGGTCTTTGATGAAAAAGGTGTCCTGCATATCCCGAGCTGGGTGCTCTGGCGGAAAGTTCAACGCAGAGAAATTATGCCAATCGTCTTCAATTTCTGGCCCCTCAGCTACAGAGAACCCTATGGCATGAAAAATATCAATGATCTCGTCTTTGATGATAGAAATGGGGTGCTTGGCTCCAGGTTCAACCAACATTCCAGGACGGGTTAAATCAATCTTGCTGGCCTGCTTTTCTTCAGACTTAAGTGAATGTTTCCAATGCTCTACCTTGGCTTCAGCTTTGGATTTTAATTGGTTCAGCTGCTTTCCAAATTGGCGTTTTTCTTCTGAAGAAACTTGCTTGAACTCGTTAAACAACTCTTTGAAAACACCCTTAGAGCCTAGATATTTTATACGGAACTGCTCCGCTTCATCCTGCGATTTGGCGCTGGCGCGTTCAAGTTCGCCTATCAGTGATTCAACCTTGTCTGAAAATCCCATCGCTCAAAATTACCTTAATCGATTACCGTGACGGTCATTTTAATGTCTTTCACTGGGCGCTCACCATCCTTTTCTACTGCAGCAATTTTATCCACAATATCCAGCCCTTCAATCACTTCACCAAAAACGGTGTACTGCTGGTCTAAGAAAGGAGTACCGCCTATTTCTTTATAGATGGCTTTTTGCTCTTCTGTGTAAGAAAACTTCTTTTCTTCCATTCTAGCTTCAAGCAAGGGTTGAACCTCTTCGCTTAGTGATTGCAGTGCAACCTGATCTTTTTCCGTTTGTGCTTTTTGAAGTCTTTCCAAGTATTCTTTGTTTTCGGGTGCTGTAAAGAAAGCCCTTTGAATTTGCTGCATCAACGCTTGGTTGGCGCGCATTTCCATTTGTTGAAGCATGCCTTCATCGGCAACCTTTCCTTGGACAATGTAAAACTGACTTCCGCTACTTCTTCGTTCTGGGTTGACTTGATCGCCCTGTCGAGCAGCGCTAAGCGCTCCTTTTTTATGAATGAGATCAGTTTTAATCTCGGCCTCAATGGTATATCCAGGGCCACCACTTCCTAAACCCGTTGCGCCTTCTGTTTTTGAATTTGGGTCGCCTCCCTGAATCATGAAATCTTGAATCACACGATGAAAAGTAGTTCCATCATAAAATCCCTCTTTCGCGAGCTTTAAAAAATTGTCTCGATGCTGAGGGGTTTCGTTGTAAAGCTCAATGACGATGTCCCCTTCCGAGGTTTCAATTTTAAGCCTAGGTCGCTCGTCTTGGGCTTGTAGTGTGAAGGAAAGAAGTAAAATTAATAGGGTTAATTGGCCACTTATTCTCATTGTCTCGTCTTTAATTGTGCGTCCTACAAAGGTTCGCGAAAATAACGACTTAGAATATTCTTACTTTTGAACGTCAAATTTTGATTCAGTTATGATGAAGAAGGCTCTTTTTGCAATGGTTTCGGCTCTTATGTTAGTTGGCTTTGCTACTACATCTTGTGACAATACTCCAGGCCCAGGTACTGCCGAGGTGAAGGTTTATAATAAAGACGGCTTAGCACAAAAGAACATTCTTGTGCGGCTTTTCTGCACCGAACCAGAATGTGTGGTTGAACGCGAAGGGCGCACGAATGAATTAGGGGTTTATACTGAATCCTTCGACCTTCCTGTTGTGCTTCGAGTACGTGCCGTCAGATATGACACTACGATAACCGTTTCAGGTATTGGTCCAAACCAGATTAAGAAAGTATCAGTGGATTCGGTATGTGGAGAAGGGTTTATTCAAGTGGAAAACGATGATGTTGCCAGCGAGACAATTACCATTCTTCGCTGTAATTAATTATCGCTTCTTTCATTAAGTTTTCTTGAGCCCAAGCTTCAAGCCGCGGCAATCTTTCGTTTCTTGTATAGTGCGGCCACCCGTCTTTGTCAAGTCCTGTGTATTCATAATAACCATAGGGAACCAATAAATGACAGACGGCAATATGCATAACATCGATCTTTTGGTCTTTCGACAGCTTTCGTGGACCTTGACCCAACTCGTTTACTCCGATTAAAAAGAGAATAGCCTGCAAATCCAGCGGTTGATCAAATTTTTCCTCAAACTTTTTGAGTGAAGCAATCCATCTTTGTTCAAAATCCTGTTCATTCATCGACACAAAGGTAAGTTCGTGGCAAACCAACCCATCGTAAATTTGACCGCGAATGGATTTTAATCATTGGGACATCATTTTGTTTATTCCCTTGGCTTTTGCTGCGTGGAAAGGATTTCGAAAAGGACTGATTATCGAGCTGGCGTCTATCGCGGCTTTGATCGCTGGAGTTTACATCGCAGCAAACTTTTCTGAGGTGTTGGGCGATTATCTTAAATCGTGGTTTGAGTTAGAAGGTACTTGGACCAGTTATGTTGCTTTCATAGCCACGTTTACAGGAGTTGTGTTCGGGGTTTACGCCTTAGCGCGAATAGTTGAGAAGGCTGTCAATATGGTTGCTTTGAAGTTGGTGAACAAGCTGGCCGGGCTTGCTTTTGGCACGATTAAGATGGTGCTGATTTTATCCATTGTACTCAACATCATTTCTTGGTTTGATCAGCTGGTTCCTATCATGACTAAGTCTGACCCAGAGCGAAGCCTTTTATTTGAACCGGTGTTGAAAGCCGCCCCAACGGTTCTTCCCGTTCTGACTCAAAGCGACTGGATGGGTAAAGCCGAAGAAATTGTAGGGCCGCTGTTTGAGGATACCAGTGAGGAATAAATTATCTTGAGAAGAATAACCATCTCGATATTGAAGCCGCAGTCCTGGATCATGCTTCTGACCTTGGGCTTTATTATTTGGATTGCCAACCCGTTTGAACATTACATTCTTTCATGGGACGTTTTTGGATACTATTTATACCTCCCAGCTATTTTTATACATCATGATTTATTTCTTAATGATTTAAGCTCGGTTGAACAGGTTCTTGAAACGTATAAAAACGCACCCGCATTATATCAGGTCAACCAAACTTTGAACGGAAATGTAATTCGATATCCGATTGGGATGGCTTTGTTATATTTTCCTTTTTTCATATTGGGTCATTTTTCAGCATGGTTGTTGGATTTTCCCATGGATGGCTTTTCGGCCCCGTATAACTTTTGGATCAATATAAGTTCATTGGTTTATGTTCTTGCGGGGATATTATTGTCCTATCGGGCAATTCGTATTTGGTTTAAACCCACTACATCGATCATTACGCTTCTTCTCGTTTATCTTGGAACCAACTTGTTTCATAGCATAACCGAAACATGGGGAATGCCACACATCTATCTTTTTGCCTTTTATTCCGCACTTATAATTGTCACACACAATTGGTTGCTGAATCCAAATTGGCGAAATGGATTGCTATTGGGTTTAGTCCTTGGGTTGATGGTTGTGGCTCGCCCATCAGAGGTGGTAGCTGTATTTATTCCCTTGCTTATGGGTATAGAAAGAGGATGGATGCTCCAAGTGATTAAGATTAAAAATGCATTGATAAAATCGAATTACGCATCCTTGTTAGGCGGAATAATACCAGTAGCACTGCAATTGGTGTATTGGAAAATATCTAGTGGATCCTTCTTTTTCGATAGCTATAACAACTCATCTGAAGGCTTTGATTTTTTGTCGCCACATACCACAGACTACTTGTTTTCTTTTCGAAAAGGGTGGTTGATATACACTCCAATGGCCGCCTTTCTTTTATCAAGCACAGTCTGGGCGCTTGTAAAGAAAAAATCAAATGCACTTACGGTTGCAGTGTATATGACAGCCACGATTTATCTTTTATCAAGTTGGTCAACTTGGTGGTATGGCGATGGCTTTAGCCAGCGCTCAATAGTGGAGTCATTGGCTGTGTTGCTCATTCCCACCGCACATGCTATTGATGCTTTGCTTCGCAGTAAGCCGCATCAAAAAGGCATTGTGGCAGTAATTGTGTTGTCGATAGTAACCCTCAATTTATTTCAAACTTGGCAGGTTCGCAATGACATTATTCACACGAGTAGAATGACCAAACAGGCATATTTAGCTGTATTTGGAAAGCTAGAGGCTCCTCCAAATTATGAAGAGCTCCTGTCCGTTGATAGGTTTTCAGTGATATTCGATTCCCTTAATTACTTGCCGGTTAAGGCCTTTAATCTGTTGGATAAACCATCGCAATTAGAAGATGAGAAACAAACATTTTCACAGAAAAGTGTTCTATCATATCAAGAACTAACCAGACGTGACCATGTTTGGATTGAAAACAGGATAACAGTTTCATCCATAAACACAGACAAGATCGTACTTGTAAGTCACTTTACACATCGAGGAAAAACTACTCATTACCGAACAAAGGAAATCGAGTTTGACCATGTAGTAGATTCAGCACTATCATTCAAACAACACTATTTAACGCCAGATTTGCGATCCGTTGAAGATGAGTTTGTCACCTAGGTTTGGCTGCCAAATTCAGGGAGTATAACAATCGAAGAGCACAAGCTTACAGTGTATGAAAAGAACTAATAATACCGTGTGCGATTGCCGTTGGTGTCAACGGTCAAGCTACTTCCATCCACATTATGTATATAAACGTTTAAAACGCAAGAATCACATGGTGGAAGAAGCCATGAATACTCAAGTGTAGCAGAATCAGCCAACAAGAGTTTATCATTACTAAATCCCCCATATACAACATCCTCACCTGCAGCATTTTTAAGACTGCAATAGGTTGCCGATCTGGATCCTTTTTCATGATGAATATTAAATTGAACGTATACTTTTTTTGGTTCGAATGAAGAGTAAGTCGATTTATGTACTCCAACAAATTCATATGATGAGCCCTCTATTCGGTTGGAGTTTAATTTGGTTGCATCAAGCTTATTCCGTTTTTGTATTCGCTTGTTCATTCCGTTTTCGAGGACCTCTATTTCTGCGTTTATATCCTGAGTTTTTACCGAAGGATTTAAGCCGAGGCTGTGCTTAAAACAATAGTATCTCCAAGCATATGATAAACGTATGTCTGCAGAAACTATTGGTGGGCCTTCTACCGCCATAGTATCAGCAGCGCGGGCAACATTCAAATAAGTTTCTTCTGGTAAATGAGCAAATGGTTCAACATTGGATCGGTTCAGATTAAAGTTATTGACGAAGGCAGCGATCACAAATAAAGTTGGAATAATCGCAATAGCTGAACCAATGACGGAGGCGGTTGATGAATAATTTTTTAAAATTATTGTTCCACTAAAAACGGTCAGAAAATAAAGGGGAATGAAGTAAAGTCCAACACGATCAGTTGGGAAATGAATTTCGAATAACCATGAAAGCAAGTAGCTTGCCACAACACATGTGATGAACAGAGTCAGTGCCATCCAATAAATGGGGTTTCTTAATGTTCGATGTCTAACAACATCCATAGTATTTACTAGAAAAGCGCCAAGAAATGGGGTAATAATTACCCAAAGAGTTAGGGGGTGGTCAATCGAATATGTAAGCATGTTGACCACTGTTTTCATGGTAGAGTGAATAAATCCATCTGAGTGTTCAAAATAAACCTGTATGATGCGCTTGTGCTTGAACCCAATGCTCGCAAATGAAAGGCCAGCCAGAATTATTGCAAGAGGAGATAATATACTCCAAGACTTTAGCTTTTTACGATCCAGTAAAATGGCCATTAGGATCAAGCTAAATGCAATCCCGAAATGTATGAGAGCGAGGTTAGCTGAAATGGAAAGAATTACGCAAATGGATGCATAAATGGAGTATTTAAAGCCATCTCTCTTCCAAAATTGAATTAAAAATGAAAAAGCTAGAACGATGCACGCAAAGGAAAGCGCGTAACCTCGCGCAAGGCCAAAATATTCGAATAAGGGATAGCAAAGCAAAAGCCCAAGACCAAAAACCCACCTTGATAGGGAATTAAAGGTTACTCCAATTTTCCAAAGTGCAGCGGCATAAACGGGAAATGCGAGAACATTTGGGGTTCGAAAAATGAACATTGAATCTCCAAATAGCGAAGTGGTGATTTTTCCTAAAAGGGAGTTTAGAAAATGGTTGTTGGTTAAGTTTGACATAAACACTCTTCCCCACGTACCTGCGATGTAGTCGAAAAAACTAGTTACCTCATCTTGTGTAGGTGGAACATGAAAGGCTTTTAACCAGATCAAAGACCATAATCCAAACGAGAGTAGCGCATAGAGAAGTAGCTCGATGCGATTCGGGCTATCCCTGTATCGCAGCAACACCGGGCAATGTTTTGCCTTCTAAGAATTCAAGCAGTGCGCCACCGCCTGTGCTGATGTAGCTCATTCGATCAGCCAGCCCAAATTTTTTGGCTGCGGCTACGCTGTCGCCACCACCCACTAAAGAAAACGCCCCTGTTTCAGTAGCCTTGGCAATAGACTCTCCTAAGGTTTTTGTGCCCATAGCAAAGTTTGAAAATTCAAACACGCCTACAGGTCCATTCCAAAGGATGGTCTTGCTTTTTGCAAGCACGTTCGAGTAATCCATTAATGCTTTTTCGCCTACATCTAAACCCATCCATCCTTCTTCGATCGCATCGGAAGAGACGACCATGCGTTTTGCCTCGTTGCTAAACCCATCCGCTACCACAGAGTCTTCTGGAAGGTGAATACTGACGTTTTTCGCTTTAGCAGCCTCAAGGATTTCCAGTGCCGTTTCCAAATAATCATCTTCAACCAAGGAGTTTCCAATGGATCCGCCTTGCGCCTTAATGAATGTATACGCCATTCCACCACCAATAATCAAGTGATCAATTTTGTCCAATAGGTTGGTGACGACCTCAATCTTACTACTGACTTTGGCTCCACCGATAATGGTTGTAAATGGTGATTCGGAATGATCAAGCACGCGTTGAGCGTTTTCTACCTCGGCACTTAATAATCGCCCAAAAAATTTATTGCTAAAATGTTTTGCAATAATGGCCGTAGAAGCGTGCGCGCGATGCGCAGTGCCAAAGGCATCGTTTACATATACATCACCATGTTGACTCAATTGCTTCGCAAATTCAGCATCGCCCTTTGTCTCCTGCCGATAAAAGCGGAGGTTCTCCAAGAGAATGATTTCTCCGGATTTAATATCGGAAGTAGCTTTTACGGAAGCATCGCCAATGCAATCATCCACGAATAATACAGGCTTGTTTAGGAGCTTTCTCAAAGGCCCTACTAAGTGTTTCAATGAAAATTTTTCTTCCGGACCATTTTTTGGACGACCTAGATGAGACATCAATACAACTGAACCGCCTTGAGATAGAATGTGATTGATGGTTGGCAGGGCCGCCACCATTCGAGTGTTATCTGTTACTTCTTGCTTATCATTCAACGGAACGTTGAAGTCAACTCTAATCAAAGCGCGTTTGCCATTAAAATCGAAAGAATCAAAAGAGGTCATAGGTGAATATTTGGGCGGCAAAATTAACTTTATGCCCTCAAGCTGAAAACCAGCAGATGACAGAAAAGGATATACCCGGACAAAGTGAATTGAAAAACGTCTTTCGCCAAATGGTGAATGAGCAGCGCGTTCCGCATGCGATGCTCTTGCATGGCAACGAGGGAGGCTCATCTTTAGCCTTGGCGCTTTATCTAGTTCAGTGCTTGATGTGCGAAAATCCGCAAGGTGGTGACCCTTGTGAAGAGTGCCCCGAATGCACAAAAACACAATCATTTGTGCATCCCGATGTGCATTACATCTTTCCTGTGAATGGAAACAAAACGGTGAAGAAGCCCGAACACCGCCATTCGGATAGTTTCATGACAGAGTGGAGAGAAACTTTGTCAGAAAACCCATATTTAAGCTTGATTGAGTGGTGCCAAGCCATCGATATTGAAAACAAACAAGGCTTCATTGGCGAGGCTGAAAGCGCTGCACTGCGAAAAAAATTAGCGCTTCGTTCATTTGAGGGAGGGTATCGTGTTTTTATCATTTGGCATGCGGACAAAATGAATGATTCATTTGCCAATAAGATTTTAAAAAACTTGGAGGAGCCTACGGAAAAGACCTTGTTTGTGTTGGTATCAGAAAACCCATCCAAGCTTCTTCCCACTATTATTTCTCGGGTGCAAATTTTTAGGGAAGACCATTTAGAAGAGGAAGATTTGTGTCAGTTTCTCGCGCAGCGAGCGGAGATAAGTGAGGCTGAAGCCAGAAATATTGCTTTCCGAGCGGAGGGCAACATCGCTCATGCAATGAAAGAGTTAAACCATGCAGACGACCCTTGGTTAGAAGAGTTTAAAAGTTGGATGCGGATGGCGTATAGTCGAGATGTGGCGGGCCTTTATCGATGGAGCGAGAAAATGGCTCGAAGGTCGCGGGACTCTCAAAAGCAGTTCTGCAGCTCAGCGCTGAAGGTGCTGGATCGCTGTTACCGCATGGGCTGGATGCAAATTTCTATTCCAATGGAAGGAGAAGAAGCTAAGTTTTTTAAGGATTTTTCGCCCTTCATTAACACCGCGAATATTGCTGGGTTTTTGGATTTATTGGAAGAAACTTCGTTTCACATCGAGCGAAATGTGAATGAAAAAATAGTTTGGTTTGACACAAGTATCAGCGCCATCAGAATGATTCATGCAGGTAAAAAATCGGTGGCAACCGCATGACCTCTACAATTCAGGATTTGCTAAAAATGGAGACACGAAATTCGATAGGTTTGTTGATTAAAGTCAAGCAACATGGCATGTAAGAATTGTGGAACAGGAGGCGGTTGCGGCACAACACCAGCAGGGTGCAAAAGCAATGGAAATTGCGGCACTTCAGGATGCAACAAGTTAGAGGTATTTGATTGGTTAGCAGGAATGCAAAGGGGTTCCATGGATGAGCCCCAATTTATCGAAGTGCGGTTTAAAAACACGCGAAAGGAGTTTTTTAGAAACAGCGATAACATTGAAGTTGGTGTAGGTGATACCGTGGCAGTAGAAGCCGTTACTGGTTTTGATGTAGGTGTTGTTTCGCTTACAGGTGACTTGGTGCCTTTTCAAATGCGCAAATACAAGATAAAACCGGACAGCAAAGAGGTTAGAAAAGTATATCGAAAAGCCACGGAAGAAGACATTGAAATGTGGAGGGATGCTCAATCATACGAGCGAGAAACTCTAGTCAAAACCAGAAAAATTGTTCGGGACCTCAAGTTAAAAATGAAACTGAGTGATGTCGAATACCAAGCGGATAAAAACAGAGCAACTTTTTTCTACATCGCAGAAGAGCGAGTAGATTTTCGGCAATTGATAAAGGTGTTAGCGGATCAGTTCCGAACCCGTGTTGATATGCGGCAAATAGGCGCCAGACAAGAGGCCGGTCGAGTCGGCGGCATTGGTTCATGTGGCCGAGAATTGTGCTGCAGCACTTGGTTGACTGATTTTAGAACAGTTTCAACGTCAGCGGCTCGCTATCAGCAGTTGAGTATAAACCCGATGAAATTGGCAGGTCAGTGTGGTAAGCTAAAGTGCTGCTTGAATTATGAATTGGATTCTTATGTGGATGCTATCCAAGAATTTCCAAGCCCGAAAATCAAGTTGAAAACGAAAAAAGGTGTGGCCTTCCATATGAAAAGCGACATCTTCAAAGGCATGATGTGGTATGCTTATGCAAGCGCGCCAAATGAATTCATTCCGATGAAAATTGACCGAGTCAAAGAGGTCATGGCGATGAACGAGAAGGGCAAGGAAGTGGAAGATTTGAAAGGGTTCAGTTACACGGAAGTTGCGGAGATAGAACCTTCTTTTGAAAACGCAGTAGGGGAAGACGACCTCACTCGATTTGATCGGAAAGGCGGTAATAATAGACCCAAAAAGAAAAAGAAACGAAAGGGGCCAAACCGCAATCGGCCTAATTCAGGAAAACCTTTAGGACCCAAGAAATGAGACTAGCGGGCATCGTATTAATAACCCTGCTTTTGGCTGGCTGCACCGAAGAGGCTCTGATCAATCAAACAAGGGAAGTTAGTAATGCAAAATGGGCCTTCGATGATCCGGTCAAAATGAGTGTGGATGTGTTGGACACTACAAGTTCCTATGCATACTTTATACAACTTCGACACAGTGGAGACTATCGCTATCGAAACCTGATTGTGTATTTCAAAACGTTCTACCCAAACAACACCTATATGGTGGATACAGTAGATTGCCCACTTGCCGAACCAAGCGGTCGTTGGCTGGGGAGCGGGCTTGGAGACATACTTGATAACCAGATACTGTTTAAAATAAATCAACCGTTCCCCATTAGTGGAACCTACAATTTCGAAATTCAGCACGCAATGAGATCCGATACTGTTCACGAAATTTATGACATGGGTCTCCTCATCAAAAAGATGAACGACTAACTTGCGTAACTCGCTGACATGAAGAAATATATCATCTGGTTCTGGTCTCTCGTTTTACTCGGAACAATCGCATTTATTGGGTTATTTATTGCTGCAGACTTAGGTTGGTTAGGTAAAATGCCTACGGTTGAAGATCTTCAAAACCCGAAAAGCGACCTGGCCAGTGTCATCTGCAGTTCTGACGGAAAGGTTTTGGGTAAGTACTTTTTTCAAAATCGCACCAACGCTGATTTTCAAGACTTATCATCCGATTTGGTGAATGCGCTTGTTGCTACAGAAGATGAGCGATATTATGATCACCCAGGCATTGATTTTTTAGGAACCATAAGGGCCGTGGTTATGCTCGGCACACGTGGCGGTGGTAGCACAATCACCCAGCAATTGGCCAAAATGGTCTTTACTGAAAAGCGTTCAAACAACATTGTTGTAGCCATCAAGCAAAAGATTCAGGAGTATGTGATTGCAGCTAAATTGGAGCGTTATTACACCAAACAAGAGATTGTCGCGATGTATTACAATCGCTTCGACTTCATTAATAATGCCGTGGGCATCAACTCTGCGGCATCGGTGTATTTCAATACCTCGCCCGATTCTTTAAAAATCCACCAAGCAGCTATGTTGGCGGGTATGGCAAAAAACCCATCCCTATTCAACCCCATCCGTAGACCAGACACAACTCTATTTAGGCGAAATGTTGTGTTTGGGCAAATGCTTCGAAATGAGGTGATCACGCAGACTGAATTCGATTCGTTAAAACAGTTACCCTTAGATTTAGACTACCAAGTGGTGGACCATAGTGAGGGAATAGCGCCATACTTCAGAGAAACGCTACGGGCCAGATTAACCTCAATACTCAACGAAAAAATAGAAGGAACGGATGAGTATGTATTATCCAAACCCAATGGAGATCGCTACAATATTTATACAGATGGGCTTAAAATTTATACCACCATCGATAGCCGGATGCAGCAATACGCGGAATATGCTGTAGAGCGATATTTGAAAGAGTATCTGCAAAACGATTTTGCTAAAAAACTAAAGAGAGATTTAAAGAGATATAAAAAAGAGGAGAATTTTCCTTTCAAAAGCCTGAGCGATGAGCAAATTGAAAGCGTGATGAGCACGGCACGAAAACGAACGATGAGATACAGAATAATGACAGGAAAAGAATGTCATCATTGCCACAGAAGAGGGAGTTTCGTGAGTAAGCAAAGTTTTGATGGTAAAGACTATTGGGTCTGTAAAGCACCAGAATGTGGAGAAGATGAAATGATCAGAGCGGTACCAGAAGATTCAGTAGACATTGTCTTTGATACACCCCGAACTATGAAGGTGTTTAGTTGGCAAGGGACCATCGACACAACGATGTCTCCAGATGATTCCATTAAATATTACAAAAGTTTTTTGCAGGCTGGACTTATGAGTCAAGACCCGCATACGGGGCAAATTAAAGCGTGGGTTGGTGGCATTAACCACCATTATTTCGCTTATGATCACGTTCAAACCGCGAAGAGGCAGGTTGGCTCGACATTCAAACCTTTCGTATATGCTTTGGCCATGGAGTCAGGAATTGATGCTTGTCATGAGGTACCGGACATTGAGTATTGTTTTCAGAAAGAAGATTATGATTTGCAAAAGGATTGGTGTCCGCGAAATTCTCATGAATTCACGGGGGAACTTTTAACCCTAAAGTATGGATTGGCGGCTTCATTGAATAATGTCACGGCCTGGATTATGACTAAGTTTTCGCCAGAAGCGGCAGCGGAGTATGCTCATAGGTGCGGAATAGAATCATTCATAGACCCTGTTCCTTCACTTGCACTTGGAGTGGCAGATTTGAGCGTGTATGAAATAACTTCGGCCTATAGCACCTTTGCGAACAAAGGAAGGCGAATGGACCCTATTTACCTCTTGAGAATCGAAGACAATACGGGAGCCATCATTTATGAAGCAGATCAAGATGAAAAGGATGTGATGAGTGAAGAGACCGCATATAAAACCATAGACTTAATGCGCGGAGCAACTACTTGGGTTCGCGGTCCGGGCGGAAAAATCGAACAGGGAACCGGGGTCAGAATGCGCATTGATCGACCCGATAGAGAATACGACAACATCCCTGGAAATATAGAAATAGCAGGCAAAACCGGAACAACACAAGGCAACTCGGATGGGTGGTTCATGGGGGTTGTGCCCGACTTAGTTACAGGGGTTTGGGTAGGTGCTGAGGATCGAAGTGTGCGATTCTTATATACCAACGATGGTATGGGCACCAATACAGCGCTTCCTATTTGGTGTTATTACATGAAGAAGGTTTGGGCAGATAAAAAATTGGGAGTAAGCACAAGGCCTTTTGATATGCCTGAAAGCCTCAAAAACGTTAACTTCGATTGCAGACAAGTAAATAGTCAAACCGATCCATTTAAGAGTGGTTCTGGCGATGACCTTTTTTCAGACTAACCTATGGCACTAAACAAACAAGTAGCGAACGCAGAAGAAGCGATCAAAGGAATTGAAAGCGGCATGACCATCATGTTTGGTGGCTTTGGCCTTTGTGGTATTCCTGAAAATTCCATCGCTGCAGTACGTAAAAATGGAGCAAAGAACTTAACCTGTATTTCTAATAACGCAGGTGTAGATGGCTTTGGGTTGGGAGTGCTTTTAGAAAGTCGCCAAGTCAAGAAGATGATATCGTCTTATGTGGGCGAAAACGAAGAATTTGAACGACAAATGCTCAGTGGAGAATTAAATGTTGAGTTGATTCCACAAGGAACATTGGCAGAACGCTGCAGAGCGGCCGGAGCCGGAATCCCTGCTTTTTTTACTCCTGCCGGATATGGAACCGAAGTAGCCGAAGGAAAAGAGGTTCGCTGGTTTGATGGTAAGCCGCATATTTTAGAACATGCCTTTGATGCTTCTTTTGCCTTTGTGAAGGCATGGAAAGGGGATACTGCGGGCAATCTAATTTTTAAGGCAACAGCTAGGAATTTTAATCATGCTATGGCTATGGCTGGTAAAATTACTGTGGCTGAAGTAGAAGTATTGGTTCCGGCAGGAGAATTAGATCCTATGGAAATTCACACTCCAGGCATTTTCATTCAGCGCATTTATCAAGGAGATCATTTCGAAAAGCGGATCGAACAACGAACGGTAAGAACGAAATAACATGGCACTAGACAAAAACGGAATAGCACAACGCATCGCGCAAGAACTAAAACACGGATATTATGTGAACTTGGGCATTGGAATTCCAACGCTTGTTGCCAATTATATCCCAAACGGTATTGACGTAGAGTTTCAATCTGAAAATGGGATGTTAGGGATGGGACCTTTTCCCATTGAAGGCGAAGAAGATGCAGACTTGATCAATGCTGGAAAACAAACGATCACAGCTATGCCGGGAGCGGTATATTTCGACTCTTCCACCAGTTTCGCTATGATACGAGGGCAACACGTAGACCTTACTGTATTAGGAGCTATGGAGGTGAGTGACCAAGGCGATATCGCTAATTGGAAGATACCGGGATATATGGTAAAGGGCATGGGTGGCGCCATGGATTTAGTGGCCTCTGCAAAGAATATCATCGTGGCAATGATGCATACGAACAAAAAGGGCGAATCAAAGCTGCTAAGACAATGCACCTTGCCACTGACAGGAACTAAGTGCGTAACCAAGGTAGTTACCAATCTTGCGGTTTTAGAGATAACTGAAAAAGGGTTTAAATTACTCGAACGCGCACCGGGAGTCAGCGTTGAAGAAATACAAGCGGCAACCGAAGGCCGATTGATCATTGAGGGAGAGATTCCTGAAATGAGCCTATAAGCCATGCAAGTTTTCATTACAGGAGCCACAGGGATTGTAGGCTCCCACATGCTTATTCGGCTTCTACGGGCGGGAAACAATGTGCGTGTATTTGTAAGAGAAAACTCCAACCGACAGGTCATTAAAAATGCACTTGACTACAACGGTTTAAGTCATGAGCGCCTCGAATACGTGGTAGGGGATATATCAGACCCATACGGACTAAAAAGTGCGATGGCTGATTGCGAAGAGGTTTATCACTGTGCCGCCATGGTTTCTTTTGATCCCTTACTTACCAATAGATTGGTTGAAGTAAATGCAGGTGGAACAGCCAATATTGTTAATGCTTGCCTTGAACTGGGTGTTCAACGGCTATGTTACATAAGCTCTACCGCAGCCATCGGAGATGTGTGGGTGGATGGATACTTAACAGAACAAAGCGCTTGGACGACAGACAAAGGTCGCTCAGGATATAGTTTAAGTAAGCGATATGCAGAGTTAGAAGTTTGGCGTGGAAGAGAAGAAGGATTAAACGCACTTATAGTTAACCCTGGTCTAGTAGTGGGCGCAGGAAACTGGGGAGAAAGCAGCACTACGATTATTCTATCCTGCGAAAATGGAATGACCTTTTATCCTAGTGGATCCAACGGATTTGTTGGAGCGGATGACATTGCGCGATTTTGCTTGGAAGGCATGGAAAAGGCGTGGTTCAATGGCAGCTATTTGTTGATTGCGGAAAACCTCAGCTTTAAAGAATTTTTTGGTCATTGCACTGATGCGTTCGGAAGCAGAACACCTAAGATTGGCATACCTAAATCTCTAGCCAAGGTTGGTCAGCTGTTGTTAATGATGCTGGAAGCGCTCAGAATCAATTTCTTATCCATCACCAGTCAAAATATTGATTCTGCTTATCGAACATCGGTTTATAGTAACGAACAAGCCGTTGCTATGGGCTTTGAGTTTATGCCGGTTAAATCGGCCATAAAAAAGATGGTTGATCAGTACAAAAAAGAGAAAGCTAGTTAGCCTCAGTTACTCCAAATGCTGGATAGCATCAACGGCAGGGTTAATTTCTAATTCTTCGGGTTCACTTCCCTCAAGTTGAGGTTTTTGTGTTTTCAGCAAAGCCATTCGTTCGCTGATAATATTCATGGCTTGGTCGTGTAGTTTTTGCATTTCGCCATAATCCTCCAAATAGAATTTCATACTGCGATTAACCTTTTCTTCGGAAATGCCGAGGCTATCATACATAGCCAATTGCTCTACTTTAAGCAAGTCTGTAAATTTCATTCTTCGTGCTTCGCGATGCTGAAATTTTGCATTGATAATGTGAGTTTCGGCCAGAACCATTACCATGGTGTCTCTACTAATGACTCCATCCGGAACCTCACGAATTTTATCGCCCCCGCAACCGGCAAGGATCACCAAAAGAAACAATGCCTGGATTAATCTCATCTCGCAAAAGTCAGTGCGTGGCCTTTTTTAGATTTATCGAATGCACCCTGGTGATATGCTTGATGTCCACTCACAAAAACGGTTTCTATGCTGCTTGAAAAAGTATGGCCTTCAAATGGTGACCATCCGCATTTGTAGAGCAAGGACTCTTTAGTTACTTGCGTTCCTTGCGCTGGGTTTACTAAAACCAAGTCAGCAAAATATCCCTTTCGAATATAACCTCTATCTGGTATCTGAAACACATCCGCAACAGCATGCGCCATTTTTTCCACCATTCTTTCTTGGGTGATTTTACCCTGCTTCACAAAATCCATCATGGCTAAAATAGAATGCTGTACAAGTGGCCCGCCAGAGGGCGCAGTCCAATATTTGCCGCTTTTTTCCTCTATGGTATGTGGTGCGTGATCTGTGGCGATAACATCAATTCGATTATCAAGCAAAGCTTCCCAAATTCCCAAGCGATCCTTTTCGGTTTTGACGGCTGGGTTCCACTTGATCAGTGAACCTTTTGTGTCGTAAAACGAATCATTGAACCATAAATGGTGAATACAGGCCTCTGCCGTAATTCGTTTTTCCTTTAGTGGGATGTCGTTTCGAAACAATCCACATTCCTTGGCGGTGCTGATGTGTAAAATGTGCAGTCGCGCATCATACTTTGTGGCAAGTGCCGCGGCTCTGCTTGAAGAGAGATAGCAGGCTTCTTCGCTACGAATGATTGGGTGATATTTAAATGGAACATCATCCCCAAAACGAGCCTTAAAATCCGCACTATTCGCTCGAATAGTGGCTTCGTCCTCGCAATGCGTGGCGATCAGTAGCTTCGTTTTTGAGAAAATATTACTCAGCGTTTGCTCGTCATCCACCAGCATATTTCCTGTTGATGACCCCATGAATATTTTGATGCCACAAACATTGTTTTGATCGGTGGCTAAAACCTCATCTAGGTTGTCGTTGGTAGCCCCAAAAAAGAAAGAATAGTTCGCCAAACTGCAATCAGAAGCTCGATCGAATTTCTTTTCTAATTCTGACTGAACGGTGGTCTGCGGATTTGTATTTGGCATTTCCATGTAACTGGTTACACCGCCCGCCACTGCAGCTTTTGCCTCTGTATAAATCTCTGCTTTATGGGTTAATCCCGGTTCGCGAAAATGGACTTGATCGTCAATGGCCCCAGGGATTAGCAGCAATCCAACCGCTTCGATGACTTTTGTATCGGCCATTTCAGGACAATCGCCCTCAAAAATGTCCGCGATTTTTTGTCCATCGATCAATACGCCACCTTTATATGATCGCCCTTCATTGACGATGGTGGCATCCTTAATTAGGATTTTACTCATATCTTAAATCTCATTTGTAGCACTCCGATGAATGCCTCCTTGAAAATGCCTGTGCTCATTTTTGAAGCGCCAGCAATGCGGTCTGTAAAGGTGATGGGCACCTCGACCAAGTTAAATTTCTTCCGCCAAGCGCGGTATTTCATTTCAATTTGAAAAGCATAGCCAACAAATTGCACTCCGTCTAAATCTATGGTTTCCAAAACTCGTTTTCGATAGCACTTGAACCCTGCGGTGGTATCCATCACGTTCATCCAAAGCACCAATCGGACATAAACTGAAGCGAAGTAGGACATTAAGATTCGGCCAATGGGCCAATTATCCACCTTGCCACCTTTTACATATCGAGATCCAATGGCAACATCTGCTCCTCCATCTTTGGCTGCTATGTACAATCGAATAAGATCATCTGGATTATGAGAGAAATCGCAATCCATCTCAAAAAAGAATTGATAATCGCGCTTCAAGCCCCATTTAAAACCATGGATATAGGCCGTGCCTAGTCCCAGTTTTCCGCTTCGTTCGGCAATGTGCAGGCGATCAGGAAATTCAGCCATCAGCGATTTAACGATATTGGCCGTGCCGTCTGGCGACCCATCATCTACTATCAAAAGATGAAAATCGGCAGGAAGAGAAAACACCTTGCGAACCATGTTCTCAATGTTTTCCTTTTCGTTGTATGTCGGTATGATTACGAGCGCTTCTGACACCAGGGGCAATTCAAGTCGGGCGAAGATAAATTTGAAAATTGATTTTTATTCATTTGATTCAATTCGTTAGCAATTAATAGCAATAAGTTGTTTCATGTGCTATAGACAAAAACGTTAGAAAAAACACAAATGCTGGCATCCATGTCATGTATTACATTTATCGATAAATTTGATCGTATCTCCGATTAACTAAATACATCATGCTATGAAAAAACTAGTACTCTTTATTTCTTTGTTTTCGTTTTTCGCTGCGGATGCGCAGGTATTGCTCTATGATCAAACAGATAGCGTCACTACAGGTGGTATTCTTTGCCGCGAACACACCACTGCAACAAGTGCTCAGTTTAATACGGAAGGTGCCGATGACTTTACCATTCCGAGTGGTCAAGTGTGGCGGATAGATTCTGTACGTGCTCAAGGGTTTTATAACGCGACTCCAGATACAAATACCCCAACCGTTGTAACGATTTATTCTGATGACAATGGCGAGCCAGATGCTGTTGTAGAAACGCGAAGGGTTCAAGATGGAGATTATAATGACGATGGGGATCTAGAGCCATTTTTTGAAGATGACCCGATTTTTTTGGAAGCAGGCACATATTGGTTATCGGTAAAAATTGACACCAGCACGTTCCCTTGGTATTGGGCAAGGATTAACGCCTTAGAAACAGTAAATCCAATGCATTGGTATAATCCCGGGGGCGGCTATGCGGTCTGTACCTCTTGGCAGCCGCTATTCACATGCATATCATCAATTACAGATTCCAGCGCGAACTTTCAGCTTTATGGATGTATTAACCCGCCACAATTGACTGGTTTTATAGAAGATACTGCGATCTGTGAGGGCAACTCCGTGACGATTAACTTGAATCCCAATACCTCCAATGTTTCTTATCAATGGAGCTCGGGAGAAACAGGAAATTCAGTAACGGTGGATTCCACTATGGAGTACACGATTACCGTCACAAATACTACAACGAACTGCGCATCGCTGTTCAGGTCATCTATTTTGGTAAATGAAAACCCCGAACTAGCTGATGTTGAAAATGACACGGTTTGTGAGGGCGACCTTGGTTTTTTTGACGCCAGTGGCTCCGCTTGCACGGGTTTGTGTCAATATGTTTGGGATGGCGATACAGCGATAACCCCCTTTTATAATACTAGCCAAGGTGGTTGGCATACTATTCAGGTTGTAGATGCTTCAACAGGTTGCTTCAGTCAATTGGATAGTGCATGGTTAGAGGCTGAAGTTGCCACTCCGCCAACAATGAGTCCAGACTCTGGATTCTATATTTGTGATGGAGATACAGGGGTCATAAGCGTAGTCAATGCCTACGACACATACCAATGGTCTATAGGTTCAGATAGTAATGCCATTATTGTTCTAAATGCTGGAGATTACTACGTCACCGTTACCACTGCGCTTGGTTGCGAGGCTTTTGATTCAGTTTCGGTGGAGGTGAAAGCTTTGCCCACTACTACAATCAGCACGAGCATTACAGGTTCGTTTAACACTAAATTGAAGGCAGGTGAAGGTTTTGAATCCTATTTATGGAGTAATGGGGACGATGACTCCGAGACAACAGTAAGTTCAGATGGTCAGTATTCAGTTACTGTAACCGATTCGTTCGGTTGTGAGGGAGTGACGACCATTTTTGTCACAGTTATTCCTTCGGGAATTGAGGAGGCTAACAATGATGGATTGAAAGTCTTCCCAAATCCAACGGATGCATTCCTAAATGTTCAATGGACTGAAAGTTCACAATCAGCAAGACAATTAGAATTGGTGGATGCTACGGGCCGCATCGTACTGACTCAAACAGCTCTAAGTAATACCGAACAACTTGACTTAAGTAATATACCTAGTGGATTTTATCTATTGAATGTTCGCTCGGAGTCAGGAATGGAGTCTGTTCAAATCTTAAGACACTAAACTAGACCCTATGCTCAAGCATAGAAATGGAGGCTCCTTAAAGGAAGCCTCCATTTTTTTGTGATACTTTTAAACGTGCTAACAACCATTTCGGTTGTGTGATAGTCTTAATTTTATGAAACACCTATACTTACTGATTCTAATTTCATTTTTATCCCAAAGCGCAGCGAAGGCGCAGGTCAACTTGTTCGACCAAACTCAAAATGCCACGACAAACGGTTTAGTGGCTCAGGATTTCGAAAACCTATTTAATGGTAATGACTGTCGCATTGCAGATGATTTTGATGTTCCAAGCGGAGACACTTGGTATATCGATTCCATTAAAATATACGGATTCTATAATGTGACATCACCAGATTCTGCAGGGATGAACATTACCATCTATGAGAACAACAATGGAGCGATAGGTTCATCGGTTTACACTAATGTGTTTCAAGTAAATCTGGACCAAGATGGCGATGGCGCTATCACCGCAGTATGGAACACCCCATTACAATTGTCAGCGGGATCATATTGGTTGGCAGCTTCAGCACGTAAGAACTACATCAGCGATCAAGGAGTATGGTATTGGTATTTAGAGAATAGCGGCTATGGTGAAGAAGCGAAATGGGAGAACCCAGGCGGATCTTGGAATGCAGGGTGCACCTCATGGACAGACATCACCGATAATAGCTGCGTAAACGTCCAGTATCCTGACGTTACATTCAGTATTCACGGGTGTTATGGACCGGACAAACCAACCATTAACCCGCTTCCTGCCGACACCACGTTTTGTGAGGGTGGGCAGACAACCGTAACAGCAACATCCAATTCATCGGGAGTCAACTTTGCTTGGAACACAGGGGATTCAACAGCAACAATTACAGCTACTCAAAATGGCATTTATGTGGTTACAGCGTATGACCCAAGCACATTATGTGGGGCAACTGCCAAAATGAATATTACGGTAATTCCCGGACCGATAAGCACCATAGCAGATGACACCATTTGTGAGGGTCAGACTCGGAGCTATGCTGGAATTTGCAGCTCATGCTTGTTTTCTTGGATGGATGGATCAACGAGCAGCATCATCAACAAAACAACCACTGGTCTTGTGATGGTGACCATGACAGATACGGCAACAGGATGCGTAAAGGCAGACACTGGTTGGTTAGAAGTGGTTCCATTACCCGAAATTGATTTTTACCCGGGCAATCCCGCTCATGGTTGCGAAGGTGACACGCTAGAGTTTGGAACAAGTACAAATTTTATAAACTATATCTGGGATAGCCCAGGTTGGGCATCCGTTTCTGATACCACTGGTTTTTCTGTCATGGAAGATGGGATATATTATCTCACAGTAACGAATAGTATTGGCTGCTTCGCAAGTGATACGCTGGAGGTAATATTCCACGACCCTCCCATGCCAAATATTACACAGAGCTATACCAGCAGTTTTAAGACAAAGCTCACTGCCGACCCTGGCTATCAGTCCTATTTATGGAGTAATGGAGATGATGACCCCGAGGTGACCACATGGAAATCGGGTGTTTGGTCGCTTACAATTACTGATGAATATGGATGCGAAGGCGTTGTTTCAATTTTCGTTATTACCATTCCACAAGGAGTCGAGGATGTTGATGAATCTTCATTCCTTGTTTATCCGAATCCCGCTCAGAATGGTGTACAGATTGAGTTGGCAAACACTCCAGAAGCAAACGCTAAAGTGGAACTTTTAAATGCCAATGGAAAGTTGGTGTTGAGCGAAACAATCAGCGGCAAACTGACTGAGCTAAATGTGTCAACCCTTGCTAAAGGAACTTACCTCATGAGGTATTCGGACGACACACAATCGATGCTCAAACAGCTCATCATTCAATAGTGCAGTCGAATAGATTCGGAGTTTAGTGCAGTGGCTTACTTTTAGCCAAAATAAACTTTGGATGATGCTTCGACAAATTACTGCCGCGCTATTTTTATTCCTTTTTTCTGCGTTTGCACACGCTCAGCTGGATACTACTGGGTTTGTCTCCTTTATTGAAAAAGCACAGAATGATTTTGACCTACCCTCCATTTCGATGGCGGTGGTCAAAGATGGAAAGGTGATTTTAAGCGAGGGTTTCGGCTCAAAATCTAATGAAGATCAGTCAGCCCCAGACGCTGAAACGATGTATGCCATAGCAAGTCTTTCCAAGGCATTCACTGCAGCCTCTGTTGCTATGCTTGTGGAAGAGGGTAAGCTGGGCTGGAAAGATCCTGTGGTCAAGCATTTGCCGTGGTTTAAGCTTCAAGATGAATACGTGACTGAGCATATTACCGTGGAGGACATACTATGTCATCGAAGTGGTTTGCTCACATTCGATGGCGATTTGCTATGGTATGGCTCCAACTATTCTCGCAAAGAAGCGATTGAGAGATTGAGCGTAAGACCGTTAACACATGGATTCCGAGAATCCTTTGGGTATCAAAACTTGATGTTCATGACTGCGGGCGAGTTAATCGAGGTTACAAGCGGCACGACATGGGACGATTTTGTGAAAACGCGCATTCTTGAGCCTTTAGAAATGAACCGTACCACCTCAGATTTTGAGGTTTTTTCAAAGGACAAAAACATCGCTAAGCCAAACATTGACGGAGAAGAAATTTTCATGCTAAGCTACAATAACAGCGGAGCAACGGCAGCGTTAAATTCGTGCACTGCTGACATGGTCAAGTGGCTGAATTTTTGGCTCGATGGCGGAATAGTGAATGGCGACACACTGCTCTCGGAAGCATCCATTCGCAAGATTTGGAGTTTGCACACACCGCTGGGCACAGGAAAATTTGACAAAACAAACGACACCAATTTTAAAGGGTATGGTCTAGGTTGGTTTTTAATGGATTACGATGGAAAGAAAATTGCTCATCATGGGGGTGGATTGCCAGGATATATTACCAAAGTTGCGGTGAGCGAAACGGATGATTTAGCGGTGGTGATTTTGACTAACGACATGAGCTCCGTGCCATCAATGATGATGTATGCAACATTGGATTGGGCTAATGGTAATGACTATGAGAAGTGGGCGCCACAGTTTTTAGAGTTTAAAGAGAAAGGGAAGGAGAGGCAAGAGAAGGACAAACTTGAGCGATTGAAAGGCAAGGTGAAATCACCGAAGATGCTTCCCAAAGAAGACTATGTTGGTGTATATGAAGACGAAATGTATGGCGAAGCCACAGTCATGCTTGAAGATGGAAAGTTGATTCTGTCATTGAACCCTGCGAAAGAACTTTTTTCAGGCTACCTGACTCCTTGGGATGATCATGTATATCGATTTGACCATAATGATCCTTTTTTGACTTATGGTTTGATTCGTTTTGATGTTAAACTCGATAAAATTAATGCCTTCACAATCGACTTGCCGAATGGCGATTTCCATTTCGATAAACTGAATTTTGTGAGAAAGTAGCTATGCACATGAAGCGTAGTTCAAAGAATGGGTGCGCGGTTATACTAACTTAGCACACAAAACATATGTGGCATTTGAGTTGCTTGAATGGATGCTAAAGTCGAGCTGCGACAACTATAGGTAAGCGATATTGCGACCGGTTCCCGTCTAAGTCAAAGGTTTCGATGAGAATTACATGGATTCCGGTTCTGGCTTTTTCTCCTAGTCCGTTGGTGCCATCCCACGTTATACTGCCAGCATTACCAAGAGGTAAGTTGCTTACTAATTCGCGAATGAGCACTCCTTTGTCGGTGTATATGTTGATGGTAGCCAAATTTCCAGGGCCATCCAAAATATAATCGATGTTCACTACATCTTGATATCCGTCATTATCTGGAGAGATATAATCGGCACTCAAGTAGAACTCCTCTTCTGCTTTGCTAATCGGATAGTCTTGGGAATTTAAATATCCAGGCGTGGCATAGTTGTCTGTGCTGCTGGCGCTGTGCCAATTCCCTAAATCATCTACCGATCGAGAAGCATCCAGCCGCTCCAATGAAACGCCATCAGTCACATCAATCAATGCAAAGTGGAGATCTTCTGAGTATTCAAACTGTTCCAGCAATTCGCCCAGTTGGTCGTACAAAATGACCGAACCTTCGTCATTCGCATAGGTTGGTAAGTTCATGGTAAAATAACGATCGGGCGCACTTTGAGGGTAGTTTTGAAACAGGTCTGCACTGTCTTCATTCAAAGCAATGTATTCCCCAGCTCTCAAAACCAAAGCAGTTTCAGAAATGGTGTTGAATCGTAAACTGTCTTTGGTGTCATAATAAGCCAGACTCCAACCTTCAAGATTGATGTCAAAATCACTATGGTTGAATAATTCCACAAAGTCTGTTCCTGATCCCCTAGGATTGAAAAGCACCTCATTGATTACGATATCATCCAAGGCTGGTAAATACAGCTCAATGGAGGCATTTGTCAAGGAATTTCCCACACAATCAGCAAGTGAATCAATGAGGAAAGTATAGGAAACACCTCTCTCGAAACCGGCACTGACCGCGGTGATAGAGGTATAGTTGGATGGTACATTAGCTAGGGTTAATGCTGACCCATTACTAGTAACAATGGCGCTTTCCAGTGATTCTGAATTCATGGTTCTGTCAAAAGCGAATCGTACCTGATATAACGATTCGAATGAACCAGAAATCAGTTTTGGCAAACCAGGGTCAGTAAAATCAGCTACCGAGTTTTCACTTCCTGGTGTACCACCTTTTGGATCATTTGATGCGCTCCAATTGCCAGTTAACCCACAGAGGTTGTTCGGGTTAATGCGCTCCAAGGTAAATCCTCCATCGTCCTTGGCCTCATCGCCATACCAACTATCAGAGTAGAAAACTGCATCTATGGCATTTAATCCATTCATGATCCAAATAGAATCACTGGCATTATTTAAGGATGGCATCGAAGTAACCGCTGCCACCTTGCCATAATCGGCAAATAGTGCCGCATTTCCGTCATCACAAATGATAGCGTATTCTTCAGGAAGTAGGGTAATCGTGAAGATGGTCGAGCTGGATGTGGGATCTGCAATAGAGAGACCTTCCAATCTCAACAACTTATCTGAGCGATTATAGATTTCCACAAATTCTGCGGCTGGCAGGGCGCTTGCTTCGTCTGGGTCTGGATAGACTTCAGTTATTACCAAATCGTATGGCTTCGGAATTGATCCGACACCTATCTCGAGGCCTTGAGCACCCAATGGGTTGCCGATACAATCAGTGATCCCAGCGCTAATACTTACAGTGTAAAACACGCTTGAGTCGGCTGGGGCTGAGAGTTGCAAAGTCACTGAATCAAAAGTCTCAGGCGAAATAGATACTGAAACAATCGTTAATCCATTGTCTATTGAATATGTAGCACTGGCTAATGAACTACTATCCATTTTCTCGGAAAATGAGATTTGGATGGTTGAACTGGTCGCTAGCGCGTAATCAATTATTTCGGGGTTTTCCGTGTCTGGAGTGGTGTCGTAAACGGAGTTTTCTTGGCCTGGGGTTCCGCCATTGGCGTTTTCGCTAGCCACCCAATTTGTCAATCCATTGCATAGATTTGTTGGGTTGATTTGTTCCAAGGTATATCCGCCATCATCCTTATCAACATCTCCATACCATGTGCTTGAGTATGCTATTTTATCAATGAGTATGCTATCAACGTAAAGACAGATAATATCACCAGCATTATTCAAACCAGGAAAGGCAGTCAGACCAATAACTCGTCCAAAAGATGAAAAACTTGCCGTATCTTCTTCATCGCAGAGTATGATGTATTCCAATGGAGCAATGATCTCTGATGTTGTTACAGATCCAATAGTTGACGGGTCGCCAAAACTCGCGAGTGAAAGGTCAAAATAAGATGAGCTGCGATTGTAAATTTCTATGAATTCAATCTCGGGCAGACCAACCGAGGGAGAAGGATCTGCCATGATTTCGTTAATGACTATATCTTGAAAACTGGGAGGGGTAAACTGCAAGTATTGAAAGGAACCTATTTGACTGGCATTTACATTACCCAAAGTGTCAGCAATGGATGTTATAGTCAAGTTGTAGCTATTGACTAGCGCAAATGAATTAGTGAAATTTAGCTCAACAATTTCAGGGGAGGTAGTTGAGACTATGGCAGTTGAAGGCGCGCCAATTCCATCGTTGACATTGTAATTTGAAACTTGCGAAGCACTGGCAGGTGAGAGTGCTTCATCGAACTCTAAAATCAGTGTATTCGAGTCAACTACAGTCAGCTCTTTAAGCTCAGGGGCCTGATTGTATCCGAAGTCATCAAACCAAAACAAGGTAGAACGACTAGAAGTATAATCGCATAACACACCAGAAAAACTGGAGTTGGTGTGTGTTAAGTCATTCACTTCCCCTTCGAGCATGTATTCTGATTCGTTTTCTAATTGGGAATATACTTTCCAATCCCCGTTTGCGAATCGGAGCACTTTAATCCAAATATCAACAGAGCTCAGGTTTACTCGATCATCTGCACCGTCCATGATTTTGGTCTCGCTAGCACCGGATTTGAGAAACAAGCTGACTTCATCATCACTACCGCCCACCCTTACAAAATAGCCGTTGTGATCCGATTCCAAATCAGCTGAATCCGACATAAAGTGAAAGTCAAACAGGTTGCTACCAGAAGGATTGAAGCCCATTGACACATAAAATTCCCATTCAGAAATTGCTTGAATTGAAAGGGCCGTGCTCAAGTGAGACTCATCTGTTTGGGGCACAGCATTGAGGTGTAACTGCAGGTTTGCATCAACTTCAAAATCCGAAACATCGCCAATCCACGCTGGGTTTGCGGTAAAGTTTCCATCGGAGAAATTGTCTTTCACTTGGGCGAAACCAACCAATGGAACAAGAAAAATTACAAATAGTACCTGCCTCAAAACCCTTGTGTTTAGTGGGATTCGAACAAATGTAATTATCCTAATTTTGGGTTGGAATTAAAGAATCATTAAATCATGCGAATTGCAGTTGTAGGCGCCACTGGCATGGTGGGGCGAGTGATGTTGAAGGTGCTGGCAGAGCGTAGTTTTCCGATTACGGAATTATACTGCGTGGCCTCTGAACGGTCCGTAGGTCAAGAGATTGACTTTGGTGGCATGAAACACAAGGTAATCGGATTGACGCAGGCCGTTAGTCTGAAGCCTGATATTGCTTTATTCTCTGCAGGCGGTTCTACATCAAAGGAATGGGCACCAAAATTCGCAGCAGTTGGCACCACGGTCATTGATAATTCTTCCGCATGGAGAATGGATGCCGACAAAAAATTGATTGTCCCTGAAATCAATGGGGCACTGTTAACCAGGGAGGACAAAATCATCGCAAACCCAAATTGTAGCACCATACAAATGGTTTTGGCCTTACTCCCAATTCATCGTAATTATGGAATTGAGCGCATTGTTGTATCCACCTATCAAAGTGTTTCTGGTACTGGAGTGGCGGCTATTGAGCAGATGAATGGCGAACGGGAAAAGCGAAAGGTAGAGATGGTATATCCGTATCCAATTGACATGAACTGCTTACCTCATGGAGGTGATTTTCAAGAAGATGGGTACACTACCGAAGAGCAAAAGTTGGTAGATGAGACTAAAAAGATTTTAGGAGATGACAGCATTCTTGTCACTGCCACGGTAGTAAGGGTACCCGTAAGAGGAGGTCATAGCGAAGCCGTGAATGTGGAATGCAAAAAGCCATTTGAAATCAAGGATATCCGAAAATTGATTGCGGAAACTCCTGGCGTAAAACTGCAAGATTTGCCAGATACTAATACATACCCTATGCCCTTATATGCGGAAGGAAAGGATGATGTTTTTGTAGGCAGAATACGCAGGGATACCACTCGACCAAATGCTTTAAATATGTGGGTGGTATCTGATAATTTGAGAAAAGGAGCTGCCACGAATGCGGTTCAAATAGCTGAACGCGTAAAAGACTTACTGACATGAATATAACCAGACTACTCATGCTTGGGTTTTGCTTCATTCTTGTGGCTTGCACTGAGAATCAAGACCCTGTCGAGCAAGAATCGATCGCAGATAAACTTCCTGAGAGCAATAGAGAATATCTCCTTGGGCCCTTAGAAAGCGCTATGGATGACGTCAAATCTATCGTAGATATGGATGAGTCTTATTTCAGTGAAACGGACACATGGAATGAAGGCGATGTAAAAGGATCCATTTTTTATAAGCTTAGCGGAAACGATACGGCCCTAGCCAGATTGGAGATATCAGGAACAGGAAATTTGAAGGAGCTGCATTCTTGGTATTATGACAAGAACGGAAACCTGTTTTACAGCGAACACGAAATCACGAACGTGGATTACGGTTTTGAACAGGGGCCGAGTCATCGGAATTACAAATTCTATTTTGAGGACAACGGAAGTTTATTAAGTGCCTATGCTCGCACTAGTTTTGATGGAAATCCACTGCCAGAAGAATGGACCGCGGTAAGAATGACCAATGAGGAAACTACTTACCTCAATGGTCGATTGACGGCAGCTCGCAAATCATTCGCGGCTACGAATAAAGCAAACTAGATTTTCTCTTTGTTGATAAGCCATTCAAATGCGAATGGACCAAATGGCAATAATGAGGCAATAAATCCAAGGACTATTCGGATTTCGTTCCACTTAAGTTTATAACTCACAAATAGGAGCTGTCCGATATAGGCCATAAAAAGCACTCCGTGTGCCAAGCCCACATACTTGACCATCAACGGCATGTCCATCATATACTTTAAAGGCATTGCAATGCCCAGAAGCAACAAATAGGAAATGGCCTCGGCCTTTGAAATCCATAAAAAGGTCTTGTAAGACGATGGGTGATTTTCTGCACTCATAATTGGGTGACGAATGTACAGGCACAAAGTATGGGATGAAACATTTCCGATCATTAATCCTTAATTTTCACCACTAATCTATTGATGATGAAAAACTTGTACTTGCCTTTGGTTTTCGTAATGTGCTATGGTATAGCAATAGCACAAACCAACGTTCATTTTAGCAATCCCATTGCTGCCAATATTTTGGATGGCAACTATAATCCAGGGGATTATGCCTCAACTCAATCGTTGAGTCCTCATCAGATTAGCCTTGAAATTGAAGGCACGATTAATCCAGATTCTCTCCGGTCTTACCTTGAGCGAATGAGTGAATTCGAAACTCGAAACACAGGTGCGGACACGCTTTCTACCACAACAGGTATGGGTGCCGCGCGCACATGGGCTTTGGGAAAGTTTCAAAGTATCAGTAACGCCAACAACAACAGATTGGTGGTGAGCTACCTAAACTGGGAACGTAATATCTGCGGCATGGACAAACACAAAAACATCGTAGCTATTTTACCTGGTTCATCGGTGGATGCAGCGAATACACCTGCGGGCATAGTTATCATTGAAGCACATTTTGACAGCCGATGTGCGACAGCTTGCGATGTAGATTGTGATGCTCACGGAATGGAAGACAACGGTAGTGGCAGCGCTTTGGTTTTAGAATTGGCGCGAGCCATGGCTAAGTATCAATTCGAACGAACCATTGTGTTCATGTTGACTACTGCAGAAGAGCAGGGACTCTTTGGTGCAAAAGCACTCGCGGATTATTGCGTAAACAACGACATAGAAATTGCGGCCGTATTGAATAACGATGTCATTGGTGGGGTCATTTGCGGTGCGACAAGTTCAGAACCTTCTTGTCCTAACGAGAATGACGTGGATAGTACGCAAGTGCGACTGTTTAGCTCCGGCACCATTTTCTCGAAAAACAAACAACTAGCCCGCTACATCAAACTGCAATATCTGCAAGAATTGGAGGAAAAGGTCTCCGTCCCAATGCAAGTTACGATCATGACAGCGGAAGACAGAACAGGTCGCGGAGGTGATCATATACCATTTCGTCAAAGTGGATTTGCTGCTATGCGATTCACCAGTGCGAATGAACACGGGAACGCAAATACTGCAGATTCAAATTACCATGACAGGCAGCATACCAGCGATGATGTGTTGGGCGAGGATACGAACAACGATGGGCACATTGATAAGTGGTTTGTAGATTTCAATTACCTAGGACGCAATGCCGCTATCAATGCCAATGCAGCCGTCATGATAGCACAAAACGTTTGCTCTCCTGAGGGCCTGTCGATTGCGCAAACCGATTGGAAAACATTAAAAGTAACCCTGCAACAACCCGTATGCGACTATACTGAAATAGCAATTGCGCTGAGAACCGAAACTAATGATTGGGACACTGTGATTTATAGCAACACACTCGAAACGAGTTTCGACATCCCTCCCGGGTTTACCTATTTTGTTTCGGCTGCTTTTGTTGATGAAGATGGCGTGGAGAGTTTGTTTTCGAACGAAGAATACCAAGAGGTGGTGGGAATAGATGAACCTGCCAGAAATACTAAAGCCATCGAGCTATTACAAAACAAGCCCAATCCATTTGATGAGGCCACTTCTATAGCGTTTATAGTGAATGAAATGCCCGCAAACCCCATTGCTAGCATTCGCGTGATGGATTTGATGGGTGCCGTAATTTTTGACTGTGATGTTCCTGTTAGGCTGGGTGCGAACGAGATCATTTACGACCATGGTTACGGGAAAACGGGGACGTTTACCTATTCATTAATCATTGATGATGAAGTTGTGGATTCAAAAAAAATGGTGTTTGTCGCGAATTAGATCTTAACCAAGATGTTCAGATTAAGTATCGTAATGTGTATTGCTGGTATCTTGAGTTCGGCATATGGTCAGGGAGAGTGCCGCGCCAAAATAGGAATGAGTACCATGCAAATCGCAAGACCTGCGTTTGGTAGACCACCATTTATTATTGGGTTGAACCCTGGGCTCAACCTAACTCTTCCCATTAATCGAAGGTTTTCGGTTTCAGGCGATGTAAACTATTTTTATGCTGATTTCAAGGATGAAGAAGGAGAGATGATCTCTCTAGTTAAAGGACATGCTACCATCCATCAAATTGAAGCCTTTACAGGATGGACATTAGATTTGGGAGACAGCTCACAAAACAGACCAGGTTATCTAGCGGTTTCTGCTGAATTTGGATTTAGGAATGCTCATCAAGCCGGCATTAGAGATTATTCAGCGTTTAACTGGGGGATTTACGAATACAACCTGACCTCCAACTACTACTTCGCTCAGGTTAGACCAACCTTAAACATACGGGTAACTGAAAGATTTTTTGTGGCCGTATCTTTTCGCTATCAATATGGAATTATGATCTATGAAGAAGTAAGTCTTAGTCTTGAAAACAACAGAACTGGCGGCAGTCGTGGTTTAAGCGTTGAGGGATCACTATCACCGATAATTCTCGGAATAAGGTTTTGCTATTAACCTTCTGCGTTAGATGCATCGTGGTCATTTTGACCTTCCTTGTCCTCCATTGATTTATCGTCCTCGTTTTTCTCATCTTCAAAAAATCTCTTTTGGAAAACGATGATCATACCAATACCCACGGAAATGGCCGTATCGGCCACGTTGAATACAGGTCTGAAAAACAAGAAGTCCTCACCACCCCAAATGGGCAGCCATTCTGGAAATGTTCCACTGATCAAAGGGAAGTAAAGCATGTCCACCACTTTCCCATAGAGGAAAGGGGCGTAGCCGCCTTCAGCCGGCATGAATTCAGAAATTTGGTGATAACTGTCATTGAAGATCAACCCGTAAAAAGCAGAGTCAAGAATGTTGCCCAAGGCACCTGAAAAGATCAACGCACCGGCTATGATCAAACCAACCTTTGCTCCTTTTTTAGCATAGGTAAAGAGGTAATATCCAATGGCGCTTACTGCGATGATGCGGAATACACTCAGAATGATTTTTCCAATTTCACCACCGAATTCTAGGCCGAATGCCATGCCGTTGTTTTCCACAAAGTGGATAATAAACCAATTGCCAAAAACGGAGAACTCTTGGCCCAAATACATGTTGGTTTTAATCCAAATCTTGAAGATTTGGTCAAATAAAAGCACGCCAAGGATAACGGCCAACGCTACCCAATGTCGGTTGCTTGAGGCGTTTACGCCATCTGCTTTAATCATCAAAACGGTGTTTAGGATTGCTGTCGCTTGGCCTCAATGCTCAAAGTAGCATGTGGCACAATACGCAATCTCTCTTTTGAAATGAGTTTTCCTGTAACTCTACAAATTCCATAAGTGTGATTCTCAATTCGAATCAAAGCATCATTGAGGCTTTTGATGAATTTTTCTTGACGAGCTGCTAACTGAGAAGTTTCTTCTCTGGAAAGCACGTCCGAACCGTCTTCAATGAGTTTGAATGTGGGCGATGTGTCGTCTGTTCCGTTGTTGTCTTTCAACGACATAGTATCATTGAGCAAGTCGAGATCGACCTTTGCCTCGGCAAGTTTCGAGTTGATAATGGCCTTGAACTCCTCTAGTTCAGCATCTGAATACCTTGTTTTCTCCTTATCCCCCATTTTTTCTAAGTCTAAATTTTCTCTATAAAAATCTTTGTTTTGAGGCCTTCTTCTACTTCTATTTCTAGTGCTGAGTCTTGCGCCAGTTCTGACTTCACCAATAATTGGTCCGCCAACGTTTCCGCACAAATATAATTTTTATTGATATTGACTGCCTGCTCGATTTCAGGTTGGTTTTCAACCATCAAGTGAATACGATCGGTCACTTCTAAACCGCTGTCTTTTCTCAAGTTTTGAATTCGGTTGACCAACTCCCGTGCAATTCCTTCAGACCGAAGTTCAGGTGAAATGGTGATGTCCAACGCCACAGTAACACTGCCTTCGCTTGCTACGATCCAACCTGGAATGTCCTTGGTGCTGATCTCGACATCATCCGAAATGAGGTCAAAAGTGGAGCCGTCCAAATCAAGTGTGATCTTTCCTTCTCGCTCTATTTGCTGGATCTCATCCTGTCCAAATTGACCGACTTGCGCAGAAAGCGCCTTCATGTTCTTGCCCACTTTGGGTCCTAAAGCCTTGAAATTAGGTTTAATGCTTTTCACAAAAATGTTGGAGTCATGCACATACTCCAGCTCTTTCACATTCACTTCGCTTAAGATTAAAGACTCGACCTGCTTTAGATGGCTTTCGAATTCTGAATTGATCACCGGAACCATGATCTTTTGCAAAGGCTGTCTTACTCGGATGTTTTCCTTCTTGCGAAGAGAAAGCACCAGTGATGTGGTTGTTTGAGCCAGTGCCATACGTTGTTCTAAGCTCTCATCTATAGCGGACTCGTCCACTTTTGGCCAAGCAGCGATGTGCACGGAGTTTTCCGATTCGAGTCCCGAAATTCCATTCAAATCGGAAAACAATTGCTCGGAGTAAAAAGGAGCGATAGGCGCGCTGAGTTTTGCGATCGTGACCAAACATTGATAAAGCGTTTGGTAGGCGGCAATTTTATCTTCAGAATAGTCGCCTTTCCAGAACCGTCTTCTACACAAACGAACGTACCAGTTGCTGAGTTCATCTACCACAAAATCTTGGATGGCGCGACCCGCACGAGTGGGTTCATAGGCTTCAAAAGATTCTTCTACTTCCTTAATCAAGGAGTTCAACCTTGAAATCACCCATTGATCGATTTCTGGTTGATCGGTGAGAGGGATTAGCGCTTCGGCATGAGTGAAATTGTCCACATTAGCATAGAGTGAAAAGAAACTGTAGCTATTGTGCAACGCCCGGAAATACTTGCGCTGAACTTCGATGATACCATCGGTGTCAAATTTCAAGTTGTCCCATGGCGGAGCGTTGGTGATCATATACCAGCGCGTAGCATCCGCACCATAAGTCTTCATGGTTTCGAATGGATCGGCTGCATTTCCCAATCTTTTGGACATTTTCTGTCCGTTTTTATCCAAAACAAGGCCATTGCTGACCACATTTTTAAATGCCACGGACCCCTTAATCATGGTTGAAATGGCGTGAAGCGTATAAAACCAACCACGGGTTTGATCCACACCTTCAGCAATGAAATCTGCTGGGAATGACTTACCACCATCTACCATTTCTTTGTTCTCAAACGGGTAGTGCCATTGTGCATAAGGCATGGCTCCACTATCGAACCACACATCGATCAGGTCTAATTCGCGCGCCATGACCATCCCACTTCGGAAAAAGATGACATAGTCCACAAAAGGCCGGTGCAGATCCACTTGATCTTTCGGAAGCATAGCGAAGAATATGATCTTCTTACTGCGGATCATGTCGTTCCAAACGTTGTTTACGTTTTCGCCCCGAAGGCGCATTTCGCCCAAGTATTTTCTCAACGACTGTCCATCAAAACGATTGCCTTTATCGTCCAAACACTCCTCCGTAATGAAGTAGGCGTTCTTTTCGGTGAATTCTTCCACCGCTCCCACGCACTCTTCCATCAATGGGCCATAGGGTCCTGTTCGCCAAATCGGTAGTGGAGTTCCCCAATAGCGAGATCGACTCAAGTTCCAGTCATTCAAGTTTTCCAGCCAGTTACCAAATCGACCCGTTCCCGTGCTTTCTGGTTTCCAGTTGATGGTTTTGTTGAGCGCGATCATTTTGTCTTTGACGGCAGTCGATTTTATAAACCACGAATCCAAAGGATAGTATAGAATCGGCTTGTCGGTTCTCCAGCAATGTGGATAGTTGTGCTGGTATTTCTCCACCTTGAAAGCCTTGCCTTCTAGCTTCAATTTGAGGGAAATCCGCTCATCCACACTGAGGTAATTGCTGAGGTTGGGTATGTGCTCTTTCAGCGCTTCTTTCTGTCGTTGAAATTCGGTTTCTTTTTCCTCGTCACTCAAGTACTCTGCCTTAACGGGCTCTCCTGCGAGCCCCCAAACAGTGTCATTTACGACAGATACAAATCGCCCTCGAAGATCGACCAGTGGAACGGGGTCGCCATTGTCATTTTCAACCAACAAAGGCGGAACTCCAGCTGCTTTCGCCACTTGCATATCGTCCGCGCCAAAAGTGGGGGCAGTGTGCACGATACCTGTACCATCTTCTGTGGTTACGAAGTCGCCTGCAATGACCTGGAACGCCTTTTCTGCATCATGCAGCGGTTGAGCATAGGGCAGTAATTGCTCATAACGAAGGCCGACAAGCTCTGCACCGGATAAGGATTTAATTACTCTGTAAGGCAATAGCTTATCCGAGGCGGCATACGTCATTTCAGCATCCGAGCCTTCAGCCTTAAAATATTTCGAAATAAGTGCTTTGGCGAGAATGATTTTCTGAGATTCAGCAGTATATGGATTGAATGTGTCAACAACTACGTATTCGATCTTAGCACCTACAGTTAAAGCGGTATTCGAAGGAAGGGTCCAAGGGGTAGTGGTCCAAGCCACAAAGTGCAGTCTGCCGTTTTGCGCAAAATCAAACAATTTGGAATCAAGGGCTCTTAACTTTTCGTCAGCCTTTACCTTAAAAAGGGCAGTGCAACTCGTGTCCTTCACATCCTGATAGGTTCCGGGAAGGTTCAATTCATGTGAACTTAATCCAGTTCCAGCGGCAGGCGAGTAGGGTTGAATGGTGTAGCCCTTGTACATCAAGTTCTTTTGATACAGCTGGCTTAGTAACCACCACACCGATTCGATGTAATTGTTTTCATAGGTTACATATGGCTCATCCATATCTACCCAGTAGCCCATTTTTTCAGTGACGTCTCTCCACTCGGCTGTGTAGCGCATGACGGCCTCGCGGCAGGCCTTGTTGTAATCCTCAATCGATATTTTGGTACCAATATCTTCCTTGGTAATTCCCATTTCCTTTTCAACACCCAATTCCACGGGTAATCCGTGGGTGTCCCAGCCTGCTTTTCGCATAACCTGATAGCCTTGTTGGGTTTTAAATCGGCAGAATAAATCTTTGATGGTTCGCGCCATCACGTGGTGAATGCCAGGCATTCCGTTGGCCGATGGCGGTCCTTCATAAAACACATAGCTGGGCTTGCCCTCGCGGCTGCTCATGCTTTTTTCGAATGTTTTATCCGCTTTCCACTTCTCTAACACTTGCTCTGCAATGTTGGGCAAGTTCAATCCATCGTATTCCTTAAATGTGCTCATATCAGCGCGCTAAACCCCTATTATTCGGGGCGGCAAAGGTAAAAGGATGGTGGTATTATTTAGTTAGAAATTGACCATGACCATGGAGCTATGTTTACACAGGTTTTTATGCCACGAATTATTAGTCTATCCTCTATTATTGTTACCACAAAAGCTAATTACCATGGAAGAAGTAACCCTTGACGAAAACCTAACACAAGAAGTGGAACACGAATACGCTGGATTTTGGATCCGATTTCTCGCATCCATTATTGATGTGTTTGTGCTCTTGCCGTTTTCAGCGCTGTATCTTTTGGTTTTAATTGGAATTAATAGCCTGACACTTACATTGGCTGGCATACTTCTATCCGCTTGTTACAAACCATTCATGGAATATAAATATGGCGCTACTCTAGGAAAAATGGCAGTCGGAATTAAGGTGATAAGCACAGACGGTGGAGGAATCACATTGAATCAAACACTTTTGCGTTACATTCCATGGGCGATTGGAAACGCAATTTCCATGATCACATTTACAATGCTTTACACGGCTCCCGGATTAGATACTGCTGAAGGGTTTTTGGAAATAAGCCAGATTATGGCCGATCAAGGAAACAATTCTCTCAGCTCCATTAGCTCATTAGTAATGTTGATCGCAGGATTATCTATTGTGTTTGATGCGAAGAAGCAAGGCGTCCACGATCGATTTGCAAGTACTTTATGTGTGTATGTAAATAAGGACTAACCCGCGCACCTTACGCAATAAGGACTTTCGGGCTTAAGGATCAATCGCCCCGCTGGAATTTTTAACCCACATCGTGCACAGTTTCCAAAATCGGGGCTATCAATATTGTCCTTCATGTGAAGGAGCTTGGTCAGTTTTTCTTCAGCCGTGCGCTGGGCGGCTTGCACTATAGAACGGTTGTTTATGGCGTCCATTCTCGATACTCGACCAATGGCATCGTCTGGTGCGATGGGGCCTGAACTCAGCTTGTACTCTTCAATGATAGCTTGCGTTTTGTTGATCTCCCGATCAAGCAACATCCATATTTCATCCCGACTGAGTTCTTTCAAAAAAGTATCCTTATTCAATGGTGGCAATACACTTCAATTCGATGGCGATTGGAGTGGGTAGCGAGTTGATTTCTACCGTTGTTCTGCAAGGTTGAGCGTCTTTAAAATACTCCGCATACACACGGTTGTATGTGGCGAAATCGCGCTTCATGTTTACCAAGAAAACGGTAACGTCAACAAGGTTTTCCCATTTACTTCCTGATGCTTCGAGTACAGCACGAACATTGTCAAAAACTGATCGACACTGTGCTTCAAAATCAAACTCAAGGAAGTTTCCATTGTGGTCTAGTTTCAAACCCGGCACCCCACTGTCATTGGCGTCAGAACCTGCGGTGCGTGGCCCAACTCCTGACAAGAATAGAAGATTGCCCACCTTACGCGCATGTGGATATGAGCCCACTGGTTTAGGAGCGGATGAGGCGTTGATTTTCGTATTGTCTGACATAAGGCTTTGTTTCTAATGACAAAGAAAGTAAAGTAGGCTAGAAAACTTGTGCTACTTCATCTTCTAAAATGCCATAAATCTTATCTGCTTTTTTTGGCTTTTGACGCATTAGGCCGGTGAGCGCACCAAAAGCAGGAAGACAAAAATGGCTTGGGGTTAAATAAAAACAAGGAACCAACAAGCTTTGCCGACCACGGCCTACCAGGCGTATTCCGGGATGAATGTGACCATGCATGTTTGTTTTTCCTACTGGAACATTTTCCAATGGCTCATGAGTAAGAATCAAGTTTCCAATACTCTGAGCTTCGCTCGTTTCAAAATCCATCGATCGATAAATTTCAGGCGCTAGGATGTCATGATTGCCCATGACCAATTCGAATTGAACCGAAGGAAATTGGCTGGTGATCATTGCCAGTTCTTCGCATTCGCTGTTGGATGCGCTGTGAAATAAGTCTCCCAAAACGATGACTTGCTCGGGGTTTTCTAATTGCAGTATTCGAATCAATTCACTTTGGTCTGCGCCTCGCGCTGCCGATGGAATGGCGTAGCCTGCTTTACGGAAGTGAGTCGTTTTTCCTAAATGAAGATCGGCAAGAATCAGCGTGTTACCGAGCATCAAATAGCGATTCTCGAGACGTAAGGACTGATTGGCTATTTGAATATTGTGCCCCATTACATTACACTCATTTTTTTAATTCGATCACTGAGTTTTTCAGAGGTCACCGTTTCGCGGGTGCGGTCCACGATGATTGGAAAGGAGAGTGGGCTGTATTTAGTGGGGTGCGTGACTATAATTTCTTGGTGATTGATTCGAGTCAGCGCCTCCCGTAAACGCTGTTCCTCCAGCTGAAAATCAGTGACTTCGTCAAAGGACTGTCTGAGTAACAAATTGGATGGGTCATAGTCGTTGAACACATCAAAAAAGAGTTGGGAATTGGCCTGAAGGTGGCTTTGTTTTTTAGGTTTCCCCGGATAACCATTGAACACTAATCCTGCGATTTGAGCAATATCCCTGAACTTTCTGCGACCCATTTCGATAGAGTTGATGCTAGCATAAATGTCGTCTAACAGGTGGTCAGTCGAGAAGATGTTTGTGTCTATGGCATCTTGAATGGGGATGGGCTGATCGCTGAGTAGTTCAAACCCATAGTCGTTCATGGCTATGCTGAAAGTAATAGGTTGTAAAAGTGAGATTCGATAAGCGATTAGAGCGGCCATGCCCTCATGCACGAAGCGACCTTCAAACGGGAAAAACGTGGCGTGATGGCCGTCTTTTGATTCAAATGTTTCAATGAGAAATTGGTCGCTCCTGGGCAGGATGGACTCACTTTTCTGGCGATCAATAAGGGGCTTCATGAATAGAATTTCAGGGTCGTTGGAAATTCCAGATTCGGCCTCATTTAATTTTTTGCGCAGCATTTCCGAAACTTGAGAACTCAAAGGCATTCGACCGCCATTGTAGCTAGGGATGGGTCCACGTTCTTTGTTTGACTTTCTGACTTCGGCAGTGGTTCCCTTGATCCGAACGAGTTCGAGGCTCCGTCCAGCAAACCAAAATGTGTCGCCCGGTGACATACGAGTGATGAAGGACTCCACGATATTCCCAATGAAGCCACCCGAAACAAACTTCACTTTCATCATTGAGTCGCTGACAATGGCACCTATACTTAATCGATGCCTCAAAGCAACTTTTCTGCTCGTCACTTTGTACAAACCGTCCTCAATAACCACTTTGTGAAATTCATCATAACCGCCCAACGAGTTGCCTCCCGTAACGATGAAATCTAAACACCAAAGCCATTCATCACGGGTGATACTTTGGTAGCAGAATGTGGTTTTTATTTCCTCGAATAATTCTTCCTCATTGAATCCATCAGACAGCGCCAATGAAACCATGTATTGGATCAGAACATCGAAAGATCTTAAATACGGAATCCGACTTTCTACCATTTCGAGCTCGACTGCTTCACGCAATGCTGCAGCCTCAATCAACTCTAGAGAATGCGTGGGGAGAAAGTAAATCTTGCTTGTTGCTCCAGGCTGATGGCCGCTGCGGCCCGCCCTTTGCATGAATCGTGATACTCCTTTTGGGCTACCCACCTGTATGATAGTCTCCACGGGTCGGAAATCCACCCCTAGGTCCAAACTCGATGTGCAGATTACGGCTTTAAGCTTTCCTTCATGCAGCGCGTCCTCCACCCAGAACCGTGTCTCGCGACTCATTGAGCCGTGGTGCAGCGCCACAACTCCAGCAAAGTCCGGAGAGTGTTCCAACAAACGCTGATACCAAATTTCCGCTTGTCCTCTCGTATTGAGAAAAATAAGTGTGCTCTCGCTTCGCAGTAATATTGGAATGATTTTATGGATAAGATTCACCCCGAGGTGTCCTGCCCACGGCAATTCTTCCAAGTCATCTGGAAAGATGGATTCCACATGATACTTTTTCTTGATTTTACTTTTGATCAAAACGTGATCGCTCTCTTCAAACCAATTACCTAACAATACCTCCATCGATTGCTGCATGTTGCCAATGGTGGCGGAGATTCCCCAAATCTTGAGTGATGGTGCAAGTGCTTTGTATTTGGATAGTGCTAGCTCCATCTGCACTCCACGTTTGCCTCCAATTAGATCGTGCCATTCGTCAATGACTACTGTTTTGAGGTTTTTGAAATAATGTGCATAATGCTTTTGGGTGAGCATGACATGCAGAGATTCAGGAGTGGTAATCAAGACATGGGGAGGAGATTTTTTGATACGTGCTTTATCCTTCGTGCTAGTATCGCCCGTTCTGATTTCGATGCGAGCCTCTATGTTCATGCCCTCAGCGGCTCGTTGTCCAGATTGTAGAATCTCTTTAGCCAAGGCTCTGATTGGGGTCACCCAAATGGCTTTCAAACCGTGACCATCACTCGCTATTTCAAGTAAAATGGGAATCATCAAGGAGTAAGTTTTACCACTTCCCGTAGGTGCATTGACCATTCCGCTTTTATGCGCAGCGCAGCTTGTCCAAGCATTTCTCTGAAATGGAAACACCGTCCAACCTTTTTGTTCGAACCAATGATCTGCGCGACTAAAGTCCATGTGCTAAAAGTAGTGTCTTGACATGCTCACGATAAATGCCTGGCTAATAACGTTTCATTGTTAGAAGGTCTTAGGGTACAACAACAAATACTTCAATATTCCCTCTAGCTTTGTCAAAATTTTTCGCCACATTATGTCTGAGACAAACACAAACAAGGGGAATAGCAAATTGATGCTCATCCTATTGGTTTTACTTCTTATTTCCAATGGAGTAACGGCTTACTTACTAATCACAAAGCACCAGGAAAACGTAGAGATTGTCACTCAAAACACTGACTTGACCGTTGAAAAGGACAATTTGACCCGAGAGTTAGAAGATATGCTGGCTCAGTACGACTCTGTACAAACGGATAATGAACAGTACAAAGCGGAAATTGCAGAACAACGCGCCAAAATTGAAGAAATGTTGGCTGAGGCAGAAAAGCACAAGAACGATGCTTGGACGATCCACAAGCTGAAAAAAGAAACGGGTACGCTTCGCGAAATCATGAAGAGCTACATCGTTACTATTGACTCCTTGAATACCGTGAATCAAAATTTGGTCGTAGCTAAAAAGCAGGTGGAGACTCAACTGAGCACTCAAAAAGAAGAAAATCAGGAATTGAACAAAACCAACGAACAGCTGAGCGAAAAGGTCAAGCTCGGTTCAAAGCTTCGAGTTGTTGATTTGGCTTCAAGCGCCCAGCGAATGAAGAGTGGGACAGTGAGCCGCGAAACCGATAGAGCAAAGCGAGTGGATAAAATCAAAACTTGTTTTACTATCGATAAAAACGAAGTGAGCAAGCCAGGAAAGAAGTGGTTGTACTTGAGAATTATAACGCCAAGTGGTGAGGTTTTGGCACTCGATCAAACTGAAACTTACATGTTCACTTATGATGGAAAAGAGGGGCTTTACACTCGAAAAGAAGAGGTGCTTTACGACAACCAGGAAGTGGATATGTGCTTGTATTGGGATGTGACGAGCGAATTGTCTGAGGGTAAATACATTGTTGAGGTTTATGCAGAAGACTATTTCATGGGAAGTACGGAATTCACGTTGAAATAGGCTAGAAGAACGCCCTTGCTTGTACACCACCCGTGTGAATCATATTCAGACCTGGCGATTGCCGTCCATTATAATTAAGGCTAAGCTGTAAGTTGTTGCTTAAAGTGCGCTGATAGCTGACTCCCCATGTTCCATTTAAGCCAGGTTGAAGTCCATCTAACATTTCGAAACCTACAGGGCTTTCTGGTAAACCGGAATAGTTGATCTGGATCAGATTGCCGTTGATGAAAAGGCTGCCTTTTTCGGGCGTGCTTAATGTGAATTCTAGTCCTGTCTTTCTTATATAAGATTTTTCAGCACCGATGCCAGCAGCGTTTTCTTGCGCTCGGTTTTGCTGCTCCTTATAGTTGAACAGAATGCTTACTCTCCAGAGTGTTCCAGGTTGAATGTTCAACTTAGGTTCAATTTGCTGATAGAAGATGTTATAATTCCGGCTGGAAAGGGCAATGGAGTTGGATCGTGCGATCTTTGAACCTTGTTCTCCTCGAGCTTCGGCTCCCAAATACTTAGCGAAATTCCAGCGGAAACCTAGACTGGTTTTTTCCAAAATTCGCGACTCAAATCCACTGGTAAGGAAGTTCCGGCTGTTTAATCGCTGATAGTTCAAATCGGCACCAAATACGGGGTGACTTTGATTGAAGTAGAAAATATTCCTCAGGTTTGAGTTGACAGATTGCAGCAAGGTATCGGCAATGTCAAATAGAAAAGGATTGAATTGATCGATCAGTGGCAACTCCAAGTTTTTGCGATCAGCATTGTATGAGAATTGATCTGAAAACAGGCTTACCGCTTTTCTTATCCCACCTTTTGATCGCCAGACAGCCGCGGGTCTTAAAAACACGGTTTGACCGAACTGATTGGTGAACGCCCTCACGTAGTCATCGGTGGGCACAAAAACCCTTAGGAAATTTGCCGAGGCAATTTGGTCAGCCTGGACGGCCTGCTCAAATTCATCCAACTCTTTTTGACCGTTGTCATTATAATCGATGTGGATGTGCGTTCCTTGGCCAGGGACGGTTTCAATGTAAATGAACTCCCTCTTATTTTCTAGGCCCGAGCCAATTTCATAGAAGGTCGATGAGCTGATTGAGCCTTTAAACGCTCGGAAGGTGTATTCCACCCTCGATATCAGGGTGTTTTCTTGTTGTTGAGATGTGAGTTCCTTATTCAGGATATCCAATGTTCTGTAGTTAATACGAGTTGCGAATCTTGAATTGCTCATTTTGTTGAGCTCCATCTCATAGCCGTAAATACGGGCAAAAGTGGATTTATCCAAGGCGTTCGAGTCTTTTTGCCAATCGGTGCGTTCAGCATAACTCACCTTGTGGCGGTTTTCAGCAGTGTCTGCATTGGCAATGGAAGCTTCCCACTCCCAAAACTGATAACTGAGGTTGTTAAGCGTATCCAACTTAGGGTCATAGCGAAGGTTCTGTTCGAAGTCATCTTTGTATCCAAGTTGCACCTTCCATAGCGGCAAAACAACTCGGCTATTGTGCTGATAGAAATCCGCCTGTATCACATCACCATCCTGATTGGTAAGGCTCCCGTTGTATTCACCCCTAAGGTGTTTCCATTTGGTATTTAGATCTAACCCGTTTTGAATTCCGCTGAACGCATCCCCCGCGGTGAAGGATTTGATTCCATAAATGGCCTTGAATTTCTCCGTTTGTGCGATGCCAATTTGGGCACCAAGAATGTTCTGGTTATCGATTAGATTAACTGATCTAATATTCCAATCACGGTCGAATTCTACAGATCTAAAGCGCTCAATTTCCTGAAAGTTCTTGTTGACAAACTCAAAATCCACACCCGCTAGCACTTGCCAGTCCTCATTAATAGGCTGTTTGCCCTCTAGGTTGATTTTTGTGGCCATGCCCAAATCATCACTCTTGTCTGCAGTACTGAATGTGTTTAGGTCGTATTGCGATCCAGCCCACTCTACTTTTGCTGTAATGTTCTCATTGAATCGATATGCTGCACTCACAGCGGCCATTTGGCGCTGTTTTGGGGTCACCAAAAGAATGATGGGTTCAAAACTTCCCTGCGGCAATCCACCGATGGGCGCCACCCACTGATACACCGATCCGAAGGCCAGTTGTTGCCCACGGATATAATTTCCATTACCGAATCCAACATCGGAAAATGTGGCTTGTCTATCAGCCACTTCAGGATTGGAGGAATAAATTAATACATCATTGATGGTAATACTGTCATTAAGAACAGGATCAAAATAGGTGGTATCCTTCAACTGATACAGCAATTGGTTTTCAGAATAGCTTACGGTGTCCACACTCGAAGCAACGGCTTGATGCAAACTATCGCCAATACTTCGTAAAACATCTTTTTGCGCATCGGTCAAATCTTGTTGTAGGGGTTGGTTTTTCGAGTCTTGTTCAGAATAGAGACTCAAATTTAGGTCCAGTTTGTCGGACGTATAATTCGTAGATGATTGGAGCATGGAGCGGGCATAATTGCGATCAGAGTATTGGTATTCTGCCACAATTCTTCGGTCTTTGGTGATGGGCACTTTTGCAGTGAAGGTCAACTCACTTGTGTTGTAATTGATGATGTAGTCGTTTTCCTGACCGCGGACTAGCAAACGGCCATCCAGATAGATTCTTTCAGTTCCCGATAGCACCACGATGAAACGCTCTCCTTCCGATCCAGTCAACCGATAGGGTCCTTGATTGCCTTCAATTCCTTGGATGGTTTTTCGTGCGAATTTTCCTCGAGAAACCGCACCACTTACATCAGATGTGATTCGCTTCGAGCTGTCGCCACTAACTGGAAAAAACAACGCCTCATATCGCCCCCCTTGCAGTCGTTTGTTGAATCGCATGAAGTATCCATCATCATGTTGGACTTGAAAATCACCTGCGGTAATTTTGTTTTTGGGATCGAAAATCTGAATATACACCTGGTCAAAGTCCTGCAACTGCTGCGTGTTACCTTCTGGTTGAATCGGCACATTGTCATCGGCAATAGCCGCCAGCAAACTAAAACGTTCGTTAAGCCTACCGCTCAACTGAAGGTTTAAAGCAGAGTTTACGGATAGACTTTGATTATTTCCAACGGTGATGCCGCGTGAAACACTGCCTCTTTTTTCAAGGTCACCTAAATCCAATTGACCTTTTTGAAGATCCACTCCATCCGATCTAAAGGGGTTGTAAATCCGATCACTTTCGGTAATCAAATCCAAGCTTTTGTGTCGATATGGTGTCGTGAAGTTGAATGGGAAGGATTCAAAAGCGACTTCAATGGTCACTGGTCGTGGGATATTCTTATCGGTCAGGATCAAGATACCTTCTGCAAAATTGACCGTGTATTGATCATCGTCAAGACCATTGAGGGTGAATGTTTCTGGGATGATGCTATTGGTGTCGAGAACCGTGGTGTCCGAGGTTAAGGTAAACCGCCTAGCACTTTGATTTTCGGCTTCTTGCGAGAATAAAGACATATAACATCCGGAAGAAACCACTCCTAGAATTACCAAAAAAAAGCAACGATATGTCAAGGATGTCTTCAAGTCTTGCAATGTTACAGCCATTGAACGCCCGTTGTGCAAATGATCGCGTTGTGTTTGTGCGGGATTCGCATCGTTAAAGGTGAACCATGATTAACGTCAGAAGGTTGTAACTATTCTATTTTGAAGAAACTAGTTTTGACCAAGGCTGTCCAATTTGCTATAAAAGTATTCCAATAGACCGCTGTTAGTAAGTCCTCAAAGGGTTCAATTGTGCCAATCAATGAGCGGGTAGCTTTGCTATATTCTAAAAAATGTTGGTATGAATAGAATCTTGGTTGCAGGGATAATGATTTTGATGATGGCGTCTTGCGTGCCGTCTAAGCAGTACAATGACCTGAAAGCATCGCAGGAAAAATGCGAAGCTGACCGTCAAGAATTGACCAATAATAATCGCAAATTGACTGCAGATAACGATGAGCTGAAGGCTGATTTGGAAAGCATTTCGAAGAAGTATGCAGAGTTAAAGAGCGATACCATTGACTTAGGCCGCGAAATGCGTATTACTCGCAAGAAGCAGAAGGAGCTTGATCAGCGTAACAAAGAGCTCTTGGATCGATTGAATGACGCTCAGACAAAAGGGTCCGAAGAAAATAGGAAGCTGGTCAAATATTTGCGAGACACACAGGAAGAGTTACTTGCTCGTGAGGATAGATTGCGTGAACTTGAAAAGCAGCTCAATACCAAAGAAAAGCGCTTGAATGATTTAGAGGGAGAATTGAAAGATCGCGAGGCTAGAGTACAAGAGTTAGAGAGCATTATTGCGGAAAAAGATGCTGCAGTTCGTTCATTAAAAGACCGAATATCTAAAGCACTTCTTGGCTTTAAAGACAAAGGACTGACGGTTGAGCAAAAGAATGGCAAGATTTACGTTAGCCTAGAGGCGCAACTGTTGTTTCCAAGCGGCAGCACTGCAGTAAACGCAGAGGGAAAGCAGGCGCTACTTGACCTAGCCAAGGTCATCAAGGATGAAAAGGACATCACCATATTAGTAGAGGGCCATACGGATACAGATCCGTTTAATGGGAGCGGAGCAATCAAAGATAACTGGGATTTAAGCGTCATGCGGGCCACGGCAGTCGTGAAGATTATGACCAGTGAGGGCAGTATGGACCAAACGATGTTGACAGCAGCTGGTCGTGGAGAATACATGCCCATTGCGCCCAACAATACAGCTGAGGGCAAGGCAAAGAATCGAAGAATCGAGATCATTTTGACTCCTAATCTGGATAAACTCTTTGAGATTATCAATGAATAACATCTGCGCCATAGGCTTGATTGGATAAGGTTATTTTTGCCGCGAAATTGCGGAACCCATGAAGAATTTTGTTGAAGAATTGCGTTGGAGAAATATGTTGCATGACATGACTCCTGGCACAGAAGAGTTATTTGCAAAAGGCCCGGTTACCGGGTATATCGGATTTGATCCAACCGCAGATTCATTGGGTATTGGAAACATGGTGCAAGTAATGACTTTGACCCATTTTCAAAGAACTGGCAACAAACCCATTGCATTGGTTGGCGGTGCTACAGGGATGGTGGGTGATCCCAGCGGAAAATCTGCAGAACGAAATTTGCTTGACGTAGAGTTGTTGAACCACAACCTGAATTGTCAAAAAAAGCAATTGGAGAAATTCTTGGATTTTGAAGGAGCGAATGCAGCCCAAATCGTAAACAATTATGATTGGTTCAAGGAATTTGGGTTTTTGGAATTCATACGCGATGTAGGAAAGCATATTAGCGTGAACTACATGTTGGCCAAGGATTCCGTGAAGAATAGATTGGAGAGCGGAATGTCCTTTACTGAGTTTAGTTACCAGCTTATACAAGGCTATGATTTCTACCATTTATGGAAACACATGGGGTGTAGTATTCAGATGGGCGGCAGTGACCAATGGGGCAATATTACCACAGGCACTGAGCTTATCCGAAGATTAGAGTCTGGACAAGTATCTGCGTTAACGACTCCTCTGATCAAAAAAGCAGATGGCAGCAAGTTTGGTAAAACAGAAGGTGGAAACGTTTGGTTAGATCCAAAAAGGACGTCACCCTATAAATTTTACCAGTTTTTACTCAATACAGCAGATGGGGATATTGGGAACTATTTGCGTGTTTTTTCAACTAAGAATCAGGAAGAAATTGAAGCAATTGAGTCTGAACATAACCATGCTCCGCACATGCGTGTAGCGCAAAAGGCTTTGGCCGATGAGCTTACGCAAAGGGTGCATTCTGAAGACGACCTTCAAAAGGCTGTTAATGCCTCTCAAGTACTCTTTGGACAAAGCACTACGGAAATGCTGATGTCCTTGGACGAAGCCACGATTTTAGATGTGTTTGACGGTGTGCCTCAGGCTAAAATTTCCAAATCTGATGTTGAGTCGGGCTTGGATATTGTTGGTTTATTGGCCGAAAAAACAGGATTTCTAGCTTCAAATGGAGAGGCGAGAAGAGCATTGAAAGAGAATAGCATTTCTATCAACAAAACGAAGGTCAGTGATTCTTTTCAGGCTACATCTTCAGACCTGATCGATGGAAAATACCTCCTTTTACAAAGAGGAAAAAAGAATTACTTCTTGGCGATTGCAGAATAATTAAGGAAGATCGGTTTCTATCCCTATTTCAAATTCGCGAGCGACTTCCTTAAACAGAGCTTCTAGCTCAAAAAGCGCATTGGAGGCTGCCAATATCGGACCAGCTCCAAACTCATGTTCCTGTGAGGCCTGCCAATCAAAAGGACTCGGAATAACAGAGACCAACTCAATCACTTCAACTAGTTTTTCATCTACTTGAGTTGCCAATTCTGGATTTGCTTCGGTGATTAGATCCTCTACTGATTTCCCCTTCACTTCTAGACCTGTTTGAGGGGTGTAAGTGCCGCGATATATGATTTCGATGCTGTAGGTTAATGCGGCTAGATCGGTGGATGTATTATCGCTAAAATTTGAGATTTCATGTTTTTGTGACCCGCTGGCAACAGCTTCTTTTAAGACTCGACTGCCAAATTCTGATTTAGACAAAGTTCCGAGCCCGGTTAAGATATTCTTCAGAGCTACGTTCTCATCCAGTTCGAGGAATTCTTTGCGATAGTTTTTGTTATTCAACGAATCCCACTCAGTGACTAAAACACCTAATTGATTCACAAGCAATTCGGTTGCGGCACCCAAATACTGGCCCCTTCTTTTCGCATTTATGGTTGTTGAGTCTTCGAGGTCATAGTCCAAATGAGATCGGTCTCCTACCGTGAAAAGGGAAACGTCTTCATCGTCTTCACCCCAAAGTAAGAACTCAATTGCATGGAAACCAGTGCTGGTTTGGTTTTTGTTGACTCCTTGATTGATTGCTTCAATTGTAGAAGCGGAAATAATGGGTAAGGCTAATGTGTCGCTGATTAAACCACCTGTTTCACCTGTTGTATAATCGATTAAGGACGGGTTTATTGGCCATTGGCCAAGCATGCGCGAAAGTTCACGATCATCGTCAACTGGTCCGTTCGAAAATCGAAGAGCCTCACATTGTAAGTATGCGAAATAGGCGTTGCGCCATGACAGTTTTACAAGGCTCAAACCATCGTCATCAGGTGCTTCAAGGAATGCGTCAACACTAGTTTTTAGTGTGTTTGATAGAACAAGTGCATCTGAGTATAAGGCATACGACAGAGCCTCATGATTTCGAATCAAAGACTCTTTCTGATCTAGGTATTTGTCACCATATCTGCAACTCTCGTCATCCCTCTCTGCGGATTTGGCATAGTTCAAAGCCTCAGGGTCTGTGCATCCCTTTTCAGCACAACCCAAGGCGAATAATACTGCGAATAAAGGGAGGAGATTTTTGATGCTTACCATTCTAATGGCAAAGTAATGCAAATGAAAGTTGAGCGATGAAAAAAGGCCGGCAATTTTGCCGACCTCTTTGTTATTTGATCTTATTTCCTTTTGCTACACGCATTTCCTTGTTCTCTTTGTAGCGCCTTTTGAGCTTAAAGCGAAGGGAGCACTCATCTGCGCCAGCATGAGTGTAATATATTTTATCCCCATATTTTATCATTCCTCGCCCATTTTTCCATTCCCCAGCTTGCAGATTAAAAACGTCAAATTTTGATCCTCGTCCAAACACAAGTTGCTTTGACTCATCCGGCTCAAACGACAATGCGAACTTCCCATCCCCCAAGTCTTTCACTATTCTTCCTTTGGTTCCTGCTTTGATGATTACTTGATCCACCTCTTTACCAAAGGCCACGTTCAGGTTTCCTTTCGAAGTTGTTTTATCGCTAGTTACTGCATCATAGCTTGTCAGCACTATATCGTGGCTGTTGTAGAATTGGATGCTTGATAGGTCTTCGTAAGTCAGATTATATTCATCTATAACTCTAGAATTGAGAATATGCTTGCTACTGCAAGCAGATAGAATCGATAATAGTGCAATGGATAAAATTGAAAGTGTTTTCATGGTTGTTTTTTCTTGTTATAACCAATTGGCATGCCGAATTAAGGATGCAGTAAATTACAGCCTCGAATGTCGCTATTATCTAAACGGCCTTCAACGGTGAATTCCCCAAAATCGTTAACGATACCAACATCGCGTGTTTGGATGAATGAACAGCTGTGATAATTCGCCAGGTCGGTTATTGCCAGTAAACCTCGCTGACCAATAGGTAAGATATTGAATGGATCGCTAATATCCACCGCACTTACTTTCATCCAAGGAGGTGGGTTAAACCAGTGTCCATCGGAAGTGTATGCTTGTGATAGTAGTTCCGTCATTCCATATTCAGACTCAATTCGAGATCTTGGAAAAGCCATTTGGATCTGGGCATGTAATTCTGCTCGGGTCATTTCTTTTCGTTGGCCCTTCATTCCTCCGGTTTCAATGATGCACAACTCGGGAAATTCAGTGCTGAGAATTTCAGCAAGGTCAATTAAGGCGAAACTGACACCGAATAGAAATGTCGTTGTCCTGCTTTGTTGAAGGTTCGTGATTTTTGACTTTGCATGATCAAGGTCTATAAAGCCAGATTCTGGGTGTTGCGAATGATCGATGAAGTGATTGACCATATAAACTAAAGAGGAGTCTCCGTTATCAATGTATGATGGTAAAAGGGCTATAATACAAGCATCCTTCACCGATCCAAACTGCTTTTCAAATCCTAAAAGGCTGAGCTTTCGATATAATGACGCATCATAAACATGGTGACTTGATCGTTGAGATGAAGTTGTGCCGCTACTCTTAAAAATCACTTCGGCAGTCGGTTTTGTATTGATCACATATGATTTGAATAATTCAACGGGAAGAAACGGAAAGTCAACACCGATCATATTTCTATACTCGGCAATAATGGGCACATTCTCTAGTTGATGGTCATTAAAAATACTGGCCAAGTAATTGAACTCATCGTCTGATGAGATGTTCATGATTTGTTTTACAATCTGTAACTTCGATGGGACCAAAATGACAACGAGATTAATTCAAATAACAAAGGTAACAGCCCTTTTATCCATTATTGGATTATTGAGCTGCGAAACGGATAAGTGTGATTTAGCAGCACCCAGCTTTGAGTTTTACCAATTCGAGTATATTCCAGCAGATCCAAACAATCAGTTTGCAGCGGACACCTTGGTTTTATGGACAAAATTTGAGGATTGCCAAGGAGACATAGGAATTGAGAATGGCGAGATAAAAAACCTTCGCACCTATTTGTTTGAGAAGTTTAACGGAGAATGGGTGAAGTTTGTACCGATAGATTCCGTTGACTCCAATTTGTTGTTTTCGCAAATTCCCACTTCTGATAAGGTTAGAGATGGCCAAAAAGCAGAGGGGTTCATAGAACAGCCATTTGGTAGCATTCGTCAAACCAGCGATACAATTCGATTCGAGACGCAATTGATAGATCGAAAGGGAAATAAAAGTGAAGTGGTTACAACGCCAGAATTTGTATTTCCGAATTAGATCTTTCCGGAGACAGCCTCATTCACATTGATCACATGATCCCCGATTTTCTCTAAGGATGAAAATAAATCATTGTAGATCATTCCATTTTGAAATCCGTACTCGGCTTTTTCAATATTCTGAAAATGGTGTTTTCTGATCTTATCTCGCTTGGCGTTGATTTCTCGCTCGCGCACGTAGGCCTTTTCGAGGTCTATTTTTAAATATTCCTTCTTTAGGTTAGCGGTAGTTTCGACAATAGCATTTTCAACTAGCTCGAATAATTCAAACAATTCTTCGCGCTGTTTTGCGGAAAACCAAATTTTCTGTTCTTCCTTTCGCTCAATTCCCACGGACATCTGATAACAAATATCACCAATACGCTCTAGATCGTTGATGACACTCAACATAATTCTCACCAGCTTAGACGATTCATCAGATAACTGCTTGGTGGAAACTTTTGTCAAGTAGTTGGTGATTTCTGCCTCAATTCTGTCCGTAATGTCTTCGTATTTTTTAATTCTCTTGAACAATTTTCTCTTCTTCTTACTGTCTTTTTCCAAGAGAAGGCTGTGAACCATTTTTACGTGTCGGTCGATAATTTCAGAAAATTTGATAACTTCCTTTTTGGCTTCGAGAATGGATAATTCTGAGGTTCCCATTAACCCAGCACCAATGTATTCGAGATGCGTTTCCTCATCATCCTCTCCCTTGGAGGGAACAGATTTAATAGCCACTTTCACAAGGAAAGGAACAAACCAAATCAAAATTAGAACATTAGTGAGGTTGAAGAAGGTATGAAAATAGGACAGCGCAAACGGGATTGACTCGCTACTCTGCATAGGATTTTCATTACCCATGACATCTGTTGAAAACCACGAGATGGCGTCCAGAGCAAAGGGGAGTAATATGACCATCCATGTAACCCCAATGACATTAAACATCGAATGGATTCGGGCAGATCGTTTGGCGTGAACATTTCCAACTAACGAGGCTAGCTCTGCGGTAATAGTCGTTCCAATATTTTCGCCAAGCACCATTGCCGCAGCCACGGGAAATGGAATCCAACCATTATGGCACATCACCAAGGTCAAGGCCATTGCAGCGCTCGATGATTGGACCACGATGGTGATCACTGTGCCAACAAACACAAACATCAATGATGTTAGTATTCCTCCATCCGCGAATGAGGAAAGGAAGCTTAAGATTTCTGGATTGTCTTTAAGGTCTGGAACGGCATGCTTGAGTGCATCTAAACCCATGAACAAAAGGGCAAATCCAATTAAAAACTCACCCCAGGATTTGGTTTTTTGCTTGCCAAGCAAGAGCATAGGAAGGCCTACGGCTATTATTGGAAGGGCGACAGCAACAATTTTGAACTTGAAGCCAAAGTAGGAAACAATCCAAGCTGTTATGGTTGTTCCAATGTTTGCTCCCATCATGACCCCAGCTGATTCTACCAACGACAACAAACCAGCGTTTACAAAGCTTACGGTCATTACCGTAGTGGCAGACGAAGACTGCACTAAACTTGTAATAAAGAATCCAGTGAGCACACCAAAGAACCTATTCTTGGTCATGGCGCCAAGAATTTGTCGAAGTCGATTTCCTGCCGCTTTTTGAATTCCTTCGCTCATGACCTTCATTCCATAAATGAAAAAGCCTAATGAGCCCAAGAGGACGATAGCGTCAAACAATGAATAATCCATAGTAGAAAATCTTTTTTAGAAGGAGAGTTCGGTTTGGAAGCGGAAAAATAATTTATCGTTCGCAAAAATGGTCCCATTTGTACGTTCGTATGTTAAGTCAGTCTGAAGTTTTAAGTTATGACCTTTGAAATATTTAGACATGCCAAGGGTAAACTGTTCAGTGTTTGTTATGGCAGATGCCATTCCTGTTAGCGGTGTGATGCGGGTGTATCGACCAGCGATTTCATAATTAGATTTGAACAAATATCCCGCCTGTCCAGTGTATCCAAAGCCTTGTCTGAATGCATTGCCATTTGCATCTATATAATTCCCAAGGCTACTTTCTCGGTAGGCAACTTCACCTAAGAATGAGATGCCATTGTATTTAAAAATTACATCTGCAAATGCTGAGAGCAGGTCTGATTCAACATAATTTCCTGCTGTGTCGACCATCAGCTTTCCCAATTGGCCTCCTTGTCTTATAGCACCATGATTGAAATCTCCAGTGACACCAAACGAAAGTTTTGGAGTATCTTCTCTATTCAAATCCGATGAAAAGTAATCACCTTTTGATGAAAACTCACCAAATGGTAAGAACTCAATACGTCCTGTGTAATCCAGTCCTCCATAATCAGAAACAATTACATTACGGCCTTCGCCAAGCGAAACGGATTCTTTAAGAATTAATACGGTCTCGCCAATTCGAAACTTATGATGTAGCTGAATACCAAAATCACGATCAATGTTGAACCTGCTGTTAACAAGGCTTCGATCAACAAATTGAAGCTTTTGAGATGAAATCACACGTTCTCGGTTTCCAGGTAATTTGGTTTGTCCAAACCAGATGGTTGTGCTCTTTGTGAACTTATACTTTAATACGGCATCCATGACGAGTCGTGCGTTGCCGCCAACAAGGGCAGCGTCATCGGCAAACCTAGTGTCACGATTACTTAGTCCAAGCTCGATTTTGTAAGTGATCTTTGGGGAGAAAGCATGACCGTCAAATTTTAAGCGTGCTCGCCTTGTCATCGCATTAATCTTGACATCACTACCCGTTGGTGTTAACTGTTGATCTACAACAACCAAGTTTTGAATTCTAGCGCTCATTTTCACTGAACCAGAACTATCCGCACTTGTAAACTTTAACCCGTCACCCCAAGTGTCGTGTTTAACACTTTGTGCTTGAGCGAAATGGGTAAATAAAGCGAGCAGAATTGCGGAGAGAAGCGAGTTGGTTTTCATACCGCAAAAGTTTTTTTTTAATTGAAACTGGTAGCATTAAATTAACCTACATAGCATACAATTAACAATAAGATCATGTTTAAATCATGTTTGAAATGGTCTGTTTTTCACTCTAGTTGGGCGAATCGGCCAATTTGTGAGTAGTGTGGGCATTTGCAAGGCCGTCCGCCTAATATTATCTCAATGTTAAGCACAAAAAAGGGGTGTAGCTGCCGCCACACCCCAGTCATTCTAATGAAAGATGTTATTATAGAGATCTTGTCCAGTTGCTAGTCCAATCCGAACCGGCTCCAACTCCAGCACCATTTATTGCTGATTCAACCGCTTGAGCAGCACTGGTTGAGTCACTCGCATTGGCCGCGCCTTTGATTGCAAATACACTTCCAGTTTGGTCAATTACTGAAATATCAGCCAAGATCAACGAACCTGATGCGGCATTTGATACAGTAACCTCATGCTCAACTTCCACACCGTCTTGGAAGTTTGTAATTAAGACGTCCGAAATATTTGCCATGGTTCCTTCTCTCAATTTCATTCCGTCTGATTCTGACCCTACATATGCGGTGAGGGTAATGTGACTTAATGTGGGGTTTGAAAATGGACTTGCGGCATTGTTGTCACCATTGTTGTCTGCTTCAATTCCACGATCTCCATTTCCATCAGCTTGCTCTGCAATCCAATACTGGCCACTTCCAATCCAACCATAGGTCCAATCAAAACAATCGTCACCGCTTCCAGTTGAAACCAGATAATTAGCTGATACTGTTCCACCAAAGAACTCGAATCCATCATCGTTACCCATGTAAGCTTGCAGATATTCTAGCGTAGTTCCGGAGCCGACTCCGTTAAACGTGAATCCGTTGTGCTCTTTTTCATCATTAATAGCGTTTCCAGTGTATTCTACCCGTACATATCTTAATGTACCAGAGTTGTCGCTCGACTCGCTACCTCCATAAATTACGTCCCCAACTTCTGCTGTTGCAGTTGATCCGTTATTTATTGGAGCTTTTCCACAAAGTATAACACCACCCCAATCACCTGCCGCAGGAGTTGAAGCACCTGAAGTAAAGACAATTGGGTTGGTAGCCGTACCCTCTGCATTAATTTTTCCTCCTTGTTCAATTAAAAGATAAGCTACCGATTCGTTCGGGTCGGATTTAATGACTGTTCCAGCTGGAATAGTAAGTGTAACCCCATCTAATACGTGCACACCACCAGCGAGTGTGTATTCAAATTCTGAGTCTAAGATTAAGTCTTCAGAAATATCTCCAGACAGTAAGGTTGATGGTTCTTCATACTCGCATGATCCATCATCGTTTTTTGCCTTATCATCATAGTTAAGTGCATTTTTATCTGTGCAACCATCGTTGTTGCATGCAGAAAGAGTTAAACCAATGGCTAGTACAAATAGTCCATGATTAACTGCGTTTGTAATTTTTCTTTTCATTTTTCTTTTTATTTATTGGGACAAAGAACCAACGTTCTTGTTAATGCTATTTTCCCAATGGAATAATACATCCTTACCATTCTGTTACGCGAATGTTATCTGGCCAGCAGGTTACGCCTCTTGCTTAAAAAAGCGATAGTTCACAGAAAATCCAGCAGTAGTGCCTAATCGATATTCGTTAAAAATAAACGTTTCTCCTGCATTTGTTTGAACCTGTGTGATTTTTGGGTTTAAAATGTTCTTAATGCTAAAATCAATATCGATTCGATCACTTATTGAGTTTTTAAGAACAAGATCAACGGTGTTCACTGGTTTTTCGAAAACATCACCTCGTCCGTAGGTTCCAGCTAAAAACACTCTAGGGCCAAAGACATTATATACAATGGCCCAATTGGAGGTTAAACTTCCGATGGTAAATGTGTATCCCAGGTCTGCCGAAACGATATAGGGACTAGCACCTTGCATTTGTCTCCGTTTGTTTGTGGCCAGGATTGTTCCTTTTGAGGTGTTAATTTGGTCTTCGGTTCCAACATATAATTGCGTGTAATTATATGCGGCATTTCCACCAACGCTAATTCTATCAATGACTCTTTTGTTCTCTAATGATGATTCTCCAATATGGCTACCAATGGTTGTTTTTGCCTCAACTTCAACACCCGCTACTAGAGCTCGACCTAGATTGAAATATGTGAAAAGTGTTGTAGACGAAGGGATTTCATAACGCTCTATGGGATTGTCGATATACTTTCCAAATGCACTAACGGCAAACATTTCACCTGCTTTTGGGAAGACCTCATATTTCAAATCTGCATTGTATGAATAAGCGTTTACTAAGTCCACATTTCCTTCATAAAGCCTTCTGGACTGATCTTGATATTGAAACGGAGCCAGTTCTCGAAAATTTGGTCTGGATACGGTCTGTGAAAGCGCCATTCTTAGATTGCTTGTTTCTGAAAGGCGGTATTTGAGTGAAAGTGATGGTAAAACATTTAGTGTGTCATAATCACTTTGTTGGTAGTCATCGCTGAGCAGGTTTCTCAATTGCTTGTATTGAATGGTTTGTTGTGTTTTTTCTATTCGAGCACCCGCTACCACTATTAAATTATCTGTAAGTGCATAATCTAGCATGACATAAGCAGCAAGTACGTTTTGATTTGCGAGATGTGTGCGAGAACCATCACGCGCCTCTTCATACCTGTAAAGCCCTAGAGAATATTCTTCATCTCCCAAAAATTCATCTGGATTAAGTTGATCGACAACTATATCGTTTGTTTGTAATGAATCAGCATATTGTTTCATGTCCATATTGAACTGACGCCACTCAAAAGAGCGAGATCTGAATCGAGGCTGCAAACCAACGGACAACATTCCACGATTTTTTTCTTGCTCTGAGTCATAGTTGAAATTGTAACTCATGTCCACTCGAGCGTTTACTTCTTGCTCAGTCATGTTGCTGAAAAAACGGTGATTATCAGATGCGTTTAATGCCTCTAAACGATAGTCATCCTTGTTTTTATCGGAAGCTTCGTAAAGCAATTGGGTGCGATCTGGTTCATTGTTTTTTGCCAAGTTGTAAGAAGCTCCCCATCCAATCATCATTCGGTCACTTTTTGATGAGTGCTTTCCAATTAATTGCAGTGTGCTCAATGTGTTTGTCTGCAAGACGTTTCGAGAAGAGTAGGTGTACGTATTTCTGTCACGATCGAGAATTTTGGAATCATAATTTGAAACGGCATCCGATAAATTCTCCGTGTAAAGGCCATTAATTTGAACACTATTTCGATCGTTTATTTCCAAATATGCGTTGGCCAATCCAGTTGACTTGGTCTGGTATTGAAAGCTTTCTGTTGCGAAGTAGTTCTTATCAATTCCTGCGGAATCGGTATTCCTAGCAAAGCCACTCAAGTATTGATAACCTTCTTCGGTTTGTGCGGAAACCAAAAAGCCGAGTTTTCCATTGTCTCCTACCTTGAAACTATTTCCCCCAAGTACAGAAACGCCTGTATTTGGTCCTGCCGTACCAAAGATTGGGTTAAAGCCTCTTTCGAACACTGAAGTGGACTGATCTGCTGGAGATGAATAATACGCCTGTGCATATTCACCAGAAATTTCTTCGGGCAATTGTCGTTCACTCTTGTTTGAAGAAAATACGAAACGACTAGGAGTTTGAGCGCGAAGAAATCGCTTACCTGTGGTTATCGTGTTATAGGATGCGCTAAAACCAATTTCTGCAAATGGGTCTTCGTAATAATCCTTAGTGTTAATGTTGATTGTGGCACCTGCAAAGTCCGCCTGATTATTCGGAGTAAAGGTTTTATTTACTTCAATGCTCTTTACCACACTTGTTGGAAATATTCCAAGATCAATCACTTTTTTATCTGGATTTGATGAGGGAATAGGAAGGCCATTTAAACTTGCGGTATTGTATCTATCACCTAGCCCTCGGACAAAAATGTCGTTGCTAGCCTCCGATTTGGCAACGCCACTAATTTTAGTAAGTCCTTGCTCAACATTGGAAGCTCCTTTTTTAGATAATTCGTTTGCTCCAATTGATTGTGATATCGTAGCTGCGTTTTTTTGTTCGAGTAGTAGTATTGTTTCGTTTTCTCGATCAGCTTTTGCAGTCACCTGAACCATGTCAAGGAGTGCCGCATCAGTTCGAACCTCGATCGTTTTTTCAAACACCGACCCTGCCTCGATTACGATTGAAAGAGTATCCGCCTGATAACCAAGACTGCTCACCACCAATTTATATTCACCCGGTGCTGCGTTAAATTGAAAGTTTCCATCAAAATCAGTTGACCCACCAATTGAAGTTCCTAGAAGAAATACATTTGCAAAAGGCACTGGTTGTGGATCAGATCCGTTAGTCTCCAGAACCTTCCCTTTGATTGTGCCATTCGAATCACTTTGCTCAGCATATACCGAGTTGATTAGAAGTAAACACATTAAAAACAAAGCCGCTCTTTTCATTTGATTACTCATTTAATTGAGACTTCAAATGTCAGTTGGGAGAATGAGCACATCCTTAAAACAGGGTTAAGACTTCGTTAAGTGCTCTTTACATTATCTTTACATAGGACCTTAAATCTTAAGGCTATGATAAAAACTTTTTAACCTTTGCTTTATGGCTGCCAAACTACATTCGAGCTCTAATCCAGATGGTGAAGAGCTCATGCTTGCAAACAAAAAAATCCTAGTAGTAGATGACGAAAAGGACATCCTTGAATTCCTCAGCTACAACATTAAAAAAGAAGGAGCGAAAGTTTATACGGCAAGCAATGGACTAGCAGCAATTGATATTGCTAGAAAGAAGAAGCCTGATTTGATTTTGTTGGACGTGATGATGCCTGAGATGGATGGCATGGAAACATGTTTGCAACTCAGAGAGAACATAGAAACCCGTGATATTATCATTGCCTTTCTATCAGCTCGAAGCGAAGACTATTCTCAAATAGCTGGGTTTGATGCAGGAGCAGATGACTATATTTCAAAACCGATCAAACCGCGAGTTCTTTTGAGTAGAATTAAGGCCCTGCTTCGCAGAAAGAACTTCGCAGGAATGGATCAACCGGTGGAGTTAAAGTCGCTAAGTATCGATCGCGATCGTTATCTAGTGATCAAAGATGGCCAAGAGATGAGTTTACCGAAAAAGGAGTTTGAGCTACTTGCCCTCCTGATTTCTATGCCGGGCAAAGTATTTACAAGAGACCATATATTATCCTCTGTGTGGGGAGACGATGTGGTTGTGGGTGATAGAACGATCGATGTGCACATCCGTAAACTGCGAGAAAAGATTGGCAGTCCGCATATCAAGACGATCAAAGGGGTCGGGTATAAATTCGAAGAGTAATTCGAATTTTATGAAAATCAATTCTTCAAAGCAATTGGCTGCAGTAGCTGGAATCGTTTCAGCAGTTTTTTGTTTTACGGCAATGTTTTTGGCAAGTAAAGTTGCCATTAGTTCATCGATCTTAACCACAGCTGGGGTTGCATTTTTGCTTGGACTATTGATTTTTATCGTTGTATCCTGGTTGGTTGAACGGGTTGTTATCGATAAAATCAAGGTGATTTATCGCATAATTTTCACCCGGAAAACGGATCAATTCATGAAACGCCCTCCGCTGGAAATCGTTCAGCAACAGGCTGAAAAGTGGGCACATACTAGGCAGGCAGAAATCACAAGCCTGAAACAACAGGCGCAGTTCAGGAGGGATTTTGTGGGCAACTTAGCACACGAACTTCGAACTCCATTGTTCAGCATACAGGGCTACATTGACACCTTACTTGAAGGGGGCTTGGAGGACCCAAAGATTAATTATGATTACTTAGCCAGGGCGGATAAGAACTTAGAAAGACTGACTGTTTTAGTCAAAGATTTGTCTGAAATTGCAAACATCGAAACGGATCAGGATTCATTGCAATTGGATCGAGTAAACATTGTGGACCTCGTGGAAGAAGTGTTTTCACTCCTAGAGTTGAGAGCAAAGAAGAAATCCATCAGACTGAAATTTGTCAAAACGTACGATCGTCCCATTTTGGTGAAAGCCAATAAGGATAAGATTTTGCAAGTGGTCACTAATCTTGTGATGAACGCCATTTATTATGGTAAAAAGGACGGTCATTGTGTGGTTACTTTTTCGGATACACCTAACCATATTTTGGTAGAGGTCAAAGACAATGGTATTGGAATTGATGAAGAACACCTCCCAAGACTTTTTGAACGGTTCTACCGTGTTGACAAGAGTAGATCACGAAATGAGGGAGGAACTGGCCTTGGCCTGGCTATTTGCAAACATATTTTGGAGTCTCATGGCCAATCTATCAATGTCCACAGTGTCTTAGGAGAAGGCACTACCTTTTCATTTACTTTAGAAAAGGCTAAGTAAGACATCAAATGATGGATAGTTTCCGAACCAATATTACCGCTCCCAAATTTCCATTTCACATTAGTCATGGTGATCAAGTTGTAATGCTTGGTTCGTGCTTTACCGAGAATATTGGGGAGCTGATGCAAAGCCAGAAGTTTGACGTTACAGTGAATCCTTTTGGCATTCTTTTCAATCCGTTTTCAATCATGAATGCACTGGAGCGGATGTTAAATGATCGACCTTACACTGAAAGTGAATTGCTCAAAGTCAACGAACACTGGGTGAGTTTGGATCATCATGGGTCATTTAACAAAAAGTCTCCAAAAGAAACGCTAGACGAAATCAACCAGAACCTGGCGAAGGGGAGAGATGGAATAAAAAGTGCGAATTACATTTTTATCACCCTTGGTTCGGCTTGGGTGTATAATCACAAGGAGCGCAATCACATTGTAGCGAATTGCCACAAAATTCCGAACACAGAATTTGAAAAGCAGTTGCTGAGTTTTCAGGATGTACATCTTATTCTGCGCCACATTCCTGAGTTTCTGGCCGCAAAAAAGATAAACGCTCAAATTGTTTTTACAGTAAGTCCCGTGAGGCACTGGAAAGATGGGGCGATCGAAAACCAGCGGAGCAAGTCTATTCTGAACAGCGCGATTCACGAGGTGGTGGATGAATTTGAAAGTTGTCATTACTTCCCATCCTATGAGTTTATGATGGATGATTTGCGGGATTATCGTTTTTATGGTCAGGATATGTTGCATCCTACCCCGCAGGCTATCCATTACATCTGGGAGAAATTTATGGAAAGCTTTTTCACGGAAGAAACCGCTTCACTCTGTAAAGAGTTGAAGGCCATTGCTGAGGCTGCAAATCACCGACCCATGGACCCAGAGAGCAACTCATTTCAGCGTTTTCTTCGGAAGCAAGTGGAATTAATTGACGAATTGGAAGCCAAGCATCCCGCTTTGAATTTCAAGGTTGAGCGCGAACGATTCGAAGCATGGGTTCTCTAATCCATCTTAGTGTGAAGACCAGCTAAATATTCTTGTTCCGTTTGCCCTGGCGTAGGGTGGAACTCAGCTTCTACGCCCAGAATATGAAGATCCATGATGGTGCTATACCCACTTCTGCATATCACCTTTTCTGACTGAGAAAGCGCAGCCAAAAACGCATCATCCTTTAAATGCGGAACGATTTTAAGCTTACCAATATCCTTTATGTCATTTTCATTGGGCTTTCCCCTCAAAAGAAGAGAAACTTCGTCTGATTCAATGAATCTTCGCGCCAACTCGGCTTCAAATAGCGATCGCTGTGGTTCAGGCCCGCTCGCAATCCCCAAGTTTTTATACTTCACATCTACCCTTTCCAAGGGGTCATTAAATCGACTTTTAGGCCCAATGTATTTGGCGTGTTTCGGTAAGTTTACTGGGTGAGAAAGCACTCCGGCAAGGCCCGGAGCTTGCTCGTAATCTGGAATCCATACTTCATCATATTTTGACATGATCCAACGATTCAAAAGGTTAATGACCCATTGAAATCGAGGACTAAGGATTTGGACTTGATGAGTAATAAAAATGCTCTTGACCTTTTTAGACCAAAGTCCAAATCGAGAATCAGAAATAACAAGATCAATCTTTTCAGTTTGAATAATGCGTTTAAGCATTTGATGTTCTCGCCAAATGCTGTGAATCAACTTGGGTCCTTGCCAGAAAAAATGACCTACCATGTTCCCATCTTTAGGATAGGTGATTTCCATAAATGGAATATCAACAAAAGTCAATGAAGGAAATTGTGCTTCTATTAGCTTTCGAGGTCCACTATTTGCTGAAATAATTACTTCATTCCCCAGTTTTAATTGCTCACGGATGATCGGAACACACCGGGTGGCGTGACCTAATCCCCAATGAAGGGGAGCTATTAAAACCCGTTTCGACACAGCATCAAAAGAAAGAAATCAATCCACACCTTTGCCCGACCGAAACGTAAAGAGTCCATGGGCAAAAACAAGCTTAAAAAATTCGCACAAAACGAGACATTTACTCATGTCATTCAACCTAAGAATGAGGAGGTTTTAAATGCAGATTTCCACCTCAAGGGAAAGTGGAATGAGGAGTTTGGAAACGATAATCCCATTGTGCTCGAATTGGCTTGTGGTAAAGGAGAGTATTCGGTGGGTATGGCTGAAATATACCCTGACAAGAACTTTATCGGAATGGACATAAAGGGTGCTCGAATTTTCTCTGGAGCCAAAGAAGTTCAAGAAAAAGGTTTGACCAACGTCCGTTTCATCCGGACTAAAATTGACTTCATCAATTCATTCTTTGCGAAAAACGAGATCAGTGAAATTTGGATTCTGTTTGCTGATCCACAAATCGGGAAGCCAAGGAAGCGCCTTACCAGCGAATTATTCCTCCATCGATATATCAAGGTTCTGAAACCGGGCGGTCTATTAAACCTAAAATCGGATAGCGATGATCTGTATGACTTCACCAAAGAGGAGTCAATACCTGAATTCAACAAATCACAAAATGGGATGTCATTCAACATGAGGGATGATACCGATCAATTGTATGAAGTAGGTATAAAGAGCTTTGATGAAACCATGCAAAAGGTGTTGAATATTCGTACCTTCTATGAACAAATGTGGTTGGAGCAAGGCAAGAAAATCAAGTTCCTGAGTTATCAGTTTAAGAAAGAGAACAGTTGAGCGCCATTGGATATTACATAACACTTCCTCTGATATATGCCATTTCATTGATGCCATTTTGGATGCTCTATGGCCTGTCTGATTTCATATTTGTTTTGATCTATCACGTGTTCGGTTATCGAAGAAAAGTGGTAATGGCAAACCTCAAAAATGCATTTCCAGAAAAGTCAATCGCAGAGTTAAAATCGATTGAGCACAAGTTTTATCGATATTTCTGTGACTTGATTCTAGAGACAGTAAAGAGTTTAACGATTTCTGAATCGACACTTAAAAAGCGACTGTCATTTGCTAGCATGGAGCTGTTTGAAAATTATTATTCTCAAAAGCAAAGCATTGTCATTGTAATGGGTCATTTTGGAAACTGGGAATTAGGAGGAGCCAGGTTTGCAATTGAACCGCTTCATCAATTGTTTGTTATCTATCATCCATTGAAAAACAAGCATTTTAACGGACTCATTTATAAAATGAGAACCCGCCTAGGTAATGGATTGTATGCTATGAAAGATACGTTGAGAGGAATGATACGAGACAGGGAAAAGGTTACAGCTACTGCGTTTATTGCCGATCAAACACCTTCGCCAAAAGGAGCACATTGGATGGAATTTATGAATCAAGACACTCCCGTTTTTATAGGTACGGGTAAGATTGCCAAGAAGATGAACTATCCTGTGGTGTATGTGAGCATTAAAAGAAGGGATAGGGGATATTATGAAATCTCTTTGGAGGATTTGGTAGCGGACCCTAGCATGGTTTCAGCCGAAGAAATCGTAGAACGGTTTACACAGCGATTAGAAAAAGATATTCACGAAATGCCAGAGTATTGGCTTTGGACGCACAAACGCTGGAAGCACAAACGTCCCAATGCATAGGTATGCGAGAAGGTATAGACCTCATATTAGCTACAAAGCAATACGCGAAGGAAGATCGAGCAAAGAGTTGGTTTCACACCATTTCGACTGGTCTGCTGCTATTGGCGGCATTTGCTGGAGGTTATTATCCCTGGAATATGCTCCTCAGGATATTGTTTAGCATAATAGCAGGGCTTTTGTTGGTGCGCATGTTTATCATTTATCATGACTATTTGCATCATACCATCTTGAAAGATTCGTGGATAGCGAAGGTGATTTTCACGCTTTTTGGATTATATGCATTGAACCCTCCAAGCATTTGGAAACGCTCGCATGATTATCATCACAATCATAATTCCAAGTTGTTTTCGTCAAGCATCGGGTCGTTTCCGATAGTCACCAAGGAGAAGTTTCTTAGTCTAACATCGCAGGAACGTATCACATACCTTTTTATTCGTCATCCTCTCACCATTGCCGCAGGATACATTTTTGCCTTTGCATGGGGTATGTGCATTTTGTCTCTGATTCGAAATCCATCCAAGCACTGGGATTCAGCGCTTGCGTTGTTGTTTCACTATGGAATTGGCATAACCGCTTTGGTGACCTTTGGATGGCAAACTTTTTTGATTGTCTTTCTCGTTCCTAGTGTAATTTCAAGCGGATTAGGCTCCTACCTGTTTTATGCACAACACAATTTTCCATCCGTGACCTTTGCCAATCAAGATGGCTGGACCTATATCGGAGCTGCTTTGCAATCCTCAAGTTACATGAGAATGAACCCACTGATGCAATGGTTTACTGCAAACATTGGGTTTCATCATATTCATCATACCAACGCTCGGATACCTTTTTACAGATTGAAAGATGTCTATGACGAGATGCCAGAATTTCAGCAGGCAAAGCCCACCTCTCTCAATTTGATGGAAATCTGGAGGTGTTTAAGATTGAAAGTATGGGACCCAGAATTGAATAGAATGATTTCCTATCGAGAGATTTATAGCTAGCGTTGAGCACTAGCTTTTTTTGCTCAGTCGATTCTTGGTGGTCATATAATCCAAGAAATACGTGAACCTTATGGAGATATTGTTCTGAACAGGCGAATCGAAGGTTCCATCCAAGTTTTGATAATAAGATAGGCCAACGGTGTTGCCTGCAGCGGCAACTGCTTGTCTATATAAGATTACCAATTCGCTTCCTGGAGCAAACCACCATGCGTATTTCAGGTCAATATTAAAGGCGTTGAAGTTGAGATCGTTCACTCCACCTAGGGGCGTGGATGTGAGGTTTCCATCTTTTTCCAAGAGATAAAAGTCCAGGAAGTCCACATCGGTATAAGTATGTCTTAGAATCAACGACAAAGATGATTTTGGGGTAAAGACATATTGAGCGTCAATAGAATTTGTGATGGTCAACGTGTTTCTTCTACCAAAGTGGATGTTATTTGGATCATTATCAGGAGCGTATCCATAATCGTTATTTGCATCTACAATTCTAAAGAGTGGGATAGCAAAGAAGTGATCACCCAAGCGGATTCGTGGTTCAACTTCAAAGGTTGTTTCGGTTTTTCCAAGTCGGTTCCACCAGAAATATGTGCCACGTGCGTCTATCGCTAGAATCCGTCTGTAATCAGATGAAATGAATCCGCCTACACTCCTTTGTGCAGGCCCCTTAAACCACCGACCTGCTTCTCGTGGTTCAAAATAATTGTATACATCATTGGGTGTCATGGCAGCGTTCAAACCAAAGGCAAAAAAGCTTCGGGTTAAGAAAAATCCTCTATAGGATATAACAGTCTCCTCGTAGCGATAGGGGTTATACAAAAACTGATACCAAGCCACGAGATCATGACTGAACTTGTTAAATGGACCCACCGTGTTCACCGTGCGATATCCGAATTCAGCCTGATAATAAATCGCATTATTTCTTTGTTGAAAACCGAGGTCATTGATTTCGTAATCATCCGTTTTTAACTCAGCTTGAGCGGCCCAGCGCCAATGTCCACCAACATCAGCAACTCGTGCAGATCCACGATATCCTGTTTCTACTGAATCGCCTTGAAATAGAGCGCTTTGGTTGGCTCCAAGATCAACTAAATACTCGCCTGACTTTGAATAAAAAGAACCGAGCAATGCCGTTACATTAGCGTCTCGACTCCCCCCTTTTCTTAGAACATTGGTATTCACCAAACTGACAGAACTATTCCGATTAAACCGTTGATCAAAAACCAACGCATTATAATTGGTGAGCGGTTCGGTGAGCACTTCAGTTTCGACTCCGTTTTCCGTTCTAGTGGAGAAATTATCTGCGGCTATCGAGTTCAAAACTCCGATTCCAAGATTCTTTTTTGTTCGTCCAGAGATTTTGGTTGCATTAAGTAGGCGCGTGTATTCTTGTCTGATTTCTACGCTATCATTTGTATTTAAGTCAACCCCTTGTATGTTCTTAGGTGCACCACCGATTCTCCGAGTGTAAAGGAGATTTCCAATGTTGAACAGCTCGGTTCCCTCCGTAAAGAATTGTCGGTTTTCATCAAATTGGTTTTCAAAAGGACTGAGGTTTAAAAACTGAGGGTCGTAAGCTACCTGGCCGAAATCTGGAATGAGTGTCATGTCAAGCGTAAAGCTTTCATTCAATCCGTATTTTAAATCAAGACCAGCGTTTACATCAAAGGTGGTCGCACCGTTAAAGTCGTCAACATAGGTAGAAACATAGGGCATAACAGACAAACGAACGGGAGGATCGATGTCGCTCATGCCAGTGAGCAAACCACATTGGTATTCCAATCGATTGCCCGATGCCAAATCCAAGAAATTCCAAGAGTAGGTTTTACGAATTCGTCTGATGCTTCGCATGAAATTTAGTCCCCAATCGGCCACAGGGGTTTCTGGAAAACGTAAGGCGATGTAAGGAATTTCTGCCTCCATTACCCAACCTTCCTCGGTGATTTTAACTTCGCTCTTCCACACGGAGTTTAGGCTAAAGTCATCTCCATTTACAGTGGTCTTGGCGTCACTCTGAGTGCCCGCGGCCGTCACCCAAAAATTGAAATCACTCAATCCATCGTTGTATGGGTTAATGAAGAAGCCCAGCCAATCACAGTTCTGGTTATAGACATCTCGTTGGGTGATTTGCGTGAGAATGCTGTCAGGGTTTGGATCTTTCATCGTTGCTCCGATATAGACCGCATTGTCTGTATAGAGTACACGAATCTCCGTTTCAAAACCTGGTAATTCCGCTGCTCCGTTTTCAGGCTCATACATAATAAAATCTTTGGCTACAGGAGCATTTGCCCAAGCTTCATCGTCCAACATACCATCAATCTTGATTTCATTAGAGGCCCGCGTAGCTGGAATCGTCTTCTTTTCTGATTGAGCAATGCCCATCATTTGTGCAAGACTTAATATAAAAAGGAGGGTGCCTCTTTTGAACATCGGGCGAATGTATTGGCTTCAAACGTTAGTCCGAATCATTTTGGGTTTATTGAGTATTTTTTTGATCATTTGTGACCGTGGAAAAAGACTTTTTCGATCAGGTATATCAAGTCGTACGACTCATCCCAAAGGGTAGGGTGACGAATTATGGCGCGATCGGTAAGTATTTAGGCGCAGCGCGCTCAGCCCGAATGGTCGGTTGGGCAATGAACAATGCGCACGGCCAAATCCCACCCGTGCCTGCACACAGAGTCGTGAATAGTCAAGGCCTATTGACGGGTAAAATGCATTTTGAAACTCCGTTCAAGATGCAGGAACTATTGGCCGAGGAGGGAATAGAGGTGCAAAACGATAAGATCCAGAATTTTAAAAAGGTGTTTTGGGATCCGATGGAGGAATTGAGGATCGATTAGTCATTCACCGCCTCGGCTATGCTGTCGAGGTTTATATTAAACACACACCCGTCCACATACCCGCGATTTCCCAGCTTACTTGTCGGCCGTTTTTTGCAATCAGCCTCAATCATTACAGATCCTTCACCGGGCATCCAAGGCGCAAATCCAATTTGTGGCGTGGTCGCAAACCACAGTGAGATCACTTTCTTTTTTAATGCTGCTGCAATGTGCATCAATCCTGTATCGTGTGAAATCACGCACTTGGCTTGGTCAATAAGACTGGCACTTTGATTCAAATTGAATTGGCCGCATCCGTTCCACACGCGAGGGCCTACTTGATCAGCAATTGCTTGCCCTCGATCGGCATCGTCACTTCCACCTAAAAGGAGAATCGGAGCGTTAATTTTTTGACACAAAGCGATAATTTTTTCAGTCGGTAGAATCTTCCCAGGCATTTGTCCGCCAATGGCATAAGCGATATATCCGGAAGCAAAATGTGTGGGTAGGACGGATAAACCAACGCGGTCATTTTCAGGGATAAAATAGTCGAGGCCTTGTCGATCATCCACTATCCCAAGTGGACTCACCGAATCAAAACAGCGTTTCACAAAATGTTCGATCGTCAACCACTCCCTCTTGGTGTTGACATAGATCCATTTCGCCAGATTTCGCTTGTTTACAGTGAAGTCTAGGGCTTTAATAATCCGTTTTACCTGACGCGATCGGATATTGCTATGCAGATCAACTACATAGTCATAGTGTTTTGCCTTCAGTCGATCATCCACTTCGAAGACACTCTTTTCAATGGTGATGACCTCGTTGATATGAGGGTTTGATTGAACGATCGATGCAAAACTGGTTTTAGTAATGAGGTCGATTTCTACCTCCCCATCCAATTGCTTTTTTAGCGCCCGAATGATAGGTGTGGTAAGCACGATATCTCCTATGGAGCTGAAGCGAACAATCAATATGCGGGTTGAATCTGACAAGACTGTAAAGGAATGGAAAACGGAAGATATACCACGAATTTCACCAATGTGCACGAATAGAATTTTGCATTATTGTTGCTGGCATTGAATGAAACATGATTGATAGTTTTGAATGTGGTGGCTGAGATTTTGTATAAAAATGAGGTGTATCAAATAATTGGAGCATGCATGAATGTTCATAATGAACTAGGCCATGGATTTTTAGAGGCGGTATACGGTGATGCTTTCATGATTGAATTTCAAGAACAGGGAATCCCTTTTTCAAGAGAAAGAAAATTCGAAATTGAATACAAGAGCCAAATATTGACTCATTCATATAATGCTGACTTCGTTGTATTTGACTCCATAATTTTAGAATTAAAAGCGGCTTCAGCTATCGTTGATGAGCACATTGCACAAACACTGAATTATGTAAAAGCTTCAAACTTAAGACTCGGGCTATTGGTAAACTTTGGGCGAGAAAAATTGCAGTATAAAAGATTGATTTATTAGAACAAGCAGATTATTCGTGTTCATTCGTGAAATTCGTGGCTGATGATCATCGATTCACATACCCACATCTACCACGAAGATTTCAACGAAGATTTCGATGAGATGATTTCTCGGGCAAGAGCGGAGGGAGTAAAGCATTTTCTAATGCCAGCCATCGATTCGGAGTACATCAATGCTATGCACAAGGTAGCCGATCGCCTCCCTAATAGCGCACACCCTATGATGGGCTTGCACCCATGTTCCGTGAAAGAGAATTTTCAGGAAGAATTGGATATCGTTGAACGCCATTTATTCAAGCCTATCCGGCAATACTGCGCAGTAGGCGAAATTGGAATTGATTTGTATTGGGACAAAACCACTCTCGAAATTCAGATTGAAGCATTTGAAAGACAAATAGGATGGGCCAAGGCATTAAAACTTCCTATTGTTATCCATGTTCGCGATGCTTTTGCTGAAACCCTAGAAGTGTTGGACAGATTAAATGATGACCAATTGACGGGTGTTTTCCATTGTTTCACTGGATCAAAAGAACAGGCGGAACACATCATTGCTTACGGTGGGTTTAAGCTTGGAATAGGTGGGGTAGTTACGTTCAAGAACGGAAAGATTGACCAATTCATCCATGAAATAGGCTTGGAGCATTTAGTGCTCGAGACAGATTCACCGTACCTAGCCCCGGTGCCCCATCGCGGAAAACGAAATGAGCCATCCTATACCAAACTAGTCGCTGAAAAATTAGCATCTTGCTACGGTGTTTCTTTGGATGAAATCGAAAGACAGACCACCGAAAATTGTCGAAACCTATTCAAACGTGAATTCCCCGATCATGAATAAATATCTCACCATCGTTCTAGCAGTTCTTACCCAAATCGCTATTGCACAAGACGGGAAGGATACGGCCGAATTATCCTTTGGCGCTTATGCCGATGGGTATTATTCCTATTACTCTAATGCAAAAGAAGTGGCTTACCAGCAGCATGATGCTATAGGTGCGTACCACAACAACTGCGGGTTGAATATTGCTCAAATTACGGGGGCTTATCATTCAAATCGATTAAGAGGAGTGCTAACCATGCATGCTGGAGACATTCCTGCCATAGCTTGGTCAGGAACATACAGGGGTTTGCAAGAAGCAAATGCGGGAGTTCGATTGGCAAAAGGACTTTGGTTGGATATGGGCTTTTTCAAGACACACGTTGGCACAGAGAGTTTTTTGCCCAAAGACAATCATATGAGTATCATCACCCTCGGCACGTTCTATGGGCCGTTTTACCAGAGCGGTGCTCGATTGAGTTATGATACAGAGAGTGAATGGCACATCGAACTGCACGCCATTAACGGATATAATTTACACATAGATAACAACGATTTTAAAACCTTTGGGCTATTAGTTTCCCATGATTTTACGGATCATTTTGGAATGAGTTATTCCTCAATGGCGGGACAAGAGAATGTTGGGATATTAAACGATGGATACCTTATATATCAGAACGGGTTCGCAAATTGGACGTATCATAGAATCGATGTTCAGCTTGGATTGGATGTTGCTTTTGCTTATCAGTGGAAGGGGCCATTTTCTAGCTGGTTAGGTGACCCACTTATTGCTGCCTTAACAACCGTGAAATATCATATCAACGAACAGTTTGCCGCGTCTCTTCGAGGTGAAATATTCAGTGATGAAAACTCCATCAATAGCCGTCAATTAGCCCCAGTTTATGGAACGAACACTCAAAATTCTTCGGTTAGTGCCACAGGGGGAATGACCATCTATGGCGGCACCCTGGGGTTTGAATATGCTCCTAATGAAAACGGTTTCCTGCGTGTTGAATCAAGAATGCTGTATGATCCTCAGGCGGCTTCAACGGTTTATCCAACAGGGTTTTCGGCTCGTCAAGCAGGTGTAAACCCAATGTTGAACGGTCGAACACAAGTCATTGCAACGGCTGGTTTTTATTTCGATAAAAGCTTCAAATTCGCACGGTGACATCTATCCTAATCATATACACCGGAGGCACCATAGGCATGGTAGAATCAGAGGACCAAAAGACATTGGTTCCTTTCAACCTAGACTACATTCTGTCGTATGTGCCTGAGTTGAATAAACTGGACGTAAAGCTGGATTCATACTCTTTTGAAAGACCAATCGACAGTTCAAATATTCATCCAAATCATTGGACGCAGATCGCAAACGTGATTAGTGATAGGTACGCTGAATATGACGGATTTGTCATTCTTCATGGGTCGGATACGCTAGCGTTCACTGCCTCGGCATTGAGTTTTATGCTCGAGGGATTGAGAAAACCTGTGATTCTTACCGGGTCGCAATTGCCCATTGGAATGATCAGAACAGACGCTCGAGAAAACTTGATTACGGCAGTTCAAATTGCTTCGCAGAAACTGGATGAAGAACCTGTTGTGCAAGAAGTGGCGGTATATTTCGAAGACATGCTCTACCGTGGAAATCGCACGAAGAAACTCAGTACTGAGGCTTTTGAGGCCTTCTTCTCACCAAATTATCCAGTTTTAGCTCAAGCAGGAGTCAGTTTGAACTTTAATCATGCCGAGCTTTGGTCAACGGACAAGGATGATTTTCGATTGATCGATGGTTTCAATAATCAGGTAGTGGTTTTGACATTATTCCCTGGAATATCCTCGGAATTAGTTCGTGCGGTGTTGAGCAACAAAGAATTAAAAGGCATCGTACTCATGACCTTTGGTGCTGGAAATGGCCCGACTGACAAATGGTTCCTCGATATAATAGAAAATGCAATCGCCAGGGGTTTGGTCATTGTTAATGTGACTCAATGTGCCATGGGTCAGGTAGAGCAAGGGAAATACGAAACCAGTGCTGGTCTTTTGAAAGCAGGCGTAATAAGCGGAGCGGACATGACCTTTGAAGCGGCCATTACCAAACTCATGTTTTTGTTCGGTCAAAACGAAGATCCGAATTGGGTGAAGGAGCAGATGGTCACTAACTTGCGCGGTGAATTATCAATTTCTTAGCATGGCGCGAAGAGAGAAAAAGGGATACCGGAAACAAGCAGAAAAAAACATTCAAGAGGAGACTACATCTTCTGTGGAATCAAGTCAGCAAATCGAGACAGGTTCAATGACAAATTCAATTTCTTGGGCTCCGATCATCGCCATTTTTGCCTTCGGTATTTTACTCTATGGCAACACCTACGACTTTGGATATACCCTGGATGACAAGTTGTACATCACCGCAAACGACTACACCAAAAAGGGCGTTGAAGGAATAAAAGAAATCTGGACCAACGACATGATGACCGGGTTTTTTGGTAAAAAGAAAAACCTAGTCGAAGGAGGTCGATATCGGCCGCTCGCCCTAACAACACACGCCATCGAATGGGAGCTGTTTGAGAAAAATGCGAGCGTTTCGCACATCATCAATATCCTTCTGTACGGCATCATGGGCGTGATACTGCTACTCGTTTTGCAAATGATTCTCGAGGGAGAAAGTCGGGACCGATGGTGGTGGACGATTTCCATTATCGCTACGGCCCTTTTTTTAGCGCACCCGACCCACACAGAGGTTGGCGCAAACATTAAAAGTCGTGACGAGATCCTCAGTTTGCTATTTGCCCTGTTAAGCTTTTATGGCGTGCTGAAGTACTTGAAAACCGAGTCTGTGGCTCAATTGGTTTTAAGTGGTATTTGGTTTTGGCTCAGCCTCGCATCCAAAGAATCGACCGTTACCTTTTTAGGTGTAGTGCCGTTGACGATGGTATTCTTCACCAAATTGAAATTGAACAAGGCAGTAGTCGCAATGATGCCGATGGTCTTGGCAACAGGTGCTTATCTTGCATTAAGGATTTCAATATTGGGAGATGAGGGCGGGTCGTTGGAGGTTGCCAAGGAATTGATGAACAAACCCTATTTGAACGCCACAGATAGTGAGCGTTTAGCTAGTATATTCTTCACCATGGGACTTTACCTGAAGTTGTTGGTTTGGCCACATCCACTAACGCATGATTATTACCCATTTCATCCATTCGCAACCTACCAGGAATTGGTGGACGGAGCATCAGGTTATGCTAGTTGGTCTGACCCATTAGCCTTTGTTTCACTTCTAATTTACTTGGGCCTTTTCATTTTCGGTATGGTCACCTTATTACGAAGATTGAAGGGGCACCAACCTAGCTACTTGGGTTATGGCGCCTTGTTTTATTTGGGTACGTTCATTTTGTTTTCAAACCTGTTTTTTGACATTGGCGCGTTTATGAATGAGCGATTCTTGTTCATTCCATCGCTTGGATTCACCATAGCTGTCGCATGGCTATTGGTAGAAAAATTGGGGACGAAAAAAGGAATGAACCTGGGCATGGCCATAGCGGGAATAATCCTCCTAGGATACACGGCCAAAACCATTGATCGCAATGGGGCCTGGAGAAACGATTATACGCTTGCATCAAGTGATGTGGGTGTTTCCGATGGGTCGTCAAAAATTAAAATGACCATGGGAAGTGAACTTTTAGACGAAGCAAAAAGACCAGAAAATACAGCTAAAAAACTGAGTATTCTTAAGGAAGCTGAGGGTTACGAGCTTCAGTCACTAGAGATATATCCGGGATATTTCCCACCCCTAGACATCTTGGGAAATATCTATTTCGAAATGGAGAAATACGACTACAGTGTGCACTATTTTACGCGTGCTTTAAAGATGAAGTCTTATGATCCGCGCATGCGAACCAACATGGAGGCAGTGGCTTCGATGGCGGTAAAAAAGAAACAGTATGAAGCTGGAATCGCGGGTTACAACGTACTATCCAAATTGCTAAAAGGAAAAGACAGGGCCAGGATTTATAACGCCCTAGGCGAGGTGTATGGCAAAGAGTTAGGAGATTTGGAAAACTCCATGAAGTATTTGAAATTAGCTAAACAAGCGGACCCTAGCGATGCCAGTGTTTATCAGAAACTTGGTATTGTATATGCCATGACACAGCAGAGAGACTCCGCCTTAATCAACTTTAATAAGTCCTATGAACTCGACCCAACGAATGCTCGAGTGTTATTGAACTTGGGAATTCTATATCAACAAATGGGCGATATAAAAAGAGGGAACGATTATATTCTAAAAGCTCAAGAAATGGATCCAAGTGTTATGAAGCGAAACGAATGATGTGAGGGACATTCATTACGTTCATTTCGCGTTATCCGAATTCAAGATTATGCATGAGGTTGCGCTGTTTAAGTGATTAGAATTTCGAATGAGGGTAGCAATATATATTGAACCATGGATTCAGCAAAAGGCTGGCATCAGTGTGTTCACCGAGCACCTAGTCAGGTCTTGTTCACAATCGAAACATCAGTTTATAACCATAGGTTCCAAAAAGCTAGACCTACCCTTCGAGCATATCCATATGCCACCTTGGAAAAGCTCATTCTTTAATCCTTCGAGGTATTTTGGAGTATCAAAATTGAACCTTTGTAAGTACAATATTGAAGTATTGATTGATACAGGTCATTACGCTACCATTGGGTTATTCATAGTCAACAGGAAGTTTGTAGTCGTTCATGATATCACCCCAACATTACACCCGAAATTTCATCGAATTAAAAGTAGGCTCGGCCATAAACTTTTATTGAAGAGGGCCTTATCGGAGGCGGATAAAATTATCACTATCTCTGATCAAACTATGTCTGATGTTAGTGAGCATTATGGCTTTGATTCGAAATTAAATCGAATCTATCCTGGCATGAGGTCCTTTGAAAAGAATGATGCTAGTAAGTCAACTCTGCACATTTCAAAACCATATTTTCTCTGCGTTGGAACGATAGAACCTAGAAAGAATCACGCTAAACTCATCCAGGCTTTTGATCTGTTTTGCCAGGTGAATCGTGATTACGACCTGATCATCGTTGGAGATCGAGGGTGGAAAGTGGATCTGGATCAATTGATATCGCAATCATCCAATAAGGATCAGATAAAGCGATGGGGATATGTTTCGGCTACTGATTTGAGACAATTATATACCCATGCTGCGTCATGTGTGTACGTTTCATTGTATGAAGGTTTTGGATTTCCGGTGTTAGAAGCAATGAGCATGGGTTGTCCTGTTATTACCAGCAAGGTGGGATCCATGAATGAGATTGCCAAGGGTGCAGCTAAGTTGGTAAATCCATATTCACCTGAAGAGATTTCTATCGCGATGTATGATTTAGTAACAATTGAAGGAGAACGAACCAGATTGATTAACCTAGGTCTTGAAAGGAGCGCGAAGTTTACTTGGACGGATTATATTAGGCAGTTGGACGAATTGTTAGAAGACTGAAAAATCCAAGTTCTGATTATATACATTCGCAGCCAGCAAAAAATCATTATACGGAGAGGTGGCAGAGTGGCTGAACGCGCACGCTTGGAAAGCGTGTTTACGGAAACGTAACGAGGGTTCGAATCCCTCTCTCTCCGCAGCAGAAAATCCCACGCACGAAGAGCGGTGGGATTTTTGAACTGCACCACCACCACCAAGGGATCACGAAGTAATCCCGTAAAAAATGCCAAGCTTGCTTGAGCGGAGGGGTAAATAAAAAAGACCAGAAGCTGCAAAGCAGCGCATGGATTGGAGTCTGGGCCATTCCGCCAACTGGTGGAATGGATAACTGCAGGCAAATAATCCTAGCCTAAGCCAGTATCAACTTGACCTCATTCAAACAAGTTCTTCGTAGCCGCTTTTAATGATGGTACTTAACATTTTGAACCGGACATTGGCTTTGATCGTGTTGCTCGAGTGCGCTGGAATGATGATGGATTGACCAGTATCTAGGAAGTGTGATTCTCCGTCAATTAAGATTTGGGCTTTCCCATCAATAACTTGTACAAATGTGTCGAAGGCAGCTGTTCTCTCAGTAAGCGCTTCGCCAGAATCAAAAGAGACCGCGCTTACGTTTCCAGTCGTTTTTTTAATGATTGTCTTGATGACAACGGAGTTTGGTACATACTCAATTAACTCTACGATGATGAATGTCTTGGCTTTTTCTAATTCGGGATTTTCCATTGTAAAGGTTGTTAATTCGGGGTTTTCATATGAATAAACGTTGCCGCCCCAGCCGTGATCAATTGATTCGATTTGAATAGTGGTGCTGAGTATGCTTTAAGGCTGGGATAGTTCCAGCGCCTTTGCTTTTCATTTTGCCATGATTTCGGTTTCTTTTGACTCCACCCAGATAATTGGCAATTAGACTTGATGAAATGATAAGAGCCATGACGACCGAGCTGTATATGAATGTTTCCATGTGTTCTTTTAGTTTATCGTTAAGTAAGACTTCGAATTTTTCAAAGACGCAGCAAGCTCCTTCATTTCTTCTGTGGGTTTTTCACTCAAGGCTTTAAGCATGGTTGAGAGGGTCTGCCATTTCGCTATGACTTTTTCTGAAGCATGGCTCTGAGCCGATTCTTTTACCTCGTTCGAGGTTGCGCTTGATGATGGATTTGGACTGTTTATTGAATTCATCTTTATGATTGAAAGAACTTAGTATGCTTCTGGAAACGAAAGTGCAAACCGACATCATCATCTGTGTTACATCTAAACCCTTAAGGATTACACATTTTACTTGTTTTTTGAGGAACGGTGTCCCATTCTAATTCATGAAGCGAAGTCTCATTTTTAGGTTTGAGGTCTTGAACACAAAGAATTTTTATCAAAGCTCCTCTAAGTTGCCTTTGCGCTTTTTCTTCAATTGTTTGAAAAATGTTGGAGAAAGACCGGTTACTTTTTTGAACTGATTAGACAAATGGGCTACACTACTATAATGAAGCCTGTAGGATATTTCAGTGAGGTTGAGTTCATCGTAGAGCAGCAGCTCTTTTACTCGTTCAATCTTGTGGGTGATGATGAACTGTTGTATGGTACTGCCCTTTACCTCTGAAAAGATGTTGGACAGATAGGTATAGTCATACCCTAACTTTTCACTGATGTAATCGGAATAATTGACCTTCGGTAATTCATCCGAATAGTGAATCATTTCGATGATCACCACTTTGATTTTTTCGATGAGAATGCTCCTTTTGTCATCCATCAGCTCCAGTCCAGCTTTTGCAAGGCTAGCCTTTAGCGCGATCCGCTGATCGGTCGTGATATCCTCCAAAATTTCAATCATGCCCAGATCCACGATCACATAGTGCAACCCAAGCTTTACCAGCTCGGCTTTCACTAATGCTTTGCATCGCAAACTAACCATGTATTTTATATACAGTCTCACACCTAGTTTTTAACCATATTATTCCTACAAGGTAAAGGCTTTAATTGAAAATGTCAGATAATCAGTGATTTATGTAAGGATGAGTTTGTCATCAACATCACGAGCCATGAAATTCCTTTTTTGAAATTCTACCGAAAGTTTATTCTGACTTAATTGCAGAGGTCGTTGATGTGAACCAGTTAGAAAAGTCTTGGAATCGGATATTAGCCATGGATACAGCTCTTAAACTGTATTTATGCACATTCTTTGGCTGAAAAACATCAATCGGTCATTCATCCCAAACTTTAGCCAGCAGCAGCTTCAAAATGGGTACTATTGCGCCCTTAAAATTAATTCATGAAAAAAATCTACATTCTAACTACGGCACTTTTCATTGGTGTTGGAGGTTTTGCTCAACAATTAACAGGCAGCGCAGGGAATGAGGCTAGCAATGGCACCGTACAGTTAAGCCAAAGTGTTGGCGAGGTTGTGGTGGAATCCTCAGAAGTTTCGTCTATTTCACAAGGTTACCAGCAGCCTGCGATCACGATAACTTCCATTGATAAGCCAGAAATAGCTTCAGAAGTTTCTATCTATCCTAATCCGACAGCTACATCTGTAAACGTATCCATTGGCAATGAAATGACCATTGATCAAATGACACTCTATAATATGGCTGGGAAACTAGTTTGGTCTAAATCCGGAGTCACAAATGCGCTCATCAACATTGATATGAGCGACTATAATACAGGGATATACACACTTGTAATTAAAGAGCAAAAGGCTCAACAATCATTTCAAATTAACAAAACACACTAATCCTAATCAATTCTTATACTATGAAAAGAGTTCTACTCACCATTCTATCGGTAATCGTTTTATCGATAGGAGCGATGGCGCAATCGCCTTCAAAATTTAATTATCAAGCGGTTGCACGTGATGCAAGCGGAACACCTTTGGCTTCTCAGGCCGTTGGAGTTCGCATCAGTGTATTAGAGGGTTCAACTACTGGAACAGCCGTATATTCTGAGGAACACACACCAACAACGAACGCATTTGGTTTATTCAATTTTCAAATAGGAGATGGAACGAATGCATCGGGATCATTATCGACTATAGATTGGGCGTCCGATGCACATTTTATTAAGGTTGAAATAGATGACCAAGGCGGAACAAACTTTGCCGAAGTAAGTACTTCAGAGTTGGTAAGTGTACCGTACGCTTTATTGGCAAACGATGTAGTTAACGATGCCGTGGATGATGCCGATGCTGATCCGGCAAACGAGCTTCAGTTTTTATCTCAGAGCGGTGATACAATTAGCATCAGCAACGGTAATTCAATTGTTTTCCAGGCGCCAATGCCAGAATTAAATGATAATGACAGTACAAATGAGTTGCAAACCTTGACTCTTTCTGGTACAGATTTGGCTTTGTCTAATAATGGTGGCACTGCTGATTTAAGCTCATTGGATCAATCGGCTGATATCGCTGACATACATACCGAAATGGATGCAGACTCTGCAATGCTTCATGGTTTGATTAGTGATAATGCATCTGATATCGCAACCAACGCAACGGACATTTCTGATAACGCAACGGATATCGCAACGAATGCAACAGGTATTTCAGATAATGCAACGGACATCGCTGCTAACACATCTGATATTGCTGATAATGCAACAGACATTGCCACCAATGCTTCGGATATTTCGGATAACGCGACCGACATCGCTACCAATGCATCTGACATCTCAGACAATGCAACAGATATAGCTACTAACGCAACTGACATTGCCACTAACGCCACCGATATCGCTACGAATGCTTCAGACATTTCTGATAACGCAACAGATATTGCGACCAACGCGAGTAATATCTCAGACAATGCAACAGATATTGCAACAAATGCAACTGCCATTGCAGCACACAATACTGCCGATGGTGACTTAGATGACGAAAACGAAATCCAGACCTTGTCCTATAATAACACGACAAATACATTGACTTTGAGTGATGGTGGAGGCAGCGTGGTTGTTCCTCAGCGAGTTGCTTTTCATGCCGCAAGAACAGCTTCAGGGACAATAGGAAACGGAACCGTCATTGTATGCAATCAGGAAATTGTGGATAACGCAGGAGCGTATAATCCAAGTAATGGAGTTTTTACAGCACCAACCGCTGGAGTTTATCAGTTTACTTATAATCTGGCATATTATGCTGCAAATGGATCAACGGTTATTCCAACGTTATATTCAGGTGGTACTATTTTGAGAAGAAATAGATATAGAACCATCACAGGAGGAGCACCAATGCAGGCAACTTTTGTGTGGACGGTGACACTAGGGGCTAATCAATCCGTATTTATAAGACATATTGGTAGCACAATCACCATGTATGGGCAGGGTCACACTGGAGAGGCCACAACTTCTTTTTCTGGAGTTAAGCTGAACTAATCAATTCAAAAATCATGTAGAAACCCGCAGCTATATATAGCTGCGGGTTTTCTTTGTCCAAAAAAATTCGATTCATGAAACTAATATTACAAATCGCCCTTATTCTATTTCCATTCATTGGCTTGTCTCAAACGGAAGGCGCAAGCTTTGACAACGATGAATTTGACGCAAGTCAATTCAGCACCGGAGTGGTTTACGCTGAGATGTATGTCACTGAGAAAGGCGATAAAGCCAAAGTGAGTTTTGACTTTGGAAATAGTGAAAAATCGGTAGAACTGCGAAAAGAAGCGCTATGGGACGAGGAAGCAAACCATGAACTAGTATTCGATAATACGATTGATGCGCTAAACCATTTGGAGAAAGTTCAATGGTTGTCGAGGAATGTCGTAATAGACAAGGATGGAGATGAGTTATTCAAATACTTCCTCCTAGAAAAGATAGCTGGATACTGATTGACCGCGAGTCGGATTCTCACACCTTACTTCTTACAACACCCATCCAACTTGGCAACAGACTCTGCTGGAGCCATCTTGTCATCGGCATCAAAACCTGCGGCATTGATGGCATCGCGAATCGCATCGGGTTGAATTTTGGTGCCGTTGTAGGTTACCTCGATGGTAGAAGATTCGTCATCGATTTTCACCTTGCGAATGCCTGCCACATCCATTAACTGAGCATAGATTCTAGGTCCACAGCTTTCGCATTGCTTACAGTGATCACAGTAAATGTTGGTTTTGATCGAGATGGTTTCCTTGCTGCCGGACTGAGCCATCACGCTCAAACTGCCAAAAACAAATAACAAGATCAAGAGATGTTTCAATCCTTTCATTCGACAAAATTGGGCATTTATTGGAAAATCTTCTAAAATCAATCAGTGACCTGCAAGGAAATGATTCCGCTATTAAATGCGGGCGGTCCCATCCCTGAACGTAATCCTATTCTTATGTTGTAATCACCTTTAGTGATAGGGGCTTCGAATGTAGTTTGGATTTGAATGGTGTCCTCGATTTTTGGAGAAGTGAACTCCTCAGCACGATGCATGTCTATGAGTTTATTTCCATCGAGCACTACTATCCACAATGACACTGGGAGTTCAGAATTTTCTATAAAACTTCTGGGTTGATCGTAGTTGTTTTTAAGGATGATGTTGAGGTCAACATCTGTACCCGCCTTCACGCTCAAAGGGTTCTGCTCAATGGTTATCGCTATTTTCTGATAGCTCTGAAAATTATCAATGAACACGATGCTTCGGGTTTCCAAAGATGTCACCATGGTGTCGGCCCACTCTAGAGGCCAATTGGATACCCAAAGAACATCCTTTCCCACAAATTCATCTTCCATATCCCATAGATCGTATTGCGTTTTTCGGTAAAAAACTGAGTTAGAAGAAAAAGAGGGGTCACCCGTATAAAAGGAATACTTGGCCGCTTTTTGATAAGAGTTTGCGAACACTACGGGTTTCCCCTGAGCGAACTCTTTCACCTCATTGGCCCACTGTCGCCAACCGTGAAACTCGGTTTTAAAACTCATCGAGCTGGGCAGAATTGGATATACCAAATGAACACGTAGAATGATGATCAACAAGGTTGACACTAGCGAGAGCTTGCAAAGTAGGTTGTTCCACTTTTCCTTTTCTGCCGCATTTTGAACGGACAACAGTATGAGGGGAATGGCTGCTGCCGAAGTCCAATTGGGCTCCACACGTGTCGAGAAAGTGGTGAAAAAGAAAAATGCCAAAAAGCCAATAAGGTTGAACCAGGGCGCCCGATCTAGGAGTTGGTTTGGCCTTCGTTTCAGCGCAAAATAGAAGAGCGGGGCGCTCATTATTGGACTAAAGATCAACCATTGGCCCAAGATATAGTTAATCGTGTCCACTGGATTGTAATCCTGCGGAGAGCGCTGCATTAAATGATACTTAATGGTCGGAAAATCATGGGAGATTTGCCAGATCACATGAGGCATAAAGAGTCCAATAGAAACAGCAGTTGCGAGGTAGAAATTTTTCTTAAGCAACATGCGAGGGTTGGACAAAACAGTAAAGAATACGATCAAAACCCCGTGGTATTTGCTGTATAGCAAAAAGGCGATGGCGAAGCCCAAAAACAGCGCGTTTCTGATGTCATTGGAGCCAAGAAATCTTTGGTAGGCAAGGATGAAAAGACTGGTGAAAAACAGCAAGGACGAATCAGGCACTGCGATAAATCCGAAAACTTGAAACACAGGCAGCGAGATAAAAAGCAGGAATAACAGCGCAAAGTGTTTTCTGTCGAGTATTTCGCGGCAAAGGAGCAAGGTGCCTGCGCTAGCAAAAACAGCGAGTAGCCTAACCCCCAGCTCGTTTTGGAATATCATGTAGCCGAGCTTAATCATGAATGCAATGGCCGGAGGATGATCAAAATATCCAATGTCTAAGTGATTGGAATAGACCCAATAATAAGCTTCGTCATGCGCAAGTTCGGTAAAAAAAGCTTGGATCAGATTGACCAAAACCCATATGACAACAAAGAACTTGGGGTATTCCGATATTTTACGCAGAATGGCGTTGAATGTCATCTTAGATCATCAGATTTTCACCCATTTCATCAACGTTTTCTCTTTACCATCAATATAAATAAAGTAAAAACCACTCGGCCATTCATTGGTCTGGATCAAACTGGATTCTGTGTTTTCACGACTTTCAAACATCACATTACCCTTTGCGTCCAATACTTTAATCGAACTTGATTTGGGTATGTTTTGAATGTTGAGCTCAGAGTTTCCTGGGTTGGGGTAAACGGTTGTTTCACTAGTCTTGGTAATAGACTCATCCAAACCTAATGGAGATAAACTTGGAGTAATGGTAAAGCTGTCGCAATACGTCAACAAATCATTTACCAGATCATCTGGGTTTACGGCCCTTCCGCAGTAATAAAAAGTGATAGGCCCAGCGGCCGTATCCGGTGCCGTCCACGTAAAACTAAACTCGGCAGCATCTTGCCGGAGATTGGAAGAGTCTTCCGCATTATAGTGACTGATATACGCTCTCTCATTTTGATGGGTTATGAAGTACCTAGAGGAGTCTGAATACCCAAATTCACCGCTGGTCTTATGGGATGAGTCAATCTCCGTCAAGATAAATCCAAATATATTGGCTCCGGGATTTTTGATTTTCAATGACAGGTCATAAGTCTGCATGGAGTGATAAGTTGTGCCACCCGCTTTTGAGAACAGCACTTCACTGTCTGTGGATGTAGAGATGTGACAATTCAAACAAGTTCCGTCACCCGGAGCACCAGACATTTCTGCAGGAGGCACCCAACTGAATGAGGTGGCGGTTATCACGATGATGGAGAGAAAAAAACCGATTCGAACGACTTGATTCAAATGGATGTTTGGCTTCATGAAAACTAAAATTAGCGTTTATCGAGAGACATTGACAAAACTACTTTTGAGAGGGTAAGAAAAGATAAATCCCAAATTTATCTTCGCGCCATGAGTGTATCCACCATCATAGCTAGGAATCTAAGCTTAAAGGAACGAGATGTCCATGCCACCATACAGTTGTTGAACGAAGGTGCGACCATACCATTCATTTCGCGGTATCGAAAGGAACGCACGGGTGGTTTGGATGAGGTTGAAATTGGTAAAATTCAAGAGGCGCATAGGTCCCATCTGGAATTAGAGAAAAGACGGGAATACGTTTTGAGCTCTATGGAAGAGCTAGGTGTGCTCACTTCAGAGCTAAAAGAACAAGTATTGGCTTGCTATACACTCACAGCACTTGAAGATGTTTATCTGCCCTATAAACCCAAGCGCAAGACGCGTGCTGAAGCAGCAAGAAAACTGGGATTAGAACCGCTTGCGGGCATATTGATGAAACAAGAGCATCGAGATGCAGAGCAGTTGGCGCAGCGATTTGTGAGGGGTGAGGTGCGGGATGTAGAGTCTGCGTTGGCGGGTGCCCGAGACATCATGGCCGAATGGATCAGTGAAAGAACGGCCGTTCGCGATATTGTTAGAAAACACTTCTTTCATTCGGCTAGCATTCGATCCAAAGTGGTCAAAGGAAAAGATGACTCGGAGTCAAAATTTCGAGACTATTTTGACTTTGATCAACCCTTGAAAAAATGTCCTGGCCACCGTTTTCTGGCCATGAAGCGTGCAGAAGATGAAGGGGTGATCCGGCTTTCTATTACCCCACCAAGAGTGGAAGGAATTGAGCGCGTGGAGCGATATTTTATTAGACACGATGGTCCTGCTTCCGATCAAATCAAACTCGCTATTTCAGACGCCTATAAACGACTACTAGAACCAGCCATCAAAACTGAGTTTAGGAATGAAACCAAAGAAAAGGCAGATGCCGAGGCGATTCAAGTTTTTGCAGAAAACCTTCGACAACTGCTCTTAGCTCCGCCATTAGGATCTAAGCGAATTTTAGCCATCGACCCTGGTTTTAGAACGGGATGCAAAGTGGTTTGCCTAGATGCGCAAGGAGCTTTGCTTCATAACGAAACGATTTATCCACATCCACCGCAAAATGAAACGAGCCGGGCCGCTGCCAAAATCAGCAACTTGGTTCAGACGTATAAAATTGATGCCATTGCCATTGGAAACGGAACTGCGGGCAGAGAAACCGAAAGATTTGTGCAAAAAGTGCATTTACCAAAAGGTACAGAGGCTTATGTGGTGAGCGAGAATGGGGCGTCTATTTATTCCGCTTCGGCAGTGGCAAGAGCAGAATTTCCTGACTATGATGTGACGGTTCGCGGCTCCGTTTCCATTGGACGCAGGTTGATGGATCCACTCAGTGAATTGGTGAAAATTGACCCAAAATCAATTGGGGTAGGCCAATATCAGCATGACGTGGATCAAAAGAAACTAAAAGAGAAGCTGGACATTACAGTCGAAAGCGTAGTGAATAATGTGGGCGTAAACCTCAATACAAGTAGCGAACACTTGCTCCAATATGTAAGTGGAGTTGGACCAAAGCTGAGTCAGGCAATTGTAAATTATCGTAATGAAAATGGGCCGTTCGAATCTCGCAAGGAATTGATGAAAGTGGCTGGACTGGGTTCAAAGGCATTTGAGCAATGTGCTGGATTCTTGCGAATTCCATCGGGGACCAATCCTTTGGACAACAGTGCTGTCCATCCTGAAAGCTACACGGTGGTGAGCCAAATGGCAAAGGACGCCAATTGCAAGGTGGAAGAATTGGTGGGCGATAAGGAGCGAATTGCTGCACTGGAACTAGATAAGTATGTTACCACTGACGTAGGGTTGCCGACCCTAAATGACATTGCTGCTGAACTGCAAAAGCCCGGTCGAGATCCACGTGGAAAGGCTAAACTGTTCGAATTTTCAAAAGATGTTCGGAAGCTGGATGATTTGAAAATCGGAATGATTCTGCCAGGCATAGTCACGAACATTACCAAATTTGGAGCCTTCGTAGACGTGGGTGTGAAGCAGGATGGGTTGGTGCATGTCAGTCAGTTGGCTGATCGATTTGTGAGCGATCCAACAGAGATTGTTAAACTCAATCAAGAAGTGCGCGTGAAGGTGTTGGAGGTAGATTTGGCTAGGAAACGAGTGGCATTTACGATGAAATTGGGTGCCAAGGACTGAATCAATTTCATTCGGTTACTCATATGCTCTTATATGCAAAAAGTACCTTTATTAGCGTTTCTTCAAAGAACAACCAATAGATGAAAGAAAGCGAACTGCTCAAAAGGATACGTGTGATGATGGTCATTATCATGATTGGGCTTTTTATATCTGGGGTTACAGCATTTCCGCTAGAAACCGAATTGGTTTGGCTTTCTGGGTTGTTTGGTGATATGCCCATTATTGGACCTTGGTTGCACAAAATTTCTGAAGCGCTGGTTCAGACCAACGGAACCTACCCATTTCTAGCCTATGGAACAGATTGGCTTGCATTTGCACATATAATATTGGCCGTGCTTTTTATTGGGCCATATATAGATCCTGTTAAAAACAAATGGGTTATTCAATTTGGTATAATCGCTTGCCTAGGTGTCTTACCCCTAGCCTTGTTAGCGGGTCCCATTCGGGGGATTCCATTTTATTGGCAATTAATTGACTCCAGTTTTGGTGTGCTAGGCATTATTCCATTGCTGTTTGCACTGAAATGGGTTAGGTATCTAGAGAGTGAAGGTTCACGATATAGTGGGCGCGAAAGCCAGTAGCAATTACGATCATTTTAATGTGCCATTCTATTGCCTTATTTTGCTCAATAAATCAGTACATTAAAAAGCTTAGTTGCTATGAATTTTAAACTTATCCTTTTCTTGTTACTCGTTCTCACTTTTGGGAATACTCAGGCTCAGGATAGCACACAATCGAAGACTCAGGATGCCGCCCTTGACGCAACGGATGTTCAAAAGAAAAAGCTGTTGTCGATGGCAGATTCTGCTCGAATTGCTGATAGTTTGGAAAAAATAAGTCTAATGATGCAGCTCGATGGCCTTAGGGCTAGTGACCGAGCCGAGAAGGCGAAACTTCAAGGGAGATTAGATTCTATGGCAATGGCCAAGGTGCTGAGGGATTCAATTAACAAGGCACAAATAGATTCGCTCAGGGCTTCTACTAAAGGCGTGCCTGTGGTTTTTTATAAGGACACTTTGCTGTTTATCTATTCCAAACTAGGGCCTTTTTCTGCCACCGACCGAGCAAATCGAATCAAGGAAAAACTCGAAAAAATTGCGGATGATTCGACTTATGACCCGGCTCAATTCAAGCTTTTCACGGGGGATAATGCATATGATTTGCTTTATGAAGACATGATCATTTTAAGCGTGAATGAACGTGACGCATTTTGGCAGGACATGCCCTTGGAGACTGCAGCTCAAGCCTATCTTGAAAAGATTACAGAATCGGTAAACGCCTACCGAGAAGACACTAGTATTTACAAAACGAGGTTCCGAATCGGGCTGATATTTCTGGTTGCACTTATTCTTTACATTCTTGTGAGATTGCTGAATAAGGGATTTAGTGCATTGGTGAGTCGAATCGCTAAATCAAGCAATAAATACATGCGTGGAATTAAGCTTAAAGATTATGAATTCTTATCTCCAGAGCGACAGTTAGCGGCCATTACATGGTTTATGAATGCTGGAAAATGGGTTTTAATCTTCTCATAGTTTATTTATCTCTTCCTGTTGTTTTTAGCATATTTCCCACTACTGAAGGATTTTCAAGAAAGTTAATCGGCTACGTTTTAGACTCATTGATTGGTATGATTAAGTCTTTTATTGCGTTTATACCTTCATTGATTACCATCGTTGTGATTGGCTCGGTAGCCCGATCTGTGGTTCGGTTTCTGAAGTTTCTAACCTCGGAGGTCGAGCGTGGAAAATTGGTTTTACCAGGTTTTTTTCCCGATTGGGCTAAGCCAACATTCAATTTATTAAGAGTATTGATTTATGCTTTTGCGTTCATAGTCATCTTTCCTTATTTACCTGGTAGCGACTCGCCTGTTTTTCAAGGGGTCAGCGTGTTTCTAGGATTGCTAATATCCCTCGGTTCATCTTCTGCGATCAGCAATATGATTGCAGGCTTGGTTATCACATACATAAGGCCATTTAAGGTGGGAGAAAGGGTTAAAATCGGTGATATCGTTGGGGAAGTAACTGAAAAAACAATGCTAGTTACAAGGGTTCGAACCGTTAAAAATGAAGATGTTGCTATTCCAAATGCTTCCATTTTGACCGGAAGCACTATCAACTATAGTTCTAGTGCAGATGATTTGGGCTTAATTCTTCATACTACCATTACCATCGGCTACGATGTGCCTTGGACAAGGGTTCATGAGTTACTTATATCGGCTGCAGAAAAATGTGCTGAGTTGCAAAAGGATCCAAAGCCTTTCGTCCTACAAACTAGTTTGGATGACTTTTACGTGAGTTATGAGATCAATGCATACACTAATCGTCCCGATTTGGCCGCCAGAATTTACTCTGAATTGTATGCTAATATTCAGGATGCCTTTAATGAAGCAGGAGTAGAAATACTATCGCCACATTACCGTGCTCAACGAGATGGCAGCATGGTGACTACGCCAGCCAATTATTTACCAGACGACTATCAGGCACCGCCTGTCAATATTAATGTGAGAAAAGATGGATAATGGGCTAAACACAGTGAAAGTATGGCTTCAAAGCCAAACCTTTGAACGAGCCATAGCCATTGCGATTGGCGTGACTGTTATATTGGTTTTAAACCATTTTGTGCGCAAAGCCCTGAGTCAGAAGATTCAGGATAACTCACGAAAATATAGGGTGAGAAAGGCCGTTAATATGATAGCCTATTTGCTGGTGGTTTGTGTGGTACTTATAATCTACAGCGATAAGTTAGGTAACATTGGAGTAGCATTAGGTGTAGCGGGCGCAGGTGTGGCCTTTGCCCTACAAGAGGTGATTGTGAGTCTTGCAGGATGGCTTCACATTATGATTGTTGGCTCCGTCAGTGTAGGTCAACGCGTGAAGATTGCAGATGTAAAGGGCGACATCATTGACATTGGAATACTCAGTACCACTATGATGGAAACGGGCGATTGGATTCGTGGAGACCTATATAACGGTCGGATTGTAACCCTTTCGAACAGTTTCGTTTTCAAAGAAAAGGTCCATAACTACTCAGCCGAATATCCTTTCCTCTGGGACGAAATTCAAATACCCATACGTACGGAAAGCGATTACAAGCAGGCGAAGGAGGTGTTCGTTAAAGTGCTAGATGAGGTATGTGGAGATTATGCAAATCGCTCCAAAGACGAGTGGCAAAAAATGGCTAATAAATATCGAATTGAAGACGCTCAGGTGGAACCAATGGTGACTCTTGAAATCCATGAAAACTGGATTTTATTTACACTTAGATACATTGTGGATTACAAAAAAAGAAGATTCACCAAAGACATGATATACACTCGAATCCTAGAAGAACTAAATAAACCGGAGGCAAAATTTGAGCTGGCGACTTCAACGCTGGAGGTTACATCCCTGAGTTTAGAACCACAGCAGTGACCGCATTAAACATTCGAAGGGCGCTCCACAGGATTTGGTTGTGGATTTAACCTCCGTTCAACGGATTGATCCTGCCGTATTATCATTCTTACTAGAAAATTGAAATGATACCTCACTGATTGCGTTTCCTTGAAAATTCAGCAACGAAAAGCTTGATTTCATCCAAAAGAGCAAGAAAAATGACTCCGAATGCAAAATTTCATATTAGGATAAACTCGCAATTCATTGTACATCGCTATGTTTGGCAACCGAAAAATCAGATTATCCTTAACAAAAGCAAAAAAGCAAATACAAAATCGTGATTATGAAACGTACCTTTTTATCCTATACATTGACTCTAGCCATGATGGTAATGGGTCTTGGTGTGTCCTTCGCTCAAGGGGCAGAAGAAATGGCTGCTGAAGAAACGACAGAAGCAGCAGCTGATAGCTCAGAGCAGGCAGAAGAAGCTCCCGTAGCGGCACCTGCCCCAATGGAAACAGCAGATACAAGTACTGATGGAGACGCTGAAGAAGCAGAAGAAACTGGACTTCACCAGGCGATCAAACAAAAATTCATCGATGGCGGACCATTTTTCATGGCTATTGTATTGATCTGTCTTATTCTAGGTTTAGCGCTGAGTATAGAGCGTATTCTTTATTTAAATATGGCTTCGACCAATACAGCTAAACTATTAGAAGAAGTGGATAGCGCACTTCAAAGTGGTGGCGTTGCTGCTGCAAAAGAAGTTTGTAGAAATACTCGAGGTCCTGTGGCGAGCATTTTCTACCAAGGATTAGATAGAGCAGACCACGGAATTGAAATGGTTGAGAAATCGGTCGTATCCTATGGAAGTGTTCAAATGGGACTTCTAGAAAAAGGCCTTTCTTGGATTTCATTATTTATCGCACTGGCACCAATGCTTGGATTCTTCGGAACGGTTATCGGTATGATTGGCGCGTTTGATGCGATTGCTGCCGCAAACAACATCTCCCCAGGTATTGTTGCGAGTGGTATTGGTGTGGCACTTATCACAACGGTATCAGGTCTTTTGGTAGCGATGGTACTTCAGGTGTTCTACAACTACATCGTAGCCAAAGTAGATAGCATAGTGAATGAAATGGAGGATGCTTCCATATCATTGATCGATATCATGATCAAGCATCAAATGACAAAATAAGAAGCAAAATGTTTCAAAAAGGAAATCAAATAATGATGTTCGTGTTCATGGCCATTGGGTTAATCCTAATGATCTTGACCATGGGAATAGAAGTAACCGATGATGGTGAGTGTGTCAATTGTGGCATAGAAGGCTCATTCATCGGGTTCACCTATATACTCTTGGTGATTGCAGTTCTTGCAGCACTCGGAGGGACAGTAATGACCGCTATTGCAAACCCTAAGAAATTGATGGGAAGTTTAATTGGAATCGGAGCTATGATTGTAGTTTTCGGTATTAGTTATGCACTCGCATCTGGTGAGGTGGTTGCGTCATATGGCGACATTACTGAAACCACCTCCAGAATGGTTGGTGCGGGGTTATTCACTTTTTATATTCTACTCGTATTAGCGGTATTGAGCATTGTGTATGCCTCTATCTCTAGAATGTTAAAATAAACGAAGCTATGGCTAGAAGTAAAAGAGAACTACAGGAAATCAACGCAGGATCGATGGCTGACATCGCCTTCCTATTGTTGGTATTCTTTCTAGTTACAACTACCATGGATAGCAGCTGGGGTTTGTCAAGAAAACTTCCACCACCATTGATCGAAGATCAAGAGCCACCGCCCCCCATTAAGGATAGGAATGTATTTGTGGTGTTGGCAAACGCAAACGATCAATTGTTGGTAGAAGGAGAGTTGATGGACATCGCTAACCTAAGAGAAGCGGCCATTGAGTTTATTTCAAACCCACAGCGCAAGGAGGAACTTCCCGAGTTCAAAGAAGTAGATGTAGATATTTTTGGGAAAATGCCCGTGTCAAAACAGGTAATTTCTCTACAAAACGACAACGGAACCTCTTATAATCTGTATATCCAAGTTCAAAATGAGCTAGAAGCTGCGTACAACGAATTGCGTAATCAATTGTCTTTAGAAAAGTTTGGCACCAAGTACAGCATCTTAGAAGAAATGTCTAAGAGCGATGATGCAAGTGTGAGCGAACCAGCGAAGGCAAAGGTGAAGGCGGTAAGGCAAGTATATCCTCAACGAATTTCTGAGGCTGAACCAAAAGAAACAGGATCATAATATGTCAAAGTTTAAAAAAGACGGCAAAAAGAATACGCCTGCGGTATCCACTGCATCGCTTCCTGATATCGTTTTCATGCTTCTTTTCTTCTTTATGGTTACTACCGTAATGAGAGAGGTGGACCTCAAAATCAAATTGAGTCAACCAGATGCAACAGAAATTGAAAAATTGGAAGATCGATCGCTTGTTGACTATGTTTATATAGGTGAGCCGACCAATACTGCATTGTATGGTACATTACCTAAAATTCAGTTGGATGATGCATTTGCTACAGTAGAAGACATTCAAGATTATGTCATCGAAAAGCGGGCTGATCGTCCAGAGGCAGTTCATGGTGCAATCATCGTATCCCTAAAGGTGGATGAAGAAACCAAAATGGGAATTGTGACAGACGTAAAGCAAGAGTTGAGAGAGGTACAGGCGTTAAAGATTAGCTACTCTACCAGAGAAAAAGTGAATAAGAAGAAATTCTAAACACTCAAAATGACAATAGAAGGCTCTGAGCAATCAGGGCCTTTTTTATGCTTCCATGTTCGAGTTTGCTCGAAAGTTAGAGTCGCGATAAACGAGGAACATTCCACCAACAAGCGATACTGTGCTCATCAATACTAACTGTAATTGGTCAGAAGTGGACCCGATCATTTCTGCATCCGAATCGAGCGCATCCAACCCAACGAAGTAAGCGACTAAAACGGCCAGAGCATTATTGGTGAAGTGCCCGATCATGGGTATAATAAGCGACCCTGACCAATGTGCGGCATATCCTAGTATGGCTCCCAACAGCAACCTTGGGAAGAAACCAAGAAACTGCAAGTGAATAAAGGAGAACCAAAATGCGGTTACCCAAATAGCGAGGTGATAGTTGCCCTTGAACGACTTCAGCATTAAGGGCTGAAAAGTCCCTCGGAACAAGAGTTCTTCCCCAACGGCTGGAATTAATGCAATCAACACTAAGTTGAAAACTAATCCAGCTGCCGAGTCTGTAGCTAAAAAAAGTTTAATGAGATGTTCGGCACCTGTCTCCGTTTTCTGAATCCATTGGTCTATTGACTCAATTGGGAAGGTCAAATCTGCGTTCCAACTCGCCAGGAAATTAATGAGAGGAAAGGCCGAGAACATAGCCGCTCCGAAGATCAGCGCTGAAAAAACTCCGACATAAGGAAGGCTAAAAACTTTGTATTCATCCTCTTTGAGCAACCATCGGTACATGAGATATGGAACGATAAACAATCCAACTGCTTGGGCCATTTGCATTACTTTAAGCATGAAAATGGCTCCCGTGTCTGATTCGGATAGGGATTGGCCTGCACCCAAAGTTTCGATTCCATATCCTGCGATTAAAAAAGGGATCAGGGCGATACCTGCTAAAACAATCATGGCTATAAACCCAAAGAGAAGAAATACTAGCAGTTGTATTATGGGATGTGATGACTGGATAGACTCGCGCATAGGAGATGTGAATTGATCGTAAGTTTGCAGAGCAAAAATGGTCAAGATTGACAACATAGAACTTGGAGAATTTCCATTGTTGCTCGCCCCCATGGAGGATGTGAGTGACCCACCCTTTCGTGCGCTTTGTAAAAAGCATGGTGCCGACATGATGTACACTGAATTTATTAGTTCTGAAGGCTTGATTCGCGATGCTTTTAAGAGCACGCAGAAGCTAGATATATATGATGATGAGCGTCCAATCGGCATTCAGATATTTGGCGGTGAGGAGGCCTCTATGAGGCTGTCTGCAGAAATTGTTGAGCGGAGTAATCCAGATTTATTAGACATCAATTATGGATGTCCAGTGAAGAAGGTAGTTTGCAAAGATGCTGGAGCTGGTATTTTAAGGGATATCCCTAAAATGATCAGGCTTACGAAGGCAATCCATTGAAAGCACAAACTTGCCAGTTACGTGTGAAAACAAGGCTCGGTTGGGATGAATCCATCCAAGTATATCGTGGAGGTTGCTGAGCGGCTTCAGGACATCGGAGTCAAGGCGATTTCAATTCATGGTCGAACACGCGTGCAGATGTATAAAAGGGGATTGCAGACTGGACGCTCATTCGGAGATGTGAAGAATAATCCCCGTATGCATATTCCAGTCTTTGGAAATGGCGATATCGATTCGCCCGAAAAAGGCCATTGAACAGCCGTAATCGTTATGGAGTGGACGGAGTAATGATTGGAAGAGCCGCCATTGGAAATCCTTGGGTATTCAATGAGATCAAATACTTCATGAAAACAGGTGAACATTTGGCTCCACCGACCATAGATGGAGAGAGCGGCTGCCCGCCAAAGAGCACCTTAATCAGATCCATCGAATGGAAAGGCGAGCGACTTGGAATTGTTGAAAATGAGGCGTCACTATGCTAATTATTTCAAGGGCATTCCGCATTTCAAGGATACCAGAATGCAGCTCGTTACGAAAATGATCAGGTGCCTGAACTAATTGACATCCTGGATAGCATTGCTACAGATCAATTTGCGGTAACTACCTGAAGCTTTGACGAACGTAGCATAACAGATACAGGTAGTAGACTTGCTGCCACACCGATACCAAGTGTAACACCGACCACAGCCAGTAAGTCCAACAATTCAAGTTCTACGGGATAGAACTCTACGATCCCGCCTTGCAACGGAAAGAAAACCGACATATTGCTGCCAGAGGATTATGGTAATTTCCGATTCCTAGCCCTATAATCATACCCAATGTGGTAATAAACACCCCTTCAAAAAAGGAATAGCCTTCTAACATCTTGAACGGAGAACCCGATCGATCTTAAAAGCGAAATGTCTTTTCGTTTTTCGATAATGAGCATGGTGATGCTTCCAACCAAATTGAATGTGGCTACAATTAGAATAAAACACAGAATAAAAAAGGTTACCCCACTTTTCTGTCGCGTTCGTTTTGAAAATCAGGTCGTTTAGTTCAATTCTTGATTTGACCTCGAAGTTATCACCAAAGTGAGCTTTTGCCTTTTCCTTAAAGTCGTCCAAAGGAAGCACCCTTTGCCAATGTCATAGTCAATATAGCTTGCCTTATTGGAGTTATTGCAGCAATTCTTCAGCAAATTGAAAATCGGTATAGAAGGTATTTGTAGTCGAATTTCCGGATTGAGAACAATGATTCCAGAAGGAAAGACTCTGCGCAATTCAAACTTTGCTTGCGGGTTCAACGATTTTACTCCGTCCCGCTTTGCCGCATATACTTTGATTGATTCGGCACCCTGATCTAAGTATAGATTCAGGTTGTCCGCAATTCCATAGCCAACAAGTGCTCCGGGCATTTCGCGAAACTTTAGCGTTAGATCGCCTTCGTAAATATGTGAATCGAGTCCTAGAAATGGGCAGGTAGCTTTCAGGAATCCCTCGTAAAGTGACTATGCTTTGCTGATCTTCATATTGCAGAAAAACAGTTTCTTCCAGAACCGGTGCAATACCCGAAATTTCTGGCCATTGTGCCACTTCATCATATTCGGTAGAATCCAAGCTAAAAACTTTTCCTTTTATGGGGGATATGCGCACATCGGGATCAACAGAGGTGTACAAGTCAGCCACCAATGATTCCAGGCCATTGAAAGCGCTTAAAACGATGATCATAGCTAGACTCCCAATTGCCACACCTGCTGCTGCAATTCCTGAAATAATATTGATCACATTTCTTGAATCCTTTGTACCTGAGCTGCGCATCAATTTGTAAGCGCTGCCAAGTTTTAATGGATTGGATAAAAAGAAACGAATGAAAGTGGCAAGTGATTTTTCTCTCCTGAAAAAAAGATACCTCCGAGCAATGTAGGCTGAGACGTTCACCTAATTATCCAGGTAGAATTTGATTGATTCGATCAGCGTAGTCCAATGAATCGTCATGATAAAAACGAATTTCGGGCATCTTACGGAACTGGTTCCGGATTTTCGGATAGAGGGTTCGAGTTATTTCACCAATATTCTCGTTGAGCCCTGCAATCATTTGCTTAGGTTCTTTTTCTGGGAATACACTTAAATAAACTTTGGCGAAACCCAGATCCGGAGCAATACGAACCACGGTGACCGTAAGAATGTTACCAGCGGTTAAGTGACTTAAGCTCTGTTGAAATAGGAGGCCGATCTCTTTCTGAAGTAACCTTGATACCTTTTGTTGTCTGACAGATTCCATATCAGCAAATGTATAGTTTGAAGGCTGAGAAAGTGGCTTGGTCTAAATCTTCACGATTGATTGTTACTCATTGTAAACCCTTAGTGAGTTAATTGCGTCCTATTAGCCATACATTCGTATTAAGATCAATACTATGAAACAAATTTTACTCTCGATTCTAGTGCTGTCGGTGTCTATTGCCCAAGCGCAAATAACAATTAATTCATCTGACATTGGTCAAGCTGGCGATAGCATGATTGTTGGAAATGATGACCCATCCACCACCATGAGTGTTGGCAGCACCGGTAGCCAATCTTGGAGCTTTGAGTTCGTTGTAGACAATTACAACACGCTTAAATTTCAAGACCCAGTGAATACAAATAGTTCAAGCACTTTTCCTGGAGCAGACATTGCGATCGAAAGGCAAAGCGACACTCTTTTTTTTAAGAAAGACGCCTCTGAATTTTCTTTAGATGGACTGTCTGGAGATGTTTCTGGTGTAACAGGGGTTCCGTTAACGCTTGCTCTAAATATTGCGAATGATGTTACTCAGATTGAGTTTCCGTCCACATTTGGCGATGGATTTACAGATCAAGCGACTATTGATACCATTGTAAATTGTGCAGACTTGAATGCTTCCCAATATTGCACTCAAGCTCGAATCAAAAGAAGGTACCTAGTTACCTCAGATATTGACGCCTATGGTGATCTAGAAACATCCGGAGGATCATATCCAAACACGATTCGTCAATACTATAAGGAAAGAACAATTGATTCTGTTTGGGCTAATTTACCAGTGTTTGGTGGGCCTTTGAACTTTATACAAGACATTGATTCTACTTCTCATATTTATCGTTGGTTCGCAACAGGTGAGAAATGGCCGGTCCTCACAGCGTATGCTGATGCTGCAGGGGGAGATATTATTACTGCAGAATTTCAAATCGATAATTTACTGGGTACGGTTGAATTGTTGAATCATCCGGCATGTAATGGGGATTGTAACGGAAGCGCGGCCGTTTTAGGATTAGGTGCGGACCCAGGCTATACTTATCAATGGCCAGCATCTGCAAATAATCAAACGGGTCCAACTGCGACTGGATTGTGCGCAGGAACCTACATGGTGACAATTAACGACAATGACACAGATACGTATGAATTGGAAGTTATCCTTACCGACCCACTTGTTGTTTCAGTAATAGGATCCATTCAAGGTGTGATATCTGGAAACGATGGAGCTATTGACATTACTCCGAGCGGAGGAAATGGAACCTACACTTATGCATGGACAGGTCCCAATGGTTTCACAGCGACCAGTCAAGACTTAAGTGGTCTTGAATCAGGTGATTACACTGTAGTTATTACAGACGGCAAGGGTTGCGAAACTTCAAAGATTTTTAGCGTGGCGCCAAATGGCATCTCTGAATTTAACGATGCTGTTTTCAATATGTTTCCCAACCCAGCCAACGACCAAGTAATATTAGAGTCCAGCGCTCAGTTATTACGACTGAGAGTTTCTGATTTATTAGGGAATACAGTTATTGACCAAAATCTGAATGGAAACAAGATGGCCATCGAAACCAGTGGGTTGAGCAATGGAATTTACATGATTGAAGTTTCTACTTCTGAAGGGGCTCAAATGAAGAAGTTGACGGTTCGTCATTGATGCCGTTCATACAATAAAGTGATTAAGGTCATAATCAAGATTATAAATGCGAGGCACCTTTGGTCCTCGCTTTTTTATGCGCGAAACAACTGAAATAACGGCTTGCTATCACTGTGGTGAAGACTGTGTAGAGATCATTCATCACGATGAACATGACTTTTGTTGCAATGGTTGTAAAACGGTTTATTCCTTGCTTAAGGATACTGGACTCAGCAACTATTACAACATCGAATCTAATCCGGGCCAAACGCAAAAGGCTGAATCTGAAAATTTAGAGTTTTTGGATTTGGACGATGTACGGGAAAAGCTAATTGATTTCACTGAAGGTAATCATAACAAAATCACATTGTACTTGCCAGCTATCCATTGTGCCGCGTGTATTTGGTTGCTCGAAAAACTAAACAAAATCGAAAAGGGTGTCATACGTTCCGATGTAACCTACATCCGCAAGGAAATCACGATCCTATTTGACGCTGAAATAATATCGCTAAAGGAATTAGTTATTCTTCTAGAGAAACTGGGCTACTCACCAGATTTACAGCGAAAAGGAGCAGAAACAAAGGGTAAAAAGATTGAGAATGCCCTAATGGTTAAGCTGGGCTTAGCTGGATTTGTATTTGGCAAAATCATGCTATTCAGTTTCCCAGAGTACTTGAATATTGGTGACGAGTCTCTAAACGGTTTCAAAGATTTGTTTGGTTGGCTGAATTTGATGTTGGCCATTCCCGTGCTTGTTTATGCCGATCGCGACTATTTAATTGGTGCGTGGAAGAGTTTGCGGGTTAAATATTTAACCATTGATGTTCCTATTGCTTTGGGGATTTTGACGCTGTTTATCCGAAGTGCCTACGAAGTAATATCCGGAACAGGCGCTGGATATTTTGACTCTTTCGCTGGGCTTGTGTTTTTCCTATTAGTAGGTAAGTGGTTTCAATCTCGCACCTATTCTGCCTTGGCCTTTGATCGCGATTTTCGATCCTACTTTCCAATGGCTGTGGCCAGAATTGTGGAGGGAAAGGAGTCTGTATGTATGCTGGAAGACATTAAACCTGGCGATAAATTGCGGATCTTGAACAATCAAATCATTCCCGCGGATTCCATTTTAGCCACAAAACGCGCTTTGGTTGATTATAGCTTTGTGAGCGGAGAGTCTGACATCATTACCAAGCATGAAGGTGATAAGCTTTTTGCAGGTGGTAGACAGCCATCTGGGGCTATTGATGTTTTGGTTACCAATGAGGTTACACAAGGTTATTTGACAAAGCTTTGGGGTCAACACATTGATAATTCGATGGAAACGGAGAAAAGCTTCTCGTCATTGATCGATAGGACAAGTCAATGGTTCAGCGCAGCTATTTTGAGTATTGCTTTTCTTACGTTAGCATATTGGTTAGCGATAGATTCAAGCGAAGCACTAAATGCCTTCACAGCCGTTCTCATCATTGCGTGTCCTTGTGCTTTGGCTTTGGCAATGCCATTTGCCAATGGCAATGTTTCACGCATCTTGGGGAAGTTGGGATTCTTTTTGCGAAATGCGAATACGCTGGAAGCCATTGCCAGTGTCAACGCATTTGTTTTTGATAAGACAGGTACTTTGACTAGCTCTAAAGCAAAAAGAGTGGAATATCATGGATTACCACTCACCGCTGAGGAAATCGATGTGGTTCATTCAATGGTCTCTTCATCCACGCATCCGCTGAGTCAAGCCATTGCGAACAAACTTGTGGCCAACAAGGTGAGCGTTAATGTAAGCGAAGTCGCTGGAAAAGGACTTTCATCTGCGTTCATGGACCACACATTTAATTTAGGCTCTGCCGAGTTTTGTTATGCTGAGAAAGCTTCAAATAAATCCTCAGCTGTCCACGTGAACATTGACGGTCAGTACAAAGGATATTTCACGATTGAAAAGTCTCTCCGAATAGGAGTTTCTACTATGCTGAAATCATTAAAATCTTTGGGCTCATTGCACCTAATAAGTGGTGATAATGACTCTGACCTGGACTTAATGTCCACTACTTTCGAACAAAGCGAGAATCTTCACTTCAAGCAAAGTCCAGAAGACAAGCTGCACTACCTCGAAACACTGAGAAATCAAGGAAAGCACACGTTGATGTTTGGCGATGGGTTAAACGATGCGGGGGCATTGAAAAAGGCTGATGTTGGAGTGGCCGTAGCAGATGATGTCTATAGTTTTTCACCCGCCTGTGATGTTATCCTACAATCCAATAGATTGAAAGATTTTGGTCGGATTCTAAAATACATCAAATCGAGTATAGCCGTAGTGCGTTGGAGCATTGTCATTTCGCTTATCTACAATGTGATTGGGCTGTCTTTCGCGGTGCGTGGCGAACTAACACCTATTGTAGCCGCCATATTGATGCCGCTCAGTTCAATTACTGTGGTCGCTTTTGTGAGTTTGTTGACATCACTTTTAGCACCTCAGCTTGATTAGAATAAAAAAAGCCCCAAAAGGGGCTTTCACTCAATCCGTTAGGCGAAGTTTACTTCTTTAGTAAGTCTCTTATTTCTCCTAATAGAACTTCCTCCTTAGAAGGTGCTGGTGGAGCTGCAGGAGCTTCTTCTTCCTTCTTGGCCATTCTGTCCTTCATGTTATTGTACGCTTTTACTACCATGAAAATCGCAAAGGCTACAATAATGAAAGTGATAATGGTATTGATGAATGCGCCATAAGTGATAGCCACTTCAGCCACCGCATCGCCTGCACCCTCTGCAGATTCAGCCACACCCGCTTGTAAAACCATTTTAAGGTTGGCAAAATCAACCCCACCCATCAATAAACCAATAGGAGGCATAATGATGTCGTTGACCAATGATTTGACTATAGCACCAAAGTAGGTAGCCATGATAAGACCAACAGCCATTTCCATGACGTTACCCTTACTTATAAATTTTTTGAATTCGTTAAGCATGTTGATTATAGCTTAGTTGTTTAATCTGCAATGTTGGCACATTAGTCGAAGTATTGTACTAAATAATAGAAAACAATGCTGTTGCTCATACCGTATGTAGAACAGGGGTATGAAAGAACCTAAACGAATTATTCGCTACAATAGATAATATCGTAATCTCCGTTTTTCGCCTGTTCCAAGGCATCTCCACAAAGCTCTTTATCTATGCAATCGGTCGAGTCAATTACGCTCTGCGGATAATCACTTACATCGTACTTACACTCAGCGCACACTTCGCATTTTTCTCTACATCCTTGGGAAATTAGAAATACTCCTAAGAAAAGAGTTGTGATGGACAAGATCCTTTTCATTTATTCAGTTCAATATTTCTTTTACTCTCCCCACTTGTCCATCTTCCAATCGGACCTTAATACCATGTGGGTGTGAAGGAGACTTCGTCAACAGGTTTTGAACTACTCCTTCAGTGAGCACCCCGTTTCGTTGGTCTTTTTTAAGTACGATGTTAACTCGTTGTCCGATTTTAATATTGCTTCTTTCAGTTCCGTTCATCCTTCTATTTTAATTCTTTGATTTCTAAACTCAGCAATGTCTCCGGCCCTCATTTTCTTTCTTCGTTGGAGCTCAACTTTTCCGTTAACGAGTACTTCGCCTTGATCGATTCTTATATGAGCCTCTCCTCCAGACCCTACAAAATTTAGAAGTTTCAGCAACTTATCTAAAGGGATAAATTCCTTGCCCTCAATTAGTTTGTATGTTGATATGGATGGGTTTGGTGTCATTTAGTATGCATTTGGCATCAAATTTCGGCATCCCGCAAAGATTCTCCAAAGTAGGGAGAATCAAGTTTGTATAGCCCAAATTAAATATCAACTTTGATCCTATCCAATTTTCAAAGAACCGTGAATCTCTTTAATAAAGCGCAGGATTATTTTTTTGGAAACCTATTAAAGGAAGAAATGGATGCCTTAGAAAGAGCAAGTGCCAATGTGGTATACTATGTGCTTGTGATGGCTCTTACATTGGTGTCAGTGGTAGAATTTTCCTATTTTTTTAGTGCTGACATTATGCCCCTTCAACACGGGCTCTCCATTACTACTATCATCGTTTTTACGGGGGCCTTGTTTTTGATTAAATGGACGAGATCGATCGAGGCATCAGCAATCATTATGGTCATTTATAGTCTGATAGTGCTTTGTGTAAACCTGGCTTTTTTTCGTGAATTCTTGCTCATTAGTGGATTGCACCTTGGCGTTAATTTATTGTTTTCGATTTACCTCCTAAGAAGAACCTCGGCCATTGTAAGCGTGTTTATGCATATGACAATTGTTCTCATCTACACAGTACTATTAAATACTGGCTATGTAGATGCTCATATTAATCAGATAGATCAGCCCCTTTTTGATCAAATCATCACTACAGGGATTCTTGGGGTGGTGATGGTTTATCTTCTTGGGTATTTCAATTATCATCATAGGGCAAGCTCAACGGTTCTGCTAGAAACCGCGCAAAGCCTGGAAGAAGCCAAGACTGCCGCGGAAGAGATGAACGAACTCAAGTCCAATTTCTTTGCGAACATGAGTCATGAAATAAGGACTCCACTCAACGGTATCATTGGAATCAATCATTTGATGCAGGATCAAATCAAAGAGGGAGAGCTTAAAGAGTTTATTGATATCCAGGCTCAAAGCGGCCAGCGACTGTTAGAAACGATTGATGGAATCTTGAGCCTTTCAAAACTTGAAAATAAACAATCGCTTTTTAAACTTAAATACGTAAAACTGAATGACCTTGTGCTAGAGGTCATAGCAAACCAGCGCGCGTTAATTGAAATGAAGAACCTGCAAGTTTCTCATAAAGAAGGTGAGTTGGGCTGTACTATCCATGTAGATGAAACCACAATGTATCAGGTGATTAGCAACCTAATCGGAAACGCAGTGAAATTCACTGACCCGCATGGTAAAATAGAGACTGAGGTGTATTGTGATGTTCAAAAGAATCAAATTACCCTAAAGGTTAGTGACAATGGCATTGGAATATCCGATGCATTTCTATCTCATCTTTTTGATCCATTCGAACGAGATAGGAATAACAGTAATCTTCATACGGAAGGCAGTGGCCTAGGCCTGTCTATAACAAAAAAGTTTGTGGAGCTCATGGGAGGATCCATTCATGTTGAATCGAAGCTTGGCGAGGGGAGCACTTTTTTTGTACACCTACCGCGCGCTAAAACACACGCGGAATGAGCCTTAGGAGTGAGTCCATAGCGGAGTATGTTATTAGCGAGGGACACGCGCTCATACTTGAAAAATTCGTAGGTGAAATGACTGTGGATTTGGTCATTGCAACAGCCGAGTCGATTTGGTCGCAGCCAGAGTATAAAAAAACGTTTAAGGGATTGGCAGATCTCAGATCCTGCAATTTAGCCATGAATTTGAGGGACATAATTAAGCTGGTAATGTTTCTAGGTAAAAGCGATAAAACCACCACAGGCTTTTTTGTGATACTGGTAAATAGCTCCGATGGTGTAGCAAAGAGCCTAATTTTCAATTCACGCATCGGATCTATTATGAATCTGCACGTGGTTAGCCACTTAGATTCAGCATTGAGGCACTTGGCCATTTCACGAGATGCGTATGAAGAGATTCTTTCCCAAGAGCCCATCAAAGTTGAAATGTAACTGAAAAAATCATGCCTCAAGGGATAGGCTTAATTTACAGCGAGAAAACTAAGATTTTCATTTGTGTCAGAACCGTTTACGTTGAGGATGTACAGCCCCGAACGCAAATTATCGGCACCAATTTCTTGATAGCTAAATCGATTCATTCCATTTCTTAAGCTCAACTCTTTGGAGACAATGATGTGTCCTAAAGGATCGATAATCGATAAACGCACGGTTTCGTTGATCGCAGATTTCATGGTGATAATTGATTCCATTCCAAGTGGATTGGGGAAGATATTAATGGTAAGTTTTTGAGTTTCCTGAATCTGTATTCCAGTGACAACGGTGTCAACCGTATCGTTGTTGTTTCCACCAAAAACAACGGGCACTCCATCTCTCATGCTCACCCTAATACTATCCATGACCACATCGGTCAGTGGCCTATTACTGGAATTAACTGGAACACTGCCAATTTCTTGAACCACCTCAAAACTATCGATGACCATCCCAAACACTGGATGCTTAGAAGTAAAAGGGGGATTATCGAAATCGAGGTAAGTGTTATTCACCAAATTGATAAAGAATTGGCTACCACCCGTGTTTGGGCCAGAATTCGCCATTGAAATTGTTTTTTGGATATTACTTAATGTTCCCGTTGAGTCGAATTCGTCTGGAATGGTATATCCAGGCCCGCCTGATCCAGTGCCCGTAGGATCTCCTCCTTGGATCATAAAGTTATCTATGATTCGATGGAAAATGATTCCATCGTAATACCCAGAATCTACGAGGTCGATGAAGTTTCCTGAGGTAATGGGTGTAAGTGTGTCGGACATTTCCACGTCAAAGTTCCCCATGGTTGTGAAGAATCGAACTTGAGTTTGTGCAGTTGCTAAAAGCGATGTGCAAAGGAATAGTCCAATAAGGTATAATGGTAAGGATCTCATTAGTAATAGGTTTGGCGATAAGTTAGGCCTTTTTCCGAAACGTATTAAATTTCTACTTGTACTTTATATCCTTCAAGCTCAGCGCGATGTTGGTCCAGGTCAAACGAATCTTGGCTGTATTTTATCGATCGCTGTATTTTAACGGTCATTCGTTCAATGCTTCGTAAAAATCGCCTCACGTCCTCGGCACTTTCTAATATCAATCCTGGTACTTCGACATTTTTCCCTTGGTCATTTTTAGCTACCATAGTGAAGTAGCTAGAATTGCAATGCTTGACCTTTCCTGTTTGAATGTTTTCCGCTTCCACTCGAATACCGACCACCATTGAACTTGTGCCTACATAGTTGATCATGGATCGCATAGAAACCAGTTCTCCAACTTCAATCGGGGCTAGAAAGTCAACCGTGTTCACCGATGCGGTGACGCAGTAATAACCACTGTGCTTTGAAGCGCAGGCAAAGGCCACGGAATCCATCATGGATAGAATGTATCCGCCATGAATTTTACCACTAAAATTGGAATGCGATGGCGACATCAATTCAGATATCACTACTTCTGAATCGCTTTTGTGCTTGAAGGTTTTAGACATAACTATTAGTTGATTGTTAAAAATACGCCTTGACCTTGTACAGGCCTTTTATATGGGCATAAAGCTACCATTCCGGTGTAACGAAGTTTGCTTGAATTTCACTTTGAATGATTGGTGTACTGTGGGCAAGATTATTTACTGAAAAGGATCTGCCTGATCCAGAAGTAAAACATACTATGTATGTCAAGGGTAAATTTTTGCTGAAGGCGGCTGGATATGTCGAAATCGGCATGGATCATTTTGCCCTACCAGATGATGAGCTTACGGTAGCATATCGCTCGGGCAATTTGCACAGAAATTTTATGGGTTACACAACACAACCGAGCAAACTGATGGTTGGCCTGGGTGTGTCCAGCATCGGGGATACCTGGACTGGTTTTGGTCAAAATGTAAAGACGGTTGAGGAGTATATGAGTCGAGTTAAGGAAGGGCGGTTTCCAATTTTTCGCGGTCACATCCAAACGGAGGAAGATCTTTTGATTCGGCAATTAGTTTTAGATATCATGTGTCATTTCAAAGCAGAACTGCCGAGTATCGAGCTTAGTTCGGAAACCACAAATAGACAACTATTGGAATTGGAAAATGACCATTTGATTTTAAGGTCTGCCAATCAACTTAAAGTGACGAAGCAAGGAAGGCCATTCGTTTGAAATATTTGCATGGCATTGGATCAGAGATTGTTGCGCAACAATCCCAACACTCAGGTTTTTAGCATGACGATTTAATCGAGAATAGGTTTTACCTTAGGCGTCAACAATTGAAACCAATAAATTTGGAAACATGGACGCACGCCAACATCTTTTTTATGGACTCGGTATCATCGCTTATGCTGCGGCTAAGGCAGATGGAGAAATACAAGCCTCTGAAGAACGCGAGCTTCATTTGTTGATTGAAGATTGGTCCAATCAGTATTGCCAAGAATATGACGTAACCGAAATCATTTTTTCGGTGCTTAAAAAATCCAAACCAGGACTGAACGAGGGCTTTGATGAAGGCATGCGTTTTATCAAACTAGGGAGCAATCATCTAACAGAACAACTAAAAGAATACTTCATCTATTTGATTCAAGATGTTGCCCATTCTTTTCCACCTGTTACGGATGTTGAAACTGATATCATCAACAAGTTTAAAAAACAGATAAGCGAACTACACTAGCATTAAACAATGCAGGATAGAGATAATAAGCTTTATGCGCTTCTTTTCGAAACAGCTACTGAAGGATTGCTAGTGGCAAGTGCTAATGGGAGCATTAAATTGGTGAATCCGAGGGTTTCGGAGATTTTTGGCTACGATCATGAAGAACTGAAGAGCCTTAACGTTGATGACCTCTTGCCGAAGCATTTGCGCGCCAAGCATGTTACGCATCGTGAAAATTATACTGAAACCCCGCATAAACGCCCTATGGGAAAAGGGTATGACTTAATCGGGGTCCGCAAGGATGGAACCTCTGTGCCTATCGAAATTAGCTTGAATTATTATCGCGATGGGGAAGATTTAATGGTTATGGCGCTCATTATGGATGTTACAGAGCGCAAGCAGCAAGAGGCTGAGATCAGCATGATGAATAAGAACCTCGAAAAACGCGTTAAGAAACGAACGAAAGAACTTCGAGACTCACAGCAATTATACCGTTCCATTGCCAAAAATTTCCCCAACGGAACAATCAACGTTTTAAACGCAAAATTCGAATATGTATTTGTGGAAGGAGAGGTATTCGATCGATTGAATATGAACTCAGATCGATTGGTAGGCAAAAGCTATTTGCAGTATGTTCCGGAGTCAAAGCGAGACGAATTGATGGTTTGTTTCAATCAAGTTTTAGACGGGAAAAACCAAAGCTTCGAATTGAAAAACTTGAATCAATATTATTTGATTAATACCGTAGGTCTTGAGAATGAACACGGAGAAATCGATCGGATTTTATTAGTTGAACAGAACATTACCCCACAAAAACTAGCGGAGGAGAAAACGCTAGCTTCCTTAGAAAAAGAGAAACAACTCAACGAGCTCAAATCTAGATTTGTGAGTATGGCTTCTCATGAGTTTCGAACACCTTTAAGTACCGTGCTGAGTTCATTATCCCTCATTGAAAAGTACGATATAGCCGGGGTGCAGGACAAGAAGGATAAGCATTACCAGCGCATTCGTGGCTCTGTCAGGCATTTGACCAGTATTTTGAACGATTTTCTCTCCCTTGAAAAGGTAGAAGCGGGCAAGGTAAGTGTCAATCTGAATAAGCTTAATATTAAAGAATTGGTGGATGAAATTGTGGAACAACACCAAGAGGTAGCGAAGCCAGGGCAGCGGATTGAACTCAACTATTCAGGATTGGAGATGGCGCAAACGGATCAAAATATGTTTAGAATTATCCTGAGCAATTTGATGAGCAATGCGTCAAAATACTCTCCTTCCGATGCGCAGATCAATGTAATAATCAAGGTCGAAACACACCGAATGGAATTGGTAGTTAAAGATCATGGAATTGGTATTCCATTAGAAGATCAGGCTAATCTTTTTAGTCGGTTTTTTAGGGCGAAAAATGCTGTGAACCTAGAGGGAACGGGTCTAGGACTTAGCATTGTAAAACGTTACATCGAAATGCTTTCAGGAGAAATATCCTTTCACAGTGCTGCCGATGAAGGCACTACTTTTACAGTCATATTACCTAGCTAAAAAAATAACATGAAACGAATTCTGCTTATAGAGGATAACGAGAATGTGAGGGAGAATACCGCAGAGATTTTGGAACTTGCAGGCTATGAAATGGAAACTGCGGAAAATGGCAAGGTAGGCGCGGAAAAAGCCATTAAGGGAGATTTCGATTTAATCATATGTGACATTATGATGCCCGAATTGGATGGGTATGGTGTATTGCACATTTTGAATAAAAACCCAAAAACCTCCAGCATTCCGTTCATTTTTCTCACCGCCAAAGCTGAGCAATCTGATTTTAGAAAGGGTATGAATCTTGGGGCGGACGACTATCTCACTAAGCCATTTGACGAAACGGAACTCATGAATGCCATTGAGTTGCGATTATCAAAGTCCGAAAAGCTCAACGCGACAGTTTCAAAACCCGAACAGAACAGCATCCAGACATTCATGGATGAGGTTTCTCAGATCTTAAGTTTTGATGAATTAATATCTGATCGCAATACTCGACTGTACAAAAAGAAAGATACGATTTACCGAGAAGGGGAATATCCCCATGCTCTCTACTATATCAAATCAGGTAAGGTTAAGCTCAGCAGAATCAGCGATTATGGAAAGGAGTTCATCACTTCTATATGTAGTGAAGGAGAGTTTTTGGGCCATCTTGCACTATTAGAGAATAGCTCGTATCAGGAGGAGGCGAGCGCCATTGAGGATGCGGAATTGGTTTCTATTCCAGTGGAGCAGTTTAAAGAGTTGATTCACTCTAACAGAGAGATTTCAAATAATTTCATCAAAATTCTTTCGCGAAATATTGTAGAACAAGAGGATAGACTTCTCAAGTTGGCCTATGGCAATGTTCGCGAACGAGTTGCCTTTGTCTTGAATCATATTTATCAGAAATATGGAGATGAAAAGAATGACATTGGATTATCGATTTCACGCGAAGAGCTGGCTGGTTATACTGGAATTGCTACTGAATCATTGATTAGAACCCTGAGTGATTTTAAGAGTGAAGGAATCATTTCTAATGACGGTAGAGCCATTGTTATTAAGGATACGATAAAGCTGAAGCGTTTGGCGGAAGGTGGCCATATCTGATTTAAGTCGCCCAGTGAATTGATTTACATCATGGGAATTGGTCTGATTTTCAACTTGTTTTGGTTAAAATCACCCTGCTATGAGACCATATTCACATATCAACATCACTTTAGTAGGCTTTGGAAATGTTGGCAGATGTATATTGAATGTTCTCCTGCAGGAACATCACCGGAGGTTTAGGATAAACATTGTTGATCCTTCTAACAACGTATCTGGTAGCATGATGGATTTGGGTCACACTAGTATGTTAACTAAGCGACATCAAATCCATTGGAATGATGATCAACTTTTTAACTATTCTGATTTCATTTTTTACAGCGCAGGAATTTCGATTCCTTTAAATCAAAATCGTGCCTACGCTTTGGATCAAAACTTGGAGATGGTTAAGTCGGTTTTTGCTCGTTTTAAACCGGCTAAAAACCCTATCATTATAACCATTTCAAATCCTGTGGATGTCGTTGCGTTGGAGATTCTGAAACAAACCAAGTTATCAAATGATAATGTCATTGGTATCGGTACTATCCTTGAAACATTGAGACTTACCTATCAATTTTCTTTAGTGACTGGAATTGATGCCAGTGAGATTGAAACACTCGTTGTCGGTGAGCATGGCGAAACTTCTGTGCCATTAATCAGCAATACATTTATAAGTAATATACCTGTTAGACGTCTACTTAGTGATGGTTTGATTGCTGATTGTATTTACGAAACAAGGCGAGCAGCGCACCGCATCAAGGAAACCCAGGGAGCAAGTTTTTATGCTGCCTCAAATGCTGCGGTGACTGTGTTTCAAAGGCTTTTGGAGCCTCAATCAGAAGTGATGCCATTGAGCATTTATCATCCCAGTGAAGAAATATTCTACAGTGCACCGGTGCAAATCTCAAATGGACAGTATATAAGTATATACCGTTGATTCTTTCCTTGGATACTATCGAATTGGAAGCATTGGAATCGTCTAAAGAAAAAATTAGAATGATGTCTTGGCCTCGAGGCCTTGGAAATATAGCCTAGTGCGTTAAATCAACATTACTATTGAGGCAGGTCAATAATTAGTAGCTTGCCCCACACAATATTTGCATCAAATTCAAGCCAAATGAAAAAGATTTTAGTTCCAACAGACTTTAGCGAGTGTGCTGAGCATGCAGCTGAAGTTGCAGCCAATATTGCTAAGCGCACAGGCGCTCGATTATATATGCTGCATATACTGGATATTCCTGTTTATGACAGAAATGACTCTTTTCAATCTTATGCAGATGCTGCTGAAGGAATCTTTTGGATGAAGTTGGTGAGAAAAAGATTTGGTGAATTATTCGCCAAGCCATTCATGAAAGGTGTGAATGCAGTAGAGGTAATTCAATACGATGGGGTATACGACACGATTGCTTCACAGGCCAAAGAACATGAAATGGATCTTATCGTAATGGGTTCACATGGCGATAGTGGGGCCCATGAGTTGTTCATTGGTTCCAATACTGAAAAAGTGGTGAGATTGGCGGAATGTCCGGTACTTACAGTAAAGAATCGACATGAGAATTTCGACCTTAAGAATATCATCTTCGCCTCCAATTTTTATGGCGAGGCCAAGGATAACTTTACTAAACTATTTCGTTTCATTAAGCTCTTTGATGCTCATGTGCACCTGGTCAAGGTAATTACTCCTGATCATTTTGAATCTACTGAACAGACAAACAGACTTATTCAAGACTTTAGAGATGAATGGAAACTTCCAAATTGCTCAGTGCATGTGATAAACGAAACAACGGTGAACGCAGGAATTAGCTTTGCCGCAGAACTCGCTGAGGCTGATGCCATTGCTATGGAAACGCACGGCCGAACAGGTTTATCGCGCTTCTTTTATGGTAGTCAAACAGAAAGCGTTGTGAACCACGCGGAGGTTCCCGTTTTATCCGTAAAAATTGAAGAATACAAAAGTGATTTTTCCCCATTTTCAAGATTAGTTTCATAATACAATATCAATGAACACAATACTTATACCGACCGATTTCTCGGAAACCGCGCAAAAAGCATTTGAATATGCCCATACCCTATTCGGAAACCGTGCGAAATATATTTTACTGAACACATACTTAGAGCCAAGAGCTTCGAGCGCTTCAATGATTTCGTTAAGTGAAATTTTACATGAAGGTTCTGTTGAGGCATTGGCTGAGGAACTTGCCATGCTGAAAAGCAGGTTTGGTGATAAATGTCCTGAGATTCAAACTGTATCTGAATATGGCGAGGCCATAGGAACTATTGCTAGAATGGCCAATATTCATAAAGCTGAATTGATCGTCATGGGGACAACAGGGGCAAGCGGACTTAAAGAAGTGATGCTGGGAAGTGTTGCATCTGGTGTAATTCAACACGCACAGTGTGCGGTAATCGCTGTGCCGGCTGCAGAGAAGTATGGTGTTCCAAAAAATATTCTGATGGCGGCTGATTTAAAATCTTCATTGAGAGATTCTAGCGCAGCCGTATTAAAAGAAATCTGCGAAATTGGCAAGGCAAAAGTCACAGTTCTCACTGTTGAAGATCCGAAGAAAGGAATCAGTGATGAAGAAGCTGAGGTGGGTTTTGCCATTCATTCGTTACTCTCGAAAATCAAACATGAGTTTGATACGGTCAAAAGTGATGATGTAGAAATGGCGATTTCGCGCTATGCCGACATGAACGATATTGATATGATTGTGACCATTCCCCGCAAAGAAGGTTGGATCAGCAGAATCTTTCATCCTAGCGTGTCAAAGAAACTAGCGCAGCACGAATACAGACCTCTATTGGCATTGGCCCAGTAATCGATTATTTTATCAACTCGATTCTGCGATTTACTATTCCCATGCTTGTTTCAATTTGAACAAGGTAAATACCCGATTTCAAATTGCTCATGTCTAAGGAATTTCCGGCTGAATGTAGAGTTCTTTCCTTGAGGATTTGTCCTTGAAGATTGAATAAGGTCATCTTATTCAGTGTCATTGCGTTTGCCTTTATTATCAATTCACCATTTGTAGGATTTGGATAAATCAGTAAGTTTTGGTCTAATGCACTCTTGATTCCAAGCCCTTCGTAAACAACTTCGTTGCTGTAGTCGCTTATGCTTACTGTGTTTTCTGCGAAAACACGATAGTGGTACTCTTCGCCATACATAGTTACGTTAGAATCAAAATATGTCGCAGTATTCGCAGGCAGAGTGTCCAAAGCGAAAAAGCTCTGATTGGAGTTGATTGATTTTTCAATGAACCAATTGGTCTCGTTTGTAAAATCATCATTCCAATCAACCGCCATGATGCCGTTGACATAGTCTGGCTGCAGGGTCAATAAGATATCTACTTCCTCTAAGGCACTGGGTTCAATCACACTGAACGTTCCACCATTGATATTGAAGAAAATATTGTCTGAGGCCTTTACACGGACATAATAACCGTTACCAATATTATCCATAGTAAAGGTGATGATTTCTGACCCGTCATTTGGAGTGCTGATGGCTAGCGTGTCAATTTCTATCAGCTTTTGAGTGCTGCTTTCGTACTTACATAATTCAATGGTCACGTTCTGGCAATTCACGGGCATTTGATCTGTGCCTGCTACATCCCAAGTGATTTCATATCCGCTGAGCGCTTCAATTTGTTCGCCCTGTGCTGGCGAAGTAACAACGAATGGCCCTGCATCCTCAGATACTTCAAATTCTATTTCATCATAATCAACACCACCGCCATCAATATTGTAGTCTCGGGCAGTTAACCGGAATGTAAGGTCCCGATCATATGTAGGATATGTCTCCCCGAGTACCGTGTTTCCAATAATGATGTTTACCATTTTTGGAAACACACGAAATGCCTCTTCTGAGGGTTCCCAAGAACGAAATATAGGTGCGTTGTTTGACGGGCTATCAGGGTGACCACTTGGGCCGAGGTCCATTTGCTCCCAGCAATATTTTAAGTCATCACCATCGGCATCAGTAGCAGATCCTTCTAATCGAAACGGAGTTTCAATGGGGATAAAAAAACCTCCGTTTGGAACAGTCACTTCGGGTGGGGTGTTTCCTGTGTTTGAAATGGAAGCACATACATTTCCGTTTCCATTATGAGCAAAACTTATCACTTCGTCATAGTTATGTACATGAAAATAGTCGTCTGAATTATTCTGCAAATTAGGCGCGCAGATGCCTGCATACCCCATGATGGTAGAAGCGCTGCCTGGCTCAAACGCGTGATCGGAAGCACGATTACAGCTATTGTTTTGCGTGTGGTTTCCGCCAAATTGATGGCCCATTTCATGTGCGACATAGTCAATATCAAATGGATCGCCCGTTGGAGCATTGGACCCTGTGACTCCCTTTGCTTTATTCTGGAAGCTGCAAACGCTACGCAAACTTGCTATTCCGCCTCCTCCGGTGCTAAAAACATGGCCAATGTCGTAGTTGGATGAGCCAATAATGGAGTTGACCGTGGACTGGTTTTGCCCTAACATTTGACTGCCACTGCTGTTGGTATAAGGATCAGAGTTTGCGTCTAAGAAAATGAGATCGTCCGTATTGTTTATCAGTACCATGGTAATGGCGAATTCGCGTTCGTAAACACCATTCACTCTGTTCATAGTCAATACATAAGCACTTAATGCTCCACTCACAGTTCCACCATGAAATTGTGCGTATTCGCCCGTGCATGCTAGTGCAAGTTGATAGGTTCTCATTTGTTCGCCACTTCTTGCTTCACCACCTCGACTAGACTCTGGATTAGAAATCATGTCAGCTTCAACTGGCTCAGCGTCTGTGTGGCAATAATGTCCTTTTATTCCTTTGTAGTAGTTGGTGTAGTCCTTTCGGTAGTAACAGTAATAATCGTCCGTAGATTGATTTAGTGGGTCATAATAGACAGTGCCATTTGGTGTAAACAACATGCCATGAAAGCCTTTGTAGGTATAACCAATGCGACCCGAGTATCCATCAGCCGAAACTTTATAACTACGGATTTCAGGATACCTCTGACGTAACTCCGCTTCCATTATGGGCGCATACGTTACCGAAAGCACTACTTCTTCACCGTTAGGTAGTGGTAGAACGATTGAAGAAATACCATCAGTACTTTCCGAAGAAGTCTCATCAGATAGTCTTGCTTGGAATTCTGGGGTAAGTTTAAAACATTTAGAGGGGAATCCTACAGGCTCTAGCGTTTTCAAGTAACAAATTTGAGCATTGGTAGTGGTGGCTAACGCAACGATGGCTGTGATGCATAGCACCCAAATGCATTTATTTTTCAAAGGATTCATCTCGGGGAATTTTTGGTAAATCTTCTTTATTATAGACGGTGTAAATAGTTCTACTTCCTTTAAGGTAAGGAGCAAGAAGGATGATATCTGAACCAGTTTTAAATTCTGCGTATAACCCCTTTTCATTCGTGTCAACTCGTGCACTGATCGAGCCATCTAGGGATTTGCCCTTGTAGGATTTAATGTTTGGGAATTTCGCGGCAAGTTCTGGACTCATTGTTCCTGAATTGACCAAATTGAATACTTGAATTCCCTGGTCCGTAGGAAGCATTAGCTCAATGTTTTCATTGGAAATAGAATATAATAGGTCATCGTATTGGCATTGCCATAAGTCTTGGTTGGTTGGATTTATCGCCCTTTCCAAATCGGGCAAATCAGCCTCATCAATTCTTGACCAAAATTCACTGTTCAGAGGCTTTGGAGGAGGCGGTGGAGTTTGATTTTGCACAGCCTCACCAGCTACAGCCTCGTTGTTCGAAGAAGACTCATTAGTCTGTCTATTCGATTTGCATCCATTTAGGATTAAGAGTATAAAAAACGAAATGGTTGCTATTCGCATAAGGTCCAAATGTATATGTCGAGGAATTAAAACTTCAGTTGACCTCCAACAAATAAATATTGCCCCGTGGATTTCTTTGGTGCAATTAGCCGCTCAAATTGCTCTGATTTTACAATTAGCTGAAATCTTTGATTGACATTTATTGCTGCTGATAATCCCAGGTCAAATCGCGAAAAACCCCCGGCACGAATTGTCGGTTCCAATGTCAGCCAAGGAGTGGTTCTTATTGCCATGCCCGCTGATATTTCAGGCATTCCGAAACGTATAAACTGCCGTAGGCTCAGGTTTACGCTGATGCGTTCTCCCAATGGAAAGATGTAATTGATTTGAATGTTTGCGGGCAATGCCGCACGAACAAATGGGTGGGATTCCTTTAGGCCGATCAAGGCTTCAATGCTATCTAAGTCTCCTCCGCTTATCAAACTATCGTCCAATTGTAGAATGTTTTCTACTTCAACTCCATTGAACGCGAAAGAATCGACCACGCGATATCGATCGGCCCCCTCGTAAAAAATCTGCCCGAGATCTTTGACCTGAAAACTAATGATGGGTGATTTTGAGGTAGGTTGATGCTGAAAGAAGGCGTTAATACCGTAACCGGTTCCATACCAAGCCCCCAGTTTGTTTTGGCTGGTATTTGTTGCGTCATATTGGACGGCTAATTCGGCTTCGACAGACGTGCCATATGGGGCGGTATATAATTCTGAATACCCCATGTTTAAATTGGCGTATCGACTTGACTTTATTAAGTGAGCGGTGAGCCCCCAAGATGTTTTAGCTGTGCTTTTTTCAAAACCAATTCCGGCAGATTGGTAACTATGATAGGTTAAAAATGACGGCCCTAACTCCATGGTTTGATCCTCGTATGGACCATTTCCTCTCAAATACAATTGTACTACTCCAGTGCGCAATGCAGCATAAGCAACATCGTTGTAACCAACTCCAAATAACCACCGCCAACTTCCCTTACGAGCGCTTCGAAACCACATCGAACCCTGTGTTCCGGTAGACAGTCGGGTATATGAATCCGATGACAAATCATCTAGATATGCCGTTGCACCCCGAGTTATTTTACCGTCAAAAATTACTTGGTTGACAACTTCGTTAGTCAGATGATTGGACAATAATTCATAATGTCCATTCATCCACACACCAGCCTCATTTACACTGCTATCAGCGAAATAGTGCTTTTGGTGCCAATTCCAATCATTCTGAGAAATTGCAAGAGAGTTGATCGCGATCAATGCCAGTATTGCAGCTAACTTTCTCATGACTAATTCGAATTGTAGATATAGTTGAAACGAGCGCTAAGTTTAAGATCGAGTTCCATGGTGGAATAGATTTTTGTTCCCTCGGCAGCGGATGTTGAGCTCACCTTGGCTGTCATTACCACAAAATCGGATGACAGCATTTTATCAAATGATGCTCGATCGAATTTCCAAGCCAACACGGATTCCGTTTCTGATTGCAAAGAACCAGCAGCAATGGCTTTGTCGAACTCTAGTGTTTCCAACACGGAGCCATCTACAGATATAAAAGAGAGCTCCATCTCGGCCGAAAGGGGGAAGCTGTTTTTGGCGGATAGATAAAGCGTGCCGGATCCAATACCATCGGGCCGACTGATATTGTCTGAACTAAACTCAACCGTGTCGCGCAGGGTGAGTTCATCGGCTACAAAATCTAATGGAATTTCAATGTCTGCGTAGGCCACCAACTTGTTTGAATCTACCCCAAACTGGGTCAAATCTGAGGAATTTTGATCTGGATTGGTAGAAACGGTTAGCGAGGCTTCAAATTGGTTTGGGAAAATATTCAGCGCTTCGTTCAAATTGTCCTTCGTGTCTATTTGCCAGGTTTCCTCCCATGGTGTGGTTAATGATGAAGCACCAAGAACAGAAATTGGATTTGGAAGACTGGTGAGATCAATATTTATGCTTTTGCCCGTTTTTGTATTGCGGGCAACCAGTGAGCCTAGATTGACATCAATAGGAACATTGTTGCCGTTGCTGACGCTCAGCGCCATATTTACCTCGTTGAATGATAAAGATCCCCCATCAATTTTATCGAACAGCTCAATGGGCACCAATTCTGGCCCTATGGTCACAACGGTGTCGCCTGCATAACCTTCCATGTATTCTGGTACGAACCCACTCAAGCTTACATATATTCTAATGCTATCATTCAGAGTAATACTCACTTTTCTGCCTGTCGAATCAATACGCCCAACCAGTTCAGAGTAGAACATATTATAAGAATTTGCCACGGGAAAACCAGTCATGCCAAATTCATAACCCGACACATCGTATTGAAATGTTTTGTTGATTGACCCTCCCACAGGTGCCGGAGCAATGGTTTCTTTCACTATAAACGACTTGCCATCCTTCAAACCTTCTGGTATAAAGTATTCGAAATAAAGGGTGTCTTCTATCGTGCTTTCCACTTCTACATTTACGAATCCGCTTTTGGCTATGGCCCGTGTTATTCTAGCGTTGCCGATACCTGTAAGTTGATTGGTGTCTCCTACTTCAATGATGTTTTGAGCTGGAAAAATTGCTTTGGCCGAGAACACTTTCAAATCGCGGGTAGTCACTGTAACGGTGATGGCATCCGAAGTGTCGATTAACACAGGTCCTGCACTTGCGTCCACTGTAAAGTTTGTGACAATCGCTTCCAAAAAGGATTCTACCGATTTTCCTGCGATGTTGATCGAACGTGTTTCACTGCCTCCTGCAGCAACAAAATCAAATACTGTGTCCACGACAATATTTTGAAGAGATTGATTTCTGATTTCAAACTCGATGTCGGATAGACTTGTGGGTAATCCGTTTTCGATCGTAATGTCCATATATCCTGAATCCAAGGTCATTTCATCAAAGTATGCTGACCCATCTAATATTTCAGGCCCGAAACTCAGGTTCGGGATTTCGTTTATCTGCTGTTGTGTTCCGTTGAAAAAACCAAGGGCGGGATAAAGTTGACCCAGCGAAACTGCATTGGTAACGGATCGATCACTCAAAACCAGTTGATCCAATTTTGCGGATCTATCAAATTCGCGTGAGTTCAATTCATCGAAGGCATCGAGACTCGCTTCATAAAGTGCGTTACGATACACCAAACTAATAGACCCATCGGAATTTTCGTTGCGCAAAGAGTCGGCAACAATTTTCGAAATATCCAGCTTGGTAGAGAGAATCGGAGTCAGAATTTCATTTTCAACTTCAGGCGCTTCCAGTTCACGTCTGCATGCGCTCAGAGCGATTATATTGACTAAAAAAAAGACTAAGTAAATGTGTGTTTGTTCAAATCTCATAGCATTGCAAACAATTGGTGGCAACGAAGGTTACTAAAGTCACAAAATAGCCAATACAATGGGCTACTTTTGCCACCGATTTACTAATAATGACGAAGACCACAGAGAAAAAGAAGGATGTCACCATACTTTTTGCGGGTGACTCTGGTGATGGAATGCAATTGACGGGTAGTCTTTTCACCAACACAAACGCCATTTATGGCAACGATATCAGCACGTTTCCGAACTTTCCGGCTGAAATTCGTGCCCCACAAGGCACAGTAGCCGGAGTTTCTGGGTTTAAGTTGCATTTTGCTAGTGTTGACATTTTTACACCCGGAGATGATGTTGAGGTATTGGTGGCAATGAATGCCGCTGCTCTTAAGGCGAACTTGGATCAACTTAAAATTGGCGGAACAGTTATCGCCAACACGGCCGGGTTTGATAAAAAGAACCTGAGATTAGCTAAATACGATGATGAATCAAATCCTTTATTGGATCACACGTTGGATAAGTTTCGAGTAATCGAAATCGATGTGACTAAAATGACCAAAGAGGCGCTAATTAATACGGGCCTTGGTACCAAAGAAATTGATCGCTGCAAGAACATGTTCGTTTTGGGTTTTCTCCTATGGATGTATAACCGATCCATGGAAACTACCCAGAAATTCATCACTGAAAAGTTTGCGAAGAATGAAGTAGTGAAGGATGCTAATTTGACCGTACTTAAGGCGGGTTACTATTTTGGCGATACCAATGAAACATTTACTTCGAGATATGAAGTAGAATCTGCGCACTTGCCAAAGGGAAGTTATAGAAGCATCATGGGCAATCAAGCGGCAGCACTTGGAGCCATCGTGGGCGCAAAGAAAGCGGGTTTGGAATTGTTTTATGGTTCTTATCCAATCACACCTGCTTCAGATATTTTACACGAATTGGCTCGTCATAAGAATTATGGCGTAAAGACTTTTCAGGCGGAAGATGAAATTGCTGCAGTTTGTGCAGCCATTGGAGCCAGTTATGGTGGGTCGTTGGGTGTTACCGCATCGTCTGGACCGGGCATCGCCTTGAAAGGTGAAGCTATAGGTCTGGCAATCATGCTGGAAATTCCATTATTGATCATTAATGTTCAGCGGGGAGGCCCAAGCACAGGTTTGCCGACCAAAACTGAACAATCCGACCTTATGCAAGCAATGTATGGGCGAAATGGCGAAGCTCCTTTGGCCATTGTATCTGCCAGCAGCCCTTCTGATTGCTTCGATGCCATGATGGAAGCAGTTCGAATTACTGTGGAGCACATGACTCCAGTGATATTCTTAAGCGATGGATTTATCGCCAATGGATCAGAACCTTGGAGCTATCCAAAAGCAGTGGACTTACCGAAAATCACACCTCGCTTTGCTGACCCCGAAAAATCTTTGGATGATGGAGCATATTACCCTTATCGCAGGAATGCCGATTTGGTGCGTGAATGGGCCATTCCAGGAATGGAGAATTTACAACACCGAGTGGGAGGTCTAGAGAAGGAAAACGAAACAGGAAACGTCAGTTACGACCCGCACAATCACGAATTAATGGTTAAGATTCGACAAGAAAAGGTTGACTTAATTGCGAATGATATTCCAGAACAGGAATTGGCTCAAGGAGAGTCTCAGGGTAAGTTATTGGTCTTGGGCTGGGGTTCAACCTACGGTGCAATCAGAACTGCAGTGCGCGAAGCGATGGAAGAAGGGCATAAAGTGAGCCAAGCACATTTGAGGTACATCAGTCCATTTCCAAAGAATTTGGGCGATTTATTGAGTGGTTTTGATCAGGTATTGATTCCTGAAATGAACAATGGTCAGCTCATCCACCTCATCAATGCGAAATATGGAAGTGGTGCAATTGGACTTAATAAAATTCAAGGGATGCCTTTCGCTTCTCGTGAAATTAAGGAACGAATTTTAGAATTAGTGTAATGGAAAATATACCGACATATACTGCAAAAGACTTTGCAACGGACCAAGACGTAAGATGGTGTCCTGGTTGTGGTGATTACAGTATTTTGAAACAAATGCAAAGCACCATTGCAGAGGCTGTAGTGAATAAGAAGGACATTGTTTTTGTGAGTGGTATAGGATGTTCATCGCGCTTTCCATATTACATGGACACGTTTGGAATTCACAGCATACATGGGCGTGCCACAGCGATGGCGAGTGGATTGAAAGCTGCTAGGCCAGACCTAAGTGTTTGGGTGATCACGGGCGATGGCGATTCACTTTCCATTGGAGGAAATCATTTGATTCACTTACTCCGAAGAAATTTTGATCTGAATGTTCTGTTGTTCAACAATGAAATCTATGGATTGACAAAAGGGCAATATTCTCCTACATCTCCAAAAGGACAGGTCACGAAGTCAACACCGATGGGGTCATTAGATCATCCGTTTAATCCTCAGACACTGGCCCTCGGTGCCGATGCCACTTTTGTGGCGCGCACTATGGATCGTGACCCAAAACATATGAGAGAAATCCTAGCTGCAGGAAATGCACATAAAGGAACCTCACTCATTGAGATCTACCAAAACTGTAACGTTTTTAATGATGGGGCGTTTGGCGTGTACACGGACAAAGCCACAAAAGCCGATTCTACCATCACCATAAACGAAGGTGAACCGCTGATTTTTGGGGAGGATCGCAATAAAGGCATCCGACTCAATGGAATGAAACCAGAGGTAGTGAGCTTAGATGAATACAGTATGGAGGATTTATGGATTCATGATTCCAGCGATCGAATGAAGGCAACCATTCTGAGCCGCATGTTTGATAACAACGTACTGGAAGGCGGTCTTCCACGTCCATTTGGGGTTTTCTATCAAGAAGACAGATTTCGATATGAGGAATCTATGCAAGAGCAATTGGACAAAGCGGTTTCTTTGAAAGGAGAAGGTGATTTAGATGCACTGATTCAAGGAACCCATACTTGGGAGGTGGGTTAATCTTTGAGTTTCTTGGGAATCGGACAAACCGGAATCGATTGCATTTTGTGCTGATTAGCGCGGTTCAGTTTGCGATAGATAGCCAGTACTTCATTTTGTCTATTTGACAACCTAGTTGCATCACCATTAAAGTCCATGGCCCACTCCAATTCTGGGTATGAGGCTCCAATTTGATCTTCGTCCGTCCTGTCGTCTCCCCACAGTCCATCAGTTGGCGGTGCGGACAGTATACTTTCTATTATTCCCAATTCGCGACCGAGAGCAAATACTTCGGTTTTGATGAGGTCTGCAATGGGGCTGATATCGACACCTCCATCTCCGTATTTCGTGTAGAATCCAATACCAAAGTCTTCCACTTTGTTGCCGGTGCCAAGTACCAATTGGTGATTCAGCGCAGCGAAATAATAAAGCGTGGTCATTCTTAGACGAGCCCGGGTGTTGACTAAGGCCATTTCACGTTGCGTGCTATCCGAAGCGGGCAGTGCATTAACAAATGCATCGAATATGGGCGTAAGTTCTGTGGTTTCAACGCTGACATTGGGATATTTTTTCATCAACCATTCTATGTGATTTCTTGCCCTGGTCACTTGCTTCAAATCCTGATGAATAGGCATTTCTACACAGACTAAGGGAAGGCCTGTTCGCGCTCCAAGGGTAGAGGTGACAGCCGAATCAATACCCCCGGAAACTCCGATCACATAACCATTTGTTCCTGATTTTTTAGAATAATCAGAGAGCCAACTCGTGATATGGTCGATAATCGAGGCGACTTGCATTAAAAATAAACTCCAACGTCCAGTGAAACATATAGTGACTTGGCGGCTCGCTTCTCGCTAATAATTGTGTTGCCATTTGCATCTAATTGTGGCCAACCGTTATCCAGCGCTTTAAGGACTAGATTATTGTTTTTTGCATTGAAAATATTCGTGAATCCGTTGTGAATTCCAAGTCCGAGATAAATGTTTGTGTTGCCTGTCAAGTTGTATTCTGTTCCAAGAGTCACGTTTAGCGCTAATCGCATGAAATTCATCTGATTTTTGATATCCACGTCATCCACGTCATCGGGCTCTGAACTCACTATCGGTGAAACATTCCACGTATAATCATAGTTTGCCTTTGCACGGGTTCTAAAGCTGGCATCAAAGCCAATGGCTCCGAAATAGCTCATATAACCAACATCACCAGTTCGCAGCTTCAACAGGATTGGGATGTTTACATATTGCATTCGATAGGTTCTGTCATTTTTGCCTAAGTAGGTATAGGTGCTATCCAAAATGTCCACATCAGATCGCCAAGCCTCCACCATGCCACCACCATTTGTGGTGATGTTCACACCTGTGGTCAATAAATAGTTTGGGCTATCGCTAAACTTGTAATCAACCATTACTCCATAACCAAAACCGAATCGAGATTGCAGTCCGTCTTTTGTGAAACCTTGAATGTCGGGTCTAAACCAACCAAGATTCGGACTAGCCTGCAAACCGAGTCTAAATTTTCGATCGTCCATGTCGCTCTGAGCAATACTATAGCTTGAAAAGCCGAGAAGAACGAGGATTACGATTGCATTTCGCGTATTAATCATAGCAGCGCTGTTACATTTGCCAGCAAATTTACACACGATCAAACCGTATAATCCTTCAATGTACAGGGCACTTCAAACAGCCATATGTTTACTGTTTTTGTTAATTGTAGTGTCCGCTTGCGATGAAAATCGACTAGATATTGATGTCAGTTCGGTGCCAGTTGAATTGCAAATGGAGCATTTAGATGAATCTTGGCCATCACTCACCCCTGTCTCTTTTCGCAATGAACATCCACGATTGTTAGCTCAATACGGAGATGTTTATAAACACTATATCGAAGATGTGTTGCAAATGGGCACTGTAGATGATTCCAACTTATTTTCATCAATAAGGTCTTTCACTACTCATCCTGATTTTGTTGAAGTTTTCGCAGAAGTAGAAAAAGTGTATTCTGACAACGAAAAACTAAACCGTGAATTGGAAGATGCTTGGAAGCATTATGTGTATTACTTCCCAGATCGTTCAGTGCCAAAGCACATGACTTGTGTTGGTGGGTTTAACGCACCATTTATCCTAACCGAAGATGGCGTAGGCATTTGTTTAGAGCTTTATTTAGGCACAGACTGCCGGTTTTATGAATACCTACAATGGCCCTTGTATCAGCGACAACGAATGTCTCCTCAACATCTGGTTCCTTGGATGATGAAGGCATGGTTGGAGACCGATTATCCACAGGTCGTTGAAGGGTCAAACTTGATGCAGGATATAGTTCATCAAGGCAAGATTTATTATTGCATCGATGCCATCTTTCCGAATGTGCCAGACTCCATTAAAATTGGATATACGAGCGCTGAAATACAATGGGCTCAGGATCATGAAACAATGGTGTGGACACACTTCATTGATAACGAACTGCTCTTTTCAACCGAGCCTGGATTAAAGGGCAAGTTCACCAATGACGGTCCATTTACAGTCGATTTGGTTAAAGAATCACCTTCGCGAATGGGACATTATATAGGCTGGCAAATGGTGAAGAAATATATGGAAAACCAAGAGGTTGTTAGTTTGTTAGACCTGATGAACACTGACCCCGAACAGATATTAAAAGAAAGCAATTACAAGCCTTAACTAATGGGAGAAAACAGCAATACAATTCAGTTCAATGTTTCATTGGATGAAAATCAAATTCCAGATAAGATAACCTGGAAAGCAAGTGATAATGGAGAGCAAGGTGACTGTGATGCGGCATTTTTAACCATTTGGGATTCGAAAGAGAAAAACACTTTGCGCATAGACCTTTGGACAAAAGAAATGATGATAGATGATATGCAAATATTCTTTCATCAAATGATGTTGAGTATGAGTGATACCTACAAGCGGGCCACTGGAGATGAGGCTTTGAGTAAGGAAATGAAAGAGTTTGCCTTTCATATGGGAGAAAAAATGGGCATTCTCAAGCAAGGAAACAACTAGGGGATTTAACGTAGAAGAATAGGACGTTTGACCTATTTCAAGATTGGTACGGGCAGTTGACTTTTGTGTCAACGACAAAAACATCTATCATGAAACGAATTACACAACTTCCTAGATTGGCCTTTCTAACTCTTTCAGTGCCGGTCATTTTACTAACATCTTGCAACAGAGCACCCAAAGCTGACTTTGAATATGAAGTAGATGGGGCAGAAGTTACCTTCACTTTTTCAGGCGATGGCGAAGTGGATGAATACGAATGGGATTTCGGAGATGGCTCTACTTCTGATGAAGAAAACCCAATTCACACCTTTACTTCAAGCGGAGATTTTCCTGTAACCTTGACCGTGTCAAACGACAAGGGAGATGACAGTAAAACAGAAACAGTCACTATAGAAGGCGGCACAGCTACAAATCCGGAATTGAGTTTTAGCGATGCTGATGGAGCATTTTACGCTATTAATACAAATACTGTTCAGGATGCAGGATGGGGCGGACTAGAAATAACAATCGCCATTGGTACTGCGGTCGCATGGTTTCAAAATGGCGGCACCTTCGTTGAGGTTGGTGACGTAAAATGGAATCAAGGTTCTGATTCTGAGACGCTAGATTTCAACGAAAGTTCTACAACTTACTCTTGGGTTGAACTAGAGCAGCCATCTGAAGGATTCAATAACGATGGAATCTCATGGAACATCGATGGAGGAAATAGCTTTCCAGCTATTGGAGGAACAGGATTAGCTAATCTATATCCTTTCCCAAGTGTGGATAAAATTGACGAAGATGACAGCGCCATAAGTGGAGATGGAGATTATATCCTTCGTCACGATGGCTACATATCAAATGCTGATTCGGTGTACTTTTCTATTTATGGACCCGATGGTCATGTGTTGAAGCGCATGGGAGGTGGTACAACTCGAGTTGAGTTTACATCATCAGAAATGGAGTCTGTTGGTAAGGGAAATGCAATACTTCAGGTAGCTGGTTTTAACATTCAGTCTGATGAAAGCACAGGTAAGAAATTCTATATGATCAACGAGTCCGTGGCGTCAAAGACCGTCACTATCAAGTAAAAATTCACTCTACCCTAATCAATTAACCCTTGGTGCCTCTGGCGACAAGGGTTTTTTGTTGTCAAAAATCAAAGGAATAGATGATAAATACCACATTTAAGGTATTGCCTCAGGTCAGTGTTGACGATATGTTTGCGCCATTATTTAAAACCAGTCTAAATAAAGACTTAATATATGAAAACATCACGAATACTGTTAGTTGCAAGTTTAGCATTAGTGCAATTAATAGGCTGTAAGGATGATCCTGTAGATACGGATTTGCCGACCCTGGTCATTATTCCTGAAACATACGATTTCGAGAATGTGAGTTTTCAAGGTCAGAAAGAAAGACTGGATCAGGTGGAAGAGTTGTCAGCTTATATTAAAACGGCTAATCAGACAGGAGTTTCTTTAGACAACTCGGTTCTGAATGCAATGTTTCAAAACACCAATAATGATGGGAATGGGAACTTCACATTTACCTCAACCAAACAGTTGAAGGATAAGTGTTTTGAATTGGACCAAACTCTGATCGAGAGTTATTTTACCATGGCGGTTGAGGCAAGCGAAAGCGATAAGCCAGGAAGCAATGGGCAGGCAGGCCGAATCCTATCTGAGGACGGTGAGGCATCACGCCTTTTTAATGAAAATGGATGGGAACCCGAAGAAATCATAGAAAAGACATTGATGGGAGCAGTGATGTATTATCAGGCGACTTCGGTGTATTTATCTGCGGATAAGATGGAGGTTGATAACGAGAATGTCGAAGAAGGTGAAGGAACAGCCATGCAGCATCATTGGGATGAAGCTTACGGATATTTTGGAGCAACTGTGGATTTTCCAGAAGATTCAGAGAACACTCGGTTTTGGGCCAAGTACTGCAATGGTCGGGATGTTCTTTTGAATTCTAATGATAAACTTGGTTCAGCTATTCGGACTGGTCGCGCTGCTATTGACGTTGGTCGATATGATGTTCGTGATGAAGCGATTGTTGAGGTACGCAAGCATTGGGAGTTGGTTTGTGTAGGTACCGCGATTCATTACCTAAATGGGGCGCTCGAAAACATTGGAGATGATTACACACGAAATCATGAGTTATCAGAAGCTTACGCTTTCATTCACAACTTACAATACAATGCGGATAAAGTGATATCCACCGGAGAAATTGAAGAAGTCAAGTCATTGATTGGAACCAACTTCTACGAAGTCACTTCAGATGGATTAGCAAATGCACGCAATTTACTTGCTGAGATTTATGAACTAGAAGACATCAAAACATCACTGTAATGCACCTGAGATTTTTTCATATCGTAAGCGCACTTTTAGTCCTACTTGTTGGTTGCAAAGACAAGCCCGAAGGGGAAGTCGAGGACAATTTTGACAAGGAGGTCATGCTCACCAACATGGCGGACAATTTGATTGTACCTGCGTATGATGAGTGGAAGAACAATATTGAAGAGCTTAAGCTCCTAACAACGGATTTCAAAAGCGCCCCAAGTGAGTCAAGTTTAATAGAGGTCCAAACGACATTTATAGAGGCTTATAAAAGCTGGAACCGATGCAGTGTTTATGAATTTGGTCCTGCTGCGGACAAAGGGTTGCGACTTAAAGTCAACATATTTCGTGCGGATACGACTCAGATTGAAGCGAACGTGGCATCAGAAAGCATAGAGTTTGGAACGCCACAAAATGCGGAAGCAATAGGATTTGCAGCCATAGACTACTTACTATTTTCTAAAGAAACCTCTCTTTTAACGGATAGTAAAAGACAAGAACACCTTTTAGCGCAAATCGATTGGGTTGAAACACTGGCAGCTGAGGTGTCGACTGAATGGACCAATTATCAAGATGACTTTATTGCGAACACTAACTCCAGTGCTGGGAGTCCATTGAGCAATCTGGTGAACGAGATTAATTATGAGTTTGAGCTATTTAAGAATGCCAGAATTGGGATTCCACTGGGTAAAAAGACGTTGGGAATAACCCAAGCTCACAAACTAGAGGCGGTTTATTCGAATCGATCCGAAGACCTTGCTCTTGAAAATATAATTGGGATTAGAACTGCATTCACTGGTGGATTAGGGCAAGGACTGGATGATTATTTAGATGATTTAAAAGCCACTAAAGATGGGCAAGACTTGAGTAAATTAATCATGGATCTCTTTGTTCAAATCGAATCGGAACTTCAAGCGACTGATTTAGATGAAGCTATCAAAAACGAACCTTCCTCTTTAGACCCCATGTATAATCATATCGAGCAATTGGTCGTATTGCTCAAGGTGGATATGCCATCTCAATTGGGTGTTCAAATCACCTATCAAGATAACGATGGGGATTAAAAAGGTATTTCATAATGCGTTGTTTGAAAAAGTGTCCATCGCTCCGTTGGTCACTTTTCGCATTTTATTTGGTGCGCTCATGTTTGCGAGTGTCATGCGGTTTTGGCTCAATGGCTGGATTGAAACTCAATTCATCGAACCAGTCTTGCATTTTAAATATTTTGGGTTTCACTGGCTACCAGAGCCCAGTGCTGCTGGCTATTATACGATTTTCATATTGATGGCTATTTCTAGTTTATTAGTAGCATTTGGAGCATTTTATCGATACACAGCGGCTTTGTTCTTTTTGTCATTCACTTACATCGAGCTCATCGATGTAACCTACTATCTCAATCATTATTACTTCGTGAGCTTGGTGTCATTAATAATGATCTTTCTGCCAGCTAATCGATTGCACTCTGTTGACTCGAAGTTGGGATGGGTCACATCTTCAAAAAGTGTGCGAGCATGGACCATCAATATCTTGAAATTCCAATTGACTTTAGTTTACTTATTCGCTGGTATCGCAAAATTGAATGCAGATTGGCTAATAAACGCCATGCCTTTGGCTATTTGGTTGCCGGCTAAAGATCAGTTGCCCATAGTTGGTTCGATTTTTAAGTGGGAGCTTACTCCCTATTTGTTCAGTTGGGCCGGAGCAATTTATGATCTAGTCATTCCATTTTTCTTGTTAATTAAAAGCACTCGATGGTTTGCCTATGCGGCCGTTGTTGTATTTCATCTGCTTACATGGTCGCTATTTCAAATCGGCATGTTCCCTTTTATAATGATTGGAGCTACTCTGATTTTTTTCTCGGCAGATTTTCATAAAAACTGGCAGAAAGAGGTGTTCGGAAATATTGAGGTGTCGATGGCAGAGCAAAAACCCAAGCAAAGCTGGATTTCGATACCCATTGCACTATTTGTTGCTTTTCAACTAGTGTTTCCATTGCGACATATGCTCTATGATGGCAATCCATTCTGGCATGAGCAGGGCTATCGTTTTGGGTGGCGAGTCATGCTTATGGAAAAAGCGGGTTATGCTCAATTTAAAGTGAAGGATAGTCGGGGACGAACTATTGAGTTACAAAACAGTGATTTCTTGACTCCTGTGCAGGAAAAAATGATGAGTACTCAACCTGACTTGATGCTTCAATATGCTAAGTTTTTAGAGGTTCATTATTCGAAACAAGGGGTAATAACCGAAGGAGTTTACGCTAACGTTTATGTTACGATGAACGGTCGAGGAAGCCGCGCGTATGTAGATTCCTCAGTAAATCTAGCGGATCAAGATGACTCGTGGAAATCAAAATCATGGATTCTTCCATATGAATCATGAGAGGGCTATTAGTCATAGTGTTCATTATAATCTCCTTTTTAACCAAAGCAGAAGAGGTAAGAATACGCGTGAGTTCTGAAGAAGGAAAACCGTCAGAGGCGGTTGCTTTTTTAGACAACACCGACCAATTATTTGAAGCCGATGCGGATGGAAACATAGTGATCTCTGAGTTATCCGAGGGCAAGCACATTGTTACCATTTTCATGGAAGGATATGCTTCTCAAACCTTAGAAGTGTATGCCGGAACGGATGGCCTTGTTGAGGTAACCATGATGCCTTTGGAAACCATTTTGAAAGCGGTGGATGTAACAGAAACTAAGAATTCAGGAACAGGTCACGGATATCTTAGATACATAGAGGTGGATGGATTGTATGCCGCCAAGAAAAATGAAGTCATTGTGCCTGATGACATGTCTATCAACCAATCCAACAACAGTAGTCGACAAATATTTTCGAAAGTTCCTGGAGTAAATGTGCAGGAAACAGACGCAGGCGGTTTACAAATGGGGGTTGGAGCTCGTGGGCTTGACCCCAAACGCACCACCAATTTTAATACTCGGCAAGATGGGTATGATATAGCTGCAGATGCACTTGGGTATCCTGAAAGCTATTACACTCCACCGATTGAAGCAGTAGAAAAAATTGAACTGGTACGAGGCGCTGCTTCATTGCAGTATGGCACACAATTCGGAGGCCTTCTAAATTTTAAAATGAAACGCGGGACTGAAGAAAAACCAATAGAAGTAGTCTCTCGACAAACCATGGGCAGTTATGGGTTTATTGGTTCCTTCAATAGTGTTGGTGGTACGGCAGGAAAATGGAATTATTACGGATGTTATCAGCACAAGGAGGGCAATGGTTGGAGGCCAAATAGTTTCTTCAATGCGAACGGTGGATATGCACAGGTGGGGCGACAAATGGGGGATAAATGGTCTGTTGACTTAGCTTATTCTCACTATTTCTATACCGCTAAACAACCCGGTGGATTGACAGACAAAATGTTTCAAGACGACCCTTCTCAGAGCGTCAGAGACAGAAATTGGTTTCGGGTGAATTGGAATGTGGGTGCAGCAACAATCAACGGTCAGTTGACCAAAAATTTAACCGTCAATAGCAAGACATTCGCTGTTATGGCGCAGCGTGCAGCACTCGGTTTCTTGGGTAATATCAATAGAGTAGATACCCTCGGCAAGCGCGATTTAATTTTGGGGGAATATTTGAATGTAGGTAATGAGACGCGCCTCATTCAACGCTTTAATATTCGATCAAATCCAGGAGCTATATTATTAGGAACACGCTTGTATCAGGGGAATACTCGAAGTAGACAAGGCCATGCAAAGGGTTTTAATGGCCCAGATTTCGCGTTTAGAAATCCAGAGAAGTTGGAAGGTTCTGACTTTACTTTTCCCTCTCAAAATGTTTCAGTTTTTAGTGAAGCCTTGATCCCGTTGAGCGGTTGTTGGTACATCACTCCAGGTGTGCGCTACGAATATATTCGAACTGAAAACTCGGGTTATTACAACAGCGAGAGTCGTCATCCCCTTACAAATGAGCTGTTGTTTAGCGAGCAAATACAGTCAAGCGCTGTGACTCCAAGAAATATGGTGCTCTTTGGGCTGGGCACCACCTATCGATGTTTTAAGGATGTTGAGATTTATGGAAATGTATCCCAAAACTATCGAGCAATTAACTTTTCGGATGTGCGGGTAATTAATGACAACCTATTGGTAGATTCAAATTTGACGGACGAGCACGGTTGGACTGCCGACCTAGGATTTAGAGGCAAACTATTGAAAAACGCATTAACCTTGGATGCCAGTGTTTTCATCATGATGTACAACAACAGAATCGGGCAAGTGCAGAAGGAAGTAAGCGATTATTCAACCAAGTTGGTCCGAACAAACATTGCTGATGCTCGTTTTGTGGGAATAGAATTGTTTGAAGAAATTGATTTTTTAAAACTGTTTTCTAAAGAATCAAATTGGAGATTCACATGGTATAATAACGCAGCGATTGTGGATGCGAGATACTTGGCGGATAACCAAAAGAATTTTGCAAATAATCGAGTTGAAAATGTGCCAGTTGTGAATTACAAATCTGGAATATCTGTTTCAGGACATGGTTTTGGTGCGGGATTTCAGCTAAACCATGTTAGTAGTTATTTCACTGACGCTTCCAATGCAGAGTTTTATCCAGATGCTACTGTTGGGACAATTCCATCTTATACCATCATGGATTTAACCATGAAGTATAACAGGAAGCGATACACAATAGAAGGTAGTGTGAATAATTTAAGCGATCAAATCTATTTCACGCGAAGAGCAACGGGTTATCCGGGACCGGGCATTATCCCAGCCGAACGAAGAATGTTCTTTTTTACATTCCAAGTCAAGATATAGACTTGAATTTCAAACCATACATTCGTTTTTCTGTTAGTAAATAGATGGAAATTACACCTACATCAGAATGGTTAAACCATGGTCAAGCACCACTTGTAATTGCTGGTCCTTGCAGCGCTGAAAGTGAGGAGCAGATAATGACCATTGCCGAAACATTAAAAAAAACTGGCATAGTTCAAATGCTGCGTGCTGGAGTTTGGAAACCTAGGACAAGACCGAATTCTTTTGAAGGAATGGGCGCGAAAGCGCTACCATGGTTGATCAAGGCAGAAAAGGAATTTGGTATTCCGTTTACGATTGAAGTGGCTAATGAGGATCACGTAAAGGCTGCACTCGATGCTGGAATACGCCACATGTGGATTGGTGCTCGAACTACAGTAAACCCATTTTCAGTCCAGGAAATAGCCGATGCTCTGAATGGCTTGGACATTCCGGTTTTTGTGAAAAACCCATTGAATCCAGATTTACAATTGTGGATTGGCGCCATTGAAAGGCTGAATGCAGCAGGTATAACAAAGTTAGTTGCAGTGCACAGAGGGTTCAGCACCTATGAGAAGCAGGTTTATAGAAATAAACCCAATTGGGAAATTCCAATTGAGCTTAAAACGGAGTATCCGAACCTAGAAATCATTGTTGATCCAAGCCACATTGGAGGTAGTCGCGCTGTGCTGAAAGAAATTTCACAAAAGGCACTCGACTTAGGGTTTGATGGTTTGATGATTGAAACACATCCAAATCCTGACAAGGCTCTAAGTGACCCGAAACAGCAAATAGTTTTAGATCAATTTGAACGATTTCTGGAAGAACTAGAAGAGAGACATCCTCATTTTGAAGACAGACTTGCACAAAATCAATTGGAGCAATTGCGAAGATTGATTGATGAAATTGATCATAATCTGATGGAAAGTTTGAAGCACCGACAAGAGGTGGTGGAACAAATTGGAAATTATAAGGCCGAGCATGGTGTAACGGTTTTTCAATTAGATCGCTGGCGCACGATTATTTCAGAGCGTTTGCTATTGGCTGAGGATAAAGGAATTGATAATGAATTGGTTCGATCGGTATGGAATGAAATTCACAAAGCGTCTATTCGACTGCAAACAGATGTGGTGAATAGAAAGCTCTCAGAATAGATCGCTGCACCAAAAAGCAAATTGCCTTAAATTCGGCACATGCAACGCGGCCTATTATCGATTTTCATATTACTGACTTTTTTTGGAGCTTACAATGAGTTATTTGGGCAAGTTTCCAATGTCAATTCAAAGATTAAGATTCTAGGAGGCCAAGCGTTTTATGTGCATACAGTGCTTGAGGGGCAAAGCCTCGCACAAATAGCGGAGGCGTATTTTACAGATCAAAGTGCCATAGAAAAGGAAAATGCAGGACAGTCCGACCCGCTTGTGGTTGGAATAAAATTGAGGATTCCTTATTCTGATGAATCTCTTGAGGCAATGAGTAAAAGAGCAAAGTATGTTACTCCGAAGGTCAATCCCGTTTATGTGAAAGAAGGGGATTCTACACAAAAACGAACGACCCCAATACCATACTCAAAACCCGTTCCCACAGAAAAGAAAAAGGAACAGCCGACACCCATTGAGGAGGTGATTGATCTAATGAAAGAACCTGAACAGGTGGCAGTTGTTGAAAAAAAGAGTGAACCATTGATGAAAGAAGAAGAGCCAGAAGCGCTTCCTTCCTTACCCGAACCCGAACCCGAACCCGAACCCGAACCCGAACCCGAACCCGAACCCGAACCCGAACCCGAACCCGAACCCGAACCCGAACCCGAACCCGAACCCGAACCCGAACCCGAACCCGAACCCGAACCCGAACCCGAACCCGAACCCGAACCCGAACCGAACCCGAACCCGAACCCGAACCCGAACCCGAGGTGGTTTCTGTGACTAAACCCGAGGAAAAAACGGACAGTTTAGCTGGAGATTCTGAAAAGGCCTTGGCCGATTTAGAAGAACTTTCGCGCAACATCAATCAAAGTCTTGAGAACTTAGCTAAGATTAAGGAATCCTTGGAACCCGCGAAGATTGATCCGAAAACCGGGGAATTATTAGAGGTAAAACCAGAGCCTGAACTAGAAGAATTACCAGGAACCGCCTTGAATATGAGCCAAATTCTCAATCAACAAGCAACAAACTTTTTTGACACAGCAACAAACAATCACTTTCTGCTCAAAGAGTTTTTTATTGCTGAAGTGAACGGACATGGACAGATAACGCGATTAAAGGATGAGCGAACGGTAACCAATCAGAATTCGAATTATTTGAATATCGCTGACTTGCGAGGAGTAAGGATTGACAGTCTTTCATCTGGAATGCAAAAACTATCCTTGGGACTAATAACAGATATTCAACAATATAAATACAAAGTAAAGGTCAAAAAGAATAAAGTGCGACTCTATCAAACACAGGGTTTTGTAGAGCATTTCCCAAAAGATCATCAACATGCGCAACTTACTTTGGATGCGGCAAATAATGCAGGTGTGAAGGGGAAAGGCAGCGTGGTGATTATGGAAGGATATAAAGAAGTCGCTTCCTATAAACCGTTTGAATACAATCCTTTCGGTACGAAGGACAAAACGATAATGAAGGAGGGAATTTCACGAATTGAGCAATTAGATTTCTAATGACTGCAGCGACTCCTACACAGTGGATATTGAAGGAGCAACCCGATGAAATTGCCATTAAAAACCTTCAAACGGCCGTAAATGCCAGTGAAACCCTGGCTATTTTAATGGCTCAACGTGGCATCAAAGATTTTGACGCAGCGCGCCATTATTTTAATCCTACCGTCAATCAACTGCATTCTCCATTCTTGATGAAGGGAATGTTTGAGGCCTCAGAAAGAATAACCAAGGCGATCGAAAACGATGAGCGAGTCATGGTCTATGGTGACTATGATGTGGATGGAACCACAGCAGTGGCTTTGGTGTTTGATTTTTTATCAAAACAATACGATGCAGTAACCTATTACATACCAGATCGATATGGTGAAGGGTACGGAATCAGTCTTCAAGGAATTGATTTCGCAGCCGACAATGATGTTACTCTAATCATTGCTTTGGATTGTGGTATAAAAGCTAATTCTCAAGTGGATTATGCTACCGAAAAGGGAATTGACTTTATCATTTGCGATCATCATCTTCCGGCAAAGGAGGTACCGAAAGCTGCGGCTATTCTCAATCCGCTGCAGCCTGAATGCGAGTATCCATTTAAGTCATTATCTGGATGTGCAATTGGCTTTAAATTGGTTCAAGCACTTTGCGAGACTTGGTCTTTGGATAAGACGGAACCATTTCAATATTTGGATTTGGTTGCGATTGCTGCGGGATGTGACATCGTATCAATGACGGGTGAGAACCGAGTGCTAAGTTCATTAGGATTGGATTTGTTGGAACATACACGAAGACCAGGAATTGAGCTCTTGTTGACCGATGGTGGTCGAATTGTTGACGGACAGCTTAAGCGATCTCTCACGGTCGCAGACTTGGTGTTTGTAATCGGTCCAAGAATCAATGCTGCCGGTAGGATGAATCATGGCAGTCGAGCGGTGGACTTATTAATTGCCAAAACGACTAAAGGAGCAGAAGAGGCGGCAAAAGACATTATTCAGAGTAACTTGGACAGACGTGAAGTGGACAAGGACATTCTAGCTGAAGCCTTGGAAATGTTGGATACAAATCCGGAGAAAAAATCAACGGTGCTCTATGCTCCGCATTGGCACAAGGGCGTAGTAGGAATTGTCGCCTCACGAATTCAAGAGCACTTTTACCGACCTACAATTGTGCTAACAGAATCAAATGGAAAGGTGACTGGGTCGGCTCGATCGGTGCATGAGTTTGACGTCCACGCTGCCATGGATGCTTGCCATGATTTACTGGAGAGCTATGGTGGTCACATGGCGGCTGCCGGACTCACGCTGCTTCCACAGAATTTACCAGCCTTTATTCAAAAGTTTGAAAAAGAAGTTGCCATACGAATTAGACCAGATCAATTATTTCCGAGATTGAGCATCGATGCGGAGATTAAACTAGATGCTATTAACCCAAAGTTTTTTGAAGCAATGAACCGTATGGCACCTTTTGGGCCGGATAATATGCGACCAGTTTTTGCCGCACATGGGTTGACAGACACAGGCAATTCTCGCTGTGTGGGTGATGGGACTCATTTAAAACTTGAGGTAAGACAAGAAGGTAGTCGAGACGTAATGAAAGGAATAGCGTTTGGTATGGGTCACCTGGAGGCTCCTGTAAAAAGTGGCAAAGCTTTTAGTGCCGCATTTGTGCTTGAGGAAAATGATTTTCGTGGGGTAAAATCAATTGAGATGGGAGTAAAAGACTTGAAATTTAACGACCAGTAAGTCGATAGGACAATCCAACTTTCACAAGTGAGTTATTGTCGTTAACGTCTCCTGTTTGAACCACCGAGTTATCCGTGGCGTCAAACAAACCAAAGTGCAGCTCTCCAGTCAAATCAACTCTTTCCGAAACAGAAAGTCTATAATTTAGATTTACCGAAGCGTCTAATCCTGCAAAACCCGTATTGTCTTTAACATAAGTGGTTTCAGTCTCGCTTTCACCAATGATGGTTTTCTCTTTTTTGGCCATCACGCCAATCATTGGGTTGAACTCAAAACCGCCACCAAAGGAATGTCGGGCGCCAACACGATAACCTGTTCCAAGATAAATGCTCGCATAGTTCATTAACAGTGGTTTTACTATAATGAAACTATTCATTTGGCTGCCTGCAAATCCAACAGTTTCGGTAAGTGATCCTCGATTGTACACACCCACTTTAAAATCAAGGAAAACTGACTCACCTAAGTTGTACTTCGTGAGAATTCCAGCGTGAAGTCCAAGTCCAGGGGCTTTTCTGTTTACGTTTAAATCATGTTGACCTCTTGCTGCAAGCAAGCCGCCTTCTGCAAAAACTTGAATCTTTCTGATTTCCTCCATGACTGGCTCAGAAATAGATGAGTTCAACAACTGCCCATTCTCTCCATTCTCAAAAGCGAATTTCGATATCGGCAAATAGTCAATCTTATTTTTCAAAAGGATGGCGGCCAGCTCTGTACTTATCATGCCCTTCGTTGGTTGTGACGCGTTTTTGCTCACTGCAACTTGACGGTACTCAGGCGTGTCTGGGATATTAGTGGCATTGGAAGAAAGCCCTTTGCCAGACTTGGCTTCAATAGCGTTTGAAGCCGAATTTGGAATTGTGGTTGAGGCTGCATTTGAATTAGGAGCAATGGAAATTGTATTTGGCGAGTTTTCAGACACTATTACCTGATCTGAATCAAGTGATGCATCGTCATTATTAACCGCCCGAGATATTGTAGTTGAATTTGTCAAAACTCCAATACTCCTTTTAGATTTAGTCGAATTCATGGTGCCCTCGATTGACAAGTTTTCACTCGGAACCTCCGATTTTTCTTGCTTGTCAAATTCAGAGGAGTAGGCCAGCGAATTGAATGTCGTGTTGTTTGAAGATCGAACAGAGTATTGAGCGGGCGCTACCTCAAATCCACCAGAATAGTATCCAACGCCAATTCCCGAAATCACGGTGATGGGGATCAAGACCCATAACAACGATCTAAAGAATAGCCACTTATAATGCTGGTTGAGAAGTTGATTGGCTCCAGCCCAGGCAGAGGCTGAATAAGCAACCTGACGACCAGCCAGTTTATCTGCAAATAATTTATCTATGTTTTTACCCTCAATCATTTAAAATAGAACGATAGTTTTTAAGGTTTCCATTGATTTTCTAACCAATTTTTGCAGCGATTTACGCGCAAATGATACGTGCCATTTACTGGTGCCATCGCTCATTCCTAGCATTTCACCAATCTCTTTATGTGTGTATCCATCGATCGCGTACAGGTTAAAGACCTTACGGCTCATATCAGGTAGCGTTTGAATCATTTTTTCAAGTTCTTCTGCATCCAACTCTTGGGCAGCCTTGTTAAAATCAACAGAAGCAGCTCCCAATTGAACTTCATCCATATCCATTGTGGACATGTTTTCGCGGTGCTTTTTATCTCGTCTAAATTGATCGATGATAGTGTTGACCGTAACTCTGCTTAGCCATGAACTAAAGGGAATGTCTTCATTGTACTTATCGAGGTTGGTCACAACTTTCAAAAAAGACTGATTCACCAATGACTCAGCATCTTCGCGATTATGGCAATATCTTAGACTTATAGCCATCATGTATCCAAAACATTTTTGGTAAAGCTCATTATGAGCCTTCCGATTGTTTTTTCTGCATTTGGCCAATAACTCGGAATCGATATGCATGCAATCTTATACGCGTTTTGATGCTGTAGCGTTGCTTTTATGTCGTTTGGATAACTCATTTCCAAATCGATCAAGCGATCGAAACCTCTTGATTTTTCGGTGTTTGAGAGTTACACGCATAACCTATTTAGAAGGTTGGGTGAAAAGCAGGACTAGTTTGTTATTTATTCAAAGTGAAGTTTACAGGCTCGACTTGTTTGATTTCAGGAACTAATCTTTTAATAGCGTCTTCCACCCCGTTTTTAAAAGTCATGTTATTCATGGAGCAAGACCCGCAGGCGCCTACAAACTGAATTTTTAGAGTTTTATCTGGAGTGATGTCCACAATTTCCAAGTCACCTCCATCTTCATGGAGGAAGGGACGCAACTCATCTAGAGCGCTCACCACTTTAATAAACAACTCTTCATTCGCTACATTCTGCTCCATGTTCAAATATAAGCCTCGCTACTTAATATTAATTGATTCTAAAATGTTGCCAATCATTTCTTTAAGAGCTAAAGCCTGAGGCGTTGTTTCCTGCAGAACTGCTGGTCTTCCGGCATCACCTGCCTCGCGAATACTCTGAACTAATGGAATTTGACCAAGTAGCTTAACATTCATTTCTTCCGCAAGGTTTTTAGCTCCTTCCTTGCCAAATATGTAGTACTTGTTATCGGGCAATTCTTCGGGTGTAAACCAACTCATATTTTCAACAATTCCTAGAACGGGAATGTTGATGTTTTCAAGCTTGAACATGCCGACTCCCTTGCGGGCATCTGCTAAAGCCACTGCTTGCGGAGTGCTCACAATTACGACTCCATCTAATGGAATTTGCTGCACCAATTGTAGATGGATATCTCCAGTGCCTGGGGGAAGGTCGATCAACATAAAGTCTAACTCGCCCCAATGTACATCAGTGAACATTTGAGAAAGCGCTTTGCTTGCCATGGGTCCTCTCCAAACAATCGCTTGGTTTGCTTCAGCGAAAAAGCCGATGCTGAGCATTTTCACGCCATAGTTCTCGACTGGCACAATTTTATTATCTGAGCCTTCGCCTGCAACTCCAGGTTTCTCGTTAAACACATCAAACATCAATGGCATGCTCGGACCATAGATGTCGGCATCTACCAGCCCAACTTTATAGCCCATGCTAGCCAATCCTGCGGCCAAATTTGCTGTAATAGTGCTTTTGCCTACACCTCCCTTTCCAGAGGCAACGGCTATTATCTTCTTGACATTTGGGAGTATTCGTCTCTGTTCTGGTGGACGCTCCGCACTCTTTGGAAGGGCATCAACTTCCGCCATTACGGCAACGTCTTCGCCTAAAAATCTTCGCACCTGATGTATGCATGCCTCTTCTAATCGCTTGCGATAGTGCATGGCTGGATTAGATGCTTTTACGTGAAAGGAAACGGTGTTACCTTGAGTTTTAATGTTGGACACCAAACCCAGTGAGACTATGTCTTTTTTCAGTTCAGGTTCAATGACAAAGTCCAGCGCCTTGAGTACTTCTTCGTTTGTTATTGCCACTTTTTCTTAGGATAAATCTTCAAAAATTGCTTTCAATTCGGTTGCGTCTTTTGGTTTCATTCTGCCGCCTAGAATCAAACTGAGTTGTCTTCTTCTTAATGCCGCGGCATGGCGCTCTATTTCAACATCTGTTTCGGGGATTAGTTCGGGCACTTCAATGGTGTTTCCAATTTGGTCTACCGCAACAAACGTGAATATTGCCTCGTTGCATTTGGTCTTTTGAGCATTGCGATGATCTTCCTGCCAGACATCAATGAAAACCTCCATGCTAGACCCAAATGCCCTTGAAACCTTTGCCTCTAATGTTACGAAATCGCCCAAATGAATAGGTTGATTAAATGAGATGTTGTTCACTGATGCCGTGACCACAACTCGACCACAATGCCTGTGAGCTGAAACGGCAGCGATAACGTCCATCCAATACATTAACCTACCACCCATTAAATTGCCAAGGGTATTGGTATCGTCAGGTAAAACGATGTGGGTGGCTACCGCGATGGATTCACTTGATTTCTTGGCTTTCATTCGATTTCTTCTTTGGCGCAAAGGTAGAATCTCACTCCTCATGTCTTACTTTCGAAGCGATGGATTTTCAATACATAAAAGCCCTGCACCTCATCTTTGTGGTGTCGTGGTTTGCAGGGTTGTTTTATATCGTTAGGCTCTTCATTTACCACACGGAAGCGGAAAATAAACCACAAGTTGAAAAAGAGGTTTTACAACAACAGTTTATCATCATGGAGAAGAGGCTGTGGGCCATCATTACATGGCCGGCTGCCATTCTCACTACGGTATTTGGTTATTACATGGTTTACCTGCTCGATTTGTGGGAATCAGGTTGGATGATGGTAAAGCTAGGTTTGACCACGGGTTTGTGGGGATATCATATCATGAATCATATTCTATTCAAGCGATTGCAACGAAACGAGGTTTCTTGGACGTCCACACAATTGAGGTTGTGGAATGAACTTGCCGCCATGTTTTTAGTGACTATCATCTTTGTAGTTGTTTTAAAGAATAGCTTGGATTGGATTTATGGCACTATGGGTTTCTTTGCTTTGGGAATTACCTTAATGATCGCCATCCGAATTTACAAGCGCTTTCGTGAGAGGTAGAAAAGATACTTAGACATTAGGTGTAGGTGTATATTTGTGGAAAACCAATTTGATGGCCAGTATATCAGAAGAGATTCAGCAAAAAGAATTCGAGTCAGAGTACAACAAACTCCTAGTCAACGTGCTTTTCACGAATAGTTGGATCAACGGGCAACAAAACAGGCTCTTCAAAACTCATGGGATCACTACCCAACAGTTTAATGTGCTGAGAATTTTACGAGGTCAATACCCGAATGTCGCTTCTGTGAATTTATTGAAAGATAGAATGATCGATAAAATGAGCAATGTGTCTCGGATTATCGATAAACTGAAATCTAAAGATTTGGTATCTCGTAAATTATGCAAAGCAGATAGGCGACAAGTGGATGTTAAGATCACCACAAAAGGCCTTGATTTGTTACAAATCTTGGATGCGGAGATAGCGGATTGGGAAAAAAACTTGCACAACATAAGTGAAAAAGACGCGACCATAGCAAGTGACATCCTAGATCGGTGGCGGGGATAAGAGGTTAACACTGCGTTTTATTGGGTCCGGAATATTAGATAAATAGGTCAGTTGAAGCCATGAAGCGAAAAGTTTTCAGGTCGAATGTGTTAATATTCAAATAATTGCTACTTTGACCCAACCTTTTGCTAACCTAAACCCTTCTGTCCTATGCGTCAACTGAAAATCACGAAACAACTCACTAACCGTGATAGCAAATCGATCGATAAGTATTTAAGCGATGTTTCCAAAGAGGAAATGATCAATGCCGAAGAAGAAGTTAGACTTGCTGTCAGAATTAAACAGGGCGATGAAACTGCCTTGAATAAATTGGTCAGTGCTAATTTACGTTTTGTAATCTCAGTTTCTAAGCAATATCAGGGTCATGGCCTTACGTTAGAGGATCTAATCGCTGAAGGCAACATCGGCTTAATAATAGCCGCAAAACGATTCGATGAAACAAAAGGATTTAAGTTTATATCGTATGCCGTCTGGTGGATTCGACAGAGCATCATGCAAGCCATTGCAGAAAATTCGCGAGTAGTGCGGCTGCCATTGAACAAGGTAAGTGCTATCCAAAAAGTATCTCAGGCTTATTCAAGATTGGAGCAGCAATATGAGAGACCGCCATCAAATGATGAGATTGGCGAATTATTAGAGGCAAATGCTGAGAGCGTGGGTGACTTATTCGTTTATGCCCAAAAGCAAGTTTCTGTGGATGCGCCTTTGATGGAAGGAGAGGACAACAGCCTATTGAATGTTATGCCAAATAGTGAGTCGCATGTGCCAACAGATGGTTTGATGAATGAATCACTTAGAAGGGACATTGAACGCGTCTTGATTCACCTAAAAGAGCGCGAGGCGGATGTGCTAAGACTCTCATTTGGCTTGGGTGACATGCCACCAATGACTCTTGAGGAAATCGCAAATAACCTAGGACTTACACGTGAGCGGATTCGTCAGATTCGTGAGAAAGGATTAAGAAGTTTAAGGAAGAAGGCGAATAGCCAATTACTTAAGAATTACTTATAAAGAATCCAAGCATTCGGGATTTCGTTCTGCACAGAACCAAGGGCTTCTAGCGCTTTTTCTCTTGTGGCATAACTAGCTACACTTACTCTATATAGATTGCCTTTTTTCTCAACAATGGAAGCATTATTTCCAAGTCGTCTATACTTTTCAGCGAGACCCTCAGCATTAGCAATTTCTCCAAAACATCCGCCAACAACATGATAAGGCAAGGAGATTTGCGGGGCGTTTTCCACTTTTTCTTCTAAGGATATTACAAGTGTTTTATCTCGGTTTTCAGATTCAAAAATCTCAATGAATTTTGAGCTGGAATCTACCACAAGGCTCAATGGTTCATTTTCCGTATTCATTTCGATAAAGTGATTTCGTGAGGAATACTCAGGACATACTTTTTCCACAAATGGATTCAAATCTGAATATTGGAAGTTTTGCGTGTCCTTGAATAAAGGCGTACTTATTGAAATCCAAATAGCGTATCCAATAATTGGAATTGCAAGCCCAGCGGCAATGGCTGGCCAGTATTGTCTCTTTCTTTTTTCTTGAAGCTTTTTTTCTTCGATTTCTGTTTCTTCGACCGTTGCTTCTGGCTTGAGCTGGATAACCGAAGGTTTTGGTAATTCAGCTTCCGGTTTTTCAGCCTTTGGTTCAATGGTGGCTTTTACAACTTGCGGTGTTTCGATCGGATTCGCAAAAAACTTTTCGAGTCCAAAGCCATCACCGAAGAAACTGGATTCTTTCAGTTGTTCAAATTGAAATGAACCATCTGATCGCTTATGTAATACTCCAATGCGATCGAATCTTAGTTTTTTCGATTGATTGAGCTCATCTTTTAGTACAACTACGTAGTCTTTTAAAAGTGATACGGCCTCTTCATATTTCTTCTGTTCCATTCTTGCCGCATAGGCAGCTAGCAAACCATCATTGTGGGTGAGTAGTTTGTTAAATGAAATTTTCCGAAATGGAGGATCAAATCGGTGATTTATAGGATGAATTGTCGCGGGAGCATAGTTGCCCACAAACCCACCAAAATCGGGGACGATCACACAGTCGTGTGATTCAAGCAATTCGGCTATATACTGGTCAATTTTTTCGCGATTCATCGGAAGACAAAGAAAGGAATTTGAATCAACTTTTCGAGGACCTAATTATTTGTTCAACTCTGGTCAAATCCTCGGGGATATCAACTGAAATAGAATCATGCTGGGTTACGGAAGTGTAAATCTCGAAACCATTTTCTAACCAACGCAATTGTTCTAATGATTCTGCCAACTCTAAGGATGAAGGTTCAAGTTTAGCTATGGATTTTAGGACATCAGTTCTGTAAGCGTAAATCCCGATGTGTTGCCAATATTGATGTCCAGATAGCCAATTAAGGGGGTCCGTTTTTTGGACCGGAATGGCCTGACGGCTGAAATACAAGGCCTTACCGTTTGTGTCTAACACGGCCTTTATTTTACTTAAGTCATGAAGAAGGTCGATTTTATCAATCGGTTTTACCAAGGTGGCAATTTGACACTTTGGGTTTTTAAAGCACTTTATTACGAGGTCAATTTGAGCAGCATCAATAATAGGCTCATCGCCTTGAATATTGATCACTAAATCGAATCCTGAAAGCTTTTCGGAAACTTCATTACATCTATCTGTACCCGTGTGATGATTAGAAGAGGTCATCATAACCATTCCTCCAAAATCTTGTACATGATCAAAAATGCGCTGGTCATCCGTGGCAACGATGATGTCGTCAAGAGACTCAGCCAAACTCACCTGATCATAAACACGCTGGATCATCGACTTACCCATAATGTCAACCAAGGGTTTTCCTGGAAATCGGGTGGAGGCAAATCTTGATGGAATTACACCTAAAACTTTCATCATTGACGAAGGTAAGCATCTCTGCATCCGAGTGTATATTACTTTCGCCTTTCCGATATATGGACGATTTAATCTATCAAATAGCCCTTAAAAAACTGGACACTGTGGGAGCGGCAAGAGCCAAGAAATTGGTCTCCTATTGCGGTGGAGTTCGGGAGGTGTTTGAGGCACCAAAGAAGAAATTGGCGACCATTCCAGGTATTGGAGAAATGGTCATCAAAAACATGAACTCATCGGAGGCGCTGAAGAAAGCGGAAGCTGAGATTAAATTCATCGAAAAGAGTGCGATCAAGCCTATATTCTATTTGGATAAAGATTACCCAAGGCGATTGAAGCATTGTGATGACGGCCCATTGTTGCTGTATTCTAAAGGAGCTTGCGATTTAAATCCACCCAAGGTGGTGTCAATTGTTGGAACTAGAAACGTTTCATCCTATGGAAAGCAACTGGTCGAAAAATTAGTCTCTGGATTGAAAGATCACAATGCATTAATTGTAAGCGGTTTGGCGTATGGCGTGGATGTGCATGCGCACAAGGAGGCATTAAAAAATGGGTTGTCCACGGTCGGAGTATTAGGCAATTCTTTGGACTCAATCTACCCTTCTCAAAACAAAAGCACTGCTGAAAAAATGCTCGAGTCAGGGATGCTGTTGAGCGAATTTGAAAGCGGAACAAAGCCAGAGGCGATGAACTTTCCGCAGCGAAACAGAATTGTAGCTGGAATGTGCGATGTCTGCGTTGTTGTAGAGTCGGCTGTTAAAGGTGGTTCAATGATCACTGCGAAGCTGGCTGTTGGATATAATCGAGATGTTATGGCCTATCCAGGGCCAGTGGATGCTATATATTCTGGTGGCTGCAATTACTTGATTAAAACGCAACAGGCCCATCTGATTGAAGGAGTTGAGGATTTGGAATACGTGATGGGCTGGGAAAGATCGGAAAAGGTAAAACCAGCGAATCAAAAACAGCTTTTTGTAGAGTTGAATGAACAGGAGCAGCGATTGTTTGACTTGCTCAAGGGTGTTGAGAAGGAATCATTGGATAATATTAGTTTGAAAGCAGAACTACCTGTAAGTCAAACCTCAACTATTCTATTGGAGTTGGAATTCAAAGGCGTGGTAAAATCAATGCCTGGGAAGATGTACCGAGTGACTTAATCCAAGACTTTCTTGACAATGTATATCGGCCTGTTCCTTTGCTCGATAAGTGCCTTTTCAAAATACATGGAGAGAATAGCGATCACTACAAACAATGCTGAAAACGAGGCAGAAAGAAAGATGATAATGGTCGTATATCCCGATGGCGGGGTGTCCCCGTTAAAGTATTCATAGAGGGAGTAAACTGCGAGCGCCAGAGTAAACAGAATGAATACAATCGAAAGTAAAATCGAAATTCGAAGTGGTTTGTTCGAATAGGCAAAAACGGCTCCAACTGCCAGCGAGAATAGCTGTTTTAGCGAATAGCTCGACTCACCAAAAGCGCGTGCCGGGGCATCAAAATTTACAGTTGTCGAATTGAATCCGATTTGCTGAATAAACCCGCGGATAAATCGATTTCGATCCCTGAAATTTTCTTTCAGAATTCCTGCGACCTGTGCCGAAATCAAGAAAAAGTCTGTGGAATTACTACTGAATTTCAAATCTGAAACGGAATTCAGAAGCGAATAAAAAGTGCGCGACAAAAGATTCTTCATCATGCCGTTATCCGCACGACTCATTCTTTTTGTGAGCACGATGTCATGACCAGATTTATAGGCGTTGACCAATTCCTGAATCTTTTCTACGGGATGTTGTAAGTCAGCATCCATACAGATAATTGCACCATGAGAGCTATGGTCTATTCCCGCGATCATTGCCGATTCATGTCCAAAGTTCTTCGAGAATTCGATCAGCTTTACTGAGACGTTCGATGGTTTTTGGCTCTGGTAAATCGTTTCTAGTTTTTGCACAGAACCATCCAAACTGCCATCATTCACGAAGATGACCTCGTAGGAGTTAGGGTCGGAACTCAACTGTTTTTTTAACTCATCCCAGAAATGAGCTAGGCCCTCAGCTTCATTATAAACAGAAACAACAATAGATATGTCAAGTGTTGGACTCAATAGGTTTGATTAGGCTTTGTTCAGCTCAGCAAATTCTTTTGCAAAGTAGGTCAGAATCACATCCGCTCCAGCACGTTTTATGCTCAATAGCATTTCGGGCATGGCACGATCATATTCAATCCAACCATTCTGAGCCGCTGCTTTGAGCATAGCATATTCACCACTGACGTTATAGGCAGCGATTGGAATTGGATACTCTTCTTTTAGCATGTGAATCACATCCAAATAGCAAAGAGCCGGCTTTACCATTAAATAATCGGCTCCTTCCATGTAATCTAACTCGGCTTCTACAAGTGCTTCGCGTTTGTTAGCTGGATCCATTTGGTAAGATTTCTTGTCGCCAAATTTTGGTGCAGAATCGAGCGCATCTCTGAACGGTCCGTAAAAAGCACTGGCATACTTAGCCGTGTAGGACATAATGCTCACATCTGTGTACCCGTTATAATCCAATTCGTTTCGGATATATTCGACTCGCCCGTCCATCATATCTGATGGGCCAATGATGTCGGCCCCAGCCTCGGCCTGTGCCAATGTCATTTTTGCCAAAACGTCTAAAGTTTCGTCATTCACAATTTTGCCGTCTCTAACAACTCCGTCATGTCCATCAGAACTGTATGGATCCATTGCCACATCAGTCATGATCATGGCTTCAGGAAAACGACTCTTAACTTGCTTGATATATTTTAGGTAGAAATTATCCTTGGAATATCCATAGGTGCCCATTTGGTCTTTTAATGACTCTTCCACAGCTGGAAAAAGATCAAAACACATGACCCCTAGATTCATACATTCTTCTACTTCGTTGAGCAAATGATCCAATGACATTCGAAATTGGCCAGGCAAAGACTTCACCTCTGATTTGTGGTTTTGACCGTCCACCACAAATAGCGGATATATCAAATTCTCTACGCCCACATTCGTTTCACGAGCTTGGCTTCGGATGACTTCTGTTTTTCGATTTCTTCTCGGTCTTCGCAGCATGATGTCTATTCTATCTTTGCCCGCGAAGGTACCAAACACGATAGCATGAATACACTCTTGAATATGATATGGACGGTGGATCCCGTTTTTTTTGAATTAGGCCCAATTAGCGTACGTTGGTATGGACTCTTGTTCGCCATCGCTTTCATGTCTGGTTTCTACATCATTCAGTGGATGTTTAAGAAAGAAAAATGTCCAGAAGCCTGGATGGATTCGGTTTTTATAACGGTAATGATCGGCACCATAGTGGGAGCAAGATTAGGCCATGTGTTCTTCTATCAATGGGATTATTATCAGGATAACTTGCTAGAGATTTTAATGATTTGGAAAGGTGGACTAGCCAGTCATGGTGCGGCTATCGGTATTGTGCTGTCATTATATATATGGAGTAAAAGAACCTCAAAGCGATCCATTTTATGGATTTTGGACAGAGTTGTGATTGTTGTAGCTCTTTCTGGCCTGTTTATTAGAGGAGGAAATTTTATTAACCACGAAATCGTGGGGAAACCAACCCAAACCGAAAGCGGTGTCAAATTCATGCGCAACTACGATGATATTACTCCAAACGATGTTCAACGTGTGACGCAGATGTCCGTTTATACAGATAATGAAATTGATAGAGAAAAACTGAACGCTGCTTATGATGAGTTAATGTCAGATGAGAAATACGCCTCAGTCATTGAACAAGTTCCAAATCGATATCCAGCGCAGCTATACGAGGCAATCGCATATTTCGTCATATTTCTGTTGCTCATGGGAGCCTATGTTTTCACAGCTGCAGGCGAGATGCGAGGGTTGATTTTCGGTGTATTCCTAACTGCGTTGTTCTCTGCACGCTTTTTCATAGAGTTCTTGAAAGAAGTTCAAGTTGACTTTGAAGAGTCCATGGTCTTGGATATGGGGCAATGGCTCAGCATTCCCGCTGTTGTCCTAGGGATATATTTCATTATTCGTGCAATGATGAACAATAAAAAAGAGGCCAGTTCTTTGTAGAATACGCGGAACCGGCCTCAGCCAAACAAAAAGTCAAGAAATGTTAGTGGTGGTGTTCCTCGGCTGTTTGATTTTGTTCACTCAGCGTCCATTCGTCCGTAGCAGTCGTTTGTAACCAAACTTCATTGCTTTGTCTGAAAACTTGAACATTCAGTCCAAATTGATCATGGAAGGCTTGCTCGAGCGTGGATACCTTTTGGTTTCCGTGAATACTTAATTCACCCGTGTTGTGTTTTGTCCTAATCTCCCCTATCGTTTTTGTAGGTTCGAATCGATTTTGATTCAAATTTCCTTCTCCAGCTTCGTGCTCGGTCTCGTAAAACTCAAGTTTTAAAAACGGAAAATGCTCGGTGAAGAGTTTCTGAATTTCTGTGATGGTTAGTCCATCGGTTATATTAATTCCTGTCATTACATCCATTTAGCTAAATAGATCTGAAACTCCTGTTTCATCTCATTCATCATTTTTCTATTTGTCTCAATACGATCTCGAAGCGGAGCATGATCATTGAAAAGAACATGGTCTATTGCGACAGGATGTTCCTGAGCATATTTTGCTATTTCTGTTTCGTGAAGGTTGATGTCATGAAGCAATTCATCAATAGCATTTCTTTCCAAGTACATTCTGTTTTGGAAACGATCCAATTCTGCTAACACTTCGGCACTGGCATATCGTTTGGCAATTTCCTCCAATCGGGATTGAAATATTGGAAGCTCATCCAAATAGAATTTTAACTCGCTCATCCATCGCTGATGCTCAAAATGCAAATCGTCTATGTGTACTTTTTTCTCTTTTGTTGCTGACATTTTTCTTCTTTTAAATTGATGACTACAAATTAGCGAGCTATGCCACGAGTCTCTAATGACCGTTGTCACGTATTAAATTGAGAGGTATCAAATAATATGGGTTTTAATAGGCCTGCGGCATATTGATTGGCCGATGGGTTGCCTAACTTCGCGGCCTCAATTGGATTTAAGGAATGTATAGATCACATCACTGTGGAGAGCTGAGAAGCGAGAATATTGGTCACGAGGTAACATTGGCTGGATGGGTGCAACGCACTCGCAACATGGGGGGTATGACCTTTGTCGATTTACGAGATCGATATGGTATCACTCAATTATCGTTTAATCTTGAAAAGGATGAAAAACTATGCGAAGCCGCGCGCAAACTGGGTCGTGAATTCGTAATTCAAGTTCAAGGCGTCGTTATTGAGCGAGAAAGTAAGAATGACCGTTTGGATACAGGCCATATTGAAATTGAGGTACGCGAGTTGAAGGTACTCAATGAATCGCAGACTCCACCATTTACCATTGAGGATGAAACCGATGGTGGCGAAGAGGTAAGAATGAAGTATCGCTACTTGGATTTGAGAAGAAATCCATTGCGAAAGAATTTGGAGCTACGCCACAAATTGGGTTTCGAAACAAGAAAATTCTTGAGTGATCAAGGTTTCTTAGAAATAGAGACCCCATATTTAATAAAATCTACTCCGGAAGGAGCGCGTGATTTTGTGGTCCCATCGAGAATGCATGGCGGTGAATTTTACGCCCTGCCCCAATCGCCTCAGACCTTCAAGCAGATCCTAATGGTGGGTGGTTACGATCGATACTTTCAGATTGTACGTTGCTTTAGAGACGAAGACCTTCGTGCGGATCGCCAACCGGAATTTACACAGATTGATTGTGAAATGGCTTTTGTAGAGCAAGAGGATATATTGAACACATTCGAGAGTTTGGTGCGTCACCTATTTCAAGAGGTGAAAGGAATTGACTTGCCGGATTATCAGCGATTGACTTATGCTGAGGCGATGAGGAGATATGGCTCGGACAAACCCGACATTCGATTTGACATGGAGTTTGTCGAGTTGACGGATGTGGCTCAAGGAAAAGACTTTGTAGTTTTCGATTCCGCAGAAATTGTTGTGGGTATCTGCGCCAAGGGAGCAGCCTCCTACACTAGAAAGCAATTGGATCAATTGACCGACTTTGTGAAAAGACCTCAAATAGGAGCGAAAGGGTTGATCTATTGTCGAGTGAACGAAGATGGATCAATGAAGTCTTCCGTAGATAAGTTTTTCAATGAAGCGGATTTGCAGCAATGGAAATCGAAGTTTAATGCCGAACCGGGTGATTTGATTTTGGTGCTTGCTGGTGAGACAGATAAAACTCGAAAGCAGTTGAATGAACTGCGACTTGAAATGGGTAATCAGCTCGGTTTGAGAGATTCAAAAACATACGCACCGCTATGGGTTATTGATTTCCCGCTGCTGGAATGGGATGAGGATGGAAAACGGTTTCTTGCGATGCACCACCCATTTACAAGCCCAAAACCTGAGCATTTATCGCTGTTAGACTCGGATCCAGGATCTATTAATGCAAATGCGTATGACATGGTTATCAATGGAGTGGAACTGGGCGGTGGTTCAATCAGAATTCATGATCAGAAACTCCAAGCGAGAATGTTTGAAATACTCGGATTCACCAAGGAAGAAGCAGAGAAGCAATTTGGATTTTTGATGGGAGCATTTAAATATGGAGCTCCTCCACACGGAGGAATCGCATTTGGCTTCGATAGACTGGCCGCCATGTTTGGAGGGACCGACTCGATACGAGATTACATCGCATTCCCTAAAAACAACGCGGGTCGCGATTTAATGATTGATTCTCCTTCATCGATTAGTGCAGATCAGCTTGAAGAACTGTCCTTAAACATAACCCAAGAGTAACAAGTAAAGCGTGTCTCGAGCCCTTCAGTTTATTGAGAAGTTCAGACATCTAATCGAAGTTGTTTCAGAACGACTATCGTTCGGTCTGGCCGTTGGAGTGGACCTTGTAAACACTTGGCGTAAAGACCACCTCAGTGAACGACAGTTCACATACGTTTTAGCCATCACTATCGGATTCATTTCAGGATTGGTAGCCATCGTGATCAAGAATTCAGTGCATGGAATTCAATATTTATTGACTGCGGGATTCTTTGATGAGTACCGCTACTTTCTTTACATCATCTATCCGGTAGTTGGAATTCTTATCGCTCAATGGGTCATTAGGAAATTGATAAAGCAGGATGTGAATCATGGTATTCCAAATACGCTATATGCTATCTCTAAAAGGAATGCACTGATTAAGAAACACAACCTCTACAGTTCCATGTTGACGGCGGCTATTACCGTGGGTTTTGGAGGTAGCGCGGGATTGGAGGGGCCAACGGTAGGGACAACTTCTGCTTGGGGAGCAAATTTGGCCAGACTATTTAAGCTACCCTATAAAACTCGGACCTTGCTTATTGGATGTGCTGCTGCAGGAGCCATGGCCTCGCTATTTAACGCGCCCATTGCTGCCATTGTTTTTGCCATCGAAGTCATCATGCTAGATTTAACAACGGCCTCGCTCATTCCATTGTTATTAGCCTCTGCAACAGCTGCTATTACCTCTAAGTTTTTCCTTGGTGGAGGCATTTTGTTCCACTTCGACATTACTGAAGAGGTTCGGTTTAGCGACTTACCCTATTATGTTGGGTTGGGCATTTTTATGGGAATTGCCTCGCTGCACTTTTATAGTGCTTTCACATACGTGACAAAGCTGTTTGACAAAATGAAAAGGCAGCGAAGCAAAACGGTCATTGCAGGTACCACTTTGGGTGCGCTGCTTTTTCTGCTCCCTCCCCTATATGGCGAAGGATACGAAGCTATAAATGCCATCATCGAGGGTCGACCATTTGATATTCTTGACAATAGTTTATTCAGAGAATATGATAACAATGTTTACGTCCTTCTTGGATTTGTTTTGTGCCTTGGACTACTGAAGGTGGTAGCAACTACCCTCACTTTTCGGGCTGGAGGGGTCGGAGGAACATTTGCACCAACGCTTTTTATGGGAGCCATGTTTGGATTCTTTTTTGCCCGAAGTATTAATATTCTTGGATTAGGTGAAGTGCCTGAGAGCAATTTTACGCTTGTGGCAATGGCCGGAATGATGGCCGGTAATCTGCACGCACCGCTTATGGCGATATTCCTTATTGCCGAAATTACGGGAGGATATGAATTGTTTGTTCCGCTCATGTTGACATCAAGTATTGCTTTTGTAACGGTGAAACGATTCAATCCACACAGTATATATACTACCCAGCTTGCGCGCAGAGGAGAGCTAATCACACATGATAAAGATCAAGCAGTATTGACCCTTATGCGCCTCCATCGGGAGATTGAGACTGATTTCACCTGTGTTGATCCGTATGATAAACTAGGTGATTTGGTTAAGGTCATTTCAAACTCGCAACGGAATCTCTTTCCTGTGGTCGATAAGAAGAACAACCTAATTGGAATTGTGAATTTGAATGAAATTCGAGATGTAATATTCAAACAAGAATTATACGCAGACACACACGTACATGATTTAATGAACGATGCTCCTGACTATGTAAGGAAAGAAGACAGCATGGAAACAGTCATGTTCAAGTTTGAACAAAGTGGTGCCTGGAATTTACCAGTATTGGATAGCGATGGTCATTACGTGGGCTTCGTATCAAAGTCGAAGTTGTTTAGTGCCTACCGATCCCTACTCAAGGACTTCTATGATTCTTAGAATCCTACCGAATCGCAAGATTAGGCTAGTGGTTTAATTTTCTGTTATTTAGTGGTCCTAATTAAACAATTTATGAAAAAGATATACTCTCTAGCCGCAGCGCTGTGCATTGGCACGGTGGCCTTTGCTCAAACAACCGATGACTTTGAGTCATATACGGTGGGCGCATTGCTCGCCAATTCTTCACCCAATTGGGATACTTGGAGTGGACAGACGGCACAAGATGTAGCCATAGTGGACGATACGGCTTACAGTGGCGACAAATCCATTTACTTCGAGGCTACTACTGCCAACGGAGGTCCAGACGATGTGGTTTTGCCATTTGGAGCGAAGTACACCACAGGCGAATTTGATTTCTCGATGATGATGCTCGTAGAAACCGGCACAGGTGCCTATTTCAATTTTCAAGCACAAACTACTGTGGGTCAGGAGTGGGCATTGGAATGTGCAATGACCCAAACGGGTGACATAACCATTTCAAATACGGGCGGCACTTTGCTAACCTCAACCTATACTCTTGGTCAGTGGATTGAAGTGGCATTTGAGATTGATCTGACTGCCAATATTTGGGAGTTTTTTATTGATGGGACTTCACAAGGAAGTTTTGCGAACAACATAAACTCTATTGCTTCCCTAAATATTTATGCTGCGAATATTGCTTCGGCAGGAGGCAACGGTCTAGCTAATTTCTGGGTGGATGACGTCAGTTATACCACTCCTACGTTATCCAATTTAAATGGAACGCTATCTGGAATTTCCTCTATCACTGGTTTGGTGGGACAAGTGAAAACACCAACTGTTTCGGTGACGAATAGCGGTGTTGATGCCATTACTTCATTTGATGTTGAATTAGCGTACAATGGTGTGGTACAAACAGAACAGATTACGGGAGTAAACTTAGCTAGTTTTGATGAGTATGAGGTGAGCTTCAATACTGGGATAACCTTGGCCGAGGGCGCCAATGACATGGTAGCCACCTTAAAGAATGTAAATGGCGGAACGGGCGATGACGATGCTTCAGACGATGTGCTAACGCTGAGCGTAAACCCGACTGCTCCCGGCTTGAACAAACAAGTGATCGTGGAAGAAGCTACTGGTACTTGGTGTGGATGGTGTCCACGAGGTGCCGTTTGGATGGAGAGGTTGCAAGAAGAATATCCAGATCATTTCATTGGATTGGCAGTTCATAATAATGACCCAATGGCAAATGAAGAGTACGATACTGGATTGGGAGATTTGATTAGTGGCTACCCAAGCGCAGTGGTTGACCGTGGTGCTGACATTGATCCATCGGCTATGGAAACAGATTTCTTGCAACGAGTTGTTAGAAATGCAGCAGCAGCGCTTTGTGTGACTGCAGAGATGGATACAGAACAAATGGAAATGACCGTGACTTTGACCGTTGAGCCAACTACGGAAATTGACAATGATTGGAGAGTAGCAGTGGCATTGAGTGAAAATGATGTCACAGGCACAGCCAGCAATTATGCCCAAGCAAACTATTATTCTGGTGGAGCTAGTGGAGAGTTAAGCGGAGCGGGTCACGATTGGCACAGTGCCGCTAATCCCGTTCCAGCCTCTATGATGGAATATGATCACGTAGCTCGAATGATTGCTCCTTCTTTCGATGGAATGGACGATTCGTTCACCGAAGGCGGAGAAGTAGGTGAGACGTATTCTTTCGAATTTGTCTTAGACATTGATTCAGAATGGGATCTGGATAATATGCACATCATTGGCATGTTGATGGATCCAGATGGAGAATTTGACAATGGATACCAAGCAGATTACGCAGAAGCATTAACCGGTGAATGTGGTGCTGCTCCAACGGGCATTGTGACAGCTAGATATGAGCAGGAGAAATTGACGGTTTATCCAAATCCAGCCAATAGCTTCGTAAACATCAAAGCCGATATGACAGCTAATACTCAAAACGAACTTCGAGTTTATGATGTTATGGGTCGAGTGGTTTACAGCAATGTGATTGCCGATCAAGCGGGATTGTTCCAATTAAATTTGGATCTATCACAGGTTAACACTGGAGTGTATATGGTTGAGCTAAGTGATGGAGCTGAGGTTCATACAACAAAATTCATCAAGCAATAAGGGTTAGTTAGAAAACGAAAAAGTCCGATCGGTAATTCGATCGGGCTTTTTTTATGTGTCAATGCTTTAATGAGATGATTAGAGGATTCGCTGATTAGAAGATGAGTCAATTAACAATGCTTCAATTAGACATTGATTTTTGAGCATTGAATATTGCCTACCACGCCAACATTAATCTTCCTTCAAACGAATTTTGTCTGGTGAAGTCTTCGGAAATCACTACCATTTTCTAGTAAAACACGCCTTGTGGAGCTGGGTATCCTGCGTGCGACTTGTCTGTTCGTGTGCGCGGTTTCATTTCGAATAAGTAGCAACGCATACAGGTTGTCAACTCTTGTGTTTCGCACAAAAAAAGCCCCATCAGTTGGTGACGAGGCTTAAATCTAAGTTGACTTTAAAGTCTAGAGTGTTCCTCTGTTTTCCTGTTCTCTTTCAATGGCCTCGAACAAGGCTTGGAAGTTTCCTTTTCCAAAGCTCCAAGCTCCTTTGCGTTGAATGATTTCGAAGAACATTGTAGGTCGATCAACCACCGGCTTGGTGAACAATTGCAATAGGTAACCCTCGTCATCTCTATCCACTAAAATGCCATGCTCTTTTAAGACTTCAATGTCTTCATCGATCTCACCTACTCTGTCCTTCAAGGTTTCATAATAAGTGTCTGGCACATAAAGGAACTCCACTCCTCTATCTCGCATCTGCGTTACGGTGGCCACAATATCTTCCGTGGCAACTGCGATGTGCTGTACTCCAGGCCCTTTGTAGTAATCGATATACTCCTCGATCTGAGATTTCTTGCGCCCTTCGGCTGGTTCGTTAATCGGGAATTTGATGCGGCCATTTCCATTACTCATCACCTTACTCATCAGAGCAGTGTACTCGGTGGATATGTCTTTGTCGTCAAAAGTTACGATCTGAGCAAAGCCCATCACTTTGGCGTAAAAGTCAACCCAAGTGTTCATTTCGCCCCAGTCCACATTGCCCACCATGTGGTCGATAAACTTCAATCCAACCTCGGAGGGATTGTAATGCGATTCCCATTTTCTGAAACCGGGTAGAAATGTTCCATTGTAGTTTTTTCGCTCAATGAAAATGTGCACTGTCTCACCATAGGTGTGGATTCCCGATTTGATGACATGGCCATCCTTATCTTCTTCTTTCGTAGGCTCCATGAATGACTTCGCTCCACGACTTGTCGTTTCTTCCCAGGCTTTTGTTGCATCCTCCACCCACAAAGCGACCACTTTTACTCCGTCACCGTGCTTGTTTAGATGCTCGTTCATCCAACCATCGCCTTGAAGTGGTGTAGTTAATACAAGTCGAATTTTGTCCTGCCCAAGTACGTAGGAGGTACGATCTTTTACACCTGTCTCCATACCCGCATATGCGATAGATTGAAATCCAAATGCGGTCTTGTAAAAGTGAGCAGACTGCTTGGCATTGCCAACAATCAGTTCAACGTAATCTGTTCCTAATAAGGGAAGGAAATCCTCCGCATCTTGAAAGATTTTATCGGTGCCGTACTTGACGTTTTCTCTTTTTTTAGCTGTTTCCATGATATGTTCAGATGATTAGTTGATTAGAAGATTTGACAATTATGCCAACTTCTTACCAACTGTGGTTGCTATTATTTTGTTAATTACCTTAATGATTGATGTAAGTTGATCAAACAATTCTTCGGGTGGATTTGGGTATGATTTTGATTTTTGACACAGCGTGAGCCAATAATGCGTCTCATCCGCTTCTCGGATATAGATTTTGAATTTACTGATAAAGTGTCGATGACTCTCTGCATTTTGTGCTTCTACAGCGTTTGCTCCTATGCTCGTTCCTGAACGTAAAACTTGTTTTGAAACTACAAATTTTTTTGATTCTTCAAGGTGTTCGGCATATTCGATAATAGACAATGAAAACGCGATTGTCAGATTCAATATTAAATTATCCTTATACCGATCATTCATTTAGTCTATTTCTCAATCGCTTCTATCTTTAATCTCCTAATCTCCTAATCATCAAATTAGACTTAGTCAATCCAACTTTTCCAATAAGTCGAATCGTCTATTCCTAAGGCTTGTTTTGTTACTTGAAGCGGGGCAAAGGTATCTACCATGACTGCTAACTCTAGGGTTTCTTTTTGTCCGATGCTGCGCTCCATCGCGCCTGGGTGTGGACCATGCGGAATGCCTGCGGGATGCAATGATATGTATCCCTTTTCCACGTGATTGCGGCTCATGAAATCACCATCCACATAATAAAGCACTTCATCTGAATCAATATTGCTGTGATTATATGGCGCTGGAATGGAATCAGGATGGTAATCGTATAGCCTAGGTACGAATGAACAAACCACAAAAGTGCTGGTCTCAAATGTTTGATGCACGGGAGGGGGTTGATGTATGCGCCCGGTGATTGGTTCGAAATCATGGATGCTGAAGGCGTATGGGAAGTTGAATCCATCCCAGCCAACCACGTCAAAGGGATGTCGGTCATAGGTCAAGGTGTGAAGTGCATCTTGCTTTTTCACCTTCATGATGAATTCACCCTCTTCATCGTGTGTTTCTAGCTCATGTGGAGCGCGCAAATCTCGCTCACAGAATGGGGAGTGTTCGAGTAATTGCCCGAACCAGTTTCGGTATTTTTTTGGAGTGTAGATTGGCTGTCGAGACTCGGTGATAAACAAACGATTGTCTTCTCCATCAAAGTCTATTTGGTAAATGATTCCACGGGGCACGAGAAGGTAATCTCCATATTTAAAGTCGATGTTTCCAAATTGAGTTCTCAATTTTCCGGTCCCTTTGTGCACAAAAATCAACTCATCGGCATCTGTGTTTTTATAGAAATAATCTCGCAAGGATTTCTTCGGAGCCGAAAGAATCAATTGAACATCCTTGTTGACTAACACTGGAACTCGACTTTCGAGATAATCTTCTTTAGGTGCAATATCCCAACCTTTCAACATGCGTGATTTCATGTTGTTTTCAACCGCAATTTCGGGTTTCATGCTGATGCTTTCACCCACATTGGAAACACGTGTTGGAGCATGAACATGGTACAAATTGCTCGACATTCCATCAAATCCGATGGTGCCAAAAAGTTGCTCTTGATATAGTTTTCCGTTGTCTTGTCGAAATTGGGTGTGTCGCTTTGGTGGAATCTTCCCTAGCTTGTGGTAAAAAGGCATGTGCTAATCAGTTTTGATAACCAAGCAAAGGTAACAAGCCAAGATGGTTGTGAAAGCAAACTGACAAACATCATTGTGAAGCACTGCTTTTCACATTCCGATGTTGTAAATACGCTACATGTTGGGGTATGTCTGCCCTATCTGACGGTAGTTTTACAATATGAAATTACTGATATTTTCTCTCAGCTTATTCATTGCAGCGGGGGCTGTTTCACAATCGATCTACGGTCCGACAAATGACTCACTCTATCTCGGGTTTTACAGAGACAGTATTGGCATGTTGGAGCGCCCAAACATTGTAGTAGTTCCATTTCATCCCAATCGCTACATCAGTGAAATTGATCGCTATATAGCAGAGGGAACCAATTACACATATCAGCATACGCGCGGTTTTTTCCGTAAAGGACTAGACAATGCGATTCTCATTGGTGCGAAAGAACATAATGAGTTTGTGAGCATGCATGCTGATGACCCAGTCATTAATGAGGACTTGGATTTTATTTATAAAGTGGTTAGTCCATCGGTGGTGCCTTATGAACCACCGATTATTCTAGAAGACAAAGGATTCAAGCGCAAGCTGAGTCAGTATTGGACAAAGATTCAGACGAATGTTGATAAAGGTCCAGAGCCGGGAACACGCGTTGAACGGGGTCAGATCATTAGCGTAGAAGACACACGAGAGTTGATTACCAAAGCGAAAATTTTTAATGAAATCATTTTCGATTCGTTGGTGCCAAAATATGAGGCGGACTACTTCTTGTTTGTGAACGAGCTCAATTTAATGAATGCCGCTGGATCTCAGCAAGAGCTGGAGTCCGAGGACTATAATAGGCTCATCAAGGTGCATTATTCGGTGTTTGATAAGGAAGGGAATGAGCTATTCTCGCTGGTGAAAAAGCGATACTTCAGTTCCTATAAAAATGACCTGCCGGCAATCATTACCGATGAAATTTTACCGGTGGGTTACGAGGTAATGTACGCGCTAGATAGCTATCGTTTTTTGCAAGCTGGGCTAACACCACTCACTGAGGCTGATGTGGAATTAGCCGCAGCCCGAAAGAGCGGGAATTTATCACCTTTGTCGAAATTTAAATAGGCGATGGAGCTAAAGAAATTCTTGGCAGAAAAGGGAGTAGGAACCGCGTTGGTATCTGTTTTCGGAGCGATAGAAACCGCATCGAAAATTGTGCAGGGTGAGGTGAGCAGAGCGGGTTTGGGAGCGGACATATTTGGCGCCAAGGGATCTGAAAACATTCAAGGCGAGGAACAACAGAAGTTGGACGTCTATGCCGATGAATGCTTCATCAAAGAATTTCGTGCTTGCGGACAAGTGGCAGGACTAGCCAGCGAAGAACAGGACAATGCGTTGCAATTTGACGAATCTTTAAATGGCGATTACATCATCATGATAGATCCATTAGATGGCTCATCTAACATTGATGTGAATGTGGCCATCGGGACCATTTTTGCAATCTACAAGCGTATTTCAGACAACGGTTCAGAATTGGAAGACGGAGATTTTCTGCAGGCTGGAAAACACCAAGTGGCAGCCGGCTATGTGAATTATAGCGTAAGTACGCAGCTGGTGTTGTCCACTGGAAATGGAACGCACATTTTTACGCTTGATCCAAAGTCGGGCGAATATCGATTGATCAATGAGAACGTCCAATTCCCAGCCGATGGTAAAGTATATTCCATCAACGAAGTGAATTTGGATGACTTTGACGACAATCTAAAACGCTACGCCCAGCACTGTAAAGACAAGCGAAAGGCCGATGGCAAGCGCATGTACACCGGGAGGTATATTGGATCCTTAGTCGCAGACTTTCATCGCAACCTGCTGAAGGGCGGCATCTATGTTTATCCAGCCACGGTGGACTCGCCCAAGGGGAAATTGAGACTCTTGTATGAGTGTAACCCCATGTCCTTTCTTGCTGTGAACGCAGGCGGGAAGGGTTCGGATGGAACACAAGATATTTTAGAGATAGAGCCAACTGAATTGCATCAACGTTGTCCGTTTTATGTGGGTAGTCCCGTTATGATGGATGAGGCTATTGGTTAGATTGGTCTCGAATCTTTTTTAATTCAATCAGGTCAATTTGATCTTTGGGCCTCCCTGAGGCTTCTTTGCTTTTAATCAGATGATTCAAGTGCAAAAAACGAATGGAAATGTCTTGAATTTCTGCTTCAGCGGCCAAATTATAGCAGTTGTTAAAATCCCCTGATTCAAACCCCTTTAATGAGGTCATGATATCCAACTCAAAGGTCGAATCTAGTTTGATGCTTGTCCAGCCTGGGATCAATTGAGTATCAATAAGCGATTCCAGGTTTGATAAGCCAATATCAGACAATGCGTGGATCAGATTTCTTCGGTTTTCTTCGGTGTCATCAATCCATAAATCCAAGTCGGCTGTTGTTCTCGAGAAACCGTGAAGGTTTGTAGCAAATCCACCTACCATGATATATCGTACTTGGTTTTGGCTTAGCGATTTCCAAAGTCCAAGCATTTCGTCATCAAGAATGTCCATTATCCGGAATTTTCTTGTGGGTGATTTTTACTCCTTTCAGCATTTGATCGATTCGAATCAACTTCATAAGCATGCGAAAGCGTTGCTCGTATATGTTTTCCTCCAAAGTTGCCTTATGCTTTCGATCGTTCATTGATCTTCAAAGTTAGCGAGTAATAATCAACCGCTTTGTGGATACAGATCCGTCACTGTGCTTCACTGAAACGGCATAAGTGCTTGGTTGTAGATTCGAAACATTTATGTGATGAATTCTTGCAGAAGCGGTTTCTGCAAATACCATTCTACCGGTGAGGTCAAAGATGGAAACTTCAAAAACGTGGTCTTCATCGGATTCAAAGGTTACCATTCCAGTGTTCGTTGGATTCGGATATACATGAAATTCAGCTGTATTTGAGTTTTCCCAAATTCCAATGATGGTATCATTGTTTGTGGTGTCGGTTGTGTCGGCAATGGCATATACCATCATTTCAATTTCATTGCTAAATGTGATGGCGTTGGCTACTACACATTGTTCGTTGGATTCCATTTTTAATGAAATCAAATCGCCATCTACAAAATCTACATTGGCTTGGGCCACATACGCAGAATCGGTTGCACCTGATATAGCCGATCCATTTTTCAGCCATTGATATTGGGTAATGGATGTGACGTTTGCATTGGATGAGAAGGTCACAATCGTGCTGTCCGCCACGGAATCGCTGGGTGCTACCGTAATGCTCACTTCAGGAATCAGCGTGTCTGGACACACTTCATAGGCACCTAAATCAATGTTTGACCCCATCACTCTTAGATTGCCGTCCATGTCTTCAGTAATTGCGCTCAAGTTTGGCGTAGCGGAACTGGCGTAATAGCTGCTATCACCTGCGTTTAGTCCAGGACTGCTTGAAACCAGATGGAAATCATCATTGTTTGGGTCGATAAAAACGCTGCCCGAGTAGGTCGTAGGAGTGTTTGAGCCAAAAGTGTAGTATTCCGTGCCGATGATGCTGTAAAAGACATTCGTAACGGCCGATGCTGCCGGAGCGTCAATTTCGTTGTTGCTTTGTGCGATGTTTCCCAAAACGATGGAGTTCTTTAATCGAGAACTTCCAATGCCGTCATCAAAGGCACCACCACCGCTGTTGCCCGCCTCGTTTTGAACAATGGTTACGTTGGTCGCTATTGGGCTACACGGAGCGCTATTACTGGTGATTGTGTATATGCCGCCACCATCATTTCCGGCATAGTTGTCATAGACGAGCAATTGAGTCAGAACAGGATTGCAATCTCTTCGGTTGTAGATCGCACCACCATTTTCATCGCACGAATTATTGCGAAATGTGGAATTCGATATCCACGGACTGCATTCGTTATAGTTGAATATCGCCCCACCGTCTCCATCGGCATGATTGCCTACAAAAAGGCATTCGTTTATGCTTGGACTGCTTTTCCAATTTTGTAGCGCCCCACCGTCTCCATCGGTCGAATTTGAAAAGAACTCGCAATTCAATAATTCCATATGGCTACCTCCATCGGATTCAATCGCTCCAGCTCCACCAACGCCTATGTTTGATTGGAACAAACTATTCGAAACAATGGGGGTACTGTTATCATTGTACATGGCCCCACCTTGCTCAGGTGTAGAGTTTGATAGGAATTTGCAATTTGAAATGATGGGTGCGCTCCCTGTAGCATTGTACATGCCAGCCCCACCGTCACCGCCAAATGTGGTAGAATTATCCCTAATCCTTGAATGGTCAAAAGTGGGATTACTGGCATTTTCATTTCGAATGGCACCACCTCCTTGAGCTGCATAGCAATCATTACCCTTAAATGCAGTTTGATAGATGTTTGGATGGCTTGCATCGTTGCGCATGGCACCGCCACCTGAATTTGGGTCTTGGTCATCGTTCCAAATCACACTGTTAAAATAAAAGGTGCTGGTCTCAATGTTTGGGTCGCTGTCATTGTTGTTGATGCCTCCACCGCCTCGGCTAGCAACATTGTCTCGAACAACGCAGTTTGCAAGGGTTAAAAAACTAGTTGTCAGGTTTAGACCTCCTCCATACTTTCTGAATACATCCACCCCATTAACAACAATGGAATCTTGCCCATTTGCATTGGCGTCAGATATGGTGAACCCATCTATTAAGGTAGAATTGGAAGATAGAATAGATACGATTACATGATAACAATTGTCCGTGGGGTCGTTTAAGGTGCCAATGTCACCACTCAATCGAGTTCGGTTTGTCACGTGCAGGGACATTGAATCTAGTGACCGATCAGTAATGGAAGATTCGTTGCCAACAAATCCTCCGAAGAGAGCAACTCCGCTTGGTATTAGAAAAGCTTTGTCCCTTGGGTCTGTGCTGCCTGCGAGTTCACTGTTTGGATAGTAATCGCCATCTGCCACAAATATGCTGTCGCCAGCAGTACTTGTTGTTAGTGCACCTTGCAAATCTGAAAAAGCGGTACTCCAACTCTGTCCATTTTGGGTGCCGGTGTTGTTTGCATCCACGTAAATGATCGATTGTCCATATGTTGTTATCCAAATGGAGCTTAGGAAAAGGAGCAGAGCAGGTAATTTCATAGTGATGGGAGTTCGAGACTAAGTTAGGTAATCTCTTTATAGATCACTAGATAAAATCATGTAGAAACCTACATTCGCAATCGCGACTGAACTGTGGGAATTGACGATTTAAAGAAGCTGTTTGAGAAAAGTCCAAAAATCGGGGAATTCGATTTTGGGCCTGACCTCGCTACGCCCATTCGTCACAGATTAAAAGGGGTGGTTGGTTCCGCTTTGAGCTTTGTGGCCGCTGCCGCATTCAAAAAAAGTGAGGTTCACCACTTAATGATTTTCAACGATCGTGAAGAAGCGGCCTTTTTCTACAACGATCTTCAAAATCTAATCAGTCCAAATCGCGTTTTCTTTTTCCCGCATAGTGGTCGTAAACCCTATGAGACGGGAGATGCTGAGGAGATGTCGCCTCGAAAACGAGAAAGTGAAAGCATGTTGATGCGGGCCGAGGTCCTCAATGCCATCAACACCCGAAAACGAAACTTTGTCATAGTGGCCTATTGCGAATCGCTGACGGAAAAGGTGGTGACGAAGCAAAACCTGGTCAAAAACACACTGGCCATACATACAGGTGACGCACTCGATCAAGATTTTGTGAATGATATGCTCCAAGAGTTGGAGTTTGAGCGAGTAGATTTTCTCTATCAACCGGGTCATTATGCCATTCGCGGTGGCATCATTGATATTTGGAGCTACTCAAACGATCGGCCATATCGTGTTGAGTTGTTTGGTGATGAAGTAGACAGTTTGCGAACATTCGATCCTGTGACTCAGCTCAGCGTGAAGGAACATGGACACATTTCCATAATTCCTGATGTGCAGAAGCAGGCCATGAAAGAGGTACGTCAGTCGTTGCTTGAATACATACCGGACGATACAGTTATCTGGCTGAAAAACTCTGATTTCATACAAGAGCGAGTGGCCAAGGCTTTTAAAACCGTAGAAGAAGTTTATGAAGGACAAAGCGGAATCAAACACGTTGAACCAGATCAACTGTTTTTATCTGAGGACGCTTATGTGGAGCAATTACAAAGGTTCACGCAGGTTGAATTTGACCGTCCGTCCATCATCAAACCAGATGTAGAAATTCAGTTTAATCAGTCACCCCAAGTTCCGTTTAATAAGAACTTTGATATGCTGATCAAGGACTTCACGAACCATCAGCACAATGGGTTTAGCAACTATCTTTTTGCATCGAATCCAAAACAAATAACCCGCTTACATCAAATATTTCATGACATTCTCAAGAATCGTGACGGCATTGATAACCCCTTCGATTTTGAAGGAATTAACACTGCTATTCATGAGGGTTTCATTGACCATGATTTAAAGCTTGTTTGCTACACAGACCACCAAGTATTTGAACGATATCACCGCTATCGACTGAAGGAAGGATTTGCGGAGGCAGAACGACAAATCACGATCAACGAACTGACCAACCTACAACCTGGCGATTTTGTGGTGCACATTGACCATGGAGTTGGGGAGTATTCAGGAATTCAAAAGATTGAAGTCAACGGACAAATGCAGGAGGCCATTCGATTGATATACTCAGGCGGTGACACACTCTACGTTAGCATTCATTCTTTGCACCGCATATCGAAATACGTTGGCAAGGACGGCACAACGCCAAAAATCAACAAACTTGGCACCCAGGCATGGGCGAATCTGAAGAATAAGACCAAGAAAAAGGTCAAGGAAATAGCTTATGATTTAATCAAATTGTACGCGGAGCGTAAGCTGAAAGAAGGTTTTGCTTTTTCTCCTGATACCTACTTGCAGACAGAGTTAGAATCCTCCTTCATTTATGAAGACACGCCAGATCAGGAGAAGGCCACAAATGCCGTTAAGGCTGACATGGAAAAGTCTTGGCCCATGGATCGATTGGTTTGTGGTGACGTAGGTTTTGGAAAAACGGAGGTTGCTGTTCGAGCAGCATTCAAAGCAGCAACTGATGGTAAGCAAGTCGCAGTGCTGGCGCCAACCACCATCCTTACCTTACAGCACTACAAGACATTTAAAAAACGCCTAGAAGATTTCCCTGTAACGGTCGATTACATAAATCGATTTCGATCCACAGCGCAACAAAAGGAGACCTTAAAGCGCTTGGCAGAAGGCAAGGTGGACATCCTCATCGGAACACACCGCTTGGTCAGTAAAGACATCAAATTCGCGGACCTTGGATTACTGATCATTGATGAGGAGCAAAAGTTCGGAGTAGGTGTAAAGGATAAGCTGAAGACGATAAAAATCAATGTGGATACGTTGACACTCACAGCGACCCCAATACCTAGAACACTTCAGTTTTCATTGATGGGGGCTCGTGATTTGAGTTTGATCAACACTCCGCCACCCAACCGATTTCCTGTTCAAACCGAACTGCATACCTTCAACGAAGCCATTATCCGAGATGCCATTTATTCCGAGCTGAGCAGAGACGGACAAATATTCTTCATTCACAATCGAGTTCAAAATATAGGGGATGTCTGTGCTATGATCAAGAAGATTGTGCCCGAGGCCACTGTGGAATTTGCACATGGTCAGTTGGATGGTAAACAGTTGGAAGACATTATGCTTCGATTCATTGAAGGAGAATTTGATGTGTTGGTTTCTACGACCATCATCGAAAGTGGCCTCGATATTCCGAATGCCAATACCATCATCATCAATCAGGCTCAGAACTTTGGATTAAGTGATCTCCACCAAATGCGGGGTCGAGTGGGACGTTCTAACAGAAAGGCGTTTTGTTATTTGCTTTGCCCTCCTATGTCCACCCTGACTAATGAGGCACGAAAGCGACTTCAGGCAGTGGAACAATTCAGCGATTTGGGCAGTGGAATCAACATCGCCATGCGCGATTTGGACATACGCGGTGCTGGAAATTTGCTGGGTGGCGAGCAGAGTGGATTTATATCCGACATAGGATATGATACCTACCAAAAGATCCTGGAAGAGGCCATCGCAGAATTGAAAGAAAATGAGTTTAAGGATTTGTTCGAGGAGGAAAAGGACAAGCAGTACGTGAGTGATTGTCAATTAGAAACGGATATTGAGGTTCATATTCCGGATGATTATATCAACAATGTAACCGAGCGAATGACGGTTTATCGAAACCTTGCGGATGTTAATGACTTGGACGGTCTCACTCAGTTTGAAGAAAACATGATCGACCGATTTGGCGCCATTCCACCTGCCGTAAACAGACTGTTGCAATCTAAACGATTGATTTGGGCAGGGAAGGATATTGGTATGGAAAAGGTGGTATTCAAACAGAAAAAGCTGATTGGATATTTCTTGGCAGATCAGTCTTCCACCTATTACCAATCGCCCAAGTTTGAAAAGGTCATTATGTACGTTCAAACAAATGCGAACAAGGTTCAGATGCGTGAACGAAATGATAGATTAAGCATGGTTTTCAATAACGTAAACTCCCTCGAAAAGGCGATTGGGTTGCTTGAGGAAGTGATGGCTTAGCGAAGGAATAGTCGCTCAGTAGTATTGGTGAAATCTCCTTGAAGTGTAACGAGATAGACTCCCGCAGCATCTATCACGGATTGTGAGATTGCGTATGAGTCTTTTCCAATTGATTTCATCCAAGTTTCAGAGTGAACGATTCTGCCAGAGGCATCCCGTATGGTAATTTCGATTCGCTCGCTGTGCTCTGAGCTGGCATTGATTCGGATATCCTCATTTGAGGCAAAAATAGTAGTGTTCGATTCGCTTGAATAATCAACTTGTTCTACTTGGCTGTAAGAGTATGAACCATCGTAATCTGTCTGTTTCAATCGGTAATATGAAACTCCTTTTAACGGATCTGCATCCATGGTTTCATATTGAATCTTTCGAATAGAATTTCCAGCTCCAACTGCAGTTTCTATAGCTTCAAATATGATTCCGTCTGCGCTGCGCTCTGCGGTAAAGTAGTCGTTATTAACCTCGGTAGCTGTTACCCATTCAATAATTACATCATCCCCTGATGGAGTAGCATCAAAGGATAAAAGTTCAATGGGCAATGGATTGTTGCTTGTGGAAGAGGCTAAAGTAAATGGACTGAAGTTGGTGACCGCAGCAGCGGTAACTATTGTTCCAGCAGTCGTGTTTCCGGTTGTACCACCGTTTCCTTCACTTGTCCATGAATCACCGTCCCACCTTGCTACGAGTAATTCGCTTAAGTCCGTAACGCCTCCGCTGTTTACATCCCAAGTTAAGGTAACGTCCACATTGTTCGTAGTATTTACTCGGTCCAAAATCCAGTATTCGCGAGTGCTGGTGTGATCGATGGGAGCGTCCATTGCACCGTAAGTATAAGTAGGTGCTGGATTGGAATAATTGTAAGTAGCTCGGAATTGAGCAGCTCCACTGCTCGGATTGGAAATGCTGATTGGACGATAAATAGAGTCGCCCACAGGAAATTCAAAGACATCATTTCCGGTTTTTAAAACGTAGCCATAAACAAACGATGCATCGGATGCCCCCGTTACTGAGCAATTATCTAATATCTCGAGAATATTGATGGTGTCTGAATTCATAATTCCATCAGTAAATGCCATTTCTGTTTGCACTTGTATGGGCATGTTCAGTGTAACAGAGTCAGCGGAGTTGTTGAGTTCTAACCTTCTAAAAATTGGAGTTGTACTCGTTCCTAAGTCGTTGATACTTTGAGGTCCCGTACCATCCAGTTCAAATCGACCTGAATTTGCTCCGATTGTGATGGCAGTATTTGCGTCAAAATTGATGTTTCCAGCGACAGTCGAGGTGCTGCTATAGGATGGGTAGATGATACCCGTAGAGGTTTTGACTAGAGTTAAATCGCCATTAAAATCGTCAGCTAAATTGTTCGGTATCATTTGATATCCAGTGCCAGAATTTCGGAAAGTAGTGTTGCCATTATAGATGTTTCCGCCCGTTGAAGGTTGTATTCACACCAGTAGAAACTACAGTCAGAACACTTCCGCCTGAATTGTCATCTAAGGCCCCACTTGTCAAGGTTACTGTGCCAGTGGCGCGAAGCGAGTTCCCATCAAATTCTATTGTGGCGGGATAATTCGTTAACTCAAGATTAGTGACCGTATCTAAGGCAATGTTAAGGGTGCAGTTACCTGAGCCATTTACATCAAAACGAGCGTTTTGAGCTGCCGTAGGTGGGCCACCTCCATCGGGGGCTCCGTTCGAAGAATTTGCCCAATTGTCACTGTTCCAATTTGCATTTACATATGAAACCCAATATCGCGTTTGAGCCATGGGAACCAGTGTCAACAGAACCAATAAAATAGATATAAATAAACTTCTCACTAATTTCCGAACCTAATAGCGTAATCCGCGAAGATAAAAGTTATTTGCTTATTTTACAGTGTTTTGAGCTGAATATAGATTAGTAGAAAATAGCGTATAAATTTCCCAAATAGCATTAATCCTAAAACTGGAATGCATCGAGTTTTGAACACCCCAAGTGCGACCGCTATCGGATCTCCAATAAATGGCATCCAGCAAAGCAAGGCTAACCAATGTCCATATCGGTCGATCTTTGGCTCCCGCGCTGAATAGAGTCTGGGTTGAGGCGCAACCATTTTGAAATGCGCTCATAGTCACCGAGCCTGCCGATACCATAGCTACTCATGCCGCCAAGTGTATTGCCCAATGAGGCAATAATTAAGCAAACTGTCGGGTCGGAGCCGGCCGCGATCAATGCGATAAGAACAAATTCTGAACTGAATGGAAGAACGGTAGCCGCCAAAAAGGTGGCAATAAAGAGTCCAACATATCCCATTTCAATCCAGTCCATGTTGCAAGATTAATTCATATCCATGGCGTGAAGTAAATTCGGGAATTCGAAATTTTGTGCAGTAATTCGCGTTACATATTTCGGTATGGCAATAAAGAGTAAAATGAAAATTTCCAAACCTGATAATTTAAGCGTCCTTCGATTAGGTGTGTTTGGGATAATGGCTGTTTTATTTTTATCGTGCGAGAGAATTGTGGACATTGAGAACCCATATCCTGAAAAAGCAAAATTTTGCCTAGTAAATGACACCTTAATGGGCCGATGGCAGAGCGATTCGGTTTGGGTCACAACCAGAACCGATACAACCGACACCATTTTTGTGAATAAAAGGCCTACATACTTTTTTGATTTGATGGTGAATTGTGATGATGACACGGGGTTTGTATTCAATTACATCAACTTTAGTGGAGTAGTAACAAGGGAGGTGTATTCAGTGAATTTTGAGACGAATGATTCGGTTTTAAGAATCTTCGATGAGTTGGACTTTGAAAGAGAATTGGAGGAATCGATACTTGAAATTCCCTTTGAGATACTTTCCGAAAGCGCATTTAGGGGTCAGTATTCGCAAGAACTGAATGCAGATCAGCGCACAGAAACTCAATTTTGGATGCGCAGGGTCAATTAACGCGCCATCATTTCATCTTACTTCTTTCCTTTGCAGCCTTAATTAAGATGTGCGATGGATATTAAATCAATTGTTTTAAGCGAACCTGTTGGGGAAAAGATTGAGGTAAAAGGCTGGGTGCGAACCTTTCGAAGTAACCGATTCATTGCATTGAATGATGGCAGCACTTCAAAAAACTTGCAGGTAGTAGTCGACTTTGACCAAATGGATGAAGCATTGCTTAAAAGAGTGACCACCGGAGCTTGTATTGCCGTATCGGGCTCAGTTGCTGAATCACTTGGTGCAGGTCAAAAAGTGGAGTTGATAGCCGATAAACTCGAAATTCTTGGAGATGCCAACCCGGAGGAATACCCACTACAGCCAAAGAAACATTCACTCGAATTTTTACGAGAGATCGCTCATTTGCGACCTCGCACGCAAACATTTGGTGCTGTCTTTCGCGTGAGACATGCTATGCAATTTGCCATTCATAAGTACTTCAATGACAATGGTTTTTTTCAGGTTCATACACCTATAGTAACTGGTTCTGATGCGGAAGGGGCCGGGGAAATGTTTCGCGTTTCTACACTCGATCCAATTAACTTACCTAAGACAGATGACGGGGAAGTAAACTGGAAAGAAGATTTCTTTGGAAAGGAAACAAATCTGACCGTTTCAGGTCAATTGGAAGGGGAGCTTTTCGCTATGGGGTTGGGAAAGATTTACACGTTTGGACCAACATTCAGGGCTGAAAATTCTAACACCACGCGTCATCTTGCGGAGTTTTGGATGATTGAGCCAGAGGTCGCGTTTAATGATCTTTTTGACAATATGACCTTGGCTGAAGATTGCTTGAAGTTTACTATCAATTATGCATTAGAGCATTGTGCGGAGGATTTGGAGTTACTTGCCAAAAGACAGGATGATGAAGAAAAGAGTTTGCCTCAGGACAAGCGAACCATGCCTTTGCTTGAAAAATTACAATTTGTCGCCAACAATGAATTTGTTCGATGTAGCTATACTGAGGCTATTGAGATATTGAAGAATTCAAAACCAAATAAGAAGAAAAAATTCAACTACATCATTGAAGAGTGGGGTGCGGATTTGCAAAGCGAGCATGAGCGTTATTTAGTTGAAAAGCACTTCGGAAAACCGGTTATACTATATGATTACCCAGCAAAGATCAAAGCATTTTATATGCGTTTGAACGATGATGGCAAAACGGTGAGGGCCATGGATATTCTCTTCCCTGGAATTGGTGAAATAGTTGGCGGTTCTCAACGAGAAGAACGATATGACGTGTTAAAGAAGAAGATCGAGGAGTTTGATATTGAAGAAGAATCAATGTGGTGGTATTTAGACACTAGAAAGTTCGGAACTTGCGTGCATAGTGGTTTTGGTTTAGGTTTTGAACGATTGATAAGCTTCGTGACAGGGATGAATAATATTCGTGACGTGATCCCATTTCCACGTACTCCAAAAAACGCAGAGTTTTAACGATCCATTTTCTATTTTTCGGCTATGGCAATGAAGCAAACATTAGAGCAGAAACTTCTCCAAAAGTTGAGTCCACAACAGATTCAATTAATGAAGATGTTGCAATTGCCCACACAAGCCTTAGAGGCCAGAGTCAAAGAGGAGATAGAGGTTAATCCAGCCTTAGAGGAAGGAAAGGACAATGAAGAATCAGATTATGATTCGGATACTGATGATCAAATAGGCGAGGAGTTGAGTGAGTCTGAACAAGAGTTCGATTTCAGCGACTATATGGACGATGATGACACACCAGGTTATAAATACGAGGCAAATAATTATAGCAAGGATGATGACGATAAAAGGATGCCAATTGGTTCGGCATCAACGTTTCATGATCGGTTAAGCGCTCAGTTGCACCTGCGTTCATTAAACGACAAGCAAATGGCCATTTGCGAGCATCTTATTGGAAGCTTGGATGATAGCGGTTATTTGCGGAGAGGAATAATGGCGATTACAGATGACTTAGCCTTTACTCAAAGTATAATGGTGTCTGAGGAGGAAGTAGAGCACTTATTAAAGACCGAGATACAAGACATGGATCCTGCGGGTATAGGAGCACGCGATTTGCAAGAGTGTTTGTTACTACAAATTAGGCGGAAACCAGCCACGGTGACTATCAAGACGGCTACTGTCATTCTCGACAAGTTCTATAATGAATTTGTCAAAAAGCATTACGATAAAATTACTAGCAGACTCGAAATTGAAGATGAGGACTTAAAGGATGCAATTGAAGAAATTGTTAACCTCAATCCGAAACCGGGCAACTCAATGAATGAATCAGCGAGACCTGTGGAACAAGTGGTTCCAGATTTTCAGTTGGTGTCAGAGGGTGACGAACTCGTTGTGATGCTCAATGGACGAAACGTTCCTGAATTGCGAATGAGTAAAAAGTATGCCGAGATGCTTGAAGATTTTTCAAGAATCAAAGGTGAGCCCAATAAGGCTCAACGCGATGCTATGATGTTTGTTAAGCAGAAGTTAGACAGCGCTCGTTGGTTTATTGATGCCATAAAACAACGCCATGATACTTTGATACGAACAATGCAAGCCATCGTTGACTATCAAATTGAGTACTTTAGAACAGGTGACGAAACAAACCTGAGGCCAATGATTTTAAAGGATATTGCAGATATCGTGCATATGGATATCAGCACCATCAGTCGTGTTTCGAATAGCAAGTATATTCAAACATCTTTCGGAACGTTTTCTGTCAAATACTTCTTTTCAGAATCACTCACCAATGATGATGGAGAAGAAGTAAGCACTCGTGAGGTAAAGAAAATCCTTCAAGATCTAATTGGGACAGAGGACAAGAAAAAACCTTGGACGGACGAGAATCTAGCTAAAGAATTAAAAACAAAAGGTTACAATATTGCCCGCAGAACAGTGGCTAAATATCGTGAGCAACTGGATATTCCAGTGGCGAGATTGAGAAGAGAACTTTGAGGGTTTCTGCGCACATATTGTCCTATATATTTCACCCGATATTCCTACCAACGTTTGGATTGATGGTAATTTTTGGATTGAACGGATACATTTCTGCCGCCACTCCACATGACAAACAGTTCTTCCTAGTAAGCTGGATATTCGTTAATACAGCCGTCATTCCATTTCTGTTCACCGCTGTACTCAGATGGAAAAAGTTGGTCACTTCAATTCAATTGGACACAAGGGAAGATAGAGTGATACCATTCACATTCGCTCTGTTCTTTTATTTGACCAACTATTGGTTGCTTCGGGATATACCAATGGCGCAAATTATTTATTCTATATTTCTTGGTAGTAGCGTGGCCGTTGGTATTGCCTTGCTCGTAAATTTCTATACCAAGATCAGTATTCACATGATTGGTATGGGAGGGATCACGGCTTCCATCTATGGAATGTCCCAACTATATGATATTAACCTTTTGGGGTACATACTCTTCGGGATTTTCGCGAGCGGTTTAGTGGGCTCGGCACGCTATATACTGGAGTCACATAACTTACCTCAAATATATCTCGGATGGGGTACAGGCTTTTTAGCCGTTTACCTGCCTGTAATAATGGGGTGGGGTTAATTATTCCTCCTCGATCCTTGTTACTTCTTTTAGCATCAAACCCCATTTTAATGGGTGGATGTCATTTCTAGTAAAGAAGATTAGCTTTCTGTCATCCAAATAGAAGTGTGCAAACGTGTTTTTGTCAATTGTCAAGCTAAACTCATCACCCATTTTCCCCATGGTTGAGTCAATTGGTTGAGTCATTTTGTTTCGAAACAACTCCTTGATTTCGGGCATTGTAGATTCAATGGTCAATGTGTTGGCCTCTAGATCTACGCGTATTGATATTGGTTCGTCCAATACTTTTTCGGTCTTTTTACCCTGAAGGTTTAAGTTCACATTTGACGATTGAAAGACCATTATAGTGTCTTGACTAACCGCATTTAAGCTTGTGATAAGGGCAACAATCAATATAGCATACTTCATATGTGGCAAATTTTCGCAGCGCCAAAAGTAGTGAAGTTATGAGATAGGTTACCTGCGGTAAGACTTCCTTAACTTAACTCTTTCATAAATGGAAACGATCAGGAGCATAAAACTCAACTGATAAAACGAATCTTCCAATGGAATTGTGCCCATTCTTACTCCTGAATTTTCAAGATTGTTGTACCAAACGATGGGCTCTTCTGTAAAGCTGCCTGTAAGCCATCCATTCATTACAGTAAAGGGAATTAGGCAAACTATGAAGGCTAAGTAGAATCTGCCAAGCCAAATAGATTTTGCTACAAAAAGTTGGTAAGAAAGGAGAATGGCGCAAAAGAAAAATGCCGCAGAAGAATAGATGCGCGGGTATAAAAATGTTCCAAGAATGATAGAGACGAGCAGAAAAAACCAAGTAATTGCATGACGATATGGACCTAAAATGTCTTTTTTAATAAAATAGTTTAGCACTTCGTAAACAAATAGACAAGCAAATGGAACAGTAATAAAAAATCCATACTCTTCAATGGGCAGATGGCCAATGTAGACTCCTGTCAAGTAGCGCTCATTAAAACCCCAAACCTGGAGTTGTGTGAAAAGTTCATCCCAAGCGAGGTAAAAAGCACCCGCGATCGCCATAGAGGTAAAAATGGCCTTCCAATTTTTCAAAAATTTCAAGCGATGTTCATAACTCTGAGCCAACGGGTAAGCAATGGTCAGCACGTTGATGAGCAAGTAATGATATTGATCTGGAATACTAATGGCCGCCTAATTTACTTGTCGGGCTTCTCGAAAATACTTGAAAGGCACGAACAACATCCCAAAACACTCACCATCTTCTTTATACTGGGATTTGTGATGAATTTTATGAGCTTTTCTTATGGCTCGGAAATAAGCGTTGTCCGTTCGCTTGAACCATGGAAATCGTTGGTGAATAAATACATCATGCACCAAAAAATAGCAAAAGCCATAAGCGCTGATTCCAAAACCGAGTGAAGTCAACCAAGTAAGACCATTGGAAGCTCCATAAAAAACGGCCAAAAATGCGGGAATGGCGAATAGTAGAAAGAAAAGGTCGTTTCGCTGAAACATCCCATCGTGAGGAACATGATGATCTTTATGAATTTCCCAGCCAAACCCATGCATGATGTATTTGTGAGAAGCCCAAGCCACGATTTCCATTGCGCAAAAAGCAGCAACAAGCGAAATAGTATTTATCAGTATCGACATTCGTGCACGAAGTAAACAAACAAGTTTCTGTATCTGTTCATATTCTCATTAAATAGATTCCTTGGCAACAGATTATAACAATGATCGTTTAATGTAAGTCCTAGAGCAGGTCTTCGTCTTTCTTAGGAAAATTTGATAGTATGAAAAATTGGATGGTATTGGTGTTGATGATAATTGCTGTAGCCTGCGAAAATCACCAGTTGAAGACAGGCTAGAAATCATAACGTCTGATACCATTCGTGCGATCGAGTTTGAAAGAATGGTATTACTTGAACCATTCACCAGCACTTCATGTGGCGCATGTCCATTGGCTCATTATGAAATTGAAAACTTGGAAGCGACCAACGAAAATGTAATGCACCTTACTCATTACCTTTTTGGACCGCTTCATCACGAGTACACCGACTATGTCATTGAGAGAGTAGACAAGACACTTTACACACCACTTTCGTTCATACAAAGGGTGAATGGCGATGCTGGCGTAGTTTATTTTGGAATGGATCGATTGAACGAAATGGTGGAAGGTGTGGAACGCGATGCGGTTAATTTGGGTGTTACAATAGAAACGAACCTAGATGCCCAAGATTTGACTATTGATGTTTTACTCGAATCAAACGATGTGTCGTTAGAATCGATAGGTCTCACTGTTTTGATCGTTGAAGACTTAGTCACAGGGGAAGGAACAGGCTATGACCAAAGAAACTATGGTAATGAAGATGAAAACCATCCATACTTTGAGCAGGGCGAATACATTGAAGGTTTTGAGCATACCAACGTTATTCGACATGTTCTTTCTGGGTTTGAAGGCGATGAGGTGAACATCGAAAGCCATGAAGGTAGATGGTCGGTAATCTTTGATACGGATAACCTTAGATCTGATGTAGGCGAATACACAGTCATTGCCTTCGCGACAGAATCGGCAAGGGTTGGCTCGCCAATTCTGAACGCTGGCAAATTGTCTTTATAATTTCTATAGATCAAATTTGATACCCTGAGCTAAAGGCAACTCGGTACTCCAATTGATCGTGTTTGTCTGTCTTCGCATGTATGCTTTCCAAGCGTCTGATCCACTTTCGCGACCACCTCCAGTTTCTTTCTCTCCTCCAAAAGCGCCCCCAATTTCTGCTCCAGACGTTCCAATGTTCACGTTCGCTATTCCACAATCAGATCCTCTATGACTCAGGAATATTTCGCTTTCGCGCATGTTGGTTGTCATGATAGCAGAACTCAAACCTTGCTTCACACCATTTTGAATTTGAAGCGCCTCTTCAAAATTGGAGTACTTCATCAAGTATAAAATGGGTGCAAATGTTTCTTCTTGCACAATTTCCCACTCATTCTTCGCTTCTACAATCGTAGGCTTCACATAACAACCGCTTTCATATCCAGCTCCTTCAAGAACTCCACCTTCAACAAGTAATTTTCCTCCAAGTCGCTTAGCTTCTTCAAGCGCTTTTGAATACATGGCCACGGCATCCGTATCAATCAGAGGTCCGACATGATTGTTTGAATCAAGAGGATCTCCAATACGCAGTTGGCCATATGCCTTAATCAAAGTGTCGCGGATTTGATCATACATCGACTCGTGGATAATTAATCTTCTTGTCGAGGTACATCGCTGTCCGCAGGTGCCAACAGCACCAAACACGATGCCTGGAATGGCAATTTTCAAGTCAGCATTTTCAGTGATAATTATCGCGTTATTGCCACCAAGTTCAAGTATGGTTTTACCCAACCTTCGTCCAACTGCTTCACCGACCTTTTTACCCATTCGGATGGAGCCAGTAGCTGAAATCAGAGCCACACGTTTGTCGTTTGTCATCAGTTCTCCAACCTTATAATCGCCCACGACAAGACCATTAACTCCTTCGGGAACATTATTACGTTTGAAAACTTCCGCGGTGATATTCATACATGCTACTGCGCACAAAGTCACTTTTTCAGATGGTTTCCATATGCAAACATCTCCGCAAATCCAAGCAAGCATGCTGTTCCAAGCCCATACGGCAACAGGAAAGTTAAACGCTGAAATAATGCCAACAACACCCAACGGATGGTATTGCTCATACATGCGGTGCATAGGTCGTTCGCTGTGCATGGTAAGGCCATGGAGCTGTCTAGAAAGACCAACGGCAAAATCACAGATGTCGATCATTTCTTGAACTTCACCGAGTCCTTCCTGAAGGCTTTTGCCCATTTCGTAGCTGACTAGTTTTCCGAGTACATCTTTCTTTTCGCGAAGCGCTTCACCAATTTGACGGACCACTTCACCACGCTTTGGGGCGGGCCACATACGCCATTCTTCGAAAGCTTTTTCAGCTTGTGCTACAACAGCCTGATAATTGTCATTTGAACTACCCTTTACTTCGCCTATCTTTTCACCGTCTGTAGGGGAGAATGATTCAAAAAGGATTCCATCGGATGAGATCCAGTTTTGTCCTGTCGAGGTTCCTTCATTGCTTTCGTTTAGCCCAAGTTCTTTTAGAAAATCTTTCATCGTTCACATTGATTTGCGCAAAAGTAGAAGTGTAAGCGGGCGAACAAGTTGAAAGAGCAACTAGTTTTATTTAATTATTAATAATCGGATTATGAGAAAACCAATACTACTCGCAGTAATGGCCATTTCAACAGGAATTTCTGCACAAATTACTTTTGATGGAATGTCCATGGCTAATCTAGGCGACACGGTCTTTCTAGCCGAGGACACAACTCATGCTGCCTTTTTAGACATGGAATCGGCCGCGGGAAATCAAGTTTGGGATTTCACTTCGGTTACAGAAGACAAGCCAGATGGTGTGATCTTAGAAGAAGTGTCCACCGCTCCACTAAACGCCTTATTTCCAACTGCGGACTTCGTGGCGAATGATCTTTATGAGGATAGTATTCATTTGTTCTTTAAGAAGACAGCCACTTACCTCGATATAGTTGGTTTAGTGGAATACGATAGCCTTGGCGATCCAGTGAAGGGTGAATTAGACGGAACATGGCGCTTCATGCAATATCCGGCCACAATGGGGACCACGTTCAGCTCGCAGTTTTTAAGTGACACAACAACGGATGAATTAGGGATTGATTTTGATGGAGCTGGCCCTCACCCTTATATCGATTCCCTCCGAACTATTTTTGTCGCAAGTTTCCACAATGAAATAGATGCATGGGGAGAAATGCAATTACCACAAGGTAACTTCATGACTATTCGCCAAAGAACTTCGACTATTATCGATGTGACCAACGATTGTTATTACGATGGTGATTGGCATCCATTTACGACTCTAATGTTGACCTTTTTTGATGATCACTACAGCGATACTGCCACAGATGGCACTTATCGTTGGTGGACTGATGATGAAAAGGTCAATCTATTTGTAGCTCAAGTGGATATTGATACAAATGGTAATCCAGATTCGAATATGTCTTATACCAAGGTTGTGCCAACCCCTCCTGTAGGTATCGATGAGTCGGCTAATGGGAACGTGAAGATTTACCCAAACCCAAGTACACACTTTGTTCAAGTAGAAACGGCCCTAGAAAGTGGGTTTAACTATTCCATCTATGATGTGGATGCTAAGCTTGTAATGAAGGGGAGAAGCTCTTCTGCTGTCGAACGTATTAATCTCACTTCTTTGTCAAGCGGGATATTTCTATTGCAAGTAACCAATGATGCAGGAGCCAATGTGAAATTTGAGAAGTTGCAGATAGTAAGATAAAACACGGAGTGTTTTAAGATTATCCTCAAGGAATTTGCCTTGGGATTTTTGGATTATTCTTTCTTGCTTTCTTCTTGGAAAAAATGCACATCCCTTTGCGGGAAAGGAATTCTCACGCCATTCTCACGGAAAAGACGATCGATTTCAAACCTCATTTCACTTCTAAGAAACTCGATTTCCCAAGTGTTTTCTGCCCAAAATAATAGCTTGAAATTTAGGGATGAGTCTCCAAAATCGGTGAATTGTACTCTAACCGGTCGATCTTTTGATACGCCTTCTTGGGTCTCGGCTACCTGGGTTAGAATGGTTTTAACCAATTCAGTGTTTGACCCATAAGCTACTCCAACCTCCACATTGAATCGTGTCAGGTTATCACCTTCAGTCCAGTTAATTACGTTATCCGATACTAAATGACTATTAGGCACAATCAGGGTTATGCCATCTCTGGTTTTAATCTTACTGGTTCTGAAATCAATTTCAATGACTCGACCTACGGTTTGATCAAATTCAACAATGTCACCAACACGAACGGTACCACCAAAGAGTAAAATAATTCCAGATGTAAAGTCATTGAATATTTGCTGAATTCCAAGGCCAACCCCAACCAGCAAAGCAGCAGACCCCGCCATTAGAATCGTTACATCAATTCCCACTGTTTCGAGGGAAATAAGCATGGCGATCGTATATCCGAAATAGGAGAGTAGTTTGTGCAGTGCATAAAGCGAAGACCTGTCCATCCACTGGCGCTTTTTAATCGCTCGATTGACAAAAAGCTTAAAGATTCTGAGTCCTATCCAGGTCAAAAAGAAAATACCAATGACAATGATCAAATCGAGCAAAGACAAGTGGAAGTCTCGATATCCAAGTAATTGATAGTTAAGTATTTCAGAGATCTCTTTCATTGGGCGTTAATGTAATACAGTTCTTCCGAGAACTCGATTTATCTCTCTTTTCACTTCCTCTAACTTGATTTGTTTTCTCAAGAACTCTTCAACGTCTCCGCCAAGTTCCATCGCATCCTTAAGCATTTGCTGACATTCTTTGATCATTCTTTCTACTCGCTTGGATTTATAGGCATAAATGGCCTCCATCACCGCTCTTCTTAACTTCTTTTCTTCTGAGTCTACGTAAATTTCTTTACGCTCCCAGTTATCAAGATTATATGGAAAAGTCATTAGATCAATAAAAAGACGTTGCATCTCTTCGTTTGAATGCTGAATGAAATGGTTTTGGTTAAAGCCATGTTCATCATAACGGGCACCAATTTCTTGAAACAATTGTTTGAATTTTTCAGTCTCAAAGACAATTTCATCACCTTCTATTTCATCCAATATGAATTCCAGCACATTATATTTCTCAGGTTCTGGAACTTCATCACTAGGAAGCTCCATTGTGAATTCCTTGTCATGATAATTAATCATCAAACGAAGTAAATCACGTTCTTGATGTTCAATCGTATCCTCAGCAAATTTCTGCTCTTGCTGAAAGTCATTTTCAATGATTGGCGCCTCTGGGACATTTTCATTTCCTCTAAAGCGATTGTTTTGTTTATGGTTTTTTCGAAGCGATTTGTTGAGTTCACTGATCAATGCCTTTTCGCCTACATGCATTAACCTGCTGCATTCGCTAATGTAAATGGAGCGTAATATGGTATCAGGAATGAGTGCGATACTCTCTACCATGGCGTGAATCACGTCATTGGTTTTAATAGGATCACCCTTAGCCTCTTCCATAAGAAGATCTGCTTTGAAAGCGATGAAATCGCGCGCATGTTCTTCTAAATATTCTTTTACCTCGATTCGATCATGCTCTTTGCTGAACGAGTCAGGGTCATGACCATCGGGTAGCATGATCACCTTCACGTGCATTCCCTGCTCAAGGATTAAATCAATTCCCCTCAAACTGGCTTTTATACCAGCTTTATCTCCATCGTAAACTAGCGTGACGTTTTGAGTGTATCGAGAAATTAACTTGACTTGCTCTTTGGTAAGCGCGGTTCCCGAGGATGCGACAGTGTTTTCAATATGCTTTTGGTGAAAGGAAAGAACATCCGTGTATCCTTCAACTAAATAACAGTTATCCTCTTTGGCAATAGACCCTTTTGCAAAGTAGAGTCCATATAGTGAACTGCTTTTGTCATAGATCGAACTCTCTGGAGAGTTGATATACTTAGGTATATTTTTATCTGCCTGGAGTGTTCTACCACCAAAACCAATGGTACGGCCGCTCAAATTCTGAATTGGAAACATGACTCGTCCCTTGTAGCCGTCATATTTCCGTTCGTTTTTTTGCTTTACTAAGCCCGTAGCAAATAGATATTCGTCCTTATAACCTTTATCAGCCGCAACGTCCGTAAATGCCTGAAAGCTATCAGGGTTATAGCCCAACTGGAACTTTTTTATAATGCTTTCATTAAAGCCACGCTCCTTAAAGTAACTCAGCGCAATGGTTTGGCCTTCTTCCTCTTCCCACATTTGGTTGACAAACCAATCGCGGGCAAATTCATTGATGACATACAAACTTTCTCGTTCGCTTCTTGCCTCTTCCATTTCAGGAGTAGGCTTTTCTTCTTCCAACTCAATATTGTACCGCTGTGCCAGCCATCTTAATGCCTCTGGATAGCTGAAGTGCTCATGTTCCATTAAAAAAGTGACAACATTGCCGCCTTTGCCAGAACTAAAGTCTTTGAATATTCCTTTGGCAGGAGATACCATGAATGAAGGCGTTTTTTCATCCGACCAAGGACTCAGGCCTTTCATGCTTGACCCTGATTTTTTCAAATTAACGAACTCACCAACCACCTCATCGATGCGGGCGGCATTCATTATTTCGTCAATCTTGTGGGGAGGTATCATGTCTGAGCGAAGGTAAGATACCCCGCTACATTTTAAAATGAATTAATCTAAGGGCTAGGAAAGAATTTACACGTCTAGGAGCTGTACTTTTTAGTGTACCATTCAATAGTTTTTAAGATGCCAGTCTCAAAATTCTCTTGGGCCTTCCATTTCAATTCGGATTCAATTTTTGTTGCATCGATCGCATATCGAAAATCATGCCCTGCGCGATCTTCCACATAATGGATTTGATCCTTGTAGCTACCAGCAGTTTTTGGCTTATGCTTGTCTAAAAGCTCGCAAATGGTATGCGCTATGTAGTTGTTGTTCCGCTCATTTCTGCCACCAATGTTGTAACATTCACCTGCTCGACCATTTTCGTATGCCAATTCTATCCCTTTGCAGTGATCTAACACATACAACCAATCTCGAACATTACTTCCATCGCCATAAATGGGAATGTTTTCACCGGTGAGCGCTTTACGAATGACCGTGGGTATTAGTTTTTCATCATGCTGATTTGGACCGTAGTTATTTGAACAATTCGTAATAACCGTATTCATTCCATAAGTGTGGTGATAGCTTCGGATTATATGATCACTACTGGCCTTTGATGCACTATATGGCGAATTTGGGGCGTATGGGGTTTCTTCTGTAAAAAGTCCCGTGGCTCCGAGTGTTCCGTAAACCTCGTCTGTGCTCACATGTAAGAATTTGCAGTGTTCATAGCCTTCTCTAAATTGGAAGGGCTTGATCATCCAATGTTTGTAAGCGGCATCAACAAGATTGAATGTGCCATTCACGTTGGTCTCTATAAATACAGAAGGATTGCTGATGGAGTTATCTACATGAGACTCGGCAGCTAAATGCATTACGCCTCGAATATCGTGCGATTTAAATAGCTCATCAACCAAGGAACGGTTTCTAATGTCGCCTTTCACGAACTTATAATTGGGATGGTTCTGGACAGAGGCAAGATTTGCAGCGTCACCTGCATAAGTCATTGCGTCTAAGTTTATGACCCGCGTGTCGGGTTTTGATTTCAGAATGTGAGCAACCAAGTTTGAGCCAATAAAACCACCGCCTCCAGTAATTAGTAGTGTTTTCATAGAAATCCGTTTTACGAGAATGCGAAGGTGTAGAAATAGATGAATATCACATAATTTAAAGAAGCTCAGATGCCCTTAAGACATTCCATTATTCCGTTGTGCGCAAATTGGTGTCCTGGACATTCGTTTCTTTGGCGAATGTTTAACTCAATGAGATACTTAATACCAGCATTGGTTTGCCTGCTTGTTTGGTCTTCGGGCTGTCGCAAAAAGGAATATATAGATGATTATGATTTCTACGCAAATGGTCCAGAGGTGGAGACTCCAGAGCATTGTGATAACAATGAATTTGACTATTTAGATGGTGAATTAGATGTGGATTGTGGAGATGTGTGTGGAGTCCCGTGTAATATTGATCCTGAATGTGAAGACCGGTCGATTTCGAGGATCGAAGATTCTTGGGAGTTTGAAACCGATTTAGATGGAGATTACTACAAAAGCTTCGATAAATTTCAAGCAGACTTCACCTCCTATGACAGTCATGTTCGCATAGACGCGGACTTTTATACTGACTCTCTCGATGTAGATCGAAAATATTTGACAGGTATTTATGGTGGAGACGAGTTGTGTATAATGTATTATGGTGAGCAATTCGGTGAACTCTATCGTGCTCGAGAGAATCAGGAAATCTACACCACGGTTTCAGGAAACACCCTTTATGTGAGTTTTTGTGATATCGAATTTGTGGATTCCAATGATGACGTTTTTGAGACAGTTTCGGGTAGCCTTAAATTATCAATTGAATAACCATGAAGAAGTTCAAATCATATCTGTTACTGTCTTTTTTTGGTTTTATTGGATGTACAGCAACGGCTCAGTTGGAAAAAATTGGAGACATTGAAAACGAGGATGTCGTTTATTACACCATTAAATATGACGACCCAACGCATTTCACTGCCTTTGCAACAAACCTATGTCCTGGAGATATAGACATCTCATCCGTAAACTTGAATATTGCTGCCCGTTCATATTCAAACCTCATGATATCAAGTAGGCTTCAAATAGCAGCGGAGTACAAAATCGCCTACTATGATCGGATCGAAAAGGTGTATAGTAAGTATGACTCTGAGGGTGCGTCATATGAACTGCCAGAGTATTCCTTTTCAGTTTATAAAGACAAACCACAAACAGAACTTTATTTTACTGGCGCTTTTGGAGCTTATCAATGGACAAGTACGAAGGAGAAGACGGTGAATATTAAATCTGTTGGCAGAACGGACTATGTCACATATGTTCCGCTGACCATAGCAAGATCAGTAGGCCCAAGAATTGGTGTAGGATATAAATCAAGCATGTATTCTGGAACAGAGATCAATGGGGAGCAAATCAATCCAGTGGGAGCGCCTATTCTTTTTGATCAAAATGGACCAAATACCACAATGGTGGAGATGTCATACCTTTCCATTGGGGCGCAATACACCGTTATTACTAATTCCGTGGTATCTATTACTGATTATGGTGACAGGTATGTTCGTTCTACCGTTAATGTATATGCCGATGTACTCTACAGCTATAGCCACGAGATTGATGATGTATTTGCGAGAGTTGGAGTAATATCATCACCAAGTGGTGGAAGTTCTCAAAACGTTTATGGAGTTTATGAAACCCAGAATTTGACTCCATTTGATAAGTCGGGTTTTCAAATTGGCGCAGAATGGATTGGCTATTATCGCGTGGGCAGTGTTTTTATGCGTGCAGCTTATGCGTCCATACCGAATATCAAGCGTGAAGGTTCTATCCGAATGACGGCAGGATTTGGTTTTAATATCAGCAATAAATCCGCGCCACGGGCCGATTTGAGCAACTAGTTAATAGTCCTTTTCTTCGATGATATTTCCTTCCATGTCGTAGAATATCCAGTGTCCAGATTTCTGATCGTCAGTGAAATTGCCTTCATATCTCAACTTACCTTCGGGCCAATAGACTTGCTTGACTCCTGTCTTAATGCCATGCTCGTAGCTGCCCGTGCTCCACAAATTTCCATTTGAATAATAATACTTCCAATCTCCGTGTCGCTCACCAGCGGGGTCATAAGTTCCAGTGTATTCTAACTTTCCATTCTCGTAGTATTTTTCTTCACCTTGCTTGAATTTTACATCATCGACTTCTATAAAAAAGCTTACGAGTTTGGGTTGCTCGGTAGACCATTCTGACTCAACGACACGCTCAGGTTTGGGCTCACACGAAGCAAGCATAAGCAAGAGTATAGGGAAGAAAATTAGCGCATTTTTCATGGTGCCAAAATTAACATCAAGAGATTAAAACGAGACTAGAATTCTCGGTCTGACCAGCTGAAATGTTTTTCCATTATTTTTGATTTGTGCAATGCAAGATATTCTAAGAATGCCTTTGCTGGAGGAAGGAATTTTTTGTTTTGAAGCCGTATCAAATTCCAACTTGAGGCAATCGGCATACCCTTAATGGGAATGATTTTTAAATCACCTTTCAATAATTCATTTTTGACTCCTATCAACGGCATGATGGAATATCCCAAACCGGCAATCACTGCTTGCTTAACCGCCTCATTTGAAGTCAATTCAAGTTTTTTATCGGCCTTGATCCCATGTTTGTCAAGAAAGCGCTCCATGGTTTGCCTAGTACCCGATCCCTGCTCTCTGAAAATCAATGGTAATTCGGCAATAATTTCAGGCTTTTGAGGCTTTTCAAAAGTTATAGTATTCGCACCGCCAACTAAAAACAATCGGTTTGTCATTAATTCGGTTTTATCAATTGCCATCGTTTCTGGAAGTATTGAGACAAGAGAAAAATCAACAGAATTGTCATTTAAAGAGGTGATCACAGAAGATTTATTGGTTACATCCATTTGAAGCTCAACCCCGGGATTATCTGTTAAAAAATCAGCCAAGAAAAACGGCATGATGTATTTACCTGTGGATACGATGGAAATATGAATTCGCCCAACAAGGTGGCCTTTGTAAGCCATAGCTGTTTGCTCAATTTTCTTGGTTTCATTCAAAATATTTATCGCGGCCTGATAGATTTCTTCACCAAATGAGGTGACAAAAAGTTTGCGTCCTATTATCTCCGTAAGCGGAATATCGAATTGATCTTGAAAGTTTCTAAGTTGAATGGATGCTGCAGGTTGCGTCATATGTAATTCATCCGCGGCCTTTGTAATGCTTCGGTTCTCACATATTTTGGTGAAAACAGTCAGTTGTCTTAGCGTATAGTTCATAGTCAAAGTCTATCTAATACATAGATAATATAAATATTGATATATGAACTAATCGCTCAAAGTTTGCACTCAGAAAAAATTAAATTTTTTAGCATGAACGAATTAAAGATTGATCTCAAACTAGTCGACACGGATTTCACCGCAGTGGAAGCCAAAGAAGTAGTACTTGCACTTTTTGATTACAAAATAAGATTTCATCAAGCGAAGCGTTTTAGCAATGAAGAACGGTTCAATAAAGACATTCATCATTCTGAACTTCGTATTTCTGAACTGAAAAAAGAAAGAGAACGTCTCGTTGAGTTTTTTGAAAAAGCAGATAAGTCGGCTCGAATAACTGTGTCGAGCAAAGTGGATATTATCGAGGTTGCATCAAATCAGGAGCGAAAGACTGCATGAACCTCGACTTGTTGATCGACAATTTGTCGAATCCTGCATTGCTCTTTTTTGTACTTGGTATTTTGGCAGTGCAGTTCAAGAGTGACTTAGAAATACCCCAAAATTCTTCCAAGTTTATTTCGCTGTACTTGCTGTTTTCCATCGGTTTTAATGGAGGACAAGAACTCTCCCATAGTCCTTACAGTAGCGACATTTTAACCACTATATTATTCAGTGTAGGTCTCGCGAGTATAGTTCCAATCTATGTGTTTTTTATCGTAAAGAAAAGATTGGGGACCGAGAATGCTGGAGCTGTAGCCGCTGCCTACGGCTCAGTAAGTGCCGTCACATTTGTTACTGCAATTTCTTTTCTAGAAGCTCACATGACTCACTTTGATGGATACATGGTCGCGATTCTAGCCTTCATGGAGGCACCAGCGATTATAGTTGGGGTACTGTTGATCAGATATTTCAGCCAAGGGGCGGGCAAGGATATCAGTTTGGGAGCGCTGGTGAAACACTCAATTACAAACGGCAGTGTGCTATTGATTCTGGGTAGCTTATTCATTGGTTTTGTTGCAAACGATGAGCAGGCCAATGGAATTATGCCGTTTACGACAGATATTTTTAAAGGATTTCTCGCGATTTTTCTCTTAGACATGGGCATCACGAGTGGTCGAAAACTAAAGGCCTTTTTTGAACATGGATGGTTTACTACGATAGCCGCGGATTTCTTTGCCTTAGTTAACGGAACGATTGTGTCCGTGATAAGTGGTTTTGTAACCGATGAACCAGGTAACCGTTTTTTGTTGGCAGTGTTGGCAGCTAGCGCCTCTTACATCGCTGTGCCAGCAGCAATGAAAATTGCAGTTCCAAAGGCTAATCCAGGAATTTATCTCCCAATGGCGCTAGCGGTTACCTTTCCGATAAACATTACACTTGGATTGCCGATCTATTATTGGCTAGTTCATCAGTTTTGATTTAAATGTAGGCTGTGATTATTGGGTTTTTACCTTTGACGAGACTTAGAAAAGCAGCTCATGAAAATCTCCTACAACTGGCTTAGCCAATACATCCATTTAGAAGAATCTCCCGAAGAGGTAAGTGAATTATTGACAAGTGTTGGCTTGGAAGTGGAAGGAATCGAGTCCTTTGAGTCGCTTAGAGGAGGATTAAAAGGACTTTTTGTTGGAGAGGTGAAGGAGAAATGGCAGCATCCAAATGCTGATAGATTAAACTGCACTAAGGTCGATGTTGGTTCAGGGGAACTTCTATCCATTGTTTGCGGGGCGCCAAATGTGGCTGTCGGTCAAAAGGTAATTGTGGCTACCGTTGGCACCCTTTTATATCCAGAAGACGGAGCCCCCTTCGAGATAAAAAAGTCAAAAATCAGAGGAGAGGTCAGCGAAGGAATGATTTGTGCCGAAGATGAAATAGGTGTGGGCCAAAGCCATGACGGTATCATGGTGTTGCCTGAGGACGCCAAAATTGGCACTCCTGCAGCTCAAATCTTCAAGATTGAGTCGGATACTGTTTTTGAGATTGGCCTTACCCCAAACAGGGCAGATGCCGCTTCACATTTTGGCGTTGCTCGGGACTTAAAGGCTGTTTTAGCTCAGCGGAAGAACAAGAAAATCGAACTCTGCCGTCCGTCTGTGGATGATTTTTCCCCAGCTGAAACTAGTAGGGTAATTTCTGTTAAAGTCGAGAATGAAGAGGCATGTCCTCGGTATGTGGGTGTAACAATTTCTGATCTTAAGGTTGAACCGTCTCCAAGCTGGTTGCAGAATAAATTGAAAGCGGTGGGAGTGAGACCCATAAACAATGTGGTGGATGTCACCAATTATATCAACCACGCCTTTGGCCAACCCCTTCATGCTTTTGATGCTTCAAAAATTGATGGTGATGAGGTCATCGTGAAGACGCTATCGAAAGGCACCAAGTTCACTACCCTTGATGACGAAGAGCGTGAGTTGAATGACAATGACTTAATGATTTGTAATAAAACGGAAGGCATGTGTATAGCAGGTGTTTTTGGCGGTTCCAAATCTGGGGTTACGGAATCGACAACAGAAGTTTTCCTTGAGGCAGCTTATTTTAATCCGGTTTGGGTGCGCAAAACAGCCAAACGACAAGCGATTCACTCCGATGCATCTTTCCGTTTTGAGCGTGGCATTGATCCAAATATTACTGCGTACGCAGCAAAGCTTGCCGCTAAAATGATCGCTGAATTGGGGCAAGGGAAAATAACTAGCGACATCAGCGACACTCATCCAAATGACTTTCCAAACTTCGAGGTAACCTATAGATTAGATAAGGCAAATGCATTTATTGGTCATGATATTCCTGATGCAGATATTCAGCGTATTCTAGAAGGTTTGGATATTGAAATAGCCGAAAAGCAAGGGCGGGAGTGGACACTAAGCATACCACCATTTAAAGTGGATGTTACTCGCGAAGCAGATGTAGTCGAAGAAGTACTACGCATATATGGTTATGATGCTATCCCATTCACCACACAAATTAAATCTTCCATTGGAGATATCAAACCATCGGCTGACACTCTGGCTAAAAAGGCGATTACAGAATTATTAGTGGGTAATGGATTTCTCGAGTGTATGTCTAATTCAATGGTAGATGAGCGCTATGGGGCCTTATCGGCTGAATGGTCTGAATCAGCCATTGTTCACGTAAATAATCCCTTGAGTTCTGAAATGGGAATCATGAGGCCAGCCATGGTGTTTTCAGTCTTACAGAGTGCCGCTTATAATTTGAATCGGCAGCAAAACAACCTGAAACAGTTTGAGTTTGGCAACATCTATCGCCAGAGTGAAAAAGGTTTCTTCGAAGAACATAGATTGGGCATTGCGGTGTCAGGTAGTCAAATTTCAGATTCGTGGCGGTTGGCTGATACTCCTGCCGATTGGAACTTTCTACGTGGGTCATTGGAGCAAATTTTTTACAGATTGGGAATCAGCTCAAGCAAGTTGAAAGCAAGTGAAACTTCCAATGATTGGTTCGAGTACGGCATGGATTGGAATCTTGGAGATAAAGTGGTTATAACGGCAGGGAAGATTTCGGATCAAATGAAAAAAGCATTTGAGATCAAACAAAAGGATGTTTTCTATTTGGAAATGCGATGGTCGGATGTGGTCAAACTGCGACAAGAATCAATAAGTATTGGCGATTTACCTAAATACCCAGCAGTTCGCAGAGATTTAGCTCTATTAGTTGACCAAGCACTGAACTATGCGGAATTAGAGCGATTGGCTTATCAAACGGAACGAAAACTTTTGAAGTCAGTTACCTTATTTGATGTTTATGAAGGCAAAGGTCTGCCTGAGGGAAAAAAGAGCTATGCCTTGGCCTTTAGTTTGCGAGACGAGCACAAAACATTAACGGACAAGGAGGTTGATAAAACCATGAATCGACTTCTTGAAAGATTCAAAAGAGAAGTAGGTGCAGAGCTTCGAGGTTAGACTTGAATAAAATGTGGTTGCAAACAAGCGAAAAAAATTTTAGCTTGTCCCCGAAACCACAGCCCTATGTTCGACAACTTTCCAGCTTGGTGGGATGCCCTCACTTCAGTGCAACAAATATATTGGGGAATAGCCATTCCCTTTACTCTGATTTTTTTGATTCAAACGGTGCTAACCTTTGTTGGCGGTGAGATTGATGGTGATACAGACATGGATATTGATGCTGATGGCGAAATCGGCTTTCAGTTTTTTACAATCAAGAATTTTGTCGCCTTCTTTACCATTTTCGGTTGGACAGGCATTGCTTGTTTAGAAGCGGAAATGGCATTTTTTACGGTCGTAATCGTTTCACTCGTATCAGGGTTGATAATGATGTCGGTAATGGCGTCTATATTCTATTTCTTCAGCAAGCTCACAGATAGCGGAACCATGGATGTGAAAAATGCGATTGGTGGAGTTGGTGAAGTTTATTTAACCGTTCGAGCTAAGCGCGGTAACATCGGAAAAGTTACCATCATGGTGCAGGGCTCTTTTAGAGAACTGGAAGCCATCACTGACGATGAAGAAGACCTAAAAAACGGAATGGTGATTAATGTAAAAGAGGTCATCAACGGAAACTTATTATTAATTACAAAAAGCTAAAATCAGCACCAAATGGGAGGATCATTTGTCATTATTATAGCGGCCTCTGTCGTATTCATATTTGTTTTATTAATTGGATTATTCAAGCGCTATAAGCGATGTCCATCGGATAGAATACTTGTCGTATATGGAAAAGTTGGGTCTAGTGGGACTGAAGGACGATCTGCAAAATGTATTCATGGTGGCGCAGCGTTTATTTGGCCGATAATCCAAGATTTTGAGTTTTTAGAACTGACTCCAATTTCTATTGAGGTGAACTTGACCAATGCATTGAGCCGACAGAACATTCGAGTGGATGTGCCATCGCGATTTACAGTCGGTATCAGCACAGAACAAGGTGTAATGAATAATGCGGCTGAAAGGCTTTTAGGCTTATCCCAGCAGGATATTCACGATTTAGCCAAGGACATCATCTTTGGCCAACTGCGTTTAGTTGTTGCGACAATGGACATCGAGGAGATCAATAGCAGCCGGGATAAATTCTTGGAAAATGTGGCCTCCAATTTAGAAGCGGAATTGAAGAAAATTGGTTTGAAATTGATAAACGTAAACGTTACGGATATTAAAGATGAATCAGGATACATTGAGGCATTAGGAAAGGAAGCTGCTGCCAAAGCAATCAATGACGCACGTAAAAGTGTTGCAGAAAAAAATAGAGACGGGTCAATTGGAGAAGCTGAAGCGGTTCAAGACCAACGGGTAAGGGTCGCGGATGCAAATGCGATGGCAGTAGAAGGTGAAAACTTGGCAAAAATTAAAGTGGCCCAATCAGATGCTTTAAGACAAGAGAAAGAAGCGGAGGCATTAAAAATATCGACTGCGGCAGAAAAAGTTCAAAGTGCAAAAGCACTTGAAGAAGCATATGCCGCAGAGAAGCAGGCAGAGGCTGCGCGGGCAGAGCGGGATAGAGCCAGTCAAACAGCGGATATTGTGGTGCCTGCTCAAATTGACAAGGAACGTGTCGAAATTGCTGCAGAGGCCGAAGCAGAGCGTATTCGAAGAAGAGCCAAAGGGGAAGCGGATGGTGTATTATTTCAACGGCAAGCGGAGGCTCAAGGTCTGTATGAGGTTTTGACTAAGCAAGCGCAAGGTTTAGATCAGATAGTTAAGGCAGCTGGCGGTGATGCCAATAATGCTGCTATGTTATTGATTACTGACAAACTTCCAGAGTTAGTTAGGTTGCAATCCGAGGCTATTCAAAACATCAAAATTGACAAAGTCACTGTTTGGGATGGCGGCAGCCAAGGCGGAGATAAAACATCCACAGCGAACTTCATTTCAGGACTGTATAAATCTGTACCTCCGTTACAAGAGATGTTTAACATGGCTGGAATGGAATTACCTGAGTTTTTGAAAGGAAAAACACCTGAAGAGATCAAAGAAATCTCTGAAGAGTTGAAGAAGAATCGGGATTACAAGTCTGAATAGCCTCTACGGTTTTAGGATTTGCAACATTCCTTCTTTTAATGGTCTAGGTTTATAACCAAGCGCCCTAAGCTTATCGCTTGAGACCCCCCAATGTTTCAAATAGCGCCTCACCCAGGGAGTGGTGATGGTGGGCTTTATTCCGAAGTTTTCAGCTAAAAACAAATTTGCTTTTCCAATAGCTAGACTAAGACGGTATGGCACTTTAATTATTGGATTCTTTTGGCCCGTGATTTCCGTAATTATGTCGAAGAATTCGAAGTAATTTAAGTTCTCACCACCGATTAAAAACTCCTCACCATGCGTTTCACAATGCATGGCAACCATATGGCCTTGCACCACATCATCTATAAAAACATAGCTCCCAATTCCAAGACCATCTGTTGGTACCACACCAAAACCTCTATTCAAATAGATGTCAACCATTCGCATGGGCACATTGCTCTCCGTCACCTCGCCAGGAGCATATACTCGGGCAGGACTTACCACATTTACCTCAAGTCCTGATTGCTCATACGACAATGCCACCTGCATTCCATTGAATTTGCTTTGCTCATAATCTGTATGATATTCAGTGGGCCATGTGTTTTCATCAATGAAAGACGAGCCGTTTTGTGGGCCATGAATCCCAGCAGAAGCAGTATAAACAAATCTAGATACATTGTTTTCAACACAAGCCTCGCAGACATTGCGGGTACCTTGTTCATTAATCTTATAGTAGTATGATTTGTCTTTCGACCAGGGTTTTGCAAATGCTGCCACATGATAGACTCCATCTATATTTTGAAAAGCCGCTTTAAGGAACTCTAAATCCTGAATATCGCCCTTGGCCAGCTCGATACGTTCATGATCGAGAAACTCAACTGGAAATTCAGAACGAACAATAGCGACAACTGAATGCCCTTCATTAGCAAGTTTAAGTGTAAGCGCCTTGCCTATTAATCCGGTTGAGCCAGTAACAGCATACCTCATCTTATGCGCACATCCATGTGTTCAACATACCCAAATAGAAATGAAAAAGGATGGCCCACCAAACTGAACCCGTTCTGTAAGTGAGCCAACCTAGGTAAATTCCTGCAAAAGCCGCACCCCAAGTTTCGCCCATTGGCTTGCCGATATGAAGCAGAACAGTGATGATCACTTGAATTCCTGTAGCACCAATTTTTCCATAGAATTTGCTCATTCCAATACCAACAAAACCTCGGAACATAAACTCCCAGCCAATGTAATGAGGTAAATAGCTTAATCCCCAAAGAGCGAAATAGCCAACAGATGCAGTTGCTAAAGTGGTTAGTGGATACCATTCTCGATGTTCAGGATTAAAACTACTTATATAAACAGGCATTATCATCACCACATATGAGATGAGTGTAGCCTTTAATCCAAATCGCCAATCACCTAACTTCCAGCCAAACTCACCTAGAGTTTGTTTAAAGAAGAAACGAATGATAATAAATGGCACGAATGCCCAGAGAAGTAGGCTGGCTAAATGATGATATAACCAGCGAAACCAATCTGATTCACCTTGACTCCAGCTTGGGTCGGTAAAATATTTTGCAAAGAAGCTTTGATCGCCTTGATATATTTTGATTGTAATCAATACGACCACCAAAACCCACATAGTCAATTCTCGCAGATTGGTTCGAACGAAGGCGTTGATTTGATTCATGATGCAGGCGAAGAAAATAAAAAAGCCTCAACATATTGTTGAGGCTTTTTTAGATTTGGTTGCGGGGACAGGACTCGAACCTGTGACCTTTGGGTTATGAGCCCAACGAGCTACCAACTGCTCCACCCCGCAATGCAAAGATAGAAGTGTTAATCATTCTATCAAGTTCTATTTTACTCGGATTGAAAAGACGGTCTTTTGTCACATCGTCAGTTTTGCAACCTTTGCTTCAAACGGATTAATATGATCTATGAATTTGATGGCTTTAAGCCTGTTGTGCATGAGTCTGCCTTTGTCCATCCTCAGGCTACGGTAACAGGTAATGTGTTCATTGGAGCAAATGTGTATATCGGCCCAAGTGCCGCAATAAGAGGTGATTGGGGGAAAATTGTTATTGACGATGGTTGTAATGTGCAGGAAAACTGCACGATTCATATGTTTCCTGGGGTGGAAGTTCGTCTAAAAGAGGGAGCGCATGTCGGTCATGGGGCGATTGTGCATGGCGCAACGCTAGGTAAAAATTGCTTGATTGGAATGAACGCGGTATTAATGGATGAGGTGGAAATTGGAGATGAATGTATAGTGGGTGCACTGACATTCGTATCCGCGAAATCAATTATTCCTGATCGAAAGGTGGTTGTCGGAAATCCTCATAAAATAGTAAAGGACGTAACTGACGAAATGATTAAATGGAAGACGGAGGGCACTAAAATCTATCAAGGATTACCACAAGAACTTTATGATACCTTGAAAGAATGCGAACCACTTCGGAAGCCAGAATTTGATAGACCTGAGCAAAATCGGTCATATGAGATTTGGAAGAATCAATCAAAGTAAATTAAAGGTGACACGAGTCAAGCGTCTCAATTGAACGGGATAAGTCTCTCATTTGGCTTGCAAAAAATCTACTCAACTTTCCTTGGTTCTAGAGGTACGTTATCTTCGCGGTTAAATGGGATGTAAATTGATGGATTTAAGGTTAAGCATGTTGTTATTGCTTGCTAGTGTTGGATTGCAGGTGAATGCGCTAAGGCAGGAGTTGGGGACATTATACATGTCAGGTAAGGTGGTCAATGAAAATAGACGTGGTCAAGAATCCATGATCTATGTTTACAAGAATCATGAAGTTGTGAAGGAAATACCGACAAGTAAAATTGGAAAGTTTGCCATAGATGTGAAAATGCAGGATTCTGTGGCACTTGTAATTTTTTCAGAGGGTTATGTTTCAAAGACCCTGATAGTATCCACTAAAATTCATCCTGCCAAACAAGGGAAGGATTACGCCTTTCCCTTTTTTGTGGATTTATACCCTGTCGGAAGAGTGCCTGCGCCCATTGATCTAGATCGACCAGTGGGCAAGGTTATGTATCAGGGAGGACAGTTCATATAAGACACTAAATTTACAAAGGAGTCAAATGAACTTTTAAAGGAATTTGTGAAAGAGCGAAGGCAAATGCGAGTGCAAGAAATAGAATAATAATATGGAGAAAATTAGCAACTACGTTTCAGGACAGTGGGTAAATGGCGATGGCCAAGAGCTTTTGGCTGAAAATGCCATTAATGGACAAATAATCGGTGCGGTTTCGAGTGCAGGATTAGATTACGCCTCTATCCTTGATTATGGGCGAACCGTTGGAGGTCCAGCACTTCGCAAAATGACCTTTCAAGAAAGAGGTCGAATGCTAAAGGCTTTGGCGTTGCACCTTATGTCCATTAAGGATAAGTTCTATCATCTATCAGCAGCCACAGGAGCAACTCGTGTGGACAGTTGGATTGATATTGAGGGTGGTATAGGAAACCTTTTTGCAAATGCATCGCTGAGAAAGCAATTTCCTGATTTACCCTATGCGGTTGAAGGAGATGCAATTCCATTATCAAAAGGTGGTTCATTTATTGGTCACCATATTTTAGTTCCTAAACGCGGGGTTGCAGTTCATATCAATGCGTTCAATTTCCCAATTTGGGGTATGCTCGAAAAGATCGCAGTTAATTTATTGGCCGGAGTTCCAGCGGTAGTTAAGCCAAGTGAATACACTAGTTATTTGACCGAATTGATGGTCAAGGAAATTATCGCATCAAAAATTTTACCCGAAGGATCTCTTCAATTAGTGAGTGGATTTGGGCGAGGAATTTTGGATCATGTCACTCAAAATGACGTGGTCACCTTTACTGGCTCTGCTGCAACGGGATTAAAGTTAAAGGCGCTACCAAATATCATTCAAAATACCGTTCCTTTTAATTTGGAAGCGGACAGTCTGAATGCGACTATGTTGGGCGAAGATGCCGCTCCGGGCACACCGGAGTTCGACATTTTTATTAAGGCCACTAGAGCAGAAATTACAGTGAAAGCGGGTCAAAAGTGTACGGCAGTACGAAGAATTTTGGTGCCGGAAAAGTACATGGAAGATGTACAGATTGCTTTGGGTCAACAACTAGCAAAAACGACCATTGGAGATCCATCAGCCGATGGGGTGAGAATGGGAGCATTGGCATGCAGAACGCAGGTAGATCGAGTCAGACATAATGTTGAGTTGTTGATGAAGGAGCAAGAGATTGTTTATGGTGACATGGACAATTTTGATGTCGTTGGAGCTGATAAGGATAAGGGAGCGTTCTTCAGCCCTATTTTGTTTCGTAACGATGATCCTTTCACCAAAACTGCAGTTCATGAAATTGAAGCTTTTGGACCTGTTAGCACACTTATGCCGTATAAGGATATGGACGAAGCGATTCGATTGGCAGAACTGGGAAAAGGTTCACTCGTGACTTCTATTGTAACGGCAGATGACAGTTTAGCGAAAGACTTCGTTATTGGCACGGCTCATATGCACGGTCGCGTTTTGGTTTTAAATGAACGATGTGCTAAAGAAAGCACAGGACATGGTTCTCCGATGCCATTATTGACACATGGTGGTCCAGGAAGAGCGGGAGGGGGAGAAGAAATGGGTGGAGTTCGAGGGGTGAAACACTACATGCAGCGAACGGCTATTCAAGGCCATCCGGAAACCATTACTCGTATCACAGAGCAATTTCAAGTTGGTGCGGATCAACCAGAGGCGAATCCTCATGTTTTCCGGCAGCATTTTGAAGAATTGAGGGTTGGCGACACGGTATTCACACACAAGCACACGGTTACGGATGCAGACATTGTGAACTTCGCTAATGTAAGTGGGGATAATTTCTATGCGCACATGGATGCTAGTTCTTTGGAAGGCACCATTTTCGAACAGCGAGTAGCTCATGGGTACTTTTTACTATCGAAGGCTGCGGGGTTGTTTGTAGATCCAAAGAAAGGACCAGTATTGCTGAACTATGGAGTAGAGCAAGCGCGATTCACCAAGCCTGTTTACCCTGGAGCAACGGTTGGCGTTCGGTTTACGGTTAAAGAAAAGATTGATCAAGAGAAGCGATCAGAAGATGACATAGCCAAAGGCATTGTAAAGTTCTTGGTGGATATGTTTGACGAAACCGGTGAAACGGTGGCTATTGCAACGATTCTGACGATGGTAAAGAAAATTGATCAAAGCCAATAGTTGTGATTAACTGGAAAAACAACATTCGGCCAGAAACACCTTATTACGCCAACGTCTTTAACTATTTCCTAGGTGATGATTTGGAAGGTTATCAAGAAATGGATGAAATCACCTTGGAATTGGTCCATAAAATCGATGGGTTTCTAGGTTGGGAAAGTCATAAATCTGAAGGTCGGGGTTCGTTTATCAGCTATTGGAGAGACAAGGAAGCTATCGATCAATGGCGTAAGGACCTTATCCATCAAAAGGCCAAAATGGAAGGCATGAAACGCTGGTACAAAAGCTATCACAGTATGCTAATGAAAGTAGAGAGCGCCCACTTTCATGCTATTTAGTACCTGATACACACATTCTTGGGTTCTGTAAAGAAATCGAAGGCTTCGAAACCGCCCTCTCGACCTACTCCAGAACTTTTTACTCCACCAAAAGGAGTGCGCAAATCTCGAAGTAACCAGCAGTTGATCCATACGATTCCTGTGTGCAGTTCACGTGCTATGGTATGCGCCCTTTTCAAGTTGCTTGTCCATACCGAACTGGCAAGGCCATACTTTGTGCTATTAGCCATCATCAATGCTTCTTCATCGGTATCAAAAGGCATGATTGTAACTACAGGGCCGAAGATCTCTTCCTGATTGGTTCGGCAAGTATGCGGAAGACCTTCAATTACTGTGGGCTCCAAGAAATAGCCTTCCGAAAATTCACCATCGATCATTACTCTTTTTCCTCCACAAAGCACCGTGCCACCTTCTTCTTTGGCCAGCTCTACATAGCTCAACACTTTTTCCATGTGTGGTTTGCTCACCACGGCACCTAAATTTACATCGGTAGAAGGATCGCCCACTTTCATGGCTTTCACGCGTTTCACAAATTCAGTTTTGAATTTTTCGTAAATCGGCCGCTCCACCAATATTCGTGATCCGCACAAACAAATTTGTCCTTGATTGGCAAAAGATGAACGTACTGTTGTCTTCATCATGTCTTCAAAGTCACAATCTGCGAAAATGATATTGGGATTTTTTCCTCCCAATTCAAGGCTCAGTTTTTTGAATTTCGGAGCAGCTGTTCTCGCAATCCACTCACCAGTGGCTGTTCCTCCAGTGAAGCTGATCATAGGAATGTCTTCATGTTCAATGATGGCAGCTCCAGCCTTAGGACCTAATCCATGTACGATATTCAGTACTCCTTTGGGTAGGCCTGCTTCAATGCAAATCTTCGATAGTAAATAAGCGGTATACGGGGTGACTTCAGATGGTTTGGCTACCACCGTGTTACCTGCGGCTAATGCAGGAGCAATTTTCCATGAAAACAAATACAAAGGCAAATTCCAAGGAGAAATACAACCGGCAACACCAATTGCTTGGCGCAAGGTGTAATTAATAGCCAAATCGCCCATGGAATGTGATTCAGAAGCAAAATGCAAGATGCCTGTTCCATAAAAATGGAAGTTGGACTGGGCTCTTGGAATATCTACCGTTCTCGCCAGTTTTAGCGGTTTTCCATTGTCTCGACTCTCTGCTTGTGCTAATTCATCTAAATTATCTCCAATGAGTTGGGCAATGCGAAGTAAAATGTCGGATCGGTCTTGGATACTCATTCGGCTCCAAATTGGGAAGGCTGCTTTTGCGGCAGCCGTTGCTGTTTCCACATCTGCCAAGTCGCTATCTGGTATCAGTGAATACACCTTTCCTGTGGCAGGTTCGAAGTTGTCAAAATATTCACCTGAAATTGGAGCCACCAGTTCTCCGTTGATATAATTCTGTAGTTTTTCCATAGTCAGCTATGAGTGTCAAAAGTAATTCCCTAAACGGATTTAAATGAAAAGCCCCAATCTTCCGATCGGGGCCTTTCAAACCTAACTAAACAGCCTTATTTGATGATTTTAGATCGCTCCGCAAATCTCTCTTTTGATACAGTTACTCGTTTTTTCTATGTTTCGATTGAAGCGTTGAATGGTGGTATCAATAGGTTCTTCGTTTAATTCGAGAATTCTAGTTTCAACCTTCAACATCAGATTTTGTAAATCCTGCTCAAGCTCGTTAAGGTCATTTTTGGTAATTTCTAAATCAACCAGTTTCTCTGATTCATGTTTTTTGATGTACCGCTCGGCTTCTTCACCTGACAGTTCTTCAATGGTGGTTTTTCCATTTTCAATGGTAGTGATGATAACACTTGGCGATTCACCATCGTTAATTTCTATAGTCCGTTTATATGTGTTTGTCTGAGAATATGCAGCACTCGATAAAAAGCAAATACTTATGAGGAGCGTAATGATTGTTTTCATAGGTGATGATTATTGAGCAAACATATTTTTACTATCCCACATTTGCTGTTAATCTCAGGTTAACCAATGTTAAGTACTGTTAAGCATGGCACGACCGCAACCGACCCCGTTATTTTTGTTCGCAGCTTATGAGAGCAAACGTCCTCAAAACAGTAGTTGTCACAGTATCGATTGCCATGATCGGGTTAATCGCGGTTCAAGTTTACTGGATTCAGAATGCCTTTAATTTGGAACGTGATCAACTAGAACACAGCGCTGGTGAGGCGATAAATGAGGTAATTGATCTACTCGAAAGGCACGAAACACTTACAAAGCTCAGGTCTCATCAAGAGGCCAAATACTTGTTTTTTGAAGAATCGGATAGTCTTGACGAAATGCAATTTCCCCCTGATGATAGCTTAGTGGAGTATGTAATCAGTAAAAAAATTGAGCGAACCGGAGATCAAATTCAGATGCAGGTTAATGAAGAACAAGGAGGAACCAAAACCGAAAAAACCATTACGTATTCCTTGGATGATCTTCCGTTTACCTCAGATTTAGAACAAGAGGTTAAGTTAAGAGTAGCAAATTTGGACAGTACCGAAATGCAGCTTTTGGCGAATTCAGATCCATTTGCACCAGATATTGATGAACTGCGGGACAGAGTAAAATCTAAGCGCGCTTTTCTTGGGGATATTGTAAAGAGTTTGATTGAAGTTGACTTGAATCAACCCATCGATGAACGAATCAACCCGAAAATTGTGGACTCATTGCTGCAACTTTCTTTTCATAACCATGGCATCTTCATGCCCTTCGAGATTGGAGTCTTTGATCGCAGTCATGCGATGATTTTTGGCAATGAAGAATTTGAAGAGGCCCTTTCCAACACCCAACTCAAAGCAAAGCTCTTTCCAAATGATGTGATACAAGTGCCTTATTACCTGCACGTAAATTTTCCCAATTTAGATGGGTACATTCTGAAGAATATTTGGCTGCTTTTGGTCGTTTCGCTATTGTTTATTTTGATCATTATCGGGTCTATATATTATATCCTTAAAACAATTATTGAGCAGAAAAAAAACAGCGAGATCAAGAATGATTTCATCAATAACATGACCCATGAATTGAAGACTCCGATATCGACAATCTCATTAGCATGCGAGGCGCTAACTGATCCTGAGCTGGGGAAAATCGAAACTGTGAAGAATCGTTATATCGGTATAATAAACGCTGAAAATAAGCGTCTCGGTCTTCTGGTGGAAGAGGTTTTACAAAGCGCAGTGCTGGACAAAGGTGACTTCAAACTGAAAAGGGAGGAATTGGATCTGCATCAATTAATTCAAGATGTAATTGATAAGTTTTCTATACAAATCAAGGAGAAGAAAGGCGAGATAGTAACCGATTTAGCTGCCGGAAATGCAGTTGCGGAGGTGGATCGAACTCACATTATGAATGTTATGTATAACCTACTAGATAATGCCTTAAAATACTCAAAGAACGAACCTCATTTAGAAATTCACACCGCGCAAAGTGGCGATTCAATTGTCATTTCTGTTAAAGATCATGGCATAGGGATTAGCGATGAAAATTTAAAGAAAGTATTCGATCGTTTGTACCGAGTACCCACTGGAAATATTCATGATGTGAAAGGGTTTGGATTGGGACTGAGTTATGTCAAGATAATAACCGAACGTCATGGGGGAAGAGTCTCCGTAGAAAGCAATCTAGGAAAAGGGAGTACATTTTATATAGAAATACCATTAAAACCACAAACAGATGGAAGCAGAAGTCAAGCAGCTTAATAGCGCGAATATTTTGGTGGCCGAAGATGATCCTAACTTGGGGATTATACTTTCTGAATATTTACAAGCCAAAGGATATACAACTACACTAGCTGTGAACGGTGTGGAAGGTTGGAAGGAATTCGCCAACGGTCAATTTGATTGCTGCATTCTAGATGTTATGATGCCCGAAAAAGATGGTTTTACCCTGGGTACAGAAATACGCGTTGCCAATCCGACTATTCCCATCATCTATTTGACGGCCAAATCCATGAAGGAGGATACAATTCAAGGCTTTAAATCTGGAGGAGACGATTATATCACCAAGCCCTTTAGTATGGAAGAGTTGCTGCTTCGATTGAAGGCAATCCTCAGGAGAACAAAAGGCGAAGAGAAAATTGAAGAAAAGACTGTTTTTGAATTTGGATCATTTGTTTTCGATTTTAAGAATCAAGTCTTGAAACATGGCGATTCAGAACAGCATTTAACGTCCAAAGAAAATGCCTTAATGAAGATGCTCATTCAGCATGAAAATCAGCTATTGGACAGATCTCAGGCATTATTGGCTATTTGGGGTGACGACAGCTATTTTAACTCAAGATCAATGGATGTATATGTGGCCAAATTGAGAAAATACTTACGAGTTGATGACTCCGTTAAGATCATGAATGAACATGGTAAAGGTTTCAAGTTTGTTACGCCTTAGTTTATTCATCTAGAATAATTATTGATTAGTAGTGTGTGAGGTTTGATTGATCGGGTTATATTTATGCTCGATTTACCTTAATTTACTACCTATGAAATCATTTTTACTATCCTCAGCATTTCTAATAGTCACAATTTTCAGCTATGGACAATGTACCTTGTCTGGGCTTGAAGCATTTTATTGTTCTTCTGACACGATCAGTGTTCTGACAGCCTCGTGTAATGGAACCCCGACAATATTTGGAGCAGGAATAAATTCAAACGGAGATTTTGATCCATCTCTTGCTGGAACAGGGCAAGTAGAAGTTTATGTTTTAGATGGGGCCCCTTCTTATACCATTGATCAGACTGGTGCGTTTGATACAGTCGGTGTTCCAGGTTCTGCAAGTACAGTTTCTCTTGGAGACGATGCCACTTCTTCAAATCTATCGATTGGGTTCACCTTTAATTTTTTCGCGAATCAGTATACCACATTCGGAATTTCATCTAATGGTTTCATATTTTTTGGATCAAATACAGCCAATGGATGTTGTAGCGGACAGAACCTGCCGAGCGGCACAGCCCCGAATAATCTAATTGCTTTTGCGTGGGAAGATCTAGATCCGGACGGAGGCAATGCCGGCACCATTAGCTACTGGACACAGGGGACATCGCCTAACAGAAAATGTATTATTGATTTTGATGCGGTACCGCACTATCCTGGTACTTCCTATTATGTAACTTCGCAGGTAGTTTTATACGAAGGTTGTGGATTGATTGAGATTCACACGACTTCAATGCCAAGCGATGGTGGAACTCATACAATGGGTATCGAGAACTCAAATGGAACAGTGGCGTATACACCAAGTGGACGCAACGCATCATCATGGACGATATCCAATGACTATGTTGCATTTATCCCTCAATGTGGTGACACTTTCACAACGATTGTTTCTGGCGGGCCGGATCTAACGCTTACTATGGACTCTTTGGATTGTTATGGAGACACCGATGGTGGGCTGACTGCGAATGCTACAGGGAACGGACCTTTTTCGTATGAATGGTCAACCACCGCTACTTCAGCAGCCATCACCAATATTGGCGTTGGAACATACAGTGTAACCGTAACGGATGATGATGGTTGTTTTAACGATATTTCTACAGATTTATACTCGCCACCAGCCTTAGCGGGTTCATTTGATATTGACCTTGCATTATGTGAGAGCAGTGCAGATGGTGAAATAACTTTGAATCCATCCGGTGGAACACCCCCGTATTCTTACGTTTGGAGTTCAGGCGGAACCGGACTTACTGAATCCAATTTGACTGCCGGTCCATATATTGTAACGATCACAGATGCGGGCAATTGTGATATTGCGCTAAACGTTGATCTTGATTTTGAAAATGAGGATCCAAGTATTAACCTTGGTGCTGATAAGAATCTCTGTCCAGGTCAGAGCACGGTGATAGCAGCGCCTCCTGGATATGCTTCTTACTTATGGAGTGAAGGATCCACAACTAATTCGATTGTTATTTCATCTGCAGGTATCTATTCGGTGACCGCTTCGGATGGTGTTGGCTGCGAAGGGTCTGATGAAGTAGAGGTATTCCTCAATATACCAGACCAAGTGGATTTAGGGCCAAACCAAAGTGGACTTGGACCAATTCCTATTGATGCTGGACCTCAGTACGTGAGCTATTTATGGAATACGGGAGCTTCTGTCCAAGTGTTGAACGTTGTTTTCTCTGGCGATTATAGTGTGGCGGTGCAGGATACAAATGGTTGTGTTACTAAGGATACAGTAACTGTTAGAATCTGGCCAGCTGGAGTCATGGAACCCAGTGAAAGTGGTGTTATGGTGTTCCCAAACCCAACTTCAGATTTAGTAAGTATCGATTTCAACGGTCGAACTCCTCAAGGAGATATCAAACTATATGATATGACTGGTAAGATGGTTCGTAATTACAATATTGTTAGCGGTAGAATAATCAAGCTTGACTTGGTTGATTTAGATGCAGGAAACTATGTGTTGAGCATAGAGTCTGATATTATCAATGAAAAGCGATTGATAGCAAAGCAATAGGCGAAATCATATGAGTATCAAGAAGCCATTTAATCTTCAAAAGTGGATTGAGAATAATAGGGATTTATTAAAACCTCCTGTTGCCAATAAGAATTTATATCCTGAAGGAACGGATTATATTGTGATGATAGTGGGAGGGCCAAATGCTCGCAAAGACTACCACTACAATGAAACTGAGGAGTTGTTTTACCAATTGGAGGGTAATATAAACGTCCGAATTCAGGAGGATGGTAAACCGGTGGACATAAAACTAGGTCCGGGTGACATGTTTCTCTTGCCACCGAAAGTACCGCATAGTCCAGGGCGTTCGGAAGGGTCTATTGGTTTGGTTATTGAACGAGTTAGACAATCGGATCATAAAGATGGCCTAATGTGGTTTTGTGATAAATGCAACCACAAACTGCATGAAACATATTTCCCGCTTTCTAATATTGAAAATGACTTTCTTCCTCCCTTTAAGGAGTATTATGCAAGTGAAGAATTAAGAACGTGTGATAATTGTGGTCACACAATGGAGACTGATCCACGTTTTACTTAACCAGCGTAACTACTCCCGATTTCTGTAATTCTTGGTCAGGTAAGATGGTATATACGATTTCATATCCATAAACACCATCAGGCAGAATATAGCCCTTGTTGAATTTGGTGCCATCCCACCGGTTTGAAATGTCAAAGCTTTCAAACACTATTTGACCCCATCTGTCCCGGATCACTAAATGAAAGTCCTTTAGATTGTGGCCTTCAATTCTTAAGTCATCATTGATTCCATCATCGTTTGGTGAAAAGGCAGATGGCACGTAGAGTTTGCTGATGGCTTTTACACTGATGCTATCTGTTGTTTTGCAATTGTTACTGTCAGAGGCTACTACAAAATACTCTGTCTTATATAATGGATATACCTGAATGGAGTCGCAAGTAGTACAAGGGATGTAACCGCTAGAAACCCAGTGAATAGTTCCACTAGACTCGGCTGTGAGCATCACATTAAACAGGCCAGTAATGGTGTCAGGGTCGGTCAGCAGATTTAAAGTTGGTTGAGGGTGCACAGTTACAAAAACGCTATCCTCTCCCTCACATCTTTCGATGTTGGAACCAACAATATAGTACCATGCACTTTCATCAGGTAAAATAGATGGATTTCGATTGTAATTGGGGAGATCAAATTCAGGCCCAGTCCATTTATAAATTAAGGCTCCAGAGGCACTTAAATGAACACTGTCTCCTAAACAAACTGGCGGAGATTGTTCCACCACTAAGTCAGGTAGCCGAACGGTTATGGTCACTGTATCAAAGGCTGAACCACAGGAGTTGAACGTTTTCACAATATATTGAATGCTTTCTTCTGGATAAGCAGGAGTGGTTTGTAAGAGGGAGTCAACTAGCCATGTAGTTGGTTTCCATTCATAGTTTGGAGCACCGGTGGCTCGCACAATTACACGATCACCTGGGCAGACAGTTGTGTCGCCATATGCCTCGATTTGAGGAATAAAACCTTCAACAAAAACCTTCACGGGGTGGTCTCTTTCACATTGAAATGAATCTATTATGGTAACAATATATTCTGTGGTAGTGTCAGGACTGCAAAGTGGCCTAGGTGAAGTTGCTGAAGATAAATAGATCCCTGGGTTCCATGAATAACTCACACCACCTTCGGCCCTCAAATTTCCTGAAAGTCCAGCGCAAAGTGCAGTATCGGTCATGGCCTCAGTGTCATCAGGAAAGACTACTAATTTGAGATGTGCGGTATCAGTTCCACAACTATCAGTGACAGAAACTATGAAAGTCGTGGAAAGTTCTACTTCGGCTATTGGGTCTGCAATGTTTGGGTCATTTAAAACCCCGGCAGGCGACCATTCATAGGTTTGACCTCCACTCGCCATTAATTGCACCGGAGTATCTGGACAAACCTTTGGAAGATTAGGCACAATAGCCAATGGACCTGGAATTACGGTCAAGGCAATGGTGTCAGTGTCTGCGAAAATGCAGCTTACCGAATCATATATGATCAGGATGACATTATAGTTTCCAGGGTTAGAATAGGCATGTTTAGGCTCATACTCCGTACTACTATTGCCATCTCCAAAGTCCCAAAGATAAAGTGAGCCTCCGAAGCTTTCATTGAGAAAATCAATGGAATCATTTACACAAACCTGAGTTGGGCCGTCAATATCCGCGTCAGATTCAAGGGTTACCAAATCATATTTTATCGCTCCAAGGTTACAGTTGGCGTTTCCACCTTTTGAGGTTGCATAAGCACCTGAAGTAGTTGGGAAGGTGCCAGCATTCGATCCATTACAGCCTGCGCATACAGCCTGATAAATAATCCCTTTTTTATCAAATCGACTTGTCCCTCCATCTACGTGTTCTCGTCCTCCATTTCCTGTTCCACCGAAATAAGACCCAAAGAGGACTCCTTTGGCACTGTCCTCAAAAACAATGAAGTACATGTCGTTTCCGTCAGTTGTGGTTTGGACGGCATTGTTTGTTGTGGGTAAACCGTTGGTGGTTGAACTGCCGCTGGTCAGAGAACCTGTTCCGAAAAGAGTTCCTCCCCAGCCGGCTACGAAAATGTGATTGCATTGATTTACTAGAAATGCAGATAAAGACAAGTTAATGCTGCTATTTCCTGTTCCCCAGCGGGTTGAAAAAACCGTATTCTGAAGGTTATTGGTGAGTTTGTGCAAGAACTGACCGCTGTTATTGACTGAATAAACCCAGCTCGGTCCAATAGGATATGCACCCAAAGTTTGTCCTAAGCAATAGACATTGCCTTGAAGATCCAGTTGCACGAAGAAGCTTTGGTCGTAATTATTCGTTCCCAGGTAGGTTGAAGCCAAAAGATTTTGACCGTTATTGCTGATTTTGGAAACCCAGCCGTCAGCACTTCCTTGCTGATAGTTCTGGTTAAGAGCATTGTTAGTAGTTGGAAAGTCCGTGCTTTTGGTTCCACCCGTTGCGAATACGTTCAAGTTCGGGTCAAATTGCAAAGAGTAGGCTGCATCGGCTTCGCTTCCGCCAATATAGGACGACCAAAGCAAGCTGCTGAGATTTGCATTGAATTTGAATACGACCCCATCTGTAAGTCCACCACCGTATGTGTTTTGAAATCCATTTACGATTGGAAAGTTGGTTGACCCTGTGCTAGTCGCTACGTAACAATTGTCGTTATTGTCCACGATGATTTCACCTCGATATTCATCTGCATAAGCTTTTTGCAAGGTGTCGCTCAAATTGATCCCGTCATTACCAGACCCACCAACATAGGTGCATCCAATAAGATTGGTGCCATTCGCATTGAACTTTGCAACAATTATGTCCGAACCATTTGGATAAGCCACTCCATTAGAATTGTTATTGCCACCTGTTCCTGTACCGATGCTCGAACCACCATTGTAAGTGCCGTCAAAAGCACTGTTTGTTGTTGGGAAGTTGCTGCTAGATGTAGTACCAAGGATGTACAATTGGTTGTTTGAGTTGACTACCAAACTATGCGGAATTTCATTGTTGTTTCCACCTAGATAGGTTGAATAGATCAAACTTGACCCATCATCCTCAAATTTTGAAATAACAATATCAGTACCCAGTCCAGTACCACCACCCTGGTATTGTGTTTGGAATGCTCCGGTAGAGGTGGGGTAACCATTCATACTGCCACCTGTACTCACTACGATTCCTCCAGCATAAAGATTTCCTAAACTGTCATATGTTGCTGTACAACCCCAATTATCCGTGGTGGACCCGGTATATGAGGAGAAAATCAATGTAGGATCAATAATCAATGGACGATCCGGGTTGTGATTTGGGACGTGAAAACTCAGCGTATCCCCATCGAGTTGATAATAGCAATTAAGAAACATTTTTTCGCCCTCTACAATTTCCCAGGCTATGGGTTTCTCATCAATCAATAGATCAACTGAGTTAGCCATGAAAAGTCTGTTTTTATCCAAGTACAATTGATCTGCTCCACTGATTTTGAATTTTATGTCTTCGATATCTGCCATTGGATTCACTTGAAACTCATATTTCATGTGGTTGCCAATACTCGATAGAACAAAGTCAATATTCGAATACACTTCTGGCATGACTACTTCAGCATACTGACCTATGCCTCCAGCCCATTTGGAACTGTCATTACCAATGAAGTAATTCACAAAATCCTTGGTTTTATCCTTGCCAAATGCTCTAGTAGATTTTGAGCCAATCAAGTCGAATTCGATGTTGTGAAAATGTACCATGAAGTCATCGGGAAGCTCAATCTCACCATGGTGTGCATCACTTATTGCAGTGAAATCTTTCTGACTTCGTAATTGCAGTATGAATCTTCCATCGCCAATCAATATATCCATGTTGGCCGCTTGCCCAAAGAACAAAAGATCATCATTCCACTGACCTTTATTCTCCTGGTATTTGATAGGCAACTGCCCGTCATGATCGTGCGCCAAGCCGCTAAAAGCAAAGACTACCAAAAATAGATATGTGAAAATGTATTTCAGAATCGAATCAATTGAGCCATTAAAGGAACGTAATCCTTTGGTATACGCGAAATAAAAGACGAAATGTTGGGTCTAAACGTTGCTATTAAAACCACATTGAATTGGATATGTTCTAGGTTTAAAATCATCTTAACTTTGACCCACCCAAAAAGATGAGTGATCAAATAAAGCACGAGTGCGGAATAGCAATGGTTCGCCTTCTCAAACCACTCGAATACTACCGAGAAAAGTATGGAACGTCATTTTATGGCCTAAACAAAATGTATCTCCTTATGGAGAAACAGCACAATCGCGGTCAAGATGGCGCGGGATTGGCTAACATTAAGTTTGACGTTCCTCCCGGTGCTCGATATATTTCAAGACATAGATCCAACAGTAACAAACCTATTCAAGACATTTTTGATCATGTCTATGGTCGTTTTTCAGAAGTGTCTGGTGATGATCCTGAATTGCTGAATGATCCAAAATGGCTGAAACAAAACGCGCCTTTTTCTGGTGAACTTTATTTAGGCCACTTGAGATATGGAACATACGGAAGCAATAGCATTGAGGCTTGTCACCCGTTTTTAAGGCAGAACAATTGGATGGCGCGGAACTTGGTTCTAGCGGGTAACTTTAATATGACCAACGTAGATGAGCAGTTCGATTTGCTTGTAGATTTAGGTCAGCATCCCAAGAAAAAGGCGGATACAGTGACCGTATTGGAAAAAATTGGTCACTTCTTAGATGAAGAGAATGAAGCCTTATTCGGAAAATACAAGCGCTTGGGATATCCAAATCGAGAAATCACTGACCTGATATCGAAGAATCTTGACATTCAAAATATTCTAAGTCGTTCCGCAAGCAATTTTGATGGCGGTTATGCCATGTGCGGTCTGATTGGAAATGGTGATGCGTTTGTGCTTCGTGATCCAAACGGAATTCGTCCTGCATTCTACTATCAAGATGATGAAGTGGTAGTTGTGGCAAGCGAACGACCTGTGATTCAGACGGCCTTCAACTTGGTGGCTGATCAAGTGCAGGAAATTACTCCTGGTCATGCGCTTATCGTGAAGAAAGATGGTAAAGTGACGATGGACATGATCCGTCAGCCGGGGGATAAATTAAGCTGTTCATTCGAACGAATCTATTTTTCGCGGGGAAGCGACACAGATATTTATAAGGAACGAAAGGCGCTTGGTCGATTGGTTGTGCCGCGAGTACTGCAAGCGATTGACGCTGACTTGGATAACAGTGTATTCAGTTTCATACCCAACACTGCGGAGGTTTCATTTTATGGAATGATTCGAGGATTGGAGGAATTTCACAGCGAACGAAAAATTGTCGAAATTCCTAGGTTAGGAAATGACGAAGAAGGTTTGAGAAAGCTACTCAATGAGAGGGTTCGAATCGAAAAAGTGGCGATTAAGGATGCCAAGCTTAGAACATTTATTACCCAAGATAGTGACCGAAATGAGTTAGTTGCTCACGTATATGACGTCACTTATGGCACCATTCGAAGAGGGCAAGACAACTTGGTTATGATTGATGACTCAATTGTGAGAGGAACTACGTTGAAGCAGAGTATTTTGAAGATTTTGGATCGCCTAGGTCCGAAGAAAATTGTAGTTGTGAGTAGTGCTCCCCAAATTCGTTACCCAGATTGTTATGGAATTGACATGAGTCTCCTTCAGGATTTTTGTGTGTTCCAAGCGGCTCTTGCGCTGCTGAAAGAAACAAATCAAGAACACATCCTGAAAGACGTGTATAAACTTTGTGTAGCAGATGTGGACAATATCAATCAGGTGAATCATGTGAAGAAGGTTTATGCCCCGTTCACCGATGACCAACTTTCGGCCAAGGTGGCGGAGCTGCTGAAACCTGAGGGTTTGAAGGCTGAATTGGAGATCATTTTCCAAAGCATCGATGCCTTGCACGAAGGCTGTCCAGACCATCTAGGGGATTGGTATTTCAGCGGGGACTACCCGACTAATGGAGGTAATCGGGTTGTGAATAAGGCTTACATGAATTTCTTTGAAGGTAAGCGAGAGAGAGCTTACTAGAAGGAAATCCTGTAGTAGAAAAGAGGAAGTCTTCCCAATTGATATTCTCTGCGAATAGATTTGTTCGGATCGTTGTTTTCATCCGGTGCATAGGTTAGGCTCAGAACGTTTTTCACGTTAAAAACATTGACAAGATCAAGGCCGATCTCATGCGTAACCTTGTTCGTGTTTAGCCTGTAGTTTACCTTAATATCAGCACGGAAATAATCTGGGAATTGCTTGGTGTTCCTTAAGGAATCAATTGCTATCACTTCGCGAGCTTGGTTACTGGCCGCAATATCCGCGGGGCCATACCATCTACCGCCCACGGCTGTGATATTAGTACCCACAGAGATCATTGATTTTTTTGAAAGTTTAAATTCTTTCCCAATAAGGGCGCTTGCGGCATAGCGTCCGTTAAAATCTGTATTTCTTATCTTTTGATCACTCGCCACGTACTTGCTTTCAAATAGGGCCAGAGTGGCCATGAAATAGTAGGTTTTCGAGAAGTATTTCTCTAACGTAAACTCAATACCATAGTTGAATTGAGTTCCATCGTTTATCAAGGTGTCTGGGAAGAATCGCTCGAAACCACTACCAGTGTTTGCCAATGAAAACGAACTGGATTTTTGCTCCACGGGTATATTCCACAAGTATTGATAATAGATTTCGGTTTTAAATCGAAGCATCGGTTTTAGCATTCGTTCATAGCCAGCTACGGCATGTGCAGCATAGGAGAAATCCATGGTTTTATTGTGCAGTGCGCGGCTACCATCTGGGTTTTCACTTTGGCTATAGAAATACATATAGTACGGTTGAACCTGAGAGTGTATGCCAACCCCTGCAGTTATAGCGCTGCCATCCTTAAGTGTTTTTTTCATCGCAACGCGAGGTTCTGCCCAGCTGATGCTGTGACTCAGCGTAAACACTTGACTGTGAACTCCTGCAGTTATGGTCAGCCCTTTATCTGTGCGATGTTTCCACTGAATATAGGGCTGCAGTAGTTGAGCGCTTATGGAAGTATTCCATCGGACTCGCCAATCCAAATAATCAGCCTGTGTGGAATCAAAAATCCATGTGCTATCTACAAAATCGAAAAAGATCTGCTCTGCCACAATGCCGAATTTCAGCACGTTTCTACGGTTCAACTTTGTGTTGACATACGAATGCGCTACAATACGATCTTCACGGAAGGTGTAGTCTAGAAGTGGCCGCATGCTGTCCACCTGATAGGTGCTATCTGTAGTGAGTTGACGATACACCAATTCATGATAAGAATCCACTTGACTGTGATTATATGCAACCACATTTTTCCAATAGGTCTTTTCGTTTATGGAGCGTGTATAGCTGGCCCCAATCACACCCATTTGTGAACCGAAATATTGGTCGCGGTCGTTGTCACCATAAATGTTGCGATCAGATGGTCCTTCTTGATCACTGATTAAAATGTCGATGTCGCTCCAGCCGCCAACGCCAAACACAGAGAAAGATGAGGCTCCTTTTCCGGGAATATTTACTTTAAAGGAAGCGTCTTGATACTTTGGGATAGCATCTGTTCCATAGTTAATTCCTAGTCCACCGATAAGCGCCAGCGTGGAATAACGATAAGAAGCCATGTACGTAATGTTCTTTTCGCGATTAAGCGGACCTTCTAACAAGGCTTCGGTTCCTAGGAAACCAAACTGTCCAATAAATTCGTGTTTTTCATTGTTCCCATTCCGCATATTAAGGTCAAAAACTCCTGCGTTTGCATTTCCAAATTCAGCTGGAAACGCACCCGTATAAAAGTCGCTATTGCCTAGTGTTTTATTGTTAAGAATGCTGACGGATCCTCCAGCAGTGCCTGGAATATTGAAATGATTTGGATTTGAAATGGGTACATCTTCTAAGCGCCATAAAATGGCTTGAGGTGAGTTTCCTCGAATGACAATGTCGTTTCTTGAATCATCGGCACCTTGAACTCCAGCAAAACTGGCCGCCATTCGCGAAGGCTCTCCACGACTTCCTGCGTATCGTTCTGTTTCGGCCACATTGAATTGCCGTGCGCTAACAATGGCCATTTCGTTCAGCGGCTCTCCGTCTCGAGAAGCTGAAATTTCCACTGCATCCAGTTCTTGTGCAGATTCTTCAAGTTCAACATCGAGTATAGTTTGCCGTCCTGAATTTACAATGATATTATTTGTGAATTGCGGAGAGTAGCCAATGAAAGTAAATTGAACAGAGTGTCGTCCTATCGAAAGTTTTTCGAGTGTATAGCGTCCATCAAAATCAGAAGTTGTGCCAGTGAGATTGACGCTGTCATCCATTAATATCACATTAACTCCGGGAATTGGCTGACGCGTGTCCTTGTCAATTACTCTACCTCGCAAACTTTGGGTAAGGTCCTGAGCGATACCGTATGAGACAAAAAATAGCAAGATTAGACTGAGTAAGAATCTCATACCAGGGTGTTTGCTCAAAAATGCAAAAAAAGAAAGCCAATTGTGACTCATTCAAAGTGCCGAAATCATTGGTGTTTTGAAGTTGTAACGAAACAAAATTTGGTTTTTTCGCGTAGAAAAGAAATAATCAGACAACTTTTCTGAATTTAATACAGTCTTTAGAATAGTGTTTTGAAAAAGCCACTTTTCCATTAGATCGATAAGATGACCCACTAACATCATCGTTAACCTCAAAATCTAATGTCATGAAAAAGTTAGCTCCTGTATTTATCGCACTCCTTTCTTTAATGTTCATCTTTTCTGCAGCTTCTGCACAATCGAAAATATTCAACCCAGAACTCCCAAAGGGACTCGTATTCCAATGGCGAATTATCACTGAATCCGTCAACTCTGATTGGCTCAATGAAGACTTCACCATTAGTCGCACTAATCAGGGTCTTGTAGTTTATTACGGAGAATACAAAAGCTTGGCAACCGCAATGGCTCAAATGCCAGCATTGCCTGAAGGGGTAGAAGCAAAAGATGTTTCCTTGGTGCCATTTTTTAATCAGACCAGCATTACTGCAGCAGATGCCTTCATCCTTATGGGGGATCGAACGTGGTATGATGCCAACAATCTAGAAATGCCGGATGCAGTATCATTTACTGTGTATTTCGAAACTTATGTCACTCCTATCAGCAAATATTCAGTGAAAGGAATAAGTGAGGATTTGAGTTTTGAAATCCTCCCAAATCGTGCCTTTGCTTATTCTGCGGGAGAATTTGATAACTTGGAAGAAGCAGAGTCATATCGCGAAGAACTCCAATCAAAGGGATATCAGTTTGCTGAAGTCAATAAATTCTTGAACGGTCAAAAAGTGGCCATGAATGAATTGGAAGAAATCTACGCATACGCCACTATGGGTTTTGACTAGAGAATCAGTGTATGAGGGATGAGGGCTGGAAAATTCTAGCCCTTATTTTTTCTTATAAATGGGAACTGTGCTGCATGGTTCGCCAAACATCAGACTCTTCACAATGGGTGTTAGGTTCTGCGCAAGGAGCATGTACACCGCTTCATCAATCGCTTCAGTGGCGCATCCTTTTACAATTACCCGCTCCCCGGCAAAACGTTCGTAGTCCATGTTTTCCACTAAATTAAGCCAAAGCATTTTCTTCATTTCAGACTTGGTTCCAAATACACACGATTTGGCAACTCCGCTGAGTTTAGAACTCAACAGCATATATGCCCACGTGGGTACAATGGCATCGGTTGAGCAGTAAACATGTAGGTGCTTATCTGAATATGGAGACCAATCATTGCTATTGATAAACTCCCTGAAGTCTTTTTCTCGCAGCATTAATCCTTCAACAAGTACGCTGGAAATATCAAAGCCGAGGATGTCCCAATTCGGCTTTAATTCCTCTAGATCTATGGTGATTAGACCACTTTTTGCGACTTTATTTTCTATAATATCCATTAGATCATGCCTAGCTCAACAAGCGCTTCTTCACTCATCATGTCTTTATCCCATGTGGGTTCCCACGTGAGGTCGATGGTGGCTTTGGTGATGCCCTCCACTCCGGCTACTTTTTCTTCCACTTCGAGTGGCAAACTTTCGGCTACAGGGCAACTAGGCGAGGTCAATGTCATCACTATTGTTGCCTCGCGGTCCTCGTTGATCTTGATTTCATAGATCAATCCTAATTCATAGATATCCACAGGAATTTCAGGATCGTAAACCGTTTTTAACGCGCTCACAATACTCTTTTCCAATGCTTTTACTTCTTCGTATTCCATTAGTCTATCGTCCTTTTTGCGGAATGTGCTATTGCGTACAATTTCATTTTCTTAACCATAGAGACAAGGCCATTTGACCGATTCGGTGAAAGATGCTCTTTTAAACCGATTCGATCGATGAAATAAAGGTCTGCGTTAGCAACTTCTTCAGGTGAATGATCGGATAAAACCTTGACCAAAAGCCCCACAAGCCCCCTCGTGATTACTGCATCGCTATCGGCATCGAATTTTAACATTCCATCTTTAGAATCTGCAATTAACCAAACTTGGCTTTGACAGCCTTTTACTAGGTTTTCTGATGTCTTGTGATTTGTGTCCAATCCTTTTAGATCTTTTCCAAACGAGATAATATGTTCATACTTTTCCATCCAGTCTGAGAAAAATTCAAACTCCTCAATGATCTCGTCTTGTATTTCGTTGATGGTCATCATTGATCTAAACCAGCGTTAAGTATTCTTTGTTCGATAGTTGTAGTGGAATAACCTTCAACAAAAGGTAGTGAATCAACTTTGCCACCCATTGCAATGACTAGTTCGGATCCTACGATTTGATCAATGGAATAATCTCCACCTTTCACTAAGACATTTGGCTTTAAGGTTGTAATCAAATCTAGGGGAGTATCCTGATCAAACAAAACAACCAAATCAACAGATTCCAAAGCCGCGATCACCAATGCTCGAGAATTTTCATCGTTTATTGGTCTATTCGAACCCTTACCAAGTCTTTTCGCAGAATCGTCAGAATTAAGCCCAACTATCAGGCGATTCCCCAGACTCTTCGCTTCTTCAAGATATAATACATGCCCTGGGTGAATTAAATCAAAGACGCCATTTGTGAAGACAATTTTCCCCTGATCAGACCAATTCTTTATAGTCTCAGTTGCTTGCTCAATCGATTGAATCTTTGCGGAAAGCTTATTCTGTGACATCCAGTTCCGGTTTTGAGATATTTATCAATGGCATGATGAGCAATGATATAAATCCAAGAGTGATAATCATTGCCGTTTGGGCAAACCACACAATCCAACCAAAAGCGTATCCTAATTCGCGATCTACACCATAGAGCAGCAATACGGTCATTACTCCTAAAGGGTATGCACCTAATCCACCTTGCACCGCAACAATGGTCAATCCACCCATAACAAATGACGCCATGATTCCTGCAAAAGGGACGTCATGCGTTTCTGGAAAAGCAAAAAAGGCGAAGTAGTTCATCCCTACATAACAAACCCAGATTAAGACAGTATGTAGATAAAAGCCAAATTGACCTTTCATAGTTTTTAAAGAAATAATTCCTTCCCATAAACCCAGCAATTTTGCTCGTACTGCTATCGCTATTCGATGCTCGGAGTTTTGTAGGAATTTCCAACCAAAAAAGGCGAGCACCAACGCAATAATGCCTGCTAAGGCGAAGATGAGCTGGTTTTGTGCTTTTTCAAGCATCGGCTCCAACCAGTCAGTTACCATTCCTCCCAGAACATTCAGCTGTAAAAGGAGAGTAACCGCCAAAATCAATAGTAGTAGAATGGCATCTATAACTCGCTCTGCTACCACAGTTCCGAAAAGCTTTTCAAAAGGTTGTTTTTGGTATCTTGTAAGCACTGCACAGCGGCTGACTTCGCCTAAACGCGGAAAAGCCAAGTTTGCCAAATATCCTATCATCACCGCAGAGAAACGATTGATGAAGTTGATCTTGATATTCAATGGTTCCAATGTATACTTCCAACGATAACCTCGAAATACATGGCTTAAAATCCCAATGAAAGTTGCGACTAGAATCCACCAATAGTTTGCATTGGCAAACGAATTTAAGATGCTTCGTTTATCCTCTTCGGTCAAATCTTTATAGAAATACCAAATAAGAAAGAATCCGATGGCAAGTGAAAATAACACCTGCAGTACTGATTTAAGCTTTTTGCCCAACTAGTTGTTTGTTATGAGCTTGTTAGTATTTTCATCTGGAAATACGATCCAAGGTTTGAAGGTCTTTGCTTCTTCAAATTTCATTTGAGCATAGGAGATAATAATTACAATGTCTCCTTTCATCACTTTTCGTGCAGCGGGACCGTTAAGGCTGATCGTGCCTGAATCTTTTTTACCCTTAATGATATAAGTCTCAAGTCGCTCCCCGTTGTTGATATTAACAACGGTAACTTTTTCGCCTTCAATCATATTAGCGGCATCCATCAATCGCTCATCAATCTCAATACTGCCAACGTAGTCGAGGTGTGCATCGGTAACTTTTACGCGATGAATTTTGGATTTTAGAACTTCAATTTGCATTTCGCGGCAAAGCTAGAAATTAATTATGCTGAATTTGAAGTTAGTCTTAGGGCGTGCGCTCGCCACAATCATTACAATCGGTGCCTAATTGACACACATCATGAATGGAATCGCTGCCACCATCATCACACACTCCATCATTGGCAAAGGGACACGAGTCATCACAGAGTTGCTCTTCGCATGAAGTAAGCCCAACGAAGGAAAGAAGAATAAATAGCACTATGAGTTTGATAGTATGCATGAATCAAAATTAATCTTCAACGGTTATGATTGTTCTTTCTCCACAATCTTCGCAATCTGTGGCGAAGTCGCAAAAGCTATTTAAGGAACCCGGCCCTCCATCGTCACAGCTGCTGTCATTCGCAAAAATGCAGGTGTTTTCACAGAATATTTCCTCAGTGGTAACTAGTGGTTTTTCTTCCACAGGTTCCTCCTTTTTGTCTTTGCAGGCAGCCACAAAAGCAAGAAGTATAAATGCCACGAAATAATAGTGCCTAACCATGCCTGCAAAGATGCGAGATATTTAAAGAGACGTATTCGAAATATTAAGGTTTGCGTGAATCTGAATCACACCAAATGGAATGGACCAAATACTATATTTGCCGCCAACTTGATCGGTTCACGTTTCATTATGGGGATGTAGCTCAGTTGGCTAGAGCGCTTGACTGGCAGTCAAGAGGTCGTGGGTTCGACTCCCATCTTCTCCACGCTGAATATCAAAGGGTTACAGAAATGTAGCCCTTTGATATTTAATAATTGTAACGCAATTGTAACGCTTTTCCGAATTAAGGCATCATTTCACCACGATTTTACCCCGCTTCGACAATTCAAATTTCCTCTTCTGTCAATCCATAAAGCTGATCAATCATTTAGACTATCCCTATAACCATTGTTTGAATAGTCACACATAGCGGGGTTTGTGCGCTGAAAGGTGACTCAAACCTAGTCATGATTACTTTTTCCCCAAAATGATGCTCATTATCTTATTTTGACGCACTCTTAAACATTGAGAAGAAATGAATAATCTCATGAGAAAAAGAATAAATAGAAATTTGCTGAATAATTCATCAGTGCGATCTCGTTTTAAACCAAAAGGAAATGACGAATTACAACCTAAGTTTTATTGACAATCAAAAATTGTTTGACCATGTCAAAACAACGGTACTCCAATACCGCTTTAAAATAAATCTTACT
>CALSRO010000003.1 GCA_943788775.1 uncultured Flavobacteriales bacterium | reverse complement strand
TAAACAACAGCTCATTTACTTGATGATACATGATGAACACCATTTCATCTGGTTCAGTAGTGCGCTGATTTTGAAGTCCCAAAAGGGAGTCAGTTTTTATATAATCCCAGTAAGTGATTGGAGTAGAGTGCAATAATCCTTCAAGGTGGACATCCAGATTTTGCCCCATAGCCGTGAATTTTTTATTCAATGCTTCTAATAGTTCTTCTCGTTTGGCCATTTGAGTTGAGTTTTGGCAAATGTGATAGAAAGCATTGAAATAGGAGGAATGACTTTTGTCAGATCGAGCGATTTGTTGATGAATTGTCGATGATTGCTCGCTAGATTCACAAAAAAACTACCTTCACAGATACTACCTTCATGCCATCGAAATCACTGATCTCATAGCTACAGCGGCCAGGTTTGTAAATAACACAAACAGCAACATTTTCCTGACAGGAAAGGCAGGAACGGGGAAAACAACCTTCCTCAGGGATCTTGCACAGAAAACGCACAAGCGATTTGTAATCTTAGCTCCCACGGGCATTGCAGCATTAAATGCCAAAGGTGTTACCATTCATTCCCAGTTTTTATTGCCGCTCGGAGCCTTCATCCCAACGCGTGACCCATCAGGCACCGTTTCAGATTCATGTGCATTTTACACACAGAATTCATTGGTCCGAAAACATCCTTTTGAACAGCGTCCGTAAGCAGGTACTTCGGTGACATTGATTTGTTGATTATCGATGAAGTAAGTATGCTTCGTGCAGATGTGCTTGATGCCATCGATTTTCGGTTGAAACACGCTAGAAGAAACTACAATCAACCCTTTGGTGGGGTACAAGTTTTAATGATTGGAGATCTGTTTCAGCTTCCACCAATCGTACGAGACCACGAATGGGATGTGTTAAGGAACTACTACCAAACCATCTGGTTTTTTGATGCACAGGCGCTGCAGCCAAAGCGGTTTCGTATATATTGAATTGGATAAAATATTCAGACAACAGGACGATAAATTCATCCAAATCCTGAACAATCTCCGAAATAACACGCCAACGGAGGATGATATCACGGAGTTGAACAAGCATTATTTGGATGAATCGGAAATTTCCAAGATGGATGAAGTAGTCACCTTGACTACGCACAATCACAAGGCCGATAAGATGAATGGCGAGGCTTTAGGTGGATTAAAAACAAAGAGTTTTGTCTACACTGCCGAAGTAGAGAAAGATTTCCCGGCATCCATGTATCCAGTGGAAGAAAGCATCGAATTGAAAGGTTGGTGCACAAATAATGTTCATCAAAAATGATTCATCCGATGGAGCTTACTTCAACGGAAAACTGGCCAAGGTCACTAAGCTTGAAATCTGACAAGATCACGGTGAACATGGCGGATGAGAAACGAGAATACGTCCTCAAAAAAGAGAAGTGGGAGAATAGAAAGTATGTATTGGATGCCACAACGAAAGAATTGGAGGAAGACATAGTTGGCACATTCACTCAATATCCAATTAAGCTTAGCCTGGGCCATTACAGTGCATAAGAGTCAGGGGTTGACGTTTGATAAAGCCATTATAGATGTGGGTCAAGCTTTTGCAGCAGGCCAGGTATATGTTGCATTGTCTCGATTGCGCAGTTTAGGAGGATTGATACTTCGAACCAAGATCAATACAAACGCCATTTCGAGTGATAGCAATGTGGCTTCGTTTAGTCAGAAAAAGGACGAGCAACCGCCATTATCTGATTTATTGGATACGGCACAAAAGGATTAATATCGAACGATTATTGGCTATCACTTTTGATTTTAAAGACAATCATTGATCAAATTCTCAATGTTGAAAAAAGCAAATCGACAGACACCGAATTTGAAGATGAGTCCATGCGATCAGCTCCCGAAAAAATCAGAACGACTTTTGAAAATGAAGTTGGGAATACCAACGGTTTTCGATCTCAGCTCATGCGATTGTTGCGTGAAGGAAATCGCGATCAATTGATGGAGCGGATTGAAAAAGGGACTGCCTATTACATGGCATTGATTCAAAAGAACTCGCGATTGCTGATAACTCATATCGTAGAAGTGAGCCAGTTTTCAAAAACCAAAACGTATTTGAATGTGCTAGAAGAGGTAGATGCCTCCATTGTGAAAAAGCAAAAGCAAATTAGAAGCCTAAAGTATATCATAGATAGCGTTTTGGATGGGAAGGAAATTAAACCAGATCCAGCCCTAGCAAAGAAAATCTCGGTTGAACGAGAAACCATGATCAAGGCGGTAGAGGCTGAAGTCAAGGCCAACCCAAAATTCAGTAAGCTGAAAACGGGAAGAAAACGTAAGTCGAAATCTGGAGCCAAGGCAGAGAAGGGGGAGACCTACAAAAAGTCGCTGGCCATGTTCAAAGAGGGACAGACCATTGATGACGTTGCCGAAACGCGTGGATTATCGGTTGGAACCATTGAGGGGCATGCCGCCCGACTAATTGCAGACGCGGAGATCGACATCGATCATTTCATGTCGAAAGACGATGCCCAAACCATTGCAAAGGCAATTGCTATGGATAGCAATGATACCACAGCCAGCGTGGTGGGTTACCTCAAAGGCAAGTTTACCTATGGACAAGTCCGAATGGTGCAAGCGGTGATGAGGTTGGAGAAGTAAGTGTAGAATTACCCTTTAACATTTTATATTAATTCTGCTCAAATATTGGATTCACACTCGCGTATGAGTGTGCATTAATCAATACATCCTTTAAAAGCACCCAACCATGACAGATACCAATTCTGCACTCAACACCCTAAATGCCAGACGGCAATTCTTAATTTACCTCGGTCTCGGACTCAACGGTTTTATGCTCTTGATGCTGTTTTTGGCTGATTATAATGGTTCATCCATGCGCGGGGATTTCTTTGATGGCAATCCCTTTTTCATTTTAGGATATATCGCTTGCGCGGCATATCTGGTCGGTATTCAGGTAGTTCGCTGGCAACGAGCACCCGAAGAAAAAACTGAACACTTTTTGACCTTGGAGATATACACATTGGCCTTATCCGCCTTTTCCATCAGCGCCTATGTCTTGAATTATTCCATGCGCTTGTTTTCACCATTCACAGAATGGGCCTTGGCGATCATTATTATCATGCACGTTTCTTTGATCTTATTTGCCATCAGCAAAAAACTACCCGCGTGGCTAATTCAGGTTATTCCATTTTCTTTCGGGATATCACTCGTTTTATCCGTATTGCAGGTGATCTATCTATCGCCCATTTATTGGATCGGGGTGATCGGGACACTATTCCTAGGAATTGCACTGCATGTTTTTGTCCCTCTATTATTGACCATTCATTTCATCAGAATCTACTTTATTCGATATAAAAAGGATAAGGTGCAGTCTGGAATTTTCTTATCGGGTTTTGCCGTATTTGTTTTATTCATTGGCTTCTTCCTATTTCAATGGAACTCTACTGAGTCAAAAATGCATGAGGCACATGCAAGCATTATTACCCGGCCAAACAATGAATTGCCACATTGGATGATTTTCAGTCAAAACTGGTCTGACGATTGGTTTTCGAAACGGGTGATGCAAGGCTCACTGATGTTTGATGATCCTTTGGACGATAATAGTTGGGGCGGTGGTGGAAATTCCTTCACAGAAGGGAAGAAGCATGATCCGCTGGTCTCCTTGGCTATAGCAATTTTTGGTGAAATAGACTTGAATCGAGAGGATAGAATTAAAGTGTTGGAATCACAATTTGATGCTCGACATAAAGCGCATCGCAAATTGTGGTCGGGTCGAAATTTGACAACTTCGGATGTGTTAACCAACATTCAGGTTATGCCAGATTATCGCTTGGCCTATGTCGAGAAAATCATCACCATTAAAAACAACAGAGTACGCAGAAATTGGAGTAGCCAGCAGGAAGCGGTTTATTCCTTCCACGTGCCCGAGGGTTCTGTGGTGACCTCTCTGTCGCTGTGGATCAATGGAGTGGAAGAAAAGTCTAGGCTTACCACCAAAGGGAAGGCCGATAGCGCTTATGTGTCCATCGTAGGAGTCGAACGAAGAGATCCAGCATTGCTTCATTGGCAGGAAGGAAACCGAATAACCGTTACTGTATTTCCATGTACACCAGAAGAGAATCGAATCTTTAAGGTCGGGTTTACCATTCCAATGGAATTAGAAGAGGACCAACTTCTCTTGAAGAATATCTATTTCGAAGGACCCGAAATTGACGATGCCCTAGAAACTACGGTGATTGAAGTAGTGAGTGAAAAGGCAGTGGACATTGACATGGCTGGTTTTGATATGATCGGGAACAATCGTTTCAAGCGAACGGGATCATATCGACCCTATTGGGAAATGGCCTTTGATGCCGAGCCTTTGTCCGATCGTCAGTTTGAGTTCATGGGCAATGTGTATCACATGGAACCGATGCTGAGGGAAGAACATCAAATAGATGTTTCAACCATCTACCTCGATTTGAATGACTCATGGTCATCACTTGAATTGGAGTATGTATTTCAAACTTTTCCAGATTCTAAAATCATGGCGGAGAGTGATGGATTCATGCAACTTGAAAGCGCGGATAGCAGAGTAGTGGAGGACGTATTGCTCAAGCGCAGATTCAGCTTGTTTCCTTTTCATCAGTTAAAGGAAACACCCAACGCGCTAATCATAACAAAAGGTAGTCACAGCTCTCCAAACCTGAGCGATTTGGATAACACTTTATTTGAAGCGAGACTGATAGAGTTTTTAGAAAAAAATCAGAAGGTCAACGTATTTCAAATTGGCAATGAATGGCCTCCCTATTTGAAAACTCTCAAAGAATTTGGGGTGTTTAATGCCTTTTCAGGTGAGCTGGAAAATTTGGCGGATATCAAGAGTTCGTCTAAGTTCAGGTCCGAGTTAAACGATTCGAGCCATGCAGCACTCAGCGTTTCCAATACCATGATTGTTAGAGACAGCGTAGCTTCCAATGAAATAGGTGGGCCAGATCATCTCATGCGTCTTTTCAACTACAACCAAATCGTTCGGAAAATCGGATCGAACTATTTCACCGCAGATTCATATTCTGAAGGGGAGTTGATTGACTTGGCCAATGCGGCTTATGTAGTATCGCCCATATCAAGCCTCATCGTTTTGGAATCGCAAAAGGACTACGATCGTTTTGACATCAAAGAGAATAAGAATAGCCTGAACAACGCCTCCAACTCTTCTGCGGGATCGGTTCCAGAGCCGCACGAGTGGCTGCTCATTTTCATGGCAATTTCGGCTTGTGTTTACCTGTGGTACGGAAAAAGACTAAGCCCTTGGTCTCGCTCTTAACGTCTGATGACAAAATATCGAATCAATGGAAAGCCGCGGCATTCATGCTATTGGCGGTGCTATGCGCTTGGCCAATATTTGATGCCTATTTCTTTTTCGAGTCCAATATCTTTTTGATCTTGGCGCTGGCTCCCTTCATTATTTACGTTCCTAAGGCTGGAGTTAGATCCATCCGATATGGTCTGCTGGCGATGGTGTTTTTATTGCTCTATCCTGTGATGAAGATGCAGACCTTCTTTTTTGTGGGCATATCCTTCACTTTGCTTTTTTTCATCGAGGCATTCATTGGCAAGACGAATAATTCAGCACTCATACTGATTGCGCTAAGCTCACCTTTGATAAACTACTTCGTGAAAATAATGGGCTTTCCTATTCGCTTGCAGCTCACCGAGGTTGCCACCACCATTTTGAAGCTCACCGGCATGGATATTAGCTCTGATGGAAACGAGATCCTACTCAACGGTTCGTTGTTTTTTTGTAGAACCTGCCTGCATGGGATTGAAGCTAGTGATCACCGCTTTGGTCATAACCTTGGCCATCACCCTCCTTTTACGAAAGACGTATTAAGACTCGATTCCATATGATCGAAGTTGTAGGTTGGTTGCTTATCGCTTTTGTTTTGGTGATAGGAGCCAATCTGGCGCGCATCATCGGATTGATCATGTTCAACTCTCCACCGGACACCTTAAGTCACGAATTGATAGGCCTTATGTGTCTAGCCTTGTATGTGATTATTCCCTTGGTATTTATGGTGTCTTTTGTGTTGAAGCGCAAAACGCCCACTGAACCCTTGGAAACAGCGCACAAGGTTAGCAACAGTAATTCCAATACCATACTTAGTGTATTGTTGGTGCTGGGAATAGGCGCGGTTTCCTTGTTTAAGGAAGACATCAAAACCGTGGACCAATTGGCGATTGCCATACCTTTTGAATTGGATGGGTTTGAAAGTTCGGCTGTCGATTTTGGTGGAATGAAATATTTAAATGACCGAGCCTTAGTGTATTACAAACCCGCTAAGAATTTCTGGAGTCCCGATCATAATCCACTCATCTGCTGGAGAGGCAGTGGATACGAGTTCAAACACGAAAAAACTTGGAAAATCAATGGACATGAGGTATTCGTGGCGCAGCTGGTCAAGGACAAGGATTTGTTGTACACGGCTTGGTGGTTCGATAATGGAGAAAAAGGTTTCAATCAGTGAATGGGATTGGAGAACAGACATGGCTTTGGGTGCGGCACCCTATGCCATGTTCAATGTGAGCTGTGCTGCGAAGGAGGAGATGGAATCGCAGGTGATGTGGTTTCTGGAGAAAGACGGAATAAAAGTAGCTTGAGGTGATTCTTACGCTGAGTTAAATTGGTCGAAAACATGATGGTGTTTATTTTTTGAAAAATATATTCGCGCCCCAAATGAAAAGGCATATGCGAAAGGCACTGATTTTACTGTTGTTTCCAGTTTATGGCTATAGCCAAGACACCAATGAAATACAGGAAGTGGTGATTACCGGTAATAGAATAGAGACTTCGGTGATGGAAACCGGACGAAATATTCATGTCATTTCAAAAGCACAAATTGCCGATATGCCCGCACAGAGTGTGAACGAATTATTGCAGCATGTTTCAGGAGTTGACTTTCGACAAAGAGGCGCTTGGGGAGCACAAGCCGATGTGAGTCTGCGCGGTGGAACCTTTGACCAGACACTGATTTTAGTGAATGGAATCAAAATGAACGACCCACAAACAGGGCATCACAACATGAACCTTGGAATAGATATGGTCAACATCAAGCAGATTGAAATCATCAAAGGTCCTGCGGCATCTCGTTATGGTCTGAATGCTTTTAGCGGTGTCATTAATATTATTACCGAGCCTCTGCAGGACAATGAAATTCAGGTTTCTGGATTATTAGGACAGGTTTATGATAGTAAGTTGCCCAGTTCATTCTATGGTGGATACCAGGCAGGATCGGGCGCACACTTTGGAACGAAAAAGTCGCGTCACTTCATTTCAACCAGCAGAACGCAGAGCACGGGATATCGAGCCAACACAGATTTGAATCGGCACACGGTGAATTATCAAAGCATTACAAAAACAAACCTGGGCGATTTTAATCTGATGGGCAGTTTTGTACAAAATGATTTTGGGGCGAGCGGTTTTTACGCACATCCCATCGATGCAAGCAGCGAAGAACGGGTCACCACATATTCTGCTGCTGCGCAGCATAGCATTCAAAAAGGCTCATTTCGATGGACGACTAAGGCCTATATCAGAAAGAACTTTGATACCTACACCTTGTTTCGGAACGATCCAGCCATTTACCAAAACAAGCATAGAACAGATGTAGGCGGAGGCGAAATGCACGCGTCATACACTTATCGTATTGGTATTGCCGGAATCGGGATTGAGTACCGAAACGAGGCCATCAATAGTTCCAATTTGGGGAAATGGACACGTAGCAATATGGGCGTGTTTGCTGAAAACAGAATGTGGTTTTTGCAAGAGCGATTGTCCTTGAACACAGGAGTGTATGTCAATCAATCGAATGATTTTGGCACTCAGGTATTGCCATCTGCCGAGTTGGTCTATGGCTTTTCAGAAAATCTGAGCGCCTTCGGATCGTGGGGACAATCTTTCCGCTTACCCACTTTCACCGACCTATATTATGTAGGGCCAACCAATTTGGGTAATCCTGACCTGAAGCCCGAAGAGGCAAACAACTTTGAAGGTGGCCTTAAATACAATAGAGCTAAGCACTTTACCCAAGCAAGTGTTTTCAATCTGCAGTCTTCCAATATGATTGATTGGGTGCGTGACTCAATAACCCAACCTTGGCAACCTCAGAACTTTGAGTCAGTAAATACCCTGGGCGCGGAGTTCAGCTATGAATTGCAACAAAAGGCGACCATCACGGATTGGTTGGATCTAGGTTTCAGCCGTGTGGCCTACACTTGGTTGAAAATGAACCGATCTTCTACGGGAGATGTCATTTCAAGATATGCGTTGAACAACCTGCGGCATCAAGTAACACTGCAAAGCACCTTGATCGCGATCCATAGAGTTTCCTTAACTACCACCGCTCGGTATTTGGATAGAAAGAATTACAAAAGCTATTGGTTGGTGGATGCCAGACTCGGCTGCCGAATGGATCAGTTCAACCTGTGGTTAGATTGCACCAATATCTTGGATACCGACTACACCGAAGCAGCCAATGCACCCATGCCCGGTCGCTGGTTTCGATTAGGCTTTGAGGCTACGTTGAGGTAGAGTTTAGTTTTATTTATGACATAAAAATTTTGTTTTAAGGATATTAGCCAAGTTCGTGACACTTTCTTGTCTAGTAAAAAGGTAGTTTAGATGGGCTAGATTCAATAACTTTCATCTCTCTCGGCTATTGTTTTCTGTCTTCTTTTAAAATTCTCATAAACTCACCAACAATCCTCATTTCTGCAGCATTTTCTGCCGTAATGATTATGTTTTGATACGAACTGTCGAATGAGTTTGGTCTTAATACAACGGACGTGTGACCCCATGTTTCTTCTGAAACAGACTTTTCACTGGAGTAGGTTTTTATGGTAAATGCGGAGTTGAAATCAGGATCTTGAATATCCAAGTTTTCAACCAACACAATTTTGCCATTTCTACTACCGCCTGTATAGGATTTAAACAAGCATATAGAACCATTCGGAATAACTCTATTCATTGACTCACCAATAATTTTACAAGCGAAATAATCGTTGCTTGAGCTATTTTCTGGGCCTTCAATGAGCGTGAAATCCTTCTCTGATTGTAATTCGCTAAATGTGCCTGCGGCTGCGTAAAAGTCATACAATGGAATTGGGTTTCTCAGTTCTTCTTCAAAACTCAACTCTTGCTGGATCGGAATGACTTTGCTTGTTTTTACTGTTTTAATATCCTTTGTTGCGGACTTCTCTTGCAAATAGTTGTACATGCTAGGTATAACAGGGTCGGCTAAATTGAATCTGATTTTTACCACCGAAAGTTTTCTGCCACTGTTGTTTGGCATGGTGGTTTGTTCCACTTTGTTCAAATCAGGACTTACTTCGCCCATGAAGTAAAAGTCTATTCCTTCGTCATTGTTTTTTTTGATAAACAGCGGGAGACGAATAGCGCCATTTTTACCTAGAATGGATTGAACATCATTGCTGTTCATGGTTCGGTTGGACTTTGACATCCAATCAAATTCTTTGTTGTTTATAAATTCATCCTCATACTTGGTCGACTCCGAAATATGATCTTCTTTGTGATAGTTCACGAAAATTGGGCAATGCTCATTGTCTGGACTTACTAAATATCCACCCACGTTTTGGGCAACAGGATTTTCCGCCACATTCAATATTCTGAACACATCTTTTCGAGAATACTTTCTATAAAGCACGAATCCGTTTTGCCATTTGTCTGCGTCAAATAAGCGGTCGAATTCATAAATCGAATAATCAGTTGAATCAATTAGGAAGCGCTTGAACTCATTTTGATTCAAATGCGCTTTAAAAGAGTTGGAAAAGAGCAATTTTCCGTTTTCAAGATTTATAATGTCAAAGTCATAAATCTCTTTCGCTGAAAGCATTTTACCGTCCTTTTTTTCGCGTATAAACTCAAAATTTAAGTTGAAAACGCAGGAATTTATAGTCTCTTCAGAAATGGAATATCCATATTTTTTAAGCACTCGCTCTTTCAATTCATTTACCGAAAGTTCTCCTGTTTCAAGCAGTATTTTAAGGATCAAACTTTCTTCAAGGCGTTTTGAGTTGTTTAGTTCTTTAGAAAACAGCTCCATTAATTTTACCTGCTGCTTTGAAAGCTCAAGGTTTTCAGCTTTCTCAGCCTTTAAAATAAAATTGTAATAAGAATTTGCGTAATCCACAAATAAGAACGGATCGCGCGAACCATGCTCAATAAAGTCCATCATCATTGGCGTTCGTCCCAACTTGAATTTCAATAGGTTGTAATCCTTTTTCAAGTCAGCGAACAATTGCATATTGGCAGAGTCAATAGATTGAAAGATTCTTTCTTTGGTGATTTCATCAAAATTGATGGTTGAGGCACCAGGTATCATTCTGCTTCCTTCCGTTATCAGTTTCCTTAAAGAGTCTTTGTTGTAGGATGTATCGCCATACAAGGCGATAGGGATGAGGTAATTATTTTCATAGTTTCCAATAAAATCAATCACTGTCAAATATCCTTTCCCATCTACTTTTCTTAATCCTCGACCTAATTGCTGAATAAAAATTATTGCTGAATCTGTAGGCCGAAGCATGATGATCTGATTGATTTTTGGAATATCAATCCCTTCGTTGAAAATGTCTACCGTGAAAATGTAATCGAGTTTTTCACTCAGATTATCTGACTCGAGTTTTTCAATTGCTCGCTCTCTTTCTTGTTCATTACTATCTCCAGTTAAGGCAATTGTTTTGAATCCTTTTGAATTGAACAATTCCGATAATTCAATTGCTTCATTCTTTCTAGAACAGAAGATCAAACCTCTCGTTATTCCATTATCACTGCCATAGAATTTAGTTTGTTCAATAATGCGTTCAACGCGTTCGCTCGAAACTAAATATTTGAAATCTGATTTTCTTTCGACTTCGGTGTTATCAATCGATAAATCAGTAACGCCATAGTAATGGAAAGAGCTAAGCATTTCCTCTTCCATAGCTCTGCTTAATCTGATTTCGTAAGCAATGTTGTGATCAAAGTGTTGAAATATATTGTTGCCGTCTGTCCGCTCAGGTGTAGCAGTCATTCCTAATAGAAACCGCGGTTCAAAATGATCAATCAAACGCAAATATGAATCTGCACCCGACCGATGTGTTTCATCAATGATGATGTAATCAAAATGATCTTTAGCAAAGTTCTTTAAGTGGTTTTCTTTAGAAATGGTTTGAATAGTAGAAAACACAAAGTCACAATCCAAATCAAGTTGGTTTCCAGAATACAAACCCATGGTTTTATCGTTCCCAAAAACACTTCGGAATGTATTGAGTGAGCCTTTCGCAATAGTCAATCGATGAACTACAAAAAGTAATTTTTTAGGAATAAACACTTTAGCGTCAAATGCTGATAAAAAGGTTTTTCCAGTTCCTGTTGCTGAAATGATCAGGGCTTTGTTTTTTCCCTGAATCCTTAATTTGTTAAGATTTTCCAATGCATCTATTTGCATTGAATTAGGCTTTATCAGTGGTTGTGATTCGGCTAGGCTTTCAAGTTTGTTTTTTCGATTTAGTAGGAATTGACTATGATAAATTTCTTCATAAGTCCTAATATATTCAGTCGTTACGGGCGTTCCTTTTTCAAAATCGGAATGAAACTCTCGCATTACTTTTTCAACTATGCCACTTTCGTCTAATGCGGAGACTTTAATATTCCACTCTTTGTTAGTAGATAAAGCCTGAGCTGTAAGGTTACTGCTCCCAACAATTAGGTTGTAATGCTCTTTGCTTGCGAAGATGTAACCTTTGGTATGAGCGTTTCCAATGGTTGCAATTCTTAGGTCTATATTGTTGAACTGCAAAAGCCTTTTTAGTGCCTCAGGCTGAGTGAAATTTAAGTACTGAGAGACTAGTATTTTACCTTTTATTTCCCTGTCATCTAGCTCTTTTAGTTTGTTGATTATGGCAGCAACTCCACTGGTTGTGACAAAGGCAACAGAGATATAAAACTGATTGCAGTGTTCGAGCTCATGAAGTATGGTAGAAAGCACCTTTTTAGGTGGATTCTTCTGATTGACGAGTAGTTCAGGCTGATAGTCCAAATTAGATAGAATGGACTTATCTACATAGCCAGTCTGTAAACTCTTATTGAAACTTTGGATTAGGTCATCCATTAGAAACCAATTTGTCTACAATTGGAACATCAGCTGCGGCCCAATCCAACCCAGTAAGTTCGTTGATTGTTAGCCATTTTTGGTCTATATGTTCACGAAGTGTGAGTTCTTTTGAATCCACTTCACACATAAAACTGTGCATCGTAAGTTCAAAATCAGGGTATCGATGAACAACAGTTAGAAACGAGGAATTGATGTTTGTAGATAGATTTAATTCTTCCAATAATTCGCGGTGCAAAGCCTCTTCTTTTGTTTCTCCTTTTTCCACTTTTCCACCAGGAAATTCATATTTCTCCGAAATATAGGGTAGTTTGTTTTTAGGTCGTTGAACACAAAGCACCTGATCTTCATAGAATATCACAGCAGCAACCACTTCAATTTTTTTCATTAATAGCTTGTTCTTTTATTCCTGTTGATATCTGATTATAAAGTTAGTCTTGTTTAAACAATGCTTCAATTATATGATGAATCGAGATATTGACCTATTTGTGTTGCGAACATCTAGTACTTGCATCCAAGGTTTTACGATTACATTGTTTGCCTCTTTTGGTTGTACCCGTGCAGCGCACCGAAGTCTCCAAGCGAGGGGGCTCCGATGGAATTTGTGCAGTATGTACATGGCAATAGCCACTCGTTTCGTTGGTTTTGATTTTACATCGATTACCCGATTTTGTTTTTCCCAAGCACTGTGTGGTGCTAGATTTCGTGGTAGAAGCAGGTCTGGCTTCTACGGTGTGTATGCTCCAGTCCCAGCAGGAAATACATATTTCTGATTCAATTTTTGCTTCAAGAGCATCATCTAGAAATGGATAGAGCTCTAATCCACTTACACGCTCCAAGCTATCAATACTTATCGCAAAAGACTGCACAGCATCTTGGCTCGCTTCGTTTTTCAATAAGAAGGCAATTCCTTCCTTTCGATCTTCTCGTAGGTCTATTACCGCTTTATAATAAAGCTGCGGAATGGAAACTTCATTGGGTCCGATGGCTTCCAATCCATCCGTGAGTATGGGGCCTGTCACAATGTAAATAGAGTCATAAACAATGGCCCAAGATCGAAGCTGTGCTTCCAGCTTTTTCCAAATACCACGATTGAAGGATGGGTCTTGCGGACTCATATTACTGAAATAGAAGGACTCCTTCATGGCCGTTTCGGACCAAGACATGTCTGCGGCTGGAGCCAAATGACCTCGGTCAAATCCAGAACCTTTATAGTCCGCAATGCTTGCCGATCCAGTTTTTACCAATGGATCTTCTATGAATCGATCGGTACGCTCGTATTGTTTTATCGTTTCTTCTTTGGTCAATACATAGCCAATCCACATGGCTTGTTCGTGCTGTTCTGAGTATTGAAATGAATAACCAAGGTGGTCGATCAACTCCGTATTTGGATCCAACGTCACCAAATCCCTTTGTGTTTGTGCGCACGCAATGGAGCTAATGAGAATCAGAAAAACGAGAATGAGTTTATTCATTCGGCTAAACTATAGCCAACTCGTCAGAAAATTATGTTTCCACAAGTCAAATTGGCTTTCAATTTTAAAATGAAAGGACAAAAAGTCTTGAAATCAAGTGATTATAGCCTTTGGTTCAAGTCTTGACTAATTGGTCCGAACCAATGATTCTGGTGGCTATTTGATACGAACTTCGTTCAAGCAGCTAGTGGGGTCCCATAAAATTCGAAATATGAACCTAAATAAATTCACCATTAAATCGCAAGAAGCGATTCAGCAAGCGCAGCAGTTTGCGATGAGCAACGGGCATCAAAGCATTGAGCCAGCGCACATAATGAAGGGCATTTTCAGTGTGGATGAAAATGTTACTCCCTTTCTACTGAAAAAAGTAGGAGCCAACTCTCAAATTATATCTCAGGCCATCGATAGCATGGTTCAATCCATGCCCAAAGTAGAGGGCGGCAGCCAATATTTGAGCCAAAGCGCCAATCAGGTGCTGAGCAAGGCACAAGACCAATTAAAGGAGTTCGGAGATGAGTTTGTCTCTATTGAGCACATTATCTTAGCCATGTTGGATGTAAAAGATCAAGCTTCCACTTTATTAAAAGACAGCGGGATCAACTCCAAGGACTTGAAACAAGCCATCCTTGAACTCAGAAAAGGAGAAAAAGTCACTTCACAAAACGCGGAAGAAACATATAACGCATTAAATAAGTATGCGGTAAACCTGAATGAGCAGGCTAAAAATGGAAAGTTGGATCCAGTCATTGGGCGTGACGAAGAAATCCGCAGAGTACTGCAGATATTGTCTCGCAGAACAAAAAACAACCCCATACTCATCGGAGAACCAGGGGTGGGTAAGACCGTCATTGCCGAGGGCATTGCTCACCGGATCGTGAACGGTGATGTGCCAGAAAACCTCAAGAATAAAGAGTTCCATTCCTTAGACATGGGAGCCTTGATAGCCGGTGCAAAATACAAGGGCGAATTCGAAGAACGATTGAAGGCCGTGGTCAAGGAAGTGACAAGCAGTGATGGAAGCATTGTGTTGTTTATAGATGAAATCCACTCGTTGGTGGGCGCTGGAAAAAGCGAAGGAGCAATGGATGCGGCAAACATTTTGAAACCAGCATTGGCTCGGGGAGAATTGAGAGTGGTGGGTGCCACCACTCTGAGTGAGTACCAGAAGTATTTTGAAAAAGACAAGGCACTGGAGCGCAGATTCCAAACCGTATTGGTGGATGAACCTGCTGAGGAAGATGCCATCAGCATTTTGCGCGGATTGAAAGAACGCTATGAAACACACCACAAGGTGAGAATCAAGGATGAAGCCATCATCAATGCAGTGCAGTTGAGTCAGCGATACATTAGCGATCGATTTTTGCCAGACAAGGCCATCGACTTGATTGATGAGGCCGCTTCCAAATTGAGGATGCAAATCAATAGCATGCCTACCGAATTGGATGAGGTATTGAGAAAGATGCGACAACTTGAGATTGAACAAGAGGCCATCAAGCGTGAGGATGACAAAAAGAAGTTGGAAGACCTGCAAAGGCATATCCCGGAATTGAAAGAAAAGCGAGACGATTTAAAAGCCAGATGGGAGGGAGAGAAAGAAGTGGTAGAAGGAATTCAAACCGAAAAGAAGCGCATTGAAGAATTGAAGTTGGAAGCGGAGCAAGCCGAGCGTCAAGGAGACTTGGGTCGAGTAGCCGAAATCCGCTATGGTAAGGTTGGTGAAGCCGAAGCAAACTTGAAAGTGCTAGAGGCAAAATGGGCGACCATGGATACCGATGGCCGCATGATTAAGGAGGAAGTGGATGCGGAAGATATTGCCGAAGTAGTCGCTAAGTGGACAGGAATACCGGTCAATAAGATGTTGCAAAGCGAGTCTGAAAAACTGTTGCATCTGGAGGATGAATTGCACAAGCGAGTGGTAAGTCAAGACGAAGCCATTGAAGCTGTCTCAGATGCAGTGCGCAGAAGTCGAAGTGGACTCCAAGACATGAACAAACCCATAGGTTCATTCATTTTCTTGGGAACCACTGGTGTCGGTAAAACGGAGTTGGCCAAGGCATTGGCAGAGTATCTGTTTGACAATGAAAACGCGATGACTCGAATTGACATGGGCGAGTATCAAGAAAGGCATGCCGTAAGCCGATTGGTCGGAGCACCTCCGGGATACGTTGGATACGATGAAGGCGGTCAGTTGACCGAAGCCGTCCGCAGAAAACCATATTCGGTGATTTTGCTAGACGAGATTGAGAAGGCGCATCCGGATGTATTCAATATTCTGTTGCAAGTGTTGGATGATGGTCGTCTTACTGATAATAAAGGTCGGGTAGCGAATTTCAAAAACACCATCATCATCATGACATCAAACCTTGGTTCAGACATCATCGCTCGAAACTTAGATGGAATGAAAGAGGCCGAATTGGATCGAGTAATGGCCAGAACAGACCTCGAGATGAAGGAAATGCTTCGCAAGACACTGAAGCCTGAATTCCTGAATCGAATTGATGAGACCATCATTTTCAAGCCGCTGAACAAGAAGGACGTTCGACAAATTGTGAATATGCACCTGAGGGCGCTCGGAAAGCGATTAAATCACCAAGACATATATCTTTCCGTTACTGAAGAGGTAATCGATCAATTGGCTGAGGGTGGATTTGACCCACAATTTGGGGCGAGACCAATCAAGCGGATGATTCAAAGGAATGTGCTGAATGAGTTGAGCAAGGAATTGTTGTCAGGAAAGGTGAAAAAAAGCGAGGAAATCGTACTCGATATTTTTGACGACAAGTATGTATTCCGAAAGCCAATAGAGGCTGAGGTGTTGACTAAAATAGGGTAATCATATTAGGTTAGTTTTGATTAGAGCGCTAATGGCGTACATTGCGCCATCAGTGCTTTTTTATGCGGGTAGTTTTTATTGTTAACAGCATATCTCGAAAATATTCTGAGGTCATCAAGTCGATTGATCAATCAAAAAGTGATTTTCCAACCATCGAGGTTGAAGTGAAACCCACCAAGTCTGCAGGAGATGCTTTTCGTATAGCACATCATCAGATGAAAGGCGGGCAGGTGAATGCGATAGTCGCGTGTGGCGGTGATGGAACTGTCAATGAAGTGCTGAATGGTATAGCATTCGCAGAATCAAAAGAGGAGGTTTGGATGGGCGTGTACCAATGCGGATCGGCCAATGATTTGACAAAATCCATGACTCCAAAATCTATCCCACAGATACTTGCTGCACTTGCAGAAAAGCAATCTATTCCGTGCGATGTTGGATTGATGGAGCACGATGCCTTGCGAAAGCGTTTCCTCAATGCTTCAACCGGAGGTATTGGAGGACTAGTCATGCGCAGGGTCGAGTCGGGTAGGAGCAGTCTTACACCGCAATTGAACTACACCCTAGCGATTTTGAAAAGCATTCTCGTTTTTCAAAGACCAAGAGTTAGAATTACCATTGATGGTGAAGTGCATGAACTCTCCTTGACATTAATTGCCATAGGCAACGGAACGTACATGGGTTTTGGATTGGGTTTAACTCCGCAATCAACCATGAGCGATGGACTTTTTGGAGTAACCATTTTGGAGCACGCAACTTACTATCAATTGGCCTTAAAATATTTGCCTTTGCGAAAGGCGAAGCAAGTAAAACATCCTTGGCTAGTCTACCTCAAAGGGAAAAAGGTTCGCTTAGAAGTTTTAGAAGGTAGATTACCCATTGAAACCGATGGCGAGTACTACGATGTGCTGGACGCTGGAGATACAATCGAATATTCATTCGATGATTCTAAAATCAAGTGGGTATGATCAGCGATACTTATCATTAATGCCGATACCATTCATGATCAGAGGAATGGATTTCCGAAGCCAATTGATTCGAGTTGCGTCTTGTTTCGCTTCCCCAATATGATTGGCATATTCAATTTGTTTTCCACGAGAAAGTTGCTGAAAGGCCAGTTTTAATGAGCTGTCGGATTTCAAGGCTTGATCTAGTTCCTCAGGCAACGCTAGCTTTTTGGGTTCTGGCTTTATTTCCTTGCCCTCCTTCTGATTCTCGATGGCTTCGAGTATATACACGTATACAAGATCTTCGTTGATCTGGTCCAAGGCCGTAAACCGCCATTGTCTCTGTCCCTTGGTCTTGTTGTCGCTGGCGTTGACGAGCACTTTTTTAGGATCACTTAAAAAGACTCCATTCGTAAACCACATACCCGTGTATTTTTTGAAGGCAACTAATCCAACCACTTGTTTTTTCTTAAGAGTGTAATACGGAATACCCCACTTAAGCTCTTCATTCAATTCCGTGCGTAATAAAATTGACCTCAACTTATGTAGTAATTCTGCGCTCTCTGGATTCGAATCGATGTATTCCTCAACGGATTTTGCCATTTGCATAGTGTGGTGTATTTGATCGAAAGTGCTCGAAAATATAAATATGTTGGTAATTAAGGCGTTAGACAAATTTTCACACTGCATTTATCTATTGTGTCGAATAGTACTTTTAGTATATGTCAGAAAATCAGTCATACATCCTAGGCACCGATAAAACAGAATTAGAACGCCTTGGATTTCAACATCGAGTTTGGTCGAGTGACGCTGCGCGATTATGGGAACGAGGAAGAGTGCAGCGTGGCATGCATATCTTAGATTTAGGGGCAGGACCTGGATTCGCCACCTTTGATTTAGCAGAAATCGTAGGGCCATCTGGTCAAGTCACGGCTATAGACATTTCTCAAGATTACGTGGATTATGGAAATGCGCAGGCGACCCTACGCGGCTATGACCATGTGAGGTTTTATCCACGCTCTATCCATGATCTTCAGTTAGAACCCGAGCAATTCGATGTAGTTTATTGCCGCTGGGTGCTGTCGTGGGTAAATGATGTGGATTTAATCATCACCGAGATTGCGAAATTGCTAAAACCGGGTGGGGTTTTTCTGGTTCAGGAATATGCGCAATGGGGCACGTTTCGGATTATTCCTGAGCTTCCAGAGGTGCGAACTATGATCGAGGCTTGTCGAGAAAGCTGGAGAGTCATGCCAAGCGAGATTGATATTGCTCCACGGTTACCAGAAATGTTTTATCAAAACGGGTTGAAGATGGAGCACAAAGCCATGTTGGAAAAGGTGGCTGCACCAAATGAATTGGTTTGGCAATGGCCGGGAACATTTTTACACATTTATTCAGAGAAGCTAATCGAAATGAATTTGCTGACCAAAGACCAACAACAAGCGTTTATTGATGCATGGCCCAGCCTGGAATCGAATCCAAGCGGCATGATTATTACTCCATTGATGATGGAGTTTGCGGCCCGAAAAGGTTAGTGATCTTCTTCGTGCGACTCCAATGCTGGAGTATCACCTCGTAATTCTTGATGCATGATTTTTCCACCATGAAGAGAGAGTGGAATCATACTTAAAAATGCCAGACCACAAACAATGAGCGTTGTCAATCGCATCCAATTGGTGTACTGAGGTGAATACTTATATGAAGCCAAAGCCATAGATGCCAATAATCCGCTGGCAATCATCAGCCAAAGCGTGGTTTCTGCGTGTTCCTCATGCTCTTCTAATTCGTGCTCGCTCACTCCTGCATAGTGTTCAACTTTGTGTTCTGCATCTTCCCCACTGAAATATGCAGGAAAGGTCAAAAGCGTGACTAGAATTAACGTTGACAACGCAGTGATTTCTACCGTCTTATTTTTAATAACCATACCAACTATGAGTAACAGAAAAGCGAATAACGAACCAAGAATAGGAATGTGGTTCGACAAAAGGTGCATGTGTATTGGATCCATAGTGGTTGATTGTTTGAGCAAATGTGGAAAAATGTATCAATTCTGTAACCGATCATCTCCAAATTCGTCCTTTTGATTCATAACTCGATCATTGGATGAATTTCGTGTGTATCATCGTTCATCGTAACTAACCAACACTGACTAAGAGTTTATATATCGGGATTTGTACGCTATTGGTTATCCTATGCAATCAAATCTATGCGCAATCTATCAGTGGTTTTGTCTATGACGAAACGAATGCTCCTGTGCCATTTGCCAATGTTTATTTGAAAAACACCCAAAGGGGAACAGCCGCTGATGCCCAAGGGAAATATTATTTGCAGCTCAATGATCCAGGGGTAATTGACTTAGTTTTCACTGCGGTAGGGTATGAAACTCAGGAGTTGAAAATTAAGGTGCTGCATCAGGAAAATTTGGTAAAAAATGTTTGGCTCAAAGTGGACGAGCTGGAGCTGGAAGAGGTGAGTATCTCGGCACGCAGACGAGATCCAGCATATGATATTATAGCTAAAGCCATCGACAACAAAAAACGCTGGAATAGCCAGTTTGCTAGCTCGACTTGTGAGGTATATATAAAGGCTGCCGAGGTTATTTCTGAGAAGGAAAAAAAGAAAAGAGAAAAGGAGAAAAAACAAGAAGAGCCGGAAGAAAAACGAAGGAAAAACGAGGAAACAGAAGAAGATCCCGATGCCATCGCTAAGAGAGAACACCAAGCCGCGATTAATAAAATAGCTGGCAGTCGAAATATGGCTGAAGTTCAAATGACTCGATACTATCAGCGGCCCAATTCCATTAAAGAGATTCGTGAGGGGTTTAAGAAATATGGAAGCTCCTATGGTTTGTTCTATACCAGCACGAACGAGGCCGATTTCAATTTCTATGACAACCTCATGTCGATGGGGAATTTGAATGAATTGCCCGTTATCAGCCCCTTGCATCCGACTTCCATATTGACATATAAATTTAAGTTAGAGGAGACCATAGCTGGAGGGGATGAGTTTATCTATCGAATCAGTGTAACACCCCGGAAAAAAGGTAATGCAACCTGGGAGGGTGAAATATTTATCGTGAACAATCTGTACTATTTAGAGAAGGTTGATCTGTCTTTAAGCGAAGAGGGATTGATGATTTATCGCGATTTCAACATCAAACAGGAGTTTGAGATGAACAAGGACTCCTTGGTGTTGCTTAAGCGACAGGAGTTTGACTATTCAAGTAAAGACGGACGTACAACATTTACGGGAAACACCATTGCCCGATATGAGAATTACGAGATCAATCCAACTTTCGAAAAGCGGTTTTTTAAAAACGAGGTAGCGGTAATAACACAGGAGGCATACGATCGAGATTCAACCTATTGGGACCGAATTAGACCCGAACCCTTAACACCTGACGAACAGCGATATCAGCATGTGAAAGACAGCATTATCGCAGTCACAACAAGCGAGGTGTATCTAGATTCATTGGATAGTGCTTACAATAGAATAACCTTTTTGGACATCATTTGGGAAGGAGTAGGATTCAGTAATAGAATGAAAAAGCAGTTCATCTATTTCCCTTCCATTCCGGCATTCCTTAATCCCTTTGAAATAGGAGGATTACGCTTGGGACCTAGTGCTTATTATTTTAAAAAATGGAAGAATGAAAAATCAATTGGGATAGGGGGGCGACTCGATGTTGGCGTCCGAAACATGGACGTGAAGGGAAGCTTGAGTGTGAGTTACAGGTTCGACCCAATGCACTTGGGCACGGTTGGGGCCTATGGCGGTAAAATGTTTAATACCATAGTAGATAATGATGCCGTCACGTTTCTATTTCAACGATCTAACTGGATCGAAGAATATCGTTTCAATCCATATGTAACCAGAGAAATTGTGAATGGTCTGCAAGGAACGCTCATCGTTGAATACGTGGATAGACTACCCATAGATCAGTATCAGTTTGGTCCTCTAACCGAAGATTGGTTTGGCGGAAATGAGCCATTGAAGTTTACCCGGTATCAAACGGTCATTGCCAATTTCAAGCTGCAATACACGCCCTTTCAGAAGTACATGACAGAGCCATACAGAAAGGTGGTTTTAGGAAGTAAATGGCCCACGTTTGAAGCAACATATCGCAGAGGAATTCCGGACATTTTCGGAAGCGATATTAATTTCGATTACACGGAATTGTCTATTAGACAAAACTTTAAGTTCAGAACGATGGGTACATCTTCGTACCATGTTAAAACAGGGAAATTCTTTAATAAGCAAGATTTGCGATATGTTGACTACCAGATATTTCCACGTGGTGACCGCTACTTTTTCGCTTCTTTAATGCAGTCCATGCAAATTCAGGATACGACTCTATACGCTAATGATCTATTCGTTCAGGCGCATTATGTACACCACTTTAACGGTGCTTTTATGAATTTAATTCCATTGGTGAATAAACTTGGAATACACACTGTGGTAGGTGCAAGTGGACTTTGGATAAAAGATAGTGGGTATCAATATGGTGAGTGGTTCGCAGGTGCAGAGCGATACTTTAAAGCAAGTCGGGCTAGGTGGCGAATAGGAGTGTATTACGTGGATGCGGTTTCAAATTTCAGTCGGATAAAACCGCATGTAAAATTTGCAATCAATCGATACAGCCTCAGAGATCAGAGCTGGGGTTATTGACCCGGTAGATTACCACATCAAGATCTTTCCAAACAAGTTCAGTACTTGGTATCATCTCATTTTTTAATGCTACGCCCTTTGAATCTTCGTTGTCCGTTTTGATGATGGAAATAATCGTCTTGGTGATCCCTTGTTTAAATACCCATTGCTTTAGAAATTGTGCCGCCTCAGTCGCATATCCTTTACCCCAATGTTTACGGATTAGAGAGTAGCCAATTTCCAACTCGAGAACTCCATCCACTTCTTGCGTCAACAATCCACATTGTCCAACAAATTCACCTGATTGTCGATCAATGAGAGCAAGCATGCCGAACTGCCCATTGCGGTAGCGATCTAATTGCTTGTTGATCCAATTCTTCGCATTTTTCTCGGCTTCTTCGACCCGAAATGCAGGGAAGTATTTTATGGCAACATCGTCATTCATAAAATGGATCCAATCTTTCCAATCAGCCTGAACCAGAGGACGAATGTCTAGCCGATCACTTTTCGAATGGAAGGGATATCCGAATTTATTGGAGTCTAGATTATTCACTGAGTAGGATCAAAGTGTGGCTTTCTTTTTCAATTTCTCTACTTGAACGCCCATTTTTCCTGTCGCATAGAGCACCATACGCATGTCTTCATATCTGACTTTGAATTGATCAAAAGAGATGCTATTCAATTCAGCGTTCAAGTCTATGTTTTCTCCTGATTTACCTCGCTCTACGCCAGAATAGATTAGGTCGGGAATGGAGTCGATAAATGAACCTACAGGGATGTTTAGCTTGGTTAAGACCTCCTCGATGATCTCATCATGGAAGAAGTAATCCCCCGCCTCGATGAGGGACTCACTGGTATTATTGACAACAAAGTCGAAGCCATCAACCGAGAGTTCGCGTGTTTGTGGATTGAAATAGGGTCGTCCAAGTACCTCGATGTCTGCAGTTATGTCACCACTTATGCTAGCGCTGATTAATAGAAAGGAATCCACACTGGTCAGTTGAACTGAATTCAATTTGATGTTTTGATCTTCAACTTTGAATTCGATGCCGTATACATTTTCTTTTAGTAGTCGATTGACCATATCGTACTCAATCACAATAGGTAGATACAATTTAGTTTTGGCATTCTTAGTTTCATCAATAATAAGGGGTGGAAAGGTGATATTGGTGTTAATGTATGCAGCCGAATCAAAAACCGTGGACAATGTCCCGACTACACTTAAATCAATAGCCAGCTGATCATCACTGAGAGAGAAATTTCTCAATATTACCTCTCGAGTATCAACAAGAATATATACGGGTTGAACCTTTCTGTTGATTCGGATTGGATTTGAAAGTTTAGTCCATGTTTTTAGCAGCACTTTTTTTAGATCCAGCTGCGACAGTTGACTGTCAATTAATTCAGTGATTCTACCCGCTTCATCTTTTATGATGTCGTCAACAACTCCGCTTAAATCAATCTCATTGCCGAGAATTTTCACCACAGCTCGATCAACCCATTCTACTTTTTCAAGTTCAGTTTTGGACGATAGCGAATAGTCCGAGTTTGGTTCTAAGTCCGAATTTAATAGAGGTTTAATCTTAAACTTGCTGATCGTGCCAACGAGTTCGTGCGACACGGTCACTTCCAATGGAATGGACCAAATCAATTGCTGTTTATTTCCATCTAATTCTAACTGGCCACTTCGATTTACAGATAATTTGAGCCCAGCCTTGATCTCTTTATTGACAACGAGTTTGTCCGGAATTTTCGAATTAATTATTGTCTGAATTTCGGATAAGGGTAAGGCAATCGGCACAGATAGTTCGGATTCAAGCACGTTGATATCACCACCATCAAAATTTGAATCTCGTTGATTAAGCCAACTTTCTTGTTCTTGACAACCAATCATTAGGAATGTAAGCAGCAGTGTAGCCACAACCCACTTGTATGTTATAGATTGTATCATACTTGGTTTTGAAAGTATGGTTATTCGCTAAACAACTCAATGGTATAGTCAAAAAGCTTCTTTTTCCCTGGCTTACCATGTCCAGGTAAAATCAATTTCGCTTTAGGAAATTTGGATTTGACTTTGGCCACTGTTTTTGGCCATTCTGTTTTGTTGGCGTCAAGCAAATTGCCTTTTCCAGCTCCTAATTCTTTGATCATACATCCACCAAATAGAATTCGTTCTGAAGGAATATATGTTACAATATTATCATCCGTATGAGCGGGTCCGAAGTAATAATTTGTGATTTCCTGTCCGCCAATAGTTACGCTCAGGCTGTCCTTAAAATATCGTTTAGTACAATGGTACCCTTCTAACCCAGCCAGTTTGCAGGTTTGTTTTTGACTGACCGTTTGGCAACCAGTTCCAACAAAAGTGGTAATCCCGCTCATGCAGTCTTCGTGAAAGTGATTTACAATGAGAAATAAAATTTGCGCCTTCTTTTCATTGATGATCCACATTATTAAATCCGTTGAAGCTTCATCACCCACCGGGGTGTCTAACACCGCAGCTTCACCATTATTGATATAAACAAGTCCGTTACAAGGGAATGGATTGTCCTTATATGGAATGTAGGAAACATGCATGTAAACATGGTCGTTGATGGGGACAATTTTTAAGTATTCACTTACGTGTATGGTGTCCTTTTTTGCTATTGCTAAGGAGCTGATGCAGACCAGCAGAATGATAAATATAGATCGCATATATTGAAGGACGGAATTAAATGGATATAGTTGAATAGCCTTGCAAAACCTTATTTTCTCAATTTGGATTTCGGCACAACTGCCATGGTGATGCGACTGATACAAACCATTTTGTTTTCCTCGTTTGTGATTTCAATTCCCCAGACGTGAGATGACCTACCGATGTGTATGGGGCGCGCGGTGCCGGTCACTCTGCCTACGGGTTACGGGTCTCAGGTGATTGGCATTTACCTCCATGCCCACCGTGAAGTATAACTCATCGCTATCGACAACTACGAGATGGGCAGCAATGCTTCCTAGGGTTTCGGCTAGCGCCACACTAGCGCCACCGTGCAGAATACCATAGGGCTGCACCGTCCGATGGTCAACGGGCATGGTACCGCGGATGAAATCTTCGCCAACCTCCGTGATTTGGATGTCCAACGTTTCCATCAAGCGTTCCCTTTCTCCAGCTTGCCAGCCTCCTCTTTTGTGGGTTGTTTGAACCAAATTGCCATTATCTTGAATTTTCAGCAAAGAAAATCGAATCTTCGCGATCACAATGGTTCAATTTCCAAACTGTAAGATCAATTTAGGACTGCACATCACCAGTAAGCGTCCAGATGGATATCATAATATCGAGACTATCATGGTTCCGGTAGGCTGGACTGATGTTATAGAAATAGTGGAGCGTGATGCACAGGTTGCAGACAAAGATTTGCTCACTGGAAGTTACCTGTCCGAGAAGGTCAACTTCTACAGCTATCGAAATCCGATTCCTGGTAAAGCCGAGAATAACCTATGTATTAAAGTTTATCACCTTTTAGAGGATTGGTTCAATCTACCAGCTATTGATATTCATTTGATTAAGAATGTGCCTATTGGAGCAGGATTGGGTGGTGGAAGTTCGGATGCAGCATTTTGCTTAAAGACACTTAAAGACTTTTTTTCATTAACCATTTCGGACCACGAGGCTAAAACGCTACTTGGGAAAATTGGTACTGATTGCCCATTTTTTTGGGATAACCAAACTGCATTTGCATTTGGGAAAGGGGATGAAATGCGTCACATTGATATTGATGTCAAAGACAAGTGGATCATGCTTGTATATCCAAATATTGCCATTGGAACAGCAGAAGCATATTCAGGAGTCAAGCCTAAAGCGCCTAAAGTTGACCTAGAGCTATTGCCAGATCTGCCCATCGAATCTTGGCGAGAAGTCATTGAAAACGATTTCGAGTTATCTGTTTTTCCTCAATACCCCGATATAGGCATCATTAAGGACCAACTTTATACAATGGGTGCACAATACGCATCGCTGTCTGGAAGTGGATCTACGATGTACGCAATATTTGAAGAGGAACCAGAACTGCCATCAACGTGGAAAAAGTTTCCTCATTGGATTGGACAGTTGGCCTAATTCACGAAGAGTTAATTGCTGTTTGAAATAGATTCCTCTTTACAACCGAAAAGACGGTTTTCCTTAATTCGGTTCGCTACAATGCTAGGAACCATGAATTCCCAACCTTCTTTTCCTTCTTTGATTTTCTGAACTACATCGTTTGAAAAAATATTCAGTATGTCCTTGTTAGAACATTGAATTTCCTCAATTTTTTGTGTGTCTTTCAGGTAATTCAAAAGATGATATAAAGGTTCATCTTCGAGCTGTATGTTCTCGATAGTGCGCATTGTACCATCTTCATTCAGAGCGGGATACACATAAAGTTTTACGTTTCTTCCGAATAGAATTCCAAAGGCTTCGAGTAAACGACCTTTCAGTCGGTCGTAATACTTATCCTCAAAAATCTGACGAAGATTATCTACACCTAGAATTACTCCAAGCTTTCTGTTTCGCACTGAATCAGATAAGTTAGACACAAGTGTATAATACTTCTGATAGTTAGAGATCATTACTGTATATCCTAAACTGCATATGATATCTACTCTGTCTAAGAAGTCTTTCTCGTCTATTTTTCCCTCTGCACTTAAATCTTTCAGAGTCAGCTCAAAAAGAATTTGAATCCGGTCAACTTCAATATCCTCTTCTTTTCGGAATTCCTTTAACCCCATTTTCAGCATGTCTAAGTTGACATGTGTCAATGGACGGAAACGACCTCTTATCATGAGTATGTTTTTCTTGTAAAGTGCCTGTGACGCCTGTAATACATTGCCTTCAGGTCCAAACATGGCCGCATCGGTTAATCCATTCTTAACCAATTGCATCGTCAATAATCGATTGTCAATACGCTCAAAATCTGGGCCAGTGAGACGGAGCATGTCAATTTCAATTCTGCCGTGCCCAAGGCCATCTAACAAACTATTTATGAATAACTCAGGGTCCTGAGCATAATGATAAATACCATAAATAAGGTTTACCCCAATTCTACCTAATGCTTTTTGTTGCATCAAGCTATCGTTGTCGTGCATTATTACGTGCAATACACAATCATTAGGGGGAGTTTCAGGGTTTAATTGAAATCGCAAGCCAATCCAACCATGGCCCTTGTTCGTTTTGTAGTAATTTAAAACTTCCACAGTGTTCGCGAAAGAAAAGAACATGGATTCTTTTGCTCGATGTTGAAGCTTTGTCTCTAAATTGGAGTACTCCTTGTCTAACATGGTCATCAGCCTTGGTTCAGCCACATATCTCTGGGAAGCACCATATACTGAATCGGAAATTTTCATGTCGTAGGCTGAAGTCGTCACGGCAATGGTGCCAGACGCACCACCTGCGGAGAAGAAATTTGCACTCACTTCCTGACCTGCACCAATTTCAGCAAAGGAACCATAGATGCGTGGATCTAGATTTATACTGAGCGCTTTTTCACTTATTCCAATCTGTCTGTAACCAGCCATTTCATAATCTTTTCGTATTCAAATCTAGTAGCTTAAATCGTGGTTAAGCTCATTTTTCGACAAACTTTTAACACTCAACGCTTCAATGCTGAATTCTTGTGTTTAAATCATAAAAAAAAGCCTTGGAATACTATCCCAAGGCTTTTTTTATTCGATTTGACCACTTATTCCGTAACGATCAATGGTGTTTTAGAGAAAGGTTTGTCCGAATTTAATAGCTCAATGAAATAGATTCCAGCTGAAATATCTGACAGATTGATTTGGAAACTATTAGATGAACCTATTCGTTTGCTCGAGATCAATGATCCGTCAACACTTAATATTCGATAGCTGAGATCGGAGTATTTTACATCAGTAGTCACTGTTGTATAATGCTGAGCAGGATTTGGGCTTAATGATACACCATTCGTATTGATGTCCTCTATACCTACAGTCAGATCTTCAATTTCGACCTCATCACAGTAAGGAATACTTGAACCGTAATCATTGGTAGCTATAAGGCATACATCGAATGTTCCCCCTGACTTTGGATATAAATATCCTGGGTTTTGAAGTATTGATGTGTCTCCATTGTAGTCAAAGTCCCAATGCCAAGAAGTAGGGTCAAAGCCACTTAAATCGGTGAATGTAACAGCAGTGTCCAAGAAGATACTGTAAACGAAGAACGCATCTGGTCTGCGGTTAAATATGTTGACTGATTCGCAATGTGAATCACTTCCGAAGGTATTAGTGACAGTTAAGCATACCTCAAAGGTTCCTGTATCTAAGAAATTGTGCAGCGGATTTTGAGAAAGTGCAGTATCACTATCGCCAAAATCCCACTCCCAAGTTGTTGGGTTTTGAGTGGATAAATCTGTGAATTGAACGACAGGATCGTTGCTTGTTGTATAAGTGAAGAATGCATTTGGAGGCCCGTTCGAAACGATTAACCCTTTGCAAAGCTCATCAGATCCAGCAGCATTCTCAACCGTAAGACAAACGTTATAGGCTCCAATATCGTAACTGTGAGTCGGATTTTGAATAATTGATGTATCGCCATCACCAAAATCCCAATGCCAACTAGTAGGATTGTTTTCAGATGAATCTAAGAAAACGATGGAAGGATCACCTGATGCATCAATCGTGAATTCAGCCACAGGTGGAATTATCATTGTGTCAGTTATAATTCGGAAGTGATAGTCATCGGTTTCTGTTGACCACGTGCTTCCATTATAATTCCTCACTCTATTGCTTGTGCCTGGGGTTGTTTGTCCTAACCAAACATTCCCGCCAGTAGCCTCAAAACCAACCCAAACATCACCGATTAAGCTGTCTAGGTCATTCTCGTAAGGTCGTAAATCTATTCGAGTGATCAAATGTGGTTCCAATAAGGTAGCTGCAGGGAAGACCATTATTGGTGTGATGAGGTCTGAACCTGGGGCGCCATTATCATCCGCCCAAACATGAAATTCCATGCTATCATTGGTGTTGTTGACATCGGTGTAATTTCCAATAAAAGCTGAGGTAATCGTTGTCAATCCATCCAAGGTCATTCTCATTGCTGTACCCGTGTTGAAACTGGTAGAAGAGTAACTTGTGATAAATGAAACTACACCCTGTTCATACTTGATGTAATTACCATGATTGTATTTATAAAATTGCGAGAATGCTGAATTTGACTGTGCAGAGGAATCTACGGCCTCTATGTAATAATCAACATATGCGCCAGCCTCTTGTGGAGGGATAGCGTATGTGTAATCATCTCCGCTGGTGTCAATAGGACTTAAGGTTTGAAAAGTTCCACCGTCTACCGAGTAATACAGCAATGCGGAGGCCACGCCTGAAATATCCGTGATGGTAACGATACGATAGTTGGTGTCAATCTGACCTTCATAGTGAATATCTGGCTCATGGATAATTAAAGGAGGTGCATTGTCCACGCTATCCTTTGTTATGCGCAAACTGTCTATAAAAATTCCATCTGCTTGGTATCCTGCATCAGTGTAAAATCTAAACCTAACTTTTACCTGAGAGTTGCCTACAAAACCACCAATATTGATATTGAAATCAGACCAATTGCCTAAGTTTCCTTCACCGTTAATTGTATACGTAGTCGTCCATGATGTACCATTATTTGCAGAGGCTTCCACGTAACAATAGTCAAATCCATTTTCAATGTCATATTTACATTGGAAATAGAGATTGGCATCAAGTGATGCTGACAAATCGAATGTTGAATCTAATGTAGCATAAGTTGTTTGAGCGTTGGTATATTGTCCGCTTGGGCTGTCTGCCAATGAATATGTCCCGTTGTATGCTTGAGCAGTAGCAAGACCCCACTGACCGGTCAAAGTCCAATTTGCAGTTCCGTTTTCAAAATCATCTGAATAGATGAGTTCTTGGCTAAACGAATGGCTGCCAATTATAAGACATAATAATCCAATGTAAACGTTCTTCATAATTGTTAGGTTTAGTTCGAAATTACAAATCAATTTGTCAAATCAATCAATAATGAACGCAAACTTTGAACAATTCAACGAGCTTGATATTCGGGTAGGAACAATCATACGAGCTATTCCTTTTGACAAGGCTAAAAAACCTGCTTATCAATTGATTATAGATTTTGGAGGAGAAGTTGGTAAACTAAAGTCCAGTGCACAGATAACTGATCTGTATGATACCAACGAGTTAATTAATAAACAGGTGATTGCGGTTGTGAATTTTCCACCGAGGCAAATCGCCAATTTCATGAGTGAATGTCTTGTTTTGGGAATACACAATAAATCGGGCGTAGTTTTGCTGCGTCCAGAACGGGAATGTATTAATGGCGATAGAATAGGTTAACATGGAGTTGATTAAAAAGTGGTGGAAGAATAGATGGACGAGAAATGCGGTGTATCTGGCGCTGCTTGGAACACTATTCTTTACAGATGTTGGGCAGTGGGTTCGAATTAAGATGACCAGCTTAACTCTTTCTGACCCAACAAACGAGCTTGGAAACATAGAAGAGGTAAAGAGTGTTTATGATTTTCCATTTCAGATTATGGATGCTGATGGGGATACTTTTATGCTTGGCGAACGGAGGGGTAAGCCGATGTTTATAAACTTTTGGGCAAGTTGGTGCGTACCATGTTTGGCTGAGTTTTCATCGTTAGAGGAGTTTCAAACACATTTTTCGGATGTCGAGTTCATGTATATTTCAGCGGAAAGCATTGAAGATTTTGAGCAGTATGTTCAAAAAACACCGCATGAATTACCGTTTTACAGACAGATGTCAAAAGTTCCGACCCAATTACGTCATGGAGCAATCCCAGCATCCTACTTGATTGATGCTGAGGGTAATGTGATTTTTCAGCATATTGGCGCGGCAGATTGGGATGATGACGAGACCATATCCGAGATAAAAGCGCTATTGGAATAGTCCTATTTAGTGCCTGGACCAATTCTCTCTTCTGCATAACCCAGCACCTTTTCCATTAAATGCAATCTGTCTTTTCCTCGCACATTGTGCGGGTGGCCAGGGTATACAAAATAATCGAGTTGAATCTCATTGTCCACAGCAGATTTGAGCAATGTCTGACTATGTTGCCAAACAACCACATCGTCCATTGTGCCATGAATGACTAAAAGGTCATCTTCAATTTCAGAAACTCGATTCACCAAATTAGCTTTTTCAAATCCTTCCGCATTAGTGCTAGGAGTGTCCATATAGCGTTCGGTGTACATTACCTCATACATACTCCAGTCGCAAACTGGGCCGCCAGCTATACCAGCTTTAAAGGTGCCTGGAAATGTCTCCAGCATGTTAATGGTCATAAAACCGCCATAACTCCATCCATGTATTGCTAACCTATCTGAATCCACATATTCTTGACGCTGCAAAAACTTTACAAGTTCATTTTGGTCGAGCATTTCTAACTCTCCTAGATTTCTGAATGTTTCTTGTTCAAACTCCAGCCCGCGATTAGCGGAACCTCGGTTGTCAAGCGTTGCCGCAATATATCCTTGTTCGGCAAACCAATACATCCACAATGGAGCACCGGCCAAGTATCGATCTGTTATGAGTTGAGCATGTGGTCCACCATATACATAAATCAACACTGGATATTTTTTGCTTGGGTCAAAATTACTGGGCTTAATAATCCGAGTGTATAGCGAATGGTCATTTAAACTACGCAAAGTCATGATCTCAGGCTTGGAGATAATATAATCTGCCAATGGATCTGTTCCTTTCAGGATGGTTCGGACTTTTTTGCCAGTTGTGGAATACAGATTGATCTCGTACGGAATTGTAGTACTTGTGAAATGCTCAAAGACATACTCACCTGTAGAGTTCATCATCGGGGAATGGGTGCCAATAGCGCTGTCCAGAAGTACATGACCCATCAATTGAAAGTCAATAATGTGGGTGTATCGCTGCATAGCATTGTAGGTCTCATCTTCCATTCTATTCTTGGAAATGGTTTCTCCTGTTCCTTGTACTAATAGGTAGTTGCCCGTTTTATCAAATCCTATGATTTTTTGTGCTTCCCATTTTTCCAAAGTCAGTGTGCGTTTCAATTTTCCTTCTAGATCATATAAATAGAGGTGTTGATATCCACTTCGCTCGCTCATCCAAATAAACTCTTCCGGATTGTTTGGATTGAACCAAGCTGCGTTTTCGGGTTCTACATACTTATCGCTTTTTTCTTCCAGAATTGGTTTTATTAAATGTCCTTTTTCTGCATCATATCGATTTAACTTGAGGTGGTTTTGATCACGATTTAAAAGTCCAATTATAACTGATTTAGAATCTGGTGTCCAACCGACACTGCATAGGTATTGGTCTTTTGGACCTTCCGTATTCATATAGGCTAATGGATCTCCACTTAGGTTGAAAACACCGAGTTTCACATGGTGGCTCTGCTGACCTGCCATCGGGTATTTAATATTCTGAATTCGCGCAGGAATGGAAGAAATGTCAACCAAAGGATAATCTGTTACCATGGATTCGTCCATTCTGTAAAAAGCCAGATTCTGACCAGAAGGAGACCAGAATAAACCACATGTTATGCCAAATTCATTTCGATGAACACTTTGCCCATAAACGATTCCATTGCCGCCATCAGAAGTTACTTGGGTCGATTTCCCTTTTTCGTTCAATACAAATAGGTTATCCTCTAAAACATAGGCACACGCTGATTTTAGATCATTGAACGTTGTGTGCATTGCACCATCGGGTAGATCAAATTGTTTCATCACTTTTTTCTTAGTGACATCAAGGATAAAGTAGCTGGAACCCGAATGGAAGAAAATCTCTGATTCGTTTTTCCACGTGAATCTAGGTATTGACTTGAGGGCTTCATCAAGCTTTAAGGCTGTATTGAGGTCTTCTAAACTTAGAAGTATGCTGGTATCTGCGGATTCTGCAGGTTGGCTTATAATGTTATTGTCATCTACGAAAGATAAATTTGAGCTTGAAGGTATCCATTGCAGTTGCGATGGCGATTGAGAATAAACATTAGACATTCCTCCCAGAATCGCATCCTTTAAGGTCAATTCTTGTTTTTGTCCAAAACCTGATATTACATGAATGAGTAAGAAGCAAGCGGTAATTAGGTTTTTCATAGATGTAATTCTAGCAGTGAGGACACCAGGGTAATCGATCCTTAATAAGTAGGTGCTTTCCTTTTTTGTCCTTCAGGTAAATATTTCGGATATATATCAATCGTTTTTCTTCAGGCGAAAGATGAATAAAGTATCCCTTAAATGATTCTGTATATCTACTTCCGTTTTGATTAAATGTATGAATGATCTCTCCCTCGGTGTTTAGGTGAACGATTTCCAGTTGCTGAACTTTAAAGAAAACAAGCGTGTCTTGACTTTGATAGTATGCAGTAATTCCATAGCCATAGAAAAGAGGTCTTTCAGGTTCTATGAGGCGCGGTGGAGGATTTTCTCCATCAAAACCCCGAACGACAATTTCATTCACCGGGTAGTCTAGAGATGAAATGTCAGTCTTTGCGACCAATTCATCCAAGTTTTATTGGCAATATGATAAATGGAAAAAACAAATGATCAAGAGGGTTAACCCCAATCTAATAACACCCATGAAAATTATATTTTGAACAAAGTTAATCTTAGATGGGTAAGTTAGAAGTTCTTATCCGTGACCTGACCATCACCCGTTATATTGATCTGTTTAGGGTTTCCACGATAATTGACTGTGCCATTCTCGTAAAAATAGATATTGATAACACCATCTGAGTACACATCACAAACAGTGGATCCAAACATGTGCAGATTAAGTGTGTCAGCGACAAGATCGAATGCCCGTAAATCGCCAGAGGAGGTGGTTAAAAAATCGAGTTGTTCAGTGGATCCTGCCAATCTAAGATCTCCTGAGGATTTGACCTCTCCAATGATGCGTTTGGCATTGACGACAAAATCGATCTCACCCAAGCCGTTGTTAGTGAATCTTAATTCATCGCCCAGAAGAATTAATCCACTCTGAATTTTTCCTGCTGAGTTAAGCTCAATATTGTTTAGTTGTGGCAATTCACATTCGAACAAGATAGGATCGTTTTCCTTGATACATCCATCAAGTGTCAGCGTTAATTCATTGTCTTGGTTTTCTGCCAAGATCATATCCAAAACGGCATCTTGAGCAATGAGATTTAAAAGGGGTGTTCGAGACGAGTCAACCCTTATCGTAATGTCGGCCACAAAATCGAGTACCAAGGATGTTGCATCAGATATCGGAATTTGTCGCTTGGATCGTGGACCTTCTGCCTTTTCACAACGCTCGCCACATGAGCTTGCGATGAAGATTATCCACAGAATATTTATCCAAATCCTTTTCATTCCTGTGCAAATATCGAGGTTGTAATTTGAGATCATCCTAGAGCGGAGCATTAACTTTGCACAAAATTGATTTGATGCTAAGACTGAAACTTCCAACGGATCCAAGGTGGGTTGATATTGCCGAAAAGAATATCAGCGAAATTTTAACCGATCACGCATATTGCGAACAAAAAGCGGCCAGTTCAGCGATATCATTTATCGTTCAATATCCGGAATATCCAGAACTTGTAGATGCAATGGCAGCACTGGCAAAGGAAGAAATGGAACACTTCGAAATGGTGCATGATCAAATAAAAAAACGAGGCTACGAATTGGGCAGAGAACGAAAAGATGGATACGTTGCAGAGTTGCGTAAGTTTTTTCAAGGGGGAGATAGAGTGAGGCAACTGGTTGACAATCTGCTGTTAGCAGCGATGATTGAAGCGCGCAGCTGTGAACGTTTTCGAGTATTGTCCGAGGGTTTGGTAGAAGAGGAATTAAAGGTGTTTTATGCGGACTTGATGCGAAGTGAGGCAATGCACTACACTATGTTTTTGCAGTTTGCTCGTAAAATTGGTGAAGGTCGAATCGATGTAGATAAAAAATGGGAGGACTTTCTAGAATATGAAGCAGAGGTCATCCAAATGTTTGGCGACAAGGAAGAAATTCACGGATAACACTAGATCGTTAAAAGTCGATTTGCGTTTGTCTTCAGATTTACCTGAACTTTTGTTTCTTCAAAATTCTCAAGATTTAAGGTCAATGACTTGGAAGGCCATATAAGCTCGACCTCTGATTTTTCAGGTGAATAGGATGCTGTATATAACGTGCCAAAGGCCTTAGAAAAAGCAGTATTGTATAATGGTGACTGTAAAAAGCGATTTTTCAATGACTTTGACGTTTCGCTTGGGTTATACAAGGAATGTTCAAGAAGATTCAAACGTTCTACAGTGCGGGTCATAATCGCATAATCAGACCAGGTAATTTCTCCTTGATGATTGGTGCCCACTTGATAACTTGTAACCAAGTTTTCGGCATTAGGTACCATATATATGGTTGCAAAGTTTAAATGAGCGTCTAATAAAGTAATGTTATAACTCATATGCACTGGAATGGATTTCAGTATTTCAATTGCCTCAATTGTCGTTGCACATGTTTCAAGGCAATAGCGCAATACAATTGGTATCCCAAATCCATTTCCTGTTATTCTTCTTCCTCCAAAAGTTAGAGAAGCACAAAGTCCATCAGAGTTTACTCCATCCAAGAGACCCCAATTGCAATCGCTCATGCCCATAACCGGCTTGATAAAATCGGTTTTCATGAAAACACCTTCGAAATAGCGAGGACTATAGTCGTAGTTACGAATCAACGATGGATTGTCCTTAATCCAGGCAATTTGGCTACACCCACTCATATAGGGGGGAGGACAGTACATGCTTAAGTATCTTGAAGCCAGATCTCCACCACCAATCTCTTCGCACAATCGTTTATAAGTTGGCAATAGAGCAGGTAAGTATTTCTCAAATTCCGTAAGAGAAGATAAGTATCCTTCTCTTGCAAAAAGCCCTTCTTTTAAAAACCATCGCTCATAAAATGGCCATGTCTTATGAAAGAAATCAGCCCATTTTTCGGGATGCTCCGTTAGGTCGATTGATTTTATTGGTAAGACTAACATAAAGAGACTGCAAATGTATGCGCAACATTGTTTTTTAAATGATGACGTGAAGTGGTCGAGACGGCTATTTTTGTTTTTCAACAGAAAAGCATGTCGAAGCAAGAAATCATCGAGCAATTTGAAAGTTTTATCAATCAGGAAAATTTCGCACCCGATCGCGAAAAATTCAATGAATGGAAAACCGAATTTGATAAACTGAAGGAGGATACCCTAAAAGAACAACAAGAAGTTTTTAATCAAAAACAAGATCCAGAGGCGGAGGATAAACCAGTTTTCGATTATCAACCAACGGATGAAGATAGCAGGTTTGACGAGCTGACGTCCATTTATATGGAGAAGCGCAAAGCATACGATCGAGCAAAATCCATCGAACTTGAGAATAATTACAAGGAAAAGTTAGCGCTTACTGAGGAAATGCAAGCCTTAATTAAGGATGAGGAAAATATCGGGAGAGCATATTCTAGGTTTAACGCCATTAAGCAAAAATGGAATGAAATAGGTCCTGCACGACCTGATAAGCGAAGAGAATTACAAAGCGACTACTCAAGGCTCATCGAGCAATTCTACTACAACATCAAAATATATCGTGAACTCCAGAATAATGATTTGAAAAAGAATCAGGAATTGAAAATGGAGATTATCGAGAAAATTAAATTGCTTAAAGAAGAGAAAGCCATCAATCAACTTGACTTTTTGATTCATCAGTATTTAGATGAATGGGACGAAATTGGACCGACTTTCAAAGAAGAATGGGAAAAAATTCGAGAGCAATTTAAAGAGTCAGTGAACGAAGTTTTCGAACGCATACGCGAGCATCGCAAATCGGTCAAGGATGATCATGATGCCAACTATGCAAAGAAAAAGGAAATAGTTGAGCGGGCAAAAGCAACGGCTCAAGTTGATTTTGGTGAAATGAAGGTGGTTCAGCAGGCCACAAAGGATTTGATCAACCTACAAAAGGAATGGAAGAAAATCGGATACGCTGGTCGCAAGGGAAATGATTCCATTTGGAAAGAATTCCGTGCGATTTGCGATGAGTTTTTCTCAAAAAGAGCAGCGTATTTAGATGCGTCCAACAAAGAGTTTGCGCAGTTGAAAGAAAAGAAAAAGGCTTTAATTGAAAAGGCCAAGGAGATTCATACGGAAACCGATGCTACCCAGGTAGCCAATCAACTTAAAGCCATGCAGCGCCAGTGGAAGGACATCGGTAAGCTTTTACCACAGGATGAGTATCGACTTTTTAAAGAATTTAGAAGCTATTGCGATGCATTCTTTAATCGAAAAAAGGAAGAAGCGAAGGCATTTGAAAAGGAATTGAAATCCAACCTACATCGAAAGGAAGAATTGATAATGAATTTTTCAAAGAGTTTAGGAAGTGACCTGAAGGAAAAGGGTGATGTACTCATTGCCGAATGGAAAAAGGAATGGGCTGAAGTGGGAGAAGTTCCAGTGAAATTCGCTTCGAAATTGGATTCCGCATTCAACCAATTGGTTGCCAAGGCATACGATGAATTAGGTATTTCAAAGGCCGATATTGTGGAAAAGGAGTTTAATAATAAGGTTGAAATACTCTCCAATGCTGATAATGCTGAACCTGCCCTAATGCGAGAACGCACAAGTCTTCAAAACAAAATTAAAGAGGCGGAATCTGGAGTTCGGCAATTGGAGGATAAGCTTGATTTCTTCAAGTATTCTGACGATACTAATCCACTGAAAAAGGAGCTATTGGATCGAATCTCAGGGGCTCAAACAAAGGTTAAAGCCTGGAGAGATAAAAGAAAGCAAATCGATTTGATGTTGAAGGATGTTAGACGAAAATCATCGGAAGAAGACGAGGTAACTGAGGCCGAGGAGCAATCTCAAGAAAACTAATCTTATTGCTTTTCGCAAACCCAGGGATTAGTATCGGATTCTAGATGTTGGATCAACGGTGATATGTCACCCTTGCGTCCACACAGCTCTTTTTCCACTTCACCAAAATCGGTTTGCCCAGTGCAGGTATAGCATTGGTAACAAGATGTGGTTGCAAACACCATGAAACCAAAAAGAACCGATAATCCGATTAACCGAAGGGTAGATGGAGATTTTAATTGCATGTGTTTATCGGCCTTTTAGAATGAAATTAGCTTTGCTAGACTTTGATACTACCATACGTGCCTCTTCTGGATTTATTATACCGAAATCTTTGAACCAATCATGCAGGATTTGATTAAAGACAAAAGGTTGGTCGTGATTGCATGCATGACCCGCAGATTCAATTTTAAAGTGACTTCCTCTAGAACCAACTTTTCTTTTCAAGTATTCTGAGTGTCGATGAATTACAGGCGAATCATTTTCACCACTGATAATCAACACTGGAAAATCACCCTTTTGCAGGTCTTGCAACCTGAATGTGTGTACAGCGTTATAGATCTTTTTCAATTCAGATCTAGGAACTTGGGCAATTGAAGACCGAATCTTTTCCCTTGTTGATGAGTTTCCAAGCCACTTGTTGCCCAACATAAACCAAGTTAAAAAGAAAGAAATTTTCATGAACTCTTTTGTCGTTAATCGCCCGAAAAGTCTCATTGCAATCCATTTTGGGAAAATCAGTGTAGTAATAATTCTTTCGGTTACGTTGAGCCTGAGTGAGGCTGTTGCTCCAACTAAAACAATGCCTTGAATTCGACTTGGATAACTCGAAGCTAAATACTGAGCGATCATAGCCCCCAGGCTTAATCCACAAACACAGACCTTTTCAATGCCAAGTTCATCCATAAGGTGCAATAAGTCTTCACCAAAGGTATCTACCTTATATTCTTGCAATTCTGATTGTGGAGTGCGGCCGTGACCTCGTAAGTCGACCGAAAGCACTCTAAAATATTGTTTGAAATAAATCTCTTGATAGTGCCATATCTCAGAGTTGATATATGCCCCGTGTATGAGTAATAAGACAGGGCCACTTCCCGATATTTTATAGTGCAGATTCAATCCAATGGATAATATTCCGCAAAATAATCATAGAATTGAGACGAAGCACGGTGGAATTATACCGTCATATTCCAACCACGGCTATCATTCACATTGCCCTTTTTGATATCAAGGAGTAGCTGCCCAATTTTTACTGAGATTTCTCTAGTTGATATTGGAGCCAAATTGTAGGTGTTATCCTGAAAGGTTAGCTTTTCAACCTGTGCAATGGTTGCTGCCGTACCTACGCCAAATACTTCCTCCAATGTCCCATTTTCCTGTGCATCAATAAGCTCAGCCACACTTACTTTTCGTTCTTCAACTGGATACCCAGCTTCGCGAGCAAGTGTTAGAAAACTATCTCGAGTCACACCAGGAAGAATTGTTGAGGTAAGCGGTGCCGTCAACAACTTTCCATCAATGACGACCATCATATTCATTGTGCCAGCCTCTTCTATGTACTTATGCTCTTTAGCATCGGTCCAAATCAATTGGTCGATTCCTTTATCTTGAGCAAGTTTAGCGGGTAGCATAGCACTTCCATAGTTACCTGCGGCCTTCGCAAATCCGACTCCACCCATTGCGGCTCGAGTGTATTCAGTTTCTACTTTAAGGTGCAGAGGTTTTGCATAATAAGGACCCACTGGTGATGTAATGATCATAAACGTGTACGTTTCTGATGGCTTAACACCTAAAAACGGATCTGTAGCAAACATGAATGGTCTTATGTACAAAGAACACGATGGGTCTTCTGGGACCCACGCCTGGTCAAGGGAGACTAGTTGTTTGATGCCATCAATAAAATACTCTTTTGGAATTTTAGGCATACAAAGTCTTTGGGCCGAATTATTCATTCTCTCCCAATTCATGTCCGGGCGAAATACCAATGTTTCACCATTGTCAGATTTAAATGCTTTAAGTCCCTCAAAGATGGATTGACCGTAATGTATAGCTGACATAGCAGGACTTATGTTTATGTCACCATATGGTTTTATCGTAGGTCGACTCCAGCTTCCTTTGCTGTATTGAGCAATCAGCATGTGATCCGAGAAAACTCTACCGAACGGAAGATTTGCAAAATCAATTTCTGAAATACTGGTCTCCGATTTACGGATTATTTCAAAGTCTTGTGTTTCAATCATATTTCAGAGTTGTGAGAAGCGAGATTCACTGTACGAAGTATCGCTTTCGCGAATATACTTTTTTGGACGCTTAATTTATTACCTCAAGCTTGGCGCCACGTTATTTTTCGACTATTAAATACGCTCGATCGCCTGAGATGTGATCCAGCCTGAGTTTCCGTCAGCCAAAATGATCCTAAGCCAATCATCCTCGGAATCCAAAATTTTCACTTTTAATCCTTCATGGATTACAAAATGTACGGTGGACTTGATGTCTGGTTCACTTTTCACATTGACACTTGGAGTAAAAACAATGGCGTAAGTTTCTTTTTGTTTTTCTGAAGCTAACTGAGCGAGTGAATATGCGGTCAACGCGAAAGCAATGCTTATTGCAGCTGTAAAAAAACCGATTTGTTTCAATGTGGATTCTCGTCCGATAAGATAAAATCCAATGCCTAAACTAGCCAGAGCAATTAGGCATATTATTATCCAAGCCCAAGAATCCGGATGAAAGGATAAAGCGAGCGATGACCACCAAGCACTTATAAAAAATGTTTCTATTGGATCGATCTTGTCAGTAACAAATGAGTTTGCAATGTCAAGATTATGCCGAGCGTCTTGGTTGGATGGGTTTAGCACTAGGGCTCTTTCGTAGTATAATATGGCAGCAGGAATATTACCAGTTTTGAAAAAAGCGTTGCCATAATTGTAGCAAAGTTCTGACGACTTGTAGCCATTTTGAATTATCTCAGAGTATACGGTTTTCGCAGAATCATACTGGCCTGATTTGTAAAGTGCGTTGCCCGTTTCAAATAACTCGTAGTAATGAGGTTCAGTATTACTGCCATATGTAAACAGTGCTGAGCAGATAAGAAATGATATGACCAGGAGACTACGCCACATCTTCAATTCTCTCTATGATTTTAGTGCTTGTCGCCAACATATCTTCTTTGCTGCGCACCACTCCTGGAGCAAAACGAGCCATTTCGCATTCGCTGAGTGCTTTTGTGAGCTCAACAATTATTTCATTAGGTACTGATCTGTTTCTAAGAGACTCATCGATGTTTTCTTTGGTGAGATCCGAGACTTCAATTCTGAGTTTATCTGATAGATATCCATAGAGTGCTTTGAAGATCTCTTCATAGAAAATGGCGTTTTCTCCGTCAATGATTTTCCTCGCTGTCGAAAGCCGCTTTTTTGCCATAGCATTGGCTTTTCTACTTCTGACCAGTCCAATATCTGAGTCGCGTTTTCTAATATTTCCAATTAACAAAACACTCAATCCCATCACGGCTATTGGTAGGGTATTCATTGCATAAAAGCCAGGACTATTGAAGAAGGACTCTTGGTCATCCTGTTGAAATTCTTCAGTGCTAGTCGAAATGTATCTAATGTCATTTCCAATGATCTGAACATCTTCCTTCTTAGGAGCAATATATGCTTGGTCAGAACCTTGCTCAGCTGTGCCATTTTTTCTGACCTTCAAAGAAATAGGCTCCGTCTTTAAGGATTTATAGCTGCCCGTACTTGGGTCGAAAAAACTCATACTGATCGGTGGTAGTTCAAAATCACCTGCGTATCTCGGTATGACTACGTATTCGAATGTTTTTTTTCCTGCAGAACCACCCGAAGAGACATTCACATTTTTCTTCACTTTAGGCTCATAGGATTCGAAATCCTTTGGGAAAGTAATACTCGGTTCTGCAATCAAATCGATGTTACCCTTTCCCTCAATCTTGATGGTTAAATTGACAGCCTCATTTACATTAATCTCTTCTAAATCGCTACTTGCACTTAGTTTGAAATTGCCTACTGCACCATTGAAGTTGGCTGGTTGATTAGCCGTGGGTAAAGCCTTCACCTTGATGGTTTGGGTATTACTTGCGATCTCATATTTCACATCCTTAAATGACCCCCATGGATCCCAAATGCTTCTCCTTTTATTCTTGTTTTCTAATTGCACCACCATTTCCATTTCGAGTGGTGAAACTTCAATGTCGCCAGATTTTTGGGGAGTTAAAACCACCTTTTTCATAGTGGCAACGCGGTACTGCTTGCCATTGAGTGTTTCTGTAGTGATTTCAGCATTTGGATCTAGCTCAATATCCTCGGCATAGAATCCATTATATACCGGCCGATTGTTGGCGTAGTTTACGATTTGCGCATTTACATAAAGCTTGTATGTAGCTATGATTTGTTCACCTACATATGCTGATTTCTTATTCACGAACAGTTTCATGAAAATGTTAGTGCTCAAATCAGGTGTATCGCTGGTGGTAGTTTGACTTGCTGCGTTTTGTTGTTTGTTTCCTTGTTGAGCTTGTCCCTTGTTGTTCTGCTTACCTCGCGTTACGTTGACTTTGAGAGTGTTTGATTGTATCACATTTCCGTTAGACTTGATACTGGCCGCGGGAATGGTGAATTCACCTTCCTGTATAGCCAGCAATAAAAATGAAAAGGTTTTGCTGCTTGAAAAGTTGCCGTTCACCCATTGCATATTGGACGATGTATTAGGGCCGCTCAGTAACCGGAAACCATCAAATGTGGGCTGAACAAACTTGTTCCCATCACCTTCTAGCGTATAAGTGACTTTCAATCGCTCACCAACACCAACGGAGCTGTGGCTGGCCTTGGCAACAAATGTTTGCGCAACAGACACACTCGAAAGCACTAACAGTGATATGATGGCTAGCAGTCTCACCAGTCTTTTTCAATTTTCTTTGGATTCGCTTTTTGCTGTTGTCTCAGTTGCATTTGAATCTTTTGATCTTCATTTTTAGCCGCTTCCAAAAGCTGTTCCGCTTCTCTTGGAGTTAATTCAATGGGTTTGGGTTCGGCTGGTTGCTCTTGTTCTTCATCACCATCTTTTGGTTCATTTTCTTTTGGATCTCCTTTATCGTCCTTATCCTCATCCTGCTTTTTCTCAGAATCTTCACCTTCTTTATCGTCCTCGTTTTCCTCGCTGTCTTTGTTGTCTTGATTTTCTTGATCCTGATTTTCGTCTTTTTCTTCCTCGTCCTGCTCTTCCTCGTTTTGCTTCTGCTCTTGCTCTTGTTGTTCTTGTTGTTGCATCATTTTTTGAGCAAAGGCCAAATTGTAGCGGGTATCATCTGCAGCAGGATTTAATCTCAAAGAGTTTTTATATGCTTTGATGCTTTCCTCAAATTTTCCAGATTGCAGGTAAGTGTTTCCTAGGTTATGCATGGCTTCCGCCTTTTGCATATTATCATTGGTCGATGCAATGGCTTGCTCATAAAACGAAACAGCTTCTTCGAAATTCTTGCCTTTGTAGGTGGCGTTGCCTAGATTGTAAGTGCCCTTATAGGACGTTGGATTTTCAGCGATGGCCTTCTCGTAATGCGTTTTCGCCTCATCATAATTTCCATCAGCATATTTGGAATTCCCCCGATACAGCTCAAGATTTTCTTGGGCAGAAAGAAAATTAGTCGCGGCTAAAAGGCCAACAAGCACAAGCAGATATGTCACGAAATTTTTCACTCTTGCGAAGCAAACAGTTTTTCCCACCACCTTGATCGTGTGTTTGGAATTATTAACTCGATTATTAGAAGTATTAACGCTGGAAAGAGAAAGTATTGGAATCGATCTTCATAATCAGTGTAAATTTTTGATCCAAAGTCTACTTTTTCCATTTTTTCCACTTCATCAAAAATGTATGCCATACCACTTTGTGCGTTTGACGCTCGAACAAACATGCCACCAGTCTTTTGCGCCAGCGCATTCAGCATCTCTTCATTCAACTTTGAAACTACGGTGTTTCCTTCTTGATTTGTTCTAAATCCGATTCGATTTCCCCTAGAATATACCGGAATGGGAGCGCCATCAATAGAACCCATACCGATGGAGTGGACAACTACTCCTTGATCCTTGGCAGCTTGCATGGCCGCATCGGCTTCTTCCTCATGGTTTTCACCATCACTGATAAGTATGATAGTCTTTGAGGTTGGACTTTCCGGGTCGAATGATTTTAAACATAGATTAATTGCGGAGCCAATATCGGTTCCTTGTGTGGCGATTAGCTCAGTCTCAATGCTGTTAAGGAATAGCTTAGCAGCAGAGTAATCCGTTGTAATCGGAAGTTGCACAAATGATTCGCCAGCGAAGACCACAATACCGATTCGATCTGATTTCAGATAGGTAAATAACTCTTGAATACTGCGTTTTGCCCGACCGAGTCGGTTGGGATAGAGGTCTTCGGCTAGCATGCTGTTAGATATGTCCAACGCAACCATGATATCTACTCCTTGTCGCTTGACTTCCTCCATTTTAGACCCTGATTGAGGATTCGCAATTCCAACTACTAGTGATGTAAAAGCCAAGCAGTAAAAAAACAACTTCACCCAAACTTTAGCACCGCTTTTATTTGGCATCAGCTGATCCTGTAATTCTGGATTGAGATAAGCATCTAGCCGTTTTCTGCGCCAATTTTCATAAAGAACCTGCCCAATTATTAGTACGGGTATTATAGCAAGTAGATATAGATAATATGGATGCTCGAACCTAAACATCAGCAATCAGGCTTTTCAGGTAAAACTTTCGAATCATCAATTCAAATAGGAGCAAACCCATAGCTATCAAAGCCAGAGGCAAGAATTGCTCATACTTTTTTTCGTACTGGGTTTCTTCGATGATGGTTTTCTCCATCGTATCGATCTCCGCATAAATATTAGCGAGTTTGTCATTATCTGTTGCGCGGAAATACGTGCCACCCGTCAAATCAGCAATTTCTTGCAATGATTCTTCATCAATGTTCACATCCATCATTTGGATTCGAATGCGACCAAACATATCTGGCACTGGCATAGGTGCCTGACCTATTGTTCCAACGCCAATGGTATATACCTTAACTCCAAACGTTGCGGCAATTTCGGCTGCGGTAATGGGTGGTATGGATCCGGCTGTGTTTTCTCCATCCGTAAGCAATACAACTACTTTGCTTTTTGCATCACTTTCCTTCAATCGATTCACCGCATTCGCCAATCCCATTCCAATGGCGGTACCATCGGTAATCATTCCGTTCTTAATATCCTGAAACAAATTGATCAGTTTGTCGTGATCCGTTGTCAAGGGGCACTGGGTGAAGCTCTCGCCACTATAAACAACCAATCCAATTCGATCATTCGGCCTGGATTTGATGAATTCTATCGCTACCTCTTTGGCAGCTTCCAAACGATTGGGTTCAAAGTCACGAGCTAGCATACTGCTGCTGATATCCACAGCCAAAACAATGTCAATTCCTTCCGTCTTGATGTCTTGCCAACTGGAACTGCTCTGAGGTCGAGCCAAGCCTACTATTATAGCTGACAAGGCCAGTGTTCTTAAGACAAAAGGCGCATGGGTCATCCAAGACTTGATGGAAGAATCTTGGCTTATGAAACCTGCTGTGGAATAGCTCATTACCGTCTGTCGATTCCAATATTTCCAAACATACCAAAACACGAGGAAGGGTATAATCGCTAACGCATATAAGAACTCAATATGTGCAAACTCCCAATCAGCCATTACTTGTTTCGGTTTCAGGTTTCTCAGTGCGTTTTGTTTCGGCTATGAAATTCCTAACCAACTGCATGTTGTGATCGTTTTCAGATCCAAGGGGTTTTTCTTTCGCGAATTTTACCAAGTCAGCGAGGAATAGAACGTTGATTGGTTTTTTCAACCAGCTCCTCAGAGAAATTTGGCGATCGCCTCATAGATTGGATGATTTCATCCGTTGTTTGCTCCAATGCTGGAATGCTGAAGCGCAATTCAATGTATTCGCGAAGAATATCGGTCAATTCTGAATAGAACTCCTTGATTTTACCACCTTGCCACAATTGCTCCGAATCCAATTTGTCGAGTCTTTCAAAAGCGATTTCATGTGCGGGACGTGCGGGTATTTTCTTTTCCTCAATTGTAGGCTTTGGACGTTTTGCATACCACCAGGTTAGGGCAACGATGATGGCTAGAACAACCACGGCCAAACCAATCCATTGCCAGTTTTCTTTCAACCATTCGGTAAAAGAAAAGGGTACTTGTGCCACACCTCGAATGTCATAAATCCCTTTGGCGGTGTCAATTGGCACTGTTTGAACGCTAATCAAAAATGGATTAGACTCCACAGGTTGGCCATTCACACTTGCTTGCAACGGAGCAATTGCATAATAGCCACTATCAAAACTGGTGAGAGTCAGTTTTTGAGTCAACACCTTCACACTTAGGTTCGATCCTTCAAATGTGGTATCGACTTTACTAACAGAAACAATTTCCACTTCTGTAATGATGGTGTCTTCCAAAATGGGCAGTTCCAATGAGTCGGCCGCTGCTGCTTCCAATCTAAGCGTCAATTGCAATTGTTCGCCAATCAGTATAGCTTCACGATTTAATTTGGCTTCAAAACGACTTCCTTGGGCAAAGGCACCGAAGTATAGCACGGAACAAACCACTATGGATATAATTCGACTCATCTTTTTGCCCCCCTTTGTTTGAACAGCTGCATGAGTGGTTTCACATAAGATTGACCGGTATAGAGATCCGTGAAATCTACACCCGATTTACGCAAGACGTCTTCGGTTTTTAATTGGTGAATTTTTTTGCTTTTGCGTATTCCTCCCTGATTTTTCGGTTAGATGAATCGATCCATCGGGTTTGGCCCGACTCCGCGTCTTTCATTGGAATAAGCCCCAAATCAGGCAGTATGTCCTCGGCTCGATCCTTCGTAATCAGTGTCACCATGTCGTGCCGTTTATTAGCAATTTGAAGTGATTTTTTATAATCATCGCTCATCAAATCGGATATCAGAAATGCGATGCTACGTTTCTTAGTGACGTTGCTAAAAAACTTCAACGCTTCGTTGATATCCGTTCCAGTTCCTTCGGGTGTGAAATCAATTAACTCGCGGATGATGCGAAGGATATGTGTTTTGCCTTTTTTCGGAGGAATGAATTTTTCAATGCGATCGGAAAACAGAATGACTCCCACCTTATCATTGTTCTGGGCAGCTGAGAAAGCTAAGACTGCCGCGACTTCCGTTATTAAATCCCTTTTGACCTGTGATTTAGATCCAAAATTTTCGGACCCGCTCACGTCAATAATGAGCATCAGCGTTATTTCCCGCTCTTCCTCAAAAACTTTGACGTAAGGCTCGTTCAACCGGGCAGTTACATTCCAGTCAATGGATCGAATTGGATCGCCAGGCATGTATTCGCGCACTTCGCTAAAGGTCATACCTCGACCCTTGAAGGCAGAGTGATACTCACCTGAGAAGATTTGATTACTCAATCCTCTGGTTTTGATCTCTATTTTCCGTACTCTCTTTAGTAATTCTGACGTCTCCATTTCACGTTTTCAAGTTCACATTTAACTCACAAATTCCTTGTTGGAATGAATCGCTATGGCACCTCTACGTGGTTTAATATTTCGTCAATGATGTTTTCGGATGTTATGTTTTCAGCTTCAGCTTCGTAAGTAACACCAACCCGGTGGCGCAGAATGTCCTTACAAATCGCGCGTACATCTTCAGGTATAACATATCCTCTGCGCTTTATAAATGCGTAAGCCTTAGCCGCCAAGGCCAAATTGATACTCGCTCTAGGTGATCCACCAAAGGAAATCAAGTCGTTGAATTTCTTCATGCCATATTCCTCTGGATTACGAGTGGCAAAAACAATATCAATGATGTATTGCTCGATTTTTTCATCCATGTATACTTGTCGCACAACCTCTCTAGACTTCAAAATATCAGCTGGATTCAACACCTTAGATGTCTCAGGATACTTTGCCGCAGCAATGTTGTTGCGAATAATGAGCTTTTCCTCTTCTTTCTTAGGGTAGTCTAAAACTACTTTCAACATGAAGCGGTCAACTTGCGCTTCTGGCAGTGGATATGTCCCTTCCTGTTCCACAGGATTTTGCGTGGCCAATACCATAAATGGTTTTGGAAGATCAAAAGTTTGATCACCAATAGTTACTTGCTTTTCTTGCATGGCTTCTAAAAGCGCGCTTTGCACTTTAGCTGGTGCTCTATTGATCTCATCGGCTAGAACGAAATTGGCGAACACAGGACCTTTTCGAATTGAAAAAGTGTCGCTCTTGCTTTGATAAATCTGCGTACCTACAACGTCTGCTGGCAATAGATCCGGGGTAAATTGAATTCTGCTGAATTCACCATCAATGCAATTAGCTAAGCTTTTGATGGCTAATGTTTTGGCTAATCCGGGCACACCTTCTAGTAGTAAGTGGCCATTGGATAATAGTGCGATCATCATTCGGTCGATCATGTATCGTTGACCAATGATCACTTTGTCCATCTCTCGATTCAATAACTCGATGAAGGCACTTTCCTTTTCAATCTTCTCGTTCAGTTCTCTGATATCTATCGCTGCTTCCATGTCTTTGAGTTTTCAACAATTATGTCCTTTTTCAAGGGAGACAAAAATCTGCATTCAGCGTGCGAAGGGAAGTGTGTCGCTGTTAAACAATGTTAAGAAGTAAATGCTTCTGTATGCCTTGATTTTGTTGACTTTCAGATACTTTCACCTCCTAAGTTTTAGGCAAATTTTAACAATTTTAAGAAGGTGAATATGAGCGAAAAAATGACTCTGAGTGAGGTAATCGATTGTGTAAGAGAATTTCATGACGCATTCAAGATCAATAACGAATCTTCGCCTGTCGGCAAAGTAGATGATAAAACGCTATTACTGCGTTACAAATTGATGCGTGAAGAGAATGAGGAATATTTGGAAGCGGCTCAAAATGGGGACTTATTGGAAGTGGCGGATGCGCTTGGCGACATGCTCTACATTTTGTGTGGAACCATCTTAACACATGGTATGCAAGACAAGATAGCTGAAGTATTTCAGGAAATCCAACGAAGCAACATGAGCAAACTTGATGCAAATGGAAATCCGATTTACCGAGAGGATGGTAAAGTGATGAAGAGTGATCAGTATTTCAAACCGAACATTGCTGCTATACTGGCGAAGGACTAGTGCTATCAATTTTATTTATGAACAACTGATTTTCAGATCATAGCGCCAATTAATTTCGCCTAATAATTGGTAAATATTAAATGATCCATCCACATACGGAGCTTCGTTTCATTAGTGATGAAATTGGCTTTGGAGTCGTTGCCACTAAGTTTATCCCGAAGGGAACCATTACTTGGGTACTCGACAAGTTTGACAGAGAATTTACTCCTATAGCCTTTCTCGAGTTTGACAAACCGTACCAAGATATTCTAGATTTCTATGCCTACAGAAATGCTTCTGGAAATTACATTCTTTGTTGGGATCATGCACGGTTTGTGAATCACAGTTTTAATAGCAATTGTCTTACTACAGCCTATGATTTTGAAATCGCTATTCGCGATATACAACCAGACGAACAATTGACTGATGATTATGGATACCTGAACATCGAAGTGCCCTTTAAACCAATTGATGAAGGTACTCGGAGACGAATCGTTTATCCAGACGATACACTACGTTATCATAAAGTTTGGGACAAAAAGATAGCCTAGTGCATTTCCATTGATTGATCAATTGGATCAACCTTTGTCCAATGTGATTTCGAAAGAGACTTGGGATGTGATCAGAGATGTGAACGAAGGATCGCGCGTCTTAGATTCAATTATCAATACCTATTGCTATCCAGAGCAAATTGTATAATAGCACCAGCCAGAGTTTCTAAATTGAAAATTGAGCATTGACTAATGCTCATCGAATATTCTATAGTCTGTCTCGCAGCTCCAGCATCTTGAGTGCAGTTGCTGCAGCTTCTGTGCCTTTGTTGCCGTGTATGCCTCCACTGCGGGCTCTACTTTGCTCGATGTTGTCATCGGTCAAAACTCCAAATATGACCGGTAAATTATAGGAAAGTGAAACGTCTTTTATACCAAGACTCACTGCTTGACATACATAGTCAAAATGAGCAGTTTCACCTCTTATCACAGAACCTAAGCAGATTACAGCGTCCACTTCTAATTGCTCAATGGCCCACTGAGCACCAAGGGGCAATTCATAACTACCCGGAACGTCTAAGAGATGAATGTTTGATTCTGGAATGTCGCTTTCTTTTAAGAGCGTTTTTGCTCCTTCAAGGAGACCGTTGGTGATTTCCTCATTCCACTCAGCCTTCACAATGGCAATGTTCCAAGCTTCTTTGGCTTTTGGAACTGAACCAACAATGCTGAGATTTTTATTTGCAGTAGCCATTAAGCTCCCGCTAGGCCCTCTGCTCTGGCGATGTACTTATCGATTGATTGAGCCTCTTGCGATGCAGAGAAGTCATTCTTAATTCGATTATAAGCTTCAAGCGCCTTGTCATAATTTCCTAAGGACTCATGAGCACGTCCTGCTTTCATCAGATAGATGGGTGCAGTGAACTCGTTGTCGCTGTGCGAAACTGAACTTTCATAATAATCAATGGCCTTTTCCGTGTCACCTTGTTCCATGTGAGCATCACCTGTGGCACCGAGAGCTACGGCACAAACCATTACATCCTGACAATCGTAATCGTTCAAGTATTGGATGGCATCTTCATATTGACCTAGTCTGAGGTAAGAAATACCGATATAGTAGTGGCTCAAGTTAGCCGCCTCAGTCATTCCAAAGTTGTCAATGATGTATTCAAAGCCAACAGTAGACTCACTCCCATAGATGGCAAGTTCAAAGCTATCCTTAGCAAATGCCTGCTGCGCTTGCCAGATATAATCTTTGGCTTGCTCTTCTTGTGGCTTCACCACAAAGTTTTTGAACGCGAAAAACGACCCTAATAGAAGCACAATGGCACCTACAATTATGGTTAGGCTCTTTTGGTTTTCTATGATCCACTTCTCAGTGTTTGAGTAAACCTCTTCTACGTCAACAATTATTTCTTCGTCTTTGGCCATTTGAATTACCTTAAAAAATGAGGCTGCAAATATATTTTTTTAAAGCACACAGCTATACATGAATCTTACCTTTGACCCATGCATTTGTCGCACCTAGAAATTCTTCAATTTAAAAATGTCAGCGAAGCCAAAATCGACTTAGCCGAAAAGGTGAATTGCTTTCTAGGAAACAATGGTGCAGGCAAGACCACACTATTGGATGCCATTTACTATCTGGCTTTCTGTAAAAGCTTTTTCAATCCCATCGATTCGCAAAACATCCAATATGAGGGTGGGTTTTTCATGCTTGATTCCAAATTTGTGCTAGATGGCGAAGATGAACGCATCTATTGTGGGCAAAAACGCAACGAGAAAAAGAAGTTTAAGCGCAATGAAAAGGAATACGATCGATTAGCCGATCACATCGGTACGATTCCGTTGGTCATGATCGCTCCATCCGACACGGACTTAATTCGTGAGGGCAGTGATGTGCGTAGGAAGTTCATGGATGGTATCATTTCTCAATACAATCGTGCCTATCTGGATACCCTCATGCAATACAATCGATTGCTGGCGCAGCGCAATGCCATGCTGAAGCATCTGTGGGTAGAGGGGAGAAGGTTTGACGAGACAGCATTCGAAGTGTTTGATGAGCAACTACATGTTTGCGGTACCGAAATTCATAAAGAGCGAGTGAAATTCCTTGAAAGCTATCTGCCCATTTTTTCCAATTTCTATGAGTTAGTATCGGGCGGTGCAGAGAAGGTGCACATTCAGTATGAAAGTCACCTGAATGATGAGTCACTCATTGACCTTTTAAAGCAGTCTCGGCAAAACGATATGCGGGCGCATTACACCACGAAGGGAGTGCATAAGGATGATTTGCAGTTTCAAATTGGCGAACATCCAATGAAAAAATTTGGAAGTCAAGGCCAACAAAAGAGCTTTGTAATTGCCTTGAAATTGGCGCAATTTGATTATTTGAAAGAGTTGAAGAATCGAAAGCCGATATTATTGTTGGATGACATTTTTGATAAGCTAGATGATAATCGAGTTGGCGCTTTGATGAAATTGGTCAGTGAAGATCATTTTGGACAAATCTTCCTTACAGATGCTAATTTGCACCGAGTGCCTGATTTATTCAAAGATGAAAACGTGCCGTTAAAGAAATTCAAAGTAGAATTGGGTGCTGTGGAAGAAATGAAAGCATGAGATTCAAACCTAGAAAACATAATCAAGAGTCGTTAGGCGAAGTCATCGATCGCATGTTAGACGTGTATCGCTTGCGAAGTGGATTAACGGAATTGTCCATTAATAGCGAATGGTCTACCATCGCTGGTCCAGCTATAGCGAGCAGAACGGACGAGGTTATTCTGCGCGGATCAAAGTTGATTATACGATTGAATTCACCCGCACTGAGGCAAGAATTACATTATCAGCGGGAACAGATCATGGAGAATGTCAATCAATTCATTGGCAAGGACACCGTGAAAGAGATCTTACTTCAATGAGCTCAGCATCCATGCCATCCACTTTGTCATTTTGGGAGCGAGAGTCATTTTCACGATTGGATATTGCCATCGTTGGCGGTGGTATTGTTGGTATGTCTGTTGCTGCATCCGTCATAGAGCGCTGGCCTGATCGTCAAGTAACGATTATTGAACGAAGTTCTATTCCCTATGGAGCAAGCACTAGAAATGCTGGTTTTGCGTGCTTTGGAAGCTTGACCGAGGTGGCAGCCGACATTCAGTCTATGGGCTCAGATAATGCTAGAGAATTGCTTTTTGATCGTTGGTTAGGATTGAAAATTACGAGAGATCGATTAAAACAATACGACATTGGTTATAACGATTTTGGGGGTTATGAAATCATTGACGAATCTCTGTCTCACACCATTGGGCAGATCGATGCCATCAACGAATTGGTAGAGGATTTTATTCCCGATTATCTGCAGATTTTACCGAAGGACATAAAGCTTGGGTTGAGGCTAAACAGCGAGCAACAATTGGTCTCGATGGCCCAAGAAGGACAGGTGGATACAGGGAAATTGCTGAAGTCCATGTACACTTATTGTAGCTCAATTGGAGTCGAATTTTTGTGTGGATTGAACGTAAATAAGATTGAGTCGAAAGAGGCAGGGGCAAGTCTAATTGTGGATGATGCGCAAAGAGGAACTATTGAAATGAGTGCGAACCAAGTCGTCTTATGCACCAATGCGTTTACTCAATTATTAGCGCCAGAAGAACAAATAGATCCTGGGCGAGGTCAGGTATTAATAACAAAACCCATCAATGGACTGAAATTTCGTGGAAACCTTCACCTTGATGAAGGTTTCTATTACTTAAGAAATGTGGGAAATCGAATCCTTTTTGGGGGTGGTAGAAATTTGGATAGAATAGGCGAGACCAAAACCTCATTTGATTTGAACGATTCCATTCAGACCAGATTGGACGGAATGCTGGAAGGGGTGTTGGAACTAAATGAAACACCTCAAATTGACATGAGATGGTCTGGAATTATGGCATTTGGAAAAACAAAAATGCCCATTGTAAGGCTGCGTGAAGATGGACTTCTCATAGCGACTAAAATGAGCGGAATGGGAATCGCACTGGCTGGCCAAATTGGTGAGCAATTGGCAGATTTAATGGATGATAAGAATTTATGAAAATGATAGATTACAAGGAGTATTGGGAAAAGGGAATGGAATATTCAGCGTACCGCGAATTAGTCGATTCGCTGATCGAAGAAGGTAAATCGACCGGTCCCGAGCAAAGCCAAGCACTATTGAATTATTCCAAGCTGAATCAGCAACGCATGCGCAGGTTAGAAAAAACAATCAAACCAGAACAATTAGATGGAATTGACGGCCGCAACGCAAGGGTTAATTATATCTTAACTATCACAGAAGGTTGGTGCGGAGATGCTTCCCAAATCGTTCCCGTAATTGAAAAATTTGCGGAACACACGGGCATGGACTCTAGATTTTTACTGCGCGATGAAAACCTCGATTTGATGGATACCCATTTGATCAATGGAGGGCGATCTATTCCAGTAATATTGTTTTTGAATGATGATTTTGAGGTGGTGCACCAATGGGGTCCGCGTCCAGCTCCGCTGCAGCAATTAGTAATGGAATACAAGCATGCCCCAGAGCCAAAGCCTCCTTACTCTGAGTTTTCAAAGGATGTGCAACTCTGGTATGCTAAAGATAAACAACAACACATGCTTCAAGAATGGACGGATCTTTTGGAAGATTAATCCCCTTTAGGCTTTAGTTTTACGATTCTTGAAAAGCCTGCGATACATAAGTGTTTTTTTCATTGTCATGATATTTACATCTTGTGATTGCCGTTATGGATGCGAGAACGGTGTATGTCAAAAACGGGAATGCAAATGCGATGTGTATTGGGAAGGCGATGCATGTCAGAGACGCGAACTTTCTAAATACATTGGAACATACATTGGATCCAATTCATGTGAAGTGGATCAAATGGAATTTACCTTGCAAAATGGACAAAGCGTTGATGAAATGTTGTGGAACAATAATTTGGTGTTCACATATAGAGACAGCGCGTTGTTCGATATTCTTCCTCAGGAATATTACGGTGTCCAAATCCAAGGAGAAGGCTCCATGTTACTTGAAAAAATCTCATTTCACTATCAATACATAGATACTCTTTTAGGTGTCGAATGTTTGGTGAATGCTAACCTGAAAATGGAATAGAACAAGCGAAATATGTGTAGTTACAAATTGCGGCTTTTAGGATCGATAAAAAATTCACAAATTCGCCAACCATTTTAACCAACCAAATCATGGCCAAAATTCACAATTTTAGTGCTGGTCCCAGCATATTACCTCAAGAGGTTTTTCAAGAGGCATCTCAAGCGGTACTCGACTTTAACGGAACTGGACTCAGCCTTTTAGAAATGTCGCACCGGAGCAAAGAGTTTGTTGCAGTAATGGACGAGGCGAGAGCTTTGGTGAAAGAGATCTATAATTTAAGTGATGATTATGAAGTTATGTTTCTTCAAGGAGGAGCTAGTTTGGGATTCTTGATTAGCGCATACAATTTACAAGGAGCGAATAAAAAAGGAGCTTATATCTCCACTGGGGCTTGGGCTTCCAAAGCCTTGAAAGAGGGGAAATGGGTTGGAGAGGCTGTTGAAGTTGCTACATCCAAGCCAGAAAATTATAATCACATTCCGAAGAACTATGTTGTGGGAAGCGATGTGGATTATTTGCATTATACCTCGAACAACACAATTTTCGGTACACAATTTCATAATGTACCTGAGGTGAATGTCCCACTGGTTTGTGACATGTCATCCGACATTTTTTGCAGAGAATTAGACACTTCCAAGTTTGATCTGATATACGCTGGTGCTCAGAAAAACATGGGGCCAGCTGGAGCAACACTCTACATCGCAAAAAAGAGTTTGATTGGCAATTCAAGTGCTAATATTCCAACGATGTTGAATCTGAAAACGCATGCTGACAAAGAGTCGATGTTTAATACACCTCCTGTTTTTGCAGTATATGTTAGTATGTTGGTGTTGCGTTGGATCAAGAAAACAGGCTTGAAGCAGATCGGAATCATGAACAAGGCTAAAGCGGATTTGCTATATGGCGAAATCGATCGAAATACAATGTTTAAAGGAACTGCTGCAGAGGAAGATCGTTCCATAATGAATGCTTGTTTTGTACTAAACGATGGTTTGGATGAGTCATTGACCACTTCCTTTTTGGACATGTGTAAGACTGCCAATATTAGCGGACTAAAAGGTCACCGAGATGTAGGTGGATTTAGGGCAAGTATGTACAATGCACTACCTTTAGACAGTGTTCAGGCCTTAGTAGATGTAATGAAGGCCTTCGAAATTAAATATGCGTGAGAATATGAAGAGTATCAAAAATTGGATGGTGTTGACCACTGCAATATTTGCGGTTAGTAGTGTGTTTGCTCAACTTAAGGTAGACAAGGAAACAAAATTATATCAGTTGCACAATGAAGAACTGATTACGGTAGATCGTGCGGGTACCGATGAGTTAATCAATCGGTTTTACTACTGGGGTTTGGATGAATTCAAAGACCTTAAGCACAGCGTAGTTCGTGATGACACGACCTTTAGAGGAGTAGTGTTTAATGTAGAGATGCCAATGGTGGATAACCACTTTGGAGTGAAGTACACGCATACCAAAAGAAAAGTGGGTTTCGAATTGAAATTTGATGCTGAGAAAAAGGACTACAGTTACTGGATTTCAAACATTACTTATAAAACCGTTGAGGTGGACCGGAAAGATAGAGAAGAAGCTTATGATGGTAAGCTAGAGGACTTCAAAGGAGCCGCAAAGCGCGGCTTGATTGAAGAATTGGACTTAGTTTTTGAAGTAATGATCGATTCATTTGCTGATGCTGCTGAACGAGATTTCACAGATGCTCAAATGGATGAATTTGGCGTATGGAAAGATTCAAGAAAAGATGCCAGAGACGCAGCGGCAAAAGCTGCCAAAGAGGCTGAGAAAGAGGCCGCAGCAGCTGCAAAAACAGCGGCCAAAGAGGCTGCGGCTGCTGAGAAAGCAGCGGCTAAAGAAGCTGCAAAGAAGGCGAAGGAAGACGCAGCAGCAGAGAAAGAAGCAGCAGCAGAGGCAGCAAAGAAAGCGAAGGAAGAAGCCGAAAAGGCAAAAGAACAATCCGAAGAAGATAAATAGATAAAAGCAAGACCGCATGAAGATTTTAGCAAACGATGGTATCTCAGCTTCTGGAAAGCGGAAGTTGGAATCAGCTGGATATACCGTTGTTACCGAAACTGTACTTCAGGAAAGATTATCACAAGGAATAAATGATGATGGTTACGTTGGGATATTAGTTAGAAGTGCTACCAAGGTTCGAAAAGAGCATATGGATGCTTGTCCGAATTTGAAACTGATCGGTAGAGGTGGAGTTGGTATGGATAATATTGATGTTCAATATGGTAGAGATAAAGGATTACATGTAATTAATACACCAGCTGCGAGCTCACAATCTGTGGCCGAATTGGCGATGGGCAGTTTATTTGCTATGGCAAGGTTTACCTATGATGCATATCAAAAAATGCCTTCAAAAGGTGCTTCCGATTTTAAAGCATTAAAAAAATCATACAGTAAGGGAACGGAACTTAGAGGTAAAACGCTCGCAATAATTGGATTTGGCGGGATAGGTCAAGAGTTAGCCAAATACGCCTTGGGTTGTGGTATGAACGTGATGTATAATACTCGTGGTGAAAAGAATACCATCGTTTTAGCATTGAATATTGGCGGAAACAAAGTCGATGTTACTGTAAATCGAAGCTCCTTTGATGAATGTGTTTCTCAAGCAGACTACATCAGTTTGCATGTTCCAAAGCAAGCCGATGGAAGCGCAGTAATTGGTGCTAGCGAATTTGAAAAAATGAAAGATGGCGTTGCTTTAGTGAATACTTCACGTGGCGGATCTATAGATGAGGATGCCTTGTTAGCAGCGTTGGATGCGGGTAAAGTGAAAGCCGTTGCTTTGGATGTTTTTGTTGGGGAGCCAGCCCCTAGGGCAGATATACTAGCTCATCCTCGTGTATTAAGTACTCCACATATAGGTGGAAGCACCGTTGAAGCACAAGATCGCATAGGAGTGGAGTTAGCCGATCAAATAATTGAACTTTTGGGATAACACCCGAACAAACCTTTTTAGACTTAAACAAGATGAGCATTTTTAAGCCATTCAAAGCAGTAAGACCTGCTGTAGACAAAGTGAAAGCAGTTGCATGTAGACCTTACGATGTATTAAACGCGGATGAGGCCAAGGAAGAGTCGGCTGGCAATCCTGCCAGCTTTTATCACGTGATCAAGCCTGAGATTGATTTTCCTTCTGATCACGATCCTTACGATGAATCGATCTACAAAAAGGGAAAAGAAAACTATGATCTTCTCAAGGAGAATGGTGTTTTAAAGCAGGATGATAAGGAGTCGTACTATGTATACCAACTGATCATGGATGGTCACATGCAAACCGGTCTTGTAGGTTGCTGCGCCATCGATGATTATTTCGATAACAACATAAAGAAGCATGAATTAACTCGTCCAGATAAGGAGGAGGATCGTAAGAATCATGTGCGTTTTGGTAAGATGAATGCCGAGCCTGTATTCTTCTCTTATCCACATGTAAATGACATTGATACTCTAGTTGAAGATGTTAAATCAGGTTCTGATCCCGTATATGATATCACAACAGTTGATGGTATTCAACATACCTTATGGGTAGTAGATAATGATGATCATGTCTCAAGTATTGAGGCCTACTTCACCGAAAAGGTGCCTTCCATATATGTTGCCGATGGACATCATAGAACAGCTGCAGGTGCACTTGTTGGTCAAGAATTCAGAGAAAGGAATGGCGGAAACAAAAACGATGGAGAACGTTATAATTATTTCATGGCGGTGGTTTTTCCTGATAATCAGTTGAAAATTATTGATTATAACAGAGTTGTGAAAGACTTAAATGGATTGTCAGAATCTGATTTTCTTTCCAAATTGAACAATAGTTTTTCAGTTTTAGAGATGTCTGGTCAGTATCGTCCTACGTCATTGCATTGCATTGGAATGTACCTATCAGGAAAGTGGTATGAGTTAAAAGCAATGGATCATACATATAATGACAACGACCCACTGGGAGTGTTGGATGTAACGATTCTGTCTAAGGAGGTTTTGGAACCCATGTTTGACATCGTTGATCTTCGAAGAGATAAACGAATCGATTTTGTAGGAGGAATTCGGGGATTAGGTGAGTTAGAAAAACGAGTGAACTCTGGAGAAATGAAGGTTGCGTTTGCAATGTATCCGGTGTCAATGCAGCAATTGATCGACATTAGTGATGCGGATTTAATCATGCCTCCAAAGGTTACCTGGTTCGAACCTAAACTTCGAAGCGGACTTTTCGTACACGAGCTTTAGAAATTTCATCTTAAATACCATAGCTTAAATGGCTGATAGTCTGAAAATCATCATTGTAGAAGATGAGAGTTTGATCGCAGAAATGCTCAAACTTATGTTGGAGGATATGGGACATAAGGTCATCGGTGTGGTACATACTTTCCTAAGTGGACAATTGGTGATAGAGCGCGGAGGCTATGATCTCGCTATTCTCGACATCAATTTACATGGCAAAATGGAAGGAATTGAGTTGGCTCAAGAGCTAAGAGAATTGAGAGTGCCTTTCATGTTTCTGACCTCATATGCAGATAAAGCCACGTTAGAAGAAGCTAAGAAGACGGTCCCTGGCGCTTCTGTTCTAAAGCCATTTACGGAAGAGGATATATACACGAACATCGAAATGACCATGATGCATGCGGTGCGTGCGGAGGATACTACTGTAAGTATAAAAGACGGTCACAAATCGCGAATTCTTGATCATGAGGATATTCTTTTTGTGAAGGCAGATAATATTTACATCGAGGTGCATACTACTAAAACCAAGGTTGTGAGTAGGCAAACTCTGTCAGCTGCGCTTGAAAAGTTACCCGAGGATTTATTCATTCGAGTGCACCGATCCTATGCTGTAAACATTAAGAAAATAGATTCTGTAAGTCGATCGTCATTACAAATAGGTCAAGTTACCATACCCATTTCTAGAACACATAGAGAGGATGTATACCGTGCGCTAGATTTAGAATGACGGCTCACCTACAAATGAAGTTCGTTCACAACAATGAATGTTGCGACACACATCTACATGTATTTATTGCCATATGTTTGAGTCATCGAAAACGATAAGATGTCAACCAAGAGTTGATACTATATAATCCTCAATCCGTAGCATGGCGATTAAAAATCGCTGACCGGCCCTCTCAGGGCCGGTTTTTTTTGTCTTATTCTAATTGGATTGCCCACGATATTTCATCGAATGTGGGGCTTTTATGTTTATTTTTTCTTGTGGCTACATATATAGAACGGAGGCCAGCAAATTCAGGTTGATCATACTCTAGATGCCCATCGTGGATGATTTGCACTTTAGTAGAATCCATTTTATGACTCACTAGGTAGCATTTAACATTTTCTGCTCGCCTCTGGTAAATATTGTTCTCGTAACAAATGCTTATAGAATCTTCGCTGCCATGAAATGGCATTATGCTAACATTTTGATAGTTGAGGGTTAAAAGCTTCTTGACCTTAATAAGCGTTTGTGCATCGAGCGAAGCAACACCTTGCTCAAAGTAGAATGTGTCAACAAAATTCACTTGACTATGGGCCGTGCTACCCGCTGCGAAATAAGCGAAGACTATTGCTATAATAGATAGATTTTGTACGGTCATACTATACTAAACGCTCAAAATACATGGTTCATTGTCCATTTGATCCAAAGCGAAGTATGAGTTTGTTCGCAATATTTGCAATATGTCAATTCAAAATAGATTAAATAAACTCAGATCGGATCTTCCAACAGATGTAACTCTTATTGCAGTTTCAAAACGACATACTGTTAAATCGATTCTCGAAGCATATGAAGCTGGCCAGCGAGATTTTGGTGAGAATCTTGTGCAGGAAATGCATAGTAAGCAAGTGGACTACCAAAGGACATTAGGTGGCATTTAATTGGTCATTTGCAATCGAATAAGGTTAAGTATATCGCTGGTTATGTGCATCTAATCCATGGCGTGGATAGTTTGAAACTTTTGAAAGAGATAAATAAAAGAGCCAAAAATGAAGAACGAGTAATATCGTGTTTGTTACAGGTTCATATTGCTCAAGAGGATACAAAATTTGGGTTCGATCGTGAGGAATTATTTGAATTGCTCAGTTCATCTGAATTTTCAAATCTCCATCATATATCAGTGAAAGGGTTGATGGGAATGGCAACAAATACTGAAAATGAATCACAAATTTCATCAGAATTTCATTCGTTACGGGAAATGTTCAAAACGATAAATTCGAATTATACCCTGCCAAATTTGGAAATGAAGCACCTATCTATGGGGATGAGTAATGATTATTCAGTCGCAATAAAAGAGGGTTCAAATATGATTCGTGTCGGTTCACTGATATTTGGTGCAAGACCCAATACAACCTGATTTATGACACGAGTTTTAGCACGATTAGTGGTGCTTCTGGTGTTGTTTTCTGGTGCATCACCTATCCTGTCATTTATTTCAATTTTCGCTAATTTATTACCGTTGTTGGATGGCTTACTGTTGGCTGTCTCTGTATTGATCGCAATCTACAGCTCGATCAAGCGAAAAATGGGAACTGATGTCCTCATTATGTTGTTGGTAACCATATTCGTTTATTCATGTCGGAATGCTGAGATTAATCTTCGACCCACAGACGATAAGGAAATCACCCTACTATCCTTAAATGTTGCCCAGTTTAATAATGACACTGCCAATGTTTCCGAGGTAATTCAACTAATAAATAAGGAGGTACCTGATGTAGTTCTTTTACAAGAATTTGGCCTTTATTATAAATGGCCAGATATATCCACGGTATCCAGAGATTTCGCGCAAAGAATAGGGTTTGAATACTACCATTTTCAACCTCATGATGGAAATATTTTTGGCACCGCAATTTTTTCGAAGCGACCAATCCTTGGTTCAACATTGGTTTTCAATGAAATCTCGCAAACAAATGAAGCTTGGTCTCATTTGATTAAGCTAAAGGAAGACACCGTTCAGCTTATAAATGCGCATGTCGAGAGTTTCAATTTAAAAGGACCTGGAACGAAGCTTGGCTTGAAAGATGTATTAAAAAGACAAGAAAACCAAGCAACAATTATTCAAAGTGCAATTTCAGATAAATACAAATCGATGATATGTGTCGATCTAAATGCGGCAGTAGGATCCAAAATATATAATCAGTTCAGAAAGAGTCATATTGATGTTTCAAAGACTCAAGGTCTAGGTTGGGTAAATACCTTGAAATGGCCGCCTATTCGGATTGATCGTGTATTTGCAGATCAAAATATTCAATGCACAGAGCTTGAGCTTTTGGAGAACACACCTTCTGATCATCGTGGAATAATTGCATCATTCCGTTAATTCCTGTTTACAGTTTAGTGTCGAAAACTAAAAGCATTTATAAAATACTGACCTACCAGTTGATCTAAGTTTGATAGAATCAAAAAGTCCGGATGAAATATTTACTAACCATATTGGCAATTGCATTGCTTGGTACACCACATTTAACGCAAGGTCAACAGGCAGATAATTTTAACCAAGCCAAGCTGCATCTGGCAAATCATAAGCTTAATCAAGCAATTCCCATTCTTGAAGGATTATGGAATAGCGATCCCAAAAATGCTAATTTGAATTATTTACTTGGTTTATGTTATGTGAAGGAAGATATTAAAATAAACGAATCGGTGGAATTGCTCGAAACTGCATCCAGTCTTTACGCAACTGATTATGCTGCTGGTTCGAGCAGGGAAAGACGTGCTCCAGAATATGTATACTATTATCTCACGATTGCCTATTCGAAAAATGGACAGTGTGAAGAGGCTCTGCGGGCATTAAATCGATTTTATCAGGTGTATTCATACAATGATGAGTATTACTTGGTTGATGGTCAAAAGTGGGTGCGTGAATGCAATCTGCAAAAGCAAAAGGAAAATGGTGTTCCAGAACCAGAAGAAAAAGATGAACCCGAAATAGTTCAACGAGTCGAAGAAGACAAAAAGGAGAGTGTTGAAGAGAATAAAGTTGAAGACGCGAAAGTTGAACCTGTCGAGGTTGTTGCAATAGAAGAAACGCAAGAAACACAAGAAGAAATACAAGAAGAAGAGCCTGCCCCAGAGATTTCAGAAGAACAAAAAGCCAGTCAAGAAATATTAGCCGAAGTAAGACAGGAGCGCATAGAACCCCAGATAAAGGAGCGATTAATACCATTTAGTGATTGGGAGAACCTGCGTACTCGAGATATTAATTTCACTTCAATGACTTCTCAATATGGCATACAGATTGCCGCCCTAATAGATTTAAAACCAACCCGTGATTTCACCGATGTTAAAAATGTGGAGGTGTATGTTGATGAAAACGGAATCTTTAGATACGTAATCGGTCGATTTCCGTATAGAAAGCAAGCGGAATCCCTAAAGGATAAGATTATCGAATTGGGTTACAAGGATGCTTTTATCGTAGATATTAATCAGCCAGATTATACGAAGGAGGTCTTAGGTTTAGGTAAATCGAACATTGACTGGCATATCGATGGAAAGGTTGATTTCAGAGTACAAGTTGGTGCCTTCGCTGCACTCGTACCAAGTGCAGTAGCGGATAAGTATTTAGAAATTGAAGGTATTCGTGAGTACCCTCAAAATGGTCTAACTATTTTAACCGTGGGAAGCTTTCCAACTTATGAGGAAGCACAGGCGTATCGAGATGCCTTGAAAACGAAAGGAATTGACGATGCCTTTATTGTAGCCTTTAATTTAGGAAATAAGATTTCTCTAAAAGAAGCTAAGGAATACGTTGATCGTGAAAAGAATGACTCGACAAAAGAAGACGGTAAAAAGCGAAAATCTGCGGATTTTTAGATCTAATTTGGACCACATCCTCATCGACCTTGACCGTATTATTGTTTTGATAGTTGACTTCGAAAAATAAACGCTTACTTGAAATCACTTTCACGCAGAAGGTTAAGTTAGGTTAAGTTTCGAAAAGCTCCGAGAAATCGGAGCTTTTTATTTACGCTGGCCTAAAAATTGTCTTATGATAGTATGGCTTACATTTGTTTATCTATCATTCTACCCTCATATATAAAGAAATTGACTTTCCCTAAGGTTTTAGTATTCTTACTTGTCCTGTGGTCTAGCACTCTTCAAGGTCAATTCAAACCATCAGATTATTTACAGAAAGCTGAAGCGGTTAAAACACTTAATGATGGCTATCAAACCATAAACCCATGTCTGAGCTCGGATGGAAATCAAATTTGGTTTACAAAGAACAATCATCCAAAATCTTTAGGAGGAAGTTCTGATCAAGATATTTGGACGGCACAACGTAACTCCGATGGATGGTCCAAGCCTACCAATTTACTTAAAGGACTTAATTCAGAAGTCAATGATCTCATCATTGGTCAATCCATGGGGCAACTCATCTTTAGTTTATACACAAATAGGACTTCGGGGGCACCTATTAATGAGATAAGGGCTTATGAAGTTTTGGAAGGTGAATATGTTTTAGATCATGTGATAGCGTTTCCAGAAATTGAACTAAAAAGTCAATTTTTTGGATTTTTTGTTCCTGAAGATGAATCCTTTTTATTGATATCCATGAACGGGGAGTTTTCTTTTGGAAAAGAAGATATTTATGTGGTGCTTAGAGCAGAAAAAGGATGGTCTGAGCCTATCCATACAGGTGCAAGAATTAACACTTCGGGATTTGAAATGTCACCATTCATGTCCACGGATGGAAAGCATATGTTTTTTGCAAGTGAAGGTCACAACAGCTATGGAAGTGCTGATATTTTTGTTTCTGTCCGACTTGATGATACCTGGCAGAATTGGTCAAAACCACAAAATCTTGGACCAAACATTAATTCCGAAAAATTTGAAGCCTATTTTACCATATCTAATGCTCAAAACGAAGCTTACTTTGTAAGTAATAGGGATGGTCACACTGGATTTTTACATAGCATCTCTTATAAACCAAATGAGGAGGTAGATATGACTGTTCATCCTTCGGCCAGCGGGTTTATTCGAATGGAAAAGCTGCCAGCAATGAATGTCCGATTGAATTTAATTGATGAAAATGACAAGATCATTCAATCTGTCACCACCAACGATGAAGGCTATTTTAATCTTCAATCTTTTCTGCCAGATCGTGATTATAAAATCGCAATTGATGATAGCATCAGACAAGATTTAAGCACTGCCGATATATTTCTCACAAATGACCTTGGTGAGAAAATGATTTTTATGAATGAAAACGAATTGGGACTCTTTGGTTTTAAGGTACTATCAGGTGAAAAAATTGAAGAAGTAAGTAAATTAGAGAACTTAGCTTCGAATGGTAGAGTGGTAGATAGGCCAACGACTATATCCGGAAAGGTGGCCATGTTCGGCACATTAAACGAAAAACTGAAGTTGCAGGTTGTTGATGAAAATAGCAAGATTGTAGAAGAGATTTTGACTGATGAAGATGGATATTTCCAGTTCAGCACAAACTCAAGTGAAAAGAGTTATTTTTTGTCCGTTGATGCAGAAACCCAAGGATTGGTTGATGTTTATGAAATATTCTTGACCAACGACAATCCGGATGAGGATATAATCGTTACCAAAACAGATCGTCATTTATTCGAATTTCGAGCTCTCTCGGATGGCTCTGAAAAAGGAATTGAACGATTGGTTGAACATGATAAGGACATGTCAAAATCATTTTTTGATCAATATGGTTTTCAACCTGCAAGAATCAATAGTGCACTATCTGGATATTTAAAATCGGGCAAGTTGCCATTGATATCTGCAGAAATATCATTGATTGATGATCAGGATAAAACGGTAGATCGGGCAATTACTGATGAGGAAGGTAGATTTGTTTTTACTGAGTCTATTCCCGAAGGAGACTATACTTTACAGCTTGATTCGGAGCAGGAGGCAAGCCTTGGCGAAAGTGAAATATTCCTAGCTAAAAACCCTCAAGACATTGTGTTTTATTTAGAGGATTCAAGAACAGGCGTATTTGCATTTAAAAAATTGGCTCAACAACGACCTATGACATTGTATTCGTTGAAATCTGAGACGGAGAGCGGCTATGTTGTTTCTGACGCGCCAGCAAAGTTGAGAGGTAAGTTTGAATACAAGAAATTACCTAAGTCAGGGGTTCGACTAAAGCTAATGGATGAACAAGAGAATATCATCCAAATCACCGAAGTTGACGAGAATGGAAATTTTGAGTTTGAAAAGTATACAGTAAATGAGAATTATTTCATTTCTGTTGAAGATGGAGAGGGTCTTTCTGATATTTATGAAATATACTTAAGCGGGCAACAAAAGAATGTATTGGTCAATAGAACGAATAAATATGTTTTTGCTTTTTCAGTATTGCCTTCACAGGCTATTATGCTTTCTAAATCATATGAGAATGATGCCCCATTGGGTTTTCAATCACGACTGGCTGATGACGGTGAAATCGATGAGTTGAAGGGGTATTTCGAATATGATCTAAATGATTTTAATGGTGGTCACTTTTCAGTTTTGGATGCATTTGTTGCAAGCTTTAATTCCGGAGTTGCTGCTAAGCTGCGTATTTCGAATGGAGCTATACAGAATGGAAAGTTTATTGCTGAATCAATTGAGGCTTCTGAACTCGCCCCAATATTGAATTATCTAAAAGTTGCGGGAGTTTCACAACCTCATTTGCGGATTGATTTAAGCGCTAGCGATCAGGTCATTTTATCCAACTAAAAAAGGCTCGATCAAATAGTTGATCAAGCCTTTTTACATTTATAAGTTAGGTGTCCTTATTGTACAATCACCTTTTTGGTGATAAGTCCTTTATTCGATTCACACTGTACATGATATAATCCAGCGCTAAGCTTAAGTTCAATAGATTTTGATGCACTTATCATGTCTACTCTATTCACCAATTGACCTTGAACATTGTACACATTGATTGCGTCAATTTCAATATCGTTCCATACAACGTTGAATAATCCTAAGTTAGGATTTGGGTAGATGCTCACGGCATTTTGATCAATCTCATCGATTCCTGTACAAACTCCAGTGCTTGCGATAATTTCATGCTTTGGACTTGTACAATCAGGATCGCCAACTACCCAATCATAGAAATAATAGTAGTGGTTTAAACCACCATTTTGGTTTGCTGTACTGCGTGTAATCGAAATAAGGTTATTCACGGAATAAGGATATGTAACCCCATCATTATTTCGGAATAGATTCACATTACTTGCATTGGAAAGTCCGATTTGCATGTCGGTTCCCACTGGTAGATTTAAATTCAGAGTGACAACAGATTCGCCATCAGGAATATATACCATGGTGGATTCGATTATAGCGCCATTTGCGTCTCTGATTTCAATTGTTCTATCTCCATCACCATCTGCATAAACCCTGACCGTTTTCAGGGTTACAGGAGCTAATACATCAAAGATCAGCGATTGATTAAATTGAAAGTTATCTCCAGCACCGAAGGTGTTATTGGGTGGACCCACAGTATCTGAAGTTCCTTCAACAACTGTTTCTACATAATATGGAGTAGAATAGGTTATGACCGGAGTTGTGAACGAATCGCCCACATGTATTGGTGTGGTCGAAAATGGATCATCATACCACCTGTTTTCTCCTGCCGAGGTGGCAAAAGCATATAAAGTAGTTGATTCTTCTGGCATATCTCCACATTTTCTCCTATTGGCTCTGATGGACGATTTACGGTTACCAGAGACTGTTGTATGATACTGTCAGACCCATTTGTGTTTGCAGCTATTAAAGTGACATTGAATGATCCATTGGACGTGTATTCATGCGTTGGGTCAGATGAAGTAGAGGTGGTACCATCGCCAAAACGCCACAAATAGTTATCAGGACAATTGCTGCTTAAATTCTCAAAGTTCACCAAACCATCGCAAGTCTCACTCACGTTTGCCTGAAAAGCAGGTACCGGAGGGGTATTTCCTTCTTCGCATTCCCAGGCGATCTTGAAGCCCGAGTATTCTAATCCACCATCGGCAAACATCACGATCGTGATTGCAGGACCTGTGGAAGTAATTGAACTCGGAGGATAATTTGCACTATTGCTACTTGTTCCACAGTAGGTTCCGATCAAGGTGGATGAAGTGCTGGGACCATCGTACACACTTAAGTAATCGTATTGACAATTCGCATCCGTTTCCACCACAAATTCTTCGAAATTGAGGGTAACAGTCGAAGCACCACATGGTGCAATTGTTACGGAGGATTGGGTGTTGGCGATATATAGATCATCAGGACCACCGTTGTCATACAAGTATCCTGTGCACCCTTCTTGTGTTTCACCAATTCCGGACACTGGCAGGATATAATCGCAAGGAACACTTGGTCCAACGGTGATATACGAAGTTTCGGTTTTTGTATCCGTTCCGCACGAGGAGGATGACGTTAGTTGCACAGTGTATGTGCCAGCTGTTGTATAGGTGTGTGATGGAAGTGCAGCTGCAGATGTCCCGCCATCTCCGAATGTCCATGCATAGGTATCAGCATTAGAACTGAAATTGTTGAAATTCACAGTAAACGGTAGTGAACAATCCTCTGTGTCATCCGCGACAAAATCTGCGTCCACAGCAGATACGTAGCTTGTTCCAACGCCAACTGCATACCATGCGTTTGTTGTGCTTTCTACTTCTTGGGTGCAAACTCCAAATAAATCTTGTGCCGATTGAATCGCATAAAAGCGAGCATCTGAATATTGACTACTTGTGGTTAAATAAACCGTTAAGTTCCTAAACGCGATGGCTGCAGCATCTTCCACCCCTAATCCAGTTACGCTATAGTTATCTCCAATATCATTGGTGCCAGTTCCCCCAACAGTAAGCAAATAGAACCAAAAATCTGAACACCGCTATTCGTGTGCACACCTCCATTGTCTCCTGCACCTGTAAACCAGTATGTGCCAAAATACGTGTCAGGATCACCATATTGATTGGGGTTGCTGAGAGATCGAATGGCAGAGCCACGATCTTCACCCATTAACCAATCACCATTGTTATACCCAAGGGCATCAAATTCGACCGCAGCGCCAAATATGTCCGAAAAGCTTTCATTGAGTGCACCAGATTCATACGAATAAACGAGATTAGCCGTGTTTGATGTTAATCCGTGGCTGATTTCATGACCAACCACATCAATGACTTGAAAAGGTGCTCCACCATCACCATAGGTCATTCTTTGTCCGTCCCAAAAAGCATTGTTGTTAATTGTTACCGTAGCTGCAGTAACTCAATAGTTTGAAGCCTGCATTGTCAATACTACTTCGAGAGTGATTATTGTAGAAATAGTCATATGTCATTTCTGCGCCCCAATGCGCATCTGTTCCATATTGGGCACTGCCCGTGGCATTCCAGTTGTTGTCGTTATCTGTATAATCCGATGCGGCTCCATAGTTTGTTCCGTTGTTCATAGTATAGGTTTCCACACCATTACCTCGTCCCGATTCACGCAGTCTAAATTGTGTTCCTGTATAATCAGCCACTATGTTTTGCGTACCGCTATATCCTGTTATTGCCACTCCATTTGAGTCAGCGTGATGAATCAAATCTTGTTTGAAATCTATAGAACCTTGCTCAGCGTTCACAAACACTTCAGTGCGACTCAGAGGCTCGGATGCGTAAATGTTGAATTTCCAAGCAATACTTAGGTTTACTTCTTTTAACGAGGGATCGTTATTGATGATAACCAATTCTCCTTTGGGATAATAAGTAGCAGATGCATCGTTTTGCTCAGCCTTCAAATGCTGCTCCTCTGCCGGTATCTGCCACTTATAAGTATCTGCGCCAATATTAATCAGGGCCAATTCTAGCGCTGCTGATTCGCTGATACTTGGCTTTAAGTTGGGTACGTCATCAACCAATTCCCCATTCATACTGATTACCTTACCGTTTTTAGTGTGAACTATCAAATTCCAAACTCCAACGGAATAGTATTAGCAAGTTGCTGGTAACGATAGTGAATCATCCCCAGTTGGTCGTGCTCAGTGCCTATAAGGCGGAACCCACTGGCATCATCGCCTTTAAAAAAATGGGCTTTCATCCAAGATTCCCATCCTTCGAAGCTAATTTGGGCGTTCTCTCTAAACCGAATAAATGATGGAACCTCAGAAAAAGATTTGTACCGAATAATATTTGTGCCAGAAACCACCTCATGTGCAGCTCTGCCAGTAAGAATAGGTTCGACATCGGATGCCATGTTTTGAAAGGAAATGGCGACCGTTAAGAGGAGTAAAAAATATCTCATGCTGTTTAGTTTGAGTCTCAAATATAATGTTGGTGAAGGCATTATCTTGGATATGCTGTTCAGCCATTGATGCTGGTTTTGCGGATTCTTGGAAAAGCACAGTTGACAGATTGACAGATTGAGGGTGATGGCATGTACTTTGACCTAGCCTCTGTCCGATGAATGATATTATTTCATCTATGAAACAATTTTTTAAGCTAAATACAATCACAATAAAATTTGGAATGCTATGAAGGGACGATTAACGTTCAGGCGGAGAATATTTTTCCGATCATCAAGAAGTTTCTATACTCTGATCACGAGATTTTCTTGAGAGAACTGGTATCGAACGCGGTAGATGCCACAACAAAGATTAAAACATTGGCTCGATTGGGCGAGTTCACCGGAGAGGTCGGAAATACCACCATCGAAGTGAAAGTAGATGCTAAGAAAGGCACGTTGCACATCATCGATCAAGGAATTGGAATGACCAAGGATGAAGTTGAAAAGTACTTGAATCAAGTTGCATTTTCAGGGGCATCTGAGTTCTTGAAGGAATATGAGGGCAAAGTAGAAGATGGTGGTATTATAGGTCACTTTGGACTTGGTTTCTATAGTGCTTTCATGGTTTCGAAGAAGGTCGAGGTCATCACCAAAAGCTGGAAGGATGAAGATGCAGTGAAGTGGGTATGTGACGGTAGCCCAGAATTCAGCGTGACCAAATCCAAAAAGACAACTCGAGGCACAGAGATCATACTCCACATTGATGATGATTCAAAAGAGTTTTTGGAAGAAAATAGAATAGAAGGAATTCTATCGAAGTACTGTAAATTCTTGCCTGTTCAGATAAAGTTTGGTACCAAGACAGAGATGCGCGACAATGCCAATGGAGAAAAAGATGACGATGGCAAGGTGAAGAAGGAGTCTGTTGAAGTGGATAACATTATTAATAATCCAAATCCGATTTGGAAGAAATCACCAAGCGATCTATCAGCCGAGGATTACAAAGGTTTTTACAGGGAATTGTACCCAATGACCTTTGAAGAACCATTGTTCAATATTCATATCAATGTTGATTATCCGTTTAACCTTACGGGCGTATTGTACTTCCCAAAACTTGCGAAACATAAGGTAGAGCTGCAGAAAAACAAGATTCAGTTATACAGTAACCAGGTCTTTATTACCGATTCAGTAGAAAATGTTGTTCCTGAATTTTTGACATTGCTCCATGAGTCATTGATTCTCCAGATATTCCATTAAATGTGAGCAGAAGCTACCTGCAGAGCGATAGCAATGTGAAAAAGATCAGTAGTCACATTACTAAGAAGGTGGCCGACAAATTGGCCGAGATGTTTAAAAACGATCGAGATGACTTTGAAAAGAAGTGGCCAGATATGCAGGTGTTCATGGATTATGGTTTGCTGACAGATGAGAAATTCTATGATCGTATTCAGCCTGTTTATCTATTGAAGAATACTAAAAATGAATTCAAAACTTTTGAGGAATACAATGAAATAATCAAGGAAAAACAAACAGATAAGGATGGTAATACCATTATACTTTATACAAATAATCCTGAAGCTGACCATGGTATTATAGCTAAGGCTGAAAAACGCGGTTACGATATTCTAGAGATGAATACTCCGCTTACGGCTCACTTATTACAGCACTTTGAGGCCAAATTGGATAAGACCAATTTCAAACGCGTGGATGCTGATTCATTGGAAAAGTTGATCCCGAAAGCGGATGCGGTTGAGAGTAACTTGACAGAAGATCAAAAGAAGGATTTGACTCCTGTTATTGAAGGAGTAGTGGACAAAGAGAAGTTTGTCATTCAGTACGAGGCGCTGGATGAATCTGATTCGCCCATGTCAATAACCCAAAGCGAATTTATGAGACGAATGAAGGAGCAGGCAGAAATTGGAGGGGGTATGTTCGGCATGAGCAACATGCCAGAGAGCTACAATTTAATTGTGAATAGCAATCACCCATTGATTTCGAAATTGCTGCTTGAAACTGATACAGAGAAGAAAAATGCCATGGCAAAGCAGGCGGCCGATTTGGCGCTTTTAAGCAAGGGATTGCTTAAAGGGGAGAAACTTACTCAGTTTATAGAACGGAATACAGCGTCAATTTGAGAAACGGTAATGTACTAGAATAGGGAAGGGGGCGGAAGCCCCTTTTTTATTGAACCTGCTACCAATAAAGGCCATGTGTGTGAAATCCAGATAAATCGTTCCATTCCAAGGCAGGCATGGGAAATTTGATCCAAAAGAGTTGATCAAAAAGGGTGTTTACAAGCTTCGATTTTGTCTCGATTTGGGTGAGATCTAAGTCTAAGGACAGTAGAAGTTGACGAGTTCGTTTTACGTTTGGAAGGGGATAGCCTCCATAAACAGATTGGTTAGTAAACTCACCATACATGCCATTTGCGCTGTATCCTGCACTCAGACACAACCAATTGGGTAGCTTTTGAATAGGTATGATGGACTTGATCGGTAAGCTGAGCCAATTACGTATGTCCATTGTAGTCATAGAATAGGCTTTCTAGCCAATTATCACCTAAATAACCGTTTCCCATTTGTGCGTAAACAGATCGCTGATAGCTGAATTTGTATTTTATCAATTGTTCCCGAAACAAAAGTTCGTTAACTGCGACTAATGAGGCGCCAGCAGTATTTGCGGCTACATCAGAAATTGAGAATCCCCATCCTTCATAAATGCCATCGAAAACCTCAATTGGAAATTGCAACACTGCCCCTAATGGTGCACCGAACAACAAGGCTTTTTTCCTTGAAACTCCTGACTTTCTTAACCATTCATAGCCAAGATAACTTTCCAAGTAGGCTCCGAATGCGTGTCCGCATTTGTCAATCTGTAAATACCCCTTCGAATCATCATAAAAATGAAATGGTACACGGTCATGATCTTTATACCAGATGTACTGCAGATATGACATTCCACTTATGTAGAATGAGGACTCGCCAATTATAACTGCAGCTAGCCGTTTCTTAATAAGGCTGTCAGGATAATTAGATAGCGAATCTTCAGTTGGTCTTGCTTGAGTAAATAGAAGACAGAATGATATTCCTAAAAACAGAACGAGTGAGATATTTCATTGTGAAATGAAAGAAGACGAAGTTTTAGTGATTTCGGTCAATAGATGTTTGAATAGGAAGTTTGAATTATTAATAATTCCAAATAGTTGCGCCAACAATACCCAAAGACTGTTTATGCTGAATAAAACAGACAATACTGAAATTCTCATCAAAACCCGCATAATAATCAATCATATATTTTGCTCTTATATTAGATAATGGATTAGTCGACATCCAACGAACAATATTTTCATGCGCTAGCTCTTTTCCTTTGTTTTCCCCGCGAATTACATGCGTAATTAATCCACGTTCCACTATGCAAATATTTAGTTCGTAGTTTTCGACAGAATCTGCAATTGCAGAGTTCATTGAAATTGGATTGATTTCTATTTCCGACCAATTTTCATTTGGAGTAATGGTGAGAATAGGCTTGTGGAGTGTGCTTCAATGCATCTTCAATGGCGGAAGTAAGTTTTATCCTTATCACTGCCAACAAACTCACGTGTACCATTCACGATCATTTGAGGCGTATAAACAACCTCATTACCAAAAACCTTCCGATATGCCCTTTGGCGATCTGAAAACATTGACTGACTGAACTCATCCTTCCAACCTAATTTGTTCCAATAGTCTACATGAAATGAAAGTGCGTAGATATAACTGCGATCAGCCCAAGCTTCAAGTGCGATGTCATTGAGCAAAGCTTCTGCTGCAGGACAGTCAGAACATCCTTCAGAAGTATAAAGTTCGAGCAGTGCAAATGGCTCTGCCGTTTGTTCTTTGTCGGTTATGATTTCAGTAGTGTTTTCTTTTGAATCAGCACTGATTTGGGACTCATTTGTAATGCACGAGACAAAAAGGCTAAGGGTAATAATGGAAGGCAGCAGTTTCATTTTACCAAATTAGTAACTGCGATTTGATTAATCGTTTTGAGAATAAAACTTAAACCTCAAAAGTAGAATTAACGCTTTGTTATTTTTACCGCTGATTGAAGATGATATGAAGGATTACAAGGATGAAGTAGAGGCAGCGGATGATTTCGTTTTAAGGGTGCAAAACCTGAAAAAGGAAACGGCTAAAGTCATTGTTGGTCAGGAGGACGTGGTGAATTCAGTCTTGACATCCATATTCAGCAATGGTCACTGCCTTTTGGTTGGTGTTCCCGGGTTGGCAAAGACGCTTTTGGTAAATACAATTTCAGAAGCCTTGGGACTGTCCTTCAATCGAATACAGTTTACACCAGATTTAATGCCCTCGGATATTGTAGGGTCTGAGATATTGGATGATCAGCGAAATTTCAAATTTGTAAAGGGTCCCATTTTCGCCAATATCGTGTTGGCTGACGAGATCAATCGTACTCCACCTAAAACACAAAGTGCGCTTCTAGAGGCAATGCAAGAGAGAATCGTAACTGCCGCAGGACAGCGATATCCGTTGGAAGCTCCATTTTTTGTGCTTGCAACACAAAATCCCATTGAACAAGAAGGAACATATCCTTTGCCCGAAGCACAGCTGGGACCGATTCATGTTCAATATTTGGGTAGACTATCCAACTTTTGATGAAGAAGTAAGCATTGTAAAAGCTACAACGGGAGGATCTTCGCATTCAGTTCAGAATGTCATGAGCGCAGAAGAGATCGTATTCTTTCAGCAGCTTGTGCGTAAAGTTCCTGTTCCCGATGGTGTTATTGACTACGCTGTAAGACTCGCAAATTCAACTCGACCAGGTCATGCATTGGCTCCTTCGGTAACCAATGATTTCATCAATTGGGGTGCTGGTCCTAGAGCAAGTCAATATTTGGTGATTGGTGCAAAATGCCACGCTTTAATGAGCGGCAAATATTCTCCGGACAAAGAGGATGTGCAGGCAGTCGCTACCAATGTACTGAGACACAGAATTGTTAGAAATTACAAGGCGGAAGCCGAACGGATTTCTACAGATGATATCATCAAACAAATTGATGAATTCGGCTAACGGCTAGGAATGAGCAGCCTTGAGCTGATCGATTCTTTTTCCTTTAAATAAGCTGTATTTGTTGTAACGACACTCAAGTTGTCCATTGAATAGTTTGATACGAAGGTCAGGCTTTAGCCCAAGTCTTTTCATGGCATCTAAATTCGAACTGATGATCCATGCGGTGTGATCGGGATAGTTATGTTTAAGTCTAAAACCAATGTCATGGTAGAATTTGTCCATGTCCAGTTTTTCCTCTAAGCGTTCGCCATAGGGAGGATTCATGATGATCATACCTGACTCAGATACTGGATTGGATTTCATGAAATCCACACAATCGAAAATGATGTTCTCCATAACTCCGGCTCGTTCTGCATTCCTTCTGGCGATCGATAAGCTTCCCATGTTTAAATCACGAGCGGTAATGTGGGCTGATGCCGGACGAATAGCAGATTTAGCTTCATCAATAATGGATGTAAACAACGTTTCATTATAGTCATCCCATTTTTGGAAACCGAATTTCCTTTTAATTCCCGGGGCAATGTTTTGATCGGTTAAGGCCGCCTCGATAGCTATCGTGCCGGAACCAGTCATTGCATCCAGCAGGGTTGTGCTACTTTCCCAGCCAGCATGAATCAACATGGCTGCCGCTAAGATTTCGCTGATGGGCGCATCGTTACTTTCAGTTCTATATCCTCTTTTATTTAATGGTTCACCTGAACTATCTAGTGCAAATGAAACATCTCGATTTGCGATATGTAAGTTGATTAAAACGTCAGGAGAAGTAGTATCCACATTGGGTCTAGCACCAGTTTTGTCGCGGAACTGATCTACAATCGCATCTTTAACTTTTTGCGCAGCAAATTGTGAGTGTGTGAATAAATCTCCATTTGTAGTGCTTCCAATTGCAAAGGTCTTTTCGTTGTTCAAATACTTTGACCAGTCAATTTTTTGAGTCTTCTTATAAAGATCCTTTTCATCTCTGGCTTGGAAGTTAGCAAAAGGCACGATGAACCTTGCAGCTAAGCGAGAATGCACATTTACAGTGTAAAGCAGGCTTTGGTCACCTTCGAATTCAACTGCTCGATTTAAAATATTGACCTTTTTTTGCGCCAAGTGATTTTAGTTCATCTGCGAGCAATTGCTCTAATCCAAAAAGGGTTTTTGCTACTATTTTCAAGCGAGTTGTGATTTAAGTGCAAGGTTAGTCTAATGGAATTACTCCGTTCGTTCAACGCGCATTATTTCAATACGTCTTTCATTAGCTGCCGATGGACTGTAAATGGCACGAAGCTTATCATCGCCAGAATCTGAAATATTTGCAGCTGCCTTTGTTTCTCCGTAAGGTATTTTTTCAATGGTAAGTTTACCAAGCGAATCATTTGAATTTGAGCTCAGATATGGTTGGAAAGCGCCATCCTGATATTCCATAATGTAGTTCTCCATGGACGCAATTCTCCGATAGGTCAAATTCAGATTATAGTCACTGTTGGCCAAGGGGCTCGCGTAGCCTTTTACAGCTAAAGTGACATCATTACCTTTTTCAAGTTCAGTCAAAAGAACATTCAGAGCAGCATTAGTTCGAGCTAAACTACCTGTTAAGTCTTTTTTGAAAAAAGACCTTGTTTTATCGCTCATTTGACTTTTTGTACTATCGGAAATACTGCTCTGGTTGATTTGGTTTAAGTATTCATTTTGTAAAGTGAGGTATTCTTTAATTGTTTCCGCATAAGTCAACCGGGTGGTTGTTGCCATCGTTCTCGGATCAGGGCCTGTCATTATGGAAGTATAAACTGATGGGGCAGCAAGTCTTGAACTTCTTCGATTGTTTCAGGAATCTCAAAAACATCAACAGAGTCGTTGTCAACGTTGGTATTAGAATCAATAACCACAGCTATGAGTGTGTCTAAGGCGGCCGTATCAATTGGAGGAGGAAGGCTGTCATCAATGGCTAGAACACGAATTTTATACAAATCATTGCAACACGTTTCGTTGCCAGATCTTTTAAGTCCATCTGTGCGATTGGAAGCAAAGTAGCCAAGACTATCAGTCATGCGAAAAACGAAGTAATAATCATCCGCGGGGACTATTGATTTCCGTTCCGGCATTTTCTATAGTATTAAACTTCCCTGGTTCTCCTTTAGACTTAAATATGTCATATCCACCAAAGCCCATTTGTTTATTCGAGCTGAAATAGAAGGTAGTGTCCGAGCTGTCGAACCATGGTGTGATTTCATTTCCAGTCGTGTTAATTCTGGTGCCCATGTTCCTAAGTCTTGTGGTAGCTTCCCCATTTTTAATTTCAATAAACCAAATGTCGTAGCCGCCTTTTCCGGAGGGTCGATCGGATGAAAAATACAAGAACTCTTGATCATCAAATGTTGCGACCATTGGCTGAGTATTGCTACTGCCATTTTCATTGATCGGTGAACCTAAACGAATTGGCTCAGACCACGCCTCGCCCGATTTGTTGATCTGGTAAATGGAGCAGGAACTTGGATCTGGGCAGTTAGAATAGTAGAATCGTGTGGAATCTGCACTGAAACAACCATTTCCAACATGAGCATTTTGTGACGCAATGGGTAAATCCAATTCTTGAAGTTCCCAAATGTTCGAATCCTTCACGGCTTTTTTTCATTTCAACGAAAACTGACTTATTCTTTTTTACTTCATCGCTCTCATACCGCATGGTTGCGAAATACATCGTATTGGTGTCTAGCAAAAAGGGACTCATTTCAGCATGCACCGTATTTAATCCAGAATCTGGACGAGATACCTCAAAGTCGGGTTTTATCCTCAATATGCTCAATGGCCCAACCGCAACTAATTTGTTCATCACGAGCAGAACGATAAAACTCATCGCGCAAGCGATAGATAGCCAGGAAAGCGGTAAGGCTGCGTTTGGCTTCTTCGTACTTACCTTGTTGTTTTTGCATCATTCCCAACCCAAAACAAGGCTTCAGGAAATTCATCTTGCTCATCTAAACTGGCTGTGCGATCATAGGCCTTTGCTGCCCGTTTATAGTTTTCGCTGGACTCGATAAGCTTCACCAGTTTTGAAGTTTGCCTCCACCATATTGGTGTCTTGCTTCATAGCTAGCCTATAATAGAATAGGGCTGCTTCAGGGAATCCATCAAACAATTCTTTGTCACCTCGTGCTACATATTGATCTGGGCGATTGACTAAATGCTGAGATTGAGAGTAAAAATGATATGATGACTAAAAGGGATCTCATTTTATAAGAAATCAGGACATTGTCTCACACGTTTAATCTTTTCGCGAACCGTTGACAGGGTTATAAATGATGCTCACTTCCCAACCTCCAAGGTATTCGGATGCCGTTCTCAATTTTGCTTAAATTGAAATCGTAGCTACCACCTATGAATAGATTGTTCTTGGTGAATCCTGCGCTCAGGTAAGCAGCGTCTCTTGTGCGACCCCAAAACCCAATTTGCACGCTTCTCTTATCCAGTGAAGCTTCTGATAAATGATAGCGGAACGCTGAACCAATGAGCAGTTCATCATGTATGCCTTGAAACTGAAACTGACCGGCTGGCATCAAATCAAAGTTCGAAGAACCGAGTGGTACAGAACTAAAAAAGTGGATGTTGTTTCTTATCGGCAATGGTTCCTGGCTGGTAGCATAGAGGGCCAAATTGGGCTCTGCAACATTGAATGAAGAAATTCCTGCACCTATCCGTTTCCGTTCGCTGATTCTTTTTTCAACATATATGCCAGCGGAGAAGTTAAAGAAAAACGAGGGTTCCAGATGGGGAATTTTCAGCACTTGCGAAATTTCGATTGTAGCGATTACTAAAGTACTGGTCGTCAAAAGAAAGCTTTGAGAAATCAATGGTTCGCTGTAAGAACTCCGCTTGACCAGCAACAGAAACGGTGAAGTTTTTAGCAGAACCAAATCTCAACTTTAGTGCGAGCGGCACAGCTACAGATGTTGTTGTAAGAGCGCTTAATCCGGTATAATCATGATATACCCTTAATCCAAGCGCTATAGGTTTAATATTAAAAGGTTTATTAATTTCTGCACCACCTCCAAAGGTTTGAAAGGGTTGTGCACTTACGCTAGCCCACTGCCTGCGAATAACTCCACTAAATCGATAAGTACCCTCGAACTGCCCGGTTAGCGCAGGACTTGTAAAAAGTGGTGTAGCGAAAAACTCACTGAAGTGTATGTCTTGAGCTTTCGAAAATAAACCCAAAACACAGATTGTGGATATGAGAATTAACCGTTTCAATTACCTAAAAGTGTCACATTTCCCTTTCTGAAAATTCGTTGATTATCAATGCATCGAGCTTCGAAATAATAGACATAAACTGCGGACTCGGCTGGCATTCCTTTGTACTTCCCATCCCAACCTTTGCTCTGAATCGTTAGTGCTAAACATCAATTTCCCCCATCGATCGTAAACAGCTAACTCCATGGATTCGACATTCTTACCTCTAAGAAATAGTACATCGTTCAATCCGTCATTATTAGGTCTAAAAGCAGTGGGTAGGAATATTTCAGGTTCTCCACAAATGATCTCATATGGATAGATGATTAACGTATCCTTGAATGAGCATTCAGGCAAATCACGATCTGTTACAGTATATACATACTGCATTTCTTCTTTAGGTTGTGCAATTGGGTTTATCTCGGAAGTATCGCTTAAGTAGGTGGGTGGCGACCAACTATGGAAAAACCCTTCTCCTGGGGAACCATAGAGTTGAACTTTCTCACCTAAATAGAAAGAGTCCTTCTCAGCCTCAGCTTTGACAGCCGCCCGATTTAATGCGGAAACCTGTATAGTCACTGAATCTCGCGCATTGCATCCATCCACAACTAAACTAGTTGCAAAAAGATGGTAGGTAGTAGGTTCGAGTTGGTTAATCACGATAAAGTTTTCAGTTGTGTCAGTGAGCAATTGTTGACCTGTACCTACTTGATAAGGTTCTAAAGTCCAGAAATAATGAAAAGTGTTATTCGGGTCTTGAGAAATTGCCTCAACAATTGCGTCTTCATTTTGACACACTGCGGTATCATTGGTTAAACGAATATCCTTATCACTCACAGTGATTTGAACGGTATCAATGACGGTACAACCATTGTCTTTCGTTGTTCGCAAGAAAAATCGATTGATGGCAATAGGCAAATCTGTGATCTGAAGTACAGTGTCCGTTCCAATGATTTCGCTAAAATCTGAGTTTTTACTCCACACATAAGTTGCGTTGATTCCAGGAGCCTGTCCGAAAATGTTGAAAGGTGAAAACGTGCTACAGACAATGGTATCATTGGATACGATAGTTTTAAACCGATCTATATTGACCTGCTGAGTAATCAATTCACGACATCCACCATAATCAATACTTAGAGTAAATATTGTTGTATCCGAAAGTGTGGCAATTGGATTAATTATGTTCGGGTTAGAGAGCGGCTGAGAAGGAATCCAAGTAACATTCGCAGAACCCAAATTGGCAAAAAGGTCAGGATCTGGCCCGATAGTAATTGGTGTGCCTACGCAAGTGTCAATTGGAGCAATGGTGTAGGAAGTATCTTTTTTAACTACAATTTCTTTTTGTAAAGTATCGTGTAAATTGCAACTACCTGGGTCACTTACGATCAACGTAATCGTGTAGGTACCTGCGTCTAAGTAGGTATGTGATGGATTTACCGAAGTTGATACGCTTCCATCTCCAAATTGCCAGAACACGCTGGAGGAGTTTTGCGTTAAACTTTGATTATTGAATGGAACAGTAAATGGAGCACACCCAAAGGAAGGCGAAGTAAAATCAGCGATGATTAAGGGTAACTGAAAGTCAATCTTGAAAACTCCAAGATTACAATTACCACTGCCATTTTGCTCACTCCATGCACCCGGGTCGGGTTCAATAGGGAAATCGTCTTCCCCCCCGCATCCTGCGCAAACAGCTTGATATATTTTACCAGATCGATCAAAGCGGCTTGTTCCTCCATCCACATGCTCTCCACCGACTTGCCCAGTTTGGTCTCCTCCAAAGTAAGAACCAAAAACCTGCACATCTGCATCTGAATCCAACACACATAAGAAGAATTCCGATTCGGCAGCGTCAGGAGCAATCTTAAAACCATCGTTAGTTGTTGGCAATCCTCCTACATCAGAGATGTCCCCGTTACCAAAATCTTGGTTTGTATTTCCTCCCCAACCTGCAAGATATATTGAATTGCACACATCTACGAGGAAGGAAGTGGGCGAAATATTGGGTCGCCCCGAAGTTGGTCCGAATTGAGTACTCCAAACTAGCGAACCCAGGTTTGGTCTAAAATGTGCCACGACTTGACCACCACCTACATCGTTGAAGGCGGCATCCTGAATGAAAAATGCCCCTCCATTTTCGGTTTGTCCAAATACATGAGGATGATCGTCTTGATCAAGCTGGATAAGATACAGCTGATCATAGGCAGCTGAACCATAAAAAGTGGATTGCAATAAGTTTTTTCCATTCTCGCTGATGTGAGCCACATAACCGTCAGACCTGCCAATTCCGCCCAATGTCTGCAAAGCACCTGCTGTGACTGGGAAATTTGATGATGACGTTCCACCGCAGACGTAAAGAGTATTGTCTTTTGCAATTGAAACTCCATAGCAAGCATCATTTTGGTTTCCTCCAATGTATGAACTCCAAAGCAAGTCACTCAGACTGCTGTTCAGCTTAGCGATAATACCTTCTTGACCTCCGTGATTGGTGTTTTGAAAACTATTGGTTGCCTTCGGGAAATTATTACTAAAGGTGCTAGAGACAACTATGACATTGCCATCTATGTCTAAGTTAATTTCACCTCTTGATTCGTCAGCATAGTTGTATCGTAGCGCATTTGAGGCGTTAAGTCCATCATTTCCAGATCCACCTAGATAGGTGCATCCAATAAGCGATGTACCCGTATTGTTAAATTTAACCACGAACATGTCGGAACCACCAGAGTATCGGATGGATGATGATAACGTTACAGTGGTGCCACCATTAAATGTTCGGTCAAATGCGTTAACCGTGGTAGGAATACTATCCGAAGAAGTACTTCCAAGTAAATATAAATTTCCCGCGTCATTCACAATCATGCTGTGCGGAATATCTATTCCTTCAGCTCCGAAATAGGTGCTATATAAGAGGTCGGTGCCAGCAGCGTTAAACTTGCTTACGGCAACGTCAGAGGGGAATCCGCCAGTACCATTATACTCAGGTCCATTGTAACTTATGTCATAAGCACCCACAGTCGTTGGATATCCAGAAGCATAAATTCCACTTCCACCATAGAGGTTTCCAAATTTATCTGGGGTGGCAGTGAAGCCCCAATTATCTGACGTGGAACCGGAAAAAGTGGAAAAAACCAAATCAGGATCGATAATCAAAGGGAGAGTGGTGTCGTATTTCGGGATCGAATATGAGACGGTATTCATGCTTAAAACAAACCCTGCTTCAACCTGCCATCTCTTTCCGTTTCTTTCTTGAAAAACCACTGGTTTCGATTCGAAAATGTCACCAACAGAGGTGGAAATAATCAAATTTCCATTTCGGTCAAATGCAATATCATCTGCATGAGATATTCGAATTCGAATGTCGCGGTAATCGGAAGTAGGGTCAACAATGAATTCGTATTTTAGGTGATCTCCGTATTCATTTAAACGTAAATCAATCCCATCATAGAGATCCTCATAAATAAGTTCGTGGGTTGGAAATATTTTTGTTTTCCAGCGAGATGGGTCACTACCTAAATAGAAATTGTTGTAATGACCATAAACTGATTTACCGTGCACACCGGCCGATTTATTGCAACCAAGAAATTTAAACTTGAAAACATGATGGTGTTCAATGTTATCGGCCAAAGGATCATGTGAACCGTGTGGTCCAAAGATTCCGCTTCGATCCGTTAAATGAAAGGTGATTCCATCATTTTCTAAAAAAGCTGTTCCTCCTTGCAGATCTAACTTGTGATGGAAAGGTCCACGCCACTGACCTTGGTTTTCGGTAAACCCCTGTCCAATAGTCCATAAAGGAGTAAAAAAGCAAAGCAAGAAGGTTGAAATGGCGATTCTCATATCCACGGCTAAAAGTAAAAGACTAATCACAACAATATTGGTTGGGGTAGGCGAAAATCTTTGGATTTGGTCAGGCACAACGAGTGATGGAGAAAAAGCACGTACTTTGTAACTCAAAGTGAAAACTAAAATGGAAGAAAACCAAGCAACTTTAGATACCCTCAAAGACATAAAGTCATTGATGGAGCGTAGTTCTAGATTTATCTCGCTCAGTGGTTTGTCAGGTGTGTTTAGCGGTACGCTGGCTCTTATTGGTGCATATTTGGCACATTGGAAGACAAACCAAGGACCATGGATTCAACGTGCTCAAGACACGGATTTCGGTACTGGAGAAATTGTTTCTATCGATTGGTCGGTAGTATGGTTCTTATCCATTGACGCTTTACTCGTTTTTATACTTTCCATGTTCGTTGGGTATTACTTTTCTCGGCAAAAAGCTCTTCGAAAGGGTCAACCGCTTTGGGGAACTTACAGTAAACAGTTTTTAATTAATCTGTCACTTCCACTTGTCACAGGCGGTATTTTCTGTATGATTCTCTTTTATCACGGTCTCATTGGATTAATCGCCCCAGCATCACTTGTTTTTTATGGTTTAGCTCTGTTGAATGGAGGCAAGTTCTCATTTGAAGAGATAAGTTATTTGGGCATGTCAGAAATTGCTCTTGGTCTAGCAGGATTGGTCTTTAAGGGACAAGGTCTGTTGTTCTGGGCTATTGGATTTGGAGTCTTGCACATTGTTTATGGAATTCTAATGTACATCAGACACGATAGATGAAATCCATCATCCATCAGCTAGATAAGGCGTTCGAGAATCGGATTCGATTGGGACTTATGTCCATTTTATCCGTGAATGACTGGGTGGAATTCAATGAGCTTAAAACGCTACTTGAAGTTACAGATGGCAATCTAGCGAGTCATATTAGCGCCTTAGATAAAAAAGGTTTTATTGAAACTCGGAAGAGGTTTGTAGGAAAAAAGCCAAACACTACTTTTCGAATCACAGATGATGGACGCGAAGCTTTTTCTAACCATATAAATGCATTGGAGATGCTATTAAAAGGGGCGATTTAAATTGAATTGACTGTATTTATAATATCAGTTTAAATTTGGCATTATAAGATTTTTAGTATGCACCATATTTCTGATAATCTAAGAACATTAAGAAAAAAGCACGGTTGGACACAAACTGATTTTGCAAAACAGCTTGGAGTTAAACGATCGCTAATTGGGGCGTATGAAGAGGGACGGGCAGATCCAAGAATTTCATTTTTACAACTCGTTTGCGAAAAGTTTAGGCTGAATCTTGATGATTTGATCAATCATCCTGTAGATCAAGCTAAGTCAAAGTCTCCAAAGGATCTTACCGGACAATCACTTCGAATTTTACCGATTCTCATAGGTAAGGAGAGTCAACAAGAGCGAGCGAGCCTGGTACCTGTAAAAGCAGCCGCAGGCTATCTGAATGGGTTTGGTGATGTTGAGTTCATGGAGCAGCTCCCTACTTTTAGACTTCCGTTTCCAGAACTACCAAGGGGAAAAACGTACAGACTGTTTCAAATAAAAGGAGATAGTATGCCTCCAGTGCAGTCGGGTTCATATGTGATATGTAGTTACGAAATGGATTGGCATAACATCATTAATGATAAATGCTATGTCATCGTTTCGAAGAGCGAGGGTATCGTTTTTAAACGAGTTTTGAATGATCTAAAACATGGGAAATTAAGGCTGAAGTCTGATAATCAATCATATGACACCTATGAAGTGGATGTTGATGATATTGTCGAAGTTTGGAAAGCAGAGGGCATTACGAAGATTGGGATGGAATATGAGGCGCCTGACAGTAACGTACGAAACGTGGCAGCCGAAATATCTGAACTTTCAGCACGCCTCGAGCGAATTGAAAAGAAACTTACCAGAAAGGATTAATTGAAAATGAAAAAAACGGCAGTACTAGGAGCAAGCACTAACCCTCAACGCTATAGTTTCCTGGCTACTCAGATGCTTCAGGAAAATGGATTGGAAGTATTACCCCTTGGTATAAAAGAAGGGCTCTGTGCTGGATTACCGATTGTAACAAAGTGGCCTGAAAAAGTGGATGATTTGGACACTTTGACGCTTTATTTAGGACCTAAAAATCAACCTGAGCATTATGCTTTTATACTGGGATTAAAACCAAGGCGAATCATCTTTAATCCAGGAACAGAGAACTCAGAGTTAGCTGCACTAGCAACGATTCAAGGAATTGAAGTAGAAGAGGCCTGTACCCTTGTGCTACTCAGAACAGGACAATACTAGGGAATGAATTCGTAGGCTCCCAAATCAGGTTTGTCATCTCGCAGAGCACCCGTCAGATCAGTGGTGATTCCTATTTGATTTCCCAAATCAATCGCTGGAGAACCGTCCCACAAATTATATAATTCGGTGGCGGGATTTTCGAAAATCGTACCTTCCGGGTTTTTAGTAATTCCTTGAAAATGAGCTGGGTTTTCTATGTTTTCCGTATCAAGTTTCATTATCACCTGATCGAAAATATAATTGAAATTAGCTCCCTTTTCCATTTCTCTTTGAAATTCGGAGTCAAGCGCACCATGTACTATTGAATTCGCAAACCGCGCATCTAAATCTCTTTTAAAAACTGTTCCATCCGAACTTTCCGAGAAATTACTTAACAGAAGAACTGGCTTGCTTCGTGGGTTGGCGTCCCAATAATTCGCAAAAGTGCAATGTTCGAAATTATAATCTCCACCTAAAACCAACGCAACTGTATGATCTCCACAATTGGCTACGACCATGTTTCGGGCTTCAATTTCCGCATCAATTCCAATGAGTCCGATGTAGCTCATATTCAAAATCTGGGTATTTTGAATTTTTATCTCAGGTCTGTCCGTAACAGTCGGGTCAAGCGTAAACCCAACACTCAGTCCAATGGAACCATTTTTAATGATGGCGTTGTTTATTTCGTTACCAGTGCTTGTTTGGGTAAACACAATTTGGTCCCATTGCCCTGCCACATCTTTAAAAAAGTCCTCAAGTCTATCTCCTTGAACAATGACCGGATTCTCTTCGCTGCCATTGACCTTAAGGCTGGCACCAGTGCCCACAATAAGTCCACTTCCTGCATGAAAGTGAATCTGTGCTCCTTCAGGAATGACAAGTGTCGTTAAAGAGTCTACCAAGGAATAACCATAAAACACATTGGGTTTATCTGCATTAAGAATATATGAACCACCAGGTTCGAGAAACCTTATCGAAGGCCAGAAATAAGCATCTTGTCCCCACGCCACTAAATTCACCGATTGCTCGTTCCCGTTCAGACTAGTTAATAATTGTTCCTCAATCACCAAGGGTGTTGTACCTCCATTTGGATCTACCGTGACTTCAATAAATACGAAAATGCTGTCATTTGCTTCGATTCGGACATTCTCCACATTCTTTCCTTGAAGGCCGTCAACGTTAAGTTTGAAATTAGAACCACTGCCGTTTTTTAACCAAACTCGATCGATTTCCACGGGTTGATCGTGTGGATTGTAAATTTTTATTCGCTCAGTAATTGAGCCTATCGTGGTGAAAACCGTGTCGAAGAATACGGTATCTGATGAAAATTGCAGTTTAGCATTTCCGTCTTCCAACAGTTGATCCTTTCGACAAGCACCAAGCATTGCGAAACTGATCAGAATAAAAATGAGTTGCTTAGACATCTATGCAAAGGAAACTTTCCTATTTGTAATTTATTGCTAAAACAAATTATTTCTTCAAAAGCTTTCTATATTTGCAGCCCGAAAATTACTAGTCATGAAGAAAGAGACACATCCAGAAAACTATCGTTTTGTAGTCTTCAAAGATATGAGCAACGGTTACGAATTCCTTAGCCGCTCATGCACCGAAACAAAAGAGACAACAACTTTTGAAGATGGTAATGAATATCCATTGATCAAATTAGAGATCTCATATAAGTCACATCCATTCTATACTGGTAAGCTAAACTTGGTGGATACCGCTGGTCGTATTGATAAGTTTAAGAACAGATATAAAAGACACATGGCACCTGCAGCTGATACAAAAGCACCTGCTGCCGAAGCGTCAGAAGAGACTAAAGAAGATTAATTCTTCAAAATATTCAAAGAACCCCGATTTTTATCGGGGTTTTTTTTTGCCCATACATTTGACATAAATCAATCTAATGGAAAGAATCATACTTGTTGATCATCAGGAACGCGATCATCTCTTGCCTCTGACATTTACACGTCCAGTTGCTAAAATTAGAGTTGGAGCATTTACAATTGCTGAAAAGTGGGAGAAACGGTTTGGCTTTCAAGTCAGTTTCTTAACCCAAGATTATTTGCAGCAAGTCTTTCCAGCTGATTATGATAGATCGACCGTTGCGATAAATGGAGCCTTGGTGCCTACCGCTTCGATTGTTGAAGAAATTTCATTTTTAAAGGATGGACAGAGTCTCTACAATGAAGAGCACTGGTTAGCGACTCGAACACAAAATTTCAATGATTTAGGAAAGACACGAGGTGATAAGGATGAACAATCCAAATCTCAAGTAGTACTGATCGATAGAAACTGGAAGATATTTCAGTGGAATGAATGGGCAATTAATGAAGACTTCAAATGGATTTCATCCAACTTGATAAGATCGACAACATCACTCGATGGGGTTACCCTAATTGGGGATAATCTTTTTGTCGAAGAAGGTGCTATAGTCCAACCCTCAGCGGTGATAAATAGTGAAACTGGTCCTGTTTACATCGCTAAAGGATCCGAGGTAATGGAAGGGTCGATTATTCGAGGTGCTCTGGCATTGATGGAGTCATCGGTTTTGAAACTTGGAGCCAAAATATACGGGGCCACCACGATTGGGCCTCACAGCAAAGTTGGTGGTGAATTAAATAACGCGGTCATTTTTGGATATTCGAACAAGGGACATGATGGGTTTATCGGCAATACAGTGATTGGAGAGTGGTGTAATTTGGGTGCAGATACAAACACCTCAAATTTGAAGAACAACTATGCTGATGTGAAGATTTATAATTACGCATTGAAGCGCAGTGAAACGACAGGTGGGCAGTTTTGTGGATTGACAATGGGCGATCACGCAAAATCTGGAATAAATACTATGTTCAATACTGGTAGTGTGTGTGGTGTTTTTGCAAATGTTTTTGGCGCTGGATTTCCTCATAGAAATATTCCGGATTTTGGTTGGGGTGGAGCCGATGGTTTTAGAACATTCCGAATCGCTGATGCATTGGATGTTGCAGAAAAGGTAATGATCCGGAGAGGTATTGAACTAAATGATGACTGGAGAAAGGTTTATACACATCTATTTGAGAACTTGACCAAGTCGAAAAACTGAATCGGACAAATCTGCAGTCTTATTGTCTTGGCACGTCCATTGCCATCTCACATCCAAATAATCGATACGAACATTTTTAAGTCGATCGATAAAACAGGGGAATTACTATGAAAGAGGATAGTTTGAGCTTATCAATATTAGAGTTAGCAAACACGATTGAAGAGGGTACGGAGTTTATTCCCTTGATGAGCGCTGAGGATGAAGAGAAGATGCACAAGGAAGAAATTCCCGATGAACTGCCAATATTGCCAGTTCGAAATACCGTGCTTTTCCCAGGGGTTGTTTTACCAATTACTGTCGGTCGCGATAAGTCAATTAACTTGGTTAAAGATGCCCATAAGGGTGAGAAAATTATTGGCGTTTTTGCTCAAAAAGACCAAAATGCAGAAGAGCCTACGCCAGATGCGTTATATGGGGTAGGAACAGTAGCCAAGATTCTTAAAATGCTGAAAATGCCAGATGGTTCATCTACCATCATTATTCAGGGAACTAGGAGAATCCAAATTAAGGAGTTTACACAAATAGACCCATACATGAAGGCCTCAATCGCAACCTATGGTTCTGATGATGAGAAGCCTAAAACAAAACGATTTAAGGCACTGGTGGCATCAATCAAGGATATGGCTCTCAAGATTATAACGGAGTCTCCAAATATCCCCTCTGAGGCTTCTATTGCTATTAAGAATATTGATAGTCCTGCTTTTCTAATCAATTTCATTTCATCAAACATGCAAAGTCCAGTAAAGGATAAGCAAGATTTGTTGGAAATTGCATCGGTTGAAGAGAGAGCAAATAGTTTATTAGCTCACTTAACCAAAGAGCTTCAAATGCTCGAGATTAAAAATGACATTCAAAGCAAGGTTAGGGTTGATATTGACAAGCAGCAGAGAGAGTATTTTCTCAGCCAACAAATGAAAACCATACAAGAAGAATTGGGTGGTAATCCGATGGAGCAGGAGGTACAAGAGTTGCGACTCAGGGCAACCAAGAAAAGATGGAACGAAAAGATTCAAAAGTCCTTTGAAAAGGAGCTTGCAAAATTAGAGCGGATGAATCCAAACGGAATGGAATACTCCGTGCAATTGAATTACTTGGACACATTTTTAGATTTGCCTTGGAACGAGTTTACCAAGGATAAGTTTGATTTAAGAAGAGCCCAAAGAATATTAGATCGCGATCATTATGGGTTGACCAAGATCAAGGATCGGATTATTGAGCATTTAGCAGTATTAAAACTGAAAGGTGATATGAAATCACCAATTCTTTGTTTCGATGGCCCTCCTGGAGTTGGTAAAACGAGTTTGGGTAAAAGCATTGCTGAAGCATTGGGTAGAAAATATGTTCGCATGTCTTTGGGTGGATTGCGTGATGAAGCTGAAATCAGAGGACACCGAAAAACATACATCGGAGCCATGCCCGGTCGTGTTATTCAAAACCTGAAAAAAGTGGGTAGTGCTAACCCAGTATTTGTGTTGGATGAGCTTGATAAGGTTGGTCGCGATGGCCACGGAGACCCTTCGTCTGCATTACTTGAAGTTCTTGATCCAGAGCAGAACGATTCGTTTTACGATAACTTTTTAGAACAAGAATTTGACCTCAGAAATACATTGTTCATAGCAACCACAAATAATATAAATGCAGTACATCCTGCATTAAGAGATCGACTAGAGATCATAAGGTTGAGCGGCTATACTGTGGAGGAGAAAATCAGTATTGCGGTGAAGCACCTCATTCCAAAGCAACTGGTTGAGCATGGTATGAATAAAGGTGATGTGAAGTTTAACAAGAAGGTACTACAATGCATCATAGAAGGATATACTCGCGAAAGTGGTGTTAGACAGCTCGAAAAGCGAATTGCTGGAGTAATTAGAGGTAAGGCTAAACAGTTGGCGTTAGAGGAGAAAGACTACACTAAGGTCGTCACCTTGGAAGGTATAGAGAAAATTTTGGGTCCAGGTCACCCGAAAGAAAGGGAGGGACAACATGAGGTTCCAGGTGTGGCAAATGGATTGGCATGGACGGCAGTCGGTGGTGACGTGCTGCACATTGAAACAAGTATCACAAAAGGCAAGGGAAAACTTACTCTCACTGGAAATCTCGGAGACGTGATGAAGGAGTCGGCCGTTATCGCATTAGAATATCTAAAAGCACATGCGGAGGTATTAGATCTTGATCAGGATATTTTTAATAACTATAACGTGCATATCCATGTGCCAGAAGGTGCTACTCCAAAGGACGGACCGTCTGCGGGCATAACCATTTTGAGTGCGCTAGCATCCATTTTTACTCAACGAAAGTTTAAAGCCAAAGTGGCAATGACTGGTGAAATAACCTTGCGAGGAAAAGTGCTACCAGTGGGTGGAATAAAAGAGAAAATTTTGGCAGCTAAAAGAGTTGGCTTGACCGAAATAATCATGTCAGAGCAGAATGAAAAGGACCTAAAGGAAATTGAAGAAGTTTACTTAAAGGGAATAAACTTCCATTTTGTAAGTAACATGATGGACGTGATTGATCTTTCTCTCGAAAAAGGTAAGGTTAAGAATGCGCTTAAAGTGGCTTAGATTCCTTGCCGGTGAATTTTTCAATTACTTCGAAGATTTCCTCTGGACTGTAGGGCTTTCCAATAAATTCATTCATTCCGTAAGATTGAGCCTCTTCTAAACTTGTTGGCAATACCGCTGCTGATATTGCGATTATTGGGATTTCCTTGTTGATGGCTCTGATTTCTTTGGATGCTTGGTAACCGCCCATTATTGGCATTTGAACATCCAGAAAAATCATATCAAACTCGGCTGAATTGAAAGCTGCAATGGCCTGTTCTCCATCATAAACCATCGCAGGAACGATGGACCATTTCCCCAATATTTTTTTTAAAATAAATTGATTGATGGCTTGATCTTCGGCTATTAAGAGTCTAAGATGGCTGTAGTCTGACATTGAACCTAGTTTTGTGGTGCAATAATAAATCTATCATGAATGCGTAATAGGATGGAATTTAACTTTGCAGCGTGATTTATATTCGAATCTTACTGATTTTGTTGTTTAGCCCGATCCTATTATTGGCGCAATCTAGCAGCAAAAACTTTTCCTTTTCTGAAATTTCTGTTTCACCATTAACCACAGCCCAAGGTGTGAACCATACCGCAAGTGGTGTGACTGATGTATTGCAAACCTTCGCGAATCCTGCCTTTTCAGATAGTACAGTGGATAATAATCTTCATTTCGCGTATCTAAATTACCTCACTGACATAAACCAAACAAGTCTCGCATACGCCAAAATGGTTGATAGTTTTGGATTGGTTTCTGGCTATTTTAGATACTTAGATTATGGGACTTTTCAGGAGACGGATGAAGTGGGAAACGAACTTGGTGAGTTCAAGACTTCGGAATATGAAATAGGGGTAAGTGTATCCAAGAATTATCGACAGAATTTTTACTATGGCGGGACATTTAAACAGATGTTCTCGTCCTTTTATAGCAATAGTGCATATGGTTTAGCCTTGGACATTGGTGGCTATTACCAAGGCGAAAATGGACTACAACTTGGCATTAGTTTAGATGATATCGGATTTCGAGTAATTGAATTTAATAATGGACAGGCGGGCCTGTTTAGGCCATCGATTAATATCGGAGCCTCAAAGAAGTTTTCAAAAGCACCTATTATTCTAGGGCTGCAGTATAATAATATAGAAACTTGGGATCTAGCTTCGAGTGATATTGATCAATCTGATAACTTAATCGTAGATCAACTAACGGGAGTATCAAAAAGAAGAACCTTAACCTTCGATAATTTTGCCAGACACTTAAATCTAAATGCCATTATCGCTCCATCAGACAAGTTTAATTTAATCGTTGGATTCGATTTTAGAAGGCGTCTTGAATTGGCTGCAAACCAGCGTCCTGCATTGGTTGGGTTTTCCTTTGGTATTCAGGCGAAAATCAAAAAATTTAACCTGCAATACGGTGTTTCAAGCTATCACTTGAATGGAGCAATTAATCATTTGGCACTTTCAACTAATTTGAATGAGTGGCACCTCAAAAAATCGAAGTGAAAAAAATTAATATCGCGATAGATGGATTTTCAGGCTGCGGAAAAAGCACTCTCGCTAAACAATTGGCTTCACGGCTGAATTACTTGTTTGTGGATACTGGAGCAATGTATCGTGCAATATCATTTTTAGTAATTCATTGTGGAGATTGCGAAGATCCTATTCAAAATGTGATAAACTCAAAACCAAAGATTGCTTTCGAACCGATTTCAAATGAAGTGTTAATCGATGGGATAAATCACGAATTGGAAATTAGAGGACAATTAGTAGCAAGTAGAGTTAGCGAAATCGCGGCTGATCGGAGAGTGAGGGAATATCTTTTGGATTTACAGCAAAGTTTTATTTCGGATAAAGGTGTTGTAATGGAAGGACGCGATATAGCAACAGTAGTGATGCCGGAGGCTGAGTTAAAACTGTTTATTACTGCAGATATTATGACGCGAGTAGAAAGAAGGTTTTCCCAAATTGTTGAATCTGGCCTAGCAGCAGAAAGATCCGAGGTGCAGAAGAATCTGGAATCAAGGGATCGTTCCGATATTGACCGAAAGACTGCACCTCTGAAAATAGCCAATGGGGCCATAATCATTGACACAACAAATATGAATCGAGAGGAACAGGTGCGTTTTATTGAATCTCTAGCTAAGCCTCTAATCTCACCCGAAACGTATTTAGGCGCATTTATTTCAAAGTAGAGTATACATCCTCAACTGAACGAGCATTTGGAAAGAACTCAAGTATTCGTTTCAACACACTTTCTACCACACTATCTGGACATGAAGCTCCGCTAGTTAAAACGATATCCACGACTTCTTTTTCAGGAATAAAGGAGTCGGAAATCAGGTGTTTTTTTGACTCATAATTGTAATGATGAATGATGCGCTTGGCCTTAATTTCCTCAGCACTATTAATGAAGTAGGAAGCAAACTTCGTATCACATAATTCCTTGATATGACTCGTATTTGAACTGTTGTAACCACCTACGACTATTGCCAAATCTGCATTTAAATCCAACAAAGCATAGGTAGATTGTTGGTTATCATTGGTTGCATAACAAAGCGTGTCTCGCGTATCAGCGAAATGGTCCTTAATTTGATCGCCCCCAAACTTTTGTTCCATGACAGATTTGAAATATTCAGCTATTTCATGTGTCTCGCTCGCCAACATGGTGGTTTGATTTATAACACCAATTTTATTTAAATGAATCTTAGGATCGAAATTTCCGGAACATCGATCACCATAGTACTTTTGAAAATCCGAGTAATCCCTTTTATCCAAGATCATTTCACCAAGTATTCGTGCTTCGTGTATGTCCTTGATAACTAAACTTTGCGATTCAGCTTGGCTATGAGAAAAAGTTGCTCTCGTTTCCTCATGGCTAAACTTCCCATGAATAAGTATTGTATAATCTTGATCCCCTAACTTATTAGCCATTTTCCAAACCTTTTCTACAAAAGGGCATGTGGTGTTATAACTTTCTGTCGTAATGCCCTTACTTTTAAGTAATTGTTCTGTTTCTAAGGTGGTTCCAAAAGCGGGGATAATAACGATGTCATCACTTGTGACTTCACTCCAATCGGTTAGTTGATTGCCTTGTGTGTCTTGGATAAAAGACAATCCACGATCCTGCAAATCTTGATTCACAGTAGGATTGTGAATCATTTGACTGAGCATGAAAATTCTTTTGCCTGGATTATTTTCAATTGCCGCATATGCAATTTCGATGGCATTTTCAACACCATAACAAAATCCAAAATGCCGACCAAGGTGAAAACGGACTGGCCCGAAATCGAGTGTAGTTGGAGAAAAATCTTTTTTTCTTGGATCATTGTCTTTTCTCAATGCCTTGACTCGACTAATAAAAGTGCTTCTATAAAAGGATGGTATCTCGAATGATTTCATGTGTATTCAAAGGACATAAATTTCCTGACACTAACAAACTTTGCGATACTAAGTTTTACTTTTTCTTTGATAATGAAAAATGAATTAATTTGAGCATCTAAATCTAATCGAATGAGATTCTTACACGGAAAACTAAAAGCCTTCACCGGAGAAAAAATCAAGGTGAAAATTTCAATGCCTACTCGCGTTCTTATTATGCCTGAAAGACAGTTTAATAAGTATCGTGAAAATATGACATATACATATTTTGGAGGTCAAAAGGACGGGGAGTACGAATTCAGTGTTCCTAAATCAGGAACATGGGTGATAGTAGTAGAGAAGGGAACTTATGCAAACCCGCTCGATATTAAAGTTAATGTGAGTAAAGAAGCTGCAGTTCCAAAAGCAATTGAATCGGAGAAAAAATCCAAGAAAAAGAAAAAGAAGAATCAAAAGCAGGACGAGAACCTTGAAGAAGTTAATGAAGGAGGGGCCGAGAATCCACAATCTGAATAAAATATAATTGATTGTACATAAAGCAGGTTGTTTTGTATCCGGCAAATAATAAATTGAAAAAAGACCTTGTTCTGAACAAATTTCAATTCTTCTGTGGATAGCAACACCGGAGCAAGAATCGATGGATAAAATCATCTTAGTTTAGTCGAAACGGAAATAAACAAAAACTTTTCGTCTGGTAACTTAACTTAGTATACATCAGAGCAACGATAGATTTGCTGAGAGCGGACCGAATTATTGTCTAAAGACACATCGGATGGTCGAATCAAATTTTCAACTCTAAGTCTTAATTAGAGGCACTATCAGGCTGAAAGAATCAAAGCCCCATTTTTCAGGATGGGGCTTTTTTAGTTAATATCGTTTAAAGAAAAAACTATGAAACTTTTCGTACGAATCATTTGGATCGCTTTGGCGTTCGCGTCTTGCACAGTAACGTTACCAATAAGTGCAACTTCGAATCCAATTGGAAGCAAGGTTGGAAAATCATCTGGCACCTGCGTGTTGAATATTTGTATGGATGTAGATGCTAGTATTAATACTGCCGCTAAAAATGGGGGGATAACTAAAATTAGCACTGTAGATTACAGAACTAAAAACTACTTAGGAATTATAAAGAAACATGAATGTATAGTGACTGGTGAATGACTTAGTATTGGTCGTTCACTTCTTTTCTGGTCGGAAATTTGGTTTTTATGTCACCGGCTTTACGTACCCATTTTAAATACTTACCATTTCCCTGACAAGCATATGCGTGCAAGGTGTCACTTTTGTGCATGTCCATTCTGTAGAAACATGACCATTGGTTATTGGTTCGCTGAACGCATGACATTAGATCAACGTCATCACTGCAGGTGTTCACTAAATGCACAGTATACTTGTCTTCTGAGAAACCATAATTTAAACAGCTGCCTCCCCATTCACTAGAACCTTTTGTTACACAATCTGTCCATTCGGTTTCAGATCCTTCACCCATTTCAATTAAATGGTTGGACGATTCATTATCGTTAGATTTAAACGATAGCGATATCAAGGCAGAGCCAACTAATAATGTGATTGACAAGACCCAAAGTCTATTTTTCATTGTTACTAACATTGATTATTGATTAGAATAATTTTCGCTTCTCCATTGCCAAGTTTTTTGGATTTTTTCCAGTCTTTACAAGCCCCATCTTTATCTCCTAAACCTTTCTTGGTAAATCCTCGGTTGTTGTAAGCTCGCGCGTTGGTTGGATCTAGTTCAATTGCCTTGTTAAAATCAGAAAGTGCAAGATTAAATTTGTGCATATCATTATAACCACTTCCTCGACTTATATAAACATCAGCATTGTTGGGATCAAGTTCAATTACTTTGGTGTAATCCTGTATGGCAAGATCATGATCCCCTCTAAATCCAAAGGAATAAGCTCGAGCGGTATATGCATCAGTAAAATCAGGTTCTAGATCTATTGCTTGATTATAGATTTCAATAGCCTCTTCCGTGTTGCCCATGTTTTGAGCTCGTTTACCCTGTCGAACCAAGTCCTTCGCATCCTGAGCAAAGTATACACCGCACGAGAAGATGAAAAAGAGTGAAATAAGAATTGTTTGCAGTCGTTTCATTAAGGCTTCAAATTAATTCAATTTTCTTCAAACGGCTTCGTTCTTTCGTAACCCTTTTCGACATAAAGCTGAATTAAATGTTTAGATGCGGTCACGAGAGCTTCGCATTCGCCTTCAGAACAGTCAACTTTTAGATTTGAGCGGTCATAAAGAAGCTTACTACCATGTTTTAGAATTTCTCGTTCAATTTGTTTTCCTGCCTTTTCATAACAGGAAAAAACTATCGCTTGCTCATCTTCAGAGTAATATATTCCTTTTTCAATATCGATTGTACCCGGAAAAATGTAGTCAATACGAACTGGTTGGCCATTTGAATAGAATTCAATTCTAATATTCTTTTTTTCTTGAAATATTTTACAGACCTCGGAGGTCTTGGCGTTTATGTATTCTACAGTATATTCCTTATCATATGTCTGTGAGATGCCGATTATTGTCGAAAATAACAGTGTGGTGGTTAATATCAATATCTGTTTCATCATTGGTTCATTATTTGAAGTGATACATTTGAAGACTCAACTATTTTTTACAAGAGCCGTAATAAATGTGCTTCGTAGTGCAAGATTTGATCCAAAATTATCATACTCAAAGAAAGCTTACGTTTTTTTCGCTTGAATCTATCAACACTATGAGTTGGTATAGATTGATTATTACATCTGTGTTTGTCTTGGTAAGCCTCTTTGGTTTCGCACAATCAAGCGAGTTTGTGATAACTGGACGATTTAAAATAGATGGAGGTTCGAATAACGGAGCGCAGATTATTTTAGAAAAGGATGGAAGAAAGGTCAAAACCTTGGCAGGAGATTCAAGATTTGAAATCGGCCTAGATTACCAAGCAATCTATATCATTTCCTTCGTTAAGGAGGGTTTTGTGACGAAAAGATTGAGGTTCGATACACATGTTCCAGAAGATCGTATAGAATATGGGTTTGTTCCATTCGATTTTACAATCGAAATTTTTGAACAATTTGATGAGGTGAACACAGTCATGTTCAATCAGCCTGTTGGGAAAATTTCTTTTAGTGATGTCATTGACGAGTTTGACTATGATACAGACTACACACAGTCTATTCAGGCTAAAATGGAGGAAGTGATAGAGGAGGTTGAGGTGCAGAAAGAGGAAAAAGCAAAGCGAATTGCAGAGGAAGAAAAGAAAAACGCTGACCTGAATAAAAAGGTTGATAATTTGACGGCTGCTGCCCAAAAAAGTCTGAGTTCAGGAGATCCGGAAGATGCGATTAAGAAATTAGAGGAGGCCGTTGAACTAAAAGACTCTCCTGAAATCAAACAAAAGCTTGTTGATGCTAAAAAGGAGTTAGAAAGGAAAAAAATAGAAGCAGAAGAAAAAGCAGCAGCAGAGGCACAAGCCAAGGCCGAAGAAGAAAAAGCGGGCAAAGCAGCGGGCGGAGAAAGCAGCGCAGAGGCAAGCAGCAGAGGCAGAAGAAAAAGCAGCAGCAGAGGCTCAAGCCAAAGCTGAAGAGGAAGCGAAAGCTGCAGCAAAAGCCGCTAAGGAAGCGGAAGAAAAGGCAGCTGCAGAAGAAAAGGCAGCTGCAGAAGCAAAGGCAGCAGCAGAAGCTCAAGCAAAAGCTGAAGAAGAAGCCAAAGCTGCGGCTAAAGCGGCCAAGGAGGCAGAAGAAAAAGCGTTAGCAGAAGCAAAGGCGAGCGAATCAGCGGAGAAAAATGCTGCTGCTCAAGCTAAAGCTGAGGAGGAAGCAAAGGCAGCGGCTAAAGAAGCTGAGAAAAAAGCTGAGGAAGAAGCAATGGCAAAGGCAGATGCCGAAAGATTGCTGGCTGAAAAGAAAAAAGCCGAGGAAGCTAAAAAACAAGAGGAAAATCTAAGTGAAAAGGAGGCTTTGGAGGCAGCTGAAATTGAAAAAACGTTGACTGAGGCGATTAGTAATGGAGATGCTCTTTTTAAAGCAGGGAAATTGGAAGGTGCGAGAGATGAATATAATAAGGCGATCCGGTTAGGAGCAGGAGATGATATCCAAGAAAAAATTGCAAAAATTGATACTTTACTTGATAAACAAGAAGAGGAAAGAGTGCGGGCCAAAGAAGCTGCTCAGGCGATCTCCAACGGTGCCCGTGAAAGCGATCAATTAGCAGCCTTAATCGATGAAGAGGCAATTAAGCAGGAAACCAAGCCAAAAAATAGATTTGTCTCCAGAGATTGAATCAAAACCGCGTGAATCTGGTAGTGCAAAGGCTGTTTTAGAATCAGATGAAAAGCCAGCTTATATCGCTCCAGGCGGAGCAGTCATTGTTTCTGAACCAAGGGTTGGGAAGGCCGCTATGTCCTCTCCTGGTGCGCAAATGACCGAAGCTGATAAGTACGACAGTGTCCTAAAGCAAGTTGAAGCCCAGGATGTTAAAATGATGGAGGATGTTCAGCAGAAACGATTAATGGAAAAGTATCCTGAGCGAAAAACAGTAGAAACAGAAAAGGCTGGCACTAGCACTATCACTTATGTCTATATAAATCGAGGTGATTTTGTGAATGTATATAAGAAGGTGGTTCACGATTGGGGTGGTGTTTTCTTCTTTATAGATGAACGTCCCACCAATCAGAGGTTTTGGGAACACGAAACAAACTAAAAAAAAAAAGCCTCTTGTTAGAAGCTTGGAATGTTTTGAGAAAGAGGATGACTAGTCAGTCTTAGAATCATCACCATCGTCCGCCTCATCATCACCATCGGAAACTTCTTTAATGCTGATTTGAGCATCTTCCTTCTCCCAAAGGTCAATTTCATTAGCGACCTCTTGATTCTTCAACGAAATCTCTTTGTGGAGTATTTGAAACTTCAGTTTCGATTATTTCACCATCGGATGTGATTTGCAATGTCTCGGTTTCAGAATTCGATTTAACTAACTCAGTAAACTCATCTTTTTGACATGATGAGAAGCCAACTATTAATGCGAATACTGGTGTGAGAGCTTTTTTCATAATTGCAGTGATTACAAATATAGGTTTAATAATTGAAATGCAAGACTTTAGTAAAGGTTTTTATTAAATGTAATGGGTAGCTTTATAGTAACTTTCGTACCTAAAACCTCCATCGAGGCATTTGTTATTTCGTCAGGCCCAAGAATTTCATAGTTTTTTCCGGTCATATCCTTTAGTACTTCTAAACGTTGTCGAGTTATTTTCATGCCATTAGATACGTGGAGTGATTTACCTGTTTTCTGTCTTATGCTTGTCTCTATACCTACGCCATTGTCTAGAATTTCCAACACAATCTCCTTGTTTTTTAATTCAATATTCACATCGATCCTTCCGAGGATTTCAGATGGTAATATTTCCGTGCATTATGCTATTCTCAATGAAGGGTTGAAGAATCATTGATGGCACGAATATCTGGTCGGCATCAATACTTTTATCAAGAAGGATAAAATATTCAAAACGATCTTTAAATCTCATTTGTTCCAAATGCAGATATAGTTTTAATCGTTCGATTTCTTCTTGGAGACTAATTGCTTCAGCTTGCGCGCTATCTAGGTTTTTTCTGACCAATGCTGCGAATTTTGTGAGGTAGGTATTTGCGAGCTTTTTTTCCTGTGTGTTGATATAGTATTGAATTGAATTTAACGCATTAAAAATGAAGTGCCTGTTCATATGTGCGTTCAGGTTTTCTTGTTCTAACCCTAGAATTCGAGCTCGATTTTGAATATCAATTAATTCACGCTTCCGAAGCCTTTGATTCGAAATAACCCGATTAATCAAATAACCGGTCAGAAATAGAAATGACATAACTACAAGCAGAAACCACCAAGTAAGATAGAAGGGCGGTAAAATTTTAAAGGATAATAAAGTATAAGAGCTTCCCCAAGGCTCATTTTCCAACTTGCTTCTAATTTCAAACTCATAATTTCCAGGCGAAAGGTTCGCGTAGGTTACAGAGTTTTCAGCGATTTCTGGCGACCATTCTTCATCAGATCCAATAAGTCGATAGCTGTATTTTACTTTTTCTGGATTACTAAATTGAATCGCTGCATATTTAAAAGTAAAGCGATTATTCCTATAAGGAAAGGCTGGTTTATCTATATCGGAATCCCAATATTCTTGGGGATCAATAGTTTCAAAATTAACTTGCAGTTCTTTTAACACCGATCCGTATTCAGATTTATTGTTGCTTGGGTTTAATGTGGAAACGACATTTACCAATGCACCATTTATGCCAAACCATAAATTACCATTTCGATCACAAAATGCAGCATTCTGATTGCATTCTTGACTTATAATGCCATCATGTTCATTATATGAGCGAATTAGCAAACTGTCGTTGTTCGATAAAATAGTCGTATTGATGCTGAAAAGGCCATTGTCAGTTCCAACCCAAAGAGAATTGGTTGAATCGTGCGATACAAATGTGACAATGTTCGAGCTTGGCTGAGAATTGATGTGGTAGTGCCTTAATTCTCCAGTTTTAGTTTCATAATGATATATTCCATCATCTGTTCCTAACCAGAGATTATTTAATGGGTCTGAACATAACGTACTCACATAGTTTTCACCCAATCCGGCTTCTTCATTGAGAATTTCAATCTCCTTGCTTTTAAGGTTGAATGAGAATGCACCCTTGTTGCTCGAAATCCAAATCTGATCTCTAATTTGACAAAACGATTTGACTTCACCGAGTTTGGCTTGCTTTAATTCAAGCGGAGTGGTCAATTCTCCATTTTTGAACCGGATAAGTCCATCTCGAGTTCCTATCCAAACGCTGGCCTCACTGTCATAAAAAATGCTTGAAACTCGAACAAATGGCAAACTATCATTGAACTTGAATTCTCTCAATTTGCCGTTGGAAAATATATTAATGCCATCCGATGTTCCAATCCAGACTTCATCTTGCACACTTTCAATGGACCAGACCGTATTATTACGCAGTCCATCTTCATAATTCAGTACACCAAACTCTCCTTGGTCTAAGTACATCACACCATCACCGTATGTTGCCATCCATAAGGTGCCATTTGATGTTTCTGCAAAGCTCATGATTTGATCAGAGGATAGGCCGTCTTCTAGCGTGTATGTTAAGGTATTCGGACCGGTATATTTAAGTATTCCATATCCAGAAGTGCCTACCCACATATTACCATCTCTGTCGCAGAATATTACTTTGAGGTTTTCGGTATAGTGCGGAGTCGTAGATCTAATGGGATTAAATACACCTGATTTGTTGTCATAACAAACGATGCCATTTTTCGAGATTAACCAAGGATTTCCGTTTTTATCGATAGTCACATCCTTTTGATATAAACTGGTGATTCCATCTATCTGAGTTAGAAAGGTAGTGTCGCCTTGTTCAATACGTATCGCACCATGTTTTGTTGTAGCAATCCACCACTGCTGACCATCATATGCGATTTTATTAACCGAAATCCCTTTAATTAGAGTGGTGTTTTGTTTCCCGTCATAGATCGATAATCCTGACTTAGATCCCATAGCTAATTTGCCATCAATATTTTGCAAGGTCCTTATGAAGTTTTCATTTGGTGAATCGAATTTAATCTGTTGAATTTCCCCATAATTCCATTTTAATAGTCCAGATCCATTGGTAGATAGGTAGATTTCATTATCAATTTCTGCAATATCAAAAACGATGGTTTTTTCAAAATTGGAAGTGAAGGGAAAGCGAGTGACTTTTGTCCCTTCAATAATTACCATTCCACCTTGACAAGCAATTAAAATTTCACCTTTTTCAGTTTCGTCTATGGCTGTGATCACATTGTTAAGGAGGCCATTAGATTTATTATAGTTTGTGAAGTTTTTGCCATCAAATCTGCTCACCCCACCGATTGTAGCAATCCACAAGTAGCCGTTTTTAGATTGAATAATATCCCTAACTTGAGATTGAGCTAATCCATTTTTTACAGAATATGATATAAAGTGCTGACGCTGTGCCATCAGCATTCCATAAGACATAAGAATTAGGGTAAGAAGTACTCTCAACTAAGAAATTTTGTCAAATTTACTCGAATCAAAAACCATGCGTGGAACAAATTATTAAAAGGTTACATTTGTAAACTCTAATGGATTTGAGTAGATGAGGTTAATCTCCATATGCGTATTCTTAGTGTTTGTTTCGACAAGCATTTTTGCCCAGCGTGGCAATCAATCTTGGCAAAAAGATCGTCATGAGGCAAGTTTAGGATACGGCTTCAATACATTTCTTGCAAGCATTGGGGAAGACGATAAGATCGGAACTAGATTTATGCTTCAACGACCTACAATGAATGCATCTTATCGTTATTATTTTGCCAAACACTTCGCTGTGAGGGGTTCCTTCACTCATGCTTACTATAGAAAAAACGATAAAGAGGATGTTGACCCTTCAAGATTAAATGCAAGACTTGACTACGAAATGACTCTATCTGAGTTTGCCGTTATGGCAGAGTATCACATCTTTGATGAAACTCACATGGGGTCGCGAAAGGGAAAAGTCCGTAGATCAAGGGGTGGAATGTCAAGAGGTCCCAAATTTGGTGTGAGCTTTTTTGGTGGAGTTGCACTCGATTACATGAGACCATATGCTGAGTTGTATGGCAACAGAATGGTGTTGAAGCAATACAACCCAACTGCGGGATATACATCGTCCAAAGACTATAAGCGCACACATGTACATTTTCCGATCGGAACGAACTTGCGATTAGTTGTTGCGAAGAATTGGAGAGTTGGGGTGGAAGCAGGTTATCGAATTGGTCTTACTGATTACATTGACAATGTGAGTTCGGTGTACTATATCGATTCAAATCCATATGCACGTACATCGGAATATGATGACACGAAGTTTTCAGGTGAATACGTGTCGTTGGGCAAAGAAAAAGCACCCATTTCTTCGCTCGCTAGTAATAGCGGTAGGAAGAATTATTTCTTTGGTATGGTGACACTTGCCTACCGGATCAAGTCTTAGCATAGACACAAGGGATTTTACTCAAAATCTTGGTTACTCAAATCACATTCCTCTTTAGGAGAATAATTGTTTTTGCAATGCATTACTGGCTATTGTATTAATTGAATTCAAGCGTTTTGAGATCAATTCGAAATCAAACTTTTCGATTTCTTCAAAAATCACTAACCAATCCTCATGGTTGGATTCGACTTTATTGATTCGACCACCTCGGTCAATTTGAAGTATTAAATAGTGGTTATTTTCTTCGCAGGTTAGCGTAAATTTCGGACCGTAACCAAAATTCCAAGCAGATGTGTAATATTTTTGGTTTACCTCATTTTGTGTAAATGTTGCTGTCTGCAATGTAAATTGGTCTATAAATGTTTGAACTAAACATTCATAAAACTCTGACGAGGTTCCAAAGTCAATAAAGTGTTTAAGGTTTGATACTTTGCTGCGAACTGATTTTACTGATTTATCCTCAAAATGTCCATATTGTCTTTTTATAGAATTACTCAGTAGCTGCATGTCTGAGTCATATAATATGGTCCCATGGTGCAACGCTCTTCCCTTACTTACGTGTTGAGCATTGCCTGAGATTTTAGTTTCCCCAATGAACAAATCGTGCCTTTGACTTTGGTGTACCCTAAACCCCATACTGCGCAATACATCAGAAACCATTTGAAGGTTTTCGGAATAATTGATTTGATTACCCTTCTCTACAAATCGGAAAAAGCTAAAATTGATATTACCAAGATCATGAAAGACTGTACCGCCACCACTAATTCTTCTAACTATTGGGATTTGATTCTGATGACAAAAATTGAGGTTTGCTTCAGAGAAGGCGTTTTGATGCTTTCCAATAATTACAGACGCTGGATTTCTCCAAATTCGAAGTGTATCTTCTTCAAAAACATTGAAATAGTATTCTTCGAAAGAAAGGTTTTCCTCTGGAGAGTTTAATGAGTTAGCTAATATTAGCATAGCTGCAAAGGACGTAATCTATTTAAAACATTTTCTCAATTATTGGGATAAGATTAGCTTTACCGCAAATCATTTAAGTGAATTATAGTAACATAAAGTCGGTGTTCGAAAGGCCGAAAAAAGTAGTGATTACGACTCATAAATCGCCTGATGGTGACGCAATAGGTTCGTCTATGGCATTGGGCGTTGTGTTGCGAAAATTGCGAAATAGTGTATCGGTGATAGTGCCAGATTCATTTCCTCAGTTTTTAAATTGGATGGATCCTGAGTCAACAATATTGATCGATGATCAAAGCCCCATTGAATGTGGTTTAGCAATATCTGAGGCCGATGTTGTTTTTTCCTTAGACTATAATACACTTTCACGCATAGGTAATGTTGCCCCAAAAATTGAAGCATCAAAAGCGTATAAGATTTTAATCGATCATCATTTGTTTCCAGATTCGGGATTTGATGAAGTATTAAGTGATACCAGCGCTTCTTCAACAGCGGAGTTGATATATGATTTTATATGTCAAATGGGCTGGGGAGAATATATAGACAAGGGTGTGTCTGAGTGTATCTATACTGGAATTATGACGGATACTGGTTCATTTAGATTCTCATCGACAAAAGCATCCACTCATCGAATAGCTGCTGACTTAATGGACAAGGGTCTCGTGCCTTCAGATGTGCATCAGCGTATTTACGATACAAACTCATTTTCGAGAATGAAGTTGATTGGACACGCACTCAGTTCCAACCTAATCTTGCACAAATCTGGGAAGGCAGCGATCATTTCGCTTTCATTGAAGGAAAAGAACAAGTTTGGCTATAAAAAGGGTGATACAGAAGGTCTTGTTAATTATGGCTTATCCATCGAAGGAGTGGAGATAGCGATGTTTTTATCCGAGGAACTCGACATGGTTAAATTTTCGTTTAGATCAAAAGGAAATGTAGATGTGAACGAAATTGCTAGAGCTAATTTTAATGGTGGTGGTCACAGAAATGCTGCTGGAGGTAGATTAGATTGTGACTTGGACGGAGCCATGCAAAAATTGAATGAGGTTTTAAATGAGTTGTTTATATAGAATGAAGTTGACTTCTGTTGTCATGATATTATTGGCTGTGGTACATTCCTGCGGCACAGAGCATCCTCAAAAGCAGCCTGTGCCTACGCAGAAGGAGGTAAATCGAAGTATGGAGGAGATTAATCGCCAATTTGCACGTGACGAGTCTGCCCAAATTGATGGATACATAGAAAGACGGGGATGGACGATGTCTACTACAGGAACTGGATTAAGGTATATGGTTTATGAAGCAACCGAGGGCATTGAAATTAAGGCGGGAGATCGAATTGAAGTGAATTATGAAGTCAGTTTGTTAAACGGAGACGTTTTATATACTTCAAAAGAGAGAGGTCCACACGTGTTTACAGTAGGTAAGGATAATGTTGAATCTGGATTACATGAAGGAGTATTATTTATGAAAACTGGAGAAAAAGCTAAGTTCATTCTTCCATCACATTTGGCTCATGGTCTTAGCGGTGATAATGACAAAATTCCACCAAGATCTTCAGTTGTTTATGATATTGAATTGATTTCAGTAAAATGATCCGAATTCGTGTTTTTATGCTGTTAAGCCTTCTCGCGGTTGCTTGTAATGATTCGGATCACTTCGGTTATGATCGATTGGAAAATTCCGTCCACTTTCGTTTAATTTCGCTTGGAGATGATGGAAAACCTGTAGCAAATGCCGATCACTTGAGTATGACTGTTCATTTGTATAGAAATGATACTGTACAGGCTCGTAAGGTGTTTAAACGAATAAACTGGAATGAGAGTGAATTTCCAAGTTATTTCAAAAAACTGCTATTAAGATCAAATCATGGGGACAGTATCGCTCTTGTAGGTGATGCAAAAGATTTAGATATCAATGCTCTATTTGGAATTGAGATTGTTGATTTAAGTGAAAAGGACATTCATCTGGAGGTTTATATTTCAGAGGCTTTGAATGATGAACAGCTGAGGGACGTAATGGCCAAAGAGCGACTTAAATCAGATGTTGAGCTCAACGAGAAGGCGGCTCTAAATCGTGTATTAGACTCACTGAATATGGGGGACGAGGACTTTGTTGATGGAGTCTATGTTAAGATACTGGAATCTTCAGATGGTCCAAAACCAGTGAAAGGTGATTTCATTACAGTAAATTATAGCGCGAGATTGGGAAATGGGAAATTGGTAGATGATAATTTCACGTTAGGCCCTTTTTCGTATGAAGTCGGAAAGCCAGGCCAAGTTATTCCGGGGTTTTCGATTGGTGTTAGCCAAATGACGGAAGGGGCAGAGGCGGTTTTTGTGTTACCATCTACTTTCGGATTTGGGCCTGATGGGTCTAGTTCTCAAATAATACCAGGTTTTTCAGTCCTTGTCTATAGGGTCAAATTGATTAAGGTCTCAGACTGAATTCTTCTAGCTTTGCGCAAATTATTATGATGAAACTACTTGCAACTCTCTTCCTTTCTGCTCTAATAATGTCTTCTTGTGATAACGCTTCAAATCAAAACGCTGAAGATTCAAGTTCAACCGACTCAAGTTCAAGTGTAATTGAAACACCGAGCGGATTGTTGATCGAAATTGTAGAAATGGGTAAAGGTCAAGTACCTCAGACTGGTGATATTGTAAGTGTACATTACACTGGCAGCCTAAAAGCAAACGGGGAAGTATTTGATAGTAGCTACGAGGTGGGACGTCCTTTCGAATTTCCGTTGGGCAAGGGGCGTGTTATCCCTGGTTGGGATGAAGGGATTGCTCTACTTAATGTTGGTACAAAGGCAAAGCTCACCATTCCTGCAAACTTGGGTTATGGAAGTCGAGATAATGGTCCAATTCCAGCAAACAGCGACTTGGTTTTCGAAGTGGAATTAATGGGTGTCACGGCAGCTCCAAAACCGGTTCTGCATGAGGTGTTTGATACTGCAAGTGCCGATAAAATCGCTACAAACTCCGGATTAATCTGCTACATCATTGAAAAGGGAGATGGTCCAAAAGTGGAAATAGGGTCGAATGTTATGGTTCATTATTATGGCTATTTAGCCGATGGTGGTCAAAAGTTTGATAGTTCTTTTGAGCGTGGTGAACCGATAACCTTACAAGTCGGAGCGGGTCAAGTCATTCCAGGATGGGAGGAAGGTTTGTCCATGTTAAATCAAGGTAGCAAGGCGAAGCTTTTGATTCCCTCCGCATTAGCTTATGGAGATCAAGGGATTCCAGGCGTTATCCCGGGTGGAGCTGAATTAGCTTTTGACGTTCAGATAATGAAGGTTCAATAGAATTGGCTTTAATTGTTTGAGTATTTGAATTCCTGGACAGATATTAGTTTATCGTAATCCAATCCAATGGTTCTATGGTAGATTAATACTGTATAGTCATTTTCAGTTTCAAAATGACTTCCTTCAACAAAGGTCATGTCCGGTTGCATTTCTCCGTCTTTTACAAATACGTATAAATAGTTGTATAAGCCTTGCTTCAGGTACAAACTGGCTTCATATTGTAACTCGAGTTGATCAAATTGCATTTTCGCCTCAGGTTTGATTTGCCAGTCTGTTAAGGCTCCATATATGTAAATGTCTCCATTTTGAATAGCAGCGTCATGTTTCAATGAGAAATGAGTGTGAACATAGTCTGCATCAACAGTGCCTTCAGTTCCAACTCGATTATTCTTAATATAGAACCAGCCGTTTAAATCAGGATTCTGAAGATATGTAATCGCTGACCGACTTTTATCCTGTTCTAAATACGCATGATTTTCGTTGTCATTAAATGTAACTCGCTTCACTCCTCGTCCAGTGTAACGAGTATCTGCGATATCCAGTAATCGGAATTCATTGAGACCTTCAAATGCATTTTCTCCATCATAATCGTAATCGAGCTCACGATCCTTTACAAATCGAGGTTGTAGACCCGTAAGTGCCGTTTCCCAAGTGTGGTTTTGAAGTACAACTACTTTCAAATCTGTATAGGGATTGGTAAGTGCATAGGAACCGAATGAAACATTGAAATCAACTTCTTGATGGCTATATCTTTGATTCACTCTGGTTGCTTGGTGAACATTGACATTGACCGAAACAGGTGATTGTGATTCAACCACGCAAAACCTGCGTGTCAAAATGACAAGGTTTTCATCGCCTTCTTCAAATACTTTGATTAAATAATTACCAGATTTTGTAATTCGAGTGGTGAAATTGGGGATCTCTAAGGTATAGTGTATAAACCGCTGATAGGTGTTTCTCGAATAATCATATTCGGTAAGGTAATCTTCAAACGGACCGTCCAAATATTCTTGTTTATCTAGGTCAGATTGAGTCCAATCATAGTCACAGTGAATTATTGTATAAATGTAGTTCCCAAGGGTACTGTCAAGTACATCAAAATGTAATTCCATAGGTTGGTCCTCGCCAATAGTAATAATTGGCAAAGCCAGCGGCCACCCTTGAGGATGAAGCATTACAGTTTTGATGTTATCACGATAGCTGTGATTGTCAAAGCGTAAATATTCGCCTTCATAATAATCATCATTTGCTTTTGTGTGAACATTGAATTGTGACATTGCCGTTCCCCAAAACAGTGTGAATAGAAACGAAATTAGAATCGATCGCATAAGACGGGCAATTTACAGGTTAAACTTATTTGGTGTTTGATCTGTTGGATAAAACAATTTGATGATCAACGAACGATTAAATTGATAAAAATTCCGACAAACCTTTTAATTGCTGGGGCGGATCGAATTCCAAACGAATTTGCTGTATTGTTATTTTTTCTGAAGAAAATATCATGTAGGTTTGCGCCCGTTTTAAAGGAAATTTTAACAAATAAGAATGTCTAAGAACGTTAATATCCGCAGAGGAGCAAATATAAAGCTGGAAGGCGCTGCGGCACTGCAGACCACAACAACTGAAATGGCTAGTTCCTATGCTTTGAAACCAGCCGATTTTCTTGGTTTGGTTCCTAAAATGCTTTTGAAAGAAGGAGCGGAAGTTAAACCAGGTACACCAATTTTTCATGATAAATCGGATGATAGAATAAAGTTTGTTTCCCCCGTAAGCGGTGAAATAGCTGAAATTGTTCGTGGTGAAAAAAGAAGAATTTTAGAGATTCGAATTGTTGCTGATAAAGACCAGCAAGCTCCTTCGGTTAACACTATTGATCTGTCTACGGGAGATGGAGTGAAAGAGTCTCTATTATCAAACGGATATTGGCCTTTCATAAAAAGAAGACCATATGATATTATGGCAAAACCAGATGAATCACCAAAAGCCATTTTCGTTTCTTGTTTTGATTCAGCGCCATTAGGTGCGGACTTAAACTATTTGCTCAATGATCAATATGCCCACTTTCAGGCAGGTTTGGATGCATTAGCGAAATTGACTACAGGTAAGGTGAATTTGGGAGTGAGATCTGGAAACTCAGGGTTTGCAAGCAAATCCACTAATGTAGTGAAGAACACCTTTTCAGGTCCCCATCCTGCAGGCAACGTAGGAATTCAGATTCACCACGTGGACCCAATTAATAAAGGAGATGTCGTCTGGACCGTTGATGCTCAAGCTGTATCAATGATTGGTAGATTTTTAACAACCGGTATTCCGGACTTCTCAAAAACTGTTGCTCTTGCAGGTGCCGGAGTGAAAGAACCGCAATACATCAAGACTATTGTAGGAGCCAATATGAGCTCTATTATTAGTGGTCGTATAAAAGATGGGGATTACAGAATTATAAGTGGTAATGTGTTAAGCGGAGATACAGTTGCAGGTGATGGTTATTTAGGCTTTTTTCCAAATGTTGTTTCCGTCATACCCGAAGGGAAGGAACAGCAATTCATGGGATGGTTAGCACCTAATTTTCACAAATTCTCTCTGTCACATGCTTATTTCAGTTGGTTAATGCCATCTAAGAAGTATAATTTGAATACCAACCTTAATGGAGAGGATCGTGCTTATGTTATGTCAGGTCAATATGAAGATGTATTGCCAATGGATATATATCCAGTGCATCTAATTAAGTCGATCATGACGAATGATATTGAAAAAATGGAGGCACTTGGCATTTATGAAGTTGCCCCCGAAGATTTAGCTCTTTGCGAATTCGCTTGTACAAGTAAAACGCCCGTGCAAAGACTAGTCAGACAAGGAATTGACACCGCAATCGAAGAATTAGGTTAAACAACAAGACGAGATGAAACTATTAAAAAACGTTTTTGACAACCTTCGGCCAAATTTCGAAGAAGGCGGAAAGTTTGAACGATATTACAAGGCTTATGAGGCGATGGAGACATTCGCCTTTGTGCCAGGCCATGTCACCCATGACGGAGCTCACGTAAGAGATGCAATTGACTTGAAAAGGACCATGTTTCTTGTGGTTATCGCGACCATTCCAGCATTATTATTTGGACTGTGGAATACAGGACACCAGCACTTCCTAGCCCTCGGACAATTCATGGAATTAGGAGATGGATTTATGGATAAGTTCCTTTTTGGTGCAATGAAGGTGCTTCCAATTGTTATTGTGAGCTACGCGGTTGGTCTTGGTATTGAGTTCGGTATTGCAGTGGCCAAGAATCATTCGGTTAACGAGGGCTACTTGGTTTCAGGAATGCTTATTCCGCTTATCATGCCTGTTGAAGTTCCGCTGTGGATGGTGGCAGTTGCAACTGCATTTGCGGTACTAATTGGTAAAGAAGTATTTGGGGGAACCGGAATGAATATCTTAAATCCAGCGCTAACAGCTAGGGCGTTCCTATTCTTTGCTTATCCAACAAAAATGAGCGGAAACTTAGTTTGGGTGAGCACTGAAGGACAAGCAACCGTTGATGGTTATACCGGAGAGACATTATTAGCTCAATCAATTAACTCAAGTACTCAATATATTGATCAAGCGGGAGCTTCGTATAGTAGTGTAGCAGACACGATCTATGCTGCGTTCATGGGTTGGGTTCCAGGTTCAATAGGAGAGACGTCAACTTTGGCCATACTCCTTGGTGCCGCCATTTTATTATTTACTGGAATCGGAAGCTGGAGAATCATGCTATCCTTTTTATTAGGTGGGTTGTCCATGTCATATATATTCAACATGTGGGGTGCTAACCCATTTATGGATGTGAATCCAATCTTACAGATATGTATGGGAGGGTTTATGTTCGGAATGGTATTTATGGCGACAGATCCAGTTAGCGCAGCGCAAACGAATACTGGTAAGTGGATATATGGCTTCTTGGCTGGATTCCTTGGAATAATGATTAGAGTGTTCAATCCAGCATATCCAGAGGGTATCATGATGGGAATTCTATTCATGAATGTGATGGCTCCACTCATTGACCACTACGTTGTTGAGGCGAACATTAAGAGAAGATTGAAAAGAGCAACTGTAACAGCATAATTAGACAGAAATGGCTATAAATAAAGAATCGCAAAGTTTTACGTTCATCTTTTCCATCGTGATGGTGGTTGTGGTGGCAACGGTGCTTGCTTTGGCAGCTATGGGATTAAAAGAACCACAGCAAGAGAATCAAAAGCAAGAAAAAATGCAAAACATCTTGGCATCCATTCAGGTAATCGTTGATCGATCTGAGGCATCCGCAGAGTTTGGCACATATGTGAAACAAAGATTAACTCTGAATCATAAAGGGGAAGTCGTAAGTAGTCTAGAAGGACCAGTGAAATCCTTGGCGACCGATGGGAAAGAAGCATTTGAATCTGATGCCTTTAACATTGATATTAAGAAACAATTTCGTGACCAGTCGTTATCACCTGAGGACAAAAGATACCCGCTGTTTATTTGTGAGAAAGATGGAAAGTCGAGTTATGTTGTGCCAATGGTGGGAACAGGGCTGTGGGGACCAATATGGGGATTCTTAGCCTTAGGTCCGGATATGAACACTGTAATTGGAGCAACATTCGATCATAAAACCGAAACTCCAGGTTTGGGAGCCGAAATCAATCAATCTTGGTTTCAAGATCCTTTTGTTGGTGATAAAATTTTCGACAATAATGGAGAGTTTGTATCTATAAAAGTGATTAAAGGTGGCGCAGATGCGAATGATAAGCACGGTGTTGATGCAATTACAGGTGGAACGATTACGAGTGTTGGGGTATCCAACATGCTAGAGAATACACTTTCGGTGTATGTACCTTATTTCAAAAACAATTCTGACATAGCCTCAATTCAATAATTATGAGTACAGAAGTTAAAGAAGCTCCAGAAAAAGCGGCTCCAATGAAGGAGCCAAGTGAGCCATTGTTTTCAAAAAAGAACAAGCTACTATTAACTGATCCGTTAAATGATTCTAATCCAATTACGGTTCAGGTATTGGGTATATGTTCAGCATTGGCGATCACGGTTCAAGTGAAACAAGCCGTTGTGATGTCGTTGTCAGTGTTGGCAGTTATGATAGGTGGAAACTTGATTATTTCATTGATTAGAAACATTATCCCAAGTAGAATTCGAATTATCGTTCAATTGGTAGTAGTTGCCTCATTGGTAATCTTAGTGGATCAGGTGCTTAAAGCATATGTATATGACGTGAGTAAGGCATTGTCCGTCTTTGTAGGTTTGATTATCACGAACTGCATCATCATGGGTCGATTGGAAGCATTTGCATTAGCAAATAAGCCTTGGCCATCTATACTTGATGCAATTGGCAATGCCATGGGTTATGGTTGGATTTTAATCGCTGTGGCAGTTGTTAGAGAGGCTTTTGGGTCTGGTTCAATCATGGGATGGAAATTTATTCCAGATGCATGGTTGATTTCAAACGGTGGTTTTTATGCCCACAATAACTTTATGATCCTGCCTCCAATGGCGCTTATTGTAGTTGGAATCATCATTTGGATTCAGAGATCAAAAAACACCGCATTAATTGAAGAACACTAAGAAAGCATGCTAGAACTTGTAAATATTTTCGTGAAGGGCATTTTCATTGAGAACATGATTTTTGCCTATTTCCTAGGAATGTGTTCCTATTTGGCTGTTTCAAAAACAGTGAAAACTGGTGTTGGACTTGGAGCCGCTGTAATTTTTGTGCTTGGAATCACGGTTCCTGTGAACTATTTGCTTGAAAATTATGTTTTAAGTGAGGGGGCTTTAAGTTGGATTGATGGTTTAATGGGAAATACAGGTGATGATGCCATGTTTGCTTCTATTGATTTAAGCTTTTTATCTTTCATTATGTTCATCGCAATTATCGCATCTATGGTGCAACTTGTGGAAATGGCGGTCGAAAAATTTGCTCCAGCACTCTACGGTGCCTTGGGTATCTTCTTGCCACTTATTGCTGTCAACTGCTCCATCCTGGGTGGCGCACTTTTCATGCAAGAGCGACAGTACACTTCAATTGCAGAGGCTACATCTTTTGGTCTTGGATCAGGTGTTGGATGGTTCTTGGCGATCGTTGCAATTGCTGCGATTAGAGAAAAGATTAAGTATTCGAATGTTCCAGCTCCATTAAGAGGTCTTGGAATTACATTTATAATCACGGGTTTGATGGGCATTGCCTTCATGGCCTTTATGGGAATTGAACTTTAATAAATAGCTATGGGTACTACAGTTATTGTAAGCGTTGTTGTCTTTTTATTTTTCACACTTCTGCTTGTATCGATTATCCTTTTTGCGAAGGCTAAGTTATCTCCAAGTGGGAAAGTAAAAGTGGTTTTGAACGGTGAGAAAACTCTAGAAGTTGATGCCGGAGGAACAGTCTTAAGTACATTGAGTAACAACGGGATATTTTTACCTTCTGCGTGTGGTGGTGGTGGAACTTGTGTTCAATGCGTTTGTCAGGTTCATTCTGGTGGCGGTTCAATTTTGCCGACTGAGGAGCCTCATTTCTCGAGAAAAGAAATTGCAGAAAACTATCGCTTGGGTTGTCAGGTGAAGATCAAGGAAGACATGGAAATCCAAATACCAGAAGAGATATTTGGTATTAAGAAATGGAATGCTAAAGTCGTTCGGAACTACAACGTAGCCTCTTTCATTAAAGAGTTTGTTGTGGAAATTCCAGAGGTAATGGATTATAGAGCGGGTGGGTATATTCAAATTGAAATTCCTCAATGTGAGATTAAATACAGCGATATAGACATTACTGCTCACCCTAAAGAACACCCTGGTGAACCGGACAAATTCAAAAAGGAATGGGACTCGTTTAACCTATGGCCATTGGTCATGAAGAATGATGAGAAGGTAGAGAGGGCTTATTCAATGGCCTCCTATCCAGCAGAAGGACGAGAGATAATGTTGAATGTGAGAATTGCAACACCGCCTTGGGATAGAGCCAACAATAAGTGGATGGATGTTAATCCGGGAATTGCTTCTTCATACATTTTTGCCCAAAAAGAAGGCGATGATGTAGTAATATCAGGACCTTATGGTGAATTCTTCATCAAGGACACGGATGCGGAGATGTTATATATTGGTGGAGGTGCAGGAATGGCTCCAATGAGAAGTCACCTTTATGAGCTATTTAGAACCATCAAGACAGGAAGAAAGGTAACCTATTGGTATGGTGGTAGGTCTAAGCGAGAATTGTTCTACATCGATCATTTTAGAGCTTTAGAAAGGGATTTTCCAAATTTCAAGTTTTACATGGTGCTTTCTGAGCCGATGGAAGAGGATAATTGGAAGGTGATGAAAGACTGCGAAGATGAAGGCGATGGATTTGTTGGATTCGTTCACAATGCTGTGATTGAACAATATTTGGAGAAGCATGATGCACCTGAAGATTTAGAACTTTATTTCTGTGGTCCTCCCATGATGAATCAGGCGGTTTTGAAAATGGCAGACGATTGGGGATTGCCACCGGAAAATGTAGCCTTTGATGATTTCGGTGGATAGAATAATAGCAAAACAATTAATGAATCCCTTTGATTTAGTTCAAAGGGATTTTTCATTGTTGGCAATATTCATTTTACTCCTCACATCTTGCAATCAGGAATTAACCAAAACCTCCGCTGAGGACTTTAAAATGTCGGTGGAGGGGACCGCTCAGGGCACGACTTACAGTGTGGGTTATTATGACTTGCAAGAGCGGAATTTGAAACCTCACATTGACAGTCTGCTTGATCGAATTGATCAAAGCATTTCTACGTACAAGCCAGGCTCTGTAATCGATCGCTGGAATTCATCTGAACATGGTGTTAAGGTTGATCGACTCTTTATGGAAGTTTTGATTGAATCATGGTTAGTTTATTCTGCAACCGATGGAGCTTTTGATCCAACTGTAAAACCACTAGTCTCATATTGGGGTTTCGGACCTGAAAAGTTTGAATCACATTTTGAAATTGATCAAATGGAGATCGATCGTTTATCGAGGCTTATAGGTTTGGATTCACTTCAGATAATCAGAGCGAATGATACCATTGCATTCGATGAAATGGCAAATCTGGAATTGATGAATGACTCTATATTCTTATATAAACCTAATTCTGAAATTCAGCTCGATTTTAATGCAATTGGTCAGGGGTGGAGTGTAGATAAAGTCGCCTCGTTTTTGTATGCTTTGGATATCGAGGTTTTTTTTGTTGAAATCGGTGGTGAGATTGTTGCAGGAAAGCCAAAACCAAACGGTGAAATATGGCGCTTTGGAATTGATAAGCCGGAGAATGATTCAAAGGACCGTGAGTTACAAGCGATTGTGAATCTCAGGAATAGAGCGGTTGCAACTAGCGGCAACTACCGTAAGTTTTATGTAAAGGATGGTGAAAAATTTTCACATACGATTGACCCAAAATCAGGAAGGCCGGTTCAGCACAATTTACTTAGCGCCACTGTGTTTTCTTCCAGTGCCGCAGAGGCGGATGCTATGGCAACCGCATTTATGGTCATAGGAAAGGATTCAACCTTAAGTTATTTAGCTGAGAATGCAGCGTTGGGGGATTATGTATACCTAATATACGACTCCCTAGGAACGACTCAAACTTATATGAGCCCACAAGTCGAAGGCCTGATCGAGGAACAGTGATTTCCTTGAGTTGTATCGGGTTTGTCTGTTTGGAAGGGGGCGAATCCCTTAAGTATAGGCACAAAGTTGGTCGGCTATTCTATGTAAAAGATGGAATATTAACCGAATTATTGGTGCTAGTTTGATTTACACTGCTCAGTTGGCCTGGCTCCGCAAACGGTGCAAGATCCACTGCCATCGCTCAACATTGGGTTATTACTCGCACAAGTGCCAGCAAATTCCCCATCTTTTTTCCCCCAGATTTTAATTGCTATACCTGCTATACCTAAACCAAGAAGCAATATTGCTATTAGAATAACCATCATGTTGCAAAGTTACAATTTCGAAGATGCTTCATTGTGTAATTAAAATTCTATTCGGCTTTTTTGCTTAAAAATCGATCTGAATTCATGGTATATGTAAACTACTGGTAATCAATTTTTCCAGAACCTTCGCCAGATTGATTGACCGTTTTGGGAGTTCCATATAAGGTGAGGTTACCTGGTCCATTCATTTCTGCGTTCACCCTGTTGGTTACATAAAGTTCAACGTCACCTGAATTTTCGATTCTTACAGATCCATTGATCGACTCAAATTGATCGGCATGCATGTATCCATAACCTGCATTGTATATATAGGTATACCTTGAATTACCGATTACTTTCAAATCACCCGTTCCAGTATGCTGTTTTAAATATACTGAGTCACAAATAAGCCAGATCTCATTTTCACCACTGGCCGCCCATTGATCGAATTTAAATATCCGAGTTTTTATGGTATCTAAAGCAATGATATTTCCAGTATTAGAGCACTCAATTTCCTTTAATTCAGGCAAATAGACATGAACGTTTATTACATGATCATAAGTTCTGAGGAAATCACAGGTGTTATCATCGTAAATGTATAATCTGTTATCTTGAACTTCTGTTTGAATAAAATCAACCAAGTTTTCACCTGTCTCCACTCGAACTTTATACGTGCTATCTTGATGCAGAATAAGGTTGATTTTATCAGAAATGTCAATTGCATCGAATGGGGCAAGTTCCCTTGTTTCTTTTACAGGATCACCGAGAGATTTTATGCACGTTGACTCATTGCAGGACCAGAGCCCGAGAAGGAATATAAGATATGAGACATTCTTCATAAAAATCGATAACCTATTCCAAATTCGAAGCAATCCGCTTTGAAAAAATGAGTTTTAAGCATCCAGCGCAGACCAATTCGTTTAGTGAGGTCATACGTTACACCTACACGATGATAAAAGTGTGTATCGCCTTTATACTTAGTGCGAGCATAAATACCTTGACCAACGGTGATTGTTAATTTATCTACCACCATACCATAGGCTAGCATAAACCCAATTTGAGTGATATCTGTGGGACCGTTATAAGACACGCTATCTTGACTCATTCTTTGTTCTAAGGATGTGTTTTGAAATACATCACCCAATAGAATTATTTTGCTGCGGTATCCAAAATGCCTATTGAATTGTAGAGACAAATTGTAGACTGGGAACTTTTCACTTCCTACAGGGTAGTTTTCTTTTAACCCAAATGAGCCAAAGGCAGTGGCGCTATATTTTACCGATGGAATGGTGTCAGATGGAATCGTTCGTTGTGGATTTTGGCCAATTCTATAATTGAATTCGGCATTCATTGAAGGCACATTTATACCAAGATTTGGAACTCGAAAAGCTCCATTTGAGTAGTGCATAAATCCCAACCCCGCAGATATCCAAATTCGGTCCGATAATTTCCATTGTGCTTCGCCTACTAAATTGGCAATAATATTTGCGTGCGAACCAATTAAAACATTCTTATAGTTTGATTCAGTATCAAATCTTTTTGTGACGTATCCAAACCCACCGCCTACTCTAATACTTAATCGAAACCTGTTTTGATTTATAGGTGAAAATTTTAGGTAAGGAAAAACAGCTAGGCTATAACCCAGTTCTTTTCGGTTGGCTAAATCTGCGCCATAAAAACAAAATCCTACTATTGGATATTTCCATGACTTTTGCCAAGATTTATTTCCAGAGGTTTGCTTTTCCATCGAAATTTCACCCGCCTTGACATGGCCTTGGATTAAATTTTCCATTCCCACCCTATGCGGAATTATAAATCCATAATGACCGCGAATTCCAATGTTGAACGCAGCCTTTTGTTTACTCTGAACATGGATATAGTCAGATTGAGAACGAACATTAAATACAAGGAAGAGTCCCACATAAAGTGTTAGCACAATTCTTTGAATACAATGATTTTTCAAGATGATCAAAGATTAAAAAGAAATGCACACTCAATTAATTGCAAGGCAATTATCTTAAACACACCTTTGCCCAATGCGACCAGAACTAAAGGCCTTCGAACGATTGATTGAAATTATTGCAGAATTAAGGGTGGGCTGTCCTTGGGATAGAAAGCAAACTCTTGAATCACTGAGGTACTTGACCATCGAAGAGACGTATGAATTAAGCGATGCAATTATCGATAGGGACCTTGATGAAATTAAAAAGGAACTTGGTGATTTGATTATGCACATAGTTTTCTATGCTCAAATTGGATCGGAGACACACGATTTTACCATTGCAGAGGTCATTCAATCGGTTAATGAAAAGTTGATTAGACGACATCCACATATTTACGGTGATGTCGAAGTGGCGAACGAAGAGGAGGTCAAAAGAAACTGGGAAAGAATAAAGCTGAAAGAAGGGAAAAAGTCTGTCTTAGAAGGTGTTCCAAAAAGCCTACCAGCTATGGTAAAGGCAAATCGAATTCAAGAAAAGGCTAGGGGAATTGGATTCGATTGGGATCATGAATCTCAGGTTTGGGACAAACTGATGGAAGAGATTGGAGAACTCAAAGAAGAAATAGATTCTGGAGCTCAAAAAGAAAAAGTCGAGGGTGAATTTGGAGACGTCCTTTTTAGCATGATTAACTATGCTAGGTTTGTTGATGTTAATCCAGAGGATGCTTTAGAACGGACGAACAAAAAGTTCATTAATAGATTTCAATACCTTGAAACCAAGGCGTCCGAAATGAAAAAGGACCTGAGTGACATGACTTTGGAAGAAATGGAGTCAATTTGGCAAGAGGCTAAAACTCAATCTATGCCATAAGTCCAGCTGTTATTCCAATGGCGATAACAGCAATCCTAGTAGGGCTTAATCTATGTTGATCTGAGCTTTCAAAGAGTATAGTGGTTGATACATGCAGTAATATTCCAATCGTCAAACCTAAACTCATAAACATGAGATCCGCAGCACCTTCACCAGTGGATTCACCAATTGCATATTGAATCATACTACCCAAAATTGTACAAAGTATAAATCCAGAAATCAACAACACGGATGTATGTTTTGAGATGCCAGATTTTGAAAGCAACATGGCAAGAGTGATTGCAACTGGTATTTTGTGCAGCATTATACCTATAGTTAACTGCTCGTGAAATTGGGTTGTTGATTGAAATAGCACCGAAGCCATCGGCATACCTTCAATAGTCGCATGAATGCACAGGGCAAAATATGAAACATACAATACCCTGCTCGATTTTGTTGAATGTGCGTGCCCATGCTCTATTCCACGAGAATAGTTTTCAAGTAATATTTGAGTGAGGAATCCAGCCAATAAAAAGTATCCCGCTTGACTTGGGAGCCGTTCAAATAATTCAGGAAGGATGTGAGTGAAGATGATAGTCATCAGAAATGCACCACCTGCCGAAAGGAATAAGTATATGGCAGTTTTGTTTTCAGGCGTTTTATAGATGAACCACAATCCCGCGAGTAAAGAAACAACCAAACCTATAAGGTAGTAATACATCTAATTCTTTTTTGCAATTATAATCACCCTCGGTTGTTCGGAATGATATTCTTCGAGTTGATAGTTTCCATGGAATGAAATCATTTCAAACCCAATGGCTTCGAGCATTTTTTGAATTTCAACAAACGAGAGTGCCATGACCCGCTCCTCAAAATCCATACTTTTTTCACCGTCAATAACATTGATGGATTTCACAATATGATCACCAGAAATTGATTTACTAGTATCAAACTTAATTCCGTTAATCTCAATTGACTTATTGGTTGCGATACCGCAATTAATAGCTTCTGAATTGAAATAATCAAACACAAAAATTCCGCCCGGCTTCAAAACATTGTATATGTTTTCAAGTGCAACATAGTGTTCAGGCATGGTCTCGAAATACCCGAAGCTGGTAAAAAGGTTGAGTGCATAGTCAAACGGACCGCAACTATAGGGCGTGCGTATGTCATGTACAAAAAAGCTCAGTAAATCATTCGAAAATTGACTCGCTTGTTGAATGCTGTTATCTGATAAATCTACCCCGGTGGTCTGGAAACCATTTTGGGATAATTGTAATGCGTGACGTCCTTTACCACAAGCAATGTCAATGAAAGTTGATCCTGGTTCTGGTGCTAAAAACGAAAGAAGCGCGTCAATAAATTGACGCGCTTCATTTTCATCTCTATCGGCATAAAGTAAATGGTAGTAATCAGTATCGAACCAAGTTCTAAACCACTCTGCCATTTTGTTTTACTTGCTTGCCTTAACTGGCTGAATAGAAGGGCTTGGCATGGCCGCACCAGTTTGTTCCTTTGCAGTTCGAACCAATTTGAGTTCGTCAATGATGTTTTGAGCACCGGCATACTTATCAATGATAAATAGGATGTATCGCACATCTACAGCAATTGTACGTTGTAACTCAGGTTCAAAAGCTATGTCACCACTCATAGCTTCCCAGTTACCATCAAAAGCACAGCCAATGAGCTCTCCTTTTCCATTAATTACTGGACTTCCTGAGTTTCCGCCTGTTATATCAGTATTGGTCAAGAAGCAAATCCTTAAAGTACCGTCCTGTCCATAGCGTCCATAATCCTTCTTCTCATACAACTCTTTAAGCTTTGCCGGTACAATAAACTCATCATTATTTGGATCTTCCTTTTCCATAATTCCTTCAATGGTTGTGTAGAAATCATAGTGCATCGCATCTGCAGGATAGTAATCAAGAACATTACCATAAGTTACACGCATCGTTGAATTTGCATTTGGATAATAGGTCTTATCTGCATTCATTTCACGTAAACCATGAACGAACAAACGATTTGAGTTTTCTATTTTCTCCATTGCTTCAACAGTCATTGGACTTATTACCATTCGATAATGATTCACAAACTGGTAGGCAAATTGAAATATGGCATCCTTGTCCAAGACTTTTTTCGATGGATTGTCAAGGAAGGCAGTGTACTTCTCCTTACTTGTAAAGATGCTCTTAGAATACATTTTATCAACTAGTTTGTTGAAGTCTCCCTTTAACTTTGCCACCATATCAGTGAAAACTTTAGGGTGTTGGCTCTTGGGAACATCGTTGTAAAACATTTCAAACATTTTCGCAGCTACTCTTTTGTCCGTAGGTAAGTTGAAGTCTTGATAGAATTTATCAGCGCGTTCTCTCATAGATTCTGCCGCTCTGTTGATAGCCTCTTGATTTGGATCTTCAGCACTCAATATGCCATAAAGCTGCGAGGTTCTGTAAGCCATTAACGAGGCCTCGCTCGCAAAGATGCATTCTCCAAAATACGTTCTGAATAGAATGCTTTCTGCGTTTAAATCGTATCCGGTTTGCCAATCATTTAAGACGTCACCATAAATATCCTTACGCTTCGCGTCTTTATTTACCCAAGCCGTAAAATCATCTTCTAAGCTTTTCTTTTTGTCATAAACCTTGAGTCGTTTCAATCCACGTTGCTGACCTATGAAGTATTTCCAGTAGTTGCTCACTTGAGCATATTTTGATGCGTATTGAATTCTAATTGCGCTACTCGAATTCATATCTTCTTTTAGAATCGCAAGACGTTCTCCGCGTATTTTAACTACGCTGGGTTGTCGGTAGTCTAGTTCTTGTTTTACGCCATATGAACTGAGGTAACGATCCGTGCTTCCTGGATAACCAAGAATCATCGCGTAGTCATCTTTTTCAACACCGCTAATGGATACAGGAAGGAAATGCTTAGGCTTATATGGTTGGTTTGATTCTGAATAATCCGCTGGTTTCCCATCTTCACCCATATATACTCTTAACAGGGAAAAGTCTCCAGTATGTCGTGGCCACATCCAATTATCGGTGTCGCCTCCATACTTTCCAATAGAAGAGGGTGGCGCACCAACCAATCGGATATCTCGATAAGTTTCATAAACAAAAGCATAGTACTCATTACCTTCAAAAAACTCCTTGATTTTTACGTCATAGTGCTCAGCTACTTCCTCAGCAATTTTCTCCTGGATAGCCTTTGTGGCTGCTTGTATGGCTTCCTGTCGCTCAGTACCCTTAAGCGTAATACTGATGTCAGATAAAACTTCTGAGGTTACATCACGCATTTCGATTAAATAACTTGCCGTCATATTTCGTGCATGAAGCTCTTCCTTCATGGCCATGGCCCAAAATCCATCCATCAAATAGTCATGCTCTGGAGCTGAATTATCTTGGATAACTCCAAAAGCGCAATGGTGATTTGTAAGTAGTAGCCCCTTTTCTGAAATAGTCTCAGCTGTACAAGACCCTCCATTTAATGCAACTATCGCATCTTTTAAACTTGAGTTATTTACACTATAAATTTCTTCTGCAGTTAACTGCAAACCATGCTTTTGCATATCAGCATAATTCAATCGCTTGATGAGCATAGGTAGCCACATACCTTCATCCGCGACCGAAATGGTTGGAATTAAGAGTAATGCGGATAGGCCGAGTATTAAAATTCTTTTCATATACATTTATTGATTCTTATTAGAGGGCGGCAAAATTAACAAAGCATTGGTCTCGAAGGTTATTTCACAGATAACTAGAATTTGTTACGTGTCATTAGAGTTTAAAGCGCAGGCTGACTAGAAAAACACGCGTTAATGACAGTACAATATCCTCTATATTTGCAGCAAATCGTCAATTCATTGACCAGCGAGGTTATAAAAATATTTATAAATGACATGGGAAATGGGGGAGAAATCCTTCATGATTTCGAAGGTGAAATAACCGAGGTTGTTCTCACTCAAACATTGAAGAATATTGAAGAATTGCTTGAAAAAACCGAGGAAGATTTTAAGAAAAGTCGCAAAGTTTATAATATACTCGTAGAGGCACTTCAAAACCTGTATCACCACACAGACGCACAAGCTGCTGTAGTATTAGATAATTGCGATCAAAAGAAAACAGCCAAGTTCATTCTTGCGCTAAAGAATGAAGAATACAATATATTAGCCGCGAATTATATTGTTAAGGATAATATTCCAACGCTAAAGTCAAAACTGGACAAGGTAAATAGTCTGGAAAAAGATGGATTGCGAGAGCTGTACAAAGAAGTCTTAAATAATGGGCAATACAGCGTTCACGGTGGCGGTGGATTAGGAATGATAGATATTGCTAGAAAATCTGGTAATAAACTTGAATACGATTTTTCAGATGTCAATGAAGACTATGGATTATTTACCCTTAAAATAAAAGTCTAACTGAAAATTAAATCAAATAAGTAGAGATGGATCCAATAAAAATTGAAGGAACGCCAAAAACCCCAACGGTAAATTTCAATGGCGAATCAGGTGTATTAGAAATTAAAGGCCGATCAATTCCTGAGAATGCTGTGGAGTTTTATAAGCCATTAGTAGACTGGATTGGTAGTTATGGTGACTCAGCTAAGGATACAACGCAAGTGAATGTTCAATTAGAGTATTTCAATACAAGCTCTTCAAAGTGTATTTTAGATGTATTCAAGAAATTAGAGTCTATTAACGGTAAGACTAGCATTACCATTAATTGGCATTATGAAGAGGATGACGAGGATATGTTAGAAGCAGGAGAAGACTATCAGGCGATAATCAACATACCTTTCAAGATGATTGAAATGGAGGAGATGTAGAATCTACCTAAGTAAGTAATAATAGAAAAGGGGAGCAATTGCTCCCCTTTTCTATTTTCCACGTCCTTGTAGAACTATTAATACTGTGTGTATTAATATTTTGAAGTCCACGAGTAAGGACATATTCTCGATATATAAGAGGTCAAATTTTAATCGATCGATCATTTGATCCACATTTTCGGCATAACCAAACTTTACCTGTCCCCATGATGTAATTCCCGGCCGCACCTTCTGTAAATGCTTATAGTGCGGGGCTCGTTCGATGATTTGCTTTATAAAGAAGGCCCTTTCAGGCCTTGGGCCAACTAAGCTCATATCTCCGATCAATACATTGAAAAACTGTGGAATTTCATCAAGCCTAGATCTTCTTAGAAATTTACCAATCTTAGTTATCCTTGGGTCATGTTCGCTCGATAGAGATGGTCCATTTTTTTCGGCATCAACATACATAGACCTAAACTTATAGATCATGAAAGGTTTCCCATGTATTCCGATTCTTTCATGACTATATAATATTGGACCTTTCGAGGATATCTTTACGGCTATTGCGAGGATAAAATAAATGGGCATTAAAAAGAGTAATGCTAACATAGATATACCCACGTCCAAAATGCGTTTCGCGTATTGTTGCCAAGCAGGCATGATTTCTTGATTCACCTCAATGAGAGGTGCGCCTAAAATGGATGACATTCTCACTCTACCACTCATGATATCATACATTTTTGGTATGATTTTGATATTCACTGAGCTGCCATCAAGTTCATTAAGTATATGGCCGATGCGATCATGTTCACTGCTTTCCAATGCAATAATCACATCCTCAATATTGTACTCTTCAATGATTGATTGAACGTCTCGAACATGTCCCAAGTGTTTTAAAGCTCCTTCTAATGCATGATCCTTACCTCCATTTATGTGCACAAAACCAATAAACTTAAATCCAGATGATTTTTTTTGGATTGAGAGTTCTTCAAATAGTTTGAGCGCATTTTCGTTGCTACCAACCATCAGTGTGACAAATCCAATTTTCCGAGAATGAATTTTTCTAGCTGTGATCGTGGAGAGAATGAATCTGCCTGTAGCGGTAAGCAGAAATTGAGCAAAAAATAAAATTGAAAAGCTTAAATAGTAGCTTGTGTAATTTTCAATGAAGTCATCTAAAATTATGGTGAAGAATAAAAATACTGATCCAATTAGGCTAAGGCTAAAAGTATGTGTGAATTCTCTCAGTCTGGATCTCCTATAAATGTTTCGGTATTGACCAGCGATTGTGAATATGGCTAGCCAAAAAAGAACAATCGATAAAAGACTGAGGAAAAACTTTTGATCGAAGAAAACCATAACATCAGAACCAAATACTCTTGATTCAATAACGGTCTTCCGAAATATAAAAACGATAGTATATGCGAGTGATGCAGCAATTGCATCGCTCAGTATGTATTTTAATCTTTGGAGACCTCTGTTCATTTTTGATACATGAACTTAATGTTGTCTATGCCAACGAAACCATCCTTTCTCTGCGAACTTTGTGATAATCCGACACTGAAGAAAATATAAAATCCGGATGGGTTTGAGGCGCCACTAGTCATACTGGTCATGTTTATGTATGCTTTTTTCCAAACATCCTCTCCGTCTTCGTCAGTTGTGGGTTTCAGATTGATCAATTCAAAAGTCTCATCAGTCAAACCTGCGTTGATGGCTCGTCCATAAACGCTTAAAGTGAAGTCTGTGTAATAATCAATTTCTAGATAAGTCAGGTTTCCGCCTCCTGGGAAATCGCGCACGGGCGTTCTGAAAAATGCCAGAGAATCTGTCGATTTAATACTCATTAGCCCTGACCCATCCCCTTCGAAAACGTATCCAGGATCTTCTGTTTGTTTAATTGCTACTTGGCTACCTCCAAACGAATCAACCTGAACTACTATGGACTCAAAATCATCTATGATTTCGTAGGAATATGTGTTTTCTGGAGTGCGATAGGACGACACTGGTGTAACAAATTGTGTTTCTCCAGGTATTAGGTTGAAATTTTCATCGATGAAGGCATTATAAAATGGGTAATTATCTCTTCGTAATGAATTAGTACTTATAAATATCCCTGGGCCTATCGTAAGCTTGTGCGTTCCATCTTCCAATATTGGAATTTTTGCAGGCAATTCAAATATTCCAATCATTTCGTCATCGATAAATACCCAAGCATCTCTTATATCATGGCTGAGCGAACCTTCATCAGCTAAAAGATTATCCTCCATTCTAAAAGAGTCAATCTGAATATAACTAGGGACATCTTCAATCGGGTCAATGAGTTGACAACCCGTGGCTATAGAGGAAGCTACAATAAACAGGAGTGCGAATCTGTTCAAGGACAAACTGGTCTTAAATTAGTAGGTACGCTAAAACGATTTTTTCGTTGAAATATTTCAACGCACCATTTAAGTCGCGAAAATAGAATTCGAGTAGTTCAATTGATCAAGAATTTGATAAGCTACTTGCATTGCATCATGACCATCTTCGACAGTAACTGCGGTTAGTGAGTTTGTCCTTATAGAATGAGCAAATGATTTTAATTCTTCCATTATTGCGTTGCTCTCCACCACACTTGGTTTTTCGAAAACAAGTTGTTTGGGATTTTTATCGTTTCCTGGGTGAATGATTACGCCAAATGGGTCATTTGGATCAGGATCTTGAATGAGAACCATGTCGGTTTTTCGTTCCAAAAAATCCACTGTGATGTATGCATTCTTTTGAAAAAATCTCGACTTACGCATGTTTTTAAGTGAAATACGGCTTGCTGTTAAGTTGGCTACACATCCATTGTCAAATTCGAGTCTGGCATTGCAGATATCTGGATTATCGCTGATTACTGCGACTCCGCTTGCACTAGTTTTTCGAAGATTGGCATTCACCACTTTCAATACAATATCAATGTCATGTATCATTAAATCGAGTACTACTGATACATCTGTGCCTCTAGGATTATATTCAGCCAGTCGATGTGTTTCTATGAACATAACCTGGTCAAAATGAGGTTGTGCGGCTACGAATGCCGGATTGAATCGTTCAACATGCCCCACTTGAACTGCAACTTTCGCTTCATGTGTAAGGTCAACCAGTTTTTTTGCCTCCTCCATGGTATTTGTAAGAGGTTTCTCTATAAAAACATGCTTTCCACTTCGAAGCGCATATTGCGAACAATTAAAGTGACTCAAAGTTGGAGTTACAATATCTACTGCATCGCACTGATCTACTAATTCCTCAATTGAATCGAAAGACTTCAACCCAAATTCTTTTGAGGCCGATGTGCTAATTTCTGCGTTTGGATCATGAAACCCAACTACATCAAAATCTTCAAGTTGCTTAGCAAGTCGAATGTGGATTTTACCGAGATGGCCGGCTCCAAGAATTCCAAGTTTGATTTTTGACATAGTTGTTTTCTTCTTGCCCAAAGGTCACAGCATTTAAAGGTCAAGAAATTTTGAATCGAATATTCATTGAACACTCCATTGTCGAAATGGATATTTTCGAACCTGATATGGAAGACAATTTTAGGCATCAAGGAATGCGGAAACTCTTGGTTGAAGAGTTAAGGAGAAAGGGCATCGCTAACGAAGATGTACTGAGAGTTATAGGTGAGATACCTCGCCATTTATTTTGCTTTGATACTGTTTTTGTAGAATTCGCTTATGACGATAAAGCGTTTCCAATTGGGGCGGGACAGACTATTTCTCAACCCTATACAGTGGCTTTTCAAACAGATCTTTTGAACTTGAAAAAGCGGGAAAAGGTTTTAGAGATCGGCACAGGTAGTGGCTACCAGACCGCAGTATTGGCAAAAATGGGGGCGAAGGTGTTTTCGATAGAAAGGCAGCGAACATTGCACGAAAAGGCTGTGGACTTGCTTCAGAAGTTTAATCTTAAGGCTCGTTGCTTCTACGGAGATGGATATGCAGGAAGGGAAGCATTTGCTCCATTTGATAAAATTCTGGTTACTTGCGGAGCTCCATTTGTGCCAGATGCATTGAAGGCACAGTTGAAAATAGGCGGTAGAATGGTTGTCCCTGTTGGTGAATTTAACGGGGTTCAAATCATGAATGTTTTAGATAAAGTTGGTGAAAACGATTTTGAAATAACTGAACATGGAAACTTTCAATTTGTACCTATGTTGGATAAGACGGATACTATTCACTAAAATATTTTATGAAACAAACCGTTCTTCGGGCACAAAAAAGCAAATAATGAAAAACCTAATAGCAGCCTTATTTCTTATTATCAGTGGTGGTATAACGGCCCAAGATTCATTGAGCCAAATGGTTCCCAATGAGTTTTTACCCGATTCAAAAGACCTTGGTATTTCATTGAATGTTTCTGGCTTGATAATGAATATCAATTCAGTTCCGAGGCAGGATTTGAGAGGGCAGAGCTCCATTTTAGTGCGTTATGTCATTAATGATCATCTTACTTTTCGCACTGGAATCGCCCCAACTGTGAGTAGTTATAGAATAGCAAGCACCGATAGTGTTGCAAAAGATTTGGTTGAATTTGATTCCACAGCGAGACAATCTGCATTTTCGATCAGACCAGGTTTGGAATATCATTTCAAAGGAACTAAGCGACTGGATCCTTATGCTGCTCTTGACATTGAAGCAGGAATTATTGGTGGGCTGAAGGCAGGTTCAAATCGGGACATCAGCGATACAACGGGAACGTCAACGTATAAAAGGACAATTACTGAGGCTGGTGGATTTGCGCTTGGAGCGAAGGTTAGTTTTGGTTTCAATTATTTTGTTGTAAAGAGGCTGGCTTTAGGTCTTGAATATGGAATGGGTATAAATTATTCAGCAACAGGCGGTGATAGACAAGAGGTGCTGCAAATCGAACCTACTAGTGGCACAGCAACAACACAGCGGCAGTTGAGCTCCGCTAGAGTGTTTAATACAAATGTGTTTGTGGATCCAATGGCACAGTTTACGCTTAGTTATTTCTTCTCTTTATGAATCATCGATTAATAATTGCTTTATTATTTTCTTGTCTTTTTTTTGGATGTCAGAAAGGACCCGAAGACCCTTTTTTTAGCCTTTCCACGCGTAAGTCTCGGATTTCTGGAGAGTGGACTGTACAAAGTCTAAATGCAGTAAGCCCAGGGGTAGTAAAAAGTTTCGATGGGAGCACAATGGAATATACGATTGCTGATACTGCAATGGTGTCAAGAACATATTCCATGCAATTTGAATTCGAGCGGGATGGGAATTACGTTGTCACACATTCTGAGGAGTTTCCAGCAGATACAATTACAAATGAGGGAGCCTATACCTTGGAAACAATTGAATCTGGAATATGGGAATTTACTGGTGGAAATGATTCTCCATCTAAATCGAAATTGGTTTTACTCATGCAAGAATTGAAGTCTATACGCTCCGATCAGGGCAGCAATGTAGCTGTCACTTCATTTGATAATCCTCGAAAGGGGTTGATCTATGATATCGTTGGATTATCAAACGAGGAGTTAATTCTGAGCTATGAAGAAACCAGATCATTTGCTGGTGGACAGGCGTTGAATTCAGAAAAACTAAAAATGAAGAAGAATTAAAAAGACTTCTTCAGGCGATCGATTTCTCGTTTTGAATCCTTCTCTTTCAGGTTGTGACGCTTGTCGTGAAGCTTCCGCCCTTGTGCCAAAGCAATATTCATTTTAGCTTTTCCATTATCTCCCATGAATACTAACGTAGGAATAATCGTTTGCCCTTTTTCCTGCACTTTCTTTTTCCACTTCAGCAATTCAGACTTGTGGAGGAGTAGTTTTCTTTCACGCTTTGGTTCGTGATTAGCATAAGTACCTAATTCATATTCTGCTATATGCATATTCACGACAAAAAGCTCATCATTCTTTATTTGACAAAAGGCTTCATTGATACTAGCATTTCCATTCCGGATACTCTTTATTTCGGTACCCCTTAATTGGATGCCAACAGTTAGCTTATCGAGAATTTCATACTCAAAGCCTGCTTTTCGATTTTTGATATGGACATCATTGAATCCCATATCGCAAAGGTGACAAATATTACTCGAGGCTTATTCAATAGTTTGGATTTCCATTTGAGTACCTGTTACTTTGAAATCAACCCGCCTGTTTTTTGCCCTCCCTTCAGGGTTGTCCGTGCCATCTGGGTTCGAGTTTGGTGCGATCGGCATTGTTTCTCCATATCCAACACCAGCCAGACGACCCTCCTCAATGCCTTTAGATTGTAGGTATTTGGCAATGCTTTTTGCTCTTTTCTCACTCAATTTCATGTTCAACTCATCAGCTCCTTTGCTATCTGTGTGGGCCCCAATTTCAACCATGATTCTTGGATTTTCTTTGAGTAATTGAAGTATTGTAGTATCAACGGCAGATTTAGATTCAGCGGTCATCTCAGAACTTCCAAACTCGAAATAAATATTAGGAAGCGTGATGGGCTGATCGTCCCAAGGAGTGATTGAAAGTTCAGTTTCAATCGTATCATTAATTTGATTTTTTCGTGTATCAACTAGCTCAGAAGTTGTAAAGAAACCAGGTTTTTCTACTTCGACTAAATAAATCTTACCTGGTTCAAGGGTTAAGTCGCTGGTGCCATTGATCATTGAATTGGATTTGATAAAATACTTTTCACCTGATTTAGGATCGAAGAGATATACTTTAGTAACAGCCTTTGTTGCTAGCAGCGGCTCAAGATTTGGATCATCAGATTTCGAAATTTCATTCGCAGTTATGCGAAGCATCATTTCAACACTCGAGGGGTAGAAGACTTCAAAAATATCATCGCAACAGGTGGAATTCCAAAGTGATTGGCTACCCTCCCTGTTGCTCACTAATATTTGATAACGATCACGAGGTTGTTTTCTAAAGTAAAGATCGTCTGCTGCACTATTAATCGGCACTTTTAACAACTCAGGTTCAGACCATTTACTCATTTCACCGGTGGAGGAGTAGATGTCCATACCGCCAATACCCGGGTGTCCGTTTGAGCTGAAATAAAGTGTGCCATTTTGCATGTCATACCATGGAGTTTCTTCATTTCCAGCTGTATTTATCTTGCGCCCAACATTTCTAGGTTTACTCCATTCCTCATTTCTTACATTATATCTTGTGTAGTACAAATCCAATCCACCCTTACCACCGGGACGATCACTAATAAAGTAAAGAATAGTTCGGTTTTTGGAAGGTTCTATCCCAACCGCGGGTTGTGTAGAGGTGTAGCCTAATTCATTTATTCCGAATTTCATTTCCTCTGGCCTTTTCCACTTGCCATTTACAAGACGACTTTGGTATATTTTACAAATTGTTTTTCCTTGCCAATTTTCAAAACAAACGTTGTAATATAGGTATCTACCGTTGTGGCCAACAACCGGATTAGTAATGTGCATCTCAGGATCGTTTATTTCACTTTCAAGTAGGGAAGGAGCAGACCAGTTTCCATTCTCTAACGTAGACTGGAACAACTTCATTTTTGGGATACTTGATAGGGTGTTTTCAAAGTCAATTATTGGAATAATATCCTCCGACATCGAAACAAATAACATCAGAGAATCTGAGAGAAATAATGGGGAAGACTCCGTGTGCTTTTTATTGATGGTTGCGATTGGCTTTACCAAGGCAGGTGCTGGATTGTTCCACATTGAATCTGCCAAAGCAATCCCGCTCTTTTCAGCCATTGCTAACCTTCTGAAGGTAGATCGATCTTTTAAACCTCTATAGTTGTCTTCAAATATTTCAAAGGATACAGAGGCTGCATCATATTGCTTTAAATGCTTTTCGCATTGCCCTCTATAAAACCAGGCTTTTGGGAAATTTGAGGTATCACTTTGGGTGACTTCTTTATATAAGTCTAAGGCCACATTATAATCTCGAACTTGCTGACGCAATTGAGCTAATTCGTATTTGATATCACTACGTTTTGGCTTTTTAGTCAAATACAATTCATAGAGTTCAATAGCGGAATAGGTGTCATTATATCGAAGGCTTTGCTTAGCCATTCGCTTGATTTTGTAGGCAGATTTATGGTTGAGACTATCACCAATTAGCTTTTGAGAATAACCAACCTTAGTCAACGCAAACAGCAGTATTAGTAATAGAAATCTCATATCAATTTACAATCGATTGCATGGAATCGCACGTTTTTCTAGCACGCTGCTTAATCCAGTGTAAATGATTGCAAATTCTATTGCTCCCGAATATGAATTAGCAAGTCGCAGTTTACTCACTGTTACATCATAACTAACCGCTGCTCTTAACCTTTTAAATTGAAGCCCTCCGGTGAAAATAAATGCATCCCAATTGCGAATCAGAGAGTTCCGGAGTGAAACACCTGCAAATGCATATTTGGCCCTAAATGTGTTTTGAGTCAATTGATAGTTAACGTAGGAACCTATCACGAAGTCAATGCTTTTGTTTTGCCACATGTAAAGAAACTGTGGGTCTAAGGACCATTTGTTCTTTAGGGCGATTGGCATCTTTAAATAAAGCATTTTGCGAATTCGGAGTTTGTTTTCTTGGAAAAGAAACGATTCATTAGGCCTGTTTATGTGAAACAAGGCAAAGGTGAACTGCGGTTTTAAATTCCAAATTGTTGTGGAATAGGCAGCTCCCAGGTTGAAATCCGGATAATAGATGATCCGTTGTATGTAACCCTCGTTGGTATTTAAGGCAGGATTAAAGAATCCGCTGCTTTGATCCCATTGATCGGGATAGGAATAGCCTCCAGTATTCGCTCGCTTTTGAACCAATCCTCCTTGTAATCCAAATCGAAACGTTTGCTTACCAATGGTTTGATGATAAGCAGCTGCCAATAAGAATTTCTGATGGATTAGTAGGTAGTTGCCGCTTTCATCATAAACATACTGACCGCCAATGCTCAATTTTTGATTATATATATAAATCTGTTTATCAAAAGCCAGAGCCATTGTGGTCATGGGTTTTCCAATTTTAGCCCATTGATTGCGATAGTTGTTTATGAATCGCCAATCGCCAAAATAGTTCCCTGTTTCAGTTGGACTCAATAATACCGAGGCATGCTCAAATTGGCTAAAATGTAGATCTTGCGCATGAGCAGGTATAGTTATAGCTAGGCATAACCATACCAAACAGAAGTAAAAAAGCCTCGTCTTTAAGTACATGTAAGGTATAGGCGCTGGTTTAAGTAATTTAGCATCTAAGATATGCCTTTCAATATTCGCATGATAAGAAACCTTATAACGATACTACTGACGCTCGTTCAGTCGACTATGTTGGCTCAGGTATCTGCGAATTTTTCTGCAAGCTCAACTTCTGGGTGTCCACCTTTGATTGTAAATTACACAAATCAAAGCACTGCGACAGGGGGAATTACACTCGCATACATATGGGATGATGGCACAAATTATTCAACACTTCAAAATCCGGTGTTGGGTTATTCGCAACCAGGTACGTACGTAATTACACTCACTGCATATAATGCTAACAATTCATCCGTATTTGATACTGAAATACTGACCATCACCGTACACAATAAACCAACAGTGAGTTTATCTGCTAGTCCAAGCTCAGGTTGTTCGCCATTGGCCGTGCAGTTCAGTAGCAGTGGATCTGAGGCAGGTTCGGGCACCATTTCATCCTATTTCTGGGATTTTGGTGATGGAAGCACTGGTTCGGGATCATCCCCTTCACATACATATACTTCCGGTGGTACATATAATCCATCGCTTAAAATCACTAATTCCTTTGGTTGTCACAAAACAGTGAATATGTCAAGTAATGTTGTGGTTTCTGGTGGACCCAACGCCTCATTTAGCTCATCCAACAATCAGGCTTGCGCTCCACCATTAACTGTTAATTTTTCATCTACAACTACAGGGGGTGTAACACCCTATTCTTACAATTGGGATCTAGATGTTAGTACATCTACAAATCAAAACCCCAGCGCTACGTATAGTAGCAGTGGATTTTATGATATTCAATTAATTGTTACGGACAACGCGGGTTGTAAGGATACTTTGGTTTCAGACGACTATGTTGTTATTACTGCTGTGGAGGCAGATTTCGATGTGGAGAGTCCAGCATGTATGGGAGAACCGATTGATATAGATAACAATTCGGTTGGGGGAAGTCAATATTCTTGGGCATGGGGAGATAATACAAATGGAGGTGGCGCAAGCCCTTCGAAGAGTTATGCGGCCGGAGGAACTTATACCATCACCATGACAGCGACTTCGGGTAACTGCACTGACTCACATACTGAAACTGTTCAGATTCAAGAGATCACGCCAAGTTTTACAAGCTCTCCAAATTATATATGTGAAGCTCCTTACATTACTAACTACACCAATACAAGCACGGTAAATATTGGAAGCATCGCATCCCATATATGGCGCTGGGGAATTGAACACGAGGATCCAACAATAACCTCGTTGGTTGATTCGAATCAAGTCGATTCTATCGATCGTAATGAGTTGTATATGGGCTACTTTGATGACACTTTGATTGTAATTTCTGATATCGGTTGCACCGCAATGACAACGGTGTCAAACAATGTTCTTTTAGAGGATTTTGAGGTGCTGTTCTCTATTTCACCAAACAGAGGTTGCGCTCCAGATTCGGTCGATTTTACGGATCTGACTGTTCCCACAGCTTCATATCCAATAACTAGTTGGTTCTACGAATTGGGTAACGGAACTACCTCAACCTTGCAGAATCCATCGGGAATTTATTTCCAAGATACCGGTTGCTATGAATCCAAACTGATAGTTGAGAACTCCTTCGGATGTCGAGATAGTCTAATCAAAGTGCCACCCCTAGGAATCTGCTTAGGAAATCAACCGGTTGCACAGGCTGCGTTTACAGAAGATTCGATTTGTGGAAGTGATTCTGCATGGTTTTACAATGTACCAGTTTCAACATTCGCGAATGAATGGTTTTGGAATTTCAGTGATGGCACCTATTATGGTGGTGATTCAGTTCATGTGAAGTTTGTTGATACAGGTTGGATTGATCTACAATACGTTGTTGGTCATTACGGCTGCTACGACACAGTAGATTACGACAGCGTCATTTATATCAAGGGACCCATAGTCAAATTTAGTGCTGATTTTGACTGTGACACCCCAATGGTAAGATGGTTTAATCCTTATGTATTTAATGGGGTTACTGACTTCTATTGGGATTTTGCCGATGGATCGCCATTGGATAGTGTAAATGAAAACCCCTTACACCTTTATACAACAAGCGGTACATACAATATAACATTGACTACTGAAAACTCGAATTATGGTTGCAGCGATGAATATGTTGCTACCTATGAGGTTAGGAATTTGTCGGCTGCTTTTACGATCTCCAATTTTGGTCAACTTCCAGTTGACTCGACCGCGTGCGTTCCATCTTCCATGCAATTTAATGCGGTTACTTCAATGGATGAACTGCCAAAGTATTGGTGGTGGGTCAATGGGGACACGTTGAGCTCCACAGAAACAGATACCTCATATTATTTCACACAACCCGGTTGGTATGAGATAATACTCGCAACGTATGACGCGAATTTGTGTCGTGATACGGCTAGCCATTCAGTCTTTCTATCTGACCCTCAAGCAAATTTCAGTTTTAATTATTCTGGCGGGTGTGATCCAGTTGGGGTTAGTTTTAATGATCAATCTACATCAGATACAACTGTGAATGATTGGTTATGGTATTATGGGGATGGCAGCAGCGATACTTCCATTATAAACCCAAGCCATTATTATGGAAGTGTCGGTACATATCCGGTCACATTATTAATTGAAGACGAAATCGGATGCACTGATACAAAGACAAAGCTCGTCCTTGTGAAAAATCCTTTTGTGGCATTCACAATGGACAGCGTTATATGTGAATTCTCGAATCTAAACGTGCTTAACCAGAGTTTGGGCGACAGCCTTACTTATTATTGGAATTTTGGCAATAACGTTACAAATACCATCGAAAATCCGGGCCCAGTTCTCTACGTAAACCCAGGGCAATACACTGTTTACTTAGCAATTGAAGATGATTTGGGATGCCAAGACACCGCTTTTCAAACACTTACCGTAAAACCGAAACCTGATGTAAATTTCACTTCAGATACCGCGAGTACACCGTGCCTTCCCTTGTTTGTGACTTTTATAGATGAGACCATTGGAGATGATCTATCTACTTGGAAATGGGATTTTGGAGATGGAACGGGTTCCGTTACCTTGGATACCAACTTGGCAAATCACACCTATAATACTGCTGGGAGCTTTGATGTGACTCTTACAGTAGAAAACATTTATGGATGTAAATCATCTAAAAAGAAAGCTGGATTCATACAAGTGAGCGGGCCATACGCTGAATTTGGAATTGCGCCAGACTCTACATGTGTCAATGATCCAGTGAGCTTTTTTGTGACTGAACGACTCAGGATGGCGAAGTATACCTGGGTTTATGGTGATGGTTATGACACAACTGTAGCTGGCAATGTTGATACGGTTTACCACGCCTTTGATCGAGTTGGTAATCGCACGCCTATTGTGGTGTATTACGATAGCCTTGAAATCTGTCAAATACCCTTCTTCGATAGCATATATATCCACGAAGTAAAAAGTGATTTTTCGTTTACTCCTGATTCTGTGGGATGCGGGCGATTAAATGTTCAAATGCTCAACAGAGGACTAGGAGCCGATTTTTATCGATGGGAACTCTCAAATGGAGATGTTTCTACTGCAAAGAATCCAAAGAAGTATTTCCCAAAACCTGGAGAATACGAAGTAGAACTTTACGTGGAGAATAAGGATATTGGATGCATAGATTCGATTACGAAGCTTTTTGTCGTCCATCCAATTCCTGATGTACTGGCCAGCGCTGATACACTGATTTGTCTTGGCGATTCGGTCGATGTGTTAGGTGAATCTAGCATAGACTCCCTAAGTTGGTATTGGCAACCGGCTCGTTTTGTATCCTCCGATTCAGCAAAGAGCACAAAAGCAGCACCCGACACAACCAAATACCTGCGGGTTTATGGCATGGATACAAATCAATGCATTGGGGTTGATAGTGTTTTGATTACTGTTCAAGATACACCTAGAGTAGATCTGTTTTCCGATACCACGGTAATCATAGGTGAGGTTGTGATTCTTGAACCAAAAACAGATGATGAACTATATTATGAATGGATACCGCCCGGATTACTTTCTTGTGATGATTGTGCATATCCAACGTACAAAGCGGAGGCGAATCAAGATTTTTATTTGATCGCAAGAGATATATACGGATGTTTTGAAAAGAAATTTGACTTTAGAATAAATGTAGATGAACGCTATTCATTGGATGTGCCGGACGCATTTTCTCCTAATGGCGATGGCGTAAATGACGTGATATACGCTCGAGGTTGGGGAGTTAAAGAATTGTTAGAATTTAGAATTTATAATCGATGGGGACAAGAAGTGTTCTCTACCAATTCAATTCACGTGGGTTGGGATGGTACATATAGAGGCAAAGACCAAGGCATAGATACATATGCTTACATCGTAAAAGTGAAACGATACGATGATGAAGAAGCGTTTAAAGAAGGCTTTATTGAATTAATGCGCTAATGAGCCAACCATTTGCCAGATGTATGCGTCTAGTATTTGGTTATGAACCAATTAGGGTAGGTTTAGTAAATCAGCCTCGTGTGAGAACACGGGGCTTTTTTATGCATAAAAAAAGCCCCAAGATTTGTTGAGGCTTTTCTATAAGTGACCCGGCTGGGGCTCGAACCCAGGACCCATACATTAAAAGTGTATTGCTCTACCAACTGAGCTACCGAGTCATTCCCTTTTCTTAAGGGGCTGCAAATATAAATTCCTTTTTAGCTTATTCAAATTATTGAATAAAAAGTAGCGCAAAAAGATTTTTAACGTGGATTATTCCAATAATCTAGTGCGCGGCTTCCATGAGAATATGGATCATTTTCAAGCCCCATAGCCTCCTGTTGATGTTCTTGCGTAGATTGGCTGCCACCTTGAGTTTCCCTGAGCAATCGGGTGTACCACAAGTTGTCATATGGCTCGCCAAGGACATTTGAATGCGCCAGAGTAAACTCATTGATACGCTTAGCATCCAAAAAGAAAAACTTTGCGTTTGACTTTCCAGGAATTTTGTAATAATGCCAGATTTCATAAGGGTATGCCCGAGACTCATTTCGAACGATGGACATAGAATTTGGCTCACCATACTTTAAATAAATACGTCCACGGTCTGTGCCACAGCCGTGTTGTGTATTGTTTCCATATTCTTCTTGCACATGTTTTACCATTTGGTTGTATCGAGCAAATTCCAACCTTGGATCAAGTGGGTTTCTGTCTTGCCAAAAGGAATAAAAGAACCTTCTTAATTCTTCGTCCTCGGCCTCTTTCCAATTGTTTTCTATGTATGTTATTTCCGCATCAGTTCCTTGGTAAATCATGCAATAGCAAAGCGTTCGTAAGGAATCCTCGGAAATTTTCGAAACAAAGGTGTTTTCAGGATTGCGTCTCAAATCAATATCCTTTTGATTTTCATTAAAACGTTTGAATGGTAATGAACGCGCGGCTAAAACGTCTCCGTTTCTGTCAATTGCCTGAAGTAGCAGAACATAGGATCCAGTGGGTAATGTTTGGATATTTATCTTCTTTACTACAGGCTCGATTTCAGTGGCTTTCTTGCGTTGTATAAAACGAAATTGATCAACTACTTCGTCCGTACCAGGATCTGTGATTTCCACAGATAAAACATATGGAACTGCCTCGCCAAGTTCAGTGGAAGTATTGTACAATTCAGAATAAAAGGATAGCTCGTTTAATTGTGGCGAGTAAAATGGTGAAATTTTCGGGTAATAATTCTTACCATTTCTTGTATATACAGATAGCTTAGTCGCATCTTCAACTCGATCGACCAAATAGACATCACTAAAGAAGATTTTGGCGGGGTCAATTGCGACACTAATTTGTTGAATGCTACGTACAGAATCTTTCGGATTATTTAAATCCTTAATCATTATTAGCAGATCATACTTTCCAGGTTTTAGGATAAAACGCTGTTGATCAATAAAATCTGATATGTTTTGGAAAGTATCGCTGGAAATAGGGCCGTTAATGATGTTTTTACTAAATCCCGATAGGATACCCCGCTGCTCAAATATGTAGGTGAGTTCCACGCTAGATTGATATTGAGAATCTCCAACAGTCGCGTATCGCACTTGTGATCCATCAAACAAAAGATATGTTTCGATATAGGTTTCATGGTCTGGAGTCATAAAAACCCCATGATGAAAGCTAACTGTGACCGAAAAGGATACTGATGCGACCAGTAATATTAGACCAGTGAAAAGCCAATTTTTCATGAAAGCAAAGCTACAACTCACACGCCAGCATGCGCTCACAACTTTTTAAGTGGTTGAATATCGGTTGTTAGTTTCTTCTCGAAGCTTAAAACGGAAAGAAGATAGGAATGAGGAATGTACTCATTAGCCAAAAAATTAAATTGAGCCAAACACCGACCTTAAAAAAGTCTCTAAAACGATAACCGCCAGCAGAATAGATCATTGTGTTGGTTTGATAACCAATAGGCGTCATAAAACTGGCAGATGCTGCGAATATGGTTGCCATTAAGAATGGAGTAGGAGACACACCAAGTTTCAATGCTATGGCTATGGAGATGGGTGCAACCAGAGCAGCGGTGGCATTATTACTCATCATTTCAGTCAATAAACTGGTCATGAGATAAATTCCTGATAGAATCACAATAGGTCCAAATCCATCGAATGTATTAGTAATAAGATTTGCAATTGAAAGTGCAAGCCCTGAGCTATTCATAGCCAAACCAAGACTTAAAGCTCCTGCCAAAAGAAATACGATTGGCCATTGGATCGCCCTGTAGACTTCTTTCATGGTCATTGTTTTGGTCACTACTAAAAGGCAAACTCCAATAAGTGTGCTGATCACGATTGGCAGAAGTCCAGTGGCAGCAGTGAAAATGACTCCGACAATAATTGCTGCGACAAGCCAGAATTGCTTTGGGTTATAATTTTGGATACCCTCTTCGCTAAGTATAATAAAGGGTAGGTTTTGATCCTTGGAAGAAGTTCGCCATTGATCCAAATAGTGGGTCTTCATTTCAGCTAAAATGACATCACCAGCTCTGAGCTTTACCTCTTGTAGTTGGTCATGCAACACCTCTTCACGTTGACGTATGGCCAAAGGAGCTGCTCTGAATCTTCTCCTAAAGTCAAACTCTCGTAGCGTTTTTCCATCTAGTTCAGAATTTGTTGGAATCACCAATTCGACAAATGACGATTGATCGTCAGCACCATCAGAATCTTCATCATCCACAAAGGGCATTAGCTTAACGCCAAGCTGATCCTTCATTTGCTTCAATTTGCCGAGATTGCAACTTACCTTAAGTATGTCCCCAGCCAACATTAGGGTGTCTCCTTGTGGCAAATTGAGCCTTGTTTCGTCCCTGCGTAATTCCAGAATCTCCATTTCTAACTCCTTCACTAGGGCAGAAGATAAAATCGTCACATTGGCAAGGACTGATTTTGGAAGTATTTCAACCTCCGCTAAATAGTCAATAAGAGAATCTTCTAAGGCATCCTCGTTATTTTCTTGCCTGGTTGGAAGTAAGCGTTGGCCGATGAAAATCATGAATAAAGATCCCACCAAAACAAAGCAAAGACCAATTGGCGTGAAATCGAACATTCCAAATGGTTCTAAGCCATTTTGCACCGCTATTCCATTAACTAGAATGTTGGTTGAAGTGCCAATAAGTGTGCATGTTCCACCAAAGATGGAAGCATAACTTACAGGTATCAGTAACTTGGAAGATGCACGCCCTGAATTTTTGGCAATCTGCGTTGTCACAGGAATCATAACTGCTACCACGGGTGTATTATTGATAAAAGCCGAAACTGCACTCACCACGGCCATTAATAGAATTACTCCGCGTTGATAGTGGTTTCGAAATGTTCTAGTGAGCATTCCAGCTACAAATTGAAGGGATCCAGTTTTTAAGATTGCAGCGGAAATCACAAACATGAAGGCAACTGTCAACGTTGCTTCGTTGCTGAATCCAGCGATACCATCCTGAGCAGAAATAACCCCGGTCCCAACTAGGACAGCGATTATCATAAGCGCAATTAGATCAATGCTTAGTTTTTCTGTAATAAACAGAAAGAGTGCAGCGATAATTATCAGTCCAGTTATGATTGCGTCCATCGAGCCGCTAATGTAGTAGACTTTCTATGGAAATTGTAAGATGAAAAAGCATCTCTTCTTATCTTGCCAGCAAGTTGACGGATATGGATACAGTTGAATCACGTAAGTGCAAGGAATGTGGCGATAAGCTTTTAGGTAGAGCGGATCAGAAATTTTGCTCTGATCAATGTCGGAATGCCTATAATAACAAGCAAAATAGTGATGCGAATAATTTGGTTCGAAACATAAATAATTCGCTAAGGAGGAATAGAAGAATTCTAGATAATTTATGTATTGGTGAAAAGACTAAGGTGACAAAGGAGAAGTTGATACAAAAAGGATTCTCTTTTAGCTATTTCACACACCTCTATGAAACAAAGAACGGATCGGTGTATCACTTTTGTTATGAAATGGGATATCTGATTTTGGGGGACGAAGAGTTATTAATAGTTCGAAGAGAGTCAAATTAATAAGTCACTAGTCATGATAAAATGGATAAAAGCGCGAGCGTTAAGCTTTAAATATGCATTTCAAGGATTTCGTTTTTTTTTCGGTTCAGAGGTGCATGCTAGAGTGCACGGGGTTGCGGCAATTATTGCATTAGCTTTTGGTTTCGCCTTTAGAATTTCCAGTTACGATTGGCTTTGGTTGTTTTCAGCCATAGCCATGGTTATATCCGCAGAAATATTCAATTCAGCAATAGAGGTTCTTGTAGATATGGTAAGTCCAGAAAAGAGCTACTCAGCGGGTAAGGCAAAGGACATGGCTGCTGCGGCAGTTGTGGTCGCTGCCGTTTATGCTATGCTTGTCGGTATATGGATTTTTTATATTCCTTTTATGAAGCTAATAACCTATCTAATAGCTGGATAGCGGCATCGCTAATTACCGTGCCAGGTCCAAAAACAGCGGTTACCCCAGATTTGTACAAAAAGTCATAATCCTGCTTGGGGATTACTCCGCCAGCAACAACGATTGCATCTCCTCGACCTACCTTTTTCAATTCATCGATTAAATCTGGAATCAGGGTTTTGTGACTAGCAGCAAGTGAACTCACACCAACAATGTGAACGTCATTTTCCATTGCCATTTGTGCAACTTCGGATGGTGTTGAGAATAATGGGCCTATGTCAACATCAAATCCGATATCCGCGAATGAAGTTGCAATAACCTTCGCACCTCGGTCATGTCCGTCTTGTCCCATTTTAGCAACTAGAATTCGAGGTCTACGTCCTTCTTTTTCAAAGAATTTATCAGCAAGATTTCTTGCCTTAATGTATGTCTCATTGTACTTCATTTCATTGGAATAAACACCGCTTATACTTTTGGTTTCGGCCTTGTGTCGGCCAAAAACATTTTCCATCGCTAGACTTATTTCCCCTAGAGTTGCTCGCTTTTTTGCCGCATCAACAGCTAGTTCTAGTAGGTTTCCGTTTCCGGTTTTTGAGCATGCTTCGATTTTGGAGAGCACTTCCTCAACTTCGTTATTGTCTCTGGAATTTTTAATCTCATTAAGTCTAGCGATTTGCTCTGCACGAACTTTCGAATTGTCAACATCTAGAATTTCAATATTAGATTCTTCGTCCGTTTCGTATCTGTTCACGCCAACTATGATTTCCTGACCGCTGTCTATCCTGGCTTGTTTTTTGGCAGCAGATTCTTCAATTCTCATCTTTGGCAAACCAGCTTCAATTGCCTTAGTCATACCACCCATTTCTTCAACCTCTTCAATAAGCTTCCACGCTTTTTCAATCAATGAAGCGGTTAGGTTTTCCACATAATAGGATCCTCCCCAAGGGTCAATCGCTCGACAAACGTCACTTTCTAATTGCCAAAATAATTGAGTGTTTCGCGCGATTCGTGCAGAAAAATCCGTGGGTAGGGCGATGGCTTCATCTAAAGAATTAGTGTGCAAAGATTGAGTGCCACCCATAATTGCGGATAGCGCTTCAATACTTGTTCTAGCAACATTGTTATATGGATCTTGTTCCGTTAAGCTCCAGCCAGAGGTTTGGCAATGAGTACGCAGAGCCATTGACTTATCCTTTTTTGGATTGAATTTCTTAATGATTTTTGCCCACAATACGCGTCCTGCTCGCATTTTTGCGATTTCCATGAAATGATTCATACCGATTCCCCAGAAAAATGAAAGGCGAGGGGCGAAGTCATCGATATCTAAACCTGCAGCGATGCCAGTTCGTACGTATTCAAGTCCATCGGCTAAGGTGTAGGCCAATTCAATATCTGCCGTTGCTCCAGCTTCGTGCATATGATAACCCGAAATGCTGATGCTATTAAATTTCGGCATATTCTTGGAAGTGTATTCAAATATGTCGCCTACAATACGCATAGAAGGTTGTGGGGGATATATATAGGTGTTTCGCACCATGAATTCCTTCAGGATATCATTTTGTATGGTTCCACTCAACTTTTCGCTTGAAACTCCTTGTTCGTGCGCTGCTGCTATATAAAAAGCCATGATTGGAATTACAGCTCCATTCATTGTCATGGACACTGACATTTGATCCAAGGGAATTTGATCAAATAGCATCTTCATATCCTCAATTGAGTCGATGGCGACACCTGCCTTGCCGACATCGCCCTTCACTCGCTCGTGATCGCTGTCGTATCCTCTATGTGTTGCTAAGTCAAAAGCTACGGAAAGACCTTTTTGTCCAGCAGCCAAATTCCTTCTATAAAATGCATTAGATTCTTCAGCTGTGCTAAATCCTGCATATTGTCGAATCGTCCAAGGTCGAATGGTGTACATGCTGGCATACGGACCACGAAGGAATGGAGGAGAACCAGCTCCAAATACAACATGATCAAGATTTGTGGCACTGTCAGCGGATTCAAAGGATTGCACTTCTATGCCTTCTGGGCTTGTCCACTTTTGGATGTGAGTTTTGATCTCGATACTGTGAGATACAAGTTCCTCAAATAATATGTTTTTAAATGAACTCATTAAGATTCGATTTCAGTGGGAAGAAACAAATAATCAGGAAGCAATTTATAACTCGAATAATTGGGTCGATTTTCTGGTTCAATCTTCGTTGATCCATACTTATTTACATTCAATAAAATTCTTTCTTGGCTTTTATATGCATCGACAAGCCTTTGGCGCTCGGTTTCAATCGATTCAGCAAGTTTTCCGTCAAGTGCATATTTTGAAAAACCACCATAGTCTATGATGGTTTGAACCAGCTCCCATGATTTTTTAGCTAAAGCAGTAGTCAAATTTTCAATAAAAAAAGAACCATCAGCTGGGTTGAGATTGGCAGATAGTCTAGCCTCATCTTTTAGCAAGTTTTGAATGTTTCGAGTTATACGCGAGCTAAATTCATTTGAATCATTCCATCCTAGGTCCCAAGGTGTAATTCCAACAAACTGGACGCCACCAGAGATACCAGCTAGTGCTGAGGTTGTAGCTCGAAGGATGTTAGTGTGCTCATCATTCTTGGAATATCCAATACAGAGGTTTTGCGCAATTACACTTGGATTTGTCGCCCCTTCGTTTTTCAAGCTTAATGCTGAAGCCCACAGCCATCGGATCGCACGGATTTTTGAAGTTTCTGTCAAGTAGCCCGAGCCAACCCCAGTCTTAAAATAAAGACTTGAATCGAAACCAATGGTATCACACAACTCAATAGCCTGAGCAAGCATAAATGCAATTTCTTGAATGACACTACAACCTCGCTCACGCAATCTATGACCGTTTATTACTTGTGTTGTGCTTGCCTTTATTTCGTCTTGTGCGCCATGCTTTAATAGGGAGTGATATGGATCGCAAATAGTGTTTCCTGATATGAAAACTGGGGCAATTTTCTCATCAATTCCATTTGTGGCAACCTCTTTGGCAGCTCCATGAAATGATTTGGTGAACCAGACAGCTTCAGCCCCATTCATCAAAGCATGAAGGGCTGATTTATTTGCAAGTTGTGCGTCCTGATTATTAACTAACTCAAGTAACTTCCAAGGTGATTCAAGAGGACGGAGTTGACAAAGTTGACCTGGGAGCTGATTGCTCCATGCTTCAATTTGAAATCCATCGATGCTTTTCCAAACTAAAAAATCCTCAAATGATTTTCCCTTTAGTTCTTTTTCAACTCGCTGTCTCCACTGGAGCGTGGTATCTGGAGCGAAGTCTGATAGTTGCAGTGAATTTGACATATGGGCGAATATATGTCAACATAGCGAATTGTGTTTGTCAATCCTTGTCTTCAGAAACAAAGACAAAAATTTCTTCGTTGTCCTTTTTCATGTAGTATCGTTCTCGAGCGAATTTTTCTAATTTCCGATTGTCAGATAATAATTCTTGTAAATCCTCTTCAATCTCAATGATTTCTGACTGATAGTAAATTTTATCCTGATTGAGGCGATATAGTTCCGTCTTGAATTCGACCTGATTAATGAAATTGTGTTGATCAAAAAATGCCAGCCATACCACAAATAACATGGTGGTTATCACATATCTATTCTTTAGATACCAAGGCAGTTTATTCCAAAATTCCATTAACACAAGGCGAAGATTGTGATAACTAACGAGGTTAAATAGAAAAGGCTGCTCATTTATGAACAGCCTTTTCTGAATTTGCTAAATTCTAATAATAAATTCTTCTTCGAACCTTAGAAATTGATTTGGCTAATCGGATAACCTGTTTTGTATATCCGAATTCGTTGTCGTACCAAACATAGAGAACAATGTTCTTTTTGTCTGGGTGCACAATTGTCGCATTACTGTCATATACCGAACAACAGGTGTTACCCACGATATCCGAAGAAACACATTCCTCGTTCGTGTTATAGTTGATCTGATTGACAAGATCACCGTTTAAGGCTGCATCTTTTAGCAGACCATCAACTTCTTCCAAGCTTGTTTCTTTTCCGACAGTAAGGCTAAGAATTGCCAATGATCCATTCGGTACAGGAACACGCACTGCGTTGGCAGTTAATTTATTCTCTAATGCTGGAATAACCTTGGTCACTGCTTTACCAGCTCCGGTTTCTGTGATTACCATATTAATCGCTGCAGATCGACCTCTTCGTTCTTTTTTATGGAAATTATCCAACAAGTTTTGATCGTTGGTATATGCATGGACAGTTTCGATATGACCTTTTTCAACTCCCAGGTTATCATGAATTACCTTTAATACAGGAACTATAGCATTTGTAGTACATGAGGCGGCTGAATAGATATCTTCTTTGTCAAAGTCAAGTTCTTTGCTATTCACTGCATATACGATGTTCGGAATTTCCTTACCAGGAGCGGTCAACAATACTTTGCTGGCACCTTTTGCTTTTAAATGTCGACTAAGTGCTTCTCGGTTTGTGAAAACGCCAGTATTATCGATGATTAATGCATTATTTATGCCGTAAGCGGTATAATCAATATCCTCAGGATTATTGACTGAAATGAACGATACTGTTTGACCGTTTATGATTAGCGCCATGTTGTCAAAATCCTCTTCGATAGAACCTGAAAAGGGTCCGTGAACAGAATCGTTTCTAAGTAAACTGGCTCGTTTCTTTAATTGAGAAGCATCCATTTTTCGTACAACAATAGCGCGCAACCTAAGTTGCTGACCTTTTCCAGCTTGCTTAATTAATTCTCGTGCAGCAAGTCTACCAATACGACCAAATCCAAAAAGGACGACATCCTTTGGTTTGAGTGATTGATTATCAGAAGTGGTGAAGTCCGATAATTTGTCAGATAAAAACGAAGTCATTGACTCGTGATTTTCACCTTCCACTTGCCATTCTGCGCTCAAACGACCAATATCTAACTTGGAAGGAGCGACATTCATTTCTAAAAGTGTTTCAGCAAGTGCCGCAGAGTTTTTTACCGTAATTGGTTTTCTAACTACAGAGTTAGCATACTCGTGAAGTTGAAGCAATTCAGAAATGCTAACATCAGTCAGCGCGTTTCTAAACAAGACTAATTCAATGCCCTTGTTGTAGAGAAGTTGTCCCACACAATGTTGAAGCTTTACGGCATCCTTTTCTTGTCCAAGGTATTCGTTGAAATGGTTTTGGTAATTGTCCTCGACCAGATTTTCAATAGCGGTTGTACTCATTAAAAAATGGTTTTACTTAATTGATAAATTGTTGATTTTAAACGAAAAAAGGCCGCAAATGCGGCCTTAAAATTATTCTCCTAAATACATTTTCAAGAGTCGACTTCTCGAATTTTGTCGAAGCCTTCTGATTGCTTTTTCTTTAATTTGACGAACACGCTCGCGCGTTAAATCAAACTTATCACCGATTTCCTCTAAAGTTAATCCGTGGTTCATTCCGATACCGAAGAATAGACGAATCACATCTCTTTCTCTTTCAGTTAACGTTTCCAAAGAGCGCTCAATCTCCGTTTGCAGAGACTCTCGCATTAAGTCGCCATCAGCGCTTGGAGATTCGTTGTTACTGATCAGATCAAGTAAACTGAAATCTTCATCTTCTTTCAAAGGAGCATCAACAGACACGTGCCGTCCAGAAACGCTCATAGTGTCTTTAACTTTCTCTTCGGGGATCTCTAACGCAGATGCTAGTTCATCAGCAACCGGTGGGCGCTCATATCTTTGTTCTAGCTGTGCGTAAGCCTTATTAATCTTATTTAATGAACCAACTTGATTCAATGGAAGCCTAACAATTCTAGACTGTTCCGCTATCGCCTGAAGAATAGATTGTCGAATCCACCAAACTGCATAGGATATGAATTTGAAACCCCTGGTTTCATCAAATCGCTGAGCAGCTTTTATCAAACCGAGATTTCCTTCGTTGATTAAATCAGGAAGTGTAAGTCCTTGATTTTGATATTGTTTAGAAACAGAAACAACAAATCGCAGATTGGCTCTAACCAACTTCTCCAAGGCACGTTGGTCACCTTTTTTGATGCGCTTTGCTAGTTCAACTTCTTGTTCCGCGTTGATCATGTCTTCGCGGCTGATTTCTGTCAAGTACTTGTCTAGAGACTGACTATCTCTATTAGTGATCGACTTGGTAATTTTTAATTGCCTCATTTCTTATATTTCCTCTCTGTATTGGTTAGCCCAGAAACGGGCTTGCAAAGGTAAATGTTTTTACCTCTCGATGAACATAACTTGATGTTCTTATATAAAGACGTTGATATTGGTTAAACGTAAAGCGAGTGATAATGTTTCGTTACAGACCAAATCCATAATAGGCTTTCTTACCATTAGGATAGACGCCTTCGAGCAATACACCACCTGATTTTCCTTCTAGTATTTCTAAGAACTGATCCTTACTGGTTATTGGTACTTCATCTATTGCCGTGATGATAAATCCTTTTGCCACACCCGCAGATCTTAATTTTCCTGCTTTCAGCTCAGCCACTCGGACTCCATTTTCAATATTCAATTGAGATTTTGTTTCATCGTCTATGTTTTCTAACAAACCCCCTAGTTTATCTTGTAATTCAAGTTCTTCCTTATAGGCAACTTCGGTTTCGCCAAATTGATTTCGAAGAACAACTGGGATATCAATGATTTTATCATCACGTTTTACTGCAATTAATACTTGATCACCAGGTCTGAAGCGGCTCACCTGTTCTTGCAATTCTGTTACTGTTGATACCTTTTGTTCGGCCACTTTGATTATAATATCTCCTGGTAATACACCCGCATTTCTCGCAGCTCCCCTTTCTACCGTTTCGGCTACATATATGCCAGATAGGTTGCTGAAGCCTTTTTCATCAGCCAGCTTTTGATCAATATTTCGAATGCTCACGCCTAGATAACCTCGCTGAACAGTTCCAAATTCAATTAAATCCTCGACAACTTTGGTTACAATATTTACGGGAATCGCAAAGCTGTATCCGGTGTAAGATCCAGTGTTAGATTTAATTGCGGCATTTATTCCGATGAGTTCTCCGTTGGTATTTACAAGTGCTCCGCCACTGTTTCCTGGATTCACTGCGGCATCAGTCTGAATAAATGACTCTACGGCATTAATTCCATTAGGACCATTTGCGAGGATATTAATATCACGTCCTTTGGCACTTACGATTCCTGCAGTTACGGTCGATTCCAAATTAAAAGGATTGCCAACGGCTAAAACCCACTCCCCAACGCGCACCGCATCGCTATTTCCGTATGATATTTTAGGAAGATTTGCTTCTTGGATTTTTAAAAGGGCTAAATCTGAACTGGGATCTTGGCCTATGATTTCGGCTGTGTAAACCTTGTTGTTGTTCATTGCAACCTCCACCTTTGATGCTCCATCGATGACGTGATTGTTTGTTACAATGTAACCATCGTCTGAAATGATTACTCCAGATCCTGCTCCGGCACCAATTCGAGGCGCCTTTTGATAAACTCCATCCCCGAAAAAGAAGTGTCGAATTGGATCAAAAGTGTAATAACCTCCATCTAATTCGTAGGTGGTTTTAACATGCACAACTGCATCTACGGTTCGCTGCGCTGCTTCAGTAAAATCAACTGTTTGAGCTGGAAGCGCAAAATTTACTTGTTGATTTTGCTGTTGATGTTGAGCTCTCAATCGCTCTATTTCATATTGGTTCTTTTCTTTTTTGTTATCGATTGCCAGCATACTTAGTATAGCAATAGCACTACCTAAAAATGAGGCCCCTACATATCCCATCTTATTCTTCATTTTCAAATCGATTTTTAATTGTTTATCAAAGTAACTCACAAACGATATTTTTCGTTTTCTATACGCTGTTAATATATGTTAGACCTAAAAGTGTTTTATTAATCAGTTAATTCGGACGTTTGAAGTTAAATAGGATCATGAAGATTGAATTCAATAAATATCATGGGGCTGGCAACGACTTTGTCATAATTGACAATCGAAACGAGAAATTGAAATTAAACCCAGATCAAATTGCATTCATCTGCGATAGACATTTTGGAATTGGTGCAGATGGACTTATGCTTTTACAGAACCATGCTGGATTGGATTTTGAAATGATCTATTACAATTCGGATGGAAGAGATAGCAGCATGTGCGGAAATGGTGGGAGATGTATTGTTTCATTTGCGCATTCCTTGGGATTGCTAGGACAAGATGAAATTGAATTTCAAGCTATTGATGGATTACATAGGGCTAAGGTTTTAACTAACAATCAAGTCTCGCTTCAAATGGGTGATGTAAGCGAAATTTTGAATGAAGATGGGGGTGCAATGTTGCTCGATACAGGATCACCGCATTACATAAAAATCGTGGAGGATCTAGACAATTTAGATTTAATCAAATTGGCAAGGGACGTTAGATATTCACCACGATTTGAATCGGCAGGAGTCAATGTGAACTTTGTTAAAATAGAGAGTGACCATATTAAAATAAGGACTTATGAGCGCGGGGTAGAAAATGAAACCTTGGCTTGTGGAACTGGGGTAACTGCAGCCGCCATTGCTCTAAATTCAATCGGCCTCGTTGACAAAGAGGTAAAAGTTTTATCCTTAGGTGGTGAGCTGTCAATCAGATTTGATAAATCTACGAAGGGATATATAAATATTTGGAAAACTGGTCCTACAGCATTCGTTTTCAAAGGCATAATAGAGATTTGAATATTCAAGGAGATAAAATAAATCTTAGGATAGCTGAGTTAAAAGATACAGAGGCAATCTTCGAGTGGGAGAATGATGTGTCTCACTGGTTTGTAAGTGATACGATTGCCCCATACACGTTCGAAGAAATTCAATATTTTCTTGTAAACACAAATGATATATTCAATTCTGGACAGACACGTTTAATTATCGAAAACTCGGATAATGTGGCCGTAGGTTGCGTTGACTTATTTGATTTTAATCCTAAAAATAAGAGGCTTGGATTAGGAATTTTAATCGATGAAAACCATCGTGGAATGGGATATGGAAAGGAGGCAATAAAATTAAGCTCTGATTTTGCATTTGTGTCGTTGGATGTGCAGACGATTTATGCTGAAGTACCTGAATCAAATAAAGGAAGTCAAAGGATTTTTATGTCTTGTGGATTTCAATTAAGTGGTGTCAAAAAGGATTGGCTTTGGGATGGTGAATCATTTCAAAATCAACTGTTTTACCAAAAACTAAGAGGGTGAAAACTTGGAAGTTTATTAGTGGCTTATTCTTGGCATTGATATTAACAGGATCTTGGCTCACCTGGGATTATTATCAGAGATTCTTTAAACCAAATGTTACAATCACAGAGTCTTCAAAATCGCTATTTATTCAATCGGATTGGGAATTTGACGATCTCATCAAATATTTGGCTGTTAATGAGGTAATTGAAGATTCCAACACTTTTAGGTGGGTTTCACACTATAAAAAGTATGATGCCCATATCAAACCAGGGAGGTATGTGATTACAGATGGAATGAATAACAACCAATTGGTTAATGTTTTGAGAAGTGAGAACAAACCTTTGTCGGTAGTTATTAGATCAGTGCGCACCAAATCTGAGTTGGTGTCGAATGTTTCAAACAGCATTGAATCGGATAGTCTAGAACTGATAATCCTATTAAATGATCCAGGCTTTTGCATGAGATATGGTTTCAACACCACAACCATTTTTACGATGTTTATTCCTAATACCTACGAGTTTTATTGGAATACTTCTGCCGAGGAATTTGTAGAACGCATGGCTAGGGAGTATAAGAGGTTTTGGACCGAAGAAAGAAAGCAAAAAGCTGGTGTGATTGGGCTGTCACAATCTGAAATTTCAACGCTGGCGTCAATAGTACAGTCCGAACAAGCGGCTCATGTTGATGAAAGGTCAGTGGTGGCTGGGTTGTATCTAAACAGGATTCGGATGGGGATGCGATTAGAATCTGATCCAACTCTTATTCACGCCATTGGTGACTATACGATAAAACGAGTGCTAAACGTGCATAAGCAAGTAGATAGTCCTTATAATACATACAAAAATGCTGGTTTGCCTCCAGGGCCAATACTGCTTCCAGAAACAACTTCAATAGATGCCGTGCTCAACGCAGATCAACACAACTACATATTCATGTGTGCCAAGGATGATTTTTCAGGATACCATAATTTTGCAGTTACCTATAGAGATCATGTTAACAATGCGAAGCGATATCAAAAGGCGCTAAACGCGAGAAAGATTTACAGGTAAGATCTAGTAACCACGCTTAATTCGCTTCTCTTTTTTCTTGAGGCTTTTGTGCGCTGTCACCGCATGTTTGTGCTTACGTTTTTGTGAATTTCTGTGTATATCACATTTAATAATACCACAACATTTATTTTTCTTGCGGTAGCCATTTCCTCCATCCAGCACCATGCATGAAGGAAATAAAAAGGAACTAACTAATATCACTGTGAAGAACCTACGAATGAATTGAGTCATAACTACAAATTTATATATCATTTGTAAGCAAAAGCCAGACCATCAGTTACCAAGGTGGTGCAAATTACTGAAGTAGAGTTGAATATCGTTAATGATAATAGGCGAAGTAACATATGTTACATTGGCATTAAACGCTTGCTCCGATTCGTTTTTTTTCCAAATAATATCCATGGATGGGTGTAAAACCCCAGATTTAATTTTTGGAAGATCAGCATCACTGCCGCGAGAATCCAAACCAATCCAAGTCATAGATCCATTGAGTATCTTGAAAATGTTTTTGAAGTACTTTGATTTATTGTCAACAAACCATATAATGATTGGAAAGAATAAAACACTTACAAGTGTCAGCAAGAAATCGGAAATCGTTTTTTGACGTTTAATTGATTTTTCATTGACCAAATACAACTCATTCCCTCTTGAATAAACGTGTGATTTAACTACCAATTGAGGTCCAATAAACCAAGATCCATTTAAGATTTTGATTTCAAATTGGTTTTCACATGACTCTTCAATTAGTCCAATAGTAGTTTTAAAGTCTATTGTCGAATTGTCAATGATTATTTCTTCTACTTTGAATTCAAGTATCGCCTTTTGTAAATCATGTATGCCCCCAATAAAACGATCGGGTTTATTCGTGTTATGAGATAAACCTGCCAAAAACTGATTTTCAATTTTTGTCTGGGTCAATAGTTTCTGAACCGTAGCTAAAGATTTCGAATTACCTAAAACTAACCTTCGATTTGGAAAAGGATTCCCTATTTTAAGCCCACCACTAGAAATTTTACTTGCAATAATTCGCCATAGTATGGCAAGTACAAGCCCAGATAATGAACCAATAAGTATAACGGCTCGTGAAAATCTCAACACCTCTGGGAGCAAGGCGTAGAAGGCAAGTAGTGTCATTATACCTGCAAACCATCCACTAAGCAGCTTGATCCAACGAAAGGGCTGGTCATGACTACCTGTCAGTCCTAACACAATTGAAAACACGATAGAGTATATGGGTATCAACGTCATAATAAAAGACTCGGAGAAGTCTTTGTTAGCCACCTGCTCATAAAAGTGAGTGCTGAAAATAAATGCCGTATAGATGACAAGGGCATCAAGCATCATTTGCCACCTTCGACCGAGCAAGCGCCTCACAAGTGCGATAAAAGCTCTGAAGTATATCGCTATGCTGATGATAGCACTGAATGTGGATGCACTTCCCTTTTCAAAATGTTTCCGAGCGAAAATGATCATTGCTCGATAGAACACAAAGACATAATTGATACTGTCTTTTTTGGTGCTCTCTCCTTTATAGTGAATGATGGTTGTTCCTGCGAAATATTGGTTTTTGAAGCCAGCTTTTAAAATTCTGAAACTTAGATCTATGTCTTCTCCATACATAAAGTAGTCTTCATCGAGGTATCCGATTTGATCCAATACCCTTTTTGGCATCATCATGTATGCTCCGCTCAACACTTCAACCTTGTGATTAGAGTTCTTATTTAGGAATCCAAGGTGATATTTCCCAAATTTTTCAGAATTGGGGAATAAACTGGCTAAGCCGAAGATTTTGTAAAATGCCACCAATGGGGTTGGTAGACCTCTTTTGCTTTCGGGCAGAAAGTTGCCCATTCCATCAATCATTTTTACCCCAAGACCACCCACATTAGGATTGTCCTCAAGAAATTCAACACACGATACGAATGAATTTTCTTGAACTACAGTATCAGGATTTAGTAGTAAAATAAATTCTCCTTTTGCCCTCAAAATTCCGACATTATTGGCACGTGAAAAACCCACGTTCTCTATCAGATATATGTATTGAATTTGTGGAAAAGCATTTTGCATCATCACGTCACTTCCATCCTTGGAAGCGTTGTCAACCACAATGATTTCAGCATTCAGTCCTTCAATAGCCTTTAAAGCAGATGTCAGGCAGTTTGCTAAGAAATACTTTACGTTGAAGTTAACTATGATGATGCTTAATTTCATAAATGTGAACTACTGCAATTCATATGAATAGAATTGAGGAATAAACTCTATATAGTTTTAAATGATGATTCATAAGGCAATCGAGATAGAATGGAACGTCCCAAAGTAACTTCATCCGTATACTGAAGATCATTTCCAACAGCAACACCTCTTGAAAGCGAAGTTATTTTTACGACAGAGGCCGCTAATTTTTTATAGAGGTAAAAACATGTAGTATCACCTTCCATGGTGGATGGAAGTGCAAAAATCACCTCATTTATTGTAGGTTGATTTGTTCGTATTACAAGTGATTCAATATGTAAATCAGATGGAGAAATTCCATCCATAGGACTAATAACTCCGCCAAGCACATGATAAACTCCGAAATATTGTGAAGTAGATTCAATGGCCAATAAATCCCGCAAATCTTCAACTACACAAATTGTGCTTTGATCTCTTTTTGGATGCGAACAGACTTGGCATAAATCATTATCCGCAATGTTGTGGCAAATACTACAAAATCCAAGTTCGGTCACCAATTTCTTAATTGATTCTCCAAAGTCTTCACCTACTTTAGGTGGTAGCTTGAGTAGTTGCAATGCATAACGCATTGCCGTTCTTCGTCCAACACCGGGCAAAGATTCAAAATGCTCCACTGTTTTCTCCAGAAGTTTAGAGGGTAAATCCATGTTGGCGAAGGTAATTTCTTCCAATAAACCAATGGACTAAATCGATATGGAATCCTGGAAAAAATAAATGCTCATAAATCTCCTGAAGATTGCGCTATTTCTAATTTCGCGCTAAATTTTATATACATACAAATCATGGCTGAAATAGTGGTCGATAAAATAAACAGCGAAGCACTCTTTGAAAGGAGAAAAGAGGTGGTTACAAACGGTGTTGGAGTGTTCAATCCTTCCACAGCTGTTAGTGCAAAAGGTGCGATCATTACGGATGCCGATGGCCGCGAATTGATTGACTTTGGTGGTGGCATTGGTGTCCTTAATTCTGGTCATTGTCCAGAACCAGTGGTCAAAGCCATACAAGAACAAAGTGCGAAGTTGATACATACTTGTTTCAATGTGGCAACGTATGACGTATATATGGAATTAGCAGAAGAGTTAATATCACTTTTCCCGCATGGAGAAAAGACCAAAGTAATGCTCACATGCACTGGAGCTGAGAGCGTGGAGAATGCGATTAAAATTGCTCGTCAGGCCACAAAAAGACAGGGTGTTATTTGTTTCAGTGATGCCTTTCACGGGAGAACAATGATGGCCATGAGCTTAACGGCCAAACCAGCTTATAAACTTAACTGTGGGCCGTTTGCTCCTGAAATTTATCGATTCCGGTTTCCAAATCATTTCAGATATGGTCGAGGTCTAACTTATGATGATTTCGTGAAACGCGAGATAATGCTCTTAAGGGAATCACTACTAGCTACTGTAGATCCTTACAATTGCGCAGCGGTTATCGTAGAACCAGTGCAGGGTGAAGGCGGTTTTGTACCCATGCCAAAAGCATATATGACTGAATTGAGAAAGTTGTGTGATGAATTTGGAATTCTATTAATTCTGGATGAAGTTCAAAGCGGATTCGGTAGAACGGGAGATTGGGCGGCTTATCATCATTATGATGTTACTCCAGATATTACAACTTGGGCGAAATCCATGGGAGGTGGCATGCCAATTGGTTGTGTTATTGGGAAAGCCGAAATCATGGACTCGGTGAGCCCGGGCACTATCGGAGGTACATATCCTGGCAACCCTGTGTGTGCAGCAGCAGCACTGGCAAATATTAGGTATATGAAGGAAATCAACATCAACGAACTTGGAAGAAAAGTTGGTGAAATTTGTCGATCTCGATTTGAAGCACTTCGTGAAAAGTGCCCTGAAATTGGCGAAGTCAGAGGGTTAGGCGCAATGGTCGCCTTTCCACTTGTAAAGGATGGAGATCCTTGGCAGCCGGATTCCGAATTATGCCGTGATCTTATGCTAGCATGTGCGGATCAAGGTTTAATCTTATTAAGTGCTGGAACACATAAAAATGTAATTCGCGTCCTTAGTCCATTGGTTATTACAGATGAGCAATTGCACAGAGGACTTGATATAATTGAACAAGAATTGCTGAAATTGACGAATAGAGCTTAAGCGAGTTCAATAAAACTATATTTGAAATAGATGAAGAATTTTTCGATCGCTGGAGTACAAATGCATGTGAGTGGGGCGCATAGTAATGTGCCAATGATGAAATACAAATTGGACCTACTGATGGGGATTTATCCTTGGGTTCAAATGGTGATGTTTTCTGAATTATGTGCTCGAGGACCTTTGACCGCCTTTGCTGCTCCATTAGAAGAATTTGATCAAGTTTTTGGGGAAATGGCCCGAAAACATAGAGTTTGGTTACTTCCAGGTTCTGTTTTCGAAAAGACGGATGGTAAAATTTACAACACAGCTTCAGTATATAGTCCAGATGGAGAGGTGGTAGGAAGGTATAGGAAAATGTTTCCATTTTATCCTTATGAAGAAGGTGTGGATTGTGGAGATCAATTCTTAACTTTTGACGTGCCAAACGTAGGTCGTTTTGGAGTTTCTATCTGTTATGATATGTGGTTCCCAGAAACATCTAGAACATTAGCAACAATGGGCGCTGAGGTAATACTTCATCCTACACTGACCAATACTATTGATCGTGAAATTGAACTAAGCATCGCTCGTTCAACAGCGGCAATAAACCAATGTTATGTTTTCGACATTAACGGGCTGGAAGCTGGAGGCAATGGTCAATCTATTGTTTGTGGACCCGATGGAAGAGTCTTATATCAAGCACACACAAGTGATGAAATAATCCCACTTGAAATAGATCTTGAACGGGTACAACGAAGTCGAGAAAAAGGAACATTAAGGCTGGGTCAAACTCTAAAAAGTTGGCGAGATAGAAAAGTCAATTTTGAGATCTATCAAAATGGACGGCAATTTCCTTATCTTGACCAGCTAGGACCAATCGAAAAACCAACAAGAAGTGATGCACTCGAAGCTGCATATAAAATAGAAGCTCCATTCAACGGCATTAATCCTGGAATTGTTTCAAAAGCATTCAAATGACTGACAAAATTCAGACTGTAAAGGCGAAAGCCAACGCAAGCATTACGTACAGAAAGTATTACAATGTTTCAGAATACAGATCCGAGCTTTGGAACACGATAAAAGACGCAGCAATAAAGCTTACTGCAGATGTAAACAGCGATCACGCGGACCAGATAAAGTCACTCTTCAATACCATCGATGAACTTGCCTCAATTGAGAAATATTGGGCGTTTCCTGGCCTGTCAAAGCTTTCGTTACTGAAAGATTGCTTGACAAGAAAAGAGTTTTTTGCCTTCTCAAATAGCGTAGAAGAACTGGTTCGATTGCTTGTGAGTCGAGCTTATTATTATGAATCTCCGGAGACGCTTGACATTAATGAGGATCCAAATGCTCAGTTCACATCAACTAAGGAAAGAAAGGGGCATTATTTCGAAGTCCTTTTTGTAAATGATGTTGATTTTGAAGAGCAAGAGGACCTTCGAAATCAGTTAAAAGCGCTGCATTCGCGCCAAGATGAATTTTACTATGATGTTGTTCATGTGCGAACCTTTCAAGACGCTTTGATCGCATTGAACTTTAACCACAATATTCAAAGTTGTATTATTAAATACAACTTTCCTTTTCAAGCTGAGGGTTCGATAAAGAACATCCGCCCATTCGTCTCATCTTGGCTTTCTGAAACGGCCGCTGCGAAAAGATCTTCGGAGATTGGAAATTATCTTGGAAAGAAGGTGAAGGAGCTACGCCCAGAGTTAGATCTCTTTCTTGTTACAGACTTAAGTGTAGAAAAGCTACCAAATGAGGCCTTAGATAACTTCAGGAATATCTTCTATCGACAAGAAGACCTTACTGATTTGCATTTAAATATTCTGAAAGGTATTGACGAAAGGTTTGAAACTCCATTCTATAATGCACTTGTTAGTTATAGTAAGCGGCCAACTGGAGTGTTCCATGCCATGCCAATTTCGAGAGGAAATAGCATATTTAAGAGCAACTGGATCAAAGAGATGGGTGACTTCTATGGTCGTAATATTTTCCTAGCGGAAACAAGTGCAACGACTGGGGGATTGGATTCGTTATTACAGCCAACCGGACCATTAAAAAAGGCTCAGGAAATGGCATCGAGGGCGTTTGGAAGCCGCCAAAGCTTCTTCGTCACGAATGGAACTAGTACTGCCAACAAAATTGTAGTGCAGGCTTTGGTGCAGCCGGGTGACGTGATTTTAATTGATAGAGATTGTCATAAATCTCATCATTATGGCTTGGTGTTAAGCGGAGCGAAACCGGTTTACTTGGATTCTTATCATTTGGAGCAATATTCCATGTATGGTGGTATTCCGTTGAAACTTATAAAGGAAAAACTGAATGAGTTCAAAAGAGCAGGAAGACTTCATGAAGTAAAAATGCTGTTGCTGACCAATTGCACATTCGATGGGATTGTTTACAACGCAGAGCAATTTATGGAGGAGGTTTTGGCCATTAAACCAGATATGATCTTCTTATGGGATGAAGCATGGTTTGGATACGCACGATTCTCAGCCTTGTTCCGAAAAAGAACGGCCATGGCCTCGGCAGAAAAACTGCTTAAAAAGTACCGCAGTGAAGAGTATCGAGAGCAGTATCATGCATTAAAATCAGCGGGGAAAAGTTTAAATGGATTACCAGATCCAGATATGGTGAAAGTTCGAGTTTATGCGACCCAATCAACGCACAAAACACTTACCAGCTTGAGACAAGGATCTATGATCCATATTTATGATGAACAATTCGCTCAAAAAGTCGAGGACTCATTTATTGAAGCATACATGACCCATACCTCTACTTCACCCTCCTATCAAATATTGGCTTCGCTTGATATGGGCAGAAGACAAGCAGAGCTAGAAGGAAATGAACTGGTTGAAAGAAGTGTGGAACGGGCAATGATGCTTCGAATGAAAATTGCCAATACTCCTCTCTTGCGCAAGTATTTTGACATTCTTACCGTTACCAACCTTATACCGCTTGAGCATAGAAAATCAGGCTTTGAGCGATACTACAGTAAGGACAAGGGGTGGGGGAATATCTCTCAGGAATGGAGAAAAGATGAATTTGTTCTAGACCCAACAAAAATCAATTTATATATCGGTCGCACGGGAATTGATGGAGATACCTTTAAGAAGAAGTATCTTATGGACCAATTCGGGATTCAAGTCAATAAGACATCACGAAACACAGTTTTGTTTATGACAAACATCGGAACAACTAGAAGCTCGGTAGCGAAGCTAATTGGTGTATTGATCAAAATTGCTCAGCAATTAGATGAACGTGTGGCTTCATTTTCTAAACAAGAAGCCGCGCTGCATGATGATCATGTTATAAACCTGACCGAACGCTTACCGGCATTGCCGAACTTTTCGTTTTTCCACTCTAGGTTTAAGAGCGCCAGAACTGATGAGGGAAACATTCGTGATGCCTTCTTTTTGGCCTATAATGAGGCTAAATGCGAGAACTTACCCATTGAAAAGTGCGCTATATTAATGAAAAAGGGTCGAGAAATTGTCTCGGCATCTTTTGTAATTCCATATCCTCCTGGATTTCCAATATTGGTTCCTGGTCAGGTAATGACCAAGGGAATACTGGAATTCATGCAGGCGCTAGACGTAACCGAAATACATTCATACAATGCAGATTTAGGTCTCAGAGTTTTTACAGAAGAGGCTTTAACACTAAACTCCTAACCATGGCCAAGACTAAAAAGAAAAAGACTGAAAAACCTAAAGTTTTACGGGGCGTACATGACCTAAGAAGATTCTTTTATAAGAATGAAACTCCCATTTATTTTATATCGGCAACAAACTTTAATTTGCTCGGTGCAGATGAGTGGATAAAGGGGTTTAAGTTCATTACCTACATCAACTGTTTTGATGGTCAACACCCGAATGTTTTTACGCCAAAGGAGGAGCTTCCTCATGCTGATTTTGAAAGCATTGAAGACATAGTAAACTACCTACTTGAGCATAAAGAAGTTGTAGATTTTATAAAATCAAGAGGAGATGGGGGTAAAGCTCTATTTCTGATGTTTGACGAAAAGACCGAAAAACTGGCCAAACAACTTGGATTGGAACAGGCATTTCCGGCCGCAAGCTTAAGAACTCACTTAGACAATAAGGTAGTTACTAATCGAGTTGCTGAAAAAGCAGGTGTTCCGACAGTACCAAATGTCTTGACTAAAGTCGACTCATTCGTTACACTTCGCAAAGTTTCTAAACATCTCGGGGACGAGCTGGTGGTTCAGACTCCTTTTGGAGACAGCGGACATACAACGTTCTTTATCAATACTGAAGAAGACTATCAAAAGTATGCTGAGGAAATTGAAGCTGAGGCGGAAGTAAAAGTGATGAAACGCATCAATTGTCGTGGTGCGGCAATGGAGGCATGTGTGACCCGACACGGAACGATTGTAGCTCCTTTGATGACTGAATTGGTTGGATTCAAAGAGCTTACACCATACAAAGGAGGTTGGTGTGGAAATGAAATCTATGCCGATTGTTTCACCCCGAAAATTCGAAAGAAGGCCAAGAAATATGCTGAGCTTTTTGGAAATCAACTGCGTAAAGAAGGTTATAAAGGTTATTTCGAATTAGATTTCTTGATTGATACAGATACTCATGAAATCTATTTGGGAGAGTTAAACCCACGAATAACAGGAGCTAGTTCCATTACAAATCATGCAGTATTTGCTCTTGCAGATGCGCCTTTGTTCCTGTTCCATATTATGGAGTATATGGATCGCGATTATGAATTAAGTATCAATGCAATCAATCAAAGGTGGCATCTACCTGAAAATATCGATGATTGGGGGCAAATGGTAATAAAACACACAGAAGATTCTGTACGACAGATAACCACCGCTCCGCGTTCAGGTATATATAGAATCGATGAAAAGGGCAAAATTCATTTTAACCGGATGGATACTCACCGAAGAGCTGTAGAAACTGAGCAAGAAGCATTTTTTCTACGAATATTAAAGGCGGGGGATTACATATATGAAGGTGCGGATATGGGAATTCTTGTAGTAAGGGGGCGCTTGATGTCAGATGATTTTCAGCTATTAGACCGATCTAGAACATGGATCGATGCCATTAGAGGAGAATTCCAATCAGTTGAACCACTGAATGTTCCACAAATTGAAGATAAGGTTGCAGAGATTGGTGGTTTTAAAATGATGTAATCATAGCGCGGATCGATCCAATAACATCATTGAAAGGATTTGCCGCTATACTACTTTTAATTCTAATTAGCTACGCTGCATCGTCACAAGAAGCGATGCTTAGATTGGACCATGTCGGCTCTTTTTCTGGAGGGCCACGGGACGATGGTTCCGCATTCACAATTAACGACAAGGGCTACTATGGTCTTGGAAATGATCTCTATTTCCAGGTTCGAAAAGATATGTGGTGTTTTGATCCAATGACTAAGAATTGGACTGAGGTCGCCTCTATACCAACCAACGCTCGCCAATATTCATTAGGTTTCAATTCTTCTGATCATGGTTTCGTATTGGGGGGGATTTTAGATGTCGGAGACTTTACCAACGAACTGCTGGTATACGATCCAAGCTCAAATACATGGGAGGTTTTTCAAGCTCCATTTGAAGCTAGGGCGAAGATGGCTGGATTCCGTATCGGGCATAATTTCTATTGCGGGGGTGGGGTAAGTGATTCTCTAGTTCACTCTGATTTTTGGAAGTTCGATATGCATAGTTTAACATGGGAGAAAATGGATGATTTGCCATTTGAACCTAGGTTTGATATGGTTGGTTTTCAGTCAAATGGAATAGGCTGGATGGGCTTGGGTCAGGATACAAACTCACATTTAAAAAACATTTGGTCATATGATCCTGCAAGTGGAAACTGGAAAGCCATAGGTGACTTTCCAGGTCAATCACGCAGCTATATTGCAGTTTCAGAGACGAATTTTGGAGTGATTTTTTTTGGTGGTCAGGATGAGAATACAAAATTGACAAACGAAGTGTATTTGCTAAATACCGCAAATATGGATTGGTCATTGGTCTCAGATTCACCATCCATTTCTTTGCGAGGAAGCAAAGGGTTCACGATTGATCAAACATCCTACTTTGTTGGAGGGCTTACAGAAAACTATACACGAATTGATTCTGTTTTTAAGATTCAAAATCCACTTACATTTCAATTTGATAACTGGTTACATGTTTGGCCGAATCCATCTAGAGAATTGGTGTCATACTATTATGACCAAACAGATCTGCAAGATTGTAGTTTGCTAATTTATGATTGTACTGGCACAATAATACAGGTGCCACACAACAATAATCAATTCGATTTTAGTGATCAGGAGGATGGAATTTATACGTTGGAGTTATCGTGTTCTAATAAAGACAAAACTGCTCGGATCGTAATTCAGAAATAAAAAAGGCTCCAAAAAGGAGCCTTTAAAAATGTCTAATTGGGAAATTAGAATCCAAGTTTCGGGGTAGGCATGTTTTCAAGTAAAACACCCACACAAAAAAGGCTTTCAGGATCTGGTTCAGCATTTCGCTTACCTTTTGATTCACCTTCCTCAGGAGGTGGGCCAGGAGCAGTAATTCTTACTATAATCTTTTTTGTAACCTCACTACTGAACTCAAAGAACATTGGCATTCCACCTTCTTCACCAGACTCTTCATCTACTGGAACATCAAGTGCTGCCGTTTCATTGTCGAATAAGACATCTTTCGATCTACCATCCAACACTTTAAACTTGATTGGTTCTTCAACGTCCTTGTCCTGACATAAGCTTATTCTATAATCTTGTCCTGCGTGAGCAACAAATACTAAGTCGCTTGTGTGTCCAAGAACAAACATTCCACTTTTTGATTGAGTGTTATATCTCATGTATGGATTATCTGAACCATAGCACTTCTTTTTATGGAAGTTGTTACACTCTTGCGTATAGGCCGTATTCGCAATTAGGGAGCATAAAATGATGAGGGTGCTAAATAGATTTTTCATTCCTACCTAATTATCCTTGTTTTGGGTTTGTAAATGAATTTCTGTAGTTCGCAGTAGCAGTTTTAAGTTCGTTAAACTCATCCGCTGTTATTATGATTCGATTTCCACCCAATAGTGTTCTCGCTCCATCCTTTGATACTTGTTCAGAAATTGTTTCTTCGTCTAGATTCATGAAGACATCTGCAAGAGCTTGTATTTCATTTTGAACTTCTTGAATTCTCGGTTCATCAGAAAATACATTTAAGTAATCAGTAATGTTTTCCATGACTATTTTCTGATCTGCAATTCTTTGAATCATTTGATTTTCTGAGTCATACTCACCAACCATGCTAGTCAGTATGTACATGCTTTCCACGAAGCCACCAGTAGCAATAATTGCCAAAGTAGATCCTTTCTCGCCTTCCTCCAATTGACTGATTATCTTTTGATATGAACTGGATGAAATCACCTCTAAGGAATCTGCATTATCCATATTGCTTTTAACTCGATCTACCATGAGCTCATCAAAAACGTATGATATTCCCAAGTCATCTCCTACTTTTCTGAGATTATCAAAATTTGTAATTGACTCCTGGAATTTTTCATAGGATGCTGTGTAAGCAATGTCTGCAGTCAATCGCCCAAAATTCAAGGCTTGATCCTTCGTAGATGTGTAATTAGTAGGAGTGGTTTCAATCAATCCTTCCAAATAAGGCATTTTGCTTTCTTTAATGATCGCAAATAATTCATTTGGACTTGGCACTTGGTAAGAGTTGCCACCGGCTGCATCGAATCCCCAAACTTCTGTACTTTCTTCAACTATTGTAGAATCTATAGTTGGGGTATCTTTAGTTTCGGTTGAATCATTTCCGCACGAAGCCAGCATTATAATGGTGACTCCTGAGGCTAGATATTTTAAATAGGGTTTTTTCATTTCGTGAGCGATAATAACACTTATGATGGAATGTGACAAAAATAGAAATATTTCGTATATAATTATTTTCTTGAATCCCTTTGTTTATGGGCGATTCCATTAAATTAGAGATTCATTAACTGCGACCAAGATAAGCGAAATTGGTAAACGGTTAAATTTCCTTTGCGGTTTTAAATTCAGAAGTAAAGTGAAACTTTAAATCTGGGTAGTTTTCTTGCGCCATTTGCAACATCCATGCTGATGGAGCTAAGAATACTGGATTGTCATCTTTATCGTAAGCAACTTCCGAAGCTTTTAAACGAACAAATTCTTGCAACTGCTTGTCGTTTGTTGTCGTTATCCAGCAGGCTTTGTGGAAATTACGTGGCACTAAGTTACACGATGCGCCATACTCATTGTTGAGTCTATATTTTATTACCTCAAATTGGAGTTCACCGACTGTTCCAATTATCTTCTTGCTGCCAGGTTGCTGAATGAATAATTGTGCGACACCTTCATCCGTTAATTGTCGAACTCCCTTTTCTAATTGCTTGGATTTCATGGGGTCCGTATTAACAACTTCTCTAAATATTTCAGGAGAGAAACTTGGTATTCCTTGGAATTCGAAGGTTGCACCTTCGGTCATGGTGTCTCCAATCTTAAAATTACCCGTATCGTATAGTCCTATTACATCGCCTGGAAAAGCCTCTTCGATTAAATTCTTATCCCTTGCCAAGAAGGAGTATGGATTGTTGAATCTCAAGTCCTTATTGAGTCGCGAATGATGATAGAATTTGTTTCTCTCAAATTTTCCGGAGCAGATTCTTAAAAAAGCAATTCTGTCTCTATGATTTGGATCCAGATTCGCATGAATTTTAAAGATGAACCCGCTAAATTTGTCTTGATATGGATCAATGCGTCCTACATTGCTAGCTCTTGGCAAAGGAGTAGGGGCTATTTCAACAAATGTGTCTAGCATTTCTTGAACACCAAAATTATTGACAGCGCTTCCAAAAAAAACAGGAGCAATTTTACCGGCCATGTATTCCTCCCTATTCAATTCTTCATACACTCCATCAACCAACTCCACGTCCTCTCTAAGCTGATCTGCATCACTGCCAAGAATGGTGTCAAGTTCCTTATCATTCAAGTCCTTGAAGGTCAATATTTGATCGCTCTTTTTGGTTTTGCTAGCCTCAAATAGATTAAGCTGAAGGTTGTGTAAATTGTATACACCTTTAAATGATTTACCTCGGTTAATTGGCCAGCTCAGTGGTCGAACTTTTATGTTCAGATGGCTTTCCAATTCATCGAGCAGATCAAATGGGTCGCGGCCCTCCAAATCTAATTTATTGATGAATATGATGATGGGTGTATCACGCATTCGGCACACTTCCGTAAGTCGCTTGGTCTGCTCCTCAACACCATTAACGCTATCTATAACTAAGATAACACTATCCACGGCTGTCAATGTGCGATACGTATCTTCTGCAAAGTCTTTGTGTCCCGGTGTGTCCAACAGGTTAATCAATAAATCACGGTACTCAAATGACATAACCGAAGTGGCCACCGAGATACCTCGTTGTCGTTCTATTTCCATGAAATCGGACACAGCTGTTTTCTTGATTTTGTTTGATTTAACGGCTCCTGCGGTTGTAATAGCACCTCCGAATAATAATAGCTTTTCCGTTAACGTGGTTTTACCAGCATCAGGGTGAGAAATGATCCCGAAGGTTTTTCTCTTTTCTATTTCGTCTTTATACTTCAAATCCTAAAGGCCAAATTGTGCTAAATGGTGAGCCATATGTTTTGTTTGGAATAAAAGCCACTCACTAAAATTCAGGTCACCAAATACGGGGTGTGATTCAATTGCCTCAGGGTTTTGACGATGATAATCGAAGAATTCTTTCATTTCATCTTCCAGTTGGTCTATAGCAGATTCATAATCACTTTTTCTAAGCTTGGCCAACCCATCTCCAAACACAGGATTGGTGATGTTTTTATCGTAAGGTGCATCGCCAAAAATAAAAGCCCGTCTTTTTTCCAGCTCTTCGCCTTTCATCAAAACTGGCGCCTGGGCTCTTCCATTTGAAATCCTCCATGTTCCAACCAAATGCTCAACCATGTGTTGTGGGGACATAATTCCCCACGTTGGTTTTGCACTAGGATCAATGGTTCTCAGCGCGCTGGGAATAGAAAGAAATTTGGTTTTATTCCAAACCTCCATTAGAATCGCTCGTCTGCGGTGAAAAAGAAATCACCTTCAATTTGGGCATTGTCATCACTGTCACTGCCATGTACTGCATTTTTCGCCTTCGATTCAGCAAATGCCTTTCTAATTGTTCCTTCGGCAGCTTCAGCAGGATCAGTCGATCCAATTAATGTTCGAAAGTCTAGCACAGCATTGTCTTTTTCTAAGATCGCGGCAATTATTGGGCCTGAAGACATGTAGTCAACGAGTTCTCCATAGAAGGGTCTCTCCTTATGCACTTCGTAAAATTCACCTGCTCGCTCTGAACTTAATCTCGTTTTTTTCAGGGCAATTAATTTGAATCCCGCCTCCTGGATTTTCGCCAAAATTGCACCTGTATTGCCGTTTTCAACAGCCTCAGGCTTTATCATCGTAAATGTTCTATTTCCTGCCATTTCTATTTAATTCTATTGGGCCGCGAAAGTATAAATACGCGAATTGTTTTAGCGGTTTATAGGATACTAAATTTGCGGCCCCGAATGAAGAACTCTTTTTTATTAATAATGCTTGTCGTTGTGTCAACTTTGACGTTGAAATCGCAAGAGGGAAAACGCTTCAACGGCAAGACCGGGTGGCTTGAATATCTTGAGTTTCAAGCCTCGGGTGAACCCCAAAAACTATTTGTCGTTTTAGGATCGGATGGCGAATCAAAAGAACAATTGCTGGCAGATTATAAACCAATCGCCTTGGCTTATAATGCTCGATTGGAGATTGTAACCTCAAAAACCGAGGATATTGGTGCTTTGATTAATGAAGGATTCAATAAAGGGTTGTGGCTTAGCGATAGTATTAAGTCCACTACTATGATTATTTATGGTGAGAGTTGCTGGAATTTGGATCCGACTCATTTGAATTCAAACAGTTCCATTTTAATTAACCCTGTATACGACTCGGTTTTGGAAAAGTTGACTTTTGAAAAGGAGTACTTTATTGGAATTGTGAATGCAAACAAGGACTCGAGTGTAAGTGCGGTAATAAATGCATTATCTACAAGTGGGGCTTGGATTAATTATTCATCCTATGCAGATGATAATAGCTTTGATCAGTTTAGGGTGATGCAAGAAATTGATTGGGTAGACTCACTGACACTAAGTTTAAATGATTCCCTACAAATTGCCGCATATCGTCAGAATTTGGGTTTGATGAATGAGGTACCTGAAATTGTTCGGCAAGGAAGACAGATTGAAATTGAATTAGCCAATTATAATGTGGGAGAATGTACTATTGAAATACTTGATCTAAGCTCAAAGGTGGTATATGAAAAGTCAGTTTATCTTGGACGCGGGCATCACAACTTTATTATTCCCACCAAGAAACTTGAGTGGGGAGTGTATAGCTTGAAAATTGAGGGGCCAGGAATTAAGACACTAAATAAATTTATGATACGAGGATGAGTTACCCATGGGTTCGAATAAAAAGTGGAAGAGAAAAGTCAATTGAACGATTTCACCCTTGGGTATTTTCAGGATCAATAGATGGGGCAGAAAGAGAGCTGCAAGAAGGCGAAATAGTGCGGTTAATTGATACGAACTCAGGTTTTTTGGCCCTTGGCCATTGTTTCGAAGGCTCTCTGGCTGTTAAAATTCTCTCCTTCAAGGATGAAATAATTGATCAAGCTTGGTTCGATAATCTTTTAGAAAACGCTCTTGAAAGAAGAAAGGACATTGGATTGCCAAGTATGCGAACTAATTCGTTTCGTCTTGCACATGCCGAGGGAGATGGTCTCGCAGGACTCATCATTGACGTGTATGCAGGCGTTGCGGTAGTTCAACCGCACAGCGTTGGCATGGAAATTTGTTTGCCGGAGATTACTGCGGCACTGCTAAAGCTGGGATTTGAAAGAATAGTCCACAAACCCATTGATAAGTCAAAACCATCCATTTTGGCCGGTGAAGTAAATGGGTTGGTTGAGGTTTTGGAAAATGAATCTCTGTTTCTGGTTGACGTTATCAAAGGTCAGAAAACAGGGTTTTTTCTGGATCAACGAGATAACCGCGCGTTACTTGCCCAATATTCGGGTGGTAAAAATGTGCTTAACGTATTTAGCTATACTGGTGGATTCAGCATATCAGCATTGAAGGGAGGGGCGAAGACAGTTTGGAGTTTAGATAGTGCGCAGTCCGCCTTGGATATTGCTGATCAGAATGCTCGTTTGAATAAGGTTGATAATAAGCATACATTTATCAAGGCAGATGCATTACCCTATCTGCAAAAGATGGCCGATAAGTTTGATATAATTGTATTGGACCCGCCTGCTTTTGCAAAACATAAAAGTGCCAGGCATAGCGCAATTCAAGCTTATCGAAGAATCAATGAAGCCGCAATTGGGGCAATAAATAAGGGTGGCCTTCTGTTCACCTTTAGTTGTTCTCAGGTAGTCACTCAGCAAATGTTTTACGATACGGTTGCGAGTGCCGCGATCAATGCAAAAAGAGAAGTTCGTGTTTTACATCAACTGAGACAGCCAGCCGATCATCCGGTGAGTCTCTTTCACCCAGAAGGTGAGTATTTAAAAGGATTAGTGCTGAGTATCGACTAATTCAACTAATGAGTGGACCGCAAGAATTTCATATCAAAGCTTGACGAAATCGAATCGAATTTGTGGGGGTATGTTTTGTTTGTTCCAAAAGAGATTAGTGATGAATTCACGAAAACTGTGGATAGAAGAATAGTATGTCACATTCAGGGTTTGCAACCATTCAAATGCGGACTTATACCAAACAATGGTGGTTACATGATTCTGATAAACAAAAAAAGACGTCAAGAACTTTTGAAACAGAATCCTCTACAAATTGAGGTCACAATTGAAAAGGATAACTCTGAATTTGGCATGGACGCGAGCTCGGAGTTTTTAGAAACACTTTCACAGTTTCCTTTGGCTGAGGCATATTTTAATGAACTTACCTCGGGTCGAAAGCGCGCTCTAATTTATTGGGCGGATAATGTCAAGAACTCTGATATTAAAATTCGGAGAGCAATAGTGTTGTGCAAGCATTTAATTGAGCAAAACGGTATGCCGGATTTCAAATTGATGAATACTGCCATAAAAGAGGCTAATGCGCTATACAAGAAAAACTTTTAATCAGAGAACTCCTCGTTTTTAGCAGCGATTAAAATATTATTTCGATTTAGAGCCAACTTAATTGTGATAAGTATCGTTTAAGGGTTAACCGACTTGAATTAATCGTGAATCGCATCAGCACATCGAACAAAAAACTGGATTATTTATTTCCAGTGATTAGAATTATTGACTGCAACCTGGCATCTACATTAATGTTTTCTGGAATGTTGTTGGACCTGCGGTGGATCAAAGATGATGGGATTGCAATTTTCGTTACCATTAGAAATGAAGCTCAAATGGTAGGGTTGATGCCGAAAGGAATGATTCCTCATCTTGAACAAGTAATGGAACGCCAAGATGAATTTTGTGTTCAATTGGATCGAATTGATTGCACTCAACTGCAAGATTCCATGTAGATCAGGGTCGACTCATTGGAGCCACTTCAAATCACTTAAGCCAATTTTGGTCTAATTGCGAAAATCTCTTCTTTCCACGAAGAAAGTAATCTAAAACAATCGACTTTGGATATACACCGGTAATACTATGATGGGTGATTTTTGATTGTATCGACCTTCGTTTCGACATCCAGCGAGGCAAAGAATAAAAGTAACTCCAGTGCGCTGAAATGATGGAAAAAGAGGATTTTGCTTCCCCTCTAAAGAGCATGTTTGCAAAGGCCAATCCATCCATAAATAGTCTCAAAAGAATTAATCCAAATACTTGAGAACTTGGCAGGTTTTTGGTCATCATGATCAGATTGTTTCTATGGTTTCGAAACACTTTTTGTGGACTTCCATAGGATATCACAGCACCACCAACATGATAGACGACCGAAGCGGGACAAACCATTACTGAATGGCCTAAGTTTTTTATACGCCAACATAAATCAATTTCTTCCATGTGAGCATAGAAATCATCATCCAATCCTCCGCTGGAATGGTAAAGATCAGCCTTAATAAAGAAGCATGCACCGGAAGCCCAAAAAACTTCTTCATTCGAATCGTATTGTCCTTGGTCCTTTTCTACTTCATAAAAGATTCTACCTCGACAAAATGGATAACATTGATAGTCCATGAATCCTCCAGATGCACCGGCATATTCAAATTCGTCTTTTCGATGCCATGATTTTATTTTGGGTTGAACGACTCCAAGATTTGTTTCCTTGTCAAATAAATCAATAACCGGTTCGACCCACTTATCGCTGACCTGCACATCCGAACTCAGAAGACAATAGAACTCCGCATCGATTTGGCTTAAACCGAGTTTATAGCCATTGGTGAATCCCTTGTTTTCCTCAATTTTTATGATTTCAATCTTATTTCTAAATGATTGAAGATAATCTTGGGTAGTGTCGGTTGAAGCATTGTCAATCACAAAAACTTTGACATCTGGATTCTGTTCGGTTGTGGATAGAACACCAGGAAGGAACTGCTCAAGCAGATCGCGGTTATTGTAACACAAAAGTGCTACAGCCAGTTTTACTTTGTTGTTTGAGTTTGCCAATGTTCTTTCCCTTGGGCTGCAATGTTAGTTATTCGACTTGTGCTGCTCACGAGAAATTATTGGCGATCGTTCAAACGGAATGGAAGGATCAAAAATCTTACGCAGTGTAGCCATTTTTCGAATTTCTTTTCCTCCCAAGGCCTCTATAATAGCGATCATTTTGGGATTGAAATCGCCAATCCAGGTGATAATAATCCCTTCATAGAGCTTTTTTCGTTGTATGGTTTGCTCCATATGCTTGAAAATAAAACCTTCTAAGCCTTTACCTTGATAGTCAGGATCAATTCCAAATGCGACTCCAAATGAATTCTTTCTTTTCTGAGTATACTTCAACCACAAAAACTTAATCTTTCCAAACCAATTCAAATTATCCCCCATTGGTTTGAAGACTTCATTCAGTTCGGGCAGCGAGATATAGAAGCCAACGGGTTTGTCACCATGATAGGCGAACCAAATCAGCTTTTCATCCAAAACGGGCTTGAGCCTTTTCATAATGCTCATTGCCTGTTCCTTGTGCATTCCTTTAAAATTATCATGAGTAACCCAAGCGCGGTTATAGACAAGCCTAAAGTCCTCGGCATACTTAGCTAAATTGGATTTACTTATGTGAACACACTTATACTGGCTATCATGCATCAAGCGTTGCGCTCTTTCATTGAATTTATCCTGCAATGGGTCGTCAACTTTTCTATAAAAAATGTGCTGATTATAATAAACTTGAAATCCATAGTTGGTAAAAAGATCGACATAGTATGCTGGATTATAATTTTGCCCGTAATAGGGTGGAGAGTCAAAATTTTCCGTGATTAGACCCCAAAATTTATCCTTTTCTCCAAAGTTAATTGGTCCGTCCATTGCTTTCATGCCATGCTCTTCGAGCCATTTCTGGCATGAGTCGAAAAGCATATTAGCAGCATTTTGATCGTTGATGCACTCAAAAAAGCCCATGCCACCCGTGGGTTGTTTGAATGTTTGACTGGTTTTTCGGTTGATAAATGCTGCCACTCTTCCAATACACTTGCCATTGTTGTCGCAGAGAATCCAACGAATGGCTTCACCATGTCTCCAAAATTTATTTTCTGATTTATCGAAAATAGTCTCAACATCCTGCCTAAGATGCGGAATCCAATGAGGATCATTGGCATAGATATCAAAAGGCAAGCTCCGAAAAGCTTCTATTTGTTTTTTGTCTATAACTTCGATGATGTGCATTGTGTTCTTGAAATACAATTGCCAAAGTAAATGGATATTTCTATCATTAAAATACAAGATCATAAATCCCCGGTGACTATTGTTTTTTTGTGGGGAATGATGGGGGTTGGTAAATCAAAAACTGGCAAGAGATTGGCTCAAAAGCTAGGTTGGAAGTTTGTCGATACGGATGCTCTAATCGAAAAACAAACAGAACGTAACGTGGCTCAAATTTTTTCTGAAAACGGAGAAGCTTACTTCAGACAGCTTGAAGAGGAGGTGTTATTAGATGCGGTAAGGCTTCAACATGTCGTTGTAGCCACTGGAGGAGGAATGCCATGTGATAGGAATTTGGCTAGTATCATGCTAAATGCAGGTCTTTGTATTTGGCTAGAAGCTGAACCTAAATTTCTCGCAAGCAGGTTGAGTAAGGGGATTGAAACTCGACCATTATTGAGTGGATGCAAAACTGAAACATCGCTAATTGTGCGATTGTCAGAATTGATTGAGTTTAGAAACCCGTTTTACAGTGAAGCAAACTGGAGGGTTCAGGCTATGGACCTTAATGTTTCCAATTTAGCGCAAGCGGTTAAGCAGCTTAGTGTAAGGTAATATTTGGCGAAGGCGAAATATTCAATGAAAGATGCTCTTGAATAGTGGTGGCTAGACTTAATCCAGTAAAATCACTTTGTATTGGAAATTTTCGATGGAGTCTATCTACTAAGCATGCCGTTCGGACTGTGTTTGCTTCCGCCAAGGCCAATTCACCAGCAGCTTTCATCATGGTTGTACCGCTGTTAACAATGTCATCCACTAGCAAAACTTGCTTGTTTGTCCAAAATGAATTTCCTATGATGTTTTTTCCAGAGTATTCTTCAAGTTGAATTTGAAGAGTGGACATTTTTTTTAGATGCTCAAATACTTGATCTGCAACCCAAATTCCCCTTGGCGGAATCCCCAGAATGATTAGCTCACCCTGATTTCCGAAGGTTTCAATCACCTGATAAGCGATACGTTTAATAATTCTGGCGATTCGCTCTGAGTCTAAAACTATTGTTTGATCCTTCATTCTTTGTCAAATGTAGAAATCAATTTTAAGGCATAATACAAAGTCACTTTATTACATTTAGCACATGGTTCTCCGATTATCAAAGCCGCTTTCAATCATAGCATTGCTGCTTGTTTGCTTTTTTGCAGATGCACAAGTGCAACTAGAAGGTGAAGTGAGTCACAACGGTGATAACCAAGATAATGTGACTATCCAAGTGTTTGAAAATGGCAAATTGAATAAAACCATTGCAGCAAACAAACGCGGGAAATATCACATTGATTTCCCATTTAACCACAAGTATTTATTGGTGTTTAGATGCCCTTACATGATACCAGTGAGTATTGAAATGGATACTGAATTACCCCATGAGTCGTCCGAAAAATTATTGGTTGAGGTTCCAGTAAATATGGAACTATTTAAGCGGTTCGAGCAATTGGATACTAGGGCGTATCAAAAACCAATCGGAATAATTCAAAAGACAGGAAACCCAGATATACCATACGCCTTCTATCCAAATCAAAAGAATATTGAAGCAGTTAAATTGGTTAACTCAGAATCAAAGCGGCTCGAATCAATAGGGGCCAAGGCAATATTAACCTCGGATAATGAAATTGAATCTTTAGTTGAAGTTGAGAGCTCTATTGACAAGAAATCAAACAGGATTCCTGAAACTATTGACCAGAACTTAAGGACATCAGAATTATCCCCAACCGAAATAAGTACAGATGACCCTGCAAAGGAAATCATAGAAGCCGCAGATACACGCTATAAGCAACAAGAGGCTGGGGAAATAGAGGAGAAAGAATTATTGAGAAATCAATTGATTAAAAAACAGTATTCCAATATTGAGGCAAGTGGCAACAAACAGGAGTTTATTTACATTGATAAAGAAGCAAGGCGAGATAAGTATGAATTGGAAATGTCAAGATCTCAAGATTTGATTGATTCTAAGGTTCAGAAGCAACAACAGATTGATGAGGACTTATTAGCACAATCAAAGGAGGTGTCTGCCAACACTGTAAGTTCTTCTAAAAAGGCACAAGAAATAATTATGGATCAAGGATTTATTATTTCCGAAGAGGTTTTAAAAGTAAGAGAAGGAAGTAAAATGGGGACGTACAAGCATGTCAACTATGACTGGCTTTTGTTTCAAGTTGATTATTATTATCGGGAGGAAAGTGAAATTACAAAGGTTGAATATGAGGAGGCGAGAAAGCTTTTTGATTAAGCGAATTAGCATATTAACCTTTCTGTTGGTCGTTGCAACGAGCTTGCAAAGTCAGGTAAGCAGTTTTAGGAATTTTGGTTTAGATAAAAATGCTTTTCCATCTCGCATTGAGTGCGTGAATCAAGCGAGCACGGGCGAATTATATATAGGAACCCTTGCAGGACTTGTAATTTACAATGGCTATTCCTTTGATCAGATATTCGAAAAAGATGGTCTGGCAGAAAATGCGATCTCAACAATCAGTGTTCGAGACAGTTCAGTTTGGATCGGACATTGGGCGGGCAGTTTAACAATTTTAAATCCATACACCCGCGAAATTGTGGTTGCCGATATAAAAGCCGAAGTAGGTTATAATTCGATTTCAAACATTACGCCCATCAGCGATACCTCAGCATATGTCATTACAAATGATGGTCAAGCTTTACATTATTCACCAAAGGGTTTAGAACAGGTATTACTACCCGAGTTGAATCCAGAACACCAGGTGAAACAATTAATAAAAGATACTTCGGGATTCTTCGTGCTTACCAATAATGCAGTTTATAAATGGCAAGGTGACGGGTCAAACAATGGAATGAAGATCATTTTTCAAACTACCCAAGAAATAACTGCAGCTCACTATTTACAGGTGGGGCAATGGGTTTTTGGCGTTGGTAACAAGGTCATTGACTTTAACTCGAAAACCAATAACACCAAGGTGGTCGCTGAACTCAATGAATTCTCTTCCGTTGTCAGCATAATTCAAGATTTTGAAGAATTCATCTGGATTGCAACAAACAATAGCGGGATTCTTAAATATCATTCGATCACTGGATCTAAGGAGAGTATTACACGAAACAATGGCTTGAGCTATAACCAAATTAGGTACCTATTCCATGACAGGGAGGGGCAAGTATGGATTGCAACATCAGCTGGACTAGATCAATATCTGGGGCGTTCATTTTTACTTTTTGATAGGAAGGTTGGGCTGATAGATAATTTAATTTGGGATTTCACCAGATTTCACGAACAAATACTTTTAGCTACACCTTCTGGATTGCACCTCATGGATATTAATAAGGAGGGACAATTCGTTCTTTTAAAAACCTTTGATCTGAACGGAGAAGAACCTCGTAAAATCGTCACTGGACAGGGTAGTCAACAAATATTTGTTATAACGGATAAGCACAATTTATGGACTGGGAATTTCGGTCGAGATCTCGTGCAAATCGAAGATGTTGCTGGAAAAACGCTGTGTCTTGAGGATGTGAATGGTGAAATATGGGTGGGAACCAATAAAGGCATTATTAAACTTCAAAATAATAAGGCGGTAGAACAGTACTCGGTCGAAATTGGATTGGGAGGAACCAAGGTAAATGGTATTTATTATTCAAAAACAAAAAATGAAACTTGGATTACTGCACTTGGTGGAAGTTGTGCCCTTTATCGAGACGGTCGGTTTAAACTTTATGGAGCGCAGGAAGGTATGGTGTCAAACATCATACAGGACGCGGCATTTGATTCTGACGGAAACCCATGGTTTGCAACTTATGATGAAGGCGTAATCTATTTAAAGGATGACAAGTTTCACCGACTTTCGGACTATGTAGAGCTGAGTTCCAATACCACATTTGCCATTGCAATTGACAAGGATGATGCCGTTTGGATCGGGCATAACTGGGGATTAGACATGTACAAAATTCCCTATGGAACAATTACCAATTTTACATCGGCAAATGGATTCATGGGAATCGAAGTCAATCCAGGGGCTATTTCGATAGATAAAAACAACAATCTATGGATGGGAACATTATTAGGCTTGTTGAGATTCACCCCAGCAAATTTGCGAACAAATCTGAGTGAACCGATATCTAGAATTACTCGAGCTAGAATCGGTGAGTTTCAATTAACATATAAGAATAGTTATCGATTAGATTTTAGTGAAAGCAATCTTGAACTCAATTTTGCGGGCGTATCCCTTGTAAATCCTGAAGACAATAGATTTCACTATAGGCTGATTGGGGTGAATGATAAATGGAGGGTCAAGGATGATTTAAGCCCCATTGAGTATGCGTCATTACCACCTGGAGATTTTAGATTCGAATTGAAAACGTGCAATGGTCAAGATGTTTGTAGCTCAAATCCTGCTGTGTTCGAGTTTTCTATTCTTCCTCCATTTTATAGAACATGGTGGTTTTATACGGTGCTATTTGTGTTTGTCGTGATTGCCATTTTCTTAATGGACCGATTTCGCGTTTTATCTCTAGTGGATGAAAAGAATGTGATCTCCGAAAAACTGCTTGAATCAGAACAGAATCTAATTGAAGTAAATCATGAAATTGAATCATTGAGAAAGCGTGGAATTCTTAATGCCGAAATGATGATGCAGATGAGTCCAAAAGCTTTAAAGTCAGATGATCGGTTTTTAGTCCATAGGCTGAAAATAGAGAACGTCAGTAGCGATCAGATTTTAGATTTTAGTGTGGGAGAATGGCGGCTAAGAGGATTGGTAGATATTGGAGTTTCAGGAGAAATTGCAATGTATTTAATGGAGGTAATCAAGGGGACACTATTACAAGCTTGTCTCAACACAAAACCTCGAGATGTAGATGATGTTTTTAGAATGTTGGCAACGGCAATTCAACAAACATTGGAGAAACTTGAAAAACACAAGGGGTGCAATTGGGTGTTATGGATTGAAACAGCGGATGGTTTGAGACTTAATATATTTCGAAATGTAGTATATCAACTATTGGAGGCTGAAGTGGTGGAATTTTATGGTGGAAATGAAATCTCCGAGGGTACTTTTTTCGATGTTAATCTCACCGGCAGATTATTTTTCGCAAGCGATGGAGCAAAAGATCAACTCTCAGCCGATGGAATGCAGGCATTTTCAAATCGCAAACTTTTAAATGGAATTCATAATAGGTTTCGAATGTCCTCAGAGGATTTGTTGTCCAGCTTAATCAAGGATATAGAAGACTGGAGAGGATCTATGGAATTAACCGATGATATTACTCTTGTAACATTTGAACTATGAGAATAGCCTTTGCCTTAATATGTTTTTCTATTATCAATGGATGTACTACCTCTAATGAAAGCATACCTGATGATGAGCTTCATCGTCCGGCAGATTATCAAAATCGATTAAACCTGACTGTTAGCTTAGACAATGAGGCAGATAACAAAGAATACCATAAAGTGCTGGCATACGAGAGCGAGCGAGACTTTGAGAATTTTGTAGACCAACTTTGGAAGTTGGCTTTTAGCGGAGATTCCAAGGTGTATGGTGTAAATTATCTCGGTGAGTTCGATTCGGAGAATAAGATGGATCCATCCATGTTAGTTGAGTCACTCAAACAGTTTGATACCATATCAGTGGAAGACTTGATGACTGGCGAAATAAAAGATAGTGTCATTGATCTAAGCTTTTCCATTAAGGATGTAAGCGCGCTGTCCATCTTTTTTAATTGTGGTGATGGCATGTCTCCCTATGCAGTTGGGTTTGGGAAACAAGTTTTTGATATGGAAACGGGAGACTATCGCGGTATTGCTAATAAGTTCTTTATTCAATTAGATGGCCAGTCGGAATCTGATTGCAAACAGCGATTGAGCTTTGAATCTGATTCAACCGGACTTATGCGACCGTCTCATTTTGCTCATTATTATAACTCTGAGTCGAAACCTTTTCAAGAGTCTGTTATTACGAAGAATGAAACTACAATGACAGTAGAATTCGATTTGATACTTGATTCAAAAGGAAATAGAATATTGATGAAATCTATCGCGAAAGAAGTAGAAGCCTAAAGCCGTTTCAAGATTTCTCCATTTCAATAAACAGCTCGCTACCCATTCTCGGTTTTATACTATTACGGCAAGGCTCCAATGTGTTTATTAGAAAATGACTTTGAAAGAGTCCTAGGTATTCTTCCATCGTGCCGCCAAAGGGGGGTGTGGGTTTTCCAAAATCTTTATCAAATAGTACACCCATTAAAATTCCGTCAGAAGCCAGTAATTCATGTGTTTTTTTTACATAATCTTTTCTGAACTTGGGTTCTAAAGCACAGAAAAAGGTTTGCTCAACAATTAAGTCAAATTCCTCGTCAAGATCAAAGTAGTCCGATTGTATTAAGTGGTCTTTAGGGAAAGAGGGACACCTATCACTAAACTTAGTCAAAGCTGTTGACGACATGTCGACAACAAACACATTTTTAAACCCGTTGTCATATAGGTACTCAGCTTCATATGCGTTTCCGCAACCAGGAATCAGAATGCGCATTTCCTTGTACTCTAGTTGGTCAAAGTAAGCAGTAAGTGGGGTAGAGGCATGACCAATATCCCATCCAGTTTGGCCGTTTTGCCAACGTTCATCCCAATAGCTCTCGTCAAGAAAGGTGTCAATCGCCATGCTTGTTAGTGATTGAGTTTTAAGTTGTGACCCATTTTGTCCTTCTTTGTTTGAAGGTACTTATGATTGTGTGGATTGCTTTCACTTTCGATAGATTCTACATCAGTGATCTCCAATCCATAACCAATTAATCCTGTTCGTTTCTTGGGATTGTTGCTCATCAGCTTCATCTTTCCCACTCCAAGATCATTCAATATTTGTGCGCCTACCCCATAGTCACGCTCATCCATCTTGAATCCAAGTTTAATATTTGCTTCTACAGTATCTAAACCTTCTTCTTGCAGCTTATATGCCTTTAACTTGTTCATCAAGCCAATTCCACGACCTTCTTGTTGCATATAAACTAAGACTCCTTTACCTTCTTCTTCAATTTTTTGCATTGCCTCGTGCAATTGTAATCCGCAATCACACCTGTAGCTACCGAAAATATCCCCCGTTACACATGAGGAATGTACGCGAACCAAAATCGGTTCATCCTTGGTCCATTCTCCTTTGGTCAAGGCAAGATGCTCTTCGCCAGTTGTTGTCTGTCGGTAGGCATGCATTTTAAAATCACCCCATTCCGTAGGTAGGTTTACTTCGACTTCTTTTTGCACTAACCGCTCGGTTTTCATACGATAGGCAACTAGGTCCTCGATAGAAATGATTTTAAGATTAAAACGTTCTGCAATAACCTCTAATTCAGGAAGCCTAGCCATCGTGCCGTCTTCATTCATGATTTCAACCAAAACACCCGCGGCACTTAAGCCACACAATCTTGATAAATCAATAGCAGCCTCTGTATGCCCAGTTCTTCTTAGAACTCCACCGCGCCTTGCGCGAAGCGGGAATATGTGCCCAGGTTTTCCAAGTTCTTCGAGTTTGGTATTAGGATCAACCAATGCCTTGATGGTTTCAGCTCTGTCACTGGCAGAGATTCCGGTCGTAACACCGCGGCCAATAAGGTCAACGGAAACCGTGAAGGGAGTTTCGTGCAATGCAGTATTGTTGCTGACCATCAGCTCTAAACCAAGCTCTTCGCAGCGATCTTCTACAATTGCCATACAGATTAATCCTCGACCATGGGTCGCCATAAAGTTCACAATCTCAGGGGTGATATGATCCGCTGAGCAAATGAAATCGCCTTCATTTTCTCGGTTTTCATCATCCACCACTATAACCACTTTTCCTTGCTTATAGTCCTCCAGCGCCTCCTCTATGGTATTCAGCATATTCTTATTTTTTGCAAAGCTATCAAAGCCTTAAAGATGTAACGGAATAGACCATGAAATAGTTCTGAATTAGGTAATATTGAATCCATCATTTTCGGAATTTCCCCTTACTATAAAGTGAGGAACTCACATTTTGACGCCCATCTATCTTATATGAAAGCTTTATTGATCTGTTCCCTACTTTTTACTGCGCTGGAAGTTAACGCTCAGGTATATCGATACACACCGAATTGGAAAGTTGGGGATGTTAAAACGATCAGCATTCAAATTGATGAACGCGAGTATGAAAATGAAACTCTTATGTCCGACTCTACTCGATACAATGACACTCGAATTGAGGTTCTGTCAGAAAACAAAGATTATTATGTAGTTGAAGTATTAATGGAAAACCAAGCTTTGGTTTCAGCCATCGAAATGTATTACAAGATGGACGATGAGCTGGAGGAATACAAAGACTTAAAGCTCATTTTTACGATAGATAAGTACACCACAGAAACTGAATTGCAAAATTGGGAAGAGGCTCAATTGTTTATGAATGATAGCTATGATGCGATTACGGATTTGTTTGATGAAAAAATTCCTGAGATGTCATCGATGGTGGGGTTGGTTTTTGCTCCGTTGAAGATGGCTTTTAAAAGCAAGGAAACAACGGAGGATTATATGGAGACATTCATTGGATACCTGCTTACTCCGTTCAACAAGGATTTTGAAATTGGAAAGCAGATAAGTGCCGTAGAATCGGGCGAAAACCCATTCAATCCAATGATGGAGATTAATATAACCACCTTATATACCTTAAAACAGTTGGATGAAGCATCTACCACGTGTATAATAGAAGAGGAGGTTGTTATGGATATTTCGGAGTTTATTGAAATGATGAAGGCAATGGTCGAACAAATGGCTTCTGCTTATGGAGCTGCTGATAGTACAGCTGATAAGGCTAAAAATCAAATGAGTGATTTCAAAATGGACATTACAAGTGTTAATGAGATCACGTTTGATTATAGCTCCACTTGGGTTACCAAATCAGTTTCAACCGGCATTGTTGAATCCACTGATCCACGTTTAGGAGCGCTGACTAAAAAGATAATCGTCCAAACAGCTTTAGTCAAATAACGAGCGATAAGTCGCATTTTCCTTTCGTTTTTTCGACTGAGTTTAATTGAATCAGAAGTTTTGACGTATAGATTCTAAATAATTGTAAATGAATCGGTTAAAATGTCATTTGAATTTAGAATCCACTGAATTTTTGTCAGAATAATATCATTGGAATGAGACTTGACTAATGCATGAAAAACATTTAAATCATGAAAACATTAGTAAGAAGACCAAAAAGCACATGGAATGATTTTCCATTAACATTTGACGATTTGTTTAACGATTGGAATACGGGTAGCACCCGCACTTATATGCCAGCTGTCAATATTTCAGAAGACTCCGATAAATTCACTGTAGAAATGAATGCACCAGGATTTTCGAAGGAGGATTTTCAAATCAATGTCGAAAACAATACACTCACAATTTCAGTAGAGAAGAAGTCTGAAAACGAGGAGAACAACAGCAAGTTCACTCGAAAGGAATTCGAGTATCATTCGTTTGAACGTTCGTTCAATCTTCCAAAGGATCACATTAAAGAGGATGGCATTAGCGCAAGCTATGACAGTGGCATTCTGAAGTTGACCTTGCCGAAGGCAGACGAAGTAAAGCCAAAACCAGCAAGAGTTATAGAGATTAGCTGATCGAGAAAACGTATCGTAATGAGGAGTAAGCCCCGTCACATCAGTTGCGGGGTTTTTTGTTGTTTAATGGAACAGAACAATGAATGTGACCTTCAGATCAATCATATCGACAATTTACCGTTAGTCACAAGTTTGAAAATTGTGTAATTGTCACGACTTACATTCGAATTGTATTAGTCGTTCTTTCTCGATCCCGTTAAATCGGGCTGTTTAGTTAGGTTTAGGCAGAAGTGAAGCCCTCGATGGTGCTGAGTTTCTGCCTTTTTTGTTTAATCGAATTTCCAGTAAAGCTTCAACGTAAAATCGGTTCCATTGTACACCACTGGGTTTGAAGTGTTGAAACGAAAGTTTTTCACCTCTTGATAGATCAACGGACTTGTGTTGGAGCCTCGTTTTCCGTTAAGGCTGAGTGATACCCTGTCTAGTGGTAGTTGCAATCGAATCTCATTCCCTACTTCCCCGACAAAAGGGGCTTCCTCAGTGAATGTGCCGAGGGCACTATTCTGAAAAGTTATATTCCCCACAAGGAATGGGATTTCCTGAGTTCCAAAACTCAATTCGAATTGGTTGAAATTTGACTCACCAATGATGTCAACATAATCAATGACTCTATTCGCAACTCGAATGCTCTGACTGACGGCATCAGAGTTGTACGCTCCTCGCGAATAGGCTTCAATTGTTACGGTTTTCCTACCCTTATCTTGAAATGTGTGAGGAGCCTCATCGCCAATAAAACCATTTTGGTCAGTTCCGAAATCCCACGTTATGAACTCATAGTTTTCGCTGCAAGAGGTCAAAGTATACTCTCTACCAACCTCATACTTTTCGTCAAGTTCTAAACAGGCTTTCGGGTTTTGCTTACACGATACGATAAGTAGTCCTAGAAGTATTAAATAATTCAATCGTTTCATAATCAAAAGGATAAGGTTAAACCAAATTCGGGCGATTGAATTTGCTGATTGAAAGTAAGGTTCATATACTCAAGCGTGAATGGGTTTTGCTGCTTAAATGTGGGAGGCATCAGTTTGTTTGCATATGGCCTGAGTAGGAAAAAACTCGCAGACCCCACCACCGTTCCTATTGCGCTGACATAAAAAAGAGTATTCACTACGTTGTATTGCAACTTGGTGTTGTCCATCGTCTCACTGGTAATTTGTTGTCTGTCAAATAGGAACTGGTTTTGAACCAATTCCTCGTGCTTGTTAAATCTTCTAACAGTTACGAAGGGCAAAGCTGCAGCGGATACACCCGTAATAATAAACGGTGCTGTTTTAGCAAAGAATAACTTCCGTTTATAGGTGTCAGTATTTCTAACATAGGCCACATATTCTGGACTAGGAAGAAGCTCAGCGAAGAAATTGGTAGAATCTAAGTTACCAGTCTCCAACGTTCCCTTGTATGTACGTTGTTTGAATGACCATATTTCTACTTCATGTGTTCCCTGCGAAACATGAAAAATGTTGGTTTGGGGTTGTATTTCACCATCGATTCGCACGAAATACTTTTCACCGCCTTTGACAAAGAATCGAACCTTGGTTGAATCTTGAGCCACGGTATTGATGCTGACCAAGAGCAATAGATACAAGAGTGATTTCATAGAAGGCTAAAGCTAATGTCTTTTTCGAAAAATGGTTACTGCTTCTAGTGATTGTTGATTTAAGATGAGCAGATGGTAGGCACTGGACTTAAATCGGCAGGAGCCGTTTTGGATTGATCAATTCAGCAATTTCGGGCGGACCATTGAAGTATTTTCCTTTGAAATCATCCAATTCATCCAAGGTTTCTTTGCTCAATAATTCACTGATTTGATCCATGGCTTCATCGCTCACCGCATAGGGAAATATGGATTCGATCATTTGATTTCCTCGACAATGGGCATGGTACGAGAATTCTAGGCTGTCGTCAATTGCCTTACCTGTAAGCAGGCATTTTTCCAGTGGATTTTCTAATCGTTCGAATGGATCAATTGACATTACGCGCTCCTTAAAAAAGGTCTCTATGCGCTCCATGGAGTCCTTAGACATTTCTCCTTTCATGTTTCCAGCACAATCCATGCACATGGCATATTCAAAAAGGGTTTCTTTTATACCAAACTCAGGCACTTTGCGCATGATTCGCTCTATGAAATAGTCTTCCCCAGAGTCGATTACATTTTTATGGCAGACAAGGCAAGTGTCAAAGGGAGTTTGAGTGTCGGATTTAAGAAAATCGTTGGAGATATCGCTAGACATTGACATGTTCAATGATAACGATATTAACGATTTGAAGCAATCGTTAATGAAGTTGAGTTATTGAGCCAAGGTGATGTTTTACATTCGTAGCTTATTCAAAAGAAAATGAGAAGAAGTTTATTTTTTGCGGTCGCTCTTTTAGGAGCCTGCACTAGCCCAGAAGAACCCATGGAAGAAGGATTGATGTACCCTGAAACAAGAAAGGATACCACCGTTGTGGATGATTATTTCGGAACTAAAGTGGCCGACCCTTATCGTTGGTTAGAAGATGATTTGTCCGAGGAAACGGGGGCTTGGGTGAAAGCACAAAATGAGTTGACCTTTGGTTATTTAGATAAAATTCCATTTCGGGATCAAATCAAAGAGCGATTGACAGAGTTGTGGGATTATGAGAAATTCTCAGCGCCCTCTGTTAAAGGAGACTATACTTACTTCTATAAAAATGATGGATTGCAAAATCAAAGTGTGATGTATCGTCAGCAAGGAGATGGAGAGCCTGAAGTATTCCTGAATCCAAATGAGTTTTCTTCGGATGGTACAACATCGCTCGCAGGTGTGAGCTTTACGAAAGACGGATCAAAACTAGCTTTCCAAATTTCAGAAGGAGGATCGGATTGGCGAAAAGTGATTGTCATGGATGCGGAAACCAAAGAAATATTAGAAGATACACTGATTGATATTAAGTTTTCTGGAATCAGCTGGAAAGGCAATGATGGTTTCTATTACAGCAGTTACGATAAGCCGAAAGAAGGAAGTGAGCTGAGCGGATTGACACAATATCACAAACTGTTTTATCACCAATTGGGAACAGCGCAATCTTCGGACAAATTAGTCTTTGGTGGTGATGCCACGCCTAGAAGATACATTGGAGGAGGAGTTACGGAAGACGGTAACTACTTGACCATTAGCGCTGCCACATCCACCACCGGAAATGAACTATACATTCAAGATTTACGAAAAGAGGGAAGCGAAATCGTGCAGATCATCGACAATTTCGAAAATGATCATTGGGTGATTCACAGTGAAGGCGAGAAACTTTTTATCAAAACGAACATGAATGCGCCTAATGGCAAAGTAGTGTCCACCAGTATTAAGAATCCAATGCCAGACACATGGGTGGACTTTATCGCTGAGTCCGAAAATGTATTGCGAGTGGGAACGGCAGGCGGCAAGTTCTTCGCGAATTATTTGAAAGATGCCACAAGTATGGTATTGCAGATTGATGCCGAAGGAAATGTGGAGCGAGAAATTGAACTGCCAGGTGTAGGATCGGCTGGCGGATTTGGAGGTGAGCTGGAAGACACGGAGTTTTACTATAGCTTTACTTCTTACGTGTATCCACCAACCATTTTCAAGTATGACATCGCTTCTGGAACATCGGAAGTTTATAAAGAATCGGGAGTGAAATTTGATCCGACTCAATTCGAAAGCAAGCAGGTGTTCTACACATCCAAGGATGGAACCAAGGTGCCTATGATCATTACTCATAAGAAAGGTTTAGAACTGGACGGAACGCACCCAACCATGCTCTATGGTTACGGTGGATTCAACATTAGTTTGACGCCAAACTTCAGTACTTCCAATATTGTATTGATGGAAAACGGAGGCGTATTTGCTGTGGCTAACCTTCGTGGAGGTGGAGAATATGGCGAGAAATGGCACAGCGCTGGAACCAAAACACAGAAGCAAAATGTTTTTGATGATTTTATTGCCGCTGCTGAATGGCTAATTGCAAACAAATACACTTCATCTGAAAAACTGGCTGTTGCTGGTGGCTCTAACGGAGGTCTTTTAGTTGGAGCAACCATGACTCAGCGTCCAGATTTGATGAGGGTTGCTTTTCCAGCGGTTGGGGTATTAGATATGTTGCGTTATCACAAGTTTACTTCGGGAGCGGGTTGGACCTATGATTATGGTAACTCGGACGAGAGTGAGGAGATGTTTAAGTACTTGTTAGGTTATTCGCCAGTGCACAACACGAAGGCTGGAACACATTACCCTGCTACTATGGTTACTACGGCAGATCATGACGATAGAGTAGTGCCTGCCCACTCATTCAAGTTCGCTGCTGCCCTACAAGATGCTCATGTTGGTGCTAATCCTGTATTAATTCGAGTGGATGTGAAAGCGGGACACGGTGCAGGAAAACCTACTTCTATGATCATACAGGAGCAAGCGGATAAGTGGGCGTTTATGTTCTACAACATGGGCGAAACGATCTCTTATGGTTCAGATGAGACTGCCACGGAAGAATCGGCTGCGGAGGAAACGCACTAGTTTATCTTTTTGGGTGTTTCATAAAGAACTCCCACATCACTTCATTGGCATTCAAGGCTTCGGATGGAGCGTCCCCCTTTCGGGTGGGCGCTCTGCCACCAGGCCAACTGTGGCCGCCATCTGTGGTGTAGTAATATACTACCTCGTTACTATCTAAGCATCCACTAGCCATCTTGATATCTACCTCTGTACTGAGATCAATCCCTGTATAAATCGGACATTCCAGTTGCTGACTCCAGAACTCTCTGATAGAATCTAACGGTGCGTTGTAGTGATCAGAAATGCCGTCTCCGACTCCTCCTAAGTGAGGAATGTTGCTATCCTCGTAGGAGTGAAAGTGAATGATGCTAACGGAGCTGGAAGGCTCACATTGATCCATAACCATTCCGCCAGCAACAGGGGCAATGGCCGCAATTTCAGTGGATAATTCACAAGCCAAGCGATAGCTCATCATGGCGCCATTCGACATTCCTGTGATATATACTCGATTTGCATCGATGTTGTATTCTGTTTTCAGTTGATCTATGAGTTTCGATATGAAACCCACATCATCGATTTCCTTTTCTTGCGCTTTGCCACAGCACCAACCCGCGTTCCATGTTCGGTTGATTCCATTAGGAGAGCATAGGATAAAGCCTTTTTCATCTGAAAATTCGGCCAATCCACTTTGCTCTTCAATGTTTTTAGCACTGCCAACTCCCCCGTGCAGGGCTATGATCAAAGGAGTTTCCGTTGCGTCTGAATAGGAGGGTGGAACGTGTAATAGATATGAGCGCTTTTCACCATCGTGTTTCATGGTGTGATAATCTGATTCATACAGGCTTCGTTTGCAGCTTGCTGAGAGAATGATAATTAAGCCTAATATAAGATGTCGCATTCAGCGAAAATAGAGCATAAAAAAAGCCCCGATATCGGAGCTTTTTAAATTTATAAGATCAACAGTAGATCTATTTCTCTTTTCTGTTGTAACGCTCTTTGATACGAGCAGACTTTCCTTTTCTATCTCTCAGGTAGAAAATTCTTGATCTACGTACTTTACCTCTTTTCAGCAATTCAATCTTTTCGATGAACGGGCTGTTTGATGGAAATACTCTTTCCACACCAACACCACTTGCCATTTTACGAACTGTAAAAGTCTCAGTAGAACCGTGTCCTTTAACTTGAAGTACTACGCCCTGAAAAACCTGCGTACGCTCCTTGTTACCTTCCTTGATCTTGTAGTGAACAGCAACAGTGTCTCCACTATTGAAAGTTGGCAAATCAACCTTTGGGTTCACTTCGTTTATGATGTCTTGCATTACTACTGTAGCCATAGCTCGAAAAATTGAGGGCGCAAAGATAGTTTTTTGATGATATTATTCACCAGATGAAGTTTTTTTATTCCAAAGATTTGGACGTCTCTCTTTTGTGCGCTTTTCAGCCTCGCTTTGGCGCCATTCATCGATGGCCTTGAAGTTGCCAGAAAGCAGCACTTCAGGCACTTTCCAGCCTTTATGCTCTGATGGTCGAGTGTAAACTGGCGGTGCCAACAAATCATCTTGAAACGAGTCTGTGAGTGCTGATGTTTCATCATTCAAAACACCAGGAAGTAAACGAATGACCGCATCGCTGATAACTGCGGCCGCTAATTCACCTCCGGAGAGCACGTAATCGCCAATGGAAATCTCTTTGGTGATGTAGTGATCTCGGATGCGCTGGTCAATGCCCTTGTAGTGGCCGCAAAGTATGATGATGTTTTCTTTCAGCGACAGCGCATTGGCCGTGCTCTGGTCAAACAGATCACCATCCGGGGTTACAAAAATGACCTCATCGTAATCACGCTCTGCTTTCAATTCATCCAATAGTTTTTCAACCGGTTCGATCATGATGACCATGCCAGCACCACCACCAAACTGGTAATCGTCCACTTGACGGTGTTTTCCAAAACCATACTCGCGCAGATTGTGAACATGAACTTCCGCCAGTCCTTTATCAGCGGCACGTTTTAAGATCGAGTCTGAAAACGGACCTTCTAATAATCCAGGTAAAAGTGTGATGATATCGATGCGCATTTTCGAGAATATTATTCCTCTTCGTCCTTTGGACCAATGGCGTAAATCTTCTTGTACTGCACCTTCAAAGTGGGGTCGTCTGGCACCAATTGTCGGGCAAATGTCATGACCTCTTGTGCCTCATCCAATCGGTTAACTTCACTCAGGTAATTGGTATAACCCACAAAACCCTTGATCATGATATCATGGGTTACATCGTCCTTTTCCCAAACATTTCGTGCATCCTGAGCTCTCATCGAATCTAGGGCGATTACTACCAACCGCTCTCCTTGCGAAGCGTTTTTAGCCATGATGTCGGCTACTCCCGTCATCATCATCACATTCATGTCATCGGGGATCACCTTTTGAATGCGCTTGAATTCACTGGATGCTTTGCGGTAATCGCTGTCATTAAAATAGAACTTCGCATTGGATAAAGCCTCTTCGCGAATCTTATCTAAGAGTTCACGATTGGCATCATATAACTCTCCCGTTTTGTCTTTCTTGCGAAACTTGTAAGCATATTTCAGGGCATCTTTCAATGGATCGTCAAATTCTTGATCGAATTTTTCAGGCTGTACATGGGCTTGATAGAAGCACATCGCCATGTATAAATAGGGTTCTGGATCTCTGCGGTACTTTTCCTTTTGAGAATACTTCTCTGCCTTGTAAGCACACTTGGCATAATCCTCCATGGTGTAGAGGTCAAACAACTTTTGGAAGTCGCTATTCTTTACTTGTGCCTTCGCACTCAGCGATGCAACCAACACCAATACACTAGCCAATAAGACTCTTTTCATTTCCATCTATAATTTCTTCTGCCTCAATAAACGTCAACTTCGTTTAGAATATGACCTTTGAACGTTAATTAATTCAAACGCATGATTGATTCAGAGGCCAAAATTAGCGTAGATAAGACGGATGAAGGACAAGTCATCGTAATTTATCCACAATTAAAATCGTGGCAAACCATTGCGCTGCGTATTTGGGTAGCTGTATGGTCGGTTACAGGGCTTTTGGGCATCATGGGGATGTTGCGCGAAAGCAGCGGAGACCAGTGGGCTTATTTCATAGTGTTCATCATGCTTTGGGGCTATTTTTTATATTACGCCATTCGCTCCATAGTTTGGCATCAAAGCGGTAAAGAATACGTGCGTATTGGTTCAGAGACCTTGGATTATAAACGAAGCTGGGGAAGCTATGGCAGCGCGGTCTCCTATGATTTAGAAACCATGAAGAATATCGAACTAGTGAACTTGGATGATAAGGCTTTTGCCAAGGCCTATCAAGATGCCTTTTGGACCGTAGGCGGAGAAAAAATTGTCTTTGACTACATTGGTAAAAAAGTGGTTTTTGGACTTCGATTGACAGAAAAAGATGCCAAGACCATCATTAAGATGATCAAGAAAAGAGGGCGCTAGTGAGACAGAATCTCGTGGATCACCCTGGAGACTTCCTTAGCTCGAGTGAGGCATATCATGTGCGAACCATTCTCAACAATATGTGAAGCGGTTATCCTGCGGATAGGCAGGGTGTGATCATTATTCCCGTGGATGTGTGCTATTTCTGAATCGCATTCCTCTTTCTCCCAATTCATAATCATGCGGATACTCCGTTTGGTGAAGCGTTTGTCTTTGGCTTTCAGCATAGACACGAAGGTTTCTTTGTGGCTTTTTCTATCCGGTTCGAAAAGCGGTTGAGCCACGAGTGCGCCAGCCTTTAGCCAAGCTTTGGGCACCAAAGCATAAAATGGTAAATAGCGTTGCAAGCGATACCTCAATGGCAGTTCACTCCGGCATTTAGCGCTTGAAATGATGATGACCTTCTCTGGGTTTAAAAACGTTTTCATTTCAGAAGCCAGCATTCCACCCAACGAAACGCCAATGATGGAATAGGGGCGTGATGTGTCTATGCTAGCAGCGATGCGTTTGGCATAGGCAATCATTTTTTCACCGCGTTCAGGAATGAGGTAGGGCAGGTACTGCGCAGAATATTGTGTGCTGTCCCATTCGATTTCTTGAAAAATGCGTTCATCCGAACCTTGGCCAGAGAGCAGATAGATGGTATGGTTTTGAGCCAAGATAGTAGAGGCGAATAAGGTGATTATGATGCATAGCCATGACCGCATGGGCCAAAGGAATGGAAAAAGCCAGTAGTATGAATGGATATTTGATTCACTGCAAAACCCGCTAGCACGGACATACTGTTCGGGCTTGTGAATTATTTTTACGGTTTTCCAAAAAAAAAACTATGCTTGGCCGCTAGCGCGGACATGTTGTCCGAGCGGTCAAAAATAGGAAGTCCCAGCTAGCGCGGACTTAAACCTCATTTTCTATCCGACTTTTTTTGCTTTTTATCGGTTTTGTTTAAAAACCACAGGCCCGTGCTTTGGTCCACTTCTTCGATTTTCCATCCGTTTGATATGGCGTCATAGGAAACGGAAATGTAGGTAGGCTCATAGGTCTTATTTGTAAACTCAAAACAACTATTCGAGTCTGCGGTGCATAGCTTGTGTGGCGCGTGCGAGAGAGAAATCTCGGATTCATAAATCCCGTTTGGTCCAAGTGGGATTTCTTGCTGATCATTTAGAATAAAGGTCACGGAATCCGTTATGATACTTTCCTTTTCATAGCGGTAGATGAAAAATTGACATGTTGGGTTAAAGAAATCATAGCCCGATTTCATTAGCAGATAATCAGGAATGACCGTTCCTGTAAACTGATCTATATAGAATAGTTTGTGTTGAGTTTTTGCCTCTCTTTTCGAAACCGCATTGCTGCTTAGTTCATAGATCAGTGTACCCGCCAATCCACCCATGAAAGCAGCCGCCCAAGCCATCGCCTTTTCGGACTCAGAAGCTTCGGATAAGCCATATCCATAAAAGAGCATTTTGTGCCCTTCCACAGTAATCGGAAAATATTCCTTTTCATGATATATGTGCGCTTTCTCTCCATCTGAGAAACCCCAAATGTGCTTGGATTTTCGACCATTTTTTGAATACCTAGGAATTCTATTAAATGTGCCTTCCCAAAGGCCTTTTTTGCGAGCCTTTTCTTGGAGATAAAATGAATGGGTATCGCTTGGCGTGTTGGCAACAAAATCTTGGTGACTCATGTAAATACCTCGTTTCAAGGGCTCGGTCGCAATGGGTGCAATGGAGTCGTTTTGTGCCGTGCTTATCTGAACCCAGAAAACGGTCAGTAGGATGAATGGAATATGTAGTAATCGAAGCTGCACAATGGTGTCAAATGTAAAATGAAATCTCTGAAAAGGTTGGTTGTTCTAATCCTCATTAATTCTAAATTCGCGCCTCCTTAATAGGAACCACTGCCCAGGTGGCGAAATTGGTAGACGCGCACGCTTGAGGGGCGTGTGAACTTAGTTCATGCTGGTTCGAGTCCAGTTCTGGGCACTTGATGATGAAGCCTTATCGCGAAGCGATAGGGCTTTTTTTATTCCTCGAGCTGAGCTTGCTCAAGCTCGAAAGGAATAATAAAAAGCCCAAATAGAGCGGAGCTCTATAGGCTTGATCCATTTCACGGCTAAATACTGGTCCACCGACCGGAGGGAGGTAATCCAGAGAGTTTACGTTCAGTCGCGCTAAGAATAATAAAAAGCCCAAATAGAGCGGAGCTCTACAGGCTTGATCCAATTCACGGCTAAATACTGGTCCACCGACCGGAGCTTACTCCTTTGGCCAAACGGACCCTTTAATTCTAAGGATTATCATCTCCTCCGAGCCGTTCAGCTCCACAGAGATTGTTTTATTGATCGGTCCTATTCTTCGCGAGTCATAAATGCCTTTTATTTCACCTGATTCTCCGGGCTCGATGGCTTCTCGTGGCCATTCTGGAACTAAACAACCGCAACTCGACCTGACCTTCATAAAATAGAATGCCGTGTCGCCCACATTGCTGAAGGGAAAGTGGAAGATGGCCTTTTCGCCTACGTCCATGCTGTCTTTTGTCTGAAGCAAATAATCGAATGCAATTCGGTTTTGGATCGTGTCTTGCGCGATCACGGTTCTTTGTGACAACCCTGTGATTAACAAGACAATGAATATTCTAGTTCCTAATTGCATTATGCTAAATTGCATGATCCCCAACTATAATGCATGTCGGTTAACTTGTGGGTAACAATGGATTTTTGGAATATTGACTCGAAGCATTACTTTTAAGGCAAATCTCATCCTATGAAGCACTTTACTCTAATTGTTATACTATTTTCTGTATTCTCCTTGGCTCAGGCGCAAAACTTCAATTACGATACAACTACTCATTTTTCGATTTACGAGGAGGCTGGCGGAACCTATAGCATGAGTGTGCATTTTTTACCATTTGATTCATCTGACATTACATTTAAATGGAAAACCGTAGAAAACACCTTGAGTTCAGAATGGAGCATGTCACTTTGTGATTTTCCAAATTGCTTTTTTGAAATTCCTGACTCTGCTACCATGTGGCCGATCACAACCGCTCAATTCGAATCTGGTACCCGAGGGTTTTTCACCTTGCTGGTTTCAACGGACGATACAGCCAGAGTTGGATCTTTGAGTATATACGTTTATGATTCAACGGATGTGACGATTGGTGATACCATTCGCTGGGATGTGGAGACATACGCGGTAGAGGATACTACGGATACAGTGACCAGTGTGAGCTCTGTGATTGCGGAGGATATTGAGGTTTTTCCCAACCCAACAGAACAATACTTGAACATTAGAGCTTCTTTAATTCAAAGTGTGGAGTTATTCGACTTATTGGGTGCTCAAGTCATGAAAAGAGGCGCAATAATGAACGATAAATTTACCATCGATCTGAACGAGTTTCCATCGGGCATTTATATGTTGTACGTATCTACGGAAAACGGTTCATATACCGAGAAAGTAGTCAAACGATAAGGCATTGTTCAAGGCTATCCTTTGTCGGTTAATCATTCTGTGGTCGGCTTTTGTTGGATGCGATGCACGAGCTCAAGAAGTATTTCAGAGACTATACATCAACTCAGGGGAATATACCGCTGTTGATAGTGCGCAATTTCCATTTTCAGCTTTTAATGCAACGCCTCAGTTTTTTCCTGAGAATGTTCGAATCTCGATTAATGCAGGAGAAACGCTGAAAGTTCGAGTCGTTAATAACGATTCAGTAAACCACGCATTTCAGATCAAAGACAAAACGACTCAAGTGGGCATTGCACCTGGAGACTCCATTTTAGTCACTGCTGTTTTTGACACCGGAGATGAAGTATTCATCTACCATGATCCAATGGATTATCCGCGTTTGACGGCCCTTGGATTGGCGGGCTTGATTCATGTGAAATCTAATTCGAATTCAACATTTTATTGGAATGTCAAGGAGTTTCAGAAGGAGTGGGCGACACAGCACGCATTGGGGAATCCTGTGAATTGGAGCGATTATTATCCTGACTACTTCACCATTAATGGGCGCAGTAATCCGAACATCAATAACGATGCTGTTGCACGAATTGTGGGTGGAGTAGGAGAGACATTGAGAGTGGTTATTGCAAACACAGGGCAAAGTATTCATTCCTTACATTTTCACGGCTATCATGCGGAGATCATTTATTCCAGTGAAAACTCCCAGCACGAAGGTCGCTCCAAGGACACTTTCCCCATCAAACCTATGGAGTCCTTAATCTTGGAAATAGTGCCCGATAAACCGGGTGAGTATCCAGTGCATGATCATAATTTGGTCGCGGTATCGGCTGGAGGTATCTATCCTAATGGTATGTTTTTAACCATGCTCATCCAATGAGAGCGTTACTATGCATATTGCTCATTTGTTTTGGAACAACCTGTTTAGCGCAGGATCCTATTCAGCTTATTGGACGCAATACTGGTGAAAAGCTATTGTCAGATGGTAATGAGATTAGAACCTTCGGTTTTGCTCAAGAAATTGGTGAAAACCCTGGGGTTCCAGGGCCAAGCCTTGAGGTGATTGAGGGTGATTCTGTGGTAATAGATTTTTGGAACATATCTCAAGGTGCTCCCCATACGATCCATTTACATGGATTGGACGTAGATCAACAGAATGATGGAGTGCCGCACCTATCCTTTGAAGTGCATCATATGGAACATGGTTTTTATCGCTTCAAGGCACCTCATCCAGGCACATATGTATACCACTGCCACGTGGTATCAAGCATTCATGTGCAAGCTGGAATGTTTGGATTATTGATAGTACGACCTGCAGTAGGTGACAATTATACTTGGGAGGGTGGCTACAACTACTGGTATGAATCATCGCTCTTGATGTCAGAGATTGATACCAATTGGCACCACGATTCCGTCTTGTTGCATGACTATGATACAAACATGTCTCATCATCATGTTCGTATTCCAAAATATAAGCCTCAGCATTTCCTAATAAATGGCTTGGCCGAGCAGCAATTAGATGACTTGACAATACGAGGTGTTAATGACGGAAACCTCTATTTGCGCTTGTCGAATATTGGTTATTTCGGGAATCGAATCATATTCCCTTCGGGACTTAATGCTAGAGTCATAGACTCAGATGGTCGACCACTACCCGTGGAAGAAGTTACGGACACATTGGAAATATTGCCGGGTGAGAGATATGGCGTATTAGCTGCGCCAGATTCAGCATTTATGGATGAAGTCATTGTTCAGTATTTCAATTTGAATACTGGAATCGTTTTGAATGAGCAATATGTGAATGTCAATATTGAAGATGCCGCTGGAATTAAGGAAAGCTCAAAAGAAGTGGTTCGGATCTATCCAAATCCAGCTACTAGCTCGCTAACCGTTGAAGTGGGGCTTCAGGAAGCAGAGATTCAGATTGTTGACTCTCAAGGGAGGTTAATATTAGAAACTAGCGTCACGGGATCAGAATCATTTGATATTCGGAATTTACCTTCTGGTGCATATATCCTTTCCTCTCGTACAGCTTTGGGCATCGAAAATCATCCGTTTATTAAGCCATAAAAAAAAGCCCCATCGAGATTCGACAGGGCTTTTCATATTTAGTTCAAAAAGTGGATTACCACTTCTTTGCTCTAGGCTTCTCTTCAGCTTTCTTTACAACGATTTCTCGTCCGCGTAGTGAACTTCCGTCCAATTCGCTCATAGCGTTCATAGCATCTTGATCGTTTTCCATTTCTACAAAACCGAATCCTTTAGATCGGCCAGTATCGCGGTCAGTTACAACATTGCAAGAGTTAACAGTTCCGTATTCTTCGAACACAGTTTGAAGAGCATCGCTGCTTACTTCATAATCTAATTTGGCGATAAATAATTTCATCTTAAGTAATTAATAAATTGTTGAGTCTATTGTTAAAAAGACCGGTGGACAGCGACTCAATGCCCCTCGGCCTATGTTATTAGTTTACGAATGTCAGTGCTACTCCCGTTTTGCCGGCACGTCCTGTGCGACCAATTCGGTGAATGTAGCTATCATAGGTCATTGGTAATTGATAGTTGATCACGTGGGTGATGTCATTAACATCGATTCCTCGTGAAGCAACATCCGTTGCTACCAACACCTTTACATATCCATGTTTGAAAGCGTTCAAGGCATTTTGACGTGCATTTTGACTCTTGTTGCCATGAATGTCGTCAGACTTGATGCCGGCTGCGTTCAGCTTTGCACAAAGCTTTCTCACTTGGTGTTTAGTTTCTTCAAAAACCAGCACCTTCTCATAGTTTTCTTGTGAAACCATGTTTAGCAACACCTGAAATTTGTCTTCTCCTTGAGGTACCCGCACCACATCTTGACTGATGTGGTCGTTGGTCTTTTCGCCTGAGCTTACCTTGACCGTTACCGGGTTGGTTAGGACTTCATTGATCATCGACTCCTGCTTTTTATCCAGTGTAGCACTGAATAGCAAGGTATGATTTCTGTTTTTCATTCCAGCTATGATTTGCTTCATGTCCTTCACAAATCCCATGTCTAGCATGCGATCAAATTCATCTAGAATGAGCGTATTGAAACGAGATAGATTGATGGCTCTTCTTTGAACGAGATCTAGCAGTCTACCTGGAGTGGCAATAACGATATTGCTATCGCGTCTGGCGTTTTTAAGGTCAGTGTTGATGTTGGTTCCACCGATGTAGCTTGCGCTGTAAAGACCCATTCCTTTGGTCATGCTCTTGAATTCATCTTCTACCTGCATTGCTAGTTCGCGGGTTGGAAGTAGAATAAGCGCAAAAGACTTCTTTCTATGGATTTGTAAATCTTCGATAATAGGAATGAGGAAGGCAGCCGTTTTACCAGTACCAGTCTCAGCGATTCCTAGTATATCTCTTTTATCTAATAGATACTCGAGGGACTTGTCTTGGATTTCGCTTGGTCGTTCGTAGCCCTTTGCTTTGAGGCACGCCTTAAGTTTATCGCTAATAGGTAGTGAGTCGAATGTTCGTTCGCTTTTGTATTCAACGACTTCTTTTCCTGATGCTTCTTTTACTAATTGCTCTGGTTTCAACGGTGAAACCATCTTCTTTTTTGGAGCTCTGTTACGAAATTGATTAGATCTTGGTCGACCGGAATTGTTGCCTCCAGTACGTGGGCGTTTTTCTTGAGTATTGTTCATGTATTGATTAATGATTCTCTCCGCTCCATCCCATTAGGATATTTTTAAGCGGGATATTCGATCAGCTTGGCAGAAGTCAATGTCATTGACATGCTGATCAATGCTCTGTGGAGCATCTAATAAAGTGAGAGGTTGGAAAGAATGTAGTTTGAAATTTGAATTTGGCTTAAAATGCTTAGCCGATTCAGAAAGTTTTGGGGATGTTCCGAAAAATTAAAGTTGGAACCACCGAGACAAAAAGTCTGCTAAGAATATGCGGCAAAGGTAAGGGAATAAGCGCTCGTATTACATCAAGTTGTAATGAAGTCAATAATAAATTGAATTAGCGCATTTATTAAACCTACCTTGAGGCACACTCCAAAGTCAATATCGAGGCTGGAGTAATCCCAATAATTGATGAAGTATTCCAAGAGAGAAGTACCTGCAAATGCGGGCAACTGGTATGTGCAAATAGGTAGGCTTAAGCGTATTTACCCCGCATTGACATCTAAGGACTTGAACTTTGAGCCTAGTCAAAGACAGGACATGGTTGAGTCGTTGAGTGCTGCTTTGGGTGTAACAAATGATGATATCCTAGATGTCATGTATAGAATAAAGTTGGAGGCATAACCGATTCGGATAAATACTTTGTTTAGGTCTAGATAATTCAATTTAGCGATGTTTCTTTGGCGCTGGTGAATAAGCTTATCCAGTTTTTAGGGCATTTTTTGCGAGCGAAAACTCGTCATGGGACACATTCTCCGTTTGTCTATGCGTTGGTGGATAGGTGTATTTATCAGAACATAGAAATTCCCGAAGAGGTTAAAAAGCATTTTGAACGTCTCAAACAATCCAACAAGAAATTGGTGGGGATGGATTTTGGGAAGGGGAGTAAAATGTCTTATCGTGTAGCAGATATGGCTCGAAAATCGGCCAGCATGAATTTTGAAACGGACTTACTTTCAAGGCTTGCTAGATACCATGGTGCTCAATCCTTTCTAGAGCTTGGTTCTAACTTAGGAAAGTCGGCAGCCCATGTGGCATCCGTTAATTCGCAAATGAAGGTAGTGGGAATAGAGGGGATGAAGTCGCTGGCAGCACTAGCGATGCAGAATATCGAATCGCTCAATATTTCGAACGTTGAAATAAAGCCGACCACGTTTGACGATTTTTTTCGAACGAACACAGAAACGTTCGATATGATATTCATTGATGGAGATCACCGGTATCAGCCGACACTCGATAATTACGAATCTTCTAAGAAGGTCCTGAAGGGAGAAGGGCCAATTGTCTTACACGACATCTATTGGAGCGAAGGAATGACCCAGGCATGGGAAAAAATAAAAGCCGATAATGACGCCACGGTCACCATCGACTTATTCTTTTTTGGATTGGTATATTTCAGAAAGGGGCAGGTAAAAGAACACTTCGACATCCGCTTTCCGAGCAATCCCTTGAGTCTCCTACTTTGACTTTTCCTTCTTCTCTTCCTTTTCCTTTTCTTCTTGAATCAAATGGTCAAGGTATTCGCCCATTTGTTCAGGCATCAATTTGGTAGCGATTATTTTCTTGTTTTCATCCAATAGATAAACCTTTGGAGTACTGAAAATATCATACGTATCTCGAAAATTCAGACTCTTTAATGTTGTTTCGCGGTTTCGCATCAACTCCTGTGCATTGGCATTGATCTCTGGATTATCACTTACGTTTATCCATGGAAGGTTGTTTTTCTTGATGTATTTCTTCCAGTCTTTGTTCTCGAACTCGGTACCAACCGCATAGACTTCTACACCTTTAGTTTTATAGAGCTCATAGAACTCCTTAAGCTTTGGGGTAACCTTCTTACAATGTCCACAGCCACTGTCCCAGAAGTATAAGACTGTGTAGTTTGCTTGAATCTCATAAAGCTGACGCCATTTGCCTAAGGTGTCCATTAGAATCAAATCGGGAGCATACTTGCCTATGAGCAATGGTTCCATTTTAGATACACGTTCGCAAAACTCTTCTCGTTTCTTTTCGCTCAACCACCAAGCCTTATCAGGGCAGTAATAATTCATTCCCATGTGAACCAATACGGCTTCCATTCCCATGATCTTGGAATCTTCATACTTACTTGTGACGTGGTGCACCACGTATTTGTAAGTTTCTTTGTTGCCATTGGTTCGTTTTACCAACGCATCAGCTTCTTTAATGATGCTGTCAGGTGCTTGTACCACCAACTTAGTGATGTAATAATTAAGTTTATTGTGTAAAACGGGTGTTCTCAATAATCGTTCATCAGCAAAGTCGACATCCTTTAAGTATTGAATTTTAAATTCCTTGTATCTCAATCTCTGACGCTCGTCCTCATCCTTGACTTCGTTATATTCAGGAACATCTGGCTCTGCGGAAGCTTTAAATACCTTTGATATTAGGAAGTCTGGATTGTCCTCAATGAATTTCAATTTATAAGTGATTACCTCTTTATCTAGCGCTCCTAATTTGTCTTCAACAGCTTTTTTGTCTTTCAGTTTGGCGCCCTCGCGTTCCTTCTTGAGTTTCTCAACTTCTTTGGTTTTACCTTCGATAAATCCAAGATACTCGTAAAATTTCTGGTTCTCATTAGAGGTTTTCACTTTCATGGAATTGACAAAATCACCGGCTTTGGTTTCCATTTCGATTTTTGGTTCGTTTACCACAAACTCGAAGTATGATTTCTTATCTGATAGGATAATGGAGTAGATGCCTCCCATGATGGAATCCCCTTTAAAATGCACGACACCATCAGGAGTAAAAGTTGCGGTATCGAAATAATATTGCTTGCTACCATAGTAGTTAGCCATGTACGCTACACTGTCCGTTGAATCACTCAGATTAGTGATTTTAAAGGTGTAATCATAAGATGGCATGCGCTCTTGCGCTATGGTTGTAAGTGAAATAAGAAGGAGTGGAAACAGTGTGTAAATTCGGTTCATACCGCAAGGTGATTTATTTAGGTGTAAAGCAATTCAAAATTGATATGTGACAAAAGTCCTTTTAACATGGTATTAACAGCCCTTTATTTGTATTGCTTTGAGTAGACTTAAAAACAAAATACTACGTCTTATGGTTTTGAGAAATATGATATACAATAACAGACTCTTACTTATTTCAGCAGTTGCATTGCTGAGTGTTAATTCATGTAAAAATGATGGATGCGATGATCCTTTGGCATTCAACTATGACAAAGATGGCACGAGCAGCGAAACGTGCATATACGAGCCTAAACAAGTCTCGCTCAACGTGACACCAGTTTATAATGGTGCTGCGTTCGATGATAAAGACACTCTTGATATAAATGACGGTCGAAATATTGTAATCACTTATTACGGTGCGTATCTCTCAAACCTTTCGTTTAAAGAAGAAGCAGAAGAGGACTACATTGCCTGGGGTGACAATGATGTTATGCTTGCTAAAGAAGGACAATTATCCATAGATGGTCTTTACCTAAATAAAAGTGAAATCACGGGTTTTAAGTTTGACATTGGAGTTGATACGGCCATTTATAATGGAGATCCAATGGATACAAATCAAGTTTCAACAAACAGTCCATTAGCAATACAGATTCCTTCCATGTACTGGGGTTGGGCTGGTGGCTATCGCTTTATTTCTGTTGAAGGCATGGTGGATGTTTCTGCTGCTAAAGACGGTTCTCAAATGATGGATTTCGCTTTTCACTGTGGATTACCCGCTAATCTGAAGACAATGACGTTCGAAGATGAAGCAATCGATGTAGTTGGAAATAAAATCAACCTTGAGTTGGAGATGGAATTGAAAACTCTTTTTGAAGGAATCGATTTTGAAAATGATGATTTGGTGATCCATGATGGAGCACACCCAGTGACAATAAAAATGATGAACAACGCTATTAACGCTTTTGAACTTAAGTAAAAACATATACATACTTGTTCTTTTCGCTCTTTTTGGCTGTAAGGAAACAGTACCGCCTTTTGAACCGGTTGAGCTAGACCCAAAAGTGGTTTTACACTTCTCTGTTGTCAATAATGGAGAAGTGATAGAGATTGGCGACAACTTCACAGACGCTGATAACTGGAATTTGACACTCAAAACACTCAAGTTTTATCTTGCAGATATTGCCTTGGTAAGTGGTAGCGAGGAAACTGCATTATCCGAGGTAGAATTGGTGGATTTAAGCGGAAGTGAAGCTACTAACTTTAACAGATCTTATACCTACATCATTCCAAAAGGCGAATACAATCAGTTAAAAATGTCCATTGGATTGCCAGGTGATTTGAACGCTACTGACCCTACGACTATGCCTGCAGACGATCCTTTGAGTTTGCAAGGAGGTATGTACTGGGATTGGGCAACGATGTTTGTTTTCGTGATGATGGAGGCGGGCATCGATACAAATTTTGATGCTGCAATGGATGCCAATATCGCATTTCACATTGGGTTAGACACTCTGTTTAGACCTGAGCAATCCTACCCAATGACCTTTGATATTCCGGCTTATGCTAAGGATACCCTATTTGTAGATGTAGATTGGAATATGATTTATCACCCGATGGAAGGAACGCCTATCGATCTTAGCACTACGCCATTTTTTCATGCAAATGTGGATGAGGAGGCTTTGGCGGCATCACGCGTGTTCACGGATAATTTCATCAAATCCATTGACATTAGAAAGCAATGATGAAGTATCTTCTTTATTCTGTCTTGTTCATTGCCATAATGGGTTGTGATGAGGCAGCGGAGGAAGTGAACGAAGACCTGTTGGCCTATAGATCCATAGCTGGATTAGAAATGGATATACCCGCCAATAATCCAACTTCCATCCAAAAGATGCGATTAGGAGCGAGACTTTTTTTTGAACCACTTTTAAGCAGAGATTCAAGCGTGAGCTGTGGCAGTTGTCATTTGAAGAAATACGCTTTTTCGGATACGGTGGCGTTCAGTGGTGGGGTTGGTGATAAACATGCCGCGCGAAACTCGCCTTCATTGGTTAATGTGGGTTACCTGCCACACTTGATGGCAGAAGGCGGGGTGAAAACACTGGAATTGCAAGTTATTGCACCATTAGAGAATGAAGATGAAATGGACCTCGGAGTTTTGGAGGCGTGTAAGAGGTTGAATTCTGTTCCTTACTACCAAGATTTCTTCCAGAGAGTTTGGGGTGATTCTGCCACTCCATTTACGCTGACACGCTCACTTGCTGCATTTGAACGGACCATTGTTGGAGGGAGCTCTGATTATGACCGATTTTTAACAGGTGACTCAGCGGCACTTTCCTCGAACGCTCGAAAAGGCATGGACTTATTTTTTTCTGAAAGACTCTCTTGCAAAACCTGTCATGATGGTCCGCTATTCACCAATTTCGAAATGCAGAATAATGGATTGGACGAAGAATATGCAGATAATGGGTTGTTTCGTTTAAGCCTTGATGCAAAGGATAAAGGAAAGTTTAAAGTACCATCATTGCGTAATGTCTCCAAGACCTATCCTTACATGCACGATGGACGTTTCAGACATCTCGAAGAAGTCATAGATCATTATTCTTCAGGTGGACAGAGCCATCCAAATAAGCATGCTGCGATCCGAGGTTTTAAAATAAGTCAAGAGGAACGAAACCAGTTGGTGGCATTTTTAGAATCACTTACGGATCAAGAGTATCAGTAAGAATTCATGCATTCATCCACTTCTGATAAGAGCACAGGAATTTGAGGTAGAATATCTGCATTTAAAGCCCTAATTTGATCTAAATCGGCTGCCGCTTTTCCAAGGTCTTCGATGATTTGAAGCTTCGTCCAGCAAGACTCGACCCCCAAACTTCGCAGGCCAGATTTTACTTTGTGAGCGTCAGTCCTGATTCTTTCGAAATTCCCTTCTTCAATAGCATTGTTCAAAGCTTCATAATCCTTGATCAAATCAGATTTAAACACGGATAGCAGTTCCGCAATGAACTCAGGTTCATCACTCACATTTTCCTTGATAAATGAAAGATTTAGCAAAGGCATAAAACAAGAATAGTTTATATCGGTGATTACCTTTCTTTAAAGTAGGCCAAATGTCAAATTCATACCAAGTTTGACATTGACTGGAGATCCATAATACGGTCCAAACCCAGCATCTTCTGGATCCAGAATTTCCTTTTTACCTTGATAATCGTAAAAAGTGATGATGTTGCTTTTATAGCCTAGTCCACCAAACACATCAATTCCCAGTACGTCATTGTACATCAATTGAGTACCAGCTATGAAGTTTATGTTCATTTGGGTGAAATCAATTTTTTGAATAGCGATATTCTTGTCTTTGAAATCGGCTGAGGCATAAGAACCGTTCAGCCCCACATACAATCCCGATGGCAGAAATACTTTGGACAACTGTCGTTTATTGTAAAGTTTCAAATAATAGTACCTCACTTCTCCCTGAAAGCGAAAACCGGGCATAGCGATGTTTCCACCAAATAAGGCTGGAGTGTTGTTAAATAGAGCGTTGAATAGCGGGGATAGATAAAGATATCCAGCACTTCCTTGATACGTAAAATGATCTGAACCAATTACCTCGAAACCAACTCGAGCCTCCCCACTGTAGTATGGAATGGGACCTTGTAATAAAGCCAAAGGGTTTGTTTTGAAATAGATTGACTTAGGTGGTTTGTCCATTTCAATAGGCTCTTTTCCAAGGGTCTGAGAATAGATCGGGGTAGCGCTGAGGCTAACCAGAGTCAGTATTAGATATGAAAAAATGGTGCGCAATTCAAAAAGAATACCTGGCCTTGGGAGCTGAAGATAAGCTCCCGAAATTATCCTGTAAATATTGATAATGACCATAGACTGCAATCATAGCTGCATTATCGGTACAATAATCAAACTTGGGTAGAAAGACTTCACAACCCTCTTTTCGTAAATCTAGCATCGCCTCTCTTAAGGCAGAGTTTGCCGATACACCACCGGCAATCGCGACTTTACGAATTCCTGTTTTTTCAACGGCCAATTTCACCTTGATCATCAAGGAGTCAACTATCGTTTTTTGAATTGAAGCACACAAATCATATTTGTTCAATTCGATGAAGGCGGGGTCTAGCTTTTTTTGATCTCTCACAAAGTATAAAACACTTGTTTTTATACCGCTGAAACTAAAATCAAGCTCTGGTATGCTCGGTTTCGAAAATGAGTATTTATTTGGATTGCCTTCTTTGGCATATTTATCTATTAATGGTCCACCCGGATAAGGCAGGCCGATGATTTTAGCTGTTTTGTCAAAAGCTTCTCCCGCAGCATCATCTCGTGTTTCGCCAATTACTTTCAATTCCGAAGGTGATTTTACAATGACTATTTGTGTATGACCACCGCTTACGGTCAAACACAAAAACGGAAACTCAGGGTTTTCTTGTTCATCGTCCACGATCAAATGTGCTAAAACATGTGCTTTCATATGATGCACTTCAACCAATGGAATGTCAAGTCCAAGCGAAATGCCTTTGGCAAAACTGCTGCCGACCATTAATGCCCCAACCAAACCTGGTCCAAGGGTATAAGCGATAGCATCAATTTCACTCAAGTCGACATTTGCCTCTTTTAAGGCTTGGTCTACTACAGGAACGATATTAGACTGATGAGCCCGAGAGGCTAATTCTGGAACGACACCTCCATATTTTTCATGTACGGCTTGATTTGCAATTACATTACTCAGAACACGTTTATTTCTAAGCACCGCAGCCGAGGTGTCATCGCAGGATGACTCAATTCCGAGAATCGTAATGGGCTTCATGCATTCATGTAATTTTGCGCGCCTTGAAACAAGCATCTACACAGCCCCGCAAAGCTATCAAAAAGGCCATCAAAGTGATGGTTGTTTTGTTCGTCATTTTGCTTTTGATTCCCATCATATTAGCTGGGTTGATGCTGCTCAATCCCATACAGAATAGGGTTGTAGATTGGACTGCTGAATATATCGGGACCGAAATAGGACATGAAATAAGCATCGGTTCGATATATCTCGAGCCATTTTCTGGATTCGTAGTGAATGAAGTTCTACTCAGAGACTTTACGGGTGATACAATGATTTATGCCACGGTTGTTGATCTTGAGATCTCTGGTTTTGCACTTGCTCAAAATGCTTTTGTGATAAATGATCTCATCCTTAATGAGGGCTATTTCAACCTGAAGGTGTATGCCAATGACTCCATCACCAATTTGACCCATTTTATAAACGAACTTCCAAAATCATCTGATACTACAGAGATGGGGTTGGTGCTTGTAAGTGCGGAAGACGTTTCGATTAGGAATTCTCGATTCGCCTATACCAATGAAAATGAGGAACAAACGGAGGAAAATAGAATTGACTTTTCACACTTGCTTATCTCGAATTTCAATGCGGACTTCTCTGACCTAGATATCATCGGTGATAGCGTGGCAGTATGTATTGATAGCCTAAATCTACGTGAGAAAAGCGGTTTCCTCATAAGGAACATGGCAACGGAGGCCAGCGTTTGTAATGGAAATGTCCATTGTGAAAATCTAACTCTACAAACGAACGATGGAATCGTTTTTGGCAATTACCAAATGCGCGGAGAAAGCTGGTTCGACTATCAATCATTCATCGAAAAAGTAAGGCTCGATGCCGATTTATACCAATCGAATATTCAGTTTAATGATATAGCCTATTTCACACCTAACTTAAGGGACATACTGACCCCGCTATTGTTTACAGGGCGAGTTTCCGGTACCATAGATAACCTTAAGGCTGATGTGGAAGAATTGAAGTTTGTTGAAACAGGTTATTTGGTGGGTAGAGTGAAAGTGAAAGGCTTGCCGGATATTGCAAACACATTTATCGATGCAGAACTGAAGCAATTATTTGCCACGTTTCATGATGCTTCAAGAATTAACATTCCTAAAGATGGTGAACTTATTCGAATGTCGTTTCCCGACAATGTCCAGCACCTTGGATATGTTGATTTTATCGGCAGCTTTACTGGTTTTGTGAATGACTTCGTAACTCGTGGAGAAATAGAAACAGCACTTGGCACAATGATGGCCGATGTCAATGTGAAAACGGATGGAGTATTTAGATATTCAGGAAACATCAGTACCAAACAATTTCAGTTAGGCCAACTTATTGATGCAAAGCCATTTGTGAAAAGTATTGCCATGGATTTAAAGGTAGATGGTACTGGTTTAGATTTAAAGACAATGAAAGTGATAGCCAATGGTCGAGTTGCTCACATTGATGTTTTTGATTACGACTACCGTGACATAAAAGTGGATGGTGAGTTTACCAATCTTGTTTTTAACGGAGACATAGCTATTGCCGATACCAATATCAAATTGGATTTTAACGGTATGATGGATTTTCGAGGTGAAATACCTAGACTGCTGGCACATGCAGATATACAGCATCTGAGTTTGGCTCGATTGAATCTGTTGAAAAGCGACACGTTTGGCGTTTACAAAGGAGTCATTGACATTGATTTGAAAGGAGACGAACGAAGTCAATTGAATGGTCGATTAGCGCTCACAGAGGCATCCTATAAGTCAAAAGGGAGTGAGATCGAACTGAAGCAATTGGTAATCAATGATCGTATCATTAAAACTGGTCATGACATTGAAATTGAATCCGATTATTTCAATGCAAAGGTCATTGGTCGTACAAGCTTATTAGAAGCTCCGTATGCATTCTTGCATGTCGGACATCGATACCTACCTACGTTTATACCACAGGTAGATGTGTCCAATTTAGACACCTTGCAAGATTTTCTTTTTGAATTTGACATAGAAAATAACGATGCGCTTATTTCCTTGCTTTCCAGTGATTTAAAGTTGGATAATTCGTTACATGTTAATGGTGGTCTGAAAATGAAAGGCAATGATTTTAATCTAAAAACAGATACTCTAAGTTGGTCATTTGGTAATACGAAGTTTTTGGGCAACACGATTGAGGTTTACCCCGCTAACAGAGATCTTGTAGCAAAGACACACATTCAGAAATTGCAATTGACGGAACAGTATTCAATTGAAGGGATCAATGGAGTTGCAGACATCCGATATGATTCGGTTTTATTGAATGCGGATTGGGCAGGAACAAGTGATCTCACAGATAAGGGTCAAGTTTCTGTGATGCTGTATCGGACGGATTTAATGCCTTGGAATCTCGATCTAAACAAACTCAATGTAGACATTTTGGGTTCGGAGTGGCGATCGGTGAAAAAAGCGAAATTTTCAGCGGATTCATTACAAATTAACGTGAATCATTTAGAGCTAGTAAGTGAAGATGGATTAATCAGTGGAGATGGTGTATTGAGTAAAAAGAAACCTACTCGATTGGATTTGAATGTTCAAAATTTTGATTTGAGTTACTTGTCTGGTTTTTCAGTTGTGCAGCAAAGCTTAAACGGAGTTTTAAACGGACATATTGATGTTGGCTATGTGAAAGAAAGACTCGTAGTAGATGGCGATATAATCATTGATTCGTTATTTCTTGATGAACAAGAAATTGGAAATGTAAATGGCGAGGCTACCTATAATAGCCAAATGAACGTGGTTGACGTCAACATCAATATTGCCTACCGTGGTAACGAAACGGTACGGTTAATTGGTGATTATTTTCCAGAGCGAAAGAAGGATCAACTGGATTTAGAAGCTGCATTTAGCGGGTTCAACTTAACCACATTCGAGCCTTTTCTGGAGACGGTATTAGACGAAATCGGAGGCACAGTGGACGGCAGTTTGAGTATTGTCGGAACGATTGATAAACCAGATATAAGTGGTGGATTAAAAATCAATGATTTTGAGGCTAGAGTTCCTTATCTAAATACTTCTTATCGATTGAATGAAGGCTTTGTCAAGGTATACCCTGATCTTATTGCAATGGACCGTGCAATAGTAACAGATCAAAATGGAGCCGAAGCTGTGGCCACAGCGCAAGTTTTTCATGATTACTTTAAGAACCTGAGTTATGATGTGTTTTTAGAAACCGAAAACTTTCAATGCTTAAATACTTCAGTAGCTGAAAATGAAAGCTATTATGGACAAGCATTTATCACAGGAGATGTTAATATAAGCGGATACGCAGCACATACCTTCATTGAGGTTGATGCCGGAACAGACAAAGGAACCAAACTAAGTATTCCTCTTGATGGAGGAGGAGATGTATCGGAATTTGATTTTATCAACTTTGTCGATTCTGCAAAAACGGCTGCAGATTTTAACTCAAAGGCGTTGAATTCTGAGTTAACTGGATTGGAAATGGATTTTAAACTTGCCGTTGATGAGGACGCTCAAATCCAAATCATATTTGATGAAAAGGTTGGGGATGTTATCAAGGTAAAAGGCGTAGGAGATATGCTTATGCGAATTGATAATAAAGGGAAATTCAACATGTATGGCGATTATGTCATATCTAATGGAGAGTACCTTTTTACTCTGCAAAATGTAATCAATAAGCGATTTATTGTAGCCTCTGGAAGTAAACTGACTTGGAATGGCGAGGTAGATGAGGCAAGATTGGATCTTACAGCAACGTACAAACTAAAGGCTTCGCCTGCCGTAATGGTAGAGGCCATGACGAGTACTGCCGAGGGTGGGGTGGATGATGTTTACTTGCAGCGATTGCCGGTTAACGTGAACTTAATGATGTTAGGTCCAATTGCCACTCCAGAAATCACCTTTGACGTTGGTCTACCCACATTGCCTGAATCGGACATAGCAAATCAGCTGTTGGCACCTGGATTGGCTTCAAAAGAACAAATCACATCCCAAGCTTTTTCTTTGCTAATTGCCAATCATTTTAGCTCAGGTAATGGTAATGTCGCCTTGGGTGGAGCTGGGCAAAGCTCAGGATTCGAAGTGTTGAGCAATCAGGTGAGTAACTGGGCTTCTCAATATTCCGACAAGTTTGATGTAGGAGTAAATTATGATACTTATACCAATGAGTCAGGGCAATCAGGGAGTGAAACCGAGCTTTCATTTTCTACTAACTTGTTTGATGATCGTGTAAAGGTCGAGGTGAATGGAAGCGTCCAGGGAAATTCGGACGCACAAAGTGAGGAACAAACAAACAATCTTGCTGGTGAATTCAACGTGGAGTACAAGGTAAATAGAGACGGATCACTCAGGGCTAGGGTGTACAATGAGTCAAACAGTCAAAGCGCAGCAAACTTGAATCAATCACCATATACACAAGGTGTCGGTTTGCAGTATCGAAAGGAATTTGATACGTGGGGACAATTCTTTCGTCAACTGTTTACAAGCAAGGAGGAAAGAGAAAAGCGCAGAGCTTCAAGAAAGGCGGAAAAGACTTCACGTAAATAATCAGATAAACTTTTAAGCCATTGGTTTTTAATGAGCTAGTTGGCCCATCTATTTCAATGATGTTCGGTAATTGAATGTTGTGAGTTAGAGGCATGTGGTGCAATCATCATTTATGAATTAAACCACGATTTCATGGTTAATCAAATAATCTAGTCCGCACTCAGAGGAAGATGTTTTTGGACGATATAAAACCAAAAAAAAAGCCCCGGCATATTTGCCAGGGCTTTTGTCATTTAGATGTCGTGATTATTGAATGATCACTCGGCCGTCCATTCTTATTGAATCACCTTCAACAACAATGAGGTAAACGCCACTCTCTATCGTTCTTAAGTCCACTTCATTTCGAGACAGAACTCCAGATTGAATGTTGATCATTTCGTTCTTCACGATTTGACCATTCATGTTGACCAATTGCATCTTGTAGTTACCTGCGCCAAGTCCATCCAACTCAAGGAAGAATAAACCTCTGTTTGGATTAGGATAGATGTTCATGCTCGCATTAGCAGCATCTTCTAATTCCTCAGCGCTCACATTAATACAATTATCAAAGACTACGATGATATCATCAGATCCGAAACATTCAGGTGCATTGCTCACAGTAACACTGTAGACTCCATCTGAAGTAACCTCAATAGTTTGAGTCGATTCTGATGTTGACCAAGCGTAGTTGCTAAACGAACCAGCATCAAGAACTAGCGATCCGCCAGCATCTTCAGCGCAGACAATCGTATCTGGACCAAGATTGACAACAGGAGGAGTTACGAAGTTCACATTAACTGTATCACTGCCTGAACAACCATTTACATCTACAACAAATACATCGTATGATTGAATCGCTGTCGCAGTGATAGAAGGCGTATTGTCTCCCGTACTCCATGTATAGGAAGCGTACTGACCACCAGGAGTCAAAATGACTTCTGAGCCCTCACAAGCGCTTACATCATCACCTAAGCTAACAATAGGAGCTTGGTTGAATGATCCAACTGTTGTCATTCCAATAGAAGCACATCCGTTTGTATCAGTTACAGTAACCATGTATTGTCCGACACCAAGATTCACAGCCGTGTCATTCGTTTGAGCCAAGGCATCGTTCCAGTTATATGTGAATGGAGTCGCGAGTCCGAATGGAATCACGAATGCCGAACCTGTTTCTTCATTCGAACAGTTATTGTCTGTAGAACCAAGCACTAGAATTGGTGCGCCATCATTGTTAAGAATGATAGATTCAGATGCAGTACATCCCGCACTATCTGTAACAGTAATAGTATAAACACCAGCCATCAAGCTATCTACAAACATCGAGTCGGTTGCAGCAGCATCACTCCATAGATACGTTAATGGACCTTGATTACCAGTTACAGTAGCAAGTGCCGTTCCGTTGGTATCTGCACACGATGGTTCAATACTTGAGATTGATATCACAATAGGAGCAGGGCCATTAACATTGAATCCTTCAATTACCTCGCAACCTGCATTGTCAGTTACGGTCAGATCATAAGTTCCTACACCAAGACCTGTTTGATTTGCTATGATTGATCCAGCGCTCCAAGCGTATGTGTATGGTGATTGACCACCAGTCACTGTAGCAGAAGCTTCACCATCCGTTCCATCAGCACAAAGCGGTTCAACCGTTGCAATCGTTACGATGGGTGCGCCACTTTGCAGTACATCGATACTATCGATTGAAGAGCATCCAGTTGTGTCAGTTGTTGTTACCACATAAGTACCGGCAGCCAATCCTGTTAAACCTGATGTCGTATCTCCAGTTGACCAGGCGTAGTCATAGTTTCCAGAGCCGTTGGTAACAGTCAATGAAATCTCCCCATTTGATGCACCGCAATCAGCATCTATGACAGTGCTTGATACGATGATGTTGTTGAAGAAATCTACGTTGATTGAATCTACACTTGAACATCCATTCGTATCAGTAACAGTAACGCTATAAGTGCCTGCTGTTGATACAAGGATGTTGGAAGTAGAATCTAGCGTGTTCCAAGCATAGGTTTCAAATCCTGAAGCAACCCCGATTCCTGTGACACTTCCACATACTTCTTGATCATCTCCAAGATCTATAGCAGGAGAGGAGTTGTCAAATCCAATAGTCACTGATGTGATTTCTACACATCCGTTAGAATCAGCAACAGTCAAGTAATATAATCCAGCCATCAAGTTCGCAGCAGTGTCAGTTGTGTCTCCATTGCTCCAGTTGTAAGTGAATGGAGAAACTCCTGTAGCTACTACAATTGCCTCACCAGATCCGACTATCTCATTAGAACAAGATGCGTTCGTTGTACTTAGCGCAAGAGTTGCAGCTGTATCATTTGAAACAATTACAGTTGCTGTTCCAACACACCCGTCAATGCTCGTGGCGGTTACGGTATAAACACCTGGCATTAATGTGTCAGCAGTAGCTGTTGTTTGTGCTTGAGCATCACTCCATAAGTATGTGTACACTCCCGCTGGACTCACAGAGTCAACCATGGCAACACCATTCGAGTCACCACAATCAGCGTCAATACTAGAAGCATAAACTATCACGGCATCAGGCTCTCCGATCATTGCCGTATCTATAGTGGAACATCCATTTGCATCTTCCACAGTTACCAAGTACATACCAGCAATTAAGTTAGTGGCTGTATCTGATACATCACCGTTTGACCAGTTGTAAGAATATGGAAGAGCTCCACCAATTCCTTGGGCAACTGCTATTCCGTCATTGCCTCCATTACAAGAAGCATCGATCGATACCACTGAAGATGTAATTCCGTTTCCATCTACAATAGTGAAACTTTGAACTTCCTCACATCCGTTTTGATCAGTAACTGTTACGTCATAGTTTCCTGATGAAAGGTTGTTCGCTACAAGTCCACTTGTTTGTCCAGTACTCCAAGATATACTGAAGTTACCTCCACCAACTAGGTTAGTGATTTCAGCACTTCCAGTCGAAAGACCACAATCACTAGAATCGGTGTCGATAGAGTAGGCGAGTAGTGGATTGAACACTACAAGTACTGTATCCGAATTTGCGCATCCGTTTGTATCTCCAGCAAGTACTGAATAGTAGCCTGAAGAATCAACATTGATGAACTGAGTAGTGTCTCCCGTTGACCATAAGTAAGACGTGGCCGCTCCAGCACCCAGGCTATACACTGCACCACATACTATCGTGTCATTTCCAAGGTCAACAATTGGCAACGGGAATGTTTCACCCAAAGTGACTGTAATAGTGTCAAAACATCCGTTGGCATCTGTTACCGTAACAATGGTTGAACCAGCGCTCAAGTTCGCATTAGAGGAAGAAGTTCCACCATTTTCCCATTGGTACGAGTACGGTGTCGTTCCGCCCGCTGCACCTAACAGTGCAAATCCGTTAGCACCACCTTCGCAAGTAACATCCACCATTGAATCGATACTTAGCGCTAATACTTGTGGTTGCTCAATCGTAGCTGTAGCTGAATCGATACATCCGTTTGCGTCAACAATCGTTACAACGTAGTTTCCAGCAGGAAGTCCGATAAGCGAATCATTAGCTGCCGTAAATCCAGTAGGCCAGTTAAACGTGTAAGGAGTAGTTCCACCAGTCGCAGCAGCGATTGCCATACCTGATGAATCACCAGCACATAATGCAGAGTCTTCTAGTATAATCGTAGCAAACAATGAATCTGGTTGTGAAATGCTATCCGTAAACACATTTTGACAGCCATTGGTGTCAGTTATAGTTACAGTGTAAGTTGCAGCAATAAGTCCGCCAATAGAGTCAGCAGTAGCACCGGTATTCCAAAGGAATGTATAACCAGCTGTTCCTCCAGAAGGGGTTGAAATCATATACGCATCGTTACCACTATTGCAACTCACATTACTAATCGCAAACGTGTTTGAAATTGTATCGGGTTCGTTAACCACGTATGCATTAGTATCAATACATCCATTAGCATCAGTCACCGTAAGGCCATAGGTGCCAGCTATGATGCCAGTAATATTTGCGGATGATCCGCCATTGCTCCATGTGTAAGTATAAGCCGTTGTGCCCCCCATTGCAGTTGCTGAAACAGCACCATTAGATTGTCCATTACAAGACACATCCGTAATACTATCAAGTACTATTATAAGCGAGTCTGGTACAGTGACAGTAATAAATGCGGAATCAATACATCCATTTGCATCCATCACTTCAACTCCCCATGTTCCTGCACTCAAATTAGAGGCGGTATCGTTGGTGTTGTTGTTATCCCAAGCGTAAGTATATGGCGATGTTCCACCACTACCAGCTGCGAATGCGATTCCGTTTGAATCTCCATTACAAAGCACATTGCTAATAAGTGTTGCTGAAGCAACTACAGGAGTCGGTTCAGTGATAGTTACCGTTTCAGTATCAGTACAACCGTTAGCGTCTGTTACAGTTACAGTGAAAGTTCCAGCAGAAAGACCAGTAGCGGTAGCAGTAGTAGCAGAGGTAGACCAAGCATAAGCATATGCCGTGGTTCCACCTGTAGCAGAAGCCGTTGCAACTCCATCGCTACCACCGTTACAGCTAACGTTACTGTCAGCTACAGTTGCAGCGACAAGCACCGCAGGTTCAGTGATAGTTACAGAAGCTGAGTCGGTACAACCGTTGGCGTCCGTTACAGTAACTGAATATGTTCCAGCGGTAACACTTGAAATGGATGCTGTCGTTGCTCCATTACTCCAAGAGAATGTATATGCCGTTGTTCCTCCAGCGGCAGAAGCAGTAGCTCCACCATCAGAGCCACCATTGCAGCTTACGTTGCTATCCACAGCAGTTGCTGCGACAAGCATGGCAGGTTCAGTAATAGTTACTGAAGTAGAGTCAGTACAACCGTTGGCGTCCGTTACAGTCACACTGTATGTTCCAGCAGTAAGTCCAGTAATGTTAGCAGTTGTAGCTGCATTACTCCAAGAGTAGGAGTATGCCGTGGTACCACCCGTAGCAGAAGCCGTTGCTTCACCATCGTTACCACCGTTACAGCTTACGTTGTCATCTACCACAGCAGAAGCAACAAGCAGAGTAGGCTCTGTAATAGTAACGACATCAGCATCTTCACAACCATTAGCATCAGTAACAGTCACGATATAAGTTCCAGCAGTTAATCCAGTAGCTGTGGCAGAAGAACCGCCACCACCAGACCAAGAGAAAGTGTAACCAGTTGTTCCACCAGAAGCGGAAGCCGTTGCTTCACCATCGTTACCACCGTTACAACTTACGTTGTCATCAACCACAGCTGAAGCAACTACAGGAGTAGGTTCAGTAATGGTGACTGTTTCAGTATCAGTACAACCGTTGGCGTCAGTAACAGTTACAGTGTATGTTCCAGCCGCAAGGTTAGAAGCAGTAGCAGAAGTAGCGCCACTAGACCAAGCAAAAGAGTATGTAGTGGTTCCACCTGTAGCAGAAGCCGTTGCTTCGCCATCGTTACCACCATTACAGCTAACGTTGTCATCTACCGCAGTGGCAGCGACAAGCACCGCAGGTTCTGTGATAGTTACAGAAGCTGAGTCGGTACAACCGTTGGCGTCAGTTACAGTCACACTGTAGGTTCCAGCAACCACGACCCGTAATAGAAGCAGTAGTAGCCGGAGTTGCTCCAAGCATAAGTATAAGCAGTAGTACCTCCCGTTGCAGAAGCAGTAGCTCCACCATCAGTTAGCCACCGTTGCAGCTTACGTTGCTATCCACAGCGGCTGCTGCGACAAGCAGTGGCAGGTTCAGTAATGGTGATGGAAGTAGAATCAGTACAACCGTTGGCGTCCGTTACCGTAACGCTGTAAGTTCCAGCCGTAAGACCTGTAATGGTAGCCGTTGTAGCCGCGTTACTCCAAGAGTAGGTATATGCTGTTGTTCCGCCTGTGGCCGAAGCAGTAGCTTCACCATCGTTACCACCGTTGCAGCTTACATCTGTGATGCTATCTAACCCAATGATCAAAGTATCAGGTTGGGTAATTGTAATAAAGGCAGAGTCAATACATCCCATTGCATCCATTACCTCAACTCCCCAAGTTCCAGCAAATAGATTTGATGCGGTATCATTGGTGTTGTTGTTCTCCCAGGTGTAGGTATATGGCGATGTTCCTCCACTTCCGGCTGCAAAGGCAACGCCATTTGTATCTCCATTACATAAAACGTTGCTAATTACTGTCGCTGAGGCTACTACAGGAGTAGGTTCAGTAATGGTGACTGTTTCAGTATCAGTACAACCGTTGGCGTCAGTAACAGTTACAGTGTATGTTCCAGCCGCAAGGTTAGAAGCAGTAGCAGAAGTAGCGCCACTAGACCAAGCAAAAGAGTATGTCGTGGTTCCACCTGTAGCAGAAGCCGTTGCTTCGCCATCGTTACCACCATTACAGCTAACGTTGTCATCTACCGCAGTGGCAGCGACAAGCACCGCAGGTTCTGTGATAGTTACAGAAGCTGAGTCGGTACAACCGTTGGCATCAGTTACAGTCACACTGTAGGTTCCAGCCGCAAGACCAGTAATGTTAGCTGTAGTAGCCGCATTGCTCCAAGCATAAGTATAAGCAGTAGTACCACCCATAGCAGAAGCCGTTGCTTCACCATCGTTACCACCGTTACAACTTACGTTGTCATCCACCGAAGCAGCAGCAACTAAGAGTGTAGGCTCAGTAATAGTTACTGAAGTAGAGTCAGTACAACCGTTGGCGTCCGTTACAGTAACACTGTATGTTCCAGCAGTAAGTCCAGTAATGTTAGCAGATGTAGCTGCATTACTCCAAGAGTATGAGTAGGTAGTAGTACCACCTGCAGCAGAAGCCGTTGCTTCACCATCATTACCACCGTTACAGCTTACGTTGTCATCCACAACAGCAGAAGCAACGAGTAGAGTAGGTTCCGTAATAGTTACAGAAGCGGTGTCAGTACAACCATTAGCATCAGTAACAGTCACGGTATATGTTCCAGCAGTTAATCCAGTAGCTGTAGCAGAAGAACCGCCACCACCAGACCAAGAGAAAGTGTAACCAGTTGTTCCACCCGAAGCGGAGGCAGTTGCTTCACCATCATTACCACCGTTACAACTTACGTTGTTATCAACAACAGCAGAAGCAACTACAGGAGTAGGTTCAGTAATGGTGACTGTTTCAGTATCAGTACAACCGTTGGCGTCAGTAACTGTTACAGTGTATGTTCCAGCCGCAAGGTTAGAAGCAGTAGCAGAAGTAGCGCCACTAGACCAAGCAAAAGAGTATGACGTAGTTCCACCTGTAGCAGAAGCGGTTGCTTCGCCATCGTTACCACCATTACAGCTAACGTTGTCAGTCTACGCAGTGGCAGCGACAAGCACCGCAGGTTCAGTGATAGTAACAGAAGCTGAGTCGGTACAACCGTTGGCATCAGTTACAGTCACACTGTACGTTCCAGCAGCAAGACCAGTAACTGTAGCAGTAGTAGCACGCAGTTGATCCAAGCATAAGTATAAGCCGTAGTACCACCCGTTGCAGAAGCAGTAGCTGCACCATCGCTACCACCGTTACAACTTACGTTGGTATCCACCGAAGGAAGCAACGACAGCAGGTAGGTTCAGTAATAGTTATGAAGTCAGAGTCAGTACAACCGTTGGCGTCAGTACGGTACACGGTATAGTTCCAGCTGTCAAGTCCAGTAATGGTAGCAGCATGTAGCCACCGTTACTCCAAGAGTAGAGTGATGTGTGTCCCCGTGCACCAGAAGCCGTTGCTTCACCATCGTTACCACCGATTACAGCTTGACGTTGTATGCACTGAACGCATACAGCAACAGTAGTAGGTTGAGTAATCGTTACAGATGCAGTATCGGTACAACCATTAGCATCCGTAGCAGTCACAGTATATGTTCCAGCTGTGAGTCCAGAAGCAGTAGCAGCAGAACCGCCACCACCAGACCAAGCATATGTTATTGTTCCTGTTCCACCTGTAGCAGAAGCAGTAGCAGAACCATCGTTACCACCATTACAACTTACGTTGGTTGGAGTTCCGATGAAGCAACGACAGGAGTAGGCTCGGTGATCGATACCGATTCGGTATCTGTACAACCGTTGGCGTCAGTAACTGTTACCGTATATGTTCCAGCAGTTAATCCAGTTGCAGCGGCAGCAGATCCACCCCCTCCAGACCAAGCATAAGAGTAAGAGGTAGTTCCACCCGAGGCAGAAGCGGTTGCAGCACCATCATTACCACCATTACAACTTACATTGGTTGGAGTTCCAATGGATGCTACTAATACCGTAGGTTCAGTGATGGTAACTGATTCAGTATCCGTACAGCCGTTGGCATCAGTAGCAGTAACTGTGTACGTTCCAGCAGCTAATGAAGAAGCTGTAGCAGTTGTTGCACCCGTTGACCAAACAAAAGTTTTTGTTCCTGTACCACCCGTTGCAGAAGCAGTAGCTGCTCCATCGCTACCACCATTACAACTTACGTTGGTAGGAGTTCCAATGGAAGCAACGACAGCAGTAGGTTCGGTAATTGTTATGTCATCAGAGTCGGTACAACCGTTAGCATCAGTAGCGGTCACGGTATATGTACCAGCTGTCAATCCAGAGATAGCAGCAGCAGTACCACCGTTGCTCCAGGCGTAAGTGATGGTTCCCGTTCCACCAGAACCGCTTGCGGTAGCCGTTCCGTTCGCACCGCCATTACAACTTGAGTTCGTAGAACTGATTGATACAGCAACAGCAGTTGGTTGAGTAATCGTTACCGATTCAGTATCGGTACAACCATTAGCATCCGTAGCAGTTACAGTATATGTTCCAGCTGTGAGTCCAGAAGCAGTAGCAGCAGAACCGCCACCACCAGACCAAGCATATGTTATTGTTCCTGTTCCACCTGTAGCAGAAGCAGTAGCAGAACCATCGTTACCACCATTACAACTTACGTTGGTTGGAGTTCCGATTGAAGCAACGACAGCAGTAGGCTCGGTGATCGATACCGATTCGGTATCTGTACATCCGTTGGCATCAGTAACTGTTACCGTATATGTTCCAGCAGTTAATCCAGTTGCAGCGGCAGCAGATCCACCCCCTCCAGACCAAGCATAAGAGTAAGAGGTAGTTCCACCCGAGGCAGAAGCGGTTGCAGCACCATCATTACCACCATTACAACTTACATTGGTTGGAGTTCCAATGGATGCTACTAATACCGTAGGTTCAGTGATGGTAACTGATTCAGTATCCGTACAGCCGTTGGCATCAGTAGCAGTAACTGTGTACGTTCCAGCAGCTAATGAAGAAGCTGTAGCAGTTGTTGCACCCGTTGACCAAACAAAAGTTTTTGTTCCTGTACCACCCGTTGCAGAAGCAGTAGCTGCTCCATCGCTACCACCATTACAACTTACGTTGGTAGGAGTTCCAATGGAAGCAACGACAGCAGTAGGTTCGGTAATTGTTATGTCATCAGAGTCGGTACAACCGTTAGCATCAGTAGCGGTCACGGTATATGTACCAGCTGTCAATCCAGAGATAGCAGCAGCAGTACCACCGTTGCTCCAGGCGTAAGTGATGGTTCCCGTTCCACCAGAACCGCTTGCGGTAGCCGTTCCGTTCGCACCGCCATTACAACTTGAGTTCGTAGAACTGATTGATACAGCAACAGCAGTTGGTTGAGTAATCGTTACCGATTCAGTATCGGTACAACCATTAGCATCCGTAGCAGTTACAGTATATGTTCCAGCTGTGAGTCCAGAAGCAGTAGCAGCAGAACCGCCACCACCAGACCAAGCATATGTTATTGTTCCTGTTCCACCTGTAGCAGAAGCAGTAGCAGAACCATCGTTACCACCATTACAACTTACGTTGGTTGGAGTTCCGATTGAAGCAACGACAGCAGTAGGCTCGGTGATCGATACCGATTCGGTATCTGTACATCCGTTGGCATCAGTAACTGTTACCGTATATGTTCCAGCAGTTAATCCAGTTGCAGCGGCAGCAGATCCACCCCCTCCAGACCAAGCATAAGAGTAAGAGGTAGTTCCACCCGAGGCAGAAGCGGTTGCAGCACCATCATTACCACCATTACAACTTACATTGGTTGGAGTTCCAATGGATGCTACTAATACCGTAGGTTCAGTGATGGTAACTGATTCAGTATCCGTACAGCCGTTGGCATCAGTAGCAGTAACTGTGTACGTTCCAGCAGCTAATGAAGAAGCTGTAGCAGTTGTTGCACCCGTTGACCAAACAAAAGTTTTTGTTCCTGTACCACCCGTTGCAGAAGCAGTAGCTGCTCCATCGCTACCACCATTACAACTTACGTTGGTAGGAGTTCCAATGGAAGCAACGACAGCAGTAGGTTCGGTAATTGTTATGTCATCAGAGTCGGTACAACCGTTAGCATCAGTAGCGGTCACGGTATATGTACCAGCTGTCAATCCAGAGATAGCAGCAGCAGTACCACCGTTGCTCCAGGCGTAAGTGATGGTTCCCGTTCCACCAGAACCGCTTGCGGTAGCCGTTCCGTTCGCACCGCCATTACAACTTGAGTTCGTAGAACTGATTGATACAGCAACAGCAGTTGGTTGAGTAATCGTTACCGATTCAGTATCGGTACAACCATTAGCATCCGTAGCAGTTACAGTATATGTTCCAGCTGTGAGTCCAGAAGCAGTAGCAGCAGAACCGCCACCACCAGACCAAGCATATGTTATTGTTCCTGTTCCACCTGTAGCAGAAGCAGTAGCAGAACCATCGTTACCACCATTACAACTTACGTTGGTTGGAGTTCCGATTGAAGCAACGACAGCAGTAGGCTCGGTGATCGATACCGATTCGGTATCTGTACATCCGTTGGCATCAGTAACTGTTACCGTATATGTTCCAGCAGTTAATCCAGTTGCAGCGGCAGCAGATCCACCCCCTCCAGACCAAGCATAAGAGTAAGAGGTAGTTCCACCCGAGGCAGAAGCGGTTGCAGCACCATCATTACCACCATTACAACTTACATTGGTTGGAGTTCCAATGGATGCTACTAATAAGGTGGGTTGCGTAATTGTAACTGCGTCTGTTTCTGTACAACCATTAGCATCAGTTGCGGTAACAGTGTATGTTCCAGCAGTCAAACCGGTAATTGTTGCTCCACTTCCGCTATTACTCCATGAATAGGTGTAACCTGATGTTCCTCCAGAAGCTGATGCGGCAGCAGAACCAGTAGATCCACCAAAACAGCTCACGTTTGATGCTGTTGCAGACACCGATAAGGCCGTAGGATGAGTAATTGTTGTTGATGCGGTTCCTGTACAACCATTATTATCAGTTACAGTCACTGTATAAGTTCCTGCGGTTAATCCTGTTGCCGTTGCTGAAGTAGAACCCGTGGTCCAAGCAAAACTTGAATACGTTCCAGAACCACCTGTTCCTGAGGCTGTGGCAGAACCATCGTTGCCACCGTTACAACTTACATTCGATGTGGTGAATGTTGCCGAAACCGCATTTGGCTCGGTGAGGGTAACGTCATCCGTATCCGCACAGCCGTTTGCATCGGTTGTAGTAACGGTATACGTTCCAGCGGTTAATCCTGATGCAGTAGCAGTGGTTGCCCCTGTACTCCATACGTATGTTTTGGTTCCTGTGCCTCCGGTTCCGCTTGCCGTTGCTGCTCCGTCATTTCCACCGTTACAAGTAATGTTGGTAGATGATGTAATCGAAACACTAACGGCTGAAGAAGGTTGAGTAACCGTATATATAGCTCCAGTGAAGCAATTTGCAGCATCCAAAACAGTAACGGTATAATTTCCTGCAGTTAAACCTGATGCAGTTGCACCTGTGGCTCCGTTGGACCAGGAGTAGGTATATGTTGGAGTTCCGCCCGCGCCAGCAGCGGTAACGGATCCAGTGTTTTCACCGAAACAAAGCACGTTTGTTATAGAGGTGCTGGATACAGTTAAAGGTGATGATGGTTGAGTGATAACCGCGTTCTCCGTATTTGTACAGCCATTGCCATCAGTCACTGTGACAGTATATGTTCCTGCTGCTAATCCGAAAATAAAGTTCGAAGTTGAACCTGTTGACCATAGAAAAGTTTTAGTTCCTGTTCCGCCATTTGCGAATGCAGTAGCTGATCCATTGGAAGATCCATTACATGTGTTATTAGTGGCAATGTTAATTACGATTGCACTTGGCTCGGTGATGGTTATCGTTTCTGCATCCGTGCAACTGGAACCATCAGAAACGGTGACCGTGTAGATGCCAGCGGTCAAACCTGTAATGCTTGACGATGTTGCACCCGTATTCCACGAATAGTTAATTGAACCTGTGCCGCCTGTTACTGAGGCAGCAGCAGCACCATTGTTGCCGCCATTACAAGTCACATTTGTTCCTGTAATAGAAGCAGATGGGCCCGAGGTAACGGTTACGGTTACACTTGCTGTGTCAGCGCAACCTGCAGCACTCTCACCTCTTACGTTATAGGTAGTGGTTGTGGCTGGACTAGCTTGAACTGTTGCTCCTGAAGAGGTATTTAATCCAGTTGTTGGTGATAGCCATGTATATGTGTTTGCTCCACTAGCAACTAGCGTTGCTGCACTACTTCCACAATATGCAGCCGAGGATGGCGTAACCACCACAGTAGGCTGGGTATTTACTGTAACCGTAATTGAATCACAATCGCCCCATAGGTCACAGGAAGGATTGTAAAAACGAACATAATACGTAGTGGTTGTGGTTGGCAATACATTTACTGTGTAGCCAGAATCAACAGCATTGGCTACAACCGAATCACATGCCGAAGTAAACCAATACGGAATACTTTGAGAAACTGGATATGAAATGGTGATGTAAGCGCGCCACGAAAAATAATTTCCACCACCTGCATTACAATATCGGGTCATACCCGTTGGTGTACCTGTGAAGGTCATTGATCCATCACTCGTCCAAGCGTTTATTGAATCAGGTGAAACATTGAATGAATTGCTGCTGAAACTTCCTTGGCACTGTCCGCCTGCCGGTTCAGATTGCCCAAGAGTTGTTCCGTTTTCAGATGATATGGAAACGTATTCAGCGGCAGCTTCCATGTCACCTCTATAATAGAATGTAAATGTAGCACTGTCTGCTGCAAGTGGTAATGTGCCATTGATATTCCAGTTATTAGCCGAACCCACTGTGTTTTGACTTCCTGTATCTCCAGCTATAGCTGTGGTTGTGGTGTAAATAGAATCACCTTCTACAAAATCGATTGATAGCGTAACTGGATTATTAAAGTTTTCACAAATAGCATTTGTAGAGGCTGTAAGTCCATCCGGATCTGGTACTGAAGGTTCCACGAGTGTTTTAACTAAAACTTTGGTAGTGTTTGATGAATCAGTAATGGTGACCGTATAGGTGCCGGCTGATAAGCCCGAAATTGATTGTGTAGTATCGCCTGTATTCCAAGAGTAACTGTATGGTTCATCACCGAACTTAGCCTCAGCGTACATGGAGCCATCATTTGCTCCAGGGCAGCTAATCTTATTCACTTCCATTCCATCAGAAATATAAACGGAATCAATAGCGCGATCACCGTAAGCCTTTCGTTGTGCGAAACCAGAAGTTGTTCCTGTCTGTGCTCTAAATCGGATTTTAATTGTCTGATTTGCGTAAGAGCTAAGGTCTATGGTGAAAAGTGCCCAAGAATTAACATTATAAGAGTTGAAATTACCACCAGACAAGGTCGTCCAAGTCGGATTAGTTGCAGTTGGGTTCGTTGTGACTTGAACTACAAGCTGACCCATAGATGATGCCTGACTCCATCCTGAATTCTCGCCCTGATACATATGCAGATAAAAGCTCATCCATGGCGATGTATTATTGTCAAAATCCAAACATGCCGTCTCTACAATTGCTACATCATTGGTGCCAACCGGGTTTGATGTTTCCGTATAAAGGAAATAATCTCCTTGGTATGCAGCGGTTGGTCCTGTATTATCAGTTGGAGTTCCAGTAGTAGTATTGCTTAATGTCCAGTCGAAGTCATCACCAGAAATATTGTTGAGTAATTGAAGGCCTGATTCAAAGTCTTCAATTTGAGTAAATTCATCGACTGTGCTTGTGCACTGGGCGTTAAGCGCATTAATCGAAAAGAAAGAAACAGCTAAAACTGCGATTAGCTTAGTAAAAGTTCTCATATAGAGTAGGTTAGTGTGTAGTTAACACTTTGATGTTTAAACAAAGTCGCCGAAGATATTGCCTAGAACGCATACGGTGGTGTGTGGGTTGGTTCTAAGACTTAAAATATTAGACGAAGAAGGCTTTTTTATGGATGAGATTGAAAATAAAAATTCGTTGGATTAGTTTGAATAACTATTTGTCATTTGGGTATGTTTTTAATGTGGAGTTGGGTGAGGTATTAAATTGTGTTTGGGCTATTGCTGATTGAAAAGAAAATCTACATTTGCACCCGCTTTAATCAACCAGTTTTAGCAACGAACAGATTAACTAAATCAAAACATGGCAACAAGAATTAGACTCCAGCGCCACGGTAAGAAGGGAAAGCCTTTCTTTCACATCGTAGTGGCAGACAGCCGATCCAAGAGAGACGGTCGTTTCATCGAAAAACTCGGTACTTACAATCCAAACACGAATCCTGCAACGATCGATTTAGATTTTGATCGCAGTGTGCATTGGGTTTCTGTGGGTGCGTCACCATCAGAAACTGCTAAGGCAATATTGTCTTATAAAGGAGTGTTGATGAAGGAACACCTTATGAGAGGTGTAACTAAAGGGGCATTGACGGAGGAGCAGATGGAAGCGAAGTATGCAAAATGGTTGGATGAGAAGGCAAATATCATTGATCAAAAAGTGAACAAGCTTTCGAAAGCGAAGGAAGATGAAGAGAAAGCTCGTCTTGCTGCTGAGAAAGAAAAGAATGATGCTCGTGCCGCTGCCATTGCTGAAGCTAACGCTCCTGTGATAGAAGAAGCACCAGCTGAAGAGGCACCGGCAGAAGAAGCTACTGCGGAAGTTGCCGAAGCACCTTCTGAAGAAGCTCCAGCGGAAACTGCACCTGCTGAAGAAACTCCAGCGGCTGAAGTTGTAGAAGCACCAACTGAAGAGGCACCGGCCGCAGAGGAGACTCCTACTACTGATGCTCCAGAAGAAACAAAAGAAGGATAAAAAGTCCCTTTGATATAACAAATAGGAACCCCGATATTTATCGGGGTTTTTTTATGAAGAAAAGTGAATATTCGGAAATTGGAGTCATCGTCAAGCCACATGGCTTAAAGGGCGACCTTGTTATTAAGGTAGATGCTGGAATAGAAACCCTTTTTGCAGATTTCAAGGCTGTCTTTGTTGAAATGGGAGGAGCGTATATTCCGCACGTGATTGAAAGTCATGCTCCATTGAACAAGGGTAAGGTGAAGGCCAAGTTTGCGGGAATTCAATCGGCTGCTGAGGCGGAATTAATGAGAGGCAAGGCTGTATTTCAGTTGTCTAGTCAATTGAATTTAGATCGACAGCTAAACTTGGAAGGATTCATCATTATGGATCAGCACAAAGGTGAAATTGGTGAAATCCTAGCCGTGATTGATTCCACGGCTCAAACCTTGCTCGAAGTGGAGTATAAAGGAGAAGAGATTTACGTGCCGCTGGTAGATCAATTTGTAGTGGAGGTGGATACCAAGAATAAGATCCTCAAGATGGATCTGCCGGAAGGTATTCTCGATCTTTAGTCGTTAGCTTTGGAGTCACCACCCAATTCGTCAAAACTGATATCGGTGAATTGATTTTCAATTTTCGCTACCGTTTCTTGATCGTGTTCGCTGTTTAGGTCAATAATCTTCTTGAAGGCATCGCCCAAAGCATCGCTGAATTTTTCGAAGTCTTCTTTGTAGAGGAAAATCTTGTGTTTCTCGTAGGTAACCGAACCATTATCGTGAAATCGCTTTTTGCTTTCGGTGATGGTGAGGTAGTAATCGCTATTGCGCGTTGCACGCACATCAAAGAAATAGGTTCGTTTTCCAGCTCTTACGGCATTCGCGTAAATCTCATCTCGGTCCTTATTCGTGTCGTTTTCTGACTCCGTTTGGCGGCTATCGTTTTCTCCCATTCTTCTTCAATTTTCAGTCCTCAGGTTATCGTTCCTACACAAACCTACGCGAAAATTTGATTTGACAAAGAATTGGAAATTAGAATGAAGGCTATGCCTTCATTGCTTCTAGCTGCTGTTGCTCGTGGATTTCGAAATAGGAGCCTCGCTTTTTCATGAGCTCATCGTGACTTCCATTTTCTTGGATTTCTCCCTCATCCAGCACCAAGATTTCATCGCAATGCTTCACAGACGAAACTCGATGGCTAATAATGATAGTCGTTCTGTTATCCATTATTCGTTTCAAATTCTGTAGAATTCTCTCTTCGGTTTCCGTATCAACTGCAGATAGGCAATCATCAAAAATTAAAATGCTGGGCTGTTTTATTATAGCTCGCGCAATAGAAATTCTTTGTTTTTGTCCTCCACTCAAAGTGATTCCTCTTTCTCCTACGCGTGTTTCAAATCCATTCGGGAATTCTATAATGTTGCTATACACTTGGGCGTCTTTAGCCGCTTGTAATACAGCGTCTTCATCTGTGTCTGCAATAGTGGTGGAGAAAGAAATGTTGTTACTGATTGTATCGGAAAATAGATAAACATCTTGAGGGACGTATCCGATACTGTTTCGATATGCATCAAGGTTGATTTTGTCAATTTCTTGATTATCGATCAAAATCGATCCTTTATCTACGTCATAAAGTCGACACAGCAGATTCGCAATGGTTGATTTACCAGAACCGGTTGTTCCAATGATGGCCAAGCTTTTACCTTGCTCTACTTTGAAGGAGATGTTTTTTAATGCTTTCACCCCGCTGTCTGGATACGTAAAAGAAACATTTTTAAAAGCCAAGGTTCCCTGTGTAGCAAAAGGCGCTTGTGTTGGGTTTTGTATCTCAGGTACGATTTTCAAGAATTCATTGATGCGCTTTTGACTCGCAGCTGCACGCTGTACTAATGATGTTACCCAACCTACGGATGCGACTGGCCAGGTCAGCATATTCACGTAGATGACGAATTCAGCAATGTTTCCTGGGGAAATGCTTCCATCGATGGTCAGCAATCCTCCAATGTATATGGTGAGTATGGTAGAGAGGCCGATGAGTAGAATCATTGCAGGCATAAAGAGTGCATTGACTTTTACTAATTCCAGCGAAGTGTTTTTGTAATCGTTACAATGCTCGGCAAATTCAAATTCTCGCTCCGAAAGGCGATTGTAAGCTTTAATCACACGAATACCGCTGAAGGCTTCTTGTACGAAGGTGCTGAGATCGCTCAATTTGCGTTGCACTCGCTCGCTTCGCTGATTAATCTTTCGGCTCACCCAATAGATCAAGATAGAAAGAATGGGCAGTGGTGTTAGTACGTATAAGGTCAACTTGGCGTTCACACTTAACATGGTTACTACGACCATCACAAAAAGAACAATCAAGTTGATGGTGTACATGATAGCAGGGCCTAAATACATTCTAACGCGACTGACATCTTCGCTGATCCGATTCATCAAGTCACCAGTGTTGTTTTGCTTGTAGAAGGCCATGTGGAGGTCTTCATATTTCTGGAATATATCATTCTTAAGATCGTATTCCATCAGGCGACTCATTACAATGATCGTTTGTCGCATCAGGAACAGAAAGAAGCCTTTTGCCAATGCCAGGAACAAGACAAGTGCTGAAAAAAGCAAAATGGCCCGCGTTAACATCTTGCTATAAAAGGCTAAAATGTTCTCTTCATTAAAAAGCGGGAATACCATCAAGGAGTCTTGAACAAAATCGATGGCATATCTAATGATCTGAGCAGGGAAAATGGCGAAGGTATTTGATATCGCAACAAATACAATCCCACCTAGCAGGTGCCATTTATAGCGGGCGAAATGTTTGTTTAAATAAGCTAATTCCCTCATGCTGTGTGACCTAAAATGATCCTTTGCGTCCTATGCGAATTCCAATACATTTGCGGCTCGAAACAGACTACGCAAATGTAGTCGGATCGAGAAGAGACAAATAAAAAATCGGTTCTTTTAAAATTAGTTTAAAGTGGATTCTCAAACTACATTACCACTCAGCCAGATGGACAAAATGGGGCACGAACAGATCGTTTTTTGCCAAGATCCATACACAGGCTTAAAGGCCATAATTGGCATTCACAATACCGTGCTTGGTCCAGCCCTTGGAGGCACTAGGATGTGGTCATATGCCACTGAAGCGGAAGCATTAACAGACGTATTAAGATTAAGTAGAGGAATGTCCTACAAGGCAGCCATTTCTGGCTTGAACTTGGGTGGCGGCAAGGCGGTCATTATTGGCGATTCCCGTACTTTAAAATCCGAAGCTTTAATGAGGCGATTCGGAAGTTTTGTGGACAGCCTTGGAGGTAAGTATATTACTGCCGAAGATGTAGGAATGACCACAAAAGACATGGAGTACATACACATGGAAACAGATCATGTGGTTGGTATTCCTGAGACCTTGGGTGGAGGTGGAGATCCTTCACCAGTCACAGCCTACGGGGTCTATGTTGGAATGAAAGCAGCAGCGAAGAAAGCCTACGGAAATGACAGCATAGCAGGGAAAAAAGTATTGGTCCAAGGTTCCGGAAATGTTGGTGGCTATTTGGTGGATCACCTTATGGAAGAGGGAGCCAAGGTCATGATCGCTGATATTTTTGAAGACAAGATTCGAAAGGTGTTGGAGAAGCATCCAAATGTGACTGTTGTTGATGCGAAGGTTATATCCTCTGTTGATATGGACATTTATGCACCATGTGCACTTGGTGCCACTTTGAATGATCAGACGATTCCAAATTTGAAATGTCAGATTGTTGCTGGTGCTGCCAATAATCAGTTGGCGAAAGAAGATATACACGGTAAAATGCTATTGGATAGAGGGATTGTCTACGCACCCGATTTCCTCATAAACGCAGGAGGATTGATTAACTGCTATAGCGAACTGGAAGGATACAACCGTGATCGTGCATTTCAAAGTGCAGAAGGTATCTATGAGACAACAGAGCAAGTATTGAATAAATCAAGCGAGACAGGGAAACCCAGCTACCAAATTGCAAACGAAATGGCAGAAGAACGCATTGAGAAAATGGCTCAAATTCACCGTAGCTTGTGAGCAGTAAGCAACAGAAGATAGCGCTTGTAAATCGAAGATATTTACGCGTAAAAGTGTTTCAGTCGCTTTATTCCTATTTCAGAACGGAGAATGCCGATTTGCAGAAAATTGAGCGCCAGCTGTTTGAAAGCGTCAATGAACTAAATGATCTATACATGCATCTGGTTGCATTGATTGTAGAGATGGAAGTGGTTGCCAATGAAATCTTAGAAGCGAATAAAAAGAAGCAGTTGCCAACTCCTGAAGATTTGAATCCTAATACTCGATTTGTTGAGAATAGGATATTCAAACTGCTGAAAGACAATGAGCAACTAGATGAAATACTGAAGCGGGCAAAGATTTCATGGGCTGAAGAGCATGATGATTTAAGACGAGTATTTAAGCAGTTCAAAACGGAGGATGCGTTCATTTTATATATGACGCGCGAAGACAATAATCTGCAGACAGATAAGGCAATTATTGAGGTGTTATTCAAGGAAAAGCTTGGACTCAACGATGTCATTCATGCAGCATTGGAGGAGAAAAATATCTACTGGAGAGACGACCTTCCTTACGCAGCTTTGGGTTTGATTAAAACCATTCAAGGAATTTCTGAAGATCAGCCAAGCGGTGTGGGCTTTCTTGCAGATTTGTATAAAAACAAGACGGATGATCAGAGTTTTACAAAGGAACTTTTACGCAAAACGGTTGATTTTAATGAGGAATATGAAAAGATAATATCTACCAAATCCGATAACTGGGAAACCGAAAGAATCGCACTTTTAGATATGCTTTTGATGAAAATGGCCCTGACGGAATTGGAGCATTTTCCAACGGTGCCTGTTAAGGTTACACTAAATGAGTATATCGAGTTAGCAAAAATGTACAGTACTCCAAAGAGTAAATATTTTATCAATGGAGTGCTTGATAAATTGGTGGTAGAATTCAAGAAAAACAAAAGAATAGACAAACGCGGAAGGGGATTGGTCGAGTAATTCGCGGTGATTCGTGGATAGATTGTTAACTAAAACAAAAGCCATAGGTCATTAGAACTTTTCTGATTCTATTTTTGCAACCTTAAAAAATGAGAAAAATGAACAAATTTTTATTCAGTGCAGCCCTCTTAGCATTAGTGGGATTGACCAGTTGCGGAGAAGAAAAGACAACAGCAAACGCTTCAGATGAGGTAGCTGCAACTTCAGAAAATAATGAAACTTCGGCAGCGGCAATTACTGCGGATAATGTGGAAGCATTGACAAGTATTGAGTTTAGCGAAGAGGCTTTTGATTTTGGTGAAATCACCCAAGGCGAAAAAGTGGAACACACCTTTAAATTCAAGAATACAGGTGAAAATGAATTGGTGATCGTTTCTGCAAAAGGAAGCTGTGGTTGTACTATTCCAAAATGGCCAAAAGAGCCAATCGCTCCAGGTGCTGAAGGTGAAATGTATGTGGTATTTAACAGCGATGGTAAGAAGGGTAAGCAACACAAAAAAGTAAGTGTTATTGCTAATACAGAGCCTGCGACATCTGTAGTTGCATTGAGAGGTGATGTGATTGTTCCTGAAGGCGCTGCTGAGACTCCTGCACCAGAAGATAACGCAGGGGAATAATGGTTTATAATTCAGTGTTATTACAATTTGGAGGAGACGGCATTATGCAGCTCTTACCGATTATCCTAATCGTTATTGTTTTCTATTTCTTTATTATCCGACCGCAACAGAAAAAAGCGAAGGATGCTAAGAAATTCAGAGAGTCAATAGGTAAAGGAGACAAAGTCGTTACCATTGGAGGTATTCATGGTAAGGTTTCAGAGATTAAGGATCAGTATTTTGTGATCACCATCGCAAATGGCGTTGACGTCCGAGTACAAAAATCAGCCGTATCTCCTGAGCTTAGCCAAGGAACTGGAGAAAGCGAGTTGCAACAGAAGCGCTAAGACTTACATTTGGTCATCATGGCCAGAGAGTCCTTTTTTACGATATCAGAAATATTCCGCGACCGCAAGAAACTAACAGTGTTTCTTGCATGTGTCGCGGTTTCTATTCTATCCTGGTTGATGATCAGCCTAGGCCAAGATTATAATTCGACCGTTTTTGTCCCTGTTTCCTACATCAATTTTCCTGAAAACAAGGTGTTGTTGAATAATATTCCAGATCAGATGGCAGTGAACGTCAGCGGTTCGGGATTCGATTTGATTCAATATGACGAGAGTCTAATTGAAGACACCTTAGTTATCAATTTGGATGAACTTAAACTCAGCGTTTTTGGTGACTATGAACGGGGTTATTTGGATCCAGCGATTTTATCCAGGTCTCTGCAGAAACGAATTAGCGGAGACATCGGAATTAATCGAGTACTGAGTGATAGCATCGAGTTCCTATTTGATCTTAAGGTCTCGCGAATTGTAAAAGTAAAACCCATAGTAAACTATAGCCTTGAAAAGGGATATATATTATTGGATTCATTGGTGTCAGTGCCGTCTGAGGTGGAAGTTTATGGGCCGTTGTCTGTATTGGACACTTTACAGTTTATAAGAACCATTCCATTCGAAGCAGGTGAATTGAATGCGAAAGTTGGATACAGAGTTCCTGTTGTAATTAAGAAGTTTGGAAATGATGCCATCGTGGAACCCGACTCGGTGAGTGTGCGATTTAATGTTGATCGATTAACCGAAAAGCGATTCATGATCAATCCGGAAATATTGAATGTTCCCGATTCTCTAAAAGTGTTATGTTTTCCCAATGCCATTGAGGTAGTTGCACAAGTTCCACTGAGTAAGTTTGATGAGATTACCAAATCCCAGTTTCGTTTAGAAGTTGATTTCACACAAATGCAAGAGGGGTATATGGGATTGCCTGTAAACTTGGAACAATGGCCAGTTTTAGCAGAGAGGGTGGTCTTGAAACCGAAGCAAGTTGAAATTGTAATTTCTAAAAACGATTAATGAAAATTATTGGTTTAACTGGAGGAATAGGTTCAGGAAAGTCTCTAGTTCTAGATATCATTCGATCATTATCCATTCCCACTTATTCAGCCGATGAGGCAGGTCGCAGATTGCTAAATACGGATCCAAAGATCATCGAGGGAGTCACACAATTATTCGGAGTTGAGGCTTACGAAAATGGCTTGGCAAACCGGCCATTCATTGCTCAAGAGGTGTTTCAATCCAAAGAAAAATTGGAGGCGCTGAATCGAATAATTCATCCAGTCGTGATCGATGATTTTCAAGGATGGCGCAAAAAGAAAGCAGAGCAAGGTTTTAGAGTTTGCGTTCGAGAATCGGCAATTTTATTCGAATCCAATACTTACAGGGATTGCGACCTTATTTTTTGTGTAACAGCAGAAGATGACATAAGAATAGCTCGAGTTATGGAGCGAGATGGTGTTTCTAAGGAAAAAGTATTAGAACGAATGGGTAATCAATTACCTCAGCGTGAGGTGGCCAGTAGATCGAATATGGTGATCGATAATTCAGGTCGCAGAGCGATTATACCTCAGGTGTTGAAGGCTTTAACTCAGGCTGATCAGATATCAAGTCAATGAATTGAATGCTGAATTGGATTAGCTGTTCCATTTCTTCCAATGAAAGCCTCTCCGTTTTGTTGAAAATCAACAGTTTACTCCCCGTGCTTTCGAGGTGATATGAATCATTCGCGAGTATAAAACCACGAATGGTTTCATTGAAAAAGCCTTTGGTTGCTTTTTCGTCAGAGCCGCTTACTAGTTCTCGTTTCGAAAACTCCAGGTCATCCTCAAACTCAATGTCTTTCTTGCCAGCCCGCTGCAGTATACGGTCGAATAATTCTTCTTTTTCTAAAACAAATGCAGGTATGGCTTGCCTCAACTCAACTATGATTACCGTAGTATCATAGGCTATTTTGCTTATTAGTGCGCCCTCATCAAAAACAATGTCTTGTAAGGTGAAATAGAGATTGTGCTTCGGCAAAAGTCCAGTTGCAGTATTGTGTGCATACTCGACTGGGTGACCATTGAATAGTGGAAATTCTAACAAATGATCATTGTTAAACTCTTTACCGATCACAAATTGCCAACCGTGTTGAGCGGAAATTTTCATCATTTGTCGCTGGTGTTCTGTCATCCAACGCGGAGAATGCTGATGCTGTGGTTGAAGCATCCTCATACTTTGTGGATGTGAAGAGGTTGTTTCATGGTTTTCGAGTCCAGTAATGATCCAATGCCCTCCTTTTCTCGAATAGCTTTTCCCGTAATTATCGATGAATTCCATCACGGAATGATCAATGAGAATAGCGTCTTCCATGTTAATTTCCACCTTTTCGCCCACCGGAGTTTTATATATGATGGATTTAAGTTTCAGGAGATTCAAAAAATTGAAGATTCCAGAAAGACGAATCTCATATCGATCTGATAGCTCCTTGTACTGTATTCGCGGCTGGAATATCGCTTGAAAGAATGCCTTTATGGTCATTCGAGACTTCACCCATTGAACCAATTGAGTCATGATTAATCCAAGAAACAACCCCCAGAGTAATCCGTAAAGTAGGACGCAAATGACACTGAAAACCATGATAAGAAGCTGTTCCTCTCCTTTTTCATAAGCTTCGACATAGTTCGATGGTGAAGTCAATCCATAGCCCGTATAAATTAATATCGCGGCCAGTGCTGCTAATGGCACTTGCTCTAAAAGTGGTTGTAGCCCCAATAAAAAAAGCAGAATGATCAATCCGTGAAAAAGGTTGGATAATCCAGTCCTGCCGTTATTGCTGACGTTTACTGAACTGCGCACCACTACGGTAACGATTGGCAAGCCACCCAGGAGGCCACTCAGTGCACTACTAATTCCCATTCCGCGCAGGTCCTTGTTTAGATTGGTTTTTCTTCGAAGAGGATCAAGTTGGTCAACAGCTTTGGTGCTTACCAATGTTTCGATGGTAGTGACAATGAGAATGGTAAAAACCACCACCCAAAAATTGACCGTGTCGATCATGCCGAAATCTGGGAATACGATTGAGTTCCAAACGTCTTCAGGCAAAGAAATCAGCTCGGTTTTAGGATATTGAAAAGCAGGGTTTGAAATGTCAAAGAATGGGACAAACCAGTGTCGATGGATATACACAACAGGTATGGCGAAAATCAACACCCATACAGGTGCAGGAACGTAATGAAAGAGCTTGTTTTTAACCCTTGGATAAACCATCATGATGGCTAAACTGACCAAGGTGATGAAGGTAATCATTGGGTTAAGATTGAAAATGCTCTTAGGTATTTCCAGAATGCTTTCTACTGTTGTAGCCGCCATGGATTGATGGCCAAACCCAACATGAATTTGTTTGACTAAGATGATGATTCCAATACCTGCTAATAGTCCATACATAACTGAAGATGGGACCACCTCACCCAGCCGCCCAAGCTTAAGAATGCCGATAACCACCTGCAATACACCTGCAACACAAATGGCAGCCAAGACAAATGGAAAGGCGTTTTGACCATCGACAGAAAGCAAGCTGTTTGCGGCAAGAATGACAACAACTAGGCTGTTCGCTGGCCCGTTAATAGCGATGTGTGAGCCCCGAATAAAGGTTGTAATGACTCCACCAATAATGGCTGCGATGAATCCCGATATGGGCGGGCTGCCGGAAGCAATGGCAATACCCAAGGCCAAGGGCATAGCCACCAACGACACACTCACTGCCGCCAACAAATCCTGTTTCCAGTATTGTTTATATAATTCTAGTCGCGATTGGTTTTCAGGCAAAATAGTTAGGGGCTGGTTCGACCTTAAAAATAGAAATTTAGCTAGAACCGTTAATTTTCTTTAGTGTTTTCTGGATGTTGTGGGGGTTTTTCCAAATTTGCGAGTCTATAGTCACATTGGTGATGCACCCTTTTGTGATAAAACCTCGTCTAAACACACGATGAAATATACATCCATTTTACTTTTCGTTTTTACAATAATTCTGGGACAATCGGCAGTAGCGCAGGTATCAAGCGAATCAAAAGTTCGTGTCGAGTTTGTCAACGGATATTGGTTGGTGGATTTTAAAACAGACAACCAAACGGCTATGAAGGCTTTAAAAACGGTGGATCCAGCGTTTGACCCATCGGAACTTGGAGTGGAGGGGGTTGAGAAACGCTATAGAGCCTACTTAAAAAAGAGGTTTGTTCTGCAAGTAGATACGGCCGTCATTGAGGTCAAGTTTGTAAGTGCTGAAATGAACAGCGCCAGAGCGAATGCTCAGTTTATATCCGCCAGATTTAAGTCTCCTGGAGAAGTGGTGACAATAAAATCCATAGCATTTTCAGAGTTAGAACATCATCAGCAGAAGTTGATTTTTTTGATCGGAGAGGAGAAGCATGTGAGTTGGCTCTCCAAAGATAATGACTACTCTAAGGTCATTGAGCTACCCGAAGTATCCGTGGAGCTCAAATAATCCAGTTGATTAGTTTTGGAATATGGCTGAGGATCATATGGCATGTTTGAACTGTAGCGAGGCACTGAATGATCCTTATTGTCAGCATTGTGGTCAAAAAAGCATAAGTCCAGGAATCACCTTTCAAGAAACGATTTCAGATTTTTTATCTACCAATTTTTCCATCGATGGTCCCATTTGGAGCACATTACGCCTGTTAGTCTTAAATCCCGGAAGGCTTTTCAGAGAGTTTATCGGTGGGAAAAGAAAGTCATACTACAAGCCGATTCAGTTTTTTATTGTCACAACGATCGTTTATTTAGCCTACACCGAATTGATCGATTACGATCCGCTGAAAGGCGAATTTCAACAAACTGCAAGAAGCGAAAATCAAAAGGCTTTCTTGAACCTTGGCGAACAGGCCGCTCGGTTGATGGTTAAAAACATCAGTAACTTCTTGTTTTTACTGGCTACTTCGATTGCCCTTTCTTGGAAAATGTTTGAATGGAAAAAGGGGACGTTGGCAGAGTATCTATCTATCGGATTTTACATCTCAGGCATATATGTATTGTTTGGTGTGATTACGTCAACACTGCTGACATTGGAAGTAGGAAATAAGAGTCTGAATTTCATAGTGCTGACGCTCCATAGCACGTATGCATTCGTGTCTTATGCTGGGGAAACAAGTTTTTGGAAAATAGGCAAAGGTCTTTTCGCCTCTCTGTTGGCCTTGATTTTATATCTGATCTTCTCTTTTTCTTTGGCCTATCTTATCGTGTGGATTAGACAATAGGTAATTAGAGCGCATCCGCGAACATTTCGGAAGCGGTTTGCTTGAATCTCAACCACAGTTCTGGTTCTATCAATTCTAATTCAGAAACGCAAAGATTATTGTGATTGTCCCACATCATGTCCACACGACCATATGCGGGGATGGGTTGAAAAGATTTCATCGCTCGTTCTGCTAGATCGATTTCATCCTGTGAAGGTTTGTATGGTTCTACACGTCCGCCAAAATCATCCTGTACTCTAAACTCACCATCCTGAGCGAATTTTCTGATCGCATGACTGTATTTACCACCGAAGCAAACCAGTGTGATTTCGCCCATGGTTAGAATGTTGCTTTGGAATTCCTGTAGGATCATTGTCTCCGCTTTCACAAGTTCTTGAAAGGTGGAATTAAAGTCACCAGCCATATTCTGATGCAAACGATAGGTGTGACGTCCACCACCCGACACAGCTGGCTTGACAACAATCTCAGTCCAGTTTAGCTGATCAATGATCGATGGCAACGAAGATGTGGAACCTTGCTGAACGATATGAGAAGGAGGGATGGAAATTCCATTTCGCTCTAAGTCCAATAAATACTCCTTGTCTAAATTCCACAAAACGGTTTTCAAGGGGTTGATCAAACGCGATGCTTCAGAAACTGTTTTAAGCCATGTTGTATACTTTTCAATCTGCGGAGAATAGTTCCATGTGGCTCGAATGATCACATTTTTGGCTTGTGCCCAATCATATTCAGGATCATCCCAGGCCGCTCGGCTTGCTGTCAGTCCCCTAAATTCTAATGCCTTAATGAGGAGAGAATCTTCATCTAAAACCTGCTGCACATACCAATCGGGTGAGGCAGGATGGAGGAAGGCTCGTTGCGTAGCCAGCACATAGTCGTATTGCTTTTCAGACATGAGTGCAATGATAAATGTTAATCAGAAACAAAAACTTTCAGAAATAATTGAAAGTTTAAGAAGTGTGTATATATTTGCCTTATGGAATTCGAAACAGCAAAGGCAAAGTTCATTCAAGCATGGGGCACCCTCGGCAGCAGTTGGGGAATCAATCGCACCATGAGTCAGATTCATGCCTTGCTGATCATCAATACGGATCCATTGACCACTGAAGAGATCATGGCGGAGCTAAAGGTGAGTAGAGGAAACGTAAACATGAACATTCGCGCCTTGATGGAGTGGGGCTTGGTGAACAAGGAGTTGGTTCCAGGCGAACGAAAGGAATATTTCAGCGCAGGAAAGGACATCTGGCAAGTGGCGAGACAAATAGCCAAGGAACGAAAGAGGAGAGAAGTAGAACCCATTTTAGATGTAATTAGTCAAGTGAAGAATGCAGAAGGCGATGGAAAAGAGGTGGAAGAGTTTAATCGCATGATGCAAGAAATTGAAGATTTTACAAGCAAGGCGGATACGACATTGGATAAATTCATTAAGTCTGATGAAAACTGGTTTTACAAGACCTTATTGACCCTGATGAAATAAAAAAATTTGCTCACAAAGTTTCAATAAATATTGAAAGTATAGAAACAAAATGAACTTCAACTTAAACATACTCGCCTACGGAATCTACTTCCTGATCACAGCCGTGATTATCGTGAAAATAGGATGGATGTTTTATGTTAACGGAGCGCATTATTTACATGATCTGTTTGTCAATGACAATGAGACGGCAGATACCTTGAACAAGATGTTACTGATGGGATATTACCTATTAAACCTCGGATACGTAGCGGTGAGTTTGGGGTACTGGCCACACATCGACACAAATATTCAGCTCATTGAATTGATCGCTGAACGAACAGGATTTATCGCATTAGGCCTAGCACTGATGCATTACATAAACATGGCTTGGGTACAACTGGCCAAAAGATTTTTCAAAACCAATTAAATATATCAATCATGGAAACCTTTGAAATGACCAACATCGATCAAACCCTAATCATTACTGCTTACTTTATTTATCTCCCCATTGCCTTATTGCTCACCTATTATGTAGCGCGCATTCTATTCAAGAATAGCCGCGTATTCATGGTGGATATTTTCCGCGGGAGAGAGGAAATTGCCAATGCTACCAATCGCCTTTTTGAAATGGGTTTCTACCTATTAAATCTGGGGTTTGCCTTGCTTATTCTGCGTATTGAAACGGATCATATGGAGTTGTTTGGCAAGCAAGAAATGATCGAAATACTCAGCCAGAAGGTAGGAGGGTTTAGTATTTACCTAGGAATCATGCTTTTCTTGAATCTCTATCTATTCTTCCGAGGTAAGAGAAAAGCGAAAGAGCATCAAATCCTAACCGAACGTACGCTGAACCAAGCCTAGCCCAATAAGATTAATACAGGAAATCATGACTATTCGCAAATTTCTTCAAAACTATATCATCGGAATTCTGATCACCGGTGCCGTTTATGGTGTGATTTACACGATCACAGAAGGGCTGGAAAATGCCCTGACCGCAAAAGATTTCCTAGGCATGCTATGGTTCCCCATTGGGCTCGGGCTATTCGCTCTGATCTTCTCTCTTCCTTACCTGATCATCATGTTCGTAGCAGTCATAGGCGAAGGGCAAAAAGATGAACCGAACTGGGAAGTCATCCGAGGATTACACATCTTATTGAGCTTAGGAACCATGTTGGTGGCATACCTTCTTTCTGATGCACATGGAGAAGGACTGAGAATAGTCGGATTAATTCTAGGCTATGCCATCACGGGATCCATCTTAATCTACTTCCCAATCAAAACATTATATCTAACAAAAAACAAAAATCAGAAAGAATGAACGTTCAAAAAATCGTAATCGCTGGCGGTAGCGGCTTTTTAGGCCAATGTTTAACTACTCATTTTAATGACCAAGGAGCGCAGGTAATTGTTCTGACGAGAGGACAAGAAAGGCTCGAGAATGGAGTGAACTACGTCCATTGGAATGGCAGAAGCCTATATCGTTGGAAAGATCATCTGGAAGGGGCGGATGTGTTGATCAACCTGAGTGGTAAGTCTGTGGATTGCAGATATACCAAAAGAAACAAAAGACTGATCCTTAATAGTCGATTGGAAAGTACGCGTGCCCTTGGATTGGCATTGATGAAAGTGAAAAACGGCCCAGCGACCTGGATTAACGCGACAAGCGCTACCATTTATCGACATGCAGAAGATCGTCCTATGACAGAAGCAAACGGAGAGCACGGAACCGGTTTCAGCGTGGACGTATGCGAGAAATGGGAAAACATGTTTTTCAGTTTCGACCTGCCTAGGGTACGTAAATTGGCACTTCGCACCACCATTGTATTAGGAAAAGAAGGAGGTGCATTCGTGCCATTGAAAAACCTTGCTAGAATAGGTCTAGGAGGCAAGCATGGAAATGGGAAGCAGCGCTTCAGCTGGTTGCATAGCTATGATTTTTGTCGAGCGGTCAATTTCGCTATTCAGAATGTGAACTTGGAGGGTGTAGTGAACCTGAGTGCACCAGAGCAGGTCACCAACGCAGAGTTGATGCACGAGATGAGGGATGCCACGGGGATGAGCTTTGGACTTCCGAATCCGAAATTGTTACTAGAAATAGGAGCCAGATTGATCAATACGGAGACGGAGCTATTGCTGAAAAGTAGGTGGGTGGAACCTGAAAAGTTGAAGCAAGCTGGATTTCAATGGGAATTTCCGACCTTAGAAAAAGCACTAGCAGAGCTTTGTGCACGAGATTTGTTTGCAACAAAAATGAGTGAACCTCTTGCGGTACACTAGTCTAGGCTGTCTAGGTAGTCTTCAGTAAAGTAGTTTTCGGGCAACTTCAAATTGAATTTGTAATTCGTGTATTCGTAGGTTTCGAGTAAGCCTTTTTCATCTTCTACTTGAATCAATGTCGCCATCCCATGTTTTGCGCTGACACATAGCTTGACTTTCGAGCCATAATGCGATGGGACTTTGATTACTTTACCATCTAGTTTGTCGGTGTAGTTGTCCACATTGTCATTATATTCGATCAGAACGTAAGCCATGACAGAAAATTTTTTGGCTATATCTAAGGCTGATTCGCCTTTCTGAACTTTGTAATCGGTAAAGTGGAAACTCTTCGTTTGAGCAGAGATTTCAATTTCTTCCTGCCCTTTGCGCGTAATCTTTTGACACACAAAATCTGCAGGAATCCTTTCGTATTGATCTCGAATAATTCCGAAAATGAATTCACAACCCGCATTGGAAATCGTGTAATGGTTTAATCCTCGAAACACCTTTCCATGTACATCCAACCAAATGTTGGTATATGGAAACCCGCTCGGGATATAGAGCGCTTCATTTTTATTTTGACTTGGGTCATAAAGCAGGCGATGGCGCTTTTCAGTCATCACCCCCGCCACTTTGAATGGGTTGCGCTGAACTACAAAATCAAAGTTCGCCTCTTCGTATACATCCAGTTTGCGTTCATTCTTATAGCTGTGGTAGCTCATGTTTTTCACCTCAGCCCATTTTTTGTAGATGAAATTGAACGTAGAGTCACAGCTACATTTCTCCTGTGCAGATGCTGTGAATAAAGCCAAAAAAAAGGCAACGGACAGGGTTATTCGCATCGGGCGAATATAACCTTTGATCCGTTGCCTAGTATCTCTTTGCGGAGTTTTCAACTCCTAAAGCTCACCACAATCTTCGATCAAGATTTTCTTTGATGTTTGTCCGCTTCTTGAACCTAAGGCTTCTATGGCTTCGACCACATCCATGCCTTCAGTAACGTTGCCAAAAACGACATGTGCTCCGTCTAACCAATCGGTTTTAATCGTACAAATGAAGAATTGACTTCCATTGGTATTGGGACCAGCATTTGCCATACTTAGAGTGCCTGGACCTTCATGCTTTAATTGAAAGTTCTCATCTGGAAAACGATCTCCATAGATGGATTTACCACCCGTTCCATTGTGGTTCGTGAAATCACCACCCTGCAGCATAAACTCAGGAATTACTCTGTGAAAACCGCTCCCTTTGAATCCGTACCCTTTTTCACCGGTACAAAGTGCACGGAAGTTTTCAGCCGTTTTCGGAACTACATCAGCTCTCAATTCAAACTCTATTCTGCCCAGCTTTTCGCCATCGGCTGTTACGTCAAAAAAACATTTTGGATTTGCCATTTGTGTCAATTTTAATCAGGTGCGAATGTGTCGATTTTAAGAGGAATGATGGCAAATGTCATTGCAATTTATACTCATTCGAACCAGTGCCGATCATTGGTTGTTACTTTGCCATTGCAATGAGACAGCTTTTTGATCAACAGACCGCAACTGACCTCGAATTTGAGTCGATGCGATTGCTCCTTTCTGATGCGTGCCATTCGGCCACTGCGAAGGAACGTATGTTGTCTCTCATGCCGCTGCGCAAGTTTGATGAAGCCAATCTAGCGCTGAATCAGGCGGCTGAATTACTACAGATACGCAACAGTCAGAGTTCCTTTCCGCGTCTTGAATTCGAAGAGTTACATCTCGAGATTCAACGGCTAGGTATTGCTGGTGGAGTGGTGGATTTGGAAGGTTTTGTCCGATTATTAGACGCAAGCAATTTGATGAATAATGTGCTGCAGTTCTTTAAAGGAGAACAGGAGTTGTTTCCGAATTTACATGCGCTTGCAAACGAAGCCTATTACACCAACGGAATTGTTAAGCCGATAGATAAAGTGTTGGATCAACGGCTGCAGGTGCGAGATAGTGCTTCGCCCGAGTTGCAGCGCATTCGAAGCTCAATCGCTACAGTTAGACGCGATATCTCCAAAAACTTCGACAAGGTGCTGCGAAAGCTGAATCGCGAAGGGTATTTGGCAGATACGAAAGAAGCATACCTCAATGATAGACGTGTGTTAAGTGTGGTGTCAAGTTTCAAAAGACAAGTACCGGGCAATGTGGTGGGAAATTCAAAATCAGGCAATTTCACCTTCATTGAGCCGCAGGAAAACATGGCGCTCAACAACGAGTTGGAGATGCTGTTGGATGATGAAAGAACCGAGATTCGAAGGATATTCTTAGCGCTGACCAACGAAATTCGACAGCTTTTACCGTTGATTGAAATCTATCAAAAGGTGTTGTGCGAATTCGACTTTATCAATGCGAAAGTTAGGGTAGCACAAAGAATGGATGCTCAGCGTCCGGCCGTGGAGAATGAATCATATGTAGAGTTAATCAATGCCTACCATCCACTATTGCTATTGGCAAACAAAGAAGCCGGTTTAAAAACCATTCCTCAGAGTTTGTACTTGGATAAGTTTTGCCGAATGATGGTCATCTCTGGACCGAATGCTGGGGGTAAATCCATCACGTTAAAAACAGTTGGTTTGCTGCAAATTATGGTTCAGTCAGGATTATTAGTACCTGCCGATGCATCGAGCAAATTTGGTTGGTTTCATCATGTGTTGAGCGATATTGGAGACAATCAAAGCATAGCTAATCAGTTGAGCACGTATAGCTATCGCCTGAAACGGATGAAGTTTTTCCTTGAGGTGGCAAACAAACGCTCGCTTTTACTACTCGATGAATTTGGAACGGGTTCAGATCCAGATTTAGGTGGAGCCTTGGCTGAGGTGTTTTTCGAAACGCTCTACAACCGAAGAAGCTTTGGGGTAATCACTACGCATTACGCCAACATCAAACTGAAAGCTGCCCGACTTCGCAATGCTCAAAACGCCAGCATGCTCTTTGACAGTGAATCCTTGGAGCCGTTGTATCAATTATCTGTGGGGCAACCGGGATCATCTTTCACGTTTGAAGTGGCTCAAATCAATGGAATACCACAGGAAATCATTGAAGAAGCGAAAACCCGATTGGATGCCAATAAGGTGGAGATGGATAAACTCATAGCCACCTTGCAAAAAGAAAAGTCCGAGATTGAACAACTGAACAAGGCATCACGCGCTGCCGAACAGGCGGCCATAGAGGCGAAGGAGGAGTCCGATTTGTTAAGCGAACATTTTGCGGAACGACTTCAGCGTCAGCAGCAGTTGATCGAGAAGAATAACAAGGACTTGAGCAACGGGAAGAAAATGGGGCAGTTCATTCAGAGCTACCGAATGAAGGGGCAGAACAAACCTTTACTTGAGGAGATTCGAAAGTTTTTGGCCATAGAAAAGAGTAAACTGGTGAAGAAAAAGGAACAGGCCAAAGTGAAAATGGACGAACCCATTCAAGTTCCAAAACCACGACCAAAAAAGAATAAAAAGGAAGCTCCAAAGGCAACACCCAAACCTGTAGTTGTTGGATCGAATGTCAGAATGATGAATGGTACTAACAAGGGTGAGGTCATTGAGATAAAAGGCAAAGAAGCGACCGTGATGTTCGGCATCTTTAAAACGAAGGTCAAAGTAGAGGAGTTGGAGGTGGTGGGATGATTGGTTGATTAGATAATTGGACAATGGTTTAATTAATCAATGACTCTTGCAACATTACGTTTACCGCATTCTGTCTTTGACCATTCTGCTCCCAGCAAAAGCTCAGACTGACATGCTATGTAATCATTGAATATTGAGTGTTGGAAATTGTTTATTGGGAGTTTCTCAATCCACTACCATCATGTCGGCTTCTAAGCCAATGCTGACCAGTCCTGTTTTGCTAATTGCATCCAGGGAAACCATTTCGGTGGTGTTGATCTTTGCTTCGTCAAAGGCTTGTTCCACTTTCACGTAGTTTTCGGTGAATCCATGCATCATGCCTTCGTCTTCACTGGCTTCCCACAGTACGGTGTGCGTTGTTCCAATCTGTGATTCGTAGAAGGCACGCTTCTTTTTCAAGCTGAGTTGTGTCAAGATTTTGTTGCGCTCTTGTCGGACTTGCATCGGTATCACATCTTCGATTCGGAGGGCGGTGGTATTGGCTCTTTCGCTATAAGTGAAAACATGCAGGTAGCTTATATCTAATGACTTTAAGAAATCCACCGTTTTCATGAATTCCTCTTCGGTTTCTCCCGGAAAACCTAGGATGACATCTACGCCAATGCAGGCATCTGGCATTTTCGATTTAATGCGTTCAATGCGCTCACGATAGAGTGGAGTAAGGTATCGCCTTCGCATGGCGGTGAGCATTTCATCTGAGCCCGATTGTAATGGTATATGGAAGTGCGGAACAAACTTTTTACTGGCAGCTACAAAATCGATGATATCGTCACTCAATAGATTGGGTTCAATGCTCGATATTCGGAACCGTTCAATGCCATCTACTTGATCCAAAGCTTGACATAGCTCAAAAAAGGATTCGTCTTTACCTTGCCCAAAGTCTCCAATATTCACTCCTGTCAACACCACTTCTTTGACCCCCGTAGCGGCTACCTCATGGGCCACTTTCAGGGTTTCTGCTATGCTTTGGTTTCTGCTGCGTCCCCGCGCCAGAGGAATGGTACAGAATGAGCAGAAATAGTCGCAGCCGTCTTGCACCTTTAAAAAGGTTCTCGTTCTGTCCCCAGCAGAAAAGGAAGGGATGAAATCTTTCACTTCTTTGATATGGCCATTTTCAATGTGCGCCACTCCTTCCGTTGGCTGTTTGTCGAGGTATTCAAGAATGTTGAATTTCTCGTTTGCGCCAAGCACCACATTTACACCTTCGATGTGGGCAATTTCATCCGGTTTGAGTTGAGCATAGCAACCTACCACGGCTACAAAGGCATCTGGGTTTTTGCTTTTTGCTCTACGCACTAAGTTCCTACATTTTTTATCCGCATGGTCCGTGACAGAGCATGTATTGATCACAAAGATGTCGGGTCGTTCATTGAATCCCACCTTGGCGTATCCACCCTCCTCAAATAGTCGAGCAATGGTGCTGGTTTCGCTGAAATTCAGCTTGCAACCCAGGGTGTGAAATGCTACGGTTTTGTACGGATTCATAACGAAAGCGCGAAGGTACTAGGGATAATTGAATTGGGAGGGTAAAGTGCGAAGTTGATAAGTCGATAAGTCGATGAGTCGATGAGTCGGAAGTTGATAAGTTGGGAGTTGATGAGTCGATGAGTCGGAAGTCAATGAATCTATAAGTTGTAAGTCGGTAAGTCAAAAGTCTATCAGTGGTAAGTCGATAAGTCGTAATTTTTCACCTAATCACCTAATCACCTAATCACCTAATCACCTAATCACCTAATCACCTAATCATTTAATTCACTTGCATTTATAGTAGCAATCATCGCTCAGGCATACCAGGTCGTGATTTTCCAATTCTTCGATTTGTTGATCGCAACGTTCGCCCACGAAGGTTTCAACTTCTGTAGTTCCTTGCACTTCAATGAGGTAGCAATCTTTGCATTTTTCGCAGCTGGTACCGAGAATGAATAAAATAGACGCGAGAACGATTGGTGCTTTCATTGTTGAATGATCAGAGGTTGTTGAAATTCTAAGCCATCGCTATCGGTGGATTGTAGCAGATAGTACCCAGATGGAATGTTTTGAATATCAAAGCTGTTTTGCGAAACCGATAAGGGGATAGATGAGCCGAGAATGGAGTACAGCTTTGCCGTTTTAATGTCAAGTTTTGAATCGAAATGAACCACGTTGGAAGCGGGGTTTGGGTAAATTCTGAGAGATGGTGTTTCGGGTGAATCAATGCTGAATGGCACGTTTCCGTTGTTGTATGTCACTAAGTTTCGACTGATCAAGGCATCTGCTTTTGTGAATGCCCCACCGATGTATAGTCGCCCGCGATATTCATGCATATCATACACGGGGCCATTGATTCCATCACCAAGGTTTCGCCATTCGGTTCCTGCCAGTTTTGCTATGTTTTGAACGTATTGATTTCCAGCGCTATCGAAGTTGCCGCCTGCATAGAGCGTGTCGTCATAGGCATAGAGACAGAATACGGTATCCGCGCTATCTGTAAATCCTGTTCCTACAGCCGACCACGAAGTACCATCCCAGGAGGCAACTCCCAACATTTCGTTTGAATCGCTTGCCGTAAATACTCCTCCAGCATATAATTTATCTTGGTGTGCGTAAAGAGCGTATACAGGCCCGTTTAACCCGTCTCCTACCATTTCCCAATCGGTGCCGTTCCAGCGGGAGATATGGTTTTGAAATACGGTATCCGTATCCGATTTACTGAAGTTGCCACCCGCGTAAAGTTGACCTTGAAAAACAGCCATGACATGGACGGGACCATCGATTTCGTTTCCAGCCGCATTCACTGTTGGAGTGGGGTAGTCTCCGCTATTGATGCTGGCTATGTAATTAGCGTTACCCAGTGACTCAAAGTCGCCACCAATGAACAGTCGGCCATCAAATTCAAGCATGCAAAAGACCGTTTGTGAGTCAGACAATTGTACATCATATGCTTGAAAGCTAGTTGCGTTGGTTTGAGGGTCAAGTTGGAAGTATCCCAGCCCAACGTTGTCGGCATAATCCGGATGATTAAAACGTCCACCCACGTGCAATCGAGCATCGAACTTCGCGTTGGCAAATATGGCGGCAGAAAGTGTTGCTGCTCCTGAAAGGTTCACATTGAACGCCTCAGAATAGGGAGCGAAGAATGTGTATTCGTCCAACTTGTTTTCCCGCACAAAGCAATGCGCAATGCGATCAAAGGCGTTGATTTGAGTGAATGTACCTCCCACACTGATCCCGTCATTGAACGTAGTCAAAGCGTGAACTGCACCATTGGTTCCTGTGCCCACACGAGCCCAAGTTTGGGCCGTTAGGCTATCGGAAAGGGCTATTGCAAAGAGTAGATAGATTAATAGTGAAAATCTCATAGCTGCGAAACTAAAAACCAAGGGTTGTTGATTGGGATAGAATGAGTAAAAGACGTTACATTCTTGTAAGCGGCACAATTTCTCCACTTCGAATTTCATATTCTACTCCTTGAAACATGAATTTTGAACCGTCCGCCTTGTTTACCAAATCATCTAAATCTTCATTTAGCGTATGTACTGATCCACCTGTCATTCTTGCTAGCTTCAGGTAATTGGTATTTATGGCGTCTCCGCCACCGCACACAATGATTCTCACAGGTTTGGTTACTTGACTGGCCAAACGCATATCTCTTGGGCTGGCATAGTTATCGGCCACCATCACAAATTCGCTGCATTCAGGGCAAGATTTAATGGCGCTCAACAACGCTTCGATGTTGTTTTCTGGGGTATCACCACCATCGCCAGCGCGCATACACTGTAGTGCCAGCGCTTCAACATCATCATAATTTTCAGCAATTCCGGTATAAATGCCACCCACTTCTCCGATTTTTTTTCGGCCGTCTTTTCGGTCACCATCGTTGAAAAAGGTGAAGTTCTTAGTTCTATTCTCGTTGTTCAGCAAACTCAATTTGTACCAAAGCAAGATTTGGACTGTGTAGGGATTCATGCTACCCGTGAGGTCACCAACAATAGCCATGTCATTCCATTCTTTGTGTCGATCTATGACCTTTAAAATCGTTGAATCCCGCAATGTTATATCGGTCCAACTCCTTTTCTTTTTTGGAGTGGTAACCATTGATTCTCCGTCTAACATAATCCCAACCGTTTCACTATCCACGACCAAAGTGAATTCTACCCGATCCATAACTCGTTTTTCGCCCATACGCGCTGGTTTCCACTTCATCTTGGCCAATTCCTGCTGAAGCGCGGTGGCACTTTTTCCTTTTCCTTCTTCCAATCTCAATTCAACATTTTGCACCCCACCTTTAGGGTCGATAGTAAGCCGAACTTGGTATGTTTCTGGTGGGTCTGTTTTCGCTGGCTTCCCAATGTACCATTGCAATCGCGTGATTAATCCCATGTATCCAGTTGGAAAATATGCATGTGTAAATCCTTTGGCATCGGGTGTTGGAGCTTCAAGCGGAGTGGGGGGTGGTGCATCTTTGCCTACAGAGATCATCACCTTATCTGGAGTAGCGATGGGGTCGACCACGGATAAAGTATCGGATTCAACCAAGGCTGCTGACCTAAGCTCCTTTAAGGGAGCTAAAAGATCTTCTATATAAGCGATTTCCTCTTCCGTCTTTTCAATGGTGGCTTTGGGTCTTGCCGTAATGATAAAACCATGAAACAACTCATCGCAACTTTCTGGGGTGTTGCATCCTGTTTGCTCAATTAGTCGCCATTCGATTACTGGATTCGAAAACAACTCGGGTAATTTAGACTGAAAGGCATTTAAACGCTTTGTGTTGAGTGCAATTTGATCAAAGGACTCTTCGGAGCTGAATGCGGTGTAAACCAGCTCAACGCGCAAGACAGTCGCTTCTTTGATTTCCATTAAATCATTGTCGTCAATGATCAAGGGTTTGGCGAAGGGGGTTTGAATAAAAAATTCGCGATTCTCTTTGATGGGGGAGCGAGTCTCCGTTTCTGTAGGTTTAAGCCGTGCTATTTGGTCCACCGCTTGAGCCGATGCACCGCTCCAAATCAAAGTAAGGCCCAGAATAAGGCTTAGCTGAAATAGGTTTTGTGTTAATCTCTTTTTCATTTGCGTTCAATCCTTTTTTCTAAATGACCATGCGGGTTCACCGTTCAGAAATAAATAGAATCCATCCTTCTGGTTTGCCTCGAATTCATGCCTGATTTCATAATGAGCTCCATGCTTGACAAGCAAAATTCCAATCGGATCTTTCTCATTGATGAATTGGATCGATGCCCATTCGATGACCTCATCTGAAGTGAAAGTAAATTTCATCTTTTTTCCCACCAGCCCCTTCTTTTTACTACTGATTTTTAGGTTTTTGTCAAATCCCGATTTACTTAAAATGGGCGCTTTCTTAAACTCCTTTTTCTTCATTGGGATGTTGTTGAGCAACCAGCGTTCATTCTCAGGATAATGGGTGTGAATGAAAAATTCAGGGTCGGCCAAATACCATTCAGGTTGAAATCCCTGTTCAAATTTTCTACGCTTCGGATCTATTGTTCCAGCCGCCCAGGTCGGATCTGTTAAATGCCATTCACCCGCTAAAAAGACCGCATTCCAAGCGTGGTTTGTCTCTTTCATTTTGGAGGGGATGTCTGTATTTGGGTTTGATTTTGCGTAACCAATGACCGTTTCGCATTTGATGTCAACCGCATGACACATGGCTTCCAGCAAACTTGCGTATCCCTCACAAATGGCCTTCTTCTTTTTTAAAATCTCGTTCGCATCAGTTCCAGATCGGCCGTATCGATATTCGATGTTTTCCGAGATCCAACGAAAGATTACACGGTACTTTTCATGTTCGGTATGCACATCCGTGCAAAGAAGTTTAGCTAAGGCTCCGGCATCATCATAGCGTCCTCGTGGAAAATTTATCGCAATACTATCTGCATGCGTGTAATCGAAATCTACAAGTCGCTGACGCTGAGCATTTCCGTCAAAACAGAATAGAATGATTGTGAATATGGAGAATATCGCCTTTGACATGGGGAGTATCATCGAAAATAACGTCAATACCCGAGCTTTCTTTCTCGCTATGGATTTAGTTTCAACACTCGATAGCTGAAGCTCGTGCCATTGGCCTTGATGCGAAGAATGTATACCCCTATAGGTAGCTGTTTTTCAGGGAGTTCATACAGGATTTGCTCTCGCTTAAAAGAGTAGGATTCTAGCAGTTTTCCATGTATGTCGAACAGCTCTATTTCCATCGAAGAATTCCCGTTCGGATAGACGATGAGTGGCCCCTTGTTTAGGGAAAAGGCTTCGTGGTTCGCGACAAACGGATCTGAAGGCGGGTGATCTGTAGGTAAGGTATCTGCACAATTAGCTAGTAATCCACGTTCGCAGAACAATATGGAAATAATATCACTATGCTCAGCATCGTACAATATCGTGTCGGCTTGCAAGTACAAATGCGCTGCCTCTGTCATATTCATACCCGGAAAATAGCTGTATATAGATGTGAGCATTAAAGATTCGCTCACTTCGCGGCCGTAATAATCATAGACATCGGCTATGGCTGAAGCCCAAATTGGTGCGTCCAAGTATAAATCACCTTCCAAGTCACTGGGATAGGTTCTGGAATAGGTTAATTCTCTGCCGCTCCAAAAGTCGTTGTGCCCGTCCCAATTGAAAATCATATCTCGCTGATAATCGGAGTATTCACGCGAATAGCTCACAGCGAAAAAATCGCATAGGCCTTCCTCAATAGCCAAGCGTTCTAAACCCACTGCTGTACCTGGAGCTGCGCTGTAAGACATGGCGTGGGCATATTCGTGAATGATTACATCTGCATCTTCTGCGTCATCCACACCGCCATCGCCAAAGGCTAATTGGCCAGTAGTTTCAGTTACTGGGTCAAAAAAGCTTTGCTCTAGATCGCTGCCGTGAGCATCAAAATGAATGGGGTAATTCACCAACGATTCAAACCCTAATTTTTCGAGGTGCTGGTGCTGTTTGTTGATGTGGAAATAGGCATTCACGTATTCAAATCCATCCTGGTCCCGGGTAAATGAAAACACTCCATTCGGAGAGGTTGGGGGCAATATTACGGGAGTAAAAATGTCTTGGGCTGAGGCATGATTACTTTCCAGTTTCCATGCACCATTCAAGGAATCCCAACGTACTTTTATACTGTCGGTTGTTATTAACTCTACCAACCGATCGCTGTTGAGATCATTGTTGTCTAGAAGGCTAAAAGTGGTCTCAGATCCTGAGTTTGTGATTGGGTCTGGTTGGAAGGTATTCACTACCACTGTACTGTCCGGATGCGAATACATTCGCAGTGTTCTTCGCGAGATTTCACTTCCTCCCAAATCGTAAACTATTTCAATGTGATCTTGTTCGTTTTGTCCATTTACCAGGAAACATGGAGTGAGAGTTTCGTTGATTAAAACCCATTGATAACCATAACTATATATGTGTTGAAATGAATGAATGTTTTCAGTGGGTAGTAAACGAGTATTTAGGTTTTGAACGGACTCCAATATCTCTTCAGAAATAGGCAGTGTAGGGTAGGTGATTTTCACCTGATTGTTTCCGTAAGTGTTTCGTTTTAGCATAGCGTTGTGCACGGAAATGCCGCCAACCAACATTCTGAATTGTTCATATTTTCCTATCGGGCTTTTTTGATGACTGAATTTTTTCAGCATCACAGGAAACCCAAATTCTAAACTCAACATATCTTGAATTCCCACTAGTGATGTGTCGCCTGTGGATAAGGTTTTAGTGTGGTGCTTCAGCACCTCTTGTGCATTCAAACTAGCGGTCAAGATCAATCCAATAAAAGTGATGGAAAGTCTATGGAATATGTTCGATGTTGACATGCTGTAAATGATCAAACAAATGTAGCGCATTATCCAAGGTTGATTTGGGAACAGAAACTGTCAACTCACATGATTCAAGAAAATTCTGTTCAAGGATTTGCGCCATAGGAAATTGCTCAATAGCCCGCATCACATTTCCTGTGTAATCATATTCGAAATGGATCAACACCCTTTCTGTAATCCATATTTTTTTCTTTTTGGACGCTTCTATTGCGAGTATCGAAGCTTCCTTGTAAGCGTGTATCAATCCTGGTTTGCCCAGTTTGGTGCCACCGAAGTATCGAACGACCACAATCGCCATATTGGTAATTTCTGAACTCAAAATCTGGTTGAGAATGGGGAGTCCAGCGGTGCCCGATGGTTCGCCATCATCGCTTGATCGATGCTCAGAGCGGTCTTCACCGAAAACTGCTCCAAAGCAGAAATGTCGAGCAGACGGATGCTCTTTTTTGAGATCTTGAATGAAGGCTTTCATTTCATCCTCATTTTCACATGGAAAAGCAGACGCTAAAAACTTACTGCCGCGCTCTCTATAATCGCCAATTGAAATGCCGGAAAGGGTGAAATAATAATCCTTTCCCAATCTATTGAGCTTTAAATTTCTTCCGGTACCAAACAAAAATCAGGAGAACTGAAATGACGCTGAAGCCAATTATCTCGATCATATAGAGAATCCTCGACATATCTGATTTTTCGATGCGTTCGAAGGTTCCACCCATTTTTTCAAAGCTGACACAATAGTCGTTTTTAGCATTGAGTACTTGTTTAAAAACCAAATGCTCATCCTTAAATTGAAATGCTGTATTCTGTTTTGAATTTTCGCTGAAAAGAGGCAGACAGGCATCTACTTGGCTATATACTGCGGGGAAATTGAGAAGCTCAAACTTCATATCCGTTTGGTGCGAACCCAATCGAATACCACCTTGACCAAGTTTGATGGATAGATCATCCACATTAATCTTTATTCTTTGAATAACATAGTCCAAATAGAGTTGCTTGAATTCGTTGGGTTCCATGGTATGTATACTTAAAGCACCCGTGTGTTTTTCCAACGCATAGTCCGCCCCCTCTTGTGAAATCTTTAGTTCCACCAACCAAACTCCATTTATCCTGCTAATTACTGCAGATGCCGTGTTTGGATTATGAGCCTTGAGAGAGATATTGGCGAATGTTAAGAAAACAATCGCCATGATAAGTTTACTCATAGGTAAAAGCATCTTGTGCTGAAATGCCCTTCAAACATGGAGGAAGGTTTGGTGCCTCCGAATTTGAAATATGGTAGTGATAAATACCATCGGGATAATCTGTAGTAGCCGATGTGTGTCCATAACACTCGTCTAAGTCTGTAGGTTCCGTTACATCGCTATCATGTGATGAATAAATGGGATAACCATCCTTAGCATATCCTACAAATGCTGTCTGACTTTGAGTGAAATTGCTGCAACTAACGTCCGTAATGCTATTTGCTTCTAAAACCTCATTCATGGCCTCGGCACCAAAATGTAAGTGATAGTATCCAAAGGGATCGATATGGCCACCACAAGGGTCAATGGAAGGAATTGCGCCTCCTCCACCGGGTCCTCCGTTGGTTTGAGTTGCAGATGGTGGGTGACCAGTTAAGGGAATGCCGTCAACAGAAACACCCACGTTTTCTACAATTTCAATCTCATCGTTGCTCGAGGCATTTTTAGGAGCAGCTGGGATTAAAAACGTCAATTCTAGATTCGCATCAGGTGCAGCCTCTAAACAAGCACCACCACTGGGAGGAGCGCCTGAACCGGGGTCAGCAATAGATATATTCCCATTTTCATCTACAATGTCATACCCATCGGCCTCCATGGCATCCCATAGAGCCGCTTTCATTACTTGAAATCCGGGATTGGTATTTCCATCATAGATGCCGACACCACCAATATCATTTATTGTTTCAGGACAATATGGGCCGTCCCCCACAGGATTGCACTTGAATACTACCTGATAGCAGTCGGCTGTTGATCCATCGGACATGGCAGCTTCTATTAATGTAACGCTGGAAATAAGGTTATTCGAATTCAGCAATGTTTGATCAAACACATGTGTGGAAGTGTTAGGATCATCCTCCTCGTCATCCTTATTGCATGAAACAAAGGATACTAAGAGACTTAAGCAAAACAGTAGCAATATTTTGTAAGACATGGTAGGGTAGTTTGATTGTCAATAATACTAAGATTGATGTAAGCAGAAAAGTGGAATAGCCTGTGATAATGATCGCGAAGCACTGCTAAGGACAAATCGTAGTCCAATTAACGACTAAAATAGAGGAGTGTAATCGCAGCGATAGAAAGTCCTATACCTGCTAAAGCCCTTGTAGTAACTTGTTCTTTGAAAAGTAAAAATGCAAAAAGGCTGGAACTCATCACCACACCCACATTATTGATTGGGAATATGACAGAGCTTTCAAATTGGGGGAGGTTTAAGGCGAGCAGGATGAACAATAGAGATCCAAAATTCACCATGCCCAGCGCTGCACCGTGCACATAGGTGGTTTTCGAAATGCTTCTTTCAGCGAAGGTGAAGTGGTGAATCAAGCCTGTTACAAATGCGAAGGAAAAAATGGTGGTAATGAAGGAGGGAAATTCACTTTCATCGACCAACATTACTTGAAACAAGTTGAGCGCGGCATCAATAAACCCACTGCCTAGAAAAGCCAGTAAGGGCCATTTCCAATCCTTGATTTCCGCTTCAGATTGGGTGCTCAGCAAAACCGCGATAATGCCCAAAGCGATACCGCTGAGTTTCATCCAATTCCACGATTCACTTAGAAAAAGGAGTCCCACCGCGATGGGTATAACCACACTCATTTTGGTGGCGATGCTAGCTGCTGCTACTCCGTTGCTTTGGGTGGTTTTTGCAATGAGTCGAAATACCACGTAAAATAAAACCCCCATTGCAGATGCAGGCCAAAACCATGGTGCACTCCATATGACCTGTTCGTGTGGGAAAAAAAAGGCACCCGTCAGCGCGGCCACGATGTAGTTTATCATGATGGCTTGTCTGGGCATAGCCCCATAACGACTCATACTTCTGAACAACAGCAAGATGGCCGTGGACGATAATATGCTAAGTAGAATGTAGATCACCCCGGAATGTACACTTGGAGTATGTCTTCGCCTATGTGTTCTCGACTGACTTCTTTACCGGTAAATCGTGGTGCTGCTATTCCTCCGCCAATGCGCATTGGGTTGGTGAAAATGCGTGCTTCGTCCCACAAACCGGCCGAATAGAAATGTTCCAACGTGTTTTTTCCGCCTTCGATAATTACGCTTTGAATTCCTTTTTTGTACAAGTGTTCAGCGATTTCGTGCGGGAACTCGGACGGATCGTTGATCTGTTCAAAACAAATGTTCTTTTCGCAATAGGCCTTGCGCGCATTGAATACCCACGTTTCGTTCTCATCGTTGAACATGCGCAGAGTAGAAGGGAGTTGCAATTGTGGATCGATGACCAATCGCAATGGGTTTTTGCCCGGCCAATGACGCGCGGTCAATCTTGGGTCGTCCAACAGGGCGGTATTCTTTCCGACCAAAATGGCGGCTTCCTCTGTTCGCCACTTGTGCACCAATCGATTTGACTCATCGCAAGTGATTTTGAGGGGTGGTTGATGATCGCCTGGAGCTCGATCGCGATCTATAAAACCATCGATGGTTTGGGCCCATTTCAAGATGATATAGGGTCGTTTTTTGGTATGGAAAGTGAAAAATATTCGGTTGAGCCATAGGCCTTCAGGTGCTAGAATCCCCGTTTCTACCGTGATTCCTGCCGCTTCTAATTTGGCGATTCCTTTTCCATCTACTTCCGCAAAGGGGTCGCGATTGCAGATCACAACATGCTTTAATTTGTGTTGCACGATTAAATCAGCGCAAGGTGGAGTCTTGCCGTGATGCGCACAAGGTTCCAAGTTCACATAAAGTGTACTTTCCGTCAATAAAGATTTGTCTTGAACAGCGTTAATGGCATTGACCTCTGCGTGCGCTTGTCCATATTGCTGATGATAACCTTCGCCAATGATCTTGTCATTGTGCACAATAACACAACCCACCATCGGGTTGGGGGCGACCTTTCCGATGCCTAATGCTGCTAGCTCCAAGCAGCGTTTCATGTATGATTCATGGTTACTCACGGATGCAAAGGTAGGAAGGGAAGTTACTCGAAATGGCATGGAAAGCACCATCTTTGTCACGTGACCCATTCAATGCTCAGACAAAGGTTTTACGCCACACTCAGCCCACATTATTTACAAGGCGAATTACAGTCGCTTTATCATTGGTGTGTGCAAGAAATCCATGGTTGGAGCAGAGCAGAGGTCTATTCCCGAAATGAAGAGGAAGTACCCGAACCTGCTCAGGGTACCTGGGAATCGGTGATGGCTCGCTTGGCCGAGTTTGTGCCCATCCAATACATTTTCAATAAAGCACCCTTTTTTGATTTTGAATTGTATGTGGATGAAAACGTGCTCATACCAAGGCCCGAAACGGAGGAATTGGTGCAATTGCTTTTGGATGAAAATGATGGAAAGGAATTAGGAGTCTTAGATATAGGAACGGGATCGGGATGCATACCCATTGCAATTAAAAAAGCCCGGCAAAATTGGAACGTCAGCGGCTGCGATATCAGTGAAGGGGCGTTGAACGTAGCTCGTAAAAACAGCGATCTTCTGAAATTGGATGTGGATTTTTATCACGCGGATGCCAGTAACATGGGCGAGCTGAAAGGTGTTGATATCATCATCAGCAATCCTCCGTATATTCCCGTGGATCGTAAAGAAACGCTGGAGCAGAATGTGCTCGAACACGAACCTCATTTGGCGTTGTTTAGTCCGGAAAGCGACCCTTTTTACTTCTTTAGAGTGATTACACAGTTGGCGGAAAAGTCAGACGTAAAGAGTGTCTATTTTGAAACTCATGCCACCGAAATGGACGACCTCTTGGCAGCGCTTCGTCCACTTTGGCCGGGATCCATCCGCCTGGCAAAAGACATAGGTGGTAAGGAGCGGTTTGTTGTTTTGAATATCGAAGAATCAAAATCGAAGGATCCGAAAGATGTCAGATGAAAACGAACATAGCCTGAACTTCGAACGAGAACTCAAGATTGAGTCGCGGCTTAGACAGACGCCATGGCTCATTCCCTTTGTCACATTGATGGTGGGTGGTTCGATAGCCGCTGCGATGTACTGGCTGTCGGAGTTGTTCCACCAAGGACATTGGTGGGCGTTCATACCGGCCGGAGTAGTGATGCACTCTTTCTTGATTGCGACCATGCACGATGCTGCTCATAAGTCCATTACCCGAACTAAATTCGATCGTATCATTCTGAATGTTGCTTCCGGCATAATGTTGTTGCCGATGGTAGGGGAGTTGTTTAGAAAGTATCATTTGATGCACCACGCGAATACAAACCTCCCAGTCGATCCACTTTGGCCGCCTGTGAAACGCGATTTGTATCAGGAAAAGCGCTGGTTTTATGTCTTGTGTGAAGGTGTCCCGTTGATGTTTACACTGTATCTTCTGTTGAAATCAAAATCGAACCAAAAGGTTGAGAACGCCAAGGTGAAATCGGTACCGATCAGTATTGTGAATATGGTTTGGGCAACATTGCTCAGTGTACTAGTTGTTTGGCTGGTTCAACCATCCATTTGGTTTTTTCTGGGGTCGCTTTTTGTGCTGAATATCGGCACCACCTTGCGTCATTGGTGCGAACACTTGGGCACGGCCAAAGACCGCGAAAGCAATACGTATTGGTTTCCGCTCGGTATGGGCATTGGCAACCACGAAACGCATCACCATCATGCGCATTTGTCATGGCTGACACTTTCTATCGGACTGATGTATCGCAAGCGTCAAACCAACCCATTAAAGGCACTTTTGGGAGTGATGTTTGATAAAAATTTCGGACACTATCGAGCGCGGTAACGACATTGGAATATTCAATACACAAAGGAATATCGAATAATGAATGTCGAATACTGAATTTCGAAATGTCCAGAACAACGAGATCACTAACGAAGTGCTCAAAGGCCTTGAAGAAAATCAAAGGTTGAATTTGAAGATTCGCCTTAGTGAGATCGGGAAGTTCCGAACTTGATTCGGAAATCACCCGACCGAACTTAGGTGAAGTGAGAAGATGCCTTTGAAGTTCTTCACAGCCTTGCCCTTTTGTTCCTTTTGTGGCAAGACAAAAGGAAGAGAAACGACTTCGGTAGGGAATATTCAATACTTAACCATCAATACTCAAGGATCAGTTGAATAACGAATAATGAACTCCGAATTTCCAATGTCGAAATCCCAATAATAGCAGTGCAAGTGAATGTTACCCCTCGCACCATACAGAACCGTGGTTTTTCTGTGTCGAGCATTCGCACAGAAAAAATGGTCTTTTATGGGGCTTGGGTTTTGCTCCACTTGCAGCCTGCACTGAGCCTGTCGAAGTGCCAAGAAAAAGTGGAAGATAAACATCAATCTCTTCATTTTTGATGCAGCAAAAACGAAGCAAAAACTGCTTGAAGCTTCAAGGTGATTTCTTCAGATTCTGATCGAATCTAAAGAACCGCAAGTGGTCTGGCGCTGCATGCTTTATTCCGATTACTGCGCCATCGGTTTCGTTTGAAATCACCAAATCGAAAGTTTCGAGACTAAAGCTGGTTCACAGATCGGAACGCACTTCCGCTTGACCATTGCTATCACTGGTGAAGCTTCACCCTAACATTCAATATGATGGATAAATTCAAATTGAATATCGAATTACGAATGTCGAATACTGAATTTCGAAATCCCAACAATGGCACTGCAAGTGAATTTTACGATACGCCCCTTTTGGTGAACAATGCGCAAGGAATATCGAATTTCCAATTTCGAATATCCAATTTCGAAATCAGGTTAGGCAGCGCTTGCCTTTGTTGTCGCAATACTCTTCACAAAGATTTGAATGAGCTGATCGCATTCATTATCAAGATTTTGAATTTTTTCTGAATCGACATACGGTCGCTTTTCAAGTATCCTGAGAATTACTTGAGTTTCTCGTAGTTCCTTCAAACAGATTTTCATCTTGTGCACAAAGTCTCTCTTAGATTCGGCAGCTTGAGCCTCTGCATAATTCAGTGCTGGCGAGGTGCAGGAGCGAAGGAGTTGATTGGCAAGGATTTTTACGGCATAGCGCTGAGGTTGTCTTTCAGTAAAAGAAATCACTTCATTGGCAAATTCAATCAATCGGTTTTCTAGATCGTATTTCATCATTTTCTATTTCGTTATTCGATATTGGAAGTTCTACATTCGATATTCAAAAAAGCTCCTCACACCTCAGTGCTTGGAGCTTTTCTGAATCGTTATGGGAGGAGCTTTTGCCTAGGCTGCTTCTTTCTTGCCGAGCATGACAAGCTCATTCACAACCACCTCGGTGATGTAGCGCTTGTCGCCTTCTTTGGTTTCCCAGCTGCGGTTCACAAGCTTGCCTTCTACGCATACTTCTTGACCTTTCTTCAGGTACTTCTCTGCGATCTCTGCAGTCTTACCCCACATCACAATGTTGTGCCACTGCGTGTCTTCTATTTTCTCGCCCTTGGCGTTGTAATACACTTCGTTGGTGGCGATGCTGACCTTGGCCATTTTGCGATCTCCATCAAAGGTTTTTACTTCTGGGTTCATTCCTAGGTGGCCGATCAATTGTACTCTGTTTCTTAAAGCGTTCATAATGTGTGTTTTTAAAAATTGATTAAAAGGTTTGTATCGTGTTTTCGGTGGGTGTGTTGTTGTGATGAGCATGTCGTGCATCCGTCCTGTTATTCATTCGCCTCTGGCTATCTTATTACTTCTATCGACTTGCACGCTCAGCATATTTACTGTGCAACACTATCACTGAAAGAACGATGGGGCAAATGAATGGTGAACTAAAAACGTAACTCGGTATTTACCCGCTTAATATCGATAGCAATCGTTTGTAAACGGTTGATAATTTTATGATGTGTGATAAATTCTTGCAAAAATCAGTGTGCTATGGACGTTGAAAGTCACTCGCTATCCTTCACTATATTTGGGCTGTGCTCAATAGCCCATCGAAAAAATAATGGTCTATTTAACGATATACAATTGTTATGGGCAAGTTTATGAACAGACAACCAAACGGAAAACGACAGCCAAGAGAACCGACAAAGAAGAACTTTGATAGTTCTTAAAATATATTTTGTAAAATTCACGCACAATAGTGGAGGCCAGAACCCACTTTAAAAAACGGAGCGTATTCCGAAAAGCCAAACCAGTAGGACAAAAAGAATAAATTTAAAATCATAATAAAATGGAAAATTCAAATGAGAAAATCAAAAAATACAATATTTCCGAAAAAGATTTGTACACTTTAGGAATTATTGAAGCTAAAAAATCTACTGCAGGTTTTTTTGAAAAAGAAAAATTAAAAGCAAAATCTATGGGCGTTCTTAAGCCATATAATATAAAATTTATAGACTTAGGAACATTGTTGGGTGAAATTAAGAAACAAGAATATCATACAAATCAAAACCTAATCGAAAAATATGGCAATATTGACCTTGAAAGCACAAAATCAAGTATAGGTTTGAAATATTCAATTCCTATTATCGGATGTGTCGCAGTTCTATTTTATTTTCAAGAGTGGTCCATCAGCATGTGATTGTGCAAATTTACGTGATGACAGCCCAATGAATAAAGAATATACTCCACAGCAGTTAAATGATGGTGATTTTTTACGCAGGGAAGCTGATAAACATGTTGAGAAAGCAAAGAAATGTGCAGAAATATATGGCAAGTTAGATGATATGGAGAAGGAATTAGCTAGAACAGCAACAGAGATGACTTGGATACCAAAATTAGATGAAGCAATAGAAAATGCAAAGAAAGAATGTGGCAAATAATCTGCCAACCAAAATTATCTTGACAATCCAATCTGCCGGACAAGGTTTGCGGAGACTTGGTGTTTCGGCATGTGATTCCAGGTGCATTTTCAAAAAAAAAGAGGAGTGAGAGTTTGGATTATCATTTGTAAACAAAAATTTGAATGCTACACAGCATGCGGTCCTTCAGATGGAAAGGGAAACTGGGTTAAAATAAATCCAATGACAAACAAAGCATTTCGAAAAAAAGGGTATGATTTGAATAAAAAAGCCTTCAGCCATATACTTGACAAATGGGCAAATGAAATAAACGGACACAGTAAGCGACTCGATTTCCGATTAAAAAAAACTGCGGACGGATTTTCTGCGACATTTATAAAATTCTCTGACAATCGTAACATCCAAACCTGCCCATAACAGCACCTACAAGAAATTGGCGGTTCAGTGGTTAAATGAGGCTTTGTGCTTCGTATCAAGTTCAGTGCTGGCAGACAGTTTTGTGCTTCGAAATCGCCAACTTCTTGTAGCTGCAAACCGTTAAGGGCAAGCTTACTATATTAGCATAGAATCAACAATTATAAAATATGAGCCAAGAAACAATTAAACTAATTTTAGATATGATGAGAACTGAAATAAAAAATAAAGAAGAGTATCTAAATTCGTTGAAAGAACTTACAATCAAATTGAGAAGCTCTGCAACTGAGGATTCAATCAAACAAGAAATTCTTGGAATTGAAAGGGATATGCGGTTGAACGAATTTAGTCAAGATGAGATAGATGAACTCACAACAATCAAAAGCGAACTTCAAAACATAATAAATAACAAACGATAAAATGACAATGAAAAAAATACTTCTCACAGTAGCTGTGTCAATTGGATTGACTGCTTCAATAATGGCGCAAGTGCCAAATTATTTGCCGACCAATGGGCTTGTTGGTTGGTGGCCTTTTAACGGAAATGCCAACGATGAAAGTGGTAATGGGAATAACGGAACGATTACTGGTGCAACTTTAACAACAGACCGTTTTGGAGTAATGAACAACGCTTATAATTTTGATCACATATCTAATTACATAGATGTGGGCAATCCTTCTTCCCTTGACAATAATCCAAATTCTTATACGCAAGCTGGCTGGGTATATTTAGTAGATTATGATAATGCATATGTTTTCATGTCGAAAAGGCATGACAACACAGGTAATGATTGGGGAACTCCAGTAACAACTGTTAATGGAACTTTTATTTTTTTCGCGGATGATGCTTTTTATCAACAAGCTCCTTTAGCCGAAACAAATCAATTATCTGTAGGTCAATGGCATCATCTTGCATTTGTAAAGAATCAAAATACATATAGTATTTATGTAAATGGTGTTCTAGATGGAAGTATGACCGACAATCACATTATGGGAGGATCGTCAAATAACTTAATATTTGGTGCACAATTAGAATGGCCTGAATTCTTTAAAGGAAAGTTAGATGACATTGGAGTTTGGAATAGGGCATTGGATCAAACGGAAATTGTGGCATTATACAATGGTTGTCAATTATCAGTAAACACCCAACCAACAAATCAAATTATAAACGTAAACAACAACGCACAATTTGTAGTAAGTTCATCTGACCCAAGTGCAACTTATCAATGGCAAACAGACCTTGGTGTAGGGTTTCAGAATTTGAATAACGTTGATCAATACATCGGAACTACAAACGACACATTGACTATTTCAAATGTAACTATGAGCAATAACAATCAACCTTTCCGATGTATTATTTCTTCTGTTTCTTGCATTGACACATCAGATGTTGCCGTGTTGATAGTGAACAATAATGTAGGTATAAACGAAACCTTGCAAGATAATTTATTCACTGTATTTCCGAACCCTGCACAGAGCGTAATTAATGTAAAAGCGGACAGTAAAATTGTTGGCGAGATTTACTCTATTTATGATAATTCAGGAAGAATTGTATTGACTGGAAAACTTTATTCCGAAAACACGACAATTGAGTTGGGCAATTTATCAGGTGGTATTTATATGTTGAGTGTTGGAGAAAATATGAAGCAGACATTTAAAGTGATTAAGGAATAAGCCAGCCCTTAACAGCACCTAAGAAAACATGTGGCAGACAGTGGTTTACGCAAGGTTCTTCTCCGTAGCAACTTTTGTTTCGGTGAACAGATAAACGCTCCGAAATGCCCCACGTTTCTTAGCTGCAAACCGTTAGCATTAATTAGAAAATGACACTGAACGATATAATAATATCTGATTTAATCGAGGTAGGTAACAATTTCCCTACAGATCTGAATGAACTGAAAGTAAGGTTCAATGATAACTCAATAAATCGTCTGCATTGGAAAGAATGGAATATGATCTGTGATAAATTAGATGATGAAAATTTGATTCTCCTCTTTAAGGGCATTGTCCAAGTTGAGAATAAACTGAAATGGATAGGGGGTTCAGTTGCAGGTGGCGTATGGATTTACAGAAATATTGAAAAAAGAAGACTGGATGAATCATTGCAATTAACAAAATGGGCTAATAAAAACACAAATAATCCATATCTGAAAATTGTATAAAGAAAACTGATGGGAAAGAAACTAACTGTTTACATGATTGATGGAACCGCCTATGGACCACGACTGAGTGAAATTGGTAATTGGGTAGGTAAAGCCATTTATTCACCGAGAGCAGCAGTGAACAAAATCATGAATCGACCTGAATTTGACAATCCGGGAATTTATTGCTTAAAAGGTGATCCTACAGACGATGCTTTTGATGAAAAAATTTATATCGGAGAAGCTGAAAACATAAAGACTCGATTAAAGCAACATTTGAGCGACCCAAACAAAGATTTTAAGGAACTCATATTCTTCGTGAGTAAAGATGAACTGCTGACAAAAACCCAAATTAGATATTTAGAATCGAGATTAGTTCAACTTGCTCTCGCTGCAAAAACTGCTCAAATTGACAACGGAAACTCACCTAGCTTACCGACATTGCATGAAGCGGACATATCTGACATGGAATATTTCCTTGAACAGATAAAATTGATATTACCTGTAATGGGTTTTAAATTCCTTATCTCTTCAACCGCTGACCAGAAACCCATTGAAACTATTGAAGACAGTACAGTACATGAAACATATTACATTAAAACCAAAACATTTAAAGCTACTATGACCGAAACCGACCAAGGTTATATTGTAGCTAAAGGAAGTGAAGCAAAAAAGAGTCTTTCTAATTCTTGTACAGAGACATACATTAACATGAGAAGGAAACTAGTCGAGACTAAAATCATGGTGGAGAATGGTGACAAACTCATTTTTGCTGAAGATGCTGTATTTAATAGCCCAAGTGCTGCTTCAAATATGGTTCTTGGACGCAATTCAAACGGTTTCACAGAATGGGTTAGTGAGAAAGGATTGACATTTAAAGAAGTACAAGAAAAATTAAATAACTAATGCCAACAAAACCTACATGCAATACCCATCGGGCACACATCATAACTAAACCGTTACCCTAAATGATCAAGAACATACTCTACATACTTGGAATCATTTCCATGGTTGCTTGTCATTCTAGTTCTAAAAAGGACATACCTGTAGTAGAGGAAGTGGACAAAAAAAAGTCAATTGCATCTGGTGACAACAAGGTTGGATTTGACCTAAATGGCACCTGGGGCTTGACCAACTACTTTGATACGATTGTTGAAAATAGAGAATTGGCAAAGTATCGACTTCAATCGCCCACTTGGTTCGCGATAATATTAGATATAGAAAATGATTCACTTAGCGCCTTTGGATCAATTGCTAGCGATGAGTATTTGATAGAAAAAACGAGTGATTCAATTGCAACTTTGACTTCTAACATCACAGGACAGCAATGGTTTCTTATAAGCAATGATCCTGAATTGCATCTCGTGCAACACCCTAATTCGCGAAAAACTGACTCCACGGTTTATACTTTCAGAAAGCGAGAGGATTTGGAGTATTTCACTCAAGTCAACAAGGACGCATTTGTCATTGGAAATAATGTCACGGATTACTTCAACGAACAATTATTTGAAGGACAGTACTTAAATTCAGAGACTGGAGAGGAGATCGTCTTTGCGGCAAATGGTCAATTAACGGGCATGGATGGATTTGATTCATACGAAGTGCGAAACTACTTTGGCACTTTGCACATGCATAAAAACCTTGACGTAATAACTTTTAAGAATACGGACAACCGAGAATACCGGCAATACAACTGGGTATTTTCAGATGATGAGCTAAACCTGCGCGAATTTGTTTTCGAGAAAGTAACTTCGAATGGAAAAACATATGAGGGCGAATACTTTGTCCTCGGAACGGAAAAAATAAAATTGAAAAAACGCTAAGCAAAACAGGGTGAATAGTGCATGCCCTTTGGTACACTGCCTATTGCCAAACCGTTGGGCAAAACTCTCAATCAAATCACCGAAAACTTTATTCGGCTCGATTTTGTTTTAAACTGCACAACGAAGTATCGCATAATGAATCTAAAACTACGTTCACGGGTCGCATGCAAACTCGAAACTGTGCAAGCACGATTTGACGAAGACTTGTTTCGGTATTTGTTGCCTCCAGGTGCGGCACTGATTCAATATGACGGCTCAAAAAAAGGGGACATCGTTCATTTAAAACTGCCCGTGGCGGGAGATTGGGTGAGTGAAATCACCGAGCATGGACGCACCGAACAGGGATCTTATTTCATAGACGAGGGCAGGCAACTGCCATTCCCACTGAAGCGATGGAAGCATCGGCACGTGCTGCACCGCGATGGCGATCACACTATCATAGAAGACGACATGCATTTTTCCTCCGGAAACCGGGTGCTTGACCTGCTGCTTTACCCCGCCTTGTTTTTGGCGTTTTTACCGAGGGTTTGGCAATACAAAGCTTACTTCAATAACCTGTCCTCTGCCAGTTGACGATGAGGAGCCGTATTTGTGATTCAATATTCAAAACTCAAAGTTCCGTCTTTCTCTATCGCAACTCGCTGCCCTTCACATAGGGTGCTTTGGCATCGATGAGTGCTTGCTCCAAAGAAGGAATGTCGCTTTCGATGAGGGTCGTGAGCTCGGTTTTCAATTGATCGAGCTGCTTGCGAGCGATCGCGAGGCTTTGTTGGTGTGTGGGTGTTGGTCCATACGTACTCGTTTGTGTACCCATGGCAGCGACAGAAACGCGCTGACCAATAGTGGGAGTCGATTTCTCGCCAACCGCGCCACGCAGTGGATCACCGCTCAGTTGCTTGTTCATCAACTCCAGCTTCGTGTTCAATTGGTGCAATTGTGCATCCAAGTTGCCCGGAGCACTTTGACTTTTGTTCAACGCGATGGCCATCATTTTTACCTTCTCAAGCTGCTCGCGCAATACGGTGCTGGTAGCGCTCAAATCAATATTGATGTCTTCCAACTCGCGCCAAAAGGCTGCGGTGACCACAGGTGTTGCGCCATCCAAAGCGCCTTTCTTCAAACGCTTCACTGTGAAGGACTGTGCTGGTGCCAATTCCGTGACCTTTCCTTCTTCCATTTTGAGAAGCGTTGCGGTGTACTCGCCCGGGGCAGCCATCAAACCCTTGGGAGCCTTTTTCGGGTCTTTCGGTTGATGGGTTGAACGCACCGCATCGGTATGTGGATAGCGAAGATCCCATGCCACGCGGTGTATTCCCTTCTTTGCGGGCACTTGCATTCTTCGAACCACTTTGTTGTCCTTATCCTTAATCACGAGGAACACTGCGGGTTTATGCTCCAATCTTGCCGCTTCGAGCGTCTCCCATCCGGGAAATGGGATGTCCTGGTCTTTCATTTCTTTCTCGGCTGCCTTGCGTTCCTCTTCCATCGATTGGTAGTCTTCGGCCAAATGGTAGGTAATGATGGCGCCAAAATCAGGGTTGGGCGCCACGTAGTGACTGGCACCTTGCGATCCTTTTTCATCAAAGCTCAATATGGGACGTGGGATGTACCACCACGCATCTTTGATCGGGAACAAATGTGCCTCCTTATTCATGCTTTCTTCAGAAACCTCTCGCAGAGGAGAATAGTCATCGAGCACGTAAAACCCCCGACCAAACGATGCGCCTACCAAATCGTTTTCGCGCTTCTGAATGGCTAAGTCTCTGAAAGAGATGGTAGGTAACCCACCTTTCAGTTGATGCCATTTTGATCCGCCATCTATGGAGGTGTAAATTCCAAATTCCGTGGCGAGAAACATCAAGTTCTTGTTGACATGATCTTGCACCATGCGCCACACCAAGGTAGTTTCGGGCAAGTTGGCGGTCATTTTCTTCCACGACTTGCCCTTGTCTGTGCTCTTGTAGAAATAAGGCTTGTAATCGCCAAACTTGTGGTTGTCGAGGCATACATAAAATGTATTGGCATCGAAAAGATCGGCTTTGATGTCATTGACGAATGCCGTAGCCGGAGCTCCTATGGAAGACACGGGTATTTTACGCCAAGATCCTCCGTCATCTTCGGTCACCTGCAGTAGCCCATCGTCTGTGCCGGCATAGACTAAACCTTGTTGCACGGGAGACTCTGACAGCGAGGTAATGGTGCTGTAGTTTGACATGGCGTAGATGTCCCAGGCATTATCCCAGCTCTGCTTTTTTCCCATGATGGGCTGCTCAATACGCTCCAGATTTTTAGTGAGATCATCTGAAATGGCCGTCCAGCTATCCCCACGATCGGTAGATTTCCAAACGCGCTGCGATGCGAAATAGAGCGTTTTTGGATCGTGCGGACTCACTAAAATGGGTGCGTCCCAGTTGAATCGCTCCACCGGATCATCCTCTGCAGGCTGCGGTTGGATGTAAACGATCTCTCCCGTGGTTTTGTCCACCCGAGTCAAATTGCCTTGCTGCCATTCGGCATACACAATGTCAGGATTGCCCGGCTCAGTAGCGGGCTGGTGGCCATCGCCAAAGAGCACCACATACCAATCTGAATTCATGATGCCGTGCACATTGTCGGTGCGCGATGGTCCGCCTTGGGTATTGTTGTCTTGCGTACCACCATAAATGTTGTAGAAGGGTTCGGCATCATCTACGGCCACTTTGTAATACTGCGTTAGTGGCAAGTTGGTCATATAGCGCCAGTTTTCACCGAGGTCAAACGACTCGTACAATCCGCCATCGCAACCAACTAAAAGGTAGTTAGGGTCATTGGCTCGGAAAGCCATGGCGTGGTTGTCGCTGTGTTTGTGTTTCTCGGGCATTCGTGTGAATGTCTTACCGCCATCTTCGCTCACTTGAGCACGCACGTCCATCAAATAGAGACGATCAAACTTGTGTGGTGAGGCATACAACTCTTGGTAGTAATGCGGTCCTGTAGCCCCAGATACTGCTGAGGACATTTTCTTCCAGCTGGCGCCATAGTCTTCACTCCGATACACCTCACCCGTTCTTCGGTCTCGCTCAATGGCCGCGTAGAGTACATTCGATTTTTGAGGACTCATAGCCAATCCGATCTTACCAAGGTTTCCCTTCGGCAGTCCTGATTTGAGTTGGGTCCATGTTTTGCCGCCATCGGTGCTTTTGTGGAGTCCCGTGCCAGGTCCACCGCCCATATAAGCCGCCACCGTTCTGTGGCGGTCCCAAGTAGCCGCGTAGATCACCTCCGGATTGTTTGGATCCTGAACAATATCGGTGACACCCGTCCATTCATCATTTCCAAGCGTACGCTCCCAAGTCTTTCCTCCATCGCTCGACCAATAAAAACCGCGCTCGCCTCCGCTGGTCCAAAGCGGTCCTTGCGCAGCAACATAGATAATATTCGAGTTATTCGGATGCACTATGATTTTCGAAATGTGTTCAGACTTTTTCAAGCCCATGTTTTTCCATGAATTACCACCGTCAAGGCTTCGATAGACACCATCGCCAAAACTGATGTGTCGGCCGCCTACGTTTTCTCCAGTACCTACCCAAACGGTCGATGGCTGCATTGGATCAATGGTAACGCATCCGGTGCTATACACTTTTTGCTTGTCAAAGAGTGGTTTCCAGATGATGCCGCTATTATCCGTACGCCATACTCCACCTGAACCTACGGCTATATACCACACGTTCTCGTTTTCGGGATGAATGGCAATGTCCGCAATGCGACCAGACATGAATGCCGGCCCCAAGCTTCGGAATGTTAGCCCCGTTAGCGTGGAATCAGAAATCGGTTTGTTTTGTGTTTTCGCTGAGAAGGTTATGAGAACCAACAGGATAGGTAGAAGGTGTTTAATCATGGAATAATGGATGTGTACATCTAGATTTACAAGAATAATACTCCCAAGAACATAATCTCCATTGTTAGGTTTGATTTTGGGAATAAGTGATGAATACCGAATGAACAAGATTGAAATAGGAAAGAACAGAAGACGAATCGATTTGAATCGCGTGTGTATATTGGTTTTTCTCTGTGTTGCTCAATTCTCCCAAGCCCAAACCATCGCGCAGGATAAAATGCAACAACTTCAGTACATGATCGGAGAGTGGGAGGGTACATCAAAACAAATCAAGGATGGAGTAGTGGTAAGTGAAGTGCCTGCCAGTGAATCAATTAAGTATGGGTTAAACAAACACATCATCACCATCGATTTAACCTCGGAGAACCTGTTATTACATACCGTCATTACCTACGATGAGGTTGCAGATACCTACCTCTATCATCCCTTTTCTATGCAGGCCAGCGGCAAGTACCCAGCCGAGTTTGAAAATGGGAGACTGATCGTTTCACCCACAGAAACAGTTCGATACATCTTCACTCAAACTCCAGAAGGAAATTTTATAGAATATGGTGAAAAGCTGATCGATGGTCATTGGGAGCGGTATTTCGAGGATACCTTTTGGCCATCAGAATAGTAGATAAATATAAATGAGGCATATGCCTTATGGAGTAATCTGTTGTGGTGGTTTTCCTTTGGTTCGAATCAAATAATTAACCAACACATCATGAAAACACAACTATTCATTTTGGGATCGATTGTTATGGTGACTCTATCTGTTCATGCACAAGATTGGGCCACTGTCTATTCGGTCACACTCAACGATATGGCCGTACACAATGCTGCCATCTATGGTACCACATCGGGATCAGGACCTGTAAAATCGACCAACGGAACCGATTGGGAAACCATAGACAATGGCCTAGGAACCTGGGGCAAATTTAGCGCTGCTCTTTGTCTTACAATGTGACAATGGGCACAACTCACTGAATGACCCTATTTTCGGCAGGAATCATTTTTCTATTCAAACTCGAAAGCCAAAATCGTACATCCTATCCGTATTAATAGTTGCTGCTGCTGATATTAATCAACAATAAAACAGCAACTACAATATAATCGGATCATTACTTTTAGGTCTAATAATTATTGGATTGAAGCACTGCGGTTTAACATTACTATTTTTATTAATTAGCCTATTTGGTTGGTCTCAATCGCAGGTTCAACTTAAAGTGCAATCGGGCAAGTTGATGAATCATTATTATATGCTTATTCCCGAGGACGATGGTTCTGTAATCGAGGTTTACTCCGATTTTAAAACCGTCTATTTCTTAGATAGTCGCCATGTGATTGACGAGTCCGAGGAGTCTGTCATACAGATGAAAAAGCTTTGGTACGATAACGAGATCGAGATTCAAAAGCTGGACACCTGTGATTCTATCATCAATAATATCCGAAATGTCGGCCTACATAATCGTACCTCGAACTTTTTGCTTGCCGTAGCAAGACATCACATTGGTTATGATCAAAAAGACTTTACACACGGCCTTGCTGAAAGCAGAGTTGTGGATGATCCATCCAAAATATGCTTTTCTAAGTTTAGCAAATTAAACACTAAATGGTTCAGTAATCAATTGGACAGATTGGATAGCATTCGTCATGAAAAACAATTGCGACAAGAGCATTTTGAAGCGCAATCTGAAATTTCGATCAAAGAAGCCAATGCCTTTATAAGAGATTTTAGTCATTGCACTTGGGATTTTAAATCCTTGTTGCTCATCATTACAAAGAGTCCAGATAGCTTTCTATGCGCGGTCAATGGCTTAGATGAAAATGATTTCCTGTACTTAAAGTTTAAGATGAAAGACGCATCAAAAGAGCAGAATGCTCTTGAAGCTAGAAAAGCTTTGGCTGATTCGGAGACTAAAACTCCCAGGAAAAAGCAACTTATTCGGAGTTTGAAGAAATGGAGGGGGTAAGGATGTTTTTCTGATTGCCTGAATAAATAGTTGGTATGTAATTTCGCAATCATGAAAAAACTGACACTCATCCTTCTTCCGTTGGCTTTTGTATCCTGTGTTAAAGAGCCAACTGCATGCATAGATATCACACCCAGCGATGAAGTGACTGTATTTGATGAAGTAAGTCTGACCTCGTGTTCAGAGGAGGCGGAATTTGTTCAATGGGAAGTAGAAGAAATCCAAAATGGAACGCTGACATCGTATTACTATGGAGAAGAGTCGCTAACATTTGTGTGGGATGATCCAGGTACTTTTGATATTTACCTGACGGCCAGTTCTAAAGAGTTTAAAAAGGAGGATTTTGCTTCGGCCCAGATGACAGTAGTTGATGTGTGTTATGAATGTGACAACGGTAATAACACTTCGGAGATATGTTATGGTGACTATGAAGAGAAATCCACGTTTGATGCGGCTTTAGCAAATTTTGAGGAATCTGGTTTTACCTGTAATAAGAAATAGGGTTAAGCCCGTATCTGACCAATTTTAATTTGCATCATGGTGGCGATGGACGTGGCTCTGACTTTGGCTTTATCGGCTATTAGACCTACATACAAACTGTCCACAGTATGTTTAAAAAGGTTTAACCATTGAACGAAATGATGCCTTTCCATTGGCTCTTTGCTGTCTAAGGCAATATGCTTTGCCAGCGGATCACATCGATAGTCGCTTGAACCAAAAAGTACCGCCTCCCAAAATTGATACATAATTGACATGTGCTCATCCATGTTAATCTGAACCACTTCAGTAAAAAACTTTCCAATTACCTCATCTTGCATGGCCCGAGAATAGAAAGCATCGATCAAGATTTTAATGTCCTCTTTTGATGATATATCTCGCGTACTTTTCATGGAATGACAGAGTTACTAGAAAATCAAAAGAAATCCTTCATTCTTCCTAAGAAAATCGAAACTCAGCAAGGTTTTTTTCGTAAACGAACTTTTTGCGATAATTCAGATACTTGCAATCTATAATAATGAATTCATGAAATACCCTTTAAGATACTCGATCATTCCCTTATTCACAAGCCTATTCATTTTGGCCTCATGTGGCGAAAAGCCAGAATCTGTTGATGGAGATAACGGAGTGGTAATGGCGGAACCTTCTCAGATATATGAAGAAGTGAAACCAGAAAAGCCGGCTCAAAAAGTAGCCCCGAAAAAATCAGATAACCCAGAAATGAACAAACTCAGAGAGAAGTTTCAGCCAGGTTCGTGGGAATATGAAGTGTTGGAATTCATTGAGTCTGAGGAAATGACGGCTACCTTCAATTTGGATAAAGTGCCTTATGAAGGTGAGGAATTACCTGCGGAGGCCGCTATTCAACTAGAGAATCTAGCCGAAATAGCAAGTTCTTTTCCTTATATAAATATTGAAATTCAAGCACACACTTCAGCAGCCTCGAACGGTGCCGGACGTGTGGCAAAGAAAACTACCTCAAAGGCAAGAGCACTGCGGGTAGCGACCAAACTCAGCTTAAAGGGAGTAGAAAATAGCCGTTTGTCGTCAACAGGAATGGCAGATGAAAGCCTCTTAGATGGATTTGATCCTGAGGATAAGGCTCATAAGCGGATCATGGCTGTGTTAACGAAAAGCAAAGACTTTTAGTCAATTCTCTAATGCGGAGGAATCCAATTGAATCTTTCTACAAGGCTTTCACTGACATGGATGTAGAAACCATGGTCAGCCATTATCATGATAATGTGTGGTTCGCGGATCCTGCCTTTGGTGCGTTGAAAGGCGAACATGCCAAAAACATGTGGCGCTTGCTCATTTCCTCTCAAAAAGGAAAACCCTTTATCGTAAAAGCGTATGATATAAAGTGCACTGAAACAGAAGGCTCAGCGACTTGGGAGGCCGAATATTTGTTCGGACAATCTAGGCGAAAAGTTCACAATGTTATCCACGCTAAATTCAAATTGCACGATGGTAGAATCATTTCTCATCTCGATGAATTTAATCTACATCTTTGGGCTACACAGGCCATGGGCTTTTCTGGATGGTTGATTGGTTGGACAGCATTTTTTAGATCAAAGCTCAATAAACAGACGAATGCCCTTCTGAATAAATACGAGATTAATCAGAATAAGTAAATTCTCGACAGACGTTTCTGAGGCACATACCTTTGTGGCCATATGGGTAAATATATTTTACTGTTTTTCTCGTTTATTACAATCGCTTTGAGTGGCCAAACTCAAGATTTTGGCGTTGAGAAGGAAGAAGTGATTCAAAAGGTGGATAAGGATTCTATTTATACCGATCCTTACAGGTTAACTTTTCGAATTCGCCCGATCTCTTATTTGTTATTTCCAGTTACTACGGGTCGTTTGGCAAGCTTCAATGCCAGAATTGACTATGTATTTTCTCGAAATATTGGTGTAGGAGTTGAAGCCAATTATTTTTTTCGCAGGCCATTTCCCAATTCCCAAATTCGATCTGATTTCTTTTCAATTCGAGTTGATGCCAATTATTATTTCCATAGAAAGTCAAACATGGATAAATACGCTGAAGGATTTCATATTGGACCGTATTACAAGTTCAAATACGAGGATGAATTTGATCCTTTCGACACCAGAAACTTGGGTGTTACTCGATTGTTCAGAACCAGTCATATTTTCGGACCCATCATTGGGTATCAGTATGTGAGTAAACGATTTGTCTTTGATCAATCGATAGGTTTTGGTGCAGGCATCGGCAATTCAAATGCTGGTTTGTTTCTCATGCCGGATTTTCGTTTGGGATTGAGCATCGGAACCGTGGTTTTGCAATAACATTGCATTATGACAGATTTAGACATTGCCAGCGCGGCTGAACTAAGACCTATTCAGCGCATATCCGATAAGCTCGGAATTGATGAAAACGAGTTGGAATTATTCGGGAAATGGAAGGCCAAACTCCCATTACACCTGATGAAGCAAGAGGATGTTTCCAAGGCAAAGTTGATCTTAGTAACTGCCATTTCGCCCACACCAGCTGGGGAAGGAAAGACTACCACATCTATCGGTTTGACCGAGGGTTTAAACCGGATAGGAAAGAAAACCACAGTCGTACTGCGTGAACCATCCTTAGGACCCGTATTCGGAATGAAGGGTGGTGCTACAGGTGGTGGATATAGTCAAGTAATACCAATGGAAGATATCAACCTCCATTTTACAGGTGATTTTTCGGCCATAGAGCGAGCGCATAATCTGCTTGCGGCCTTGATTGATAATAACATTCAAAGCAAGAAGCGCAGCCTAGGAATTGACCCGCGAACGGTAGTTTGGAAACGCGTCATGGATATGAATGATCGGTCGTTGAGGAAAATAGTGGTTGGTTTAGGTGGAGTAGGCATGGGGATTCCTCGTGAGACTGGCTTTGATATCACCGCAGCGTCTGAGATAATGGCTATTCTATGCATGTCTCAGAATTTAGAGGATTTGAAGACTCGAATGGGTAACATTTTCATAGGTTACACATTTGATAAACAGCCCATCTATGCGCGTGACTTAAATGCTCAGGGTGCCATGGCAACGTTGATGAAAGATGCCATAAAACCCAACTTAGTGCAGACATTAGAGGGAAATCCTGCCATCATTCATGGAGGGCCATTTGCGAATATTGCTCAAGGAACCAATTCGATTATAGCTACAAAAATGGGGATGTCGCTCTCTGATTATGTGGTGACTGAGGCTGGTTTTGGTGCCGATTTAGGGGCAGAAAAATTCTTTGACATCAAGTGCAGAACCGCAGGACTGAATCCTAATGCGGTGGTCATTGTTGCAACGGTTCGGGCTTTAAAATATCATGGAGGAGTGGCAGTAAAGGAACTAAACCTTCCAAATGCGGATGCAGTGAAAAAGGGAATCGTAAATCTAGAAAAGCATTTGGAAAATGTAGCTCAGTTTGGCGTTCCTGCTGTTGTGGCTATCAATCAATTCAGTTTGGACACTCAGGAGGAATTAGATGTGATTCAATCTTCATGTGAGCGATTGGGTGCGAAAGCCATTTTAAGCGCCCATTGGGCGCGAGGTGGTGAAGGGGCTGAGAACTTGGCCAAACATGTTGCGGAGTTAACTTCTAGATCGGATAATGCATTCAACCCCATTTACGATTTAGCGATGTCTGTCGAAGAGAAAATCGAAGCTGTATCAAAGAAAATTTATGGCGCTGGAGCAGTGGAGTTTACCAGTAAAGCAAAGGGTGATTTAAAGAAGATTGCGGATCTCGGTTTGACAAATCTGCCCGTTTGCATTGCTAAAACGCAAAAATCTCTTTCAGACAATCCTGCCTTAATAGGTCGCCCAGAAGGTTTTACTATCACCGTTCGCGAAATTGAAATTGCGGCAGGAGCAGGATTTCTGGTTCCTATTACTGGAGATATGATGCGTATGCCTGGTTTGCCCGCTGAACCCGCTTCTGAGCGAATTGATATTAATGCACAAGGAGAAATTTCAGGTTTGTTTTAAAAACTAGTTTTGCGCCCAATTGCCAGAAAAATGAAAAAGTCATTACTCCTTTTAGCGATTATTTGCTGTGCTACATTTAATGTATTCGCTCAACCTCCGGTTGATGTATATCAGGTTGTTGCACCTTCAAATCCAATGAATTGCACCAATACAACATTGACAATAACGGGCTGGAATGATGCTGGGAATTATTCTCTTCAATCCATTTCGCACTTTTATGGAAATGATACCATTTGGATAGACATAAAATATACATCACCACAAATTGTGATAGGTGTATTAACACCATGGACACATTATGTGAGTCTAGGAAATGTGCCTTATGGTAATTGGGTAGTTGTAGCGCGCGGATACCTAGGTGGTGTTTGGCAATCTGAGGCAAATAGTTGGCTTCCCGTGGATGCTTGCTGTCCTTCTTCAATCCCACAATTTGATTTTGTGGAAGACACTGTATGTGCTGGATCGTCCATATCGGTTACAAACAATAGCATTGGCAATAATCTGAGCTATTTCTGGGAATACGAAGGAGGCACATCAACGGCTGCTACACCTACCTTTTCTATCTCAGAAGGGGGCGAATACGATGTAACGCTCACTGTAACAGGTGACTCCTGCACTGATTCCTTAGTAAAAACCATAGAGGTATTGGATTTACCTTTAGTTGAACTTGGTAATGACACGGCAATTTGCGATGGAGATTCGCTCGAGCTGTCGCTTCCGGCAGGCAATGATTATTTGTGGAGTGATGGAAGCATAAGTTACCAAAATATATTTGGTACGGTAGGCAGTTTGGCGGTAACGGTCACCAACGATTATGGTTGTTCAAAAAGTGATACAATCGAAGTGACGGCTGTGCTACCGAATGTGCCAGTAAACCTTGGTCCGGATAAAACCGTGTGTCCTGATGAATCAGTGATACTAAACGCTGGTACGGGAGGTACATCATACGCATGGTCCACGGGCGAAACCACTCAGTCCATTAGTGTCAATCAAGAAGGGAGTGTTTTTGTGACGGTGAGCGAATCGGGAAGTTGCGATGGCGTGGATGAAATAGTGATAAACTGGCATACCGTGGATGAAGCCGAAATAATGTTGTCTGCAGACAGTTGCCAAGAACGTCTCATTTGGCTAGACCCAAGCACACACCAAGTGATCCAATGGAGTGACGCCAGCTCAGACACAGCAATGTTGGTTACCACACCTGGCTATTATTTCGTCACAGCTGAAGACAACAATGGATGTGAATCAAGCGATAGTGCTTGGTTGAATATTGTAGATAATCCAGTTTTTAGCCTTGGAAACGATACATTCTTGTGTGGCAACCAGACCATAACGCTTACCACTGGGATATCTGGAGATCACCTTTGGAAAGATGGTTCTACGGGAATCGGATTCACAGTTACTCAAAGAGGAACATATTATGTTTTTGTGACAGATCAAAATGGCTGCACTGGATCGGATACCATTAGGGTAAATGATTGCTTGGGTGTGTCTGAAATGACTGCTAAAGAGATTCAATTTTATCCAAACCCAACTCAAGATGTCATTCACATTGTTGGGTATCCAAATGCTCCGTATCAATTAATGGATCAAACAGGACGTATCGTTGGTGTTGGGAATTTACAGCACGATGAAATCAATGTGAGTGACCTAGAAACGGGTATTTACTTTATACAGTTAATCGGAAACAATTCTCAATTCCTGTCATTCTATAAGATCTAGTAAACATGAAAAAAGCTTTACTCACACAAGCATTTTTAATCATCATCGGTTTAGGGCTTGGTGTTGCTCAAACGGTTAATGTCAATTTGGTGACTGTTCCGTCTAATGCGTTGAATTGCACAAATACCGTAGTGACGGTTTCTGGCACAAACGCTGGGGCCGGGTTTACTCTGCAGACAATAACGCATTCCTACTCAAACGACACAATTTTTATTGAAATCGATTATACCATCCCATCATTTTACATTACCGTTATTACCTCATGGTCGCATAATGTTTCACTAGGAAATGTACCATATGGCAACTGGACTGTTGTGGCAAGAGGTTATGGAAGTGGCACACTCTTGTCTTCTGAATTTGAGTCTCTTTCTATTGATGCATGCTGTCCTTCTGCCATTCCGTTATATCAATTTGTTAATGACACGGTATGTTCAGGTGAACCGATTACAGTTACAAATAACAGTTCCGGAAATAACTTGACTTATTTCTGGGAATACGAAGGTGGTACATCAACCGCTGCGACACCTACTTTTTCAATTGGAGAAGGCGGCACCTATGATGTAACGCTTACTGTAACAGGTGATTCGTGTTCCGATTCATTAGTGAAAACGATTGAGATACTTGATTTGCCCGAGGTGGAACTTGGTAACGATACCACCATTTGCGATGGTGATTCACTTGAGTTGTCTTTGCCTGCGGGCGATGACTATCTCTGGAGCGATGGAAGTACAAGCTACCAAAACCTGATTGGAGCTGTGGGCAATCTTGCCGTTACAGTAACAAATGATGATGGATGCTCTAAAAGTGACACCATAGCAGTAACAGCCGTTCTACCAAATATTACGGTTAATCTAGGTCCGGATAAAACTGTTTGTCCTGATGAGACAGTAAACTTGAACGCTGGCACAGGTGGAAGCACGTATCAATGGTCAAATGGTGAGAGCACTCAAATGGTCAGTGTGAATCAGGCGGGAAATATCAGCGTTACAGTGAGTGAGTCTGGAAACTGCGATGGTATAGATAACGTATTGATTGAATGGTACACGATTGATCCTGTGAATATTGTTCAATCAATGGATAGCTGTGAGGAGCGATTAATATGGGTCGATCAGAGCACACATGATGTCGTGGAGTGGGGAGATGGATCAACAGATACTTCGTTGCTTGTTGCTACAAGTGGAAATTACTTTGTTACCGCAACTGACTTAAACGGATGTGAATCAATCGATAGTGCTTGGGTGAATATTGTAGATAATCCGGTTTTTAGTTTGGGCAACGACACATTCTTGTGCGGAAATCAAACGATTACGTTAACGACAGGGATGTCAGGTGATCACCTTTGGAAAGATGGGTCCACGGGAATTGCATTTACAGTTACTCAAAGAGGAACATATTATGTTTTTGTGACAGATCAAAATGGCTGCACTGGATCGGATACTATTAGGGTAAATGATTGCTTGGGTGTGTCTGAAATGACTGCTAAAGAGATTCAATTTTATCCAAACCCAACTCAAGATGTCATTCACATTGTTGGGTATCCAAATGCTCCGTATCAATTAATGGATCAAACAGGACGTATCGTTGAAACTGGACTGTTGAACAATGGTGCCATCAATTTAGAACATCTTTTTAGCGGTGTTTATTTCATTCAACTTTCGGATGAAGAAGAAGTGAAAACAGGAATCTTTCTAAAGAATTAAATAGAGCAGGGCTTAGCGCAGTTTCCGCCTTGGCCCTTTTCCCTTGCCTCTGAAATTACCGCCAGACTTCTTTTGACTTGCGGATGGGTTCCATTTTGGACTTTCCCCGATGTCTGCTGGAATAGGAGATTTAAGTATCTCTTTCTCGATCAATCGTTCAATCCGTAGGAATTTATACATCTCTTCCTCGTTCACTAATGTCACCGCAATTCCAGTAGTGTCTGCCCTTGCTGTTCTACCTATTCTGTGAACGTAGTCTTCAGCATCGTTTGGAACATTATAGTTGATAACTAAGTTGATGTCCTTGATATCGATTCCACGACTCATAACATCGGTTGCGACCAACACGCGGCACTGTTTAGACCTAAATCGAATCAATACAGCTTCCCGCTCACTTTGATCGAGATCCGATGAAATGCCTTCAACCAAATAGTTCTTATTCCTCAGGTCTCGTACTATCTGGCTGACCTCGCGTTTAGTGGAACTGAATATGATGATGGTTTTAAGCGAGTCTTTCCCATCTATTAATCGCTTGATCATTTTTGTTTTCAAAGGATCATAGCAGAGATAAATCAATTGCATCACACCCTCAGCAGGTTTAGAAATCGCAATGCTAATTTCATCCGGTTCTTTCAGAATCTCCTGTGCTAAGTCTCGAATTTTCCTTGGCATTGTAGCGCTGAACATCAGGGTTTGCCTGTCTTTTGGGAAATAACTGAAGATGCGCAGGATGTCATCATGAAAACCAATGTCCAGCATGCGATCTGCTTCATCTAAAATGACGTGCTCAATCGTAGTCAAATCCATATAACCCATGTTCAAATGGGCAATGAACTTTCCTGGTGTGGCTACTACAATGTCAACACCACTCGTCAGGGCTTTTTTCTGCTCGTCCCAGCTATCACCGTCACCACCGCCATAAATCGCAATGGATGAGATGGAAGTGAAGTAGGTAAAACCATTGATCTGTTGATCAATTTGAATGGCCAATTCACGCGTAGGGCAGATCACAACGGTACTGATACCTTTGGTTTCCTTTGCTGCCAACTTATTGATAATTGGTAGAATAAAAGCCGCAGTTTTTCCAGTGCCTGTTTGCGCGCAAGCAATCAAATCTTTTCCATCTAAAATTTTTGGAATAGCTTGCTCCTGAATGGGAGTAGCTTTTTCGAATCCCATATAACTTATGGAATCTATAAGGTCATCTGATAGACCGAGTTCTTTGAAATTCACGCTGCCAAGGTCACGAATTTTTTCGGCATTAAATGATTCTTCGAAAGAATGAACATATTTAATTGACAATCAAGTATTCACGAATGCTGAATTTGGTTGAACGTCTTTTCAGTACATCTGTTACTTTAGCCAACGATGGCAGACATATATCATAGAATCCAAAAGTTGAATAGATTATTTATCAACTTGATCATAATCTGTTGTGCACTTCCATCGATTGTTCATGCACAAGCAATCACAAATGCAGGTACTGAATTTTGGTTCGGGTTTACCGAGCCAATGGATGCTTTTAAGTCAATATTAACACAACCCGATACGACCATTGTTTTCCAAGCGAATATCTCATCTAGTTATATTACCAGTGGATACATTGAAATTCCTGGAACCTCTTTCTACCAGACCTTTTCAGTGAATCCCGGAACGGTGACCAAGTTGATTATTCCCGATTCCCTAGCATACATAGGAACATCGGAAGTGATCGAACCACGAGCCATTCATGTTCATTCTGAAGAAGATGTAGTAGTTTATTCCAACACCTATCATCAGTTCAGAAGTGAGGCATCATTGGTGTTGCCTAACAGAGCATTGGGCAATGAATATTATGTAATGACTTCGTATCCAATAATGTTGCTTACATCGTTTAACAGCCAACAATATCCAGGTCCATGGAGGTCGGAATTCTTAATCATTGCACCGGGAGAATCAGTGACCGTAGAAATTACTCCCAGTGACAATACTTTAGGGGGTAACTTGGCCGGAGTTCCATTTACGGTGACCCTCGATTCGGGCGAATTATATCAGGTGCAAGGTGACTCGATGGAGGACTTGACCGGTTCTCGTGTTCGATGTATCGATCCAAATAAAACGGTCAGCGTGTTTTCGGGGAATGTATGGTCAAATGTTTATTGTGGAACTACTGCTGATCCTTTATACGAGGCTCAATTTCCTACAAGTTCTTGGGGACGAGAGTATATTCTTATACCCACTCCAGAAGTAGGTACGGATATGTTTCGTGTGGTGGCCGAAGAAAACAACACCGATATTTATAAAGATGGAGTCCTGCTCACCACTATAGATGCTGGTGAATTTTATCAGGACACGCATAAGGTAGCTCGTTTGATAAGTTCAAATAATAAAATTAGTGTGGGTCAATACATGGTGAGTAATGGAGGCGGCACCTGTTCGAATATTGGAAATGGTGATCCGTCTATGGTGATGATCAATCCAAACGAGCAAATGTATTTGGACAGCATTACGTTTTTTGCCGTGAGTGAATACGCGATATTGTTGAATTATGTGGCGATTGTAACACGCACATTCGATACAGCTACCCTTGATTTAGACGGATCTGTTGTCTCTGGGTTTACGACTCTTCCTGCAGATTCAAATTATGCGTTTACTGTAGTCCAGATAGATACGGGGAGCCATAATTTATTTTCAAATGGCTGTGGTTTCTTGGCCTATTCCATTGGTTTGGGCTTCGCAGAATCCTATTCTTATGCAGCAGGTGTTCGTTTAACGAATTTAGATGGCGGAGTAGATTATTCCAATATCACCGCCAACAGTGATACAATCTGCCAATTTGATAGCATCGAATTTATTGTGAATGCTGTTGGCAATCCATTTCTCTTTGATTGGGATTTAGGCGATGGAACTACATCTAGTTTGATGAATCCTATTCATAGTTATGACTCTGGTGGTACCTATTTTATAAGTGTCGCCATCGAATCTCAATGCAACAAAGACACGATTTACGATACGATCACTGTTGTTCCGCTGCCTATTGTGGAATTAGGGCAAGACACCGTTTTGTGCAGTTCGGATTCGGTCGTAATCACAGCCGATTCAGCGTTGAGCTATTTATGGTCTAATGGTAAATCCACTCAAAGCATCAGTGTGGATACTAGTGGAACTTACTACGTCACAATTTCCAACGCAAGGTGTGCCAGTTCGGATTCTATCAACGTACTGTTTGAAAAAACAATCAACGGCCTGTCAGTATCAAGCCTAGATACTACGGATACTGTGTGCGATGGAGAACCGATGCAATTCAATGGGTTCACGTCCAACAAGGTGGATGCCTGGCTCTGGTCTTTTGGTGATGGCGCTACAGATACCGCTCAGAACACGATTCACACCTACCAATCTGGAGGTAACTATACTGTCGAGTTGCAGGCAACATATCTGTGTGGCACAGATTCCATTACAGATGTGTTTAATTATTCAGTACAGATCAATCAAACTCCCCAAATTGAGCTTGGCCCAGACACCTTTGCTTGTGCAGAATCATTGATACTGACTGCTGGCGAGAATGATAATGCAGGGTATGATTACCTCTGGCTGCCCAACGAGAGCGATCAATATGAATTGGAAGTCACGGCACCAGGAGTGTACTTCGTAACTGTAAATAATGACGGATGCTTCACCACCGATTCCATTGAAGTTTTCTTTTCAGAAGACTTTATCATACCCAATGTTATTACTCCAAATGGAGATGGTGCCAATGACTTTTTCCGAATTGAAGGTACGCTTGAATGCCATGATTACAGTGAGTTGAGTGTTTATAACCGATGGGGAGCATTGGTTTATTATTCCTTAAATCCGATGACCGAATCATGGACTGGTTATACTCCATCAGGCGATCCATTGCCTTCGGGAGTTTATTTCTATCGACTTATTGGAAATGATGGCGATGTCTATGGTTCCATCACGCTAATTCGCGAATAAATGCTGCGACCTGTTTCTCGTGCCAAAATGGTTGTGTCATTCTGAAATTGGACGCAAATCCCACGTGGCCGCCATATTCGGGTGTCAACAGCTGTACATTACTATTAGTATTTGCCTCCTCAAAGGGATAACAAGATGGACTTAAAAACGAATCATTCATTGCGTTAATGATCAATGTTGGAGCCGAGATGTTCTTAATAAATTGTTTGGAGCTACTCTTCTGGTAATAGTCATCTGCGGATTCGAATCCGTGCACGGGTGCGGTGTAGAATTCATCAAATTCATAAAATGTTTTTGAAGATTTAATGGCTTTTACATCCAGGGGGTAGGATGGATTTAAGTAGCATTTATATATCGCTTTCGATTTCAATTGGCTTAAAAATCGATGGAGGTAAATACGGTTTTGAAATTCTCCTAGTTTTTGGCTGGAACCGGCCAAATCAAATGGAACGGAAATGGCAGATACTGATTTTACGAGTGATTCGGAAGATTCTCCTGCATATTTCAAAGCCACGTTTCCACCCAGGCTAAATCCAATAAGGTGAATGATGTTATAGCGCGATTTTAAATGGTTTAGGATTAAACGGACATCGTCCGACTTTCCGCTGTGGTAGCTTTCCATCTGTCGGTTAACTCGACCGCTGCATGATCTGAAATTCATGGCTACAGCATCCATTCCCATGGAGTTCAGCATTTGCGACATTCCAATGATGTAGTTGGATTTACTGCTACCTTCTAAACCATGTAGCAACAACGCGGCTGATTTCCCGCCAACGGCTGATATGTCGAGATCAATGAAGTCATCATCTGCGGTGTTAACCGTTTCACGCTTGAACCCAAGATGGGGGACAGGACGAAATCGGTTCGGAATAATCGTACTGAAATGAGCGAATTGGTGGAGTGGTGGTGGAGAATAACTCATGACTATGGAATTAATTCGTATTCATATTGCACTATAGTTGAAAGTCAGACGGATGAGTCACTTCTAGGTTCACTTTGCGTGTTTTAATGAGGCCTGGGTATTGCAACTGTAATACATTGACCTGTTTTGCTTTCCATTGAAGTGTGATTTCAGATTTTGAAATGGATTGATTTCTCAGGAAATACTTAATCTCTAAATTATCCTTTCGCAAAGTGATTCCCTGAACGGTGGTTAAAGCGTAATACAAAATCAATACGGCTGCAACCGTACCTCCCACAAGTAGAGAGCTAATGGAAAACGCCACAAAAACAATGGAAATAATAGCCACGTAAAACGGATTGCCCATGGCCTTTAATTCTATGCTTTCCGCGGTCATAGCCTTTTCAATCCTGTTAAGATTTCTTCCAAACCATTCGTTTTGATCGTGTGTAAAACCTGCAGGAGCGACCCCAGTTTACCTTGCGGGAATCCTTTTCTCGCAAACCATTCTAAATAGGAGACGGGCAAATCGCAGAGCACCCTGTCTTTGTATTTGCCAAATGGCATACGCATTTGCGTCAGTTTAATGAGGTCTTCCTTTTCTAGGTTCATTTCAACGCGAAATATCCTGATAATTGGAACAATTGCCGAACAATGCGCTTACTTTGTTTTTGCAATATGTTCAAATGAGGTGTTTTTCACTAATATGGGTTGTTTTGATGATCGTTGGTTTTTCTGCTTGCAGAAAGTATGAAGATGATGATAGGCGATACGTCATGCCTAAACGAATGATGTTGAGAGGGGAGTGGGAATTAAAGCGAACAGCCTCTTATCCGCTTTCTTCGGATTCAGTTCAGACAGTCGATACGATAGACGCTACGTTTACCTCGACTATATTTATCAATAACATTGAATACTGCGAACGATTTGATGGCAGCGATGACAACAATAATTGTCAGAGTTGGGGATTCATTGAAGGCAAGCGCTGGATTCGACTGACCAACGCGGCAGGTTTTATTACTTATCGTAAAATCCACAAGTTGAACCGACAAGAGTTCAATTTTACTACCCACATTGCACTAGATAGTGATCCGCTTTTATACATGGAATACGAGAAGCAATAGACGCTAGCAGCAACCGCTTCCAGGTGCGCATGAGTTCTCATCAGTTGCTCCAAGTGCCGACATACTCACCTTGGTTTTTTGCACTGGAATACCACAATTATCCTTGGCTAGACAGTCGGTTTGCTTGGTGGTAAGTAAAAAAGTGTTGTTCATGAACTCCAAACCGTATTTTCCAATGGTTTCCCCTTGGTATTCAACCTCAATTTCAAGGTCTTCCAGATTCAACGTCTTTTCAGAAAGTTCGATGATCGATCGAAGTTTCTGTACACTTAGCTTATGGTCATAGTCGGTAGAAGTCCACAATTGGAAATTGACGACTGATTCATGTCTAACTGTGCCTCCACAATCAATGAAATGCTTTTGGATACTTCCGACTTCAGTAACATGAAAATGAGGGGGAACAATGGCTCCATTGGGAAGTATGAATCGAATTTCTTCGACTTGATCGAGGGCGGTCTTAATTTCTGAAAGTTTCATCCTTTGATTTTGAAATTCAAAGGTATGCCCAGTATTTGGTTCGTGAGGCATAGAAATTCAGCATAAACTCGCATTTATTCGATATATGCTTCGGTAGTCCCTGATGGTAGGCATATTGAGGTGTTGATAGCAACGCATGTGTTTTGATTATGCTAATGATTAATTATATAAATAAAATCATATGGAAATTTCCATTGATTTTTACCTCCCAAATAAGAGAAATGCAATCACATAACATACGACTGATAGATAATACGTACGATCTCTACACTGCGAGACAATTAATTGATGTCCTGATGGAGCAGAAGATCAAATTTGTGGAAGAACTTACACAGAATGCTGACATACTAGAAAAGGCTAAACTCTCAAACAGATTGGATGAACTGAAAGCTGAAAAGCGATCTCTTGATATCATGTTTGAAGAGTATGATGGCGAACACGCTGAAATGCAAATTGGCTGCACAGTAATGATGGCAGCACGCAAGTTGGAGGCCGCATAGAGATTAACCGCATGCGATCAGTTTAGCCGCGGTCACTTAAGTCTTGAATTTCGCCCATTTGGGTAGGTCTTTCTTGGCTTGTTGCTCAGTTTTCGGCTCGATTAAATAACCCAACAAGCATTTTTCTGTAGCTGGTTTCTGGCGAATGTCTTTGCGCTCACCGTTTAGGTATTGAGCGTAGCCATCAGCCCCCATTTCACCAACCCAGATATCGAAGTCCACTTGTTCGTTTTTGAGCCAACGTAGTGCTTCTCGGCAATTCACGAGCCTGCCGTTGTGCAATTTGGCAATCTGAATATTTTCTGTTCTATTCACTCGTGTAGGGCGGATGATTAATCGTGGTTTTTTATTGGTTGGGCTCATGGAGTCAAAGTTCCCTTCTGAAATTGTAAGGTATTTACGTTCGTGTGCAAAGTGCATTACTTCGATTCGTGAAAACGCATTTACACATCTCCGCGATATCGAAACGCTGGAGATTGTCTGATACATCATTAGCTCATTGATGGGAGACGATTTTAGCCATCTAAAAACCTCCTTCTATGCCTTTCGAATCAGGAACCCATTGGCCACAATAATTCCGGCTTTTTTCAAAGTTTGAAAAGCTTCGTCACCGATAAGCGCTTTTACTTCGGCTGCACTTTTTTTTACTTCCGATCCATCGGAATGAATAGTGTTGGTTTTTTCGACCACACTGGATATTGGTTCTAAATAATACATCGGACTACCTTGTTCATGTAATTTAAAATTTGGATTCTACTTCCCGATACAAAATGTGAAGCGGTACTGTAAATCAGTATGTTAAGTATGTGTAGATACAAATTAGCAACAAAAAGTCACTGCAAAGAGACAAATAAGGTCTGAATAAAGGAAAAACAATTGAAGCTACCTTTTCAAATACAAACCAAATGAAGTGGTCATTTTGATGAATTACCTAGTTAATATTCTTGTGACTTATTCTAGGACTCATAAACAGAAATGTAGAAGTTATCCTTTCAAAATCAAGAATAGAAAGATCGGTAGTAGCATTTACACAGGCTTTTTCGTCAATCAACAACAACCATCAAAGTGCCGTCATGACACCAATTTCTAATATTGTCTAAGTCTTCAGTATCTAGAGCAAAACAACCGAATGAATAAAATGCTAATTCTGAAGGAATAGTAATGCCGTAGAGTCGAAAGTCTACTAAAGGATGCATCACAATTGCACGTTCCCTTATTTTATCGTTTTCTTTTTCTAACCCATCTAACCTTAACGATGGACCATATAATCCATGGTATTTCTCTGAGATTCTGATTATTCCTGTACTAGATAAATTACTTCCAGGAATATTTGAAAATTCAGTTGCAAAGACAAGTCCTGACTTCCATGAATGAGATACATGAGTATTCAAAACCACTTTTTCTGTTTTTAAATTGTATACCCAAAACCTTTTCATAAAGACAGGGTAATTGTAGTCAACTAAAACGATAAGAGAGTCATTTTTCGTATAATCGGAATATGCTTTTTGACTTTCTTTACCAAGTTCAACTAGTTCTGGAGAGGGAGTTAATGGTATGAAATACATTACAATAATCCCTACTAGAAGAATCCCAAGGATGTAAAGAAATTTTTTAAATATTCTCTTTAAACTCAATTTCATTTATTCTGTAAATTTTTGAATGGGATTTAAATAAAAAGACTTTAAGTAACCATGAGGAGAAGTATCCATTAACCAGAATTGAGGGAGACATGTTACAACACTAAAATGTAAATGAAAGGGTTTACCACTTGCATTTCCAGTATTCCCAACAGATCCAATTTTGTCTCCTTTAGAATGAATTTTCCATTTAGAGGTGTTGATACTTTCCAAGTGTGCATAGTACTGTAGTTTGAGACTTGGATCTAGAGTTAAAATGAAATTCCCACTTTTCTTACCATATCCAGTAGATAATACAATACAATGTGAAGAAGAGAGAACAGATTCCCCTTTCTTAGAAAAAATATCAACTCCCTTATGAGTTATAGAGCTCCCCCATGGATAAAACCAAAAGGAATCTTTGTTGTAACTACTCTCTGTTGCATTCTTAACAGGAATAACGTATTCTAAAGGATAGAATATATTCCATGAATAGAGAAGAACCACCACAATCAATAATCTAACTAATAGTTTCTTTATTAAATTAAACATTCTGCATTGTTTATTCACTACTCCAAATTACCTATTAATTATCTACAGACTTGAAAAAAAGACATCATTTCGGGTGTAAGTATAATCCGACTCTTTTTAGATTACAAAGGACCAGAGTAATCTTCGGTCTTATTGATATTAAGTTGTAAAAACCAATATTTAAATAAAGGTCATTACAAATTCTAGGATTTCTCCCTCACAAAATGAGGGTATGTGTGGTTATTCTTGTTGAAAATTGAAATAATGCGTTTAATACTAGATCTTGATCATTGCTTAATTTTTAGTTCTTATTCTGAAATTGAGAACCTCAGCAGCCATGGTAAAAGGAATTATTTATTTCTGTATCACCGTCCTGGGTTAAGCGAGTTTATTAGAAAAATTGAAAAATTCAGAAACATCGAGCTTGTGTTTTACACATCAGCTAAATCAGAATATGCTAAGTGGGTTGTAACAACGATTGATCCGAAGATTAATTACAAATTATTTACTAGATCTTCAACTTCTAAAAAGTTCACAGAGTATGGTGAGCTTTATTATAAAGCGTTATCCAAATTACCTCTTCATCAAGATATGCCCACAGTGGTTCTCGATGACAGGACTGATTTGTGGGATCCCACGGGAGTACATCTTATCGATATAGAATCCATGGCATGGTGAGGTGTTAGATCAGAGTCTTGAAGAGGCTTTCTTGAAGATTTACAAATTATTACTGGGATCCAATAGGCGTGGATTCCATCCATAAGTCATAAACCTATCAACGTCAACCTAGTAAACTACATGCAGATTACGGGTCATTCGCAAGAAGATAGCTTCCGATCTAGTTCATTTTATTTCTTTATTCATGGGGCAGTTACAATGAAGCACAAGCCCATACGATACTTAATAAATTAGTGAATTACCTCACTAAATCAAAGTTTAAACTCGGATTAGAATGTCCGACCAAGTTGTATTATGTGGATAAAGCCATTTTTCCGAATCAGAAAAAGGAAGATCCATTTTTAGAGCAATTGGCAAATGGTGGCTTTCAAGTGGAAGCATTGGCTAGGCTGAAGTATGCTGAAGGAGAAATGATTGATACTAGAAATAGGTTTGATGCTACCAATGAGACAGAAACGTTATTAAAAAATAATAGTGCCATAGATTTATGAAGCCTCGTTCATACATGAAAATTTAAACGTACGTACCGATATTGTTACCAAGCAGGGAAACAATTTAAAACTGATTGAGGTTAAGGCAAAATCATCTCGTTCATCTCAAAGTGTCACAGAGGAATTTCTGAATGCTAAGAGTAACAAAATTTCCTCTGGTTGGGAGGCTTATTTATGGGATATAGCCTTTCAGACTTATGTGGCAAAGTCAACTCATCCAAACTATGATGTTGGAGCTTTTTTGTTATTAGTGGATAAAGATGCTAATGCTTCTATTGATGGGATTCATCAAAAATTTAAGATTACGAAAGATGGAGCTGATCAACGCTTGAATATTAAGGTAGAAGAAGGGATTGATTACAATGCTTTAGGTAATGAATTGCTCGTTGAAAAAGAGGTTACTGAGATAGTTTTAAAAATCATAGACGGTAGTTTTATTCATTCAAATGGACTCAATTTTAAGAACAACCTAGAGCTTTTATCTAACAACTATCGCGAGGATAACGAAATACATTCTCCGATTGGAAGAAAATGCAAGGATTGTGAATTCAAACTAAACACAGATGATGAAGGAGATCCAAATAAATTATCAGGATTTGAACGTTGTTGGCTTCATGATGGAAGGGTATTAAAAAGCCAATTGTCATCTCCTAAAACTTATGACATTTATTATTCCAGTTTTTCAGGTAAAGTTATGAGTGAAGAAGGCGTGCTTCTGGCTCAAGAATTAGACGAAAGTCAATTAACCAAGCCAAAAAACGATGGTATTGGATATAGTCGATTTGATCGCCAATCAATGCAGCTAGCAGATATCAAAACTAAAAATACGCGAGTTGAAATTAATCGTGAAGCTTTAGAGAAATATCTATCAAAAATCAATTATCCATTGAATATGATTGACTTCGAAACTTGTGCAATGGCTTTGCCTTTCACAAGAGGAATGAGTCCTTATAAAACGATAGCTTTTCAGTTTTCACATCATATTGTTCACAAAGATGGTCGTGTTGAACACGCTACGCAATGGCTGAAAACAGATCCATATTCATTTCCCAATTTTGACTTTGTTCGTGCTCTTCGAGATGCTTTAGTGAAGAATAACGGCAGCATATTTAGGTTTCACAACCATGAAAACAATGTTCTGAATGAAATAAAGGGTCAGTTACAAGCATCAAGGGAAAGCGATAAGGATGAACTGATTACATTTATTGAGTCTATCACCAGTTATGACGTTGAATTAGCGGTAAGTAAATCTCAAAAAGCAAAGGGAAACCGCTGTATGATAGACCTCCATAGACTTATAAACGACTGTTATTTCAATACCCATTTTGCTCATTCGCTATCATTGAAAGTGGTGTTGCCTGCCATTATTAAAATGGATCAAGAACTTCAAGCTAAATACTGCAGAGAGATTTCAGAGAACAAGGTTGGTTCGCTAAATTTCAGTCCAAATCATCGTTGGTTAAAACCTGAGTTGAAAGACGGCTTAGATCCATATCGTCTATTACCAAGGCCTTTTAGTGGGTTTGATGATGAGCAGCTTGCAGCATTTATAAATGATGCAGAAGATACGGTTAGCAATGGCGGCACAGCCATGATGGCTTATGCTCAAATGCAATACACAGATATGCTGCAAGAAGAACGCGAAGCTCTTGAATACGCGCTATTAAAGTATTGTGAAACAGACACCCTAGCAATGGTTTTTGTTTGGGAGCATATTTTAAGACTAAATGATGTCACTTCAATTACTAATAACTTTAAAGAGTTCGATTAATACATTAATTTCGACTCTTATTCAAACAATTAAATATCATAAATATGGAATTTTTAAAAGAAGAAGAACCTGATTACTACATTGATTCATACGAGGTAAGAATAGAAGATGCCTCAACAGGCGAAGGCTATTTATTAACTCAACAGCATGATAGAGGTGACTGTGGATTTATCAACTCAGACGAACCACCAACTCCACTACCTGAAACATTGGAAAAGCAGCTAAATAGTCTTTGGCAATTGGCTTTCAATGATCAAAGTGAAGTAGTAAAACCAACGATCAAAGCGACAGGCAAATGGTTTCAAGATCAATCTGTAGGCGAAATGGAATTAGACCTCATAATAGAAAATGAAGTGATTTCAGGAAAAGGAGAAGATAAAGTAGGCCCTTTTGAAATCAACGGTTATATTTTTGATAAACACCTAACATTCAAGAAAGCTTATGTAAATAAGCACTCACTTGTCTACTTCGGAAATCGCAATGCTGATAATGGACTATTCGAAGGGGAGTGGTTTATCACGCGCTCAGGAACTAAAGGAACTTTTGAATTACAAGTTCCAAATCATTGATCTTTTACTGTAAATATTTATTTTTTATCACAACAACTAAACATTTAATCAAATCTTTCATAATGCTAATATTCAGAATTGTAAGTTAAGAATAATTATGCAACTAAATACTGAAAAATTTTTATTAAATTTATGACTTAATTGTACAAAAAAAAACTAAAATATGGATTTTATATCAATTCAATCTCTTAGGTTTGATAATATTGGAGCTTATATCCCTCAAATTGAAATTTGTTTCGAAGATGTAAATGGACAAGTTAGTCTACTTTTAGATTGTAAAACAAATTGTGCAAAATTCTTGGACATCCCAGCTGAAGAGGTTGAGATAAATGAAAATTGGGTTGAATGGAAAGAGATATGCGGGAGTTGGTCTATTTGTTCTCCTGATTCTGATTGGGATATCCTTTTTGATTCAGATGATCTTGATTATGTTGAAGAGGGTTCAGGGGATTTATCTGAGGAATTAAAAAATGCTGTACTTCAAACAATTAATAGTAAGACTCTTTTTTTATTAACTGAAGAAGTTTTAAAATCATCTAAATAAAAATTATGACAAAAGTATTATTTTGTCTCCCGGTAATACATACAAAGTTGAACCTGCAACTCCTCCTTACTTAGAAGCAAATTATGATGGCTACTCTATAACTGTTACAGCTTATTTGGATGGACAAGAAATAGATTGGGATAAGGTAGAAGATATAGATGTTGGAAAGGGCCCATCTTTTATTATTGAAATGGCCGATGGGAATTCGATAACCATAAATGCAGATGATTTAGATGATTATCCGAGAAATAATTGGCCAGACGATATTCGATTATATAATGAAAGAGACGAAATAATTTGGGAGTATATTTATTGATCATCACATTGAAAAGCTGAAAACTGAATAACACAATGAAGTGATTATTGTTAAAATCTCTGATTCCCCCGCGGGGAAATCATTCATAAATTTTTCAAATTAATAAGAGCATCATACAGAAATATAGAGCAACCGAAATATTTCAAGTAATTGAGAAAACGGAAACTTCGATAAAAAATGAACTTCGTGAAATATCATTTCCATTTAACCTATCCTTTGAAATAATTAAGGAAAAAGATGATGGGTTTAGAGGGCCAGGAATTTATATGGCTACTTTCAAAGATGAGGTTATTTATATTGGCTCGTATTCGTCCAATAACATGAATATTATTCAAGATAGACGGGTAAAACATATTCAGACTTTCACCAATCGAGGATACAGACTAGGATTTAATTCGAAATCTAAAGTCCGCTTGATTCCTTCTACATTCAAACCCTATTTTGAAAATGAACCATATCGTTTTTGCGATACAGGAATAGTAACAAGCATTGAGCGACTGACTTTTGCCGCAGAATTTTTTGAGTATTTCAAAGCAAACAGCAATGAAATATTAAATGATTTTTCTTTTTATTACAAACAATTACAACCAAATCAGAACGCCATACACTTTGAATCTTTGTTGATCAGCAGATTCAGCCCGATATGTAATCGCAAAACAAAAAAGAGAACCACCACTAGAGGTCTAAAAATTAATACTATTCAAGACTTTTTATTGACCCTAATAACTGATTAAGCACTCAAATTTCTACTTAATCTTTCAATATGTTCATTCATTTGAACCTTAAGGCTCGTAGGTTTAATAATTTTGAACTCTTGATGAATACTACATAGCAGTTCTATGAGCTCTTTGTTCACAGCGACTTGCCAGGTTACTTTGTAGTTTCCGTTTTCTAATTTAGTTACTCGTTGAGACGGGTGATAGCTAAGACTTTGAAACATTTGTCCACCATAAGGATCAATTTGAATCACTATATCCTCGGCAGGCTCACTGTAGTTAGAGACACCAATAATATGTGAGGGAACCTTCGGATAGGTATCTTTCTCAAAAAAATCCGATGTAGGGGAGAGCTTTACGATACGATCTACACCAAATATTCTGAAATCTTCATCGGGTAGTTTAACGGCTATCAGGTACCATCGGTAGTTCCAGAATTTCAAACTCCGCGGTGCGATAGAGTAGCGGGTTGAATCATCCGACCGAAAAGAACGGTAATGCATCATAATGCGGTTACGGGTCTTGATGGCGACTATGAGCTCTCGCAAGCGTGTCATGTCTGCTGTTTTGGAAATAGGACCAAAATCTACTGAATCAGGTGTGTCAACCATTTCACCGGCAATTTGGCTGTATTGTAGAAACAAGTTGCTTGCGTTCAGTTTTGAAGAACCTGTGTTGTGATGCAGCTTATACTGCTTATCTCGGTATTCTATATCCAGATTGTAATCATACCGCAACGTATACAAAATGCGCTCTAGCGTCTTAACGGTGGAACCTGTGCCCGGATGTACGCGAAGCAATTCCAAGAGCTCTTCTTTGCTTGCTCCGTTATGTAGCGCATTGGTAATATTTTCCGTAAGTCGAGCATCTAATTTCATGCAGCCTCATTATTTGAGGGTGTTAAAGGTACCTTTGTTTTATCAAAGTTTAATTGTTGCCATTTTAAAATTTGCAGTTATGAATAAAAATAGTCAAGCCCGACTCATTGAAATTATTGAGAAAGTAGCTTCAAGAGAAGCGAAAAAATTATCAGAACTCAAGTCGACTTATAACGATATGAAGAGAGATGATTTTTTATGGCATTATCTATTGCAAAGTTTTTCAACCATGGGAAATTCAAGAGGTTGGTATGGTTTGATAGGCAATAAGGAGAATTACAATGAATTGAAATTAGAGGTGCTACAAAGCATACATGGAGCATCTGAAAGACTAGAACATATCGAGGACATTTGTGCAAAAGCTAAAATTAGAATGCCAAAGAGAAAAGCCGCATTTATTGAAGGTTGCTACAAAAAGATAGTGGAATTAGGCGGCCTGTTTTCTGCGAAAGAAGCGCTTTTCAGTAAAGAAGGAAGAAATGCTAAAATCAAGTTTTTGAAAGGATTCCCTGGGATTGGTGATAAATATGCTAGAAATATCATGATGGATGTGTATCACGAAGATTTTAGATATTCCATTGCCATTGATGATAGAATCAAAAAGATTCTGAATTCATGGAATTATGAAATCAGAAACTATGATGAAGCAGAGCAGTTTTTATTAGAAATTGCAGAGCGAGCTAAATTGAATGGCTGGGAACTCGATAGGTTGATGTATAATTTCAAGGATGAGTTTATCGTGAATTAGACTCTTTTAGTTGACCGGGTAATTCGACTACTTTACGCTACCAATTTCTGAAAATATTCATGCCTTGCCCTTATGGGCATTATCTTTATCCAACATTAAAAGTAACTCCAATGAGTAACATTAATGAAATAACCTGTCCGCACTGCAAAAAGGCTTTTAAAGTAGATGAAGCCGGTTATGCAGATATCTTGAAGCAAGTGAGAGACCACCGGTTTCAAGAAGAACTCAACGAGCGATTGGAAATTGCCGAGAATGATAAGCAAACCGCTATTCAATTGGCTGAAGAGAAAGTGAAAAATGAAATTGCCCGGGAATTGGCCAAGAAAGATCAGGAGCTGGCAGACTTGAAAGCACAAAGTAAGGTTCAACTCATGGAGGAGTTGGCCAAGCGAGATGCTGAAATCAACGAAATGAAAGCTAAAATTCTGAACGCGGAGACCGAGCGTAAACTCTCTGTTACAGAAGCTATAAAAGCGATAGAGAAGGAGCGTGATGCCCTGGCCAACGATGTAAAGAATAAAGAAGTGGAAAAACAGCTTCTTGAGAAATCACTGAACGAGAAGTTTGCCTCGGAACTGAAAACGAAGGATGACATCATCAAAATGAAAGATGAAGAGATAGCCCTTCGAAAAGACATGAAAATGAAGCTATCTACCAAAATGGTGGGTGAAACATTGGAACAACACTGTGAGTCGGAGTTCAATAAACTGCGTGCAACGGCTTTCCAACGTGCCGAGTTTGAAAAAGATAATGATGCAAGGTCGGGGAGTAAGGGCGACTACATTTATCGCGACTTTGATGAAGCGGGAAATGAGATTGTTTCCATCATGTTTGAAATGAAAAATGAGGCCGATCTTACGGCTACCAAGAAAAAGAATGAAGACTTTTTCAAAGAGTTGGATAAAGACAGAAGAGAAAAGAACTGTGAATATGCCGTATTGGTCTCCTTACTGGAGGCCGATAATGAATTTTACAATCAAGGTATTGTAGATGTATCGCATAGATACGAGAAAATGTATGTGGTAAGACCTCAATTCTTCATCCCGATTATCACTTTGCTCAGGAATGCTGCCATGAACTCCATGGAGTACAAAACTGAATTACAGCTAATGCGAAACCAAAACATAGACATTACCAATTTTGAGGATAAGATAAATACCTTCAAAGAGGGGTTCGCCCGAAACTATGATTTGGCAAGCAGAAAATTCAAAACGGCAATCGATGAGATTGATAAAACCATCAATCACCTTCAAAAAACCAAAGACGCGCTTCTTTCCTCGGAGAATAACCTCCGTTTAGCCAACAACAAGGCAGAAGACCTCACCATTAAAAAGCTAACACGCGGTAACCCAACCATGAAAGAGAAGTTTGAAAATCTGAGAAAGAACAACAAGAGTTGACGCTGCTCTTGCTAGGGAATGTGGTCCTATTAATTCACTTCACATAACGTAGACGCAGAACATCATCACTATGGATACATCTAATCTTTAAACACCACTTACTGAATCACTTTTTAGATTGGTTTGTCATAATAATACACAATATTGCTTAGAACATCATGTTAAGCTATTAAAGCCCTATACATCGACCACAAATAAAATTTATTTTGGAATAATAAAATTATTAGGAAGCACGGGCAATTATGGTTCGGCTAATATTATTTTCTTAGTGATTTTGGCTCCTCTGTTGATCTGGTTCTTTTTAATAAAATCGATAGATGTTCAATTTGCGATCAAACAGTATAAAAAGGAATCAAAATGATAGACTATTTGCAATACATTATGATGAATGTTTATGCGTATTGTACTGATTTTATAATCAATTTAGCGAACATACTGAACCTGTCATACTATGAGGTTAATTTTATTCTATTTTGCGTATTATATCCGATTTTGATTATTGGCCTGCCGTTATTTTATATACTCCAGAGAATCAGATTAAGGAGAATAAGAGCTGTCTCTAGAACAAAGACTTAACAAAACTTCCGCATCAGCTATTATCTTTTATTGGATTGTAATGTATTGAGGTGAGGAACTTTAAAATTCACTAGTCGTTCATGATTTTCTAATTTCATCAGTAGACTGTAAAATACCTTGTTTCTAAAGTGTAAAAGTTACACGTCATTAAGTAGTGCATTATCAGAGCTTACTTTGCCTAATACCCTCATCTCCTCAATTAGGAGAAAATTTCCTTCTACAGGCCATTCATCTTTTCACCATGTTTAGGTTATTTATATAATGCTATTTAAGTTGTTCTAACTCCTTAAGTCACAGGGAGTAAAAAAATCTTAACCACTGTGGTGTGTCGTTAGTCGATTAATGTATATTATTCGTAGAATAGATTTTGTTAATTGAAAATAATACAGTATATTAATAGGGATTTCAAAATAATACCAAATAATATATCGCCTATACTGAAGATCTACTCATGCTAATCTAATTTCTAAGTATCATGAAAGTAGCACTCTTCATATTGTGTTTGCTGACCGGAGTTTCAGCAGGTGCACAAAGTATGTACGAAGCATTTGATAAGAAATGGTCTACATACATAGGTTTAACCAGTTTCCGAACAAATTTTAAGATCTATAACAATTGGATCATTATCGGTTCAAACGGAGATCATTTGAATGATCCTTTCTACATGGACGAAAATGCAGGTGTTAAGGTGCTCGATTTTACTACGGGTGAATTAATAGCCACTTTGGAAGAAGGAGAGTTCTGGGATACAGACGTAAATGGGGTGGAGGTTATTGGTAATCGACTATACTTCGGAAATGATAATGAAGAGTTTTTCTGTTATGATTTAAAATCAATCAAAGAAGTATGGCGTATACGCACAAGTGGTGATGTAGAATGTGCGCCTGCGCTAAACGATATCAATAAAGACGGAAAGCTTGAATTAATAATTGTTACAGAAGCTGGCGAGATGTCAGCCGTTGACCCTGAAGATGGATCTTACTTATGGACCTACCGAACTCCAAGTTTTGAGGGTTTTGCTTCTAGCACCACTCCATACGTAGCATTCAAGTTATACACTTCATTTATCTCTGCTACAAACTTTTATACCACACCAGAATTGTCTGATTTGAATATGGATGGTGTTAAAGATGCTTTGGTTTCTGCAGGTGATGGATATACATATGCTGTAAATGGAGCTACGGGTGAATTATTATGGAAAGCAGCAGCGGGTGAATACACTCATTCAATTATCCCTCATAAGAACAAATTCTTAGTCGAGTTTGACGGTTATGGTCATTTTGGTGAAAATGAGAGTTGGGAAATAGAAAGTGCCTTTGATTTCGTAGCTGTTATGAGTAAGAGTGGTGATATTGAAGAGAAGATAAAAGTCCCTAATTATTGGGCTGGTGGAGATTTCTTGGCTGATGGAGATAATTTGATTCTTCCAATAACGGATGGTATTGCCCAAGTGGACATGAAGACCAAATACACGCGCATCATCTACTTCCCAGATGTTCTTGAGTATGCTGAATTTCCTGATGGCTCTTTAAATAAAACAATGCCGTTGAGATACGACCCCATGCCACTTTTTTGGAAAACCCCCAGTACTTCAGTGAAAACAATAAAAACGGCATGGAAACATTACGATCGTCCGTCTACCGTGGTGCAGTTTGAAATTTTTGATGAATGGTCTGGTCCAGAATATGCATTTCTTATGAGTGACGAATTGATCATCGTGAGTCAAAATTTTGCTAATGTTAGAGCAATGGCAATTGGATCCGAGAAGAAGAACCAATACTACAAGACAGAGACTCCACCATTTTTCTTTAAAAGAAACCAGAACACATACTGTATTACCAATTCACATAACGGTAATATGACTTTGTTCGAGGTTAAAAAATAAGTTCTAATCCTAAATTAAGTAATCATGAAAGTATCATCTGTAAAAGTAAATAGCAGAAAAAAAGTATTGCTAGGCGTGGCTGTTTTAGCCGCGGCAACAGCCAGTATATTCCTATCAATTAATAAAAAGAAAGAATATCACGTAGCTCCACCACTGCAAGGAGTAGATGTTGAATTTGTAGAGTTTACCTATGAACCTGAAATAGGAGCATACTATGTAGACAATTGCTTTGGCCACGAAGTCGAGATTAACGCTCACTCTTTGGTAGATGCAAATGGAAAGGAAGTTAAAAAAACAGTTAAGCTCTTATTCAGAGCTTTTAATAATGCTAAAGACATTTTCCTCTCTGGAATACCTATGGGTAGTAAATATGGTCAACTGCGAAGTGCAGGTATGTTCGAATTGAAAACAGAGACAGATAATGTATTTATTGCCAACTCTGGAGATGTAAAGGTCAAGGTGGCCTCTATGGTAAGCAATCCATCCGAGTTTAAATCTTATGTTTTTAATGATGGCGCAGGCTGGGAAGAAGTTGAGCGATTTGAAACTGTGGATAATACAACCAGGACTGAGGTTTTGGTAGAATTAGATACACTATTTGAACGTGGTAAGAGGGAATTAGATGAAAAGCAAAGAAGGAAAAAGAGAACAGAGAAGTATTTTCAGCTAGACTTTAGACACAATGATTTAGGTGGAGAGTTTGTTGGGATGAATTTAGATAATAGATTATGGGAATACGTTAAGGTCAGAGGTCAGGAAAACCCGTTTAAGAGAAAATACCAGCGCATGCTCTGGAGTAATGTTAGATTATCTAACAATAATGATGGTACGTTTACGATCAAACTTATTCGAAGCACTTTAGGTAAAAATCCAAAACAAGATGAGGTTACCTTCACTGCAAGACCTGTTTTGGATGAGAATAACTCAGAACAGGACCTTGAAAATTTAGAAAGATCAATTGCTGAAATGGAAGAATACTTTGAAGCAATTGAAAACCAACAAAGAATGTGGGCTAGAATAGAAGCAATTCAGAACGTATTCAATCTCAACAATTGGGGTATATACAATTGTGATAAGGTAATTAACGACCCCGTTTTAGCGCAGTTTGATGTTAGTATTTCTGTACCCAACACCATGGTAAACGTTGGTAAAGTATATGCAGTTTGTGATTCGCTAAATACCGTTATTACATACAATAGTTGGGAGTTATCTGGTCTATACATGGACTATGACAAGACAATGGATTTGATTGCCGTTAATTCAAAAGGTCAAGCTTATCAGAAAACAATAACCTGGCCGGTAAACAGGTCCGTTAGACTAGATCAAAAAATAGAAGACTTTAATAATATCATCCTTTAATAAATCTGGGTAAAATGAAAACACCAACATTAGTTTCAGCGGTATCAATTATCACAGTAATCATTATAAGTTACACCTATCTCAATAGATACAGGTTTATTGAAGAGAATACAACTATTTCTGTAAAAGGCATGGGGACTACAGATTTTACTTCAGATCGAATTGTTTGGGAAGGAAATTTTAACAGAGAAAATAAGTCATTAAAAAATGCCTATGCTGAACTATCTAAAGACCGAGAAGTAGTATTGAAGTTTTTAACTGAATCAGGTATTTCGAATGAAGAGATTGTCTTTGGTTCGGTATCAACTTCAGAGGTAACCAAGAATATTTATAATGATGAGGGAAACTATATCGATCAAGAGTTTCTTGGATATAAATTAACACAAGATGTCAAAATAGAATCTTCAAACCTTGATTTAGTCGAGAGGGCTTCAAGATCAATTACTGAGGTATTAAATAATGGTGTACAATTTTATTCTGACTCGCCAAGGTATTACTACACAGGGCTGAAGGATTTAAAATTAGACTTACTCTCAAAAGCTACCGCAGATGCCAAGGCTCGGGCTTCTATTATTGCAATAGAAGCTGGAGCAGACATTGGTGAGTTGAAATCTGCAGAAATGGGAATATTACAGATTGTGGGACAGTATTCAGATGATGACTATTCCTGGGGAGGGACATTCAACACGAGTTCTAAACTAAAAACTGCATCGATAACGATTGACTTGAGTTACGAACTGGTTAATTAGAATACTTTTTCGAGATCAATTTTATGAGATAAGGCTGAAACATTTTTTTGTGATAAAATCAATGTAATCAATCAAATCAAAGTTTCTCGCTGTTCAGAATCTGTTGACATATGCGCTGAGTTAGAAAAGTGTACGTCTTCAAAGATTTCGGACACAACGGGTTTAAAATTAAGTTAGATTTTGATCATTTCCAATCGATGATTTCTTCGTCTTTTTTGCATTGATTTTCGTTTGATTCTTTTTCTTCTTTCCAAGATCTGAGATTGCCTTCCCAGATAGACATCTTCAGGGGTGCAGTTTTGTAGTGATTCGTGGTATCTCTTGGTGTTGTAGTATTCGACGAACTCAGCCATACGATACTCTAACTCCTGAGGCAAATAGTAGTGCTCGAGCTTTACCACATTTTTCATGGTTCTATGATACCGTTCGATTTTACCTTGTGTTTGAGGATGGAACGGTCTTCCTCGTACATGTTCTATTTCTTGTTCCCCAAGGAACTTTTTGAGATCATCGCTCACATAACAAGGCCCATTGTCAGAGAGTAGGGTTGGCCGTTGTTTTCGGCTCAGACCAGCCTTGCGTAATGCATGGTTGATTGTACGTTCTACATCGTTCGTCCCCATTGACTTACACAGCTCCCAGTGGACGATAAACCGGCTGAAGTCGTCCAAAACAGTCGATAGGTAATACCATCCCCACCCCTGGATCTTCATATAGGTAAAGTCGGTTTGCCACATCTGATGTACCCGGGTGGTCTTATTGCTGAACTCCTTCTCAGCTGCCAGCAGGATATGTGCTGGAGAGGTGATCAGCCCCGCTCTCTTAAGGATGCGATAAACGCTGCTCTCTGAGATGAAGTGACCCGAGTGATCGGTCATGTGGGTAGCGATCTCGCGAGGCGAGAGATGGGTCAGTTCAAGAGCAGTCTCAATCACCTTGGCTTTGTACTCATCAGGAATACGGTTCCAGTAACTCGCCCTGGTCTGCTTTTCCAGGGGCTCATCATTGAGGTACTTTTCATACCAAGAGTAAAAAGTACTCCTGGCTATGCCAAGCTCCTGAAGGGTACGCTTGACTCCCAGTTCTGAACCATCCACCATACGGATGATCTCCATCTTCTCTTCCGGACTGTATCGCATATACCTGTGAAAGTTTATTCGAGTCCAGTCAAGCTTTTTTTTAGCACCCGCTCTCGCAAGGTCAACTCTGCTACAACCTCCTTCAAGGCTGTATTCTCTTTGCGGAGACTATCGACCTCCTCTGTGTTGGCTTCCCGTAAGGTATCTCCTGACAAGCGTTGTTTACCAGCCTCTAAGAAGGTCTTACTCCACCGGTAGTACAACGCTTGAGCAATACCTTCTCTTCGACAGATCGCAGCAATGCTCTCCTCACCACGAAGACCTTCCAGCACAATGGCGATCTTCTCTTCGGATGAAAAGGCTCTGCGTGTTCTTCTTTTAATGTCCTTGATAATGGACTCGGACTTCTTCTTTGCTCCCATAACAACTAAGTTTTAAAAGCTCTAGCCAAAAGACTAAAACTATGATTAAGAATTTACTAAGTTGTGTCCGAATTGTGCTGACGGGTTACACTTCATTTCCCGATACAGAACTTTCCAAAAATATTACCCAACAAATCATCGGCTGAGATGGAGCCCGTGATGCTACCTAAATGATGCAGCGCTTCGCGGATGTCAGCTGCTACTAAGTCGCCCGACAAACCACTAGAAAGTGCCGTTAATGAAGATTCCAATGCGTTATTAGTGGCTTTCAATGCTTCCAAGTGCCGCGTATTCGTGACAACCGTATCGCCCTTACCCAAGTTTCCAATTTCAATCAAGGAACCTAAAGCGTCTTTCAATTCATCTAAGCCTTCACCTGTTTTTGCTGAGATCAAAACATCCACTTGGTGGGCGTTCTTGCATCGATCTGATTTGTTGCCAACGACCAAAAGACGCGTATTGCTAGACAACTTTTCGCGAATCATTTCGATGCTTTTTATATGTTCCTCGCTTGACTCGGCAATGTCAAATAAATAGAGCACGGCCGAAGCACTCAGCATTTTCTCATAGCTGCGTTTCACTCCAATGGATTCTATGATGTCATCCGTTTCTCGGATCCCGGCCGTATCAATGAATCTAAATCGAATGCCATTTATGTTTACCACATCTTCGATGGCATCGCGAGTAGTTCCTGCAATTTCGGAGACTATCGCTTTATCTTCATTCAAAAGGGCATTCAACAAGGTTGATTTACCTGCATTTGGTTTACCAATGATGGCAATGGGAATGCCATTTTTTACCGCATTACCCAATCGAAACGATTCGATCAGTTTGGTCACAAATCCTTGGATCTTTTCAATAAGCGCCTGCAATTCATCTCGGTTTGCAAACTCCACATCCTCCTCGCTGAAGTCTAACTCTAGCTCAATCAAACTAGCGAAATTGATCAACTCCTCGCGCAAGAGATTGATTTCTTGCGAAAACCCTCCGCGCATTTGATTCATGGCCAATCGATGTTCTGCTTCTGATTCGGAGGCAATTAAATCCGCCACAGCTTCCGCTTGGCTCAAATCCATCTTGCCATTCAAAAAGGCTCGTTGAGTAAACTCCCCCGGAGAGGCAAGGTTTGCGCCTGATGCGATCAAGGCTTCCATTGCTTGATTGAGGATGAAGCTCGAGCCGTGAAAAGAGATTTCGCAAATGTCCTCACCTGTATAGGAATGAGGCGCCCGGAAAACGGTTAATACAACCTCGTCTAAAGTGCTCTCACCAATCTTAAAACGATAAAAACTCGATTGATTGGCGGGTTGTTCTAAGACCTTAGACGATACGTGTTTCGAGCATATGTTCAATGCCTCCCTACCGGACAATCGAATAATACCGATGGCACCTTCTCCATGCGGTGTACTTATGGCTGCGATGGTGTTTTGACTTTGCATTGCGGGCGCAAATGTACTTTGAACCTCGCACAATACCTTTGATCTTCAGATGAAGACCAATTCTATCCTGTTCCTACTCACACTTTTTGCGTTTAGCTCCTGCGATAAGGATGCGAAAACCTTAGAATTCGAGCAAATTCCCTTTGAAGGAGTCGCACCAATTCGGGTCTTACGATCTTTTGGAGATACCATTGTGGCTGGAGGCGGAGATAAAAGTGCCGAAGGTTTCATCTCTGTGGCGCATATAGACGAGATGAATTTTATTCTTGTCAAGTCCAACTTTAAGAGCCCTGTTTACTCGATTGGAGAGTTTGCTGGAAGGTATTGGATAGGTTTGGATCAAGCACAAATCAATCAATCGATGGATTTAATCCATTTCGAACCCTATTATTTCAACGAAAAAGATTGGGTAGGTGATTTGTACCAGCATCCAATTCGGAAAATGGAACGCGTTGGAACGGATTTTTTAGCCATTGTCGGTGGCGAATTGAGCAAAGGGGTGATCTATCAAAGTTCAGACTCGACCAGAAGTTGGAACCCATTAGAAATAGATCATGAATTAAGAGCGCTGGCTACTTTTCAGGATAGCAATTCTTGGAGGGCATGGGTTGGTGGAAATGGAATGTTACTCACAAAAACCAGCTCTGATTCAGTGTGGCAGCGTATAGACTTGAAAGGTGTATTTATTGCGGACATGACCTTTGAATCTAACAATTCAGGTTGGTTAGTTACCTATGATGGTCGGGTCATGAAAACAAAAGATGGAGGTGAATCATGGGCTGAGGTGCATAACCCAAAGGGTGCTCATTATGTCAATAGAATGCGCTATAAAAACGGGCATTTTATAATCGTGGCGCAAGATGGGAGATTAGCACACAGCTCGAACGGAGAGTCATGGCAGTGGTATAATTTGGAAACACAACAAGATTTGCTCGATGTTTGGATCGGTGCCGATCATTTTATAGTGGGGACGGAGATGGGAGAGGTTTATCGCATACCTTTTTCGAACCTTTAAAAGTCATTCCCAATCCAAACTCTAAAAAGTCTGCTTGACCAAAGTTTGATTTGATTCCAGCTTGGGCGTAAAGTGAAGCACGACCTTTTCTAGGTTTCCAGATATAATGCCGAATGGCGAATCTACCACGAATCCATCGTTTGATTTTATTCGGAGCGGTGTTCGCTTCAATATCACCCACGATTCTATTGAGGGTAGGATTGTAAACATTGACACCTGCATTTATAACCAGCGCCCATCGATTGTAAATGAATTCATGTCCTAGCAGGATCATTAGGGCCGAAGATTGCACAAACTCATCCTCCTTGACCCATTCTTGCGATTCATTCCATAGTCGGTAAGTATTGTCATAATAGCCCTCCATCGCCAGAGTCACTCGGTGAATTCTTCTGAAGGTGTAGCCTACACCTATGGAGGCTAAACCCTTGGCATACAATGGACCGTTTACCGGCTGAGTTGTACCTCCAGCCTCGTTGATTCCATAAGCGCCTCCGATGGTCAGACTCCAAGGACTGAGAAAGCGATTCGTCCCTGGACCTCGGTGATTTACGGACACACTATCCTCGCTAAATACATATCGCATGGAAATCATGGCCAGGGGCGAGTTCATCCCAACATTGGGAAGAGTCGTATGTCCATTTGAGCTGTGCCAAATACTTGCTTCAAGGCAAGTGCTTAATCTTTTTGATATGGAATACCGAATGCCCATCGTTGCTCCCATGAGTGCAGCGAAGGAGGAACCCATCACGATATTCTTGGGATTGTCCAGGTAGTGAAACGGCTTTGTACTATACACCACCCCAGGTCTGAATTTTTCAATCAAGTAGAATTTTTCAGTCAATCGCTGCGCAAAGGTCATTTCGAATTGCAAGCCAATGCCATAGCCCATAACTTTTGCGTTTCCGAAATCATGAAAAGAAAGCGTAGCTCCCGCTGTAGGTCTGCCAAAGTCACGATTGGCTTGAGTGTCTCTGAGATGAGAGTATGAGAGAATCACGGCTCGGTGCAAACCTCGACTGGGGAAATTCGGATAGATGTCCAGCATTTTTCCACCCAATGCTCCGACCTCGATGGTTCGATACTGGATTTGCGCCTGCAATGCCCATGACAAGAGCAAGGAGATTACTGTAATTATCCATCGATTTCGCACTCTACGAATTGACTAATAATATCTTAAAGACAAAAGCCTCGATTAATCTTTTCAATCATTGTTCGAATAGCTATTTTCGGCCACCAATTCAAAAGGCATGAGTGTACTAGTAAATAAGGATTCAAAAGTTATTGTTCAAGGCTTCACAGGAAGCGAAGGAACATTCCACGCAGAGCAAATGATTGCATACGGGACCAACGTGGTTGGTGGTGTTACCCCAAACAAAGGCGGTCAAACGCATTTGGATAAACCTGTGTTCAATACAGTGGCAGATGCGGTTGCAAAAACAAGTGCGAACGTGAGTATCATTTTTGTTCCACCAGCCTTTGCTGGCGATGCGATCATGGAAGCGGCTGAAGCGGGGATTAAGGTAATTGTGTGTATCACGGAAGGAATTCCGGTGAATGACATGGTGAAGGTGAAAGAATACCTCAGCGATAAGGATTGCCGATTGATCGGTCCTAACTGCCCAGGAGTGATTACACCAGGAGAAGCGAAGGTGGGTATCATGCCCGGATTTGTTTTCAAAAAAGGAAATATTGGAATCGTATCTAAGTCAGGAACTTTGACGTACGAAGCTGCGGATCAAGTGGTGAAAGCAGGTATGGGAGTTTCAACGGCCATCGGAATTGGAGGTGATCCTATCATCGGAACTACGACACAAGAAGCGGTCGAGCTTTTGATGAACGATCCAGAAACACATGGTATCGTAATGATCGGGGAGATTGGTGGAAACCTTGAAGCCAATGCAGCCCGATGGATTCAAAAGGATGGCAACAGAAAGCCTGTGGTTGGATTTATCGCGGGTCAAACAGCGCCAAAAGGACGAAGAATGGGTCACGCAGGGGCCATCGTTGGTGGTGCGGATGATACAGCTGCAGCCAAAATGAAAATCTTGAGAGAATGCGGCTTAAGTGTGGCGGACTCTCCAGCCGAGATCGGAAAGATCATGGCTGAGATCATGGGAGTGACTGCCTAACGAAAAGAAATCAGATATAAAAAGCCGATTCATATTTGAATCGGCTTTTTTTATGCTTAATAGTTTCGGACCATTACATCAAAGGCAAATTAGACAAGAACTGCCTTTTCACTTTGTCTTTGAAAAGCCAAATACGCATGGCTAATTCGTGAGAGCCAAGAGTTTGATTACCAAGGCGTGAGGTAGTAATGTCATACGAATAGGAGAAGCGGAAACGTTGCATAATTTCACCTCCAAGTGCCACTCCAGCCAAGCCATTAAAGTCATATTTCGCTCCAACATATATCCATTTAGGGTTAATATTCGAATATCCATTGTAGTGAATGGTACCGTACCACTTATCATAGATGAAACCAAGGCCTCCGTTCAGTTGATTTCCAGTATGTGTTTCAGAGATACCTTGACTAGAAATTCCATCTACAGGGAAACTGCTATTCGATTTATAAACAAACTGATGACGTTGATAACCTATCGTAGGAAGCAAATACAAATCTCCAATATGAATTCGATACGTGAAATTAAAAGCTGCTACCCTGCTTTGAGTTTGACCGAATATTTCAGTGTATACAATTCCTCCCAACGATGAATTCGCTTTGGGGATATAGAGATCACCAAACATGTGGTAGTTCTGAGGCCTACCTTCAAAACCATTCCATTTTTGTTGTGTGAAACCACCAAGTTGCCCACTACCATGCCACCCATTAAACTGTGGAAAAAGCACTCCAATGGCACTTCCTGTTTGATATGGATCAATTACTGCCCATTGCGACCAAAGGGGCATCGACAGGATGATTGAACTGAGGGCTAGTATAACTTTTCGTTTGTTCACTCGGCTAATCTCAAAAATAGATTAATTAAGCGTTTTAATTCACCTATTCATCGAAAATTAGTTTCGCAAGCAACGATTCATTTTCTTTGGGGCTCAAATTGAAATCGATGAAATTATTAGAGAATAAGGTAGCCATCGTTACTGGGGCTACAAGAGGCATTGGAAAAGGGATCGCTGAGCTATTTGCAGATCAAGGTGCAGATGTCATCTTCACCTATGTAAGCAGCGATGAAAAAGCCAAGGCTTTGGAGCATGATTTACTCGCCAAAGGAGTAAGAGCACGAGGATACAAGTTTGATGTGGCTGATTACAAGATGTGTGAAACCATCGTTGCCGACATTGTGAAAGAGTTCGAGCGCATCGATATTGTGGTCAATAACGCTGGGATCACCCGAGACACCCTGTTGATGAGAATGAGCGAAGAGCAATGGGACGAGGTGATGACCACTAACCTGAAGTCGGTATTTAATATGACCAAGGCAGTTCAGAGCACCATGTTGAAGCAAAGGAGCGGCTCCATTATAAATATGAGCTCGGTGGTGGGTGTGAAAGGAAATGCGGGTCAGTCGAACTACGCGGCATCCAAAGCCGGTATCCTCGGGTTTACGAAATCAGTGGCGTTAGAGTTGGGCTCTAGAAATATCCGATCAAATGCTATCGCCCCTGGTTTTATTGAAACCGAAATGACGGGAGCTTTAGATGAAGCCATGGTTCAAACTTGGAGAGATGCTATTCCATTAAAACGAGGTGGAACTGCTGACGATGTGGCTAACTTAGCCTTATTCCTTGCGAGCGATATGTCTGCTTACATCACGGGTCAAGTGATCAATGTGGATGGCGGCATGTTAACCTAAACAGCTTATCAATATTTGTGTTTTTTGAAGGTAGGATGATCAACGATCATTCTACCTTTAGCTTTTTGTAACCTACGGTAAATTTTATTCATTGGAACTTTCCTTCGAACATTCTCCATATTGGCTCATCCTCGCTTTACCCTTCGCAGGTCTAGTGGCATGGTGGATCTATTGGTTCAGAAATCGGTGGGAATCGGATCGATTTGAGGATTGGTCTGCCGCGCTGAAATCTGCTACTTCACTATTGAGGGCAACGGTCTTGTTCGCTTTGATTTTTCTGCTGCTCGAACCCTTTGTGATCTCAATGCTGAATGAGGTCGAAAAACCGCTCTTACTGGTATATGCCGATGAATCTGTATCCATCACTGCGGAAGAACAGAATCGATTCAGTACTTGGTTTGAAGGTCAAAAAGAAGCCCTAGGTCAAAAATATGATGTTCATTACCGCAGGTTTGGCAGTGAAGTGGCGCGAGAAGGGGATAGCATTGGAAATAGTAATCTAAACACGGATTATTCGAAGGTTGTCGAATCCATCAACGAAGATCATTACAATCAAAACGTAGGGGCTATCATAGTAGCAACGGATGGTATACAAAACCTAGGACAAGATCCGTTCTATCAGGATATTAATCAAAGTGGGCCGCTCGAAGTTTTTGCCTTGGGTGACTCCGTCATTCAGCCAGATTTTGAGATTACGGAAATCTTAAACAACGACCTGGTCTTCCTAGGCAATAAATTCCAAATCAAGGTTCGATACAAGGCAAAGCGTATGCAAGGAAATCTAGCGTGGTTGACCCTTTTTAAGAATGGAAAGAAGGTAGATGGAGTTGCTTCAGAAATCGTGAATTCGTTGGAAGCGCGAGAATATATATTCGAACTAGAGGCAGATCAAATTGGGTTGAATCGCTTTACCCTGAGCATTGAGCCGCATGGTGATGAAAAAAACATTTCTAACAATACGGCAGAGACCTTTATCGATGTTTTAGACAATAGAACGCAAGTGGTGATTATTGCGAAAGCTCCACATCCAGATGTGGCAGCCATTAAAACTGCCATTGAAACAAATGATCAGTACGAAGTAAAGGTGCATTTGTTGGAAGATTGGAATGAAGATTTAGAGGCGATCGATTTAGCCATTCTTCACGGTATTCCTACCGATGCAAATGATTTAAATCGGGTCAAAGCCATTCGTGACAAACAAATCCCTGTCTTAAGCATAGTGACGCCCAGCATCAGTTGGGTTCATTTTCAACGGTTGAATTTGGGGTTGGAATTCAAAACCATGCGAACGACCACTGATATGGCCTCGGCTTGGGTTAACGATGGCTTTAATTTATTCAAAGCGCCAGAAAATGAAAACTTGCATCGCTTTCCACCGTTGAATGTGGTTTTTGGAGATTACAATTTATTGGGCGATGGACAAGTTTTGCTGAATCAGCGCATTGGATCTATTAACTCAGATCGCCCTTTGATGGGTTTCACTAGCACAGAGGGTTGGAAACGCGCAATTGTTCTGGGCGAGGGCTGGTGGAAATGGCGATTGTTCGAGCGCATGGAATTCGATGCTGACTGGACGGACAAAATGTTGGTGAAAACGGTCCAATACTTAGCGTTGAAACAAAAGCGAACGCGCTTGGCTATTGAAGCACCAGAGAAAATTGATGAGGGAGTAGAGATTAAATTTGAAGGAGAATATTACAACGAATCGTACGAGCTGAATAATGACGGTGATTTGCGAATGGTCATCAAAGATTCATTAAATATCGAGCAGGATTTTCGGTTTTTAAGCAGCGGAAATGGTTATAAACTGAACGTAGGTGCATTGGCTCCCGGAAGCTATAATTGGCAAGCTACCATTCAAGTGGAAGGTGAGTCATTCAATCAGAGTGGGGAATTTCTGGTAGCAGAAAACAAGGCAGAGTTTGTGCAAACCACAGCAGACTTCAATTTCTTGAGTCGCTGGGCGAACAAGAATGGGGGAGAAGTATTCTACAATGGTCAAGAGGGGGGGCTTGCCGCTAAGCTTCAAAACTTGGACACGGCAAAGCCAGTTATTCACACCTCAAAAGAATGGTTGAGCATCATTGAATGGAAATGGATTGCTCTTTTAATAGCTTTCTTTGCAGCTCTCGAATGGTTTCTTAGAAAATACAATGGCTACTATTAGAAGCTTCATCCTATACTCATTGATTTTGTTCTTTGCCTCGTGCAATGCAACACGGGTCATCAAACCTTTGGAAAAGGGCGAAAAACAATTGAGCGCTGGATTGGGTGGGCCAGGAATCATCTATGCAGGCGCGCCCATTCCCATGCCATTGACTTCAGTGAACTACGCCCAGGGAGTAGATTCCAATGTGACGCTTTCAGTAGGGATGCACACCACCAGTTTAGCATTTGGAGTCTTACAATCAGATGTTTCATTGGGCATCCGGGCATACCAGAGCAAATCGGAGCGTTTCGGGTTAACTGCGACTCCTGGAATACACGTCTTGTATGATTTATACGAAAACAACTTTCGAACCTATCCGCAATTAGAGGCGACTACTTGGTGGCAATACAGTGAATCGAAACAACACTTGCTCTATGGTGGTTTGGGCACTTGGATCGAATTGTTCAAGCAAAAAGCACACGGACAAGTACAAACAAACGAACTCATGCCTTGGATCACTGTCGGACATCAGTTCAATTTAGAGCGATGGAGTTACCTCACTGAGTTTAAATACCTCGGTTTTCAGCATAAAACCGCGCCATCTGTGGTTGACTTTGTTTCCCCAGGTGGCAATGGCACCATCGGTTTTTATTTTGGAGTAAGCAGAACAATAGGAAAATGAGAAATCTAATAATCATAGCATTTCTGTTGGTTTTTAGCTCTTGCCTCAGGCTAGATTCATTTCTGTATAATCCCGATACAAGCATCGAAGCTTATGGTTATGATAGCTACGAAGGAGAAGTAGAAATTGAAGTCGGGCCGGAATATACCATCGCAGATTCGATGATTCATCCGCTTACTTTTCAAAGCGATCCTTCAGGAGATGACAAAAAAATTCATGCCGTCTACCTTGGTAATATCGCAGATATAGCCACGGACACAATTATCTTGTATTGTCATGGCAATCGAGATCACTTGGATTTCTATTGGCCTCGTATCAAATTACTTGCGAACGTTGGTGGCAAGAATCGATATGGAGTTTTGGCCATGGATTATCGCGGATTTGGTTTGAGTGAAGGACCGGCCACTGAAGAGGGTATGTATGAAGATGTAGATGCTTGCATGCTTTGGCTAAAGCAAATGGGGCTGACCGATGATCGATTAGTGATTTATGGTTTCAGCTTGGGAAGCGCCCCAGCCACGGAGCTCACAGCCAACCCAAGAACCTTGCAACCTTCCAAACTGATGTTAGAGTCTTGTTTCGCAAGCGATGATGTGTTTGTAGAAGATGCGAGTGGTTTGAGTTTGCCGGGTTCGTATTTCACCAGTCTCCAAATCAACAATGGAGATGAAATTAAGAAAGTAGAAGAGCCCTTTTTCTGGATCCATGGAGTAGATGACAGCTTTATTCGGATGGATACACACGGGGAAACTGTTTTCGGAAATTACAGAGGATCGTATTCTGAAGCTCATCGAATTGAAGGAGGCGAGCACGGAGATGTTCCAACAGTCATGGGCTATCCCGAATACTTGAATGCCGTATATAAATTCATTTTAAGATGATGGTAGGAGTGTATTATACGCTGATTATCATAACGGTACTCAGCTTTCTGTTTGACAAGTGGCTGGACTATCTGAACGATAAAGCCAAGTCACCGACCTTACCGCCAGATGCCGAAGGAATCTATGACGCAGAGCGATACGCTACTTGGTTGGAGTATGACAAGGCAAACAGCCGGGTAGGGACGATCAGTTCGTTCATCAGTATTGTCATTTCATTAGCCATGCTGATCATGGGCTGGTTTGGAGCCATCGATATCTGGTTGAGGCAATACATTGAAAATGACATTTGGTTAGCATTAGCTTTCTTCGGAGTGTTAGGATTGGGTTCATCCATTATATCATTGCCCTTTAGTGTTTATAGCACCTTCGTTATCGAAGAGAAATTTGGGTTCAATAAAACCACAGTAAAAACCTTCATCCTTGATATGGTGAAAGGAGCGGTACTTTCTGCCGTAATCGGCATACCTATTGGTGCTTTGATCATCTGGTTTTATTATGCATTGGGTGACTATTTCTGGATTACTGCCTGGGCGGTGATGACGGTGTTTTCATTGTTCATGACCATGTTTGCGGCCAGCTGGATCATGCCCTTGTTTAACAAGTTTACTCCGTTAGAAGAGGGTGAGTTGCGCACTGCCATCGAAGAATATTGCAACAAAGTCGGATTCAAGTTGACCAATTTGTTTGTCATGGACGGATCGAAACGAAGCGGTAAATCCAATGCCTTTTTTAGCGGCCTTGGTCCAAAGAAAAAGATCGTGTTGTATGATACGCTAATCGAACAAATGACCACCGAAGAAATTGTTGCCGTATTGGCCCACGAAATCGGACATTACAAAAAGCAACACACGCGTCAATCATTGATTCTGAGCATTATCCAAACCGGTGTGATGTTGTTTGTCTTAGGCTTGTTCCTTCGTGAAGAGGCTTTTTCAATGGCATTAGGAGCCAAAGAAGGAAGCTTCCATGTGGGAATCATTGCTTTTGGAATCATCTTTTCACCCATAAGCACGGTCATTGGAATTGGCATGAACATACTCAGCCGAAAGAACGAATTCGAAGCCGATGCCTATGCCCGCGACACCTTTAATGGTGAAGCCTTGGCTTCGGGTCTTAAAAAACTGACTGCGGAAAATCTTAGTAATCTTAAACCACATCCGTATGTTGTTTTTGTCAGCTATTCTCATCCACCTGTTTTGAGAAGATTGGAGCGATTGACTTCAAAAGGTTAGATGGACAACTAAAAATTCTTCTGTTTCGTCTGACCATCAAACCTCAATTTATTATGCGTCTTTTTCTATTTTGTTTTATTATACTATTCTCCAGTGGAATAGCCCAGGCTACACATCAAATTTCAACGGAATTAACCTATGAGTATGTAGGAGATTCAAATGTTTTAATTAGAGCAGAGCATATAGATTGGTGTGGAGGAACAATTTGGACAGGGGGAAATCCTCAGATTCCGAATCTATTGGCTGTAAGCCGTTATTGTACTGGAACGTTTAACCAAATGGCAATGTACTTGCCATTGAAGTCAGTAGTTGAGATTCCAGTATTCAGCTATTCTGGGCAATCTTATAACTCATGCGGCACATCCGGTAACAATGGATATACAGGATATCGAATTGCCACTTATGATACCGTTGTTCCGGTTGGGTTCTTAAACATAGGGTGCGATACAGTTCGAATTAGTTTTACTAATGGGGCTCGTATAGCAACCCAAAACCTAAATGGCCAACCATCCTATTTTACTTGGGTGGATATCGACTTATCGAATTTGTCAAATTTGACATCAACTAAGTCATTTGGATATGATATCCCTGGTGGATTTATTGATAGTGCGAGCTACAATTTTAGTGTGGCCCGCTTCGATGCTGATGGAGACAGTTTAACCTATGAACTCGATACCGTTTGGAACATCAATAATGTATCGGCTTCATTTACATCTGGAAACTCCTATAACAGCCCAATGCCTAACTTTTCGATAAATGCAAGTTCAGGACAAATTGAATATAACCCAATTATTCCTGTTGGATATGATCACTCTCCTTATGCGTTGAATATTCGAACGGATGAGTGGGAGCCGGGTTCTGGAATTTTTAAAGGCAGTACTTATCGAGATATTGTGTTTTTTGTCCTGCCATTCCCGGGCAATAACAATCCGTTGTTTTTAGGGTTGGACAACCCCCAACATGCGAAACAAACAGATTCTCTCGCCCTTCGTGTTTGTGCAGGCGATACGTTTTCTTTTGATGTGATTTTCGATGATCCGGACCTTACTGACACACTTTTTGTGACCAGCAATCTCGAATTTATCGCAGATTATTACAGCGTTACTCAAACCGGTATCAATCCCACAACAGCTACTCTTAACGCAGTAATTAATAAAGAATACGAATACGGGATTGACATCATAGTTAAAGCGATGGATAGCCATAACCCTATGATTGGACAAACATCAAGAGCGGTTCGCATCCGCAGCATTGGATCGACAAACCAAACTGTTCTCGGATGTTATAGCGCATGGGATACGGTCATGACGCAAGCCGATTCCTTCTCAACTTGGTCTGTGCTTAACGGAGATTCCCTGAGCACGCAAACGTTTAATTGCATAAACGGACCTTGTAATATGGCTGAGGTCAATCCGTTCAATTCTACCACATACCTTATTTCAAACACCATGACAGGAGGCTGTTCTGTATTTGACACCTTGACGGTACTTACAGATCCTACCGTGTTAATCGGACAGGCATTGGATACCGCGCAAAATCCAGTAACCAGCTCCAAGGTTTACCGCATTCAATTTGATGCTGGACAAGATTCGGTCTATGCGATAGATTCCACGGTAACAAATGCCGCGGGCTATTTCACCTTTTCATTAGGAATAGATTCCTTCTTGTTGAAAGTATCTCCGGACATAAATACATATCCGCTTCTCCTTCCAACATATTATGATTCAAAGGTGACGGTTCCGCAAGCCGATTTCATCTATCCAGATTATTGCGATACACTGGAATTGACGCATGAACTACAAAGTGGTGTCAACCTTGGTGGACCCGGTTTCATCGCTGGAATCGTGAGTCAAGGAGCGGGCAGGGCAGTGGGCGATCCCGTACCTGGAGTTGATATTGTTTTGATGAGTGATGAAGAAACTCCAATCGCACATACCAAAACAGATGTAAATGGCGAATTCAGATTTGATGACTTAAGCAATGGCGATTACTTGGTATACGTAGATCGTTGGTTGATTCAAAACAATTTGGCTCCAATGATCACATTGACCGAAGAGTACAATGAAGTGGACGACTTAGAATTCATTTTGTATTCTAATCGATTAGAATTGATCAAGCCAAAAGGAATTTCTACATCAGATGATTTCAAATTCGAAGTTTATCCAAATCCCACTCATAATGAGGTTAATATAGTTTCGGATAAATACATTTCATATGTAAGACTCAAGGATGTACTTGGAAGCGAACATCGAATATTTTCAATCAATGCGAAAATGGGCACCATAACTCTGGATGGTCTTGCATCAGGGTTGTACCTGCTTGAGTTTTATACCGATGAGGAGCTGATTTCTGTGAAGGAGTTGATTTTGAATTAGGCCTTCGAACAAGCTGAAATCATTTCGTACCAGAGCAACTCATTTTTAACTTATCCGTCAAAACGTTATAATCTACTAACTGCATGCCCATGAAAAAGCTACTGTTCATTTTACAAATTACTTTCTTACTTAGCGTATTTGCTACGACAGAAGTAAAAGCAACTCAAATATTAGGCATGAACATCACCTATGAGAATATTGGTGGTGATACGTTCGTGGTTTACCTAGATTTTTACCGATACTGCGGGGGCACAGCATTTAACAATGGTAATTGCACTGGCGCAGCTGGAATAGGAAATACGGCATCCTATTATTTGCGTTGCGAGGATAATTCTTACCAATTAAATAGAATAGCTTATTCCGATACCATTCGCGATGTGTCTCCTATATGCGCTTCATTGAATCAAACTCAAAATTCATGTATAGTGGGTAATTGTGGTCTGCTCGGAATACAGCAAGGTATTTATCGAGATACTATCGTTATGGACTCCACACTTTTCGGAAGTGTACAATGCGATAACTGGATTATGGTTTATGCCTCAGGAGCAAGAAATACAGGCGTGAACTATATAAGTCAGCCCAGTATTGTAAGCTATGCTCGATTGAAAACGGGTAATTTTCCTCAGAATACTTCAGTAAATGTTGATCCAAATAATCCAATTCCTGTTTTTTGCGAGGGTCAAGAGGTGCACTACGGCTGGTCAGGATATGATATTGACGGAGACAGCTTGTGGTGGGAATTGGACACTGCATTTAATTCATATGTTAATGGGGTGTTCAGCTCAATAAATTACAGTCAAATTGCTGGATACGATACATTTTCCGCATTTGATCCACTGCCTGGCGATGTGGCCATTAACAATCATACTGGTGAATTGACCTTTACTGCAGATATCCCTCCAGGATACAATTATGCCAACTATGCCGTGGCAGTTAACATTTCGGAATATGATCAACAGTCTGGATTATTAAAAGGTGAGGTGCATAGAGATATTCAGTTTTTTGTAACGGACAGTTGCAACAATCTGCCGCCAGTTTCGGAGGCTACCTATTCAAATTTGAGCGGTGCTACGTTAATTGACTCGGTCACCATCGATGTATGCAGCAATGATGGATTTGAATTTGACATTGTAATTGCCGATTACGATTCTTCGGGTAACCTCAGTGTGGACTCGATCAATACATCTTGTAACATAGATCAGCTCATTCCGAATGCCACGTGGAACGCAACAGGCACAAATCCAGATACACTTCATATTGTTTGCCCTTCTTATCAGACTTATTACAATCCCTTGATGTTTACCGTTTCCTCGGTCGATAATTTCTGTCCGATCAATGCGGTACGAACATTCAGTTTTTTCATCAAATCCACTTGTACAAACTACGATTCATTAAATATTTGTCTTGGCCAATGGCAAGAGTTCGAATACCAAAACGATTCTGTGGTGCAATTAGCAGTGATTTCTGGCTCACCGCTTACTTCTCAAACCTATCAATGCTTAAATGCATCCTGCAGCGAATTTGAGTTGTCGCCTACTGCACCGACTACTTATGCAGCAACGGTTTGGGAAACTGGTGGACTGTTTATTGTTGATACCTTTTTTGTGGATGTTGTTACTTATTTGAATGCGACACATACAGTCACAGGTGCGGCTTGTTTAGGTAGTGAGGTTACGTTGGAAGTAGATGTGCAAAATGCCAGCATTTACGATATCCTGTGGACTGACACAGCAAACATGATTTATGTAGATACGGTCGATTCGGCTACAGCAGGGTTGACTCAAGCTGGAACCGTTGGTTTTATTTATTCGATTTCAACAGATTCCAATTGTTCCACCACTGATACCATCGAACTCATAGTTCATTCACTTCCGAATGTTACAGCAGGTGCGGATCCCAATGTTTGTGCAGGTCAACAATTTCAGTTGACTGTAACAGGTGGTGCGTCATCGTATCAATGGACTCCGACCACTGGGCTGGTGAGTCCTTCAAGCGATACAACAAATGGAATCATCGGTCAAGAACAGGTCTACTACGTTCATGGAACGGATGCCAATGGATGTGTGAATTTCGATAGTTCAACTGTCTTTGTAACACAAAACTTACTTCTAGGAGTGGCAGAAGATACCACGGGGTTGCCTGTTTCATCCAGCACAGTTTATTTCATTGGAGTGAGCGCGGCATTAGATTCTGTATATCTACTTGATTCAACGGTTACAAATGCCAACGGAGAATTTTCTTACAATCCTGTGGATAGTTCATTTTATGTAAAGGTGAATCCGAATTTTAGCACATGGCCAAATTTGATTCCTACTTATTATGATGAGAAAAATTCGGTGCAAATCGCGGATTTCATGAACACAGACTTCTGCGATACAGTGTCTTACGTTCATAAGGTCATTACTGGCTTTAACTCTGGCGGCATCGGATTCATTGCTGGACTAATAAGCCAAGGTGCGGGTAGAGCAGGGGAGCCAGTAGCGGGACTTCCAGTATTTGCTTTGGATAGTCTGGATCGTATTGTCGGATGGGAAAAAACAAATCAAAACGGAGAATTCACGTTTGATGATTTAACCACTGGAGATTATCGAATCTACGTAGATAAGTTAGGGGTAGAAAACAATTTGAGTCCTTCCATCTCGTTGACCACAGAGAATTACATGGTGGATTCATTGCAATTCATTTTGTATTCTAATCGATTAGAATTGGCGAAGCCTTCATCCGTTGAAGGAGTTGAAAAGGAAAGGATTGAAATTTTCCCGAACCCAACGACAGGACAAATAACAGTGATGGGTGATGCATTATTTACATCCATTCGTATTGTCGATATTCTAGGAGCGGTGAACGGCACCTTTCAGGTAAATTCTGACCAATCTAGCATTAACCTAAGTGACTTACCCGATGGAGTATACTTTGTGGAGGTATTCAATGGACAAGAATTGATCAAACAACAGCGCGTTGTTTTGATGAAATAAACCAAAGGAAATTGCTCGTTCAGGTCAACTAATCAGGGGGTTGTCGCGTCTCAAAATTCAGATGAGAAAACTCCTGATTATCATTCCTGTGATGCTTGTCGTAAATGATTTGTTGGCAACACATGTCATTGGGTTAAATGTATCTTACAAGCACATTTCAGGAGATTCATTTGAGGTGTATTGTGATGTTCCATCAAATTGTCCTGGCACCTTCTTCAATAACGGAAATTGCAGTTGGAACGGGCCTTTACCGTCTTCAACAATATTCAATCTTTATTGCGAAGATCAAGGGTTCATGGATACGATCATCGCTGATTTTGATACCGTCATCGATGCCTCACCCGTTTGCAAATCAGATCCAGTTTACAATGCATGCTCCTACGGTCCATGTGGTTATATGGGCGTGCAAATGATGAGGTACAAAGCGATAGTGGACTTTTCAATCATAGATACAGGCAGCTGCAATCAATGGTTGATGGTTTATCTATATGGTGCTAGATCCAGCGGACAAAACTATGTGAGTCAACCTTCGAATACCGTTTGGTCAAGCCTGAACCGAGAGGATTATGCAGATAATAGCAGCGTTCAATTTAAAAATCCGCGACCCATTCCCTTTTATTGTGCGGGTCAGGAGGTAACGTATCATTGGGGTGCTGTAGATCCAGATGGGGATAGTTTGTTTTGGGAACTGGACACAGCTTGGGACGAGTTCAGTTCGGGTTCGTTCACTTCTATAAACTATGCAAGTGGTTATTCTCCAACACAACCTTTGCCTGGCGCCATTTCCTTCAATTCTTCCAATGGAGATATAAGCTTTACGACCACTCTTCCAGCGGGATACATTGTTGGAATTTATGCAGTAGCCATTAAGGTAAGTGAATACGACAAGTTCACAGGACAGTTAAAGACCCAACTGCATCGCGATGTTCATTTCATGGTAGTGGATACATGCGATAATGAAGCACCAACACTAATTTCAGAGCTAAACTCAAGTGCAATTGTTTCGGATTCATTTAGTATTCAAACCTGTCAAGGACAGGACATTGAAATCGAACTTGTATTCGCAGATTATGACAGCAGCGGAGCACTGAGTGGAGATTCATTGTCTTTCATGTGCAACTTGGGTGATTATGTGGACAGTGTTTCCTTTACCCACACAGGAACTAACCCCGATACATTTCACATCTCAATAGTCAACTTCTCATCAACTACACCGGAGATTTGGTTTAACGTTTTTGTGGAAGATAATTTTTGTCCGCATCCCGGTTACCAGGACTATAGTTTCAGAATCCTTTCGGGCAGACAGACTTTTTTACGATCAGACACAAACATTTGTGTTGATGATACCATCTGGTTAAACGCTCATGGTGGCGATACTTTTAGCTGGCAAGTACTGAACGGCCCACCAATACAGGTAGGTACAAACTTTGGTTGTATTGGGTGCCAGAAACCTTGGATACATCCCGATCAAACTACGACTTATGTGGTGGAAAGCAATCAACCTGAGGCTTGTGGAAACCAAGATACTTTGACGGTTACCGTTTTCGATCAATATGAGATCAATCTAGAGCCTGTCAACGGGGGCACTGTTTCTCAATGGGTTTATTGTGTTTCAGACCCCATCGATTCTTTTATGGTGGACATTGAAAGTGGAGTGTATTCGGGGCACGGCATTGTAGATTCTGTGCAAGGATGGTTCGATCCAAGTTCTTTGGGGGTTTCGCCCGGATTGGATACAATTGTGAGCGTTCATTTTGTTTACAGCGGTTCTTGTGCCAATTCGGATACCATGCAAATTCGGGTGCGTGGCTTGGCAAATACGGAAATCACCTCCTCAAATACGTTTTATGACACCTTGACTTCAGTTCAGCTTACATCTTATTTTAGTGAAGGAAATTGGTCGGACGCAAATAATTCTTCCAACATCACAGCTACTGGTCTATTCTTTCCAAGTGCATTTAGCGGTCCTGATTCAGTATTGATTATTCATGTTGGAAATGACAGTGGATGTGTGAATTCAGATTCTATGTTGGTCTACATTTTAGAGCCTGATAGTTCGGTTGGAATCCGTTTGGAAAGCAAACAATCGGGAATTTATGTATTTCCGAATCCTACTATTACCAGCGTAAACGTGGTTTCAGAAGAGCTTATAAAGTCGATTTCACTGCATGATCTGAATGGAAAATTAGTCCTGACTCAATTCTTCTCTACACATTCAGCAATGCTTGATGTTTCTGGCTTTCCAAAGGGGACATACGTCTTGACTTCAAGCCATGAAACTGGTGTTGAATATCGGGTACAAATGGTCATTCAATAATCTCGTTGATTTCCATTGTTTTAAGCAGATAATCCTACATTTGCACCCCTTTTAAAAACGAGGTGTATCGGCCACCTTTTATAAATAACTCTCTTGTCCCAGTCGATATTGGACACGATACAAATTTTCGCCACATGGCAAAAAAGACAGAAGAAGCTGCAGAAGCAGCAAAACCAGCAGCGGCTAAAAAGCCTGCAGCTAAGAAACCAGCAGCAAAGAAACCAGCAGCTGAAAAGGCAGAAGCAACAGCTGAAGCTAAAACCGATTCCAAAGAAGAAACTACTGAAAAAACGGCTCCTGCAAAGAAGCCACGTGCTCGTGTAAAGAAAGCTGAACCAGCGGTTGAAACACCTGCTGAAGAAGCTACAGTAGAAACAGCTACAGAAGCTGCTCCTGCAGAGGAAGCGAAAGTGGAAGAAGCGCCAGTAGTGGATGAAAGACCAAAACTGGAAGATTTCGATTGGACCAAGTTGGATAAGAAAAGAGAAGTATATTCAGACAGCGAGCGCGAAGAAATGGAGCGCATGTATGACGAGACTTTAACTTCAATCACAGAACATACTGTAATAGATGGTAAAGTGGTCGCTATGACTGCTCGTGAAGTTGTTGTGAATATTGGCTATAAAAGTGAAGGTGTAATTCCTGCACCTGAATTTCGCCACAATCCTGATTTGAAAATCGGTGATGAGGTAGAAGTTTATATAGAGAAAACAGAAGACGCAAACGGTCAGCTTGTTTTATCACACAAGAAAGCTAGAATGAGCCGTGCTTGGGAGCGAGTTAACCAAGCCAAGGAAGATGATACTATCATTCGAGGACACGTAAAGTGCAGAACAAAAGGTGGATTGATCGTGGATGTATTTGGGTTGGAGGCTTTCCTACCTGGATCTCAGATCGATGTGAAGCCTATCCGTGACTATGATATCTATGTTGGAAAAGACATGGAATTCAAAGTAGTGAAGATCAACAACGAGTTTAAAAACGTAGTTGTTTCTCACAAAGCACTTATTGAAGCTGAGCTTGAGCAACAGAAAGTTGAAATCATGCAAAAGCTGGAGAAAGGCCAGGTATTGGAAGGTACTGTGAAGAATATTACTTCTTACGGTGTGTTCATCGACCTAGGTGGAGTAGATGGTTTAATCCACATTACTGACCTTAGTTGGGGTAGAATCAATCACCCAGAAGAAGTGGTTGAGCTGGATCAGACACTCAACGTGGTTATCCTGGATTTTGATGATGAGAAGAAGCGTATTGCACTTGGTGTGAAACAACTTCAATCTCACCCATGGGATGCCCTTGACACAGAGATGAAAGAAAACGATACCATCAAAGGTAAAGTGGTTGTTCTCGCTGATTACGGTGCGTTCGTGGAGGTAGCACCAGGAGTAGAAGGTTTAATCCACGTTTCAGAAATGAGCTGGTCACAACACCTTCGCACTGCTGATCAATTCTTCAAAGTTGGAGATGAAGTAGAAGCTAAGGTAATTGCTATTGATCGCGAAGAGCGCAAGCTTTCATTGAGTACACGTCAGTTGACTCCAGATCCATGGGAAGATATCGAGAAGCGATATCGAGTGGATAGCAAGCACACCGGTAGAATCACTAACCTATCTAACTTCGGAGTTTTTGTAGAGCTTGAAGAAGGAATCGATGGTTTGATCCATATTTCTGACCTAAGCTGGAGCAAGAAAATCAATCACCCATCAGAATTCACCAAAGCGGGCGAAAACATGGAGGCTGTAGTTCTTGAAATTGACAAGGAAAACAGAAGATTGAGTCTTGGTCACAAGCAATTGGAAGAGAATCCTTGGGATGTATTCGAAACGGTATTCCAGATTGGAAGCGTTCACCAAGGAACGATCATTCAGCGCAACGATAAAGGTGGAGTAGTTAACTTGCCTTACGGTGTTGAAGGATTTGCTCCAAGTCGCCATTTGATCAAAGAAGATGGATCAAAAGCGGCAATGGAGGAAACATTAGACTTCCAGATCATTGAATTCAACAAGGATTCTAAGAAGATCATTATTTCACATACGAAGACTTATGATGCAGGAGCAGCGGATCCGGAAAGCGATTCAAGCGACAACAAGCGCAAGTCTAGCGGTGGTGGCAAAGCGAAGAACGATCGTAGAGCGGTGAAGAAAATCAATGATTCTATTGAGAAGACTACTCTTGGGGACTTAGATGTTCTCTCTTCATTGAAAGATGAAATGGAACAAGCTGAAAAGAGTTCAAAGAAGAAAAAGTAATGCAATGGCATTCTTTTAAATAATGAAATCCCCATCCAATCGGATGGGGATTTTTTTTGCGCATAACAGCAGTATATTTGCACCTAATAGATGGATAACCGACTCTTACTGAATCATGAATCACTGAGCCACATGCTGGACAGGCTTGCATATCAAGTTTACGAGCGGCATTTAGATCTATCTAAAATGGCCCTATTGTCCCTGCAGCCAAGAGGTGTAGAGCTTGGACGAAGAATATTGGAACGACTGAAAACCATGTATAATTCGGATGACATCCGATATGGTGAAATAGACATAACCTTTTATCGAGACGATTTTAGAAGACGCGAGGAAATGCTTGTTCCCTCCGCAACAAACCTCGACTTTAGTCTGGAAGGTCTAGACATCATTCTGATTGATGACGTGCTTTACACTGGGCGCACTGTGCGCTCTGGGTTGGACGCAATGCTCGATTATGGAAGACCATCAAATGTTGAATTACTTGTCCTCATTGATCGGAGATTCAGCAGAGAATTACCTGTACAGCCTGACTATACGGGACGCGTGGTGGATGTGGTCAGTGAGGAAACGGTGAAGGTGATATGGTCAGAAGATGATAAGAAAAATGAAGTTCAATTATTTAGTCCAAGTCCAAAGGCATGAGTAAACTGAGCACTAAACACCTGCTTGGGATAAAGAATATCACGGTTGATGATATTAACCTCATTTTAAGTACAGCTCAAAATTTCAAAGAGGTCATCAATCGACCAATTAAGAAAGTTCCATCACTTCGAGATGTGACAATTGCCAACATATTTTTCGAAAATTCAACTCGTACAAAACTGAGTTTTGAACTAGCCGAAAAACGACTTTCAGCCGATGTAATCAACTTTTCAGCGAGCCAATCTTCGGTGAAGAAGGGTGAGACACTGGTTGATACTGTGAAAAACATACTTGCGATGAAAGTGGATATGGTAGTCATGAGGCATCCGAACCCTGGTGCTTGTGTTTACCTAGCTGACCGTGTTGATTGCAGCATCGTAAATGCGGGTGATGGCGCCCATGAGCACCCTACTCAAGCACTATTAGACGCCTTTTCGCTTCATGAGAAATTGGGAAGTCTGAAAGACAAAAAGATATTAATTGTCGGAGATATTCTTCATTCAAGAGTTGCGTTGTCAAATATATTTTGTCTCCAAAAGCTCGGAGCGGAGGTAGCGGTATGTGGACCATCCACCCTCATTCCAAAACATATTGAAGAATTGAATGTGAAGGTCTTTTTGAATCTTAAAAAAGCTCTGCAATGGTGTGATGTTGTCAACGTGCTGCGCATTCAATTAGAGCGCCAAGACATCCAGTATTTCCCAACTATTAGGGAATATACAATGCAGTATGGTCTAAGTCGTGAGCTATTGAAAAGCATCGATCGAGAGGATATGATAATCATGCACCCTGGTCCAATCAATCGGGGGGTGGAAATCACGAGTGATTTAGCGGATGGGAATTCAGCGATAATACTTAATCAAGTGGAGAACGGTGTAGCTATTAGAATGGCCATTCTATACTTACTTGCAGGCAGTATGAAGTCGAACACTTGATTTGATATATTTGTTACGCTAAGCTTGGCACCATGAACTTTACAACTACATCTGGAGATAGGCACTCGATTGTGACAATTGAAGCTGAGAAATTGGGTGGAGTGATCTCTCCCGAATTGAAAGCTTTATTCGTTGAATTGAACAATAGTGGAGTAAAAAATATTCTCCTTGACATGTCTAATGCTAGGTATTGTGACTCATCTGGGTTAAGCGCTATCCTTGTAGGAAATAGGATTTGCAAAAATTCGCATGGTACATTTGTAGTTTGTGGATTGACAGAAATGTTGATGAAGTTGGTTCAGATTTCTCAATTAGAAACTGTACTAAATATTACCCCTACACGTCAAGAAGGTGAGGACTTTATAATTATGGAAGAGCTAGCTCGTGATCTTTAAAATGATGGTTAGTATGAAGCAAGGCTTTACTTTTTCACTGTCGGTTTTTTTTCTTTTTGCAATGAATTCGGTGTATTCGCAGTGTATACCTGATTCAAGTGTGACAGAGTTATACTCACCATCTGCCGCTGAGGGCTTGCCAGATGGTGAAATTGGTTTGCCATATGAGGCGTTCATCCACTTTAATATTCCCGCTGAAACGACTATCGTAATTACGGCTCAAATAGATAGTGTGGAGTTTACGGATGTTTTGGGTCTTCCTGAAGGAATCGATTATTTCTGTAACCCTCCATCGTGCAATTTTCCCGGAGGTTCATATGCTTGCATTCAGCTGGCGGGTACTCCAGAAAACAAGAATGATGTTGGTGATAATGATCTTGAAGTGAAGTTTACATTGAACACGAGCATTACGGATGTTTCTGATAAAATCACCGATTATTCAATTTACATCAATGATGGAACACCTACAGCAGTAGTTGAAACATCCATTAAATCACAGAAGCTCATAGTCAATCAAAATCCTGCATCCAACAGAGCTAAACTACTTTTCGATTTACCAAACTCGGGTCCGTATAATCTAGAAGTTTATTCATTGCTAGGAGCTAAGGTTTATTCCACGAATTCCACGGGTAAACTCGGTCACAATGAGATGCCAATTACTGACTTCGGCTTAGAACCAGGAATGTATTTCATTTCCATTTCAATGGATGGATACAGCAACTCCACCCGATTTATTTTACAATAACTTTTTGGCTGCGGGATCGTTTTCGGTAACCATACTAGGCTCTAGTGCTGCACTGCCAGCAAATAATCGCAATCCTACTTCACAACTTTTAAAAGCGGATCAATCGTATTATTTAATTGATTGTGGAGAAGGCACACAATCTCAAATGCGCAGGTATCATGTGAAAATGCAGCGTATCAAAGTCGTCTTTATTTCACACTTGCATGGAGATCACTATTTTGGATTGTTGGGGTTATTAAACTCCATGCATTTGTTAGGCCGACAAGCGCCAATTACTATAGTATGCCCTAAGATGCTGAAGGAAATAATCGAACTGCAAACCCTGGCGGGAGGTGGTAAACTTCAATTCACTATTAACTATGAATTTACTGACGAGGTGAAGGGAGGAGATTGTCCTAGTGTATTTGAAGATAGTAAAATTCAAGTTTCTGCATTTAGACTGAAACATCGAATCCCGTGTTGTGGTTTTATATTCAAACAACAAGAGAAGCCTTTAACCTTTGATGCTCAAGCAGGCAAGGAATACAAGGTGCCCATTAGGCAAATACCGGCTATTAAGGCTGGGGCAGACTTTATTGATGAAAACGGAAATAGAGTGAAAAATGAACTTTTAACGCATCCATCCGAACGACCGAGAACATATGCATTTTGCACAGATACATTGGCAAGAGAAGAAACGATAGAACATGTGCGAAATGCAGATTGTTTGTATCATGAAACAACATTTGTTGGCTCTGAAACCGAAAGGGCAAAGGCCACTTATCATTCAACAACATATGAGGCGGCAGAAATTGCTCGGAAAGCTGAGGTGGGACAATTGATAATTGGACATTTTTCAGCCAGGTATCCTGATTTAGAGGTGCTTAGGCGAGAAGCCTCAGAATTGTTTCCGAATACGTTACTGGCAATAGAGGGCACAGAAATATTTATTTGATCATTCGGACATTATTTAGAATCGTTCTTAATAAATTTACGGTTCATGAGCGCGATACGATTACATATAGCCGAGTCTAATTTTGTCATTCGAGAGGGGCTGAAATCGGTTTTTGATAAACTTGATTCAGTAGAGATAGTGGGAGTTACCGCAAAGTCCGAAGACCTTAAATCGCAAATCATGGAGACAAATCCTCAAGTATTATTGATCAATTATGACGCCCATGACTTTCATGCTTCTGATGTGATGCAGTCATTGCGATTAATTCCCGGAATACGAGTGGTGGGAATGACTCATACTTGTGATCCAGATACTTTACAACGACTTTTAGATGCTGGTATCGCGGGTCATTTAATGAGTGATTGCGATTTGGATGAAATTGTGGATAGCGTTAAAAGCACTGCAAGAGGCGAAAAATTTTTTTGCGGCAAGGTGATCGATATTCTTAATGCCAGTAAAGGCGAATCTTCTAAACACAGTTGTGAGCCCGTTTCAATATCTGAAAGAGAACTGGAAATTTTGCAGCTAGTTGCTCAAGGACTAACCACTAAGCAGATTGCTGAGAAAATCCACTTAAGCTTTCATACCGTTATGACACATCGAAAGAATATGATGGGAAAGCTCGGGATTACCAATACAGCAGGATTAATCATTTACGCTGTCCGAGAAAATTTAATAAGTCCTAATCGATTTTTATTCAGCGAGACAAACACTACCAGCTAACCTCATCGTCAGCACCTAGTAACAACAAAGCTTCGGATAATTCTCCCTCTGTCTTAAGGTCCGAGTTCTTCTTACTTACATCCAATCCTAGGCGATAAATCTTTATGGCTACTTTTTCCTTGCCTTCTTCTTCGTAAAGTCTACCAAGTTTATAGTATCCGCCTAAGTAGTTAGCATCTTTGGATAGTAGGTCTTCTATAATCGAAATTGCTGATTTTCGATCACCTTCCTTTTCGTATTCAAGTGCAGCTGCGTACTTCAGAAAAGAATCCTCTGGATTGGTTTCCAGCATTTCTTTAATCAGTTTGAGTCGATCGTTAGCCATACCTTAAATTTTTCCGAAAATTAGTCACTCCAACCAATTTTTACAGAAATACATTTCAGAATCAATCAACAACTTATCAAAGTGGCATATTAATCAGCTTGTATGTGATAGGATAGCTGATTACGCCTGAAGCCAGCATCTTAGCCCGAAATGCACTGTTTTTTTCCATTTTCTCCACATAATCGTGGTCGTTTACGGCAAAAATCATCGCTATTTGTCCGTTATCTTCGATTCCTTGCATGACATTTCGTACTTGAAAGTCTCGCGTTGGTTCATCTATATAGTCTTGTAAAAATGCTTTTTCCCAGCGGTCATAGTTAATTACTTTAAAGCTCATAAACATCAAGATGGAATCGGTAATTGCCGATGTATATCTCAATCGATTTACCATCCAATACAAATCCACAGCATCCGCTACGCCCGTATTCTGCATGGATTGTTGTAGGTTGTCAGAGGTGATATAGTCCTTTGCTTCATTTAGGTTGGTTACGTTGGTGTACACCAATGCCAAACTTGAGTCATTTAATTCTCGATATACGTTGAGGGCTTCAACCCCATGTTTTTCTCTAATGGGTTGTGCGAGATCAAAAGCTGCTTTCCATACATCATAATCCTTAACTACATGTGCAATAAAGAGACAGGTGTCATACTTCACAGCTCTCGTAAAAGGAGTGTTGGGAACATCTTCTGCTGGATCGTTTTCGGACTCACTACCTTCCTTGTTTCCGGAACAATTGAATAGAAATAAAACGGAAAGGAATAAAAGACAGAATCGAAGGGAAGATAAATTGATCATTGGCCAAAAATAGTTGGTTTTCATGTTCATTTTTTAAGGACTTGTATTACTTGTAAAATAGCTTGATACCTTTACCTCACATATGAATACGATTTTTAGAGGGATAAGGTTTTTGGTATTCATTCTACTATTTATTTCATGCAAACGATCTGACTCAATAGAGGTTAGCGGAGTAATAACGGACGGTAAAACAGGGGATGCTGTGGCTAATGTGGATGTGACGGTTGGGGTAAATACAATTACCAAGGGAGTTTATTCGAACAATTTCATTGACGTTGGTTCAGCCGTTTCTGATGAAAATGGGAAATATTCGATAAGCTTTGACATTGATAATGCAGTAGAATATCAAATAAGTGCTGCCAAAAATCGCTGGTTTGGAGCAGCGGATACAATAAATAGAGATAGGTGGCAACCAGGAGAAGCCAACGAATACGATTTGGTTGTATACAAACGGTCAAATATTGATTTTGAATTTTCGAATGGAAATTCAAGCGCTATCCTGTTGTTCAAAATGGATCCAATGTCGGATGGCTGTGTTGTTTGTTGTAATTCCAATTCAATCGCAATAAAAGCGTATAGCGATACCAGTTTTAATTGTAATGTATATGGTAATCAAACACTCAGTTATGAGGTCAACAGAATTGAGGGTGGAGGAACCGAATTAATGAAGGGTACCATTGGGGTGTATGATGATCAGGTTACGTTTCGTTACACGCGGTAGATCATTGTTTACCTGCGGCTTTTGCTGCTTCGGCTTCAGCCTTTAACTGATCGTATATCGTCTGGTTGAGTACGTTTTCTGATATAAGTTTACCACTGCTTACTGTTTGGGTATAATATTTTACTCCCGCATGATAGTATTCGTAAGTTCCATCATTGTCATTTCCAGAATAATTGATCACCTGAATCAAGTCACCATCTTCATCTCTAAAACTCCAAGCTCCATTTTTGATGCCGTCATCATGACTTTCTTCGTAATACACAGATCCATTTCTGTGGTAGTGAGTGCCAATACCGTCTAAGCTTCCGTTTTTCCAAGTTCGCTTATACTGAATGTTTCCATCAGCATAGTACACAGTCTCTTCTCCGTGCTTTTTGCCAGCTGCGTTTTCTGTGTATTCAGTGCTGATTTGACCGTTATCAAAGTGATTCTGAATATGTGTGCATTTGCATGACTCATCATAGCTTTCTACCAACCCTTGAGCAAAGCCAAAACTGAACACGGAAACGAAGAGTACGGTAATAATAGTTTTCATCTTAATCAATATTTTACGAAAGTAAGCAAGCTATTCATCTAGACGTCTAATTAGGCATTAAGATGCTTTTGTATAAACGACACAGCATTGTCTGCAACAGGAATAAAACCATCTTGTTTTTTAAACCAAGTAACTTGACGCTTTGCGTAGTTTCTTGTATGCTGCTTAATTTTTGCCACTGCATATTCAAATGAATACTCCCCATCCAAAAAGCTGAATAGCTCAGAATATCCCACCGTTTTTAATGCGTTTGAGCCTTTGTACGAAACATGAGACTTTACCTCGTCTAAAAGTCCAGTATTTAACATGGTGTCCACTCTTTGATTTATTCTTTCGTATAAAATGGCACGTTCAGGATTTAGATAGAAGTTCTGACATTGAAAGTCTCTGTTTTTTGAGTTTCCGATTCTTAAATCGCTGAGTTTTGCACCCGTAGTTTCACAGACTTCTATGGCCCGAATTAATCGCTGAGGATTATCTAATTCTGCTATTTTAGCGAATACAGAGTCAAGTTCAATGATCCGTTCTTGGAGACAACGAATCCCGTGCTTGGTAAATTGTTCGTTCCAATTTTCGCGAATGTTTTCATCCCTCGGCAAATCATCGAATCCTTCGATTACAGCTTTTAGATATAAGCCGGAACCGCCAACGAGAATGGCGATATCATGGTTTTGGTAATATTCCTCCAAAAACGCCAATACGTCCCTTTCAAAATCACCAGCACTATAAGGTTCATTTGGTTTTTTGATATCCAAAAAATGATGTTTTACCTGAGCTTGTTCTTCGATTGTTGGCTTGGCCGTTCCAATATCTAATCCTTTGTAAAACTGTCTTGAATCCGCGTTTATGATTTCGGCATCAAGTAACTGTGCTAGTTCAATGGCCAACTGGGTTTTACCCGAGGCAGTCGGCCCAGCAATAACTACCAATTGCTTCAAAGCCTAGTAGTTTTCTTCGTCAAAACCTTCCATGGAGCGAAAGATTTCATCTAATTCGTTCTCATCATCTTCTTCTTCAGACTCATTTACTTCAATACCGTCAAAAACGATATCTCCGGTTTTACTGTATTGGTCTGGGGCGGTTCCGAACTCTTGTGTGATTCGAGGTAAAATCACAATATCCTCGACTTCATGTACCGATATGGCATCAATATAGAAGCACCACATGACCATAAAATCGAATACATAAATCAGCTTTTGATCCTTTTCAAAAATGATTTTACTCAGTTCTACATCTTGCATTAACCAAATTGGTTCGCCATCTTCTTCGGGTTGCATCACTTCCATAAGGGTGATTTCCTGTCCCTTTTCCCATTCGGCATTGGAAACATAGAATGAAGCCATTTGCGAATTGTCAAATCCAAACGCTTGCTGGATCATTTCATGGAGTGTCTGGAAGGTGTCGTCACTTCGAATCTCGATGTCTCGAAAAACGTCTTTTTCGTAGTCAATTAATACTCTCAGATGAATGACCTGTTGCATTATGTTGTCTTTTTTGGATGAAGTCCCATATCGTAGGCTAGTGCTAGTAAATAACCGTAGGCATCATCATAGTTGTTATCAATTTTACCGTCTAAGATAGCCTCTCGAATGGCGGTTTTTAGCACTCCAACTTCACGTCCAGGATGCAATTCAAAGATATCCATAATCTCTTGTCCTCCGATGGGAGGCTCCCAATTTCGCAGCTTGTCCTTTTCTTCTACCTCATGACATTTTGTTCTTACCCGCTCAAAATTCTGAAGGAAACGGACCACTTTGCGCTCGTTTTTAGATGTAATATCAGATTCGCATAGAATCATTAAGGCTTCTAGATCTTCCCCTGCATCGAAGACTAATCTGCGAACTCCTGAGTCACTGACATGATCTCCGCTCAAGGCGATAGGGCGAAGGTGTAGTTTGACCATTTTTTGGACAAAACGCATTTTATTATCAAGTGGGAGTTTCAATTGTTTGAATAATTTAGGAACCATCTTGGCTCCTCTATCTTCATGTCCATGGAAGGTCCAGCCATGTTTTTTGTCAAACCTTTTGGTGTCTGGTTTTGCAATGTCATGAAGTATGGCTCCCCATCTCAACCATAAGTCTGGGCTACGATCTGCCACATTATCTAATACTTGTAGCGTATGGTAGAAGTTGTCTTTATGTGAAAGTCCATTGATGGTATCAACTCCATGAAGTTCAACCATTTTTGGAAAAATCAGCTGTAGTAATCCGGTATTGAATAACAGCTTGAATCCTATACTAGGTTTGGGTGAAAGAATGATCTTGTTCAGTTCATCAGTTATTCGTTCCTGAGAAATGATTTTAATTCGATCGCGTTGTGATTGAATTGCCTCTAAACTTCCTTTTTCAATTTTAAAGTTCAGTTGTGTCGCAAATCGAATTGCGCGCAGCATGCGCAATGGATCGTCAGAATAAGTTGTTGTTGGGTCGAGTGGAGTTATAATTCTACCTTCTTCTAAATCTTTTAACCCATCAAATGGATCAATCACTTCACCGAAGGACGCCCTGTTTAGGCTAATACTGAGCGCGTTAATCGTGAAATCCCTTCGTTCGCGATCTTCCTTTAATGTGCCACTCTGAACTTCTGGATTGCGCGAATTTGCTCTATATGATTCTTTTCGCGCACCAACAATTTCAATTTCTAAATCACCAAAAATCAATTGAGCAGTGCCAAAGTTTTTAAACATGTGCACTTCTGTGGCATCTAATTTTTTGGATAGCTGTTCGGCAAACTCCAATCCTTTGTCAGAAACAACGATGTCTAAATCCTTGCTGTCTCGATCTAAGAACAGATCGCGCACATAACCGCCTATCGCAAATGCTTCCACGTTCATAGAATTCGCGACTTCGGCAACGGCTTTAAAGACAGGTTGTGAATCGATGAACAGTTTAATTTCCTTGGTATTCATGCTACCCTCGAATGATTTTAAATGATTCGTCTTTATTGAATTTGATTATGTCTTTAGAGAATACCAAAGGCTCAAGAATGTCGATTTCAAGGTTCGCGGTTATTGAAGTGTCTGGACTAGCTGAGAATGAAAGCAAAGGCTTGCGAAATCGATCAATCACGTTTTTGACGAATCCATTGTTGATCAGAACGATGGTTGCCGAACCATCGCTTGAGATCGCGGAGACTGATAAATTTTTAACCAATGGATAGGAGATTCTAATACATTCTTCACTGACTTCCATTAATTGATAAGCCGATTCTGGAACAAATTCTGTGTAGCCATCCAGCATGTTGAAACCTGAAACCAAGATATTGGAATCAGTCTGCAAAGGAGCGGGTAATTGATCAAAACCACTTTTCGACACAATATCTGTTTTTGTTGCGTCACAACATATCCAGCTTCCGCTTGAATGATTGAGACTTACTATTTCTCCTTCTCTAAGAGAATTTACAACGTCATTTATTGAATTCCTCGTTTCCATTATATCACCTTAGAAATGGATAATTGCGCACATTTAAAATGTTCCTTTGGACAAGCCTTATATCCATGAATTCCGCAAGGTCGACAATCAAGTTGCTCTGACGTTTCAACAACTTTATGATTATCGCTTAAAGGACCAAATCCAAAACTCGGAACCGTACTGCAATAAATTACGGTAGTCGGAGCGTTCGTTGATGAAGCCAAATGCATAGGGGCACTGTCATTTACATAGTTCATTTTGGCATCTTTCATCAATGCAGCAGATTGCAATAGGTTGATTTTTCCAGCGAGCACTTGAATGTTTGGATGTTGACTCGACTTCGAAATCTCCTCGCAAACCGAGTAATCATTTGGTCCGCCTAGCAAGTATATGCCCTCATCAGCTGGAACTTGATCACAGAGTTCGATCCATTTTTCCTTCGGCCATTGTTTAGTGATCCATACTGAAGTAGGAGCCATGCAGCGATAATTTCCACTAGCCTTGTAAGGTTGAACTACTTCGAAATCTAGAGTTGATGGATATAACTTTGGTTTCGACTTTCCATTCTTCGCTATGAATGGTTCGAGCAATTGAGCGTTACGCTCGCATTCGTGTTGTCCATTAAAAGTATGGGCGCAATTATGAGTGTAGGTGAAGGATAAAGGGTTTTTATCAAAGCCAGATTTAATTTTCGCCCCAGATATCCAAGTCAGAAACCCAGAACTGGCGAAGCGATGTGCATTGAAAACCGCGTGATAATTGGCTTTTCGGATTTTTAAACCCAGTTTCCAAAGGTTTAAATACCTATTACTTGATTTGTCCCAAACGAATACTTCTCGAATGAAAGGATGTGCTTTGAATAACGATTCATTGCCATTCCTAACTACTAAATCGATATTAGCATCTGGGAATGAGTGATGCAGTGATTCTAGAATGGAGGTAGCTAGGATAGCATCTCCAATAAAACTTGTTTGTATGACCAGAAAGGACTTCAACAGATTATACAGCTACCTGAAAATCGCGTAATACATCATTTAACGAGGTCTTTTTATCGGTGCTTTCTTTTCGCTTTCCAATGATCAATGCACAAGGCACATGATAAGTGCCCGCATTAAATTCTTTCGGTAATGTTCCAGGAATAACCACTGATCCTGCTGGCACTCGGCCCTTCATCTCAATGGGTTCAGGACCCGTAACATCAATGATTTTAGTGCTCATCGTTAATACCACATTCGCACCTAGTACTGCCTCGCGTTCTACTCTCACACCCTCTACCACGATGCATCGTGATCCAATGAAGCAATTGTCTTCAATGATAACAGGAGCGGCTTGAACAGGTTCTAAAACACCCCCAATTCCAACTCCACCACTTAGGTGTACGTTTTTACCAATTTGAGCGCAGCTGCCAACAGTTGCCCATGTGTCGACCATTGTTCCTTCATCCACATAAGCACCGATATTGACATAAGAAGGCATCATGACCACGCCTTTGGAAATGTATGCTCCATAGCGAGCAATGGCATGGGGAACTACTCGAATACCGCGTGAAGCATAGTCTTTTTTAAGTGCCATTTTATCATGAAACTCAAATGGTCCCACTTCAATTTGTTCCATTTTTCGGATTGGAAAATAGAGAATGACTGCCTTTTTAACCCAATCATTCACTTGCCATTCAACTCCGTTCGGTTCAGCACATCTTAATCGGCCATTGTCAATTTCTTCGATGATTTCATTGATACACTGCACGGTATCCTCATTGTTAAGTAAGGCTCGGTCATCCCAAGCCGCATTAATCATCCTTTCCATTTCCTCTCTTGAACGTGCCATAAAACCAATATTTTTTTCCGTGACAAAAGTACTGTTTGTGGTGCGTAGCTGTGCGATTTGTGAACCGTACATTTGCCGTATGCCAAGAACCGTTGCTATTGATTTTGGAATGAAACGCTGTGGGATTGCCATTTCAGATCCTTTAGGTATGATTGCCAACGGATTGGAGACAGTGGAAACGACACATGTAATGAGCAAACTAGAGCATTTGAAATCAGAATCTGGATTCGATACACTGGTGGTTGGCAAGCCGAAACGAATGAATGGTGATGACTCGTTGGTTGAGCCGAATATCAAACTGTTTGTAGAGGCCTTGGAAAAGAAGTTCCAAGGGGTCATTGTAAAACGATTCGATGAACGATTTACCAGTAAAATAGCCGCTCAAACCATGATTAGCGCAGGATCAACAAAATCTCAACGAAGAGAAAAAGGAACAATCGATAAGATAAGTGCAACCTTAATTTTGCAGGACTATCTAAACACACAACAAGGATGATTTTACCCATTTTAGCATATGGTGACCCAATTCTGAAAAAAGAAGGAGTTGAAATTGATAAGGACTATCCCAATTTGAAGCAGTTGATTGCAGATATGTTCGAAACAATGAATAACGCACACGGAGTAGGTTTAGCCGCTCCGCAAATTGGACTGGGCATTCGACTTTTTATCATCGATACGACTCCATTTACCGAAAGAGGGGAAGAGGAAGATGAAGACCCGTTGCCAGTTGAAGAAATGAAGCAATTAGCTGGATTAAAGAAGGTGTTCATTAATCCTATCATCTTGGAAGAATCGGGGGATACATGGCCTTTCAATGAGGGTTGTCTCAGCATACCGGGTATTAACGAGGATGTAAATCGACAAAGAGATTTAGTCATTGAATACTACGATGAAAATTTTGAGTTGAAAGAAGAGACATATACTGGAAAGGCGGCAAGAGTGATTCAGCATGAGTATGATCATATTGAAGGAATCCTTTTCATTGATAGGCTCAATCCGCTGAGAAAGCAATTCTTGAAAAAAAGACTGAATGAAATATCGCGAGGTAAGACAAATGCAAAGTATAAAATGAAATTTCCGAAAAGATGAAAAGATTAGCTTGGATAATGTTGGCCATTCCATTGATGGTGGCCTGTGGAGAAGAAGTGAAAGAGGATAAATCAAAACTTGAACCTCAATCTGCAGAAGCGAGGCAAGTGGAAATAACTGAAATGGAAAACGACCTTTTGGCAACCAAGGACTTGAAGTCGCAACCCAATCGAGTCAAGGCCGATTTATTAGTAAAGCGTTATCGAGATTATGTGTCCATGAACCCAAGAGATTCCATCAGTGCCGATTATTTGTTCAAGGCAGCGGACCTTTCCATTGGCATTGGAAACTTTGAGGCAAGCATTAATTTCCTGACTCGCTTAACTGAAGATTTTCCAAAATATGATAAGATCGTAGAGATCTGGTTATTCAAAGGGTTTGTTTATGAGAACTACCTAAATAATCATGCTGAGGCTGTAAGTACTTATGAGCGATTAATCGAGAAATTCCCAAATCACCGATTGGCTAAAGACGCTCAATCTGCTATTGATAATCTCACCTTGACAGAAGAAGAATTGATGGAAAAATTCAAAGCGATGAACGCAAAGCCCGCGAGTTAAACGGTCAACAATTGCTGTAATCGTTCTCTGAATTTGAGTTTATCCTTGAAAATGGACAGCTGACCATCTACACTCAGCGCTATTTCACCAGATTCTTCGCTCACGAGTATGACAAGCGCATCAGACTCCTCACTCATTCCTATCGCGGCTTTGTGACGCATACCGTAACTGCTAGGAAGCTCAGTTTTACTTGAAAGTGGCAATGTACATGATGCTGCAACCAAACGATTTCCGCGTATTACCAATGCGCCATCATGTAATGGACTGTTCTTAAAGAAGATGCTTTCGATCATTAATGCGCTGATGTCTGCGTTGACTTTTTTACCTGAATCAACCACCGACTGAATATCTGCTTCACGCTCAATGACAATCAATACTCCCGTTTTTGTTTTTGCCAAGTTGAACAAGGCTTCAGACAGCGCATGAATATTTAGGCTGAATTTCTTCACTGCGTTTTTACCTAGCCAGCCCCAAAGACCGCCCTTAGCGCCAATGTTTTGAAAGAAGCCTGAGTTTCCGATGGCTAATAAGAACCTTCTGATTTCTTGTTGAAATACAATGATAAGAGCAATGACTCCCACATTGATGAATTGCCTGAAGATTTGACTCATCAGTTGCATTTGCATCGCAGTGACTAAAATCCAGAGTAGGTAGATAGAGATAACCCCAAAGAAAATGCGAATCGCGATGGTCCCTTTGATCAGCTCATAGAGCTTGTAAAGCAAAAAGGCCACGAGTAAAATGTCGATCAAGTCGAGTAGCCCAAAGGGTAAGAATCCAAACAAATCGAGGGAGCCCATTACGCGAATGTAAATTAAATGTGATGCTTAGTTTGTGAGAAATTGATCAAAACTTTTTAGGAGGCAAGTTGTTTGGTCTTCGAGATAACTAGTCCTAATTTCGCATTCGAATTATTTAAATAAATCAACACAAAAATGGCAGTATTAGTAGGAAAAGATGCTCCTGGTTTTTCAGCGAGCGCAGTGGTAAATGGAATAGAGATTGTTGAAGATTTTACGCTTGAGCAATTCAAAGGCAAATACGTGGTGCTGTTTTTCTATCCAAAGGATTTCACATTTGTATGCCCAACTGAATTACACGCTTTTCAGGCGCGTTTAGCAGACTTCAAAGAGCGTGGAGTAGAGCTCATAGCTGTGTCCACAGATTCAGAGCAAAGCCACTGGGGATGGTTGCAAATGGAAAAGAAGCATGGAGGAATCAAGGGAGTTACATATCCTATCGTAGCGGACACCAACAAAACTATCTCAAGCAATTACGATGTTTTGGCAGGCGAATTCTTCTATGATGAAGAAGGAATGCTTCAAGCGGAAGGTGAATTGATCGCTTACCGTGGTTTGTTTCTAATCGATAAGGAAGGAAAAGTACGTCACCAATTGGTGAACGATCTTCCTCTGGGTAGAAACGTGGATGAGGCGCTTCGTATGATCGATGCTTTACAATTCTTTGAAGAAAACGGTGAGGTTTGTCCAGCAAATTGGGTGAAAGGATCGGAAGGAATGAACGCTACACACGATGGTGTTGCTGACTTTCTTGCGTCTCACTAAGCATAGAAGTCCAATTGTTTTAAAGCCTCTTCGAATGATCGGAGAGGCTTTTTTTATAAGAAACAGCCTACATTCGGCTTATGGATATCCATAAACGCATAGGTCTTGTTCTAGGCCCGTTGATGTTTTTCGTTTTCTTGCTTTTCGATCTTGGATTGGAAAGTGAAAAAGCAAAGGTATTAGCCGTTTCGAGCTGGATGATTATTTGGTGGGTATTGGAAGTGTTTCCGATATACACCACAGCCATGCTTCCCATGGTGTTTTTTCCATCATTGGGCATCATGTCCATCAAGGAGACGTTTACACCATATGCTAGTCCGATCGTTTTCTTGTTTTTAGGTGGATTCATCATTGCCTTGGCCATGGAAGAACGAAACCTTCACAAGAGATTGGCCTATTCACTAATTCGATTGACAGGAACCCGTCCTAAAGGGATATTGCTTGGATTTATGGCTTCCACGGCCTTGGTTGCTATGTGGATCAGTAACACTGCTACTGCGGTATTGATGCTCCCAATTGGGGTTTCTGTAATTACCCTAGTCAATGATCAATCGAAAGATGAGGTTTTGAATAAACGATTCGCATTACTCTTAATGCTAGTCATCGCCTATGCGGCTAATATTGGTGGAACCATGACGTTGATTGGCACTCCTCCCAACCTTGTCTTCGCAGGTTTTTACTTTGAGGAAATAGGAAGCGAGTTTAGTTTTGCACGTTGGATGCTAATTGGTATTCCTATTGGATTATCCATGCTAGTAGCGGGATATGTGCTACTTACTAAATGGATCTATCCCATCACCAACAAACCGATTGAAGGAGCTAAAGAGTTGTTTGATCAGCGTTGGAAATCACTTGGAAAAATGACGACAGCAGAGAAGTTAGTCATGATGGTCTTTGGGCTCACTGTTTTTTGCTGGATTATGTTGGAACCCATCAATAATTGGATAGGTCAGAAAGCCTTGAGCAATACGGTCATCGCTATGGCTGGAGGGTTACTGATGTTTTTCGTGCCCGTGAATCTGAAAAATGGAGAGTTCATATTGCATTGGGAAAGCACTGTTCGCTTACCCTGGGGAATCATCATTCTGTTTGGGGGTGGATTGACCATGGCGGCAGGTTTGGAGTCTGCGGGGATAATCAATGACATTGCTCAATGGGTTAGCGGTAGCCTGTCTGCCGACCCGCTGGTTCTTGTTATTAGCCTTACCCTGCTAAGCATCTTCCTCACCGAGATCATGAGCAACGTGGCCCTAGTGACAGTCTTACTTCCCGTGGTGTTTAAAATTGCCGCCCAAACGGGAGTCGATCCGCTTATTTTGACTATTCCCGTCACTTTTGCTGCGAGTTGCGCATTCATGATGCCGATCAGCACGCCACCCAATGCTATCGTCTATTCTAGCGGCCAAATCAGCATAGCTCAGATGTTGAGAGCTGGCGTTTGGATGAATTTGGCAGCTGCCATTATCATAATCTTGATCACATGGCTTGCATTGTAGCTTCATTTATTCAATTCCGTTTCGATATTTGCAGCCCTTTCAAAAATTCGGGATGTAGCTCAGTCCGGTAGAGTGCTCGTCTGGGGGGCGAGAGGCCGCAGGTTCAAGTCCTGTCATCCCGACTTTTTTACTTTTAAAGTACTCAATATCAGTGAATTAACTTCACTGATATTGAGTACTCCCCATATTACTCCCCAAAATCTATAAATTTCATAAATTTGGGTAGTGAATGTTTCCCTCAAATTAGATTCATCCAATAACGGAAAAGAAAAACCCCTTTACATCAGGTTAAGGGGTAAATCAGTAAATGGTAAAACTGAAGAAACATCTATTTCAACAGAAATAAAACTACTTCCTCGTCACTTTAAGAACAACGGTATTTCTAAAAGTTCCCCGAATTACAGTTCGAAAATTAAAGTTGTTAATTCAATTTTGGATGAAATTGAGAATATTATAGGTGAGATAAACCATCAAGGAGAAATACCTAATCCTACTCTCGTCAAACATCTATATTTTGAAAATCGAGTTTCTAAGGAGGTTGTTACCCCCAACTACAAAAGTTTTTGGAATTCATTCGAAGAGTTTTATTTGAGTAAGAAACATAATTCAAGAGGGTACGTTAAAACTTTGTTGACTTTAAAGAATCATTTACTTGGGTTTCAGAATCATTCAAAACGAACAATCACATTTGAATACATCACGGGTAAAACGATTCTGTTTCAATCTCACTTTCAAGATTATTTATGGTCTCAAAAGAATTTGAGTAATGGGTATATCAATAAACTATTCAATAATCTTTCGAACTTTCTTTTTTGGTCTCAACAACTGAATTATATCCAACAAAAACCAAAATTCACCAAACTACGTGAGGTTGATAGAGATGAGAAAATCTATTTGAAGACTGAGGAGATATACAAGTTGTTTTCTTCTTCAAAGTGGAACTATAAAGAGAAGAAGGGTTTTAAAACAAATCCACATATTACCATTATATGTGAATCATTAGAAGGAACCCGAAGTAAACATTTTGGAAATGAACTGAAGGTAACTAATTGGGAATTAGTGAAAGACGTATTCCTATTCATGTCTTCGGTTGGTTGTAGATACTCGGATATAGAACACTTTAAGGTAAGACATTTTGATTTCGACTCTAATGTTCAAACATTGACTTGGATTCAACAAAAAACCAATAAAAGTGTCTCAGTACCGGTCACCGACATCAGTGGTAATATTTTCAAAAAGTATAGTGGTGGTAAGAGTTTGGAACAACGATTGTTTCCGAAAATATCTCAACAAAAATTCAATAAACATCTAAAACTATTACTGAGAGATTTAAAGTTTAATCGATTGGTCTCACACCCTAAAATGAAAGGTTCTGAAATTATAGATAATGATGACAAACAACTTTGGGAATTGATTTCCTCTCATAGTGGAAGAAGGTCATTCATAAAGAACTTGATTGATTTAGGAAACATGGATTATAAAACCATTATGAAGTTATCTGGACACAGGTCATATTCAGAGTTCCTTAAATATGTTTCGGTGAACCAAGAGGACTTAATGAAAGGTTCTCAATTGTACAAACTACAATCTAAAGACGAACAGGATGAAATGGAAGAAATTCTAAATACAATTTCTTCTTTCGATGATGATAAACGGAAGTTAGTGTTACAGATGATTAGGAGTTTAAAGTAATGGGTTAATCTATACCTCTAAACTATCTCAACCCAAATCACTCTTTGAGGAAGGGGTGATTACGAAGGATGTATATGAGATGAAGGTTGGGGAATTGATATGAATCAGAAAGACTTAATTAGAGTAATTATTTGATTTCTTTCCCTTCAGAGTACGTTTTCAAAGTGATTAAATTTCCATTTGAATCGTAGATTTCATAATTACCATCGTATTTATCATCTTTGTAATAGATCCTTTCTCTGATAATTCCGTTTGTATATGATTCATATACACCATTTTTTACACCGAATTCATAATTTATTTCTTTGTAATACTTTGACTCGGATATCGATGGATTTAAAATTTCACCATTTTCAAACATTGATTCCATTTGTCCGTATCCACCCAAAGTATATTCTAACCATTTACCATTGACCGTGTCATTTTTGTAGGATCCAAAAACAATGTGGTTATTAATAATCTTATTAATTTCTCCATTTTTCAACCCTCTCTCAAAGTTTGTAATTTCAATTGAGTTGAAACCTATATGACTTGATTCTGGGAGTTTATCATTAACCAAATAAAGAAGTGAAACAAAATCATCAACGTTATTAAATAATGTAAAAAGTTCCATTCCCGTAAATCTTTGGTTGTATGATTTATCAAATGTTCCACTTAACTTCAATTCGGGACCATTCTCAATTCCATTTAAATAGGTTTTCACTTCTAAAAAACGATTAAATACATCAAATGAAAACCATTTACCATTTTTTAGTCCATTCTCCAAATACCCTAATAAAACGGTATCATTTTGATTATTGGGGTCAATATTGAAAGTATATCCTGTATAAGGTTTGTCGTTGAAGTAAAATCCTTGGGGACTTATTTCCAGTAACTTTAAATTTACGATAGAATCACTGGGGTACTTTATTGGATTACTAGAAGTATTTGTAAATATGGAATAATACTCTAGAATTTTACCTAAAGATTCGAGAGAATCCGAAATGATTGAATATTTGAATTCTAAGTCATTTATTCTCTTTCTAAAATTTGAAACCGTATCTAAAGTTGATTTATGGACTTGAGATAAATTATTATGTTGTATTTCAAGAACATTTAACTCTTCATGAATATTCGAGAGTTTGTTGTTCTTATCTCGAATAATGTCATTAATCTTTTTTTCAAAATGTTCTAACTCTTCACGATAAGTTCCTATGTATGATCTCAATTCTTTTTTTGATAGGGACTCGATTTCCTCTTCTGAGAAGATTTTAGGTATTTTGAGAGAATCATTTTGAGAAAATGAATGGAGATTAAAAAATAGAAGACAGACAAACATAATATTTGAATATATCAAACGTCTGAAAAAACTTATTTGAATATCAAAAGAATCAAGGTTCATAACTTGAAAATGAGACAAGGTGATTCGAATTATTTCATTTTTTGATATTTCCACATGGGGATAGTTAGTCTTCTATTGGTTCTCCTAAAGAATTATATTTTTGATATGTATCATTTACATAGTCACTTTTCTCTTTTAAATTTCCATTATACCAATAGTCTTCACGAGAAATTTTGTCACCTTCTTCATCGAAGATTGTTCTAGAGTATATTACACCTGTCAGAAAATATTTAACACTTACAGATTTACCGTCTTCCATGTAACCCTCTTTAATCAAGGTCTTTCCATCCAAGTAGTGTTCCTTGTAGTGAACCATCATTCCGTCCTTATAAGTCGTAACTCCCTCTATTAAAGACCCACTTCTACCTAACATATCACATACATTTCCTGTTAATGGTTCCCCTTTAAATGTAGTTAATTCATCAACATCATCACCTATTAGAAAAGAATTGGATTTGATTTTTACGTCACTATCATCAGTAAAGTAATCACATTCACAGAAATCATTGTTTGATGTACTACATGATACGATTGAGATAACAAGGGTCAATAAAACGAATACTTTTTTCATAATTATGTTTATTAAAATTTTGTAATGAGTAAAGATATTATATAAAAGTTAAATCTTTCTATGAAGAACTGGTGAATTAGGTAATGTTACCGAAATCAACCGACTTTACCTTCTTAATCAAATTAGGAGAACACCCAATTATCTTCTGTATTTCTGAATATTTCAAACCACGTTCTAGGAGTTTGAATATCTCTTGATTCTTAGGTTTCGAAAGGAATCGTTCATTTGATTCAGTTGTTCCTATTTGTCTCCCTTTATACAATCCCTTCTCCTTTCGGAGTTTGATTCCTTCCATCTGTCGTTCCCTTATCAATGAACGTTCGAAATCACTCATAGTAGATAGGATACTCATCATCAGTTGTGAGAACTTATCTTCTTTACCATTCTCATCAATGTTCCGAAGATTTGGGTTCCTACAAGTGATGGTAATCTTCTTTTCAGATAGTTCCTTCCAAACTGAAAGAACATCCAATGTATTTCTACCTAATCTATCAATAGAGTGAATCTCCAAATGGGTGAGTTGGTTTGAATCAATCAGTTTTTTGATTTGAGAACCTTGTGGTCGTTCCCAAAATGGAATCAGACCGGAACACCTATCTACAAGAACATAATCGAATCCATCCGTATTTTGAATCTGTCGTTCCTCATTCTGAGATTGAGAACTAACACGTGAATAAAGTACCTTCATTTTACTATCATTTAAGGGTAATCAGGAATCATGTCTAATATAATAGTAATCCCTGAGAAAACAAAGGATTTATGAGGGTTTATATACTATCATTTGAAGTGTACTTTAAAATGATAATGATTGAGGTTTCCCCCAACCCTACAAACCTGATTTCGACATATAAACCACCCATTTTCAAACCCAATGAAAAGGTTTGAATCCGTCTACAAGAAATTACCCCACCCCCTTTAGGTGGTTTCACTCATCTTCTTCCACCAATCTGTTTTGTGTTTGAGATGATACTCTTTCATATCTACTCTATCGAAGCGGTAGAAGTTCTTTGGAACTAATCCTTCATCTTCCAATTCCTTCAATGTAACAGTTGGATAAGAATCTCTAATCTTTTTGGTTTCGTTTCTTCTTTTACGACTACTCATATGGGTTAAGATACGGAAATTCCTTGGGTTATCGTGGGTTTCATGTATTTTAGTTAAATCTTAATTCTATCAACTTATTTGATGAAATACTTCCTTTTCATATTATTTCTAATACCACTAACCTCATACTCTCAAAAGATATTCTCAGTTGATTACCCTAACCAATCTGATGTTAAGGTATTTGTAGTGGAGTATGAAAATCAATGTGATTTAAAGGTGTTCAAAGTTGATTACCCAAATCAATCTGATGGTAACAATGGGTTATGGTATTTTGTGGATTACCCAAACCAATCCGATAAGAAGATATACTTCGTTGATTATCCCAACCAAAGTGATTTGAAGATATTCTTTGTGAAGTATAAGAACCAATCAGGTTGGAGAGATAAATCCAAACAACATTTAATGTATTAGGTAACCATCCTCTTCAACAACCCATTCAACCCATCAATACTCTTTGTATTCATCTTTAACCTACTGAAGAGTTTCTGAAAGGGTGATATCAACTTCTGTAACATTGATTTGCATTTCTTCTATTTCTTCATCAACTTAGTTGAATGAAAGTTTCCTTATCTAAACTCTCTCATCATCCAAAGAATGAAGAAATCTATCAATTATCAGATATAGAGGATTTGATGGAGAGTATCTCTGAAGTAGGATTACTTCAACCACTCATTATCAATAAGAAATATCAGGTTCTTAGTGGAAACAGAAGATTTGAATCCATTAAAAGATTAGGATGGAAAGAAGTAGAGGTTGAGTTTTCTACTTCTGATAAAGAAGAAGAATTACTTCTTATGCATCACAACAAACAAAGGGTTAAGAGTTACTCTGAATTACTGAATGAATATCATACCCTTAAATCTCATTATGAAGTTGGTCAAGGAAAAAGAACGGATCTAACTTCTGTTCAAATGAACAAAGGTTCAAATGGAAGAGATGAGGTATCTCAAAGGTTAGGTATACCATCTTCGAGATTAGGGAAACTTCTTTTCATTGATAAAGTTGATTCTGAATTAATCGATTTACTGGATAAGGGTGATATCAGTTTGAACCAAGCATATCTCCAATCTAAACGGATTCAAAAGGAAAGAGAGTATTTGAATGGATCTGAAAGATTACCTCAACCAATTCCACCTAACACTGAGAATTGGAGGTTCTATCAAAAATCTTCAGATGATCTATCTGAGTTAATGGATGGAGAGGTTCAAACCATATTTACTTCTCCACCTTATTGGAATAAAAGGTTGTATAATCATGAAGGAGGATTAGGTAATGAGAAAACCTCTGATGAATATGTAGAGAGGTTAGTGAACCATATGAATGATTGGTGGAGAGTTCTTAATGATAGAGGATCTTTCTTTCTGAACATTGGTGATACCTTCCAAAATGGGAATCTTCAGAATGTACCTCATAAGGTATGTATTGGATTACAGAATAGGGGTTGGATACTCAGAAATACAATCATTTGGAATAAAACCAATCCGAAACCATCATCTTCCAAAACGAATCTAACTCCTTCTTATGAGTTCATTTTTCACTTTGTGAAGAGTATGGATTACAAATACAATCGGTTAACTCTTCCAATTGAATCGAACTCCTCTACATCACCTCCCCGTCATAGAAACACAAAAGGGAGAACACCGAAAACGATATCTCCCTATTTTAAAGATTCTAAGGGTAAGAACTTACCTGATTATTGGGATGAAGAGATCATCAGAACCTCTGTATCTAACAATCAAAGACACAATATCGAACATCCTGCACCGTTCCCAATTAACCTACCCATTGTTCCCATCCTTCAAACTACGGATGAAGGTGATTTGGTGTTAGATCCCTTCTGTGGTAGTGGAACTACTGGAAAGGTTTCTAACTCTATTGGAAGAAGGTTTGTTGGGGTGGATGTTGTATTTTGATATGGAGAATGTATAAACGAAAAAGTTGAAAATAATAAAGAAAATAATAGTTAGACTCTTGATTGTGGTGGTTCTACTCTATTCATGGAATATATTCTGTCCCTTAGAATACGTTATTCCTGTTAAGAATGCAACAGAGAGTAGTTACAATAAAGATTCCTTTTGGTATTATCCATGGGGGAGCTCTATAACTCATAAGGGAGTTGATATTTTTTCTAAGAAAGGAGAATCGGTTCTATCTTCTTCCCATTCTATTGTATTATCTACTGGATATGGAAAGAAAAGTGGGAATTTCATTTTAACTCTAGATCCAAGTCTTAAACTACAATACTATGCTCACCTAGAGAGTATCAATACCTCTAAATGGAAAATTCATTCTAAAGGAGAGAAAATTGGATCTGTTGGGAATACTGGAAATGCAAATGGTAAACCCTTTCACTTACATTTTAGTATAGTAACATGTCTTCCCCATTTCTGGTTAATGGATACTTCTCCTCATGGTTACTTAAAGTCATTCTATTTAAATCCTATTCAAAAATTTACAGAATAAATGAAATTGAGTTTAAAGAAAATATTCAAAAATCTACTTTACATCTTAGGGATTCTTCTATTAGGGGTGATTGTCATGTATTTCATACCATTAACTCCCTCTTCAGAACTGGTTGAACTTAGTAAAGAGAGTCAAAAAGAATATTCCGATTATACGAAAAATGACTCTCTTATCGTTTTAGTTGACTACCGTTACCCTGTCTTTATGAAAAGGTTTTGGGTGTACAATTTAAAAACAGATAAAGTGGTTTTGAATACTCATGTATCTCATTCGTGGAAATCGGGACTTCTATTTGCAACTCAATTTTCAAATACTCCAGGAAGTAATTTATCTAGTACAGGTGTAATTAGAATCTCCGAGAAATACCACGGAAAGTATGGTCCATCATTGAGGTTAGATGGGTTAGAAACAAACAATAATAAGATAAGAGAAAGGTCAATTGTGATTCATCCTATGGTTGACTTTCGATTGTATGGGATTACCATACCATCAGAGATTGCATTGTATTCTTCAGGATGTTTTGTGTTGAACAATAAAATCATTGAAAGGGTAAGGAACATATGTCATGATGGAACCTTAATGGTTGTTGTAAATTAAAAGAGATGAAAAAGTTATTGTGTATTGTTGGATTGTTTACTAGTATAAGTGTAAACGCACAAACATCTGACACGGTTTATGTAGAATCATTAACTGAAATGGATACTGCTATTGTTGTTAATGATGTGATTGAGAAATCAGATATTGTATTGCCGTATGGACATTATATATCAATCACCGGCTGTAAGTTAGAAACATTAAACCCAACTACAGTTAAAGTAGTTTTTGAGTTTGATCATCTTGAATATGGTGAAATTTGGTTGTATGATGTCGGTTATATCCAAGAATTGAAAGAACCTTGGGATTTAGGATGTGATAATTTAACGAATTCAATTGAGTTAATATCATGCAGTTATAGATCCTTTGAAATATCTGATAGTATTTTAAAAACACTTCACAATGAGGTTTTACTCGATTTACAAAATGATTCAGAAGGTATGAAAGGGATGATCGAAGGTCCTAATGATTCTACTTACATCAAATATTACGAAACCACTGTTAAGACTATAGAAGAATACAAGAAATCGATGGATCTCTTTTATGAATACCGTGATAGGATGATTAATGTTATGACTCTTCAGTATAATGAAGGAAGGATGGTTGGTTACTATGAGAGTAGTTTTGGAACTCAAATAAATGTAAAACAAATTGAGATTCTAAGGTTATTGAAGGGTGAATGATCTAACTTCTGTTCATGCGAACAGAAGTTAGTAAATTTGGATGATAACAATAAATGTGGTCATGAAAATGAAAAAAGTAAGTTTAATTTTTATCCTTTTAATAGTCTTTGGCTGTATCTCTTATACCCAAACCGTAACCATTGGAACCCAAGTATGGATGACCAAGAATTTGGATGTATCCAAATTTAGAAATGGAGATAACATCTTTGAATGTAATACATTTCAGGAATGGGATAGTTGTCTTATTAATGGAATTCCTTGTTACACATTTTTAAATTTTGATTCTGAAAATGATAAAACCTATGGTAAGTTATATAATATACATTCAATATTAGACCCTCGAGGTCTTATCCCGGACGGGTATAGAATACCTAGTAAGAATGATTACCATGATCTTATAAATCACATAAAGTCTTTAATTGAGATCGAAATCGATTCAATATTGAAAACTGATCCATACCATAAAAATTTTGAATTCGAAATAACATGTAATCGTCTAAATTCTTATACAGAAAGATTAAAATCTACTTCAGGATGGACTAATTATTATCAAAAGAGAGTAGTGATTTGTCCAAACTGTAGAAATTGGAATGATTCTTATTCATCAAAAGTAGCATGTCATGTGTGTAAGGATAGTCGAAAAATTATTCAAGAATTTATTGTTTCTGGAAACGGAACTAATACATTGAACTTTTCATCTTTACCCTCAGGACAACTTGCGAAAAATAATGGAAAGTATGAATTTATATATCATTTTGCCAATTATGCATATTCGGTGGATAAAGATAGTCTTGGTGTCTTTTGTATCACTTTTTATAAGGACAGGTTTCCGGTTTGTGAAATAAATAACCTTGGGGTAATAGAGGAAAATAAATTATACTTTATGCATGAACTAGGATATTCAAATGGTGTCTCTATAAGATGTCTTAAGAAAATTGATAATTAAACTCATCAATCTTTGATTCTATATCCCTTTCGAATCTGAATTCATTTAATCTCATTACTTTCCCCATATCTTCTTCCATTGAAAATCTGATTCAGGTATTACTTCCTGTGGAGTCTCCTGAGGTTTATTTACCATTTTAGTATTCAAATAGCTATTCAAGTCAGATAACCTCATATACCTCTTATTCTGAGTTATTTTAATTATTGGTAGGTTCTCTTCTGTTACCAATTTCTCAAAATGTCTTCTACTGATGTTGAGGTAATCCATCACTTCGTATTTTGTGAGTAGTTTATCGTTCATATCTCTCCTTTATATCATTTTGAATTTCAATAGGTAGTTCACCAAAACCCTTCTCCAATACTTTTCTTCCTCTATCCATCAGGGATTCTTTGTACTTCTCGTAAGAGATGAATAAGTGAATTAGAGAGGTTGTCGTGGATTCTATCTTATCAGGTGGTAGATGTATTCCAATTTCTTCTGTAAACCCTTTAAGGTTGGTTATTAGTTCATCATGTAGTTCTTCTGGTGATTGGTTCATATCAACTCCTTTATCTTTCAGTATTTAAACATCCTATGATGAGTGGTTCTGATTTCATCAGAATCATCTCATCGTTGAGTGATTCATACGGTAGTGTGAATCCTCAACATTCCAGTTATAAATTGTAATCAGTTAAAACCTGAATAATTAATAGATAACCAACATTCAGTAGTTCTTTTCTTAGAGGTTTTGTACCCCTCCCTCTTAGTTATTGATTTTGAAAACACTTGGTTTCCTTTATCAACGGTGGGGTACTATCGAACTAAGAGAAGGAATAACGTTGGAGGTGTATACCAAGATTTGATTTACCTGTTCCAATTACCTTCCATCTTTCGTTAGGTTGTAAAAGTTTGGTAGGATTGTTTATACACCTTCAACCTACTTCGTGTTAGTTATCTATTTGTACTAATAAGTATGGGAGTAAATCTTAAAACGATAGATTTTCACAGAATTTCTCAAAATATTTTCTGAGAGATGTTCACTTGATTTAGAATAGATTGAATGGAGAATGAATTTCTATGTGAAATTGAAGTAGAAGAAACCTAAAATTGAGTTTCGTAGAATTGATTAAAAACTTGGGGAGTAATACTCCCCAAAACTCCCCAAAAACGATATTTTAATAAAATTAAACATCTGTTTATCAATGATTTAGGTTGTAAGTTCTAATCCTGTCATCCCGACTTTGCAAAAAAGCCTTCAGGAAACGGGAGGCTTTTTTTATTGCCTTTGGTAAGCAAAACCTTAGTACATCTTCCATTGTTCAATACCGTATAAATACCGCACAAAAATTACATTTGCGCGACTAATAAAAACGAAAAGATGAGTGAGAATAACGGAATAGCAAAATGCATTATTGTTGGTTCTGGTCCTGCAGGTTACACAGCAGCGATATACGCGGCACGTGCCGAACTTCAACCAATCATGATCGAAGGCATGCAACCCGGTGGGCAGTTGATGGATACAACTGATGTGGAGAATTACCCCGGCTATCCAGAGGGTGTAAATGGCCCACAAATGATGATGGATTTCAGAGCACAAGCGGAACGATTTGAAACAGATATACGTTCGGGATACGTAACTAAAGTTGATTTTTCTGGTCCAACACATAAGGTTTGGGTAGATGAGAAAGAAATGTTGGAAGCGCATTCTATCATCATATCCACGGGGGCTACAGCAAAGTGGTTAGGATTAAAAAATGAAATCCGATTAAGAGATTTGGGCGGTGGAGTATCGGCCTGTGCGGTTTGCGATGGTTTCTTTTATCGTGGGCAAGAAGTGGCATTGGTTGGAGCAGGGGATACCGCTGCTGAAGAAGCAACTTACTTGGCTAAGATGTGTAAAAAGGTTCATGTATTGGTGCGAAGAGACGAAATGCGAGCTTCTAAGATCATGCAACAACGAGTGCTAGATACCGAGAATATCGAGGTACATTGGAATACGGAAACCTTGGATGTTTTAGGAGATCAATCCGTTGAAGGTATTCGAATAATAAATAATCAAACGAAAGAGGAGAGTACCTTAACGGTCACAGGATTCTTCGTAGCCATTGGTCACAAGCCAAACACGGATATTTTTAAGGGTTGGTTAGACATGGATGATACGGGTTACTTAAAGCACAAGCCAGATTCTACGCACACCAACATCGAGGGAGTATTTGTTTCAGGTGATGCCGGAGATAAAGTGTATCGACAGGCGGTAACTGCTGCTGGAACAGGATGTATGGCTGCATTGGACGCGGAGCGTTACTTAGGCAACAAGGGCATACACTAAAACGAAGTCAAATATTTGATTGTCAAAAAGAAGCACCACTAGGCGCTTCTTTTTTATTTTCGTCAGCCCTTTACTCAAAAACCAATTTTAGAGCATGAAGAACTATAACGTATTTACCCTTTCTATTTTGGCTGCAGCATTCACTTTGCAGTCGTGCGGTGGTGGTGCTGAAAAACCAACCGAACCAGCTGCAGATACAACGACAGTGGAGGCTGCAGACGATTTTGAATATTTCGCTGAGCAGTTCGCTGACCTTAAACTAATTCGATACCAAATTCCAAGTTGGGACAAGTTAAGCCCTAAGCAAAAGGAATTAGTTTATTACTTATACGAAGCTGGAATCAGTGGTCGTGACATGATCTGGGATCAGAATTATCGCCACAACCTAGAGATTCGAAAGGCCTTAGAAACCATATTAGCCAATTATTCTGGAGACAAGGAATCTGAAGATTGGACAAAATTTGAAACCTATGCAAAGAGAGTCTTCTTTTCCAACGGTATTCACCATCATTACAGTATGTCTAAACTCCCAGCTGATTTCTCTGGAGAGTATTTAGATGGACTTTTAACGGAAACGGGAGCTACCTTAAGCGAGGAAGCAAAAAAGGCGATACTCGATCCGAATTTTGATGCGAAGAAGGTCAACTTGGATCCTGAAAAGGGTTTACTTAAAGGGTCAGCAGTAAATCTCTATGCACCGGATATTACCGAAGCAGAAGTAGATGCATATTACGCTAAAATTGTTGATGCAGAAACTACTACTCCGATATCGTATGGACTAAACAGCCGAATGGAGCGTGATGCAGATGGTAAATTAGTTGAGAATGTATATAAGTCAGGTGGTCTTTATGGTTCTGCTATTGACAAAGTAACTTATTGGTTGAGTAAAGCGGCTGATGTTGCCGAGAACAAGGCTCAGGGAGATGCATTGAGATTGCTGGTTGAATATTACCAAACAGGCGACTTATTGAAATGGGATGAGTACAACATTGCCTGGACAAAGGCTACGGAAGGAGATATTGATTATATCCAGGGATTTGTAGAAGTGTATAACGATCCAAAAGGATATCGAGGATCTTATGAAAGTATCGTGCAGATCAAGGATTTTGAGGCGAGTGATCGAATGAAAATGTTGATGGACAATGTACAGTGGTTCGAAGACAATTCTTCCATTATGGATGAACACAAAAAGGCTAATGTAGTGGGTGTTACCTACAAAGTGGTCAATGTTGCTGGTGAGTCAGGAGATGCTTCTCCTAGCACCCCAATTGGTGTGAACCTTCCTAATGCAAACTGGATCCGTGCAACACACGGTTCCAAGTCTGTAAGCCTTGGAAATATTGTTCATGCTTATGCGCAAGCACCAAGCAAAGGATTCTCGGAAGAGTTTATTCGCACGGAAGAGCTTAGAGCTCGTTCAAAGGAACATGGAGCCTTAAGTAGCAAATTACACACCGCATTGCATGAGGTTGTAGGTCATGCTTCAGGTAAATTGAATGACGGAGTGGGAACTCCGAAGGAAACATTGAAGAGTTATGCCTCTACATTGGAAGAAGGTCGCGCTGATCTCGTTGCATTGTATTTCTTAATGGATTCAAACATGGTAAAACTTGGTTTGATGCCATCGCTAGAAGTTGGAATGGCGGAATATGATTCTTATATTAGAAATGGCATGATGCTTCAACTGAGAAGAGTAGAGAAGGGTGAACAAATTGAGGAAGCTCACATGAGAAACCGACAATTGGTTGCTTCTTGGGCTTATGAGAAAGGCTTGGAAGAGAATGTTATTGAGAAGGTGGTAGAGGACGGAAAGACATACTTTGAAGTGAGAGATTACAATAAGCTTCGTGTGATTTTCGGAGAGCTTTTGAAGGAAATTCAGCGTATCAAGAGTGAAGGTGACTATGAAGCTGGTCGCGCCTTAGTCGAGAACTACGGTGTGAAGGTGGATGCCGCACTTCATGATGAAGTGCTTGCTAGAGCTGAGAAGTTAAACAGTGCACCTTATGGTGGATTTATCAATCCGCGTTTAGTTCCAGTGATGGAAGGAGAAAAGATTGTAGACATTAAGGTGGAGTATCCAGATGATTTCCTAGGCCAGATGATGGAATACGGAAAGAACTACGGTTTCCTTGCTAACGAATAATATTGATAGAATGTAAAAAGCCCGAACAACATTGGTTGTTCGGGCTTTTTTGTGCGCTTTAGATTTTAATAATGGATGATGATTAACCCCTTTGTTTCTAATGGAGCTTTCATGTATTCGTTGAACTTGATGCCTTTGCAAGCGTACTCCGCCTTAGTCAGTAAGTATTCATCGCTTGTCGTGCTGCCTGTCACTCCAGATTCAACCTTTAATACTGTTCCTGATCGGTTCACGGTGACTTCAACCACAACCGTTCCTTGCTTTTCGGTCGCGTTAGAGAGCCTCGGTGGTTGAATCATCTCTCTATCTTTGATTTGGTATTCAACCATGTAACCGCCATCTGCGCTTTTCATTTTCCGGATTGGAGTCTCATCTTTTATACTGCCGTCATAGGGCACATACTCATCGAAAAAGATAGAACTGATATCCTTTAAGGCTATTTTCTTGGGTTCTCGATTCACATATATCGTGAGTTCATCATTCATCAACTCCATTACGACTCCTTCAATTTTATCACCTGTTTTCAAGACAACGCTGTGCTGCGAAATTCCAACGTGGACAAAAGCGAGTAAGGACACGGCTAAAAAGTACTTTTTCATTATCAAATTTCTTAGCAGCTAATAAACAAATAGCAAGAAGTTCGAAAACGAAGACTTTCGGCCTTTTGTAAAGGCTAAATGTTGAAAAGGTCAGTCGTGGGTATCTATGTCCTGGCGCAACTTACTCGGAGTGTTCTTAAATGCCACATAACGTTGCTTAGTGAAAACCACAAACTCATATTGAGACATGGACTTCATTTGTGATTCACTCACATTCATGAAGTCAATGAAGTCTTCGAATTGATCTTTTCTTAAGTCAATGATGTCATAACTCACATACTTTACGAATAGTTCTTTTAATAAGTCTCGTCTTCTATCTTCATTAATCACTTCGTAAGCATTTCGTTTCATACGTTCCTGCCTGCTTACCTGTTGGTATAAAAATGTAAGGGGACTCTGCACAGCGTCAATTCCGCTCAACATATAGTCTCTTTCATCATAGCCTAAGTCGCGAATGTCTTTTTGAATGGAGTCTAGTTCTCGTTGCGGCATGATACTGACCGCTTTCAATTCATAGGCCAATCTGTTCACGTAAATAGTCACCCCATAGACTTCGCGATCAGCGCTATCGGCAAAGCAAATTTTCTGGGTTTTGTATCCAAGGGCTCCAACTAACAATGTGTCTTTTTTATCTGCCTTTATTTCAAATGTTCCATCCGAATTTCCAAACTCACCGCGAGAAGTGGTTTGATTGACGATCAATAAGTTAAAAGTTGGATCAGCAGGATGCATGACCTTTCCTTTGATCAATACTTCTTGGGAGTGTGATGCTGAGAAAAACATCAAGCCGAAAATAAATAGGAGGGATGCTTTAATCCTCATGATCTATATGATGAAAAAGCGATGAGAAAGTTACAGTCGACCTTTTTTCTTAGGACTGTACTTGTTGTAGAGACCTCTTCGGTATCCAGCACGATAGCTCATCATGAATTCAAAGGCTCCTTCGTAGCCATTAATTGTGCTGAAAGATCCAAGTGGAACATCGTAACCTGCACCAAAGCTGAATCCAGCAAACTCCATGCTTAGTGTTCCTAAAACATCAAATACGCTTCCAGTTTCTGGTAAAGCCACACGACCAAATAATCCGAAGGAAATACTTGACTCACTGCGCTTTCCTGTTGTTCTTGTTCCTTCATTAAACAGAAATTGAAATTGCGTACCTGCACGTAAGTTACCTCTTTGGGCTTGTCTAGAGTATAACACGCTCGGACGTAATGCAAACATGCTGTTGTCTCTAATTCGATGAACAAAATCCAAATGAACGGTTCCTCTTCTTGAAAGTTTTGTATTGGCTGTATCAATGTAAAGACTAACATCAGGTCGATTAACATGATATACGCCTAAACCACCAGTAAATTCTATGAGCTCTCCGCTGAAGTAGGAGTATTGAACTCCAGTAGACATATCGAAATAATTTCGAACATCCGTAATTAACGGCTCTCCAGTTTCAACTTTTGTATCAAAACCTTCACCAACCCATTGACTATTCCAATATGCCTCGCTGTAGTCAATAGCTCTATTAGCTAAACCACCTTGAAAACCAACACTAATGCTGTGCTGCATTCTTGGATCAAGAAACTGACCTAATGAGAAGGAGCCCATAATTCCCGTGTTGCGGATAAAGGCATCCCCTTGCATATCGTTTAGAAATGATAATCCAAATCCCCAGATATTCCCATTCCAAGCGTTGATTGGAAGGTTCATGTCAAAGCTAGCCGATGCTGTTCTGAAAGGCTGATGTACAGTATATGTTTGCTCCCGATAGATGGCCGACATTTTCCACTTATGGTTTTCATTACCAATAAGTGCTGGGTTGATATTTTGAGATTGGAAACTATACATGGTTAACATTGGATCGTATAGTCCTCCATATTGCTGAGCATGCGCTTCAAACAAAGAACATGCAGTCAATAACAGTATGGCTGTGAGAATTCTTTTCATTAGTATCGGACTATAGTTACGTTTCCTTTCAATTCCTCTGTTGTTCCATCCAAGAAAGTGATTTTGGAGTAGAAAGTGTAAGAACCAATTGGAGCAGGAACTCCTTTGTAGGTTCCGTCCCAGCCTTCATTTTGGGTGAATGATTCGAAGACGGTTTCACCATAACGGTTCCAAATTCTTAGAACAAACCCTTCTGATGATATTCCATTTCCTCTTACCCAAAGCACGTCATTGACGTTGTCTCCATTTGGACTAAATATGTTCGGAATACCTGCGTAATAAGACTCTTCTACAAATACGATTACAGAGTCAAATGCTTGACATCCATATTCATCGTAGTTTGTAATGATGTACTTCTTGGTTTCTGTAGGATAAATTATTGGATTCGGACAATCAAAACAGGATAGATCCTCTTCGGGGAACCAGCTGTAGAAAGGACCAGTGCCACTAGCCTCAAACTTGGTTGTGTCATCCAAATAGAACCTACTATCAATATTATCTATCCTCACCGTTTTATTCGAACCAGGATTTAGTTTAGGATACTTTCCGCCAATATTCAAGATTGGCACATCCTGCGAATTTTCAATGGCTACATCATATTCATTGAATGCGAAAAGTTGAACACCAACAACACCACTATCGTTGAAACAATAGATCGGATCTTGTTCCATGAAAATGGTATCTACTATACTATCTGCCCCGATGAACATTGGATAATAATCCGTTGCCGTATAGAAAGTGTCAATGGTATCACCAGAAGCGTTCAATGTAAGTATTGTATCATTTGTAGTAGAGTCGGGATGCCACCAGAATATCCAGAAGATAGAATCCGTGCGTTGACTTGTATTGAAGAATTGAACGCAGGTGCCACGACAAATACTGTCGCGCTCTACTTCGAATCTTGGGTTAGGCGGTAGACATGAGTCAACCACAATGAACTCGAGTTCGATCAATGTACTATCACCATTGACATTCTTAACGGTCAGTGTTACAGGATATATACCCGCACTATCATAACGAACTTCAGGGTTTTGCTCAATGGATACGCCAGGAATACCACCGATGAATTCCCATTCCCACTCAGTTGCAAATTGACTTAAGTCTTCAAACACTACCGCAACTCCTGGACAGATCGTTTTGCTGCTCACTGTGAAATCTGGGATAGGAGGAGGACAGCTATCTACTATGATGGTTTGGAATACTCCTATTGTATCATCTGTGCCAGCACCATTCCAAACCGTCATTGTTATAGTATATGTTCCAGGAGATGGAAAGAATACCTGAACGGTATCAGCGCTGTCCGAACTCGATTCATATATTGATGGATTGGCAGCAGTACCAAACTCCCAACGAATTGAGTCGGGGTTACCTGTAGAAATGCTATAGAATTCTACGAAGTCATTATTACAAATTCTATTGGTGTCGGTAATAAATGCTGCTACAGGAATTTGGCAGGTACCGACATTTATGGCTTGCGGAAAGATTATTGTAGAATCTCTTCCAGATAAAGTATCCGTTACAGTCAAAGTAACACCATATAAACCCGTAGATGGATAACAAATGTTCTGTGGGTTCTGATCAGTGCTAGTAGGGGGAGTCGCACCTTGAAATTGCCATATCCAACCACCAGTGCCAAAAGCTCCTGGAATGGAAAGGTCAGTGAAATTGATGCACTGTCCTTGACAAAGCGTTGTGTCTGAGGCAACAAATGCCGGAGTTGGTGGATAACAAGAATCCACCTGAATGGTAAATGTGGTGTCGTTATTACCGTTGTTATTGCCAACAGTTAGAGTGATTGTATGAGTGCCTGCAGTCGTGAATTGAACCCCGCTCACATTCTGCGTATTGGCAGTAGTCGGGATCGCACCACCTCCAAATTGCCAAACCCAACCATTTGGGTTACCTAGTGAGGTATCAATGAAATCAATGGTACCATCTATACAAATAACAGAATCACTTACATCAAAGCCAGCCAATGGATCGCTTTCATAGATTTCAAAATTATCTACGGCAAAAGATCGATTACCGCCTATGCCATTACTATCATTCACCCAATGAAAACCAAAGTTTAGTTGAGTTTGTGAATTGACCGTGGCATCCAAGTATAACACGTAATGTGACCATTCCCCGTTTGGACACAAAGTGCTATTGGTTTTTTGAAGGTCGAAGGTTCCATAGTTTGGACTCAAGTATCCAGAATTACCAACATGTACCACAAAGGTAGCATTGTCATCGGCTGAATCTCCAACTTCCAAGTAATCAAACTCAACTCTTAAATCTCCAGATGTGGCTTGAGCATTAAATACAGGAGCATAGACCCATATATCGGTAAGACTGTCTTTATTATACAATGCTCGAGGGTCGGTTGTATTGTATGCTGTGCTTACATGTAGAGTTTTATCGAATGAACCTCCACCGCTGCAACCGTCAGAGCAGTTGCCTTGACCCTCATTGGATTCGCGTGAGCTGATAAACCAACGATTCATGGTGTCTAGGGAGTTGGTGCCGTCCAAAATTGCTCGCCATTGTGTACTATTTGTAGATCCGTTTGCCACAATCGGAACCTCGGTAATCTCGCTGCAAACAGCCGCTGTGCCAAAGTCCTCTTGGAATTCCTGAGCATTAATATTGATCAGCGCGAAGCTGAAAAGAAAGGTAATGAATAGCTTAAAAAGCCAATCTATGGGACGTTTCGCCTTGTTCATCTAATAAATTAGAGATTTAACTCGCAAAGAAAATCTAATAATCATTACGAACAAAAATTAATTTGAGAGCTTTAAACCACCGAGTTTTGATAAGAAACTGAGGGTGTTCACGCCATCTGCGTAATCATTAAGTTTTGGGGATTGTGCTGTACCTAATAAACGATTGTTGCCTCCAACCACACACTGTATTTGATCCAAGTTTTGTTCTATTTTAAGATTTAAATCCTCTTCATTTTTATAATATTCATAATTCAAGACGCTCACAGGAGAGAAAAGGGAAGGGTTCTCGATCATTAAAATAAGTTCGTTTTCCAAAACGGCCTTCTTTTCCATCATCATTAGCGCCTTGTGATAAATGTAGTTATTGACGTATTTATTGTTTTCCGCTAAGTAAGCAAACGGTATTGAAGCCTTAAAAATTTCATTCAATTCGTAATTGTCAGGTAAATAAAGCTTTGTCACATTTCTGCATCCTAATCCGAAATATGTGAAGCAATCCTTCATTAGACCATGCAATTCATCCTCGCTTTCCTTTCCGTTTAGAACCGCAATACTGGTTCTGTTTCCGCGTATAATATTCGGAACATGAGAAAAATAGGATTCAAAGTATCTGGTGCTGTTATTGCTTCCCGTAGCAATGGCTGCATCGAATCCTTTGAGTCGATCGACAAATTCAAAACTGCCAGCAATCTCCGGGTTCAAGATTGATAGTTGATTCAATAGTTCCGGAATCACTATACTGTCCGAGCTCGAACATTTAATCATGGCAATATTGCCACTAAGTATCGTGGAGATAACATCGTGAAACCCAACCATCGGAATATTTCCAGCGAGTATTAACCCAACTTTCTTAGGTGAATCTGGAAACGCTACATCAAAGACCCATTGCGAGAGATCCTCTGAATTTAAGGCTTTTGACCAATATTCAAGTGAATAAATCACCTCTCTTTTTTCGAACCAACCATTTTGAAGATATGCTGCACGCGTAATTTGATCAACCCATGTTGAGTCTTCTTGTGTGAGTTGTTCAGTTAAAAAGCGACCCAAATGGTCTAGGCAATGGATGATTTCCTCTTTCGATAGCATGTGGCAAAGCTAGCAACATCACTCAGATTACTTTAATTCTACTCCTGACCAATAATGTCGATTCAAATGATGAATTTTTAATATGGAACTAGGTCTAACATCTCTCCAATGAGCGACATCGAAATCCAACTTCGTCAATGACCCGGTTACCAGCTTTTCAAGAGGGGTTTCAAGGAAGTGATTGACAAATTGCGAAAGCGCAGGTTCGTGACCAACGATTAAAACAGCCTCCAATGAATTGTCCAAATTCTGGATGAATTGAAAGAGGTAGCGATAATTCAATGGGTAGAACCCATCATGCACTTTGAATTGATCTTGAGTGATTTCGAGTTTATCACAAATTATCTCTGCAGTATTCAAGGCCCGCTTGGCTGGACTTGAATAAGCCATGTCAACTTTATAGTTGGAGATTTTTATACAATTCGCCAATTCATGGGCGTTTTTAAATCCTCTTTTGTTTAATGGTCTTTTTCTATCTGGAAGCGATGGGTCGTCCCAACTGCTTTTTGCATGCCTAACGATGTAAAGTGTTTTCACAACAACTAAAGTAGGTTTTAGGCTTACTCTAACTATGCTGTTGTTCAACAAATGACAACTTGTTAACCTTCGGATTCAATTTTGTTCAAAACCATGTGAAAAATAGGAAAGGCAAAGGCCTTGAATGCCCAACTATGGTGGTTAAATTCGCCACTCCCTCAACGGACTACCATGTCAGCAGAATATACCGAAGATAACATACGCACCCTCGATTGGCAGGAACACATCCGCATGCGTCCGGGAATGTACATTGGAAAGCTAGGTGACGGCAACGCAGCTGATGATGGGATTTACATTCTGATTAAAGAGGTCATCGACAATTCCATCGATGAATTTGTCATGGGAAATGGTCGGAATATCGACCTGAGTATTCGCGGAAATGAGGTGAAGGTTCGTGACTATGGACGTGGGATTCCACTTGGTAAGGTGGTGGATGCGGTTTCTAAAATGAATACCGGTGGTAAATACGACAGTAAGGCGTTTAAGAAGTCCGTAGGTTTAAATGGAGTTGGAACCAAGGCTGTTAATGCGTTGTCCTCCTATTTTAAAGTGGATTCGGTCCGAGACGAAAAGATTAAATCTGCTGAGTTCTCAAGGGGAAATCTTACTGAAGAACACAAGGAAGAATCGACAACAACAAGAAAGGGTACGCGAGTAACTTTTATACCAGACGAAGAGATTTTTAAGAACTACAAATTCAAGTTTGAATTTGTAGACAAAATGCTTTGGAATTACGCCTATTTGAATCGTGGACTCGTCATAAATTTCAATGGTGAACGATACCAGTCGGAGAATGGTTTGAAAGACCTGCTAGAACGCAATATCGATGAAACACCATTGTATCCTGTCATTCACCTCGAAGGTGAAGATATTGAGGTGGCGATCACTCATACGCACAGCTATGGTGAGGACTACTATTCTTTCGTAAACGGCCAATACACTCCACAAGGTGGTACGCATCAAGCAGCATTTCGCGAGACCATTGTGAAGGTGATTCGAGATCACTATGGAAAGACATTTGATGCTCAGGATGTTCGAACATCGATTACTGCTGCAATCAGTGTCAAAGTGATGGAGCCCGTGTTTGAGTCGCAGACCAAAACCAAGTTAGGATCGCAAGACGTTGGTCCTGAAGGTCCTTCTATGAGATCATTTGTCAATGATTTCATGTCGCGTTCTCTGGATAATTACTTGCATAAGAATCCAGAAGTGGCGGATAAGCTCTTGAAGAAAATCCAGCAAAGTGAGCGAGAACGCAAGGAAATGGCTGGCGTAAAAAAGCTTGCGAAGGACAGAGCAAAAAAGGCCAACCTGCATAATAAAAAGTTGAGAGATTGTCGCGTTCATCTAGGCGACAAAAACGATCGTCATTTAGAAACATCCATTTTCATTTGTGAGGGAGATTCGGCTTCAGGGTCCATTACAAAAATCAGAGATGTAAATACCCAAGCGGTGTTTTCTCTGAAAGGAAAGCCGTTAAACACCTTTGGACTGACCAAAAAGGTGGTTTATGAAAACGAAGAGTTCAACCTGCTTCAAGCAGCTTTGAATATTGAAGAGGGCATCGAAAATTTGCGCTATAACAAGGTGGTGATTGCCACAGATGCTGACGTCGATGGAATGCACATCCGACTGCTTTTAATGACCTTTTTCTTGCAATTCTTTCCTGAAATTGTGAAGCAAGGTCACTTGTTTGTGTTGCAAACCCCACTGTTTAGAGTTCGAAACAAAAAGGAGACGATTTATTGCTACAGCGAGGAGGAGAGGCAAGCTGCCGTTGCTAAGTTGGGCAAGGCAAATGAAATCACACGATTCAAGGGGCTTGGTGAAATATCTCCCGAAGAGTTTAAGAATTTCGTGGGTGAAGATATTCGACTGGATCCAGTACTCATCGGAAAGGAAGCAGTTGTGAAGGATTTACTTTCCTTTTACATGGGTAAAAACACTCCTGACAGGCAAGAATTTATTATCGATAATTTGAAAGTAGAAAAGGACGTTGTTGAGGACGAGCCTGCGGAAAAGGTGGCGTAAAGCATGGCTGAAGAAAACGACAACATAGAAGAAAGAGACGAAGAGTTTAGCCAACAAGAAGACAATCAAGAGGGGCTAGAAAAGGTTATACAGGTAAGTGGCATGTACAAGGAGTGGTTCTTGGATTATGCTTCTTATGTGATTTTGGAGCGGGCTGTTCCTCATGTTAATGATGGCTTGAAACCCGTCCAGCGTAGAATTCTCCATTCTATGAAAGAAATGGATGATGGACGTTATCACAAGGTGGCGAACATCATCGGTAACACCATGAAATATCACCCACACGGTGACGCGTCTATCGGAGATGCGCTGGTACAAGTGGGCCAGCGAGATTTAATGATCGATTGTCAGGGAAACTGGGGGAATATTCTGACCGGTGATAGTGCGGCTGCTCCTAGATACATCGAAGCTCGTTTGACCAAATTTGCTTTGGAGGTTGTATTCAATCCAAAAACAACCAATTGGCAGTTGAGTTATGACGGTCGAAACCGAGAGCCAATTACACTTCCTGTAAAGTTTCCATTGTTACTGGCCTCTGGTGTTGAGGGTATTGCAGTTGGTTTAGCGTGTAAAATGTTGCCCCATAATTTCATCGAGTTGATCGATGGTTCAATCAGCATTCTGAAAGGCAAAAAAGTCAAAATTTTCCCAGATTTTCCAACGGGTGGTTTTGCCGACTTCAGTGAATATAACGATGGATTGCGTGGAGGCCGGATCAAAGTCAGGGCTCGAATTACAGCTGATGATAAAAAGACCCTGCGAATAACAGAAGTTCCATTTGGAACTACCACCTCAACATTGATTGACTCTATTCTTAAAGCCAATGATAAAGGCAAAATTAAGATCAAACGAGTTGAGGATAATACGGCAGAGTTTGTTGAGATATTGGTCTATTTAAATGATCGTGAGTCGCCAGACAAAATGATCGATGCACTCTATGCCTTCACCGATTGTGAGGTGTCGATTTCGCCAAACGCATGTGTCATTGAGAATGATAAGCCCCGATTTATGGGGGTTAGCGATATTTTGGTTCAATGTACAGAGGAAACAAAAGCATTACTAAAGCTGGAGTTAGAAATCGAGAAAAGCGAGCTGGAAGAAAAATGGCATTTTGCCTCGTTAGAGAAAATCTTCATTGAAAACCGAATCTATCGGGACATTGAGGAATGTGAGACTTGGGAGGAAATCATTCAAACTATTCACAAAGGTTTGAAACCATTTACGGGGCATTTGCTTCGTGCGGTAACAGATGATGATGTGGCGCGATTAACCGAAATCAAGATCAAGCGGATCTCGAAATTTGATGGTTACAAAGCGGATGAATACTTAAGCAAGCTAGAAGAAGATATTGCTACGGTAAAATTCCATTTAGATAATCTGACCGATTACGCCATCGACTATTTCAAAAACCTGAAAGCAAAGTACAGCAAGGGTAGAGAGCGTAAAACAGAGATTCGATCTCTTGAAACCATCGCAAGAACGCTAGTTGCCGCAAGCAATGTGAAGCTATATGTAGATCGCGCTGAAGGATTTGTAGGTCATGGCTTAAAGAAGACTGAAACAGAGTTCGTTTGTGACGCTTCGGATATTGATGACATTATCATTATTCGATCGGATGGAGTCATGATGGTGTCCAAAATGGACGACAAAATCTTCGTAGGCAAGGATATCCTTTATGTTGGCATCTGGAAGAAAAACGATGAGCGCACCATCTATAACATGATATATCAGGATGGCCCTGCGGGCAATGTGATGGTGAAACGATTCAATGTAACATCCATAGTTCGAGATAGAGAATACGACCTGACGAAAGGTACTCCTAAATCTAAAGTGTTGCACCTAACGGTGAATCCGAATGGAGAGGCTGAAGTAGTTACGGTGATTCACAGAGCAAAGGCAAAAATTAAACGAATCAAGTTTGATTTTGACTTTAGTGAACAAGCCATAAAAGGGAGGGGAGCGAATGGTAACATTTTGACCAAACACTCCGTCAATCGAATTGAACTAAAAGAAAAAGGAGTTTCAACACTTGCTGCGCGCAAAGTCTGGTTTGATGAAGCCGTAAGAAGGTTAAACTACGAGGAGCGAGGTGTTTATCTTGGGGCCTTTGGTGCTGAGGATAGAATCCTCGCGGTCATGCAGTCTGGAGATTATAGGTTGACGGGGATTGATTTGCTAACAAAGTTTGACGATGACATGATTCGCATTGAAAAATGGGATCCAGAAAAGCCGCTTACTGCAATTTACTTTGACGGTGAAAAGGAAGAACACTATGTCAAGCGTTTCTTGGTGGAAGAAAGCGATAAACCTGTCCATTTCACGAGTGAAGCGCCCAGAACAAGTCTAGATTTTATCTCCATGAATTGGCGACCTCAGGCATTAGTTAAGTTTGACCAACGGGCTAGTAAACGAGATGATGAAACGATTGATTTAGAAGAGTTTATCGCGGTAAAAGGATTGAAAGCTCAGGGGAACAGGTTGAGCAAATACAAAGTAAAGTCCATCGAGGAATTAGAACCTTTGCCGTATCAAAAGGAAGGCGAAGGGGCCGAGTCAGAACAGGATGATAACGAAGGTGATGTAAGTGAAGTGGTTGAGTCAAACACTGGTGAATCGATTACCCTAGCGTCTAAGGTTCAATCAACAAATCGGGGACCAATTGCGTCACCAACTCAGGTCAGTAAATTACCACCAATTCAGAAGAAGCAAAAGCCAGCAGAAACGAAAGAGGATAAGTCCGTAGACGAAAAACCCGAAAGTAATTCATCTGGAATGGAGAATGAGAAGGTGAAATCAACGGAATCTAATGTGGATTCGAATCAGGAAGAAGCAGTGAAAACCGAAAAGGAAATAAAACCTACCGAAAAAGACTCAAATGTTGCTGCCGAGAAAAAGATCGACAAAAAGGATAAAGGAGATGATAGCTTTGGGGCGGGTAGCCAGATTACCTTAGAGCTTTAATAAACCTTCGTACAGCACAAAACGTCTAATTCATATGACAAAATTAATCGGGCAATTATTATTGCTCACGCTTCCAATTTTTTCTTTAGGGCAGAATTACAATATGGAGCTTTTGGGACATTTGCCTTATGACGTAGAACTGAGCGATGTTTGGGGCTATGTCGATGAAGAAGGGAATGAATATGCCTTGGTAGGATTAAATGATAACTTCTCCATTGCTGATGTTACCGATCCATCAAATCCAGTAGAAGTTTTTAGAACCATTGGCGGAAATTCAAGCGCTTGGAGGGATATTAAAACTTGGGGTGATTACGCCTACATTACCTGTGAATGTGGACCTGGATTATTGATCGTTGATATGAGTCCGCTGCCTGATACCACAGCACTCACCTATACCTATTGGGTGGATGATTCCATCACCTTTTATCAGGCACACAATCTCTTCATCGATGAAAACGGAATCGCATACATTTTCGGGGCATTCTATTCTAGAGGTGGTGCCATTATGTTGGATTTGAATAACGACCCTATGGATCCAGATCCGGTTGGGATTTTTGATGTCAATTACTTGCATGATGGAGTAGTAAGAGGCGATACACTTTGGGGATCAGCAGTAAATCTCGGTCAACTTCAAGTCATCGATGTAAGTGATAAGCAGGATCCTGAGATTATTTCTCTTTGGACGACACCAAGTAGTTTTACCCACAACGCTTGGTTTTCAGATAATAACCGTTACATCTTCACCACTGATGAGGTCAGAAATGGGAGCATTGCGGCCTATGACGCTTTGAATATTTTCAACCCCATTGAATTAGACATATGGATGGTTGATGACACTTCAATCATTCCTCACAACACTCACTTTTACAATGATTATTTGATCACATCTCACTACACGTATGGTATCAATATTTTGGACGTGAAACGACCGAAGAACATGATCGAAACAGGGAGATACGATACAAGCCCTGATTACAGATACGAGGGTTTTAATGGATGCTGGGGGGCATATCCATATTTGCCTTCAGGAAATATTTTAGCCACGGATATTGAGGAAGGGTTATATATTTTTAAGCCTACTTACGAACGTGGCTGCTACTTGGAAGGAGCTGTTACCGATCTTCACACAGGTGGCCCTATATTCTTTCCAACCATAGAAATTCTTGGGGCTGGAATTTCTGATGACGGAAATATCGTAGGCGATTATGCCATATCTACTTTGCAGGCAGGAACATACACGGTTGTTGCTTCTGCTGATGGCTATTTTCCAGATACTGTTGAAAATGTAGCACTAAATAATGGCGTGCTTACACTACAAGATTTTCAGCTAAGTAATTGGCCTGTCGGTATGGATGAGGCTCAAGCGAACGAAGAATCAATTCGATTATACCCTAACCCAAGCCAGGGTAGCTTCAATTTGGAGAATATGGGTGAGTTTAGTAATATGGAGTTATTAAACGCAGCAGGTCAGTTGGTGTCTAGCGACAAACTGCGATTCGGATTAAACCAGTTTTCTCTTGACCTTTCTGAGGGCATATATCAGCTTAAACTATCAGGAGAACAAGACTCACGATCAATCCAATTGATTATAGAACATTAGTAGAATTTTATACCTTTTCTAAAATTTTACGAAATGTCAACACTTAAAAACTACCTGATTATTCTTGTTACTGCTTACGCATGTTCCTCATGTGTTAAATGTGAGCAGTGCTTTTATATCGTTAATATTAACGGGGCTGAATCAGAATCTAGTTTGGGTGAGTACTGCGGTGACGAGATCAAGGCCTTGGAGAAAAAGGAGTACACCGACCCTGCAGGAGAGGCACGAGTAGAATGTCGATAACAAATTGTTTGTCGACTAATAAATATTACTTATCGATGTTTCTTGATTGTTCGTTTGGCGGTTACTGAATAATACCCTAATTTTCGGCCCAATATTGACCAATTTGGTCAATTAGACTACAAACAATTAAATGAATAAGATGAAAAGAAGAATTACCCAATCGCTTTCTGTGGTATTTGCTTTATCTACTCTAACTGGAGTTGCACAGGTGAATTCGTCCACAGACTTGACGGAAGACGTCACAAAACGAGATTTTTTTACGAAACACTATGAAATTTCAGATGGTAAATACCAGGCTGTTATTTCTGGTGGCCCAGTCCATTACATGAGTAATGGGAGTTATTTGGACATAAATACTGGTATAATAGCTGGACAAAATGGAGCTTATTTTGAAAACAAAACAAACCTAATTCAAAGTGTTTTTCCAAAGGAATTGGGCCAACAAGGAATAAAGGTGGGTGATGGAGAGGCATTCGTCACCTTCGGTAAGAATTCTAGAATAGAAGCTTTATCTGCGAATGGAGATATTCTTTCTGTTATAGAAACAAGTGTTGAAACGGAGATTGAAGTATTAGGAAATAGAGCTTCCTATACGCTCTTTGCAAATGGAACCTCAGAATATTTAGTGGGCAACGGTGAGTTGAAGAACAATCTCATCCTAACAAGCTTACCAAGTAATATTCCAACTCAATCGGAATTTGTAACATTCACTGAATCACTGACATTACCTACTGGATGGAAATTGATTGGAGAAGGCGAGGAGATTAACTCCGAAAGAATTATTGGTTCCGGAATTGGAATTTTCAATGAGGAAAATGAACTGGTTTATCAGATTCCAGTTCCTGATGTCTATGAGGAAATGCAACCGGAGAATGCAATCTATGCTGATGGAAATTGGCGTGCTTCTTATAAAGTAACTCCATTGGCTAATGATCAATTTGAGTTGGCTACACTCGTTCCCACTCGCTGGTTATTAGAGCAAGGAAGACAATTCCCAGTAGTCATTGATCCAACGATCACTGTAGCTGGGTCATTTGGTGGATGGCAAAATTCGAGCAGCTCGCATAATGACGCTACTTTTTTTGTATTCACAGCCAACAACTATTCCAGCACTACTTACCGTGCTTGGACCAAGTGGAATATTTCCTCTATACCAACGGGATCGATTGTCTTGAACTCAGAGTTATTAATGTATTGCAATGGTGGAGTAGCGGGGGTTGACACCATCAATGTAAATGATGTAACGGGTACATATGGTAATTACGGGAGCTACAACTCTTCTGCTTATGCTGATTTCGCCAATGGAAATTACATTCAGTTTGTGACAAATGGTGTTGGTCAGAACTACGGCTATTATGATTTAGGATCTACCTGCGATGGTGATATCGAAGACGAAATTGGAAACACTTGGTTTCAATTGGCATTCACTATGGCGCCTGGAACAAGTAATTGGAAAAGGTTTACAGCTACATCTAGCAACCTGAGAATTGAATACGTTCAATGTTCTGGACAGCTAGGTGGTTCAGTAACGACTTCTGGGTTGAATAGCTTTGGACACCATGTGGATTGCTTTGGAGATACAACTGCATCAATAACAGCAGTAGGTTCTGGTGGTTCAAACTACACTTATACATGGTCTGGACCAAATGGGTTCACATCTACCGCTGGCACCATAAGTGATGTGGGTGCAGGTCAGTACAGTGTGACTATTTATTCAGGCACAATTTGCCCTGCATACGTTGATACCACCATTCTCTCTCCTGAGCAATTATTCATCAATGATTCAACCAGCAATTACAGCGGCTTTGACGTTTCATGTTTTGATGGAAGTGATGGTGAGATTTATCTAAGCCCAACGGGAAGTTCGGGCGCATACACCTATGCTTGGAATGGCCCATCTAGCTTCACTTCTACATCTCAGAATATTACAGGACTGGAAAGGGGTATGTACTATGTAACGCTAACAGAAGGCAACGCCTCTTGTACTACGGTTGACTCTGTTAATATGACCAGTCCACTATTGTTAGAATTAATCTTAGACAATAAAACGGAGGCTTACTGCGAATTTGATGAGAATGGTACTGCGGAGGTACATGGTGTAGGTGGTTTGCAAGCGTATTCATACTCATGGGACAATGGTGAAACAACTGCTGAGGCAATTGCTTTGCCTGCAGGACTAAGAACAGTTACGATCACTGATGCAAACGGTTGTTCCAACGATATGGACGTAGAGATTGGATTTGAATTCTTCGCACCAGATGTTGATTTGGGAAATGCGGATACAGGATACTGTGAAGGTGGATCAATGATTCTTAACGCAGGTGGTGGATATCAGGCTTACTTATGGAGTGACGGTTCTACGGGGCAATTACTTCAGGTTACAGGACTAGGAACATACTCAGTGACATGCACCACATTTGGTGGTTGTGAAGGTGAGGATGCCATTAATGTAATTGAGGAGTATGCATTGCCGGAACCAGATTTAGGTTCGAATATCAATGCACCAACTTCACCAGTAGTAATCACACCAGGAATTTATGATGCTTATGTATGGAATACGGGTTCATTGGATTCAGCCATTACAGTGAGTATAGCTGGTGATTACTCAGTAACAGTGACAGATAACCGCGGATGCAAAGGCGAGGATGAAGTCAATGTTAAGTTCTGGACAACGGGAATGGATGAGATGACCAATGCTGGAATTAGTATTTATCCAAATCCTGCTTCCGATGTGTTATACATATCAGGCAATTCAGGAATCGAATTAAATAAGGTTGAAGTGATCAACGCTCAAGGACAATTGGTTTTGATTCAAAATTTGAAAAATCAAGGGCCTTTGACTGAATTGAATGTGGGTGCGCTGCCACAAGGAGTATATGTTCTGCGCTTCGAAGATGATACGCAGCATTGGAGCACATCCTTTGTAAAGAATTAATCTTCATGCAAATTAAATTGGGAAAACCTCGACATTTATGTCGGGGCTTTTTTCTTTTTAATTGGGCACAATTTGTAACGAATAATCATCCGATTATTACGCTTTCTCATTCGTTTAGATATACTAACGACTCGATGTTTATGTTCGTTTTGTAGTCGAGGATTTAACCCTACTAAGCTCCTTACTTTCGAACACTTATCACTTTCTATGTCTAACCGCGGACCAGTCTTTATTTTATTGTTTCTTATTGCTGTTTCTGCAGGGTTGATTTCAATTGCTTTCGTGTTTCCAGAAGATGGGTTAACCATCGATTACGCTTATCGGGTCAAGTATCCAACAGTAGATAGGTTGCTTGGTCATTCGGAGCCCGAATACAAAAACATTTCTGAAACAATCATGTTGGCTGACTCCATTGCCGATGCAATGCACGATCAGGAAACGGTTTACGAAGTAGATACCATAGACTCTATCAATGCAGCTCCACAACCGAAATGGGTGAATGTGGACAGCATGCGAGCCGCTGAAAAACACCTGAGACCCATAGAATTCAAGGGTGACGACCCGAGTTCACTTTATACCTTTTTCTCGGCTTTGGATGAGGTGACATTTAAAAAGACCAAAACGTATGTTTTCCACTATGGCGATTCTCAAATTGAAGGAGATCTGATGACCAGCTATATCCGAGATCGTTTGCAAAAGAGGTTTGGAGGATACGCCATCGGAATGCTGCCCGCGAGCAATATCAATCAAGTGAGACTGGTTAATCACGAAAACTCTGAAAACTGGTTTCGATATCCGGCTTTCTTCAAAGAGGGGGAACTTGGCGAAAACTCTAATTATGGGGCAATGACGGCCTATTCATCCTACACGGCATACCCAACTGATTCCAGTTTAAATGATCGAGAGGTTTCACAAGCATGGTTGAGGTATTCCACGGCCAAAACCATTTATAACTCATCAAAGAAGTTCAAACAAGTGAAGGTTTTTCATGGACCTGTGTACGATGCGGTTAAAATGACATTTCCCATCATGGATACGGTATTCACGGACTATTTGAAAGGCAGCAAAAAGCTCAATGTTGTACTGCTTGATTTTGACGAACCTATCTCAGAAGTAGAATTGAAGTTTGAGTCGAAAATTAGTCCTCAGATTTACGGTGTATCTCTTGAAGCACCTCATGGAATACAAGTTTCAAACATCGCGATGAGAGGCAGTTCTGGAACAATATTTCACAAGCTGGATAGAGAACTTTTCTCTGAAATGCACGCTGAATTAAACACGAGTCTCATCATTTTGCAGTATGGTGGAAATGTAATGCCATACATGGAGGATAGTGCACAGGCTGAAACCTACGGAAGGCAGTTTTACAATCAAATTCGAATAATTCAAAAGGCTGTTCCCAATGCCAGCATTGTTCTGATCGGACCGTCAGATATGTCAATGAAGGACGGAGAGTTTTACAAAACATATCCGCTATTGGAAGCGGTCAGGGATGCTTTAAAGCAAGCTGCCTTCAAGGCGGGTATCGGGTATTGGGATATGTACGAAGCCATGGGTGGTCAAAACTCGATGCCATCTTGGGTTTCAGCCGATCCACCGCTGGCAGGAACTGATTACACACATTTCACTCCTAGAGGTGCTCGAATCATTAGCGAGTTTTTCTATAAGGCCCTGATCATCGAATACGAGACTTATAACAATCAAAAAATTAAGAATGAATCTCCCAGCAACATTCCTTAAATCAACACTCTTTTTACTCACGCTTTTCGTCATGGGTTCTTCTATGGCTCAGGAAGATAGTGCGGATCCTAATCAGGAATATGATCAGGTAACGGATTCAATTAATGCTGCAAAACATCCTTATGTCAACTACAATTTGAATCATTTTACTGCTGGCGAAAACAGTGTGACATTCAATCAATATTATCAAGACTTTGATCGAATGATCCGCTATGGAATTGGTAAAATGAACATCATTCATTTTGGTGGGTCTCACATCCAAGCGGACATATGGAGCAACTTGCTGCGTGAAAGGCTTCAGTCTATTGATACCAATGTGCAAGGTGCTAGAGGACTTTTATTCCCTTTCAAAGCCGCAAAAACAAATCGACCTTATTCTTATTCAGTGGATTGGACAGGGGAGTGGGAAGGTCAGCGAAGCTCGTATAACAAGCATCAAGGAACCTGGGGTGCATCGGGAATTACCGCCACAACTTCTGATTCTTTGGCTTCCATGAAATTCACTTTTCATCAATCGCCAATTCCTGTCAAGACAAAATCATTTACGCTGCTCACCAATATAGAACGCAATTCTTATGAGTTGGAGGTGATTGCCGAGGATGATAATTACGCTCAAATTTTTCATGAACCCAATGGTTATACCAGAGTAGAATATGGTTTTGAAGTTGACTCTATTGAGATCATTTTTCGCAAGCCTAAGGACTCACCGGACGAGCTGCAGTTTTATGGATTGGTATCGGATAATTACAGACCTGGGTTGACTTATCACAGCATTGGAGTCAACGGGTCTAGATTTGTATCCTTCCAACGATGTGAGCTATTCGAAGAACAATTACCCTTCTTGAAGCCGGATTTAGTCATTCTGTCCATTGGCACAAATGACTCTTCAGAACCTGACTATGACTCGACAACGTATCAATCGAATTTTAGGTTGTTCTTAGAGCAAATTAGACGAGTAAATCCGGATTGTGCTATTATGCTCACTGTTCCAAATGATAATTATGTCAGGAGAAAATATCACAATGACAATCTGGAATCTGTACGAAATGTGATTTATGAATTGGCAGAAGAGTTTGACGCTAAGGTTTGGGATTTATATGGTATAATGGGTGGAGCAGGCTCTGCAAAGACATGGAAAGAAGCTGGAATGATGAAGGCAGATTTAGTGCATTTCACAAAAGATGGATACCTTCTTAAGGGAGACCTTTTTTACCAAGCTTTTTTAGAAGACTACCTAAAGTGGTATAATGAACAACAGCCCATTTGGACAGAATAAAATCCATATTCGAGTTTTCGGATCAGCATCCGATGATTTTCACCGTCCTTGATTTTTGGGTGTTTTTCATCGCAGTGTTTGCTGGATTCGCCATGCTTGCTAGTAAGACCAAGCTGCGCAATGCATACCTTATGTTGGCTAGTTTTTTCTTCTATTACAAGACAAGCGGACTGTTTCTGATTTTATTGGTGTTCTCGATTTTATTTGGTTTTAGTACGGGTGCCTTGATTCATAAGTCAACCACCAAGTGGAAGCGCAAAGCGCTCCTAACCTCAGGTATAACCGTGCATTTGTTCTTTCTCTGCTACTTTAAGTATGCCTACTTTTTTACAGACATCGCTAGCGATATCACTGGATTCAATTTCCACGTTTTCAATCCGTTAGCCTCAATGGGAAACCTTGTCATGCAAGCTGATTATTTCCGAATCGATTCTATTTTACTCCCCGTTGGGATCTCATTTTTTACTTTCCAGATCATCACATACGTAGTCGATGTCTATAGAGGCAAGCTTAAGCCCGTTGATTCCTTGCTTGACTTTGGCTTTTACGTTTCGTTTTTTCCGCAATTGGTGGCGGGTCCTATCGTTCGAGCCAGTGAGTTTATCCCTCAATTGCATAAAAAGAGCATACTTACTCATGCCGAATTTGGATTGGCCTTATTCATGATATTGAAGGGGCTTTTTAAGAAGATGTTCATCGGTGACTATATGGCGGTGAATTTCATTGATCGTGTGTTTGCCAATCCTTTGAGCTACACAGGATTCGAGAATATTACGGCTCTTTTCGCTTACTCACTCCAGGTCTATGTTGACTTTAGTGGATACACAGATATTGCCATTGGTTTATCACTGCTCATGGGATTTCGATTGAGCGATAACTTCAACTCTCCATACAAAGCACTCAGCGTTGGCGATTTCTGGAGACGCTGGCATATTTCGTTAAGCACGTTTTTGAAGGACTATCTGTATATACCCATCGGTGGAAACAAGCATGGAGTATTTCGAACGAACGTGAATTTGACGATCACCATGCTATTGGGCGGATTGTGGCATGGAGCTAGCTGGAATTTCATCACTTGGGGAGCTATTAACGGAGTAGGCTTGCTGATTTACAAATCCTGGAAAAAGATTAGTCCGTACGAAAAGAACACTCATTGGGCAGTTCGAATATGGCGTATTGGATTTACTTTCACCTTCATCACCTTTACTCGAATTTGGTTTCGAGCCCCCGATTGGCAAGGAGTGGTTCAGTTTTTCCATCAAGTAAAAACCAATATGGGTTGGGCCATCGTTCCCGATTTTGTTGTAGGATTCAAATACACACTACTTGTGATGCTTTTGGGTTTCATCACGCACTGGTTAGGCTCGGAATTCAAAACAAAATGGCGCGATAAGTTTATCCATGCTCATCCAGTAGTTCAAGGACTGATCTGCATTGCTGTTGTCATTGTGATCTATCAAAGTCTGAGTGCAGAGGCTCAGCCATTTATATATTTCCAATTTTGACCTTGAAAGAGCTGATTAATACAATAAAATCATGCACGGTATGTAGTGAACATCTTCCTTTGGGTGCAAATCCTGTATTGCGCGCATCCAAGTCAAGCAGGGTGGCGATCATTGGTCAAGCGCCAGGAACTAAAGTCCATGCATCTGGCATTCCTTGGGATGACCAAAGCGGAAAGACATTACGAAGTTGGATGGGTGTAAGTACAGAACAATTCTATGATGAAAAATTGTTTGCCATCGTGCCCATGGGATTTTGTTATCCGGGTAAAGGTAAATCTGGCGACCTACCGCCAAGACATGAATGTGCACCGCTTTGGCATCATCAAGTGTTTTCAAAAACACCTCATCTTGAAATGCGTCTTTTAATTGGCCAATATGCCCAACGATATTATCTAGGACCGTGCGTTAAATCTAACCTCACAGAGACGGTGAGAGCCTATCACGAATATTTGCCTGATTTTGTCGTATTGCCACATCCATCACCTCGTAATCGATTTTGGCTAATAAAAAATCCATGGTTCGAAATCGATGTTCTACCCATTCTGCGCCAACGCCTTTCGTTACTAATGGGATAGTCTAGTATTTGGTGAAAATCAATTCTGACCTTTGTCCAGCAGCATTCAATTGGATGTGATAGACACCATCACTTAATTCAGAAATATTGAGTTCTATCCTTTGTTGATTTTTGTATGACTTTCGGATCACCAGTCGTCCAGTAAGATCCCGAATATCGATAGACTCTATCGGATCACTGCTGGATTGAATATTAATAATTTCATCGGCAGGGTTTGGGAAGACAATCACTTTTGGAGAATCAATATCAACCATTCCCAATGGCCAGAAAGTCTTGCAACTGGAGGTGTCCGTACAATTGTTTTTATTGATAGCAACGGCAAATCGACCGCCTCCATTGGGCACATAAGTTCTGCCCGTAGCGGCAATGATGGGTGCCATATCTTGGGAGCAGTCCAACCACTGATAGGTGGTGCCTGTTTCGTTTTCATCGGCAACGAGTTCTGTTTCCAATATTTCAACACCTAAATCAATTTCAATTGCGGTCACATCCAGCGAAACTATGGAATCGCATCCACCACGAACGGTAACGAATGATTCTTGGTAGGTGCCTGTCTCGATGATGACTTGACTTCCATAAAACAGGGTGTCATTTGGACACAGATTTATGGCAATATTGGTATCATGACTTTGATCTTGCTTCAATGTGAGGTTGACGATGGAGTCGCAACCCGAGCTGTTTTGGAAAATTCGAAAGTAGGAGCCGGGAGATGTTAGCGTTGTGTCTCCAAAAAGGTAGGTACTATTTTCACACATATAATCAGTGTGGCCCTCAAATTGCGCTGGGTTTTGACTCAAAACCAGAACTACATTTGAATCACAACCATATTGGCTTGTAAACTGATCGGTATATGTGCCTGCAGTAAAAAGGGTTTGATTTCCGAATGGATAACCCTCACCGGGGCATATTCCGGCCCAAATAGTATCGTCAAACAATTCAATGAAATTCACGGTGTAGCTGATGTTCGAATCGCATCCTGCAGCCGAGGTGAACGACCCACTCAAGGATGTGGATGTAGTGTATGGTTGGCCATTGTAAAAAAAGGTGTCTCCTTCGCATAGGTTGAATGTATCGTCCATATTATACGGACCAACGTGTAGATTCAATAATATATTCGAATCGCAACCATATTGTCCGGTAAAGCTTCCCGTGTAGGTGCCAGTAGTGGATAGTGTTTGGTTATTAAAAGAATACGTTCCGCTGCAGATTCCCACGTTTAGGATTTGTTCTAAACTAACTACGCTGTTATCGATAATGGTACCGTAATTACCGGCCCAATACTCTGCATCGTCACCGCCACATTCAACTCTAATATAACGCAATCCTGTTCCATAACCAGTGAAATCTCCAGAAACTGTATCCCAGGCACTGGTGGTTGTAATCGGTGAACTTTGTGAGCCTAGAGTATAACTATCCATTACCTGATTGGAAGTATTCTTAAGTTCTATTTTGTAATAGTATTTGTCACCATAGTTCGGAGAATGACCTCGAAACATTTGATAAAAGGATACTAGTGGCTGCTGATCCAAATATTGAGCGGTGTAGCCAAGTGCATACAAATCAATAGTCTGATTCATGGTTGTCCAATTGTAGGAAGCTACAAAGGCCGGCCCATAGGTATTGTTTTGAATGCTCCATGCGCTGCCAGATCCTGTGCTGAATGACCATCCAGTAAGTCCAGATCCAGCATCTCCGTTGGTGAGTAGGTTGTTGCATTGGGCCTTGACTTCGCCAAGGACGAAAATGCTCAACATGAATGCAAGGAGAGTAGTAGGTGTTTTCAATGTTAGTTGTTTGATGCTAAAGTTAAAAATCAAACTCGATTGATTCATTTATGTTTTTTTCTAATTCCTTAACGGAAATTGGGTCAGAACGCATTCAAGGTATTTTCAAGTTTGTTCGAGTGAAAAAATGGAGGAAAATAAGACGAAGGCTATTTTATTTCTTCGTAGGTGGCTTTGCGATTGTTAATATACTGGCCATTTTTCATGCCTACAGCTTTTCACACGTTAGCGACAAGGGAACAACTGAAAATAAGCAACCGGAGAATTATTCTTGGTCAGAAAAAGCGGTGATACTGTTTACAGGGGCCCCGAATTATCGCAGAAAGATAGATCGACAACCAACTACGGATTTCTCCGAGATACATATCCAAGGCGATAAAGAGTTGAGCGCTTGGTATTTGTCAAGCGCTGAAAGCAAAGGAACGATTGCACTTTTTCATGGTTATAAAAGCAACAAAGCAGCCTTAATCGATCGAGGTGAATTTTTGCATTCGCTGGGATACAATACTTTGCTCGTGGATTTTGAAGCGTCTGGAGAATCCGAAGGAAATGTTTGTTCAATAGGTTACCACGAGGCAGGTCAGGTAGCTAGAACCGTTCAATGGATTAATGAACATTCAAAGGGGCCGGTGATTTTGTTTGGAAACAGCATGGGTGCTGCAGCGGTTATGAAATACGCCTGTGAGCAAGACTTTGAGAATCAACCTCCACTGATGCTAGAGTGTCCGTTCAATTCACTTTATGAGACCACGGAGGCACGTTTTGAAAGTATGGATTTGCCCAGTTTCCCATTAGCTGAGTTTTTGGTGTTTTGGGGCGGAGCTATCAATGGATTCAATGGGTTTGCCCATAACCCATTTGAATACGCCTCGAATATTGGGAGTCCCGCCTTGTTCCTTCATGGGGCGAAAGATGATCGAGTCACTTCTATTCACATGCAACAAATTGCCAATGCACATGCAGGAGAAACCAGACTTGTTTCTTTTCAAAATGCCGCACACGAAGATTATTTCAATCAATATGAACTAAAATGGAAACAAGAGGTTGAAATGTGGTTATCGCAACTATGACAGGGTCTGTGGGACGATTTCAGGAGGCTCTAAATCTTAGTCAACTTGCTTTAGTTGGCGAACCGTATTCTTTTTTTGATGTATCGTTTATGGAATGATGGCGTTCCATGTATCAATAGTTTAAAATCATTTAATCATGCGTAAACACATACTACTCGTCCTTGTATTTACAGGACTTTTTTCATTTGGTCAGTCTCAAACGACTACTGAATGCTCCGTTCAATTTGAAACGAACTCTTCTATACTCAGTCCTGAATCCAAATCGACATTAGAAGAATGGTTAGCAAGCATTGGACCGAAGAATATTGTCTCCATGTCCATCAGTGGGCACACGGATTCAGACGGAACAGATCATTACAATCAATGGCTTTCCAAACGAAGAACGGAATCAGTAAAGGCGTTTTATGATCAAAGAAATATTCAATCAAGGATGCTGGAATTAGCACCAATGGGTGAATCGGCTCCCATTGCGGACAACGAATCTGAATCAGGAAAGCAAAACAACCGCAGGGTAGAGATATTGGCTGAAGTAACACAGCCAACCTATACAGAGATTGGAGAAAAACTTGGGCCTGTTACACAAAGCTTCAAAGCCTCTGGAAATGAGCCCATCCAAGTTATAGGTAAAGGTGGAACAGAAGTTATCATTCCAGCATCAGCATTGGTTAATGAATCTGGACTGGTCGTTATTGGAGAAGTTGATATTGAATTAACAGAGTACTTAGAAAAATCTGACTTCCTATTTGGAGGTTTACACACTCAAAGTGGTGATCGCTTACTAGAAACAGGGGGAACCGTTTTAGTGGAGGCATTCAGCAATGGGGAGAAATTAAAGTTAGCCAAGGGCCAGAAAATGGACATTCTATTCGCAAGCAGAACTGCTGGCGATGGCATGGAAATCTTTAATGGTGTGACTTCTGAAGATGGGGTCATGGATTGGTCTCAGGCAAAGCAATTTGGTGCGGTGTATGAAGCGGTTTCATTGGAAGATGGGTTTATTCGATATACACGCATAAAGGATGGAGTAGTTGAATCGACCGTGGTGAGGGAAGGTCCCATTACAAATTGGAAATTAGACTCATTGACGATGACTGAATATCATGAACAGACAGAAATGACCTCTTTAATGATGTCTTCTTCCAAATTGGGTTGGATTAATTGCGATCGGTTCAGTCCTGCCGAGCAAAACGCAGAATTGCTTGTGAACGTAGACACCGCTTATCACCCCAGTGTGTTTTTGGTCTTCAATGACATCAATAGTGTGATGCGGGGATACTATTGGGACAAGGAGATCAAGTTTCAGCGTATACCTTTCAACAAGGATGTTAAGGTTGTGGCTCTCTCCTACGTGAATGAGCAAGCGTATTATGCGATGCAAGAGCTGACCACCGATAAGATTTTTGAAGTGGAATTGGCCTTAGCACCGATATCGGAATATGACCTAAAGAAGACGCTAAAGCGGATTAATTGAGGTTTGCACAGAATAAAAAATGGTTTAATATATTTTTTGTGTAATAATATTTGTTTTCAGTGCGTTAAATGTAAATGAATGCCATTCTAAGTGGCATTCATTTTGTAATCCAGCTTGTTTAACCTTAAACCAATTGTCATGAAAGCAAAGATCCTAATTACTACTGCCTGCCTATCTATCATTTTCTTGATCTCAAACGCGCAACAATTCAATGAATCGGTTCATTTCGAAACAGGTTCCTATGAATTGTCTACAGAAAATCAGCAGCAGCTGAATGGCTGGCTAGAAGATCTCGCTCCTAAGGCCATCAAACAGATTTCAATAACAGGACATACGGATGCCGATGGAAGTGAAGAGTACAATCAGAAACTTAGTGCTCAACGTGCTATGGCAGTCTATGATTATTTGTTGACTCAAAATGTAACATCGGAACAAATGCGCATTGCCAGCGCTGGTGAGTATAAGCCAATCGCAACTAATATAGAAGATGGTGGAAAGCAATTAAATAGAAGGGTCGAGTTGAATGCTGAGCTTGCCCCAATTAAGTATCAGTCTTTGAGCAGTGAATTGGATGTGGAAACCCAAGTGTTTCGTGGTTATGCAGAACAACCTATTCGAATTGAAGGGCAAGGAGGAACCATAGTGGAAATTCCTGCGAATTCGTTGGTCGATAAATACGGAAATCCTGCGAAAGGAAAAGTGAAGGTTACACTCAAAGAGTATTTGACAAAAAGTGATTTTCTATTGGGTGGTCTTCATACCCAAAGTGGAGATGAGTTGTTGGAGTCTGGTGGAACCATTTTAGTCGAAGCCTATGATGGCGCCAGAAAGCTGGAACTGAAACCCGAATCGCAATTGGACCTTTGGTTCGCCAGTCGGACGGAAGGAGACAGTATGATGGTGTTCAATGGACTCGAAGAACATGGTCAGCTCGATTGGCAAGCAGCCGCCCCAATCAGCTTTTCAATGAGTGACACTCGAAATGGAAGTTTTTATCGATGGCGACTTTATGGTCGTTTTCCGATGCTGAACTTAATCGAGCGAATCGATAATCGACTGTTTAACTTGATACCAGATCCAGAATGGGAATTGGACTCTGCCGCCAAACAAGAGGTGCAGAATATGCAGAAATCGCAAACTTTAGTCATGAATTCAAGCAAATTAGGCTGGATCAATTGCGACCGATTTAACAACGAACCAAAAACGGTTATAGGTGCCATAGTAGATACGACCTACCACGCCAATGTCTTTCTCGTTTTTGATGATATCAATAGCGTGATGAACTCCGATTCTTGGTATGAATCTTCAGAGGAATACACTTTCAGCAATGTACCCAAAGGTCGAAATGCTAAATTCCTTGCCTTAGCATATGTAAATGAAGTGCCCTATTATGCGTTGCATGACGTTTCCATTGGCGAATTGGCTCAGGTGGAATTGAGCATGCAACAAACCTCTACGAATGAATTGAAGTCTATAATAAAAGGGTTAGATTAATTAGAGTTTCACTAGCAACAAATGGTCACTGCCTCGATGGTGAGTGGCCATTTGTTTTTTAAAACAAAAAGCGGCTGAGAAATACTTCCTCAACCGCTTTTTCACCCATGAAAAGTAAGTGCTATAGCATAGTTGTAGGGCAGACATAGTCAGTTACTTCAACTTTTCCTGTCTTTTTAATAGCGTCAAATCCACCTTCCACGTTGATTAAATTGTCAAACCCCTTGTTTTTAAGCAAGGAGGCAAATACTACCGAACGGTATCCTCCTGCGCAATGCACATAGTAAGATTTGTTTGGATCAATTTGAGATAGGTTGTCCTGTATATAGTCTAGTGGAGTATTCTCGGCCTTCACCATGTGCTCTGAGAAGTATTCGCTTTCCTTTCGCACATCCAAAATGTTCATGTCTGGATTTTGAGCGTATCGCGATTCAAATTCTTCTACAGAAATAGAAGGAAGAGTTTCCACTCGTAATCCGGCTTTTTCCCAAGTTTCAAACCCGCCTTTTAGGAATCCGATGCTGTGATCATAACCGACTCTCGCTAACCGAGTGACGACTTCGTGTTTCTTGCCATCTTCTGCTACGATTAATAGTTTTTGCTCAATGTTTTTGATCAGCGTTCCGACCCAAACGGCAAAACTTCCATCCAATCCTATGTTTATGGAATTTGGAATGAATCCATGCACAAAGCTTTCAGGACTGCGCGTGTCTAAGATCATTACATCTTTTGAAGATGCCGCCATTTCAAAATCCTTGGGTTCTAAAGCGCGCAAACCTCGGTTCATCACTTTGTCGAGGCTGTCGTATCCGCCAATGTTCATCAATACATTTTTAGGAAAATAGCTAGGAGGTGGCATCAAACCATGGAGCAGTTCTTTCACAAATTCATCTTCTTCTAGTCCAGGTCTCAACGCGTAGTTCGACTTCTTCTGGTTACCTAAAGTGTCAAAGGTTTCTTTGCTTAGATTTTTGCCACAAGCGCTTCCTGCTCCGTGTGCCGGATAAACCAATAGATCATCGGACAGCGGCATGATTTTCTCTCGCAAAGAATGATATAGGTGTCTCGCCAGCTTATCTTCCGTTAGGTCAGCAATCACGTGCTGCGCTAAATCTGGGCGACCTACATCTCCAATGAACAGGGTATCACCAGTGAAAAGAGCTGTTTCTTTTCCGTTCTCATCGATCAATAGAAAGCAGCTGCTTTCCAACGTATGACCAGGAGTGTGAATCAAGCGGATTGTTGCTCCACCTAATTGAAACTCCTGTCCATCCTTACCAATGGTAACGTCAAAACCTGTCTTCATGCTGGTTGGGCCATAAATGATCGGAGCACCTGTTTTGGCAGCTAAATCCACATGACCTGAGACAAAATCGGCATGAAAATGTGTCTCGAAAATGTATTTGATTTTTGCACCTCGTCTTTCAGCCATGTCAACATACTGTTGAACTTCACGAAGAGGGTCAATAATGGCGGCTTCACCATTACTCTCGATGTAATAAGCTCCTTGAGCCAAACATCCCGTGTATAATTGTTCTACTTGCATAATGTGTTTTTGTTTCTAGGGCAAATGTCCAATACGAGAATTGGATATAATGTGAGTCGTGTCACAAAGAGAATTGATTGGCCTCAGTTGGACGTGCCTATGGGCGATCTACCTTTGACCTATATTAATTACAATACAACATGGCAACGCAGAAAGCTGGGGCTCAAAGAAGAAAAAATCGCAACTTGAAAATAGGGGACAAGGCGCCCAAGTTTGAGGCACAGACCACGAGGGGAGAAGTCAATTTTCCAGGAGATTACCAGGGCAAATGGGTCAAGATCGCCAGTCAGCTTGTCTTTTTCGCATGAAATGAGTGTGGCAACGAAGATGATGACGAGTGTAAATATCAGGTGCTTGAATGTGGTGTTCATTATGAGGGTTTATTTAATCCAAATTTCCTTTTTGATCAGAATTGGTTGGTTATCGTTGGTTGATCCAGATAATTGAAGCATAAGGGACGGGGTGGAAAAGTCGGAACTATCAACGAATTCTTGGTGAAAGGTGATCTCTAAATAATCGGGAGACCAATGACCACGTAAGGTATCGAGGGCTTCCATTTCAAAAAGATTAAATCTAGCAGGAATCAATTTGTCCTTATGTATAAACGAATTTGCAGAGGTCAATTTTAGTGTGCCAAAAGCAATTCGATTTTGTTCTTCATAAACACATGATGTAGCATAGGCTTGATCCATCAAACTGTAATTCGCGGCAACGATCCACTCTTGGTCGAACTGTACTCTCATGTAGAATTCTTTGTTTATTGTATCTAGTTCAAACTGTTCATTTTCATTGTAGTATGCGGTCATGTACCCACTGCCGGTATACGTTACAATTTCATTGCAACAGCTTTGTAGAAGGGATGATAGGAAGATGAGCACATATAGCCCAACCAGCGCCTTGATGTAGGTAAGTTTCATTCGAGTGATTTGAGACATAAATCGAATTACAAGACGAATCGTTCGTTGAATGGGTAGGTGAGCTCCCTATTTATTGTAAATCGTCTTGCCGATCATTCCGCCTATCCATGCCATGGGTAGGTAGGCTAACACCAAATCTACCGTGATGAACCAAACGGGCGATGGAATCATTGTAGCAGCTACAATTCCTCCAAATAGATAGAAAACCCCTATGCCAAGCGCAAATTTCATTTTATGGTTCGCGGCAATAATGGCGATTAGCAGCGCACCAACCAAGGTTCCCAAAGCGTGGGCAAGAAATGGCATGATGAAATGTTTCGTTTCCATCAAGTGCATACCCGCTTGTAGGCCTTCTGTTGTTGTCATGTCTACACCCTCAGGTGGAGGAATGACAGACCCGCTGACCATAATTAAACTCATGTTGACAAAGCCTCCTATGGCAACACCAGCGATTACAGCAATAATGTTTCTTAGAATTGGGTGCATGATATTGTGTGGTTGATTAAGGAGCTAAATTATTAATCTGTAATGAATTACGGATAGTCGAGATCGGTTATTCAATAAGAATTCGGATGGCTGCATGATGTTCATTTGCCTCAATTCGAAGCAAATACATGCCAGCAGGTTGGTTTATTTGAAGTTGAGTTGCTTGCTGGTTATAAATCTGCCATTGATTTAGCAATCTGCCACTTACATTGCTCAGCTGTAAATTAAGTTCATTATAGGTTTTACCAAAATCAATGTTTAATTGCCCTTGCGTTGGATTGGGAAATAGGCTAAGCGTCTCGCCAAAACTGTTCTCGATAATCCCTAAAGAATTGATTGTAAAACAAGTGGAGGTATCAATGCAACCGTTTTGCGAAATAACGACTGCATAAGAGCCGTTTTCAGACGCTCTAAACGATTTTGATGTAGAATCCGTGATGATGGTTAGCTCTGGGCATCTAATCCATTGATACGAGGCATTAGTCGCATTTGCGGTAAGAGTAGGGGGTGCGGTTGTCACTGCAACATCCACTGCATTCACTATCAATTGAATACTAACTATGCTGTCGCACCCATATGGACCAAGGCCAGTAAACACTTCCGTTGCATCACTCACTGAGCTGGTGTAGCTGGTTCCATTGACCACCAATGAATCGCCCTCGCAAATGGTGTCGATTATCGCTCCAAATTTTTCTGCCAATACCCAAAGGACCGTTTTGACCGTGCTGTCACAGCAGCCTTGGCTCAACGAGTCATAAAACGTTCCAGATTGATATCGCCAGCTTCCACCAACAAACAAACTATCGCCCCCGCAAATGGTATCGAAACGGGTCGTTAACGGAATGTCACAAATTGATTCGCTCATGGATAGACCTGTAGCAACCTCGCCTGTACTTCCACTGGTAGCTGAGTTTGTACTTCCAACGTCACAGTTAGACTGAGTTGTAGAAATGGTTGTTCCAGATGCGCCTCCGTCTAGGATTGAAGTAATGTTAGTAGGTAAGGAGTTTTGGTTGACCCAAACAACTCCACCACTGCCTCCACCCCCTGGGCCGTTGCAGTTGTTTCCCACGTTGGCCACGTCTCCGCCATCGCTGCCACTGACGTCAACTGTGATTGAACTGGAGTAGGTCGTGACATCTAGTAGTACGGATCCGCCAGCGCCACCACCGCCTGCTCCATCCGCTGAATTGCCCGAAACTTCTGATCCTTTGGCTCGAATGTTGTTCCCATTCCCGACCAACGTTCCAGTTTTAATTATAGCTATTCCACCGCCATTGCCACCATCGGTAGCAGTGTTGGAGTTATTTTCATGACCTGCGCCACCGCCACCACCAAGAAAGACTCGATTTATGGCGTTGGAATAGTTCAATTCAATACCTCCGAGACCTGGATTTGCGCAACTACACGAGAAAGTGCTTGGTGCTATCCGTTGACCACCGATGCCACCACTGCCTGCGTTGGCGCCACCTCCGCCACCTCCGTTGTGGTCGTTAGAACCACCGCCACCGCTGGATTGAGCCCCGCGACCGCCCGTTTTACCGTTGATGTAGGTTGCTATTCCTTCGCCTTTTTTTGCTCCTTCTCCTGAAGATATGTTGTAGTAATAACCATTCACATTGGCAAACCAAGAACAGGCGTAGCTCGAAGTGGTGGTCGCTCCCCCTCTGAATCCAAGCCCGTTTAAGTCAATATCATCGTTCAATGTCAATGTGCCAGAGCATTCGAATGCCAATACACCGCCTGTCGTGCCGTTCCAAGGATCTGCAGTTAAATGTGCTGTCACTATTGCGTTTACATATTGTGGTACTCGGATTACTTGAGTGTTGCCACTAGCAGTATATGACCGATCGAGTCCAGTAACTACTAATTTATTACTCGTCACGCCACAGATAGTGGTGAATTCATAGTTGCCGGCATTATTTAAATCGCTCACCGAACCAAAGGATGAGTTGTTGTTCTGGTTGATGGTTGCACCTTGCATTTGGATGATTAGAATCTTGTCGCCAACTGAAAACCCTGCTGAAGATTCGACTTCTAGGGTGTCGCCACTAAAACCTTCGAAGCTTGTGTAAGTGTTGACTACCCCAGATATATTGGTGGTTTGCGCGAATTGATTCCCGCAAGCCAAAAGGGAAATAATGGTGGCGATTATATATTTCATAGTGTTTAGACGAAAATAACTCTGTATGGTCTGCTTGTTTGAGCAAAATAAGGAATTGCAAATGGTGATTGTTGATTGATTCTACTCCCATAAAAATTCCATTTTGAGTTTCTAATACTTTCGCCTCATGGAATTATCCCTGTTTAATGTACTCGATTTGTTGGGAACGCTTGCGTTTGCCGTTTCAGGAGCGTCACTTGCTATTAAAAAGCAATTTGATCTATTTGGAGTCTTTGTGCTGGCTTTTGTAACAGCCATTGGTGGAGGCACGGTCAGAGATGTTCTGATTGGAAATACTCCGGTGGAGTGGATGGATAACGGATTCTTAATCGTCACGATTGCTGGTGGCGCTGGATTAACACTTTTATTCAACCCCTATATCAATAAACTCGGCTATATCGTGTATTTGTTTGATGCAATCGGACTCGGTTTGTTTACTATGGCTGGAATACAGAAAGGGATTAATATGGAATTGAACATTTTTATCTGTATTTCTCTAGGGACCATCTCAGCCACTTTTGGTGGATTGTTGCGAGATATAATTACAGGAGATAAGCCAATGTTGCTCACTAGAAAAGAGATCTATGCCATAGCGAGTGCATTGGGCGGGGTGTCCTTCTTCTCGTTAAAATATTTCGGATTGCCTGCGGAAATCAATGTGCCACTCACAATTGTGATTGTGTTTTTAATTAGGCATGTTACCTACAAGGCCGGTATTCGCTTGCCCAGCGTGGATGAAAACGGGAAGTGGAGCAGGAAATAGAGTTTGGGTAGGTTTCAATACTCAATACTCAATACTCAATACTCAAGGTGTTGTGATTAGTGGATGTTAACCTCACCCATTTCTTGATCGCAGTCTTGATCGAAGATGCAGCATTTGGCTTTTTTGCTTTCGCAATCACCATCTACACAATGAATTTTGTAGCCAATTCCTTCACAATCAGTGTCGTTGTATTTTACAAGGGCAACTGTTTCTCCATCTTGGACATATTTTATCATACCATCCACAATGCAGCCACATGACTCATCAATAATTAATTCCTCGACTATGATCTGCTGCATTGAGTTGCCACAACGGCCATCTTCCTTGTGTTCTCGGTCTATTTCTTTATCATCCCATTCATTGCTGAAATCACCCTTATCGTCCTTATCCCAATCACCATCCTCGTCTCGGTCATCTTCTTTTTCATCGTCCAATTTGTCATTGATCCAGCCCATAACTGGGCCCTTTCCTTCAAATTTTTTATCCTCGCAAAAGGTGCATTTGTTGTCTTTTTCACAACCCTTATCAAACTTCCCGCATGAGACAGAAACGAGTATGATGAATAAAAAGGAGAGTAGTTTGCTAATTGACATGACTATATAATTTGAGTGGAAAAGTAGTGGTTGTGTTTTGATAATTAGAGGATTAGTCGAAAAAAAATGATCAATGTCGAATTTATATTTCTACCATCCCATCTACAATGGTCAATTTTCGGTCGGCCATCTCTGCTAGTTCTTTGTTGTGTGTTACTATCACAAAGGTTTGGTCAAATTCTTTTCTCAGATCGAAAAAGAGTTGGTGTAGTTGTTCAGCGTTCTTCGAGTCAAGGTTTCCTGATGGTTCATCGGCAAAAATTACTGAAGGTCTATTGATGAGGGATCGGGCCACTGCGACTCGCTGCTGCTCACCACCGCTTAGTTGATTTGGTTTGTGAGTTGCTCGCTCCGCAACACCCAAAAACTTCATCAAATCCAGAGCCTGAACTTCGGCTTCTTTTTTACCTACGCCTTTTATTAATGCCGGAAGACAAACATTCTCGATGGCATTGAATTCGGGAAGTAATTGATGGAACTGAAAAATGAAACCAATAGATGTATTTCTGAATTTGCTTAGGGCCTTGTCGTTGAGGCTTAACACATCGGTATTTGCAATGTGCAGCGAACCGCCATCAGCGCGATCTAAAGTGCCTAAAATTTGAAGTAATGTGGTCTTTCCAGCTCCTGAGGCTCCTACAATACTGACAATTTCTTTTTCGGCAATGCTGAGGTCGATACCTTTCAATACGGCCAATTCGCCATAGCTCTTTGTGATACTCTTTGCTTCAATAATTGCCATCACTGCGAATGTAGTAGATTGATGCCATTACATTTGCTGCAATGCGCATCCTTTCTCTATTCGATAAGTATTTAGTTATCAGCTTTATTGCGTTGATTTCCATCGGAATCTATGTCGATAAAGCGGATTGGCGCACATCTTCTATGATTCGGGGCGATGCACATGGCTATTGCGCATACTTAGCATCGTGGGTGATTTATCAAGATTTCACTTTCGAGTTTTACAATGACCTTGAACCTGCCCTAAAAGAACGGTATTGGTTGAATCAGCATGAGAATTTGAAGCCTTTTCCAAAGCTCACCATGGGGGTGGCCATGCTTCAGTTGCCTTCGTTCTTGATCGCTCATTGGTTGGCAGGAATGCTAGGATACGCTCAGGATGGCTGGTCTGTTCCATATCACTTTGCTATTGGTTTCAATGGCGTTTTGGCGTTTTTATTGGGGCTTTGGTTCATCCAAAGGTTGTTACTGAAGCGATTTTCGAAAGTTGTGACCCATTCAACTTTGCTTCTTGTCGCGTTTGCGACCAACGCGCTTTACTACGGAGTGTTCGATGGCGCTCAATCGCATATCTACTCATTTATGCTTGTGTCTATCGCCATGTATGGATTCGATAAATGGGTTTGTTTAGGTGCGTTGAAGTGGCTCCTTGCAGCGTCATTAAGCTTTGGTTTCATCGTGTTGATTAGGCCGACAAACGTCATTCTGATAGTTCTACCTATTATTTATATAATTAATAATAAATACTTGTTAAGTAGGATATTAAGTTTAAATTATGTGGCGCTATTAGTCGCTGTGATTTTACCCATGATTCCACAGTTTGTCCTTTGGAAAATGATGACAGGGCAATGGTTGTTTTATAGTTATGGTACCGAAAAAATATATTGGCTACATCCACACATTTGGGAGGGGCTCTTTAGTTACAGAAATGGTTGGTTAACATATACTCCAGTAATGATATTCGCGCTCACCGGTATTTGGTTGTTGCGAAAAATGGACAAGAATATGATGATCGCATTGGCGATTATTATTCCATTGCATGTATATATTGTCTTTAGTTGGTGGTGCTGGTACTATGGCAGCAGCCTGAGTATCCGGCCGATGATTGATTTCTACCCATTACTGGCCTTTGGACTTGCGGCTTTCATCAGGTGGCTTTTAACCAAGCATTTTGCGATTTACCCAGTCATTATCGGAATATCTGTGCTTTTGGTGATTAATAATTCGCTGCAAATTCAACAATACAGTCAATCCCAGTTGAGTGGGAGCGATATGACGGGCGATGCGTTTTGGACTTTATTTTTTAATACAGACCCACCGAAAAATCTAAAGATGTTGGGAATGTATTCCGCTCCTGATACCGAAAGACTCTTGCAAGGGAAGGATGAGAGGACTCTTCGAGATACCATCATTGAAAATGAATGGTTAAGTGGGAAAGAATCTACAATCAATAAAGCTCGACAGTTTGGATCGGAAATACGCGTGCCAGCTTCAGAGTTCGACACACCGTATGACCGAATCATGCATGTAATGGCAATTGTGAAGTCAACTCAGGTGGAGAATTATATGGCACATCTCGTTATTAGTTTTGACACAGATGAGGCCAACTATGGGTATCATACCATAGAATTACATAAGGTTATTCAAGAGAAAAATGAATGGATGACCGTTCATGCCTATTTAAGAAAACCTCAAGATCTGCCAGAACACGGGGTTTTGAAAGCCTACGGATGGTATCAAAAAGGGGATGGGAAAATTGAAATTAAGGATTTGAAAGTCCAACAATTGGATTGTCCTTATGTAGAGCCGCTATAACTTGCTGACCAGATTGTATTCAATGGCTTTCTCAGCATTGCTTTGTTTGATTCTTACCAAACCCACCTTGTATTTGTAGATCAATTCGCTGTAAGATTCATTAGTCGTGTTTTCTCGTTTATCAGAGTATTTCATATGAACAGTTTCATTGGACCTCAGCACTAAAACTGGATGGATGGAGTCTAGATCATTCACTTGCTCTAGTTTATAACTGATTTTTGAATCGAAATTCATGGTAGCCTTTGGGTCATTGTTTATATCGTAAAACACCTTCATTTCCAAAGCCGGATCGTTGTATTTAAACTTGGTTGGAGGTAACAGTTCTGCTTCGTACTCGACAGGCAGGCCTATTGTGTTTGGCTCAAAGTAGGACTGCTTCAGGTATTCTATGTGATTGTCTGCGCCATACATCTCCAAGCTTCGATTGATCGGAGTAGAGTCGCCATGCAACCAAAAATGAGTCACAATAATTTCGGATGGAGTCTTTTTTACCAGCCTTTGATTGAGAAACATGCGTGCCGTCCATTCCCCCTCATAGTGTTCGTACACTCGGAAATAGTTGCTATCAGCTTCGGGCCATAGAATGTAATCCTGAATGTGGAAATCATTTTGGTTTTTAGGATGCCTATCACAACCTGACTGAGCAGTTATCAGCACGAAAATTGACCAACCTAAAATCTGAGTTGTTATGGCAAGAAGGCTATAGTTCATTCGTGGGCAAAGTAAAGTCTATTGTATTTAATCATACAATGCTTATTCAGGGTGTCTGTGTGAATTTTACGATTCAGATAAGAATTCTAATTAGGTTTGTGCGTGGCTGAATCAGAAGTGAATAAGCAGGTGCTGACGCTGTCAGTTGAGGAGCAGGCGGTGTTAAAGACACTTGCCTATTTTGATGTATTCAATTACCTAATGAAACCCTCAGAGATTCATCAATTTGCTCCAATTTTGATGAGTCCGTTGAACGTGGTGCCATGCTTAAACTATATGGTTAATCATGGTTTGATATTCCAGCATGGTAAATTCTTCAGCATCAATAGTGATCCAGCTGTTGCCGAGTCAAGAAAGGCTAATAGTAAAACAACTGATAAGAGCATTGCCTTGGCCAAGCGATTTTCTCGTTTCTTGAGCCGTGTGCCATTCGTGGATGGTGTATTTGCTGCCGATACTAATTCGTTTGAGCTGCATCCAGAAGGAGTGGAGTTAGACTTTTCTATAATTGCTAAACCAAATAGAGCGTGGCTTTGCCGGTTTTTCATTCGCTTGTATATGAGTTTGTTTTGGTTTAGAAGTTCTAAATCATTTGGCTTAAATCACATTATTGATGGCGGGCAATTGCAGCTAGATGATAAAAGCCTTATGATGGCAACAAAGCTCAAAATGCTGACTCCAATGGTTAATCAGGAGTTATACTCCTCTTTCATTAAGTCAAATACTTGGGCGAATCAATTCTTACCAAACTTGAAGCAAAAGGCGAAGGAAGATGTACCTGAGTTGAGTAAAAACGTGCTCAAATCGATTATCGAGTTTGTTGGTTCGGGAGCTATTGGTTCATCATTGAATAAGTTGCTGAAAAACGTGGATCAAAAACCTCACAAATCGGAGGAAATGGATTCGACTACTAAAAGTAAAACAGGAATACACTTTATAGCCATAAATGCCATTCGTAATGAAAATGAGGTGAACGAATTGGTGTTAAATCGCTTAGCGTCAATTGCTTCAACACATAAAATAAACCTCAACGTTGGAGAGCTGCTTAGTGCTAAACCTTGAGGTGAAAAATTGTAAATTTTATTACCCACACATGCTTGTTCTTAGGTGGAACAAATACTTTTACGCCTGAGTATGTCAAGCAAAAAAACGAAGGCTGCCTTACCCTTCATTCTCTTTATCATTTTCATGGACTCCTTGGGTTTTGGAATTATAATTCCAATCATGCCCGATTTGATTATGACCTTAACGGATGTTGATGTTAGCACTGCATCTGAATATGGTGGCTACCTTCTTTTTGCTTATGCCATCTGTCAATTCATATTCTCTCCGATAATTGGAGGGTTGAGTGATCAGTTTGGGCGAAGACCCGTTCTGCTTTTATCTTCATTCGGTTTTGCTGTCGATTACCTGTTCTTGGCTTACGCTCCGACCTTCATTCTATTGCTGATAGGACGGGTGTTTTCGGGTATAATGGGCGCGAGTTTTGCCACGGCAGCAGCCTATATTGCTGATATCAGTGAGCCTGCAAAACGAGCTCAGAACTTTGGTATGGTTGGAGCTTTCTTCGGTTTGGGTTTTGTCATTGGTCCGGCATTGGGTGGGTTGTTAGGTGAGGTTGGGTTACGAGTTCCATTTCTTGCTGCAGCTGGATTAAGTGCCTTGAATTGGTTATACATTCAATTCGTGTTGCCCGAGTCTTTGATCGAAGAAAATCGCAGGAAGTTTGACATTAAACGCGCAAATCCCTTTGGAACATTTAAGCAACTGGCAAAGCATAAGGTGATTCTAGGGCTCATCATAGCGATGATATTTTTGTATATCGCCTCCTATGCCGTGCAAAGCACGTGGTCGTTTTACACCAAGTATCAATTTGATTGGACCAGAGCCGAAATCGGTTATTCGCTCAGCTTTGTAGGTGTTTTAACCGTGTTGGTTCAAGGCGGCTTGATTCGTTGGGTCATCCCAAAATTTGGCGAAAAACGCTCAGTGTATGTCGGGTTGATGTTTTATTTCTTTGGTCTGATATTCTTTGGATATGCCTTCGAAGGCTGGATGATGTACGCGGCCATGATAGTCTATTGCTTGGGAGGTATCGCAGGTCCTGCCTTACAAGGAATCATGTCTAATCAATTACCCAGCAGTGAACAAGGTGAATTGCAAGGGGCAAACTCCAGTATGATGAGTGCTACGGCAATCGTTGGTCCTTTGCTGATGACGCATGTATTTGCCATGTTTTCAGGAGAATCAGCAGCTTACCACGTTCCGGGAGCAGCGATGTACTTGGCAGCCATATTTGTATTGGTTTGCATTTTGCTCACCTGGCGCACACTGCGGAGCTTTCAATCTACCAATTAGAGCGTTTTATTGACTCCCATTCCGAATAGAGCAAGATCAAAGCGCACTGGATCTTTGGGGTCGAATTTTCGAAGCGATTTGGTAAGCTCCTCTACCGATTTCCAATCATCTTGTTTTCGACTTAGAAGTCTGAGATGCCGTCCAACATTCCCCGTATGAACATCTAATGGCATCATCAAATCTGCTGGAGAGATAGATTTCCAAATGCCAAAGTCAATTCCTTCCTTATTGGGTCGAACCATCCATCTCAAATACATGTTGATCCTTTTGGCGGATGATCCTTTTAATGGATTGCTGACGTGTTTTCGAGTTCTTGGCAGATGTTCTTGATTGAAAAAAAGTTGATGAAAACTGGATATACGCTCCAAAGCGCTTTCTCCTTGCGAAAAAGCAACTTCAAGTCCTCTTTCCTTTCGATATAAACTTTGTAAGCGATGTATGAAAAATTGTAAATCTGAAGCGTTAAATGTGCGATGTACAAAACCGTCAAAACGCTTTAAATCTGAAGCCTGATGGTTGGTGATAAAATCGTGCGGTTCAAAATCCATCAACTCCATCATTCTCCACGCATTTTTCACAATTGTTGGTCGCTGACCCCAAGCGATCGTAGCCGCTAAGAATCCTGCGATTTCAATGTCTTCTTTTTTGCTAAACCTCCTTGGAATTTGAATCGGATCTAACTCAATAAAGTCTTCTTTAGCATAGGTGTGGTAGGCGTTTTCGAGAAGGATTTCTAATTCTTGCTTTCGCATAGTGCGAAGATGTAAAATGTATGGAGTGAAAACTTGTATATCAATTATTGAAAACGGGTAGATACCTTTGACTTATGAGGTTATTCCAAATTCTGTTTTTCTTTTTCTTTAGCCTTGGAGCTTTCGCTCAGGCTCAATTTGTAAACCCAATAGAGGGAGTGTATGGCGAAGATTTTGTCCTCGTAAACTACGTGGATTGGGGTGCGGCAGCGACAGTTAAAGACAACCACTGTTCATCTAAATCTTATAATGGCCACCAAGGAACAGACTTTGTCTTGAAAAGCTTTCGTCAAATGGATGAGGGTGTCAATGTGCTTGCGGCAGACAGTGGGGTAGTGATTTTTACTCCTGATGGCGAATTCGATCGTGAAAAGGTTTCTGTGATTTCAAAAGGACTAGGAAACTATATTGGGATTACGCATGATGGTGATTTCCAGACGTATTACGGTCACTTAAAGAAGAATTCAATTCTAGTGGATGAAGGGGATACAGTTTATGCGGGACAAGTTATTGCCCAGGTAGCGAGCAGCGGGAATAGCACTGACCCACATCTGCACTTTGAGCTTTGGTATGATAGTACGTTCTATATCGATCCCTTTCAAGGGCCCTGTGGCAATTTTAGTTCTTACTGGATCAATGAGATGCCTTATGACTCCTCCTACTTTGGGTTGAACTCATCTACATGGAATGGGCTTCCCACACTTGATACGCTGAGAGAAGCGCCATTGTTGGTGGATACTTTTGATACACTTGATACACTTGATACATATATTACTTATTGGTCTTTGCTTCATGGCCTTAGGGCAGGCGATAGCATTAGTGTAGAATGGTTAGCTCCAGATAATACAACATGGTATGAAAATGGATATAACCTTGGGATTGATTGGTGGTATTACTATTATTGGTCTTATGTAGATGTTCAAGATTCAATGCCATACGGAGAATGGACAATCAACTTTTACCGCAATTCAGAATTGGCTGACTCCCGAAACATCTACTTCCCCGAACCAGAGATAATTGTCGATACTACTACAGATAGCACTTTGTTTGTGGCTAATCAAAAGTTAGAATCTAGGCAGCCTAAAGTTTGGCAGTATGCGGATGTTGTATTCAATGACCTTATCGTGGAGAGTAGCTTCCATGTTTATTCGCTACAGGGCTCTGTTGTCATGAAAGGAACAACGAGTTCATCGAAGCCTATTCAATTGGAAATGTTGAGGGCGGGTTTATATGTGGTTTCGATTAGGTCGGAAGAGTTTGGCCGCTTAAATGAGCGGATCATCATTCAGTAGCTTGTCGGTCCAAGGTTTCTTTGTATAAAAGCAATGGCCTCTATATTGAATCTAAGGGGCTGCTCTACATTGACAACGTGACCACAATTCGGGATCACCATTAGTGTCGATAGTGCATGCATCTTGCATTGTTGACTCACCGCTGGCAGAAACATGTAATCTTCTTCACCCATGATGTATAAAGTGGGAATGGTAGGTGCTTGCATTCTGAATATCCTTAGTAAAGGATTGATTTCCGAAGCTAGTGTGAACCATCGTTTAAACTCATTCTGATAAAGTTTCTTTGCTTCTCTCACGAAAAGAACTCTGGATTCTTTATGCTTTGCCCGAGGCATAATAATCCATGCGAAGAATTTATAAAGAACAATATAAGGGACTACAGATTTCAGCAAAACACCCAATCGCATTAGCAATTGTCCGCGCAGATTCAATTGCAAAATAGCCCCGCCCATAATTTGGCTCTTTATACGTTCAGGAAATCGATCGCTTAATTCTCGTATGATAACAGTACCCAAAGAAATGCCGATAAAATGACTTTTCTTAATTTTCAAAAAATCCAAAACCTCAATCACTTCGTTACCAATAAAGTCGAAGGTGTATCGCTTTAGGACTTCAGACATTTTCTCTTTGGATCGCCCATGTCCGCGAAGGTCTATGAGCAACACATTGAATTCATCTTTGAATGCCTTCAGCTGTTTATACCAAATAGCACTGCTTCCGCCAGCTCCGTGGATGAAGGTAATCCACTCATCGGAAGCGGAATGCTTGAACTCGGTGTAATGAAGCATGTTGTTTAAACCGACAAGGTATCAGATAGTTTTACACACGATTAAAAATAATCGGATCAAGATATTGGAGAAAGCTCGGCTTCATAATATCTGCCAATTTTCTGCAAACAAGTCTTAAACAAATGTTCGCTGATGACGGAATTTGGCACCTTGGAGTTAATTTTTCAATATCATGAAAAGATCAGTTATCTATATCGGAGCATCTCTCATTATTGCTGCTGTTATTTTATCTTTTTCGGAGGGAAAGCTTTCAAGCAGTTTTAATAAAAAGAACCTTGCTAAGGCTGAATATCAAACGGGTGATATCATTTTTCAATCTTCGAAAACTGGACAAGGTCACGCTATTCAATTGGCTACAGGGTCAAAATACTCACATGTTGGGTTGATCCTAATGGTGAAGGGACAACCCATGGTGTTTGAAGCAGTTCAGCCCGTTCAACTCATCGATTTAAAGGATTTTACAAAAAGAGGAGATGGTCATTTTGTGGTGACTCGACTAAAAGGCGCGGACACGGTACTGACAGATAAGGTAAAAGAGAAGATGCAAGCACAATTGGCAACGCATCTGAATAAATCCTATGATATTCATTTTGATTGGAGCGATGAAAAAATGTACTGCTCTGAATTGGTTTGGAAGGTGTACAAAGTGGCTGCTGGCTTAGAAGTTGGTGAATTAAAACCGCTTAAAGAATACGATTTGTCCCATCCAGTCGTCAAAGAAACAATGGAGGCGCGCTACGGAGACAATATTCCTTGGGATGAACCCATGATCTCACCTGGTGAAATTTTTGAATCACCATTGTTTGAAGTGGTGAAAAAAGGATAGTTCAAATGAGCGGATGGTAAGATCTTCGTTTTCCAATACTAACGTTCAACCACGAAAAAGTCCCAATTCATGTTCGGTTATTGCATAAATAATGGATATTGCATGAATGAAATGGGTCAACCTATTTGGACTGATTTTACAGTTTGCTGCCTTTTGGTTTGCTGCACCTGAACTGCTTGGTAAATCAACCTTGGAGCGTTTTGAAATTGGTTTGAAACGATTAGTTTCTGCCATTCCCATGATTGTGATTATGCTAATTATATTGGTATACACAGCTGCCACTGCCGGTTATGGGATTTATAAAGGAATGAAAGGAGCGAGCGAGGGACTAGAAGAAGGCGAAATGGTAAATTACTTCATCACCATGGGCATGGCGTTTACGGTTTATTTTATTTTCATTTTTCTAAGCAAAAGAATCCAGTTTTGGTTGGCTAAACGAGTCGCTGATCCGTTGATTGACCGATTGATAAATCAAGGTGAGACTCGTAAGCAGGCCTTGATCATAGGAGCCGTGCTGTTTACTCTTGGTTTCTTGTTGCAGTTAGTTTCGATTCTGTTTTCATAGATCCTTTACTGGGTATAATTTCCAATTCTTTCACTTGCACGCGCTCATAGTCGTGATCATCATAAAATTTTCGATTGAAAGTGTTCCCGCTTGGAGTGCCGTCCTTCAAGATTTTGTAGGCCAACCACAACACAACTAGTGGTGATAATCCAAACATCACCATGGAGATCGAAGCTGTTGATTCAATCCGAGTCATAATGACATATATTACCAAGAAAAGCGTGGAGAAATAAATGGGTGCTTTAAGTTTTTCCATTCTTAATGTTTGGTCAGAAACAATTTCCACCATCTATGGTTCAATTAGGACTATTTGACATAAATGAATCGGGCTTTGTACCTAATAAGACAGCCATTTCTGCTAACATTGTGACCTAAAGATTTTAAAGATGAGTGAAGAAGTAAGAAACTTAGAGCCTAAGGCCATGTGGAACCATTTTGCAGACTTAAACGCTGTGCCACGTCCATCAAAAAAGGAAGAGCGAGTGATTGAGTTTGTAAAAAGCTTTGGAGGGTCACTGGGTTTGTCAACAGTAGTGGATGAAGTCGGAAATGTTATCATCAAAAAACCTGGCTCGCCTGGGATGGAGAACAAGACTACAATCGTTATGCAGAGCCACATTGACATGGTTCATCAAAAAAACAACGATACGAAATTCGATTTTGATACCGAGGGAATCAAGATGTATGTAGAGGATGATTGGGTAAAAGCAGATGGAACAACACTTGGTGCGGATAACGGTATTGGCGTGGCTTCAATAATGGCTGTGCTGAGTTCAAATGAAATTGTACACCCACCAATCGAGGCGCTTTTTACTATTGATGAGGAAACTGGGATGACCGGGGCCATGGGGTTAAAAGGCGGATTGTTAGATGCGAAGATTATGCTCAATCTTGATACGGAGGATGACGATGAGCTGACAATCGGATGTGCCGGTGGTATTGATGTAACTGCTCACGGTACCTATGCAAGTGAGCCAGCAGGATCAGGCATCGGATCATTTAAACTCACGCTGAATGGTTTGACAGGTGGCCATAGCGGAATGGATATTCACCGCGGCCGCGGAAATGCCAATAAATTAATGAACCGCGTGCTTTGGGAAGCGACAAAAGAATTTGACATACGAATTCGCTCTATTGATGGAGGTAGCCTTAGAAATGCTATTCCTCGCGAATCAGTGGCCTACATCACCGTTTCAAATAATTCTGTAGATACATTAAAAGCAGCCGTATCAGATAAGGAGCGTGAGTTGAAAGAAGAATATAACACGACCGATCCAGATTTAAAACTATCCATTGAAAGCACTGATGATATTACCACAGTGATGAATAAAAAGGATGCCGTGGCTATGATGCGAGCCATCTACGCTTGTCCGCTCGGTATATATCGGATGAGTCCAGATATTGACGGTTTGGTTCAAACCTCCAACAATGTTGCTCGTGTGTTGGTGCAAGACGGTGCGTACACCGTTCAGTGTTTGACTCGAAGTTCTGTGGATTCGGAAAAAATGGATGAGGCAGAAATGATCAAGTGCGTTTTTGAACAAATTGGTGCACGAGTAGATTTTGGTGGATCTTACCCTGGCTGGACTCCAAAACCGGGGGCTGATATTGTGAAAGTGATGAGTGCGACATATAAGGACCTATTCGGAGAAGAAGCTCATGTAATGGCGTGCCACGCTGGACTTGAATGTGGAATACTAGGAACGAACTATCCAGATATGGAGATGATTTCATTTGGTCCGAATATTCGAGGAGCACACTCACCGGACGAGAAGGTTCAAATCAGTTCGGTCCATAAATATTGGAAGCTTTTAATGGAAACATTAAAAAGAATCAACTAGCGTTTATGGAATTTGTATGATGCACGCATCTGTTCATCATAATTCAAATAAAGACCGTAACATGAAACGATATTCCATTCTAATCGCAATTACATTGCTCGTTGGCTCAATCGCCATGGGGCAAAATCAATCCAGTATTATTCAGCCTGTTATCGAGATAAATGGTCATGCTGAAAAGAAAGTAACACCTAATGAAATATACATCAATGTGTATTTACTGGAACGATACGATGGTAAAACTAAAATTACCATTGAAGATCAGCAGTTACAGCTATTGAAACTTTTGAAACAAAAAGGATTGAACACGGATGTTATAACCCTTTCAGGTGGAAATGCATCTTATGTGAAAATTCCTTGGAAAACGAAGAAGGACGTGCTGGCGAGTGCCAATTACGAAGTGTTAGTTGCCACTGCAGATGAAGCAGCTAAAGTCTTTGAAGCTGCTGATGAGATGGATTTGTCGAGTTGCAATATTTCGAGGGTGGACCATTCTAAGCGAGAAGAATTAGAAAAAGAGGTGCGTATCAATGCTATGAAGAATGCGGCTGAGAAAGCAGATTATATGTTGGAAGCCGTAGGCTCTAAAAGAGGTGCAACAGTATACGCAAGTGAAACTTCTCGAGCATATCCTGTGTACTACGAATCCAACATAAGAGGGGCCAGGGCAGATGCTCAATACATGTCTCTTGACTCGGTCAAAACAAGGGGCCCTGAATTCGAGGTATCCTTTCAGAAAATAGAGTTAGCTATTGATGTCTTTGTGAAATTTGAAATCAAGGAATGATTAGGGTTTTTATCACGGTAGTCATATGCAGCCTTTCTTTTGTGATGCAGTCTCAAATGGATTCGATTCCACAAATCATGGAGCGTGGAATCGCGTTGCACGAAGAAGGTAAATATGAATTATCCCTCATTGAATATCGGAAAGCGCTTGATCTAGAGCCTAAAAACGCTTTTGTGAATTATGAAATGGCATTGTCTTATTATTTCATGAGTAAAATGGACAAGGCCGAGGAACACGCCAAAATTGCTTCACAAGAGGAAAGTGAAACGGGTGTGCAAGGGGTGATTTTGTTGGGCACATTATATGATGAGCAAGGAAAGTCCAAAAAGAGTATCAAAACGTATGAAGATGCGCTCAAGAGATTTGGAGATTACTACCTCATTTGGTTCAATCTTGGTGTGACATATAATGGCATGAACGAATTAGAAAAAGCGGCTCATGCCTTCGAAATGGGAGCTAATAACAGATTGGATCACAGTAGTAGTCATTATGCATTGGGCACCGTGAAACAATTGCAAGGCAATAGGGCAGAGGCATTAGTTGCTATGTACTTTTTTCTTTTACTGGAGCCAAATAGCGATCGCTCTGCACAGGCGGTTACCAATATTAACGATATGTGGACACAAGGCGTAAGTGAAAAAAGCGCGACAGAAATATCGATAAACTTAGCGCCATCTAAGGGAAACAACCCAATGGACGCGAGCGAGTTGTTTATTTCAATGTTAGAAGCAAGCCGAAGCTTAGAGGAAAATGAAGGCAAGTCCAGTTTTGATTTGCATCAAGAAAAAACCACGAAACTGTTTCGGTTTTTGGCTGAATTGGATTTAGGAAAACGAGATGATTTCTACACCCAGTACTACATTCCATTCTTCCTGAAAATTGCCGAAAGTGATCACATGGAAGCTCTTATGCACTACGTTCTGCAGAGTAGCAGCCCAGAATCACTTCAATGGGTGAAGACCCATACCGATGAACTCGATTCCTTTTTTACTTGGTTGGATGAACGAAAGTAGAAGGCTTTGTTTTATGATTTAACCAGCGGTTCGCAGTTTCATTCAATCTTAGTTAAGCCTTCAATTTTTTTGGCAACATCCTCCGCAGCGGCATATTTGGCATCGCCTGCGGAGCGATTACTTTTTGACAATGTAAAAGCTTCCGCCATCAACTTTTTATGTTGCTTATGCAGCTTCTCTAACTCTGTATCTTTTTTGAATAATCCGAACATATTTTCACCTTTTAAAAGAAACAGCTGTAATATAAAAGGGTTCAAAAAGAAAGAGCCGTTGAATTTCGAAGTAAAACTCAACGGCTCAGTCTTAACCTAAACTAACCCTAATCATGCGCCATTTGCGGCCAATGCTGTTTTTCCAAGTTCAATTATTTGTTCTGGCCCGTGATAACCGACTGCTTTTTTTCTGACAGTGCCATCGGCATTGATGAAGAATAAACTAGGATATGCGGTTACCTGATATTTTCTAGCCAGGGATTTTCCTTCACCCTTTTCCATATCCATCTTCACGTTAATGAAGTTTTCGTTGTAATAAGTGCCTACTTCTTCATTCGTAAATACGCGAGACTTTAAGATTTTACAAGGCCCACACCAACTTGCATAGGCATCCAAAAAAATTGGCTTGTTTTCTTTTTCAGATAGGGCGAGGGCTTCTTCCCAGGTTCCTTCAAAAAATTCTATTCCTGTAGCTGGTTCATTATCCATTATAGGAGCTGCGGATAACAGCCCTAAACTGATGAATCCAATTCCTAATATTTTGGCAATTCTCATGTTTTGTGTTTTTTGTGTAAAACGATTTGTAAGACGATATAAAACATGTTCCCTTACAAATGGCGTGCTAAAGTTGAAAGACGTTAGTTTAATTAGGTAAGTTGTGTCGAACAGTTCTTAAAAAGTCAAAAATGAACCCAGTCAAAAATTCAGTTATCGTCTCCTTTATTAGTCCTTGTTTTTGATGCAGAAATCGCATATGCCACAGTCTTCCGCATCGATTTCACCGAAATATTCCAATATCATTCGACTGCGACACTTTCCCTCAAATTCAGCATAGTTTAACATGGCCTCTGCCTTTTCAATAACGACATGCTTTCTTAGCTTATAGTGTTCGTCACTGATGCGCACGTTCTTGCTGTCTAATCTTTCTTTGGTATATATCAAAGTGGGTAGGTGAGTGGCCTTGGTATATTTCACCAACTCCCTTTGCTGTAGATAGTCCAAACCTTTGATCACTCGGTCTTTTGACCATTTTATTCGTTGTGAAATGGTCCATTCGCTGATTTTTACCTCCTCGTCAAACAGTCGCCCATATGATCTAAGTAGCCCATTAATTAATGGTTCTAGTTTAATATTTTGAACTTTTAGATTGTACAATTCTTCGTTGCTGCATAGAATTTGGAGGTGTGAATTATAATCTCGGCTTTCGTCTAAAGCCACATATTCTTCCCGCTCTAAGAATTTAATGCACTGCAAGATCAAGCGTTCATTGAGATCGTATTGTCGAGCCAGCTGTTCAATGTCCAGAGGGAATCGCTCGTCTTTACCGCTTCCAACTGCCAATTGTAGTTGATTTCCAATTGCCGTATATACTCTGTTTATATCGGATTTTTCAGGAAACGCTTTTGCAAGTTTTTCTCTGAACCGAATCATATCCTTTTTTGCGAGCAGAGTGACCGCGAATGCTTTTTTTCCATCGCGTCCACCACGTCCACATTCTTGGTAATAATTCTCAAGTGTGTCAGGCAGATCAAAATGAAGCACAAATCGAACGTTGGATTTGTCTATTCCCATTCCAAAGGCATTTGTAGCAACAATTATTTGAGTCTTGCCAGACATCCATTCCTGCTGCTTTTGTGACCTTACTTCATTCTCCAATCCAGCGTGGTAGAAATCCACATTCAAACCGCGCTTTTTCAATTCTCGTGTGATCCGTTCAGTTCCTTTCCTACTGCGAGTATAGATGATGCCACTCCCTTTTAGTTTTTTAGCAATACGTTCTGCTTTTTGTAGTTTGTTTTCATCCCAATCAACAAAATAGGCTAGGTTTTCTCGCGCAAAACTTTTTGAAAGAACGTTTGATTTCTTAAAAAGTAGTTTTTCCTGAATGTCCTTAACAACCGGGGGCGTTGCACTAGCCGTCAATGCGATAACAGGAACCTTCGGATGATATTCTCGAATATCAGTGATTTTTAGATACGGAGGTCGGAAGTCGTAGCCCCACTCACTTATGCAATGGGCTTCATCTACCGCGATCAGGTTGACTTTCATCTTGGGTATCCGTGCCTTTGCGATATCCGTTTGCAATCGTTCAGGCGAAACGTATAAAAACTTAATGTCTTCGAAAATGCATCGGTCGAACATGGCATCTACTTCTCGATAACCGTTCTCTGAAGTAATGCACATCGCCTTGATGTTGCGACTTTTTAAATTGGCTACTTGATCTTTCATCAAGGCTATCAATGGTGAAACCACTATGCAGATACCATCTTGAGCCATTGCTGGTACTTGAAAGCAAATGGATTTTCCACCGCCTGTAGGTAACAGGGCCAGCGTGTCTTTTCCATTTAAGACACTTTTTATGATTTCCTCCTGTTTAGGACGAAACTGATCATAGCCCCAATATTGGTTTAATATTTCAGTAGGGCTACTCACTCGATTCTGAACACTGGGTATATCATATGACGCTCTCGTTCGTAATGTTCACTGTTTCTATAGAGGAAATAGAGCTGGTTGAGTGAGTTTAGGGAAAACGTAGGATCCTTTTCCATCATCTCGTCATAGACTTTCTTGATGCTAGGATCTTTAAGCATCTCCTCTGCTTTTGCATCGAACACATAGGACGAAAACCATTCTTTCTGCTGAAGTATTTCATCAAAAAAGTTCCAATTGAAATAACTATCAGGTGCTTCTGGTTCCAAGGTTTCTATGATGAAGCGCTTTTTGGGCTGGTTAACGTCAACCAAATAATAGCTTTCAGCCTGAATGTTTTTATGCCAGTATTGAGTTTCTACGCTGGTGTGGTCATGTACATAATGACCTTCGTATGGACTTTGAGCCGTGTGATAATCTTTAATCTCATAAGCAGTAATATCCATCATCGTGTCTTCCTCAAGCAGCTTCATTTCGATATCGTTAATGGCTAGCAATTCAACCACTTCTTGCCAAGCACTGGGTATTAAATAGAAAGAAGGAGCTTGGATCGTTTTTGTAGCAACCATATGATTAAAGTATGGAATGCTACGCTCCCAAATCTCAGCTTTATCATAGAATAATTGAATCTGACCAGTGACCTTGCTAGTATCATAGAATGCCTTATGCCCTTTGAATGAAAGTGGAGTGACCATGTTGGAATCCAGTTCCCAGTCTAGTGCGAATTCGCTCTGATTTAGCGTGTTGTTAATTGCTGAAGCCCTCAATTCTTGAATCTTTTGGCTTCTGCTTAAAAGTGTAACACTCAGTTGGTGCATAAAACGATGGGTTGATTCTACGCGCTGTTTAAATGGTTTGAGCATATGCGTTTCTGTCAAAAGGCCAATGCTGTGGTGTAATGCCGCATATCCCGTGGAGTAGCGCGGACTGTCATAGAAACATGCATACCCGGAGTCTGGCGAGTGTCCAAATACATTAACGTATGGAATCATTTCATCGCCTTCATTCTTCATTCTTGAATAAAGGTCAACCGCAAGTTCATCTCTTACAAAGTCACCTAAAACGGGTCCAAGTTTATCAGCTTGAGAGGCAAGAAATGTCATAGTATATGGGTAGTCAGCGCCATTACTGACATGTGTTTCTAAATAAACGTCAGGATCCCAGTCACTGAAGAGTTTGTTGAATGACTTTGCGTTTTTGCTATCGCATTTGATGAAGTCTCGGTTTAAATCTAAGTTTTTTGCATTTCCCCTAAATCCATATGATTCAGGGCCATTCTGATTTGCACGACTGCAGCAATTCCTATTCAGGGCTCCTCCGACATTATAGAAGGGAATAATAAGTATTACTAGTTTTTGATACTTCTCCTCAAATTCAGGGTCTGAAACTAAATCTCTCACAAATAACATGGACGCGTCAATCCCATCAGGCTCGCCTGGATGAATACCATTATTAATCAGCCAAATCAATTGTTCAGATTCGTTGATTTTATCTTTTGCAAAGTTCTTTTTGCCGTTGATGATTATTAAGTGCAAGGGCTGACCGGCATCGGTTTCACCAAATTCCTGGATGCACACATATGGTGACGCGTCTTCTAACTTACGCCACCATTCCAAACCCTCATAGTAGGTGGCAGTTTTTTGGCCTACGGACTCTTCAAATACCGTTAAATGTTTGTTTTTATTCAATCCATTGGTGCAACTGGAAACCAGAATAGCAATAAACAGAAAACTTATGCTTGGGAGTTTCATGCGCCTAAAGAAAATCAATTGCCCTTAAGTATTGCTATCAGAAAAACACAATTATTTATTATTGGTATTAAATTCAAACAAAACCTACTTATGAAAACTTCAAGAATCCTTGCGAGTGCGTGTGCGATTGCGCTAGCCACAGGCATGAGCAGCTGCTCAGATGAGCATATACATTTATAACGGACAACTGCAATTGACGCGCCAAAGGAGTATGTATTTAAACACATCAATTCCTTTGAGGAAATGAATAAATGGTCTCCATGGACAGGTAAAGATCCAAATATGACCAGTTCGATTGAAGGTGAAGACGGGAGTTTAGGAGCTGTGTATAAATGGAGTGGGAACGATGATGTGGGAGTTGGATCACAAACCATTACCGAGATGGGAGATGGTATGATTAAAACCCACATGGTTTTTGAAGGAATGGGAGAGGCTGATGCCACAATTGATTTGAAAGAAGAAGATGGTAAAACTATTGCCACTTGGCACTATGATCAGGACGTGACATTTCCAGCAACCATCTTCATGATGTTTGTTGATATGGAAGAAATGCTTGGGCCTGATTACCAAAAGGGAATGGATAATTTAAAAGCTACTGTTGAAGCGAATAAATCAGCGAGAACTGAATTTAGTGGATTCAATATTGAAACAACTGAATTGGCGGAGAGAACTTATGTTGGAGTTCGAGATACTGTCGCCTTCTCTGAAATGCAGCCGTTTTTTGCATCTGGGTTTGCAGCTGCCACGGGCGGTTGTACAAAATCTGAAGTAGAGATGAATGGAATGCAATGTGGGTTGTACTTCGTTTGGGATGAGGCGAATCAATCAACAGATTGTATGGCAGCTATACCCGTTGCTACAGGAACTATGGTAGATGGATTAGAGGCGTTTACAACAGGAGGAAAAGCCCTGATGGTTGATCATTATGGTCCTTATGAAAAACTAGGTGATGCTCACATGGCTATGGAAGATTATATGAATTGGCATGGTACTCAGATGAATGGGCCAGCAATAGAAGAGTATATGAACGATCCTACAATGGTGGCAGATGCTTCGGAAATCCACACACGGATTTACTATCCTGTCCAATGATTTAACAAACAAAGGAAAAGGCACGAAACCGCCTTTACCTTTGGATAATACGCGGTTCTTAACAGCTCGTTTGTCATACTTATGACCAATATCAGGTTCTAGTGACGAGTTTGCAGTACCTTTGCGGCATAAATTTGAAGAAGTATTAGTTCTATGAAGAAAGTTGATAACAACGACAACATTTCGTTACATTACAAAGGGACCCTAAATAGCGGAGAGCTCTTTGATTCATCTGAAGGAAGAGATCCATTAAGCTTTGAAGTAGGAGCAGGACAGGTTATACCTGGCTTTGATAAAGCAGTAGTGGGCATGGAGATAGAAGAATCCAAAGTATTCACAATTCCTGCGGATGAGGCTTATGGTCAAGTAAATGAAGAATTGGTATACGAGGTTCCAAAAGCCTCGATCCCAGAAGATTTAAATCCAACAAAAGGACAGCGTTTGGTGTCTAATTTGGAAGATGGTCGTCAAATTCCTGTAACGATCACCGATGTTACTGAGGAAACTATTACACTAGATGCTAACCATCCGTTGGCAGGACAAGATTTGACTTTTGACATCAAAATTGTCTCGATTAATTAATATATCTATTAACGAAAAAGTATAGTTTGAATCAAGCAATTCCCCGATATAATAGACGTGACAAACAAGAGTTTGCACGGAAATTGAGATCTCGTGTGAACGAGTATTTTGAAACGAAAAACATCAGCCGGACTGGTGATGGTCGTGCTATGTTTAAGGCCCTCGTTATGTTCTCCTTGTATTTTGCTCCATACGCTCTAATGATGAGTGTTGAGGTAACTACATGGCAATACATCTTGTGCTCAGCAATAATGGGTGTTGGCGCTGCTGGCATCGGTTTAGCAGTAATGCACGATGCCAATCACGGGTCATTTTCATCTAAAGGCTGGGTAAATAAATTGTTCGGTTATTCCTTAAACATCATAGGAGGAAACTCCCTCTCATGGAGAATACAGCATAATGTATTACATCACAGTTTCACGAATGTGCGTGGTTTGGACGAGGATTTGGAGGCTGGAAACATAATGCGATTTACTCCTTATGAGCCTTGGAAACCACGCCATAGATATCAGCATGTTTATTCTTGGGTTCTGTATTCTTTCATGACTTTAAGTTGGGTGCTTATCAAGGACTTTAAGAGAATTACGAAGTATAAGAATTTAGGCCTATTAGAAGGGCAAAATGTGTCTTATACTGCTGCCATCGCGACTTTAGCGGTAAGCAAAGTTGTTTACTTGTTCTACATGTTTGTAGTTCCCATTTTCATAATGGGTTATAATCCTTGGTTAGTGATCTCTGGCTTTATGTTGTTACACCTTATTGCTGGTCTTTTGTTGGCAATGATTTTTCAACCAGCGCATATCATGGAGGATCATGACTTTGTCGAAAAAGGCGCGACAGAATTAGAACAATGTTATGAAGCTCATCAATTGAGTACTACCAGTAATTTCGGTGCGAGCAATAAGCTTTTAACTTGGTATTGTGGTGGTCTTAATTATCAAGTAGAGCATCATATCTTCCCAAGCGTTAGTCACGTTCACTATCCAGAGATTTCAAAGATTGTAGAAGCGACAGCAAAAGAATATAGAGTGCCATATCGCACTGTTCCTACTTTTGGCGAGGCCTTGGCTATTCATCAGAGAACCATGAAGAAAATGGCAAGCCCAGATACTTATGGTAGCATGGCTGCTGCCTAGATTGGATCGATTAAAAAGTCAAAAGCCTCATCAAATTGATGGGGCTTTTGACTTTTTAATCGATTTATTCAGAAACGCTTTCGCCAAGATCTATTCTTTTTGCACCTTGATAGAAGAAGTATGCTGCAATAGCCAGTATGGTGTGGCTGGCGGCTAAATGGTTAAACCATGGATGAATAATCCACTTATTCATAAAGAATAATGCTCCTACGGCAGCTAAAGCTATTCCGATCAAAATGAACTTACTTGCCTCATTTTTGGTCTTGTAATAAAGGTAACCTTCCAATCCAAGCACAACGAACATCAATCCATAGCCCGAATGGAACTCGACAAAGGCAAAGTCTAGTGTAACAATCGATAGAATCATGAATGTGGTTAATTCAATAATGTTGATGTATCCCAAAATATTAATTGTTTTCTCGCTAAAAAGAATCCTGGTGTGATTGATTGCTGCCCGCTCAATCAACATAATACTAAACATACTGGTTATCCACCCAGGGAGCTTCCAAGGCATGGATAAGGCATACAGAAATGCGTGACCAAAAACGCCACCCAAAAGCGTTGCGATTCCCATCAAGAGAAAGTAATATTTGAATAGTGTTGTTGATCGATTATTGATACCTGATTTGTGCAGCTTAAAAAAGAAAATGAAACACAATGCGCTGACTAAAAGATCGGTAAGTGTGCCCATTGGCTCATCTATTCGAAGTCCGCCTAAATAAATAGTGATTATATCAGTTCGTTCCAATACTCGGTTTTAGCTGCAACAATAGGGTTTATTAAAGTTCAATTCTTACACAGCTTATTAAGAAAGCATAATCCAGTGCAGCCTAGGCTAGTTCAAGCAATGCCACATTTTCGACATGACTTGTATGTGGAAACATGTCCACTGGTTGAATTTTGATCAATTTGTATTTTTCTGTGAGAAGTTTGATGTCTCTGGCCTGTGTTGCAGGATCGCAACTTACGTAGACAATGCGTTTTGGCATGGCCTCCAAAATCCTTTCTATAACATCACCATGCATACCAGCTCGTGGTGGATCCGTAACTAGTACATCTGGGATTCCATGTTGTGAAATGAATTCTTTGGACAAGACATCCTTCATGTCTCCCGCATAGAATAGCGCATTTTCGACATCATTAAGTTTAGCATTCTTTTCTGCGTCTTCAATGGCTTCGGGGATGTACTCAATACCAACTAACTGCTTTGCTTTGTCTGCAAGAAAGAGAGCGATTGACCCGGTGCCTGTATATAAATCATAGACAGTTTCTGAGCCGGTGAGCTCAGCGAATTCATAAACAATAGAGTAGAGGCGCTCTGCCTGATCAGAATTGGTTTGGAAAAAGCTTTTCGGCCCAATAATGTACTTCACTTCGCCACCTTTATTTGGTCGGGTAAACGATTCAACAATATGCGGTTCGCCATGAATGAGAGTTGCAGGACAATCGCTAAAACTGTCGTTTACCTTTTCGTTAATGATTAACCAGAAGGAATGTGTTTTTGGAAATTCATTTAGGAATTTTTGAATCAACTCATCGACTTGGTCATTTTGTTCTTGCACAACAAGCAAGATCATCCATTCACCTTTCCGGTTATTTCGGAAAAGAATATTTCTTAGTACACCTTCCTTATCTCTAGGATGATAAAAAGAGATATCCATATCAATGGCAGAGTCATAGATAAACTGGCGCATTTGATTGTGCGCAGAGTCTTGCAAATGACATTCATTTACATGCAGAATCCAGTCAAATCTGCCAGGCACGTGAAAACCCACACCTCTTCTTTCCGCAATCTCATCCGAGTTTTTAATTTCATTTGGGGTAAGCCATCGCTGACTGACAAAAGTGAATTCTAGCTTATTTCTGTAGTGGTAAATTTCCTCTGAGCCGAGTATAGGAAATGACTCAAAATCAGTCAAGCCGGCAAGTCTTCGGATTTGTTCTTTTACTCTTCGTTCCTTAAATCCCATTTGCTCGGCATAATCCAAGTTCTGCCAATTGCAGCCTCCGCAGTGTTCAAAGTGCTCGCAAACTGGATTCGTACGCAATGGCGAGTATTTCGTGATTTCCTTTACCACTCCTTGTTTTACGCCCTTTTTCTTGCGCCTCATTTCGAGGGATACTGTGTCACCAGGAACGGCATCCTTGCACATGTAGACTTCGCCATCCTTTTTTCCGATGACCATGCCCTTAGCGCCAATATCAACTATATCAATGTCGGTGACGACAGTGCCTTTCTTCATATTCTGTGGTGCTAATGAGAAGCTTTATTTTCTTGCTAAGGCCCGTTTTGATGCAGCGACTATATCACTGACGTCCAAACCATATTTCTTCAATAGATCCGCAGGCTTTCCACTTTCTCCAAACGTGTCATTGACTGCCACATATTCTTGTGGAGCTGGAAAATTCATCGCTAATACTTGAGCTACTGCATCGCCAAGTCCACCGTGTCGATTATGTTCTTCTGCGGTCACTACGCACTTTGTTTTTGACACAGAATCAAGTATGGCGTTTTCGTCAATTGGTTTAATCGTGTGTATGTTTAGCACATCGCATTTAATGTTATGGTTTTCAAGTTCTTTTGCCGCTAAAATTGTGTACCATACCATGTGGCCAGTTGCAATAATTGTAAGGTCAGAACCGTCATTGATTTTCCATGCTTTTCCTATTTCAAAGGCTTGATCCTTCGTGGTAAACATAGGCCAGCTTGGTCGTCCAAATCTCAAATAAACAGGACCATCCCATTCGTTGATTGCGAGGGTAGCGTTGTAGGTTTGCCAATAGTCTGCTGGATTAATAACACACATGTTTGGAAGCATGCGCATGAGTCCTATGTCTTCTAAAATCTGGTGTGTTGCCCCATCTTCACCTAAGGTTAGACCGGCATGAGAAGCACAGATTTTTACATTCTTCTGTGAATAGGCTACTGACTGCCTGATTTGATCATAAACTCGACCTGTACTGAAATTGGCGAAAGTTCCTGTGTACGGAATTTTTCCGCCAATGGTCAGTCCAGCAGCCATTCCAATCATGTTTGCTTCAGCAACACCTGCTTGGAAAAATCGATCAGGAAAGGCATCGGCAAAGGCGTTCATTTTCAATGAACCCGTTAAATCAGCACACAATGCAACTACACGATCATCTCGTTTGCCAAGTTCGTGTAAACCAGCGCCAAATCCGCTGCGTGTGTCTTTCTTTTCATTTGGGTTGAAATCGTTTAGGCTCATAGTTAGTTTAGTTTGACAGCCACAGATGATCCTGAGACTACTCTAAAGTTTTGTTCAACGGTAAATACGCTCTCCTTTGCTCTCATTGGACGGAATACAGCAATATAATCACCGGGCATTAGGTTTAGTGTTTCTCGCTCCTGTGTGCGGCTAAGGTTAGCAACCAGTTCCAGTTTATTCTTTCGAATGACGTAAACACTGCCGTATCCGTGACCATTCTTGCTGAATGTGGCAACTCCAGGTTGTGGGATTTGAATAGTCGTAGTGTGACTTTGGGTTATTTCAACATCGTCAATGTAAGTGCGCGGAAGCGTTAATATTTCGAGATCATATTTTCCTACGATATACTTTTCAATTTCTGCAAAACTCTGAACGTGCAAGGTGTTCATGTCATCCTTCTCTCGAACAATAATGTTTAGCTTATCGGCATCGGGATTGACTCCGTTCATTTTAAATTCAAGCGTTCCTTGTGGCGCAGGAATACCGATTACAGTATGCTTTCCTGGGGTAATGATCACGCTGTCTTTTTCTCTAGAAGGAATGGTGTGTGCTACCACTCGATATGTGTGAACAGGATCCAAAAGCAAAGTATCAGGGTTTCCTCTGTTATTCATAGTGTGAACCAAGTTGTAGATCATTTGATCCGTGTTCTGATCATAGAACGTCATGTTGACGTTTGTTTCCGTTGGATTTCCCTTAAAATCAAGGAGATTCACCTGAGCAGTGGTGTTGTTTAAAGCTTGAGAAATTACTATTCCAAGTGCATTCGTGAAGCTTTTCTCGTTTGTAGCATCATAAAAGGAGCCCATACATTCGAAAGATTCGCGAAACTCTAAATCCAATCCAATGCCAATGACAAAAGGTTTTAGAACGATACCTCGTTTTTGCAAGGACATCGAAACTGCACATGGATCACCGTTACATTCTTCGATGCCATCCGTAATCAGAATGATAATGTTTCGACAATCACCTCGAGGACAATCTGGAAAATCACCACCCGCTTTTTCTAAAGTTGCTGCAATAGGAGTGGTTCCTTTTGGCTTGAGTGATTTTAAGGATGATTTAATAGCTCCTACATTGCTAAATCCTAGCGGAACTTTGAGTTGTGTATCATCACAGTCTTGACCGTGCAGGTAGTTCTTTTCGTGACCATATACTCTTAATCCCAACTGAAGATCGGGTACATTTCTGAGCGAGTCCAGTGCTTGACTGAGTAGGCGAGTGGCAACATTGATTTTTGGTTTCGCTTCCCAAGTTCCATTCATGCTATTGGAAGCATCGAAAATGAAAAGTATGCGAGTTAAGGGTAATTCTTGCTGAGCTTGGACTCTGCCAAGAATAGCAATGCAAAAAGCAAAGATGAAAAGATGTCGCATGTATCTTAAACGCACTCGGTTGAAGTTTTAGTAGTCTCCTACAGTTTCCTCTAGTTTTTCCAATGCCTGTGCCAATTGTTCATCATTCGGTGCAACACCGTGCCATTTGTGGGTTCCCATCATGAAATCGACACCTGCGCCCATTTCTGTTTTCATTAATATCATGATTGGTTTTCCTTTACCGCACAGGGTTTTAGCGTGTTTCAATGTGGAAACAACAGATTCCATGTTGTTTCCCTCCATTTCCAACACTTCCCAACCAAAGGCAAGCCATTTCGCTTTTAGGTCGCCCAATGAAAGGACATCTGTGACATCTCCATCAATTTGCCTGTTATTGAAATCTACCGTGGCGATGAGATTGTCAATTTTATGATGTGGAGCGCTCATAGCCGCTTCCCAGATTTGTCCTTCCTGCAATTCACCATCGCCATGAAGGGTATAGACAATCCCGTTGTCTCTATTGAGTCGTTTTGCTAAGGCTGCACCAATGGCAACACTCAAACCCTGTCCAAGCGACCCTGAGGCCATGCGGACACCAGGAAGGTGCTCTGCTGTAGTAGGGTGGCCTTGCAGCCTAGAATCTATTTGACGAAAGGTGCTTAACTCGCTGATCGGAAAATATCCGTGCCTCGCTAAGGTGCTGTACCAAACAGGCGAAATATGACCATTGGAAAGGAAGAAAACATCCTCCCCCTTGGCATCCATGTCAAAATTGGAAGAATCGTAGTTTAATACTTCTCCATACAATGCGGTGAAATAATCCGTACATCCGAGTGATCCACCGGGGTGACCACTCGACATCGAGTGCACCATTCTTACAATATCACGTCTTATTTGGGAGGCCAGTTGTTCCAGCTGTTTTATATCGCTCATAGTGTCAATAGGAATTAGCGCGAAAATAGAAGCAGCCTTTGGGGCGGGGGTCTAATGTTTAAAACTTTTGAGAACTTTGAAACCTATGCAAGAGCACTTTTTCGCGTGATTAATGGAGGTTTGAAATACTTGTTTTTGCTCCGGGTTTTCATGTCCAGCGTGCTGGCTGTAGCCCAGAGTGGAGGTTTCGTTGAAAACAAGGGGCAATGGCCATCGGTTGCAACCCACAAATTGGCACTTCCATCTGGTGATTTCTGGTTGGAGAGAACAGGATGGTCCGTGAGTTGGATGGATCCGATGCAACGAGAATACGCGCTTCATGCATTGCATCATTCAGTAGTTGATTCAAACGAATTAAATGTAAATGGTCACGTACTGAAGGTGAATTGGCTTTATGCAAATGCACTTCCTGACATTCAGCATTTTGATTCATCAAAGGCTTATTTTAATTATTTCATTGGGAATGATCCGAACCATTGGGCCACAAAGACTCGCGCTTATCAATCGGTCGAAATGCTTGGGGTCTATCGCGGAATTGACGTAATAGTCGAGCAATCGGGTCAATGGCCAAAAATCACCTATCGTGTGGAGCCAGATGCTGAACCAAATAGTATCGTATTGCATTATCAAGGTGCGCGATCCATCATGGCGGATGGTAAACGACTCCATGTTGGCACTTCCATAGGAGATTTGGTCGAAGAGGATTTAATGGCCTATCAAAACATTGACGGTAAACGTGTAATAGTGCCTTGCGAGTTTATTGTTTGGGACGATCACAAGGTGGGTTTTGAGTTGGGCGAATATGACAGAACTAGGACATTGTTTATTGATCCAACGGTTATAGCTTCAACAAATTCGGGTTGCACATCCGAAGCGTTTGGACATACAGCCACCTTTAATGAAGCGGGACATATTTATTCAGGCGGGAGGTGTTTTGGTGCTGGCTATCCAACAGATTCGGGTGCGTTTCAAGTGAATTTTGGCGGGCCGTTTACAGGAAGTTATTATCTAAAGGTTGATATGTGTCTGAGTAAATACAATCAAAATGGTTCAGATCTTATTTACGCAACATACCTGGGTGGTAATGGAGAAGACTTACCTCATTCAATGATCGCGAATAGCCAAGATCATATTGTGCTCTTGGGATCAACAAATTCAACCGATTATCCTTTTTCCACTGGAGCTTTTGACGAAACTCACAATGGAGCAAAAGATATAGTGATTACAAGTCTCTCGAGCGATGGAACACAGCTCGTTGGTTCAACCTACCTTGGTGGATCAGGTGGTGATGGGGTGAACAATTTGGAAGAATACTATGCGGATGCCTATCGAGGAGAGTTAATTATTGATTCGAATGATAATATCTACATAGCGAGTTTTTCACGATCCAATAATTTCCCGGTCACTACGGGGTGTTTTCAAGACTCATTATCGGGGCAGCAAGATGGGGTAGTGCTGAGTTTAACCCCCAATCTTGATTCACTTCGATGGAGTACTTATTTAGGAGGTGTGACGAACGATGCTGCCTTTGCATTAAAACGAGATTCGGATGGAAATGTGTTTGTAGCTGGAGCCACCACCAGTGCTAGTTTTCCCACCGACTCCAATAGCGCATATCCAACTTACTTAGGTGGACAGACTGATGCTTTTATTACGAAACTTAACCCGAATGGAAATACGATGTTGGCGGGTAGCTTTTTTGGAACTTCCAGCGGAGATCAAAACTATTTTGTTGAGCTCGATGGAGATGGTGGGGTCTACATTTTCGGGACATCAGGAGGTGGAATATCAGCAAGTACAGGAAAATACAGTGGACCAGCCACGGGAGGATATGTGTATAAAACCAACTCAGTACTTGACGCCATAGAATGGATTACATCCTTTGGAAACCTTGCTCCGGCAGCATTTTTAGTAGATAATTGTAGTCGTATTTATATTTCAGGGCAAGGTGCTACCAACAGCATTTTAAACATCAATAGCTTCGATACGCTTGACCCTGTCAATAATCTCAATCAGGCGGGGTTTTACCTAATGAAGTTGTCGCCAGATGCCAACGAGTTGGAGTTTGGAAGCTTCTATGGAAACAATGGAAGTCACGTGGACGGGGGAACGAGCAGGTTTGATAAGCGGGGCGTAGTATATCAAGCAACCTGTTCCAATGGAACATTCCCAACCACCAGTTGGGCGTACTCCACTACCAATCAAACCAATAATGCCACATATGACAATACGGTCTTTAAGATTGACTTTGAGTCGAACGTTGCCAAAGCAGAGATTGTTCCTGGAGATACTGCCTGTGCGCCATTTTTAGCAGTATTCGAAAATGAGGGCAGCGTTGGAACAGTGCATTATTGGGACTTTGGAGATGGTAGCTTTTCAATCGATTCTGCGCCCACGCACCTATATGATTCTGTTGGGAGCTATGAAATCTTTTATGTCATATCTGATTCTCAAGGATGCTATGGTGATGACACTGCCTTCATGACGTTGGAAATATTGGAAGCTGTGATTCCAGAAATTGAAATAGGGGATACTACCTGTGTAGATTCGGTTCTGTTGAGCGTGGATACAACTAATTTTCAGTCTTTTCAATGGAGTACAGGTTCTCAGGACCCTTCCATTTTTATTTATTCTGAAGGGCAGTATTCTGTCAGTGCCTTGGCCAATTTGCATTGTATAAACCATGACACCGTTGATATTACGTTTCTGGAAGCGTACAATTTCACCTTGAATGACACGGGTATATGTGAAGTGGGCTTTCCTGTCTTTGGTCCAGCAAACTCGGTTTCATATTTATGGAGCACCGGTGATACGACAAGATCAACAATGATTACTGAAACAGGCATATACACCTTAACTGCCAGTAATGGCGAATGCGAACAAGCGGAGGAGATGAATGTAGATGTGTCGTTTGTTGAGTTTGATACTCATGATACAGTGACCTGCTTAGACACCTTTTATCTTCAAGTGGATCATGCCGGAGGTGATATTCTCTGGAGTACAAATCAAACTACACCAGTTATCGGAGCATATGAATCGGGTACTTATTGGGTAACTATTTCCAATGGATTTTGCATTAGTAGTGATACGATTGATCTTGAATTCAATCCTGAGTTGATTTCGCTTGGTAACGATACCGTAGCTTGTGGTCCGTTTCAAATTCAGCTCGATGATAGTTATGATACCTACTTATGGAGTACCGGAGATTTTGGAAGTACGCTTCAAATAGATTCGTCTATGAAAATTTGGGTCATTGTTGGCAATGCGGAATGTGTGGATCGAGACACGGTAGATATTGAAATCCAAAGCTTAGCATTGGACGTTACTGATGTTGTAGCTTGTGATTTGGATAGCATAGAACTCGGTGCGCCCGATTACCCAAAGGCTGATTACCATTGGTCCAACGGAGATACGCTGCAACAGACATGGGCCTTTGAATCAGGAAATTACTGGGTGAATATGCGCACTCCACATTGCCAAAAGATCGACACACTATCGTTACGATTTGTTTCTACTCCACCATTCTCTCTTGGACCGGACACAGCCATGTGTGTTGGTGAGATTTTGACGATTCCTATGGACACCAATTATAGCCGTCCAATTTGGAGCACAGGCGACACTGGAACAAGCGTTGTATTGCAAAATGGAGGTGAACTATGGGCGGCTCAGGAGTTTGATGGATGCCTGCGCTATGATACCATTGTGGTTGATCTCAGGCAATTGAATACCGATTCATTCGCTATGGTTAACAATGTAATGACACCCAACGGAGACGGATTGAATGATTACCTAGAGTTCTCCATTCAGGAGGAATCTTTGGTGCTAAATTACCACTTGCTTGTGTATGATCGCTGGGGAATAAGGGTCTTTGAATCGGAAACCATGGGCGAGCGATGGGATGGTATTAGACCATCTGGTAAGCCTGCTGATGACGGTGTGTTCTTCTATTTGCTTAGGGTTGAGACCGTTTGCGTTCAAAAACCAGTACTTGAAATAAAGGATAACGTTACTTTGATAAAGTAGTGAGCCAACTTTAACGATTAGTTTGCGTCTTCAACTTTTTTAAGTCGTTCTTTCGATAGGATGAATGCCTTAAGTTTGAAGACGAAACCTATTAACAATACTGAAATTTGAATCCACTTTACAAGCCATTGGTTTTGTTTACTGTTGCGCTTTTACCATTGCTTTCCATCGCGCAATCTAGAGGATATGTAGAAAACAAGGGCCAATGGAATGAGGAGATCGTGGGGCGTTTTGATTTGACAAATGGTGCCGCTTGGTTTTTTGGAAATAGCGTGCGTTTTCCTTTGATGGATGAAAAAATCCTACACGAAGTCATAGAACATGGACATGATCACGGACAAAGTCAAAGCCATGAACGTCACGATATACTAGTTTCTGGCCATAGCTACGAAATGGTCTTCTCTTCGGGATTGAATAGATCCACACAGTTTCAAAATCGTCATAAAGACTACATCAATTATTTTATCGGTAAAGATCGATCCAAGTGGGCGAGTAGAGTAGGAGTATATGATGAGTTGAGGTATTCTGAGGTTGAAGAAGGAGTTGACCTGATTTGGTCGATGGATGCCGGAAGAATGAAATATACCTTCCATGTAGCACCCTTTGTAAATATCAACACTATCGGGGTTGAATACAATGCAGTGAGGAAGTTAGAACTTAAACAAGGTCGCTTGGCAATTACACTTCCGAATTTAGAAGTAATTGAAAATGCTCCGTATGTGTATCAAATTGTAAATGGACAGGAAGTTGAAATTGAAAGTTCATTTCAATTATCCGGCAATCGTGTTTCATTTTCCATAGGCGAATATGACAAGTCTCTTGAACTTTTTATTGATCCTGTAGTTGTAGCTTCTACCAACATCGGTTCTACGGTGAATACGTGGGGGCATTCAGCCACCTTCGATCAATTTGGTAACATCATTGGCGGTGGTCGCCCATTTGGTCAAGGATATCCAACGGATACTGGGTCTTTTCAGATGAATTATGCAGGTGGTAGTACAGACATTGGAATCAGTAAGCTTAACGCAGATGGAAGCCAATTGCTTTGGAGTACTTACATCGGAGGTGCCGCTTCTGATGAGTATGTCCATAGCATTGTTGTAAACGGGTTTAACCAAGTGGTGGTATATGGAAAAACTTCATCGAGTGATTATCCTGTATCAGAAAACGCTTTTGACACTACGTATAATGGTCTGGAGGATATCTGTTTGACAGTTTTGTCGGACAGCGGTGATGCCATCATTGGTTCAACTTTCGTGGGTGGCGAAGATCAAGATGGGCAAAATGCAGTTCCAGCATCATACGCGGCATTCAAAGGTGAGGTTGTTTGCGATTTATACAGCAATGTCTATGTAGCAAGCACATCGAGTAGCGATTCGTTTCCAACGACCAATGGAGCCTACCAAACACAACGCGATAGCTTACAAGATGCCGTTGTATTCAAGATGACATACAATTTGAGTGACATGTTATTCAGCACATATTTGGGGACTGAAGCGAATGATGCCGCATTCAACCTCAAACCGGCCAAGGATAATTCCGTGTACGTTACTGGAGCTACAGGAAGCGCCAATTTTCCGGTCACATCTGGAGCCCATGACGAAACATTCAACTATGGAAGCTATGATGCCTTCATTACGCGTTTTGATGCGGATGGTGAAAACATCCTCCATAGCACCTATGTTCAATCAGACTCGAATGGCGATGACAAAGGCTTTTTCCTTCAAATAGATAGACACAAGGATGTTTATATATTGGGTTCGTCACAGGCCATCACCGCAGATACCAATAAGTATGCAGGACCAGCAACAGGTTCATTCATTAGGAAGTACGGCCCCGAGTTAGATACATTGCATTGGACCTCAACCTTTGCCAATCTCAGTCAATCGGCCTTCTTGGTAGATAACTGTCGGAACATTTATGCAGCAGGAAATGGACCTGGACAGGTAGACACCGTCAACAATGTTCAGGCTGCACAAGGTGGTTTTTATGTCATGGTGCTTTCGCCAGAGGCGGACACCATTATTATGGGGTCTTATTATGGCGCAGGTGGCTCGCATGTAGATGGTGGTACGAGTCGATTTGATAAGCGTGGTGCTGTGTACCAAGCCACGTGTTCTGCAGGTTATTTTCCATTGACCAGCACCGCTTGGTCCGGCAATCAAAATGGAGGCACATATGATTTGACTGTTTTTAAAATTGACATGGAGGTACAGGCAGCTGTTGCCAATGCTCAGATAGCTCCAAACAGCGTGGGCTGTGCACCTTTCACAGTAGATTTTACCAATTTTGGTAGCCTTGGATTGAGCCACTTTTGGGATTTTAAGGATGGGGACACCTCCAATCTTGCCACTCCTTCTCACACCTTTACGCAACCAGGTATATATGAAGTGGATTATGTCATTTTTGACACAGGTGGTTGCGTGTTGAGCGATACGGCTACCTTAATTGTTGTTGTGCATGATTCAACCGCTCCCGAAATCATTGTGGGACCAACCGATTGTGTGGATGAGGTAATTCTGACTACTAATAGTGCTTTCGCAAATTACGAATGGTCAACGGGAGAAGGAACTCAGACGATCGCAGTGGATTCAGCCGGAGAATATTGGTTGCAAATCACCAACTCTTGCGGTTCTTACAGTGATACCGTTCAAGTGGATTTCACCCTCGCCTTTGATTTTGAACTGCCTGAAGATACGGGCATTTGCGATCCAAACTATCTGATACATGGCCCTGATTCAGCGGCCAATTATCTCTGGAATACAGGCGATACCATACAATCGATTACTATTCCAACCACTGGGCTATACACACTAATTGCCGATAACGGCACCTGCGCTGATACGGAGTCATTATTCATTTATGTGGCCTATACTAATATTTCTAGCTCTGATACAGTCCTATGTAATGATTCGGCCTTTTTCGTGGTCGATAATTCGGAAGGAAGCATCACATGGAGTACGGGCGATACCACAGATTCAGTGCTCATCGATTCATCAGGAAGCTATTGGGTTCGATTGGATAATGGCTATTGCGTTGTGATAGATACTATAAACGTAAGTTTCGCCCCACTGGTTTTAGACCTTCCTGAAGATACCTCCATCTGCTCGCCCATTGTTATCAGTGCCTTTGATTCAAGCTATGTTAGTTATAGTTGGAGTGATGGCACCACTGGCGACACGGTAATATTGAGTCAGCCTGGAACGGTTTATTTAGAGGTGAATAATGGAAATTGTAGTGCGGTAGATTCAATTAACGTTCAGCTTATTAGCTATACTCCAAGCACGGATAATTTGCAGAATTACTGCGACACCTTCACGGCAGCCTTAGCCATTCTAGATCGCCCCAATGCCGACTTCCTTTGGTCTAATGGAGATTCAACTCGAGTTAATTTTGTGCAGGAATCTGGGCAATACATTGTAACCATTACCGAAGGCCCCTGTTTTTGGTTAGACACATTCAATGTGAAATTTGCGGCTTCACCTGAGGTTGACTTAGCACTCAATTATGAAATGTGTGACGGTGATTCCTTGGTGATTGAATTGGACTCCGGATATTCCAGTTATTACTGGTCTACAAACGAAGTGGGTAATGCAATTGTCGTTCGCGACTCTGGCAAGTATTGGGTGAGTGTCAATAACGATGGTTGCGAAACTCGTGAAGAGTTTGAAGTGGATTTTTTAGATGCCTCTAGAATTGTAACTCAATCCATAGGCAATGTGATCACTCCAAATGGCGATGGTGTCAATGATGCATTTGTGATCGAAATGAGCGACTATTCGGTTTATACCAGCTGGAACATCGAAGTCTATAATCGCTGGGGTATGATGGTTTACAGCTCTTCTGAACCAAAGATTCGTTGGGAAGGAAAAACATTTAGTGGAGAACCATTAATTGAAGGAGTGTATTACTACATCGTATCGGGCGAAACCATTTGTCGCCAGAAGGAAAACGTAAATTATAGAGGTTCCGTTCAGATCATCGATTAATTTTAGATTTCACGCCTTGCTATAGTGTTAAATTTGCCGCCCAAATCAAATTACTATGGCCTTGAAATGCGGCATTGTTGGCCTGCCCAACGTTGGTAAATCCACCTTGTTTAACTGCTTAAGCAACGCGAAAGCGCAAGCAGCCAATTTCCCATTTTGTACGATTGAACCAAACGTGGGTACCATCACCGTTCCGGATGAGCGCTTGAATGCCTTGGCAGAGATTGTCAAACCTGAACGCATTCTACCTACTACCATCGAGATTGTAGATATAGCCGGACTGGTAAAAGGCGCCAGCAAAGGCGAAGGATTGGGAAACCAATTTTTAGGAAACATCAGAGAGTGTGATGCCATTATTCATGTGTTGCGATGCTTCGAAGATGGAAACATTGTGCATGTGGATGGCTCAGTGAATCCAGTGCGCGACAAAGAAGTCATTGACATGGAGTTGCAGCTGAAAGACCTGGAAACATTGGGAAAGCGCATTGACAAAGTCAGAAAGCAAGCGCAAGTGGGTGACAAGGAATCCAAAAAGCTGTTCGACATATTTGAGAAATATAGAGTACATCTAGAGGAAGGTAAATCAGCGAGATCAGCTCCTATAGATGAAAAGGAACGCGAGTTTGTGAAAGACCTCCATTTGCTGACAGACAAACCAGTGATGTATGTCTGTAACGTGGACGAAGCAAGTGTCGTTACAGGCAATGAACACACCAAGGCGGTGGCTGAGGCTGTGAAAGACGAGAATGCAGAGGTGCTCATACTAGGAGTAGGGATTGAGGCGGATATTGCATCACTTGAAACCTATGAGGAACGTGCACTATTCTTAGAAGACCTGGGACTGGAAACACCGGGAGTGAGCCGATTGATTAAGAGCGCTTATAATTTATTGAACCTCAAGACCTATTTCACTGCTGGAGTGAAGGAAGTGCGAGCATGGACCATTACCGAAGGCATGAAAGCGCCACAAGCTGCGGGAGTAATCCACACAGACTTTGAAAAAGGATTTATACGGGCCGAGGTGATCGGTTATGATCACTACATCCAATACAAATCAGAAGCCGCAGTGAAAGAAGCCGGTAAGCTGCAGGTGGAAGGCAAAGAATACGTGGTGAAGGATGGAGATGTGATGCATTTTAGATTTAACGTTTAGGTCAATATTCCTTTGTTAGTAAATGTCTAATTTGAACAAAGGCAAGTCTAAGGAGGTCTATACATTTGCACAAACACTAAAAGAGATTGCGCTATGGCAATAATTATCACAGACGAATGCATTAATTGTGGGGCTTGCGAGCCAGAATGTCCAAACAACGCGATTTACGAAGGCGGGGTAGAGTGGCGTTTTTCTGATGGCACTGGTCTGACAGGACACGTGGAGGGTAAGAATGGCAATGCGGGAGATGCAGATGCTGAAATGGAGCCGAAGGAAATGGATGTCTATTACATCGTGACTGATAAGTGTACCGAATGTGTTGGCTTTCATGACGAGCCGCAATGTGCAGCTGTTTGTCCCGTAGACTGCTGTGTGGACGATCCTGATTTCCGTGAGTCAAAAGAAGAGCTTTTGGCCAAGAAGGAATTCATGCACTTGTAATGCAGTTTACTGCAACAAGTCGCTTCAATCCTCGTTCTTCTAAGCTAAAACCCACCTGTTGATCCGACTTCTATTCATAGCGCTGCTTTTTCCACTGTGTCTTTTTGCGAAGGACAAAGAGGTGAACATTGATGCGAAAGTCAAGCAGCTGGTAGAATTGCGCCAAGCGACCATCAATGCGGCTACGGATGAGTTGCGCATCGCAGCTGACAATGAATTTCGAAAGTTTCTGCGTGATGCACTGAATGATCCTGAGAGCTTTAAAAAAGACTTTGATACCATTCCACAAATAGCAGACCTACGCAGTGGAGACGGTTATTTCAGAATGATCAATTGGAACCTTCCCTTAGATGATCAAACACATAAGTATCGCTGCTTTATTCAGTTTTATGATAAGAAGGAAAAGGAATACAAAATATTCGAACTGAAGCAAGGCTATCGAGACCTAGAAGGGGAGGTAAGAAAAGTATTCAGCGAGAAAGATTGGTATGGCGCCTTGTATTACAAGATCATTCCTTCAAAAACCCGAAAGAGAGGGACAAAAAATACCTACATGGTTTTGGGGTGGGACGGACATGACGAATTCTCTACACTAAAGGTCGTTGATGTGATGACCATCACAACAAAAGGAGTTCGGTTTGGCGCAGACATATTTGAAACGGAGGATCGAAACATCAAACGCTTCATTTTAGAGTATAAGTCCGATGCCTCAGTCAGTCTTACGTATGACGAGAATAAAAAGCGCATTATTTTTAATCAATTGGTTCCTATGGAACCTGATTTAGAAGGCATGCGAGAGTTTTATATTCCAGTAATGCAATTCGATGCCCTGGAATTGAAAAAGCGCAAATGGAGGTTGGTTAAGGACATCAATGTGAAAATGAAAAGCAATGAGCAGCCCTATAACAATCCGCCAGACGAGCAGCAAATTCGCTAATCACAGAAATAGTCTTGTACCTTTGCTTCAATGCTCAAGTTCATCGCTCCATTTATCATTAAACGCCTGCTGAAAAAGCAGAACCGTACCCCATCCTTGGTGCATGGTAATGTATTGAAGAGCGTAGCGGTGGTTGCAGATAAATCATCGGATCAATTTGCCATTGCGCAGGGCTACGTAAATCAATTGAGGCAAAATGGAATAAAGACAGTTGATTTTTACATTCTTTTTCCCAACCAAAAGATTCAAGATTTATATCACACCAAGTTGAAGGACTATCCATTTAACCCAAAGAGCTTTGGATTCTTTGGTCAGTTTAATACCCCAGAATTACAAGGTATAGCGGATCGGAAATATGATGTGCTCATAGATTTATCCGAAGGTGAGGATGTGCATTGTGAGCTGATCATAGCGAGTATCGATGCAAAATGGAAGGCGGGTAGAAGTACAAAGCATAAAGAGCCCCTTTTGGATTTCATGATCGACATGAAAGACAAGGATCTTCGAAACTTGATACATCACTTGGATAAATATTTAATGAACTTCAATAAGCTGAGCGCAGCATGAAAGATTTTAGAGGAACGGGCGTAGCCATGGTTACCCCTTTTAAAAAGGATAAATCGGTTGACTTCAACGCACTTGAAAAACTATGCAATCATTTGATTGATGGAGGAGTGGATTATTTGGTGGTTCAAGGAACCACAGGCGAATCAGCCACGTTGACAAAAGAGGAAAAACAAGCGGTGTTATCGGCTGTAGTGGCGATCAACGCTGGAAGGTTGCCTGTTGTTTGGGGACACGGTGGTAACAACACTATGGCGCTGATTGAAGGGTTTGGTCAATTCGATTTGACAGGTGTGGATGCCGTTTTAGCAGCGAGTCCGTATTACAACAAACCGACCCAAGCGGGTATTGTTGCTCATTATCATGCCTATGCTGATGCCAGTCCGAAACCCGTAATACTATACAATGTTCCAGGTCGGACCAGTTCCAACATGTCACCAGAAACGACCTTGAAACTTGCCGAGCATGATAACATCATCGCTGTGAAAGAAGCAAGCGGAAACATGGATCAAGTGGGGCAAATCATCAAAAACAAACCGGCCAAATTTTTAGTGTTAAGTGGAGACGATCCATTGATCATTCCGCACATGGCTTTGGGTGGCGATGGCATTATATCGGTAATCGCCAATGCATTTCCAAGTGAGTTTTCATCCATTGCCAGCAATTGCTTCACAGGCGATTACAATGAAGCCCGAAGAATGCACTACCTTTTGGTAGATTTCATTTACATGCTTTTTGCTGAAGGTAATCCGGGTGGAGTAAAAGCTGCCTGTCACATCTTAGGATTGATGGATAACGAACTGCGCTTGCCCTTGGTTCCAATTGGCACTGATCTTTATAAGAAATTAGAAAAGCAAATTGCCTTGATTCAGTCAGCTGGTAATGCCTAAGTGCTTGATTTACATATTGTTCGTTTTTGGATCGTTGAATGGATCGACTCAAGAGTTGTTTTCAGGGCGCCTCACTTATTCTATAGAGTATCTGAATATTCCAGCAGATATGAAAGGGGTAGAAAAGCAATTGCCAACCAAAATTTCGATTGTGACTGATGGTTCCGATTGGCGATCCGTGCAATACACAGAAATCAACGGGGATTACATTCAGGTGTATGATTCGAAAGCAGATTCAATTTTCGAAATGATCACTATAGGCCCAGAAAGAGTGAGGGTTTCTAACCGCACTTTGAAAAAGGTTAGCCTGTCCAACACCAAGGGCAAAGGTCAATCTCAATTTCAAATGGAGACTAAAATTGTGGATGTAAAATTAGAATCAGGTGAAAATCAATCCATGATTTTTTTGGCGGACTATATGCCAATTCCAAGTCTTTTTTATCATGGATTAGTGGGGGTTCCGACCTCCTTAGAGGTGGAAAACGCTGGAGTAATAATGAGATTGTCTTTGAGTAAAATTCATGAAGAACCTATCGATAAGACTTACTTCACGCTGCCAGATGATTATAAATGGGTGGATAATTCGCTCTATCAAAGCTGGTTGCGATAAGGACTTAAACAACAATAAGGCTGCTTTGATCTTTGAAGATCGATCATTAATCGAAAGAAGTGGTAAAAGCGACTAAATCTTAGCCACTTATTCTTAAAAATGCGTCTGCGTATTACTTTTACCAGCTAACCATTGGACCTATGAAAAACCTTTTACTCGTCATTTCAACTCTTTCTACTCTTTCGGTTTTTGCACAACCGGTGATAACTTCCAATCCTCAAAGCGTTACAAGTTGTGTGGACAGTTGTGTTATGCTGCGTGTTGCCGCGAACGGAATGAATTTGTCTTACCAATGGCAAGAAGATGATGGCGGAGGATTTGTTGACATGACGTCAGCTACGGCCATGAGTGATATATTAACGGTTTGTGATTCAGGAGCCACAGCTCCAAGCAGTGTGAACTACCGATGTGTGGTTACCGATGGAAATGCGAATACGGTGGCTTCTAATTCGGCTACAATAACTTTGGACTCATGTCTGGCACCAGTAGCAGATTTTACTTTCACCTTCGATCAAGCTGATGTTTGTTTTACAAATACATCAACGAATGCTGAAACTGTCCTTTGGAATTTTGGCAACAATATGACTGATGAGACAAATAATAATACTCCTTGTGTTGATTACGGAACTCCATGGTATTTCGATGTTACGATCTACGCTTACAACGATTTTGGTTCGGATGAGAAAACAATGACCATTGATCTTGTTGGACTAGAGGAATTAAGCTCCTCATTTGATGTATTCCCAAACCCGACACAGAATATCATTTATATCCAAGCAGGTTCTAAAATTGAATCGATCCGATTGATCGATTTGAATGGTCGAACCATGCTGACCAATGCTGCTCCAACTAGCAAGACTCAAATCAATATTGAGTCATTGGCAAGCGGTGTCTATACCATGGTCATCGCTTCAGAAGAAGGGTTGATGTATCACAAAGTAGTCAAGCAATAGGCTTGAAGGCGTTTTTCACCGTTTTAGCGATTGTATGGTTGCCTAATTTATTGGGTGCACAGGACAAAAAGGGCATTGAGGTGCTCGATGATCAAAAGGCCATCGATGAGTTGTTTCGTTTGTCACTTACCGAAAGTAGCGTGTATCCCTGGTTGGGTGATATGTGCTTGAATATTGGCCCAAGGTTAAGTGGTTCGAAACAAGCCGAAGAGGCGGTGGAGTACAGTTTTGATCTGATGCAAGAGTTGGGTGTAAATCCTCAGAAGCAACCAGTGATGGTACCTCATTGGGTTCGAGGTGAAAAGGAAATGGCCTTTATCAAGTCATCTGGAGGGACGAAGCTGGAGGTCAATGTTTTAGCGTTGGGAGGTTCCATTGCTACAGCAGAAGATGGTTTCATGGCTCCCATTATCGAAGTGGAGACTTGGGAAGATTTGGCAGCCCTGGGCGAAGAAAAGATCAAAGGAAAAATCGTCTTCTTCAACGAAGAGATGAATCCAGAGAATATCTACACCTTTCATAGCTATGGACATTGCGTGCAACACCGATGGGGTGGAGCAGTGGAAGCCGCAAAATATGGTGCAGTTGGAGCAATCGTAAGGTCACTGAACCTTCGAATTGACGAATTCCCACACACAGGATCCATGTCCTATGAAAATGCCGTGGATACGATACCCGCGGCAGCAATTTCCACACGCGATGCTGAAATTGTTAGTGATCTTTTGGCCAAAGGAGAGAAAGTGGAGCTTTTTTGGAAGCAGTCGTGCCAAACATTGCCCGATGTACCATCCCACAATGTCATTGGAGAAATCAAAGGCTCTAAGTATCCAGATCAAATTATTCTGTTGGGAGGTCACTTGGATAGTTGGGATGTGGGACATGGAGCACATGACGATGGAGCAGGGGTGATGCAGTCTTTGGCAGTATTAGAACTGCTCAAAAAATCGGGTTATCAACCTAAACGCACAATACGGGTCGTATTCTTTATGAATGAGGAGAATGGATTGAGAGGAGCAAAGGAATACGCGGAACAATCTAAAAAACAGGGATTGAACCACGTGGCTTGCATTGAATCTGACCGTGGCGGTTTTACACCGAGAGGGTTCCATGTTGAAGGCAATGAAAAGCTGGTACAGAAGATTATAAGCTTTAAACCTGCCTTGGAAAAATATGGAGTGCATCAATTAGAAGAGGGTGGCAGCGGGGCAGATATCGGGCCACTCAAAACAGATGATAATGTGCTCATTGGGTTTGTGCCTGACAGCCAGCGCTATTTTGATTATCACCACAGTCCTACCGACACGTTTGACGCAGTGAACAAACGCGAGTTAGAGCTCGGCACAGCTTCCATCACCGCTTTGGTTTATCTTATAGATAAATACGGGTTAAAATAAACACATCAATTGTTTCGATTAAGGAGTTAATTCTGCCAACCAATTGAGGAATTGTGCGTTCGAAGAGTGTAGCAACACTATATTTGAACAAACGACCTTCAAAACTGAAATCTCTACTTAAATATTATCTTTCCCTTTATGTGCTTTTGGCATGTAGTAACCCATTGGAACTGCAGGCACAGTGTTATGAAAATGTGACTTTTGAGGAGTGGGTGACTACAGGCGATTCAACATCGAGCGCTGCGTGCGCTGGAGGTGGTTGGATCTTAGGGGCAGGAGACAGCACTCTAAGTTCTCAGTGTAATTCACTATTTCCACTTATGTATGTTGGGCCAGATACGCTGATTAATGTTAAAATCACGGGAACCTTTGAGATCGCTACCAATTCAGATGATGATTATGTTGGTTTTGTATTTGGTTTTAAAGATACCTGGGACTACACTTGGAAAGGTGGAAATACTGACACCATGTACCATAATTACTACCTGTTTGATTGGAAAAAGAATGCTCAAACATGGTCTGGATATGCAGCCCAAGAGGGGTATTCATTATGTAAGGTGGATACGGCCTTAGCAAGGACCAATCCTCAGGTGTTTCCGAATTTTTGGAACCATAATAATTCAGCTGGTTTTCAAGTTCTGCAAACTCAATTTAGCAATACGAGCGGATGGGTTTCTTTTACAGAATATGACTTTGAATTGTATTACACCCCTACCCGGGCGGTAATCACCATTAACGGAGATACATTTATTGATCAAGGTGGTTGCTTTGAACCTGGGCTTTTTGGATTTTATAGTTTTTCTCAAGAGGGAACCGATTATTGGGATTTCAACTATGAGCTTTACATAGACTTTGGTATGGAATCTCAAAGCGTTTGCTTGGGAGACACCTCTCAATTCTATTTCATCGATACTGGGGCATGCTATAGCACAAACACCTATACCAATCTGGATACGTTTTGGTGGGATTTGGGTGATGGAACAGTATCCTTAGATACAAACCCGTGGCATATATATTATAGTGCTGGTTTGTATGATGTGTATTTGGTAGCCACGGATATTAATGGTTGCACAGATACTGCACATAACCTGGTTTATATTCATGAAGCACCCAATGCCGCCATCGGGTTTGGAGATGTATGTAAGGGTGATAGCGTGTTTTTTGGAGATTCAACTTCGCTGCCCATTGGATACATTGCAGAATGGGATTGGGATTTTGGAGATGGTAGTACAAATGGTCAGATTGCAGACCCTGTGCATCTGTATAATCAAAGTGGATATTATACAGTGCAATTGGCCGTGGAGGATAATGCGGGATGCGTTGATACCACTGATACAGTAATTCAGATATACCCGAATCCAGTTCCCCAGTTCAGTATACAAGATGCTTGTGATGGTCTTGACGTGATTTTGATCGATTCAAGCCAAGAAGGTCTTGTGGGTATATCCAGTTTAGAGTGGGACGTAGAGAATAATGGAACGGTGGATTATAATGCAGATTCTGTTGGTCACACATATAGTACTCATGGTCAATACGCAGTGCAGTTGATTGTTTATGATTCACTAGGATGCCGTGATTCTCTGACTCAATTGACTACCGTTTATCCTATGCCGGTGGCCGATTTTGAAGTGCCAAGCGTTTGTTTTAAAGAGAATAGCGTGTTTCAAGATAGCTCAACGGTGGCTACTGGTTATTTCACTGGCTGGAATTGGGATTTTGGTGACGGCTCAATATCCACAAGTAATACACCCCAATATCAGTTTCAAACTTCGGGTCAGCATACTATTGAATTAAAAGTAACAACGGACGGAGGTTGTCAAGATTCCTTGACGAAGAATATTACGGTGTATCACCTTCCTGTAGCGGCAGTTGAGCTATCGCCTAATTGCGAAAACCTTCCTGTAAATTTCATTCAGAATTCAACTTCCCAAAGCGGAATGATTACTCAATACCATTGGGATTTTGGCGATGGTGGCAGCTCGCTTTCATCGGGACCAATACATGACTATGCTGCTCCAGGGCTCTATCCTATTTCATTGGAGGTGATTACTCAATATGGATGCGCAGATACCGTTTACGATAGTATTCAAATATACCCCGCACCGCAGGCTGCATTCAATTGGGAAAATAATGTATGCGAAGGAGATCCTCTTCCCATTTTTGATCAAAGTAATATCGCGCAATCTACCCCTGGTGGAGATAATATTGTGAGTTGGAATTGGAATGTAAATGGAACACCATTGACCACTCAAAATCCAACCTATGTAACCAGTAATTCGGAAAAAATTGATGTTTTTCTGTTGGTGACATCCAACTATGGATGTGTGGATAGCACAAGGAATTGGCCTGAAATATTCCCGATACCTGATGCAAAATTCACCGAAGACATGGCGTGCACAGGTTTGCCATCCAAATTCACGGATTTGAGCACCATTTCAAAAGGGCTGGTGGACAATTGGAGTTGGGATTTTGGTAATGGAAATGTTTCTGACAGCGCTGATCCAACGAATGTTTATCTAACCTCAGGTGATTTTAAAGTGAAGTTGGTAGTGAAGTCCAACAAAGGATGTTTGCAAGAAACGGAGCACATGGTGCACGTGCCGGTTACTCCAGAGGTTAACTTCGATATTGAGCCAAAAGTGGGTTGTTCCCCATTGGCACCTAGAGCGATAAATCTAAGTTCGATAGCTGATGGTGAATTGACCTACAAATGGTATGTCAACAACGAAAAATATTCGGATCTAACATCTCCGCGACTTGATTTGGTTAATGACACAATCGAAACCATATTCTTCAATGTAAAACTGGTCGCAACCAGTGAGGCAGGTTGTACAGCGAGTAAAAAGAAATCCGAGATCGTAGCTGTATATCCTCGACCCATTGCCAATTTTAACTTTGACAGACAGAGTTTAGACCTATTCAATCCAGTCATCTTGTTTGAAAACACATCCGAACAAAGTGTGAGATGGAAGTGGGATTTTAATGACGGGAAAACTTCTCAGGCATTTTCTCCACTTCATGATTTCCAAAAATCAGGAATGTACCATGTTAGTTTAAAAGCTTGGAATGAATACAACTGCCTAGATACCATTATGCAGGTGGTAAAGGTGGACGCAATCACCACTTTGTATATGCCAACATCTTTCACTCCTAATGGTGATGGAGTCAATGATTTTTGGAGCATTGAAGGTTTTAACGAAGGTGGAAGCTTTGAAATTAAAATATGGGACAGATGGGGGCACACCATGTTGCATGAAAAGGATATTAACTTCACTTGGGACGGTAAAAAATAGCGACAACAAAATCGCTCAGAATGGTGTTTATACCTATCAGATTCTATATCAAACTTCTGAAGGGGAATACCAAGAAATTCATGGTGCTTTCACACTCATCAGATAACTCACAGCTAAAGGCGCATGAAAGAAAGCGATCCAAATCCAATCGATAAAGACAAAACCACGGAAACACCTGGGCTTTTGGAATATGCGCACCACGTAGGGAGCGCATTGATTCGACCAGAAGACAAAGGAAAATTGAAAGGGCGGGCATTATCTGCCATGTACGAACAGACCGATTTGCAAATTCAGCAAATAAAACGGCAAATTGAAGTCTTGGTAGATGAGGCTAAAAAAATCGAGGATAGAAAGCGCGTATCAGAAATGATCTATGAAAGTGGATTGGGCTTTCAACCGGTCATTGGACACATATACCATCTTTACAAAGATGCCGAAGGAAAAAATAAACTGTCCATGCTTTCTCCAGAGGATTGGGGCAGATCTAAGCCTGATTGGGAGTTTATATCCACAGTGAAGCTTTTAGGAGATCATACGTGGCAAATCATGGAGAATGAATAAAGTGATCGCAGTATACATCACTATTCTCATTGCGGGATGTGTGGTCAAGGAAAACAGAGATAAGGATTTGGAGATGATTAATGATGTCATGGCCGGACAAGCTCGTTCTTGGAATAAGGGGGATTTGGAAGGCTATATGCACGGATATTGGATGAGTGATTCGCTGGTTTTTACGGGAACCAAGTCTATCAGCCATGGCTGGCAGGCCGCTTTAGACCGATATGTTCGAGGATATCCTGATAAAGCTGCCATGGGACAATTAGAATTTGACGAATGTGAAACGAATTTTATTAGCAGCAAAGCGGCATATTCTACTGGAGGTTGGATGCTTTTTAGAGAATCAGACACACTTTCAGGGCGATTTACATTGGTTTGGAAAAAGGTAAATGGAGCGTGGTTTATTGTTGCCGACCATAGTTCCTGAAAAAAATCAATCGCCTTTCAAGCGCATTCTTAAATTTGAAGATTGAATAATTTCTATGAAGAGGAACCTAACCATCTTTTCCATTCTAGTATTCGCGCTTAGTTTCAGCGGAATTTCACAAGACGATTCTCTAAAAATAACACAGGACACTGCAGCAGTAGAGAAGAAAACCATGCCATCTGGCAACTTGCAGCGCGCTGACAGGTTGTTTTTTGATGAGAATTATGGCGAAGCGATGCTTGAATATGAAATAGCCTTAGAAAAAGATCCTGAGAATACGCGAATCAACTATAATCTCGGATTGTGCTACCTAAATTCAGATTATGAAAAGGAAAAGGCAATTCCATATTTTGAAAAAGTGCTGTTTTACGATGAAGAATCAGCTACTGTGCATTACCTAATGGGGAAGGCTTTTCAGTTTGAAATGAGATTTGACCGAGCCATTGAGCAGTTTAATCATTACATCGAATTCAGAGCCAGTGGAGATGATTTCAGTGTTGAGGAAGCTGAAATTGAAATTGAATATTGTGAAAATGCCTATCAATTGATCAAGTTTCCAAAAGGATGCCTGTATGAAAACTTGGGCGAACATATCAATAGCCCTTATCCTGATTATTTCCCATTTGTTACTGTTGATGAAAGCTTTTTAGCTTTCACAACTAAAAGAGATGACGGAAGTACGATACTTCCTGATGGAACATATTCTTCTAACATCTATTATTCTCGAGTGGTAGATGGTGAATTTGGAGATGCTATAAAAATGCCAGGCGCTGATAATGAGCGCGGAGAAAGTGAAGCGGTGATTGGAATGGATCCCAATGGTGAACGGTTACTACTCATAAGGGGGCTAGAAGGAATAACTGGGGATATTTTGGAAGCTGATTTTGTGAACGATGAATTACAGAATGAGGCCCCAGTTGGTGAAAGAATAAATTCACAAAATTCTAGAGAAATTGCTGCAACCTACGGTACGGATAGAAATACCATCTACTTCGTGAGTGATCGTGAGGGAGGTTATGGTGGAACAGATATCTGGGTGGTGAAGAAACTTCCAATTGGAGTTTGGGGTGTGCCATACAACGCTGGTCCAAGCATTAACACAGAGCGAGATGAAGATTTTCCAAATATTTCGCCTGATGGTAAGAAAATGCACTTTAGTTCAAAAGGTCACTTCTCCATGGGTGGTTTTGACATCTTTGAGGCGCTGTGGAATGAGGATTCAAATGCCTATGTGAACCCTCGTAACCTTGGATATCCGATTAATTCCGTGGATGATGATATGAACTACCGTGAATCAAGTTCAGGTCGTTATGGATATATCTCAGCATTGAGACCAGAAGGATATGGAGACTACGATATCTATCGATTAACAATATCAGATGTTGAACCGGAGTACTCTGTTATTCGTGGTGTACTTACTTCGAAAGGTGAAATTGAAAATGCATCTTTCACAGTGACAGACTTGGACAATCCAAACGACCCACCACAATTCTATACCCCAAATCCGAAATCAATGCGGTATGTGATCATTTTACCTCCTGGTAATTTTGATGTGTATCTTTCTGCAGATGGTATACAGCCTGTGGCATTTCAAGTTAAGGTTTTAGGCAAGAGCTCTTTCCAGTCTGAAATTGTGCGGGACATTGAGTTGATTCGAGAATAGATCTGAATCATTACGTCCTCTATATTTCAAATGACTGCAGTCAGTGTGAAGAAGTGGTCGATTTCATTCAACGTAAACGAATTGAATGTCTGATCATCAATGTTGATGATGAAGGGGATAATCCTCCAGAACCAGTATTCGTGTACCCTGTTATATTCCTTAATGATGAAATTTGTGCTTATGCCCGAGGAATTATTGAGCATTTTCAGCAAATGTGATTCAGCTGTTTTACCCGAATCCAATTTTTAATTTTGGAATATGCTGAAAATCCTCACAAGCGTCCAAACCAAGTTGGTGGACGAACAGACAATGTCTGAAGAGCCCATAAAATCTATTGATTTAATGGAACGAGCAGCTCAAAGGTGTTGCCAATGGATCATGAGTCATATTGATAGAAGTCAAAAGTTGGCCGTCATTGCAGGACCCGGTAATAACGGTGGCGATGCCTTAGCAATCGCACGAATTCTTCATTCGGAGAAATACGAAATCAAAGTTTTTGACTTGGATATTGGCAATCGCTCAAATGATTGCGATTTGAATTTAAAAAGACTTAAAGCCAAGGGAATTTCATATGTATTAATATCTGAGGCAAAAGACTGTGATCTATCTGGGGCGGAGGTGATCATTGATGGAATGTTCGGTTCAGGTTTGACGCGAGCAGTGGAAGGTGTGCCATTGGACCTCATCAAGAAAGTCAACGAATCAAAGGCAAGGGTTGTATCTATCGATATTCCATCTGGAATGTTCGGGGATAGATATTTAGAAGCATCGAATGCATGTATCGAGGCTACGGACACCCTTTGTCTACATCTGCCTAAACTAACCTCTCTGATTCCCATTTTAGGAAATGTATATGGTAGGATGCATTTGATAGATATCGGATTAAGTGAAGCCGCAATTACTAGGCAGATAAGCCCCTTTTATTATGTGGATTCAATCGCTGAATATCAATCTTTATTTAGCCGAGAGAAATTTGACCATAAAGGGAAGTATGGGCACGTCCTGATAGTAGCGGGTAGTCATGGTAAGATGGGGGCAGCGATTATCTCGAATAGAGCCGGAATCAAATCAGGTGCAGGATTAGTCACTGCGCTAGTTCCAGAGATTGGGCTAGAAGTGATCCAATCCAGTGTTCCTGAAGTCATGGCGGTAGTGCATGAAGACGATCAATTGAAGTCAAAAAACAAGGCAGGTACATACGATGCAATAGGTATCGGCCCTGGAATTGGGACTGATTCTGAGACATTGTTGCTTTTTGAATGGATCTTGCAGCATAATGAGTCACCTATGGTCGTTGATGCAGATGCCCTTAATTTACTAGCGTTGAATAAAAAATTGTGGCCGAGCATTCCAAAGGGGAGCATATTAACTCCGCATATTAAGGAATTTGAAAGGTTATTTGGATCATCGAAAAATGAATTGGAAAGGATTGAATTATTAAGGTCCAAGGCCACCGAACTTGGAATGTTCATTGTTTTAAAAGGGGCGCATACCGCAATTGCCACTCCAGACAGCAAAGTGTTTTTTAATTCTACGGGAAACCCAGGAATGGCAACTGCTGGCAGTGGAGATTGTCTAACCGGACTTATTACGGGAATTTTGGCGCAAATCAAGGATCCTCAAACAGCAGCTATTTGTGGCGTATACCTACATGGAGTGGCAGGTGATTTGGCAGCAATCAATACAGGATTTCATGCCCTTGTCGCAACTGATATTGTTGATCAAATTGGTTCTGCATTCAAAGAGTCTTTTAGCTTTGAACAATGAGTATAACGCTCTTTATTTTAATCGCCAATATTCTGGTATCTATCAGCTGTCTGCAAAATCGAGAATACTTTTTTAAACTCGATTTTCAGCCATATTTGATTGAGCGAAACAAAGAGTGGTATCGTTTTTTGTCGCATGCCTTTGTGCATGCAGATGGGATGCATTTAGTGGTGAATATGTATGTGCTTTACACGTTTGGTAAAACAGTCGAAGCCCAATACGCCAGCCTTTTCGGAGACATGTGGATTCCAATGTTCTTGCTTTTATATTTTGGTGGTGTGCTATTTAGCGCAATTCCCGGTTATGCTAGGAATCGAGACAATTACAGTTATCATGGAGTGGGAGCCTCAGGCGCGGTTTCTGCCATTGTATTTACTTATATACTTATGAATCCTATGAGGCCATTGGGTCTAATCATTTTACCTGGTTTCCATTTACCTGCGATTGTATTTGGAGCACTATATCTACTCTATGAAATTTATGCCGATCGAAATAAAAAAAGTCCGATAGCGCATTCTGCACACTATTTCGGGGCGATTTTTGGTGTCATTTTCACAGCGAGTATGAAGCCTGAATTGATTGTAAATCTTTGGAATGAATACGGTTTTTTTTAAGGATAAATTCTGTCCGGAAAATGAGGTGAACATTCCACTGACCAATCGCGCATTTAGATATGGCGATGGCTGTTTTGAGTCCATATCCATCATGAATGGTATGCCAGTGTTTTGGCAGTATCATTATAATAGACTTCGTGAAACCCTGAGTTTACTTGGAATTGAACTTGAGCAAAAGGATAGTGATTTACTTAGCGTTATAAGAGCTTGTATTGAACGAAACAAGATTGTTGCTGGCGGATTACTTCGAATTACAGTATATCGCGGTGGAGGTGGCAAGTATTTCCCAGAAACCGATGAAGGAGAATTATTGATTCAAGTTTTTAATACGCCTCATAACCAGTTTAGAGTTCCGGTTATTACAAGAAAGGCCATGGTCTTTGATGATGTCACGCTACCATCCCATGTACTTGGTAATCACAAAACACTGAATAAAACGGTGCATATACTGGCAGCAAGAAAGGCCAGAACGGCAAATTTTGATGAAGCTTTAATCACGAATGATAAGGGGAGTATTGCTGAAGCAATATCTAGCAATGTCTTTATCCTTAAAGGGCAGAGGGTAATTACGCCTCCATTATCAGATGGAGGGCTTCAGGGTACAATACGTCAAGTGTTATTAGATCAACAGGGAGAGTTCATTGACAGGGTAGAAGAATCCTCCATTAAACTTAAAGATGTTTTAGCAGCGGATGAAATTTGGACGACAAACGCGGTTTCAGGCCTTTGTGCTATAACTCAATTCATGGGTAAAGAGTTTCCTTTTGAAAAAGCCAATGAAATGCAGCTAGAACTTAACAAGTTGGCGATTAATTCAAGTTTGGGTCTTCCGGGAAGTTGGACATGATTGTAAACTTACTCCCAAGATGTTCCAAGCTTTTTTTCCAAAGTATTTCATGGTTTCCATTCAGAATATCATGGTTACTTAGTTTTCCGATAATCCAGGATTTTGCCTTAATCTCATCTTCAAGCTGATCGGCACCCCAGCTAGAATAACCGCCAAAGAATTTTATCTCCTCTTTGTGAATTTTACCTATGTCAATCAATCCTTTGACGGCTTCAAAATCCCCACTCCAGCTCAATCCATCTCTTATTTTTTGAGCGTCTGCCAATATGTTGTTGTCACCTAAAACAAAAAACAAAGTTTCTGGATTTACAGGTCCTCCCACATGGAATGTAAATCCTTCGTGGTGAAATGAATCGATCACATCCGACATTTCCAGTTCAGAAGGTTTGTTTATTATAAAACCAAACGCACTATCTTTTGGGCTGTACTCAGTAATTAGTACAACAGACCGGCTAAAGTTCGGATCTGGTAAAAATGGCTCTGAAATCAACACATCACCAGGTTTCAGGCTGCTTGCGTCAAAGTTGAAAGCAAGTTTGTGAAAGAAGTCATTTTCTATGTTTCCTGAGTTATCCATTTGTTCACCGCTAAATTAGAAGTCCAATCGGTCGAAGCAAGTGATTCGCAGATTATATATTGATAAATCTCAATTTTATCGGAACGTTAGAGATCTAACTTTGTTTACAGATTATGAGTTACCATAAAGCAAGAAAGGATTACGCAAAACACTCGTTAGATGAGTCAGATTGTCCGAGTTCACCACATGAACTTCTAGATCAATGGTTAAAGGAGGCCCATTCTGATAGTGAGGATGCTAATGCGATGACTCTAAGTACGGTGGGCTCCTCAGGTCAACCTACTAGCCGAATTGTGCTCTTGCGCGAGTTGAGTTCAAAAGGAATAAAATTCTATACTAATTATCAAAGTCAGAAGGGAAAGGAGATCGCGGAGAATGCACACGTCTCATTAAACTTTTTTTGGCCGTGGGTTGAACGACAAGTTAGAATAGGAGGGAATGCAGTGAAGCTTTCGAATAAAGAAAACGATGAATATTTTTCAAGTAGACCGAGAGAAAGTCAAATAGGGGCCTTGGCATCTAATCAGAGCCAAATTTTAAAAACAAGAAAACTTCTAGAGGACAAAGTGGTGGAACTAGAAAAACAGTACGCAGGTCTGGACATTCCTCGCCCAGAGCATTGGGGTGGATACCTCATTGTACCCACCTATTTTGAATTTTGGCAAGGTCGTCCAAGCAGGTTGCACGACCGGATTCGCTATGAATTATCACAGGGACAATGTTGGTCATTGCAAAGGCTTAGCCCTTAGTCAACAAGCTATTATTTCTTATCAGCTTTTTTTGGAGCTGCTTTTTTTGCAGGGGCCTTTTTAGCTGCTGGTTTTGCAGCAGCTTTTGGAGTGGCTTTTAGCTGCAGCCTTTGGAGCAGCCTTAGCTTCTGTTTTCGGAGCTGCTTTTTTTATGTTTTCTTTTTGGCTGGTGCAGCAACTGGAGTTGCAGACTTCTTCTTTCGAGATTTACCATAACTTCCTGCGAATCTCTTTCCTTTTGCTGATTTAATATCTCCTTTTCCCATGGTTGAATTGTTCGTTTAAGCGTGCAAATTTAACAAGTTGATCACTTCACTTTTGGACATAAAAAAACCCTTCCATAATCGAAAGGCTTCTAATTCTTTGTAAGGTGAATTAGTTTACAGCGCACCTAAATCAGCTCCAGCTTTGAACTTAACAACGTTCTTTGCAGCGATTTTGAATTTCTTTTCCAGTTTGTGGGTTACGACCTGTTCTAGCAGATCTGTTAGATACTGAGAAAGATCCGAAACCTACAAGAGCAACGCGTCCACCACTCTTAAGGGTAGAGGTAGTGCTGTCAACAAAAGCGTCAAGCGCTTTTTTTGCGTCAGCTTTAGAAATACCGGCTCCGTTAGCCATAGCTTCAATTAATTCAGCTTTATTCATTTTATAAAATTTTAGGTTAAACAATAATTTTTCAACGGGAGCAAATATTAGTCGCAACCTCAAGTACTGCAAGCGCCTAGAGGGCGTTTTGTTAATAAATACAGCCCTTTGTTAATAAGTGCAGCCTAAAACGCCCTGTTTTCAAGGGTTTCAGAGAGTGGTAAGGCGAAAAACAGCCAAATTCTACTCGACTATCACTCGATCACTACCATCAAATTGGGGTGTCTGAACACTCTAAAACCTTCATCGGACTCTCACTTTTCACTAAAACGGAATGTCTAGTTCCTTTGGGAATGAAGATGTAATCCCCTGGTCGAATAATTCTTTTTGTGTCGCCTAAGGTTAATTCGCCTTCACCTTCTAAGACATAAACCACCTCAGTATGTTCAGCATGATAGTGTTCTTTGACATCGGACTTAACCCATATTAGATACGTAGAAGTGAGTGGATCGCTGTCCAATTCATATACATGGACATTTTCGTAGTTCAACTCAGGTTGGAAATTCGCAATAATCTCGACTTGCTGTCCAAAGGACATATGGGCAAGTATGAATAAGGCAATGATGGAAAAGAGTGATTTGATCATTTGGCTATTTTTTGCAAAGGAAGAAACTACATGCTAAATCAGTCAGCCAATTCTCAACCTTTATCTTCGCAGCTAAACTTGTGGATATATGGAAACAAAGACAATGACTTCGGCAGAGGCGATAGGATTAGAAGATAAATACGGGGCACATAACTATCACCCGTTACCAGTGGTGTTAGATCGGGGCAAAGGGGTGTTTGTTTGGGACGTAGAAGGCAAAAAGTATTTCGACTTTCTATCCGCCTACTCAGCCGTGAATCAAGGACACTGCCATCCTCGCATTGTAGGGGCGATGACGGAACAAGCTCAGCAGCTTAACCTTAACGAGTCGAGCTTTCTATACATCTCGAGACTTGGGTGAATTTGAAGAATACATCACATCATATTTCAAGTTTGACAAGTTCCTCCCAATGAACAGTGGAGCGGAAGCGGTGGAAACTGCGATCAAAATTGCACGGAAGTATGGGTATGAAAAGCGTGGTATTCCGGAGAATGAAGCGAAGATTGTTGTGGCAAAGGATAATTTCCATGGTCGCACCACGACCATTGTTTCATTTAGTAACGATGAAGATGCACGTAAAAACTTTGGTCCCTATACACCCTGGATTTGAAGCGATCGATTATAACGACTATGGCGGCCTTAGAAGATGCGGTTAGTCAAGCCTAATGTAGCTGCCTTTCTTAGTGGAGCCGATTCAAGGAGAAGCTGGTGTCAATACACCGGCAGATGATTATATGCGAAAGGCACAGGCTAGTTTGTGACATAATACATAAGGTACTTTTTATCGCAGATGAAATCCAGACGGGTATAGCAAGAACGGGAGGCTTGCTTGCGGTCTGCGGTAATTGTACTTGTGAAGCAGCATTGTGAGCGTCAACCAGCGACTATACGCACAGCCCGATATATTGATCTTAGGAAAGGCTTTAAGTGGTGGTGCTTATCCGGTTTCAGGCTGTTTTAGCAGACGATGAGATCATGAAGGTCATTAAACCGGGTCAGCATGGATCCACTTTTGGTGGAAACCCGGTGGCAGCAGCCGTGGGTATCGCTGCCCTTGAAGTGGTTCGAAACGATGAAAAGTTAGCCCAGAATGCTCGAAAGTTGGGAAAATTATTTCGTGATGAAATGACAAAATTGGCTGGTGAATGTAGTCTGATTAAGAGCGTTAGAGGCCGCGGACTGTTGAATGCCGTTCTTATAAATGACACACCGGAGAGCAGTACAGCTTGGGATTTATGCGTGGCTCTAAAGGATAACGGATTATTGGCAAAACCAACACATGGCAACATCATACGTTTTGCACCACCATTGGTAATGACTGAACAGCAGCTGATGGAATGCGTTTCCATTATTAGAAGAACTGTAATAGATTTCAAAAACTAGATAAAGCAGTTGCAAAAAGCATGGCAAACCTCCTAAAAAACAAACTTGACCAACAGGTTAAGATCAATAAACCAGATTGGCTAAAGGTGAAAATCCCAAGCGGGAAAGAATACTTACGCGTTAAAGAAGTGGTTGAAGAGCGTGGTTTACATACTATTTGCTCAAGTGGAAAATGTCCGAATCAAAGTGAATGTTGGACAGCAGGCACGGCCACTTTTATGATCTTGGGAAATACATGCACACGTTCTTGTCAGTTTTGTAATGTAGCCACAGGTGCTGGAGAGGAAGTTGACATTTTCGAACCAGCTAAGGTGGCAGAAAGTATTCGCGTTATGGGACTCAAACACGCGGTAATTACCTCTGTTGATCGAGATGATTTGTCAGATGGCGGA
>CALSRO010000002.1 GCA_943788775.1 uncultured Flavobacteriales bacterium | reverse complement strand
ATTCCCCTGCAATATACCACAATGTAAATAGATTACATTCTGAGATGGTTGATTCGTGCTTCTAAATAAACGAAAGTCCGATGAACATCTTAGAATTCACCAAACAATTTCCCACGGAAACAAGCTGTAAAGAACATTTTCGTGCTCAGCGCAAAACCGAAGGTGTTAAGTGTAAACACTGCTCGAGTGAGCGCCATTATTGGCTTCGAGCCAAATGGCAATGGCGGTGCATTGAATGTGACTTCCGCACCACATTGAAAAGTGGTAGTATTATGGAAGGCTCGAAAGTCAGCGTGCGCACCTGGTATCTAGCCATGGCCTTTATGACCTTCAGTAAAAAGAGTATCTCAGCCTCGGAATACAACGTCAGTTAGATCATCCAAAATACGATACAGTATGGCGTCTGATACATAAAATCCGCCAGGCGAAGGGAAAGCTCGATGCCCTCTACCAGTTGGATGGCGCATTGGAATTTGATGAAGGTTACTTTGAAAAGGCCACTTAAAAACATGTGAAGCTCAAGCGAGGAGGGGGAAGTCAACGACAGGCTCAGGTGGCCGTAATGGCAGAGTCTACCCCGTTGGAAGACATAGAAACTGGTGTACGTTCGAGACAGTGCCGGTACTTCAAAATGAAGGTTATTGAAGACCACAACTCAGATACTCTCACTCACTGAGTTGGTGAAAGAGAACTTTAATCAGAAAAACATCTTCTTCTCAGATAAAAGCACCAGTTATGTAGACATTGCACAGCACGTGGAGATGCACATTACACAGAAATCGGATGCAAACACTACCAAAACAACATTGCAATGGATACATATTGCTATAAGCAACGCTAAACGCACTTTACTGGGTATATCCCACAAGATAAAAGGGAAGTACTTGCAAAAGTATCTAAATGAGTTTTGTTACAAACTCAACCGTAGACGTTTCGGTGAAAGGATTTTCGATAGACTTACTCTAGCGGTTGCTAAATCTTACTGGTAAGTTCTGGGGGAATCAGTATAAATTATTTCGACCCGCCTATTTATGGCCCTGCCCTCATCCGAAGTATTAGGAGCAATCGGATTTGTTTCCCCTCGGCTGATTATTTTCAAGTCTACATCTTCTATCCCGGCCATTTCTAGTGCATACAAAACCTGCGATGCACGCAAGATTCCAACACGATGATTTACTTCCACAGATCCTATATCATCTGTATGCCCTTCCAAAATAATCAACATTTTCTCAGATTCTCTATAGAATGGCGCTATCGTTTTAATAATATATGAAATTTGTGATTGTGTGATTTGAATGCTATTAAAATCAAAATGATAATTCACCCCTTCTTCAGTTTGAATGATTTTGGCATAGCTTCCATCCTTATTAAGGAACTTATCATAAGAGCTTCCATAAAGTGGATCTACAGGCACTTTAAAGTTAGTCCGTGGCCGGGGACTAAATTTTTCATTATAAACAGTCCCTGAAGAAAGCTTAGGATCAGCGTTATCAATAGTTAATCCCACCTCAACCGGCTCTTGATTGCCCATCGGATCATCATCTACAACAATTAATCCTTCATCTGCTTGCTTCATCAAAATCGAATCTTGCTCAGTTTGTTTAAGTTCCGCCCCCCCGACCAAATGAAGAGAAGAGCTGTCGTTAACAATTGTCACGTCCAAATTATTGGGGGAACGACTCGCTCTCGGATCCGATAATACATCATTATTTATATCAGTTACTTGCGCTTGCGCGTTAAAATCGTTAGATTGATTAACCGATAGACCCAAGTCAAATATGGTTTCATTCGTCAATGGCCTCTCATTATGACTAATCATTAAATATTCTTGAAGTGAAATGATTTTTGGGTTATTGATTTCATTCCCGTTCATTGAAAATGAATACCGCGTTACTGAATCGAGAGAGCTCAAATCAAAAGTAGAATCCGAAACTAATTGCACGCTGATTATAGTTTGACTATTTTTATCCATTGCTATTAGGCTATCTATGCCTCGGATAATTCTTTCGTTACTATCTAAAATAACTCCTTCAATAATTTTTGTCGCGAGAAAAAGTTCTATTTTTTGCCCGTCATCGATGTTGACAATGAACTCGCTTAGATTTCCAGACCAATATTTATCTAATGAGGACTCATCCGATAGATCTAGCAGCTGAATAACCGCTGATTCTTTTTCAAGTTCTTGAAAAATAAAATCAGAAAATAACGAAATGGGAACAGCTTCCTCCTCATTTCCATCTGCATCAACCAACCCAACTTTGACTTGACTAGATGTGTTCTCAGGCGTTGTATAAAACACTTTTTGATTCAATGGTAAATTCTCAAAAGTGAAACTTCCCGCAGAATCCGTTCGGGTTTCCGCGATTTTGTTACCCTTGGCATCTTTTGCTTCAACTAATATGTTGCTAACTGATGCATCCAGACTATCCCCTATTTTGATTTTCGCTTTGATATTATATATCGGGACTTCAGCCTGAATTGAACCTCTCGGAATAAGTGAATTAGTTTTTGGTAATTCGACTTTATATGTATTAAGTAATGCTGGAAGTTCTATTCTCTTGTTATCCAAGGGCCTTAATCTGCTAATATGCATTTGATCATCGTATGAATCGCTATGCCGCAATGATCTTGGGGCTAGAGTAGTATATATTTGTTTACGCTCAGTTTCTCTCAATACAGATGTATAGAACGCAAAGCTGTCCTTGCAACACCAATAACCTCCCTCGTAACCTGGTGTGTTTATACCGATCAACGGCACCGGAGTTGACCAATTAATCAAAGACGTGTCCATTGATTGCGACATATATATGTCATAATTAATAGAATCATCATAATTAGTCGCTCCATAACTATTGGTTCGGGAGAAAAAGAGGTATTTACCATCATCGGTAATGAATGGTGTGATTTCCGATGCTGTAGTATTTATATTTTGACCAAGGGGCACAGGCTTCTCGTAATATCCTTCAAGTTTGTTTTTAAACGAGATATAAATATCATCTGATTGTCTCTTTTCTTTCTCGAATGAAATCAGGCACCAGTTACCCTTAGGGTGAACATATAGATCATAAAAAGGAGTTTTTGACGTCATCCCCTTCATCTTGATTTTTTTTGGAGCACTCCAAACTTCATCAACAAGCGAACTGAATGAGAGCCCCTTTAAGTTTGGATTATTATTGGAGTGGGGTCCCTTTAAATAAATCGTATCAGCATTTTCCGACAGCCCAACAATAGAATTATATTGATTAGAATTTATCTCTGAATTTAATGCGGAAATTGAATCCCAATTATCATAAGCGCCAGAGCTAGTATGGACTAGCTTAGAAATATAATCTCCGTTTTCAAGCTGCGATTCAGAAGTAAAATAAGCTTCATTTTTACTGATTAGCAAACCAGTTGATTCAAATTCAACTCCAATTATTGGCGGCCAAATTGTCCTCTGAGCGTTAGCGTTTACTATGTGAAGAAATAAAATTAAACAAACTAATATTTTCATTATTAATAGTTTAAAATTTAGACCCTTTCCGGGTTGGTAAAATGTAAGCGAGATAAAATTCATGTGTAAGGCCAACGCCTGTCACCCCAAGAAAGCTTTTCTCTGCAGTGTATACAATGTTAAACTTTTGATTTATATGAGCCCCGAAACTTATATTCATTGCCTTACTAGATCTGTAGCCAAATCCTAACCAAACCAAATTATTATAAATCCCGCGAAATGAAATAGAATGATCGATTGGAGACTTAAAAGTGAATCTCGTAACTCCCGCAGCCGAAACGCTAAAAATTTCATTTATATTATAGTGGTAAGAACCATTGATTATTAGGTTTCTATCCACTAGAAGACCGGAACTATCAGCTCTGTTCCAAGATTGATTGAGGGCATCTAAAAACTCTGCCCCGAAGTAAAAATTTTGGGAATGAACATTGCCGCAGAAGCTAATATTTGCACTAGAGCTAGTAAGACCGCTTTTCTGTATCTGCCCCCACGCCACGTCCGTCCCATCCTTAAAGCTAAGCCGCTCTGGATCTATTTGAAATCTAGAAAAAGAAACCACAGGACCCAATCCAGCATAAATGTCTTTTCGTATTCTGACTTGTGGTGACCAATGCAATCGTGTTTCCAACTTACTAAACGCCCCAGCTCTATCATTGATAATCGAAGCATTAAGTACATGAAATAAACCTCCCTTGCTTCTCCTTTGCCCCCGTCTTAAGGCCCCACTCTTGTATCCAGATTTGAGATGAGCGGGTTTATTATAAGTAGTCGAGAATATAAGCTGCTGCGTATTAGGGGTAGATTCTGACCCCAACCACTGATGCCTATTGAAAAGCCCGAATTCTGGCCCATCTTGAATTGCAGCTAGGCTTGGGTTGATCATGGATGGATTCACAAATGACTGAGACATAAAAAAGTCTTGCTGCGCATTTAACTTCTCCCATGAAAATAAAAACAGACTAATGACCACAATTGGTTTTAATTTTTTTTTGATCATAACTTACCGAATTAAAGAGATGCTACCTGTTAATGTTTCCGCCCCTGGGACGCCAGTATCAATGAAATAAAAGTATGCTCCAACAGGCATGTCCTTGTTTTTATATTTTCCGTCCCAGGGTTGTGAATAACCCTTAGACTCGAACACTTTAGCGCCTAATCGGTTTACTATGAGGACATTACAATCAAGATAATAACCTAATCCATTGATTTCTAGATAGTCGTTTTGACCATCACCATTCGGAGAAAATGCATTATAAACAGTAACCTCATTCAAGACCGAAATACTCACACTATCCTCTTGTTGACATCCATCGATTGAATTAACCATCACCCTGTACGTTATGCTTTCTGTAGGACTTGCAGTAGGGTTACTTGAGCTAGGGTTGTCAAGGTAATCTTCGGGAGACCAATAATAACTAGATGCTACTGAATCAGTCTCAACAGCTAGGTCAATAACTGAACCACTAAATATGGTTGTGTCTTGACTAACTGTGATTTTCGGGGCACTGCTCCTTTTAACACTGAAGTCACACGTCACACTATTACCACTAGTATCGGACATGGTATACTGAATCGCTGTTATTCCAATATCAAACTTGGCCCCACTCTCTATGCCATTGGTGAGAACTGAATTCACGTTTGAACAATTGTCTTCAGCCATTGGAATCTCATAATTAATAATTGAATCACAAGAGACGATGTCCTCCGGACAATATGTAATTATTGGTGAGATTGTGTCTAATATTTCCACCTCAATTTCAATTGTTCCAATATTTCCATTTACATCAGATGCATATACAGATACATAATTAATCCCAAGATGTGCGCAAGAGAAGTCAGTTGAGCTCAAATAAATCGAATCAACATCGCAATTATCTGTTGCTGATGCATTAATAAGATTAACACCAAGAGTAAACTCACCAGCTAAATTTAAATACGCCTGATAATTCTCTGCAAACACCAATGGCTTAATGGTATCAGCGACTGTAACGCTAACAATACTACTGTCGATATTTCCATTAACATCTGATACCATTAGGTAAATGTCATTGACCCCAACCAAACCACAATTGAACAGGCTATCACTAAGGAAAATTGAACCAATTGAACAATTGTCATAACTGCCGCTGTCTACTTGGGGTACATTTAACATCGCCTGACCGTTCGCATCTAAATACACCGTTGGACTTTGTGAATAAATAACCGGTTTAATCGTATCCAAAACAGTTATAATAATTTGAACTGAACTTGAATTCATTGAATAATCAGACACGGTAAAAGTGACGGTATTCTCTCCAACATCATTACATGTAAAAGTTGTGTCACTTAGCGAATATGTCTCAATTCCACAGTTATCATAAGAGCCAGTATCTGCAACTAATGGACTAATGCTTGCAGAACCATTAGAGTCAAGATAAATTGTGACATTTTGCGCTAAAGCTGCTGGAGCGCTGGTTTCTAAAACAGTAACTATAGCAATGTTTTGGGACATATTGCCGCTAACATCTGTTACATATAAAATAATCGTATCCAAACCAATTGAATTACAATCAAAAGAATAATTACTCAGATACATCGTATCAATCTCACAATTATCACTCGACCCATTATCAATCTGATTAACAGTAATGTTAGCCTCTCCGTTCGTGTCTAAATAGACCGTTAAATTTTGTGTTATTACAACTGGAGGAAGGCTGTCAATTATTATAACCTGAGCATCATTACTTGAACTATTCCCACTAATATCAGTCATCGTCAGCGTAACTATATTTATTGATCCTGTATCCGAACAATCAAATATTGAGTCAGATAAAATACTGCTAGCAATTGTGCAATTATCGGTTGATGCACTATCCAAGTCTAACCAAGAAATAATCACTTGACCTGAAGAATCCAGATATGCGATAATATTTTGAGTAATAACAGACGGGGAGGTTGTATCTACAACTAACAATTGTGCGGTTGCGGTTGAACTATTCCCGCTCACGTCAAAAACAGTAAGCGTAGTATGGTATTAATACCACTGTCAGCGCAAGTAAAAACGGAATCCGATAGGCTTAAGCTCGCAACGTCCACAATTATCATAAGAACCGTTATCAACCTGCGAAGCTTGAGCGAGTTGCTTGACCATTTAGCATCTAAAAAGAGAGTTAGATTCTGCGCAATTGCTGCTAGGGGACATGGTGTCCAAAACAGTAATTAATGCACTGGCAGATGCCGAATTCCCACTTATGTCGGTAACTGAGAGTGCGATATGCTATTTGCGCTAACTGTGTCAGAGCAATCGAAAACTGAATCTGACAATATCATCGAAGCAATGGCGCAATTGTCAGATGAGGAACTAGGTCAACCTGACCTGGCGTAACCGTTGCTCCACCATTTGCGTCTAAGAAAACTGTGACATTTTGGGTCAGTCACAGTGGGAGCGAGTCAGTGTCCATTACCGTGATTTGGGCACTTTGGGTTGCTGCGTTGCCACTAGCATCAGTAGACAGTAACATGTGATTGTATTAACCCCAGTATCGGCACAAACGAAAGTTGTAGCTAGAAAGAGTCATTGTATCAATTGCGCAATTGTCCGTTGAACCATTATCTACCTGACTAACCGTGAGGTTAGCAGTACCAGCGGCATCTAGGTATAGTGTAACGCTCTGTGCTATCGCAACTGGTGCATTAGAGTCTATTATTGATACAACAAACTCTGCTGAATCTAAATTTCCATTATTATCCAAGGCGTAGAGCAAAGTTGGATTAGCTCCAATATCTGCACATTGGAATGAAGAATTGCTTAGATATATAGAGTCTATCAGGCAATTATCAGAAGTTGCGGAATCTGCTAAAGATGCAGATAAGGTGGCCTGTCCAGAACTGTTAAGATAAACATTAACGTTAGAATGAGGAAAAACAGTTGGACTTATAGTGTCAATATAAATTGCAATGGTATCAATACAGCTAGAAATTCCGTCAGAAATAGTTACTGTGTAGTTACTAGTCACAACGGGTGTAACCGAGATACTCGGGCTGGTGTTGCTATTTGACCACAAGAAAGAAATATTGGTTAATGCATTGTAGCCAACTGTTGCAGAAGTATTGATACAAATCATTGTATCGCCTTGAGCCAACACAGGATTGATGACACTTACATTAACGGTATCTGAGCTAGTACATCCTCCGTTATCTGTTACAGTAAGAGAATATGGTCCTGTTGCAGTACATACTTTTGTTTGTGTTGTTTCTCCTGTTGACCAATTGTAGCCAACCCAAACAGCACCGGCATCTACCGTTACTGAATCGGCAAAACAAGTAGCTAAAACGGTATCGTTAGTAAATGTGAAGTTCGGGTCGTTAACCGTTATACTAATGGTATCAATACAGCTAGAAATTCCGTCAGAAATAGTTACTGTGTAGTTACTAGTCACAACGGGTGAAACCGAGATACTCGGGCTGGTGTTGCTATTTGACCACAAGAAAGAAATATTGGTTAATGCATTGTAGCCAACTGTTGCAGAAGTATTGATACAAATCGTTGTATCGCCTTGAGCCAACACAGGATTGATGACACTTACGGTAACTGTATCCCAAGTTTCACACTGACCATTGTTTGATACAGTGAGTGAATACACTCCTGAAGATGTGATAGAAGTTGTTTCTGTGGTGTCTCCGTTCGACCATAAATAATTGTCCCAAGTAGATCCTGCAGATACGTTAACTGTGTCTGAGCCGCAGCTCAAAATAGTGTCGTTAGTGAAGGTGAAGTTCGGGTCAACAATGGTTACTGTAATACTGTCATAGCATGCGGCAAAGCCATCTGTTATGGTAACATAATAGGTGGTCGTGCTATTTGGTGAAACATCGATAGTGTTTGTAGTGTCACCATTTGACCATGTATATGAAAGTGAATTTGACCCTGAAATTGGTGCGTCAGAAGAAACAAAAGCAGTGTTTCCTGCAAATGCATTGCTGTTGGTTTGTGTTACCAAGTTTTCAATCACATTACCAGAGCCTTCTTCCATTGGCCAATATCCTATAAGACCTGCTGTATTTGGAGGTAATGTTGTATTGTAAGACTCTGCAATTTCGGTTGCAGTTCGTGCAATATTCCAAACTCTTACTTCGTCTATTTTGCCGTTGAAATAATAGCCGTTTCCGCCTGATGCTCCATAAGCGCCAATAATGGTGCCCTGAGTATTTGTAGTAAATGTGCCAGTGAAATTCTGTGATGCGGCAAGAACTCCGTTAACGTATATTTTCTTTTGAGCGCCATCATAAGTAGCTGCAAGATGATGCCAAGTGTTATTGGTTATTCCTAACGAAGCGATTGTTGGATTTAAGTGTCCGCCACCACCTCTGAAGTAAAGGCGACTATTTGATTCAAAGAACAACGAATACTGAGTATTTAACGGGCCCTTTTCAAAAATGAACATTGATTGGCCAAAATTGCTCGAGTAAACCCAAGCCTCAATAGTAACGTTACTTACATTGAAGCTGGCGTCATAAGGGCTAATTACAAAGTCGCCATTGCCGTCAAAAGCAAGTGCGTGTTCAGCACTAACCCTTCCATTTGGTGCAACTGTTAGCGTTGCTGTTTCGCCAAGACACACTGTAGTATCTCCTTCTGTAACAATGGTATTAATCACACCAACAGATACTGAGTCGCTTACAGTACATCCATATTGGTTGGTTACTGTTAAATGATAAACACCGCCTGTAGTTGTTGTAAATAATTGAGCGCTATCTCCAGTGCTCCAAGCATAGTTTGACCATCCTGAACCAGCATCAACTGAAGCTGTATCCACACCACAATTTGCAATCGTATCGTTTGAGAAAGTATAAACAGGAACGTTCACAAATACGGTCATTGTATCATAGCACGTTGATACACCATCTGAAATGGTTACATAATAATCTGTTGTTTGTGTTGGAGAAACATTTATAGTAGCAGTAGTGTCTCCAGTAGACCACAAAAATTGATAATTCAAAATAGGCGTGTATCTAATCACAACGATTCCTGATCCACCTTCGCCACCTTTATTGTTAGAGTTGAAGTGTGATCCGCCACCGCCACCGCCACCGGTGTTTGCGCCTGCGTCTCCGCCTGGTTTATTGGTTTGTTGGCCTGTGTTGCCGCCACCACCGGGTGATCCATTGTTTAAGCCAGCGCCACCTGTAGTGGTGCCAACAGCGCCACCGCCACCGCCACCAATGCCTCCGTTACCACCAATAGTGCTATAGCCACTGCCACCGCCACCACCAGCAAAATAATATGTCGTTCCTAAAATATCAGATTGTAATCCAGCGCCACCATTCGCATTGTAAGAGCCCCCATTAGGACCACCACCGCCTTGACTACCAGCACCACCGCCACCGCCTGAGCGGTGAGAACCAGCTCCATGACCACCTCTATTGCCTTGTCCTGCGGTTCCTAAGCCAGCTCCAGAGCCATTTGGTGCATTGAATCCTGAACAGCCTCCGCCAGAGCCACCATCGCTTCCAGCTGCTCCTGGGGTCCAAGTCCAAACACTAGAGCCACCTGCTCCACCGCCTATGGCAGCAAGAAGTGATCCTATAGAAGAATTACCACCGTTCAAAGCAGGAATGCTGTATTGATGTCCAGATGGTTGGCCAAAAGTACCCGCGGCAGGAGCGCCTGTGCCTCCTTGTCCAACAGTAATATTATAAGAGCCTGCTGGTAAGATAAACGTAGTGTCAATGAAGCCTCCGGCTCCACCACCACCCCCCATATCCATACCACCGCCACCACCACCGCCCACTATGAGCGCACGTACTTGTGTAGTACTCGGGAAAACCAAGGTTCCGTCCGTTAAAAATTTGTTGACCGCTTCTTGGCCAATGGTGTCGAGTATACCACCAGCAGCAAAACCACCAAGACTCAAGTAGCCAGCAGTAATGGTGTCGCCATTACAAATAGTAAAATCATCTAGTGCAGGTTTTGGTAGACTAACAAATACCGAATCGGTAACGTCACAAGCGCCATCATTTACAACTACTTTATACTTTCCAGAATACCTGGCAGTGCAGATTTGAGTAGTGTCTAGGTTGGACCATGAGTAGGTTTGCCAGCCTGCGCCAGCGTCAATCAAAATACTGTCTGCTCCGCAGTTTGCAGCAATCGTGTCTAATGTAATTCCAAAACTTGGAGCTGTTACAATAGCTCTTACAGAGTCAATGTTTGGATTGCTTAGCAAGCATGGAGCGGCAGCGTCCGCCACTTGTCCACCAGCGGTTTGCCAATCGTATTGAGAAGCTATGCGTCCTTCAATGTATTCTCGTTCTGTGTCTGTAATTACATCATCGAAAATGAAAACCTCCATGATGTCTACATTGGATGTTTCGTTATTCGCAGCATAGCCATTCAATTGAAAGCCATTTGGCGGCTGCGCGTTGTTACCATTAATCGTATTTGCAGGCCACTCATTGCCATTGTCAAAAAATCGGTGAGATGTGTTTGAAGCACTCATGGATGAATGAATCCAAGTATCAGAGCTACTTGCTGCCACCATATTAGTGCCGCTATTCGAAATCCAAGTATTAAAGTGATGCCGATTTACTTGATTGCTGTAAAAGGCGAAAAGGTAGTTATTCGCAGCTCCAAAAACTCTACCGCAGCTGTTAGTCGTTAATTTGGCAGCAGTTACAATTGACATTGGATAAACAATGTCATTGGTGGTGTATCTGAGGAAAGTTCCCGTTACGAAACGCAAAACTGGCTTCCCATTTTCACCACTTAATATCAGTTTGGGCTGTTGCGCAGTGTTGGTGTTTAAAAAATTACGGCCATTACCGCTTTGATCAAATATTGTGTGCACCCAAAGCGTACTTGCCGCCCCTGCCCATGCGTTAATGGCCGCTGAGTCTAGCTGGCCCAAAAAGTTGAATCCAAAAGATGCCGTATCATTTGCCGTTGCACTTTTTCTTAGTATTACTGCCTTGCCTTCATAGTCAGAAACGAGCAATCTTAAACCAAGGGCCAATTGCATGCTGTTATCAACGGCATCTGCCGGTGGGGTATAGGTTATATATTGAGAAGAATAATAATAGGTTGTGGTGTCGTTTAAGAAAGGCGTAGTAAATTCATTACCATAAGAGATTGGCGTACCTCCAGTATCAGTGTCATACCAAACTGTTTGTACCAAGCTATCTGTAGTCGCATTAAATGTAAAAGTGCCTGCGCAATGCTCAATATCGGCTAATCCTACGGGCATGTTTGGCACACCAAAAACATAGATTTCTTGAGATAATGTATCTGCCCAATTTCCATTGGAAATAGTAACCGTATAAGTTGTTGTTGTTGCTGGGCTTACTTGTATAAAAGACGTGGTGTCGCCATTGCTCCAGGCATAGCTTGAACCTGTTATAACCGCTAAACTTGCTGTAGCTGATACAGGGTTAGTAGTAGGATATGAAGATATGGTTGAGGCTAGTGCTATTCTACCAACAGAACCTGCACCTCCTGGTCCACCGCATCCATTATTTGTGCCTCCATTACCGCCAAGGCTAGTAATAGTGCCATTGCCGCTGAAAACACTAATTAATTTTATGGATCCACCGGCGCCACCACCGCCACCACCCATACCGCATCCACCACCAGTTCCGTTGCCACCGTTTTGGCCGTTACAAGTAATGGTGCCAGCATTTTGAGTAACCGAAGCACTAATGTAGATAATTCCACCACCATCTCCGCCATATCCAGGTTTCTGGCCATCTTCGTCACCGCCACCTTCGCCTCCAGCGCCACCCATGATCAATAATTCTAAGTTTGCTGTACCTACCGAAAGGCCTCCAGTGCCACCAAAATGACTACCCTGGTTAGTTCCGTTAGTTCCGTTTGATGCATCACCGCCACCAGCGCCTCCACCAGAATCTTGACGTCCGGTGCCGCCACCGCCACCATTACCATTGGCACCATTCCAAGTGACGCTGTTACTTCCGTTAGAGCTCCCTCCAGCGTAGCCAGTACCATATATTCCTTCACCTTGAGCGCCATTCTTGTTGCGCCAAACTGCATTGTGACCAACGCCTCGGTAACCTTTTCCGCTTGAAGTAATTGTTCCTGAGTTGGTTAAAGTGCCGTTTGCTCTAAAGCACAAAACGCCTCCTGTGGAGCCATTCCATGTATTACAAGTAAGTATAGCGCCTGCAGAAATAGAAACATTAGTATAGTTAGGTACCTTAATGGCCTGATGTATTTGCGTGCTCGAAGCATTAAAAGCATTGGTTCTTAAGGTAGCCAGCGTAAATGTATTTCCGCTAATAGCTGTGATTATGTTGAACTCATGTTGACCCACTGTATTACCTGAAGTAGCAGCATCTACCATTGTTATGATGATGATTTCATCACCAACAGCAAAGCCGCTTGAAGATGCAACAGTTAATGTGTTTCCGCCTGCTGCATTGGTCCCTGTTACGCCAGTTCTTAATGCATCGGTGTATGCTGTTCCTGAGCTGACAGTAAGCGCTCCATCTGATCCATCACCATAATACGCGCTAACTGTACCCGCATTTAGAGTGGCAGTATCACCTAAGCAAATGGAAGTTGTGCTTGAGGTTAAAAAGGCCGTTGTGTCTTGACCTTGAGAAGTTTGATGCAAGAATCCAAGTGCAAACATCAAGATTGAAGCCTTTAATAATCCTTGTCTCGCCTTTAATTTGCCCATAACAATATTTTGAACCTGCAAAGAACGATATTTTTTTTTACCGATCTACTTGTAAGGGTTAAGAATTGCTGGTCTGGCCAAGATAAAACAACGGGCAAATAACGGTTTATCAAATCAGCCTTTCGATTAGCGCAGCAAATCGGGCAAATGTGACTTTTACAATAATTGCCATGAATACGGTTGTTATGGGTGTGAAGCTTGTTTTGGCAGTGGTAGAAATTCCAGAAGGATTTTAGGCTTTCATTGTCTTCGTTTTCTTTTGCAATGTCAATGAGGCTCAAAGCCAAACTTTGAGAAATTAACTTTCGTTTTGCCCTGCCTTGTAGCGCTTTAGTGTCCGATAGATCAGAGCCATTCCCTTTGAGTAATACGGACTTTTTAGTTTGACTATGTGGAGTCTTTTGTGCTAATGTATCAAGAGGTCGTGGGTTCGACTCCCATCTTCTCCACAAAGCCCCAATAGGGGCTTTTTTTATGTTCTATGTTTATATCATATACAGCGGAAATTGGATCGATATTATGTCGGGTCGTGTGATGATTTGAACAGAAGAATATCGGACCATAACCGAGGGCGATCGAAGTATACAAAGCCCGGAATACCATGGATTCTAAAGCATTCAGAGTCTCACAACACCCGACCTGAAGCCAGAAAGCGAGAGGCGGAGATAAAATCAAAAAAGTCTAGGAAGTACATTGATTGGTTGATTACCTCAAATGGATAGAGCGTCCCGAAAGCATTCGGGAAGGTCGTGGGTTCGACTCCCATCCAGCATGTCCCGAATTAGATGATTCCGAAGGAAAAATCATCTTATTTCGGTATTCTCCACAAAGCCCCAATAGGGGCTTTTTTTATGCAGATACACATAAAAAAGGGCCAGCTAAGCCGGCCCTTAAACTAGAATCTTCTTGGTTGTTAAAATACTGAGAATCGAACAATCATTTCTTGTCCGTTATCAAGCGATACCTTGCCTATGTACAGCCCTGAAGCAAAGTCACTCACATTGATTTGTGTGGTCGGAGCAAAAACATTGGTGTTCAATGAAACTCTTGTTCCGGCAACATCATAAATCTCTACAGACTCAATATTTGAGTTCAGGTTATTTGAACGGAAGTTAACTGCATCATCAGATGGATTTGGAAAAACAGATACGCTTGATTGATCTAAGCGTAATTCGTTCACATTCACACTTTGCCAATTGTCTCCAATTTGCATTGTCTTAACTAAACGTGGCATCATATATCCTACGATCGTGTCGATGTACAGCAAAGCCTTCGCCTTTGACATATTAGGGTTTGTCAAAAGAGAATTATCATTGATATCATCACTATTATAAGTACCTCCTGTTTGAGCGTTTGTTCCTGCGACAAGGAGATCAAGATCAGCTTTAGACCACCATTCCCAAGGCGTGCCATTAGGTTCATTACCTCCAGCTCCATCCCCAACAGTAAACGTGAAAACACCCTCCATACCTTCTGCTGGAATGCTCAGAGGGTCATTGATATTGATTACTGGAGCATCGTTAATGTCTGTTCCAAAGAATGAACGGGCGCGTTGCGTGTAAACATCATCATGGTATTCTCCTGCATATGCATTATTTAATCCTAAGGCATTTGCTTTTGGCATGAATGTCATTGGGCCATTAACGTCTACTACGTCATCACCTGTTGTTGGAACGATAACCGTGCCCGTATCATATGGAGCAAAATTGTCATAAGCACTATGGAATGTTACCATAGGAGCATCTCCAGCTTCCAACCAGCTGATATCTCCGAGGGCACCACCTGCATTCACACAAATGTCAATTTCGGTAGACATTCCATTATCGACATATAGATTGATTAAACCTCCATTGCCTTCAACATCGCCAACTACTGAAGGCACAATCACAGAATTTCCCCCAAACACGAACTTTTCTAATTCTGTTTCGCTTTGCTTATCTAGTGTATTATACCCAAGAGCAACATAACCACCAGAACCTACCCCGTAGAGAGCGATTTTGTCGGCATCAATTCCATAAGTATTTGATCCGGCCGTAGCATCTAATCGGATTCCCTTTATCGAGTATTGAATATCATGAATAGCACGGTAAACAGCGTTCAGTAGAGTAGCTCTTCTGGTTACAAGACCCGCTGAGCCGGTTGCAAGTGGATTCCATCCATGACGATAATTTGGAGCCACTACGACAAATCCTCGCTTAGCCCATCTTTTGCATAATTCAACCGCGGAAGAATCCTCCTTAGAACCTCCGTAACTTCCGTTAATCACTGGTGGAAGGAAGTTACCAGTATGGACATATACAATTACAGGGCGCTCCGTTTCAGTGTCTACGGACATATCAGGCATGTATACATCCATTTTCAATTGAGCTACCTTTAGGAGGGTGGTGGTATCCACTGAGTAAGGATAGAAAAAATTCAATGGAATGGTTGATGGATCGGTGGCGATCATATTTTGCAGAGAGTCTTTCTCAGCCGTGATTTGCGCAGCATTAGCTCCAACAAATGTTGGGCTCAATAGATTGGTATTCAATAGTGGATTCACGTTAATACCATAGGTGATGTTCTTAGTGACAGTAATTTGGCTGTCCGTAAAAACTTCGTCAAGGTAGCGCTCTTGAGCTATAGCTCCGAAGCACACCATTATGGATAACGTGGTAAGTAGTTTCTTTTTCATAATTCTAAGATTTAGTTGCAAAAATGGTTTTGAGGGCATTAATATACTTTATTCCAGTCAAATACAAGTGAAATATAAGAAAGTCGACCAATTCTTGGGCCTCCATAAACTTGGTAAACTTGATTGTTTAAGACGTTTGAAGCCCCTCCTTTGATGGTCAAATACCATTTTGGTATTGAATAATTCACTTGAGCGTTCAGTAGCCCATATGATTCGATGTTACCAGAAAACTGGGGTGAGCCTTCAAATTCGAAACCTTGAATCCATCTGTAATTAATTGAATATCCCCAACGACCGAACTTCATAAATGGAAGTATGATGTCACGTCCCGAAATCCCAGCGTTGTATTTGTGTTTGGGCGTATTATATGCTGGTATGATTTCGTCATCCTCTCCTGAGGTTAGCTGGTTGTAAGAATAGTTTGCATTGACGGCATGCTTCTTAGCATAGAAGTAATTGAGGCCTGCAGATAGTCCTTGAGTTTGAACAATGGATTCCGCGTTTGCCGCAAGTCTGTATACTTGCGGACCTTGCGGAAATCCGATGATGTCAAACTCTGAATCAATGCCAATTCGATAGCCAATAAAGTCTTGATACCAACTTTTATAAGCACTAACATCCAGATATACTTTGTCAAACCAAATACCGCGATAACCTAGTTCAATTGTCTTCACCTTTTCAGGTCTTATGGCTTCCGTATTAAAGTACTCTAGCGTATCCTGATTGATTTCGGCTAAATAATCTACGAAGGAGTTGACGGTAATGAGTGAGTCATATCCATTGAGGTTTCCAAGCAAAATGGCTCGGCCAACATTGTAATATAGATATTGGTCTGCCATGGTTGGATTTCTGACAGCGGATGAAAAAGTCGTTCTGAACGTGTGATTTTTCCATGGAGTATAGACAGCCGATAGAGCAGGAGAAAAGAGAAAATTGAAGTTTTGATTTTTATCCATTCGGATGGTAAAGTTTGTTTCAAACTTTTTCTTCATAAAGGATCTTCCGATTCCTAAGTATGCACCATACTCTGAATTTCGAATTTGACGATAACTGGAATCTATAATTGAAACTCCTGAATCGGTCTGGACTCGCTCGTAGGTCAATGTGTCTTGGAATATGGTACCTCTCGAATTAGGAGTGTACAATCTATAATTCGCACCGACTACAAAATTGAAAGATGCTAAATCAAATCGATATTCCCCATGCAGATGATAAAGTGCTGATTTATCATAAAACAATGCTCCACCTTCTGTGAAAGTTCTACTGGTAATATCGGCAAACGCAGAGTCAAACTCTGGTGTTCCAGGTTCGTATTTTGGTTTACCGGCTCTGCTATCCTCATTTAGTTCTGAACGCAACTGCGAGTGCCATGCAATAAGTGTATCCTCGTATTGGATCAACCAGTCATCTAAAGCTGCCTCCCACAGGGTGTCGTTGTCGTAATCCGTAATTTCAGGATAACCTTCAAATTGCTTGAGCTGTCTTGCATAATCTCGTCCTCCCCATATGGTGCGATATCTGGTAAACCAATTGTCGTTTCCGTTTATGTCATCTGTTCGAGTGGACTCGACCATTCTTACCCCAGCAGTGACAATGTCATACGATTGTCCTGCATCTTCATGCGTTGCATATGCTCTTATAAACCATTTATCTTTCTTACCTACTTGGAACTTATTCTGCATGAATTGGATTCCTTTGAGGCTATACCTATTATCGCCCTGATATACAGTGGTGCCGGTACTGTAGTTAATGTTATAGGATACTTCAACACTATCAAACACTCGATAATACAGGCCAACGTTAGCTTTCAAATTATCTGTGCCATAATCGGCTAAATCAATTTCACGATACCCTTCTCGGTGCACTATTCCATAGCCAGGATACTGCAGTTTGGATAACGGATCCGATTTATCATCAAATGTTTCATCGCCATATATATTGACCGCATCCTTGCCTCCTGGATTGTCGAACCCAACTTCTGAACCGTCTATTGGATCATAGTTTTCGGCATACCAATCCGTGGCTTGCATATAGAAGAAATTCAGTTTATAAGCGAATTTGGGTTTTCCATCTTTATTCTTAATAACCTGCGCCCAGCGTACCGCATACTCCTGCATTTGGCGCTCGCCAATTTTTGTTGAAAAGCTAAGTCCTTGAAAATCGAAGGGGTTTTTTGTGGTCATATCTATGACTCCATTGAAAGCGCCAGGTCCATAAAATGCGCTACTTGCCCCAGCAACGACATCCACTTTCATTACGTCCAAATCTGACGACCCCAAGAAATTTCCAAGTGAAAAATTGAGCCCGGGACTTTGGTTGTCAACCCCATCAATCAATTGCAATGATCGGACTGGACTCGTGCTGTTAAACCCTCGAGTATTGATGACTTTGAAACCTAAACTTGCAGAGGTCAGATCAACTCCTTTTAGCATGGCAAGCCCATCATAGAAATTATCTGCAGGGGTTTCTTTGATGGCTAAGATATCCATCGATTCAACAGTCAGAGGATCTTGGCGTTGTTTTTCTGAAATTCGAAAGTCAGAAACTTCAAATGCCTCGAGCATAACCGCGGAGGGCGCCATTTTGACATCAATCTTTTGACCAGCTTTCAGAAATTCTATTGTTTGATCCTCATAACCGATGTAGGATATTTTGAGGTTAAAAGGGGGGTTGGTTTCTGACTTAAATTTGAAATTACCGTCAAGATCTGTTATTGCACCAATGGTTGTGCCTTCAATTTGAACGGTTGCTCCAATAAGCGGTTCCCCGTTTTCATCCTGCATTTTGCCCTTCACCTCCGTTTGCGCCTGGGCATTCAGAAACTGAAAAACACAAATTAGTGATAGTAGGACATAAGTTTTCATGGGCAGATCAATAATAAGAAATTATTGAACCGGCATCCAATGGACGTAATGTCCTTTCTATGATTCAGGTCAAATAAGCATGAAAATAATCAGATCTAAACGATAAATAGGACTTGGACTATTGAGCCAACAACTCATCAATCTGGTCTTGAACGTCTGACTTAAGAACGCTGGTACTTGGTGGAATTACTTCAACCAACTCCCCATTTTTATTCAATAGATATTTCTGAAAATTCCATTTCACGCTACTATCCATGACGCCATTTTTTTCTTTCTCAGTCAGAAATTGGTAGAGAGGATGAATGTCATCTCCCTTCACCGATATTTTTGAAAACATTGGGAATGTGACTCCATAGTTTTTTTGGCAGAAGGACTGAATTTCATCATCAGTTCCCGGTTCTTGGCTCATAAAGTTATTGGCTGGAAAACCGAGTATGACTAATCCTTCATCTTTCTTTTCATCGTACAATTTCTGCAAGTCTTCATACTGTGGGGTGAGCCCACACTTGCTTGCAACATTCACAATTAACATGACTTTGCCTTTAAAATCGGATAAACTCACGTCCTCACTATCGATGTCCGTCATGGTAAATTGATGAATTGTCATGGATGCAGGCACAAGAGAGAGCCCTACAATGGAGAGCACAATAAATAGTGTTTTCATAGCTGATATTTTATGTTGAACAAATGAGATTCAATTTTGATCGTTTTTCAGTCATATCATTTTGAATTAGTTTCTCTGAAAGACATATCTTTTGCTTTCAAATCTATAACATGAAGCACTTACTACTATCACTTATCTTATGCTTAATTAGTCCATTTTGGTTTGCGCAATCAGCTTCAAGCTATGCGGTGCATGTAGAAGCGAAAGCTCAGCAGAATCCATTGTCCATTGAGCTGAGTTGGAACTTAGACGGAAATGCAACGTCATACGCAGTGTATAGAAAGTTGCCCTCGGAACTCACATTTGGCGTGCCCTTGGCCACCCTATCCGGAGGGGATACAATGTATACTGATGATGAAATTGAATCAGAAAAAGAATATGAATACTATGTAAAAAAATCGGCTGGCGGGTATATTGGTCATGGATATTGTAATGCTGGAGTCGGCATTTATTTGGAAGAAGATCGGGGGGCAGCCTTGCTTCTAGTGGAGTCTGGAATATTTGATGCTTTGACTGATGAAGTCAATCAAGCGCTGGCCGACCTCAAGGCAGATGGTTGGAGAGCTGAGATTGCAGTTGTTGCCTCGGACACAGATGTGGTGGATGTGAAATCAATTATAACCGAATATTACAATAGTGTTTCGGACATGAGGTTAGTCTATGTTTTGGGGCATGTTCCCGTACCTTACTCAGGAAACTTATATCCAGACGCACACACAAATCACATTGGAGCGTGGCCTGCAGATGTTTATTATGCGGATATGAATGGCACTTGGACAGACCAAAGTGTGAATAATGTGACTGCCAGCGATCCTAGGAATCACAACACTCCTGGTGATGGTAAGTTTGATCAAAGTGAATTGCCAAGCGATGTTGAACTGTATATAGGCCGTGTGGATTTTGCCAATTTACCCGTGTTTGCGGAGAGCGAAATTGAACTTACGCGTAGGTATTTACAAAGAACACATGAATATAAAATGGGCGAGTGGACTTTGGAAAAGCGAGCCTTAATTGACGATAATTTTGGAGGATTTAATGGTGAGGCATTTGCAGCCAATGGATGGAGAAACTTTTCGCCATTAGTAGGTAGAGACAACGTTGGTGCAAGTGATTATAGAACTACTATGTCAAGTGATGGCTACCTGTTTTCATATGGTTGTGGTGGAGGAACATTCACTTCGGCTGGGGGAATAGGCAATTCAACTCAACTTTCAACTGACTCTTTGCAAACGGGGTTTACCATGATATTTGGAAGCTATTTTGGCGATTGGGATAGATCGGACAATTTTATTAGGTCAGCCTTGGCTCAAGGAAGGACAATGAGCATAAGTTGGGCAGGAAGACCAAATTGGTTTTATCATCCCATGGCAACAGGCCATTCAATAGGATATTCAGCATTTCTAAGTCAAAACAATGACAACCTATATTGGTCAAGCTATGGAGCTCGTTTTGTGCACATTGCACTGCTTGGTGACCCTTCCTTAAGGATGGAATATGTAAGCCCGGCTACGAGCCTCGAAATAGACACTGTAGATACTTTTTATGTTTCCTTGACTTGGTCGGCAAGCGTTGATGCAGCAATAGATGGCTATAACGTTTATCGCCAATCAACGGAGGAGCCATATATTCGATTGAATGAAGAACCGATAACTAGTCTAAGTTTTATTGACTCTTGTGTGATTGAAGAGGGAACTCACACCTACCTGGTTAAGGCTACTAAGTTGATCGAAAACCATTCGGGTACTTACTGGAATGAAGGTCTTGGAGCCATGGGTTCCATAGAGATCAAAACGGATAAATACGCAGATGGAATTGGATATTTTCAGGAAAATTTCGATTCAAATCCGTTAACAGGGACTTTTATAGCGCATAGCCTTAATAATTGGGTAAGCACAATTAAATGGGAAGCAGAAGGAAATACTCTACATGGAAACGATGTATTATATGAACCCATCGGAGCTATGGGGACATTCTTTACTTATTCTTCAAGCTTCCAAAATCAATGCTCAAGCCTAACTACAATCCAAGCAATTCCACTTTCCGTTGGTAATGATATTCGTTCGACATCAACTTTGTTGTTTCCAAATCCAACAATATCTGGCGACCAAATTCAAATTCAATCGGACTTTGACAGTCATGAAATACGCATCTTCTCTATAGAAGGAAGGCTTGTTTTCTCTGCGAATTGTGGTGCACAGTTTACGCTTCCAAGTCGAGTGTCTGCAGGATTATACATGGTTGAAATCGAAACGCAGGAAGGATTGAAGATTGAGCGTTTAGTGGTAAAATAGCCATGGCTGAGATTTCTAAATATCTCTCAGATTTTTCTCACTTAGCCTTCCCCTTCAATTGTTTGGGTTGCGATAATACCTTGGATGAAAATGAGCAATCCATTTGCGACCACTGCAAAGAGTCATTGCCACAAACACGATATTGGGAATATCCTGATAACCAGGTCGCAAAGCTTTTTTGGGGTAAGATCCCACTCACCTTTGCCTCATCCTATTTGTTCTTTATTAAAGATGGTTTGGTGCAACAGCTAATGCATCAATTAAAATACAATGGCAAAAAAGAGGTTGGAGCAATACTAGGTCAGCTATTTGGACGGGTCCTCAAAGATGGGCACTTTACCGATGTGGATGTGGTGGTTCCAGTTCCATTGCATGCCGATAAATTAAAGAAACGGGGTTTTAATCAATGCGATTTTATTGCAGCCGCTTTGGCGCGTGAGCTGGATAAATCATACAATAATCGAGTTGTGCAGCGATTGCGAGCCAATGAAACGCAAACCAAAAAAGGTCGATACGAGCGCTGGATAAATGTTAAGGAATTATTTAGGGTCACCGAACCACAATTTGTGATAGGTAAGCATGTTCTTCTCATTGACGATGTCGTCACTACAGGGTCGACTTTAGAGGCTTGTGCAGATGCAATCTTACAAGTTCAAGACACAAAAGTGAGTGTTGCAACCTTGGCATGCCCTAGTCCATATTAGTTCACTGCCCGAATAACATATTCTATCATTTATGGCATTTGGTTGATGTTATCTTTGACGCCCAATGGCAGAGTCAATTACAATAGAAAAATCTGCGCCCAAAGCAGTTAAATACGAGCAGCTTCTGCCCCAGATAAAGGCTCTAGTTGGTGAGGATACGCATGCAATTGCAATTATGGCTAATGTATCTGCGGCTCTACACAGTGCATTTGGATATTTGTGGACAGGCTTCTATACAGTAGAGGGTGATCAGTTGATATTAGGACCTTTTCAAGGGCCTGTGGCTTGTATGCGTATTAGGATTGGAAAGGGTGTAAGTGGTGCGGTTTTAGCGGGAGGTGAAACCATTGTAGTGCCAGATGTAGATAAATTTCCTGGGCATATTGCATGTAGTTCTGATAGTCGCTCTGAAATTGTTGTTCCTATAAAGAATAGTCAGGGTAAGATATGTGCAGTGCTCGATGTGGATAGCATTCAACTTGCCACTTTTGACGAAACGGATAAGAAATACCTTGAAATACTCTGTGGCTGGCTGGGCGATAAGATATTCTAGCATCCTTGTTGGAATGGCTCTTGCAGCAATTTTGTTGCAAAGTTGTGCTCAGCAAGTAGCTCCAACTGGAGGGGATAAAGATGAGGTGCCACCAAATATATTAGCATCTAACCCAAAAAACAATTCGGTAGCATTTCTTAGAGAAGAGATCATGTTCGAATTTGACGAATATGTTTCTTTGAAAGGGGCGAATCAAGAATTGATAGTATCACCTCCATTGAAATATCCAGTAGATTTTAAACTGAAGAACAAGAAACTTTATGTAAGCTGGAAAGACACTCTCAGAGATAACACTACATATCTATTTCAATTTGGAGATGGCATTGTTGATGTAAACGAGGGAAATCCTTTGGACAGCAATCTGTTTGTGTTTTCCACGGGGCCGTTCATTGACTCTTTCAGTCTGGAGGGCAAGGTTATAGATGCATTCGATTTAAAGCCTGTGAAGGATGTGTGGGTAATGCTGTATAGTGAAGATGTGGATTCGCTACCTTACAAAGAACTGCCAAGATACTTTGCCAAAACAAACGAAAAAGGCGAGTTTCACTTGCAGTATTTGTCTCAAGGGGAATATAAAATTTTCGCCCTTGAATCTGTGAATGGCGGGTATTTGTATGATGTACAAGAAGAGGCCATAGGATTTTTAAGCGGAATGTTGCCAGCTACTTCATCGGATGATACAATCGATTCAAATTATGTATTAAGGTTGTTTGTGCAGGATGATTCCACACAATATGTCAAAAGCTTTGCACAAGAGGGTAACAAGGGTTTGATTTTCGAATTCAACAGAGCGGTTGAGAAGATTTCAGTTTCAGATTTGGACAACTCATTGGATGTCTCGGGATGGTCAGAACAGTGGTCAGAAGATTTAGATTCAGTTGCCTATTGGTTCGCTGAGCCAATTGAATATGATTCACTTAAACTGAAGATCGATGTTGACGGGTTTGAAGACACCATCTTTTTTAGAAAACCAGTTGCAATTCGCAACATGGGAAAAAAAGGAAGTGGGAAATCTAAATCGAAATCTGCCTCTGGGTTGTCGCTAAATGCATCTGTGAAGGGAAAACAACCTCACTTTAAGAATTGGAATTTGACATCAAAAACGCCCTTAAAGTCAATAGATGGTATTCGTGATGGCTTGTTTATTGAAGGTAAAGACACCGGTCAAATTGGTGACCTGATCCAAATGGAGTATTATTCCCTTGTTGCCAAGTATAACTGGAAACAAGGTTTACGATACACGATTGTAATTCCGGATTCATCAATTTATAATCGATTTGGAGAAACAAATAATGACTCATTGGTTTTTAGTTTTACTGCAAGTCAAAAAGAAGATTTTGGCCAACTGCTCATCAAACATCAATTACCAGATAATGGACACCCATTTATTTGGCAGCTGTTAAATGACCAACAGAAGATAATTGATGAAATAATAGTCCAACCGAACGGTGAGATCGCTTATCCATATCTTGAAACAGGAAAGTATTCGATACGAATTCTCTATGACTTGAATAGTAATGGAATTTGGGATACGGGATATTACCTCGGAAAAAGGCAGCCAGAGGCTGTTAAATATTATGACCAACCCATCGAAATAAGAAGTAATTGGGCATCTGAATTGGAATGGAAATTACTGAAGTAACTATTTCTTTATGTCAAATACATCCTTGTCCTTACCCACCGGGAATTTTTCCCGAAAATCATCCAGCGCCTTTTTTTCAAGTACGATAGTTTCTATAGCGACTTGATTTGGCTGAGGGGCAATTAAACGCTCCCCTTTTGGTGAGTAGATAGCACTATCCCCAGAATATGATATGCCATTTCCATCGACTCCAACTCTGTTTAATCCTACAACAAATGATTGGTTTTCATGAGCCCGCGCCTCAAGAAGGTTTATCCAAGGTTGTCTTCTTGCCTCTGGCCAATTCGCAACATATATCAATAAATCATATTCATTAACCCGGTTTTCTCCTATTAGCGATGCATTCCTAGACCAAACCGGAAAACGCAGGTCATAACAGACTAGAGGGCATATTCGCCAGCCTTCAGATTCAACAATAAGTCGACTATTTCCAGGTTTAAAATGCAAGTCTTCTTTAGCAAAAGAAAAAAGATGCCTTTTGTCGTATTGATGGATTTCACCATTCTTAGTTGCATAGATTAGTCGGTTGAAAAAGTGGTCGTTATCGCGGATAATAAGTGATCCAGTAATGGCGGATGACATTTCCTTGGCAGTTCTTTGCATCCACTGTATAGTAGGACCATCCATTGTTTCCGCCTGACTTTCAGCGTTCATGGTGAATCCAGTAGTAAACATTTCAGGCAAAACGATCAGGTCAGTTGTTTTGACATGATCATTTAACATTGATTCAAAAGTTTCAATGTTTCTCGCTGCATCTTCCCATTCCAGATTGGATTGTAGGATAGTTACTGCGAATTGGTCTTTCACGTGTTCTTAAATTTTGGTCAGAATATCTCCAGCTCTCAGGAGAGTTTCTTCTTCTTTAGCAAAGCAGAACCGTAAAACATTATTCTGAACTGGGTTGTGATAGAAAACGGAGACGGGGATGGATGCTATTTTGTGTTCTTTAGTAAATCGAACGGCAATGTCCTGATCTTCCTCGTCTGATATCTTGCTATAGTCCAACAACTGAAAATATGTGCCTTTCGATGGTTTTAATTCGAATCTTGAGGCTTTGACGGCCGCAATGAATATGTCACGTTTTCTCTGATACATTTCTGCAACACCAAGATATGTATCAGGGTACAGCATATATTCGGCTAGCGCATATTGTATCGGAGCATTTGCAGTGAAAACATTGAATTGATGCACTTTTCTAAACTCGCTCATCAAATTCGCAGGCCCTACCACATAGCCAGTTTTCCAGCCTGTTACATGGAAAGTTTTTCCGAACGAATAAACAATGAGAGAGCGATTTGCCAATTCTGGGTAAAGTGCTAGACTTTGGTGTCTATTTCCGTCAAATACGATGTGCTCATAAACCTCATCACCTAGAATAATGATGTCATTGTCCTTTGTAATTTTAGTCAGTTCTTGAATATCCTTGTCGCTGATTATTGCACCTGTAGGATTGTGAGGCGTGTTTATCAGGATCATCTTTGTCCTGCGCGTTACAACCTTTTTCACTTGTTTCCAATCAATGGAATAGTCTTTCGAACTAAGTTGTATGTAAATAGGTTTACCCCCAACCAATTCTATAGCGGGAGCATAACAATCATATGCTGGAGTAAAAACAATTACTTCATCCCCTTCGCTTATGAAGGCATTAATTGCCGTAAAAAGTGCTTGAGTTCCACCTGCTGTGATCGTCACTTCACTTTCTGGATCGTAAGAAACTCCATAAGCACGTTCCATTTTTTCAGAAATACGCTCCCGAAGACTCATAACACCAGCCATAGGCGGATATTGATTTCTACCTTCAACCATGTGCTTATGCACTAAGTCAATTAAATGTCTGTTTACTGGAAAATCTGGAAAACCCTGGCTGAGGTTTATGGCATCATTTACCACGGCAAGCTGAGACATCACAGTAAAAATTGTGGTTCCAACCTTAGGCAATTTAGAACTTATGGAGTGTGGATATTGTGGCATATAATTACTAACGCCAAAGGTACCATAACCGAGCGTTGTTTACTCGTAATTATTGGCTAGAAAATGATTTTGATCTAATTGCTTAGGTTCTAGACTTTAGCACTCAAGAACTCCCGATTCATTCTAGCAATATTATCCAAGGAAATTCCTTTTGGACATTCAATTTCGCATGCCCCGGTATTCGAACAGTTTCCGAAACCTTCAGTATCCATCTGATCTACCATATTTAACACGCGTTCTTTTCGCTCAATTTGTCCTTGTGGTAGTAGAGCTAGCTGAGACACTTTTGCAGACACAAACAACATGGCAGATGAGTTTTTACACGCTGCCACACAAGCACCACAACCAATACAAGTAGCAGCATCGAACGCTAAATCTGCATTTTCCTTGGGAATTGGAATTGCATTTGCGTCTTGACTGTTTCCTGAAGTATTGACGGATACGTATCCACCTGACTGAATTATTCTATCAAAGGCACTTCGATCAACAACTAAATCTTTAATTACTGGGAAAGCAGAAGCTCTCCATGGTTCGATGTGAATCGTATCACCATCCTTAAATTTACGCATGTGCAATTGACAAGTCGTAACTCCTCGGTCTGGTCCATGAGGTTCACCGTTGATGTACATCGAACACGAACCACAAATTCCCTCTCGGCAATCATGGTCGAATGCAACAGGCTCTTTGCCTTCAGTGATTAAACGTTCATTTAACACATCCATCATTTCGAGAAATGACATGTGCTCAGATATTTCAGAAACTTGATACGTTTCCATGGAGCCGCTCGCTTTTGAGTCTTTCTGTCTCCAGATTTTTAGTGTCAAATTCATAGCTTCTTACTTGTATGATCTTTGTTTCAGTTCAATGTCGTGGAATGTCAGCGGCTCTTTGTGCAGATTAGCCTGACTTGGATTACCTGTCCATTCCCAGGCGGAAGTATAGGCAAAGTCCTTATCGTTTCTCAATGCTTCACCTTCAGGAGTTTGAGATTCTTCTCGGAAATGACCACCGCAGGATTCGTTTCTTTCCAATGCATCTTTGGCAAATAATTCGCCTAATTCTATAAAGTCGGCAACACGAGTTGCTTTCTCTAGTTCAGTGTTAAATTCATTAGAAGATCCTGGAACGAAGACATCCTTATAGAACTCTTCGCGTATCTGTTGGATTTCCGCAATCGCTTCTTTAAGACCTTGTTCATTTCTGGCCATTCCAACTTTGTCCCACATTACCTTACCTAGTCGCTTGTGAAAGTGATCCACTGACTTCGTTCCCTTATTATTCACAAGAGATTCGAGTCGAGCTTTTGTTTCTTTTTCCGCTTCCAAAAACTCTGCGCTGTCATTAGGTATTGCTCCAGTTCTAATGTCATTGGCTAGAAAATCACCAATGGTGTAGGGCAACACAAAATAACCATCGGCAAGACCTTGCATTAATGCAGAAGCACCAAGTCTATTCGCACCGTGATCACTGAAGTTTGCTTCACCTGCCGCGAAGCAACCAGGAACTGTGGTCATTAAGTTATAATCAACCCATAAGCCACCCATAGTATAGTGAACTGCAGGGTAAATCATCATTGGTGTTTTGTATGGATTGTCATCCGTGATTTTCTCGTACATCTGGAACAAGTTACCATACTTAGCTTCAATGACTCCCTCACCTAACTCTTTGATTTGTGCGTCAGACGGATTTTTTATGTGTAAGACATTGGCTTTTTCTCGACCATAGCGCATGATGGCTGAGCCGAAGTCTAGGTAAACCGCTTCGCCAGTTTTGTTTACACCGTATCCAGCATCGCATCGTTCTTTGGCGGCTCGTGAAGCAACATCCCTCGGTACTAGATTACCAAATGCCGGATATCTTCTTTCCAAGTAATAATCTCTTTCTTCCTCACTAAGGTCTGTTGGCTTCTTCTTGCCGGATCGAATAGCTTCAACATCCTCTTTGTTTTTTGGAACCCAAATTCTACCATCATTTCTCAATGACTCAGACATTAAAGTAAGTTTTGACTGATAATCTCCTGAGCGTGGAATGCACGTTGGGTGAATTTGCGTATAACAAGGATTTGCGAAAAAAGCGCCTTTTCGGTGTGCTCTCCATGCTGCAGTAACATTAGATCCCATCGCGTTGGTAGAGAGGTAGAATACGTTGCCATATCCGCCAGATGCTAAAACTACAGCGTGTGCCGAGTGTCTTTCAAGTTCTCCAGTGACCAAGTTTCGAGCAATGATTCCTCTCGCTTTGCCATCAACAATAACTAGGTCAAGCATCTCATGTCGATTGTACATTTTAATCTTACCCTTGTTGATCTGACGAGACATTGCTGAATATGCACCCAGAAGCAATTGCTGACCCGTCTGTCCTTTTGCGTAGAACGTTCGAGAAACGAGTACGCCTCCAAAAGATCGGTTGTCTAACAAGCCGCCATATTCTCTTGCAAAAGGAACTCCTTGAGCAACACATTGATCAATAATGTTAGCTGAAACTTCAGCTAATCGATAAACGTTGGCTTCGCGAGCTCTATAATCCCCACCTTTTACCGTGTCATAGAAAAGTCGGTAGGTGCTATCACCATCATTCTGATAGTTTTTTGCAGCGTTAATTCCACCTTGGGCAGCAATCGAGTGAGCTCTTCTTGGTGAATCTTGAAAGCAAAAGCACTTCACATTATAACCAAGTTCCGCCAAAGAGGCCGAAGCTGCACCACCTGCTAACCCCGAACCAACAACGATCACATCGATCAATCGTTTATTCGCTGGATTAACGACATTAATATTGTTCTTATGATTGGTCCATTTGTCCTTGATAGGACCTTCTGGTATCTTAGAATCAAGCGTTGACATGCGTGATTAATTTTAAGTTATTGAGCTAAAAAGTGAAAGATTGCGATGAAAACAAATCCAAAAGGAACTACGATCGCGTAAATATTCGATAGCTTCTTAATAAATGGGGTGTATTTGTTATTCCTGAAACCAACCGATTGAAAAGCCGATTGAAAACCGTGCATCAAGTGCAAGGACAAAAACACGAAGGACAGCACATATAGTGCTACGCGTATTGGATCATGGAACTTATGCTGCAGTTCGGCAAAGTAACGATCCTCAATATTCCATACACCATCAATGAATTTGAGTTTCAATTCAGGAAGCCAAAAGTCGTAGAAATGAAGACCCAAGAAAAGCATCACCATTATTCCAGTGATGATCATGTTGCGACTCATCCAACTTGAATTTTCTTCAGGTTTAGAGTATGCATATTTCACTGGACGAGCGCTTCTATTTTTCATTTCCAACACCATCCCCATGATGAGGTGAAAAAACACTCCGAAAGCCAAAACCGGTTGCAGTGCGAATTGCACTATTGGATTAGTGCCCATGAAATGCGAGAGTGAATTAAACATATCTGCACTAATGACCGAAGTCATATTGATCGTTAAGTGCTGTAAGAGGAATACCACAAGAAAGAGGCCTGACAGGGCCATTGCAAACTTTCTAAGTATAGATGTATTTAGAATTCCTTTATTTGATGCCATAGATCTGTTCTCTTTAAGGAAGACAAATGTATGATCCAAATGTTCAAGGCAAAGAGATAAAAGCAGTTTGATTAAAACTAAATAGAATTCTTCTTTTCTGCTACTGATTTATATAGGTCTGAAACGGAATTAAATTCATCATCCCAATTGAGAACGGCACCTCTAGCGTTGGTTTTATACGTATCCAATTGGTCGATCATTTGGCTAATAGCCGATTTTAATGAGGAATAATTCAATTGCTCGAAGAAAACCACGTGTCCAAATTCTGAAGCAAGTTCTTCTGATGATGTCTGTGGTACAGAAATAAATGGCAGATCTGCCTGCGTGTATTCGTAAATTCTATTTGGGGATGTTAAGTAGTGAGATTCCCATTCCTTTGACCTCATATACAATACCCCAAAGTCCGCTGATTGAAGAAACTCTAAAAGGTTTGAACTATCATAATCTACCAGATGAATGCGACTATATTTTTTGGGATTATTGGAGATTAGCTCTTTCAGCTTATTGGCAATTGGACGATTGTTGATGATTACATAATGAAGGTTTTCAAAGTGGCTAGTCACTTCAAACATTCTTTCAATTTCGTCCATCCTCTGGTAAATGTTTCCAGACTGAACCATAATCAGGTGGTCCATTGGAATGTTCAGTTTTGCTCGGAGTGAGGTCGGATTATTGTGAGCATTTGGCTTGAGGCTCGTTAGATTCCTGAGAACAACCGGCATTTTTGAAAGCTTATAATCTGTTGCGAGCTGTTTGGAAATGGCTATGGTAGTTGTGATAATTCTATCAACGACAGATTTACAAGCCTCCCGCTCAAATTTCAAGAAATATCGCCACACTAAATAACCTTTGAACTTCGAAATCACTCCTGGTATATCTTGATAGTATTTCCAACCCCGCAGATATTCGTGCGTATCATATATCAGAACGGATGTAGGTTTAAGCTTTTTTATTTCAAATCCGATTCGAAGCATTGCACTGTCGTGACAATGAATAACATCGAATTCCATTTTAGATATTCGGGTTGCGAAATCCTTTATTCTTAATTTGTAATCCTTACTGTAAGGTCGATTATAGCAGTCGGGGATTAATCTTTTGATCGTCAGGTCTTGCCTTTCTTCATCCCAAGGCAAAGACTCTTTATGCGTGCAAATAATAGTTACTCGATGCCCAATTTTAGAAAGCCCGAGTGCTTCTTTTTCTACCCTTAAGTCGGATATGAAAGGATTATCTAGCAGAAAAATGATATTCAATGTATGTTGGTCAGTCATTCAAATGGCTCGCTATAAGTTTTTTGGCTTCGTCACCAGTGGCAGAAAACATTTGTTGACTTAAATCAATCATTTCATTACGAAGATTAGAAACTAGATCTGGTCGTGATCTTAATTCTGAGAGTTGTTTCAGAAAGGCATCCATAGAATGAAATATCATCTGATTCATTCCGATATTGAATTTTGGCTGCAGATCGATAGTCATATCAAAAAGGGTGAAAACTGGAATGGTACCCGTTATCATTGATTCAAATCCTACCGAACTAAAAACCGTAACGGCAAGGCTTGATTCCGCTAGTTGATCCTGTAATCTCAAAGTGGAATTGTCAACGATTTTGACGTTGTCAAAGGCCTGTAACTGGTCAATCACTTTAGCATCTAGAGGCCAAGATGGGTGGGCACGCACAAGGATTTGCCAACCTTGCTTTGCGGTTAATTCAATAGAATCTATAAATGAATTGAAGGTGTCTAACCCGATCCACCTGAAAGGAGCTTGACAAATAAAGGAGATGCAATTGTCATTTCTGTCTTTATCAGAAATTCGAAGGGTCGGGTGCCCAACATCGATAAACTCAGTGTCGGATGAATGAATACTCAAGAGCTGTGAGAAAGGCCTCCCCCATGAAAGGAAAGAATCGAACACTAAGTTTTGAAATCCAAGATGAACATTGAAAGCCCATCCAAATTGTAGGCAAACGCTTCTTTTATTCAAAGACTTTGAGATTATCGAGCCTATATAGTCTTGAGGAGTGTTTCCTTCAATGAAAACAACTGTTGAAGAATGGCAGTCGTTAATAAATGCTTGGAGGATTTCGAAGTATACCAGAAGGTCATAATGGTACTTGAACAGCACATTGCTGGATGCAGCTTTGTTTGGAATTGATTTTTTCTCATAAGCGAGAATCAAATCATCAAAAAGCAACACTTCCAATTCGTCAACCAAGACGGCTTCAAGGCAATAGCTTTTGTGCTTTTGTGAAGATACTAAAGCGATGGTCTTTCCCAGGCGATTAACAATTTGTGAACGATCAAATGCCGAGCGAAGCTTGCGCAAATTGTGTCTTACAGCGCTGTTGTTGGTCGTTTTGTCACGTAGGTAATTCTGAATGTCGATTTGACCAGTTGATGCAAATGTTTTTCGAAGTTCACGTTGGTCGATCAGCTTGAAATATAATTTCTTCTCAACCGCTGGGCGAAGATTGAATCCATTGTACAACCAAACTTCAGTGTTGTCATTTTCAAAGCCAGTGCAATATTCTTTAATTGAAATTTGCAAGCAACTTATATACGCTCCTGCTTCATGCGATGATTGACTTGGTGAAATCAAGGCGTATAGATCATTTGCCTGATATGCGGAGGAATTAATCTGTGATTCCAGATGTAATTCGTTAAGGCATACCTAGTTCCAGTTTCAAGTGGTTTGCCACGATGAAGCCCAGATGTGTCCACCAGAATTATTTCCCCGGGACTTGAAACTAAAGTTGATACTTTCAGATTGAATTGATTGCAAAGGTTTTCGACCTCTTCGTTTGTAAATCTCCTCTCGTTCCAATCTTTTTTCAAGTACTTCGCATAAGTAGGTATGTTCTTTCGAATATGACTGCCATCCACATATTGAAATGGCCCATTGTTCAAATCGATAGGGGAAGCATACATAATTGATTTGACCTGTCTGAACTCAGCGGTATCTCGATGCCAACCACCGCCAGATCCTTTGTTTTTTTCTATTGATTTTATTCTGCCACCCATCGTGGTCATGAAGGAAATTGGAATTCTCGTATAAGAAGACAAGATTCGAATTGAGTCAGCAAATTGGTGAAATTGTTTAGCCTTTTCAGATATTGAATCGAATCCGAAAAGGCGATGGTCAGCGCCTTCATCATCTGACCATATTGGCAATTCAGTTCGCTCAAAAGCACGATCTAATTCAGTTCTGATTTCTTCTAAATCACTTGCGTTGAATTGAGAAGGAATGACGGTCCAACCTCTTTTTTCTAAGTTTTCAAGATGCTGAATATCTCCAGGTTGAAGTTCGATTTTTTTCTGATTATTCAGTCGGTGTCTCCAATTCGCGACTTCATTCCCATGATATGTCTTCAATATTTTAGTGAAGGGGTGCATACGGATTACTATTCCTTTTTTTCAGTATGAAGCCTAAATTCCATGCGGTTTTTCTTAGAACTCTTAGAAGAATTGGGTCATGACTTTTTTGCCAGTTGTTGTATATAATCGATTTGGCCTTGGCCGCATTTTCATCACTGGAATCAGACCATGTTTCGAGAATTTGGATGCCTAAATCAGGAAAGCCGTATAGCTCAGCCAATGCTGCGGCCTTCACGATTTTGGACTTCTGAAAAGATGGGTTATCGAATTTAAATTCATTGCGCACAAATAGTAAATCGAGTCCAACCAATGTTTGCATTCCCTTAATCGGTATTGGTTTGTCTGTTTTTCGCTCCCATTCGGCACCATTGTTCAATCGAATTAGTGTGAATCCCCTTTCGTTCATCCACTCCATGATTTTTCCACTAAGCGCCTGGCCTTTGTGAACTTCAAATGTCCATGTTTCTAGGAGCACAAAGCTGACATTGGATTTTAGGAATTTCTCTGCTCCAACTAAAATTTCGTATTCAGATCCTTGGGTATCGACCTTTAATAAATCACAATCGAAAGGTGTTTCAGCATTAATATCATCAATCGACTTGACGCCAAGCGTTAGGATTTCTTTCGGAGTCCTCGTTTTCCAATTGATTGGTGGAAAAAGTTCTTTCAATCTTTCCATGTTAGGAGGATGAATGCTCGAATTGCCGGGAACTTCCGAATAGCTTAGCTTAATGTCCGTTGTTTTATTCCAAAGTCCGAATGGAAAATACTCTCGTTCTTCTAGCTTATATAGATTCTTTAGTCGTTCGGCCTCTTTTGCATCTGGCTCAAACCCAAATACTTTGATTAAGTCCTGTGGTAGCTTGTTATAAGGAGCAAACAGCTCTTCGCGAGCCCCAACATCTACGATGTTTACTCGGTCGTCATTGATCAGTTTCTTAAAAGATGAATGAAGTAATAGTCGATTGTCAGGAATCATAATTCAAGTTCTTGTAGGAGTAGGCTAAATTGTTCTGGAGTTACAATGTCAGGGCTTATGAAATCTTTAGACGCCCATGGCAAACCTTGGTGCCAATGTGCATTAATTCGAAAACTCAACCAATCTGTGTTTAACAAACCTCCATCGAAAACCTGATTATTCTTATCAAATAGATCTGAAAAATAATCCTTCAAACGTTCCAGTGATGCGTCTTCATGCGTTTCAGAGTAGACTGCCTCTGTATCAGTATTGATGGCTTGCCAATTATTCACTGCATCAAGTAGTACTGTATGGGCCGATTCGAAATCATCAAAGAATCGTGCGTTTTCAGAATTGAGGAAGTCACGACCACCCCCTGTTAGGTTGGATTTCACTACTACTGGCAAACCCGCCAGCAATGCCTCAGATATTACTCTTGATCCACCTTCTGTTTCTGAGTAGAGAGTGAAGACTTTCGATAAATGATAAAACTTCGCGATTTCTGGTTGAGCTAGTCCTAAAAACGGCATTTTATTATGTGTTTTTAGAATGCTGAAAAGGCCCCTTTCTTCGTATGAAAACATCTTTTCGTAATCCGAAAGCAGATTTACATAAGTGATTTTAGGATTGTTGTCTCTTGCAACATCATTATTAGATGGCACAACTAACAACACCTTTAAATTATGCCCTTGATCGTAGAGTTTTCGGATAGAAAGCATGAACTTGTCAAGGTTTTTCCACCTTACATCACGCGAAACCATAATGATGTCCCATTCCTTATGATAATCTTTCGGGTTATCGAGATAAAAGCAAGAGGGTATGAAGCTACTCCCATCCAGTGGGATAAAGTTTACTTTCTCAGGTTCTTCAAATGTTATTGTGCTGGGACCAGCCATGTAAAAATCTATACCCGGAATGGTTGGGTAATTCTCTTGATGCCAACCGAAATGGATGCCAACAAAGTATTTCTTTTTGATTTTTTCGAATGCTTCATGGTGCTCATCAATCACCAAATCGGAATGTTTAGGGGCTATATTGATAAGCCGCTTAAGCCTTCTTTGAGGTTCTGCAAAGTATCGATGGCCAGAGAAAAGGTATTTTATCTCTTTGTGTGTAAAGCAAATGATTCCTTTGGTCGATCCACTTGGTTGTTTGAATATATGAGCCACGCTTTATAATTCTTGATTAGTATGATTCCAGATTCCGGGTGTTATGATAAAACCCTGCCTATCTTCTCTGTAACCTTTATGAGTTGTATTTTCAACAGCATCTACAACATTGAAGTCGAGTGAGTGAGGTACCTTGTAAACAGGAGGAGAAAAATATAACTCCGCTTGATAGTTACCTGCCTTCAAAAACCGTTTGGGCAGTTTGAAAATGAGTTCATTTGACTCACCTGGAGTCAAACTCAAACCTTGATCTGACGAAAAACTGGTGAAAATTGGTTTTCCGTTTCTGTGCAAAACAACGGTGATCCTGTTCTCAGGGTCAGGGTGAAGATAACGGTATCTGAATTTGATAGAAATCGAATCGTCAATGGAAAACTCGCTTTGAGGGATTAAACTTTCGTTCACCAATTCAGCCGCTAAAACAACATTTTCGAGTCTCGGCCCTCTCTCTTCTCTTAGCTCAAACCTGCTTTGACTGGTACTGCCTGATAAATAGCGGTTAATACCATCGTCAACACTGCCATCAAACACAACATTCCCTTCTTCTAGTACAATAACTCGGGTACACAATTCAGAAACTGCACCCATGTTATGGCTTACGAATATGACTGTTCGACCTTCTCCAGCTACTTCGTTCATTTTTCCTAGGCACTTTTTTTGAAATTCTGCATCGCCAACTGCCAACACTTCATCTACGACTAAAATTTCGGGTTGCAAATGAGCCGCCACTGCAAATGCCAATCGGACATACATGCCCGAGGAATACCGCTTTACGGGAGTATCAATGAATTTTTCTACTCCGGCAAATTCCACAATTGCGTTGAATTGTTTTTCGATTTCCGTTTTCTTCATTCCCAAGATGGAGCCATTCAAAAACACATTTTCGCGTCCAGTTAATTCGGGATGAAATCCTGTTCCCACTTCAAGTAGGGAGGCCAGCCGTCCATTCACTTCAATTTGACCCTTAGTGGGTGGGGTGATTCGAGATAGAATTTTGAGCAGAGTACTTTTCCCAGCACCATTTTTACCAATAATCCCGACTACCTCACCTGGTTTAACACTAAATGAAATGTCTTTGAGAGCCCAGAACTCTTCTTTTGAATCTGTTGGTTTTGCCTTTGAGGAAAGCCTTCGCACAAATTCAGTAAGGTGCTCTCTGAGAGTTTCAGAGTTAATGGCACCCAGGTCGAACTTCTTACTAATTCCAGTTACAGATATTGACTCGCCTTCCAAGTGATTTGAATTCGTGATATTCGATAATAATGCAGTGGCGAAAGTATAGTTTTGAGGTTTCTATTGTAAAGCCAAAAACCTATACAGTCGTATAGATTAAACGAGCCAGATATAGTGCTATTCAATTCCATTGTTTTTGCGGTTTTTTTCCGGTAGTGTTTGCACTCTATTGGGCAATACCATCTGACCGATCAAAGGTTAAAGCATCGTTCTTGGTACTTGCGAGTTACTTTTTTTATGGCTGGTGGGATGCTCGATTTCTAATCCTGATCCTATTTAGCACTCTAGTGGATTACTACGTTGCACTCGGAATACAACATTCAGAGGACGTTAAAAGAAAAAAGGCTTTACTCTATACTAGTTTGACGATTAATTTGGGATTACTGGCGGGCTTTAAATACTTGGGGTTCATCACTGAAATTGCCAATGATTTAATCGGTTTGACCAATGCATCTAGTCAACTACCCATTTTTGATGTCCTCTTGCCTGTCGGGATAAGTTTCTACACATTTCAAACTCTGAGTTATACTATCGATGTGTATCGAGGATCGCGACATGCCACCAGAAATCTCATTGAATTTGCTGGTTATGTTTCATTTTTTCCGCAGTTGGTTGCGGGTCCCATTGAGAGATCTAAAGTTTTTCTCCCTCAGTTTTCAAAAAAGAAGGTGTTCATTTACTCGCAGGCAGTCGAAGGGGTTGAGCTGGTGATTTGGGGACTATTTAAGAAAATGGTAGTTGCGGATAATTGCGCCAAAATTGTTAATCGTTTCTATGATTCTGCTGAATATCAATCTGGCAGCACAATGGCATTGGTAACAATACTATTCGCGTTTCAGATTTATGGCGATTTTAGTGGATATACCGACATTGCGAGAGGACTTGCGAAGCTGCTCGGATTTGAATTATCGTTAAACTTTCGGTTTCCCTATTTCGCAAAGTCAATCACTGATTTTTGGAAGCGCTGGCATATCTCTTTAACCAATTGGTTTCGAGACTATCTCTATATACCATTAGGTGGGAACAGACAGGGAAAAACGCGTATTTATCTCAACATTTTGATTGTTTTTTTAGTGAGCGGATTATGGCATGGTGCTAATTGGACTTTTGTTTTATGGGGAGCTTTCCATGCATTCCCTACCATTTGATTCAAAGAACAGGAAGAATAAAGTTGTCTGATGAGGTGAGGATTCTAGACCTACCCATGATTGGAATTACATTTTTATTGGTATGCATTGGATGGGTTTTTTTTAGAGCGAATAATGCCGAACAAGCCTGGATTATTTTGAGCGAAGTGTTTTCATCCAGTTTGTTTTCCATCCCATCTGTAAGACCCTATAATGTTTTTCTATACATCGGCATAATGCTATGCTTGGAGTGGGTTGGAAGATCCGATCATTTCCCATTGAATAAATCATTTAACCTGTTGCCGAGATTGGCTAAGTGGTTTTCATATTCGATTTTGATAATCATGATCGTCTTTTTCTCAGCTGGTCAACAGTCATTTATTTATTTTCAATTCTAATGCGCAGATTTTTAGTTAATATCATCTGGTCAGCATTGGTGTTTAGCTGCATATACTTGTTTGTCGGTTTGGTGATTGTTCCTCCAACCTTAACATACCTATATGGCGCCACAACCCAAGAGCAAATTGACTTGGCCTTTAGTACTGTAGTCGAACAAGAATATGACACAATTGTACTGGGTAACTCACACGCAAGTTTTGGGGTGGATCCAAGTGTTTTTAAGTCTCGGGTTTACAATTTTTCTCACGTCAACGATTCATATAACCAGTGCTTCTATAAACTAGATTATTTAGACAGAAAAGACAAATTACCCAAGGTGGTGATATTGATAATTGATTATTTCCAATTTGGAGTTTTCAGTGATTCAAGGAACTATGCCTATCAAAATTATTTTCCAGCAGAATATCTATCCGATTATCCAAAAAAGAATTACACTGCATTGCATCTTTGGAACCAGTTGAATCCATTGAAATTGAATAAATTACAGTTTGGGACCAAGGTCAGGACAAACAAGGACGGTTTTCAAATCAAACTAGGCCAGAGACATACCGGAGATTCTAAGGTGAGGAAAATGGAATGGAATAATGTTCAAATAAGTTACTTCAATAAGATTGCTGAGTTTTGTCTCGAAAATAAAATTAGGCTATACATCTTCATGCAACCCATCCAAAGCAAAGAATTATCTCAGTATACCAAGTCAGAATTGGATCAATTTGATGCTCATATTAAAACAGTTTTAAGCTCAAATAATCAAGTCTATTTTTACAACTATTCAAATCGGGTTTTGCCTTCAGAATATTATTCAGACAACACGCATTTGAACCCTTTTGGCGCGCAAGCCTTCTCTTTATTAATCGACTCAACCTTAAGTAGCGAAATACGTGAGTAACCCGAAAATATTAGCGGTCATTCCTGCAAGAGGCGGTTCGAAACGGTTTCCCAAAAAAAACTTGGCTAGGCTTGGAAACAAAACCTTGTTAGAGTATTCAATAGATTTTGCAATGGCGAATTCTGATTTGATAACAAAAACAGTGGTGAGCACTGACGATAATGCGATTGCAGAAATGGCGCAGGAATTTGGAGTGGAAACAATACGAAGACCAGATGATATAAGCGGAGATCATTCGCCTACAAGTCAAGCAGTAAAACATGCACTATCGCAAGTTGCGGGGGACTTTGATTTGGTGTTGACATTGCAGCCGACAAATCCATTAAGACCCGATGGGATTCTAGAAAATGCGATAAAAATCCTCGAATCTGGTGAATGCGATAGTGTATTTACAGTTCAATTGAGCCACAGAAAACTGGGTTATATTGAGGGTGAAAGATTTCGTGGATTGAATTACAGTTTTGGTCAAAGGAGCCAAGACATGCGACAAGCTTATTATGAAACCGGCTTGTTGTATTTGACTAAATCTGAACTAATTGAGCAAGGTGTAATATTTGGGCCTAAACTAAAACCAATGATTGTGGATCACCCTTTCTCAGAAATTGATATTGACATAGAGCAAGATTTAAAAAAGGCAGAGTTTTACATTAAGAATTATTCGGATGAATCCACACATTAAGATTGGAGAGCGAAGTGTGGGGCCTGACTTCCCCCCACTTGTAATTGCAGAACTGGGGATCAACCATGAGGGTGATTTGTCGGTTGCGAAAGAGATTGTAGATGCCGCTGCTCGCGCGGGAATTGAGGTGTTGAAACATCAAACACATATTGTGGAAGATGAAATGACATCAGCTGCGAAAAAAGTGATTCCAGGCAATGCCGATGTGTCGATATATGAAATCATGGATCGGTGCTCATTGAATTTTGAAGAAGAACTTGAGTTAAAAAGCTATGTAGAATCCAAAGGGATGACCTTTATATCAACCCCGTTTTCGAGAGCTGCGGCCGATCGACTTAAGGTTATGGGTGTGACAACCATCAAAATCGGATCTGGGGAATGCAATAATTATCCGCTATTGAAGCATATTGCAGGATTTGCGGAATCAGTGATTCTCAGCACAGGCATGAATACCTTGCAAAGCGTTGCCAGGGCAGTGGAAATATTTGATGAGAGAAATGTACCAGTAGCACTTCTGCATACGACCAACTTGTATCCAACGCCACCCAATTTAGTGAGACATGGCGCCATGCAAGAACTAGCACAAGCAAATCCAGATAAGGTCTTTGGTTTATCAGATCATACTACTTCCAATGTGGCTTGTTTGGGAGCCGTGGCACTTGGTGCGTCTATTCTGGAAAGGCATTTTATTGACAATATGTCTAGAAAAGGTCCAGATGTGATTTGTTCAATGGATGAAAATGCCGCTAAGGAACTCGTTGCTCAAAGCAATGAAATGTGGCAAATGCGCGGAGGTCATAAGGAACCCACAAAAGAAGAACAGGTGACCATTGATTTTGCTTTTGCCTCAGTTTGCACCATCAAGCCAATTAAAAGGGGAGAAAAGTTCACTATGGAAAACCTCTGGGTAAAACGACCTGGTACTGGAGAAATCTTAGCCGAACATTTAGATAGTATTATTGGAAAAACAGCAGCAACGGATATTGATCGAGATCAATTGTTAAGCTGGAAAAACATTACAGATCCATTATAATGATTAGGAAAATCGTTTTTCTTACTGGGACACGGGCAGATTTCGGGAAAATTAAAAGCTTGATTCAAAGCTTAGTCGAGCATGCTGATTTTGAACCCTATCTTTTTGTAACGGGAATGCACCTTATGCATGAGTATGGATTTACAGTTCATGAAATTGAAAAGTCTGGGTTTAAAAACATTCACCAGTTTGAGAACCATACTTCCGAGGCGACTATGGATTTGACTCTTTCTAAAACTATTGTTGGTTTTTCAGAATATATTAAAGGGCTAAATCCAGATTTGATAGTAGTGCATGGTGACCGTGTTGAAGCACTTGCTGGTGCAATAACAGGTAGTCTGAATAATTTACCGGTTGCACATATTGAAGGAGGGGAGATTTCAGGAACTATTGATGAGTTGATACGCCATGCCGTTAGCAAATTATCCCATTTACATTTTGTTTCGAATCAAAATGCGGCCAGCAGATTGGTTCAAATGGGAGAAAACCCAAAATTGATTAGTGTAATTGGATCGCCAGATTTAGACATAATGATATCGGATCAGCTCCCGAGTATAAAATCAGCACTTGATAGATATGAAATTGGGTTTACTGATTACGCAGTAGTGTTGTTTCACCCCGTTACAACTGAAGTTGAGCGATTTGAAGGATATGTTCAAGAGTTTGTGACCGCATTAAAAAATTCAGGAGATAATTACCTAGTTATTTATCCAAATAATGATCTAGGATCTGCGGCAATAATTAAGGAATATAAAAGCCTAAAAGGACATTCAAATTTTCGGGTTCTACCATCAGTTCGATTCGAATACTTTTTGGTTCTATTGCGAAATGCCAAGTATATCGTGGGTAATTCGAGTGCCGGAATTCGCGAAGCTCCATTTTATGGTGTGCCGACAGTTAATGTTGGTTCGAGACAGCAAAATAGAAGCTCAGATAAAAATATCATCAACTGTGATTATGCTTCTGTCGATGTACTCAAAGGTATTGGGCTTGCAAAGTCCCTGCGCATTGAAAGCAAAACGAATGAATTCGGTAATGGGGATAGTGCGTCTAAATTTATCGAGTTCATTTCGAACTTTGATTTTGAAAACTTCGATGCCCAAAAACAATTTTTAGACCTCGAAAGGAAATAAAGAACATAATTAAGATGATTGCAGAGTTTGATAAAAAGTGGGAATATGAAATTGGTTTCTATCTCACTTGTGAGAAAGAACGAATAGGTAAATTCTTAAACCAGCTTGAGATTTACAAACAGATTCTGAATGTGCCAGGTGATATCATGGAATTTGGCGTTTACAAAGGCAGTTCATTTATGCGATTACTCGCGTTTAGAGATTTACTTGAAAAAGGTGCCAACCGGAAACTGGTGGGTTTTGATGCCTTCGGGAGGTTTCCAAAAAATCTGCAATTGGAGAGCGATCTCAAATTTGTACAGCGCTTTGAAAACGAAGGTGGGGATGGAATGACCAAATCTGAACTGGAAGGGCACTTAGTCAACAAAAAAGCTTCCAATTTTGAGTTAATCGAGGGTGATATCATGCAAACGCTTCCAACGTATATCGATGATAATCCAGAGCTTAAATTGTCATTAATACACATTGATGTGGATGTTTATGAGCCATCTAAACTCATTTTAGAATTACTGTGGGAAAATTTAGAGTCTGGCGGAGTTTTAATGTTAGATGATTATGGAACCGTAGCCGGAGAAACTAAGGCCGTGGACGAGTTTTTTAATGGCAAGGCACAGGTAAATAATTTGCCATATTATCATGTTCCTGCCTACATTGTAAAGTCCTAGCCGTCTACTTAAACTATATCCGCAATCTTGTTTTCTATTCTTTGAAAGAAAATAAATCCGGTAATAAAGATTACCAAACCACTGCCCAAACTCATCATAGATTGCCAAGTCAGTGTGTCTAGACCGAAAAGCGCCCATCGAAATCCATCAATGATGCCGACAGCAGGATTTAAAAAGTAAACAAATGAGGCCCAATTAGGAAGATGCTCTAGTGCATATTCAGATGGAAAGGCAACAGGGGTTAAATACAATCCGAGTTGAACCAAGAATGGCACTACATATTGGAAATCGCGATAACGAACCGTTAATGCGCTTATCCAAATTCCTACTCCAAGTGCGCTTATGAGATTGATTAAAATGAAGACTGGAGTATAAATGCTTCGTGCATCTGGAGTCACACCAAAGAATATCATTAGCCCAGATAAAATCAAGATCATAATTCCTAAATCTATGAGCCCAACTATGCCCTTGGATATCGGGACAATGATTCGTGGAAAATAGATTTTCTTCAACATTGCCTGAGAAGCAATAATGGAATTACCGGTGTTGGTTAATACATAGGAGAAATAAGTCCAACAGATCATTCCAGAGGATATGTATAAAACGTGTGGCAGCCCTGCGGTTTCCACTTGAGCAAATTTTCCAAATACTACATGCAAGATTAGGATAGAGATAATTGGCTGGATTAGCGCCCAAAGCAATCCCATGGTTGTTTGAGCATATCGAACTCTGAAATCACGATAAGCCAAAGACCAAAATAGCTCCCGATATTCTACCAACTCGTTCCAATGTATTGGCGTGAAATTTCTTGGCTTGATGATGGTTTTTTTCATGCTATTGGATTACAATTTTTCGAACAATTACATCTTGCTCACTTTCAAACTTTATCAAGTATATGCCAGTACTCATGGAACTAAAATCTAGTCTGTATAGGTTCGTTCCTTTTGTAGTGATTAATTCAAAAGCATCACGAAGTTTGCCTGAAGAGTCGAAGGTGCTGATTGCAAACGAGCGATTATCCTGAGTTGTAATAATTACGGTTGGCTTGCCGTTTCCAGGGTTTGGAAAAAAATCACCAATGAATAATTCGTCCATTAAATTGTCGCACAAAGTGTCGCTCGAAAATGGTATTTCATCTAAAGAATTGATTGACAAGCAAAAGGCGTCTGAGTAACCTAAAGAAAAAGTTGTAGAAAGATTGATCCAATCAATTTCTCCAGGTTGAAGTTCATAGGTTTTCCTTTCATAAGTTGGTGCATTACCCACCGAACTAACGTGGAAGTTGAGCTCTGAAATCGCAGTTAATCCTTTGTTTTGAACTAATGCCTCTAATTCGATGGCCTCATCCTTTTCACGTAAAACGAAGTCTATCAGTTTTACATTCGGAGAGCTTTCTCCAATAAGGTAGGATTCATTCATCAGGTACCTACATGAGTTATTAAACTCGACCATTGTGAAAATCTGACTTTCACCCTCAACGCCAAATACATGCGTTCCACTTGGACTGAGAGTGCTGTCAGACCCGTTAAACACCCACAATGCATTGGTCAATTTAAAAGTGTCATCAATGAGAATGTCGAAATCAACAGTTAAATCAGTCACATCAATTTGGCGATTGAATTTTACCGAATCAGCAAGCTGGAATTCGAACTCAGTTTCTTGTTCGCAACCCTTTTCAGATTCAAGCCTCAAGGTTCCAATGAGAAGGTCAGAACTTCCGGTTAATGCGGAAATTGAATCACCAAGCCGATTTTCGTTGCCAATTTTCCAAGCTGAACGATAAATTGAGTCGCCAATTACTTCTGTAGAATAACTGAAGGTTCCTAACGATCCTTTGCATAGGCCAGTTGCTAATATTTGTGTTTCATTGAACCCCGAAACCGTCACACTATCTTGAGTTGAAGTTTCACATCCTGTGCTTATGTCTTTTAAATCAATACTAACGGGGTAAACGCCAGGTTCATTGAATATATATTGAACTTCGAGCCCGTTTATCGTGACGCTGGAATCTATATACCAGCTTGCCAAATAGTTTGTGCCGTCATACCCACAGGCTAGAGTCACCAATTCGCCATAACAAGAATTAGATTGTGCGATGCTCGGTCTTGGTGATTCAGTAATATCTATGATTTGAGAATCCGTTACAACACAGCCGGATTTAGTCTCAATAACTAGCCGAACCTTGACATTGTTTTCGAAATCAGATAGGTATAGTGACGAAAGATCCGAGAACGTATCGATTTTCTGAGCGAAGTTTACTAACCAGGTTGTATTCTGTAAACTATCATACTTATCAGTAGAAATATCAAGCGAAGTTTCGGCTGTTGTGTAGCTGCAAATTGGCTCCAAAATGGAAAGAGAAACGATTGGTTTTTGGACGACTCTTATAGAAGTGTCAAGGGTTACCAAGCAGTTTGAGTCAGTCACCACTTCTAAATTTAACGCAAAAGTTCCGCTATCATTTGTTAAGACTACCGCAGTGTCAAACCCAGGGATAAGGCTGTTGTCAAATGTCCATGTTATGTTGGAAATCGATTGATTTGACGGAATTTGAGATGTGTTTATAAACTGAGAGAATTGATCTACGCATAAACTACTCACATCAAAACTTGGTCGCGGTCCCTCAATCACATTATAAATGAAGGTGGTATCCAACCTACAGTCAGTTCCCGTTACGCTTGAATAGTCGATCAGATTATTATTGCTTGCAATCACACTTTCTAATAGAAAGCTATTACCGAAATGAGTATCTAAATTATTGACCCAGATTCCAGTGTATCCATCGATATAAATAGAGCTGTCCGAGAATAGGTTTTTTTCAAATGCACAAATATTGTCTTCTGGAAAGTGCAGCGAATAAGACGGTTGGTTAGAGATTCGAATTGTTGACTCTAAGGTGTCCGAGCACTGTCCTGTTGAAGTTGCCGCGTAGGTTATTGTATAAAAACCAGTGTCAAGATATTGGTGTTGTGGCTCATATTGTAAGGATGAGTCTCCATCACCAAACTGCCACAGATCCGTGTATGATTCAATCGATGAAGTCTGATTTGTGAAAATCACCGAATCACCAAAACAGGTTGATGAAATAGTAATATCAGCAATTGGCGATGGTTGGATATGAATGGAGGAATCGAGCTGATCCTGACAGCCATAATTGGTATATACAATTTGAGATATCGATTGAATACCTGTGTCCAAAAACAGTGCTTCTGTATTTATCCCATAGCTCGTGTCCGAAGCGTTAATTACCCATAAAACGGAATCGATATAACTATATCCTGCTACAGTTGATATGTCTGACAACTCTAAGTTTTGCCCCTGACAAGGAATTGTTGTGGCAAAGTTGGCGACAGGGTACGAACTGATATAAACTTGCTGTGAGTCAATATTGGAACAACCTCCTTGATTTTCTACTTCGAGTGTAACCGAATAAAAACGAGTATCCAGATATACGTGATTTGCATGTTGAGCAGAGGATGTTGAACCGTCTCCAAAATCCCAACTCCATGATTGAATTGGTAAAAGTGAAGCACTTGAATCACTAAACTGTGTGGTGTTTCCCAAACAGGTAAGATCAACGCCAAAAGAAACTACTGGCGTTGGTGATATTCTAGATTTGACGTTTCTAGTTCGAATCATACCATGTTCATCGACACGTCTCACACTCATCCATATGGATCCTGAATCAAGTGGAGTTGCATTTGTCGTATCGGCTTTTGAAAAACCAACACTCGTCAAATTTGGTTCGTGAAAAATGATTTGCCTGAAAGCCGAATCTTCGGAGTTGTAACTAACAATTTTAAACACACCTGAATCATTTACAATGTCAAAGGCTGTTCCCCTTAGGTTATTGTTTGGATTAAAGGTGTTTTGGGAAATCATGGTGTTCAAGGTAGAATCATAGTCAAAGCGTCTAATTCCCTGAAAGCTATGTTGAGTCCATATCTGAAAACCACCCTCAGATTGATAAGATGTGATGTTATTTACGGTATTCACACCAGTTTCCTCAACTGTATATGTTGGAGTATTCAAGAGAGAATTTCCATAATCAAGCTTGCATAGTTTGTTCCTTGTGATTCCCGTTACAAAGGCTGTGAATTGTCCACATTGGTGAATAACTTCAATACATCGACCATTAGATAGATCCGTTGATGCAAAGACATCGGTGGACGAGATACTTATCGGTGTATCAAGAGTGTCTCCAAAATTTAACACCGCAACCTTACCATCCCTGCTTAATACAATGGCGTAGATACTGTCATTAACAATTTCTATGTCCAGATCCGCAGGTTGATATAAATGGGTTGCATTAAAGTACAGACTGGTTGAAATAGTGTCTGATGATAATCCATTTTCGAATCGCATAATACCAATTCTGGCGCTCGTCAGTGTGGTTAGTGCATGCCATGTTCCATTGGCTTTCACAAATTTCATGTCTGAACGTGTGGTAATGGCAAGAGAACTTGATGATTGGTTGGTGATAGGATGAATAGTAGGTGTGTTGTTCAGACTTGTTCCGAATTCAAGACGCACTAAACTGGTGAGATTTGGGTTTTTAACAAACCCGTAATACAGGCTGTCTTCTTTTACAATCGTAATGGATCTTGGGTCTGATAAAGTACCTTGAAGGCCATCAATTGGGTCAAGTGTTATAATTGAATCGGCAATAATATCAACAAGGTCAATTTCTGAAAGTGAACTGCCCACACCGCTAGATTCGATGACTATTTCATCACCTAAGCAGACAGAATCGACATAAGAAATAGATATTTGTCCACATTGGCTCATGCCCGTGAATGAGCTGCAAATGAATACCGATAAAAGTATTAACCTGAATAGTGGATTCATCGATCAAAGATCGTGATATTGTCTGAACTTAATTCATGCACAAGTCAAGACCAGAAATAGTTTCAATAATAACGGCCACATGGAACGATGGAGCCCATATTTCTGAGTGTGTGGAATCGGTGTTGGCTCAGTCTTATAAAGATTGGGAGTGGATAATTGTAAATAATGGTTCTACCGATAATTCAGAGGTTTTTCTTTCTCAAATATCTGATTCGCGCATCACTGTAATCAATCTCGAAAAAAACATCGGTGTTTCTGCAGGACGAAATATAGCCTTGGAGAGGTCAAGAGGAAGCTTTATTTGTTTTTTAGACGGAGATGATGTTCTGCCAACGGGCAGTATTTCATCTCGAGTAAAAATCTTTGAGAAGGATGAAAGAATTGGATTTGTTGATGGTAAGGTGCTGACCGTGCAAGATTCGGTTGATAATGTAATTGCCACATATACTCCAAATTTCAAAGGGGAACCCATGGATAGGTTGCTGTCTCTTGATGGTTCAGTCTTTATGGGGAACACATGGATGATAAGAGTGAAATCTCCCATCCAATTAAGATTCGAAAATGGACTTACTCACGGGGAAGAATTGCTTTTTTACATCATGGCCTTAAATGGGATGTACTATGATTTTACAGAAGAGCCAGTTTTGTTTTACAGAAAGCATGGGCCTTCAGCAATGTCTAATATTGATGGTCAAAGAGATAGTTATGTTAAACTAATCTCTAAAGTTGATGCTATGCAGGGTGTAACAAAGAATCAAGTATCCCGATTTCGAAAAAAGGCGGCAAGTATAATTTTCAAAAGCTTTTTGAAGCAGGTTAAGCCCATCAAGGCTATTAGTGGCGCAATTCAAATTTTAAGTGCTTCAAATACCTGATCATATACAGTAAAATTAGTTGTGGCATCTCTGTATTTCCGACCGATTTCTTGAATTTCCATTGGTGTATGTCTATTGATAATAGAGGCCAAATCAGGAACTTTAATTTCACTCTCAAAATCGATCACCTGACCAATCTGATGTTGCTGGATAAAGTCTGAATCATCGCTAATATCCTTGCTAATAATGATCGGAAGACCTGCAGCTAAATATTCTGCCGTTTTTACTGGTGAACAGAATTTACGGATAGGCGATTGTCTCACAGGGCAAAAGGCGATGTCTGCTTCTTTCAAGTAATCTTTTACTTCCGCTTGACTCACAAACCTAATTTGATAGCGATGTTTCGGTATTTGTCGATTGGCAAGCTCCTTTTGCGCGTATTCTACCATCGGAGAAAGTATGATTTGATGGTATTCAGGGTACGATTTAAACAATAATTCAAGCAGGTCGAAAAACTCGTCTGAATAATAAATGTCACCAAACTTCCCGACATAGATTCCTGTGATTTTTTCTTTCTGAAAACGTTCGTTGGATTGGGTAATTTTATATTCATCGAATGCCACCGAGCAAGGAATGCAGTAGGTGTTTCGGTTACTTCTAAAGTCTATTATTTTTCTCGTAAATGATTGAGAGACAGTTATAATTACCTCGGCATTAGCGATTATTTTTCTTTCAAAAAAAAGCTGAAGCCTTGATTTTAGGCTGCCACGTTTCCAGGCACCTCCTTCAATCATGTATTCGGCATGAGGTTCAAAGGATTCCACTCCAAATGGCAATTTGAATATCCTAGATATTAGATAGGCTGATCCACCTGCGACACTGCCTCTAGCCCAAATTAGGGTAATGGATCTATTGTTCCTCCTTAGATATTTCAAAACCCCGAATGTCATTGATACAAGCACGTTAATACCCGATGTAAAGTCTTGGCTTAAAATACCTTTGATTGGTAGATGAGTGAAGTCTGCATTTTCATTCGATTTTAATCCTTCCAACCTCGATTCAGGTGTGGCTAGAATTACCTCATCAACAAGCTTTTTTTTCTTTAAGTATTTAATTACCGGAAGCACCGTTGCTTGAGTAAGCCCATCATTCAGCGACCAAAAGGATATGAAAAGTAGCTTCATCTTGTGAAAACAAACATAGGTTCTTCGCACATTGTAAAACCAATGATCGAATGCGCTTTTTCATGAAGTACTGTTTCAATTGTATTTAGTAGAATTGAATCATGAAGTATCAAAGAATTGACAAGGTCTTATTCGAATCGAATAGGGAAAAGTTTATCGCGCACATGGCACCTGCTTCCATGGCTGTTTTTAACAGCAACGACATTATTACTACAAGTGCGGACAGCACACGATCATTCAAACAACACACTGATATTTTATGGTTGAGTGGTGTTGACCAAGAAGAGAGTATATTAATTCTTTTTCCCGACTGCCACGATGAGAATCATCGTGAAATTCTATTTCTAAAGGAAACTAACGAGCATATTGCCATTTGGGAAGGTGAGAAGCTGACAAAGGACGCTGCTTTTGAAACTTCTGGCGTAAAGACTGTCTACTGGTTGAACCAATTCGAAACGATTTTCAATCAATTGATGAGTGAAGCACAAAGCATTTACGTAAATACAAATGAGCATTGGCGAGCAAACACAGAAGCCCAAACAAGAGAGGATAGATGGGTTGAATGGTGCAGGTCAAAATACCCTGTGCATCAATATTTGAGAAGCAATCCAATTCTTCATGAATTAAGAGCCGTTAAACATCCAATTGAAGTGGAATTAATGAGACACGCCTGTTCAATAACAGAAAAAGGGGTGAGGAGAATCCTTGATTTCATAAAACCTGGGGTGATGGAATATGAAATCGAAGCAGAATTGTGGCATGAATTCATTCGAAACAGATCTCAAGGATTTGCCTACACACCAATTATAGGATCCGGAAGAAATGCATGCGTTCTGCACTATATAGAGAACAACCAAGAGTGTAAAGCAGGGGATGTGATTCTGATGGATTTTGGGGCTGAGTATGCCAACTATGCCGCAGACTTGACTCGTTGCGTGCCTGTGAGTGGAAGGTTTACTAAACGACAAAAAGACGTTTACAATGCCGTTCTTCGAGTAAAGAATGGGGCTATAGATATCCTTCGACCGGGTAAGACACTTAAAGAATATCACGTTGAGGTTGGACATCTTATGGAAAAAGAGCTGGTGGAGTTGGGGCTGATTACAATGGATGATATTCGCAATCAGGATCCAAATTGGCCTGCCTATAAGAAGTACTTTATGCATGGAACTTCACATTACATTGGATTGGATACACATGATTATGGCCCATGGAATGCCCCAATACCAGAAGGGGCAGTGTTTACGGTTGAGCCAGGGATATACATTTTAGAAGAAAATCTCGGTATTCGATTGGAGGATGATTATTTGATCACGAAGGATGGGTATGATAACTTAATGGGATCCATTCCAATCGAAGCAGAAGAAATTGAAAACTTGATGAATGCCTAGAATCCTGTTCAAAGGGGTTGAGATCCATTACGAAGAACACGGTTCTGGCTCAACCGTTTTACTCATTCATGGCTTTTTAGAAAGCACTTGGATGTGGAAGGATATCGCACCTGAATTGGCAAAGCAACATAGAGTGATCGTCATTGATTTGCCTGGACATGGTAAATCTGAGTCAATAGGATATGTTCATACTATGGAAGAAATGGCGGAGGCTTGTCATACCCTCATGAAAAGTCTTCGTATTCGTAAAGTTTCGTTGGTTGGGCACTCCATGGGCGGCTATGTAGCACTTGCCTTTGCTGAGCAATATCCAGATAAGGTTAGGACGCTAGTATTATATCAAAGTACAGCTAGGGCAGATTCTGAATGGAAAAAGAAGGATAGACAGCGTGCTATTGAACTGATCAAGAAAAACCACCAATCGTTCATTAGGCAATCGATACCAATGTTATTCCGATCAAAAAACAGAAAACGATTAGCAAAGCAAATCAAGGAGTTAAAAAATGAGGCGCTGAAAACGTCAAAACAAGGCGTAATTGCGGCTTTGACGGGTATGAAAGATAGACCAAACCGAGAAGTACTGTTGAAGTTTTCTCCATACCCGGTGCATATAATCGCTTCTGATATGGATCCACGAATACCACTTGAAGAGTCCAAATACCTAGAGAGTATTTCGGAAGATGTGCAACTTCATTTAATAAAAGGTAGTGGTCACATGAGTTATTTGGAAGACCCAGAGTCGACTATTATTCTTCTGAAGAAGTGCTTATAATTACTGCTTTTGAAGGCTAGTCAGTCTGCCGTATAGATTTATAATGAAGGATACTGCGAATGGGATTAGAAAAACATAAATAGCCACAGCATATCGTTGCTCTTGTTTCAACAGAACAATAGGAAAGAGTAATAAAAGGAAACCCGGAATAGCGGCCAAAAGCCAAACAACGGGAGTCCGTCTGAACATGAGCAAGCGCAGCAACTCAAAGGCACCTAATGTCATTACTATCCAAAACAACACTGTGTAAAAGACCTTGATTAGTTTTTGCAAAAGGTTCTGCTTTTCAAAGGGTGGAAAGGGAATGTTATATGAGGCCCCTTGGAAAAAGAAATCAAAAAAACAACGCAGTCTTGCACCAATATAATGGTCAATAATGTGCTCCTTTAAATAGCCTTGCCTGGCTTTGTATAGCATTGCCGTTGCCTTTTCGCCCGCCTTATTGGATGTTGCGCTGTCTTCTAAAGTTACATACCTATAGAACCAATATCGAGCAGTTTCAAGTGAGTCCCGATTAAAGTTTGAACTAAAAGCCACATCAGGAAATAGGTCATTTGGAAGTGGTTTGGAGGGCTCCTGAAAAAATGGATACACATGGCCTTTTGGGTCCCAAGCAATGTATTGTCCTCCAAATATTCTAACAAATTCTTGTAATTGGGGCTTAGGATTGGTTGGGGAGTCGATCGCTGTCCAATGACCGCGCTGTTTCTGAAGCCAAATGAATTCACCATGATTTTGATAATTCCAAGATGCCCAAAGAATGGATACAACTACATAGGGTGCGACCAACAAACTAACTCGAGTTAACCTGTTTTTTAGCTGCAACTCCTTTGATTGCTGGAATATGTAAATGGCCAAGAAGCCAATCATTGGCACGAAATAGGGTTTAAGAAATACCAACCAAGACAAACAGAGGCCTACGATCAGTATTGGTTTAGACCTATATAGATTTTCAGTAAAGAGATATATTATTAATATGCATAGACTAGTGCTTAGACTTTCTGATAAAATGTATATGTCAAAATAACTGGCGTAGGTGCTGAATGTAAACAAGGTGAAAGTGAGAATAAACGCTAGATGTTTCTGATTTGGAATCAATCGGGTGGATATAACTGCCAATAGATAGCAGCTTATCGAGCTAAGGAGTAATTGAATCACAACAATGATTGTGAGGGAAGTTTCCGGGTCAAACAGGAATCTTAAAGGAAGGTAGAGCGGCATGAAACCAGGCATTCTAAGCTGGAAGATGTCACTGCTGATATTGGTAAATAGTGTTCCAGTTTTTACCAAATTCTCGAGTGGTTCGATGTAATTGATTGTGTCACCACCCGAAAAATAGAATTGAAAATCACCTTGAGACTTAAGCATTGCTAAAACCAAAGCCATTGCAACTTTGATTACAAATGCGATCGAAAACCATAGTTTCCAATTATTGATTTCAATTCTATTGGTCGTCCATTTCATCTGGTCTCGCATATTGACTTCGATTTGCAAATCTATCGATGCTTCTAGGACAATGATAGTGGTATATGTAATCTGAGGAATTCGAAAACCGGAAGAAAGTGATGTTTGAAATTGATTAATCTCAGTTATTTGGTTGCAAACGGTCATTTCCAAAGCATATTCAGTGCATGACTTTTGTCCTTACACAAAACACAAGAAGAAATGGAAGCGATACAATCAGACCACCAACAAACAATCGATGTAAACTTGAAAGCAACGAATCCATCATTTATCCAAAGATTTGATGAAACAGCAGAATTTAATAGATATGGAATTATGTCTATTGGCTTTTTGCTGGTTGGAATTGTAGGTGGAGCGACCGCTGGCTTTTTTGCTTTTGACGCTATCTGGAAGCTATCAATAATCGTTGGGTTTTCAATGATATCGGTAACATTTATGCTTGCCCTGGCTCCCATGAAATGGGTTACACGATCCATCGCTCTGGCGTTGTTGGTTGACCTACTTATGGCAGTGGGGTCTATGCTATAAAATCTAAACTATAAAAAAACACGGAGGCAACTCCGTGGTTTTTTTTAAACCCTAATTTGGGTCAGAAAGACTTCCAACCTTGTGCTTTGATCTGAATTTCCTCCCCTTGAGGATACACAATGGCAGCACCAGATGCTTTATCCGTTATATGGCCTATAACGGATACCTGTTTTACTTTAGATATTTTCTCAAAATCTTCTTGACTTATGGTGAAAAGCAATTCATAGTCTTCGCCACCATTCAATGCGCAAACGCTAGGTTCAAGATTGAAGTCTTGACACTGTGTGGCGGTTGCAGCATCAATGGGGATTTTCTCATCATAAATCCTTGCTCCGCATTCACTATGCTTGCAGAGATGAAGAATTTCGGATCCCAAACCGTCAGAAATATCAATCATACTTGTAGGTCGAATACTGTGCTTACGTAACTCTTGAATCACGTCCGTGCGTGGCTCGGGCTTCAAAATTCGCTCTAGGACATAGTCAAATCCCTCTAAGTCAGGTTGTACTTCTGGGTTCTCTTTCCAAACTTCCTTTTCACGCTCCAATATTTGAAGACCAATATAGGCTCCGCCTAAATCCCCACTTACGCAGATCAAGTCATGTTCATTGGCACCACTTCTATACGCGACTTCTGACTTTTCGACCCGACCAATAGCTGTTACACTAATGATTAATCCAGTCAAACTGGACGTGGTGTCTCCACCGACTAAATCGACTTGATATCGTTCACATGCTTGCGTAATCCCGCTGTATAGTTCATCCATGGCTTCGACTGGAAACCTGCTGGAAACAGCGATGGATACAGTAATTTGGGTTGGTGTGCCATTCATCGCACATATGTCACTTAAGTTGACAGAAACGGCCTTATATCCAAGGTGCTTTAATGGAGTATAACTCATGTCAAAATGCACACCCTCAACAAGCATATCAGTAGTAATAAGCTCATAATGGTCACCTCGATCTATTACCGCAGCATCATCACCAACACCTTTGATAGTGGTTGATTGAGTCAATTTCAAATCTTTGGTCAAATGATCTATGAGACCAAATTCTCCTAATTCACTTAATTCTGTTCTATCGCTCATATCAATTATTTATAAAAGTTCATTTCATCCACATATTTCCACACAGGTTCTGTTAAAAGATATCGCACATCTTTTTTGTTCTTGATGGCCCTTCTAATGAAACTTGCAGATATTTTCATCAATGGAGCATCAATGATTTTCACATTCTTATGAGTTGCAAACCCACTTGTAGATTCAGATCGCATCATTAATTCCTTATCCGACTCAACTCGAGGGTAAACGAGAATTTGAAATTGCTCAATGATCTGTTCGTAGTTTTTCCATTTGTGAAGGCCGTTTAAATTATCCTCACCCATGATTAATTGGAAATTAGTGTTCGGATACTTTTCTTGTAAATGAACCAATGTGTGGATGGTATAGGATGGTCTTGGTAAGTCAAACTCAATGTTACAGGCCATCAGCTTGAAATTATCTTCAACAGCAGTTTGCACCAAAGCCAAACGATGATTGTCGGCCAAAATGGAGACTTTGTCCTTGAGTGGATTATGTGGTGAGACCACAAACCAAACTTCATCCAAATCACTGTATTGCAACATGTGATTCGCCAGTATCATGTGTCCAACATGAATAGGATTAAACGTTCCAAAGAAGAGACCAACTGATTTAGACATTATTCTAAAAATCGTGTGACAAGTTTCTTTGCTTCGGTGATCGCAACATCTAGGTCTGCATTGATTAATTCCACATCAAATTCAGATCCCATTGAAAGTTCTTCATTGGCTTTCGCGAGGCGCATTTGAATTTTTTCCTCAGATTCCGTTTGCCTATATCTGAGTCGCTTTTCAAGTGCTTCAACAGAGGGTGGCATCACAAATATGGACAATGCTTTGTCTCCAAACTTTTCTTTTAGTGCCAATCCGCCATAAACATCAACGTCAAAAATAACAGCGAAGCCTTCCTTCCAAATTCGTTCGATTTCGGCTTTGAGTGTACCATAAAATTGATCCGGATAAACTTCTTCCCATTCAAGAAACCCATCCTTGTCAACGGAATCCTTGAATCCGTTAATACCTAAAAAATAGTAATCCTTACCGTGGTTCTCATCACCTCTTGGTGACCTACTGGTAGCAGAAACTGAGAATCGAAGCGGAAATCCAGATTCTAGAAGAGCTTTAACTATAGTCGTTTTGCCTGCCCCAGAGGGTGCTGAAAATATGATGGCTTTGCCTTGTGGGTTCAAACCAATGAGGTTATAGAATATTTAATACTTGTTCTTTAATTTTTTCTAATTCATCCTTCATACCAACGACCAACCGTTGTATGTCGGAATGCTGTGCCTTACTGCCAAGTGTGTTGATTTCTCTGCCCATTTCTTGGCTAATAAAACTTAGTTTTTTTCCTTTCGGACCATCTTCGGATAGTGTTTTTAGAAAAAAATCGCAATGGGCGTTTAATCTCACTTTTTCCTCTGTGATGTCAAGTTTTTCTATGTAAAAGATCAGTTCTTGCTCAAATCGGTCATTATCCAACTTAGATTGACTTTTCAATTCCTCTGCCAAATTTGTGGAAATGCGTTCACGAATTCTTTGGATGCGATCATCCTCCATTGTTTCAATCTCCTTGAGATTTTGAAGTATTGATCGAACGGAATCACCCAACACCTTGACCAACTTCATACCTTCTTGACTCCTGAAGTCTTGACAACTCTGTAAACAGTTTTCAACCGCGGTCTTCAATACCTGGTATTCATCATCCTCTAACTCGACCCCAGCTGGACTCAGCACCTCAGGCATTTTCATAATTAGATTCAAGTAATCTGCAGCATTGTTGGAACTTGGTTCTTTGAACTGTTTTTCTACCTTCTTTAATAGCTCGTAATAACTCGAAATCAAACTTTCGTTTAATTGAGTACCAGATTCGCCAGGAGCTAAGTCACGTTGAATAAAAACGTCAATCTTTCCTCTGTTCAAGGTTGTTGCGATTAAATCGCGCAATTCAAACTCTTTTTCTCTAAAAATAGAAGGAATTCGAAGGTTTAAATCAGCTTGCTTACTGTTTAATGTGCGGACCTCTACGGTAAGCAATCGGCCATTATAATTGGCGCTTTGCTTGCCATAACCAGTCATTGAATACGTCATTCTTGTTTACTCGTTTAGTGGGTTTCGTTACTCCTGAAAGCCTACGATTACTGATACACACCCATTCTTTTTGATTTGAGAACCGCTTTCGTCACCTGGAACTACAATACGGATTTTGAGTTGTTGAGTCGATTCAACATCAAATTCGAAAATGTTCGAACCGGTGCCTTCGCTTGTATAAAGCAAATTGTTGCGATAGTCCTTTACCTCGAAAAAAAGAGATTCGTTGATGGACGATTGTGAGCAGATCATCAACTTATACTTCTGGTTTGAATAGAAGGTTTGCATCAATGTAGCCTCCTCGCCTTGAAACATTACCGCCCCATTGTACTGTCCATTACTGCTATAGTCACCAAGCTCACTTAAACACCTTTTCTTCGTAAAAGACTTGCACTGTGCGTTTATATTCTGAATTGAACCCAACAATACTAGAAGCGCAGTCAGCCCAATAAGTGTGATTTTTTGCATCATGGTTGGACAATTTTTGTTCTGAGTTCAGTGGCGATGCTCTTTAGTTCTTGAAACTTTTGAGGCGTCATCTCAATATTGTTTGCTCCACCAATGATATGTGAACCATCTTCGTTGTTTTTTGTAATAGATTTTTCTCCTTCTTCTATTTCGAGGTTTGAAAAGAAATTGAAAACGGGCGCGAACATCTCTCCAACTTCATTGATCATATAGTCATCATCAAGTTGATTAAACATTTCCTGAAGCTGGCTAGATGCATATTTCTGCTCAGCCATGCGATTCATGACATTTGTTTTTGAATCTGAGTCATCATGTACATTACAACCTATGAACAAGCCTTCGGCCCAACCACCAGCAATTACCATAAGCGCAATTTGATCTCGATTTTCCTCCTTCAATTGGCTGTTTGTCAGCCAATACATCTCGGACATAATAGCCATCATTGAATCTCTATTGTCAAGGTTGGCATTTGCGCGCTCAATAGTTTCGGCAGAAAAAGCTTCTTGAATTCCAATTGTCTCTCCGATTCGTTTGCTTGCGGCTAAAAATTTCACTGCATCTCCCTGCTCTCCGTAGACGGTAGAGTATCCTAAGTCAGCACCATAAACACCCAGTGCCATTGCCCGGTTTTGTGTTGATTGGTAAATGTTCGCCTTTTTTGGATCATGTAAAAGATCTTTTCGAAATTGACCATCTGCTTTCTTTAGAATGGCTGATAATTCTAAAGGAGATGGTAAAGAGTAAAAGACTTCCTTGGCACGTTTATACACTTCACTTGTGTCAGTGACAGGGGTAGAGTAATCAGTCTGGCTTTTTGTAGTTGATTCAGACTGTTCTGATCCACAGCTTCCAATAACCAGACAGATCATTATTGATCCGGTAATGTTAATGTACCTCATGTTGATTTATATTCTGCAAAGATAGCGTGAATCAAATGAATGATTAGTGAGCTTCTAACCAATTGTTTCCAGTATTAATATCGACCAACAATGGAACACTTAATTGCACGGCACCTTCCATTTCTTTTCGGATTATAGGAGTGATTTCATCAATTTCATCAACATGTGCATCAAAAACAAGCTCATCGTGAACTTGCAATAGCATTTGACTCTTGAATTTTTGCTCATGAAAAACCTTTGATAAGTTGATCATCGCTACTTTGATAATGTCAGCTGCTGATCCCTGAATGGGGGCATTAATCGCATTTCGCTCCGCACTGCTTCGCACAACATGGTTTTTTGAATTGATATCGGGTAAATAGCGTCTGCGACCCATAATTGTCTCTGCATATCCATTCTTGCGTGCAAGTTCTATGCTTGAGTCCTTATAGCTCAAGATTCCAGGAAATTGCTCGAAATAGTTATCTATAATTTCTTTCGCCTCTGTTCTGGAAATATTAAGGTTTTGCGCCAAACCAAAAGCTCCTTGACCATAGGCGATCCCAAAGTTTACAGCCTTAGCTTTACTACGCATTTCTCGCGACACATCAGATAACTCTACATTGAACACTTTAGCAGCAGTGGCTGTATGAATATCTAACCCGTCCTTAAAGGCTTTAATCATTCCTTCATCCTTACTGATGGCGGCAATGATTCTTAACTCAACTTGAGAATAATCTGCCGCTAGAATGAGGTGCTTGCTGTCTCTTGGTATGAAAGCTTTTCGTATTTCACGACCGCGCTCAGTCCGAATCGGAATGTTTTGAAGGTTGGGATGATTGGAGGATAAACGACCTGTGGCCGCTACGGTTTGCATATAGTTAGTGTGCACCCGTCCCGTTTTGGGATTGACCATATCAGGAAGGCTATCAACATAAGTGCTTTTCAATTTTCGCACAGATCGATAATCTAGAATCAACGGTATGATTTCATGCTTAGCAGCAAGCTTTTCAAGCGTAGCTTCATTCGTTTGATATTGACCAGTCTGTGTCTTTTTAGCATTACTATCAATTTTTAAATGATCGAATAAAACTTCGCCTAATTGCTTTGGTGAATCCAAATTAAAATCAGTGTTGGCTAATGCAAATACTTTGTCTTTCAACCTGATGGCATCTTTATCAAGTTCTTCTGACATTTTGTTGAGCGCAGCTACGTCCAAGTTGATTCCCTGACATTCCATATCTGCCAGCACCCGAACAAGTGGATACTCCATTTCCTTCAAAAGTCGAACCGTATGCTCTTCGGTCAATTTTTTGTCAATTGAAAGTTTGAGTTGCCAGGTAATGTCAGCATCTTCAGCCGCGTATTCAGTGACTTTGTCCAAGGTCACATCTCGCATATTACCTTGGTTTTTACCTTTTGGTCCAATTAAAGACTCGATAGAAACCGGTTTATAACCAAGGTAAAATTGAGCCATGTCATCCATATTGTTTTTGGTTTCTGGATGAAGCAGGAAATGCGCAATCATGGTGTCGTAAAGTGGACCTTCAACTTTGATGTTATACTGCCTTAGAACCTCGATGTCATATTTTAGATTTTGACCAACTTTCTCAATGCTTTCATTTTCAAAAAATAGTTTGAATGCATTTAGAATTTGCTGAGTTTTAATTTCGTCCTTAGGAGTAGGAACATAATATGCCTCACCTTTTTGATAACAAAAGGAGATTCCTACAATTTCTGCTTGGTGGGGGTCAATTCCAGTGGTTTCTGTGTCAAAACAAACCGAGGGTTGATTGATTAAGAGTTGAACCAAATCGGCCAATTCTGATTCCCCTTGCACCATTTTGTATTCATGTGGTGTGTTTTCAATGGTTTTGATATTAGATGAAACTAGCTCAACCTCCACATTATCCTCGCCTCCTCCAAACAAGTCTAGTTGTGATTCGGAAGGAGTCTTTGTTACCGCAATTTCTTCACCTAAAATGTTTTTGGTAAGGGTCCGGAATTCAAGGTCTTCAAAGATGGCTATCAATCTATCCTTATCAGGCTCTTCTCTAATTAGGTCGGACTCGTCAAATTCTATAGGAACGTTCAATTCGATGGTGGCCAATTGTTTTGACATGAAGGCCTGCTCTTTATTTGCTTCGACCTTTTCTTTCATCTTGCCTTTCAATTGATCCAAGTTTTCATACAAACCCTCCATTGACCCGAACTGCTGGATAAACTTGATGGCCGTTTTTTCGCCAACACCTGGTATTCCTGGTATATTATCCACAGCATCTCCCATCATTCCCAAGATGTCAATCACCTGTGTTGGGCGTTCAATGCCATATCGTTCGCATACTTCTTTCACTCCAATCACCTCGTGATCACCACCTTTTCTTCCGGGTTTATACATGTAAATTCCATCTTCAATCAGCTGACCAAAGTCCTTGTCAGGAGTCATCATATAGACGGTGTAGCCCGCCTTTTTTCCTTTTTTAGCGAGGGTGCCAATGGTGTCATCCGCTTCGAAGCCAGCCACTTCAAGTGTTGGTATGCGCATGGCCTTGATGATTTCGCGTATATAAGGAACAGACTTTTTAATATCCTCTGGTGTTTCATCCCGATTTGCCTTGTAGGCTTGGAATTGCTCCTTTCTGAAATTATCACCTGGCGGATCAAAAACAACGGCAATATGTGTTGGGTTTTCTTTTTGCAATAGACTCCATAGCGTGTTCGTAAATCCGAACATGGCTGAAGTATTTAAGCCCTTACTATTTATTCTTGGGTTAGAAATGAAAGAGTAATACGCTCGGAAAATGATCGCATAAGCGTCAATTAAAAAAAGTCTTTTGTCTTCTGCCATAAGGTCAAGTTAATGGCCGAAAAATAGGGGATAGGATTTAGTCGAAGAAAGATATTCTTGGTTGATTGGCTTAAGTAATGAACCGTTTGCAATTATTCAGGTTTACATTTAGGAGGAGAGATTAGATTTGAATGACATGAATATATATAGAAACATATTTGCGAAAAAGCTAAAATGGAAAACTAGAAGGTTTGCTTTACCCATTGCATGGGTCTTGGTTACCGGTATTTCAGCTTGTCAGAAGAAAGACATTGATGCCGATGCTTTGGCCGAATTTGAGGATAGTAGTACTATGCCGAATTTGAAATACACGGATAATGGTGATCTTTCGATAAGATATTTGGAAGTGACGACTGCGAGCACAGCAAAGCCTACAGTCATTTTTGTTCATGGTGCACCCGGTGGCTCAGACAATTATTATGACTATCTGAAGGACCCATCTTTTGCAGATTCATTCAATTAATCACTATTGATCGCCTTGGATATGGAGGCTCTGGTAGGGGTAATGCTGAACCAAGTATTCAAAAACAGGCAGAATCACTCTATCCGATTATTAATGAACTATTGTTGGATAGCCAGCCGATTATACTTGTTGGTCACTCCTATGGAGGTCCGATTATCGCCAAGATTGCCATGGATCGACCAGACGACATACATGGATTGTTATTTCTAGCACCTGCAATTGATCCTAAACATGAAAAGTTTGAATGGGCAGGTAAACTAGGTTGTTCGGTTCCAACTAAATGGATAACGCCAAAGGACATGGAGACTGCTGCAGTTGAGAAAACAAATCACGCAGCTGAACTTGAAAAACTCCTAGATCAATGGAAAAACATCCAGGCCAAAGTGACATATGTACATGGTGACAGCGATGGTATTGTGCCATTTGAGAATTTCGCGTTTGCTGAAGAAAAACTAGCACATGTGATCCCAAACATGGTTACCATGTACGGAGGAAATCACTTTATTCCATTTCAACTACAGGAGAAAGTTAAAGACTGGATTCGCGGTTTGGCGAAGTAGTTACTCGCTATAGATAACCTGCAAGACTACCTCACCCACTACTTTCAAGGTTGGTTTCGCGATAACATCCATGTTGTCATCATGGGTATGATGAAATACACCAAAGTCGTTCCTTCCCATTTCGTAATGGATAATGTCAATAGTCGGAATCCGAGCAATTTCATTGAGGTAGCGATGATCGTCTGTGATCTCGTTTCCCTTAAAAGGTTTAAAGTAATTTGTATGCCCCATTGCTGCTGCGATATTCCACACATGATTGACCACCTGTGGCGCGTAGTACATAGATATTCCCTCCTTTGGAAAAACGGCATTTCCAGCACCTACCATATCCAATAAGATTCCATACTCGGCTTTATAACCGGGGATGGGTAAATTCTTAGACCAATATTGAGAGCCTAAGCACCATGAATTACTTGAATTGCCTACCATCGAACCTTCCGGTTTTCCATAATCTTCAGCATCGAAGAATACTATATCTACCCCCACATTTGGTGGTAGCTCTGTTGAACCTAATACACGAGCAATTTCTAACAAAACCCCAACGCCACTCGCACCATCATTTGCGCCATCAATTGGTTTTCTCAGGTCTTTTGAATCTCGGTCGGCATAGGGTCTGGTGTCCCAATGAGCACATAGAAGAATCCTCTTTTCATTTTCGGGCAGGTATTGCCCCATAATGTTGAATATTTCCAAATTTTGTCCGTTGTATGCAACAACGGAAGCTTCTTGGACATTCGTTTTTAAGCCATACGAGTCAAGTTTACCCTCTAACCATTTTGCGCAAGCAACATGGTTATCAGTGTTTGGAACCCTGGGACCAAAATCAACTTGTTTTTTGATATAGCTGTATGCAGAGTCAGCAGAGAAATCAGGAATTGATTTAAGAACCAGTTGGGGTTTGGGTGCAACTTGTTCGTTTGTTGGGCCAATTTTCTGATCATCCTCGCATCCACTTAAAGATAGAGTGATAAGGATAAATAGGACAAGGTACTTACTTATTGAGCTTCCCATGTAACACCTTCTTTGCCGTCTTTTACGACTATTTTCAACGAGTTTAACTGATCTCTAATGGCATCTGATGTCGACCAATCCTTGCTTTGCCTTGCCCGTGTCCGCATCTCAATAATCAAATCCATAAGTCCATTCACCAGATCTTGATTACCGTCTTCATCAGCAGGTTTTAAGCCGAGAACATCAAAAACAAAATGGTTCACAAGCACCTTGATTTGATTGACAGCATCCTGTGTCACCTTGATTCTTCCGTCAGCTGCCGAATTAATGGTTTTCACTAAGTCAAATAGATGACCTATCAGAATGGGGCTATTAAAATCATCATTCATAGCCTGATAAAAAGACTTTGAATAGGATTCAACATCAACTTCATTTTCTTCTGAAATAGGTAAAGTGTCGATTTGCTTTATTGCAGCCATCAATCGATAAAAACCTTTTTCAGAAGCTTCTAGCGCGGCATTCGAAAAATCTAAAGTACTTCTATAGTGTGCCTGCAACATAAAGAATCGTACCACCATTGGGTGGAAATCTTTATTTAAAAGCGGATGATCTCCGGTAAAAAGCTCTTCGGGTAGTATTGAATTTCCGAGTGACTTCGACATTTTCTTTCCTTCAAACGTGAGCATGTTGCCATGTAGCCAGTACTTGACCGCGTGTTGTCCATTTGCAGCTTTGTTTTGGGCGATTTCACACTCATGGTGCGGAAATTTAAGATCCATTCCTCCGCCATGTATGTCAAAAGTCTCACCCAAGTATTTTGTGCTCATGACTGAACACTCAAGGTGCCAACCAGGAAAACCTATACCCCAAGGAGAGTTCCATCTCATTATGTGTGCAGGAGAAGCTTTTTTCCATAACGCAAAATCTAGAGGGTTTCTCTTTTCTTCTTGTGCATCTAAGTCTCTTGTGCCACTAAGGAGTTCATCTATTTTTCTGCCACTGAGCTCACCGTAATTGTTACTTTCTGAATACTTAATCACATCAAAATAGACAGAACCGTTCACTTCGTAAGCAAGTCCTTTTTCAATAATGTTTTTGATTATTTCTATCTGCTCAACAATGTGGCCGGTAGCAGTTGGCTCTATATCAGGTGGTAAGGTGTTGAAGATAGCCATCTTTTCATGAAAGTCTAGCGAATAGGTCTGCACAATTTGCATTGGCTCCAAAGATTCTAATCGAGCCTTTTTGCTGATTTTATCCTCCCCCTCATCAGAATCATTTTCGAGGTGGCCAGCATCTGTAATATTTCGAACATAACGCACCTTGTAGTCTAAATGTCGGAGGTATCGATTTACGAGGTCAAAGGAGATGAAGGTTCTACAGTTTCCTAGATGAACATGGCTGTAGACAGTAGGTCCGCACACGTATAGGCCAACGAACGGAGGGTTTATTGGTTCGAACTTTTCTTTTTGACTCGAAAGTGTATTGTATAAATGCAATGAATCCATGATACTTCTAGTAAGAAGCGCAAAGATAGTATCGTGAGGTTGCAGTCGAGGGCAGATTCAGCCTATTGCATGTTTTTATCAATGACACCATCACCAATGTATTTACCCTTTTGATACATTTCAATATTGGTGAGGATTCCGTTATCATCGTATCGATAGACTTTTCCGTTATAAAGTCGTCCATCTTTAAAAAGACCTTTTTGAAAAATCTGTCGGTCCTTGTTGTACAGGGTGTGTTCGCCATTTCCATCGAACAATTCAGTATTTGGTTTGGCAACAGAACTTGTGACTTTAACCGTAGTCTTTACTTTATTCGAAGCATCTTTAACTGGTTCGGGCTCAGATTTTACGGCTGCCTGTGGAGTGGCTGGTTCTTTGAAAGTTGACTTAGAAGCATCCATTTGACCACCATTAAATACTCGGATAGATTTTACGCTTCCGTCCGCAAAATATTCTTTGATTTCACCATCTTCCTTTCCACCTGCCCAACTTCCCTCTATCGTTACTTGACCATTTTCATGGTAATAGACCTGTTTTCCGTCTCGTTTTCCAGATTCATTAAATGTGAAATTCTGAGACACTTGACCATTTTCATAGTATCGTTTGAAATTTCCGGTCTGTTTATTTAACGCCCAATTTCCTTGTTCTTCAATCTGACCATTTTCATAGTATGTCTTATAAGGACCCTTTGGGCGACCACTAACATGTGTGATTTCGGATTTGATTTGGCCGCTTGGGTAATAGGTCTTCCAAATCCCAACCTTTCTACCATTTTCATAGCTACCTTCCTCCACCTTAGCGCTTGGCGCATATCCAGGTTTAGGAGAGTCAGCACCTTTAATAACCCAGGGGCCCGTCTTTCGACCATCAGGATTTGTTGCGTTTTGGGCTAACGCAAAGGAAGAGACGAATAATAATAATAATAGAACTGTGAATTTCATTTATAAATGCCTTTCGAAGGGAGCGCAAGATAGATTTATTTCATTGAACGACCTTACGAAACTAGTTAAGGAATAATTCAAATGATCATACGTTGATTCATCCTTTTAGGTTTTCTATCATATCAACAACCATTCTACGAAGGTCAAACTCATGTTTCCAGTTCCAATGATCCCTTGCTTCCTGGTCATTGATAGAGGCAGGCCAATTATTAGCTATTGCCTGTCTGAAGTCAGGTTCGTATTGAATTTCAAAATCAGAAATGTGTTTTTTAATCTCGTGAGCAATTTCTGCAGGATTAAAACTCATTGCGCTGATGTTATAACTTGATCTGATTTTAATTGTGTCACTTGGCGCTTGCATTATGTCAATTGTAGCTTTGATTGCATCGCTCATGTACATCATAGGCAAGGCGGTGTCGGCACTCAGAAAACAATTATATGAGTTGTTTTTTAATGCTTCATGAAAGATTTCAACTGCATAATCGGTTGTCCCACCTCCTGGAAGTGATTTCCAACCGATTAGGCCTGGATACCTTATGCTTCTCACATCCACACCATATCTGTCATGGTAATATTGACACCAACGTTCGCCTGCAAATTTTGAAATGCCATAAACCGTAGTTGGCTCAATAATCGTGTATTGTGGGGTGTCGAAACGTGGAGTTGTAGGTCCAAATACCGCAATGGAACTTGGCCAAAATATTTTTTTGAGCAATCCTTCCTTTGCTAAGTCGAGAATGCTGAACAGACCATCCATATTGAGTTTCCAACCAAATTCGGGGTTCTTTTCGGCAGTGGCAGATAGCAATGCTGCCAGATGATATACTTCAGAAATATTGTTGTCAATTACGACTTGTTTAACTGCTGCTCTATCTAAGACATCTAATTTGATATAATCCACCGAAAAATCGGCTTGATCACGAATGTCAGAGGCAATCACGCGTTCAGGACCAAAGCGATCAGCTAGGTTGTCTACCAATTCGGTCCCAACTTGACCACAGGCTCCAATTACAAGGATTTTAGAATGCTTCATGAATTAAATTTCTATTTGCGAAACAAGTGAAAATAGGGTTGTTGAATTAGGCCTCGTCAAAATTGACGACTACATTTTTTGTCTTAGGGTGACTTTGGCAAGTCAGAACAAAACCTCGTTCGAGTTCATCTGGTTCAAGGCTGTAATTCACGTCCATTTCCACTTCGCCTTCATCAATTTTCGCTCTACAAGTTGCGCAAACTCCACCCTTACACGCATATGGAAGGTCTGCTCCGTTTGCCAGGGCTGCATCAAGAATGTTTGTCTGTGAAGATTTCATGTCAAACTCCATACTAAGCCCATCCAAAATAATCTTGATATGAGCTTGAATAGATGGCCCGTCCTGTTTTTTGGTGGCAGCTCCTTTTCGTTCGGCTAGTTGCTGCGGTGATGCAAATAATTCAAGATGAATTTGTTTTCTGTCTAAACCCATTTGTTGAAGTGAATTGCTGACAGCTTCAATCATGGGCGCAGGACCGCAAATGAACACTTCATCTGTAGTTTCAATGTCTAAAAAATGCTTAAAAAAGGTCTCGCACTTTTCACCATCAATATGACCTTGTAAAAAAGGGAATTCGCTTGCTTCTCTGCTTAATACATGAAACACCCGAAGTCTGCTCATGTATTCATTTTTAAGATCCTCTAACTCTTCTCTGAAAATAATGCTGCTGGTGGTTTTGTTTCCATAGATCAATGTAAACTCACTTTTGGGCTCTACGGCTAAAACAGTTTTAATGTGCGCCATAATTGGAGTTATACCACTACCCGCGGCAAAAGCAACATATGATTTGCTATTTGCTGAATCCAATTTGGTGAAAAATCTTCCCAACGGAGTCATAACCTCAAGTATGTCATCCACCTTGAGATTTTGGTTTGCGTAAGTTGAAAAAAGACCGCCATCAACTTTTTTGATTGCAACTCTCAAATCATTATCGAGAGGACTTGTACAGATTGAATAACTCCTTCGAATCTCCTCCCCATTCAATTCTTTTTTAAATGTAAGGTATTGACCTTGTGTGAATTTGTAAGAGTCATTCAGGTCTGTTGGTACTTCAAAAGCAACCGAAACAGTATCTTCAGTTTCTTGTCTTACGTCACAAACGCGGAGCGGGTGAAATTTAGGCATTCGAAAAAATTAGGTTGTCAAATTTAGTATTAGAAGGATATAACAATGTAGCGAACATAATGAACTTCCAAGTTGTTTAGTCACTGATTTTAATCAGAACTAACCACCACAAGCACATTGGTAATTATATTCGCAAATACACCTAAAGGCTATGGCTGAAAAAAACTTAGAGCAGATCTTCCAAGAGAAGGTCGACAATGAAATCAAAATTGAACCGAAGGATTGGATGCCCGAGTCATATCGGAAAACATTGATTCGTCAAATTTCACAACACGCACACAGTGAGGTAGTAGGAATGCTTCCTGAGGCGAACTGGATTACTCGAGCGCCCAGCTTAACCCGAAAGGTAGCTCTTTTAGCTAAAGTGCAAGATGAAGCAGGTCATGGTTTGTATCTATACAGCGCTTGCGAAACTTTAGGGGTGGAAAGAGATGATACAATTGATGATTTGCATTCAGGCAAGGCTAAATATTCATCCATTTTCAATTATCCTACACTCACTTGGGCTGACATAGGAGCCATTGGCTGGTTGGTAGATGGTGCAGCTATTATGAATCAAGTGCCTCTTTGTCGGTGTTCTTTTGGACCATACAGCCGTGCTATGATTCGCGTTTGTAAAGAAGAAAGTTTTCATCAAAGACAGGGATATAGCATTATGCTGAAAATGGCAAACGGCACGCCAGAACAGAAGAGAATGGCTCAGGATGCGATTAATCGATGGTGGTGGCCCGCGTTAATGATGTTTGGACCAAATGATGCCGAATCTGAACATTCGGCTCAAAGCATGAAATGGAAAATCAAGCGGTTTAGTAATGATGAATTGCGTCAACGGTTTCTCGACATGACTGTACCACAATGTCATTTATTGGGATGTGAAGTGCCTGATCCCGATTTGAAATTCAACGAAGAATCTGGACATTGGGAAATGGGTCCGATTGACTGGGACGAATTCTGGAATGTTGTCAAGGGCAATGGGAAATGCAATAGGCAAAGACTTCGTGACCGAAAAGGTGCATACGATGATGGTGCTTGGGTGCGTGAGGCAGCTTTGGTGTATGCCGACAAAAAGAAATCAAGAAAATCTGAAATGGCCGCGGCCTAACATTTAAATCTACCACTATGTCTAATAAAAAGAATTGGCCTCTATGGGAGGTGTTTGTGCGAAGCAAGGCAGGGTTGAGCCACCGACACTCTGGAAGTCTGCATGCTGCGGACGCAGAAATGGCTTTGGAGATGGCACGTGATGTCTATACCAGACGAAGTGAAGGAATAAGTATTTGGGTAGTAGAGTCAAATAACATTCTTGCTTCGGATCCTGATGCAAAGGATGCGCTTTTCGATCCTGCAAACGACAAAATATATCGTCATCCAACGTTCTACGAGTTACCGGATGAGGTAAAGTATATGTGATCAAGGAGGCCCTATTTCGATAGGGCTTTTTTGTAGGTATTAATTGCCCTCTCCCGAGCCATTTTGTGCTCGACTATTGGTTTTGGGTAGGAAGGAGAATTCAGTTCATGCACCCATTTTCGAACATATTTTAGCTCAGGATCAAATCTCTCAGTTTGCAGGTATGGGTTAAAAACTCTGAAATACGGTGCCGCATCCACACCAGAACTGGCGGCCCATTGCCAACCACCATTGTTTGAAGCTAAGTCAAAGTCAATGAGTTTTTGAGCGAAATATGCCTCTCCCCATCTCCAGTCAATTAACAAATGCTTAGTCAAGAAGCTCGAAACGATCATGCGCACTCTATTATGCATAAATCCAGTTTGGTTTAATTCACGCATTCCAGCATCTACAATTGGATAACCTGTTTTGCCTTCACACCACGCTTCAAAGTGTGATTCATCATTTAGCCAAGGGATGAAATCGTAAGCAGGCTTAAAACTGCTATTAGCCACATGCGGAAAATGCCATAAAATGGATTGGTAAAAGTCTCTCCAAATTAATTCATTAAGCCATTTTTCATTAAGATTTATACCGACTTGAGCCAATTGTCTAATGCTGACAGTGCCAAATCGTAAATGAACACTCAACCCAGAAGTTCCTCTCAATGAAGGGATGTCACGCCTTTCATGGTATTTAGCTATAATAGCCTTGTCAACAGACTTGTCGTTCCAATCATCAGCGTGTTTTTTGAAACCCATTGATTCGAGGCCAAGCAGCGGTGATGCATCTGTGTGGCGCAAGTGATTGAAATACGATTCAGTAGGGTAGGGCTTCAAATAGAAATCGTTCAGTTTAGCTTTCCATTTCTTTGAATAAGGAGTAAAAACAGTGTATGGCTTGCCATCATCCTTTATTACTTCTTCCTTCTCAAAAATTACATGGTCCTTGAAAGCGCGAAACTTGAGGTTGTGACTTTGAAACAGATCATAAACCTTTTTATCTCTTTCACGAGCGTATGGCTCATAGTCCTTGTTGGCAAAAAGGCCGGTGATCGAGTACTCTTTCAGCAGTGACTGAAATACACCTATCGGAGAGCCGTAAAATACCCACAAGTCTGAACCTTTAGATTGCAATTCTCGCTTGAGGCGCTCAATTTGAGCATAGATAAAGCTTACCCTGCGGTCTTCTTTATCTTCTAGATCATCAAGAATGTTTCTATCGAAAATGAAGATGGGTTGTACGTTTTTTCCCTCTTTTAACGCGTGGTATAAACCTGTATTATCTTCTAAGCGAAGATCGCGTCTGAACCAAAAAAAATCTATTTCGTTCATGGGCGAGCGAAAGATTTTTTCTTTAAAAATGAGAACCTATGATAATTATACAAACCGCTGGTAGCGACTAGATGCTCATCTGCGACCTTTATAGATCCGTCAACTTCGATAATTGCATCGTTTAATATGACTTCTTTGACTTGACCGACAATCAATCTAGTACCATTCACCACCAAATGTTCTTCTTGAAATTCCATCAGCATTTTGATCGGACTTTCCTTCACAAATGGGGCATTGTTTTGAGCGTCAAATTGGGGAGTAAGACCGGTGGCCATAAATTCGCTCACATCACTTTCATATTTGGCAGACGTTTGATGCGCAGCGTCAAACATAGATTCTGAAATGTGATTGAGTGTGTAATACTTCTGGGTCAGAATATTTTCATAGGTATCTCGAGGAACGGTTGTCGGTCTCAGAATAAACCCTAGCAAAGGGGGATTCGCACCTAGATGCACCAAAGAATTGAAAATAGCCAAGTTGTGCTGACCTTGAAGGTTAGTTGTTCCAACAAGAACGGAGGATCTTACTCCGCTTAATGTGTTGAAGAAGTTTGCCCAGTACCGATCCTTGCGCTCAGCCCAGTCTATTTCAGTAAAAACTGCCATAGCTAGCGCACCCTGCTCATTCCGCCATCAATTCCAATTACCTGACCCGTGATCCAGCCTCCGTTTTCAGAAACCAAATGCACAGCCATCGAGGCAATTTCTTTCGCATTACCAACTCGCTTCAGTGGATGCCTTTCTTCACTTGCCTCGCGCTTTTTGTCGTTTGAAAGTAAGGCCCCAGCAAGAGGTGTGTCGGTTAGGCTGGGTGCAATGGCATTCACTCTGATGTGCGGAGCTAACTCGGAAGCCAATGACCTAGTGAGACCTTCAATTGCTCCTTTTGAAGCCGCAACCGAGGCATGAAAAGCCATTCCTTGCTGCACGGCAACTGTACTAAAAAGAACCACGGAACCCTTACCTTTCTTCAATGCTGGCAAACAGGATTGAATGCATTTGATGGCTCCGTAAACGTTTAGTTCGAAGTCGTTTTTAAAGTCTTCCCCGGTTAATCGATGAAATGGCCTCAGGTTGATACTACCTGGACAATAGATTAAGCCGTTGAGTTCGTCAAAATCTTCTAGAGATGAGACATCCTCTAGAACATCTAGATCAATAAACTCAAGCGGCAAATGACTGATGGAATTGTTGGATCGGGCTGCTACAATTACCTCATTTCCGCTTTCCAGCAACTGCTCGGCACAGGCTTTCCCGATTCCCTTACTACCGCCAATGACTAAAACTTTCATTGTGGCTTAGGCGTTAAGATTGATATATGTCAAGAACTCTTTTCGAGTTGTCTCATTTTTGAATTTACCGTGATAGCTTGCCGTAACAGTGCTACTGGCTGTGTCTTGAATTCCACGTGATTTCACACAAAGGTGCTCGGCATCAATGATTACCGCAACATCTTCAGTTTTCAAAACCTCTATCAAGGCTCGAGCAATTTGCTCATTTAGTCTTTCTTGTACCTGAGGACGCTTTGAATAATACTCTACTAACCGATTAATCTTGCTTAATCCAATTACATTTCCATTGCTAATATATGCTACGTGTGCTTTTCCAATAATCGGCACAAAGTGGTGTTCGCAATAACTATAAACAGTAATATCTCGTTCCACGAGCATCTCCTTGTATTTATAGCCATTCTTGAAGAGTTTAATAGCAGGTTTGTTATCTGCATCTAAGCCTTTGAAGACTTCGTTCACATACATCTTAGCAACGCGCAGAGGTGTCTCTTGCAAACTATCATCGTTCAAATCCATTCCAAGCGTCTCCATGATACTTTTAAAATGCGATCGGATTTTTTCAATTTTTTCCTCTTTTGAAAGAGGGTTTACATCATCTCTCATAGGAGTTGAAAGCCCATTCCAATAATGTTCGTAATCCAAAGCTTCTAGCAATTCGTCAGTTACCGCTGTATTCGACATAATTTCTTTCCGTTTCATATAAGGTGACCACCAACTGGTGTTTATTGTCAATTCTTTTCCTCAGTCTATTCCAGATCACAACTACCATATTTTCCGCTGTTGGGTTCAAATCCATGAATTCTGGAACATCTAAATTCAAATTCTTATGATCATATCGATCTTCTATTTCCTCGCGCATGAATTGCTTGAGATCTTTCATATCCATGACATAACCTGACTCTTGGTCGATCTCGCCTATCACATGCGCAATGACTTCATAGTTATGACCATGTCCGTTTGGATTATTGCATTTGCCAAATACACGCTGATTTTGCTCCACTGACCAATCGAGATTGTTCAATCTATGGGCTGCGTTGAAATGTGCCTTGCGTGATACTCTTACCTTCATTACGCTTTCAATGCTATTTTCTGAGCTTCTAATCCTTGGAGTGCAATCTTGAACCACTCAGTATATTGTTCTGGCGAGTGATTAATTTCATGATTCAAATCTTGTATGGAGATATACTTCCAATCCAAGACTTCTTTAGGGTTAGGATTTAATTCATCATTAAATCTCCCAAAGAACACATGGTCAAATTCATGTTCGGTTAAGCCCTTGTCCAATTTGGCTTTGTAGATAAATGAATAAACTTCATTAATTTGACATTGGATTCGAAGCTCTTCGTACAATCGCCTCTCTGCTGCGGATTTCGTGTTTTCACCAGGTCGTGGATGACTGCAGCAGGCGTTGGTCCATAACCCCCCAGAATGATATTTCTCTAATGCACGCTGATGAATCAACATTTCACATCTTTCATTGAATAGAAAGACCGAAAATGCACGATGAAGTTTTGACTCTTCGTGTGCTTTCATTTTTTCCATGGAACCGATTTCCATATCCTTTTCATCTACCAGTATTACTTCTTCGATCATCAATTTCTATGTGTTTGAAATTTGAAAATCTGTAGGATTGGCATCCAAGTAGGCCAACAAATGATTCATCCATTCAACCTTTACTATTGCGTTTTCAATGCTGTGTTTTATGATTTTGAAGTCGGTAACTAGATCATCGTTGTAATCTAGAAAATCTGGGGTGTTGAGTTGAATCATGAACCGAACATAGCGAATCTCAGGATTGGTGGGGTTCGAGTTTACTGCCCGCTCGATCAACTCTTTACCATCCTTGAAATAGCTGTATTTCGAATACGGGTTTGAAACAATTTCGGCCATCAAGGTTTTGGCTGCCCCCAAATAGGCTAATTGAGCCGATTCCTTGGACTTGATTTCGTCCAGAAAATTGTGAAATTCTGTGCGCTTAGACTCATCTTTTGAAGCTTCAAAAAATGAGCTGCACAGTGGCTTTTTTTCAAAATCCGATGCCTTGAGAGAGAAGCAATTGAAAATGACACTCAATATTAGAAAGGAACGGATCATAGTAAATTCAAACTATGCTTGATGTAACTTTCTAAGAATATACCGTATTTCTGTGGGTCTGGAATGCGAATTCTTTCCTCCAAAATGCGCGCGGCATGTGTTCTTTGAATTTTTTTGAATAGCTGGTAGAAATAGATATATGCCATATAAACTCCGAATCGCGAAGACTTCGGTAATTCTAAAATTCCGGCATATCCTTCTGCAAAATCAATCGCAATTTCTTCCTCAATTTTCTTTTTCTGCTCATCATCGAAGTTGTCCATATCTGCGCTTGGAAAATAAGACCTTCCCATGCCTTCAAAATCTGCCTTTAGGTCGCGTAAGAAGTTGATTTTTTGGAAAGCAGCACCTAGTCTCATGGCTGCATATTGAAGCCTTTGGTACTCAGATTCATTGCCATGAACAAACACTTTTAGGCACATTAAACCAACGACTTCTGCTGAACCTAGAATGTACTTTTCATAGCCCTGTTGGTTATATTCTGATTTATTTAAGTCCATTTCCATACTTTCTAAAAAAGTATCGATCAATTCATGATCGATTTTGAACTCGCGCACCACGTGTTGAAAGCTGTTCAAGATTGGATTTAAGGAAATGCCATCTTCAATTGCTTCATAGGTGTCTCTCTTGAACTTTTCAAGTAATCTCTGCTTATCGTAGTCATGAAAAGTATCTACTATCTCATCGGCAAATCTTACAAACCCGTAGATCCCATAAATAGCGTCTTGGATGGAAGCGCCAAGAAATCGAGTCCCAAGTGAAAATGAAGTGCTGTAGGCACGCGTTGTTAGCTTGCTTGTTTTAAAGGATGTCTCATCAAATAATGCTTTCATAAGCCTTATGATTTTATTGATTTAAGAATTTGGTCAGCTACGACTTGTCCACTGATCAAGGAAGGCGGCATGCCCGGTCCAGGAGTGGTTAGTTGACCTGTGTAATAAAGATTTTTGATTTTTTTGTGCTGAAGTCTTGGCTTTAGAAAAGCCGTCTGCTTCAATGTATTGGCAAGACCATAAGCATTACCTTTAAATGAATTGTAATCGGACTTAAATTCAGATACCGAGTAACTTTTTTGATAACTAATGGCTTCGGAAAATGAGCTTCCTGTATGACGTTCGATTCTATCAATCACCATTTTGAAATAATCGTCACGTTTTTTCTGATCATCGCCTTCCAAACCTGGTGCAATTGGGATCAAGATGAATAAGTTTTCCTTACCCATAGGAGCGACTGTGTTATCCGTTTTGGAGGGGCAACACACATAAAACAGTGGGTTTCTTGGCCATTTACTGGTTTTATATATCTCTATGGCATGCTCATCGAAGGGCGTGTCAAAAAACAGGTTGTGATGCTTTAGACCTTCCACCCGTTTATCTACTCCAACATAATAAAGGAGGCACGATGGGGCCATAGTGCGTCCCTCCCAATACCTTTCACTGTATTGTCTGTCCGCTTTATCTAGCAAGTGCGTTTCTATATGATGGTAATCTGCTCCACCAACAACAAAATCACTCTTTATTTCGTGTCCGCCAGCTTCAACGATCATAGTACCGTTCATGGAAATCCGTTCAACGGGTTGATTATACTTGAATTTTACGCCAACTTCTTCCGCCAGCTTGACCATTCCTTCCACAATCTTGTTCATGCCACCCATAGGATACCATGTTCCCAGCTTTAAGTCTGCATAATTCATCAGACTGTAGAGAGCCGGAGTCTCTTTTGGCATTGCACCCAAGAATAGAACTGGAAATTCAATAATACTTAGGAGTTGCGGATTTGAAAAGTACTTACGAGCGAAATCGTGAAAATTCTTTAGGAGATCAAGTTCTGCCAGACCTTTAAGCACCTTCCATTGTGCGAATTCGAATAGACTCAGACCTGGTTTGTAAACAAGATCGTTGATGCCCGCATCGTATTTGATGGCTGCATCCTTCAAGAAATCCTCAAGGCGTTGGCCCGCTCCCTTTTCTTTGCTTTCAAATAGTTCTTTGAGCGAGACAAAATCAGCGGGAATATCAATCCGCTCTTCAGGAAAGAATACACGATATGACGGATCAAGCCTGATCAAATTATAATAATCCGATGTTGTTTTGTTGAATCTTTGGAAATATTTATCAAACACATCTGGCATCCAATACCAGCTTGGACCCATATCGAATGTAAATCCTTGCTCTTCGAATTTCCGGGCTCGTCCTCCTGGAGTACCGTTTTTCTCGATTATCGTTACCTCCACACCATTCGCAGCTAGTGATGTCGCTGCGGCAAGTGAAGAAAATCCAGATCCAATTATTGTGGTGGTGGTGGGTTTCAATTTAATTTGGGTTGTAATCGGATAGTGGTTCCATTAATTTTTGTCTCGCTAAGAAAATTCTGCTTTTGACGGTTCCAATTGGAAGATTTAAATAGTCCGCAATCTCTTTGTACTTATATCCTTCCGTATGCATTGAGAAAGGGATTTTGTACTCTTCTTGTAATGCATTTACCTCCTTAAGAATTTCCTTTGCGTTATAGATAGCACTTGGGTTTCGATCGTTTTGGTCTTTCGCATTATTAAGGTAATACAAATCCTCGGATTGATCAATAATTGTGCGAGATTTAACTTGACGTCTGTAGTTATTGATAAACGTATTCTTCATGATTGTGTAAAGCCAAGCCTTCAGGTTCGTTGCCTCTCGAAACTTGTCCTTATATGCGATCGCCTTCATATAGGTGTCTTGCATTAAATCCTTTGCGTCTTCTCTATCAGATGTTAAGCTGTAAGCGAAATATTCTAATCCTTTCTTGTGGGTCAAAATATGATTGTTGAATTCGAGTGTTGACATTTGTTTAATGGTTTGATTAAAAACTTAGACAAATTTAATGATTTAATCTTTACATCAAATAAAAACGTTTAATAAAATGTGAAAAAAGTTAAACAAAATGTTTCCGAAGGCTAAAGAAACCTATCTAGGTCTTGCATTCCGTGTAAAAATGAGACTCGCTCAAATGATAATTTTTCGATCTTTGGGCTTTTTCTGGTCGCAATCAGAACTTTTGCGGTTCCAGAAAAGTCATGTATTTGCTTCACTATGTGATTGGCATCATTCAAAATGACTGGGTCAACCATGAATGTCAAAATGTAGTTCGGCTTCACAGTCAGAACTGCCGTGGCTATATCTGGAAGAGGCAAATTTTGACCTAAGTAGTACACTTGTTTGCCCGCATTTTTTAGAATGTAGTGAGTTAGGAGAAGTCCAACTTCGTGATTTTCTCCTTCAGGCAGGAGTAGTAGGAATTTATCGCCAGACTGGTTTTCTTCGAGTCTATCAATTGCTGAAATAATCTTTTGACGAATTAAACTCGTTACAAAATGCTCTTGAGCTGGATTTATTTGACCAATCATCCATAGAATTCCAACTTTTTCTAGGAATGGATAAATGAGATCCGATATGGTTTTTTGAAATCCAATATTTCGAATCGAGTTTTCATATATACGATGAAACTTCAGCGCATCCATGTCGATCATGGCGGTAATTAGATCATTGGCATCGAGATCCAATTGAATGGAATTATCATGAATCAATGTTTGTTCATACACCTGTTTGACTTGCTCCAAAAACTCTTCATCAGACCACTTACTAATCTTAGATATTTTGTAGCCATTTTTCGAAAGCAACGATACATTCAATAAATACTTGAGCTGTTCGTCATCATAATATCGAATGTTGGTATCCGTTCTGTTAGGTTCAATTAACCCATAGCGTTGCTCCCAAATCCGTATCGTATGCGCCTTTATACCAGATAATTGTTCTAAGTCTTTGATTGAATATTGTCCCATAGCTTGTGTTTAACACCGAAAGTTCCGAATGGTTTAAGTGACGAGGCTCTTTGACTTGAATTATATTCGAACGTAATTAATGTTTTAGTGCAATCAATTTTAGACCAAAATAAATTAGCCGAGGCAATTAAACGTTTACCTCATAAACCCGGTGTTTATCAATACTTTGACTCGAGTGACAAAATCATATATGTTGGAAAGGCAAAAGACTTAAAAAAAAGGGTTTCGTCCTATTTCAATAGAGATAAACACGAAAGCGGTAAAACGGCCCTACTTGTTCGTTCCATTTTTAAGATTAGTCACATCGTAGTAGGAAATGAATATGAGGCACTGCTGCTCGAAAATTCAATGATCAAGGAGCATCAACCTAAGTACAATATTCAACTTCGAGATGACAAAACGTATCCCTGGATATGTATAAAAAAAGAGCGATTTCCACGGGTGTTTCCAACACGGAATGTCATTAAGGATGGTTCAGAATACTATGGTCCATATGCATCCGTGAAGAGGATGAAAACCGTTTTAGAAATCGTTGGAAAGCTTCACAAGATTCGAAATTGCAGTTTCAATTTGTCTGAAGAAAACATTGCGAAAGGCAAATTCAAAATATGCTTGGAATATCATATTGGAAATTGTCTAGGACCGTGCGAAGCAAAACAGGGTAAACGATCTTATAACGAGAGCATATCTCAGATCAGAAGCATTGTGAAAGGCAACGTATCTGAGGTTATTTCGAATTTGAATCGAGATATGAAGAGCGCTGCGCAGGATTTGAATTTTGAAGAGGCGGCTCATCTTAAAGATCAAATTGAAATATTAGAAAATTATCAAAGTAAGTCAGTTGTCGTCAACCCATCAGTATCAAACGTAGACGTAGTGAGTATCATAGATGATGACATATTTGCTTATCTAAATTATATGCGGGTTGTTAATGGTGCGGTAATTCAATCACATTCTGTTGAGTTTAAAAAGAAGTTGAACGAAGCACCTGAAGACTTAATGCTTTCATTCACTGCAGAGATGAGAGAAGTTTTTTCAAGTGATTCGAAGGAAATAATCACTTCTAAAGCACTCGAAGCAAATTGGGATCATGCCACATTTCATTTTCCTCAGCGTGGGGATAAAAAAGCATTGGTAGATTTTTCACTCAGAAATGTTCGGTTCTACATGGCTGAGCGACAAAAGGCACAAGAAAAAATAGATCCGGAACGTCATTCAAATCGAGTAATGAAAACTATACAAACAGATTTGAGAATGAAGGAATTGCCGAAGCACATTGAATGCTTTGATAATTCAAATTTTCATGGCTCATATCCAGTCGCAGCTTGTGTTGTTTTCAAAAATGCGAAGCCCAGCAAGCAGGATTACAGACACTACAATATCAAAACTGTTGAGGGACCCGATGACTTCGCCTCTATGGAAGAGGTAGTTTATAGGCGTTATAAAAGATTGATGGATGAGAATCAAAACCTGCCGCAATTGATTATTGTAGATGGTGGGAAAGGGCAGTTGAGTTCCGCAATGAAGAGCATGGATAAGCTAGGTTTAAGAGGTGAAATAACTGTCGTTGGAATTGCCAAAAAACTAGAAGAAATATACTTCCCAGGTGATTCAATTCCGCTCTATATCGATAAGCGAAGCGAGTCTCTAAAAGTTATCCAACGATTAAGAAATGAAGCACATCGATTTGGAATCACTCACCACCGAAACAAACGTAGTAAAGGAACCTTTCAGAGTGAACTTTTGCAAATTGAGGGAATTGGAGAAAAGACGGCAAAGGAACTTTTACGAGAATTTTCGAGCGTAGATCGGATAAGAAAGTTGAATATTGAGGAGTTGGAAAAAGCGGTATCAAAATCTGCGGCCCAAAAGGTTTACAAACATTTTTCAAAGAGCTAAATGGTTTCTTTCTTCAATCATGTCGTTCGATTAGGTGTTTCAGAGATAAAGTCGGAATCCCTGAGGGACGAGGTCAAGTTGATCAATTCGATCTCATTTCATGCGATTTTTTTAAGTCTTTTAGCTGGAGTAGCCGGTTGGATAATGATGCCCGAATACGCCATTTTTATTGGCGTATTGGTAATGACCGAGATTACCGCTAAAATTTGATGCAAGTAAAATTTTACGTTGGTCTGACGAGTGCATTCGCATACATGGCTTTAATTCCGTTCAAAGCGATTATGATTACCGAGATTGGCTAGACAGACTTGAAGGCATTGATGAACTGAGACTGAATACGTTGATGGCCAAGGCAATGATGACCAAGGATAATGTTGAGTTCAAATCTTGGTTCAACACTCCTGACGGGGAAAGGAAATATTTGATTTACATCACACGTTATCAGCGTTCTCAAAAAATTAAAGGTGGGATTTGGTATGGTACGGTGCAAGATTTTACGGAACAACACCTGGCAGAAGAGCGCATACTTGAAACGAAACAATTCTATGAATCATGGATTGATCATCTTCCGATTGAGTCTGTCATGTTTGATGAGAATCGGAGATATATCTACATAAGCGACAATGCAATCGAGGATGATGAGTTTAGGAATTCATTGATCGGTAAAACAAACAAAGACTACGCGGACTTTCTTGGACTCGATGATGCATTTTATGTCCAACGCGATCAAAAAATTGTTGAATCAATTCGAGAAAAGAAGAGTGTCAAATTTGAAGAGAAGATGGTCAATAAGGAGGGTGAAGACACCTACCACCTGCGGTTTTTATTCCCTCTGGAAATTGCTGAAAGAGGCAAAACCAAGCAAGTTGCCGTGGGATACTCTTTTAATATAACGGACATCAAACAGGCCGAGCTTGAATTGATTCGAAAGAATGAGGAATTGGATCGGTTTGTTTATAGCATTTCGCACGATTTAAGAGCACCTGTGGCTTCCATTTCCGGACTTACCGATTTGATACGAGAGGCGGAATCTAAAGAAGAGTTGCTCAGTATGCTCGATATGCAAAAGGAGGCTTTAGTAAGAATGGACCAGTATATCAAGGATGTACTCGATTATTCGAGAAATGCTCGAATGAAGGTCGAACCTACGCTAATAAGTATTCCGGAGGTTGTGGAAACCTGCAATGACGAGTTAAAGTTTTTTTCATGATAAGGATTTTAACATAGATGTCACTTTCGATTTAAAGGTCCAAGAAATCATGTCTGACCCCATCCGATTCAAGATCATTATTAACAATCTGCTCTCGAATGCTTATAAGTACCAAGACAGTTCTAAAAAGGAAGGAACCATTAGAGTTTCGTCTGAGAGGTTGGATAATATGGATACGCTAATTGTTGTGGAGGATAATGGAATTGGTATCAGAGAGGATATTAAGGATACCGTCTGGAACATGTTTGTTCGAGGCACACATGCTTCTTCAGGATCAGGAATTGGACTATATATATTGAAAGAATCGGCCAATGTGTTAGGTGCTAGCGTCACCTTTGAGTCAGAGGAAGGAAAAGGAAGTAGGTTCGAGGTTCGTTTCAGACATGTAGATCAAATCAATTGAGCGCGTCCTTTAGTAAGTTTATCTCAATTATCGGGCTGATTTTGTCATAAAGTATGCGATGAACAGCCTGGGTTATTGGTAAATCAGCTTCGTATTTTTTGTTCATCTCAATGATAGAATTCACCGCATAATATCCTTCGGCAACCATGCTCATTTCCAATTGAGCTGCTTTGACGCTATATCCTTTGCCTATCATCATTCCAAAAGTGCGATTTCGACTGAAATTTGAATAAGCAGTTACTAGTAAATCGCCTAGGTATGCAGATGACTTAACATCGCGATGCACGGGGTTTACCACATCTACGAAACGCTCAATTTCTCGAATGGCATTACTTATCAAGACAGCCTGAAAATTGTCGCCATACCCTAACCCATGGCAAATGCCAGAAGCAATGGCCATGATGTTTTTCATAACAGCACTGATTTCTGTGCCAATGATGTCGTCCGAAGTAGAAGTCTTTACATATCGACATGATAGTGCATCGGCCATGTTTTGAGCAATATCTAGATCTTGACAAGCCAATGTCAGATAGCTAAGTCGTTCAAGAGCAATTTCCTCTGCGTGGCATGGTCCAGATATTATCCCGATTCGTTCATATGGAATTCCAAATTCTTTGTGAAAAAATCTAGCTGGAATACTATGATATTCAGGCACGATGCCTTTGATCGCACTGAATAGAATTTTATTCTCGATTCCCGGACAAGTGAAGCCGTCAAAGGTTTTGAAAACAAATGCTGAAGGCACTGCCACTACTAAAACATCACTGTTTTCAATGACATATTTTAGGTCTGAATTTGGATGAATACGATTCAGGTCAAACTCAACAGATTGTAGGTATCGATCGTTGTGTTTGAATTTCTTCAAATGGTCTACTGACTCTTCGCTTCTGATCCACCAATTGACATGCTCAGAGTTGTTGCTCAGCATTTTGGCTATTGCCGTTGCCCAACTACCACTGCCGATTACTCCATATTTTGTTTCCATTAGTCTTCAAACCTACAGCAAAAACCACAATATGAATTCATGTGTGTGTTGCACGAATCGGATTTTTAACAACATTTATCCCATGTGGAGCGCAGTTACATGGGTGTTTAATGGCATTGGCATTTTGCTGCTATTCCAGTTTTTCCAATACAAGTATGCTGACTATAAGTCTTTAGTTGATACTCGCGAGTTTTGGCGCATTTCGAGACATAAATACATCGTTACCGTAGGTGTCGTTTTAATCTTGACTTTGGGTATTGTTGAGTTCTTTCTACCAGAAGTGTCCCCATTAAAGGACGAGATGAATCGGCTCCATTTTGGACGATACTTGGGCATTTTTGTGGCCTTTTGCATCAGTGTGATTTGGATGGTTTACCTAAGAAAGTTAGATGTTTTTGAACCCGAGCGTTGGTTGCACATCATAATCGTTTTCGTGATGGGGTGCATTACCACGTTTGCAGTATTTCCTATCAGTGATTTCATCCGCGGATTGGGTTTTATGTTGAATGGGGAGGTCGTGAATGACTTTCTCTACACTTCCATTGGAATTGGGATGGTTGAAGAACTGGTGAAATTGATCCCACTCGTAATTATCATCCAGTTTCGGAAAATTGTGAATGAGCCATATGATTTCTTGTTGTATGCGGCCACCTCAGCATTAGGTTTTGCCTTTATTGAAAATTCACTTTACATAGAGCGATCAGATTTTTTTGCCATCAATGGTAGGGCCTTGATGAGCACTGTGGCGCACATGACTTTTAGTTCGGTTATTGGCTATGCATTTATGATCGCCAGCTGCCGAAGACCTGGCAGAGGTTGGTATTACGTCCTTGGTGGTTTTCTATTAGCTTCAGTGATGCATGGTTTTTACGATTTCTGGTTGATCAATCCAATTGCGAAAAAATGGAACGGATTGACCTTTGTCTTCTTTATTCTGTCCACCCATTTCTGGTTTACTCTGAAAAATAAAGCCATTAACGCATCGTATTTCTACGATGAAACCAAAGACATTGTCAATGATTCATTGCGTTATTTCATCATTCTTTGGATGGTCATTTTGCTGATGATTTCTGCACTTCTCATTGGTGTGTTTCATGGAAAGCGAATGGCAAATACTTTCTTAAGTGGTCAGCTAATGTCTTTTGGATTCTTGATTTATTATCTCAGCTTTAGTTTCAGCCGTTTTGTGATATCACCTAAGGCATTAAAGGCTTGTGAGGTTGCTTTTGAAAAGATTATACCTGAGGAGCCAGAACCCAGAACCGATTGGGAAGAGTTTTACGAGGAAAAGGATTAAATCAATCCGTCTTTTTCATACAGTTGTATCCCTTGATCAATCATATTATTGATTTCTATCTTCAATTCAGGGGTCAGCTTTTTAATATGAAAACAGCTTTTTCCCTTCAACTGTTTCTTTAATTCTGGAGATAATTTGAAATGATCGGCATGAGTATAAATTGGGAAGAAGTAAAGACGGCAATCCTTCGGCTTTGGAACAATACTAGCAAAGTAATATCCATCTACCTTCTGTTTTCCTTGCATGGCGGGCTTCGTACCCTCAAATACTTGACCAGTTTGGCCGTTTCCTTTAGTTCGAAGCGGTGGAATTTTCGCGATTAGTATGTCAACCAACGCCAGACGAATTTCTTCTACTTCCAAAGTTCAATTTTCAGTCAACTTCACGTTCTGGCCTCATTTAGTTCGCAAGTTGTTTATTTTATGGGTGCTCATGAATGCTCCCGGTCCGGTCGCATTTGTGGGAAAAGTAAAACGTCCTGAATGGAAGGTTGATTCGTCAAAAACATCACCAATCGATCGATTCCAATTCCCATACCTGAGGTAGGAGGCATGCCGTATTCCAACGCCCTTAAAAAATCTTGATCAATGAACATGGCTTCATCATCACCCTTTTCGCTCAGCATCATTTGCTCCTCAAAGCGCTCGCGTTGATCGATAGGGTCGTTTAACTCGGTATAGGCATTAGCCAATTCCTTTCCATTCACCATCAGCTCAAATCGCTCGGTCAACTCTGGATTTTCTCTGTGCTTTTTGCAAAGTGGACTCATTTCCTTTGGGTAATCCATCACGAACGTGGGCTGAATGAAATTTGGCTCACATTTTTCACCAAAAATTTCATCCAACAATTTCGCTTTACCCATGCTTTCATCGGTGTCGATGTGCAAGGTTTTACAGAAGGCTCGCATTTCATCCTCGCTCATGTTCGAAACATCTGTGCCCGTGAACTTTTCAATCGCACCTAAGAATGTGATTCTTTTGAATGGCCGCTGAAAGTTAATCTGGTTTTCACCAAATGGAATTTCTGTTTTTCCATGTAAATCAACTACTGCCTTCTCAATCATCTCTTCGGTGAAGTTCATCATCCACTCGTAGTCTTTGTAGGCTACGTAGATTTCCATCACCGTGAACTCTGGATTGTGAGTGCGATCCATTCCTTCGTTTCTGAAGTTTCTAGAGAACTCATAAACGCCTTCAAATCCACCAACAATCAGTCGCTTCAGGTACAATTCATTCGCAATCCTCAAGTACATTTCCATGTCCAGAGAGTTGTGGTGTGTAATAAACGGTCTCGCTGCTGCTCCGCCAGGAATTGGTTGTAAAACGGGAGTGTCCACTTCTAAGTAGCCTTTAGAGTTGAAGAACTCACGCATGGAATTCATGATTTTTGTGCGTTGTTCAAACACCTTTTTAACTTGTGGATTGACCACTAAATCGAGGTATCGCATTCGATATCGCTGCTCCTTATCTGCAAAACCATCATGAACATTCCCATCTGCATCCGTTTTAACGATGGGAAGGGGTCTTAAAGATTTTGATAAAACTGTAAGCTCGCTGACGTGAACTGAAATTTCGCCTACTTTGGTTTTGAATGCATAGCCTTTCACTCCAATAAAATCACCAATGTCTAGCACTTTTTTGAAGACATCATTATACATCGTTTTGTCTTCTCCTGAGCAGATTTCATCACGGTTTACATAGACTTGGATTCTTCCAGTATGGTCCATGATTTCGGCAAATGAAGCCTTTCCCATAATCCGCCTACTCATCATTCGACCAGCCAAACAAACCTCCCAACGATCCGCGTCATCGGCATATTTGCTCTTAACTTCTTTCGCTGTTGCGTCTACAGGATAGAGCGCTGCGGGATAAGGGTCAATTCCAAGTTCGCGCAAGTGATTTAGACCTTCTCTGCGCTCAATCTCCTGATCATTTAACTCGTGTGCCATTGAATTCTGTGCTAAAAATTGGGGCGCAAAGATAGAATCAAGAATGATGGCGTGATGAATACTTAAACTTATGGAAATGAGCCGTAAGATAAGCCACGTATATTTGCCCGCTTATGAGTAAATCAATGAACGATTTGATGCTGGAATTCCCTGCTCAGGTGAAGCAAGCCCTTGAAATAGCAGGTGGTTTTAATGGAAAACTATCCCGATCATTTGACAACGTCCTTATCTGCGGTCTTGGCGGATCTGGAATTGGAGGAACCATACTTTCTCAATTGATCGCAGAAAAGTGTCCCAAACCCATTTCGGCAACCAAGGATTATACGATTCCAGCCTTCGTTGATGAGAATACGCTAGTCATTGCTTGTTCCTATTCTGGAAATACGGAAGAAACCTTAGAGGCCTTGGAGGCGGCTATTAGTGCTGGAGCACAAATTGCTTGTATCACTTCGGGAGGTAAATTATTGAAAATGGCTGGGGAAAACAATTGGCCAGTCATCACTATTCCATCGGGTTATCCTCCTCGTTCAGCATTTGGCTATTCCATCGTTCAATTATTTAGGTTGTCCGAAGCTTTTGGATTAATTGATGGTGGCTGGAAGGCAGAAATGAAGTCGGCTATTGAAAAAATAGAATCGGACATCGATGCTATTCGATTAAAAGCAAAAGAGCTCGCACAAAAGCTGTATGGAACCATGCCAATTATCTATTCTTCAAATTGGCTCGAAGGAGTAGGAACCCGTTGGCGACAGCAAATAAATGAGAACGCAAAAATGCTTTGTTGGCATCATTATTATCCAGAAATGAACCACAACGAACTGGTGGGTTGGAGAACGGAAAACAAGGATTTAGCCGTGCTTATTCTCAAAAGCAATTTTGACCATAAAAGAGTAGCGAAGCGCATGGAGCTAAGCGAGGTAGTTTATCGCAAATACACTCCAAACCTGAACATTATTCAAGCCAAAGGAAGTACCAAAATCGAACAAGCACTATATCTAATCCACTTAGGAGACTGGATGTCTGTTGAGTTGGCTGATTTGATTGGTGCAGATTCAACCGAGGTGGATGTTATCGATTGGTTGAAAGGCGAATTAGCCAAGTTTTAGATCTCCTTATCTATAAAAACACATTTCGGCTTTCGCTACTTTTGAGCATATGAGCAAAAAGTGGTTGCGTATCGGTCTGAAGGTGATGGCAGCATTGTTATTGCTACATTTCATTGTGGAGACCACAGGTCATCACTATCTCTACAACACCTTAGCGAAAACGGTTTTCAAGGGTCAATTAGGTCCAGGTATTCAGGAGTATCAAGAAATGCCAAATCGAGCAATTCATGCTTCAAATCCACAGCCTTGGCTGATTTCGAATTCATTTGGCGAATTTGATCTGAGCGATGATGACGAGAATTATCACCAAGAAAATGAGTCGGTCTCGTTTGTGGTCATTCATCGAGATTCGCTTATTCACGAGTCCTATTGGGAAGATTTTACGGATGAATCCATCAGTAATTCATTCTCCATGGCAAAGTCAGTGGTTTCATTGCTGGTCGGAGTGGCCATCGATCAAGGGAAACTGGAGAGTGTGGACAAACCCGTATATTTTTATTTACCACAGTATCGCGATGGGTTGGGAGAGAAGATGACCATCAAGCACCTGCTGAATATGAGTTCCGGAATCGACTTTGATGAGCATTACATCAACCCATTTGCCTTTCCGGCTCGAGCTAATTATGGTGACAACCTTGAGCTATTACTGACCAATTATAAAGTGACAGAAGAACCAGGAGTCTATTATGAATATAAGAGCGGTAATACCCAGATTTTAGCCATGTTGGTATCCGGTGTTATGCGCAGTTCCTTGTCTGACATTGCCTCCGAATATGTATGGAGTAAAATTGGCGCTGAGCATGAAGCGCTTTGGAGTTTGGATCATGAGGATGGCATGGAAAAGGCGTTTTGTTGTATCAACGCCACGGCCAAGGACTTTGCTCGCATCGGGAAATTGTACTTGAATCACGGAAGATGGAACGGTGACCAAATTGTTGATAGCGCTTATGTGGCAGCCTCCATCACTCCAACTGGAACAGTGATTAAAGATGGAAGTCCCTGCACCACCTATGGTTATCAATGGTGGATGGGAAAGCATCAGAGCCTCGACTTCTTTTTCATGCGCGGCATTAAAGGTCAGTACGTATTGGTTGTACCTGAAAAAGAATTGATCGTGGTGAGAATGGGACACAAAAGAGACAATGGTACGTTTGAAAGAGAACACCCAGATGATGTGTATAATTACCTCACTATGGGTTTAAGGATGATTGAAGAATGAAAAAGGACATTGATTTCCCCAAAGTGAAAGGAGTTGGGGTGTGCGCCATTCCCAAAGAAAGCGATGGGCAGACCTTCTGGCATGTCAGTTTGCTGAATATGCTCAAAGAACCTATTGACAATGTGTTAGTATCCACCAAGGGTTATGGGAAACAAAAGGATGAGGTAGTGAAGACTTCTGAACTGAGACATTTCTTTGAAAAAGTAGAAGCGGAGTCACCACAGCCTATCGAAGTAGTGCCCAATGAATTGGTTGGTTTGGCTAATCAATATTGGGTAAGCTTTTATATTGGACGGAAAATTTATGACAAGAAGTTCATCTTTTTGCCAGATACATTGCTTGAGAAAAACTTGACAAAAATCGAGCTATTGGATGATCAAGGAATTTTAATCATTTGACCATGGATATAAGTAAGATCCTTTTTTTAGACATTGAAACAGTTCCGCAGTATCAATCCTTTGATGATGCTCCAGAAGAACACCAAAAACTTTGGGGAGACAAGGCTCGGACCATCAGCAGAGATGACGAAGTTGTGCCGGAGTCTGTTTATGAACGAGCGGGCATATATGCAGAATTTGGTCGTATTGTATGCATCTCAGTGGGATTCATAAACCCTCGCGGCACCATAAGAGAGCTCAGAGTAAAGTCTTTTTACTGGGATGATGAAAAAGCCTTGTTGACTGAATTTGCCGATGTCTTACGAAAGCATTTTAATGGGGCAGATAATTTGCTCTGCGGCCATAATGGAAAAGAGTTTGACTTTCCATACATAGCGCGAAGGATGATTATCAACCAAATAAAAGTGCCGCGAATACTGGACTTAACCGGCAAAAAACCGTGGGAGGTAGCACACTTAGACACCATGCAGATGTGGAAATTTGGCGACTATAAAAATTTCACCTCCTTGAAATTGTTGGCCCACGTTTTTGGCATCCCTTCTCCGAAAGATGACATTGATGGCAGCCAAGTCGGGAGTGTCTATTGGGAAGAAAAGAACTTAGAGCGCATCGTTAAATACTGTGAAAAGGATGTAGTAACCTTGGTGCAGGTTTACCTGTCTTTGATTCAAGAACCGAAATTGAGCGCGGCAGAGTTGTCGGTTGAATAGCCTATTTATCTAAACAAGTACATTTTACCAAAGTCTTTGGTAAAGTATTGATCCGCATCAGATTCCAATCGGTCTATGCTTTTGCCATTGATCTTCATGATTACTCGATACATGTAAACTCCGTTGGCTAATCGATCGCCATACTCATCGGTGCCATCCCATGCATATTGGCTGATATTCCTACCAATGTTGATGGGTCCCAACTCATCTTTAGTAATTTCTCTGACCACTTTTCCGGTAATGGTGAGAATTTGAATGGTGAATACATTTGGAATTTTGGTACCAGTGAGGGTGAACACAAATCGAGTGGATGTGGTGAATGGATTTGGGTAATTCATCACATTGGTAATCATGCTTTTATTAATCACCTTAAATTCAATGCGATATTCATCATTCCCTGAGTTGTTGCCGCTTGCGTCCCTGCCCATAACGCTCAATTGGTAGTCACCGTCTGCAAGTTGTTCTGGTCTATAAATTACACGTGCCTTATTTCGTTTGCTTGTGGCTGGTTCAAAGGTCATTTGTTCAACCCCGTTCTTTATGAAAGGAACTCGAGCTTGCACGCGGTTTGCATCGGTCAAATAAACGTCAAATGAAGTGGTGTCATCCATCAATAGATAGGAGTTTTCATCCTTCAATTCCATTACGATTTCAGGAGTAGGCGAAATAATATCACCATTCAATATGTGAATTCCATCAAAAGTTACGTATAACAGTGGGTTTACATTATCGGCATTAACCGTCAATGTTCTATATGCCTTATTGTTGAACGCGTATTGTTCTTTGTGCCAATTGGCGCCCTTGGGATTAACTTCCATCCAGAGCGTATGTCTGCCAGTCAAGTCTCCTGTGAATATTTGAACAGAATCGAAGATCACTTCACGGGCAAGGAGTTGATCGTATCTCAATGTATCCGATTGAAGCAGATCTCCTTGTTTATTGGTTACCCAATAATGTACCTCTATATCATCAAAATCATATTCGGATATGTTTTGGAAGGCAACACCAAAATGAAACTCTTCGCCAGCGCTTATTTTTTTTGATCGCATGGCAATGCCTGCAATTGGATTGATGGCAGCATCAGGAGCAGGGTCATACAACACATGCCAAGAGTTCAATTGAGCCGGAGTGCCATTGGTATTGTCGCTGGTGAAATAATTCAATCTGAGATCCAAGGTAGAATCGGAGTTGACCTGCTCGAGATTGGCCTCACCATTGGTATTCAAAGAAGCGTGTATTGTTTCGGAACCTGTCAGTTCAATTCCCATAGCATCGGCTTGGACATTGTCGCCATTCGCTTCTAATTTCTTTCTATTCAAGTGAAACGAGCCCCATTCCATGGCTGGACCTATTTCGGGGCTTTGCACATTGCCTTGTTTCAGGGTTGAATGGACTTTGGATGTCAATTTAATAATCTCCCTTGGGTCTTTGCCAACTACCTCTTCAGTTAGTTCAGGTGAACCTTTTCTTGTAAAGAAAATGTACGGATTTCTATTTGGGACAAATCGAATACTGTCAGCTCCTAAGGCTTCAAAGGCTGCAAAATGTTCGTTTTCCCAGAAGCTGGTGTTTTCAAAATCTGCAAAACGAAGTGTGTAAGCCAGTATGTAGAATCCATCGGGCACTTTATCCGTGATCATAGCCACCATCGAATCCATCTGAGCCGGCTTTCTAACCTCAAATGAGAAGAAATACTCAGGACGAGCTCGGTTATCTTGACCATCATCCAAGTAGTTGTTGCTATTGCCAAATTGGTGGTTTTCGTTAAAGAACTGTCCGTTTTGATATCCATAGGTTCCCCAAGGAGCTAAATCGACTGTGTCATTTACCACAATGGCCATGGCTGCCTGACCTCCGGGTTCAACGTTGCGTTCACCAAGGGGAGCCCCTTGTCCATCCAGCGAGAATAACGTTGCATCAAATTCTTGGGCGTTTTCCGAGCTTCCAATCACATTGACAAATAATTCTCGAGAGGCCTCTTTGAAGGAGAGCCTTCGGTTATTGCGATTGTAATTCAAGAAGTCAAAATCATTGCCTTTAAGTTGGAAAAAGTGTTCCTGTCCCCATCCATGGTTTCCTCCAACGACTTGAAAACTGTATTCTCTCCATTTGGTTTGATCGTCAGATGGAGTTACTCGCCAGAAGAAAACAGTACTGTCAATAAACCCGATGTTTTTCAATCCAGGATCCCATTCTACAACTGCGCCAGATTGCTTCACCGTATGCGTTCCAACTTGACTGAAAAACGGACTGTCATAGGTGTCGGTCGTGTCAATTTGAATCAAGTATTCTCGCTCTGGTGCAAATGGATAGCCAGTATTGGCACGCAATGTCACATTGAAATTTGGAACTACTCCAAAGTTATACGGATACACTGGAGAGATGTCACCGTCTATGATGGAGAATTCAATACTGGAAATTTCGTTGTTGGAATAGTTCTCGAACTCCGATATGCTATCATTGGGTAAGTCCACTTTGATTGAGATCTCATTTTCACCTACGTCTTTGGTTTGATCAATGCCAAATCGGAATCTCACTTCTGATTTATAACCAAGTCCTGGAAGGGTTCTGTATTGAACTTCATCTTGGCCACTGGTTGGAAAGGACCGAGTGGCGTTCAATATAATATCCTGTGTCACCGATCTGCCAATATTAGTTACCTCAACTAGAACATCGAAAGAATCGAGATCAGTAGTAATGAGCTCCGGTTCAAATCTGAATGAAGCTCCAAGCACAGGATCGTTGATGCTCAGCTCGGGTTTGGAATGTGGATTGATTCTGTATGCGGGATCACCGTGCAGCGTCATTTCAAGCGACATTCCAATCGATGAGAGCGTAGCGTTGCTCTCACTACCGAGTGTGGTCGGAGCGTTAGAACTGGCGGTCAGTTGCATTTGCTGTCCAATGGATTCGCCATAATCTAAACTTGAAATGTGATTATGTAGTCGTTCGGTATATCGATCTAAATAATACGGATTCCCAAGTCCAGGTGTTGCTACAAAAGCAATGGCTCCGAGGTCTTCAATCAGAACATATTCCTCCGAAATACTCAAAACACTGGTACTTGGTTTGTGTATGTTTCCTGAAAAACAACTATTCGCCATAACCACAGGATATCTTCCCTTGTTATCCCAAAGGCTTGGTTCATCCACATTAATATCGAAACCATTGGTTGTACCATGACCAAAAAACACCATCAACGATACTCCATCTCGAATCAAGTCTCGAATGGTATCCACGTCCAGCTGCTCTATGACAGCACCAGTAGTTTTTGAAAACAAGAAGACCTCACCACAAAGCGCGGTCCTTCTAAGAGGCTCTCATAGTTTTTTAAATACGATCTAAAGTCTTGATTTTCTTTTGAGTCTGACCCCCCTGCAAATTGCAACACGTGCTTTTGACAAAGTCTTTTATTGATGGTGTATTCTGAGGCGATGTCGTTTTGAGCAAGTTCGGCTTCCCTCAATTTATTGAGGTATTGCGTAACGCTTGTGTTATTAGTCACCGCAAGACGGCCTGTGGCAATGGCAGGAGCGTACGGATGCGTTCCAAGTCCCATAGTGAGCAGATTATCGGATGGAGGTGAGCCCATCGTTGGAACCAATACTTGCGATCTGTTTACCGCGGATTTACGATGCGTTGATTCTTCAATTGCCTTACCAAGAAGGAGTAAATATTGTGGTGGCGAATTCCATGTGTCAATAGCTTGCTTGCAAAAACCGCGAATGGCTTGAGGATGTAGCTGAATTCCGTACGCAAATTGGTCGTATAAGTCATCAACGTATACTACTACGGTTCTACCGTTGTGGGTACTGTTCCGATATGCAGCGTATTGTGCAGCCGAAGTAGAAAGGTCTCTATTCGTAATTATTATAAAAGCCGAATCCTTTTCAATAGTGGAATAGTCGATGAATCGACCTGTAGTTCCTACTGGCTCTATGTTGTTTGCAGAGAGAGAAGTGATCGTGTTATCTTTTTGAATGTATAATGAACGCTCTGGTCCTGCAATCACCTTGGTTTTTAAAGTTGATCCAGGCTGTGAAATCGCATACCTCCGTTTAAGACTTTTATCATACAAATAGCTTGTCGTCTCGCTGCCCCAATTTAGCAGGTTAACGTGCAAGGCAGTGCTGCTTGATGGTCCAATCATATTGAGCTCAGATAGGTTTTCACCAGTGACTTTCATGTCGTGAGCGTATTGCAGTTTCATGTAAGCCAAGGCAGAATAATCCGAGCTGGTTTCATTGGATGCTCCAACTACTGACGTATAGGCATCCAATGTGAAATCATCATTTGTAAAAAGTTGAGCATCTAAAGAACCGTTGTGCCTTACGTAATCATAACTTCCAAAAAGCACATCGTCAAATTCAACTTTCGTGATGCCACTTTTATATCTCAGTCGCACATGGTGTGCATTAACTCCCCCAGCACCATTGTTGATTCCTACCAATGCCGTCTCAAGTCTGGCATTTGGCGCACTTGCACTAAGTAGCGCATTCGGTGTATTAAATATTTGATTGGGTAGCGTACGATTGGTATTTCCATTGTAACCAAACTCATTACTTATCCAACCCTTTCCCCCGTGATAGAGGGTGTTTGTCACACCTGCACCAATGTTGCGACCTCCGTGATAATTTGAATTTGGACTCTTGATTTGTTCATACCAGAAGTAAGGCATGGGAGACACAGCCGCGCCTCCATAGGGTATATCTATATATCGTTCAGATGAAAAACTTCCATCGGTGAGCCATGTTAAAAAGTAGGTCGAAGTGTCTGAATATAAACTGTAGTGAGGATTAGTTTGATGCGCTGCAGTTGGGTAAAGTCGTTCATCTAACCAACCATCATTTGCCTCACACAATAGTTCTATGTAATCACCAGAATCGAACGCTCCATCGCTCTGACCAGCTATAAAAATAGGTTGTTCAACTCCCTTTGTAAAAACTTGAATTGTTCTTGGGTCTATAGAGTTTAGATTGACAGATGGGGAAAGGCTTTGAAGGGCGAATTCTAATGTGACTTTGTCGATTCGGTACAAGCCCGTTTTGCCAATCTTAAACTTTACATAGCGCTGATCTGCTCCAAAGTCGATCCATTCGTTGCCGACCTGCCCAACGGATGAAAAAAAGGAAATACAGATAAAAACACTGAGTAAAAGTTTTTTCACTAGCTCTTTCGATTTAATGCCAATTTCAAACTAAAGACGTTGGAATAAAGTGCAACGCTTTGATCTCCTATGTCGGTTAACGCATAGTCGATGCTTAATAGATCCTTGATGGTCACACCAACCCCAATGTTTGGTTGGAAAGTGTATTCATTATAATTTCCAATTTCTGCTTTAATCCTTTGAACATTGCCTATACCTCCTCTAATGTAGAAGATGCTTTGATAGGAAAGTTCTAAACCTAGGTTTGGGTCGAAGCTAAATGGGTCTCCGGGAATTAAAACATTTCGTTTTCCATCTGTAGAAATGTCGATGTTCAGTTCGGGCATTATCCCAACTTTATCCTTGATCACGAATTTTCGACCAACACCCAAGCTGACTTTAGGTAGAGTGATTTCTAATCCATTTTTGGGAATGTCATTGTTAGTTGCTTGAAAAACAGCAATAGTGGTCGAATCTAAGCTATACTTCCAAGAGTTGAAAGTGGAGGTAATATCACGACCCACCGCGCCAACTTTCCATTTTCCAAATTGATATTGTGCACCCGCATCAATGCCAAATCCCCAAGCACGAGCCATGTCTCCAACTTGACGATATATGACTTTTGCATTTCCACCGACTGTCAATCCCTTTTCGCCTAATTGCTTGGCATAACTAAGTAAAAAGGCATAGTCAGCAGCCGAAAAGGTGGTGATGCGATCATAATTTACTTGTCCGTTTTGATCGATTAACTGAGTAGTATTCGGAATATCGTCCACTCCAAAACGAATCATGCTCAAAGCAACCGCACTGGTTTCGTCAATTTTAGTCCCGACACCTACGTAGTCGTATTTAGCGATTCCGGCAAAGTATTCGGCATGTTGGGCACTCACCTGCAGGTTGTCAGTAATGCCTTTTAGTCCAGCAGGATTCCAGTAAGCAGCTGTAACATCATTTACGGATGCAACTTGTGCTTTGCTCATCGCCAATCCCCTCGCACCAACTCCGATACTTAGGAACTCATTACTATACTTTGGAGCCTGGGCCTGTGTGACAGAGATGCCTAGTAATTGTGATAAAACTAAAATAACGAATAATCCTCTCATGCTGATGAAAACAAATGTACGAATGAAACTACTGTAGGGTGGACCGCAATAACTTCATTTTAGTCATAAAATTGCCTCAAATAGGATGACTTAAAGGCAATATATTCGCCTCCTATGAATTCCATCATACGTTTTATTCCAAATCTCTTTACCCTGGGCAATGTGGGTATGGGATTGCTCGGAATCGTGCTTATCGCGAAAGAAGAAATGGTGTTGGCCATTTACTGTGTGGCTGTGGCCTTGGTTTTAGACTTCATCGATGGTTTCGCGGCTCGATTACTTCGCGCTCAAAGTAAGCTGGGTGGAGAACTGGATAGCTTGGCCGACATGGTGACATTTGGCTTGCTTCCGGGATTCATTTTGTTTCAAATGATCAGCATTGGCAGAGGCATATACTTTGTTGAAATTTCGCGTTGGACTACTATGGATTTTTTGAACTGCTCTGTGGCTATGTTGGTTCCAATGGCAGCAGCTTATCGATTAGCAGTTTACAATCTTGATGAAACTGCCCGACCACATTTTCTTGGATTGCCAACCCCTGCCATGTGCATCACTGTGATTGGGATTCCTCTAGTATTGGAAGCACATTACAAATTGAACTTTTACTATCTCCTATCAGATGGGTTTATTGATATTATTGGAAGGGAAAGACGATGGGATCCTTCTGACTTTATGGTTGTGAAAATGATGTTCGAGCCATTATTTTATCAAATTTCATCCGTTGTTCTTGCCGCCATGATGGTGGTGAAGATTCCAATGCTTTCCCTCAAATTCAGCGGTCTAAGCTGGAGACTTAACAAATGGAGGTACAGTCTTATAATTTGGGCGGTGATATCTTATCTGATATTCCTTTTGCCTTATACGCGCATTTCCTTTATCGACATAGGATTGATTGATTTCCTGATTCTGCCGATTTTTATGGCTGGCTATTTCGTGCTCTCATGGATTTATGCCATTTTTGGCGCTTCAAATTCTGATATAAAGACTAATGAAATTCAAAGCTGAAATAGACATCATGCCGCACGCAAATCTGCTCGATCCACAAGGTAAAGCAGTGTCCTCTTCAATGGGAAACTTGGGTTTGAGTGAAATCTCGAATGTCAGAATTGGAAAGCATATCACCCTTGAAGTGGAAGCAGCGTCAGAAGATGTGGCAAAAACTAAAGTGGATGAAGCTTGTAAAAAGCTGCTTTGCAATCAGATAGTGGAAGGTTATTCTTTTGAGGTTTCAGCCTGCTGAGCCTTTCTATTCACAGGTTTCGCTCTCTTCAATTCAAAGTTCTGTCCTAAATAAACTCTTCGTACTTCCGGGTCACTCGCCAATTCTTCGGCTGAGCCCGCTTTTAATATATTTCCTTCAAAGAGTAAATAAGCACGATCGGTGATCGATAATGTTTCTTGAACGTTGTGATCTGTGATGAGAATTCCAATGTTTTTGCTTTTTAGCGTGCTCACTATGAACTGAATATCTTCCACGGCAATTGGATCTACACCTGCGAATGGCTCATCCAACAAAATGAAGTTTGGATCTGAGGCTAAGGCTCGAGCAATTTCCGTTCTTCTTCTTTCACCTCCTGAAAGTAGGTCCCCTCGGTTTTTACGTACATGTTGTAATCCAAATTCGTCAAGTAGGTCTTCTAGTTTTTCGTTTTGCTCCTTCTTCGACATACCCTTGCGCATTTCTAGTACGGCCTTAATGTTGTCTTCAACACTTAGTTTTCTAAATACAGACGCCTCCTGGGGCAAATAACCCACCCCTCTTTGAGCCCGCTTGTACATGGGTAGACCTGTAAAGTCTTCATCATCCAAGAATATCTTACCGCTATTAGGTTTAATTAATCCTACTATCATGTAGAATGTGGTAGTTTTTCCAGCACCATTTGGTCCCAACAATCCCACTATTTCACCTTGTTCAACATCAACTGAAACTCCTTTGACAACTTGGCGACTGCCATATTTTTTGATTAAACTCTCGGCTCTCAGTTTCATGGATTAAAATTCTATTTGGAAGGTAAGTCTCACGCCAAAAGGAACAACGTTTGGATTGTTCAAATATGACAATCTCCAAAGCGCATCAACCCTAAAAATCTTTAAAATATTCTCGACACCCACGCCTGCCTCGAAATACGGTTTATTCAAATCGTAAAGATTCTTTGGAAATTCAAGTTCTGCCTTGTGTTTATTCGACAATCCACCAACAGCACCACGAAAGGTAGCCACCTCGCGCCATTTCAATTTTCGGAAAAGAGGCACTTTGTTGAACATAAGTCCATTAAAATGGTGAGTGTAAAGTAAAGTGACCCATTCGTCAGCAATGAATTCATAGTAGTTCATCAGATTGAATGCATATTCATCATAGAAATAAGTCTGATTACCCGGAAACATTTGCAGGAGCGGATAGGGTAGGGTACCCCAAATTTTTCCAGCGTCAATAACTACTTCACTTTGACCAATTGGATTAAGTGGGAAACGGTCCGAAACTCTAAATGACAGTCTCTGATACTCATAGTCACCACCGAGGAAACCTTTTATTCCGAGCTGAGCATTGACTTCGAAAACCGGGTATTTTGTACCCATGCTAATTCGATCCAAATCACCACTAATGAACTTTTCTCGATAGGCAAATCTTGCACTGAAGTTAATTTGGGCTGTGCTTAATCGATTGATGTCATAAGTACTCCCGTCTGAGGCGGTTCTTTTAAACAAAACATCACCTACCGAATACATGTCCTTTCGGGCAAATTCAAATTTTGTGCTGAAGCCAGGGAAGTAATCGATTTCATAACCTCCTTTATATTCTTCAAATGCATTAAACCGGAATGGAGCTCTTCGGAAAACAGAAGAAAGAATGTTGTCGGTTCTCCAAGCATTCGCACTTTGGCCAAGTTGTTCAAGGTCATTTTGAGCACTGAGGCTAATGATCTGACGTGGGCTTTTCGATATAAAATATCTTCCTGCGGCTTTGTATTTGAATCGTTGATCTTTGGTTCCGTAAGCCAAATAGCCCTCTAGTCCTAGCCGTGTGCTGAAATCGCTGTTGGTTCGTCCACCGGCCCTCAACCTTACCCCCTCTACTTGATTGAAACTAAAGACAGTGAAATAGGGACCGAGGTCAACGTATTTCATTTCATAGTGTCCATTCACAAAGAGGGTAACTATGTCTACATATGTTCTGAAGGCCCGAATTTGTTGAATGGTATCCACCATCTCATAGACCTTGTATTCATTTTCGCTGAGCTTTTCGGGACGTTTTTCCTGCCAGAAGTCTTCTCCAAACTCGTTCGCGCTGTCAGAAACAATGATGTTGTTAAAGGTGCTGTAGAAAGATCCATCCTTCTCTTCATTGATAATAAAGTCAGAATACATGGTCGTTTTACGTCCATAAAAACCAATGGCTTTGTCTGAAATATTGAAGTCGACAACAACATTTTCCTTGGATAGCATCCAGATTTCATCCTCAACCTGGTCATATTCATGATGAACAGAAAAGGTGTTTATCCAGTTGATGTTCGCATCTTCAGTGATGCTAGCATCAATTTGTTTCACAGCATAAGTAGTATCATTAATCCACATTTCACCTTCAAATACTAGTTCTCCTTTTCTGCGTGGCAGAAAAGCGATTTTATAGCATTTCTTGCGATCAATAACCGCGCTATCCAGTAGGTAATATTTATATGAAGTGAAGCCGAAATCTGAAAGTGGACTCACAAAGCTTTTTCCAAATGCATCTACATAGTTTTCGTAAACGTTGGTACTTTGATACATGTCTCCAAGAAATTGGCTTACGCTTTCATTTTTTACACCCGCAACTTTGGTGGCCTTAATATTTTCCATCGAGCTTTTTGGATTCTTCCGATAGTAATACCTGGAAAACGATTCGGTTAAAAATATAGGTAGAAAAGGCTTTTCTTCTGAGGTGCTATCAATGTTGTCAAACACAAAATCAAAGGGCTTCATTACCTTTTGATTGGTGAATTTCTCATTGATGTTGTTCATGTCAAACTCAATCTTGTTGTAGACATCATACTCATATGCCGAAAGCTTTTCGCGATTGTTTGCCTTTTTGTTCCGAACCACCTTTTTCATTAATTCCACAGCTGGGTCCTTGGCTTTTTTGTCGGCAACTATAGTTACCTCACCAAGCGAAATACCGGCCACTTCTAAAGGGAAATCTATAATTTGTGATTTGTCTGGTTTTGTGCGCATGGCAATGCGTTTAAAACCTAAAACAGAAACGATGAGTGAGTCTGATGGGTAATAGGTTTCGATTCTGTAGGTTCCAGATTCATTTGAGGTTGTGCCAATTTTACTGTCCTTGAAATAAACATTCGCAAAAGGAACCGGAAGGCCAGTCTCTGCCTCGTATATTTTACCGGCAACAATAGTTTTTTGAGCCGTAGTGGTTTCTCCAACAAAAATAAATAGCAAAGCCAAGGCAAGAATTTTCACCGTGGAAAAATTCATTTTGTCAACTATGCCTGGGTTGGTTCTATTCATCGGTTGATTGCATCACCATCCCTGAGATCCAAATGCTCACCTGATAAAGCACAAGAATTGGAATAGTCACAAGTATCTGACTAAAGATGTCTGGAGGAGTAATAATTGCAGATAGCACAAGTGCACCCACAATTGCATGACGTCTAAATGCTTTCAAAAGTTGTGGGGTCAACACACCCGCTTTCGTTAAAAAGAATACAAGAACAGGAAGTTCAAAAACTGCTCCGCAAGCAAGTACAACTGTAGATATTAGAGATACATAAGTGCTAAGTGTTGGACTGTTTAATACTTCGGAACTGACTTGATAATTCAAGAAAAAATTCACGGATAGGGGGCAAATGACGTAATATCCAAATGCTACACCGCTCATGAAGAGAAAGGTAGTCGCTGATACAAAACCTCGTGCATACTTACGCTCAGTCGACTTTAGACCAGGCTTGATAAAGCGCCAAACCTCCCACACTAAATATGGAAAGGCAATGATTATTCCCGCAATCAGCGAGATTAGTATGTGAGCGCTGAATTGTCCAGCCATACTCAGGTTGACTAAGGCAGGCAGGTCTTGGCCAATGCAAATAGCTCCCTCTGGAAACAAACTGGGAACAATTTCGCTCATCCTATCACTCATCTTACAGAGAAAGCGATATGTTGGGAAATCGGATTTTTTAGGGCCGAAAATGACCGTGTCAAAAATGAAGCCCTTTAGGATGAACGCACCAATAGCCGCAATAAGTATCGCAGAAACTGACCGCACCAAATGCCATCGGAGCACCTCAAGGTGATCCAGAAAAGACATTTCATCATGGTGGGTTTGACTCATGGGGTTCAAAATCTACAATCTGCAAAGATGGTTCAAATCGGTGTGTATAAAACTCAATTTTGGAATTTCAATCCGATTATATCCATCAAAAAACAACGTAATTATTTGCTAGTGTGCAGCTAGCGATTAAATTTGCGTCTGTGAGAAGTTATTTATCAAAGTTTGTTTTGGTGTCGGTAATAGCCGTCTCTTCCTTGGGCTTCTTTGAGTCTGAGCGTGAAGCGGATGCTTTGGAAAATTCAATTTCATCTGTAAATTCGGGAGTTCGAATTGATGACAATGTGGAGAATAAGTTTTCAGGTAACTCATCGAAATCGACTAATCCCGACAGCAATTCAGGAGATAATTTTTCTTTCGAATTTCCAAACATTTTCCACGTTTTTCGGTCTTTATTCTAGAGAACTTGCATTGCTTCGCACTGTGAAATCTGGAATATATGTCGACTGAGTTTACCCCTTCAAAATCTGTAATTGTCTGGCTTTGGTCAGGAATCCTTTTGATACTAATAATGGTTTCAATTGGTGGTTTAACAAGGCTTACACATTCCGGTTTGTCCATGATCCATTGGACCTTCACGGGTTCTTTGCCACCGATGAACGATGTGGAATGGAATATTGAGTTTGATAAGTACAAGACCTCGCCAGAGTTTGTAGAACTTCACAATCATTTTGCGCTTGAGGATTTCAAATCAATTTTTTGGTGGGAATATATCCATAGAATGTTCGGGCGCATGATTGGATTGGTATTCATCTTCCCTTTCGTCTTTTTCATAATCAAGCGGAAAATCCCGATGAAGTTGTTGCCACAGTTTTTAATTATCCTTGGGTTAGGTGCTTCACAGGCGCTTTTAGGTTGGTTCATGGTTAAAAGCGGACTTATTGATGTGCCTAGGGTGAGTCACTACCGCTTGAGTGCACACCTGATCACAGCCTTTTTGACATGTACATATATTTTTTGGGTTTTACTGAACTACAGCGGTTTTGGAAAGTTGAAAAGGCAGGCCAATACTTGGACTCGTTGGGTAGGTCTTTTGATTGTTTTATTGATTACCCAAATCATATTTGGAGGTTTTGTCGCTGGCTTGAAGGCAGGTTGGGTCCATAATACCTGGCCATTAATGGACGGTTCATTGATTGCTCCAAGCGTCTTTGCGATGAATCCCACTTGGATTAATTTTTTTGAGGGAAAATCAGGAGTTCAATTTATTCATCGTACCCTAGGGATCCTAATTTTCCTGTATGTGACATTTGTAAGTTGGAGAATCGTTAGGTTGGGTGACAAACCGCTGGTTGCACCAGCAATGTTGCTGGCCTTTTCTATATTCACACAAGTAACACTTGGTGTCCTTACATTACTGCTACTGGTGCCTATTTCCTTGGCGGTGGTTCACCAAGTTTTCGCTCTGGTTACACTGCTGTCAGGAGTATGGCTTTGGCACAGGTTAAAGTATGCTAGGAACTAGTCACAGTCTCTATTTCGGTGTCTGTCCATCTCAATGTTTGAATAAAATGCTGAATGTCGTTTTTAATGTAGTCAATGACAGGTCCTAGTGAGTCTTTATTCGGCTTAACATTGAAGTATAATGAGCCTCTTAAAAAATGGTTTGTACTGTCTGTTGCGAAAAACTGCATGTCGCTGGCAGTCTCACCTCTGAACTCATAGATCAATCCGTAGACATGCGCCTCATTGTTGGAGATCAAGCTCTCATTTATGGCTGTTGCTTTACCAACATGTTTCATAGCTAGCTTCCGGTTTTCTTCGATTTGTCGGCCCAAGTTATTATCCACCTCGGAATAAGTGAGGTGGATAGTGGCCTTCATCTTTGGATAGTAAATGTTATACCAACAATTTTCGTTTTGATGTCTTCTGTCAATAGTCAGAAAACTATAGCGGGAAGCCTCGAATGTATAAGGACAATTCCAATTTGAATCTGGACTTATATAGGATGGTTCAGGCAAGTCGATGCGCGCATAGGCCTTTGGTTTCGGCACATATTCATCATCGCATCCGAAGATAATTAGGGTAAGGAATGTATATGAAATCATCTTTCTCATCATTCTTCCGTCTTTGGCAAAATGGTAACCTTCACTTGTTTTATCCTGCGCTTATCAGCTGCTTCAATTGTAAACTGATAGTTATGAAAGCGTGTTTTTTCATTTTTCTGTGGAATCTTTCCTTCATGTTCTAAAATGAAGCCAGCAATGGAATCACTTTCACCCTTAGCTTGTTCAAACACATCGCCAGAAACATCTAACACACGGTACATGTCGATGAGGGCTGTCTTGCCTTCGAATACATAATTGTTTTCGTCAAGCTTTGAATAGACTATGTCGTCTTCATCAAACTCATCGCTGATTTCTCCAACAATTTCCTCAATGATGTCCTCCAATGTAATAATTCCCGAGCTGCCACCGTATTCATCGACAACAATGGCCATATGGTTCTTTTTCGCCTGAAATTCTCTCAGTAAATCGTCTAACTTCTTGTTTTCCGTAACGAAACTGGGTGGTCTTAAAAGTCTTCGCCAATTAAAGTCTGTTGATTTATTGAGATGAGTTAACAAATCTTTCACGTACAAAACTCCAATGACATTGTCGAATGTGTCTTCGTTCACAGGGATTCTGGAAAAACCATGCTCAACAATTTCTTGTTGGAGTTCTGCATAGTTCATTGAGGAGTCAAAACTTACAACATCGATTCTCGGAGTCATCACTTGACGCACTTCAGTGGAGCCAAATTTCACAATGCCGCTAAGGATTCGCTTCTCTTCTTCCTTTGTGTTTTGATCTGTAGTCAACTGTATTGCATGACTCAATTCATCTGCCGTGATGTTTGAACTGTTATCTGATTCTTTAGCTTTTGCATTGATTTTTCTTGTGGAACGAACCATCAATTTTGAAAATGGGGCAAACACCTTCCTCATAAAACTCAGGGGGAAAGCCATTATCAAAGAAAGTCGGTAGGCCTGCTTCGTAGCATAAATTTTTGGCGATATCTCACCAATAATCAAAATGAAAAGAGTGACTACCACAACTTGGACAACAAAGCCTAGTACTTCTCTTCCTGCAAAGTCAAACATCATATCCATCAGGGTAGTGGATAATATTATAATCGCAACATTGACTAAGTTATTGCCAATTAAAATGGTAGCAAGTAAGGTGTTAGGCTTAGATAGGAGATCTGTTACAATCGAGGCAGATTTTGTCCCTTCGGTTTCAAGTTTTTCTCTGTCCTGTGGAGATAATGAGAAATAGGCTACTTCTGACCCGCTAATTAGTGCACTCAACATCATCAGAATGGCTGTGATAAGCAAGCCAATCACCATTCCAATGTCCCAAGGTTTTAATATGGAGAGAAATGTGCTCGAAAAAGGGTCAGGATCCACTAAGTTCGATATTAATTAAAAGGGAAGATCATCGAATGATTCATCTTCAGCGGAGTCGGGCTCCATGTTTTTACTTGGCTTCGCTTTCGCAGCTGGTTTGCTCTGTTGGGCAGGGGCAGGGCTGGCGTTATCACCGTCTGGTCTGCCTCCGATCAATGTTAAAGTGTCAGCCTCAATTTCGGTAACATAGCGTGTGATTCCATCCTTATCATCATAGCTTCTGGTCCGCAACTTACCTTCGATATATACCTGACGTCCCTTGGCTAGATACTTTTCTGCTACTTCGGCTGCGCCTCGCCAAACATTAACGGAGTGCCATTCAGTATTCGTGATGCGTTCACCATTTTTATTGGTATAGATCTCAGAAGTTGCAATTCTTAGTCGAGCAACTTTTGCTCCAGAACTTATCACACGTACCTCTGGATCAGCACCTAAATTTCCTAGAATGATTACCTTGTTTACTCCTGCCATATCTACTTTTCTGTTTTAACAAACCTACTCCAAATTGAACTTCGATACAAGTCTTGACTTATCTCCATTTACTAAAAATCATTACTTTCTAAATATCGGTCGATAAGTCTTGGGAGTGCAAACGTATGAACTTCGTTCAGCTTAGATGAGATGAAACTTGATTCAGGTAGACATTTCACCTTGATGTGATGAAATGTTGCATAAATGTCTTGATGGCTAAGCACGTGTTTTTTGGCTTTGTTCGATTTTATCATTTCCACAGAAAGTGAACCTAGGATAGAAAAAACTGCGTCTGGTAAATTGAGTTCATTAGAGCTGGATTCGATAAGCGGGAATTGATACAAACCGTTCCAAATGTCATTCTCACTTCTTCGGTGGAGCCACACATTACTGTCATCTTGAATTATGAAATAGTGGAAATACCTTGAACGCCTCTTTAGTTTTTTGACCTTTAATGGGATTTGATCAACCCATTGGTTTTGCAGAGCTATGCAGTATTCAGATAAGGGACAGTTTTGACAATTTGGATTTTTGGGTACACATTGCATTGCGCCAAACTCCATCATCGCTTGATTATGCCTGCCAGGATTGGAGTCTTTGATCAATTCATCCGCCAATTTTTGAATTGTGTTTTGTGTAACGCTTTGGTTCGTGTCCTCTGAAATTCCAAACAAGCGAGAAATGACCCGGATAACGTTTCCATCTACAGCGGCTCTTTTTTCACCGAATGCAATGGACGCAATGGCAGAAGCTGTATACGGGCCGACTCCTTTTAATTTTAAAATTGAACTATATTGATTCGGAAATTCCCCGCTAAATTCCATCATCACTTGCTTCGCAGCAAAGTGCAAATTGCGAGCACGACTATAATAACCTAAGCCTTGCCATAGCTTCAACACTTCATCCTCTGGAGCATTTGCAAGTTTTTCGATGGTTGGGAATTGATTAATAAACGCCAAATAGTATGGAGTTCCTTGTGCAACACGGGTTTGTTGTAGTATTATTTCGGAAAGCCAAATCCTATATGGATCACGGGTTTCGCGCCACGGCATCAAGCGTTCGTTTTGATCAAACCAAGTGTCCAAAACCTCAGGGATGTTATGCGGATCTAACGATTTCAATTTCAGTGGCGAAAATAGTTCCATATCTATTTTTAATGTTTTGAAATGATGCTATATTTGCACCCCGTTTTTTGAAATCGGTAAAAACACTGAATATCAAAAGTTTATAATAGAATAAAGAATTATGACGAAGGCAGAAATAGTCAATGAAATAGCAGACAAAACAGGTTTAGATAAGGTTGAAGTGCTTACTACGGTTGAGGCATTCATGAATAGTGTGAAGAATTCATTGGCTCGTGATGAGAACGTTTATTTGAGAGGTTTTGGAAGTTTCATCGTGAAAGAGCGAGCTGAAAAAACAGGTAGAAACATCTCAAAGAATACTACAATCATAATCCCTGCTCACAACATCCCTTCATTTAAGCCAGCGAAAACATTCGTTGACAAAGTGAAGAAGAATGTGAAGGTTAAGTAACCAAATGAACCTGAAACCAGGACATTGGATTTTATTGGGTGTTTCAGCATCCATTGTTGTTCTTTTACTTCTTGCTCCTCAACATTTGCCAATGGAAGAAGCAAATGCTTTGGAAGAGACGACTTCAGATCCTCCGACTGTTGAAAATGACATTGATGAAGCTTTAGCCATCATCAATGGACAAGCTCCAATGCAGGGTATCCTTAAATTGAGGGCCATTGCAGGAGAGAATCCCGGTAATTTCCGAGCACAATATCATTTGGGACGTTTTTCGGCTCAAACAGGTCAGTGGGAAAAAGTGATTGAGCGATTTGAAATCGTGAATAAAATTGAACCAGGTTTTCCTGAGTCGGACTATTGGATAGGTTTGGCAAAGTTTAATTTAGGGGAAAAGGAAGAGTCAAGTGCTTACCTTGAGCGTTTTGTAGCCAAGGAAGAAAATAATAAGGAGCTCCGTGAGGAAGCTTCAATAATGTTGAATCAAATAAAATAATAGATATGCCAAGCGGTAAGAAAAGAAAACGTCATAAGATGGCTACCCACAAGCGCAAGAAGCGCTTAAGAAAAAACCGTCACAAGAAGAAGAAGTAATCCTTCACAATTAACAGCCCCCCGGCTATAAAATAGATCAAAGTGAGTGAAACTAGTAAAGAAATGGTCATTCGCTCCGGGGATGGTGAGGTCAATATTGCTCTTCTTGAAAACAAGGGATTAGTAGAGTATCACAACGAAAAACTCGACAAGGGTTTTAACGTGGGTGATATTTTCCTTGGTAGAATAAAACGACTCGTCCCCGGGCTAAATGCGGCCTTTGTAGACGTAGGTTACGAAAAGGATGCGTTCTTGCATTATCATGATTTGGGCCCAAAAGCTCTGTCATTGCAGAAATACATTTCCGAAGGAATTACTGGTAAGCGAGAATCAGGGTTGTTAAACGACTTTGAGATCCAGCCAGAAATAGATAAGAACGGGAAAATCGAACAGGTTCTAAAGCCCAATCGATATATGCTTGTTCAAATCGCTAAAGAACCTATCTCGACTAAAGGTCCTAGACTAACATGTGAAATAAGCATCGCTGGTAGATACATCGTGCTTGTTCCTTTCAGTGACAGAATCTCTGTGTCACAAAAAATTAAAAGTCGCGAAGAACGCGAGCGACTTCGGAGACTCATTGCCAGTATTAAACCAAAGAACTTTGGTGTAATCGTTAGAACTGTTGCCGAAAACAAAAAGGTAGCGGAGCTAGACGCTGACATGCGCAACCTAACGGAGCGCTGGAAAAAGTCATTCGATAATTTCACATCAACTAAACCACCGATGAAGGTGTTGGGTGAGATTGATAGAACCAATGCAATTCTAAGAGACTTATTGAGTCCATCGTTCAATCAAATTGCAGTGGATAGTCCAGAACTCTTTGAAGATGTTTCGACTTATCTTAAGACCATTTCTCCAGAAAGCGAGAAGATTGTAAAACTGCATAAGGGCAAGACAGATATCATGGAACACTATGGTATCGAAAAACAGATAAAGTCTTTATTCGGCAAGCATGTTACCATGAAAAGTGGTGCCTATTTGGTGATAGAGCATACCGAGGCTATGCATGTCATTGATGTGAATAGCGGAAATACGGCAAAGCAAGAATCAAATCAAGAAGCAAATGCAATACGAGTAAACATCGAATCTGCGGAAGAAATTGCTAGACAACTTCGATTGCGTGACATGGGTGGATTGGTTGTTATCGATTTCATTGACCTAAGGCAGAATGAGAATCGAAAGTTACTTCAGACGAAATTGAAGGAATACATGGCTGCTGATCGTGCAAAACATCAAGTCTTGCCGGTAAGTCGTTTTGGGCTTGTCGAGATTACTCGACAACGGGTGCGTCCAGAAATGGCAATTAAGACTGCTGAAGTATGTCCTACATGCAATGGAACAGGTGAAGTGCAAGCAGCAATCACTGTGGTTGATGAAATGGAAAACAATTTGAGGTCATTAATGGAGGAGCAAAAGCCAAAGACCTTGACAATTGCAGCCCACCCGTTTGTTGCGGCATATCTGCAAAAGGGAGTGTTTGGTTTCCAACGAAAGTGGTTCAAGGCCTATAAAAAGTGGATTAACATTGAATCAAAAACGGCTCTTACGTTACTTGATTACGAGTTTCTCGATAAAGAAGGAAAAGAGATTTTATTCTAGGTAAAGCCTTCCCAATTGGGAAGGCTTTTTTGTTGCTTCTATTGCCCAGATAATTAACTGCTCATACATTTGAATTTATGTTGCCGAGCAAAACACTTTCCATAACAGATGCAATAATAAAAGCTCGCACGTTTTGCAATTATAGAGAGCGATGTCATAAAGAGTTACGCGAAAAACTATACAACCTTGGATTGTGGAAACGCGATGTAGATCATGTGATCATGCAAATGATAGAGGAGAATCTTCTCAATGAAGAGCGATATGCGAAAAGCTATGCGCGCGGCCACTTTTACAATAAAAAATGGGGCAAATACAAGATTACTGTTGAGTTAAGATCTAAACAGATTCATGATCGACTTATCAAGGAAGCTTTAATGGAAATAGATGAAGACGATTATCAATCCATGATTAAAAAATTAATTGATAGAAAGGCTAAAGAGTTGAAAGGGAAGCCATTCGAGAAAAAACAAAAAGTGAGTCGGTATCTTATGCAAAAGGGATATTCATACAATGAAATAACAACTCATTTGAATTCGCATTTCGAGGCGAAATAGTGACTACCAAACCATACATTCGCAGCATATGATAACACAAGACGACATCAGAGAGATGGTCGGACGCCTGGATGCGTTGAGGGGGTACCTTTGACATTGATCATAAAAAGGCTCAGATAGCAGACGAGGAACAAAAGACTCACGATCCCAATTTTTGGGATGACCCCAAAAAGGCCGAGTTAACCGTAAAACTTATCAATAAGAAGAAGGTTTGGACCAATGCCTTTGATGAAATTGCGACAGCTTTAGATGATCTCACAGTGCTTTTTGATTTCTACAAAGAAGATGAAGCAACAGCGGAGGAGGTTCAGAAACAATATGACAAGCTCTCTGGTTTGCTGGATGATTTGGAGATGAAGAACATGCTCAGCGCGGAAGAAGATGGCTTGGATGCTGTTCTTCAAATAACGGCTGGTGCCGGTGGTACAGAAAGCTGCGATTGGGCTTCCATGCTCATGCGGATGTACTTGATGTGGGCAGAGAAAAATGGATATAAAGTAACGGAGCTCAATTATCAATCTGGAGATGTGGCTGGTGTGAAAACGGTAACATTAGAAATTTCAGGAGATTTTGCTTTTGGATATTTGAAAGGCGAAAATGGCGTGCATCGATTGGTGAGAATATCTCCCTTTGATTCAAATGCCAAACGTCATACGAGTTTTGTGTCTGTTTATGTATATCCTTTAGTGGATGACTCAATCGAAATCAATGTGAACCCATCAGACATCGAATGGGATACCTTCAGATCTGGTGGCGCTGGTGGTCAAAATGTGAATAAAGTAGAAACTGGAGTAAGACTTAAACACGGACCATCCGGAATCATCATCGAAAACACGGAAACGCGCTCACAACTTCAGAATCGCGAAAAAGCAATTCAGTTATTAAAATCTCGACTCTATGAAATGGAGCTTGAAGAACGAAGGGCTAAACAAGCGGAAATTGAAGCCAACAAGAAGAAAATTGAGTGGGGAAGTCAAATTCGGAACTACGTATTACATCCATATAAAATGGTGAAAGACGTGAGAACGGGTGTAGAGACTACAAATGCGGATGCAGTACTGAATGGGGAAATCGATGATTTCCTTACAGGATTTTTGATGTGGTGGTCAGGAAAGTTGACCTATGAAGGAGAAGCAGAGTAATTAGGAATCTAATTCCTGAGCTATTTCTTCCTCCTTTTTCTCAAACATACTTGGCATAAGGCTATTTAAAGCACCCATAGTTGCCCAGTAGCCTAAAAATCCAACAAGGAAAAGAAGCATCCAGAAGGCCATTAAGAAAAAACCAAGAAAAACAAAGAAGCCGAAATATTCGCCCATGGCATTTTTACATTTGGCAGCGAATATAATTGAACTCACAAAATAATTATCAATCAAATAGCAATGGATTTTAGAATAGAGCATGATACTATGGGAGAAGTTCGCGTTCCAGCTGATAAATACTGGGGTGCGCAGACAGAAAGGTCAAGAAATAACTTCAAAATTGGAGCCGAAGCGAGTATGCCTTTAGAGGTGGTTCATGGATTTGCATACTTGAAAAAGGCAGCTGCTCATGCAAACTGTGAATTAGGTGTGTTGAGCGAAGAGAAGCGAAACTTGATATCCTCAGTATGTGACGAAATCTTAACAGGAATGCATGACGACCAATTCCCATTGGTGGTATGGCAAACGGGATCGGGTACGCAATCAAACATGAATATGAATGAAGTTGTGAGCAATCGCGCTCATGTTTTAAATGGGGGCACTTTGGGCGAAGGTCAGAACTTGATTCATCCGAACGATGACGTGAACAAATCACAGTCGTCCAACGATACTTTCCCAACGGGAATGCACATCGCTAGCTATAAAATGGTGGTTGAAACGACAATCCCAGGGGTTGAAAAGCTCAGAGATACGTTGGCAGCAAAAAGTAAGGAGTTCATGAATGTGGTAAAAATCGGACGCACACATTTAATGGATGCAACTCCACTAACAGTGGGGCAAGAATTAAGTGGGTATGTTTCACAATTAGATCACGGTCTAAGAGCGCTAAGAAACACACTTGCACACCTAAGTGAAGTGGCCTTGGGTGGAACGGCAGTTGGAACAGGAATAAATACTCCAGCAGGTTACGCGGAATTAGTGGCGAAGAAGATTGCAGAGTTCACTGGCCACCCTTTTGTTACAGCCGAGAATAAATTTGAGGCATTGGCCGGGCACGATGCCATTGTTGAAACCCACGGAGCATTGAAGCAATTGGCGGTTAGCTTGATGAAAATTGGCAATGATATTCGCTTGTTGGCAAGTGGACCTAGATGCGGAATTGGTGAGTTGATTATTCCAGAAAACGAACCGGGATCCAGCATTATGCCTGGCAAGGTAAATCCTACACAGTGCGAGGCGCTTACTATGGTTTGCGCTCAGGTAATTGGAAACGATGTGGCTGTTACAACTGGAGGAATGAACGGACATTTTGAGTTGAATGTATTCAAACCAATGATGGCCTTTAATTTATTGATGAGTGCCCGCCTAATCGGAGATGCTTGTGTTTCTTTTAATGATAACTGTGCGGTTGGAATTGAACCTAATCATGCACGTATCAAGCAAAATTTAGACAACTCTTTGATGCTCGTTACTGCGTTGAATACCAAGATAGGTTATGAAGCTGCCGCTAAAATTGCTAAGACAGCTCATAAAAATGGTACAACGTTAAAAGAGGAGAGTGTCAATTTAGGATACCTAACAGCTGAGGAGTTTGATCAGTGGGTTGATCCGTCAAAAATGATTGGAAGTCTGGGTTAAAGAAACTCGGACTTTCCTTCACCCTCAAGATCTTTTACAAACTGTTTGATCTTTTGCTCTTCATCTTTTTGACAGATGAGAAGTGCGTCTTCAGTATCAATTACGATATAATTGTGCAAGCCTTGTATGACAGCCAGTTTATTCTTTGGCATCATTACTATGCTGCTTGATGTCTCATAGGTCTTGACATTCTTGCCAAATGAGACATTCTCGCCATCCTTGGTTTTGACCTGATCGTATAATGATCCCCAAGTGCCTAGATCTGACCAACCAAAGTCCTGACCCAAAACGACATCTACATTGTCTGCTTTTTCCATGATACCATAGTCGATGGAGATGCTCTGACATTCTGAATAGATACGACTGATCGAATTGCCCTCATTGCCTGTCCAGAAATCATCTTTGCAAGATTCAAATGCTTCTGCCATATCAGGTAAATGCTTTCGAATTGCCTCAATAATAGAAGATGTCTTCCAAATGAACATTCCACTGTTCCAATAGAAATCACCACTCTGTAAAAATTTCAGGGCTAAATCAGTAGTTGGTTTTTCGGTGAAGGTTTTAACCTTCTTAATATTTTCAGTATCGTGTTCGGAATCCCGGTGAAATTGGATATATCCATATCCTGAATCAGGTCGAGTTGGTTGTATGCCTAATGTTACAAGATGTCCAGTTTGACTCGCGTGACTGATTGCGTCATTAAATGCTGAATGAAAGGTTTTCTCCTTAAGAATAATGTGGTCAGCGGGGGTGATTACCATAATCGATTCTGGATTCTTCTTGTAAAGCTTATATGCAGCATATGCGATACATGGAGCTGTGTTTTTCCTTGACGGCTCAAGCAATATTTGATCCTCTCTTAAATCAGGCAAATGCTTCTGTGTCAATTCAGCATAGGCAGAAGATGTCACTACCATAAAGTTTTCTCTTGGAGAGAGATCTTCAAATCGATCATAGGTGAGTTTTATAAGTGAGGATCCTGTGCCAAGAATATCTAAGTATTGTTTGGGCATGGTTTCCCTGCTCATCGGCCAAAATCTACTTCCAACACCACCAGCCATTATCACGCAATGCACATCCTTGTTCATATCACACAATTTAAGTGTCAAAAGTAGAATTCAAAGTAAGAGCCAATTTGAATAAATAGTTAGGAATTGATAAGTTCCACTTCACATTGTCCATGCACCATGAAGTAACGTGAACTTGAAATTTCCTGACATCGGAAACGAGTTCGTTTCAATTGCCCTTTCCTAAACACGCGATGATTAGAGACAATACGAAACGAAGAACCCTCTTCAAGGTCGATAAGGCGCAAAGCTTGCTCATCATTAAACTCGTTTAACTTGGCAAGTAGAAGAGAGTCGGAACATGAGGCAGCCTTAGGATTGCTGATGTGATTTCTCACTTCTGGTTCTAAATCTATTGGGAAACAACGCTCAGTTAGTAGCTCTTCGAGCAAATTGGAATAAACTTTTTTCCAGGTTGCACCATGCGGATTTTTGAGTGTTTTGCGCTGACAAAAATCATGGTGATGGGCGATTTCATGAGTGAAGGTTATCAGGAATGAATAAGGGTTAAGATTGCCATTAACAGTAATGGTTGGCATACCATTTTTACCTTTTGGCCTATAATCCCCCAATTTGGTTCTACGCGGTTTGGTGATTTTTATGAATACAGGATAGGCATCGATCCAATTATATACTAGGGCGCATGCTTGCTCGGGCATGTACAGTTGCATCTGTCTTACAAATGCATCTCTAGTCATGAATATGCAACAGTGGTTTCAGCTGGAGCTTGTTGACTTTGACCCCAATGCGGACAATCACAGTCCTTCCCTTTAAACAGTTTGCAAGAGCTTAATCCAATAACGACAAATAAAAGGAAGATAGTTTTCAATAGCCTCATAGTGTAAAGCTACATCTAAATGGAAAAAAGACTGCACTATTTTAGAATTACATTTGTCCTAATGGGGGCATTTGTTTTTCATTTAGGTAAGTACATACTATTAATTCTTCGGGTCTTTAGTAGGCCAGAAAAATTTTCAATTTATCGAAAGCGACTTTTCGATGAAATGGTTTCGCTTGGGCTTGACTCATTAGGGATTATCGCGGTTATTTCCATATTTATGGGTGCGGTCATTACCATTCAAACCTCCGCTAATATTGATAGCGTCTTAATTCCATCATATACAATAGGTTTTACAACAAGGCAATCCACCATTCTTGAATTTAGCCCGACTATTATGGCGCTCATTCTAGCGGGTAAAGTAGGTTCGAATGTTGCTTCTGAAATAGGGACAATGCGCATTACTGAGCAGATAGATGCCCTTGAAATTATGGGTGTTAACTCATCTTCATTCTTAATCTTGCCGAAGATTGTTGCGTCAATTTTTATAAATCCGTTTTTGACCATCATTTCAATGTTCGTTTCAATTGGTGGTGGTTATGTTATTGCTATGACCACTGATATTGTTTCGGTCGAGGATTATGTTTATGGTATACAGTTAGATTTTAAACCTTTTCATGTTGGGTATGCCTTAGTGAAATCAGCGGTTTTTGCATTTTTAATCACCTCGATTCCTGCTTATCAGGGATACTACGCATCAGGTAGTGCTTTGGAAGTGGGTAAGGCAAGTACAAGAGGGGTGGTTTACAGCTCAATTTTAATTCTGATCGCTAACTATTTCATTACTCAATTAATACTTATATGATTGAGGTTAAAGGGTTATACAAGGCTTTTGGGGACAAAGAAATTCTAAAAAATATTTCGGTGTATTTTGAAGCTGGAAAAACCAATCTGATTATCGGGGCGAGCGGTAGTGGTAAATCTACCTTGGCTCGATGTTTAATTGGTCTGGTTAAACCTGATCAGGGTGAGGTGCTCTATGGTGGAAAGGATTTTTTGACCTTGACCATGAGTGAGAAAAAGGAAGTAAGGAGAGAGGTAGGATTTTTGTTTCAGGGAAGCGCTCTTTTTGATTTTATGACGGTTGCTGAAAACGTCAGATTCCCATTGGATATGCTGACCAATATGACGATAGCTGAAAAAAAGCAACGTGTCGATCAGGTATTAGAGCGTGTTGAGCTCTCTCATGCCCATAAGCTTCTTCCTGCTGAATTGAGCGGTGGTATGAAAAAGCGAGTGGGTATTGCACGTGCAATCTCCTCAAGACCTAAGTATCTATTCTGTGATGAACCTAATTCTGGTTTGGATCCTCTGACTTCAATAGTAATCGACAAATTGATTCATGAGCTTACAATAGAGTATAATACTACCACCATGATTATTACGCACGATATGAACTCCGTTCTTGAGATCGGTGAGCATATTTTGTTTATTCACCAAGGAGAAAAGGCTTGGGAGGGAGATAAGAATGAAATTCTTGAGACAGAGAGCGAGGTGGTTTTAGATTTCGTTTACGCTTCGGAATTTATGAAAAAAGCCAGAAAATAAAAAAGCCCCAATCTTCGATTGAGGCTTTTCTTAACTTTTAATTTAATGCTATCGACTTTGGAAGTCGTTCAGTAACAGGAGAGTTCCTTCTCTTCTCACATAATCATCATTATCTGTATAGAGGACTATCCTCCATGTATAAGCCCCCATTGGTACGCGTTCACCTCCAACTTTTCCATCCCATTCAAAATCTTTATCCGTGGTGGTATAGAGCTTGTTTCCCCATCGATCATATACTTCCAATCGAAGTTCTCTAATTCCAAGACTTTCAATCTTCCAAGTTTCATTATTACCATCGTCATTTGGTGAAAAACTGTTTGGAATGTATAAATGATATTCTGGCTTGACCAATACCAAAGCAACATCCGTACAAGTGTGCTCATTAGTTGATGTCAACTCAACTTCATAAGCATTTCCATCAGGCATGGAAATAACAGGTGAAGATTCAATCGAGGTTATACCTGCTTCCGCGATATTCCAATCGAAATATTGAATTGAATCAGTTGACCAAGACTTATTGTGGAATACGACTTCGTAATCATTGATGTATTCATATTCAAAATCAGCCGTAACATCTGAAACGTCTACCCTGATTGAAGCCATACGAACGGTGTCGCACATATCTTCTACCCGCACATCATAGATACCCGATTCCTTGGGAGTAATGGAGTGCAACTTACCGGTGGCTTGAGGTGAATTTTCCCAGAAGTATCTGTAGTCTCCACCACCATCAATTCCTTTTGCCTCAAGTATTATTTGGTCTCCGCTGCAGATTACCGTATCATTCGTAACCGTGAGATCTAAGTCATTTTTCTTAGCAATAATGGCCCAAACGGTCTTTTCCGCTGTATCTGCATGACAACCATCTGTCAGTTTAACCGTGAATGGTTTGTCTTCGTATATGATCTGCTGAATATAATCTTCGTTGGAAGCGAAATCCGTCCAAGTCAATTCATATCCCCATCCAAAGCCACCGCTGGCTTGAGCTGGACCAAAATGTGCCTTCATTTGCGCGCATGCTAATGTATCATTTTGGACGCCTCTAATTACCAAAGGATCAGCTACTGGAACGTTCACATAAACGGAATCAACATAGTCAACTAAGCCACAAATGTCATTTACTGTTACATAATAGTACCGAGATAATAGTGGTGCGACAACCGTGGTGGAGTCTGGACTTCCATTGTCCCAAGCAAACGTATATGGTGGGTATCCACCGCTAGCGCTTACTTTAATTTCAATGGGGTCACCCGGACAGGCAATTTCCTCAACCTTGGTGTCTTCAGTAAATGTAACCACAGGGTCATTGTCGGTATAGAGATTAAATGTTTTTACAACAGACTCTCCAGTACAGCCCCTTGTGATAGTAACCGAATAAGTGGTGTCTACCAAACTGAATACACTGATTGTTGAGTCTGTAGTTCCATCGCCCCATAGATAGGAGATATCACCATGCCAAATTTGATCGTTGAATTCAACTGCCACTGCAATATCTACTGGCGAATCGGTACAGTTAACTGTTTGCTCGTCACCAATTTTTACAACGGTCCAGGGCACATTAAATACGCCAACGGTTATCACTTCGGTGGCGGACTGAAATCCGCATCCATCTTCAATTTGTACTACATAGGAAGAAGTTACTGTGGGTTGAACATATTGGAAGGAATCAGTGGTTGCCGCATTGCTCCAAGTATATGTAAATGGCGGGAGTCCATTCGTAACGTTCACACCAATCAGTGCTGCTGTATCATTACAATCGAGTGTAGTATTGCCATAGCCGGAGGTTTGCAAGACAGGTTGATCAATTATGGTTAAGGCGAGAGTATCAGTTTCTCCACACATCGAAACATTGGAATCCGTCACGATGAAATCGAAGGTTTCTATGACTTCGGCCAATTGGTCGTAATAAATTTCAATGTCGTAACCCACGGTTTGAGAGTCCTGCGGGAAGGTTATTTCACATTCGTATACCCCATTTACTAGAGTGCATCCCGGAATAAGCTCATAGTCTACACCCATTGTTGCCGTTCCTGCAATTTGATACTCTAAAGTGTAAGGCGGGTAAGTTGAATCAGTTCGCGTGAAATAAAGATCTAGATTTCCACAACCTTCGTAAAGAGCACTGTCAAATCCCCATGGATTGTAAGATGGTTGAGGATTCACTGAAATTCCGAAAAATTCAAAGCTCTTGGCCTTAAGGAAAACTGCCGAGTCAAAGATTCTGTCTACCCCATCGCAAATGGCCATTTTTACGTGGTAAGTATCACAAGCTTGCACATAGACTGGTCGAGTCTGGAAAACATCCGTCCAAGCACCATAGGTGTTATTCGTATTAAGATCAGCAAATGTGAATGCATTGCTCGTTGGTCCATTATTGTAATACTGTGCGTATGAGGGATTATTATTGCAAACACCACTCCCGGTTCCAGCGTGAATTGATGTGATCGCAACAGGTAGACTGGTGGTTCCTGGCACTATAGAAACGTTCACAGCGTTGTTCGAATAAGCACCACTAATACCTGGACCACTGATAAAAAACCCAAAAGCATCGTTGTATTGTGAACATGGATAAACAGGCCATTCTTCTGATCCAAAACAATATTCAAAGGCAACAGAATCATCTTGTGGTGCAACGAAATCAAATTCAAGAACCGCTTTATCGCGCATTACAGAAGGTGGAGTGCCCCATCCAACTGATTGTGCAACTTGTAAAACATCAGCATCACCATTTCCATTGAAACTAGCAGATGCAAAGCCGTTGTTCGGAATTAAATTGATGTTTCCACTCGACATTACAATGCCACTGTCGATTCCGAATATATTTCCTCCACCAGTGAAGTATCCTACTTGGTTGGTAACGTTGGCATTATTGGAGCCATTGTACTCAAAGTTAAATGCGTTGATGTTGCTCCCCATAAACACATTCTGCAATAAATATGCAGATGAGTTATATGGAGTCGAATTCGTCACTGACATTTGAGCTTGACCCAAACTGAAAGTGGCAAGTAAAGCGACTCCTAAGGCAAATAAGTAATTGATTTTATTAATCATTTTATCTAGTTTACGACAGATAGAGTTCCAGTTTTCTCAACCTTAGTTCCACCTATTGTTGTTCCATTTAGTTTGTAAAGATACATGTTCAAAATACCAGTGGTGTTTTCTTCCCCTTTCCAGGTGAAATACTGGTCGCTGCTATGGTAAATAAGTTGCCCCCAGCGGTCATATATTTCTATTTTGAAATCAGTGAATTGTTCATCAATATCTAATTTAAAGAAATCATTTTTCCCATCGTTATTAGGCGAAAATGCCGAAGGAATAGAGTAGTTGTCCTCAACCGCCACGGTGCGATGTGTTTTAGCGAAACAGCCATCCGTATTGATTACAGTGAGCTCTACTTCATTTACAGAACCTGGAGCCATGTCCGTTACTAGAACTTCAGTGGACCCAACTTGTTTGCCGTTCACGCTCCATTCATAAGTCGCGATGTCGCCACTGGTGTTTGCGAACAGTTCAACAGAACCGTTGCTTTCATGGACGTCATAGTCGAATTCAACTTGAACTTCACTCATGGAAATTTGACGATCCACTTTATGAGGATCTCCGCATCGATCAAGGTAAGTTAGGGTAATGTTATCGTCAGATGTAACTGTTTGCTGATAATCGGGGTTCATGCTTTTTCCGTCCCAGAAATAAAGTGTTTCTGAATTGGACTGGGTGATGTTCACAACCTCGTTGTAGCAGGCTGTAATTGATGGCGTTTCTGGTATTTCGATTGGATTTTTCACCAATTCAAATTTGGCGTCAATGCTTTGATCCAAGCAGCCATCCATAACTTTGGCAATCAAAGTAGTCTCCTCATTGGCTTCTACAGCTATAGGTGAGTCGAAAGTAAGTCCGTTATCAAAGCTGTAAGTGTAACCAGTACCAATGCCTCCTGAAACCTGCGAAAGATTAGGTTTTATTGTGATTTCGTCACCGACACAATCAAAGTTGATAGATTTAAGTGGAATTGGTGTGATTGGATCATGATCCTCTACAATTACGTTTATCATAGCTTCTGCTTCAGTTCCACAGGCATCAATGATTTTTACGCTGTGTTGTCTGGTTGATTCGGGATGCAGAATTGCATCCTTGTCCGTACTGCCGTTTTCCCAGAGAAATGAAAACGGAGCGTGCCCACCATGATAACTAGGCTCTATAAGCAATTCAGATCCTTTACAGGTGTATTTGTCTTGAATATATTCCGCATCAACCGTTACAATAGGGTCGTTTTCCACTCTTATTTCAAAACCTCTCAGCTCAGAAATGCCGAGCATAGTATGAGAAATCTGTAGGATGTAAGTTGTCGTTTGTTCAGGATTTACGGTAATGACAGAGTCCGTTTCTCCAGTATTCCAGCTATATATAAATCCTGGAGTCCAATTGCTGATCGTGACCCCTATTTGTTGAGCTGGGCTCGCGCAGTTGAAGGTGTTTGAACCGCCAATTCTTACGATTGTTGGGTTTGGATTATCTCCCTGACCGACTGTGGTTGATACCAACAGCACCTGGAGTAGAATTGTGAACGCGATGGATGTAATTTTCTTCATGGGGTATAGCCATTGATTGAACCTACAAGTTTAACCAAACTTTCTCGATTTGGTAGTGATTTTGAGGCGATTTGTCGGTATTTTAAGGGAGTTTATTAGTTGATAGGATGCCAATCTCCATCACTATATTTGCCCACATACAAAACGAAATTCTATTAAAAGGTTGCCATTATGAACATTCAGGAGGTGAAAGATTACATCGAAAATCATAAAGAACGGTTTATCAACGAGTTGGTCGAGCTGTTGAAAATTCCTTCGGTAAGTGCTGATAGCGCTTACGATTCTGAAACCAAGAGGTGTGCAAATCATGTGAAACAATCATTACTTGATGTAGGTGTCGATTTCGCGGAAGTATGTCCCACCGCTGGCCACGCTATTGTGTATGCAGAGAAAATAAACGATCCAACCAAGCCAACAATTTTGGTTTATGGTCATTATGATGTGCAGCCTGCTGATCCAGTTAGTCTATGGAGTTCGCCTCCATTCGATCCGGTTATTAAGGATGGAAAGATTTTCGCCAGAGGTTCAGCGGATGATAAAGGGCAGTTTTATATGCATGTTAAAGCGTTTGAGATATTGTCAAACTTGGGAGAGTTGCCATGCAACGTGAAATTCATGATTGAAGGCGAAGAGGAAGTAGGATCTTCCAATTTGGGCCTGTTTGTGAAGGAGAATAAGGAGAAATTGAAAGCGGATGTAATAGTTATTTCTGATACCTCCATCATAGACAATGATACCCCATCGATCACTGTTGGACTCAGAGGATTAAGCTATGTAGAGGTAGAGGTTACTGGGCCATCAAAGGACTTACACTCGGGAGTTTATGGAGGAGCCGTGGATAATCCTGTGAATGTGTTGTGTGAAATGATTGCTTCTTTGAAGGATGAAAACAATGCCATTACCGTGGAAGGATTTTACGATAAGGTCGAGGTCGTGAGTGATGAGGATAGAGCCGCTATGGCGGAAGCTCCATTCAACAAGCAAGACTATCTGGACGCGGTGGGTGTCAAGGCGACAAGGACAGAGAATGGATATTCTGATCGAGAAGGCACTTCTATTCGACCAACTTTAGATGTAAATGGCATTTGGGGAGGTTATATTGGAGAAGGGGCTAAAACAGTACTTCCTTCGAAAGCTTACGCAAAAATCTCAATGCGATTAGTACCACATCAAGAACCTGATGAGATCACTGCTTTGTTTAAAAGTCATTTTGAAAAAATTGCTCCACCATCGGTAAAGGTGAAAGTCACAGCACATCACGGAGGTGAGCCGGTTGTGATACCCACTGACAATCCTGGATATAAAGCGGCTTCTCGTGCAATGGAGTTGACTTTTGGCAAAAAGCCAATACCTGAAAGAGGCGGAGGAAGTATTCCGATCGTTGCTCTATTTGAAAAGGAACTTGGCCTTAAGTCAATTTTAATGGGGTTTGGTTTGGATTCTGATGACATCCATTCGCCAGATGAGCATTATGGTATTTTCAATTATTTAAAAGGAATTGAAACGATACCGTATTTCCATAAATTCTTCGAAGAAGAATCAGCGAAGTAAGGTAAAGCTGCCCCTAAAAGTTTGGGTTTGGCCCTCTAATCCTTTTGCTTCTAGCAAGTAGAAATACACTCCTGTGGGTGCTTGATTGCTGGTAATGTTGCCATCCCAACAGACCTTGTTTTGCCCACTTTCCTTGAGAATTAGCATGCCCCATCGGTTAAAAATCTCAAGCTCTAGTTTGGAAGAGTTTTGTCCGATTGCACAGTATTCATCATTAATACCATCGCCATCAGGACTGAAAACATTTCCACTAAAAACAATCAAAGGACAGTTATTGTCAAATGAAACACTGTCGATTTGTACGCAGCCGTTCGAGTCGATTATTGTTGCAACAATTGTAGATGGCTCGGATACTACAATCGATTCTCCATTTTGACCGTTTGACCAACTCACAGATGTCAAAGACTCACCCAAGACCTGGATGGTTTTTGAGCCACCTTCGCAAATGGTATAATTGTTTAAAGGCTCAATAACCACGGGTGCAGGATCTAAGATTCGAATTTCATCGTAAATCGTGCCGCATTCATTGTTCATTGTAACTGAGTGAGCACCAATTCTGGCAGCAAAAGATGTATCGCTGGTGCCATCCGACCAGTTTATCTGAAAAGGAAATCCTTCCGTTCCAACTGATAGGGAGACAAATGCCTTTGGGTCACAAAGAGTTGTGTCTGGACCAAGGTCAATGTTGAAGCTTGTGTCCCAAAGAACAATGTTGGTTGTATCACTAAATAAACCGCAGGAGTTCGAAATCGAATACCAATAACTGCCTTCACTTGAAACCATAATTTGATCCGAATAGCTTCCAGTTGACCAATTCACAGAATCATTGTTCTTAGTCGCGATTAGGGTTATAGAGTCAATATCTGAACATAACAATCGAGAAGTCTCCAAATCGCTAGTTAAGAAGGGGTCAAATTTCACTGAAATTGTGTCCGAGACAGTATCACAAATATTTGACACCTGAACCCAGTAGGTGGCTGCCGAATCAATGAAAAGACTGGAGTTTGTGCTACCATCTGACCACAGGTATTCGGCATCGTCAAAAGTGACATCTAAATTGAAAATAGCGGTGTCACAAACTATGGTGTCATCGGGGAAATTGAGAACTGGTTGGGCGGTTGTGTTAACTGTGACAATAAGTGTGTCAGATGTCGACCCACAAGAGTTTGTGGCAGTCAAGGAATATACCCCTGTTGCATTGACAGTAAATGTGGTGTCGTTCGAACCATCTTGCCAAACGTAATATACGTTAGGAAGGTTAGGGTCAATTTCAAAATCAAATACATTGCAAACCGAGGTGTCGTTGCCAAGCGAGAACTGCGGGGGACCTGTGACCGCTTCCACAAAAATGGAATCACGGAAATAGCAACTTTGGTATTTTACATCTACCCAATACCACCCTTCTAGGTTTACGCTTATTGTGTCTGTAGTGGCGCCAGTTGACCACTCCAAACAGGCATTGTACCATGATCCGTCCAACACAAGTGCGTTTCCGCTGCCGCAAATGGAGGTGTCATTACCAAGAATATTTGCTTCTACATCCCAAATCACTACGTTTCTATAAAACGTATCGATCGCGTTTCCTCGATATGCGAATAGCGTTATGAGGAAGGTGTCATTGTCATCGTAGATATACTGTGCCTCAAGGCTTGTACTTGTTGCGCCCGATTCACCAAAATCCCACCTTACTGAGTCAAGCCCGATTGTGTCTTCAGGAAAAACCAATGTTGGAGACCCTTCACAGGTTGTTCCAAAAACCACATGGATACCATCAGATAAAAAGGTGCTCACAAAATTGGGAAGACCTTCAGCTATGGTTGAATCAACTTTTAATCCATGCTCTTGATAGTCAGCATCATTGCCATAAAGATTAGGGTGGTTTATAACTGAAAGGGTATCATAGAAGTATGCGAAGTTTAAAGTCAAGTAAATTTTACCATTCGTGCCTAATTGCATATTGGAAGGTACCGCACCTTCATTTAGTGCAGCTAATTCGAATTTAGATGCTAATAGACAATTGGTGTCCAAATGGTCTAAATCATATTGATAAAGCCTTGCGGATGGAAAAGCAGAGAATCGTTGGGCGTAGTATAATTTGCGACTGTCTTGGCTGAATTCAACACCAAAAGGAAAGTTTTGTAAATAGCTTTCAAGCATAAGCGGGGCAGATACTACTCCCGTTGTATTGTCAAAACTGAATAGTTCTATATGACCTCCTTGAAATCCTGCTATGGCGATTTTTGTCCCATCGGGCGAAACTTTCATTTGTCCCATCGGGGCATTTGAGTTACCAGAGTGAACTTGTCCGAGGCTACTTACAATTGGATTGGGGTTTAGACCGAATGAATCAACGTGAAAAACCAGAAAGGAATCACTCTCGAATTTATGAGTTATCACCCAGTATTCGTAGTCATTTGCGTGTTTGACTGCACAGATTTTCTCCGTCATTTGAGTAGCTAGTTGAGTGCCTGTAAACACCATTCCCGCGCCACTGTTTAAAGACATATCTATCAGGTATGATGTAAGTCCATTTCCTGTTCCGTTATCATCAAGAGTGAATAGATAGTACCTATCTGCATTGCTTGGAAAAGGAACAATCATTGAGCTTTGGGTTGCTTCTTCACTACCATTCAAGCCAGCTCCGCCCTGAATCACCTCATGTTGTCCGTTCCAAGCGGAGTCCCCATTGCTATAGATAAGTAAATTTCCCTGGAGGTCAGATATAGCGCTTGTACCTTGAGTTAATCCACCATTGGCGTTTGTCGGACAAGCAGAAGTGTCATTTATTGCATTGCCGGTTGAGAAATCAAGGCCATTGTGAAAGGGGAAGGCCCAATTGTATGCTCGGTATGCCTGAGTAAACGCTGGATTCTGCCAAAAAATCGCAATTGTCGCTAACAATGCGACATTCCATACTTTCTTTGCCAATAAATTATTTGGGTTATGCTTCACTTCTCGTACAGGACGCTTTTTATGGCAATAGGTTTATCCATTCTAATCTCGGGTTGTGAAATTAAGGACATTGAACTTAGGGAAGTCCAAGATGTAGATATATCATCCTTTGATAAGGGTAAAATTGACGGAAAGATCACAGTTTTACTCAACAACCCCAATAGCTTTGGGGTCACTGTAAAAGATGCCGATTTTGTCATTTTTGCGGGGAAGACACAGGTTGGGACAGCAAATCTGAAGCATTCCTTTAAGATTGATGCCAATGAGGAAAAGGCATATCCTATTGAATTAAGTGGTGATGCGTCCGATGCGTTGTCAGGAGGGATATCGGCTGTTGTAGGGATGCTTTTTGGCAAGGATCCGAAGCTTGTGCTTAAAGGAAACATAAAGGCCAAAGGGCTTTTTATTACTCGCACAATTCCAGTTGAGTTAGAGACAGATTTAAAAATGTCTGACCTTACCAATTAGAAACTCATTCCAAGGCAAAGCTTTAATCGAATAATTCGTTTGACCGAGTTTTCAATTTGCATTGCAAATTCTGGATTGGCCTGCATCTCTTTTAAAATGCTGTTCAAGGTGCCAACTTCATCTGGGGGCATCAAAATCATATCACAACCAGCTTTTGCTGCCAATAGCGATGACTCTGGGATGGCAGCGACAGCGCCCATATTCATTGCATCAGTGATAATAATACCTTGAAATCCAAGTTCATTTCGTAAAAGCCCATTAACGATCACTGGACTTAATGTCGAGGGCATGCCATCAGTACTATATTTTTCGTTGTTTTCCACTGCAATGTGACCTACCATAATGCTTAGTACTTCAGCATCAATCATGGGTGGATATAACTCTAGTTCAGTCAATTCTCCATCGATATAAACGAGCTTCTTATGTGTGTCTCCAGCTACCCTACCATGACCAGGAAAGTGCTTGGCAGTAGCGACAATTTGATCTTGCTGTGTTTCTCGAATGAACTGAATTGCTTTCGGCTCGACCTCCGCTCTCGATATTCCAAAGGTTCTATTGCCGATAGCCTCATTAGATGCAGATAGATCTACTACTGGCGCGAAGTTTTGTTGGAACCCAACATCGAGTAGAATACTATCAATGACATCAACAGCCCATGATATTTCAGTTGAAGTTTTTAATTCAGCTGTAGGTTTCATATCAGGAGTGCCAGGCATTCTTCGATTTAAAAGGCTCGGTTCTGCATCCATACTCATGAGCATTGGCCATTTTTTATGCAAAGCATTGATCTCTCCAATCTGATTTTTAAAATCACTTGGATCGCCACTGAGAAAGATTACTCCTCCGATTTTCTTTTTTTCAATGAGAGGTTTAATCGTTTCGTATGGTTTGCCTAGCTTTCCTAGTGAGGCAATTATCATTTGCGCAACCCTCTCTTCTTCTGATAGTTGCGCGTAAACCGCTTGGGTTTTAAGGTTTAATTCTTCATTGGTAGTATAAAAATCCTGTAATGAAAAATCTGTCGTTTCCTGTGCCAAAATGTGTTGACTGATAAGGATGGCTACAAGGCCAATGATAAGTGCTCTCATAAATTCAAACTTAGGTTGTTGTGCTTGATTGAATAAATACTGTGCCACTATTTGTGAACGTTGATTTGTAGATGAAGAAAAGCTCGAAAAAAACACCTTGTAGCTGAAAGATAGCGCGACTTTTTTTCAATTAGGTTTGCAAAGTGAAGAATCAGATATCCACATTCATCAAACACAAAATATGGGAAGTTCGTCTTGAGGACCGAAGACCATTGATGGCATTCTTGTTTAAGCAACTGCGGATAGTAATTATTGTATCCCAAAACTTTACGAAGGATAAGCTGCAAGTCCAAGCAGCTGGTCTTACTTACTATACCTTGTTATCTGTTGTGCCATTAATCGCAATGGCGTTTGCCGTTGCGAAAGGATTTGGTTTCGAGGAACGATTAGAAGCTGAATTGACAGGTCTACTTAAAGGGCATGAGGATATTGTTGATCAATTAATGGTGTTTGCCACAAGAACTTTAGAGAACACACAGGGCGGTGTGCTCGCGGGGGTGGGGGTCGTGTTGCTTTTTTGGAGTGTGATGCGCCTATTGATTAGCATCGAGATGTCGTTTAATGCCATTTGGCAGGTTGCTAAAAGTCGCTCATGGATCAGAAAATTTACTGAGTATCTGTCAATAATGCTGATTGCCCCAATCATGATTATTGTATCAAGCAGTATAACCGTTTTGATCACATCAGAGATTGAAAGCCTTGTATCAACGGTTGATTTATTAAAGGCGATTGGGCCAGTTATTTACTTTTTTATTCGATTGATCCCCTATGCGCTGATTTGGTTGCTATTCACATTTGTCTACATGGCAATGCCAAATACAAAAGTCAACTTTGGCTCGGCACTAATTGCCGGTATTATTGCAGGTACAGCCTTTCAGTTGGTAGAGTGGGGTTATATCCATTTTCAAGTTGGAGTGAGTAAATACAATGCCATTTATGGAAGTTTTGCTGCCTTACCGTTGTTCTTGATTTGGGTTAATATAAGCTGGTTGATTACTCTGATCGGTGCGGAAATCGCCTATGCCAACCAATATGTAGGCGAAATAAAGAATGAGATTGCCGCAGAGAAATTGACCACATCTCAATTTCACATTATATCAATGATGATTTGCAAACGATTGTCCGACAATTTTGAGTCTGGAAGAGAGCCAGAGTCTTCGCAGATGATTGCAAATGATTTAAACCTTCCATTTGGGATAACGGCCAAAGTATTGGACTTGTTGAAAGAGGTTAATTTGCTAACTGAGGTTGAATTACCTGGAAATCAACTAAATGGTTATTTGCCAAGTCGAAACATATCCCTATTAAAGATTTCAGAGGTATTTGCTATGATCAATGATAATGGTGAAGGGGATCACCTAAATTTATTTGAAGGATCATTCCATGTTTATCTTGAGATGTATGAAGAATTTAAATCACAATCGAAAGAACTAGATTCTAATAGGCTTGTGAAGGACCTACCTTGGCCACTAAGTGAGGTCAACAAGGTTGAATAGATCTTCAAAAAAAGGATTAGTATTCGACACTATCGCAAGACAAATTTTCGCTCGGAGTCCAACTTTATAAACGTAAAAAGTAGCACTGTAAAGGACCACAATGAGGATCCACCGTAACTAAAGAATGGTAGTGGTATACCGATTACAGGTGCAAGTCCTATAGCCATACCAATATTAATGGTGAAATGAATGAATAAGATAGAAGCGAGGCAATACCCGTAAATTCTTGTGAATTCACTTCGTTGTTTTTCAGCCATCCAAATGATTCTTGCCATAAGAAAGACAAAAAGGGATACTAATACCACACTTCCGAGAAATCCCCACTCTTCGCCCACCGTGCAGAAAATAAAATCCGTGCTCTGCTCTGGCACAAAATGAAATCTAGTCTGTGTTCCTTGAAGAAAACCCTTACCAAAGAAACCTCCAGATCCAATTGCAATTTTGGACTGATGCACATTATACCCAGCTCCTAATGGATCCGAAACAATACCTAAAAGCTCGTTTATTCTGTTTTGGTGGTGAGGTTTTAATACATGATCAAAGACAAAATCTACGGACAAATAATAGCCTAAAGAAGCCAAATAGCTTCCGAGAATGATGAGCAAGCTTCCCTTCGATTTCCTGAGAAAATAGAAAATCACTCCGCACAATGAGGCAAGTAATGAAAGAAACAGCCAACTTCCGGCAATAGATGTTTCAGATGAAATCTCCCAAGAAAACTGCTTCATAAATAGCGCTATGACAAAGAGGAAAATAGCTGCAAATCCAAGAATAAATATCCATCCACTGAGTCCTTGTCTATAAAGTACAACTAATAAAACAGCAAAGACTAGCATTGAACCAACATCAGGTTGAAGCATAATTAATATTGCAGGCAGGAAAATGATACATAGCGATATGAGCTTAATCCGCATTTCTTTGAATTTACTCCCATGAACTTTAAGGTATTTAGCCAGCGCTAATGCAGTTCCATACTTCGCCAATTCTGACGGCTGAAAACTGATAGGTCCTAAAACAAACCAACTTTGAGCACCCTTAATTTCCGACCCAACAAAGAGCACGGCCAACAGCAGGAATAAGGAGATTCCATATATAGCATATGCGAATGTTTCGAAGAATTGGTGATCCAAGAGCAGAATGGCGGTGGCGATTACAATCGCTAATACAATCCAAAGCATTTGTTTGCCGTGATTTTGGGTCATGTCTAGAATGTCGCGATGTTGTTCGTCAAAAGTCGCAGCATAGATGCTAATCCAACCGAAAGCAACGAGCACGAGATATATGGCGACCATTATCCAGTCGATATCTTGAAATATGCTTTGCTTAGTCCTCATACACGTCTTCGAGTGAAATAAGATCGGCTCGTATTATTTGGTTCTGTTTTGCGGTATCTGAAATCGAGTCAGTTAGGTATTTTTCAATCAGCAAGCTTGAAATTGGAGCAGCCCAAGTTCCTCCAAACCCGGCATTTTCAACGTATACTGCAATGGCGATTTTTGGGTTTTCTTTTGGAGCAAAAGCAATGAATACGCTGTGATCTTTTCCATGGGGATTTTCTGCAGTACCGGTTTTCCCGCAGACTTCAATTCCATCAATTCGAGCTCTTCGTGCGGTTCCCCCTGGTTTTTCAACGACCCATTGCATGGCCTCAATAACTGGCTCGAAATAGCCGGCATCTATACCTGTTTCATGGTGTTCCCATGGCAGATTTGAATCCAAATTTTGGATATTACTTATCAAATGAGGATCGATGAAATATCCTTTGTTTGCTATGGTTGCAGCAAGATTTGCCATCTGTAATGGAACCACCTCTAATTCGCCTTGACCAATACTCAAGCTGTAAATTGTGCTGAAGGCCCACCTTCGCTTTCCGTAAATACGGTCGTACAATTCTACACTCGGAACATTTCCAGCTTTCAGATTAGGAAGGTCAAGAGCCAACCTTTGACCTAGACCAAATGCAGTGACACGCTCTGTCCAATGCTCTAAACCCAGTGCGCTGTCTTCGAAATAGCTCTTTGAACGGCCTCGATTTATTAGCCGTTTGAATAATTGATGGTAATATGGATTGCATGACATCTGGATAGCCTCCTTAATGGAATTTGCACTTGGGTGGTTGTGGCATCCTACAAGGGACTTGTTGCAAGTAAATCCTGTGTTTTCTGAAATAACACCTTCATCTAAGGCTATCAGCGACTGAATCAATTTGAATATAGATCCAGGAGGATATTTTGCCATCAAGGCTCGATTAAACAAAGGGTCAAGACTGTCATTTTGAGACAGTAGTGCATAGTTCTTAGCTCTTTTTACACCGACCAATAGGTTAGGATCATAGGTTGGACTCGAGATTAAACAAAGTACTTCTCCAGTTTTTGGCTCGATGGCAACAATACTGCCCTTCTTATTTCGCATCAACTGTTCACCAAACTTTTGAATGCGAAGGTCTATCGTTGACTCCAAATTATATCCGGATTTGGCGTCAACATCTAACTCGCCATTTTCATATTTCCCTTGAACAGTATTGTGAACATCGACCATTAAAACTTCTCGACCTCTTTCTCCGCGCAGCATGGTTTCGTATTGCTTCTCAATGCCACTGATTCCAATAAAGTCTCCAGAACGATAAAAAGAATCGAGGTCAAGTTGCCTCTGATTCACCTCCCCAATGTATCCGAGTACGTGTGCGGCAACACTATCAGGATAAATTCTTAGACTACGTTTTTGACCATAAAACCCAGGAAATTGATACAAGCGTTCTGCCAATTGGGCATATTCACTTGCCGTCATTTGCTTCTTAAAAATACTGGCCCGATATTTCGAATAGGATGAGGCCCGATCAATGTTAGATTCAAATTCATCTAACGTAATATCAAGTATTTCGCACAAAAGAGTTGTATCGATATTTTCGACCTGACCCGGAACCACCATTAAATCGTAAGCTGCCTGATTGAGCACAAGTATTTCACCATTTCGGTCATAAATGATTCCTCTTGAAGGATACTTTGTAACAAATCGAAGTGCTTGGTTATCTGCTGAAGAGACATATGAGTCATCGATAACCTGAATACTAAATAATTGAATTAAGAAGATGATGCCGATGATGACAAAGGCCGCAATGATGACGAATTTGCGTTGTTCAAGGTTATTCATAAGAAGTGCTTGTTCTTCTCGCGAATATGAGCTGTATAATCAACACTAAAATGACTGTAAGCGCTGTGCTTCCTAAAGACTTTAAAACCGTGTTAAATATCCCAGACATTCTGAACATTTCAACAAAGAACAGAATCAGGTGGTGCAAAAATGTAAGTATGGCCGAATAGGTTCCAAACCACAACCAGCCCATTTCTTTTACACTTGGAAGTCGAGAGAATTCATATCCATCTCTTGGAGCCATGTAGCTTAATACATATGGTCGGCAAAAGGCTGCGAACGTGGTGGCGATGGTGTGCATGCCTAAAGTTTGGCTAAAAACGTCAATCGATAGACCGAGTAGGAATCCTACTATAAGCCCAACTGATGGACGGAAATCCACTGGGAGAACCAAGATAAAATAGATGTAAAAGAAGGGGTTGAGAAGATTTGAAAAAAGGATGTTATTTAGAATCAACACTTGAATCAGCACTAACCCAATAAACTGTATGGTTAATGTGATTATTCGCCTGTCCATTCTTCCGTTTGATTAATTAGTGAATCCAATTCTGGCTTCAGCGAATTTATAATTACAAAAAGTGAGTGAATCTTTCTAAAATCAGTAGCAAGTCTAACAGTGACGGTTTGGAAACCACTGCTTTCATTCTTTTTCGATTCTTGAGCATATCCAATTATGATGTTTGGTGGAAAAACTCCTCCTGATCCCCTCGTTACTATAGTGTCACCTTCAGCTATTTCTACGTGGTTGGGTATGTTTTCTAATTCTGCAGTTTTTGGATCTATGCCACCCCATTTACACTGTCCGAAATACGAGCTGTTTTTCAATCGAGCGCTTATGTCTGAACTTCCGTGGATAATGGGTATGATAGATGAATAATTTTCACTAACTGAATGAATAATCCCTACTGCTCCATCAGTGCTTATCACCGCAGACGCAGGTTTGATTCCATCTGATTTTCCAGCGTCAATAATGATGTAATTGTTTTCTTGCTGGTAAGTGCTACTCAGTGCTAGTGTCGGAATTACTTGAAAGTTACCATGTACATTTTGCCGCTGATTCTTGGTGTTTAGTTGGGCTTGGATTAGCTCTGAATTTGATTGGCGCAGCTTTTCATTTTCCTCGGTTAGGCCTAAGTATTGAGTGTATGAATGCTGAAATTGATAGACCGTTCCTGCGATTGTTACACTTGATTCATGAATTCTAGACTGCTGGAAACTATTATTAGATACGAGAAGTGAGAACGCGATAACTTCTAGGACTATAAAAAGTACTGTAAAGTGGTTTTTCCAGAAAAAGAGAAATAGCTTCTGCATAAAGCGGTTTAGAGCAATGAACCAACCAAAAATAGGTCAGTAGTCCTATTTCATCAAGAATGGGAATCGGTGAGCATTTTTCAACGCAATACCTGTTCCCCTGGCAACAGCGCGCAGTGGGTCTTCGGCTACGTGAACCGGTAGTTTAGTTTTTAAGCTAATTCGCTTATCCAATCCGCGCAGCATAGAGCCTCCACCAGCGAGATAAATTCCAGTTTTGTAAATATCAGCCGAAAGTTCAGGCGGGGTCATTTCTAATGCCGATAGAATCGCCTCTTCAATTTTGGATATGGATTTATCCAAAGCATGGGCAATCTCAACATATGAAACTTTAATCTCCTTTGGAATTCCGGTCATCAAATCACGTCCGTGTACCGCCATTTCTTCTGGTGGGTTTTCCAATTCAGTAATTGCTGCACCCACTTCAATCTTAATTCTTTCAGCGCTGCGTTCACCGATTAAAATGTTGTGTTGTCTTCTCATGTAATCCTCAATGTCACTAGTGAATTCATCACCCGCCACCCTGATTGATTTGTCACAAACAATCCCTCCAAGTGCGATTACAGCAATTTCGCTGGTTCCACCGCCTATATCTATGATCATGTTGCCCATTGGTTCTTCCACATCAATTCCGATACCTATGGCCGCAGCCATGGGTTCATGAATCAGGTAAACCTCTTTGGCTCCAGCATGCTCCGCGGAATCTTTTACGGCCCGTTTTTCAACTTCGGTAATTCCTGATGGAATACAGATCACCATCTTTAAACTCGGAGAGAAAAGTCGATTCCCATAATTGATCATTTTGATCATGCCTCTAATCATTTGCTCAGCGGCATGGAAATCTGCAATTACGCCATCCTTCAAAGGACGAATTGTTCTGATGTTCTCGTGGGTCTTTCCATGCATTTGCATAGCAATACTTCCCACAGCAATGATCTTCTTTGTCGATCGGTCTTCGGCAACAATAGAAGGTTCATCCACAACGACTTTGTCATTATGAATGATGATCGTGTTGGCCGTTCCGAGGTCAATCGCGATTTCTTCCGTGAAAAAATTAAGTATGCCCATCTTCTATGTTACTGTGCTTGTGAGTTTTGCGAAGTTAAACTTAATTCAATCCTAATAGCAGGGTGATTAATGGCGGAAGTGTCGTGTTCCCGTAATAACCATTGCCATGTTGTGTTCGTTACAATAGTCTATTGATTCCTGATCTCGAACAGAACCTCCTGGTTGAATAACCGCTTTGACACCGACTTTGTTGGCAATCTCTACGCAATCAGGGAATGGGAAAAACGCATCGCTTGCCATAACACATCCATCTACTTCGAAGCCAAAGTTTTTTGCTTTGTCAATCGCCTGTCTGAGCGCATCAACTCTAGATGTTTGTCCAACTCCACTTGCTACCAATTGTCTGTTTTTAGCTAAAACAATAGTGTTTGACTTAGTGTGTTTCACCAGTTTGTTGGCGAACAATAGGTCTTCCACCTCCTCGGCAGTGGCTTGTTTTTTTGTTACGTTTTGGAGCTCACTGGCATTAACTATTTTGGAGTCGATATCTTGCTCTAAAACACCGTTTAACACTGAACGAACTGATTTTTGAGGAAAGCTAGCCTGTTTGTCAATAAGAATCATCCGATTCTTTTTACTCTTTAAAAGGGCCAGCGCATCATCCGAATAACTGGGTGCAATCACCACTTCACAGAAAAGTTTGTTGATCTCTTCAGCGGCTGCAAGATCAATATTTGTATTGGTTGCTATGATCCCACCAAAGGCTGAAACCGGATCACCTGCCAAGGCGTCTAAGTAAGCTGTTTTTGCATCACCTCGAGTAGCGAAACCACACGCGTTATTGTGTTTTATTACTGCGAAAGTTGGGTCTTCGTCCTTGAAATCTCTAATGAGTCGAATGGCCGAGTCGATGTCTAAAAGATTGTTGTAAGAGAGTTCCTTGCCATGAAGCTGTTCTACAAACGCACTCAAATCGCCTTTAAATGCACCTTGTTGATGTGGGTTCTCGCCATATCGCAGTGATTTTTCTTCACCGCTGCCATCAATTCCTAAAAAGTAGTTTGAAATAGCAGTGTCGTATTGTTTCGTTTCAGTGAAAGCCCTGGCAGATAAATTTTTTCTCGTTTCGATATTCGTTTTTGCACCGTTTTTCAAAATCTGAACGAGATCGCTGTATTGGCTTTTTCCTGACACAATAACCACATCGTTAAAATTCTTGGCCGCAGCACGAATCAATGAGATTCCACCGATATCAATCTTCTCAATGATGTCTTCTTCAGACGCGCCTGATTTAACAGTTTCCTCAAAAGGGTATAAATCAACGATCACTAAGTCAATAGTCGGAATGTTGAACTGCTCTAGTTCGCTTTGGTCGTAAGCCTCTGAGGATCTAGCTAATATGCCGCCAAATACCTTAGGGTGAAGTGTTTTTACTCTTCCACCAAGAATGGATGGATAGTTAGTAATGCTCTCAACTTCAGTAACAGGTATTTTTCTGTTTTGAAAAAAAGCTGCGGTTCCGCCAGTTGAATACACCTTAATTCCTCGCTCATGGAGTAAATCTGCGATTTGATCTAGGCCGTCTTTGCTAAATACAGAGACCAATGCCGATCTAATTTCTTTCATAAAATGGGGGAGTTTTCTCATTGCCAGTTAAAGTGCAATATTATTGAATCCACAAGCCTTTCTGGCTAAAAGTGGAGATAGGTTTTGCACATGTTTTCACCAGTCGGATCTAGGTGATGATTTTTATTTTTTAAGGATTTTATCCTCGACCCTACCTTTTTTGAAAACGTTACGAATCTTAGCTCGATCCTTGCCCTTTCTGCGTTCTTTTTGCTCTTCTATGGGGAGGTGAATGATTTCAATACAGTCGTCAGAACAGCAGCCTTCGTAGCGTTTTTTGCAATCGTCACACTGGATGAAGAGCAAGTGACAATCTTCGTTCAAGCAATTGGTGTGGTTGTCGCATGGTTTACCGCATTGGTGACATTCGGCAATTACATCATCCGTGATTCGTTCGCCTAATCGTTCGTCAAAGACAAAGTTCTTTCCGATATACTTGCTTTCGAGACCTTGTTGTTCCACTTGGTGAGCATATTCAATAATGCCACCCTGAAGTTGATTTACATCTTTAAACCCGAGATGCTTGAAATAGGCGCTCGCTTTTTCACAGCGAATACCACCTGTGCAATACATCAATATCTTCTCGCTTTGCTTGCCCTCCAGCATGGTCTCCACCATTTTTAATTCATCGCGGAAAGTGTCTGCATCTGGTAAGATGGCTCCCTTAAAATGCCCCACTTCACTTTCATAATGGTTGCGCATATCAACCACTATAGCCCCGTTTTCAAGCGCTTCATTAAACTCTATAGCGATGAGGTGGTTTCCTGTGTTCCAGGGATTAAAACTTGAGTCGTCCAATCCATCTGCAACAATTTTCTTCCGAACCTTGATTTTTAGTTTGAAGAATGACTTGCCATCATCCTCAACTGCAATCTTAAACGGCACGTCACCAATGTGGGGGTCGTTTTTAATATGCGCTACAAAGGCTTCCCAGTGATTGCTTGGAACGCTCATTTGTGCGTTGATTCCTTCATTAGCAATGTAAATGCGACCAAGGCATCCAATGGATTCCCATTCGGCATACAAATGATCTCGATACTCTTCAGGATTTAGAATCTCGACATATTTATAGAAGGAAACCGTGGTTCGAGGGGTAGTGTCCTCGGCCAAACGTTCTTTTAAAAGCTTTTTGTCAATTCGATTATACAGAGCCATTTTGCAAAAGTAGCTTGTGTATTGATTTAAACTAGCTGATTTCGCTCAGTCTCGCAGCATTTTGAAATCGTTTTAAATGCCTTTTGATATCTACTTCCGGTAGTATTGGTTTTTTATCAATGATATGCTCGGCAAGATGATGGGAGAAAAATGGAGCGAGGATGATTCCTTTAGAGCCTAATCCGTTGAATATAAATACGTTTTTCTTCCGAGGGTGTTCGCCCAAATAGGGTCTCCTGTCCGAGGCAGATGGCCGAAGTCCAGATTGATGATCTACAATTTGGTAATCGATATGATAAATCTCTTCAAAAGCATCAGTAAGCTCTGCGATCACATTTTTATTAGGCAACCAACTGTCCGTTTCCCATTCAAAAGTGGACGAAAGCTTGTATCGATTTTCGCCAAGGGGTACAATGTTGACTACATTGTTAACCACTCCTTCAAGCTCTATGTCTTTCTCGGTTTCGATCACTACCCAATCGCCTTTGGCAACTTTGAATGGCAGCCAATCAAAGAGTGGATTATGAACAGCGAAAGGTCCTTCGCAAAACACGATAGAGTCATAATGAAGCCCTTTGTAGGTTATTCCCTTTTTCTCGATATGCATATCCTCAAGCTGAAATTTTTCATCTTGGATGATTCCTTGATCTAAAAGGTATTGGTGATAATGATTCACGAATGCCGCGCAATCTACCCATCCCGCTTTTTTTACTTCGCCAAAATCACCATTTACTGGAATTAAATATTCTTTAAAGTCTGGTTGCTCTGCCCGTTTGTTCCAAAAGTTGCGATAGTCATTGCTGGAAATGTGTTTAAAAAGTCGGACTTCATTCTTCAAAGATCGCGATAGCTTTTCTTCTATGTGCTGATAAAACAAATGCATGGACTCAAGGACCTCATCGATCATCCAAGTTTTATTCAAGCGCTTAAACACGATTGGATTGTACATTCCAGTCGCAACCTTGGTGCTCGAAGGGTTGTTTTGATGGTCAATCACAGTTACGGAAACTTTTTTTTCAAGCAATCTTTCGCATAACGATATACCTGCCAAACCTGCGCCAACTATGAGAATATTCTTCACGCAACAAAGGTGAGCTTAATAATCATGAGTAAAAAATTATATAGTTCAGATAGCCTGAAACATTCAATCTGAATCTATTTGATCAAACCAAAAATCTAAATCAAAAACCCGATGTATATGCATCGGGTTTTTTTGGTTTCATCGGATTCTATAGTAAAGGGATGTTTCATTAATTTCGTCAGCTAAAGTTTTTTAACACCTCGGACAACCTTTCGCAAAGTACTGTAGTCTTTGCCCTTGTTAACCAAAAACCAGATATGAAAAAATTAGCCTTTTTAACGATTCTATTGACCTTAGGTCTCTTTGGAATGAAGGATGCAACGGCCACGCACATTCAGGGAATGAATATTACCGTGGAACACATCAACGGAGATACCTTCGTTTCTCACTGTGATTTCTTCCGTTACTGTGGAGGAACAGCTTTTAACAATGGTAACTGTACAGGCGCTGCAGGTATTGGCACGGCAGCCAGTTACTATATTCGATGTGAAGAGACAGGACAACAAATTAGCAGAACGGCTTATGCAGATACGATCAAAGAGGCCACTCCAATATGTGATTCGCTAAATTCTACCCAAAACTCATGTGTGGTCGGTAACTGCGGTTTGTTAGGAATACAGTGGGGAGTTTATACCGATACCATCGTTATGGATAGTGCCCTCTTAGGAGCTGCTTACAATAATTGTGATCAATGGATCTTTGTATATGCTTCAGGTGCTCGTAATACAGGTGTTAACTACGTGAGTCAGCCAAGTATTGTTGCTTATACCCGAATGAACTTTGAAGAATCTATCACAAACAGTTCCGTACAATTCAATTCAAATAAGCCTATTCCATTCTTTTGCGATGGACAAGAGGTGACTTATAACTGGAGTGCTTACGATCCAAACGGAGATAGCCTTTGGTGGGAGCTAGATACGGCTTGGAACAATTATGTGTCAGGAAATTTCAACCCTATTAGCTACTCTGGATCCTATACAGGTCCTCAGCCAATGCCTGGAGTAACAACCATCAACAATGCTACAGGTCAGTTGAACTTTACCGCTACGATTCCTGCGGGATTCAATTTTGCGAACTATGCGATAGCCGTTACGGTGAAGGAATACGATCCAGAGACTGGTGAATACAGAGGAGAGGTACACAGAGATATTCAGTTCATTGTGCTGGATAGTTGTGATAATACTCCTCCTCAAGACGAAAATGGTATACAAAACTTTGTGGGCTCAGGAGCTCAATTAGATTCGAATACGATTGTGGTTTGTACGGGCCAGGATTTTGAATTCGATTTAGTATTCACGGATTATGACACAGCGGGTAACATCTCCAATGATTCTATCACTTCTATATGTAACATCGATCAGATTTTACCTGGAGCTGTTTGGACAAGTTCTGGAACCAATCCAGATACCGTGCATATAAGCTGGACGGCAGTACCTACTAACCAAACATTTGTTCCATTCAACGTAACTGTTGAAGATGATTTTTGTCCGGTGACAGGTTTCAACGTTTACTCATATGTAGTGCGCATTGAACCAAGTACTTTCTTAGGCAACGACACCGCGATCTGCGAGTTAGACTCGATTACGTTGGACGCCAATGGTGGTGACACCTTTTATTGGAGTGTTTTAGCAGGAGGAGATCCAATAGTTGTCGGCACCAACTTCGGTTGTGTACAGTGTGCAACACCATGGGTTCACCCGGCTTACACTACAACCTACGTAGTAGAAAGTAACTTAGAAGAAGCTTGTGGAAACAAGGATACCATTGTAGTAGAAGTATTTGAGAAGTTCCCAATTAACTTAACACCAGATGTAGGAGGAACGGCCGCAGAGTTAGTGTATTGTGCATCGGACCCATTGGATACATTGATATCAGAAACGCCAGGTGGAACCTATCTAGGATCAGGTATAGTGAATGCGGTGGACGGAGTATTCGCGCCAGACATATTAGATCCAGGATCAGGAAACGATACAGTAGTTCAGATCATCTATCTATTGGAAGGGATCTGTGCAAATAGCGATACGATAGACATACGAGTAAAAGGCGCTCCAGACGCAAGTATTGCGACCGTTGGTCCATACTGTGAGCAGTTGACGAGTGTAAACCTTCAAGGTAACTTTACGATAGTCAACACGAACTTCCAAAGCGAGTCGTGGATGAATGCAGATAGTTCGAACAATCCAACTTCTGCAGGAGTATTAAACCCAAGCACTATCGGTGCTCCAGATACTATCAAGGTATATCATACGGTGAACGATAGTGGGTGTGTGAATACAGACTCAGCCAACATTGCTATTGTAGGAGAGTATAATTCAACGATAGACAGTTTGCCACGCATATGTGAGGGCGAGGAAGTAGAGATTTTCTTGAACGCATTTGAAGGAGATCCATTCGGAATCTGGGAAGGCAATGACATTGAGGAGATCCCAGAAGGATCCGGGAACTATTACTTCAACACAAAAGACAAGAGTGCCGGTGCGTATAAGCTTCGTTACAAGATAGAAGGAGCGTGTGGTACAGAGTCAGACACAACCCTTGTAATCAACGGTTTGCCAAATGCTAATTTTAGCGGAGCAGATAGTGTTTACTGTGACAACATTAAAGACAGTGTATTACTGAACCCGGTGCGTGAGAATGGAATATGGGGTGGTAGTTTACCAACCTTACATGATGGATACTTCATTCCAAGTCGAGTGGGCGAGGGAGAGTATTTCATCAGCTATGAGTTGTATGATACTGTCACGACATGTTACAACAAGAAAGTGCTTCCAGTACGAATAGCAAGAACACCTGTTCCACCAAAGACATTTGGCGGAGGACCATATTGTCAAGGTCATTACCTAGACAATTTGCGAGCAGATGGGTTATTGACCAATACGTTCAAGTGGTATGAGTGGGAAGGTTATGAAGAAGGGATGAAAGAGAACCCAGATACCATTCCAAGTGTTAAGGACATGACCTTGTTAGGTGCTGGCAATCCGTTCGCTTATGGCGAGTTGCAACAAATGCCTACCCGAGTTTATGGAACACAGTTCAGCGAGTATGGCTGTGAGAGTGGTTGGTCACGCGTAGATATCGAAGTTCGACCATCGCCGGTAGCACATTTTGTGAGTACCAAGCCAGGTGCTGGACTAGACGACACGTTGAAGTCAGGGGACATTCCATTAGAACTTCAGTTTGTAAACCAGAGTAATGCTGGTGAGGATTCTGTAAACTTCGAGTTGACTTATGAGTGGACCTTTGGGCCTTTCGGGTTCGATACGACCGAGAATCCAGTATTCACCTTTGATCAGATCGGATCATATGTGGTGTCGTTGGTAGCAGACAATGGAGTATGTACAGACTCACATGCTATCATGGTGAACTTAGACAGAGCGACAAGTTTCTTTGTGCCAAACGTGTTTACACCGAACGGAGATCAGAACAACGATTTGTTTGAGTGGCAGATTGACGGTATCGCAGAGTTCAGAATCGTCATCTACAACCGATGGGGAACCAAGGTGTTTGAATCAGAGAAGATGGATGATGTTTGGGATGGAACACGCATGAATGGCGGGGCTGAGCAACCAGAAGGAACCTACTTCTATGTAGTCACTGGAACAGAGGCCACCATCGACAAAGAACCGGTAGAATACCGCGGAGACATTACCCTGTTAAGGGAATAATCCACAACCAAAAATCTAAATCAAAAACCCGATGTGTATGCATCGGGTTTTTTTTGTTTAAAACCTCAATAGAGGAATACTGATAGCAATTTGCGCTTGGCTATTTTCGCCAAGTGAAATTGATAGCTGAAAGCGGGTCAACAAAGACCATATGGGTTTTGTTAGACGTTGATAACCAAGAGGTATGGCGGAAGCCAACCATAGGACTCAATCCCTTTTTTGTGGAATCAGATGAAGTAAGCTCCGTTTTTAAGGAAATGCTGGGAAACGAGTCAACGGAACAAATTCAAGATGTGTTTTTTTATGGAGCGAGTTGCTCCAGTGACGAACGCAACCTGCGTATATCGGCAGGTATTAATGCAGTCTTGCCAAAAGCTAAAGTTACCGTTAACCACGATCTTTTAGCAGCTGCACGAGCCTTGTGTAGAAATAAACCGGGGATTGCCTGCATTCTGGGAACGGGCTCCAACTCATGTGAATACGATGGGAAAAACATCACAGATAATGTACCATCCATGGGTTTTATGATCGGTGATGAAGGGAGCGGATCTTCCATTGGAAGAAGATTGGTGAGGTCTTGGATATACAGAGAAATGCCAGTGGAACTAGTGGAAGAATTCACAACCTCATTTGATATTACCAAAGAGTCGGTGCTCACTTCATTGTACTATAATGAAAAGCCCAATAAATTTTTGGCGAGTTTATCGCGTTTTTGCTTGGACCATATTAATCACCCTTTAATACAGGAAATTCTAGCTGAATCGTTCAAAGAATTTATTGATCGACATATTTCAAAATATGCAAGCGCCAGGGAGGTTCCGATCCATTTTGTTGGCTCCATTGCATTTTATTATCAAGATGCATTGAAACAAGAACTAGAAAAAGCCAACATGAAACTTGGATTGGTAATACAAAGTCCAATCGATGAATTAATCAAATATCTATCAATGATATGAAATTTGATGAATTTCAAAGCATCACAGAGCGTTTTGCACAGACTCCAATTCCAGGAGAAGATGCTCATGCCCAAGTGTTTCCAGATATAGCAAAGTTTCGAAAAGAGGCCTTGCGCAAAAATCCAACTCCAAGGTTAAGTGCAGTCGGGGCAATATTTTTACCCGTTCACAGCGAAACACATTTGTTACTGATCGAGCGCCAATCCTATGACGGTGTTCATAGTGGACAAATTGGTTTTCCCGGTGGGAAAATTGAAAAGGAGGATAACGATTTAGAAGAAACTGCGCGCAGGGAAACGGAAGAAGAAGTAGGTGTAAATCGCGATACACTTCAACGTTTGGGACATTTATCAGAGGTCTATATTCCTCCAAGCGGGTTTTTGGTAAAACCATACATCTTTAAGTTGACTGAAATGCCACAGCTGGTTCCGGACCCGCGTGAGGTAAGATCGATTCTCACATTGCCCATTAGTCGCCTGCTGATGCCTGAAGTATTTGAAGAGGGCATTGTTTCAGCCGGAAACGGAACGAAGATCAAAACAAAATATATTATGCATGAGGATAAGAAAATTTGGGGGGCAACAGCCATGATGCTCAGCGAACTCAAGGTACTTTTGCATCAAATCACACATGCTAAGTAATGAGACTTTTCTTCATCATCCTCAGTTTTTTGTTCATTGGATCCAGTGCTCTTGCTCAACCGCCTTTAAATAAAAGAGATCAGCAGAAAAAAGCTGAGTTTTTGGCGCAAATTGAAGCCGAGAAAAATTATGAAAAAACCCGTGAAACTGCAGATAAGGCATTCGTGGAAAAGGATTACGCCAAGGCTAGAATGCTCTACAATGAAGCCATCCAATACAGCGCGGAAAATGCACAATGGTTAACATCCAAAGTCAATGATTTGGACATTTTGATGGCTGAGATTGTTGCCCGCGAAGTAGATTCGATCGATGTGATTGAAACGAAGCATGTCAAAGTGATTGAGAATTCTGCGGAATCGCAAGAGTTAATGGAATCGCGCAATGAAGATATGGTGATCAGCACACCAGAACCACTATCCAAAGAAGAGGTTGAAGCAAAACCAGCGACACAAGAGCTAGAACGCACACCAAAACCACAGATAGATCCCGAACCTGCGGTTGTTGTTAAGACACCAAAACCCGTATCAGCACCAAAGCCAGAAGCAAAGCCCGAACCGGTTGAGCGCGTCAAGGAAGACTATTCAAAATATCCTCAGGGCAGAAGTGACGAAACATTCACATTTCCAGATCACACGGTGCGGAGGGTTATTGTCAGAGATGGTATTGACACCATAGTATATAAATATGTCACACATCGCTGGGGAGGTAAGTTTTACTTCAAAGATGATGTGTCAATAGTGGAGCGTATTTGGAAGCAAGAAGTCGAAGCTTTTGAGGCGAAATATCCGACCAATTCAGCAGATCGATAACCAACTTGTAGGATTGTTTTTATTCTACTTTTGCCCAACTTTTTTAATCAGTGTAACAACATCATAATGAGCCAATATCAGAGTCAAATAGATGCGTTCATGGAGTCCGTTAAAGCTAGAAACGGACATGAGCCAGAATTCCTTCAAGCAGTAGAAGAGGTTGCCGAGGCAGTTATTCCTTACATCGAAGCGAATCCAAAATATAAGCGTGCTGAAATTCTTAATCGAATTGTAGAGCCTGAGCGTGTTTTAATGTTCAGAGTTCCTTGGGTGGATGATCAAGGCTATTATCAAGTGAACAGAGGTTTCAGAATTGAAATGAATTCTGCGATTGGGCCTTACAAAGGCGGATTGCGTTTTCACCCGTCTGTTAACTTAAGTATCTTAAAGTTTTTGGCTTTTGAGCAAGTTTTCAAAAACTCACTGACAACTCTTCCTATGGGTGGAGGTAAAGGAGGTTCAGACTTTAATCCAAAGGGCAAATCAGATAATGAAGTAATGGCATTTTGTCAAAGCTTTATGACTGAATTAAGTCGCCATATTGGCGCAAACACCGATGTTCCTGCAGGTGATATAGGAGTAGGTGGTCGTGAAATAGGTTACTTGTTTGGTCAATACAAGAGAATTAGAAATGAGTTCACTGGAGTGCTTACCGGAAAAGGTATGGAATACGGTGGGTCGTTGATTCGTCCAGAAGCAACAGGATACGGCAACGTTTACTTCGCACAGGAAATGTTAAACACAAAGAATGAATCATTCAAGGGTAAGACCGTGGTGATTTCAGGATCAGGTAACGTTGCTCAATTTGCATTGCAAAAGGCAATTCACCTAGGAGCTAAGGTTGTCACTGTGTCAGATTCATCAGGATACGTTTATCGTGCTGACGGATTGCATTCTGAACATTTGGATGCAATCATGGAATTGAAGAATGTGAAAAGAGGTCGAATAAGTGAGCTTGCCAAGCAATTCGGAGATATCGAGTTTGTTGAAGGAGCGAAGCCTTGGGCTGTTAGTTGTGATATAGCTCTTCCTTGTGCCACTCAAAATGAATTGAATGAGGATGATGCAGCTAAATTGTTAAGCAATGGGTGTATGTGCGTTTCTGAAGGAGCAAACATGCCTTCTACTCCAGAAGCGATTGCGAAGTTCCACGAAGCAAAAATCTTATTCGCTCCAGGTAAAGCATCCAATGCCGGTGGTGTAGCAACTTCAGGTCTTGAAATGTCTCAAAACTCTTTGAGAATGAACTGGACTAGAGAAGAAGTAGATCAAAAACTTCATGGTATCATGGTAAGTATTCATGAAGCCTGCGAAAAATATGGTCGCGAAGGTGATTATGTGGACTATGTGAAAGGGGCGAACATTGCTGGCTTTATTAAAGTGGCCGATGCAATGATTGCTCAAGGCCACGTTTAATTAAAGATTTCTAAAATAAAAGCCTCGATACTGAACAATCAGCATCGAGGCTTTTTTATTATTCAATAAAATTCGAGTATTTCGTAACCAAACATTCCAACTATGTACGGCAAATTAAAAGAGCATTTACAGTCAGAACTGCTATCCATTGAAGAAGCAGGTTTATTCAAAAAGGAAAGAGTCATTACTTCGGTTCAAGATGCAGTGATAAAAATTAGCACCGGTCAAGAAGTAGTGAACTTTTGTGCGAATAACTATTTGGGCCTTTCATCGCACCCCAAGGTAGTTCAGGCAGCAAAGGATGCACTTGATTCTCATGGATTCGGAATGTCCTCTGTCCGTTTTATCTGTGGCACCCAGGACATACACAAACAACTCGAGGCTAAAATTGCCGAGTTTCTGCATACGGAAGACACTATTCTTTATGCTGCCGCTTTTGATGCCAACGGTGGCGTGTTTGAACCATTGTTGGGTCCCGAAGACGCGATTATATCAGACTCGCTTAATCATGCCAGTATTATTGACGGGGTTAGATTGTGCAAGGCACAGCGTTTCCGTTATGCCAATAATGACATGGCCGATTTGGAAGAGCAACTCAAAGCAGCCAGCGGTGCACGTTTCAAGATCATTGTAACGGATGGAGTATTCAGTATGGATGGGTATGTGGCGCAATTGGATAAGATTTGTGACTTAGCGGATAAATATGATGCGTTGGTCATGGTCGATGAATGCCATGCCACAGGCTTTATTGGTAAAACTGGAAAAGGCACGGTAGAGTTGAAGAATGTTCTCGGACGTGTGGACATCATTACAGGCACACTTGGGAAAGCCCTTGGTGGCGCCATGGGTGGATTTACTGCAGGCCGCAAAGAAATCATCGAAATTCTAAGACAACGATCTCGACCCTATTTATTCAGTAACTCGTTGGCTCCAAATATAGTGGGTGCTTCCTTAGCTGTGTTCGATATTCTAAACGAGAGCACCTCATTAAGGGATAAACTAGAGGACAACGTCAATTATTTCAAAGAGCGCATCAAGGCGGCTGGCTTTGATATTAAGGATGGCGACTCAGCGATTGTGCCCATCATGCTCTATAATGCATCATTGTCACAGAAGTTTGCCGACATGTTGCTCGAGGAGGGAATCTACGTGATCGGTTTCTTTTATCCAGTGGTGCCAAAGGATCAAGCTCGGATTAGAGTGCAACTAAGTGCCGCTCATGAAAAAGAGCATTTAGATATGGCTGTGGCTGCATTTACCAAGGTTGGAAAAGAGTTAGGGGTGATTTAAGCGTTTGAAGCTGTAGATTAGTGCATGATGTGTGATTTTTGTAGTATTCCCGATAATTAATACACGCTCAATAGGACTTTATGACTCGATGTATAATAGTATTCGTTTTCGGGCTATTTCCATTTCTAATTAAGGGGCAAGACTCAGGATCTCAAACAATAATTGGCACGAAGAAACCTGTTGCCTTCGGATTTAGCGCAGGAGGGTACCTAACTGCTATCGATGAATCGTATAAATCACCATCGTTTGACTTAGTTCCAATAATTAGAGTTTCGCCTAAAAGGATTGGCTTTTTTTTCGAAACGGGTATAGGGTATAGATTTTATCGGCACAAATTTGATATCTGGCCTGGGCCTGGTTTTTTTGTGCCAGGTGTTTACGAGATACCAACTGTGGTTGTAGAGTTCGAACATACTCTAATCACCCCAATTTTAGTGGGTAAGAAGTTTTATCACCATAGAGACATTTCAGTCGTTTTTCTGGGAGGTGTAAATTCACTCTGGCATCAACCGAGCACGATAATCAAGAATATAAAACGAGGTCATTTTGATTCTTATTTGCAGGATAAACAATGGCTTTTATATCATGCCGAGGTAGGTTTGTCATTCAGTAATATCAAGTTTTTTGAATCTGTATCAATCGTTGCAGAAAAGGAAGCCAGTTTAAAGTGGCAGCTGCGGCAGAACTTCTTGGGCATTAACGCCAAGTTTATGCTAAACTAAGTCTGGAAGAGTGTTCGCCTTTAAACCTAGGTTGACGAACAATCAAGAATCTTTAGTCGTTTGATTGATGCGATGGATTTTTTTGGTTTGTTGTATCGCTTGATATCCTTGGTGTTTTCGGCTCGGATTAGCGTTGGAGTCGATAAAAAAGAATGAAAGAACTATCCTGTTTGAAATCTTCTTTTACGAACACTTGTTTCAGTTTAAAATAGTTTTATCTTCGCAGCCCCTTTTTGGGGGCATAAACAATTGGAACAGTGAGTCATTTAAGTTATAAAACTATTTCTGCTAATGCAGAAACCGCAGACAAGCAGTGGGTTGTCATAGATGCGAAGGGCCAAAATTTAGGTCGTTTTTCTTCTGTAGTAGCTTATGTGTTGCGCGGAAAGCACAAGCCGAATTTTACTCCTCATGCAGATTGTGGTGACAATGTCATCATCATCAACTGCGAGCAGATTGAAATGTCTGGAAGTAAAATGCAGGAGAAAGAATACATCTGGCACACTGGTTACCCAGGGGGTCAGCGTGTTCGAAATGCGGAAGAAATGATGAAGCGCCAGCCACACAAGGTTTTGGAAAAGTCTATCAAAGGCATGCTTCCTAAAAACAAGTTGGGTAACCAATTATTCAGAAATCTATATGTATACGTTGGTGGCGAGCATCCACATTCTGCACAGCAACCAACAGTTCTTGATATCAATACCGTAAAGTAAGATGGACGTTATAAACGCATTAGGCCGAAGAAAAGCCAGCATCGCTAGAGTTTACCTTTCTAAAGGAAAAGGTAAGATCACTGTAAACAACCGTGAGGCGAGCGAATATTTCCCAATTGCAATTTTGCAACACAAATTGAACCAGCCATTTGTAGCTACAGAGACTGCTGGATCATACGATGTGAATGTAAACGTTGCAGGCGGTGGGATCAACGGTCAAGCTGAGGCGATCCGTTTAGGTATTGCTAGAGCATTGGTTAAGATCAATGAAGAATACAAACCAGCATTAAGAGCTGAAGGCTTAGTAACTCGTGACCCAAGAATGGTGGAACGTAAGAAGCCAGGACAGAAGAAGGCACGTAAGCGCTTCCAGTTCAGCAAACGATAATTCAATTTTATATAACAGTTTAGAATCTAAATCAGCGGGACTTCCAGAGGAGCTACCCGCTGATTGCTTTAACACAAAGAAGGTAAACAATGGCAACAACAAACTACAAAGAACTGCTTGAAGCAGGAGTGCACTTCGGTCACTTAAAGAGAAAGTGGAACCCAAACATGGCCCCATACATTTTTATGGAGCGAAACGGTATTCACGTAATCGACTTACACAAAACCGTTGCGAAATGTGATGAGGCTGCTGCAGCCATGAAACAAATCGCGAAATCAGGGAAGAAAATTCTCGTGGTGGCAACTAAGAAACAAGCCAAGGGTATCGTTGAAAGTCAAATGCAAGAGGTGAATATGCCTTATGTGACTGAAAGATGGCCAGGTGGAATGTTGACCAACTTCGTAACTATTCGCAAGGCGATTAGAAAAATGAGCGACATCGATAAGATGAAGCAAGACGGACGTTTCATGACCATGTCAAAGCGTGAGCGTTTACAAGTTGATCGTCAAAGAGAAAAATTAGAGAAGGATTTGGGTAGTATCTCAGATTTGACCCGTTTGCCTGCGGCACTTTTCATCATAGATATCAATAAGGAACACATCGCTGTTCGTGAGGCTCGTAAGTTGAATATCCCAACTTTCGCCATCGTTGATACGAATGCTGACCCACGTGCGGTTGACTTCCCAATCCCAGGGAATGATGATGCGTCTGCTGCTATCGATAAGATATTACGTGTCATGACAAACGCAATCAAAGAAGGTTTGTCAGAGCGTAAGATGGATAAAGACAAGGCCAGTAAAGAAGCCGAGGATAAGGCGGAAGCCCCTGCGACTGAAGAGACAGTGGAAGAAGCTTCAGCTGAGTAATCAATAGATATTAATTTTCAATACACAGAAGAATGGCAAAAATTACAGCATCAGAAGTAAATAGACTGCGTCAAATGACTGGCAGTGGAATGATGGATTGTAAAAACGCTTTGGTTGAGGCCGAAGGTGATTTCGACAAGGCAATTGAAATCCTAAGAAAGAAAGGACAGAAAGTTGCAGCGAAGAGAGGTGATAGAGAAGCCAATGAAGGCTTGATTATTTCAGTAGCGGATGATTCAGGTAAGAAAGGTGTAATTACAAGCCTTACTTGTGAGACCGATTTCGTAGCTAAGAATGCTGACTTTAACGATGTAGCGAACAAAATCGCAAATATCGCTTTGACCTCAGGTGTGAAAACAATCGATGAATTGAAAGCTCAATCATTTGATGGAAATGGATTAACTATCGGTGATAAGGTGTTAGAAATGGTTGGTAAAATCGGTGAGAAAATCGATGTAACCAACTTAGACATTATTGAAGCTGATACCGTTGTTGCATATAATCACCCAGGAAATCAAGTTGCAGCGCTAGTAGGATTAAATGTTGCTGGTCAAGGTGAAGTCGGACGTGATGTTGCCATGCAGATTGCGGCAATGGCGCCTGTAGCCATCGATCAATCAGGTGTGTCTCAAGAAGTAATCGATAAGGAGATTGAAATTGGAAAGGACCTTGCTCGTCAAGAAGGAAAGCCAGAGGAGATGTTGGAAAAGATTGCCACAGGTAAACTGAACAAATTCTTCAAGGAATCAACTTTATTGAATCAAGCTTTCATTAAAGAGAACAAGAAGAGCGGTTGGTCAATACTTGAAAGGAGATTGACTCGAACCTTACAGTGACTGCTTTCAAGCGCCACTCCTTGAGGTAGCTAACAAAACAATTTTTTGAATAGAGCGATGATTAATCATCGCTCTTTTTTTGCCCAAAATTTTGATCAATAAACTAGGTTTGCGCTTATGGCTAAATACAAACGGATACTCTTAAGCTCAAGTTGAGCGGAGAGGCCCTCATGGGGGAGCAGAGCTACGGCATTGATAGACAATGACCGACTTGCTTCAGTACTGTCGCGAAGTAACGGCCATCTGCTGAAATGGGTGTTGAGGTGGCCGTTGTCATTGGTGGCGGAAACATCTATCGAGGAATGCAGGCTGCGAGTTCGGGAATTGATCGTGTACAGGGAGACCACATGGGTATGCTGGCAACCGTGATCAATGGATTGGCCATTCAGTCTGGCATGGAGTCCTTAGGGATGAAGACAACGCGTCTGCTATCGGCGATCAAAATGGAGCAAATCGCCGAGCCGTTCATTCGACGACGCGCGGTGCGACACCTCGAAAAGGGACGGATAGTCATTTTCGGTGCAGGCACGGGCAATCCATACTTTCACCACTGATACTGCAGCATCGCTTGCGAGCGATTGAGATTGAAGCTGACGTGATACTGAAAGGCACGCGGGTGGATGGAATATACACGGCGGACCCGGAGAAGGATGCCACCGCAACCAAGGATGATTCGATAAACTGTCATTTGCCGAGGACGATATCTCAAGAAAGCTGAACGTGATGGATATGACGGCATTCACGTTATGCCAAGAAAACAAGGTGCCGATCATCGTATTTGACATGAACAGACCAGGCAATTTGAAGCGAGTGGTTGCCGGAGAACAAGTGGGGACACTGGTCGAGGCGTAAATAACGAGTTCATGTGATTATTTTCGGGCGTACATTAAGAGCAAAAGGATATGGAAGAGATTGAGATGGTATTGGACATGGCCAAGGAAGGAAAGCATGGCGGCAGCGATTGAGCATCTGAAAAAGGGACCTGGGTCAGCATTCGAGCAGGTACGAGCGCAGTGCCAGCTATGCTTGGATACGGAATCTATGTGGATTATTACGGGTCACCAGTGACACCGTTGTCGCAGAGTTTCGAACATCAACACACCCGACGGACGCACCCTGTCGATTCAGCCATGGGAAAAGGCAATGCTGGAGCCGATCGAGAGAGCGATAATGGTGGCGAATCATTGGGCTGAACCCACAGAATAATGGGGAGCTTGATCATGATCAATATTCCTGCTCATTACTGAGGAAAGAAGAAGGCGCTTTAGTGAAGCAGGCACGGGCTGAAGGTGAGGATGCCAAGGTATCTATTCGAAATTCTAGAAAAGAAGCAAATGATGAAATCAAAGCTTTAAAAGAAGAGACCATCTCTGATGACCTCGCAAAGGATGCCGAAGATCAAGTTCAGAAGCTTACTGATTCTTTTGTCAAGAAAGTAGATGACTTAATGACCTTGAAGGAAGCCGATATAATGAAGGTGTAATTCGGATTTACCCAAACACCTGTGTTCCTTCACTACAATTCTTACACATTTCAATCTCACTTCTCGATCTGAGAATGCTCGCTCTAAACTGTTTGTAGTGCTGGTTATTCCAGATTTCTTTAAACGATTGTTTTTGAAGATTGCCCATGCTATGTGCAGCATCTTTATCAAAACAGCAAGGTACAACCCTTCCGTCCCATGTGATCACGGCTCCAGACCACATCCGCCAACAATGGTTGTCCAGTGAATTCTTAATGACCCACTTCCCACTGGCTGTTTTCTTATATCGAGAATATTCATCGCGTGTAGGAATGAGCTCATTCCCATTTTCAAAGTCATAGATCTGAGCTGTTTTAAATCGGATCTCATCGACACCTAATTCTGCCCCCAATTTTTTGACTTCTTCAATTTGATGCTCATTGGGTTTAACCACCAAGAATTGAAAAATGACATGTGGTGTCATTGACTTTAATTCTTTTTTCCAATGAAGAATGTTTTTCGCCCCTTTTATCACCTTAGATAAATCACCCTCTTTCCTGTAGCTTTCATACGTGCTTTGATCTGTGCCATCAATTGAAATTATCAATCGATCTAGGCCAGATTGAACCGTTTCTTTCGCCTTATCCGTATTGAGAAAATGTGCGTTGGTGCTAGTAGCTGAGTAAATCTTATACTTTCTGCACAGCCTGACCATATCCAAAAATTGTGGATGGATGTATGGTTCTCCTTGAAAGTAGAAATTGATGTAGGTGCAATGACTTTTCACCTCATTTAGAATCTTGTTGAGCAGTTCTAAATCCATTTTACCCGTTGGTCGCGTAAAAGACCGAAGTCCAGAGGGACATTCGGGACAGCGCAGATTGCACGCTGTAGTTGGCTCGATGCTCAATGAAAGGGGAAGCCCAAAATGACTTGGAGAGCCTGTAAATCGACTAATCCAATAGCTACCGAGCACATTTATGGCATTCCAAATTTTACTTGGACTGAGTTTCGAAAGCATCATCAGATTATCCCTCATTCGTGGTCAAAAATAACAGTCCTAGACGTGGCACTTACTTAATAGTCTTACCTTCGGCAGCCTTTGAAAATGCTAAGATTATGTGGGCAAAGCTCGCAGGTTTAATAATACGATATCGGATATTGTTCATAGTGTTGCTATTTAGCTTCACTGCTGCAATGCTTTACCAAGCGGGTGGGGTTAAGTTGTACTACGGTTTACCTCGGATGCTTCCTGATGATGACCCCGCACTAATTGCATATGACACTTTCCGAGAACGGTTTAAAGAAGAGTCTACTGTTTTCGTAATAGGAATTGAAAAAGACCTTTTCAATGATCCAGATTTATTCAATAAATGGTATGAACTGGGACGCAGTGTAAGCGCGATTGATGGCGTAGACACAGTTCTCTCGGTGGGAAGTGCATTTAACATTCGAAAAAGCGAAACGGAAAAGAAGTTCGTGATTGAGCCCCTAGTCAAAGCCAAGGTGGGCTCGCAAACAGATTTAGACTCACTTAAACTGGAATTCGAGGCATTGCCGTTTTATAAAAACCTGCTCTATAATTCGGAAAATAATTATAGCCTAATGGCTATTTCGATGAAAAACGAGCGGTTTAACTCCAATCAGAGATCCGAGTTTTTTGGATCGATTTTAACTAAAGTTCAGGATTTTGAAGTTCAGAATGAACTTGTAGTGAAATACTCGGGAATGCCCTACATCCGCGAAATGATGACGGATTTAATCAAGAAGGAGATAAAACTTTTTGTGGCATTAACTCTTTTGGTAACCATCATAATCCTGCTTCTATTCTTTCGATCAATAAAGCCTGTATTGATTTCTATGACCGTGGTTGGTTTGGGTGTCATTTGGTCGTTGGGTATGATCAATACGCTTGGATATGAAATCACCATTCTGACCAGTTTAATTCCTCCTTTGATCATCGTCATTGGAATTCCGAACTGCATTTATTTGATAAATAAATTCCATTCCGAATTAAAGACACATGGAAATAAAGCCAAGGCACTAACTCGGGTTGTAACGAAAATCGGAAAGGCCACTTTTATGACAAATGCCACTACTGGTGTGGGGTTTTTGACATTTACGTTTACAGAGAGCATTATTCTTGTTGAGTTTGGTATCGTGGCCTTCTTAAGTATCATGTCTTTGTTCTTGCTTTCGATCATGGTGATTACCATCAGCTTCAGCTTCATGGCTCCTCCCAAAGATAGCTTCACGGACCACCTTGAAAAGAACTGGATTACTGCGTTAATAGCGTGGTTGAATCGTGTGGTAAGTGGTCATAGAACCAAAGTGTATTGGACCTTCGGCATCGGAATCGTAGTAGCTATCATTGGTTTGTCTCGAATTGAAACCACAGGGAATATTGTGGATGATTTGCCTTCAGATCATCCAATAGTCTATGATTTGCATTGGTTTGAAACCAATTTTGGTGGCGTTGTTCCTTTTGAAATTCAGGTGGACGCAGGAAAGCCTAAGCAGGTAATGCAACCTAATTTCCTCAAAAAATTGGATGATGTGTCTGCGGTATTTGCAGGAGATCCATCATTTTCAAGGTCCATTTCAATTGTGGATGCATTGAAGTTTGTGAGGCAGGCCTTTTATAACGGTAATCCAGATCGATACGACCTAATTACAAGTCGTGAACGTGCCTTTTTTAAAGATTACGTTGAAAATGCCAACGCGGATCAGGGATTGTTGCATTCGTACATTGATTCAACAGAGCAATTCGCAAGAATTAGTCTTCAAGTCGCGGATATAGGTACTTCAGAGATGGATAGCATTTTGGCCATAGTCACTCTTGAGGTAGATGCGGTTTTAAATCCAAAGCGAGCAAAAGAAGATTCGCTTATTGCGATTATTGAAAGTTCTCAAAATCCAGCGGAAAAGGATTCTTTGGCGAGGTATATTCTCAAGCGAAATGGTCTCGCCAAGAGAAGTTTTATGCGAAACTCAGTAGACAGCACTTCGGCAGAAGAATTTGATTTGTCCACTGCACATTTAGCGTCCAATCCTACTTATTTTGAGGGAGTCAAAAGCGCATTAGAGACTACGTATTACAAGTTTGACTTCACTGGGCCGAGTATTACTTTTTTGAAGGGTACAAATTACCTCGTCCGAAATTTATTCATGAGCTTAAGCATTGCGATTGTCATTGTTGCGTTGCTCATGGCTGCAGTTTTCAATTCGTTTAGAATGATAGTGGTCTCGGTTATCACTAATCTTATTCCATTACTTTTTGCCGGTGCGGTTATGGGCTACTTTGGAGTCGCCATCAAACCGTCAACGCTATTAGTTTTCAGTATTGCTTTTGGTATTTCTGTTGATGACACCATCCACTTTTTAGCGAAATATCGCCAAGAACTGAGAACTCATAACAATGATATTGGCCTTTCTGTAAGGAGTGCCTTGAATGAAACTGGGGTAAGTATGGTTTACACTTCTATCATCCTATTCTTTGGTTTTAGCGTGTTCGATTCATCTCAGTTTGGTGGTACACAAGCTTTAGGGTTGTTAGTCTCGCTTACCATGCTGGTTGCCATGTTCTCTAACTTGATTTTATTGCCTTCATTTCTGATGACTTTTGAGAAATGGATGATAACAAAGACATTTCAAGAACCACTCTTTGAAATCTTGGACGAAGAAGAAGACATTGAATTAGACAATCTCGATTTCAAACAAACAAGCGAATCAGACATAGAATGAAAGGAATCATCTTAGCAGGTGGAGCTGGAACAAGACTACACCCATTGACATTGGCAACAAGTAAGCAAATGCTGCCGGTTTATGATAAACCAATGATTTATTATCCATTATCTGTCCTGATGATGGCAGGTATTAATGAAATACTGATTATATCTACACCTGAGGATTTGCCAAATTTTCAGCGACTTCTCGGAAGTGGTGCCCAAATAGGATGTGAATTTTCATACAAAGTACAGGAAGTGCCCAATGGATTGGCTCAGGCTTTTGTTTTGGGTAAAGAATTTATTGGAGACGATAATGTCGCTTTGATTTTAGGAGATAATATCTTTTTTGGACATGCCATACATAAGCTAGTTGAATCAGCCCTTGACCCAAAAGGTGGGGTGGTATTTGCATATCACGTGAATGATCCCGAACGATATGGAGTGGTGGAGTTCGATCAAAATCAAAAGGCCATTTCCTTAGAAGAGAAGCCAACTAAGCCTAAATCCAATTATGCTGTTCCGGGGCTTTACTTCTATGATAATCGGGTCGTAAAGATTGCTGAGGAACTGGAGCCAAGTGCACGTGGTGAATATGAGATAACCGATGTGAACAAGAAATATCTTGAAATGGGCGAACTTGAGGTGAGGGTGATGGGACGAGGTTATGCTTGGTTAGATACGGGAACCTTCCCATCATTAATGCAAGCGAGTCAGTTTGTTCAAGTGATTGAAGAACGTCAAGGACTTAAGGTAGGTTGTATTGAAGAAGTAGCTTACAGAAAGAAGTTTATAAACGCTAGTCAACTAAAAGAATTAGCTGAACCCCTCATTAAGAGTGGATATGGTTCATACTTAATGAAACTGATCGACTAGAGATGAATAAATTATATAGCGAAATTCTAGCAAGAGTCGAGGTGGAGATAAAAGGGATCGAATTGCCCAAAACTCCAACCAACCTTTATGATCCAATTCGATACATCATGGGACTAGGTGGGAAACGTGTCAGACCTGTGCTTACCTTGCTTGGAAATCAACTTTATAAAGGAAATTATGAAGACGCTATACATCATGCAATGGCGGTTGAAATGTTTCACAATTTCACGCTAGTACACGATGATGTTATGGACAGTGCAGATGTAAGACGCGGACTGCCAACCGTGCATAAAAAATGGTCCTCAAATATTGCCTTATTGAGTGGCGATGGAATGTTGGTAGCGGCTTATAGTCTCTTGCAAAAAACTTCACCAGAAACGTTCTCAAGAACTGCTCGTATCTTTTCTGATACTGCTCTTGAAGTTTGCGAAGGTCAGCAATTGGATATGGACTTTTCCGAATTGGATTCAATTTCAATGGAAGATTACCTAGGAATGATTCGACAGAAAACGGCTGTTTTACTCTCGGGTTCGCTCAAGATTGGTGCCGTGGTAGGCGGTGCAGACGATCAAGACCTTCCTAATTTGGAGGCTTTTGCTGAATCATTGGGTCTCGCCTTTCAAGTTAAGGATGATTATTTAGACGCCTTTGGAAGTAGTGAGTTTGGTAAGGTTCTGGGTGGAGACATTATGGAAGGTAAGCGCACTTGGCTTACGGTAAAGTCTTTGGAGCTGCTTGGAGGTAAAGGTTCGCAAAGACTGCATGAGGCATATGCGATCAAGGATTTTGATGACCGAGTAAAAGAGGTCTTAATGATATATCGCGAATTGAACATAGATAAACTGGCTCAACAGCAGGTTCAAGAATATTCGGATATAGCTCAAAAATCTCTCGCTAAAATGAGGGGTGATAAAGATGCTATAGAAACCCTTTCTTGGTTAGTAGACCAGCTTATCGGCAGGACTATTTAGCGAGTCTTAGACCAATAGATATCAAATAGCGAAGAGTTTAGCGTAGGATATTCAAATTCAAACCCTGTGGCACAAATTTTTGCCGAAGTCAATGGAACCCCTCGCAAAACCATATCGGCTGCAGATCCAAACATAATTCGAATTACAAACTCAGGAATATTTGGTAATAGAATTGGTTTGTCTAACACGTCAGCCAATGTTTGCATAAACTCTTGATTGTTTGTCGGCTCTGGTCCAACAGCATTATACACGCCCTCCATATCATGGGTTAGAACATGCTCAAACATGCGAACAACATCATTGAGATGAATCCAAGACATATATTGCTTGCCCGATCCAAGACCAGCACCTAAATAAAAATTGATTGGACGAACGATTTGGGATAGTGCACCTGCGTTTTTAGTTAGTATAAGGCCTATTCTTAGCTTGGTGACTACCTCACTTACTAGGTTGAATTGATCAGCAGCCATCTCCCAAGATTTGCATACATCAGCCAAAAATCCATCACCCGGACCAGCAGTTTCATCATGTAATTCTTCTGATATTGCTAAAGGATACCAACCAATGGCTGAAGCCGAAACAAACTGTTTCAGGCCGATTCCTTCATTCTGGCAGGTTTTGAGTAATAAATCAGCAGACTTGACCCTGCTGTCTAATATGATTTGCTTGCGTTCATCCGTCCATTTTTCATCTGCTATTGGGGCGCCAGCCAGATGAATTATTTTATTCACTCCTTCAAAAGCGGCTTTATCGATTTCACCCTTATCAATATTCCAAGTATACGTTGGATAGGTCTCTTGTCCAGTTGTATTTCTTGATAAATGATGAATGCCTATGCCCTTTTTATCCAAAATCTTGGATAAAGCCATTCCAACTAGACCTGTGCCACCTGTGATTAATACTTTCGTCATATGGGTGATATTTTAAAGATTGAAATGCTTCGTGACGAGATTAATAAACTTAGTCGATAAGTGCTGATCTCAGAGGTTTGGATGCAGTTGAGAAAGGATTTTACACTTGCCGGAATGGCGGATTTCCCCGTAATCGAGCCATGCTCCGCAGAACAATTAGTATTGGTTTTAACCGGTTTCATCAAGGAGGCGAAATGTAAGACTACAAATTGGGATAATATCAATTATAGAATTGATATACCATCGCGAATAGATGTTAATTCTCTAGAAGCGGATCAATACGCTCAACTAATTGCCTATAGAACATTATTAAAAGTCTGGACTAGAAAACAATTCAAACAAGGGTGAAAACTACCTTTGAATGGAAATATGCCGTTGGTATAAAATTTTAGCTTTGTTAATCATATTCGAATAGATCGATGGATAAATTTTCATACCTCGGAAATGGCGATGTAAGCGCTGTTGAGGAACTATACAAGTCTTACAAGAAGGATCCGAAATCAGTCGATGAGCAATGGCAGGGATTCTTTGCTGGATTTGATTTCTTTCAAGCAAATTACGAGAACGAGGGTATACCACAAGGAACTCTTAAAGAGTTTCAGGTGCTAGAGCTAATAAACGCCTATAGATCCAGGGGCCACCTATTTACTCAAACTAACCCTGTAAGAGAAAGAAGAAAATATACACCCACGCTTGATCTTATCAATTTTGGTCTTAGTGATGTTGATCTAGACACGGAGTTTCAGGCGGGAAACGAAATAGGAATTGGCGCGGCAACCCTTAGGGATATAGTTGAGCATCTGAAAACGACATATTGTCGAAGCATCGGTGTTGAATATACCTACATAAGAAAACCTGAGGTGGTTCAGTGGATTCAGAGTAAGATCGAACCTAGCAAGAACACCACGAAATTCAGTACTGCTCATAAGCGAGCAATGCTTGAGAAACTAAATGAGGCGGTTGTCTTCGAGAGTTTCCTGCATAAGAAGTTTGTGGGTCAAAAAAGATTTTCATTGGAAGGCGGAGAATCATTGATTCCTGCATTGGATGTAATTGTGCAAAATGGTTCTGAGGCTGGAGTAGATGAGATCGTCATAGGAATGGCTCATAGAGGTCGCCTTAACGTATTGGCCAACGTTTTGAAAAAAACATATACCGATATTTTCAGTGAATTTGAAGGTAAAGAGTACGAGGATAACCTGTTTGATGGTGATGTGAAGTACCACCTAGGATTTTCATCTGAAATTGTAACCGAAGCCGGCCGCAAATTACAGCTAACATTGGCCCCAAATCCGTCTCACTTGGAAGCGGTGGATCCTGTTGTTGAAGGTATTGTGAGATCTAAGATCGACACTTATTTACACGATGAAAACAAGATCATTCCAATTCTGATCCACGGAGATGCATCAATTGCAGGGCAGGGAATTGTTTATGAGGTCGTTCAGATGTCGCAGCTTAAGGGCTATCGAACGGGTGGGACAATTCACATTGTGGTTAATAACCAAATTGGATTCACTACCAATTATATTGACGGTAGATCAAGTACATATTGCACTGACGTTGGAAAAGTGACACTATCGCCTATTTTTCATGTAAATGGAGATGACGTAGAAGCGGTGGTGCATGCTATGAAGTTGGCAGTTGAATATCGACAGAAGTATCATGAAGATGTTTTTGTGGATTTGCTGTGCTACAGAAAGTATGGTCACAATGAAGGTGATGAACCTCGTTTTACTCAGCCAACCTTATACAAGGCCATTTCAAAACACAAAAACCCTAGGGATATTTATATCACTACACTTGTGAATGAAGGAGTGCTGACGACTGATGAAGCCAAAAAAATTGAAAAAGATTTTGATGCCTTTTTACAAGAAAGATTAACGGATGCAAAAGAGAAGAAAGGTGCGAATATTACCAACTTTTTAGAGGCTAGCTGGACGGGTATCCGCAGATCGATAGACGAGGATTTCAACCAATCTCCAAACACTGAATTCGATGGTAAGAAGCTTGTCGAGATAGCAAAGTCGGTAAACACATTGCCCAAGGACAAGACCTTCTTCAAAAAGATTATCAAATTGATGGACGATCGTTTGAGAATGATCGAAGAGGATAAATTGGATTGGGCCATTGCCGAACAATTGGCTTATGCATCACTTTTATGGGAGGCGTATCCTGTAAGAATCAGCGGCCAAGACGTTCAACGCGGTACGTTCTCTCATCGACATGCTGCGATTACACTCGAGGATAGCAAGGAGCAATACTTCCCGTTGGAGAATATTTCTTCTATGCAGGGTCCTTTTTACATCTATAATTCATTGCTGTCTGAATATGGTGTTTTGGGTTTTGAATATGGTTATGCCATGGCTAATCCGATGTCGCTTACTATTTGGGAAGCACAGTTTGGTGATTTCTTCAATGGTGCCCAGATCATCATTGATCAATTCTTGAGTGCAGCCGAAGACAAGTGGGCCTGCATGAACGGATTGGTGATGCTTCTACCTCATGGATATGAAGGGCAGGGAGCGGAACATTCATCAGCAAGATTGGAAAGGTTTTTAATGCAATGTGCAGAGAATAATATGCAGATCGTAAACTGTACGACCCCAGCAAACTTTTTTCATGTATTGCGAAGACAGGTTTACTGGCCGTTTAGAGCTCCATTAGTAGTTTTTACTCCAAAGAGTCTATTGAGACATCCAAAGTGTATTTCTACAATGAAAGATTTGTCAGATGGAAGATTCCAAGAAGTCTTGGATGATAATGTCACTAAAAAGAATGCCAAAAAAGTGGCTTTTTGTTCGGGTAAAATCTATTATGATTTGTTGCAGGCGAGGGAGGAAAACGGAAGGGAAGATGTTGCGATTGTTCGCTTAGAACAGATGTATCCATTCCCCCAAAAGCAGCTCGATAGATTGGTGAAATCATACACTTCAGCCAAGGAATTCGTTTGGGTCCAAGAGGAACCTGAAAATATGGGTGCATGGCAATTTGTAAATCGGAAATGGAGTGGCATGAATCTGGACTACATAGCACGACATGAAAGCGGTAGTCCCGCTAGTGGAAGCATGAAACGTTTTCAGCAGCGACAGAAAAGTATTATAGACAGAGTATTTAATTAATTATATCCCTAACATGGCTGATATATTAGAAATGAAAATGCCCAGTCCGGGCGAATCAATTACCGAAGTAGAGGTAGCGCAACTATTAGTAAGCAATGGCGATGTTGTTGAATTAGATCAACCCATTGCCGAAATTGACAGCGATAAAGCAACGCTAGAATTGAATGCCGAAGCTGCTGGTAAGATCGAATTCTTGGTAGATGAGGGAGATACGGTTGAAATTGGACAAGTAGTCTGTAAAATTGACACAAGTGTTAAGCCTTCACCCAAGCCAAAGGAAGACAAACCAGTAGCGACCGAAAAGAAGGAGGAAGATCAGGCTAGTGACAAAACCCCTTCAGAAAGTAACGCGACCAAAGACTCAGTAAGCGCAAAAGCAACACCAGTTGCAAAGGCTATGATCAATGAAAGCGGTGCTTCTGCTGCGAAAATCAAAGGATCTGGCGAAGGTGGGAAGATCCTTAAGAAAGATGTGGAGACCTACCTTGCTGGCGGAATCAGCACAGCCTCTGATATGTTGGGCTGGGGTGGAAATCGCGATGAAAGCCGCGAAAAAATGTCGAGCTTGAGACGGAAAATAGCTACTCGATTAGTTTCGGTCAAGAATGAAACTGCGATGCTGACCACCTTCAATGAGGTGGACATGAGCTACATAATGGACCTGAGAAAAAAGTATAAGGACGCTTTTAAGGAAAAGCATGGAGTCGGACTTGGATTCATGTCATTCTTCACCAAAGCGGTTACCGAAGCACTGAATACCTATCCTGCAGTCAATGCTTATATCGATGGGCAAGAAATGGTTTTTCATGATTATGCTGATATCGGCATTGCTGTGAGTAGTCCAAAAGGGCTAATGGTGCCGGTTCTCAGAAATGCAGAGCAAATGTCCTTGGCCGAAATAGAATCTGGTATTAAGACATTGGCCATTAAAGCTCGAGATGGCAAGCTATCCATTGATGAAATGACTGGGGGCACTTTCACAATTACTAATGGCGGAGTGTTTGGCTCGATGTTGAGTACACCGATACTTAATCCTCCTCAAAGCGCAATTCTAGGAATGCACAATATTGTAGAACGCCCTGTTGCAGTGAATGGTCAGGTGGTTATACGCCCAATTATGTATGTTGCCTTATCCTACGATCACAGGATTATTGATGGAAAGGAGTCAGTGAGTTTCCTAGTCAAAGTGAAGCAAATGCTAGAGAATCCTTCATGGATGTTATTTGGTGGTAAGGAGCCGGAGCAAGTGCTTTTGGGACTCTAATGTCAATGATATAGGGTGATTGTGCCCGTATATAGATGAACTTTGTTGTCAAGGTCTGTGGCAGAAATGTCATAGTGATACACCCCCGTTGGGCATTCCTTACCATTGTTATTCTTGCTGCCGTTCCATCCAAGTCGAAAGTCATTGGTCTTCAAAATGGATGATCCCCATCGGTCTCTAATTTCAAGTGAATAGTCCTTTGTAACGAATATTCGGGGCAGCCAAATGTCATTAAATCCATCTCCATTTGGTGTGAACGAATTGGAGATGTACACCAAGAATTCAGGTGAAACTCTAAGTTTTTCGGAGACAGTATCATTGCAACCATTGTCATTTGTTACAATCAAACTAACCATATAGTTTCCTGTATCTTGTAATGTTAAAGTTACGATGCTATCACTAGAGAATCGCAGGCTATCTAAGTAGAAAACAGCATTATCCGCATCCAAACTAGTATTAAATAAGGTGAAATTAGGTTCAAACATATCAGCAACCAACGGATCCGAATAGAATGCTCCAATGGGGTTTTGTAGCACGTTCAAATATTCAGGAAAATCCAGAGATATGGTGTCGATACAAAGCGAATCAGTTGTCATGATCATAGAGAGATCGTACAAGCCAGGCTTAGAGAGGTATATAAGCGGTGACTCATCAGTCGAAAACAGGGAGTCATTTATATACCACTGGTAGCTTCGTTTTTCAGCAAATTCTGTCTCTGTAGATAATGTGTGAATCAGGGGACTGCATGATTCAAAAGATGAGTCTAAAATTGAGGCAATAGGTTTTTTGTATAATCTAATGGTGTCGGATTGGACTTTCACACATCCGAAATCTTCATAAACAAGTTGAACAACGTGCTCACCTGGGTTTGGGAATTTTTGATCATATATTCCGAGAAGGTCAGGCACGATTAAAATTGTGTCTGAACGTATCACCCAGTATTTCAAGGTGCTCGTTTTAGCATACCCACCATGGATGAAGTCGAAACTATGGTTTTCAAAACACTGGGGTATGGGTACTTGATACTCCGGGATTATTTTTGGTCGAACATGATAAGTGAAATATGTGGTGTCCGAACATCCCGCTGCACCAACAGCCACCAAACGGATTGTATAGAAACCGGTATCTGGGTATGTGTATGAAGGATTTGGTTTCGATGAAGTGTCGTCATTTGTGTTAGGATCACCAAAATCCCAATAGAAGTATTCTCCGAGGGTACTCTTGTTATAAAACTGAATTTGAAGCCCAATACACTCTTCAATGGCGCTATCAATTGCCGCTGCAGCTTCCACATCACAGGGAGTAATCTCCATTTGAAAATCCCTTCTATTTTCACCTAGCCTTAAACCCTCTCTATATTCGCTTACGCAAACACCAAAAACATATGTGCCAAGCTGATCCGGTCGACCACTAATAACTCCAGTGTTGTGGTCAATTTCAAAAGCTGGAGCGGATGGTAGCTGATATCCTTTGTGATATCCATTCATCCACATGACTGTGTCAAATGGTGGTGAAGCAGGTGTGTCGGGTTGAGGAACCCCACTACTTAGATTTGATCCACCACCATGAAAAGGGGTGCAAAAATCATAATACAAACTATCCGAGTCAGGATCTGTAGCTGAATAATCTAAATCAAGATAAATACCCGCGCAAAGTGCAATTGGTGGTACTTGATTGAAACGAGGAGAACTATTACCATTGAATAAATTGCTTCCTGGAATGTATGCGCTATATGTAGATCCAAATTGATTTGGGCTTAAAATATTCAGGGCATTTGGAGTTCTGCAGCATCTTTGGTTGACTAAATAAACTCCATTTGGTGGAACATCAATAATCACCGTATCTGTATAAACCATTTCCAAAACACAAATATCAGGTGGGTTTGGAAGGCAAGGCACTTCGACAACAACGGGAAGGCGTGTGCTATCATGTGGTTGTGCAAAATTTACTACTTGTATTAACTCATTGTTTGATGCATTATAAATAGAAATGTTAACAGCAGAATCGAATTTCTGAGCAACGTTTGCACCTTTGGCATAACAGTCTCTGTACATAATAAGACTGACTTCGTATGTGTCACCTCCTATATGATAGTAGGATATTTCACCTCCGACCAAATGACCCGCATAAGATGTGTTAAATGCGAGTAATAAGGACAATATGAGAAGTAATCTAGTCATTGGTTGAACAATGTCTGAAAAATTCACTCACTTATTCAATTCGAATTAGCCTACTGCTTGTAGCGTAATTCTATTCTTCTGCAATTACTTCCTTCACTTCAGGTAGCATTCTGTCGAATAATGATTGAATTCCAGACTTTAGAGTGACGGTTGATGAAGGGCATCCGTTGCATGCGCCTTTTAACACAACAGTGAGCTTACCTGAATCAAATGACTTAAAATGGATGGCACCACCATCTCCCTCTACTGCAGGTCTCACATAGTCATCTAAAATCTCTACTATACGCTCCTCAATTGGACCATCCGCAATTTTGTGATCAGTTTGTCCAGATTCCTCATCTGATTCAATGCTATTGGAAAGAGATTTGGCTGAATCAGTAAGAATAGGTTGCCCGGCATTTAGATAGTTACTGAGGTATTCTCGGAGCTCCAGCATTACATCTTCCCATTCAACACCTTCCATTTTAGATACAGTGATGAAATTTTGAGCCATGAATATGCCCGTTACAAAAGGGAAGCTAAATAGCCTCTGAGCAAGGGGAGAGGCTCCTGCTTCCTCCTCAGATTTAAATTCATATACGTTGCCATGCTCGGCAATCAAGTGATTTGCAACAAATTTCATTGTAGCCGGATTTGGAGTAACCTCGGCATAAATCATGAAGGGAAGTGTTTTCTCGCTCATATCTTTAAGAAACGGCAAAGTTACAATTAGGTTCTACCATAACTTCGTTAATTAAAACAAGAAACCATGCCTTTGATATTACCTGTTCAAGATGTTTTGCCAAAATTTGGATCAGACTGTTATATCGCTGAAAACGCCACAGTAGTGGGTGATTTTTCCTGTGGTGATGAGTGCTCCTTTTGGTTTAACTCTGTGGTTCGAGCAGATGTTAATTCTATTCGGTTCGGAAACAGGGTTAATGTTCAAGACGGAGCGGTCATTCATTGTACCTATGAAAAAACCAAGACAGAGATTGGAAATAATGTGAGCATTGGACACAATGCGATCGTGCACGGGTGTCGGATACAGGACAACGTTCTCATTGGAATGGGAGCAATTGTCATGGATGATGTGATCATCGAATCTGGAGCAATAGTTGCCGCTGGTGCAGTTGTTCTTGAAGGGACGATCATTAAGGAAGGTTCGCTTTATGCTGGTGTGCCTGCTAAGTTTGTGAAACAGGTTTCGAAGGATTTGCGCGAAGGTGAAATAGAGCGAATTGCAAGGAATTATGTGAAATACTCCAGTTGGTTCAAGTCCAGAAATTAAAATCGATGAATACCGATTTTTTCATCAAAGAGATTCTGCGTTATTTTCTTCAGTAAAACTGGATCTCCACTTGTAAATATTTGATGTGTAGGGTATAATGCTTCGGATAAATTAGAATGTTCCAGCAGAAGATGCTCTGTTCTTTTGGCTACGGCATTTCCCGAGTCGATTAATTTGATCTTATCAGGTATTATTTCTTGTATCACTCCTTTTAAAAATGGATAGTGTGTACATCCAAGTACAATGTTATCGACTCCGGCTTCAACCATAGGTTCAAGATACTTTCGAAGCAAAGACTTGGCTTTGTTAAAATCGCCAGACTCTACTATTTGCACTAAGCCCGCTCCCACTGTTTCAATTATTTCTACCGATCCGCGATATTGTTTCGAAGTGTTTAAGAATAGTTCACTAGCTAAGGTTCCTTTAGTCGCTAGAATTCCAATTTTCCCTGTTTTAGTTTGTATTGCGGCTGGCTTTGTTGCAGGCTCTATTCCAACAAATGGCAGGGGATAGGAGTCGCGTAAATGACGAATTGCATTGGTAGTAGCCGTATTACAAGCTACTACAATGATTTTGGCCCCAAGACCTATTAATTTTTCAGTGCTTTTGACACTGAGGTAAACAATCTCCTCTGGTGATTTATCGCCATAAGGGGCGTTAGCGCTATCAGCGATATAAATTGTGGATTCATTGGGAAGTAATTCACGAATACATTTCCAGATGGATAAACCACCGATTCCGGAGTCGAATATGCCAATAGGTTGATTATTCAAAGCAAAAAAAAATCCTGACACTAAGGTCAGGATTAAAATTTATTCCGTTGGTGCTGGTGGTGGTCCAGTTATACCTAATTTCTTCTTAACTAAGTCAAGTATGTCATCACCATCTGGTTGATACAGCAGGGCTCCTGAACTTGAATCAAACACATAGTTGTAACCTCCTTCTTTAGAAACGGCTTCAATGGCCTCCTTCGCTTTGTCAAGAATTGGTTGATACACTTCAGCCTCTTTTTTCGCGATGGACTTTTGTGCATTTTGTTGAAAGCTTTGTATACGCTGCTCCAGTTGTTGAATTTCTTCAGCCTTTGTTTGTGCGATTATGTCCGACATCACAGCTTCATTGGCACGATAGTCTTGCACTTTAGTTTCCCACTCGCCACTCATTGTTTGCAGCTGCTTTTCAAGTTGCATGGCAAATGCCTCCAAGGTTTTGTCAGCTTGAGCTTTTTCGGGCATTGCTTCTAGAAGCACTTGAGAGTCAATATGTCCAAACTTCATTTTGGATTGTGCGAATACACTTCCAGAACTAATACACAGGCACAATGCCAATAACGTTAAATACCTCATCATCAATTAATTTAAGGTTGCAAATAAAGGAGTAATATCATTCAGTAGTTTCAGTAAATCCAAGTCTTTGCAGAATTTCTTTACTCTGGTCATATTTTGGATTCGAATATATGATTGCTGAACTAGAAGCTGCTTTATCAAAAATGACTGCATAACTTTTTTGTTCTGCCATTTTTCTCACAGCATCAAAAACTGACTCTTGAATGGGTTTTATCAATTCTTGCCTTAACTTGAATAGTTCACCATCAACACCAAATTTTTCGCGTTGAAAATCTTTGGCTTCTTTTTCTTTTTTGATGATTTCATCTTCACGTTTTTTTCGCATTTCAGGAGTGAGAAGAACTTGTTCTGCCTTATAGGCAGTATACATCTGTTCAATTTCATCATGGCGTGCTTCGATTTGCTTTTGCCATTTCTCAGCTTGAGCATCTATTTCTGTTTGTGCTTCTTGATATGCTGGGATCTGTTCCAGAATGAAATCTGTATCTATAAAGGCGTAGCGCTGACTCATGGCAAAAGTTGCGCTGAGTACAAGAATGGCTAATAAAAAAATCTTCGTTTTCATAGCTGTGATTTTATAAGTCTCCGAATTGATAACCTAGGGTGAAATGGAATCTCGAACGTTGCGCATTCAGACCTGGATTAAAATCTGCACGATTATTTGTGTCATCCAGTCTATATGCCCAATCTACTCCGAGCAAGCCAAACATTGGTAAGAATATTCTTATGCCAACTCCTGTAGATTTATATACTTCAAAGGGATTAAATGAATTAAAATTTGACCAACTGTTACCTGCCTCTGCAAATGCCAGGCCATAAGCTGAAAAGCTCTGACTTAGAGAGAATGGATAGCGCAGTTCCATAGTATATTTATTAATTAAGGTGGCGCCCTGTTCTGGAGATAGTCCACCACCGCCATATCCTCTCAATGAAATAAACTCTCTTGAATCAATCCCACCGAGTGCGATACCTGTGGTAGAAAATGGATCACCACCCAGATAGAATCGTTCAAAAGGAACTAGTCCTACGTTTCTATTATATAATCCTAAGGCTCCAAACCCAACTTTAGTGTATAAAACAAGTTTGTGTTTGCGCTGCTGCCCGACCAACCCTGTATAATACGCCCATGAAAACTTCCATTTATGATATTCTAGAAACTTGAATCGATCAGCTGGTTCTAAAGTGGAATAATCCTTCCCATTAAGGAATGAATAGGGCGGAGTGAATTGTCCAGAAAAACTCATATCTGATCCCATACTTGGATAAATGTTGTCATCCACTGATCTACGCGTTAAAATGAATTTACCGTAGAAATTATAGGCTTGCCCTGTATTAAAGAAGAATTGATTGTAGTTCTGCAAGGTGTACTGCTGAGCACTTCCTTCAAAGATTAAACTAAAGTAGTTGTCAGGCCATTTTAGGCGTTTACCGATTTGTGCCGTTGCTCCAAGTCTCTGAAAATAGGCCCGATCTACATTGAAAGTCTTTATTCCATTTTCATCCTCATTGTACTTGCGATTGTTTGCGCCCAAAGTAAAGAATGAGTAAAAACCACTTAGAGTCAGTGATGTAGGTTTTTTGCCGCCAAGCCATGGCTCGGTGAAAGACATGTTGAAGGCCTGATATTGTCGACCATTCGTATTGAAGTTAATACCTAGTTTCTGTCCATCACCTGTTGGCAATGGGCCGTTCCATTCCTTTGGGTGCAATATGTTGCGCGTGGAAAAATTATTGAATTGTACACCCACAGTTGCCACTAAAATTCCACCACCGTATCCACCTTGTAAAGTCAATTGATCATTGGGCTTTTCAGTTACAACATACTCAATGTCGACCGTTCCATTGGATGGGTTAGGTGTTGGCCTTACGTCCATTGTTTCTGGATCGAAAAACCCAAGTACATTGAGCTGTTGTTGCGATCGAATAATGTCTGCCCGGCTGAATAACTGTCCAGGCATGGTGTATAGTTCTCTTAATATTACGTGATCGTTCGTTTTGGTATTTCCGCTTACGCTAATTCTGTTGATTCTCGCTTGATCGCCTTCGTACATTCGAATCTCCATGTCAATACTATCCTTTCCAACGAGAATTTCAATGGGCTCAAGTTGGAAAAATAGATACCCGTTGTCCATATATAAGGAGCTGACGTCCCCGCCAGCTTGATCCATATACAGGCGTGATTCCAGCTTTTGTGGATCGTATATGTCGCCCATTTTGATTCCAAGCCGATCAGAAAGCTCTTTGGAGGTGTACTTCGTATTTCCAATCCATTTTATATTTCTAAAGAAATATTGATGTCCCTCAGACACCATAAGGTCAATGCTAACAGAACGTTCGCCCGAAGAATATGCGGTATCAGAAACCACTTTAGCATCCCTGAATCCTTTTTGATTGTATTTGGCAATCAACAATTCTTCGTCTCCTTCTAAGTTTTGTTCCAAGTACTTTGAGGCCTTGAAGAGTCGAACCTTAATATGGTCAAAACCATATCTCAACGATGCGATTGGCATCGCCTTTCGATCATTCCAAAGCTGAGTCCAGAGAGTCTTTCCCAAGGTGTCAAGATCGTAGAATGGTTTGAATACGCTACGCTCTTTTGTCTCCTTAAGGGTTCGTCTTACTTGGTAATCTGAAAAGAATGAATTACCTTTTACGTGAATGTGGTCAATCCTAATTTTCTTGTTCTTTTCGACATCAATGAAAAGTCTGACTTTAGATTTGAATAAACTGTCTGGTTCTTGTTTGATTTCTATTTGAGCATTGCGAAACCCTTTATCTGCATAATACTTATAGACCTTTTGCTTCGTAGAAATCATTAGGTTTTCAGTAACTATTTTCTCTTTGTAGAGATTTATTCTTTCTCGAATATCATCGGCTTCAGATTTCGAAACACCAGAGAATCCAAAGCGGGAAAGTCTAGGTCGTTCTTTAATTTTTATGATAAGATAGATTTGGTCTCCTTCAATCCTATCTGCTAATATTTGTACATCGCTAAATAGATCTTGCTTCCAAAGTTTTCTAAGTGCTTCAGAGGTCTCCTCACCTGGAACACTGATTTCGCTTCCAATGTTAAGACCAGATAATAGTCGAATTGCGCCTTCATCTAAATTTTCCGCACCCTCAATAGTCACTCCTGCGATTGTATAGTCCCTTGGACTGGAATATGAGATTTTGGGTCCCGATCCAATAAGAACTTGCGCATGGGAAAAAAGTTGTGGACCAAAGGTCAACAATGAAACAAGAATGAGTCTTTGGTGTAATTTCATCTTAGTTTGTAACCTTCACTTGGTCACCAGTCATGCCAAATCTGCGTTCTCTATTCTGGTAATCTAATACTGCTCTAACTAAGTCTTCACCCCTAAAATCTGGCCAAAGTTTTTCTAAAAAATACAATTCGGAATAAGCGATTTGCCATAGCAGAAAATTGCTAATTCTCATTTCACCACTGGTCCGAATCATTAATTCAGGATCTGGCATATCCTTGGTGGATAAATAGGATGAGAATAATTCTTCATTAATGTCTTCGACTCCAATTTCTCCCTCTTTCACTCTTGAGGCGATACTTTTAGTAGCATTGATAATTTCCCATCTAGAACTGTAGCTCAAAGCTAAGGTCAAATCCATTCGTTTATTATCGGCAGTTAGTTCTATACCACGCTTCAAACCGTTTAAAGTTACATCAGGCAATGAACTTAAATCGCCTACTGCTCTTAAACGAATATTGTTTTCGTTCAATGATTTAACTTCTTTGTTAATGGTAGAGACTAATAGTTCCATTAAGGCGCTAACTTCTCTTCTAGGACGTTTCCAGTTTTCAGTGGAAAATGCATACAGAGTTAAGTGTTTAACACCAATTCTGGCTGCAGTTTCAGTGCTGTCCTTAACCGCGTCAAGAGCATTCCTATGACCAAAAATGCGTGCCTTCCCTTTTTGATTTGCCCATCTACCATTACCATCCATAATTATGGCAATGTGCTGCGGGATATTATCAATGTCTAATTGGTGCTCTAAACTCATTTCTTAGAAATTCTTAATCGCTTGGTTTAACAAGCGCGCGAAGATATTAAATACCTATGTGCTTACAGGAACCTTTCTTTGGGCCGATTCTGATGGCTAATCCAGCGGTAACAAATGAATACCAATCCTTGGATTGTGAATTCCCACGTTGTGTACCCCAATTGGTTCCATCCGGTCCAGACTGCTCCAAACTGCGGTCACTTATACTTTCACTTAATCCTTCTAACTCCCCTGAAGCTGGATACGAAGTACTTGTGTCATCTAAATAGTCTGAAAACGTTCTCCTCATTCCCCAATCGGCATTTGCGATAATGCGATCAGTGATTGCCCATTTGAACCCAAATCCAAAAGGAATTGCTACCGATGTTTTTGAATATGACTTTCCTTCGGTTGCTAGTGGTTGAAGTTCGTAACTGTTGCCTTCAACTTCCGTTGAGGGATTGAAATGAAATATTGCGAGTCCAATAAAACTATAGGGACTGAAATGTTTGCCATTCAACAATGCATCGTACTCTAGAAAGTTAAATTCAAACCCTGTGGCAAACTCATAAATTGGTGTACTAAAGTTGAGGTTCCTATTTCGTTGAAATGGTGATGTTGAAGTCTCGTCTGCTGCACCGAGGGTTCCATAGTTCAATTGCCCTCGTAATGCGAATCTTTGGTTTAGATTTTTTCTAACGGAAATACCAAAGGCTTCGTTGTAGTAGTTTTTTCCAAAAAATTTGTTTGGATTTAAATCTCCATTATACCAGCAAATCCCTCCTGTAACCCCCACTTCCCAATCCCTCTGGGCTGATTTTTGGGCAAACAACTCGACTACAAGCAGTGTCAAGGTTATGGTAAGAATTGATTTCACCCTTGGTGAACGAAATAAATAGGAAAATCTTATTCGAGTTAGAATTTCGGTCTGTTGGTTTTCTTAGAAACGAACTTATAATTCAACGCAAGAATGGCGAACATATAAGTATCGTTGGAGTTGGGGTTGCCCCGCTGCTCTCCAACAAACCCTTTCCCGCCCTTATAAATAGTCTTATCACCATCTTTCACGGCAACAGATGGATTCGAAAAGTACGCAGCGGCATCTCCATTTCCTCCATTTGCAGCTTGAACAAGTGCAGGATCGGCATAAGTACCACTCACGTCATCTAGGTAATCAGTAAATGTATATCTAAATCCGTATTCCAAGGATATTGCCACAGTTCTTGTGATATTGTACTTTGCTCCAATGCCGAGAGGAATACATGCGTTGATGCGACTGTATTTTTTTGGATTTCCATTCTGACCTTGACCTTCAGTGCCAAGCGGCTGCAAGCTATACCATTTGTAATCTCCTGGATAGGTAGCGTTTCCTTCAAATTTGGCCCTAGGATTAAAGAAAAAGCCGCCAATGCCTCCAAATACATAGGCGCTTAGGCTACTACTCAAAGCACCTTTAATACCACGAACTTTATATCGACTACTCAATTTTTCACGGATAAAATATACTTCACCAACCGCAGTTAATTCAATTAGCGGTGATTTAAAACTGAGGTTTCTACTTTGTCGATGAGGATCTCCGGCTAGTGCGTCATCACATCGAAGTCTTGCATAGGTTAAGTTACCTCTAACACTCGCGAATTCGGCAATTTTAAATCTATATCCTCCTGTTATAAGGTATCTACTTGATCGACCATCAACATCTAAGAATAAATCCCGGCCTGGTCCATCTCCACCACCCAATTCACCTAGGAAACTGGTAGCTCCTATACCTCCTTGGATTTCGTGTCGATACTTTTTCCATCGTTGAGCCTGTGCCTCTTGAGAAAGAAATAGAACAATGGTTAATGTTAGTAAGGTTAATAGTCTCATCTCCGCAATGATGTGATTGGCAAATATAATGCTTTGAATAAGTGAAAAACACTTGATTAATTCCGTCTGTCTAATCCCCAGTTTAGCTTGTGCCTCAGTGTTTTAAGAAAGCTATGGTTCTTCAATCGAATTAAATTAACGTCAAAATTGTGCTTGCTTAGCGTTAGAACCGTCTCAGCATCGATGCTTTCTGAACGAGAATCAAGAGATACAAGAAACTTTTCGCTTCGACCTTCAACTCTCAATGTCACTGTACTTTGATCGGAAATTAAAACAGGTCTAACGTTGAGATTATGCGGAGCCACTGGAGTGATAATAAAGTTTGAGGAACTTGGCAATATGATCGGTCCACCACAACTCATAGAATAGGCGGTCGAGCCTGTTGGGGTGGCAATTATTAATCCATCGGCCCAATAGGTGTTTAGAAATTTACCATCAACGTAGGCATGAATGACGATCATGGATTGGGTGTCCTTTTTATGAACGGTCATCTCATTTAGCGCGAAATTATCGCTGCCAAAAATTCTATGTTCTGTATCAAGCTTGATTAAGCTCCTACGATCTATCATATACGCTTGATCAATGATTTGATCTATTGCTTCTTTAATATAATCGAGACTTATACTGGATAAAAACCCTAGTCGTCCAGTATTTAATCCGAGCATAGGAAGTCCTGACCCTCCTACAAACGTGGTGCAATCTAACATTGTTCCGTCTCCACCTATGGAAATAATAACATCGAATTTTGTTGAGTCAAAGGAAGATTTAGTAAAGGTGTCAGGATGTGAAATATCTTCGCCAAGCTGCTCCTTTAGAAAACTCGCGAATGGGCTGAATACCGAATATTGTACTTCACGAGACTCTAATATGTCTATGAATTTCCGAATACTGTCATTGTATTCTGTGCTGAACTGTCTTCCAAAAATTGCGATTCTCGACATTAGATTGGTTTTGTGAAGTTAATGTAGAACCCTGGTTCTTTTAGTGCATTAATTGAACCTTCAAAACGGATCACTAAATCATAATAGCTAACAAAATCGAGGCCTAATCCATAACTATACTGTAGTTTGTTTGCCAATGGATTGGTTGCCGCATTTAGGTTGTCTATTGCATATCCGGCATCTCCGAATGCGTTCAAAAATAGAGAATAGTGGAACTTATCGAAGTTCTTGAAGAGAGTCCTAAGATCAATCGTATTCTTTTTGATCATCTGGTATTTAAAGTTGCTCCGGTACAAACCAAAATGCTGTCCATCAATAACGTATAATTCATAACCGCGGATATTGGTCTGACCATATCCCAGCCCACGCTGGAAATAATAGGGAGGATTACCGAAAATGGTTGATTTTAGTTTTAATCCATGTCCAAAGAACCATCGTTCACCAAGAGGATGATGAAAATTAACTGTGATTATTGCATCGGTGAGCATCACATCATTTTTGTTTAAGATTCCGAGCCCGTGTTGATCTATACTCCCATCAATTAAATAGCCAGTTAACGGATATGCTCTGTTGTCTCGGGTTTCACGTTTAAATCCGTAACTCAAGTAGAAGTATTGTGATCGAGTCAATCCGTTTGAAAGGTAGTTTGGGTTAGCCTTTTTGATGGTGTCATCAATTAAAATCGTTTCAATTCCAGCGATCCATCTATGTGTGTTTAAGAATTTTGGTCGAAATTCCAATTTCACTCTGCCTACAATTTCTTCTTGTATTATTTGTTTGGTTTTGAGAAAGTCACGTTTATTAAATAAACTGTCTTGTGTATAGGCAAGTTGATGATTGACTTCGCGATTATTGGAATAATAGATTTCAATACCACCGCCTAAAGTCCGTTTCTTATTGAGTCCAGGTATTTGATAATTGATGCCAATTTTACGTGTCCATCCATTTTGAATTTTAATCGAAAGCTTTTCTATTCTGCCTCGAAAGTTGTAGTCGTCTATGGAGAATCCATAGTTAATGCGTTCAAAATCTTTACTTGCCCACCAACTGTTGAAGTTGGTTTCTTTAAGCTCGAAGATCAAGTTGGGCCAGATATACCATCTCTCGAGGATGTTTATGTTGCACGTAACACTGGAAGAGTCAGTTGGATTAAACGTAATGTCTACAAAATTGGTAAGTCCAGTATTTGTTATGTTCCTGGTGATGTCTTTTCGAATCGTCTCTATGTTAGACATGTCTACACTATCACCAATTTTCAATGGGCATTCGCGAAGTATGACAAAGTCTTTAGTTCTTTGGTTTCCCGTAACCGTGATTTCAGCTACTTGTAAAGTTTGTGATAGGGCATTTTGCCAAGTGAATAGACAGATTACCAGTATCCCTACTTGTACCGATTTCAAGGAATCAGATGTTCAGAAAATTCATGAAAGAGTCGAACCTATCTTGAAGATCAACACCAGCATCGCTACTTTGGTTGAAAAACGTAATTACATACTCATGACGCTGTAACGAGGCGAGTATTGAGGCTATGTCTATGCTGTTAACTTTTATTGTTAACTGTATTTTAGTTGAATCTGGATGAGAGGTGACAAAAGTTCCCAAAATCTTAGTCTCATTTTCCTCAATAACACTCGAGATATGCGATAAGGAATAGTCGTTGTAATTTAATTCTAGTACGATTATCCCACCTGGGCTGTTTGCCACAGGCATATCCGCTATGATGTTCATCAGCTGAGCAATGGTAATTGCACCCAAGTACTTTTCATTCGCATCTAATACTGGTATAATGGTTAAGTTGTGGTCATTGACCACCTTAACTACTTCAAATATGTGCTGGCTTTGCTTAACAAACACAGGGTCAAATAAATCTTTGTGTTTAATAAGCTGTTCACCTACAGCTGCTATACCAAGTATGTCACTTTCGGAAATCGTTCCTAAGTATTCGTTTTTATCAACTACGCACAGGTGCGAAACCTTGAAGTCATCCATCCAGTTTAATGCAATTTCGCTTGTGTCCGATGGCTTTAGGGGTGGGATATTGTCGACTATTAATTCTTCAGCTAACATTTTTTGATTCTATCTGCCTAATTGTAGACGGCTATTTGCATTCATTTGCAAGCAAACCTACATGATTTTTTTACGGGAAGAGGTGGCATTTGTTGTGCTCTTCATTTAACTGTAATGAGATTGAAGTTGTTGTTTTTGTATAAAACATTATTGTTATTTCGACTATGGCGAAACTTAGCGTAAATATTAATAAAATTGCTACGATCAGAAATGCTCGAGGTGGTGATATTCCAGACTTGATTCTTGCCGCAAGGCGCATTGAAACATATGGAGGTGAGGGTATTACAGTACATCCAAGACCGGATGAACGACACATTAGATATCAAGACGTTCGCGATTTAAAGAATGTGGTGACTACAGAACTGAACGTGGAAGGTTACCCATCTAGAGAATGGTTGAATTTAGTAATTGAGGTAAAAGCCGATCAGGCTACACTCGTTCCAGATGCGCCAGATGCGATAACAAGTAATTCTGGTTGGGATACGGTTAAGCACCGGTCAATGTTATCTGAGATCATTGTAGAATTGAAAACACATGGAATTAGAACATCCATATTTACTTCAACCGATCAAAAAGTAATTGAAGGAGCTGCCATCATTGGATGCGATCGCATAGAACTTTATACAGAACCTTATGCTATTGGATTTGCATTAGGTAAAAATGAGGCTGTCAAGCCGTTTTCCAACGCGGCATCTTATGCTAAATCAATTGGAATGGAAGTGAATGCTGGTCATGATTTAAATCTTCAGAATCTGGCATTTTTTGCAAACGGTTTGCCTGAACTTAAGGAGGTATCTATCGGTCATGCTTTAATTTCGGATGCGCTGTATTTTGGGTTGGAAAACACCATTCAGATGTACTTAAGCAAACTGAAATGAAGCTGAATTACAAAATCTTGGGTGAAGGTGAGCCATTGATCATTTTGCATGGATTAATGGGTATGTTGGATAATTGGCAAGCGCCTGCAAGGCTATTAGAAGCGCGATATCAATGTGTTTTAGTTGACTTAAGAAATCATGGGCACTCCCCGCATGATAACGAGCATAACTATGCAGCAATGGCTGGAGATGTAATAGAATTAATGGATGACTTGGGGTTACCTACAGCCAATATCTTAGGACACTCAATGGGAGGTAAAGTTGCGATTAAGGTTGCTCAGGAACACCCAGAACGAGTAGATAAATTGATTGTAGCAGATATTGGGCCTAGGTTTTATCCAGTACATCATCAGGATGTTCTAGCTGCCCTTAGAGCGGTTCCATTAGACAAGTTAGAACGAAGAACGGATGCAGAATCTTACATGATTCCATATCTTTCTGAGAGTGGAGTCAGGCAGTTTTTAATGAAAAGTTTATATCGACCAGAACGCAATCAATTCGGATGGCGTTTTAATTTGGACGCTATAGAAACTAATATCGAAAAGGTAGGTGAAGCACTTGAAGACATGGATTTCGATGGGGAAACCTTATTCATCCGTGGTGGTCGTTCGAACTACATTTTAGATGAAGATTGGCCAAATATTAAATTACTGTTCCCAAACTCCTACTTAGTTACGATAGATGGTGCTGGGCATTGGCTGCACGCGGAAAAGCCACAAGAATTTGTCGATGCCACAAGGCATTTTTTAGGATAGCCCTTAGGTAAATTCATGCCAACACGCATTTAATCGACCAAACGGACAATAAACCTTAGTTTTTTAAGAAATACCAACTTACTTAGGACATACGAATAATGAACCATTATTCGTATGGTTCTTATCAGTAAAGGCTTTTCTAATAGTATTTTCCTCGATTATCTTCAACTCCCATCGCCTTTTGAAGGGCATCAGCCGCTGTGCGATCTGCTCGACTTGAATAGTTGTTGTTCTTGATGTTTTTAATTGAAGATAGATCAGGATTTTCTGGCGCGTTGTTTATGCCATCCAATCTTGCAACAAACACACCGCGGACTCCGATAATCGGCTTTGTAACAGCACCAGATTCAAGACTCGCTACGCTTCCTAGGAGCTTGGGCTCATTACCAAGCCCACCGCTTAGGTTATTATCTTCAAATCTTGCTGATCCAACTCGTTGAATGTCTTTATTAACATTTCCTGCTGCCTCTTCAAGAGTGCTAAACGAACGAAACTCAGAAATATACTTCTCCGCTTTTTTCTGATTGATGATTTCTGCTCGCATGAATGGTTTTGCAGATTCAATGGATACAGTACCTTCTTCTCTAATATTTGTGAGAGCTACTACCACTATTTTATTTTCTAATTCGAAAGGAGCAGAAACTGCTCCTACCTCAGTATCGTCACTAAAGACCCATCTAAGAATATCCTTAGTATTAGGTCCGATAGCCACTAATTCTGGGTCTACTTCACGAACACCTTCAGCTGGCTCGATCGTGTATTCTGTTGTTGCTTCAAATTTGTCAAGAGTTTTATGCTCAACTGAAAACTTGCTCGCCTCACTATAAATGTTGTTTGCTGTGTATTTAGATGGCTCGATTAATATGTCTACAGATGACAGTAAATACCTTGGTTTAGGCTCTGTTTGATCAGTAATATTTAAAAGATGCACACCAAATTGCGTTTCTACAATTGGCATATCTCCTATTTTGTTGTTGAAACCAGCTTCTTCGAATTCTGGCACCATTCTTCCTCGTGTGAACCAATCCAGTTCACCACCTTTTTCTGCGGAACCTAAATCATCAGAAAATTCTTTGGCTAATTCTGCGAAATTCTTTTTTGATTGAGCCACCGATTTCAAAGAGTCGAGTTTTGCCCTTGCTAATCTGATTTTCGCTGTATCACCATCTTCAACTTTTATCAATATATGGCTAGCCTGAACAGAATCTGGAGTCATTTCTAGCGCAGATAATTTTGTGATTTGCATTGTGGAACCATTAGTGTAGGGGCCAAACACAGTGCCTACTTCACTTTTTTGAATGGTATCTTTTAGTTGTGGCAATAACTCTCTTGACGTGAAATAACGGATGAGCTCAGTTAAATCTGATTCGGCATTCTCTTGAATGAAGGCGGTATCATTTGTATCGTTAATGAACAAGGTTTTCATCTCGTTCATTTCGCGTTCAATTTCCGCTAAATCTTCCGCAGATGGTTCCAATCTGAAACTAACGAACTTGACGTCTCGGGTTTCCTCATCGCTTTTAAACAGTGCATCTGTTTTATGGGAATTATAATATTGTTGATAATCTGCATCAGTAATTTCCACGTCATCGGACATTTCTGAAAATTCCTTAACCACATAACTGAAGGATAAGGTTGCATTTCGCTCGTTATTTATGGCTTGAGCCTCACTGCTGGTAGTGTATAAACCTTTACCGATTAAGGTTCGATACTTAGTGTTTTTGACATCCACTTTAATAGCTGCTTCTATAGGTAACCAATCTTTTGCGTTTTCGCTATTTATAATGTTTTGAACGGTACTCAACACTTTTCTTGAGTCTAAGCCACCTGTTTGTGCATCTCGAAATTGCTCAATTACCTGACCAGTGTTTGGGTCTGAGAAGTATTGATAAAGAATGGAACCTGGTTGTGTGTTCTGGACTTGGTCTAACAGTTCTTCTGGGCTCACAGAAATACCAAGCGCATCATATTCCTTATAAGTAACTCGTTCATTCGCCATGTCTAGCCAAACGCGTTCGCGTATTTGCTTTTTGGCGCGATCGGTAGCTCCTTCTGGACCAAAGGCTCTTTCAATTGCCTCTTGAACCTTGATTTCATAGTCGCGCTGGTTGATGTCTTTGCCTGCGATATTACCTACAACAACATCTTGCTGTGTGAAAAGGCTCGAGCCACCACTGAACAGGTCACCAAGTAAAAACAATAATAGAGCGACACCGATCATCACAATGAGTAATCCGGATCTTTTTCGAATGGAACCAATAACTGCCATTTATTCTAGCTTTAAAAAATAGGGCGCGAAAATACACGTTGATGTTGAATTTGAGAGGCTAATTTGCACTTTCAGAGGGGCGTAAGGAAACTTCCTCGATTTTGTGCCCACTTACTTTCAGAATTTCTGCCTCGTAACCGTCTAGGTCAATTACATCTCCAATGGATGGGATGTCTTCTGTTGCGCTTATAATAAGGCCTGCGAGGGTTTCATATTCTTCAGATTCTTTTAAATCCAAATTATAGGACTCATTCAAATAGTCAATTTCAAGTCGAGCAGAAAAATGATAAGATCCATCATCATGTTCACTTTCTATTAAATCTTCTTGATCATGCTCATCCTCAATTTCACCGAAAATTTCCTCAACTATGTCTTCTAAGGTCAACATTCCAGACGTTCCACCATATTCATCGACTACTAGAGCGACATTTCTTTTTTGCTCAATAAGCGTTTGAAGAACTTTGTCTGCCGTTGTAGTTTCTGGTATGATAGATATTGGTCGCAGTATGCTTTTAATTGCTGTAGGTCTTTTGAATAATTCAAATGAGTGTACATATCCAATTACATTATCTATTGATTCCTTGTAGATTAGAATCTTTGAAAAGCCAGAGTCATTAAATGTTTTTGTTAGAGCTTCTACGCTGTCGTTAAACTCATGAGCGGTAATTTCATTCCGAGGAATCATACACTCTCTTGCCTTGATACTTGAAAAATCCAGAGCGTTTTGAAATATTTGTAACTCATTGTCAAGCTCTGTTTCATCGCTAGATGAGGATGCCGCTTCTTTTACATAGTGGTCAAGATCTACTCGACCAAAGGCATATTCACTTTCTTCAAAAGAAACGTTGAAAAGTTTGAGAGCATACGCTATCAGGGCGAAAACTAACCATACAACAATAAACAATGGCCCGCAAATGATGAGAACAGGTGCTGTGAAAAAATCCAACTTTTGATTCGGATTAATTCTGAAAAGTATTTTAGGTAAAAATTCAGCAAATACCAAGATAACCGCGGTAGATAGAATTGTTTGGGTAAGCAAGACTAAAATGTTAACAAGACTTTCGCTTGGCATAAATTGAAAGCTTCGTTGAATGGGACTCTCAAGCAGAGTAGCCATAAAAATTCCATATACAACTAAGGCCACGTTATTGCCAAGCAAGAGTGTACTGATGAATTTGCTCTGGTGTTTATGGAAATATGAATAAATCTTCGCTGGGAATAAACCCAGTTTCTTATCCAGCTCAATCTTTAAGCGATTGCTTGATACAAAGGCTATTTCCATACCACTGAAAAAAGCAGATAAGATGAGGGAGGCTATAATCGAAAATGCCAATAAGAACAATGATGGTTGGTCCATTATTTATCAGTCAAAGTTAGAGTTTGACTCTAATCTTCGTCTTTGAATTTTTCAAACTTTTTTCTGACAAAATATCGCATCCCAAATAGGACTGCAGCGATCACCGGAAAAAGAAAGAACATGGAGGCTTCACTGATTCCAATTTGGCCAGCTTTATAAACAGCAAATACAAAACTCACTCCCGCTATTACTAGCCAGAACTTTTCCATTATTAAGTGATACTTGTTCATTTTTGCTCAGGTTCTTCGGAATCAACTTTAATTCGACCCTTTATGTTTTTTATTTCGTATTCAGAAAAGTCGGGTTTAGCCTCTAATCCATCACCATAAAGAACTTCCGTTGGTGTAGTTATTTTAACGAATTCGTCAGTGTAAATTCTTTGAGCCTCATCGTCCCAGGTTAACTTCTCTGTTTGCAGCATCTTTCCCTCATAATTTTTAAGTACTACGCTGTCACGCGCAATCATCAATTTACGTTTAGGGAAGTTGGTCGCGTTATCAGCGTCAATTTGACTCTCAAATCCACCTCCTTTATTGTAGGTGATGACTTTAACTCCATTCGAGAACTCGTCTCTTGGGTCCTCCTCAGATGGATATCTGTCAATCTGGCCAGCATCAACAGTGAAAGTTACTATTGTCGAGTCTGTGTAGGTGATTTTACTATTTACAATTGTTTGTAAGGGCAGGTTGTCGTAGGCTGCAAACCGTTCAACTTCTTTAAGGTCGTTTTCACAACCTACAAGCAATAAGCTTGTAAGATGTAAAAACAGTAAACCCTTTTTTATTTTAATCACGCGTGCGAACAGTAGTTGTTTCACCTATCCAGCAATCGAGTGTGAAGCTTTGGCCATCAGTAAGTCCATAGAAGAAGCAATCTTCTTTTTTTGGAAATTGTGCCGAATATGAATTGATATATTGTTGTGCCTTATCTGCAACACTTGGATCCACGGCTTTGGCTTTAGCGAATTTGTCTACTGCAGCCCAATATGCGGCTCTTGATTTGCATTCATCTCCACCACAATCATTTTTACCTTTTGCATATGCATTTCCAATAATTAAATATGCTTCACCTGAGTTCGCGTTGATGCTAAGCATTTTCAAAGCATAGTTTTTTGCACTTTGAGGTTGCCCCAGACTTAACATGCCAGCAGCCAAAAACTGGTAAGCCTCGTACAGCATGTCCTGATCTTGAGATGCACCTGCAACTTCAATAAAGTATTTGTTAGACTCACTGTACTTTTTACGCTTGTAATAAGCTTTGCCAATTGAAAAAGCGGCCTCGGGCGTTGGCTCAATGGCATATTGAGCAACAGCAACTTCCAAGTAAAAATCATGATCAGAGCAATCTAGCTTATCCATGAGTTTGGTTATCTGCGACAATAATGCACCGTCCTTTGGATTGGCTTGAAACTTTGGTTTGAAAATACCTACGAGGGTTTCGCAGTCACCTGCCACTTTACCGACCATGTTATCGATATTCTTTTGAGCTGTTTCATAGGCAGATCCATACTTACCATCTTTATTGTGCTTAACAACATCGCTGCATGGACCATATAAATCCAACACATATGTGTTTTCAACTTGTCCTTTTTTGGACATGTCATATGCCGTTTTGAAATAATAAATCAATGCGGCTGGTTCCATCTCTAATTTGAGAATATCGTAGCTTTCTTTAAGTACCTGATGGGCTTCCTTGGGTTTATTAGATCGATACTTAGCCATGTCTGTTCCTTTTCTCCCAAGAATAGAGCCCTTCCCTTCTGGGTAATGCAGTATTCGTTGGTCATAAATCCATTCGAGCGTATCGACTAAAAGAGAAGCTTTTGTCTTATCCTCTTCGTTATCCAAAAGATCCTGATACATCTTAGTACCATTCGTCCAAAGCGATTCAGAAAACTTTGGACATATTTTGATCGCCTGTCTCCAACCTGGCAAAGCATCCTTAAAGTTATCTTGTCTAAAAAATTCTATATAGAGTGAGGCAGACGTGATACAGGCCATACTATCCTCGTCACTTGCTGTATAAGTCCTGATTTTTTGGGCGTTCATGATACCTGAAAATAGGACCATTAATAAGATTAAATATGCTTTTTGTTTCATAGCTGTAAGTTTTAAATCAATCATATTTTCTTTTTGCGAACCATTGATCATACTTGTGAGGTGTGATCGTGAACCCTGCATGAATATTAAAGTAATTTTCGGTTAGGCTTGTTCCTGGTGTTTGTCTTCTTGCAACTTCTGCGCCAATGTTGAAAATTGAGTTGGATGAGGAGGCCGATGTTAAAGGAAAGCCAAGCCCAAACGTCATTCCATATCGGACAGACTGTTCGTTATTGACTTTCAACATTGTCTGTTCCATGCTGATTCCTGCTCGATAGCGCACAATACGCATATATTTCCCTTTTTCTCGTTTATCGAATTCGGGTATGTATTGCGCTCCAACAGAAACTCGCTGAGCATCATTGAGATTTGCATTTTTCCCATCTATAACAAGTTGAGACCACATCGTTCGGGAATAATCAGAAGCAATCAACCATTTGTTGCCTAAATTCAAACTCAATCCAAACCCTAGCGCGAGAGGCGAGTTGGTGATGCCATTCGAGTTTTTTGAAAGCAGGGTGTCAATGATGTTTGGGTTGTTGAATGAATCGGTGTAAGTGTACTCAAGCGTTTGAGTGAATGTGTTGAGGTTTGCTCCTGGCCTTATGTATGCACCCGCACTCATCAGTACCAAAGTTCTCTCTTCAATTAAAGTTGAATCATTGATTCGCACGTTTCTCACAATGGTATCAATATGAAATGCTCGCAGTCCTGCATTCCAATCTAAAGAGCTAATCTCTTGAGTGGTTTGTCTAAATAGATTTGTGGCACCAGCTGATCGCTCAATTTCCGTTGCTCGACTTTGAGACAGCGAGCCAAAAACATAGTTCAAGTTTCCGCCAAGGCTAACAATATTGGTTCTTTTTTCATTGGCAAAAAGATCAAAACCTGTTCCACCGTGCAATGAGTTTATTCCGCCATCGCCAAAAAATCGATATTCCACCTGTCCTAAATCAGGAATAGTTTCAGCATCATATAAGTTGTAACCCATATTGGTTAATGGAGTTAAGCCGAAGCTTACTCCCATTCTGCGCTTGTGCTTTTTAAAATCGTTTATGATTGGAAACGCAAACGAAAAGTTTTGAATTGAAAATGAATTACTCGTTTGTGTGCTCGCGTTTGCGTTTAATGAAAGCAATTCGTTTTTCAGGTCAAAGCTGAAGGCAGGACGGGTTAGGTCTGTGTATGAGGCAGGGTTTATTGGGTTTATAACAGTCGCATCGAGAATAGCCGCATTAACGTGACCCATAGATGACAACGTAGTTGTTGAGCTTCTCGTAGGTTCACCAAGCCCATAGATCGAGTAAGGCGAAAACGTATTTCTTTGACCATGCGTGGTTAAGGAAGTGACGATGAGTATAAGAATTAATGTTTGCTTCATTAATGATGCTAAGTTTCAAGCAAGACCTTATTCAATCCTATCAGAACTAAATTCGGGGCGGCAAAAGTCGCATTTTCCACGTGCCCCTCAAAAAAGGATGCGTCACCACCTGTTAATATTACTTTAAGGTTTTCAATTTGATCACTAAATGTTCGAATAAACCCTTTCATTTCTTCTATTGCTCCGGATTCTGCTCCCATCAACATAGATGATGTAGTCGATGTTCCAAAAGTTACAATTTGATCGTTTTTTTTCAGATTGGGAAGTTTGTCAGTGAACTTGTGCATGGCGTCAAGTCTCATTTGAACTCCCGGAGATATTGCTCCGCCAATAAAAATCCCATCGACTACAAGGTCGTATGTTATGCAGGTTCCGGCATCTATGGACAAGGTGTTTTTACTAGGAAAAATGTTTTGTGCACCAATTGCTCCTAGGACCCGGTCAACTCCCAATGTTTCTGGAGTCTCATAGCTAATTTCGATAGGTAAATTCATGGATGTACTGACAACAGTAACGTCAAATTGATCGGATAGTGCTTTGATTAATCCTTCGTTTAGAATTCGGACTGATGATATGATGATGCGGCTAAATGAGTATTGATTATTCCATTTCATTATGGTTTCCAATTCTATTTCAGCATGGCTCTCAAAAACATCAACTAGTTGATGTTTAGAGAAAAAGCCGGCTTTATACCTTGTGTTTCCTATGTCAATGCAAAGGTTCATTTGTTTTTAATGAAATTCTCCTTTTGTGGTTTCTATTAATTTCTACTTTTGCCGCCCGTTGCACGAACAATTTGCGAGTGCAACAATACCAATAAAGGAGGTGCGGTAGCTCAGTTGGTAGAGCAAAGGACTGAAAATCCTTGTGTCGGGGGTTCGATTCCCTCCCGCACCACTTAAGAAGGCGATCATTTGATCGCCTTTTTTGTTTCCAAAACAAGTCTTTCTGTTTTTCTTGAGCCATCCATATTCATGGGGTAACTTTGCATTGTGAAAAAAACATCACCTGCACTTTTATTGCATTCTATTTTACTTGTGTACGTGCTATTGCAGTTTTCATGGTGGGGTTATCTTATTTATAATTTGAATAGTGAGATTCTGCACTTAAGTCATGATAGTGACCAACAGATTCTTGAACAAGAAATGAAGGCCAAGCTTTGGATGGTAATTGGCGAGGGTACTGTGTTTATAACGCTGCTGCTTACGGGCGCTTTTTTCATTGGGAAATACATTATCAGGGAGCAGCAAATGGCTCATCAAGAGCGCAACTTCTTGCTCGCTACAACACATGAGCTTAATTCACCATTAGCTGCCGCCAAATTAAACCTTCAAACTCTAAACCGTTCTGAGCTGAACGAGGACCAAAAAACAAGAATGATCGAGTCAGGATTGAGTAATGTCAATAGACTTGAAAAACTGGTGTTTAACATTTTGACCGCATCGAGAATTGATGGAGGAAAGTTTCAACTTACGAATGAAAGAATTGAAGTTCAACCGTTGATTGAAAAATTGATTAGGCGTCATGAGGCTCTACTAAGCGAAGCCTCTATTCAATCATTTCTCGACATTCAGAATGGATTATCAATAAACGGAGATGAGCGTGCGATTGAATTGGTTTATGAAAACTTGATTTTTAATGCCATTAAATATGCGAAGGCTTCTGAACTGCATTTTGAAGGATGTATCAAGAATAATAAAGTGGTGTTAGTTGTTTATGATTTCGGGCCAGGTGTGGAAGAAGCGCAATTAAAAAGTTTGTTCAGAAAATTCTATCGAGTTGAAAATGAAGAAACAAGGGCGCAAAAAGGAACTGGTCTTGGTTTGTACCTCGTGAAAGAAATAATTAAGCTCCACAACGGGACGATCCGTGCGATAAATTTAAAACCCCATGGGTTGAAATTTTTAATTGAATTACCAAAGTAAAGATGAATAAAGCCGCACTGATAATCTTAGATGGTTGGGGGATAGGTGATGGGGGACCGGCTGATGCAATTAGTCAGGCAAACACTCCAACCTTCGATCGTTTAATGGCTAATAATCCGCACTCCACTCTGAAAACATTCGGTGAACATGTCGGTCTTCCCATGGGTCAAATGGGCAATAGCGAGGTAGGTCATCTAAACATTGGGGCGGGAAGAATTGTATATCAAGATTTGGCGAAGATCAATCTTGCTGTGGAAACGGGCAAGTTGAGTGAAAACGAAACTCTTCAGGAAGCGTTTAGTCATGTAATTTACACTAAGGGTCGTTTGCATTTAATGGGGTTAGTGAGTCACGGTGGAGTTCATTCTTCGCAGCACCATTTGCATGCGATTATAGAACAGGCTGAGTTGGCAGGATGTGAAAGTGTTTTTGTTCATGCATTCACAGACGGTAGAGATACTAAGCCCAATAGTGCTATCCAAAATATTATTGAGCTTCAGGACTTTTTAGTCGGAAGAAAGGCAAGATTAGTTTCGATGATTGGCCGTTACTATGCCATGGATCGAGATAAGCGATGGGAACGTACGAAGATTGCCTATGACTTGTTGGTTCATGGAGTTGGTTCATTGGTTTCCAGTTTTGAAGACGAGTGCGAAAAAAACTATGCAGCCGGGGTGACAGATGAATTTTTTGAGGCAAGCTTAGTTGAAGATCAAAATTCGCGAATACAGTCTGGCGATACAGTAATTTGTTTCAATTTCCGAACAGATCGATGTCGCCAAATAACAGAGGTGTTAACTCAGCGGGACGTCCCTGAAATGGATATGCATACTGTTCCATTGCATTATGTGACGATGACGCGATATGATGAATCTTTTAAAGGTGTGCATGTCATGTATGACAAAGACAATTTAAAAAACACCTTGGGTGAAATAATTGCATCTGTAAAAAAGACACAATTAAGAATAGCTGAAACCGAAAAGTACCCACATGTGACATTTTTCTTTTCTGGCGGTCGAGAAGCGATTTTTGATGGTGAGATTCGGGAAATGGCAGCCTCTCCGAAGGTTGCTACCTATGATTTGCGACCAGAGATGAGCGCAGATGAAGTGGCTGGAAAATGCATAAAACAAATTAGAAGTGTAAAGCCTGATTTTATCTGTTTGAACTTTGCAAATCCCGATATGGTTGGTCATACTGGGGTTTTTAACGCGATTGTCAAAGCAGTGGAGAAAGTTGATGCAGTATTGGATGAAGTGCTTGATGAATTACTCACACATGGTTATAAGTCAATAGTGATTGCTGATCATGGCAATGCGGATTTAACTCAGCTGCCGGATGGTTCACCACATACTGCTCATACAACCAATCCAGTCCCGTGTTTGCTTGTAGGTAGCGATAGAGATCTTAACGATGGAATATTAGCAGATGTAGCTCCGACCATATTGGAACTAATGGGTATAACTCAGCCACCTGAAATGACGGGTAAAAGTTTATTAGAATAAAAAAGGCCCCAATTGGGGCCTTTTTTATTGAGAATTATTTAAGAATTATCGAATCACAAATTCGCTAATGCTCACTGCGTTGGACTCATCTGTCATTTTGATGATGTATGAACCAGAAGCCAATTCGCTTACATCGACAGTATTGATGCCAGTAGAAGCATTCATAGTACTTCTCATAACTACATCACCCTTTACAGAAGTGATGATTACATCATAAGAACCTCCATTTGCTAATTCAACATTTACAAATTCACTCGCAGGGTTAGGATATACCTTTAAATTAGAAACTTCAACATCTTCAACGGCAAGGTTTCCGTCAACAGTGAATACTTGCACCTCAGAACAACCATTGTTGTCTGTAACAGTAACAGTGTAATCACCCTTGATAGTCAATCCTTCAAGATCTTGAGTAGATGCTCCTGAGAACCCGGTAGGTCCGCTCCAGCTAAAAGTGTATGGAGATTGACCTCCAGAAACATTGATTAATTCAATGCTAGCTGTAAAAGTTTCGTTCGCATCATCCACCTCACCGATAACAGCAATAGTAGTGTTAGCACATAATTGAGCGTTCTTAGTCTTAACTCTGAGGTATGGAAGCACATTGAATGTGTCGTATGGTGTTGTAATTGGATTTCCCCAAGAACCGCTGTTGTCACTATCTACAAGCCCATATCCTCCAACTCCGTAATCATATGCTAAAGGAATTTCGTTCTCGTAAGTGGTGATACAAGCGTAGTAAAATTCAACAGTTGCTGGAACTGGAATATTAGCTGGAACCGTAATCCAATCATCAACAAAGTTTCCGGAAGTTCCGCCAGCAACATCATAAAACCCACCGCTTCCTAATTCAACAAGGTTTCCGGTTCCATCATCTTCATACAAAGTAGCCTTTAACGTTTGTCCGTATTTAAGGCCATATTGTGTTGTTGTACCAATTAATGGGAAATAACCTTGAACACCAACTACTGTATCTGCAGCGAAGTTGTCATAGTACAAACAGAATGTGTACCCTGAAGAACCCCACCAACCAGATCCTTGATTGTCATCTTTGTCATATGCGAAAATGTTATCAGTAACGGTAAAGTCCCAATCCATTTCATTGTTTTCGCTTAACATGTCTGTATTGCCTGAAGCAACAGAATATGTCATTGAATAGTTACCAGTTCCATCGGTGGTAAAATCGTCTGCTACTTCCACTATGGCAAATTCATCATTCGCCAAAGAGATAGCAGTTGAAGTGCTGCTGTAGCCCGTATTTGACTCAGAAACAGAGATGACAACATCTGATTGAGTTGCCGATCCATTGCCAATTACTAATCCAGCAGGACGGAAAGAAGCTTCTTCTGCTTGAATTTCTGGAATGCGCGTATATTTTTGATAAGCAGCGCTATCTGTAGCGCCATACATGTATGCTCTATCTAGGCTAAGGTCATTTGTAGGCCCTGTATATAGAACGACATCATCAATTTGCCATCCATATGCTACTCCATTATTATCATCAGTCCAATAAAAACGCACCCAAAGATTTCCAGTCGCAGTCATAACAGATGCTGGTACATAGTATCCAACATATTCAGGGTTAGTTAAACTTCCCGGAGTGTTATTCGCTGCTGTTCTTGGCAATAGATGCTCTTGGCGTCCAATGGTTTGCCAAGCAGTTCCATTTGAACTCACTTGAACTAGCATCTGGTCGAAGAATCGAGATGATCTTTCTTGCCACATTAAGAATGCTGGACCAGTCGCGCCTGTCACACTGATTTGAGCGCTTTGCATGATGTGAGTTGCTGCAGTAGTTGTAGTAGCCGTTGGGTCACCATTATTCATTTCTGCGAATTCACCACCACTTGTTGATGTAAGGGCCTGGTTTCCATCATAGAACCATACTGTCGCTGTGGTTACAATATCCCATCCGAGGCTTCCTTGATTTGTGAATGACCAATCATTCGCGTCTGAGAAATCGCTGTACCAAAGTGTATCGCCAAGTGAAACGTTTAGTAAAGGGTTTGCGCCATTATAGCGTAAGCCTGCGTTTGTTTCTCTTTTTAGAAAATCAGCCTGTCCTTCGCTAGTGAAAGTTGCATTTTGCACCGATTGCGCAAATACGCTCCCCCCAATAACAGCACAAACTGCGGTTAAGAGTAAAAACCTGTTCTTCATAATCTGTTGTTTAGTATTAATAATTCTTTAATTCTCTTGTATAGTCATAAAAGGACGTCAAATTTAATACACAAGTTTTGATTGTATGATTCTTGCCCTTTTTATTTGGAATTGTAATATAGTTATTAGAGACCTAATAGGTCACATCTTAACACCCAATTTTGAATTATGACTCTTTGGGTTAACTACTGAATGATAACCTTTTGGGTAGTTATGTTTCCATTAGGGAGATGCAACTGGATGATGAAAACACCTGTGTCTTCGATAAAAAGAGAATTATTCTCGAAAGTACTCTGAATAATCTGACCTGCCAGATTATAGACATAAACAGATCTGATAGGAAGTCTCGATTGAATGCCTATTGGACTTCCTTTGAGTGCTGGATTTGGGAAAATACTTAGATCGGGATTGTCATTTAGGCTTTTGGCCGACAAAGGATCTGAGCTGAAATATTTTTCATAGCTCAAAGCACATCCAAACTGATCGGTTATGGAAACTTGGAAAAAGCCAGTGTCAATGCCAGTCAAGTCCTCATGATCTGTTCCGTTATTCCATGCGTATCTATAAGGAGGCGTGCCACCAAATGCAGATAAATAAATCCCTCCACTGAAAGTGTCGTTTGGTATTGTGTCAGAAACTAAGGAATCTAGTACAAGGAAAAACTGCGGTTGACTTATTATGGTTGTTGTTGCAGACTGTTGACAGTTTTTATTGTCAGAAACAGTCAGTGAGTAAACGCCTGGACCTAAATCTGAAATTTCTTTTGGGCCACTTGCATTATTAGACCAAACATACGTGTATGGTGCTTCTCCACCTTGAATCAACGCCATTAATCCTCCGTTTTCTGACCCAAAACAATTAATGCCAGTTTCTATAAAATCGAGGCCCAAGGGGTTGGATAAATCACTGATTATATATCTCGCAAATGAACGGCAGCCATTCGTGTCGGATACTGTCAGTTCGTAAGTGGATGCAGTCAACCCTGTCAAAAGGCTTGTTGTATCGCCATTACTCCAAGAGTAGTTGATTGTGGAACCTCCGTTGGAAGAAACTTCAATAGACCCCATACTTTCATTTGCACATGAATTATCAATGAGTTCAATCAATGAAACATCCGGTGCATTAGAATCGGCTAAAAGGACGGTGACTTCTTGTTCACAACCAATAGAATCCGAGACTATCAACTTGTATATACCTGAATTGATTTCTTCTAGCGCTGAAATAGAATCACCGGTATTCCATTGATATTGGAAGGGGGCGCTTCCCAACACGTTTGAGCTTATTTTTCCATTTGCATTGCCACAACCTGATGGCTGGGTATTGATTGAAATAATAATGGGGTCCGTTCCTATAAGTTGAATCGTGGTATCTGCAGAACAGCCTTCACTATTGTCAATGCTGATTTCGTAGGTTCCTGCATCTAGTCCAGATATGTTTGGTGGACTGAGGATGTCATTGACCTTATATGTAAAAGGAGGGTGTGTGGAATTGCTATTCAACTTTAATTGTCCAACACCTTTGGAGCATGAGTCAGCTATGATTTGTGGGGTAAGTATTAACTTCTTAGACGGTAAGATTTCAAATAGCCGATCATAGTTGCAATTTCCATCAGTCACGAAAACTTGGTAGAAACCAGGTTCCAAATCAATTAAACTGTCTACATCTCCGGCTCCATTTGACCAAACATTTGAGCTAAATATTGTTGTTCCAATTGCATCTATTTTAATCGCTCCATTATCTTCTCCAAAACATATTTCATCTTGAATTTCCGCTTGAATGTGACCTGGGCACTCACTGTTAACCGATGGGAAAACAACGGAAATGTCAGGGTAATAGGAGAGGTTTCTCCAGTTTTGATTAAATGTTTTATAATAACTTATTCCTTGGGGAGATTTTACAGCAGCTGTTGTTGTAACCACGAGTCTACCCGTTTCCACCTCAACGACAAATAGGTATTTACCGGGTAATAAATTAGTCCCTATGGGTACTCGGATTTTCTTATCAAGGTCGCCTTCTTGAATCTGAACAGGTGATGAACTAAAAATAGAAGCAGTCAATGTGTTGAAGGAAAATATTTTCACTCTAAACCGCGCTCCAACTTCAGTAGTGGGGTGTACCCCAACCCAAGCGGATGTGATTGTATCTTCTTTGTATACTTGGAAAGTTGAACCCAACCTGTCGAATGCCGACACCATCCAAATTCCAGTTCCATCCGTTTGTTCAGTTATCCATTTGTAAATTGAATCATTCACTTCAAAGGTTTGTTCAAACGAATTGTCATTTGGATCAAGATCAACTGAATCGGTCAGAAGTTTTGCTTGAATTGAATATTCACCGCTGTCGAATGGAGTGAAGGTGGATCGTATAGGGAGGGCAATTGTATCAGTAGATACGGATGCTAAATGCCAGTTGCTAGAGGTGTCGGAATAATTCAACGGGCCTGATGCTACCACCGATAATAGAGCGTTTTTTGTCTTACTGCTATGGTTTTCTATTAATGCTGAGAATGTAAGGTGAGCCGATCGTGCTTGAGTTTCGGGAATCATTGAAGGAAGGAACGCGCTATTCGCCAATGCTAGGTTTATCGTGTAGAATTCTTCGAGTTCGAAATTTTCCGTGGGACTTGAGCTTATAAAAATATCGTCTAAGGCGACTCCTGACGCGTAACCATTGTTGTCGCTATAGCGAATTCTAAATTGAAAATTTTTTCTCAGAAATGTTTTTGGTATGTCGATGGAATACTCTTCCCAAATCGTGCTGGAAGGGATGTTGTACAAATCAGTCCAAATGGTATCAGAATGTATGATTTGAATTTTTGCAGTTTGACCATTACTTCCATTTTGAAAGATACTCAGACCTAATCTTGCATAATTCAATTTGCTGAAGTCGAAGGTCTTCGATACTAGTACATCTGCACTTTTATTACAGTTGCAAACGTCATCATTAGTCATTGCAAACAAACCGTGCAGTGGTACCGGCCAGAAACCGTTTTCATTTGCTTGACCAGTGGAGTTCCCCGATGTGCCTGTCTTGAAACCTGAAGGGCCTGCGCTAAATGTGCTCCATCCTACGGGTAAGTTTGGCGTAGTTACATTATCAAATCCTTCATAGAATATAAGTCCAGCAGGCAGTACATTGAGGGTTCGAGACTCCGGATTATTCTTCAGTGAAGTATTCACAGTTCCACTTATCCTTTGCCCAAAACCGCCAAAAGACAATAAGGTAATAATTGTGAAGATCAGGCCTTTTTTCATGGTCGAAGGTCAAAGGTAACGTTCAACCGTCAAGAAGATTATATGATTAGGCTTCAATATTTGATGCTACTGTTGATTCGTACTCTTCCAAAGGCGAACAAGAACAAATAAGATTTCTGTCTCCGTGAGCATCATCAATTCGAGATACTGGAACCCAATATTTATTCTCAACTACCCATGGTAGCGGGAACGCAGCTGTTTCTCGAGAATAAGCAAATTGCCAATCATCGGTCAATAAAGTAGAGGCGGTATGAGGAGCATTTCGTAATACACTTACCTCAGCGAGCGAACGACCCTCTTCTATGAGTCGGATTTCTTGTCGAATTTGAATCATTGCCTCTGCAAAGCGATCCAATTCCTTCATAGATTCACTTTCTGTAGGTTCCACCATCACAGTTCCTGCCACTGGAAAAGAAACCGTTGGTGCGTGATAGCCAAAGTCAATCAAACGTTTGGCGATATCCGTCACTTCAATTTGAGCTGATTTTTTGAATGGTCGGCAATCCAAAATCATCTCATGAGCGACACGTCCATTGGAACCTTTATATAAAACATCGAATGATCCTTGAAGTTTGGATTTTAAATAATTGGCATTTAAAATCGCAAACTTGGTCGAGTCTGTCATTCCTTGTCCGCCTAGCATTTTGACATAGCCGTAGGAGATCAAGAGAATCAAAGAACTACCAAAAGGCGCTCCGGAAACTGGGCGTATCCCTGTTTTTCCTCCAGTATTGATGTATGGGTGTTTTGGTAAGAAGGGTGACAAATGTTTTGCGACACCGATTGGACCAACACCTGGGCCACCTCCACCATGAGGAATCGCAAATGTTTTATGCAGGTTTAAGTGACATACATCCGCGCCAATTGAGCCAGGACTTGTCAAACCAACCTGAGCATTCATGTTCGCGCCATCCATATAAACTTGTCCACCATGTTCATGTATGATTTTGGTAATTTCCATAATGGACTCTTCAAATACACCGTGTGTTGATGGATAAGTGACCATGAGAGCTCCCAAATCGTTCGTATGCTTTTCTGCTTTAGAGCGCAGGTCATCTAGGTCAATGTTTCCATTATCATCACACTTAACAACTACCACCTTCATACCTGCGACAACGGCACTTGCTGGATTGGTTCCATGTGCCGAACTCGGGATCAACACAATATTTCTGTGCCCATTTCCCATATGCTCGTGGAAAGCACGAATAACCATTAATCCGGCATATTCTCCTTGCGCGCCTGAATTTGGCTGAAATGAAACTGAATCAAAGCCAGTGACTTCGCACAATGAATCGTGAAGATTCTTGATAACCTCAGTGTATCCTTTAGCTTGATCTAGAGGAACAAATGGGTGCAGATTAGCAAAACTCGGGTTGGTAATCGGATACAATTCTGAAGCGGCATTTAGTTTCATGGTGCAACTTCCCAATGAAATCATACTCCGTGTCAAGGATATATCCTTGTTTTCAAGTGATTTGATGTATCTCATCATGTCTGTTTCGCTCTGATGAGAGTTGAAAATAGGATGCGTTAGATAAGGAGTCGCTCGTTCTAAATAATCTGGTATTCCCGTGCTTGTGCTTGGTTTCACCTTGGTGGGTTCCTTCTTAAGAAATTCAGCAAATACCTCAACAAGTGCGTTTAAGTCATTGCTTTTGGTTGTTTCATCAATACTGATACAAATGTTACCATCCATATTCCAGACATTGATTCCATGCTTGCGAGCAACATTTTGAAAAGCATCGGCATCAATATCTTCTATACAAATTGTGTCGAAGTATGTTTTGTGTTTAATACTCAATCCAAGCTTGGATAGGACATTTGCTAAACCTTTTGCGTTTTTTGAAATGTCAGTAGCAATTTCCTTTAATCTAGCCGGTCCGTGATACACTGCGTACATACTTGCCATGATAGCCAATAGCGCTTGAGCCGTGCAAATGTTACTTGTTGCTTTATCTCGTCTGATGTGTTGTTCACGTGTTTGAAGTGCCATTCGAAGCGCTGGTTTGCCCTCGCGATCAATTGAAACTCCAATGATCCTTCCTGGAATGTTTCTCTTGTATTCATCCTTTGTTGCAAAGAATCCTGCGTGTGGGCCTCCGTAGCCGAGTGGTACACCAAATCTTTGAGAATTACCAACTACAACGTCCGCACCCCATTCTCCAGGAGGAGTTAAAAGAGTTAAGGCCATCAGATCTGTGGCGACAATGAGTTTAATATCGTTGACTGTAAGATCATTTACCGCTTTTTTAAATTCCTTGGCGTGACCTTCTCGATTCGGGTATTGCACTAAGGCCCCGAAGTACGATTCGTCAAAAGTGTGTGTGTCGATATCTCCAATGATAATTTCAATGCCAACAGCTTCTGCCTTGCCTTTTACGACCTCAATCGTTTGTCCAAAACAAAGATGATCGATAAACAACTTATTGACGTTGGCTTTCACCTTATCTCGTGATCGGGAGTGATAGAGCATTAGCGCTCCCTCAGCAGCGGCTGTTGACTCGTCCAAAAGGCTGCCATTGGCTATGGGTAAACCGGTTAAATCGCAGATAACGGTTTGAAAATTGAGCAATCCTTCTAAACGCCCCTGGGAGATTTCAGCTTGGTATGGTGTATAGGCCGTGTACCAACCCGGATTTTCTAAGATATTTCGTTTGATTACTGCTGGTGTTATGGTGCCAGAATATCCTTGGCCAATAAAATTTCTGAATAACTTGTTTTTCGCACCGACTTCTTGAATGTGTTTATCAAACTCAAACTCTGTGATGCCGTCCTCAATTTTCATTGGCTTTTTTAACCGAATGGAGGCTGGGATTGTCTCATCTATGAGTTGATCAATACTCTTAACTCCAATGGTGTCAAGCATTATTTGAATTTCTTCTTTTCGCGGCCCTATATGGCGCAATTGAAATGAGTCGTGCTTTATCATTTTTTCTCTTAAAAAGGGGTGCAAATATAGTTTCTGATATGTGCATTAACACCATTTTCGGTCATTGGTTCTATACGATGTTCATGTGCTTGGAATTCAAAAAATCCTCATGTTTGCATTCCTATGAAATGGCTAATTGCATTACTCTTCATTTTTGGATTCTCCAACCTATCCCGAGGGCAACAGAAGCCAAATTCAATTTTATTGATGACCGGAAAGGTTTTGGATGGAACAGTCGTTCGTGAAGACAGCAATTACATTTATTACGAGTTTGAAAAGAAGTCAGGCAAAGTCAAGGAAAAGAAGTTGGATTGGGAGCGAGTATTTTCCTTTCATGATGAAAACGGAATTGAAAAGCTGGTTTATATAGAAGACACTACCATAGGAAACTATTTCACTGAGGCTGAAATGCGCGCATACATCCGTGGTGAGCAGGATGCATGGGACGGATATAAATCAAATTGGACTGTTTGGGTCGGTGTTCCTATAACTGGCGGTTTAGGATTTCTTCTTTCAAGCAGCCCGCTGGTGTTCGCAGTTCCATTCGCATATATGGTAGTCGCTTCGATGCGGAAGTACAAAATGACCCCTGGAAGTATTACAAATGCCGAGGATTTGAAGAATCCCGCATATATTCTAGGTTATGAACGAACTGCTAGATCTAAAAGACTGTTCAAGTCTTTGGCATCTGGAGTAGTTGGTGTAGCTATGGGTGTTGCCATTGGCCAATTAACGAAATAATTAATGGGCTTCATTAGGGGCGCGGTTTATTCAAATGTTTTTGTTGGAATAGTATTGACATTGCTTGCAATGAGCAGCTATTCATTGATAGCAGAGTTGAGTTTTAATTGGTATTTACCGATAAGTGTGTTTTTAGGTTCTTTTGTGCTCTATAATTTTCATAGACTCTATAAGATTGATTTCATTCCGATTCATCGGCTTAGCGCAAGGCATGAGTGGATGCTAGCAAATGGAACACATATCAAGTACGGTATGGCAATATCAGTACTCATCGCCATGTTGATATTGCCGAATTATGATGCGAAAGACGTTGTTTGGCTTGTGCCGGCTGCAATGGTTTCCATTGGATATACCGTTCCCGTGATACCTACAGAAAGTAAGTGGTGGAGATTACGTGATATTCCATTGGCAAAACCGCTCATTATTTCACTTGTCGTAACATACCTCACCTTGTGCTTTCCAATTTATGAGCAGTTTGAGATAAGGGATGTTTTTCAACCATATAACCTGACTTTGTTTATTGAAAGATGTGTGTTTCTCGTTTCCGTTACTATACCCTTCGAAATGCGAGATATTGGTACAGATAAAGAGGAGGGATTGGCCACCCTTGCAACCTATTTGGGTTTTGACTTAAGTAAACGACTTGCCTTTTCGAGTTTAGCACTTTGGTTTTTTTTGTTTGAATGGCGAGTAGTTTCTGAGCACAATCTTGCCCTAGCAATTTCAGGATTGATTATTCTGGCGCTTGGCGTTGTTGGGATCTGGCGCTTGAACGAGTCGAAAAAGGAGATGTACTTTGTTCTTGCCTTTGAAGGATTAATTGCCGTGTATGCAATTCTTATGCTGCTCTTCGCTTAATCCTGAGTCCACAGTGAGGCTCGAATCCATCCTTTTTTTCGACTCCATGTTCTGACCAATGTTAGATCTGCTTTGTTGCAAAGAGTATAAATCGGTGGAAGGAAGGTGGCTTCAATTCCAGCGACAACCTTGAAAAAGAAATAGAGCAGTTTTAAGAATAGGCGCTGGATAGAATTTGGTTTGAAACCAGAAATTTCTTCCTCATTAAAATCAATAATTAGAACCTGTCCTTTCTGGTTTGATAGTTTTTTTAGCTTGCTTAGCATTTCGCTGACCACACGGGTTGGATAGCAGTCGAGGACAAATGGTAAAACGATCAGGTCGAAGGATTGATTGATTGAATTATAGTCGGCACAAAAGTGCACCAGTTGATTTTCTTCTGGGCTAAGGCGATTTTTAGTTTTCGCAATCATCTTTTCAGATAATTCGCAATAATGATATTGCCTCGCAATATTCAGGTCGATGGCTGATCGTAGAATTTGTCCACTACCTCCACCGATGATTAGGCAATTTTCAACTGACCCGATAGAGGATAATGCTTCGTGCTGGAGGTCGTTGAACGTATTTTTAAAAATTAGGTAAACACACGCATCGTAGATGGGAGTGAGCAAGTCAAATCCCTTTCCGATGCGATTTTGATCAGGCATAGGTCACGTCAAGTGATGCCTTTATTGCTTCAGCTGCGGTGTTTAGGTCTTCCTCTGTATGAGCAGCAGAAACAAATCCAACCTCATAGCTGGATGGACCAACATATACACCCTTCTCAATCAAAGTGTCAAAAAACACCTTGAATAACTCAGGGCCGTTTGGCGCGATTTCATCCGCACTTCTCACTCTGTTTTTATTGCTGAATGAAAGCCAGAAAATGGAACCAACATGGAACATGTGGAAAGGATAGCCTTTGGCATCTACATGAGATTGAATCGTGGAGACAAACTTTGCTGTTTTAGCCTCTAATGCTTGGTAAAAATCAGGGTTTAAGCATTCCTCGAGTTGAGCTATTCCCGCGGCCATTGCAACAGGATTTCCGCTCAACGTGCCGGCTTGATAAACGGGTCCGTCAGGAGATATACAGTCCATAACTTTAGCTGATGAGGCGTATGCTCCAACTGGAAATCCACCACCAATGATTTTACCAAAAGCGACCATGTCTGGTTTGATCCCATAGTAACCAGAAGCTCCTTCGAATGAAACTCTGAAGCCCGAAATGACCTCATCAAAGAATAATAATATTCCAGTTTCATCACAAATTTCCCTTAGAAATAAGAGAAAGTCTTTATCCTGAAGCAGTAGGCCGTTGTTGGCAGGGATAGGCTCAATAGCAATGCAAGCTATGTCATGCCCAAATTCTTTTACCGCAGCCCGTACCGCTTCTTTATCGTTCAGAGGAAGTACTATGGTTTCCTTAATAAATCCCTCTGGAATACCGGCAGATGTGCTCGTTCCTAAAGTAGCCAATCCCGAGCCAGCTTTGACCATAAGACTATCCACATGGCCGTGATAACAACCTTCGAATTTGACTACCTTGTTTTTACCAGTATATCCTCTTGCCAATCGAATTGCGCTCATTGCAGCTTCAGTGCCAGAATTTACGAAGCGAATTTTTTCAATATATCTGTGATTGTCTACAATGAGTTTAGCCAATTCTGTTTCGTATTTGCTTGGGGCACCAAAAGAGGTGCCTCGACTCATCACATCGCTTACTTTGTTTAGCACCTTGTCATCCGCGTGGCCCAGAATAAGTGGCCCCCAAGAGCAACAAAAATCGATGTACTCATTTCCGTCCGCATCCCATGTGTGACTTCCCTTTCCCTTTTCAAAAAAGATAGGGGACCCGTTGACAGACCGAAATGCGCGTACCGGAGAGTTAACCCCACCGGGCAGATATTTCTTAGCTTCTTCGTATAGATTGTTTGATGCGGAACGATTAATCATTGGTCTGGAATATTTAACCACGAAGATAGAAGGTCATTTTTGAGGATTTGTCTGATGACCAACTCTTTTTATTTCATTACAAATCATCCATGCTGCAAATTTCTCCATTTACTTCAGTCTCAATTGTGAAATGCGCAAAGTGGTATTTACTTAGGATTGATTTTGCAGTTTTTTTTGCTTTGATTACTTGGTCAAAACTTTGAATGTTTTCCAATTTTATATGGGTGGTGAATACATGGTGTTCACCTTCCAGCGACCAGACATGGGTGTGGTGTAATGATTTTACATTCTTGATTGTCTCTAACTCTTTTTTAATTCTAATCAAATCAATTTCTTTGGGAACACCTTGTAAAAACACATACAATGTTTCTTTTAACCTGCTGGCTACTCCCCAGAGGATGTAGGCAGTTATGAATAACGATAATGCAGGATCGAGGTAGTCGATTTGTTTGAATTGCAATACAATCGAGGCGATGAGAACGGCAACCCATCCGAGAACATCTTCGAGTAGATGCCACGAAACTACTTTTTCGTTCAGGGATTCCCCTCCGCTCATCTTCCATGCCGCATAACCGTTTACTGATATTCCGATAAGGGCAAAAATCATCATGCCTTGCGCGTCAGAATGCTCAGGTTTCAAGATTCGCTCAATAGCTTCATAAATAACGAATATGGAGCCTATGATCATTACCAGACTGTTTATTAGCGCTCCTAAAAGCGAGAATCTAGCATATCCAAATGAGAATTGAGCATCTGAAGTTTGCTTCGATTTTTTTCCAAATACCAAGCGTTACCTAGCGAAAGACTATCCCCTAGATCGTGTATGACATCTGATATGATTGCAACACTGTTTACATAAACTCCACCAAATAGCTCTAGAATGGTAAATCCTAAATTTAAAAGAAAAGCGATTTTTAAATTTTGCCCAGTATGGTCGTGTTCATGTTGATGGCCCATTCGAATTGATTTGGTTTTGCACTAAAGTTCAGCATTTGATCAGCAACCGCATAATTCAACCACGACTATTTTCTGCTCTTTCAGTTCGGCCAATAGTTGATGAAAACGACCTAGGTTTTGGTGCGACCTAGGTTTTTCAGGTTGATAAAGTCCAATAAACTCATCAATAAGATTCTTGTAATTTGACACTGGTCCAAAATTGTGCACCTCCAATCGGCATCCGACTTCGTTTCCAATCGGGTATTCCACATTTGCTTTAGATCCTATCCAACTTGTGTCAGCATCGACAAGCTTCGTTAATACATCAATCCAATATTCATCTTTTCTCCAGATTTTAACCAATTCGATTTCAGATATTTCTGAAAGTGAAACTTGCTTGGCGGATGATTCGACCAAATGAAAAGAGTGCACTGGAAATGAAGCTACTTCAGCAATCCTTTCGTGATCAATGATCTTTTCAAAAACCGTAATCGAATCTTTTGCACCATATCTTTCGCGAAATGCAGCTTCAAATTTCTGTTGGTCAGCTCGAGACTCACTGAAATCATCAGTGTTATAACTGGCATCAATGTATGCCCTTTGCAGTTGACCCTTCAATTTATAAGTGATCTCCAACACCCAAACAGCCCCCGTTGAATGAGCGTAGAGGGATGAGAGAATGAATAAAATGATGATTGAGAAACAACGTTGAATCATGTAATGATTAGGCGTTCGAGTCTATCAATCTACGATGGTAGTTGATTTGTCCTAAGTGATAATGTAAATGTCCCAAGAGGTGAAATAGAAACTGTTGGTTGGTCCATTCCCTATTCATAACGTCTGTTGGGAATTTATCATTCAATTCCTCCGAAGACAAATTATCAAATGCAGTGATGATTTCCTTTCTGGTCCATTCGAGACCACCAAGTAATTCTGATATAGATACACTGGTTCGACTGAATTCTAGCTCACGCTTGCGCACATAGGATGAGCCTCCTATAATGTGTCCAATAAAGTGCCTGAGGTTTCCCTCTAAGTGAAGGAATAGGTTTCCCGCAGAGTTTTTAATGTCTCCCTCGGTTTTCCACAAGAGTTCGTTGCTTGAATAAGCGTTAAGTTCGCTTTCTAGTTGATTGATTCCAGACAGGAATTGATTCTTTAGGTCTTGAATCATGCTAACACTAGATCGAATCGTTAGCCAGTGAGTCGTTTTGTAGGTTGCTTGGGCACTCTGGAGTAATGTAAATTGATCCTTGAATTGAATCAAGCATGTCTTCAGTAACACATTCGCAAATTTGTTCGCGTTCAATATCGTAGTGCTTAGCTCCAGCAGATCCATATCGCATGACGCATACATTTCCCTTGGCTTCGAACTCGTCACCTTTAGATGTTTTAAAGATCATTTCATATCTGTATCGTCCGTCTTTTTCATCTCCTCCGTCCCAAAAGGCGTCCAATCGGTTTGTGGATTCATAAACGGTCCTAATCCCTTTTTTGATTATCAATTTCTCCAAATCCCATCCAACACCGACCGGATAGAATTGCTCGTTGCGCCCATCTCCATTAGGTGTAAAAGCCTGCGGAGCGTATAAATAAAATGAATCTGGTTTGGCGAAGTTCTGGGTGATGATTTCTATTTCACCATTGCAACACCGGTATTGAATGTCCGTTTTAACACATCCTGAAAGCATAATGGCCAAAATAGAGGCAGCTCCCATCCAACGAAATAAGTTTTTCATAATCGTGAAAAAATTGAGGATCAAATATAAGTCAACAGTTGCCGCAAAATTACTCAGCTTTTTTAGCTATACCTCTGGTCCAAAAACTGGCAATTGTCAATCCTGATATAATATGCCAAACGCCCCACCAGGCAGCAATGAATGCCATGCCTCCAATAGCTAAATCCTGAGGGAACACGGCTGGATTGAAAAGAAGTGCCAACGCTAAACCTGAGTTTTGAATGCCTGTTTCTATGGCAATTGTTTTGCGATCTTGGTGGCTTAGTCCAAATGCCTTACCGGTATAATACCCCATTGCCAATGCCAAAGCATTGTGCACCAATACCAGCAAAAAAATGTATTTGATGTATTTGATGAATAAATCCAAATTGGATGCGAAAATGATCCCAATCAAAGCGATGAATATTACAATAGATAGCCGCTTGATCCATTGAACAATGGATGCAGTGAAGCCAGGAAATTTTGAGCTAACAAATATCCCTAACACTAGCGGAACTCCAAGGATCAACACGATGGTTTGCAATACATCCACAGCGTCCACTTGCAGTTCCTGAACCAATCCGCTTGACATGGTTGACGCTCCAAATTTTAAATAAAGATTTCCCCAAAATGCGAAATTGAAAGGGGTGAGAATTAAACCGCCAATACTTGAAAACGCAGTGAGACTCACCGATAAAGCTACGTTGCCCTTGGCTAAACTACTAATGAAGTTAGACACATTACCTCCGGGACATGCCGCCACCAAAATCATTCCCATGCCGATGGTAGGAGTAATAATATCACCCAGTAAAGTAGCAATGATAAATGTGAGCAAGGGCATAAGAAAAAATTGAGAAAGCACTCCCACAAAGGCTGGTTTTGGAGATTTCAAGAGTTTCTTAAAATCCTCTGGTTTTAACTCCAATGCAATCCCAAACATGATGAAAGCTATGGTGAGATTCAGAAATAAACGGCCGTCATTATTGAAATTCAGCCTTACGGTGTCGATTTCTTGCAGTGCTTCTATCATGGCTTTTCTTTATCTGAGGTAGGAAGTCGGTAGGTGAAAGATAGGCGAAAGACTGGGCCATCTTTAAAATCTTGATTTTGAATAATTCGTTCGTTATTAATCTTTATTGCAGATATGGCCAAGTCAAATCGGTCGCCATATTGATACGTTCTGAAACTTCGGCCTATGGCATAACCACCGAATAATTGAAAGTGAAAGTTGCCAAACATGGCACGAGCAAGAATCCCTATTTCATTATTTACTTTTTCCACATACTGCTTAGACCCATCGTTGAGGTAATAGGACTTGTTAATTCCGTCAAATCGAGCACCGATTTTTAAATGCTCTCCAAATTGACGGTTGATTTCCGCATTGATCGGGAGAGCACCTTGGATTTCCCAATTGTTTTTTAGCAGGTATATGCCGAAAAATGGAACGACCAACGGGGCGTGAAGTTCACCGTTTGAATAAACCCCAAAGCGATAGTTAAAGGTCTTATTAACGTGGTATTTTATCAAAGCCAAGCCTCCGAATTGTATATCACGGTTGCGAATTCTTTGCAAATCTGAGCTAAACTTTGGCAAGAATAGATAGGTTCCCGACCAACGTTCGTTGTGTTTGATGTTTGCGCCAATTTTAAGCATGGTGCCGTACAAATTGGTCTGTGAGTTTGGCTCCAATGAAACTCGCGACTGTTCAAGAAGTGTGCCCGTGACAATGGCCAATTTTTCGTTGATAACGATGGGCAGAACTATATCTATGGCCAGTTCATCAAAGGAACCTTCGCCAGTGGTGTCTTCAAAATTTTGAGGAATGGCATGGTCATACTCGACACGAATGAGATCAACGTATTGTTGACTTAATCCCGTAAAGGCAAATACCAAGAAGGACATTGAAAGAATCAGTCGGAGTATCAAGGGTGGAAAATTCAAAAATTCCGAATAAAAAGCGGTTACGAAATTCGTCCCCAATTAGGCCTGCGCTTCATGATCGAAGTTAAATGGTGTTTGACCAAAACTAGTTGTTCATGTTCTAAACGAGGGTCATTATCAAAGATGTATTGTGCTTCTTCTCTTGCTTTTTGCAAAATGTCAGTGTCTTTGACAATGTCTGCGATGTTGAAATCCATGACCCCACTTTGTTGGGTGCCCATTAAATCCCCGGGGCCGCGAAGCTTCAAGTCAACTTCGGCAATGCGAAATCCATCGTTCGTTTCGCACATGGTGCTGATGCGCTTTCGTCCTTCATTGCTTAGTTTGTGGCCGGTCATCAGTATACAATAACTCTGATCAGCTCCTCGACCTACCCGACCTCTGAGCTGATGCAATTGCGAAAGTCCAAATCGCTCTGAACTTTCGATCACCATAACTGAAGCATTGGGAACATTGACTCCCACTTCAATTACCGTTGTGGCCACCATGATTTGACATTGGCCATCGGCAAATCGCTTCATTTCAAACTCTTTGTCTTCAGGTTTCATTTTACCATGAACGATACTGACTTGGTAATCTGGATTCGGAAATGCTCGAGCGATACTTTCATATCCATCCATCAAATCTTTATAGTCGAAGGCCTCACTTTCTTCAATCAGCGGATAGACCACATAAATCTGGCGTCCTTTTTTGATTTCCTCGCGCATGAATCCAAATACCTGAAGTCGATGCGAATCTTTTCGGTGAACGGTTTTGATCGGCTTTCTTCCCGGAGGCAACTCATCGATAATGCTCACATCCAAATCGCCATAAACGGTCATAGCTAAAGTTCGTGGTATTGGGGTGGCTGTCATAACCAGAACATGCGGTGGAATAGTGTTTTTGCGCCAGAGTTTTGATCGCTGTGCTACACCAAATCGGTGCTGTTCATCAATCACTACAAAGCCTAGATTGTTGAATTTTACTTTATCCTCAATCAGGGCGTGGGTTCCTATTAATATATGGATTTGACCATTTTCGAGATTGGCATGAAGCTTCTTACGATAGGCGGTTTTTGAGCTTCCGGTGAGAATGGCCACGTTGACATGCATTTCGCTGAGTAAGTCAAAAATCGTTTCGTAATGTTGTTGTGCAAGAATTTCTGTTGGAGCCATGATAGCTGCCTGAAACCCGTTGTCAATGGCGATGAGTGCGCATAACAGTGCAACCACTGTTTTCCCACTGCCCACATCACCTTGGAGCAATCTATTAAGCTGATTGCCTGTGCCCATGTCTTTTCGAATTTCCTTGACTACCCGTTTCTGCGCCCCTGTCAGTTCAAAAGGAAGGTGCTTTTCATAAAACGTTTTGAAATTGTCTCCAACGGCTTTGAACACTTGCCCTCTTATTTCCTTATTGCGCTTTGCCTTAATATTCATAAGGCGCATTTGCACGTAAAAGAGTTCTTCAAATTTTAGTGTTTGTTGAGCCTTGCTTAGCGCGTCCATATTTTTAGGAAAGTGAATGTCTTTGAGCGCTTTTTCCCGTGGAGTCAATTCCTGACGTTTTCGGATATAGCCGGGTAGTGTTTCGTTTATATGATGCATAACTTGAGGAATCAGCGTTTCCATTAGCTTTCGAATGGCTCTGCTGTCGAGTTTGCGAGCTTTGAGTTTTTCGGTTGTACTATAAACACCCTCCAGACCTCCCTTGAGGGGTTTGCTGAAATTGGCGACCGTTTCAATTTCAGGATGCGTCATTTGAAGTTTGCCATTAAATAACCCTGGCTTTCCAAAAAGCACATATTCCACATCTGTTTTGATGCTTTGCTTTATCCAAGTCAGGCTGCGAAACCAAGCCACTTCCATTATGTTTCCTTGATCGTCTTGAAAAGCACCGACCATTCGTACTGCCCGTTTGGCTCCAATACTTTCAATGCGAATAAACTTGCCTTTTACTTGAACCATGGCCGATTCTGGATCAACCTCACTGATGGGATAGAATTTGCTCCGATCAATATACCTAAACGGGAAATAGTGCAACAAGTCGCCAAATGTTCGAACCCCCATTTCGGTGCGCATTAGCTCTGAGCGAGCAGGTCCAACGCCTTTTAAAAATTCAATGGGAGTGTCAAGAATATTCACTCTTCGAAGATCGAATATTGAAGCTAATAATTCGACTACTCAGTTTTCAGTTCAATTTCATTTTAACAACTCTGACTTATCCTTGTTATTTGAAGTATGCTTAAAATCGCTTGGAGCGAAATATATGCTCATCCATTGCCAGATAATCATCGTTTTCCGATGAGTAAGTATGAGCTATTGCCGCAACAGCTTCTGCACGAAGGCACCATTACCAATGAAAATTTCTTTGCACCACCTCCCATGGATATAAATCGAATTCTAGCCGTTCATGATTTGAATTACTGGATCAAGTTGGACCAACTGAATTTGACGAAGCAAGAAATCAGACGCACAGGTTTTCCGCTATCTAGGCAGCTGATCGATCGAGAAGTCACTATCATGAATGGCACGAAAATGTGTGCTGATTTTGCTTTGGAAAATGGCGTGGCAATGAACATTGCAGGCGGAACGCATCATGCTTTTACAGATCGTGGCGAGGGTTTTTGCTTGCTGAATGACATCGCGATCGCGAGCCAGTATCTACTGGATGAAGGTAAAGCGAATCAAATTTTGGTGGTGGATTTGGATGTGCATCAAGGTAATGGCACGGCTCAAATATTCCAGGATGAATCAAGAGTGTTTACCTACAGTATGCACGGTGGAAAGAATTATCCTATGCACAAGGAAAAGAGTGATTTGGATGTTGAGTTGGTTGATGGGATAATGGACAAGGAGTATCTGAACCTGCTTGAACTTCACCTAAGTGAATTACTTGAAAAGGTGAATCCGGATTTTATATTTTTTCAGTCAGGGGTGGACATTCTAGCATCGGATAAGCTAGGTCGCCTTGGAGTGTCATTGGAGGGTTGCAAAAAACGAGATCAGATCGTTTTGCAGAAGGCTTTCGAATGCCAAATTCCGTTGGTAGCGTCTATGGGAGGAGGTTATAGTAAAGACATTAACATCATTGTTGAGGCTCATGCGAATACGTATCGTTTGGCTCAAGAGATCTATTTCTGAGGTGTTTTGGACGAGCAAATGCCAAGGCTGCAATTAAGAAGAACATTCCATAGGTGACGAGTTTAAAATGTCTCGAAATCAGATTTAGTTCTCGTCCGATAACCCCATCGGTGGTGAGCGTCATTAATACGAATGACAGAGCGAGGAAGGTCGCGACCAATTTCCACCTTGTTTTTCGGTTGTGGGATTGACTGATTAGGTAATATGCCAAATAGAATTGTGCAGGAATTGCTAGCGCAAAGGCATATTTCTGTTGATGCGGAAAAATCAATGGAATTACCAATGAGATGTAAGCTAACTCATACAGTACGTCCAATCTATCTTTTGATACTCTAAACGCAGGCCATTTTAGAAAATACAGGGTAAATATCACTAGTATGCTTTGTGCAGAACGCACAATCATTGTGACAAGCTCAGGTGTCAAATTCAATATATTTCTGGCAATGCCTAACCTTCCTTGCGTTTCCATTAAGAGAGCAGGAATGAGTGCTGTTAAGCTATGTGGACCGATTTCGCTCTCGAATTTATGTTCGGCCATTGTTGGGTCAATCACTGACCACCACTCACCAAGCAGAAATAGATTTGTTTCCCATCCTAGAAATAATGCTGGTAAAAAGAGCATGAGGATGAAAGCCGCAATCGTGATTGATAGAGCTTTAAACTGCCCTCTAAACGCCAAGTAGGGCAAGATGACAATGGGCATGATTTTGACATTAATTATCAATGCTAGAATGACACCTCCTAAAATCCACTGAGAGGATCGAAACCTCTGCACAGATTCTAAAATTCCCCAAAGCAAAAACAAGGTCATTTGAATGAGGTCGAAATTGTAGAGTATAAATCGAATACTCAATGCAGTGCTAAGGATGATCACCCAATTTGCTTGGTTTTGAGTGAGTGATTTTAAATCCACATACTTTTTCAAGAGTATCCAGATTCGAAAATGTGAACCAGACATTCATACAAAGCCAAAAGAGTCTTCCTACTACAAATGGCAGGTAAGTGAATGGCCATAAAAGTATCGACCACAGAGGGCTATAGAAGTAGCGTGAATAATTTTCGCCTTGAATCTGAATCCATTTGCCGTATGGATTGTCACCTAGTCGAATTAATTCAGAGGCTTTGAGAAACAAGGTGAAATCACCGTGTCCGAGGCATTCTTTGATTACATAAAACAGAATAAATGCGACCAATAGGACATAGCCGATTTTTTGTTTAGTCGTTAACGATTGGATTGATGCCAAGGAGAAGTAACGCATTCCATATGGATGTTAACCAGAAATCATTTCAGCATTATTTACAAAGTGAACTCCCTTTTTGGGTTGGAATGCGTTTTTTGACATGCTCGCGGCCACTTGGTCGTCACGGATGGCTTTGTAGGCCTTTGGGATTAGAAAGGCGAATGTGGTCATGAAAAACTTTCCTAATGATTCGCCAAATCGGAATTGATCTCTCGGTCCAAGAAGCAGACTAGGATGATAAATATAGATGCTTCGAATTTTATCGAGTTTCTTCAGCTCCAGTTCCATCCGTCCCTTGACCTTGTTATAGAATATTTTGGAGTTAGGATTTGCTCCAGCAGCGCTTATCACATGGAATTGATCGATTCTTTGTCGTTGCGCAAATACAGCCAACTTCACCACATATTCAAAATCCACTCTGCGAAAGGCATCTTTACCTCCTGCTTGAGCCATGGTAGTACCCAAGCAGCAGAAAATAGCATCTACATTCGGTGGGATCACTTTTTCATCCATAGTTTCGAAATCAACCTCTTTGATCGACATTTTTGTATGCTCAGCTTCTACCGGTCGTCTCACCAAGATGGTGACCTTGCCTACTTCGGCATTCGAAAGAAGATTCTCCAATAATGCGCTTCCAACTAAACCCGTTGAACCTGCGATAAGGAAGTGTTTTTTATTGCCGATCATCTCACGAATTATTCAATTTCAACCCAATCACCATGCTCGGCAATCAAGGCGATTAGTTCGTCCACAGCTGCCGCTTCAGGCACGTTTTTCTTCACGACCGTTTTCTCCTTATACAAGGTGATTTTACCCGGACCTGTTCCAACGTATCCGTAATCGGCATCGGCCATTTCACCTGGACCATTCACGATGCAGCCCATGATTCCGATTTTGACTCCTTTTAAGTGACTGGTTCGAGCGCGGATTTTAGCCGTGGTTTCCTGCAAATCGAAGAGTGTTCTGCCGCAAGATGGGCAGCTGATGTATTCTGTTTTTGAAATTCTGGTTCGGGTCGCTTGCAGAATGCCAAACCCAAGTGAATTGACCATCTTTCTGCTTCCACAATTCTTTGGTTTCATCCAAATCCCATCTCCCAATCCATCTAAGAACAAACCGCCAAAGTCAGTAGAGGCGAACAATTGAAATTCGTTTTCATCAAGGTCAGAATAGCTTCGTTGAATTATGACCGGAGCGTCAATGCCTTCTTCTATTAATCGGAAAAATGCAGCCCGTTGCTCAGGCATGGCGTGCGCATTATCCGTGGTGAGAACCAATACAGCCGCAGAATCATGTTTTAAGGCAGCCAAAAGCGGTACGTCTAATTCTTCGATACTCGCGTGGACGAAGTTTAGTTTGCTTGACTTGTTTTTTGCCACCACATAGCTGATCCCTTCAAAATAAGGGTAGTGTCTTTCCTCATCGTTCCAAACAGCCGCATTTTGAATGACTCCTAGTGTGCCTGGGATTTCAAAATCCAGTTGTTGGTCTCCTACATAAATAAAGTCACATGCCTGGTCGGTCAAGTTCCATTTGTCGAGCGGCACACTATAGTTATATCCAACGGCATGTAAATTGGCAGCAGTAACCACATCCTTGTCAGAAAAGTCATGAATTATACGCGGAACATTGTGGTCCCCAATGTTTACTACTTCGTTCGTTTTTCTTCGTTGGTAGGAAAACGGTTGAATCGGGTAATTCACAATTTCTGGAATGTTCGCGTGACCGGCTCTTTGGTCATACCTTCTGGCTAAGCTAAAAGCCACAGGAACCTCAAATTCTGGTTCTTCAGTAAGCGAAACACGAATGGTATCTCCTAATCCATCCTCGAGCAAGGTGCCAATTCCAACCGCAGATTTTATACGTCCATCTTCACCTTCGCCTGCTTCTGTCACTCCCAAATGAAGCGGGTAGTTCATTCCTTCTGCCATCATTCGATTGACCAATAATCGATACGCCTGAACCATGACTTGCGTATTACTTGCTTTCATGGATAATACGATGTCATGGTAATCATGATCACGGCATATGTAGAGGAATTCCATGGCACTTTCAACCATGCCAAGCGGAGTGTCGCCATATCGGCTCAGAATTCGGTCACTCAGCGAACCATGGTTGGTTCCGATGCGCATCGCAGTGCCGTGTTCCTTACAGATTTTGACCAACGGAGTGAATCGTTCTCGGATTCGATCTAATTCAGCTCTGTACGTTTCATCGTTGTATTCTATGTGTTCAAATTTCTTTTTGTCCGCATAATTACCAGGGTTCACACGCACTTTTTCTACGATTCGAGCTGCAATTTCGGCTGCGTTTGGAGTGAAATGGATGTCCGCCACCAATGGCGTTTCGTACCCTCGTTTGCGAAGCTCATCTTTAATGTTCTGAAGATTTTCTGCTTCCTTTTTGCTTGGCGCGGTAATACGAACAATCTCGCAACCCGCATCGATCATGCGAATGCTTTGTTCGACCGTAGCCTGCGTGTCCATGGTGTCCGTGGTGGTCATCGATTGCACTCGAATCGGGTTGTCACCACCTACACCAATACTTCCGATCATCACTTCTCGGGTTCTGAATCTTTTGTATTCGGTTAGGCTATCGCAGTATCGCAGATCTGTGGTTGAGTTTTCTGACATAAGCGCAAATGTAGATTTTGGGGTTGGCCAATTGAAACAACAAATAAGAATTTAAGTTTTGGTAACTATGTTTGGATTAAACTCGAACTAATATGATGTTCAATATACAAGTGGCGAAAGTCCAATTGAAAAGGGAAAAATAAACCTTCACCTATGTTATGTGTTTTCGTTTCAATGGAGAGCACACTATCAGAAATTGATATTGACCGAATCATCGCCATGGCGTGGGAAGATCGCACGCCATTTGAAGCGATCGAATTTCAATTTGGCTTGAACGAAGCAGATGTAATCAAGCTGATGAAACGGGAGTTAAAGGAAAGCAGCTGGAAACGTTGGCGAAGGCGAGTGAGTGGCAGAAAAACCAAACATGAGAAGTTGCGCGTGGATGAAGTTGGTCGGTTTAAATCGAATGCACAGCGCACGATTACAGGGAATCGAATATCCAAGAAACGTTATTAGTATTTCATTGTCGCTAAGTATTTCAAATTGGCGATTTAGACTTTTACTGACACTATACATTGCAGCCTCACTTTGTAACGAAAAACACCTCAGGTTTGATCAAAGATTTCCCGACTAAATACGAAGACATTCTGGCGAGAGTAGAGCAGATCGATCCCGTGAAGTATTCTGATACAAGAAACTATATCGATGGTGATGTTTCGTATTTGTCGCCCTACATTTCACGTGGTGTAATATCCACTAAGCAAGTTTTTCGAAGCCTAATGAATCGCGGATTTAATCCGCGGCAAATCGAAAAATTCATTCAAGAATTAGCTTGGCGAGACTATTGGCAGCAAGTATGGGTAGAAAAGAGAGAAGAGATTAATTCAGACCTAAAGCGCCCACAGCCACAGGTTGAAAACGAGTTTTTGCCTCATGCCATCATCTCGGCAGAAACGGGAATTAGTGCCATCGATCATGGAATAATGCATTTGTATTCCAAGGGTTATATGCATAACCACGTACGAATGTATGTTGCCGCTTTGGCATGCAATGTGGCTAGAAGTCACTGGCGGACTCCAGCAAGATGGATGTATTATCATCTTATTGATGGCGATTGGGCTAGCAACGCCTTAAGTTGGCAATGGGTCGCTGGATCTAATAGCAACAAAAAGTATGTTGCGAATCAGGAAAACATCAATAAATACTGTCGTACGAACGAACGCAACACTTACTTGGATATACCTTATGATGACTTTGAGGAGTTGGCAGTTCCAGATGTGTTGAGGGATTTGGAAGAACCTGCTTTTTTTACCGAATTACCAGCCAAAGCACCCATCAATATCGATCCTTCGAAGCCAACCTTGATTTATAACTATTATAACCTTGATCCAACATGGCGTGAAGGTCAACGGGCGAATAGGATTGTTCTCTTAGAACCGTCTGTTTTTGCGAAATACCCAATCTCAAAACGAGTACTGAACTTTACGCTAGAGTTGGTGAGAAATATTCCTGAAGCTCAAATCTTTGTGGGAGAATATGATGAATTGATGGAGGAGTACGATCCAAGATTCACCGCCTACAAAGAGCATCCTCTAAATGCACATTATGAGGGCCAAGAAGAACCAAGAGATTGGATGTTTAACGTAAGAGGGTATTATTCATCTTTTTATGGATTCTGGAAAGAATGCGAAAAAGACATGGCATCTAGGAATTGGAATTAGTTTCTTTTGCAAGGATCCAAAACGAAAGACGGATGAGCAAAATAATAATAGAGTTATTAGCCATACTGGTACTGTCATTTCTATTTTCATGTAATAGAGATGAGGAACCAATTGACAATGAAGAGGAATTCGAGGAGTATCTCATGGATGAGATGGATGCTCAGCATATACCAGCTTTGGCAACCATGGTTTTTGATGATGAAAGCGTTTTGTATGAATCATATCTGGGTAAATCCAGTCTCGAGACGAACGAAAGACTCACAGGGAAGGATAAATTTTTATTGGCTTCCGTCTCGAAAGTGATCACAGCAACCACCCTTTTGCAATTATATGATCAGGGATTGATAGCCTTGGATCATCCCGTAAATGATTATTTGGATTTTGAAGTGAAAGTGCCGGGTTACTCTAAGGAAATCACCTTCAAAATGCTCTTAACTCATACATCGGGTATTGCTGACGGAAGCGCACTCGACAACCAATATTACTATGGAGAGGATAGTCCCGTAGCGTTAGATTTTTTCATGAAGAATTATCTGGAAGTGGGCGGTGAATTTTACAGCATTAGCGAGAATTTTCATGATTTTGAGCCGGGCAGTACCTATGAATATTCTAATGTTGGGAGTGCCTTGCTGGCTGTTTTAGTAGAGCAATTGACCGGAGAGCCATTTGTAAACTATTGCCGAGATAACATCTTCACACCACTCGGAATGACAAATACGTTCTGGAGGTTAGATGCCGTTACCGGAACAATAGTGCAACCCTATGACTATGTCTCAGGAAGTAATCAAAAGATCGAACATTACACATTCACGGATTATCCAAATGGTGGATTGCGATCAACTGCAGCGGATCTGCACAAGCTATTAATGGAGTTGTCTTCAGACGATGGATCGGCAAAACTTGGGTTGTCCGCCAAAACACTCACTGAAATGTTGACCGTCCAGTTTAGGTCTGGTGAAGATCAAGTTGGGTTGCATATTTTTAAAATGGATAACGAATTAGGAATATGGGGACATGATGGTGGTGAACAAAGAGTAGCCACAATTATGGCATTTCACCCCACAAATAATATCGGGGCCATTTTGCTTTGCAATCAAGGCGAAGCGGATTTAGAAGATATGCTTTTGGAGGCCTATGAGTTTGGACTTGAGATTAACTAGAAGCGAAATAGAATTTATTTTTTTATGAATCACCAACCAATTATTACTCGCACACGTTTGAGCTATATTCAATTAAAAATTATGAAATCATTCATACTCAGTATTTTCTGTTTCCTAGGGGCCGCTTCTTTGAATCAGGCTTTTGCGCAATGTGCCGCTGATTTTGACACCACTTCGAGTGGTCTTACCATTAATTTTATCAATCAATCTACTGGAAACTACAACTACGTAGAATATGATTTCGGAGACGGGAATTACTCCCTATACGTTAATAATCCATCGCATACATACTCAAGTGCAGGCATCTATCCTGTTTGTATTTACATTATCGACACCGTTAATTTTAATTGCATTGATGAGTATTGTGATACCCTTTTTATCGGTGGCGCCACATGCGGGGCTTTCTTCGATATAGAAAGTAATGCGTTGGAAGTAGATTTTTATGACGAGTCACTCGGAATATACGATTCGCTCTGGTTCGACTTTGGCGATGGAAATGGATCGAATGATCCAAATCCAACACATACTTATGCAGCTGAGGGTACTTATACGATGTGTCTATCACTCTATGATAATGGATCACTATGCGATAGTTCATGCTTCACAGTATTTGTAACAGATGAGCCTTGCGATGCAGATTTTTCATATTCTGCAGATGGCTTGGACGTGGATTTTACTGATGAGTCCACAGGGGGTTATGATGCTGTATATTGGGATTTTGGTGATGGCTTTGGATCCAGTCAGTTAGCAGATCCTAGCTACACCTACTTTGCTGCAGGTACGTATGAAGTTTGCCTTTACATCTACAATGAAAACGGTGGATTGTGTGAAGATGAATACTGCGAATTCGTTACCGTGACTGGCGGTGGTGGCGGAGGCGGAGGCTGCAAAGCCGATTATATCTACAGCGCGGATCAGTTGGAATTCTCCTTTACTAATAAATCAACGGGTGGCTTATTCAGCACTTGGGATTTTGGTGATGGTTCTACCCCAGTTTTTGAAGAGAATCCCGTGCATCTTTTCGCATCACCTGGTAGTTATGAGGTTTGCGTGACAACGTTTAATCCATTCCCATTTTGTACGGATACTTATTGTGAATTTGTTGAAGCCAAAGAATACAACTGCGAACCTGAGTTTACCTATTCTTTCAACGAATCAAATGCATTCACCTTTGTGAATAACACGAGCATCGGAAATATTACTTCCATCGAATGGTCCTTTGGCGATGGTAATACATCCAGTTTTGCTCAGCCTACTTATACCTACAACAGCGCTGGAATTTACAATGTGTGTTTAACCACCTTCGACAACGGAAGCGAATGCGGAAAAACCTGCGAAGATGTTTCGGTATATCCACTTGGACTTGACGAGGTCGAGAATGGACAAATAACCATTATGCCTAATCCAAACAATGGATCGTTTTCTCTCATGTTGCCTCAGGTGGGTAAATCAATTCAAGTCCAAATAATGGATCTAAGTGGAAGAATTTTACACGAGCAAATAGGTGCTTCGAAGTCCGAGAAAATGGACTTTGATCTGAATTTGCCAGCCGGAGCATATATTCTACAGGTTGGCGGTGCTTCAACAGCCAAACCTACGGTGATGAAAATGTTGGTACAGTAGCTTTAAAGACTCGCCCTTTTTCGCTTGATATATCCGTTTAGGAAAATCATGCTCATTACGATGAGCGCTCCGAGATAAAAGAGGGGACTCATGTACTCGTCTTCTTGGAAAATGATGAGCGCAAATGCGATTGCATAAATAGGCTCCATATTGATGCTGATGCTAACTGTGAACGGACTCAAGGTTTTCATCACAGCTATGCTTACCACAAAAGCGAGACTGGTACAAACCAAACCAAGAATTAAAAGCCAAAGCCAATCGATTCCCAATGGAATTTCAAATGATCCGGGTTGTATTAAACTGTAAATGGTGATTCCAATGGCACCGCCCAGCATTTCATAAGCTGTAATTAATGATGGCTTGTCTTGACGAACAAAAACACCGTTGACGGTGCCAAATATGGCAGCAAGCACTGCGGAGCCAAGTGCTAGTATGATTCCCCAAGAATGCTCTGTTTCTGCACCAAAAATGATAGCAAGTCCGATCAAGGTGCAAAGGCCTAGTATCACTTCATATGCAATGATCCTTCGTTTGAAAAACAGAGGTTCTATAAACGCCACGAACAGAGTGGTCGAAGCCAATGTTGTTAAGGTGATGGATACATTTGAAACCTTCAACGCCTCAAAAAACAAAATCCAATGTCCGGCTGTAATCAGTCCGGTTCCAAGATATTTGAGGGCGTTTTGCCCAGTAGTTCGAAACCCGCGTTTGGTGACCAACATGAAAGCCGCTAATCCAATAAACGCAATGGACATTCGCCACCAAACGATGGAGCTGGAAGAAATTGAAATTAGCTTGCCGAGAATGCCGGTAAACCCCCACAGAAAAATCACACCATGTAACTGGAGTTGGTGTGTGTTTCGCTGAATGAATTGAGCGACTGTCACTCTTGCGACTCTCCTATTTTACTGACTCCGCCACTCACAATGAATTTCATGATTTCGGATGCCGGTGCATCAATCAAAGTGATGTTCTCGGCCGGAACAATGAAAAGATTACCCGAAAACGCATAACTATGTGGTAAATAAACGGCCACCTGGCCTTTCATAATGCCTAAGTCACTCAAGTCGTTGCTTGTCATAAAACCAAGTTTTTGAACGGTGGCGTTTTCATACATCCGCACCAAAACGGGCTGGTCAAATCGCTTTTCAGTTCCGACAAAAGCGGTAATTAAGTCTTTTACGGAAGTGTAAATGGTCTTCACCAGAGGAGCTGAATTCAATAGTTGATTGCCCCAAAAAATGAACGGTTGGGCGAGCACCGTGCTAGCTAAAACACCGAAAAGAGTGATCGTAACCAATAGGGTAAGCAATCCAAGACCAGGAATATCAACCGGAATGATCCCATCGATATAAATAAAGGTCTGTATGATCACATAGACCGTGGCTGCTACAGGAACTAAAAAAATTAGACCGCGAACGAAGTACTTAGCGATGATGTTGAATATCCTACTCATGTGTTTGAATTAGAATGCAAAGGAAACACGGCTAAGAGATACGGAAGATTATTTTTTCGCTAATTGTTCAAGCTCTTCTTTCTCGGCTTTTTTAAGCGTTGACTTTACCAAGTCATAGGAGTGGTCAACCAGTTCAAACATCAAGTTATCTGGAATGGAACCATCGCATTCAATGGTGTTCCAATGGACTTTGTTCATGTGATAACCCGGTTTTATTCCCGTAAAAGTAGCACGCAATTCAATGGCTCGCTCAGGATCGCATTTTGCATTAAAACTATTAAATTGATCGATGTCGCACAATGCGAACATTTTATTCATCACCTTAAAAACCAGCGTTTGTGGCCCAAAAGGCAGGTCTTCGGTTACCCCGGGTTTTGAAATACAATAGTGTCTGAATTCTTCGATGTTCATTCGCTCGGATGCAGAATGGGCAATACTTTGGATTGTTTGATCACGCTCAAAATAATGTGTGATTTAATTTGTCCCACTTCAGGAATTTTGCTGATCACATTTGTAATCAGCTTATCCAATGCCTCGATATCAGAAGTCAAAACGCGAAGCATGTAATCGAACTCTCCAGTCACTTGGTAGCATTCAGTAACTTCAGGAATCTTCATCACGGCTTCAATAAACTGATGGATATTCACTCCTTGGTGATGATGTAAGGTGACTTGAATCAATGCTTTGATCGTAATTCCCATCTTGCCTAGATTGATATCGGCATGATAGCCTTCGATATATCTAAGCTTTTCCAGTTTGCGAACACGCTCTAAAGTTGGAGCAGGACTTAAATCGATTTCGCGGCTCAATTCTACATTGGATATTCTTCCACGTTCTTGAAGAATCCGAAGAATTTTATGATCAATTTGGTCAAGTATGCGTGCCATCGGTGTTTTCGATTTAGTAAGTTCAAAATTGGGCATTTAATTCCGTAAAATACAAGTTTGTTGAAATTATATTCTGATTTATCGACAATTACTAGCTATTTATATTTCTAGCGCTAAATCTAGGTGGATGTATTCCTCTTGTGCTTCAGGTCGATTACCCATGCCTGTTTTACCCTGCAATTGGGCAACTGTATGCGCGTGTATAGAATCTAAAGGTGCAGGCTGAAAGAAATCCATTTCTAAAGACTTCCTTGCCAATGTATCTTCCTTTTGAAGAGGTGCCAGCCATTGCATAATTTGATTTTGCTGAAGCAAGATCGGCATACGATTCGGATTTTTTGGGTTGTTATGAATCTTCTGCATCAACTCATTGCCCTCTGTCGTGACGATCGTAAATGTTTGCCATTCTTCTCCTTCGATGACCGTTTTTTCAAATAATCCAGCCACATACATTGGGCCTTCAGTGGGATAAATGTAAAACGGAAACTTTTTCTTGCCTTGATGATGGTATTCAAAGAATCCATCCAGCATGACAACGCAATGTCGGTCTAATGCTGAAGCCCGAAAGGAAGGTTTGTCAAAGATGGTTTCGCTTCTCGCGTTGATGCATTGATTCCAGATCTGAATGGCCTTCTGTTCATCTCGGCACCACCTTGGCACCAAGCCCCAGCGAAAGAACCCCAATTGAATATCGCCATCTTCTAAATAGAAAACGGGAAAATGCTTGTGTTCGAATGCATTCACATAATAGGCCGTGTCTTCAATTTCGATGTTGGGTACAAAGGGCAATTTGTGTACTTGCCATTGCTCCAGCATTTCCTCCAATTTCTTTTTCAGTGCGGGGTCTTGCTCACGACTGATGGCGTGTTTTAAGTTTCGTTCTATAGAATATGCCGCGTTGTAACACATGGGCTAATCCAATTTAAATAGCACAGGGCGACTTGGCGATGCATCGTTTTCGATTGGGGCAACCTGAAGGTTGAGTAAATAGCTTCCATCTTCCACTTCTGTGGGCACAAAGATTAATTCTGTAATGGTGGCAGACATGCGCGGGTTTTCTGGATAATTCCAAAATGCTTTATGCGCTGCCAAAGCGCCACCGTCCACTTCGCGATCAACGGAAGGCAGGTCCAAAAGCAAATGTTCAATGCCTTGATCACTAATCCATTGGGCTGCTTCCACATCTAGATAGGCAGGGTTGGTATTGCTGTAGTTCAAGTGAAGCTTCAATGGTTGATTGGGCAATGTCCGTAACACAATGGCTTCGCAGTTTTTACCTTTCAATGCACTTATTATTTGAAGCTTAGTTATGACTAAATCGCCTTCACGTTTTTCAGGAGTGATGCTGATGAGCTCGGCTTGAAACATCCATTGTTTCAAATGCTGATTCACGCTAAAGCATTCTGGCGCTATGTGTCCGACACATTCGGTATGTGTTCCATTTCCATGTGGATTCAGTGTGATGTCTCTAAAGTTGACCGAACCACCTTCTTCTACTGAGCCTACAAAACCATCTCCTCTCACAGGCTCGATTTTTATCGGATCTACGTACCAAGCGGAAGTGGCATCGGATGTGGTTCGGTAGGGAATAGAAATATCAATGCCGTTTTTGAAATCCATAAATAGAGTTTGGTTCGAAGTTAACCGTATTCTCAATTTTTGCTGGATATTTTGACCATCCGCTTATTTTCACCTTGTGTTTAATTGGGATAGAATATTAACGTTTTCATTCATAGTTTTTTGCTGTTCAGTGATCGGCAGAGCTCAAGTTTTTATCCCTGGTGAGTATGCCATATCAAGGTATGATGATGAGCAATTGCTGCTTCCACCTTTGGATGCAATTGCCATTAAAAGATATAGGTATGAGCTGGACACCATTTGGGATTTTTCTGATACAGATACTACATCGAATGAATCTTTATTGATTTCGGATAATATAGAATCTAGAGTTGCTATCGGAGCGAATTTAAGCGTGTGCTATGATAATGGGAAGTTTATAGAATATTGGCATCAGAGTGATTCAGGGGTGTTTGCCAGAGGCACTTTGGGGTTTTATAGTGAGACCTCGGGCTGCGATGAAGAATCCAGATTCGAATACTTTGGAATTCTGAATGGGAATAGTGAGACAATGCCGGATGTTGATTCAAAACTCTATGATTATGATCAGTTCACGTACGATTTCGTGAGTAGTTTTCCTGGACAGCAACAAAATCGAATTCATAGCACATACCGAGGAGTCAAAGTCGTTGATGCAAAGATTCATGGCATATTGAATACCCCTTTTGATACCATAGAGGATTGCTATATGATTCGCGAATCGGGTTTTGTGCAAAACGTGGATGATGAAGATGATAAATACGATCTGATCAAATTTTATTGGTTCGCAGATTCTGTGGGTTACCCACTTTTAACTCGGTTTCAATGGCTGAGGCCATTGCGAGATACGATCGGCACTTTTGTTAAAGAGACGACCAACTTACTCAGATACCAAAAACCAGATCCAATCATTGATGTATCGCCATATACAGATTGTTTGATTTACCCAAATCCTGTAGAACGCTGTTTTTACCATCAATTTCAAGAAGGAGATGTGGAGGTCGTTAATCTTAATGGACAACCAATTCGATTTGACCTTTATGGCCAAGAGATATGCCTCAGTGATAACTCTTTTGGTTTGTTTGTGGTGGTTGGGATGTGCAACGGTCGAATGGTGGCTAAACCGGTTTATAGACCTAATCTATAATGAGATCGCGGATGATCGCATCCGCCATCAACCAAGATTCAGGTTTAATACTCACGGAGGTTACGGTTAGAATGAGTTTTTCCTTGAGTTGAGGAGCGATTTCATCTAAGTTTTTACGAAATGCCGATTGACATTCTGCGGGAAATGATTGATAGTTTACCCCAATTTTTCTTCTCAAACCCGTCATGATTTCTTCGTTGACTCTTTCCTTTTCGGATAGGGTTTCGCTCTCCCAATAGTCCTGTTTGTTTCGGATTGATTTGATGTAAACAGCATTGTTGCTAGCGTTCCACCTTCGAGTGCTTTTGCCGTCAAAGGAGTGTGCAGAAGGGCCAAGACCCAGATATTCTGCGCTTTTCCAATAGTTGCTGTTATGAACAGCCTTCGAGCCGCTCTTGGCGAAGTTGGAAATCTCGTAATGATCGAATCCTGCTTCCTCTAATGTTCGGTGAAGCAACAGATACTCCGCTTCTATTTCTTCATCCGATTTCTCTTGGATTTGATCCGTGTCAATCAAATGTGCCAAAGCTGTTTTAGATTCAACCGTCAAGCAATACGCGCTGATATGATTTACTCCAGAGGCTATCGCATATTCAATATTTGCCTTCCATTCCTCCAAACTCTGATTCGGGATGCCATAGATGAGATCAATGGTCAAATGCTCGAATCCCGCCTCGTGAGCCATAGCTACACAGTTTAGCGCTTCTGTTGAATTGTGCGCTCGATTCATAAAGGTCAAATCTCGTTCTATGAAAGACTGGATGCCAATGCTCAACCTGTTGATGCCAAGTGTTCTCCAAAATTGGAGCTTAGCTTCGCTGTGATCATCGGGATTAGACTCGAGCGTTACTTCTTTTAATTCTGATAAATCGAAGGATTTTCTGAGCTGATCAAAGATTTTTTGAAGGTTTTTATCGCTGACAATAGATGGAGAACCTCCTCCAAAATAGATGCTTTGAATGGGTGTTGTCAATTCACCAACTCGCGTTGCGATCTCAATGCACAGTGCTTCACACAAATCATCCTGATGTTTCAGTTGCGTTGAAAAGTGAAAATCGCAATAGGTGCATACTTGTTTGCAAAACGGTATGTGAACATAAATTCCAGACACGGGTTCAAACCTATGTGAAATTTAGAACCAGTCTTGCTCAAAAAATGGTCATGGTGAATACATTTGCAAGTTCTTAATGAAAGCGCGTTCCGCAACCATAAAATTTTCCCTGCTGACTAAGATTTCAGATTACGCACAGCTTACGAAGCTCAGATTGGCATCGCTTGTTGTCTTTAGCGCCCTGACCGGATATTTCTTTGCAGTGGATGTGGCGAACGCGAACGTGCTGCACATTCTTTGGTTGATCATCGGTGGTTTTCTGGTCACAGGATCCTCCAATGCCTTCAATCAAATCATTGAGCGCGACCTTGATAAGCTGATGAATAGAACTGCCGATCGTCCAATACCTGATGGTCGCATGGAAATTGGCGAAGCCATGGTTGTAGCCATATTAACTGGGATTATTGGACTTTTTATACTTTGGTTTGGGCTGAATCCATTGAGCGGAATTCTAGGAGGATTGGCCTTGTTTAGCTACGTTGCCATTTATACACCATTAAAAAGAGTAGGGCCGATTGCCGTATTTGTCGGTGCTTTTCCAGGCGCTATTCCGCCCATGTTGGGCTATGTTGCTGCCACTGGTGATTTTGGATTGATTCCAGGAGTATTGTTCGCTACTCAATTCATGTGGCAGTTTCCTCACTTTTGGGCAATCGCATGGAAGGCGAATGACGACTATTCTAAGGCCGGATTTAAATTGTTGCCTTCAGCGCAGGGCAAAGGGCAAATTTCAGCCATGTACATATTGCTCTACAGCATTTTTTTAATACCAATCAGCCTCACACCAATCATATTCACTGAAATGGATTTCTTGAGGATGGTATTGGTCTCCATCGCAGGAATAGTCTTTGCTTGGTATGCATTGGTGCTCTACAGAAAGCGAACAGATGAGGCCGCACTTAAACTCATGTTCGCTTCATTTGTTTATCTACCAGTAATTCAACTTTTATACTTGATTTAATTATGGCATCGATATACGCAACACCGGAAGAAGCGCTAGACGCAAAGAGAAAAACAGCCGTCCCAATGATGTGGATTGGCATCGTAGGTATTATCATGTTCTTCGCTGGATTAACCAGCGCTTATGTGGTTCGTCAAGCGCAAGGCGATTGGCTCTATTTTGACGTTCCTGAAATTTTTTACCTCAGCACTGGCATCATTGTCGTCAGCAGTCTAACTATGTTCATGGCGCAGTGGTTCGCTAAAAAGGGTTCTATGAAAGCGGCAACGGGCGCGCTGACGGTAACCACCGTTTTGGGAATCGCCTTTTTAGTCACACAATATGAGGGCTTTTTAGACTTAGTTGAGAATGGTATTTACTTCACTGGAGTGGAGAGTAATGCCTCTGGTTCGTTTTTCAACGTGTTGATATGGGCACATGCTGCTCACGTAATTAGTGGAGTTTTCGCATTAATTTTTACAACAATCAAAGCACTTTTAAATAAGTATTCCGTTGAAAATCACATCGGTATTAACGTTTGTGGGATCTATTGGCATTTTCTTGATGTTCTTTGGATATACCTCATCTTGTTTTTAGTGTTTATTCGTTAACATTGCAGACCAAATCCTTTTAACAATTCCTATCTATCTAACATGGCAGGAGAAGCAACTCAAGTAATCGACCAAAAAGAACTCTGGGGTGGAGGTCGATCACCATTCAGTGTAAGTTATGGCAAAATGATGATGTGGTTCTTCCTCATCTCTGATGCGCTCACCTTTGGTGGATTCCTCACAGCACTAGGTTTTCAACGTCATCACTTGGTGGCTGAATGGCCTATAACCGAAGAAATTTTCTTTCACTTTCCAGGAACCCACGCACATCTTCCGCTGCTTTATGTAGCGTTGATGACGTTCATTCTTATTGTTAGTTCTGTGACAATGGTATTGGCGGTTGAAGCGGGTCATAGAATGGATCAGAAAAGTGTGATAAAATGGATGGCATTCACTGTTGTAGGTGGAGCAATCTTCTTAGGATCGCAAGCTTGGGAATGGTACACGTTCATTGCTGGTCCTGATGGATTAATCAGCACTTGGGGCGACAATGCAACATTGGCTCGTAATCCATACGGCCCTCAACTCTACGCGAACTTCTTTTTCTTTATAACTGGTTTCCACGGTTCTCACGTACTCAGTGGAGTCATTTTAAATTTACTCGTTTTAATCCGAGCATACCAAGGTTGGTATGAAAAACGAGGTCACTATGAAATGGTGGAGAAAGTTGGACTTTACTGGCACTTTGTTGACCTAGTATGGGTATTTGTATTCACATTCTTTTACTTGATATAATCTGAATAGAGATGGAAAGAGACGACATTATTGAATATTCACTTCACGCTCACCACAGCGAAGAAGACGGAAAGAAGATTAGAAAAAACATCTTCAAGGTAACTGCGATCCTATCGATCATTACTGCTCTTGAAGTAGCAATGGGTATCATTTGGGGCAAGGCTCACATTGATGTAAATGGTGCAGGTTGGATGAGTATTAAAATTGCTTTTATCCTTTTGACCCTGGTTAAGGCAGGATATATCATCATGGTATTTATGCACCTAGGTGATGAGCGTAAAGGACTTCGGTACACGATTCTATTGCCATATGCCATCTTCATAATTTACTTATTCTTTATACTATATCAAGAATCTACATTCTTGCAGTATTTAAAAGATGCATTTTCTTGGGTTTGGTCCTAAGAATCAAAAAATAATTGAAGGCCTTTGAACATTCAGAGGCCTTTTTTGTGTTTACACAAATCATGAAAAAAGGCCTTTTTTTAATCGCAATCTTACTAGTACCCTCCGTGGTGTATCTGTTATTTTCATTGGGACAACATAACACTGCTAGGTTAGGCTACTACGGGGAGGTTGAATCCATCTCCGAAAATGGTGATACAGTTTTTCAATCGGTGCCTTTGCCAGATCTGGTTACACAGGATGGAAATTCCATGGATGTTTCCAACTTAAACGGACGAGTATTGGTGGTGGATATTTTTGATCAACCCTGCGATGCTGCTTGCTATGATAAGATTTCCACGCTTAATAATTATTTGAATCGGATTGGATTAAACGAGGAGTGGATGCTCTTGAGTATTTCAATGAAACCAATGGAGATGGAGGCACTCAAGAATTTATCGGAAAAGAATCTTTACAAAGGCGGGAATTGGATGTTCGCCACCGCAAAATCACAGTCGGATATAGATGAACTAGTGGAACGTTTATTTGTTACTACAGGGCAAATGGGCAGTGTCAATGATATTCCTTCGACCAAGGTGGTCGTTTTAGATCAAAACCAAAGAATACGCGAATTCTTTGATCTTAGATTGCAGCAGGATAATAAAACGTTACAGGACGCCATTAAACTCTTGATTCAAGAACCTCATATTTCATGGAAGGAGCGATAGATAAAACTAAGAATTACAACAGCCTCATTTATATTGTTGGAGCGCTATTAGCGATTGCAGTGGCCGTAATTTATGTAACGCCAAAAATCGATATGAGCGGCACTTGGATGGACAATCTTCCTTTGGTGAACGCTTCGATAAATGGCACAGTAAGCATTCTGCTTGTTCTGGGCTTAATATTCATTAAGCGAGGCAATATTTCTGCACATAGGAAGGCGATGACCAGCAGCATTCTCCTAAGCGCACTTTTTCTGGTGAGTTATGTGGCGTATCACATTACGCATGAGAGCACTGTTTTTGGTGGTGAAGGAATGATCCGATACATCTACCTTTTCATACTGCTTACTCACATTTTATTTGCAATGGTTATCGCGCCATTGGTGCTGATTTCGTTCACACGTGGATTGAGCGAGCGATTTGATAAACACCGAAAAATTGCGAGAATAACTTGGCCACTATGGTTTTATGTTTCCATCACAGGTGTGATTGTGTTTATAATGATTTCACCCTATTACTAAAAGAGAACTGATTAAATTTGAAAGACAGTATGAAGAAGACAGTACTTTTAATTATACTCTTAATCGTCATAGTTATTGATGCCAATGCACAGTGCGCAATGTGTGGCGCGGTGGTTGAATCGGCTCAGAAAAACGGCAGTGATGTTGCTGAAGGATTGAATGCAGGCATTCTTTATTTGATGGGCGTTCCATACGCGCTGCTCATAGGTATGGGTTTTCTGCTTTTCAGAAAACTAAATCAGAATAGGGCAGAGAATAATTAAGTCCTTATCTTCGATTTTTCGTTCTCAAAAACATTGTATTACTTATCAAGAAAGGTGGAGGGAAAGGCCCTTTGATACCTTGGCAACCTGTTGGATTTCTTCAAGGTGCCAATTCCCGTTTCGAAGCATCGAAACAAGATGAGTCAGATTTATCTCACCCATTTTCGGAAGCCGTTTTTCTTGATGCATGCAAGCATTCATGAAGAAACCAGATATTCAAACGCAATTAGAAGATCGCATTCTTGTCTTAGACGGTGCCATGGGTACCATGATTCAAGGCTATGGATTGCAAGAAGTAGACTTTAGGACGGAGGCATTCAATGGAATCAAAAAGTCACTGCGGGGCAATAACGATTTACTCTCTATCACACGGCCTGATGTGATCCGAGAAATTCATGAAGCCTACCTCCAAGCTGGAGCAGACATCATTGAAACCAACACCTTCAGCGGAACCACTATTGCCCAAGAGGATTATGAGTGTGAATCATTCGTAGATCAGATCAATCTCGTGTCAGCACAAATCGCTCGGCAAGCCGCGGATAAATTCACGGCATTAGATTCTTCAAAACCTAGATATGTAGCGGGTTCCATCGGCCCAACCAACAAAACGGCATCTATTTCACCAGATGTGAATGATCCAGGATTTCGATCTATCACTTTTGATCAATTAAAGGTGGCTTTTAAGCAGCAAATGAAAGGGCTTCAAGAAGGAGGGGTAGATCTTTTTTTGATCGAAACGGTGCTTGACACCTTAAATGCAAAAGCCGCGTTGATGGCGGCATTTGAATTAAGAGACGAGACTGGGATTGAACTGCCTGTAATGTTGTCAGGAACAATTACAGATGCCAGTGGTCGAACACTGAGCGGTCAAACTACAGAGGCGTTTTTAATCTCAATCGCACACTTCCCGCTACTGAGTGTGGGTATTAATTGTGCACTTGGCGCAAAGAACATGTTACCCTATGTCAAGGAGCTAAGTCGTAAATCCAACTTCTATATCAGCGCGCATCCCAATGCTGGATTGCCCAATGAGATGGGTGAATATGACGAGTCGCCAGAAATGATGCAAGATCAAATTCGTGAATTTCTCGATCAAGGATTAATGAATATTATAGGTGGATGTTGTGGAAGTACGCCAGATCATATTCGATCGATTGCGGAATTATGTGCGAAATATGAGCCGAGGAAATTGAATGAATAGTGAAAAAGGTCCATGGTCAATGGTTAATTGGACCATGGTAGAATATTAGATTATGGGATTCAAGTTTGAAGACTTAAGAGTTTGGAATGAGGCAGTAGATTATTCAACATTGGTTTCTACTGAGATTCGGAAATGGCCAAGTGAAGAGAAATTCGTTCTATCAAGCCAATTTCAAAGAGTAGCAGATAGTGTCGCGTTGAACATTGCGGAAGGTTCGACTGGACAATCAAACAAGGAATTTGCGCGTTTTCTTGCTATCGCACTTCGTTCTGGTATAGAGTGTGTCACTTGCATTCATTTAGCGGTAAGACGAAAATTGATCGATCGTGAATCATTCGAACTTCACTACGAGAAACTACAACATTTGACAAAAGGTATTCAAGCCTTAAGAAAGGCCATACTTTCAAAAAACTAGGCCAACCATCAACTATGGACCAGATAACCATCGAACAATTAGTAGTAAATAAGGAACGGATACTCGCTCTCAACACACAGTTTCCGCCTTTGTCTTTAAGTGGGTTGGAACCACTAGTGGTGCGTCCTGATTCGAATTTCATCAATATTGGCGAGCGAACAAATGTCACTGGTTCGAAGAAATTCCTAAGGCTCATCAAAGAAGATAACTACGATGAGGCGCTGAGCGTAGCGCGAGATCAAGTGGAAGGTGGGGCTCAGGTCATAGATATTAATATGGATGAGGGCATGCTTGAGGGAAAAGAAGCAATGGTCAAGTTCATCAACTTGGTGCAAGCTGAACCAGATATTGCGCGCGTTCCAATCATGATTGATTCTTCGAAATGGGAGATTATCGAAGCTGGTTTGAAGGTGGCCCAAGGGAAGTGCATTGTAAACTCAATAAGCTTGAAGGCTGGTGAATCAGAATTTATTCAGCAAGCACAACTGGTCAAGAGGTATGGAGCCGCGGTCATCGTGATGGCTTTTGATGAAGCAGGTCAGGCAGACACATACGAGCGAAGAATTGAAATCTGTGAACGTTCATATCTTGTTTTGGTAGATAAAGTTGGCTTTGCACCCCAAGACATCATTTTTGATCCTAATATATTTCCGGTTGCTACTGGGATGGAGGAACACCGATTGAACGCGATTAACTTTTTTAGAGCAGCAAAATGGATTCGAGAAAATCTCCCCGGAGCTCATGTGAGTGGCGGTGTCAGTAACGTTTCGTTTAGTTTTCGAGGAAACAATGTGGTGCGTGAGGCGATTCATTCCGCTTTCCTTTATCATGGAATCAGAGCCGGAATGGACATGGGTATTGTTAATCCAACAATGCTCGAAGTCTATGATGATATTCCCAAGGATTTATTGGATCGAGTGGAAGATGTGTTGCTCGACAGAAGGGATGATGCCACAGAACGTCTGCTTGAGTTTGCAGAAAGCGTGAAAGGTGAAACCAAAAAGCGTGAGGTTGATCTATCATGGCGAGATACTACAGTTTCAAAGAGATTAGAGCATGCGCTTGTGCATGGAATCACCGATTGGATCATAGAAGACACTGAGACAGCAAGACTTGAAATGAATAGGCCCTTAGAAGTAATTGAAGGCCCTTTGATGGACGGTATGAATGTGGTCGGAGACTTGTTTGGTTCAGGTAAGATGTTCCTGCCTCAAGTGGTGAAAAGTGCTCGTGTGATGAAGAAATCAGTGGCTTATTTGGAACCTTATATCGAAGAGGATAAACGAGCCGGGGAGTCGACTACAGCGGGTAAGGTGTTGCTCGCCACAGTCAAAGGAGATGTGCACGATATCGGTAAAAACATTGTTGGAGTAGTCTTGGCATGTAACGGTTTTGAGATCATTGATCTTGGCGTGATGGTTCCTCCCGAACGAATTTTGGCCGAGGCGATAGAAAAGAATGTCGATTTGATAGGCTTGAGCGGGTTGATCACTCCATCCTTGGATGAGATGGTTTATGTAGCGAAAGAACTGCAACGTAATCATTCAAAAATTCCTTTACTCATTGGTGGAGCAACCACCTCGCGAGTGCACACAGCAGTGAAAATAGAACCTGAGTATCAAAATGCTGAGGTGATTCACGTGTTGGATGCATCGCGATCGGTTACTGTAGCAGGGTCTTTATTAGGGAATGATCGAAAAAGACTAGCAACAGATACTAAAGCGGAGTATGAGCGAATTCGAACCCATCATGCCAACAAAAAGGCCCAAAAGAAAATGCTTAGTTATGAGCGAGCCAAGGAAAATAAGTTAAAGCCGGAATTCAATTCAGAAACCATTCGCGTGCCAAATAAACTGGGTGTGCAAGTCTTTGAAAATGTCGATTTAAACGAGGTTCGAGAATATATTGATTGGACGCCCTTTTTTCGAACGTGGGAGCTTCATGGTAAATATCCGAGACTGTTGGAGGATGAAATTATTGGTACAGAGGCTAAGAAACTGTTCAACGATGCGCAGGAAATGCTTCAGACTTTGATCGAAGAAAAGTGGCTAACAGCAAAAGCGGTGGTAGGGATTTGGCCTGCTAATGCCGTAGGAGATGACATAGAGCTATATGCTGAAGATGGATCATTAATGGATCGCTTTCATATGTTACGACAACAGGCTCAATTTGCTGCCTCTCAACCGAATCTATCACTGTCAGATTATATAGCGCCAAAGGGCTCAGGAATGCACGATTTCATGGGCGGGTTTGCCGTTACTACTGGTTTGGGAATAGAGGAACACACAAAGCGTTTTGAAGCGCAACACGATGACTATAGTGCCATTATGCTGAAGGCACTGGCAGATCGATTGGCAGAGGCACTAGCCGAGATGATGCACCAAAAAGTGAGAAAGGAAATTTGGGGATACGCTCAATCGGAATCTCTGGAAAACCAAGATTTGATTGACGAAAAATACCAAGGAATTCGGCCAGCTCCTGGTTATCCTGCTTGCCCTGACCATACTGAAAAACCGACTTTGTTCAAGTTGTTAGAAGCGGATAGGATAGGTATGGAGTTAACAGAATCCATGGCAATGAATCCAGCAGCATCGGTCAGTGGTTGGTATTTTGCTCATCCAGAAAGTCGCTATTTTGGTTTGGGCAAAATTCAACGAGATCAACTGGAAGACTATGCTGAAAGGAAAAATGAAGATTTGCAGGTCATGGAGCGATGGCTCGGGCCGAATTTGTTTTAAATACAGCGGAGTGTTGTTCTCATTTCGAAATTGGACATTCGGAGTTGATTATTCGATATTCATTTATCATTGAACATTGAGTATTGATAATTGTAGATTGAATATTATCAACTCTTCACTTGTCATTCATCCATGTTAATTTCCGTTCACATGATTTTTGTCTTTCCGGCTTCAATCGAGTTTACATTTACACCGTGAAAAAATCACTTCTTTTCTTTCTTGTTTTATTGTCGGTTTCGACCCAAGCTCAGCAGACGCTCACCTTGACTCAATGTGTGGAGTTGGCCTGGGCAAATAATTTGCAGATCAAGCAAGCCGAACTTTCTGTAGAGTCGAGCGAGTCAAGTTTGAAGAATACAAAATCGGACGTACTTCCAAATCTAAATGGCTTCGCCAATCACAATTACAATTGGGGGCAACGGATCGATCCATTTACTAATCAATTCGCGAATACTCGGGTGCAGAGCAATTCATTTGGTTTGTCTTCGAGTATTGACCTTTTTAATGGATTTCAAAATCAACAAAATATCAAGGCTCAGAGTGCCGCGTTAGAGTCTATCGTTTTTGATTTGGAGGCGCAAAAAAATGATATCGCATTAGCCGTTTCATCTGCATTTCTATCGACTCTCTTGGCTGAAGAGTTGCTGAAAATTGCTGAGCAGCAGGTTCTAATAACTAAACAGCAGTTGGATAGAATTAAAATATTGGTGGATGCTGGAAGTGTCAACGTTGGAAACCAATACACCCTCGAAGCTCAGTTAGCGCAAGATGAGTCTAACCAGATCGCGAGAGAAAATGATTATCAACTGTCGCTATTGGCCTTAAAGCAGTTGTTATTACTCCCAATGGAGGAGCAGTTGTCCATTGTGAAACCAGCGGCAATGGAAGCAGACCCGAGTAATCAAATTGAAAATGCGAATACTGTTTATGCCTATGCGGAATCTTCGATGCCTCAGATTAAGAGTGCCGAACGATCCCTAATGCAATGGGATAGCAGGTTGAAGTCGGCACAAGGAGGTAGATATCCTTCGCTGTCGTTGAGTGGTTCTATCGGTACAGGATATTCAGGATTAAGAACAGAGGTGACGAGTATTACCCCCGCTGGTGCTCAGGAAATTGGGGCCACGCAATCTGGAGAAACTGTGTTCGCTCCAACCTTTGACACGGAAGTTCAACGAGTGGCCTTTGGTACACAGCTTAATGATAACTTCAATCAATTTGTTGGAGTCACTTTGAATGTTCCCATCTTTAATCGAGGTGTAATCAACAATTCAGTACAGCAGGCGAAGATTAATCAGGATATAGCTACACTTCAACTGGAAGGCGAAAAGTTGAGCTTAAGACAGACGATAGAAAGTGCAAGAGCGGATGCGTTGGCCGCACGAGCGCTTTATGTATCCAACCAAAAGGGAGTAGCCTCCAACGAAAAGGCATTTGAATTTGCAGCGGCTCGCTTTGAGGCGGGTGCGCTAAACGTAACTGAATTCAATACTTCAAAAAACAATTTACTCATTGCTCAAACTCAATTGAATCGGGCGAAATACGATTTCATTTTCAAGACGAAAGTGTTAGAGTTCTACATGGGCAAGCCATTAGGCTTCGAGTAAGCACATGACAATGGCCACAACCATTCTCAATATCGAAAGTTCTACTACCATGTGTTCTGTGGCCATCGCGGTCGATGGTGTTGCTATTGCCTCACGAAATTTGAATGAAGGCTTTTCTCATGCCGAGCGACTCGCTCCATTTGTGCAGGAAGTATTAGCTGAAGCAATGGTTTCATCAGAAAATTTGGATGCTATCGCTGTGAGCAAAGGCCCGGGAAGTTACACGGGTTTGCGCATTGGAGTATCATTGGCAAAAGGATTGGCTTACTCTTTAAATAAACCACTGATAGCGGTGCCCACTTTGCAAGTCATGTGTTTGCATGAAGAGGTAAAAAAGCAAATCAATCACTACAAAGACTTAATTCTTTGCCCCATGCTTGACGCCCGCAGAATGGAGGTGTATACTGCCATCTATGACGTTGGTTTAGTGGAAACCAATCCCGTACAACCGATGATATTGGATGAACATTCTTTCGATAATTTATTGGGAAAAGAAGGAGTGTTGTTTTTTGGAACTGGGGCAGCCAAGTTTAAAGAGATTGTAAAATCGGAAAGCGCCTATTTCGCAGACGATGTGTGGCCATTAGCGAGTGACATGGCCATGTTGGCACAGCTTCGGTTCGATCAAAAACAGTTTGAAGATGTGGCCTACTTCGAACCATTCTACCTGAAAGAGTTTCAAGGAACCACCTCAAAAAAGCAAGTATAGATGCTGAAGAACGCCTCTAATTTGATATTGTTTGATGGTGTCTGCAATCTATGTAACGGGTTTGTCCAGTTCATTATCAAAAGAGATTCGAAAGGTGTTTTCAAATTTTCTGCTCTTCAATCAACTGCGAGTAAAGCGTTACTATCCAAAGCAGGAAAATCAACCGAAGAATTTGATTCTGTAGTTTATATCAAAGGTGGAGAGCTTCTGGAAAAATCAACTGCGGCATTATATATAGCCAAAGACCTAGGCGGATTCTGGTCCTTATTTTACGTGTTCGTAGTCATACCAAGACCAATCCGAGATTGGGTTTATAATAGGGTGGCGAGAAGTCGATATAGTGTATTTGGTAAAAGACAGGAATGCATGATCCCGACTCCTGAACTTGAATCTAGATTCTTGGATAAACTTTAACTACCAGTATTTGTAGTCAAATTCCCAAATGTTCATGTCTTGGGTTTTAGGATCCATGAAAATCCATCCTTTTGGCCAACCGTCCTTTTGTGAAACGATAGACCAGTCCTTGCAATCGGAGTTTTGACAATACATTCCCTTGTCGTTTTCCCAATCTAATGGGAATCTGTATGATGATTTCTTTGAATTTAATAGGTCCTTGAATTCATAGTTGGTCATTCGTCCGTTTTTATAATCCCATTTTTCTATGGACTGAATGCGGCTTCCGTTCCAAGTTTCTATGGAGGTCAGATTCTTGTCATTATCGTATTGATAAACAATGCGCTGATATGGCTGATCGTTTAACCCTCCGATCATTTCAACTTTGCCGTTTGTAATTTTCTTGGTTTGAATTTTTTCCTTGCTCAATGGTTCCCATTCGCTCGCTCCACGTTTTATTGATATGGTTTGCTTCACGGTAACGGAATCGATTCTCTCATAAACCACACGCCTTTGGTAGCGTCCAATTTTCTCAGATTCTTGAACTAGCTCACCCTTTATAAGAATGCGTGACATGGAGGTGGTGTCCACGATTCCACCCAAAGAAGGATACGTTTTTCGGTAGCCTATCATCGTACCACTACGATCGAAGTAATAGGTGAATCGTACGTTGTCGTCATAGATAGGGCGCGAAGATGGTTTACGCATTTCGCTGATGCGAATGGTCTTGATTCCAGCTTTTGCAACGTCTGCGGCTTCGAATGTAGGATATCGATTTTGAAGGAAATTGCTTTGAATCTCCTGACCGAAACCAACAAATGGAAGGAAAGCTAAAAGACTAGTGAATTTGACCCAAAACCTCATTGAAATCAGATGTTGGGAGCTGGCATGCCCCATGTTTGCAAGCATAGAAGTACGTTTCTTCTTCCACAAACTTGCCCTCCAGAATGGGTATGGTACTTTCATCTTCACCGCCACAAATCACCACATTAGGTAGATAAGAGTGATGCACTTCCTTTACTTTTTGCGAACAATCTTTTCCAACAATAGCCAATTCGAAATAAGGCATACTTTGATATTGATGAAGCAACATCCATTGGCTGTAGCCTCCGGGGTATTGATTGAAGTTCCCTTCCATTTGCGCCAACATAGAGCGACTTAAGTCATATAAGCTGTCATCCGCTAAAATCAGTGAAAGTTTAAATAGACAGGTGGCGAAAACAGAATTGGAGGCAGGAATTACGTTGTCCGTAACCTCGGCTTTTTTAGATACGAGCTCGGGATCATTTTTCGATTTGAAGTAGAACATACCATTTTCAGTTCTGTCAAAATTTTGGAAAACGTATTCAACTAAAACCTTGGTTTTTTTCAATGACTCCACATCCAATGTTGCTTCATAGTGTTTCAGCAAAGCATCAATCAAGTGTGCGTAGTCTTCCAGATATCCATTGATATTTGAAGTTCCGTTTTTATAGTTGTGCCATAGTTTGCCATCATTCATCATTTGCTTACTAGTCAAGAAGTCTAGATTTTTTTCTGCAAGGTCGAGCCAACTTTTTTCGCCAGTTGCCATGTACGCTTCGCATAGCCCCTTGCTGGCAAGCGCGTTCCATGATGTGAGGGATTTGTCATCCAGTCCGGGTCGAATTCTCTTATCGCGTTCGGCCATGGCTTTAATATTAAAAGTGGATACCTTCTCTTGCAGTTGATCAAGAGTTAATCGGTGCTTTTTTGCAATCTCTTCGTCTTCAAAATGTCGCAGTAAAATGTAGTTTCCATGCTCCCAATTGCCGCGCTTGTTGATGTTGTAATAATCCGAAATCACATCAAAATCATCTAAGGCAAGGGCTTCGATTTCGTCCTTTTTCCACACATAAAACTTACCTTCCTCGCCTTCGCTGTCTGCGTCCAGTGCGCTGTAGAAAGCACCACTTTCGTCCAACATTTCTCGCTCAATCCATGTTGCGGTTTGATTGATAATGTGTTTGTATAGAGGATTCTTTGATTGAGTAAAAGCTTGAGAATAGAGGCTTAAGAGTTGCCCGTTGTCATAGAGCATTTTTTCAAAGTGGGGAACCTTCCAAACTTCGTCTGTTGAGTATCGAGCAAAACCTCCACCAATTTGATCATAAATACCTCCAAAGGCCATTTTTTTCAGGGTGAGATGGACGTAATTCTCGAGATCTTTATCACCGCTTTGATGCGCCCAAGCCAACAGAAATTGATAGTTGTTCGGCATGGGAAATTTAGGTGCCCTATTTGGGCCGCCATCTTCTGTGTCAAACACCTGTTTCCATCTTGCCACAGTCGTTTCTATAATCTCAGTGCTGAACTCTTCAGGTATACTCACGAGCGGTTGCTTATCCATCTGGCTGAGACCCTCGCTTAGCTTTTCAGCGTACTCAACAACTTTGGCGTTGTCATTCTGATATAGATCGGCCAGTTGTTTTAAGATTTGCATCCATTGTTCCTTTTTAAAATAGGTTCCTCCGAAGAATGGCCTCCCATCAGGTAAGGCAAAACAGTTCAATGGCCATCCACCACTTCCGGTCATTAACTGAACGGCATCCATGTAAACTTGGTCCACATCGGGTCTTTCTTCTCGGTCCACCTTGATACATATAAAATGCTCATTCATAAGAGTCGCAACCGAGCTGTCCTCAAAACTCTCGTGCTCCATGACATGGCACCAATGACAAGCGCTGTATCCAATGCTGATCAGAAGGGGTTTGTTGTCTGCTTTTGCCTTGGCTAGAGTGGCGTCATTCCATGGCATCCAATCAACAGGGTTGTGAGCGTGTTGTAAAAGGTAAGGACTAGTTTCATTGATGAGGTCGTTCGTGTGCTGTTGATTCATAGTTTGCTGCATATTTCTGCTTTGATTGCACTGGGTCAATGAAAACAGAAGGAGGGTAAACGTAATTTGAATTATTCTTGCCAAGTGTCAATGATATTCAACTTTATTCAGACCCAATTTGTTTTGCTGAAAACGAATTCGGGTGACGATGGTGTTGGTGTGGCGATCGCTCTCACATTCATGTTTGTGATGTTGCTGATTTTGGTGAAAGCCTTCATAGACTTTCGAAGAGATTTGGCTGCTGAAAAAGGAAATGCAAAGTTTCAGGATGTTCCACTCCGCAGGATAGAACGTATTCTAGCAGGTGCGGATGAAATATTAAGATTTCGCTCTCCATACTACAATCGATTGAGTGATTTTGGTAAAAAGCGCTTCCTAAAGCGCTTAAGAATCATCATAGCGGAAAAAGAGTTTTACGGAAAAGATGGATTAGAAATAACCGATGATATGATTGTCTTGGCTTCTTCTGCCTTGGTTCAGCTCACCTTTGGTTTAGAGAGCTACTTCTTGCCGCGCTTTTATCGCATTTACATTCACCCAAGTATATTCTTTAATAAGCTGCTTGAGAGTAATCTCAGAGGAAGTACCTCGCCAAGCGGTGTCATAAGGTTTTCTTGGCGACACTTAGAGCATGGTTTTCAGGACGAGGATGATGGGATCAATTTGGCATTGCATGAGCTAGCGCATGCGCTAATGATTAGTGTTGAGAGCGGGGATACAGATGACGGTCATTTGAGCGATGGACTCTTTATGATTACTGAATTGGGTAGGAAATATCGAAACGATATTAAGGCTGGTCGATATGAATCTATTCGGCCATATGCGGCTAGTAATGATCATGAGTTCTTTGCCTGTTGCATTGAGGTGTTTTTCGAAAATCCCGAAAGATTAAAACGCGACCTGCCTGAAGTGTATGAAGCATTTGTCTGGATGTTGGAACAAGATCCGCACAATAGGCTAGGCGACTATGCGGCTCCTATTCAAAAAAGAGAATTCAGTATCAAACGAAAGTTGAGGCTTAAGCCAGATAGTCACTACAACTACGTACAAACGATGTTGATAGCTGGGTTTTTGCTGTGCTGGATTCCCATTATCATGATTAATATCCACGTGGAAACCAGTCCTTTGCCAGTTGCGCTTTTCGCAGCTACTCTGGCCGTACTTGGCTTTATCCTTTTCTTTCGAAAGTTGGTTTTGTCCGGATATACAGACTTCAATATTTTCCTTCTTTTTCTAGTGATCGGTTGGATGTCCTTGACAATGGGTGCTGGGCTCACACTGAATTATTTCGTGCCTGTTTATCGAATGTCTGAATTAGCACCAGTCAGCGATTACTTTATTACTCCTGAAAAGAAATTGCGGGTATTGATTGACGGAGAAGAAACGAGAGCAATTACGGTTGGTTTGGAGTATCGAGCAATCTTAGATCGGTGTAAGCCTCATTGTGAAATGACGATTTATCAGCACTATGGATTGTTTGGCATTAAGGTGGTTGATGAAATTGAGGTATTTGAGTCTAATGAAGGTTCGGATCAGTATCAATAACCAACGTGATGATTGTCACACTGCACCCATTCAGACAAGTACACCTTTGCTTTCAAACTAAAACAACAGGTACTATGAAAAAGAATATGGGTTCTACAGATAAGATTATCAGAATCGTTTTGGCGTTGGCAATAGCTGGTGCCTACTTTGCAGAGTTGATCAGTGGCACGGTTGCGATAATCGGTGGTGTGTTGGCTCTGGTTTTCGTAGCTACAAGCTTCATTAGCTTTTGCCCACTTTATTTGCCATTCGGACTGAGCACTCTTCGGTCAAAAGACAATAAATAGGCTTAATCTACACCAAGGCCGCCAAGTATTTTCAATTCTTGACCCTTTTGGGGTGCCCCATCTAAAATGGGCATTGCCTTACCTATCAGTTCGCGAACTCCAGGTACAGAAAGTGAATTGTCATGGTCTAGTTCCGATTCCCAAGCTTCTGTGATCCACACTGATTCAGGGTTGGCTTCATCTTTACTTATCATATAAATCAGGCATCCCTTTGCGGTAGAAACCAATTTCGCTGCCTCTAGGAGTATTTGCGCCAGTTCATCGCCTTGTCCATTTTTGGCGGTAAGTTTTCCGTGTAAACCGTATTTGTGCATGTTTCTGAGTTATTGATTGGCGAACATAATCACTAAGGATATAATTGTCCAAAAGCATATTCCAAGCAAAAGCGATTTGAAATAATGCTTGTTTTTAATAGTAGTTATGGACTCCTTCCTATACCTAAAGAGTTTTATAAGGATTGCGCCTGGGAACACGATCAAATACCATAAGAGAATTTCAACAATGATGGTGACAATGAATTCAAGAATGATCTCCAAAGTAGAGAGACTATAGCCTTATTTCGATTCTTCCCAAATACCCATGCAGTATTCGATGTAATTTAACACCTCTTGTTGACCGTGACTACTGCTGGCGGAGGTGAGGAAGAATTGAGGTGTTTCTTCCCATGATTCGAGCATCTTCTTTTTATAGGCTGCTAAATTCTTTTTGAGTTCGGTGCTGCTCAGCTTGTCTATTTTAGTGAAAACCACTGAAAATGGAATGCCTTTGCCTCCCAGCCATTCCATAAAGTCCAAATCAATCTTTTGAGGTTCAACCCTGCAATCCACCAAAACGAATGCGCTTACCATGTTAAGGCGCTTCTCAAAATAATCATAGATCAAACGCATAAACGAAGCGCGATCCTTCTTGCTCACCTTGGCATATCCAAATCCGGGCAAATCAACTAAATACCAATTGTCATTGATCAGAAAGTGATTGATTAATTTGGTTTTTCCTGGCGATCCGCTGGTTTTAGCCAAGTTCTTGCGATCGCATAACATGTTGGTTAAACTGCTCTTGCCAACATTGGAACGTCCGATAAATGCAAATTCTGGGAGTTCAGTATCTGGGCACTGTTCAACTTTTGCCGAACTGGTAGTGAATTCAGATTTTGTTACGCGCATTATGCCGCTGGAGGAAATCGCTTTTTGAACCAATCGTCAAGCAGCTTATTAAATTCTTCTGGATGTTCCATCATGGCGGCATGACCACATTCATCTATCCATGAAAGGTCAGAATCGGGAAACAGCTCGTGAAACTCTTCTGCTACATCTGGTGGAGTAATAGTGTCGTTCTTTCCCCAAATTAAACAGGTCGGGACATCCATTTTCGGAATCTCAGATGCCATGTTGTGACGAATTGCACTCTTCGCCAAAGAAATGATTCTTACAGTCTTGCCTTTGTCGTTTACAATGTCAAAACATTCATCGACTAATTCTTTGGTGGCATGTTTTGGATCGTAAAAAGTGACCGCTACCTTTTCTTTCACAAACTCATAGTTACCTCGCTTTGGAAACGAACCTCCTAATGTGTTTTCATATAGCCCAGAACTTCCCGTTAGTATCAATGATTTTACTCGATCTAAGTACTTTGAAGCATAAACTAGCGCCACGTGACCACCAAGCGAGTTGCCTAATAAGTGAGCTTTATCAATCTTTTTGAAATCCATGAAGTCGGCCAAGTATCGACTTAAGTTTTTAACGTTAGTGTCGATTATGGGCATTGTGTAAAGCGGCATGATGGGTATAATGACCTTAAACCGCTTTGAGAAATAGTCAAATACCCCCCTGAAATTACTCAGAGCGCCAAATAATCCGTGCAACACGATCAACGGTTCGCCTTCGCCTTGCTCAATGTAGGAGAACCCTTTTTCTTCAATGATTTTGACTTCCATGGTTGATGGTGTAGTTTCTAACTAAGCGACCAAAAATAAAGATTTTGATCGCTGTAGTTCTAAGCAGTTTGCTGTCGGTCAACAAGGAAGTGTTGAAATGCATTTTATCCAACCATTTCCTGACGATTAAAACCTTCAATATTCACTCCAATTGTCACTAAGAATTGACCTTGGTTAAACATCAAGGTTCGAATTGCGCGAAGTAAAAGCCAGTTTAAATAGAATTTAAATACTCTTCCCATTTTTTACCACCTTCTGTCTTACACGAATAATGGGTATTTTGAAGTTATAGGTGGGGGTTTTTCATTCAAGTTTTCAACAAAGTGAAGCTTAGTGGAATTAAGTGGGAAAATACGGTTATTTTAGCGGCTTCTATTTATTAGACCCGATATGACAAGCTTTTTAGGTGAATTCGAATGCAAGTTGGACGCTAAGTCCCGCTTTCTTCTGCCCGCAGGGTTGAAGAAGCAGCTCGATCCTGCCTGTAAAGAGCAGTTTGTTTTGAATCGAGGTTTTGAAGGGTGCTTGGTTTTATATCCACAAAACGAGTGGGATAAGATCGCTTCTAAGCTCAAGAAGCTAAACCTGTTTGTAGCGAAGAATAGAGCGTTTTATCGCCAATTCCACAACGGGGCTACTGCAATCACATTGGATGGAAATGGACGGGCGTTGATTCCGAAATCATTATTGGCGTATGCCGCATTAAATAAAGAAGCTGTGCTATTTGCTTACGCAGATCGCATTGAGATATGGTCGAAAGATCGATATGAAGAGGTGATGAGTCAAGATTCCGAAGATTTTGCCGACTTGGCTGAAGAAGTCATGGGTGGGCTTGGTGAGGAGGATGAGAAATGACCTATCACACAACCGTTCTTTTACATGAGGGAGTAGATGCGTTAAAGCTTGTGTCCGGTGGAGTGTATGTCGATGCCACGTTTGGTGGTGGCGGACATAGTCGATTGATTTTGGAGAAACTGGAAGGCGGACGATTACTAGCATTTGATCAAGATCCAGACGCAGAGAGAAATGCGCTTGATGATGAGCGATTTGTTCTGTGTAAAGCGAATTTCCGATACCTGAAGAATTTTTTACTCGCCAAAGGAGTGCAAAAGGTGGACGGGATCTTAGCTGATCTAGGTGTATCAGGATATCAATTTGATGAGGCGAGTAGAGGGTTTAGCTTTCGATTCGATGCAGAACTTGACATGCGAATGAATCCGAAGCAGCCGTTGAGTGCAAAGCAGGTGTTGAATGATTATGAAGAGGCTGAGCTAAGGCGAGTTTTTAAGGATTACGGAGAAACATCTTTCGCAAATGCATTAGCTCGCAGAATAATCAAGGCGCGTGAAGAGAAGTCGCTTGAATTTATCAATGATCTGGTGAGAATCATTGAGAATTTGGTTCCAGAAAGAAAGCGAAAGTCGGAATTAGCGAAGATTTTTCAGGCTATCCGAATCGAAGTGAATGATGAGATGGGTGCGCTGCATGATTTTATAAAAACATCCGCGGATGTGCTTAAGGAGGGTGGTCGATTCGTGGTAATCAGTTATCACTCTTTGGAGGATCGGCCAGTCAAACACTTTATGCGAAGTGGAAATTTTGAAGACAAGCAAGACAAGGATATCTACGGTAATGTGAATCGACCATTTGATCCATTTGGAAAAGTGATCGTGCCCTCAGATGAAGAAATTGAAAGAAACCCAAGAGCGCGAAGCGCCAAAATGAGAATTGGAATAAAACGCAGCAATGGCTGAAGAACCTGTAAAAAAGAAAAGACAAAACCCTATAGCAGCAGTGCTCACTGGAAGCGTACTAACGCAAGATTCCGTGATCAAGCATCTGCCCTACATGCTGTTTTTGGCTTTTCTAGGGCTGGTTTACATAGCCAACGGATACATGGCTGAGTCTTCGGTCCGAGAAATCAATCGGTCCCAACAAGAGATTAAAGAATTGAGAAGTGAGCAAATCAGCATGAAGAGCGAGCTGAATAATACCATTATTGAATCGGAGCTTAAGAAGATAATCGCTCAGCGCTCGATGGGGTTGAATGAATCCATCGACCCGCCAAAGAAAATTGTACTCGAATCCAAAGAAATAGAAGGGATTAACTAATGAGTGCAGAATCAAATAAGGAATTGTTAAACCGGTCGTACTTGGTCTATTTTTCCTTGACGCTTCTTGGATTGGCCATCATTAGTAAGGCACTATATATACAGGTAGTAGAAGGTGCGGATCTCCGCGAAAAAGCGGAAAGCCTAACAACAGTATTTAGAGACATCGATGCTGTTCGCGGCAATATCTATGCGGATGATGGTAGTATGCTGGCCACGTCCATTCCCATATATGAGGTTCGCATGGATATGAATGCAGATGGTCTTACGGATGAGGTCTTCGATGAACACCTTGACTCCTTATGCATCTCGTTAGCCGCCTTGTTTGAAGATAAAACTGCCATTGAATGGAAGCGCGAAATGGTGGAGCAGCGTAATCGTGGGAATCGATATCACTTGATCAAACGCAAAGTGAAATTTCATCAGATGAAGGCCATGCGTGATTTTCCAATTTTTAGATTGGGTAGGTATAAGGGTGGGTTTATCGTGCTCCAGCAAAATAGGAGGGAAAAGCCGTTTCGAATGTTGGCCGCACGAACGATAGGTTACGCAAGAGAAGATGTTACTCCAGTTGGATTGGAAGGAGCGTATCAAAAAGAGCTGGCTGGAATCAGCGGTAAACGCTTGATGCAGAAAATTTCAGGTGGTGTTTGGATGCCGATCAACGATGAGAATGAGGTGGAGCCGCAAGATGGCTACGATGTTCATTCGACTATCAATTTAAATATTCAAGATGTGGCAGAAAATGCATTGTTGAAGCAATTGCAACTGCATGATGCAGATCATGGATGTGTGATCTTAATGGAGGTGGAAACTGGAGAGATTAAGGCAATTGCAAATTTGAGTAAAGATGAGGATGGTGATTATTGGGAATACTACAACTATGCCATTGGCGAAAGCACGGAGCCTGGATCTACGTTCAAATTACCATCGCTAATCACTGCTATTGAAGATGGTTATATCAGTCTCACAGATAGTGTGGAAACAGGCAACGGTCGTGCAGAATTTCATGGTGAAGTCATGCGCGATTCCAAGGAAGATGGCTATGGCAAAATTTCCATTAAAGAAGCTTTTGCGGTGTCATCCAATATTGGTGTTATGCGTGTTGTGGAAAGATTTTACTCCAATCAGCCAGAGAAGTTTATCAAAGGCTTGAAACGGATGAAATTGGGTGAGCCAATCGGGATTGAAATTGCTGGCGAAGGTGATCCGCTGATTAAGGATCCCAGCGATAATAGCTGGTCATTGATCACTCCGCTTTGGACGAGTATCGGTTATGAGGTCCAAGCTACTCCACTTCAGATTTTGACCTTTTACAATGCAATAGCAAACAACGGTAAAATGATCAAACCAAAGTTTGTTCGAAAAATCACCGATAAGAGCAGTGTGATTCGTGAGAACCCAACAGAGGTAATTAGTGAACGCATTTGCTCAGAAAAAACTGCGCGATTGGGAAGGGAGTTGCTCGAGGCAGTAGTGCAATCTGGAACAGCTCAGAACCTAAAAAACAATAACTACTCGATCGCTGGAAAAACGGGAACGGCCAGGATTGCAAATTCAAGTCAAGGCTATGGAAAGAAGATCAGCTACCAGGCATCCTTTGCAGGTTACTTTCCGGCAGATAACCCCAAATACAGCTGCATTGTAGTTGTAAATGCTCCTAATAAAAGTCACTACTACGCGAGTCACGTAGCTGGACCAATTTTCGAAGAAATAGCCGATAAGGTTTACGCCACCAGTATCAATATTCATGGTGAGTTGGAGCGGCAAAGCGATATCAATTCGTTAACACATATTCCAGTGTCAAAAAATGGTTCGCAGCAAGATCTATTTACTGTTTTTGACCAGCTAAATATTCCAATTGAATCCAGTAACCCAGACAATAAATGGGTGATCACTCAAACCGGGCCGGATAAAGTGAAAATGGATCGTAGGGCGGTCACAGAGAATTTAGTCCCAAATGTCAAGGGAATGTCTGCCCAAGATGCGGTTTTTATATTGGAAAACGCGGGATTATCCGTGTCTATAAGAGGTCGAGGAAGTATTAAACAACAGTCTATCGAGCCAGGTCAACGAATCAATAAAGGCGAACGAATCATATTGGAATTATCATGAAGCTGCTAAAGGACATATTGTATAAGGCGGGTCTCGAGGAGGTTATTGGTAGCACTCATTTGGCGGTGGATAAGATTTGTTCAGATAGTAGGCTGGTGGATGGCATGAGTGCATTCATTGCCATCAGAGGAACGCAAACCGATGGGCATTTATATATCTCAAAGGTGGTCGAGATGGGTTGTAAAATCATCATCTGCGAAGAATTTCCTGATGAACAAATCGAGGGTGTTACCTATGTAAAGGTTCAAAACACACAGACTGCGCTAGGTATGATCGCTTCTAATTTTTACGATAATCCATCGGAGAAATTGGAATTGATTGGTACGACAGGAACCAACGGGAAAACAACGGTGGTCACCCTTCAGTATCAGCTTTTCAAAGCCTTGGGTTACAAAGTAGGGCTGTTATCTACCGTGGTCAATATGATTGGAAATCGTGAGGTCAAGGCAACTCACACAACTCCAGATCCAATTCAACTGAATGCGCTTTTGGCTGAAATGGTAGAAGAGGGTTGTCAGTATTGTTTTATGGAGGTAAGCTCCCACGCAGTTCACCAACAGCGGATTGCTGGACTTCAGTTTAAAGGAGCGCTGTTTACCAATATCACACATGATCATCTGGATTCTCATAAAACGTTTGATGCTTACATCAAAGCGAAGAAGGGCTTTTTTGATGCATTAGGGACACAAGCATTTTCATTGATAAACCTGGACGATTCACATGCAGAAATAATGGTTCAAAATTCGAAGTCGAAAGCGTACAGCTTCGCTTTGAAAAGAGATGCTGACTTCAGAGCTAAGATTCTTGAAAATCATTTTCAAGGATTGAATTTGACCATAGATGATAAAGAGATTTGGTCGAAACTGATCGGTCAGTTCAACGCTTACAATTTGCTAGCTACCTACGGCTACAGCGGTTTTACGTTGGACAGGATAAGCTAGAAGTTTTGACGATGTTGAGCAATTTAAACCCACCAGCAGGGCGATTTCAATATGTGAGAACGGAGAGTGGCATTGTTGGCATTGTGGATTATGCACACACTCCTGATGCCTTGAAAAATGTGCTCAACACCATCGATGATATCCGTGGTGGAAATGAACGGGTTATCACGGTAATTGGGTGTGGTGGCGATCGAGATAAGGACAAGCGCCCTGTGATGGCCGACATCGCCACGAAGAAAAGCGATCGAGTCATTTTAAACAAGCGACAATCCAAGAACGGAAGATCCAAATCAAATCATTAAGGACATGGAGGCTGGAGTAGATAAAACTCAGTTGAAAAAGACCTTAAGCATCACCGATAGAAGAGAGGCCATTAAGGCGGCAGCCAGTTTGGCCGAAAGCGGTGACATCATCCTCGTTGCAGGAAAGGGCCATGAAACCTATCAAGAGGTGAATGGCGAACGAACCGATTTCAATGACATGTTGATCCTAACCGAAATGCTGAACCTAGTTAACTGATGTTTTACTACCTATTCTCATACCTACATTCTCTTGATTTCCCGGCGCGCGGGTGTATTCGAATACATCACATTCCGAGCAGCTATGGCCGTGTTCACATCATTGATCATTAGCATGATGTTCGGTGGGCGAATCATAAACTATTTGAGGAAGTTGCAGGTGGGTGAAACGGTGCGCGACTTAGGGCTCGAAGGTCAATTGGCAAAGCAAGGAACTCCGACTATGGGTGGTTTGATTATACTCAGTGCGATTGTGATTCCTAACTCCTATTATTTGCAAAGCTGCATAACACTTATATCTGGTTAATGCTGATTTCGACCGTTTGGCTAGGAGCGATTGGATTTGCAGATGATTATATCAAAGTATTTAAAAAGGATAAAAAAAGGACTAGCAGGAAAGTTTCAAGGTCGTTGGGCAGGTAGGTTATTGGAATCATCGCTGGATCAATCTTGTTTTTCAATAGTGAAAATCAGCATAAAACACAAAGCATTTGATGAATTTGGTGATCCCGTTGTTTATCAAGTCCAAGATGAGGAAGGCTGCGTTTCAGACGAAACCCAGTGGGTAGAGTCTGATGTAACTAAAACGACTATACCATTCGTAAAGAACAATGAGTTTGATTATAAATGGATGCTAAACTGGGCGGGAGAAACCGCAAGCGGGTTGGTCCTTGGTTGTTATCCATTTTGGGTGGTCATCGTGGTCGTAACTGCTGTTAGCAATGGTGCTAATATGACCGATGGACTTGACGGACTCGCGGGAGGAACATCTGCCATTAGTGGGTTGACCCTGGCCATTTTCGCATATCTCGGTTCGAATATCTTTTTCGCAGACTTTTTGAACATTATGTTCATTCCGAACTCGGAGGAGTTGGTAATCCTTCATGGGAGCCTTTGTTGGTGCATGCATCGGGTTTCTTTGGTATAACTCTTATCCGGCCCAAGTTTTTATGGGGGGATACTGGAAGTTTAGCTATTTGGCGGCATCATCGCGGTGTTTGCCTTGGCGATAAAAAAAGAATTACTCATCCCCATTTTCTGTGGCGTTTTTCTAGTCGAAAACCTAAGTGTAGTGCTACAAGTGGGGTATTTCAAATACACAAAAAAGAAATATGGAGAAGGACGAAGAATCTTTCTCATGGCACCCCTTCATCATCATTTCCAGAAGAAAGGAATTCACGAAAGCAAGATTGTATCACGCTTTTGGATTGTGGGAATCATGCTAGCCGTGATAAGCATTATCACACTTAAACTGCGATAGATCGTGGAGAGGTTAGTTGTGCTTGGTGGGGGTGAAAGTGGAGTTGGAGCAGCGTTGCTCGCGAAGAAACAAGGATTAGAAGTGTTTCTGAGTGATGGTGGCAAGTTGAAGGAGAAGTATAGAGATGTTCTTTCACATAATGAAATAGAGTTTGAAGAAGGAAAGCACTCGGAAGAGTTGATTTTCAATGCAAGCGAAGTGGTCAAGAGTCCGGGTATTCCAGATCATGCTCCTTTGGTGAAAGCCTTGGTGCAAAAGGAGATTCCTGTTGTAAGTGAAATCGAATTTGGAGCACGATATAGCAGTGCTCGATTTGTTGCGATCACGGGAAGCAACGGCAAAACCACAACGACACTTTTGTTGCATCACATCCTCAAAGAGGCAGGACTCAATGTTGGATTAGCCGGAAATGTCGGGAAAAGCCTGGCAGCTCAAGTGGCAGATGGAGACCCATTTGATTGGTACGTACTTGAGGTTAGCAGTTTTCAATTGGATGGTATGTATGAATTCAAAGCGGATATCGCCATACTCCTCAATATCACCGAAGATCATTTAGATCGATACGATTACGATGTGTCCAAGTACGCTCGGTCCAAGATGCGTATTGCGCAAAATCAAGATGAAAACTGCTGGTTCATCTACTGTTTGGACGATCCAATGACATTGAAAATAAAGGAGGAGTTCGAGATAAATGCTCGACAAGTGCCTTTCACTTTAAACGAAACAAAACTTAATAAATCGGACCAAGAGAGTTTCTCTGGGTTCGCAACCGATACTCAAATAACCATTAATCCCAATAAAAACCCGTTAATTATGACCATACAAGAACTTGCCTTACAGGGCAAACACAATCTCTACAATTCAATGGCTTCAGGCATAGCAGCCCGAATTATGGAGGTTCGTAAAGATGTTATTCGTGAATGTTTGACCGATTTTCAAAACATCGAACATAGATTGGAGCACGTAAACACCGTTTACGGAATGAATTTCATCAATGATTCTAAAGCTACCAATGTAAACTCTACTTGGTATGCGCTAGAAAGCATGTCCACACCGGTGGTCTGGATAGCCGGGGGTGTAGACAAAGGCAATAAATATGAAATGATCAAGGATATGGTCAAAAAGAAAGTGAAAACACTTGTGTGTATTGGCAAAGACAATTCGAAGCTGATTGAGGCTTTCGGTGATATGGTTACCATTATTGAGGTAGACAATATGCGCGATGCAGTTTATAATGCCTACAAGGCAGGTGAAAAGGGTGATGCGATATTACTAAGTCCAGCTTGTGCAAGTTTTGATTTGTTTGAAGACTATGAGGACCGCGGTCGTCAATTCAAGGAAGCTGTAAGAAACCTTTAATTCTCTTCCATGGAGCCGAATATTAAAAACATTCATAAGACACTTGAGGACAAGTTAGTTAAGGCGCGTCAGGAAAACCTGAAGCGAATGGCTGACATAGAACATCGCCTGGAATTTGTGGACAGGGTCAATGGTGTTCAATACATCAATGATGCTAAGGCGACAGATATTAACTCAACTTGGTATTCTATGGATTGCTTGGAAGAACCGATTATATGGATTGCAAGCTCTTGTCAATACGAGGATGATTATCAATTATTTGATGAGATAGATACTCGGAAATTAAAGGCGTTAATAATAGTTGGCACTGCAAAAGAGCAGTTAAAGAAATGCTTTGAAAATCGGGTTGAATTGATCGGAACAGTCGATACTTTGAATGAAGCAGTAGCGCACGCAATGCTCGTTTCCAATTCGGGAGATACGGTGTTGTATTCGCCTGCCTGTTCAGATTATGACACTTTCAAGCATTATAAGGAAGCAGGACAACAGTTTAGAAAAAGCCGTAAGAGAGGCGCAGCTATAAGTGGAAGGATTGCTCAAATACATAAAAGGCGACCGTGCAATATGGTTGATTATGCTGATGTTATCAGTACTGAGTTTACTATTGGTGTACAGCAGCATTGTAACATTAGCCAATCGCTATCACGATGGCAATACATTGTACTACTTGTTTAGACACGGCTTCATTTTAGTGTGTGGGTTGGGATTAATGTATCTCGCACACAACGTGAAGTACACGTACTATTCGAAAATCGCTCAGCTTGCGCTTTATGCCAGTGTGCCGCTGCTGCTATTGACGTTGTTTAAGTTCACAGGTGGTACCAATTTGAATAATGCCGATCGATGGTTGACGATACCCATCATCAATCAAACCTTCCAACCTTCCGATTTAGCCAAGCTGGCGCTCATTATGTATGTGGCCAGATTCATTGCTCTAAAGCAGGATGTAATTAAAGATTTCAAGCAAGGCTTCCTACCGTTATTGCTGCCGATTGCTGTGATCTGCGGCCTCATCCTTAGAGCTGATTTGAGCACGGCCCTTATGCTTTTTGTCAATTGCATCATGCTAATGTTTATTGGGCGAGTGAGCCTTAAACATATTGGTTTGTTATTGGCAGCTGGAGTTGTCGCAGGAGGAATGGTCTATGGAGTAGGTAAAGCCCTGCCGGGTTCCATGCCTCGATTAGACACTTGGATCAGCAGGGTGGATGCTTTTGTATCTCCTTCCGATGCCACCATCAATCAAAGCTATCAGGTCACTCAATCAAAAATTGCAATTGCAAAAGGAGGCATCGCACGTTTAGGGCCAGGAAAGAGTGTTCAACGAAACTTTTTGCCACACCCGTATTCAGATTTCATCTATTCCATCGTGTTGGAAGAGTATGGAATAGTGGGCGGGGTATTTATGCTGTTGCTCTACTTGGTTTTACTGTTTCGGTCCATAAAAATTGCGGCTGCCTGTCCTCGGGCATTCGGGTCGCTGCTGGCGATCGGTATCAGTTTTAGTTTAGTTTTTCAGGCCATGATAAACATGGGGGTTGCGGTAAACCTATTTCCTGTTACTGGACAAACACTGCCCATGGTCTCTATGGGTGGTACATCCATTTGGTTCACTTGCCTGGCTGTTGGTATTATACTGAGCGTAAGTGCAGGGTCAGAGTCAAAAGAAAAGAGAATACCAAATCGTCCTATGGCCCATGTCTCTTAAAATACTAATCAGCGGGGGAGGTACTGGAGGCCATATTTTTCCAGCGATTGCAATAGCCAATACAATTAAGGAGTTGCGCCCAGATACTGAGTTTTTATTCGTGGGAGCCCAAGGCAAAATGGAAATGGAAAAAGTTCCGGCTGCAGGATTTGATATTATTGGTTTGAATATAACTGGAATTCAGCGGAAATTGAGTGCATCAAACCTGGCTTTTCCTTTTAAGTTGATTGGAAGTTTACTCAAAGCACGGTCGATCATTCAATCCTTCAAACCAGATGTTGTCGTTGGAGTGGGTGGTTTTGCTAGCGGTCCAGTGCTAAGAATGGCCACCTGGATGGGTGTTCCATCATTGATACAAGAACAAAATTCATTTGCAGGCATTACCAATCGTTGGGTGGCAAGTTCCGTAAGTAAAGCTTGTGTGGCGTATGACGGAATGGAAAAATTCTTTCCAAAAGATCGAATAGTTGTCACTGGAAATCCTGTAAGAAAAGAAATGGTTCAAATTGAAGGTAAGCGCGAAGCAGCCCTCGACAAATTTGGGTTTGTAGGTGATAAGCCGGTTCTACTTATAGTAGGTGGGAGCCTTGGTGCAAGGTCCATTAATCGAGCGATGGCGGACCAGTTGGTTAGTCTGCTAGAGGCAGATGTCCAAGTACTTTGGCAAACTGGAATGCTTTTCAAAGAAGAAAGTGCTCGAATCAAGGATCAATTTCCCAATACTTCCTTAAACATCCAAGAGTTTATATATGAGATGGATTTGGCTTATGCGGCTGCTGATTTTGTGGTGAGTCGCGCTGGGGCTATTGCAGTCAGTGAATTATCCATTGTGGGAAAACCGACCATCCTGGTTCCCTTCCCGTTTGCCGCAGAAGACCATCAAACGAAGAATGCAATGGCATTGGTGAAGACAGATGCAGCTATCCATGTTTCTGACAGTGATGTGAAATCCAAACTGATACCTGAAGTATTGCGATTGATGAATGATGATGCGCTCAAAGCAAGGTTGAGTGAAAACATCGTGAAGCATGGTAAGACAAATGCTGCGGTAGATATTGCGAAGCAAGTAATGAAGTTGGTCAAATGAATATAGCAGAAGTCAAAAGCGCATATTTTTTAGGAATCGGAGGTATTGGTATGAGTGCACTTGCAAGATATTTCAAAAAGCAAGGAGCGCATGTTTCGGGTTACGATAAGACCTCAAGTCCATTGACAGATGAATTGTGTCGAGAAGGCATTTCTGTGCATTTTGATGATTCTGAAATGCATTTGACAAAGGATTCTGACTTATTTGTTTACACTCCGGCAATTCCAAAATCACATCCATCATTTCATCGAGTAAGAGACTTAGGTAAAGAATGGTTTAAGAGGTCTCAGGTGCTTCAATGGATTACGGAGCAAGGTAAAACCTTGGCGATAAGCGGAACTCATGGCAAAACAACAACCTCTGCCTTCCTAACACATGTAATGCACGAAGTCCACGGTAAATCCTCTGGTTTCGTAGGAGGTGTTATGACGAACTATCATTCTAACCTTGTAGCAACTGCGAATTCTGAGTTCATTGTAGTTGAGGCAGACGAGTATGATAAGTCTTTTCTTCGCTTAAAGCCAGAGATTGCGGTGGTTACTAGCCTCGATCCAGATCATTTGGATGTTTATGGAACGTTTGACCAAATGAAAGAGGATTATAAGACATTCGGTGCTTCGGCCAATCATTTGATTGTTCATTATCGGCTGAAAGAAGAATTCCCCCAAGCGAAGACATATGGGGTCGAAGTAGAAAATGCTGATTACCTGGCTAAGCACATTAATGTTGAAAATGGGAGGTTCTATTTTGAGGTCTTTTTTAAGGGCGATTCCATTGGAAGATTCGATTCGCAATTGCCAGGAAGACACAATGTGGAGAATGCTCTTGCCGCAATTTCAGTCGCCCACCAACTCGCTTTAGATTCGGTGGCTATTGCAAAAGCTATAAGCTCATTCAAAGGAGTTCAAAGACGTTTCGAAAGAGTCTTAGATTCAGGTGGAGTGCGCCTTGTGGATGATTATGCACATCATCCTATAGAAATTAAAGCAGCCATTTCTGCAGCACGTGAACTATATCCTGACACTAAAATAACTGTGGTTTTTCAACCTCATTTATTCTCACGAACACGTGATCTTGAAGATGATTTTGTTACAAGCTTAAATGGCGCGGATGAAGTCATCCTATTGCCCATATACCCTGCTCGCGAAGAGCCCATTGAAGGTGTGTCAAGTAATAATCTTTTGAAAAAGCTTTCGTTGAAAACTAAGCTGCTGGTTGAAAAAACTCACCTAGGCAAAGCTGTATTATCGCTATCGCCAGAAACTGTATTGGTTCTGGGTGCAGGCGATGTAGATCGTTGTGTTTTACCTCTTGCAAAAACCCTTGAAGACTGGATAAACCATGTGGAGTAAAGTTTTACATATCGCAAGTTGGAGTGCAGGCATCGTTCTGTTGTTTGTGCTTTTGGGTGCTTCAGTGGCGTCTTCGAATCGTGCTTTGCTTGCTGACGTAAAGGTCCATATCGATTTCGGTGAAGGAAATTTTTTCATAGATGAAAACGAGGTTAAAGAGGTAGTGAGCGATTTAGGTTACCTGATTGATTCGACGGCTATGATCAATTTGGATCCATCAAGGATTGAACACGTGCTGGAAAACAATGCATTTATTCATAGCGCTGAGGTATACGAGCAGTTGAATGGAGTATTGAACGTGGATGTCAATGTTCGGCAGCCCATCCTCAGGATTTATAGCCAAAATGGGCAGAGTGTATATCTCGATTCTGAAGGGAAATTCATGCCGTTGAGCTATTCCTATACGGCTAGGACTCCCGTGTCTAACGGCTACTTATCGATTAATTTGAAATCCATAATTGGAAAGGATGTGACTGAAATCGCGGATAGCGCTCAACATCCAGACATTGAAACCATACGCGAATTATATCTTATCGTATCGGAATGTCGAAAAGATAAGTTTTGGAAAGCGCAGTTCAATCAATTTTATGTGAATGCGCAACACGAGATCGAAATGATCCCGCGAGTTGGAGATCATATTGTGTTGGTCGGAGATGCGAAGTACATTGATAAAAAACTGAATAAACTACGCCTGTTTTACACCAAGGGATTGGACAAAACAGGTTGGAATGAATACAAAACAATTAACCTGAAGTATGCGAACCAAGTGGTTTGCAGCAAAAGCTAAGCTATGGAGTCAAACGAACAAATCATCGTTGGTTTAGACATAGGGACAACTAAAATTGCCTGCCTTGTCGGAAAGAAAAATGAATATGGCAAGCTTGAATTGCTTGGAATGGGTAAAGCCGAATCGGTCGGAGTTAGGCGTGGCGTAGTCTCGCATATTACCCCTGCCGTTCAAGCCATTCGTATGGCCGTTGAGCAAGCGAAGCTGAATTCTGGTCAAGAAATTGCCGTGGTCAATGTGGGTATTGCTGGCCAGCACATTAAAAGTTTGCAACATCGAGGTGTGATCACATTGGATAATCTCGAAGATGAAATTTCGCAGAAGGATGTGGATGCGCTTATTCAAGATATGCACAAGCTGGTGCTTCCTCCCGGAGAATCAATCATTCATGTATTGCCACAAGACTTTATTGTGGACAACGAGAGCGGAATAAAGGACCCGATAGGAATGAGTGGTATTCGATTAGAAGCGAACTTCCATATCATCACAGGTCTGGTCACTGCCGTACAAAACATATACAAGTGCGTGAGAAAGGCCGATTTGGAAGTGGCTGATTTGACTTTGGAGCCTTTAGCTTCTTCAGATGCGGTATTGAGTGCTGAGGAGAAAGAAGCTGGTGTAGCATTGGTCGATATTGGTGGAGGTACTACAGATGTTGCCATCTTCCAAGATGGAATCATTCGACATACCGCAGTCATTCCATTTGGTGGTAATATCATCACAGATGACATCAAGGAAGGTTGCACGATCATTCGCAAACAAGCAGAGCTTTTAAAAGTGAAGTTTGGGTCCGCCCTAGCAAGTGAAAATCAAGCGAATGATATTGTGGTTATTCCTGGATTAAATGGACGAGATCCAAAGGAAATTAGTGTTAAGAATTTGGCGCATATCATTCAGGCAAGAATGGAGGAGATCATCGAGCAGGTTTATTTCGAAATTCGAAACTCTGGCTTTGAGAGAAAGTTGATCGCTGGAATTGTCATCACTGGTGGCGGTTCGCAATTGAAACACATCTCTCAATTATTCGAATACCTGACGGGAATGGATACTCGAATTGGATACCCTACTGAGCATCTTGCAAGTGGTAACGATAAGGTGGCGAGTCCAATGTATGCCACGGGTGTTGGACTTGTGCTTAAAGGCTTTGAATATGCTGAAAGACAGCAATGTAGAAGCACTTCGGTTGGAGTGAATAGACCTGTGAAAAAGAAAAATGGCCTTTTCGATAAAATTCTGAGCAAGGGCAAAGAATGGTTTGAAGAAGACGATCAGATATAAAAATGAAACTAGGATGAACCTTCAGTTGATTGTTCAGCCAAAACGATAAAAACGAAGATTATGAAATTCGATTTACCAAAGGAGAATTCAAACATCATTAAAGTACTTGGTGTTGGTGGTGGTGGTAGCAATGCCGTGAATCACATGTTTGAACTAGGAATCAAAGGAGTTGATTTCTTGGTATGTAATACAGATCAGCAAGCCTTGGATATTAGTCCAGTACCATTAAAAGTTCAACTAGGTTCTACACTCACTGAAGGTCGAGGAGCAGGTTCAATAGCCGAGGTGGGTAAGAATGCCGCCATTGAAAATATTGATGAGATCAAGGATGTGCTTTCGAAGAGTACTAAAATGGTCTTTATCACGGCAGGAATGGGCGGTGGCACTGGTACGGGTGCAGCTCCGGTCATTGCCAAGGCAGCAAGAGAGATGGGTGTGCTTACCGTTGGTATCGTCACTATGCCATTCTTTTTCGAAGGAAGAAAAAGACGAGAGCAAGCCGAGCAAGGAATCAAAGAAATCCGCGAAAACGTGGATACTTTATTGATCATCAATAATGAAAAGTTGCGTGAAATGTGCGGTAATCTGCCAATTGCGAAAGCATTTGCGATGGCTGATGATGTGCTTTCAACAGCGGCCAAGGGAATTGCTGAAATCATTACACGAACCGGTTATATCAACGTAGATTTCGAAGATGTGCGCACAGTGATGAGTGAATCTGGCGTGGCGATCATGGGGTCGGCACAAGCCGATGGGGATGATAGAGCGCTGAAAGCTGCTGAAAAAGCATTAGCCAGTCCACTGTTAAACGATAACAACATCAAAGGAGCTCGATACGTCTTGCTAAATATCACTTTCGGGTCTAGAGAAGTATTGATGGATGAAATCAGTGACATTACAGATTTCATTCAGGAAGAAGCAGGTGCTAGTGCTGATGTGATTTGGGGGTATGGTATGGACGAATCCCTAGGAGATGCACTTTCTGTGACATTGATCGCAACAGGGTTTAATCAGAATCCTAACACGGGTGTAAACTTGGAAAAGCATGTGGAGGCTCGAAGAATGAATTTAGAAGAGCCCGCCAAGCTAATGGTAGCTCCTGAAGTTAAAGAAGAGTCCCAGAAGGACGAGCCATTTCTCAGAAAGCAAGAGGAATCAACCATTTCCGAGGTTGAAACCAAAGCTCCCGAACCTCAACAAGCGAATATTGAATTTGAAATAACTCGCCATCATTTAGAAGAGGATGTGGATGAAACTAGAGCATCTCAGCAAGACGATCTAGAGTTGGATGATGTGGAGGAAGGTGTTGATAACTCCGAACCTTTCATGTTGTCGGGGAGCCATAAAAATGAAATGGAGGATGAAGAATTCAGTGATATGCACTCTGAGGACGAATCGCCACTTACCAGCTCAAGCCCAAGATTTTCCTTGCAAGGTGACGTCAAAGAAGAAAATATGGAGGATGTGATTCCAGATTCTTCAGAATCTGAGAAGAATGAGGTTGAGAAGGAGGAGCCGAAGGAATGGGAGCCATTTATTCGCTCAAATCAATCAGCTTCCGAAGATCCAAAACCAATCATTAGCGAGAAGCCTACATTCAAAACAACTACTCCAGAACCTACAAGTTCTCAGAACTATCAAAGCGATACGGACCGCGATGAACAGAGCAAAAGAGCGAGTGATCGATTAAGTAGGTTGAGAGATTTGAGCATGAAGCTTCGAACTCCCTCGGGCATGAGTGACCTCGAAAATGAACCAGCGTTCAAACGAAAGCAAATCAACTTGGACGATGTACCAAGCTCTGCAGAGAACAATGCGAGTCGCTTTACTTTAAGTGAAGAGGAAAATGAAGACGGTGAGAAGAAAACTCGACTTCGTCCAAACAATCCGTTTCTGCATGACAATGTAGACTAGGCGCAGCAATCAAAAAAGTCAAAGCCTCTTCATTTGAAGGGGCTTTTTTTATCGTTATACCCAACGTTTTTGTTCATAACTTCGTAAGTTCTCACAATAACAAATAACCCTGTTTGTGTTTTGATAATCCAAAGTCCTATGAAGAAACTGATACTTGCTATTTCGATAATACTTTCTCTCACTATTCAAACCTCTTTAGCACAATCTTTTGTTTGGGCGGAGAATATAACCGGTACCAGCTATCAAATACCGCAGGATGTTGTGGTAGATGACAATGGAGCGAATTATAGTTGTGGCTGGTCCATTGGCAATTCCACATTTGGAAATATCACTATCAGTGGTGTTTCCTATGATGGTTGGTTGGCTAAGTACGATGTTAACGGAGATGAACAATGGGCGCTTCGACTCGGAGGTTCTTCCTATGATGGAGCTTTTGAAGTAGATCGTGATGCCCACGATGGTGTTTATGTGTCAGGATGGTTTTATGGAACATTTTCCGTGGGTGACACGACAGTGACGGGAACGACAAGTGATTACGATGCTTTCCTAGTTAAAGTGGATACCAATGGGAATTTCAAGTGGATAAAAACAATGACCGGAAGCGGCATTACCAGACCGGTAGGTATGGCTGTGGATGATGATGGAGACGTTTATGTACAACTAGGCTATGTTGGTTCATTCACCGCAGGTAGCAGTGCATTGAGCTCAACTGCAAACTCAACTTATTGGAATAATGCCATTGTTAAATACGATAGCGCAGGAAATTTTCAATGGAAAACAAATATTGAGGGGGATCATTATATAAATAGCAGTTGGTATTGGTCTTATGCTGGTGGTGTTGATGTGGACGGTAGTGGCAATCCTTACTGCATAGGTACTTTTTTGAATACAGATACTTTCAAAATCGGAACGACTACGCTCCTATCGAATGGTGCGTATGATGCTTATTTAGCTAAGTTCAATCCGAATACCGGTGCTGCCACATGGGCTGTGCGAGGAGGCGGTACATCATGGGAGTATGGCACGGGTCTCAGTATTGACGGAAGTAATCGAATCTTTATTTCGGGATATAACTACTCTGGAAACTCATCTTTTGGCTCCATATCACTTACGTCTTCAGGTCCATATTGGATAAGATATAATACTTCTGGAAGTGCACAATCTGGTATGGTAGGTTCCGGGGTATGCTATGACAATGAAATTGAAACGGATGCAGATGGTAATCTGTATATGTGTGGTTTGATGAATACGAATATTAACTTGGCATTGGGAGGTGTAACCGTAACGAATCCAACAGGATCCTCATATACGCCTTATTATTTCAAGTACGATTATATCAATACTACCACAGATTTTCTGATCAGACCAACTTCTTCGAGCAGCACCGAATACTCAGTAGCGCTAGATGCTTCAACTGAGGATATGGTTGTGGCGACAGGATCTTATTTTGGTACTGTTGTTTTCAGTAATACATCGCTCAGTAGTACATCATACGATGGCTACTTAACTCGCATAGCAAATTGTGAAGACTTAATTGCAAACGCCTATTCCTTGGGCGGTGATTCGGTATGCGCTGGAGAAACTTTAACTCTTCAGGCGGATACTAGTTCATTGTATGATTACCAATGGTTGTATAATGGTGCAGTCATATCCGGTGAAGTAAATGAAACATATACTACGGGAACTGCGGGTAGTTATTCCGTGGTCATTGACAGTATTGGTTGCCTTGACACGAGCGATGCAATTACGGTTACGGTAAATGCACTTCCTAATGTAACCCATTCAAATTTCTCTAGCGTCTGTGATGGTGATGATCCATTCACATTAACGGGAGGTAATCCGACAGGAGGTGTCTATTCTGGAACAGGGGTAACCGGGGGGACAACATTTGATCCTGGAGCAGCAGCAACAGGAAATAATATCATTACATATACATACACGGATGCCAATGGTTGTGCAGATAGCGTGTCAAAAACGATTACCGTACAACAGTCTCCTGCTATTTTCACCACTACGATCTCGGCTTGTGAGGACGATGCTGCGATTTCATTAAATACTTCTTCATACGGATTTCCTACGGGAGGTACTCACTCGGGAACGGGAGTTTCAGGTACTTCTTTCAGTCCAAGTAATGCAGGTGCGGGAACGCATACCATTTACTATACATCTTCCAATGGATGTGTTTCTCCTGATTCCATTGTAGCTACAGTAAATGCTTCTCCAAACGTTACGCTCGGGTCGTTTGCCGACAAGTGTGTCACCGCTTCAGGATTTGCATTAACAGGTGGTTCACCATCGGGCGGCACTTATTCTGGATTAGGTGTTTTTGGGTCATTTTACTATCCAGCGTTTGCCGGTGCAGGTACTCACAGTATTGTCTATACCGTTACCTCAAGTGGCTGTACCGCATCAGATACCTCAACAATCACGGTTGATCCTGTTCCTTCCCCATCCATCGCAACACTTCCAGATTTATGTGAAGCGGATGATACACTTGGACTCTCACCATATGGAAGCCCAACAGGTGGGTCTTTCAGTGGAACAGGTGTCTCATCGAACATATTTGACCCATCAGTTTCGGGTGTAGGTACGTTTACGATGACATATTCATATACAAATGCATGCGGAACTTATACAGATACGGAATCTATTACGGTCAATGATTCTCCAACGATTACAATAACATCCACTAATGTAAGTTGCAATGGCGGGAGCAATGGATCAGCCACGGCCGCAGGATCTGGCACCGCTTCACCTTATTCCTACTCTTGGAGTACCGGGGCTTCTGTGGCGACTGCCACTGGCCTCACCGCTGGAACATTTACGGTTACTGTAACCGATAACAATGGTTGTACGGATACAGAAAGTGTAACGATAACAGAGCCTAGTGCTTTAAGTGCATCAGCAACAGCGAGCGCTGCATCTTGTAATGGAGGCAATGACGGAATAGTTAGCGCTTTCGCTTCAGGAGGAACAACGGCATATACTTATGCCTGGAATACGGGAAGCACATCGACCATAGTCACAGGTCTTACTGCTGGAAATTATACAGTTACAGTGACCGATGCAAATGGTTGTACGGAGACGGCCACAGCCACGGTATCAGAGCCAACGTCAGTAGTTGCTTCGATCAGTGGATCGAACGTAAGCTGTAATGGAGGTAGTGATGGATCAGCTACGGCCAGTGCCACAGGAGGTACAGGAACAAAAACTTTTGTTTGGTCAACGGGAGCTACCACAGCTACTACATCTTCTCTAGCAGCAGGGACCTATACAGTAACTGCTACAGATGGCAACGGCTGTACGGATACAGAAACAGTAACGATCACTGAGCCAAGTGCGCTCGTAGCCTCAACCTCGGTTGATGACAACGTAAGTTGTAATGGCGGATCAGATGGAGGCGCAACGGCCAGTGCATCTGGAGGAACAACTGCCTATAGCTACTCATGGAGTACGGGAGGAACAAGCGCAAGTGTAACAGGATTAGCAGCTGGAACCTATACAGTAACCGTTACCGATGCGAACGGCTGTACCGATACAGAGACGGTTACGATTACACAACCAGCAACGGCCGTATCCGTTTCTATTGCAGGAACGAATGCAAGTTGTAATGGAGTGTCAGACGGATCAGCGACAGCGACAGGATCGGGCGGAACAGGAAGTATCACCTATGCATGGAGCAACAGTGGAACAGGCGCCACCGTAACAGGATTAGCAGCTGGAACGTATACAGTAACTGCCACAGATGCAAATGGTTGTACTGATACAGAGTCAGTGACAATCACAGAACCAACAGCAGTATCGGTAACGATAGCCTCTACCAATGCCACATGTAATGGAGCAACAGACGGAACAGCAACAGCCACAGGTTCAGGCGGAACAGGAACAATCACTTATGCATGGAGCAACAGTGGAACAGGCGCTACCGTAACAGGACTAGCAGCCGGCACTTACACAGTAACCGCAACAGATGCAAATGGCTGTACAGAAACCGAGTCAGTAACGATTACCGCTCCGACAGCAGTTACAGCTTCGATCAGCGGATCGAACGTGAGTTGTAATGGCGGCAATGATGGATCAGCCACGGCAAGTGCAAGTGGTGGATCAGGATCATTTAGCTATGCATGGAGCACCGGAGCAACCAGTGCCACAGCCACGAGTTTAACGGCAGGGACCTATACAGTAACGGCCACAGACGGCAACGGCTGTACGGATACAGAAACAGTAACGATCACTGAGCCAAGTGCGCTCGTAGCCTCAACCTCGGTTGATGACAACGTAAGTTGTAATGGCGGATCAGATGGAGGCGCAACGGCCAGTGCATCTGGAGGAACAACTGCCTATAGCTACTCATGGAGTACGGGAGGAACAAGCGCAAGTGTAACAGGATTAGCAGCTGGAACCTATACAGTAACCGTTACCGATGCGAACGGCTGTACCGATACAGAGACGGTTACGATTACACAACCAGCAACGGCCGTATCCGTTTCTATTGCAGGAACGAATGCGAGTTGTAATGGAGTGTCAGACGGATCAGCGACAGCGACAGGATCGGGCGGAACAGGAAGTATCACCTATGCATGGAGCAACAGTGGAACAGGGGTCACCGTGACAGGATTAGCAGCTGGAACGTATACAGTAACTGCCACAGATGCAAATGGTTGTACTGATACAGAGTCAGTGACAATCACAGAACCAACAGCAGTATCGGTAACGATAGCCTCTACCAATGCCACATGTAATGGAGCAACAGACGGAACAGCAACAGCCACAGGTTCAGGCGGAACAGGAACAATCACTTATGCATGGAGCAACAGTGGAACAGGCGCTACCGTAACTGGACTAGCAGCCGGCACTTACACAGTAACTGCAACAGATGCAAATGGCTGTACAGAAACAGAGTCAGTAACGATTACTGCTCCGACAGCAGTTACAGCTTCGATCAGTGGATCGAACGTGAGCTGTAATGGCGGCAATGATGGATCAGCCACGGCAAGTGCAAGTGGTGGATCAGGATCATTTAGCTATGCATGGAGCACAGGAGCAACAAGTGCAACAGCAACCACTTTAACGGCAGGGACCTATACAGTAACTGCTACAGATGGCAACGGCTGTACGGATACAGAAACAGTAACGATCACTGAGCCAAGTGCGCTCGTAGCCTCAACCTCGGTTGATGACAACGTAAGTTGTAATGGCGGATCAGATGGAGGCGCAACGGCAAGTGCATCTGGAGGAACAACTGCCTATAGCTACTCATGGAGTACTGGAGGAACAAGCGCAAGTGTAACAGGATTAGCAGCTGGAACCTATACAGTAACAGTGACAGATGCCAACAGTTGTACGGATACTGAGACGGTAACGATCACAGAACCAGCAACGGCCGTATCCGTTTCTATTGCAGGAACGAATGCAAGTTGTAATGGAGTGTCAGACGGATCAGCGACAGCGACAGGATCGGGCGGAACAGGAAGTATCACCTATGCATGGAGCAACAGTGGAACAGGGGCCACCGTGACAGGATTAGCAGCTGGAACGTATACAGTAACTGCCACAGATGCAAATGGTTGTACTGATACAGAGTCAGTGACAATCACAGAACCAACAGCAGTATCGGTAACGATAGCCTCTACCAATGCCACATGTAATGGAGCAACAGACGGAACAGCAACAGCCACAGGTTCAGGCGGAACAGGAACAATCACTTATGCATGGAGCAACAGTGGAACAGGCGCTACCGTAACTGGACTAGCAGCCGGCACTTACACAGTAACTGCAACAGATGCAAATGGCTGTACAGAAACAGAGTCAGTAACGATTACTGCTCCGACAGCAGTTACAGCTTCGATCAGTGGATCGAACGTGAGCTGTAATGGCGGCAATGATGGATCAGCCACGGCAAGTGCAAGTGGTGGATCAGGATCATTTAGCTATGCATGGAGCACAGGAGCAACAAGTGCAACAGCAACCACTTTAACGGCAGGGACCTATACAGTAACGGCCACAGATGGCAACGGCTGTACGGATACAGAAACAGTAACGATCACTGAGCCAAGTGCGCTCGTAGCCTCAACCTCGGTTGATGACAACGTAAGTTGTAATGGCGGATCAGATGGAGGCGCAACGGCCAGTGCATCTGGAGGAACAACTGCCTATAGCTACTCATGGAGTACTGGAGGAACAAGCGCAAGTGTAACAGGATTAGCAGCTGGAACCTATACAGTAACAGTGACAGATGCCAACAGTTGTACGGATACTGAGACGGTAACGATCACAGAACCAGCAACGGCCGTATCCGTTTCTATTGCAGGAACGAATGCAAGTTGTAATGGAGTGTCAGACGGATCAGCGACAGCGACAGGATCGGGCGGAACAGGCAGTATCACCTATGCATGGAGCAACAGTGGGACAGGCGCCACCATAACAGGATTATTAGCGGGCACGTATTCAGTAACCGCTACTGATGCTAACGGATGTACGGACTCTGCATCAGTGCTTATATCAGAGCCAACCTCAATCGTTGCAAGTACAGTAGTAGATAGTAACACAAGTTGTAATGGAAGTACAGATGGAGGAGCAACGGCAAGTGCCACAGGTGGGACAGGATCTTATACTTATTCATGGAGTAATTCAGCAACTACGGCATCTATAACTGGTGTGGCCGCTGGAACATATTCTGTTACAATTACTGACGCCAATGGCTGTACAGATTCAAGCTCGGTAATGATCACAGAACCAAATTCAATAGTTGCTTCTACTGCGGTGGATAGCAATGTTAGTTGTAATGGCAGTTCAGATGGAGGAGCAACAGCAAGTGCTACAGGTGGAACAGGAACATATACTTATGCTTGGAGCAATTCAGCAACAACTGCCTCAATCACAGGAATAGCAGCAGGAACTTATTCAGTTACCGTCACGGATGCTAATGGATGTACAGATAGTACTTCAGTGATAATAATACAACCTACAAGTCTAATTGCGGCAACCGCATTAGACTCTAATGTGAGTTGTAATGGAGCATCTGATGGAGCAGCCACCGCGAGCGCAACTGGAGGCACCACAGCATATACGTATGCATGGAGTAACTCTGCAACAACTGCTTCTATTACAGGGGTAGTAGCAGGAACTTATTCAGTAACTATCACTGACGCCAATGGCTGTACTGATTCGGCTTCGGTTACTATTATAGCTCCCACAGGAGTTATTGCTGCAGCAGTGTTGGATAGCAATGTGAGTTGTAATTCTGGGTCGGATGGAGGAGCAACTGCATCTGCCAATGGTGGCACTGCAGGATATACTTATAGCTGGAGTAATTCAGCAACTACTGCTTCAATTACAGGAGTTGCAGCAGGTACATATTCAGTTACGGTAACCGATGCCAACGGTTGTACCGATTCAACTTCAGTAACAATTGCAGAACCGACAGCAGTTGTTGCTGCATCGGTCGTAGATAGTAACACAAGTTGTAATGGAAGTACAGATGGAGGAGCAACGGCAAGTGCCACAGGTGGGACAGGATCTTATACTTATTCATGGAGTAATTCAGCAACTACGGCATCTATAACTGGTGTTGCCGCTGGAACATATTCTGTTACAATTACAGACGCCAATGGCTGCACAGATTCAAGCTCAGTGACAATAACAGCGCCTGCATCGGTAGTTGCAACAACGGTTGTAGACAGCAACGTAAGTTGTAATGGAAGCACAGATGGAGGAGCAACGGCAAGTGCCACAGGTGGAACAGGATCTTATACTTATGCTTGGAGTAATTCAGCAACAACTGCCTCAATCACAGGAATAGCAGCAGGAACTTATTCAGTTACCGTCACGGATGCTAATGGATGTACAGATAGTACTTCAGTGATAATAATACAACCTACAAGTCTAATTGCGGCAACCGCATTAGACTCTAATGTGAGTTGTAATGGAGCATCTGATGGAGCAGCCACCGCGAGCGCAACTGGAGGCACCACAGCATATACGTATGCATGGAGTAACTCTGCAACAACAGCATCGATTTCAGGAGTTTTAGCTGGAACGTATTCAGTCACTGTAACAGATGCCAATGGTTGTACCGATTCAACATCAATAATAATTACAGAACCTACAGCATTATTTGCGACTGCAGCGGTTGACAGCAATACATCATGTTCTTCAGCATCAACGGGTGTTGCATCTGTCGTAGCAACGGGGGGCACTGCTGGGTATACCTATAATTGGACCAATGGAGCTACAACAACAACAGCAAACAACCTTTCATCTGGTTGGCATGTTGTTACCGTTACAGATGCGAATGGTTGTACTGCGGTTGATTCAATTGAAATTGACGTGAATGATACCATAGTGCCGACAGTAATATCTCAAAACATAACAGTTTATTTAGACGCTGCAGGCGATGTGAGTATAGATACAGGAATGGTTAATAATGGAAGTTTTGACAATTGCGCCATTGATAGTATGTATCTGGATATGAATGATTTTGATTGTAGTGATACAGGAGCTAACACTGTAAGTCTTACTGTGATTGATATCAACGGAAACGTAAATTCGGCAAGTGCAATTGTTACGGTTGTCGATTCAATTGCACCTACGCTGAGTTATAACGGATCATTCACTTTATATCTGAATGCTTCAGGACAAGCTTCGATTTCGATTAATGATGTAAATACCGGTACAAGCGATAATTGCAGTATTGCATCCTTATCCATAAGTGACTCTATTTTCAATTGCGCTGACACGGGGTCTCAGACTATCACATTCACGGCAATTGATGTCAATGGAAATGTGAGTAACGCAAACGTTTCAATTACTATAGTTGATACGATTGCGCCAACAGTGGCAACGCAAAACATTACCGTATCACTTAATTCATTTGGTCAAGCAGTCATAAGCGCTGCAATGATTGATGACGGGTCTTTCGACAATTGTTCCATTGATACCATGTACCTAAGCGATACCATTTTCGAATGCGATAGCCTTGGTGGAAATGCAGTTACACTCTATGTAATTGATGCTAGCGGTAATATGGATTCTGCAGGAGCCATAGTTACCGTGGTTGATTCACTGCCTGTTGAGTTAAACACATATGTTTCAGTGGATGTGTATTTATCTGCAGGCGGATTCGTTGAAATCGATTCTTCCATGGTGGACAGTGCATCTGCAGATAACTGCGGAATTGCCTCTATTACTTTAAGTCAAGATACCCTTTGGTGTGGAGATGTACCATCCACAACGGTGTTGGTCACTGCAATGGATTTCTATGGAAATATTTCAACTGCTAATGTTTTGTTCAACGTCTGGGATACCATAGCTCCAGCTGTTGCATCTGTTGATACAATGGGTTATTTAAATACGAATGGACAATTCACTGTAACTGCATCTATGCTTGACAGCGGCAGTGCTGACGCTTGTGGAATTGATAGTGTTTGGTTGAGTCAATCAATATTTACTTGTGGCGACATTGGTATGAATACAGTATGGTTTTATGCGGTTGACGTTAATGGAAATGTTGACTCCACAATGAGCATGGTGACCATACTTGATACTTTGTCAGTTGTGGATGTGAATATTGATTCAAATCTACTTTGTTATGGAGCTGCAAACGGTCAGTTGACAGCAACAGCGAGTGGAATGGTTTCAACATTTACCTATGCTTGGAGTAATTCATCCACGGGTTCTACTATTTCGAATTTGGTTGGTGGAACTTATATAGTTACGTCAACAGACGCTAACGGATGTACGGCAATTGATAGTGCCACATTAGTAGACCCAACACAACTAGTTGGATCGTTCATCGCATTTGATGTTACCTGTTTTGGTGCCAATGATGGAACAATTATTTCCTCCATCTCTGGTGGCACACCTGGATACTCATACTCTTGGTCAAACTCTGCTACAACTGGAACCATTAGTTCCTTGAGCGGTGGTCTTTATGAGTTGACAGTTACAGACACAAACGGTTGCGAGTTAACTTGGGATACGACCTTAAGCGAACCGACTCAATTGCTGGCTAATATTTCGTTTATTGATTCTAGTTTATGTGCGAATGATTCATCAGGAACGGCAATTGCAATCGCAAGTGGTGGAACTCCAGGGTATACTTACTTGTGGACTGCTTCAAACGATACTTTAGATACTATTACTGGAATACCTGCAGGTACATATACAGTCATTATCACTGATACTAATGGTTGTGTAGCAAGTGACACACAAAGTATTACACAAGATACTTTACCTCTAGTAACGTTGAATGTTCCAGAGGATAGTCTATGTCAGTTTAATGCGATCACACTTACAGGTCAAACACCTTTGGGTGGCATGTTTAGCGGAAATGGAGTTTTGGCGGACACCTTGACAACAGATTCATTGACAGAATGGAACTGGGTTAACTATGCATTTATCGATGCAAACGGTTGTTCTGGTAGCGCAACAGACTCAATTTATATCACTCCTACGGCTGATGTGACCTTTAGCATGAATCCAATTGAGCTTTGTGGTGGCACATCGGTGGCACTCGATTTTGCTTCTCCTGATGGAGGTGTATATGGTGGTGAGGCAAGTATAATTGACAACCTCAATGGATTGTTAGTTGCTCCAGATTCCGCATATGCTGGAACAGGATGGTACGGTTATTCAAACGTATGTGGATCGGATACGGATACCTTCAGCTTCATAGTAATTGAAAGACCAGATGTTGACCTAGGCGGTGACGTTGTTCTTTGTAATGCATCTCTAATGACGTTTGATGCTGGAATTCACAACAGTGTGAATTGGTTCAATGGATCAACTTCGCAAACTATTACCATCAACGATGGTGAGGAACCATTAGAGGTCGATTTTGATCTTTGGGTGACAGTGGGAGATACAAACGGATGTATCGATTCAGATACTATACGAGTGGTCGTTGAGGATCAACCTACCTTCTATTTGGGTGATAATATTGAGGCTTGTATCAAAGATTCTGTTTTACTAACGGTGGATAATGTCTATGACAATTTCACATGGAGTACAGGTGATGTTGGTCTTACTACAGTGGCACATGATGGAAGTTCAATAATGCCAGGTGTTTACTCATTCTGGGTGAAAGGGACCAACGATGCTGGAGAATGCAGCTACTCTGATACGATCAAAGTATTATTAGAAGATTGCGATTCCAGTTTCGTAGGAATTGAGGATCCAATATTGGAGCTAGTCTCATTTGAAGTCTATCCAAACCCAACCAGAGGTTATTTGAATATAAGAGGATCACAGTTAAGCAGTCTTGAAATTGACCAAATCACTGTGATGGGAATGAGAGGTGAAATTGCGAAGACTTATAACCCCTCTGAATGGAGTGAGGTGAGTTCCGAAGAAATGCAAATCAATATGTCAACACTCGCTGATGGAGTTTACATGATGCGCATTGATCACGCAAAAGGAAGTAATGTAGTTCGAGTAATCGTTGGGAGATAATTCCCAACGATTTACTCTACTTTCTTGACCATTATTCCGACTTCCATAATTAGCCGAAGTTCGTCATATTCACTGATTTGAGATATTTCAGCATGATATGATCCTTTGTTTAAAGGAATTGATTGAATGGCTGAAAAATCAAGGTCCCATAAATCGCCACCACCTTCTCCTAAGTATTCACCAGCAGCGTCACGAACAGGAATTTCATAATGTTGATCATACAACGTATCACTACTAGACAATTTCAGTTCTACAGGAATCTTTTCTATAGCAAAGCCATGCAAGTGTCTTATCATAATGATGATTTCATAATCGCCATCTTGTTCAAGATTAAAATCGAAATGTTGTTGATCCGAAGCCAACCAAGCCATATTATTTAGCTCGTTTATTGATCGGTACTCCCAGAGAAGACCGCATGCTTGAAGACTTGTTGCGAAAATTATTAAGAGAATTAGCTTTTTCATGGTTTTCGATTTGTAGCAATCATAAGGATTAAATTTGGGGCTGAATCAAAAACAATACAATGAGCATTGCACAAAAGATTAATGACGACATCAAAAAAGCGATGTTGGCAAAGGATAAAAAGAGATTGGAAGCGTTGAGGGCAGTTAAAAGTGCTGTTATGTTATTGAACACATCTGGCGATGGAGAAGTGGGTGATGCAGACGTTGAAAAAGCGATGCAGAAATTGGTGAAGCAGCGTAGGGATGCTGCCACTATCTATCATGAGCAAAATAGAGCCGATATGGCGGAGGATGAATTATTCCAAGCCGATGTAATAAGCGAGTATTTGCCTGAAATGATGAGTGAAGCGGATATACGAAAGGTGGTAAAAGAGAAAATTGCAGCATCTGGAGCCACTGGCCCTCAAGACATGGGTAAAGTAATGGGGCCAATTATGGGCCAGCTGCAAGGAAAAGCAGATGGAAAGCTCATTTCACAAATTGTGAAGGAAGAATTGTCAGCATAGACTTCGATTAAGTCTCGATTGGCTGAAAATTAAAAGCCCCTCACAATGTTGTGAAGGGCTTTTATCATTTCTGAAGAATTCTAGCCGTGACCTTTTAGCCAATAACTAGAGGTGAGCTTGATTTACATCATTCCACCCATGCCGCCCATGCCGCCTGGCATTCCACCTGGCATTGGGTCATCTTCGGGTAAGTCAGCCAAGACACATTCAGTAGTTAAAAGTAATCCAGCAATTGACGCGGCATTTTCAAGCGAAACTCGAGTCACCTTTTTTGGGTCAATTACACCTGCAGCATACATGTTTTCATATACACCAGTGGCCGCATTAAATCCAAAATCCCCAGTTCCTTCCAACACTTTCTGAACAACGATTGAACCCTCACCGCCAGCATTCGCTACGATTTGTCTCAAAGGCTCCTCTAATGATCGTCTAACAATCGCAATTCCTGTTGTTTGATCTTCATTGTCACCTTTAAGACCATCTAAGGCTGCAATGGCGCGAATAAACGCTACTCCACCACCTGGTACAATACCTTCTTCTACAGCAGCTCTTGTAGCGTGCATGGCATCATCTACACGATCTTTCTTCTCCTTCATCTCCACTTCAGTCGCAGCACCAACGTAAAGCACGGCAACTCCACCACCCAGTTTTGCAAGACGCTCTTGAAGTTTCTCACGATCATAATCGCTAGTAGTCGATTCAATCTGAGCCTTGATTTGATTCACACGAGCCTTGATGTCGTCAGAACTTCCGGCACCATTAATTATAGTTGTGTTATCCTTATCAATATCAATTTTCTCCGCTCTACCGAGCATGGATATGTCGGCTTGATCGAGTTTGAATCCGCGCTCCTCGCTGATTACTTGAGCACCAGTTAGTATAGCAATATCCTCGAGCATTGCTTTTCTTCTATCGCCAAAACCAGGTGCTTTAACTGCAGCAATCTTTAATCCACCTCGAAGTTTGTTAACCACTAAACCTGCAAGTGCTGTTCCTTCCACGTCTTCTGCTATGATTAATAGAGACGCTCCTTGTTGAGCAACCTTTTCAAGCACAGGAACAATATCTTGAATGTTAGAAACCTTCTTGTCGTGAATTAATACGTACGGATTCTCAAGTTCGGTAACCATTTTATCCGCATTGGTTACAAAGTATGGGCTCAAATAACCTCTATCGAATTGCATTCCTTCCACAACATCAACCGTTGTTTCAGTTCCTTTTGCCTCTTCTACAGTGATTACGCCTTCTTTACCAACTTTCTGCATTGCCTCGGCAATTAACTTACCGATGGTTGCATCGCTATTTGCTGAAATTGTACCTACTTGCTCAATTTTAGCGAAATCGTCACCAACTTCTTGCTTGATCGTGTCAAGATGAGCAACAATAACCTTAACCGCTTGGTCAATGCCACGCTTTAAATCCATTGGATTAGCCCCCGCAGTTACGTTTTTCAATCCTGCTGTAACAATTGCCTGAGCAAGCACAGTAGCCGTTGTTGTTCCATCTCCCGCAACATCAGCTGTTTTGGATGCAACTTCCTTTACCATTTGAGCTCCCATATTTTCCACGGGATCTTTTAACTCAACTTCTTTAGCTACGGTTACTCCGTCTTTAGTGATAGTTGGCGCTCCAAATTTCCTGTCAATTACAACGTTTCGTCCTTTCGGACCAAGCGTAACTTTCACTGCGTTCGAAAGGGCATCGACCCCTCTTTTGAGAGCATCTCTAGCTTCTGAATCAAATAATATCTCTTTTGCCATTTTCTGTATTTATTTTTTGTTAATCTAATTATCCAATGCTTCCGAGAATGTCGGATGCACGCATGATTAAATAATCCTTACCATCTAATTGTATCTCTGTGCCTGAGTATTTGCCGTAGAATACTGTGTCACCAACGCTTACAAGCACTGGTTCATCCTTCTTTCCAGGGCCAGCAGCTACAATGGTTCCTCTTTGTGGTTTTTCTTTAGCTGTATCTGGGATGATAATACCACCCGCAGTCTTTTCCTCCGCTGCTGCTGGTTCTACCAACACGCGGTCTTCATTTGGTTTAAATTTCACTTCTGACATATTTTGGAAGATTTAGATTTTTTTCGATGAACAGGCTTAGTCACAATTTGTGCCACTGACTTAATAGTCTAATGTTCGATACACTTTGGCAGTTTAACACAAAAAAAATGTCAGCCTGTGTGACAAGCTGACATTTTAAATAGAGTTATGCCTTATTTAGTCATTCGGAAGTGGAGCTCCACTATCATCAAATCCTGAGGAAGGAATGACTGCATTTTCAATAATACCTTCCAAATCACTTGTTTGTTCCTCTACTACAGTAGTTCCTGTAAAAGCTGTTGAAACTAAACATAAAACCAAGAGTGCTACGGCTAAAATCCACGTTCCTTTTTCTAAAAAGTCCGTAGTTCGCTGCACTCCAACAATTTGATTGGATGATGAAAAACCAGATGCAAGTCCTCCACCTTTCGAGTTTTGAACCAATACAATGCCCATCAACAGTAGGCTAACGATGAATATCAGTATGGAGATTATTATCATGAGTTCGTTAAATTTCTTTTTTCAATTTTTCAATAAGGGCGGCAAAATAAGCGCTTTTTTCAGGATGCCGCAAGCTGAGTTTTTCGTAGGTCGAAATTGCCTTGAGGTAACTGCCTTGTTCAGCGTAGATTTTGGCCAATGTTTCAGTAACTATCTCATCATTATCAGTCAAACTATTTTTGGCTGCTTTGGCTGGAGAAAAGAATTCCGCGCGCTTTGGTACAAGTGATTCTTCATTTTCAATGAAATGATCGACAATCTGCATCGTTTCTTTGAGATGGATCTTGTTAACCGCAGGTGCGGGTTCCTCCTTATTGCTGGAATCAGATGAATCATTCAAAGATTCCATCCATGAAGAAAAATTCATTTTTTCTCTTGGTTTAGATTCTGTTGATTCGAACTCCGTTGCTTCCGGGCTTAAACCAGAAACCGCATCATTGGATTCATTTTTCGTATTGTCAGGTAATTCTTTAGACGGTTCTTCCTCTTCTTCTAAAAGTTTTATTGCAATTCCAGAACTTAATGCGGCAGCAGCAAGCTGTCGGTCAAACTCAGCTATTTTTTGATCTTCAGCTTTTTCTTCAGAAACTGGTTTTTCTTCAGTTTCATCCAAAAATTCCGGGACTGCTGCATCTACGGCAGATTCATCAGGTTGCGAATCAATGACGTTCTGATTTAATTCAGGAGCTTCAACATCAGCGTACAATAGATCGTGAAGTTTTTTTCGCTCTCTAATGCGAATCGCAGCATGTTTGAGCTGCTCTTGAGCCTTGCTTGGAACATGTTCTAAATAACCTTTGGCAACCAATGATTGAAGCAGGGACGAATAGGGGTGCTCGATCAAGTATCCTTCTAATAGAGCCAGTGCTTCTTTGGACACCTGTTTGGATTCGATAATATGGCTCCAGTTTAGATTCATTTACCAGTTCCCTAATGATTTATTGAAAATATCTTGAGTAAGCTGCTCATTAATTTGGTCTATTAAAGTTTGTTCTACCGAGCTTAAGTTGGTATTGGCATCAAATTGCTCGAATCCAGAAAACTTCTGCTCAAAGCTCTTTTTCTCATCCTTGGTATCTGTATAACGGACTGACACAGTTATCGTCAATCGGTTTAAGGTTGCGGCAGCGTCCTGCACCGCTTCACTCCTTACTTGATAATCAGTGATTTCACCCTCAATGATAAGATCGCCATTTTGTTTGACCAATGTTAGATTGGTTTGACGCAAGAAAATATCTTTCAGAGCCTCTGTAAAAGTTTGACTTAGTGCAGGCGGGGCTAAGGCCGCATAAGAGGGGAATGTGGCAATAGAAATAGTCTTAACATCAGGAGATACACTCGCTCCTGTGAAGGAGTAATTGACCTTGCAACCAAGCAGGAAAAAGGAAATGATTAGCAATGGAAAAAAGCGCTTAGCTAAGGTCATACTCCTTAATTTTTCGATATAGCGTTCGCTCTGAAATTCCAAGTTCGCTGGCTGCGTTTTTTCTTCTTCCCTTATACTTTTCAAGGGCCTTTTTGATCAACTCTTTTTCTTTTTCTTCTATTGATAGGGATTCCTCTACCACCTCAGAATCTTCGATGTCATTCGGGTGAGTCACCCTGACCGCTGGATGGATTTCATATTCATAATCATCGTCTGGTGCAGATGTAGGAGCGATCGAAGTTTTCGATTGACTGTATAGCTTTTGAAAATCCATAGGATCTATACTATCAGATCCGTTTTTCAAAATTTCCATCACTAGTTTCTTCAAGTCGTTCACTTCGCCTTTCATTTCAAAAAGGACTTTATATAGGATTTCTCGTTCCGATAAATCACTTCCACTTGAGGCGCTGTACAATGTCGGTACCTTGCTAGCTTGATATGTAGGCAAATATTTGAGAAGAATTTCAGCGGTGATATCCCGTTCGCTTTCAATTACGGAAAGTTGTTCGGTGATATTTTTTAATTGCCTGATGTTACCAGGCCACCTATGATCCTCAAGTATTCTGACCGCTTCGGGAGATAAACGTACGGCTGGCATCCTATATTTATCCGCGAAATCCGAGGCAAATTTTCTGAACAACAAATGGATATCATCTTTTCGCTCGCGCAAGGGGGGTATGTGAATGGGAACAGTGTTCAGGCGATAAAATAAATCTTCACGAAATTTCTCTCTGCGAATGGCTTCGGGTATATCAACGTTAGTCGCAGCTACAATCCTTACATCTGTCTTTTGAACTTTACTTGAACCCACTTTCATGAATTCTCCAGTTTCTAAAACCCTCAATAATCGCACTTGAGTAGAAACAGGAAGTTCTGCAACCTCATCAAGAAATATGGTTCCCCCATCTGCCACTTCGAAATAACCCTTTCTAGTGTCGTGTGCTCCAGTAAAAGATCCTTTTTCGTGCCCAAAAAGCTCGGAATCTATTGTGCCCTCTGGTATGGCTCCACAGTTTACGGCTATGTACCCACTGTGTTTTCGTGTGCTATTGCTATGTATAATTTGAGGCATTGCTTCCTTTCCAGTGCCACTTTCACCCGTTATTAAAACAGAAAGGTCCGTTGGAGAAACTCTTAGAGCTCTTTCTATGGCCCGGTCAATGGCGCTACTTACACCAATGATTCCAAATCTTTGTTTTGCTTGTTGAATTGTCATCTATACTTATTCAACTATTTCGCCTATCAAAGTTGCTGCCGTGCAATCATTTACCCGCACATTGACATATTCGCCTTTTTTATGTCCGAGTTTTGGGAAGACACACATTACATTTTGTGTGTTTCTGCCGGCTTGCATATCCGAAGATCGCTTTGAATCACCTTCAATGAGAACATGATGAATTTTGCCTACGGCTTTTTTATTGCTTTCAAGCGAATGTGCCATCTGTAGTTCGATGACTTCACTCAATCGCCTTTTCTTTTCTTCGAGCGGAACATTGTCTTCGAACTTTCGAGCGGCTAATGTTTTAGGCCTTTCCGAGTAATAAAACATATAGGCAAAATCATATTTCACCTCTCGCATTAGAGATAGAGTGTCTTGGTGTTGTTCTTCGGTTTCACTACAAAACCCTGAAATAACATCCGTTGATATTCCACAGTTTGGCATATGCCTTCGAATCGATTCAATTCTATTTAAATACCACTCCCTTGTATAGCCACGATTCATTTTTTCGAGTAGCTCAGAATTTCCGCTCTGCACAGGAAGATGAATGTATTCACAAATGTTTTCGTGTTTTGCCATCACCTCCAGCACTTCATCGGACATATCCTTTGGGTGCGAAGTTGAAAACCGAACTCTCAACAACGGATTTACTTGAGCAACCAAATCCATCAATTGTGCGAAGTTCACGGTGTCCTCGTCTGCGTTGATAACCTCTCCTTTTTTAGTGACGTTCCAACGATAGCTATCCACATTCTGACCTAATAAAGTAACTTCTCGATATCCTCTTTCAAATAAGTCGTGTGCCTCAGATACAATGGATTTTGGATCTCGGCTTCTTTCTCTACCGCGAGTGAAAGGAACGACACAAAAACTGCACATGTTGTCACAACCGCGAGTAATTGAAATGAACGCGCTAACACCATTTGAATCGAGTCTGACAGGGGTGATTTCTGCATAAGTTTCATCCCTCGACAACAAAACGTTAACAGCCTTTTGACCCGTTCCAACCTCAGTAACTAAATTGGGAAGGTCCCTATAGGCATCCGGTCCAGCAACCAAATCTACTAGCTTTTCTTCCTCTAATAATTGAGATTTCAGCCTTTCAGCCATGCATCCCAAAATACCAACAACCATTTCGGGTCTCCGTTTTTTATCTCCTTGAAACTGTGTCAAACGGTTTCTCACTCGCTGTTCTGCGTTGTCGCGAATGGCACATGTATTCAACAATATCACATCTGCCTCTTCAGAATTCTTAGTGGTTTCATAACCAGCTTTAGACATAATCGATGCGACAATTTCACTATCCGAAAAATTCATCTGGCAACCATAACTTTCTACATAAAGCTTTTTTCCAGTTTGTAATTCAGATTGTTGTTCCATCATTACAGGTTCGCCCTGTCGATCTTCACTCAATAACTCTTTTACTTCTTGCATTTTTTCAATCAAGCTGCGAAGTTATGTAATGCTCACGACTGCTATTATGTCAGGTTAGAAAATAAAGCCTTCTTAACAGCTTATAAATGTTGCTTCTGACATTGCGATTTTTTTTTGCGTTTTATTTGCACTTCATATTCCAATCGATCAAGTGAGTTTGATTGGAGGTTTAAATTTTAAAGAATCGGATGAATCTTGTAATTGTTGAGTCGCCTGCCAAGGCAAAAACTATAGAAGGATATTTAGGGAAAGATTACGTTGTAAGGTCGAGCTATGGCCACATTCGAGACATTCCGTCTAAGGGGATGAACATTGATCTTGAAAACGATTTTTTACCTTCTTATGAAATTTCGGCTGACAAGAAAAAGGTGGTTTCAGAGTTAAAAAAACTGAGTAAAGAGGCAGAAATGGTTTGGCTCGCTACCGATGAAGACCGCGAAGGAGAAGCCATAAGTTGGCATTTGTCTGAGGCTTTGGGACTAAAAGAGAACAAAACGAAAAGAATTGTTTTTCATGAAATTACCAAGCCAGCAATACTAAAGGCAATTGAAACTCCAAGAGCGATTGATAAACATCTGGTGGACGCTCAGCAGGCTAGACGAGTGCTTGATAGAATCGTGGGTTTTGAGCTAAGCCCAGTACTATGGAAGAAGGTGAAGCCCTCACTATCTGCGGGTAGAGTACAGTCAGTTACTGTTCGATTAATTGTAGAACGCGAAAAAGAAATTAATGCGTTCACAAGTGAATCCTATTTCAGGGTGAAAGCGATTTTCTCAGCCAAGGGTAAGCCATTTGCAGCAGTCTTGAATAAACGTTTGAATAGCATTGAGGAGGTACAGGCCTTCCTAGAGAAATGTAAGACAGCCGATTTTTCGATCAAAGAGGTAGATAAAAGACCAGGCAAGAAAACGCCTGCACCACCTTTTACTACTTCCACCCTACAGCAGGAAGCCGCAAGAAAACTGGGCTATTCTGTAGCGCAAACAATGCGTTTGGCTCAACAGCTCTACGAAGCAGGTAAAATTACTTATATGAGAACCGATTCGGTCAACTTGAGCAATACTGCTATTGAAGGAGCAAAAGCTGCGATTCTAGCTGATTATGGTGATGAGTATGTGAACCCTAGGAAATATTCCACTAAAACTGCGAATGCTCAGGAAGCTCACGAGGCAATAAGACCTACATATTTTGAGCATCCAAAAGCAGGAGAAGATGCTCAACAGCAAAAACTGTATGAGTTGATTTGGAAAAGAGTTATTGCTTCTCAGATGAGTGACGCCAAATTGCTGAGAACGACCATTCGAATTGAGTCAAATGCAATTGATGAGCTTTTTGAAGTGAAAGGTGAGATCATAACATTCGATGGATTTTTGAAAGTATATCTTGAAGGTACTGACGATGAAGTGGAGGATGATGATAACTCAAATCTTCCGAATGTGAGCGAAAATGAAAGTTTGGAGTTGTCTAAGGTTGAGTCGACTGAAAAGTTTACACATCATCCAGCTCGATACTCAGAAGCTAGCTTGGTTAAGAAGCTCGAGGAACTTGGTATTGGTCGACCATCAACGTATGCTCCGACTATCAGCACGATCCAAAAAAGAGGTTATGTGGTCAAAGAGGATCGAGATGGACATCCAAGAGATTACAGAGTTCTTACCTTACAGGGTGCGAGCATATCGGAAGAGAAGCTTATCGAAAATACCGGGGTCGAGCGAGCAAAATTGTTTCCAACGGATATAGGAATTGTTGTAAATGATTTCTTGGAAGAACACTTTCAAAATATCCTGGATTATCACTTCACAGCATCGGTAGAGGAAGAGTTCGATACAATCGCAAGAGGTGAATTAAATTGGACTAAAATGTTGGGTAGCTTCTACAAGCCATTTCACAGCTCTGTAGAGAATACACTTGAAAATGCCGATCGTGCATCGGGTGAACGAATACTCGGTAAGGATCCAAAATCCGGTAAACCCGTATTGGCAAGAATAGGGCGATATGGTCCGATGGTTCAAATTGGAGAAGCCTCGGACGAGGAAAAACCAACCTTTGCCAAGTTACGTCCAAACCAAAGCATCCAAAGCATCGAATTAGATGAAGCCCTCGAGCTGTTTAAACTGCCTAGAAAATTAGGAGAGTATCAAGGCTTTGAGGTAGTGGCTGGAGCGGGTAGGTTTGGTCCCTTTGTAAGACACAATGGGATTTTTGTCAGTATAAAGGACAATGATCCGCTAGAGATTTCACTTGAAGAAGCTATTGTACTTATTGATGAAAAAGCCGAGGCTGCGCGAAAGGCTTTGATTAATGAGTTTGAACACGACCCTATTGTTAAGGTGTTGAATGGACGATATGGTCCATATTTCTCGATTGGAAAGGATAATTACAAATTGCCAAAGGGCACTGAAGCAGAAAAGCTGACCTTAGAGGATTGTTTAGAAATCGCGTCTAAAACAGAACCTTCTAATAAATCAAAACGCAGAGGCACGAAAGCCAAAAAGAAATGAATTTTAGCGACTATTTTGAAAGGGTAGAATTTGATCAATCGGATAAAAAGAATTTGTCCTTTTACTCTTTTGCCGCACAGGATACGGATGATCTTGTTGGAGCCAAAGTCGCTATACTTCACGTTCCTGAAGATCGATATGCCGAGCAAAGGAGTCATGTGAAGTTTGAGCAGATTTTGGAAGAAACGCTGAAATTGTTCCCACATGGATACGAACCTCGGATTGCAGTTTTGGGAACATTAAGGCTCGGGGAGACTAAAGAGGATACTGAAGCGGCAATAGCAGAAATTGTGGCTGAATTGGTTCGATGTAGAACCGTTCCTTTGATCATTGGAGGGAGCAAAGATTTAACATATGCGGCATATAAAGCCTTCGAAAATCTGGAAGAAGTAGTAAATCTTACTTCGATAGATCCATGTTTAAATATTGATTCGGACTCTAATGCCTATGTCGGCCGCATCGTAAAGACTCAACCGAACTATCTTTTTAATTTTTCCAACCTGGGGTATCAAACATATTACGTTGATCCGGAAGAATTGAATATTGCCGAAGAACTCTACTTCGATGTGTATCGATTAGGTGAATTAAGAGGGAATATTATCAAATCAGAGCCAATCATTCGAGGATCTGAAGTTTTCTCTGTATCTCTCGACTCTATTAAAGCTTCTGATTTTACATCTTCTGCACATCCTCAACCAAATGGATTTTACGCTGAAGAAATTTGCCAGACCTTTCGTTATGCAGGCCTCAGCGAAAAGCTGAAAGTTGTGCTCATTACGGATTTAACAGAAAAGAACAACCAGAGAGACCTCGCGCTGCTTGGTCAAATGATTTGGTGCTTGGTCGATGGCCTTTATGCGAGAAGATCCGAAATACCCAATGCCAACAATTCTGATTTCTTGAAATACAGAGTTTCAATTAAGGATGATGAATTTAATTTGATCTTTTACAAGAGTCTAAGAACGGATCGCTGGTGGATGGAAGTACCCGTGCCACCTGAATATGGAAACAGATATAGTAAACATCACCTTATACCTTGCGATTTTGAAGACTATCAATCATCTGCGAATGATGACCTTCCAGATCGTTGGTGGCGGGCATATAAGAAGATGATATAGTTCGTTTGTCGGAAATCTTCACTGTTTCATGTTGAAAAATCACATGCTTCGTGGAAATTTGGTGAACCAATTTGATTTTTGGCTAATTTAGCTCCTCACAAAAAAACTTGACCATTTTTGCGTAGATGAATATTAGAACTCGAAATTTCGCGTTATTGCTGGTGTTGCTCATAGCAACATTGAGATCTGAAGCACAACAAGATCCGCAATTCAGTATGAATATGGCAACACGCTTGCATGTGAATCCTGCATACGCTGGTATGAATGATGGTATTTGCGTCAACATGCTCAGTAGACAGCAATGGGTTGGTTTTGAAGGTCGCCCGGAGACTTATCTTTTTGGTGGTCACGGAACCTTTACAATACCAGGTATTAATCTAAGAAGTGGTGGAGGAATTTCCATGTTCGGTGATGGATTGGGGCAAATGCACATGTTTGGAGTCAAGGCAGCATATAGCGCACACATTCCAATTAATTTTATTGGAGGTGAGCCAGGTCATTTAGGTATTGGTGTTTCTGCCGGATTGTTGCAGTTTTCTATGGGTAATAACTGGAGAAGTATCACTCCTTTTTATGAAGACCCGACTATTCCAAATGTCGCTTACAATTCCGGGTCATTTGACTTGGATGCAGGACTCTATTATAGGACAAAGGATGTTTATTTTGGACTTTCAAGTACCCACTTAAATGGTGCGAAGTTCGCAGATGGAGGAGATGATTTAGTGCCAGAGGGTGGCAAGGCTTGGGAGACAACATTTCAAATGGCACGTCATTATTATTTGATGGGAGGCTACGATTTTGAGTTGCCAAGCTATAACCTTATTGTTCTGAAGCCCTCGGTTTTGGTAAAAACGAATTTAACGTCAGCTCAATTTGATCTGAATTTAGTGGCTGAGTGGAATAACTTCCTTTGGGGAGGAATGACATATAGATTCACGGACGCAGCAACATTGTTAGGCGGTATAAACTATGGTCTTCCAAAAGGAACCATAAGAGTGGGTTATGCATACGATATTACGACTTCAAGAATCCGAAAAGGATCAAACGGATCTCATGAATTCTTCGTTCAGTACTGCTTGAAGTTGAAGACTCCACCACCAGTACAAAAACATAAAACAGTCCGATTCCTATAAGAATCACTTACTTTTGACAACTTTTCTCAAAAGAAGATCCCAAAGACAGATAAATTAAAAAGGAGGAAAAATGAAAAAATTGCTTAAAATATCGGCTCTAGCGTTAGTTGGACTGCCAGTTTTGCTTAGCAGTTGCGGTAACTCCGGTAGCGGCCAGTTGGTTGGTGTCCAGAATCGTATACAGTGGTTCCAACCAGATCCTTATGGAATGCTCTACTTACCCATGGGTTCGTATAACATGGGTCCTAGTGATCAAGACGTTCCATATGCAAGTACAACCAAATCCAAAACGGTTTCTGTTCAGGCATTTTACATGGACGAGACAGAGATCACGAATAACGAGTATCGTCAATTTGTCTTTTGGGTGCGAGATTCTATCGCTCACCGTATCTTAGGAGAGGAAATTGATGAGGAGCATTTGTTTATGGTGGATGAGTATGATCAAGATTATGCAACCCCGCACATTAACTGGAATGCACGCATTGAATGGACTGATCCAGAACAGCGAGAAGCTCTTGAAGTAATGTACTATCCTGAGTTTGAACGTTTCAAAGGAAGACGCGAAATGGATGGACGAAAATTGGATTACGAATACTTCTGGATCGATTATCGTGATGCGGCTAGAAAGGGTGGGCCAGGAGCTCCATTACGTCAGCGTGGAATGACAGACAGGTCAGTATTTATCAAGAGAGATGTAATAAATGTTTATCCTGACACTCTAGTTTGGGTTCATGATTTTACGTACTCATTTAATGAGCCGATGACTAAAATGTATTTCAGTCACCCAGCTTATGATGACTATCCAGTGGTGGGTGTCACTTGGAAGCAGGCTCGTGCATTCAGTATTTGGAGAACAGACTTATTAAACAATTACCTAAGAAAAATAGGTGGTGTTAGAGTTCAAGATTTTAGACTGCCAACAGAATCAGAATGGGAATACGCGGCTAGAGGAGGCTTAGACTTAGCTCCATTTCCATGGGGTGGTCCATATATTAGGAACACTAGAGGTTGTTTCTTGGCGAATTTTAAGCCAATGCGCGGTAATTATGTAGATGATGGCGGCTTTCATACAGTGCCAGTTTCATCTTATTCTCCAAACGACTACGGATTATATTGCATGTCGGGCAACGTAGCTGAATGGACTAGTAACGCATATGATGAATCTTCATATGATTTTGCTCACGATTTGAATATGGATTACGTATATGAAGCGGATGATGATGACCCGCCTGTTTTAAAGCGTAAAGTGATTCGAGGCGGAAGCTGGAAGGATATAAGTTATTATCTGCAAACAGGAACACGAACTTATGAGTATCAGGATACTGCGAAAAGCTACATCGGATTTCGATGTGTAATGTCATACTTGGGTCGTGCCAAGGGTGATGATATATAATCACGAATAATTAAACAGTAACAAAAAGTAAATTTTAATCCCTAATTAGTTCAAATATGTCTCAAGAAGTAAAAGGTTTTAGACCAGGTAGTAAGAGTTGGAAGAAGTTCATGGCGAAGTTGTATGGTATAGGCGCAGCTATCGTTATTGTTGGAGCGATGTTTAAGATTCAGCACTGGCCTGGAGCTGGAGCGATGTTAGTAGGTGGTTTGAGTATTGAGGCGATTATCTTCTTTTTCTCTGCCTTTGAACCGTTGCATGCTGATCCAAAGTGGGAACTAGTTTATCCAGAGTTAGCTGAACATGAAGAAGAACACGAGGATCACGAAGCGGATGAAATGCTGGCTGTGGCTTCTGATTCGTCTGAAGTGAGTGAGTTACCAATTACCGAGCAATTGGATAATCTGTTAGAGGAAGCTAAGATCGGCCCTGAACTAATTGAAAGTTTAGGAAACGGCCTGCGTTCCCTTTCTGACAACGCGAATAAGATGTCTAACATCAGCGATGCTTCAGTTGCTACAAATGAATATGTGACAAGCGTGAGATCTGCTGCATCTAATGTGAATGAATTATCACAGAACTACTCCAAAGCTTCAGAAAGTTTGGCGAGTATTTCATTAAGTGGCGAAGATGGAAGTAACTATGCTAGAGAATTGAAAGCGGTATCTTCTAAATTGACAGAATTGAATTCAGTTTATGATATGCAATTACAAGGAAGTAAGGAACAATTAGAATCTACCAAGCAGTTCTATTCCGGAATTTCTGAGTTGATGTCAAACCTTCAGGCCTCTGTCGAAGATACTAAGCAGTATAAAGAGAACATCTCTGAACTTTCACACAACCTCGCTGCATTAAATCGTGTTTATGGAAACATGCTTAATGCAATGAATATGGGCGGTGGAAATTCTAATGGTTAATCCAATATAAAAACGAATTAAAGTTTAGAGTAGAATGGCAGGAGGAAAAGAAACCGGACGCCAAAAGATGATCGGTATGATGTACTTAGTACTGACCGCACTTTTGGCAATGAATGTATCTAAGGATATTCTTGACGCCTTTGTTGTAATTAATGAAGGCTTAGAAACTACGAATAAGAATTTCATGGCAAAGAATGAGATTACGTATACACAGTTTGAATCAGCAAATGCAAATGACCCACTGAAGGTTGGTAAATATTATACTAAGGCAAAAAGAGCCAAAGGCCTGGCGGATGAGTTGTATTTGCATATTGAGGAATTGAAGAAATATCTGGTAGCTACGACAAGTGGCAAGCAGTCGATTGAAGAAGTGGAAGCTGATTCATTGTTTCAACTAAAGAACGTTGAGTCAAAAGATAACTATGATATACCGACTTTGCATCTTATTGGATCAGAACCCGATAACCCAAGAGATGGAGAATGGTCGGCCATTGAATTAAAGGATAAGATCGATAATTTCCAGCAAGAAATGCTTTTCCTTATTGATGAAGAAGCCGAAAGGGCAGCAATGTCACTGGGATTAAACACGGATGGAAAGTTTAAAAATGCAAGTGGTGTTGAAGAGACATGGATCACTGCAAACTTCTATCACTTGCCATTGGCTGCAGTTGTGACGAATTTGTCGAAAATTCAGGCAGATATTCGTAATGCAGAGGCAGATATCATTAAAGCTTTGTATCGAAATATTAGTGCGGATGACTTTAAGTTTGATACACTTGCGGCTAAAGTGATTCCACAATCAAATTATGTGCTTCAAGGAGATAGCTTCAGAGCAGATGTTTTTGTTGCTGCGTTTAGTAAAACACAAAAACCTCGATTCCGAGTTGGATCAGAGTTTAGTGACTCTAGCGGTTATGTATCTGGAACATTTGATGAACTTGACTCAAGTAATATTAGAATAGCAGAAGGAATGGCCAAGTATACGGTGGCTGCTTCAGCTGAAGGTATGAAGGAGTGGGGTGGAATAATTCAAATTAAAGGCCCGGATGGTACTTGGAAAAGCTATAATGTTCCTAAGCAGACATATACTGTAGCGAAACCAGCATTAGTTGTTTCCCCTACAGCGATGAACGTTTTTTACCGTGGTCTGGAAAATCCAGTTGAAGTTTCGGTTCCTGGTGTGCCAACGGATAAGCTACAGGTCATCATGTCAAATGGATCCAAGTCGGGAAGTAACGGTGCGTTCAAAGTCAGGCCTGGAAGTGGACAAACCTGTATGATCAGCGTAAGCGCTGATATCAATGGGAAAAACACGAATTTTGGTAAAAAAGAGTTTAGAGTGAAAAATGTACCAGATCCTAAACCATATTTTGGTGGAAAAACTGGTTCAGATAACATTCCAAGAAAGAACTTGCTTGCAGCTGCAGGTGTTATTGCTAAGATGGAAAATTTTGAGTTTGACTTAAGGTTTGATATCATTAGCTATCAAGTATCGGCAACGATTCGTGGAAACGTAGTTGAGCAGCAATGTTCAGGCCCAGCTTTGTCAAGCAATGCAAAGCAAATCATTGGCGAGCTTAAATCAGGACAGAAACTTTATCTAGAAAAGATTAAAGCGAAGGGTCCAGATGGTACAATTCGAGATCTTGGAACAATTGCATTGAAAGTCATTTAAATTCATTTCGTTATGAGTCACATGAAATTAGGTATTACAGTATTGGTATTTATATCCTTGTTATTCGCACAGGATGTAATCGGACAAAACGTTCTGGATGGTATCTACCAGCCTGAACATACTTTGGAACGAAGGATTATACCCTATTCCCCACTGCGAGAAGCGGATGTAATGTGGCTAAAACGCGTTTGGAGAAGAATTGACTTGCGAGAAAAGATTAATCATCCTTTCTACTTTCCTGAAAAACCAGAACAAGGACGTAAATCGTTGTTTGATGTGATTAAGGAGTCTATACTAAATGATGGAACTTTAACTGCATATGATCCGGGGCCGCTGGGTGATGATGATATGTTCACTAAGAGAATGACCCCTGATGAAGTTAGAAGCTTATTGTCAAAGGTGGATACAGTGTACAGTGAGAATCTACTTACCGGTGAAATGGAACAACAGCTGGTTCCTATGGACGTGAAATCAACGGATGTCAAATGGTACGAGATTAAAGAGGAATGGTTTTTTGACCGTCAACGTTCAGTTATGGAGGTTCGTATTATTGGAATCAGTCCAATGCTTGCAAAGAAGGATGAATTAACCGGTGAGTTTAGAGGTCTAAAGAAACTCTTTTGGATCTATTATCCTGAAGCTCGCTATGTCTTTGTGAAAGCAGAGGTGTTCAATCGTGGAAATGATGTGGAACGTAGAACTTACGAGGACATATTTTGGAAGCGTCAGTTTGGAAGCTATATCGTCAAGAAGTCTAACGTGTATAACCGTACGATTGACCAATACAAAAAGGGTCTTGATGCGCTGCTTGAAGCGGAGGAATTGAAGAAAGAGATTTTCGAAATGGAACATGATCTTTGGAGTTATTAATCTCTATATGTTATTGTGAAACGAAATAGAGGGAGGCTTTAGCCTCCCTCTTTTTTTTCGTCTAAACGTTTGTATTCGTAGACTAATACAAACAATAGGAATGAGTACGTGCGCGTTCATGTGGTATGAAAAGTTTAAAGTTTGTTATCACAGGAATACTTGTGACAGTTCTATCAATGATGGGTCAAAATGCGTTTAGTCAGAGTGTCCTTGATCCTAGGGTGGTGGTGTCAAAAGACCACGTTAGATATTCTGATTTGATGTGGATGAAAAGAGTTTGGAGGCAAATTGATTTGAGGCAAAAAATAAATCACCCATTATACTTTCCAGATCGACCAAGTAACGGTAGAATGTCTTTTTTTGATTCTATCAAGGATGCAGCAATGAATGGAGACTTGGTAGCTTATAATCCAGGAGCGCTAGGTGAGGATGATATGCTGACCAAGCCTTATAACATTTTGCAATTGGATTCAATTTTCAATCCAGTCACTACAGTTAAGCAAGTTGACCCTTATACACTATTGGAATCTGACGTAGAAATATCGGATCCTCTTGTCTCGAGCGATGTAATAATGTATGAAGTAAAAGAAGACTGGTTTTTTGACAACGAACGATCAGTGATGGAAGTACGTATTGTTGGAATTTGCCCTATGATAAGAGTTTCAGATTCAGAAACTGGTGAATTTAGAGGGTATAAGCGCTTATTTTGGTTGAACTATTCAGAGTTGAGACATCAAATGATCAATTGGCAGGTTTATACCTCTAGAAACGATGTGCACCCAGTAACTTTCGATGACCTGTTTAATAAAAGAATGTTTGAAGGCCTCGTCATTAAGGAAAGTAATGTGTACGATCGATACATCAACCAATATGCAGCTGGTGAAGATGCTTTACTTGAGTCAGATCGAATTGAAAGACAACTTCTCGAAATGGAACATGACTTATGGTCATATTAATCACGAAAATGTAGTCGTGAAATCACTGGCGCCTATAAGCTCCAGTAATTAAGGTCAAAACCAGATTTACGATAGATTCCTTTAATGTCGACAAGGATGCCTTTATCGTCCTTAAACATACCTCTAAAGTCATTCTCATTGAGTTCCACATAGGTGTCATGATTCACTGCCACAATAATTGCGTCATAAGCTTTGGGTTTTAGCTCAGATAATCCGAATCCATATTCTTCATGTAATTCATCACTGTCCGCATAGGGATCAGCTATTTCAACGTCTACCATAAAGGATCGAAGTTCCTTCACAACATCAGCGACTTTGGAATTTCTTATATCACTAACATTTTCTTTAAAGGTGGCTCCCATCACCAATACTTTCGCACCAGCAACATTTTTACCTTGAGCTAAAATCTTCTTGACTGTTTGTTTTGCAACATAGTATCCCATAGAATCATTAACATATCGACCAGAATTAATGATACGTGCGTGATATCCAAGTTCCTCGGCTTTATAAGTGAGGTAGTATGGGTCAACTCCAATACAATGTCCACCTACCATACCAGGAAAGAATTTTAGAAAATTCCACTTTGTTCCTGCAGCCTCAAGGACTTCGTACGTGTTGATTCCAAGTCGGTTGAAAATTATTGAGAGTTCATTCATCAACGCGATATTAACGTCACGTTGAGTATTCTCAATGATCTTTGCAGCCTCCGCCACTTTGATAGATGAAGCTTTGTGAACACCGGGTTCAACGATGATTTCGTAAACTTTTGATATTATCTCCAAGGATTCATTGTCGCAACCAGATACTACTTTCAATATTTTAGTAATAGTATGCTCTTTATCACCAGGATTAATTCGTTCGGGGGAATATCCAACCTTAAAGTCATCGATATACTTGAGGCCAGATATCTCTTCAAGAATAGGGATGCAATCTTCTTCTGTACATCCAGGATAAACAGTGGATTCATAGACAACATAGTCTCCTTTGGAAAGCACTTTTCCCACTGTTGTAGAAGATCCAATTAGTGGACGTAAATCAGGTTTGTTATGATCATCAATAGGCGTAGGAACCGCAATAATGAAGAATTCCGCATCATGTAAGTCTTCTAAATTGGCTGTAAACGTGATATCACTATTATCAAAATCTTCAGATGCTAATTCATCGCTCGGATCTTGACCTTCTTGCATCATTTTTACCCGTGATTCATTGATATCAAAGCCAATGACAGAAACTTTTTTAGCAAAAGCCAATGCTATTGGCAAACCAACATAACCTAGCCCAATAACTCCAATTTTAGCTTCTTTCTTTATTATTCGATCGTATAGATTACTCATATCTCTTCGTCTATTTTTATTACTGTATTATTCGTTAACTGATATTTTTCATTTGACTCTAAACATGAGGCAATTCCATCCTCGTTAAATTTCAAACGGTGTCCGTATTCGCTCATCCAACCGATTTGTCGCCCAGGATTTCCTACAACTAAAGCATAGTCAGGCACCTCTTTTGTTACGACCGTTCCGGCTCCAATAAACGCGAATCTGCCAATATCGTGACCACAAACAATAGTTGCGTTTGCTCCAATTGACGCACCTTTTTTAACAATGGTTTTCGTGTATTGACCTCTTCTGTTTACACCACTCCTTGGATTGGTCACATTTGTGAATACCATACTTGGCCCGAGGAAAACGTCATCTTCACATACTACACCTGTATAAATGGAAACGTTATTTTGAACTTTGACGTTTCGTCCCAAAACAACATCTGGTGATATGACACAATTTTGACCAATGTTGCAATTTTCCCCAATTATACAATCAGACATAATATGGCTAAAGTGCCAAATCTTAGTCCCTGATCCAATAGTGCAACCTTCATCCACGATGGCTGTTTCATGTGAGAAATAGGTTTCCATTATCTGAAATATGCGTCAAATGATTTATGTTCCTTTTTATAGAGCTCATCTTGAGTCAGTCCCTTGAAATAATCATAGGTGATTTTTAATCCTTCAGTCCTGTCAATGGTCGGCTCCCAGTTTAAAATTTCTCTAGCTTTAGAAATGTCTGGTTGTCTCATTGCTGGATCTCCCTCTGGTAGATCTTTGAAAACAATTTTTTGATTGGTCTGGGTAAGGTTTATTATTTCCTTGGCAAATTCGAGGATCGTAATCTCATCAGGATTTCCAATATTCACAGGATTTGGGTAATCGCTTAATAACAATCGATAAATACCTTCTATCAAATCATCCACATAACAAAATGACCTTGTTTGGTTGCCATTACCAAATACTGTCAAATCTTCCCCACGAAGCGCCTGTCCAATAAATGCAGGTAATACTCGACCATCATTTAAGCGCATCCTTGGTCCGTAAGTGTTGAAGATCCGTACAATTCTTGTCTCTAATCCGTGTATTCTCTGATAAGCCATTGTAATCGCCTCCTGAAATCGTTTTGCCTCATCATATACGCCACGAGGGCCAATAGGATTCACATTGCCCCAATATTCTTCATTCTGAGGGTGAACAGCCGGATCACCATATATTTCAGATGTTGAAGCAACCAGTATTCTTGCTTTTTTAGCTCGTGCTAATCCAAGCATATTGTGCGTTCCTAACGAGCTCACCTTCAGCGTTTGAATAGGAATCTTTAAGTAGTCAATCGGACTGGCTGGTGATGCGAAATGCAATATATAGTCTAACTTTCCCGGAACATGCACAAATGTGCTGACATCATGATGGTAAAACTTGAAGTTTTCATTTGCAAAGAGGTGTTCGATATTTTTTAAGTCACCTGTAATTAAATTGTCCATTCCAATTACAGCACACCCTTCCTTTATAAATCGATCGCAAAGATGAGACCCAAGAAATCCAGCAGCTCCGGTGACTAATACAGTTTTCATTTATGAAATTGTTTTTCGACCAATGCTCTTATAATAAAAGCCAAGTTCCTTCATTTTTTCGGGATTGTAAAGATTACGTCCATCGAAAATCACCTTATTATTTAAGTTTTCTGCAAGAACATCAAAATCTGGAGTTCTAAAAACAGACCATTCGGTGCAAACAACTAAGGCGTCAGCATTTTGCGCTGCATCATAAGGATCAATCGCATACTCAATTTTATTCCCAATTGTTGTTTGCACATTGGACATTGCTTCGGGGTCATAAGCCTTTATTGTTGCACCCAATTCAATCAACTTTTCAATCATGTATAGCGCTGGCGCTTCCCGAATATCATCCGTATCAGGTTTAAAGGCTAAACCCCAGATAGCTATGCGCTTACCCGTGAGATCACCACTGAAATAGTCGGAAATGATAGGTGCCAAAACTGTTTTTTGCTCTTCATTTACTTTCATTACCGCATTCAATATTTGAATGTCGCTACCATGTTCTGCTGCTGTTTTAACAAGTGCTTGAACATCTTTTGGAAAACAACTTCCACCGTAGCCAATGCCAGGGAAAAGAAATCGATTACCAATTCTTGTATCACTACCAATACCAATTCGCACTGAATCAACATCCGCTCCAACCCTTTCACATAAATTAGCTATTTCATTCATGAAAGTAATCTTTGTCGCGAGGAAGGAGTTGGCCGCGTACTTTGTCATTTCAGCTGAACGTTCATCCATAAATAGGATTGGATTTCCTTGTCTTACAAATGGCTTAAACAACTCCTCAAGAATTTTTTTGGCGCGTTCAGAATTAGTGCCAATTACTACTCGATCTGGCTTCATAAAGTCGTCAACCGCAAATCCTTCTCTGAGAAATTCTGGGTTGGAAACGACATCAAAATCGCCCTTAAAGTTAGCTGAAATGGCTTCGCTAACTCGATCTGCAGTTCCAACGGGAACAGTGCTTTTATCAATTATAATTGCGTAGTCCTTTAGCCTTTTACCTACATCGTCAGCAACTCCTAATATGTACTTTAAATCTGCACTTCCATCTTCTCCAGGAGGTGTTGGAAGAGCTAGGAAGATAACATTCGCGTGATCAACTGCATCTTGTAGATTAGTAGAAAACACCAACCTACCCTGTTTGATATTTCTTTCGAATAGATTGTCCAAATGAGGTTCATATATCGGGATGATTCCATTTCTCATTTTGTTCACTTTGTTCTCATCGATATCAATGCAAACAACGTGATTGCCCATTTCTGCAAGGCAAGTTCCTGTAACCAATCCGACATAACCGGTTCCAACTACTGCGATATTCATTTTTGAATATAATCTTTTAAGGTGTTCGTTATATGTTCAAGCTGCTCAATCTCCATTTCTGTATGGATCGGCAATGACAAAACTCTTGCTGATAAATCATCTGTGATGATCATTTTAGGCTGCGATTCGGAGTATTGCAAGTATCCTTTTTGTCGATGTGCTGGAACTGGGTAATAAATGTTTGATGGAATCCCTGCTTTATCGAGGTGCTCCTGCAATTGGGTTCTATCAATATCGTTTAGCTTCAATGTATATTGATGATATACATGCGTGCTCCATGGAGCAACAGAAGGTGTTTCTAGTTGTGGAATGTCAGCGAATTGATCATTGTAATACGTAGCAACATTCTGCCTATTCGATGCATATTCATCCAGATGTTTAAGCTTAATTCGAAGTACGGCAGCTTGAATATTATCTAATCTAGAATTTACCCCAATATAATCATGATAATAGCGCTTTGTTTGACCATGATTTGCGATACGCCTGATAGATTCAGCGAGCTCATCACTATTTGTGAAAATGGCTCCTCCATCTCCATAGCATCCGAGGTTTTTAGAGGGGAAAAATGAGGTGGTGCCTATATCACCAATGCCTCCAGCCGATTTTTTGCCATTAATTCCAGTATGATGAGCACCAATGGCTTGAGCTGTATCCTCTACTACTTTAATTCCCGTTTCATCCGCAAGCGACATTACCATATCCATGTTTGCGCATTGTCCATATAAATGAACCGGAACGATGGCTTTGGTCTTACTTGTTATTTTTTTTCGAGCATCATCAATGTCGATCGTAAAGAAGTTTGGATCTACCTCAACAAAAACTGGTTTTAAACCGAGTAGTGCGATAACTTCACACGTGGCTATATATGTAAAGCTAGGTGTAAGTATCTCGTCACCTGGCTTACACCCCAATGCCATCAATGCAATCTGAAGAGCATCTGTGCCATTCGCACAAGGAATCACATGCTTAATGTCAAGATATTTTTCAAGCTCAGAACTGAGCTCTTTAACGTGCACACCGCCAATGAACATAGTGCTGTCGACCACGTCCAAGATTGCATGGTCTATTTCTTCTTTTATGTGAAGATATTGAGTGTGTAAATCGACTAATTGAATGGGCTTCATCCGTAGAAAAAAATAAGGCGCAAAGATATCTTTTTATGATTGTGTTCTGCCGTACAATAAGTGATTCCTGACCTTTGATAATTACACGGATTTTAGCGGCTCGGCTTTTATAAATTCGTAGCATGAAGAAATGGTTCTTTCTAGTCTTAGTCTTAGTCGCTCTTTACGGTCAATCAATGGCCCAAAGAAATGTGCGAGACTCGACTTTATCGTTTGTTTCGCTTGGAGCCAATATTGGATTTCAGTATCCATTCGCAGATTTGGCCAAGCGTTTTGGATATGGAGGTCTTGTTGGAGGTCAATTGATGTGGAAAACAAAATCGAATTTCACTTTTGATGTCAACTACGGTTTCCTTTTTGGAAATCGAGTCAAAGAAGATACAATTCTGAAACCAATCATGACGAGTCAGAACTATGTGATAAGTCGCGAAGGCGAGCCAGTTGACGTTTTTTTAAGTGAACGTGGATTTCTAATTTATGGGCGAGTTGGCAGAATATTTAGGATTGGTAACGCGAATGTAAATTCTGGCCTTCATGTGAATATAGGAGCGGGTTTTTTACAACATAAAATAAAAATCACCGAAGCATCTCAGAAAGCGCCACAACTATTGGGTGATTACCTCAAAGGATATGATCGCCTTTCGAATGGAATTATGGTGACACAGGCCATTGGATATAGCCATTTTAGTGATTATAAATTGATTAATTATTATATCGGTGTGGAGTTTTATGAAGGGATTACCCAAAATAGAAGAACAGTAAATTTCGATACAGGAAAACCGGAGAATAATCAGCGGTTAGATTTGTTTGGGAACGTAGTTTTTCGCTGGTATTTCCCTGTTTACAAGCGACAACCACAGGATTTTTACTTTTACTAAATTGGTAAGCGCACTATATACAGCCGCTGTTTTCACCTATTTGATTTTTGCATATGCATACAGTTTATTGGATGATAAAGCCAGAAAGTGGCGTCTTGGACAGAGACATTGGCGAAGCGTAAAAATAGATGCACTTCTGGAGGGTAAGACTGTTTGGTTTCACTGTGCCTCAGTTGGTGAATTTGAGCAAGCCCGTCCAGTAATTGAATCTTTAAAAGATGGGAATTCGGAAATAAAAATTCTGCTGACATTTTATTCTCCATCCGGTTTTGAAGTACATGAAAACTACGAACTGGCAGATTGTATTACATATATTCCAGCTGATATTCCATCTTTGGTTGAGGAGTTTTTAAGCAGAATGAAGCCAGATGTGGTTGTGTTTATCAAATATGAACTTTGGTTCAATTTTATTCAGATAATTCGTAGAAGGAATATACCGATGGCACTGATTTGTGCACATTTTCCTGAGAAACATTTTGTGTTTAGTTGGTTAGCAAAATCGCTTGGTTCCAAGCTAAAGTTGCTAAGTGAAATTCAAGTTCAGAATGAACAAACTAAAGCGAGACTTAATCAAATCGGGTTAGGAAATGTATTAGTAGCGGGTGATACACGGTTTGAAAGAGTGGTGTCCGTCTCAAATGAATCCTATGCTAATAAATGCATAGAAAGATTTATGGAGGACAGCCAAGTGATTGTAATTGGTAGTAATTGGCCGAGTGATGATAACATTTTATTGAGTGCCCTTTCCAAGTTTAGTTCACTTAAGGTGATTGTGGCGCCCCATGAAATGGATCAAAGTCAACTGGAGAATTGGAGAGAAATTTTTGGCGAGGAGCTTATGCTTTGGTCAGAAATGGTGGAAGGTATTCTTATAAATAAACGAGTACTTTATGTTGATACGCTCGGTGTACTTTCCAAACTTTATCGATATGCACATGTGGCATATGTAGGAGGAGGGTTTGGCAAGTCTGTTCATAATACATTGGAGGCTGCAGTTTATGGTATTCCAGTGTTATTTGGGCCAAACAATGCGAGATTTGATGAAATTCAACAATTGAAAAGAATAGGCTCAGGTTTTGAAATCAAAAACGCACAAGACTTTTCGAAACAGTTGGATGTGCTTTTAAATTCTGAAGAAGTTTTGCAAACTATTAGTGCATTGAATGAAGAATACTTCGATCGTAATCGTGGTGCGGTAATACATGCCACCGATTGGGTTAGACAAAGTCTAAAAGTAAAAAAGCCTTCTTGATTTAAGAAGGCTTTTGGTACAAGGAAACCGACAAATATCGAACTTTATTATGCAGGATGTGGATATTATTCTCCACCATGCAAAGCTTGTGGGAGTAGCTATATAAAAGGCTTACATCGCTATTTCTGCTTGTCGGATTTAGCCAATGCTTTTTATCTTTGAACTCTGAAAAAATGTTCCACATCAATTTCTGCGAGCTCATAAAATAGCTTACGAATATCATGGAGTTCCTGATCGGTGAAATGAATTCCCTTTTTCTTGCAAAGGATTTTCCGACATTCTTCTATTGAAATCATAATTACTCAATTTATTGAGCCTATAAATTTCAGAATTAATGCAAAACACTCTGCACACTCTACACTCTGCATTTTATTTTTCTCCAAAGTAAAGCTTGCGAAACCCAATAAAAATGGTGGCTTTAGAAAAAAACACTCTGCACATACTCTGCACATACTCTGCACATACTCTGCACATACTCTGCACATACTCTGCACATACTCTGCACATACTCTGCACATACTCTGCACATACTCTGCACATACTCTGCAATATACAAGACACAAAATAATATTCTTTAACAAGGTAAGAATCTAAAATAGCCTGTGTAGTCAATTTTTTGTCAAAAAGTTTCAAAAGAAAAAAAAACACAATATTTGTAAAAATTTTAATAAAAATAATTTTTCTTATGAAGAAACATACGATCTCAGCATTTGCTATTGCCCTGGGTTTGTGCGTAAATGTTGCAAACGCACAAGATCAAGAGTTTAAGTATCGAAGAAGTTCCCTTTCAATGATACTAATTGAATCAGAAGCTTTTCCAAATAAAGAAGCTGTTCAATCATCATGGACTAATTATCCATTTCCAAACAAGTATAATGAGCACAATATTGAGACCAAGTCATTTAATAGCAACAACATTATATTAAATGACCAAGATTTATTAAACGCTGGTTTTTTAAAAGATACATTAAACAATCCTTTGCAAATTGTAAAAGCCACTTCTGCAATGAAACCGTTAAAGTATCTTAATAATGAAAAAACAATTGCTGTTGTATTACCAACAGAAAAGCAAGAATATCAAATAAAAATTGATAAAGTAATAGCGGAAAAAAAATTAGCTAACCAAATTGTTTCCACGTGGTTTAACCTCGGAAAATCAGGGAAGTTTGACATGTCAGTTATTCAAGAAAGAGGATTTTACAATGCTTCGGAACTTGAGGCAAGCATCGCAAAAAGGACAGTCTAGGGGTGTTGCAGCTTTAGGGGATGCCGGTGAAGAATTAATAAAAAATACGTTTGTCACATTTACTAAACTTGAGTTTTTGGAAAACGAACCAGTTGCTCGTGTCGTTAGAGATGTTGCTAAAGACGAAATTGCAAAAAGCATGGCTGGAAAGCCACAAATTCTAATTGATAAGGCAATGCAAGCAGCAGATGCTGCTTACGAGAAAGCAAAAGAGGGTTATTCTTTATGGTCTAAAACTTGGTTATACCAACTAAATTGGAATGATTCAACATCAAACAATATTTTACAATGATTATTGGAGCAACCCATCGGCTTTTAATAATTCAGATTTGTTTAAATTAAATTTTATTGGTGTTCAATACAATCAAAGTTTGGTAACTTTTAAAATCGGAGAAAAACGAACTCAGGAGCAAATAATTGATTTGGCTTTAGTTCGGAATGTCGACAATGCATTTGCCGAATTGCAAAAAAAATACGAAGTATTTAAACCTAAAGTACCAATCATTTCTGTTGACCCAATTATTGCCCAAATCGGTGAAAAGGAAAGTGTCAAAGCCAAGTCAGAGTTTGAAGTTCTAGAAATGGTATGGGACAGTAAAGAAGGTAAAACAGTTTGGAAATCTGTTGGAAAATGTAAAGTTGACAAAAAAAGCCCTATTTGGGACAATCGCTATAATGCAGGCGAAACTTCAGAACAGCAAACAGATGAAGAAGGGAATGTCGTAATTGGAACTACTTTGAAAGGCTCCAAGAAAATCCAACCAGGTATGTTAATCAAACAAATTAAATAGAGAGATGAATTATTTAAACATAAAGTTTGGAGTAATTTTATTAATGGTTTTCTCAGTATTTTTTACTGAGAAAACCTATGCTCAAAAAGGTCAAAAAAAAGCTGATAACGAAACAAATGAGTGGCGTTATGAAGTGGAAGCTGAAGGTACTGGTACTCAAGGCACTTATCAGATTAAGGTATGGACATATTCTAAGAATCAAGAAACAGCAATAGAGCAAGCAAAGAAAAATGCAGTACACGCAATAATTTTTAAAGGCTTCCCTAACAATGGAAGAATTCAGGGGCAAAAACCGCTAGCTAGTAATCCAAACCTTGAACAGGAGAAAGAGGAATTCTTTAAAGAATTTTTTTAAAGATGGGGGGAAGTTTCAGAAATATGTATTCTTAGCAAATAATGGAGCAATTGCACCTGGCGATAGAATTAAAATTAGCAAAAAAGAGTACAAGATTGGTGTGGTAGTGTCTGTTAATGTAGCAGGCTTGAGAAAGGATTTGGAAGAAGCCGGTATTATTAAAGGGCTAAGTAGCGGATTTTAAGTAGAATAATTATGAAAAAGATAATTTTTGTATTAACAACTCTCACTCTCCTTTTTAGTTGTTCAACAACAAAAATTGCGGGTAATTACACTTTTAAAACAGAATGTTTCGGAGTCGAGCAAGATGGTTCTCAAACTGTTAAAGCTTGGGGTACAGGAAGAAACAGATTTGATGCTATTGAACAAGCAAAGAAGAATACTGTAAAAGATGTTATTTTTTCTGGCATAACTGAAGGAAAACAAGAATGTCAGGGTAAGACCTTTGATTGTTGAAGTAAATGCTCGTGAAAAATATGAAGACTATTTTAATTCTTTTTTTGCTGATGATGGAAAATACAAAGTTTTCGTAAGCTTAAAAGACGAGCGAATTGGTCAAAAGTTCAAAAGAGACCGACTTAAATCTAGAGAGGGTGTAACCCACGGTGTGGTTCTTAGAATTTTAAGATCTCAATTAAAAACTCAATTAAAAAATGATGGAATATTAAAGTAATAATATTATGAAAAAAATTATATTAGGAATATTTGCTGTTTTTCTAACGGCATCAACAGTTTTTGGGCAAGCAAAAAAACCAACAATAATGATTGTACCAAGTGATAATTGGTGTAATTCGAATGGTTTTATGATGGAATTTGATAATGAGGGAAAAGTAACAAAAGTTCCAGATTACAAAAAAGCACTTCAAGAGAATTCCGATTTGCTGTTAGTTATTAGTAAAATAAATGAGTTAATGGCTGACAGAGGTTTTCCGCTTAAAAACCTTGAGTCAACTCTTAAGTCTTTAGAAAGTGATGCTGCTGAAGATGCAATGCTTACTAGTAAAGAAGGTGGAGAATTAAATGAGAGCCCGATTGATAAATTAAAGAAGGTTGCTAAAGCAGATATATGGCTTCAAATGACTTGGAGTGTAAATACTGTTGGACCTAAAAAATCTATTACATTTAATCTGCAAGGCTTAGATGCTTATACTGATAAGCAAATTGCAGGTGCTTCAGGCACAGGAGAACCGTCATTTACCGCTGAGCTGCCTGTACTATTAGAAGAGGCAGTTTTATCGCATCTTGACAACTTCAATGTTCAACTTCAAAATCATTTCGATGATATGTTTGCTAATGGTCGTGAAATAGTTCTAAGAATTATGACATGGGATACATGGGATTATGATTTAGAAACTGATGAATTTGGAGATGATGAACTAGGAATTTTGATCGAAGATTGGATAGGAAGTAACACTGTGAATAATAGGTTTTCTACAACAACAGCAACAGCAAATATGATGTTGTTTGAACAAGTAAGAATACCTTTATATTATGAGAGAAATGGTCAACAAAGAGCTCTTGATGCAAGAGGATGGGCTAATGGGTTAAAGAAGTATTTAAAGAACACCTATCAAATTGAAGCTAAATTAATGATGAAAGGGCTCGGGCAGGCACAATTAGTTATAGGTGGGAAATAAAATAGACACGATATGAAAATAACAATTTATATATTAGCCTTGTTTTTTAGTTTTAGTGCATTTTCACAGAACAATCAAGGCAAAACCAATGATGCAGGGAGAATAGCTTTAGCCTCTGTTGTTTCAAACAGTATTGATGGATTAAATCCAGCTTCTCAATCTTTTCTTAAAAACAAGCTGAACCAAATAACTTCTAAATATGGAATGGGCGGATCTGCTATGAATGAAAGATTTATAATCACTGCTAATGCGCAAGTTGTAACCAAGGATATTACTTCGACAGCTCCACCAATGCATGCCTATACTTTAGAGGTAACTTTCTTCATTGGGGATGGTGTAGATGGAAAATTATTTGCATCTACTTCCAAAACATTAAAAGGAGTTGGAGAGACTGAAACTAAAGCTTATAAAGCTGCTTTGAAAAATATAAAGTCTAGTGACCCTGTTTTTCAATCCTTTATTGAGGAAGGAAAAAACAAAATAATTGAGTTTTATAATTCTCAATGTGATTTTATATTAAAGGAAGCTGAAATGCTTGTTTCAAGAAATGAATTTGATGCTGCAATATATAAACTCGTTGGAATCCCTGAAGTTTGTAAGGAATGTTATGACAAAGCTATGGATGCAGTAGCACCAATTTATCAAAAGCAAATAGATTATGAATGTACTAAACTACTTGCAGATGCTAGAAATGCATGGAATGAAAGTCAGGATTCGTATTCTGCACAAAAGGCAAGTCAGTTTCTTGGTCAAATAGATCCTAACTCTAAGTGCTTTTCAGATTCACAGAGTTTAACAGCAGAAATCGCAAAGAGAATAAAAGAACTTGACCAAAGAGAGTGGGATTTCAAACTAAAAGAACAACAAGACAATGTTGATTTAAGAAAGGTGACTATTAATGCTGCAAAAGAAATTGGCGTTGCATATGGTAAGAATCAACCTAAAAACGTTACCTATAACTATAGAAGTTGGTGGTAGTTTTTAGATTCTAAAGACCCATTATCTTGTAAGGCTGAATATAATGTAGATACCCCAAGAATTCGGACAGTAAGTTTAATGAATAAATTTACTGTAATATGACACGAAGAAAATTCACATCGAGCTTCAAGACCAAAGTGGTACTAGAGGCAATCAAAGAGCGAAGTAGTTTAGCTGAACTAGCTCAAAAGTATGAGCTTCAACCTACTCAAATTAGCGCATGGAAGAAGGATTTTTTAGAAAGCGCTAGTGACGTTTTTGAGTCTGGAAAAAAGGACAAGAAAAGTGAAGCTGAGAAAGAGAAGGATCGCTTGCTCAAGACGATAGGTGAGCTTAAAATCGAGAATGATTTTTTAAAAGAAGCCTTGCGCTAAGACCATTAGCAGAACGAAGAAAGATGATACGCAAGGGTCATTCAAAACTCAGTGTTGTGAAGCAAAGTAAAGCACTTTCGGTGCACCGATCAGGGTTGTATTACAAGCCCAAAGGTGAAAGCAAACTCAACCTGGAACTCATGCGCGAGATGGATGAGCACTATCTGCATCACCCATTTAAAGGCGCAAAGAGGATGCATATATGGTTGAGACGTGATAAGGGCTATCAGGTGAGTAGGAATCGAATCGAACGCCTCTATTACAAGGTTATGGGTTTACAAGCGGTAATGCCGGGTAGGCACACATCCAGAAGATGCAAGAGCCATCCGGTGTTCCCTTATTTGCTTCGCAACTTAACCATTGACCGAAAGAATCAAGTCTGGGCAATTGACATCACCTACATCCCAATGAAGAAGGGGTACATGTATCTAGTGGCTATCATTGATTTGCACAGTCGGTATGTGCTCAACTGGAGTGTGTCTAATAGCATGGACGCTAACTGGTGTAAGGAATGCCTAGAGGAAGCTATAAGGCTCCATGGCAAGCCCGAAATCATTAACACAGATCAGGGAAGTCAGTTTACCTCAGAGGAGTTCTCATCCTATGTCTTGAGTCAAGAAATACGCCTGAGTATGGATGGAAAAGGAAGAGCTACTGATAATGCCTTCATCGAACGACTGTGGCGGAATGTGAAGTATGAGAAGCTCTACTTAAACCCACCCAAAGACGGAATGGATCTCTACCTGTTATTAGCTGAATACTTCAACTACTACAATCACGCAAGAAGACATGAGGCTCTGGACTACGAAATACCTGCAGAAATATACGCTAAACAAGCGGCATGATTATTAACCTAAATTTGAATGGAAACTGTCCTAACAAATGGGGTATCTACACAAAGCAGCATTTTTCTATTGGTATAAGGCGTTGAATTAACATGAAAACCGACTTTTCAAAAATATTATCCAAGTCCGATTTTAAGGTAGCCCGAAGCTGCACGACCAAGCTGTATTACAAGAAAAACGGCTACCCATCTGCCAATGATGGTAACGAATACATGGAGTACCTTGCCGAAGGTGGTTATGCCGTTGGTAAATTGGCTACACTTCATTTTCCGGAAGGTATTCGCATACAAAACGAACTTGGACTGGAGAGTGCCATTGCCCAAACCAAAGAAGAGCTGCAAAAAGAAAATGTAGTCCTTTTTGAACCGGCTTTGTTGATAGAAGGCAAAGTGGCTGCCATTGATATTTTAGTCAAAGCAGGCAATCGTTTTGAAATTATTGAGGTAAAGTCCAAAGGCTTTGATTCTGATAACCCGAAATTTGACAAAGGTTGGGATGAGTACTTAGAGGACATTGCTTTTCAAAAAGAGCTTTTACAAGAAATGTTTCCGGATGCTCATATCGACTGTTTTCTGTTTGTTCCGGACAAAGCCAAGCGAACCCAAATAGATGGCTTAAATGCTTTGTTTGAGCTCAAAGAAGTAGAAGCTCATAATCAGTTTAAGTTTTACGAGATTGAGTTTATTGGTGATCCTGAACTTATTCGTAAGGATGATTTAATGGTAAAGGTGGGTGTAAACGATGAAGTGAAAAAACGTAGCTCCATCATTAAGAACGCCATCAAAGTTTATTCAGAGAGCTTAGAGAAGGGAGAGAAAATTCAGGAACCTTTGAATATTGGTTGCTTCTCTTGTGAATACAATGCCGGAGATGATAAAAACGGCTACCATGAATGTTGGAAAGGAATGCCGGAGCCGGAATTGCATATCCGGGATGTGTACCGTTTGGGGAATATTAAAGAAAACAAGGAATCCGTTGCCAATGCTTTAATTGGAGAGAAGAAACTGGATGTTGATGCCTTGCCTGAAAAAGCGTTTGAAGGGGTTTGGGGTGAACGCAGATTGATACAGATCAACAATACCAAAGCTCAATCGGAATGGATTGCAAGGGAATTGAAAGAGGAAATCAACTCGTGGAAATATCCGCTGCATTTTATTGACTTTGAAACCTGTATTACGGCATTACCTTTTCATAAGGGCATGCGACCTTATGAAATGAGTGCTTTCCAATGGAGTTGCCACACCATTAAACAACCCGGAGCAGAACCCATTCATAGCGAATGGCTCAATACCGATCCTAAATTCCCAAGTTTTGCCTTTGCAGAAAGCTTAATGAATAAGGTCGGTTATGATGGTACACTTTTGATGTGGAGCTCGCATGAGAATACCACCTTGCGAAACATCTATTATCAAATGGAAGAGTACAACCAATCCATTTCGGGATTAAAGCGATGGTTGGAATACGTGGTGAAGTTTGATAAAAACGGAGCAGGAGCCTTTGTGGACATGAACGACTTGGCATTGAAATATTACTTCCATCCGGTAATGAAAGGACGTACCAGTATTAAAGTAAGCCTGCCGGCTGTTTTGGCTGCTAGCAAGTCTAAACGAACCGAAAACTGGCTAGCTAATTTTGACGAAGGCATCAATTTATTGCATCGTGGCGAAGACGGAATCATTGATAACCCATACAAACATTTGCCACCCATAGACCTATTGGAAAATGCCGAAAAGGTAAACGAAGGAACTGGAGCCATGCGAGCTTATGAGGATATGCTCTTTGGTATCAGCAAAAACAAACCGGAAATAAAAAAAGCCTACAAAGAGGCTTTATTACGTTATTGCAAACTGGATACGCTTGCTATGGTGATAATTTGGGAGCATTGGAGGAATTTGAAATAATTACTCCATTGTTGTTCCATCTGCAAACAGAATCTTCTCTGGTTTCCATTGCAGCTTGATTTGTTTCAATGACTTCGATTTTAGTAGTTGATCATCATCCATAAATTGATTATAGTCTGTTTGGGCATTGTAATTTGTAGTTGAGTTAGCTTTTACACCATCATCATAGGTCAAATTCAATGACTTTATTTCTTTATCAAACAAATCTAAAAACACCATTTGACCGGTAAAGGCTGTAATGTCCTTATCTGTCTTATTTTCAAAAGCGAATTTGTAAGTGATATAATCCTGGTAGTTGTACTCAGTAAATCCTTTATCATAAACCGTTACAGTCAAAGCATTTTTCAAACGAGCAATTCGTTCTTCCTCTGAGGTAAAGAGAAGTATTCAAAAAATGGTGTTTCCGGACGGGATTCTGGATGACTTCAAAAATGACGATTATCGAACCACGAGAATTAATTCAATTTTCAGCGTAATCCCTTCATTATCAATAAAAAACAAGCATAAAAAAAACGGGAATAAAACAGATTTCTCTGATTATTCCCGTTTAGTACAAAGAAACCGACAAATATCGAACTTTATTATACGGGATGTAGGCACCATTCTCGATGATGAAAGGTTAATGCGGAGGCCTTAAAAAACTAATTCAAGCATACGTGTTTGACTCATCATTAACTGTGTATCCTAAAATAATCCAAAATAGCTTCCCAATTTGGATAGGTATTATTTTTATGATTGATGTAATCCCACCCAAAATGAAGGTGAGTCCCCTTAAAGTTGCCCGCACCATTAGCGATACGGTCATCGATTAAATAATCACCCATTAATAAATCCTTTCTGTGGGTGATAATTACTTTTTTATAGAAGATTTTTTCAAAATGCGCCTCAATCCATAAACGCTTGTGCATCCAAGCTGTAGGATTATCCCAGGGTGCAGTTGTTAATATAAATAAGTCATATTTATTTGATAAGTGGAGTTGATGAATAGCTTCTTTGGCTCCAGGTAGTAGCTCTAAATGCTCAAAAATACCAGGAATATTATCAGGGTTGTCTATGTAGGTCTCTGATGTCGCTTCTGGATGTGTTTTAATCGCTTTTGAAAAATCAGCAATTACTCCATCCATGTCTATGTACGCAATTGGCTTAATCATAAACTACTTAACGTATTAGCTTTTGAAGCGTTTTTACCTTGCGCCAATCCCCTTTATTATCTTTTTGATAAAGACACGCTTCACTACCCCCTGATAAACCCACTCCATAAGTGTTCTGATAAATTACTTCAGTATCAGAGATCCAGTCTAAATTATGGGTTTGTTCTCCTTTATTACCATCCACTATATTTCGAAGCCACCTACCCTGCCATCTTTTATTACCTCTCCTCGTTTCTCTCCAAACGGATTCGATCTCGTTAATGCGTTCACCGATTTGATACCGATATACTTCTTCTAAAAAATTTAGTGACTTTGTACTTAATACCTTATCATTTGTTCTAATGGTATTCATTGCTAAGCCAAGCTGTTGGAAAATGGTAGAATTGAAAGCAAAAAAATTAGCATTAAAATACCAGCCACCAATAATACTATCCGTTTTTGTGCTTCGTGATAAAATCTTTTTCAGCTTAGGGTAAGCTGTAAGAAGCTTCTGATCAATTTTATTTTCTTTTACCACTGTATAAACCACTAGGGCATGCTTTAGCGCTTCAGCAATTGACGCACAGGCAAACCCATCAACCATAAATACTGACTGGTAATGAGTGGTGTAAGACTCTAAAAGTTCTGCAGACTCTTTTTCAACTTCATCAACCTTTTCTTGCGTTACATGAATCAATAAGCTCCTCTACCTTCTCATATAAATCCTCTAGGTCAAGATTGCTCTTTAAATTCTTAAGATCATAAAGTACATTTAACTGTTCAAAATCATCTTTACTAAAGCGCATACCAAAAAGCTTGTTATGAAGCTCCTCTACATAGCGCAAAGAATATGTAAACAATTCATTATTCATTTATTAGTCTTTTGCTGTGCCATATCAAGAGTTCCTTGTGAACCTTAGACGTAGCGCCACCTGATAATTGATTAGCAAGTACAATTTTCGGTGAACGATCCATTCCCTTAAGGAAATAACAGCCATTCTTTTTATCAGGTTTAGTAGTGGTAAACTTTTTCTCTAAGAGTAATGAAGAGAGAAAACCATTGAAGATAAAAATTACTTCAGGATTAACAATTTGAATAATTTGTGAAAAGTGACCAGACAGCAACTTGAAGTTATCCTTAATTACCAGTTTAACTTTATTAGATTCTGTTTCTCTTAACTGACAAAAATCATAATGGAATACACTATCTTTAAAAGTATTGCTGCCGGAAATCTCTTTAAAAAATCCATCTATCCGCTTAAAGTATGGAATTTGTTTTGAATATTTAAGTTCGTTTTGATAATCAGTAAGCTCTTTAACATTATCAAAAGATTCATTACTCTTCCTTAGTTCGTCTAATTTCGTTCTTGCATTACCCGTCAATGAGGGATTAAGTCCAACGGAAAAAAATCTGACTTTTTCAAATGGCTTTACACTACCATAATCCTCATCGTACTTCATAAGTGGGTAGGATTCTTGGGATGGATGAAAAATTTCATGTTCAATATAATCCTTTTGAACTTGCTCGTTAAATATTTTTATTGCCATTTTTTGTTTCTTTTGAATTTGTTAAGTTCAATACCTTATGTAGTCAATATCACAAACTTCATTATCTAGCAGTTCTTGTGCAACATCCTCTAAGTTTATTAAATATGTTCCCTGCCATAGTTTGTCTTCATACTTATGTCATCAACATAAATTGCTAGAGCAAATAAGGCATCTTTAACTATCTCAAATGATAAGTCTCCATTCTGATGGAGCTGATTTTTCAAGCTTTTTATATCATTGAGTCGATTAGTTCTCTTGACACTTTAACATAATCGTAGCCCAAGTCATTATAATCTCCAAAATAAGACCCATGTAATGTACATCCTTCTTCATATTCTTCTGACGAAACATTTTTATCATAGATATAATTAAGAATATCAATTGTTAAATCTGAGAGCCAGTCGCCATCATCATCTAATTCTATTCCTTCTTCTTCGCTGCACGATTGAGCGAAAATAAATTCAGCTAAGATTTCTTCGTCATCTAGATCCACTAATTTATTGATCGCCTCACATAAATATGCTGTAAACAACAGTTTAAAATCTGTATTATTTGAAGTAACATTTGATGTTTTTAATTTATGCTTATTGACAATTCTACTTATTAAAGACTCTTCTTGCAATAAATTAAGGAGTGTATTTTCATCGTCTGAAATAGTGAAATATGTTTTAATATCTTCTCGATAATACTCATATTGAAAACCCGAAACAAGCTCAAATATCCTAGCATAAGACATAAATTTAGGATCTTGATCAATTAAAGATTCTAACTCTTCATCTAGTTTTGTACAAATATCATCATCATTCAAATATTCTTTAAATTGTTTATTAAGTTGAAAAGGATCAAAGTCCGTTAAATCAATTAATTTTTCTGATTTTGAAATTTCTGATTTTGAAATTTCTGATTTTGAAATTTTGTAATCAAGTTTTTCAGCCGAAGTAATAAAATCATCAATATTAGCTCCCCACTGATTAGAAACTACTACATGTGCACCATTCTTAATTTTAAGTGGTTCACGCATGTTGAAGTGCTTTGGGGTTTTTACCTCTGCTTCTTTGCGGATAAACCCTTTTGAGCCTTGCACTTCATCTGGAAATGCCTTTTGCAAGTCATCAAAACTTGGGTTGTTTTTTTCTACATAGTCCTTAACGATAGTAAAAACTACTTGTCTTTTGTTTAGGTTCTGTCCTGAACCTTCTACGTTATACTTGGTATAATCTCTTGCCATTTTTTGTTTCTTTTAAATATTTGAATCTCTAAAGTCTTCCGCAAGCTTGACATAGTCGTAGCCCATATGCTCACCCATATCCATGAAATATCTTCCCTCTATTTCAACTTCTCCTTCATAGTCCTGAATGTCACATCCTAGGATTTTGAGCATTTCGATTACCATATCACTTATCCAGTCCCCTGCAAATGAATCTGTTGTTTCAGAATTTGTAAAATGATTTATATTGGATGCAACTATGAGTTCAGCTATCAATTCATAATCATCTGTTTCATCAATGATATTTAGTAAGGTAAATATAAACTTGGTAATGAAAACGGGTTTAAACTCATTTTCAGAGTAGTCATTACAAACAATTTTAACAGGAGTGCCTTCATCTAGTAACTTTTGCAAGGAATAACTGTTATCTGAAATAATATCAAAATCAAAATCGAGCCAAACCTCATGTTCAGATTTCTCTAAAACCATTTGTTTAAATATATAAACGCATCCACCATATCTATTTGGGTTTTCACCTACTAATTCAAGTAATTCTTCATACTGTGCTTCTATCAATTCTTGGTGCGTTTCATTATCTATTAAGTCTAAACCCTCTAATAAGGTATTAACTTTGTTTACATATGCAGACAGTGAAAAATCTGAGCCGTTAAGATTTTTTAGATATTCAAGTATGCTATTTACAGTTGAGCTTTGCTTAGCTGTCTTTGTTATATTGAAACCTAGGTCGGTAGAAACTTCAATAAAGTTTTCAATATTCCCTCCCCACTGATTAGAAACTACTACATGTGCACCATTCTTAATTTTAAGTGGTTCACGCATGTTGAAGTGCTTTGGGGTTTTTACCTCAGACTTCTTTGCGGATAAAGCCTTTTGAGCCTTGCACTTCATCTGGAAACGCCTTTTGCAAGTCTTCAAAACTCGGGTTGTTTTTTTCTACATAGTCTTTAACTACGGTAAAAACTAGTTTTCGTTTGTTTAGGTCTCTCGCCTAAACCTTCTACTGTGTACTTGGTGTAATCTCTTGCCATGTTATAGGTTTAATTATTCTTTTATTTAAGGAATGCGACTAATTGTTTCAAATATTAAACTTATTCTATTTATTTATGTTCCATAAGTGTTCCATAATTTAACTAAATCGCCATGATATTCAGATTAAAGTCTCTCATAGTGCTAAAGTTCGGTCGGCCTATAGAAAAACGAAGCGATTGTGAAGCGTTGGCTTTAGACATTGAAATAGCTGTTGGCCATAATTTAGGCTACAATACTTTAAGGCGTTTTTTTGGATTGGATAACCATAAAGTAGAGACTAGGCTAAGCACTTTGGATATCTTTTCTAAATATGTTGGGTATAATTCCTATCAACATTTCACTTTTGACGTAAACTTCAGTCTAAAACGAAATAACAAAGTCAAACTGTATGAACTCTTAGGCACGAAAGATCCTGTAAAGATTAGCCTTTATATCAAACAGACTTTTCATCTTAGAGATCAATACCTTGAATTTATAATCGATACAGCTAGATTTTTCTTAGCAAGTAATAATGTGTTACTTTTAATATCGGTATTTAATCAATTGGAGCTAGAAACGAAAGAATTGACTTTTGCAGAAAAATTATATGTTGGAAATTCAATTGGTATAATATTCCGCTCAACAAGGCTTTATAAATATCCGCTCAAAAAGTTATTCAAATCTCCTTTTATGAATAACATTGTATTTGAGACCTTTGTTGATTATTCGAGTTTGAATGGGTTTTACGGTCAATTTATAAAAGAAAGGCATTTAGCCAACCCATCACAACGCTACTTTAAAAATGCTTTGTGGGTTTTACACGTTTATCTAAATAAAAAAGAAACGGTAACCCCAATTGATTCGGATATCAACGACACAATGATTCATCCGGTATTGAAAGGACGGTTATTCTCACTTCCATTGTATCAGCATAATTCTTCAATAGAAAGTATAATGAGCTGTAAAGTTCACTTTTCACCCGCCTTTTTTTATGAAATAATGGTGGCGAGTATAATTACTTCGAATTTTTATCATTTTAATGATATCAATCGTGAATTTTCTAAGTTTTTGAAATTAATTGATGATTACTTGGTGAGTTACTTGTGTGTTTATCAAATTTTTCAGGCATCTTTCTATTATAAAAACGGTAACATAATTAAAACGAAGGAACTAATGAGTGATATAAACTTAGATAGCTTAAGATTAAGTTACAAGTCATTTTTATCATTCTTTTATTATCTATTGGATTGGAAAGTCAATAGTGATAATACTTCCAAAACGACAGCTATCCATTTGAGCCAAAAATTCAACTACCCGCTATTTGATAAAGATTTTTGTGAAAATTACTAACGAATATTACGTTATACCATGTTAAATAAACAAAAAAAAGCCTTCTCAATTTTCATTAAGAAGGCTTTCTGTACCCGGGGCGGGGGTCGAACCCGCACGGACGCAATGTCCACAGGATTTTAAGTCCTGCGTGTCTACCAATTCCACCACCCGGGCTAGTAACTTTGCGTTACTGCGATTTAAACTTTCATTTAAACCTATTGGATTTTTAATGATTCCTAAAAAAAAGACCTCCCAATCCAGGAGGCTTTCAATGGAAATTTGAGCGAGAGACGGGATTCGAACCCGCGACCCCGACCTTGGCAAGGTCGTGCTCTACCAGCTGAGCTACTCTCGCTTAAGGACGGCAAATTTAAATTATTCTTTTAATCGCCAACACCCGAATATAAATTCATGCAAAAGAATTCATCAACTCCGCTTTCCTAGGAGTTTTTTTATCTCGTTTAGCTTGAATAAGGACTCAACTGGGGTGAGCGAGTTAATATCAATATTGATTAATTCGTCTTTTATTTGAGATAAAACGGGATCATCAAGTTGGAAGATGCTTAATTGTAAATCATTTGAAAGGTCTCCTAGCGCTTTTTTATCCGAGCCTGTTCGATTGCTTTCTTCTAATTCGCGAAGTATGATCTTTGATCTTTTGATTAATTCGGGTGGCATACCAGCCATTTTCGCTACTTGAATTCCGAAACTATGCTCACTACCACCCTTAATCAGTTTTCGAAGAAAAATGATCTTGTCGTTCGTTTCTCGAATTGAAATGGTGAAATTTTTGACTCGCTCAAATGAATCTTCCATCTCATTCAGCTCATGATAATGAGTTGCAAATAGGGTTAAAGGCCGTTCTTTTCTTTCATGTATGTATTCTGCAATAGACCATGCAATGCTGATTCCATCATAGGTGCTGGTACCACGTCCAATTTCATCGAGTAAAATTAGGCTGCGATTGCTGAGGTTGTTCAAAATGCTCGCAGTTTCGTTCATCTCAACCATGAAGGTTGATTCTCCTTGAGAGATGTTATCGGATGCGCCAACTCGAGTGAATAGTTTATCAACTATCCCCAATTCTGCAGATGCGGCTGGTACAAAACTTCCTATTTGCGCCATTAGTGTAATGAGCGCACATTGTCTTAATAGAGCTGATTTTCCGGACATATTAGGCCCAGTGAGCATTATGACCTGTTGTGCATCTCGGTCCAATAGGATGTCATTGGCAATATAGGCTTCGCCCAAAGGCATTTCTCGTTCAATTACTGGATGTCGGCCATCCTTAATGTTTATGTTGTGACTACTATTTAGTGTTGGACGAGCGTAGGAATAGTCAATTGAATTTTGGGCAAATGCTATGATACAGTCAAGTTCAGCGATTCCTTTGGCCAATCTTTGAATGTGCGGAATATGGACTTGAAGTTCTTCAATAAAAGAGGTATAAAGTGTGAGTTCAATACTTTGAATCTTCTCTTCTGCTCCCAGTATTTTTTGTTCATATTCCTTTAATTCTTCCGTGATATAGCGCTCTGCGTTTACAAGAGTCTGTTTTCTAATCCATTCATCTGGTACTTTTGATTTGTGTGAATTTGTTACCTCTAGGTAATATCCAAATACGTTGTTGAAGCCGATTTTAAGCGAAGTAATCCCTGTCTTTTCTGACTCGCGTTTTTGAATTTTAACGAGATAGTCTTTTCCGCTGAAAGCAATGATTCTTAAATCATCTAATTCTTCGTTTATACCATGATCGATTACATTCCCTTTGGAGACTATTGAAGGAGGGTCTTCCGTGAGGGTTTTTTTAATTAGACCACTAATTTCATGGCAATTTTGAATATCTTCTTTTAGGCGATTGACATAAACGTTCTTGACTTCTAAATCAACAATGGGTAATACTTGGTCAATACTTTTGCTAAGTTGTAAAGCCTCTTTGGGACCAAGTTTACCTAGTGATAGCCTAGCAGACATTCTTTCTAAGTCTCCAATTTTTTTCAAATTAGTTTGGGCCGTAGTTCTAGCCGCGTCATCTGCAATAAAAGATCCGACAGCATCTAGTCGCTCAGTAATTTTTTTAATGTCTACCAATGGAAATGCAAGCCAATTTCGAAGTTGACGGCTACCCATTGGAGTTCTCGTAGAATCCAATACCGAGAGAAGTGTTTTGCCATTTTCGTGAGGTGAAAAGAATAGCTCTAGATTTCGTTGTGTAAAACGGTCAAGCCACATGTGGTTATTGGCATCTATTCTTGAAATATGGCTAACATGTGCCAGTCGATCGTGTTGTGTCTCACTTAAATAATGAAGACATGCTCCTGACGCAATAGTTGCGAGTTCGAGATCCTCAATTCCAAATCCTTTGAGCGAATGTGTTTTAAACTGTTGAGTGAGTTTTTCAGTGGAAAATTCTTTTTGAAACACCCAATCATCCAAATGATATGTATGATAAACGTTTCCAAATATTTCATGAAATTGATTCCGGAAATTTCTTTCAAAAACAATTTCGCTTGGATTAAAACCGGAGACAAGTTTCTCAATATAATCGCGGGAACCTTGTGCGGCATAGAACTCACCTGTCGATATGTCTAAAAAAGCAGCGCCAATCCCATGTGGACTAAAGTGAACGGCAGCTAGGTAGTTGTTTTTACCGCTTTCAAGAATTTGATCGTTGAGAGCAACTCCTGGTGTAACAAGTTCTGTAACTCCTCGTTTCACAATTGACTTAGTAAGCTTCGGATCTTCCAATTGGTCACAAATCGCTACTCTTTCGCCAGCTCGAACCAGTTTTGGTAAATACACTTCTAAACTGTGGTGAGGGAATCCAGCAAGTTCTACAGAGGAGGCTGAACCATTTTTTCGTTGAGTTAGGACAATGCCGAGGATTTTGGAGGTTTTGATCGCATCTTCTGAAAAGGTTTCATAGAAATCGCCTACTCGAAACAAAAGCAAAGCTCCAGGGTGTTTAGCCTTGATGCTATAATATTGCTGCATCAATGGCGTTTCCTTCTTTTCCTTTGTTTTGCTTGCTGGTTTTGTACTCATTTTACTCAATCAGTAAAAATAGAAAGGTCGAAAGAATGACCTTTAATCTGGAAGTTTCAGTTATTATGAATTATGAACAGAAAGCTTAAAAACGAGGAGCTTGATCGCCTTTCGGTGGAGGAATTTAAGACTCATGTTAAGAGTCCGATTCGAGTGATATTAGATGATGTACGGAGCTTGGCAAATGTCGGAGCGGTTTTTCGAACTTCAGATGCATTCCTTATTGAAGAAATTTTTCTTTGCGGGATAACAGGTTGTCCTCCTCATAGGGATATTCAAAAGACTGCGCTTGGGGCAACCGAATCTGTCAAATGGACGTATACAGAGAGTGTGCTGACAGCAATTGACAGTTGTAGGAAAGACGGTTTTTATATCGCAGCAATAGAGCAGTCTGAAAACTCAATTCGGCTTGATAAACTTGAACTAAGCCAGCCCGTTGCTATAATTATGGGGAATGAGGTTCACGGAGTATCACAGTCCGCTATAGATCTATGTGATGGGGTAATTGAAATTCCACAGGATGGCACTAAACATAGTTTGAATGTATCGGTAGCTACCGGTGTCGTTCTTTGGGAATTGTACAAAAAAGCGAAAGGACAGCAGATTTAATTCTCGGTGCACTCCCAATTCGTGCGTTCGTAGATGGTAATTTGATCGGAGTAATTTCTGCCACGGCCGCAAATTTCAGTTGTTCTAGAATCCTCTGTTGCGTTTGGGTCATCTTCTGTAGTGACACATGTGGCGCATTTTTCACATGATTCTAAACTCACGAAGGCAAAAGCAATTATAGCAGCGGCAATTAATCTTTTCATTCTATTCATAGTTACTTCACAAATATAGAAGAATATGAATCTGGATGTTTCTAGTTTGAGTAAACGGCAAAAAAAAAAGCCCGCACTTAAGTGCAGGCTTTTGAATAAAGAATTTGATTTTAGTTCCAAAGACCTGAAACGTCAGCATCTTCTCTAAACTCTAAGAACTCTGCATCTTTCTTGGCTTTTGACTTAAGGTCGCCATCTTTTTCGATAGCTGCTTTAAGGTTATTGACCACCATATCTTTATTGCTCGTTCTAGCTCCAATGATTGCCTTCAAATAGTATGCTTCAGCAGAGGCTTTGGCATCTGATGCCTCAATTGTGTTGAGTGCTCCGTCAGTGTTACCATTTAACGTTTGCGCTAGGGCTGAGTTGAAAGTATTCATTCCAGACATGTTACTAACAGCATCTTCATATTTCCCATCCATGATGTTTAAAATTCCAATGTTATAGTTCACTTCCTTGCCGGCTCCTTTAGCCTTTTCATAGTAAGCCAGAGCACCGTCTCTGTCACCCATTAAGCGAGTAACCACACCCATATTGTTCATTACCACTTTTTCAGAGACACTAGCTTTAGCAGCCTTTTCAAATTCAGTTTTTGCAGCTTCAATTTTATTCTGCTGAACGTAAACCCAGCCTACGTTATTATGACCTCTCCAATCCGAAGGGTGAGTTTTTTGAGCTGCCATAAACACTTCAAGCTTTTGATTTAAATCATTGTAAAGCGTTGCTGTGTGAAGGATTTCTTCCATTGTAAGTTCCGATGGGTTTCCCTTTACTAACTTCATCAACTCCTCGTCAGTTTTAGCTTTTTCTTCTGCTTTAATAGAGATCACGGATCTTCTAAGTGGAGGTAGAATTTGCTCTGCTAGGATGGTATAAGTCTTGGCCATATTCTTGATTTCTTCCTCACGCTTCTTGTCATCACTATACATTCCAAGAACACGGATGATGAGATCCTTATCTTCAATGCTTGAAGCTTCTAGTTTAGTTTTGAATCCATCCCAATCTTCTCCCTTAGGAGTTTTCTTGTAAAGACCTTCAGCTTTTCCAGCTTCAATTTTTCGCTTTGCGAACATGTTCATTACTGCTTTACCAGCTGTATTAGCCCTATCACTGGCTAAGTTTTCGTTTATAGCAGTTTCACCATCAGGAGAGGCGTATGAAGTAATGTTGACAGATTTCCAATCATATTCATATGTGATTCCCTTATCCATAAATGCTCCAACAGCTAGCATATCTTCAGCTTTAAGTTCAGCTGGTCTTACAGAGCTTGATTGAATGTCATAGTTAATTTCGGCATCGATAGAACGAGGACTTGTTTTGGTAAAGTTATCCTTGCCCAAAATTGGCATTTCATCACTTTGCACCATCAATGGGGTAGTAACTACACCATTTCCGAATGGTACAGGATCAAACTTCATTGTTTTCGATTTAACCCCTGCATCAACAAGAATTTCTAAAACGACATTTTCCATAGACGGATCATAGGCAATTTTATTACTTACGTTAAATGTTCCGCCTGCTTTTTTCATAATCATCACCCCTTCGCCAGCAGCTTTTTCGCCTCTTAGCTTAATGGTTTCAAATTCTTTAACGATGGCGCCAGTTTCAACATCCTTCATTACAGGAGTCACATTGGCAACAGCCTTTTTGTGAAAAAACTTTGCAGGATAACGTCCACTAACATTTATTGCTACGGAATCTCCGTGTAATTCGAGTGGATCAGGATTCATGGTGTAGTTAACCATTCCATGTTTCTTGTTCATCTTCTTCAATGGATTACATCCAGAAGCAACAAGAACGACTGCAGTTAAGATACCAATTACAGAGTAGGTAGTTCTCATTTTAGTTGATTTTCGTTTAGTATGTTTCGTTCGTTTGGGTATACTTTTAACAGTGCAATATTAATCAATGTTTATAAAAGGCTAATCATTTAATATTGAGGCTTACACTTTACGATTAAAGGACAGTTTGAGACAACCCTTTAGGCCAATTCTTCGATAGAATGTCTTTTATTTTAGTTAAGACGATTTCTTTTCCCGAATTTTCTTCGTTTTCCATGTTTAAAATTATTACTGGATAGTTCTGTATTTCTTTGAAACATGAAAAGTATTTAGAAGTGATGGTCTCTAAATATTTCCGCTCAATAGTTGATTCAAAATCTCGACCACGTTCCTTAATGTGATCAAGTAACTGGGTATTGTTATAATGTAAGTAAATGAGAATGTCAGGTCTAGGCATGAATCGCTCCATGATTTGGTAAAGATTGTTGAATAGAATCAATTCATCGTCCGATAAGTTAATTGTACTGAAGATGTAACTCTTGACAAAGAAATAGTCGTAAATCGTAAACTCCTGAAAAATATCTCCTAATAGATTTTTCGATAGTTGCTGGTATCTTTCTGCAAGGAAATGTAATTCAACTTGAAAAGAATATCTTTCTCGATCATTGTAAAACTTAGATAAAAAGGGATTATCATCGAATCGCTCGAGAATTAGTCTCGCCTCAATATCCTGTGCCAATGCCTTTGCCGCAGTGGTTTTTCCCGCGCCAATATTACCCTCTATAACAATGTGCTTGTATGCGTCATTTATCTCCACGGTCTGATCTGGGTTTTGTCTTGGCATTTCGAAAGCAATGTCAATATTGATGCATTTAGCTTAGGGTGATTATAATTAGGACATAATTGAGCTAAAGGCCAAAGATTAAACATTCTTTCATGCAGTTTGGGGTGGGGAATTATCAAATCAACCTCATCAAGCATTAAATCACCGAAAAATAATATGTCGATATCAATCGTTCGAGCCTCATAGCCTTGAGTCTTGATTCGCTTTCTGCCCAGCTTATTTTCAATGTTCAGGATGTTGGACAGTAATTCTCTTGGAGACAGATCGGTCGATATTTCTACAACCATATTGATGAACCAGGTATTCGACTCCATACCCCACGGCTCAGTCTCAATCAGCTCTGACTCATTTTCTATGTTGCCAACAATCGCTGAAATGGCATCGATTGCTGATTTGATATTTTGCATTCGATCACCTAGATTAGAGCCCAACGATAAAAATGCATTGGTTGTTTTTTCCCCTCTATGTAATTCAGCTACCATTCGTCAAATTGTGCATATCCCATTTATCTTCTAGACTCACATTTGTCTCAGATAATTAATTGTGCTCAATATTCGGATGCGTCAAAATCCGTATTGAGGGCCTCAAAACAAACATAAATTTCGAATCAAAATGAAACAGTTTTTTAAATACATGTTCGCATCAACACTTGGGACAATCTTAGCGTTTGTGGCCATCTTCATATTTTCAGGAATTCTCTTAGCTGGAATTATCGGTTCTGCGATGATGATGGGTAGCCAATCAAATAGTAAAGTTAAGGTTAAGGATAATTCTGTGTTAGTAATTGATATGTCCGAAAGACTTGTTGAAAGGACAAAGCCAAGTCCTTTTGAAAACATTGAGATAGAAGGATTTGATGATCAAAAGGCAATGGCGATTGGTGATTTTTTGGCAGCCATAAACGCGGCTAAAACCGATGACCGAATCAAAGGCATCTATTTAAAGGGATCTATGTTTGGAGGTAGCATGACTACGCTCGAAGAGGTCCGAGAGGCACTCATATCATTTCAGGATAGCGGAAAATTTGTAATGGCATACGAGGAGGTCTATACTCAAGGAGCATATTATCTTGCATCTAGTGCGAGCGACCTATTCATATTTGAGGAGGGGTTGACAGAAATGTTTGGATTGAGGACCGAATTGGCTTATTTCAAAAATACTCTCGATAAACTAGGTGTTGGAGTCACTGTTTTAAAGGGGCCTGATAATAAGTTTAAAAGTGCTATTGAGCCATTCGTTCGAGAAGATATGAGTCCGGAAAATGAAATGCAGATTCAACGAATAATTGATAAAGTTTGGGAGGGAATGTCTCAGAACATAGCTGAATCTAGAAACATGTCGGTTGAAATGCTTGATTCGATTGTGAATGGTATGCTCGTTCAAGAGCCTTCTGATGCCGTTGGTTTTGGATTGTTTGATGACGCAGTATATTACGATGAAGTGCTGGCCAACTTAAGAACCAAGCTAGGCTTGGAAGAAGATGAGGATATCGAACAAATAAGCATGAATAAGTACATCAAGGCTTATGATAAAACGGAAAAAGCTGGCGATGATGAAAAGAGCTGGGAGTTAAAGGATGAGATTGCAGTGATATACGCTGTTGGTGGAATAAGTAGTGGTAAAAGCAATGATGATAACCTCGGATCCGAAACCATAGCAAAGGCGATTCGCGAAGCAAGAACCAATGAAGATGTAAAAGCAATAGTTATGAGAGTTAATTCTCCCGGTGGTTCTGCGTTGGCGAGTGATGTAATTTGGAGAGAGGCCAAAATTGCTGGAGAAGAAAAGCCATTCATCGTTTCCTTTGGCAGTGTCGCAGCTAGTGGAGGTTATTATATAAGTACACATGCTGAAAGGATTTTTGCCTCAGAAAACACAATTACTGGCTCAATTGGAGTTTTCGGACTGATACCTGATGTTAGAGGAATAGTCACGGATAAATGGGGAATTACTTTTGACGGAGTAAAGACCCATGATCATGGTGATTTCGGATCAATGCAGCGTGGGTTTGATGAAAAGGAACTTGCGTATTTAAATGCAAGCGTCACGCACATCTATGATGAATTTATTCAGCGAGTTGCGGAGGGTAGAGGAATGACAACGGAAGCAGTAGATTCGATTGCGAGAGGCCGAGTTTGGATCGGAACCGATGCAATTGAGATTGGACTCGTAGACGAAATTGGATCCTTGCAAGACGCGATTAATTATGCGGCCTCTCAAGCTGAAATAGATGATTATGAGTTAATCGAATTACCGAAACAAAAAGATCCTTGGGAAGAATTTCTCAAAGACCTGAGTGGTGAGGCTAAAGCCGAAGTCGGTCAATGGGTGTTTGGAGAAGAGTATAAGTGGATTAAAAAAATGGAGGAAGTGAAATCAATGGAAGGTGTACAGGCAAGATTGCCATATGACATCATTATTGAGTAAGATCTAATGATTTATTAAGCCCTCAATTAGCAATGATTGGAGGCTTTTTTTGACTCGTTTCAACACATAGCTCCTGTTGTTGATTAACTTTCCCAAGCGACAAATTATGCCAGGCTAGAACATTATTTTCGCTCAAGGCAAAAATGAAGAACCAAGATAGCCATGGAGAATAAGGAGATCGCATCGTTTTTTAAGTTGTGTGGTCAATTGATGGAATTGCACGAAGAAAATAAATTCAAGGTGCGATCCTACACCAACGCTGCATTTCAAATTGGTAAGTATCCCGATCCACTCGAAGAAATGGATCCAGATTATTACGGAACTATACCCGGAATTGGAAATAGTCTCATTCCAATGCTGGAAGAATTACTTGATACTGGTGAACTGGCAGCTTTAAATGAATGGATCAACAAAACACCAAAAGGTGTTATAGAAATGTTGAGCATTAAAGGCCTTGGACCCAGCAAGGTTGGATTAATCTGGCGAGAACTGGGCATTGAGTCGCCAGGTGAATTGCTCTACGCATGTAATGAAAACAGGTTGGTAGATTTAAAAGGTTTTGGAGAAAAGACACAAAATCAGGTAAAGGCTGCCATAGAATTTATGATGGAGCATAGAAATAGCTTTCTCTATGCGAGTGTTGAAGGATTGATTGAAAGCGCTTATAGCCAAGCATCTTCACAAAATCCAGAGTCTAGAATCAGTTTGGTTGGAAATGCCGCGAGAAAATGTATTACACTCGATAAACTTGAATTCATATCCACTCGACCCATTGAACTGCCTAAGTCAGATTCGAAATTACCCGTCACATTTGATTTAATCAGCGAAGCTGAATTTGATTTAGAAAGATTCATAAGGTCAGCATCTCCCGAACATATCGCTGAACTCAAGATCGCCTCATTTCAGTCAGAAGAACAGGTGTATCGTGACAATGGCCTTGGAATGATCCCTTTGGAAATGCGCGAGGGTGGCTTTGAGTTTGAATGGTCAACCAAATACACTGAGGACCAATTGATTTCAGATAAAGACCTCTTGGGTTGTTTGCATAACCATAGTACATACAGTGATGGTGTGCATTCACTTCGGCAAATGGCTGAGGCTCTCAAACAAGATGGTTACCAATACTTAGGCATTTCGGATCACAGCCAAACTGCTGTTTATGCGGGTGGCCTTAGAACGGATCAAATTGAACGGCAGCATGAGGAAATTGAGCAACTAAATGTCGATTTAGCCCCATTTAAAGTGTTAAAAGGAATTGAGTCTGATATTTTACCAAACGGTAGCTTAGATTATGAAGAGGAGGTTTTGAGTTCGTTTGACTTTATCGTAGCCTCGATTCATAGCGCCATGAAGATGGATAAGGAAACTGCAACAAATAGATTAATCAAAGCAATAGAAAACCCACACACCAAAATTTTGGGACATCCAACGGGAAGGCTTTTGTTAAGTCGTCCTGGATATCCAATAGATCATAAAATGGTTATTGATGCGTGCGCGGCTAATGGAGTTGCCATTGAATTGAATGCTAATCCAATGAGATTGGACATTGATTGGAAGTGGATTCCATATTGCATGGAAAAGCAGGTGATGGTAAGTATTAATCCGGATGCGCATAGAGTAGAGGGTTTTAAGCATATGCGTTACGGAGTGATGGCTGCTCGAAAAGGCGGTTTAGTCAAGAACTACTGTTTAAATGCCCTGCCTTTGAATCAATTGATGGATTTCTTTCAAAAAAAATAAATGCAGATTTGTTCGAAATGACTGATGCTATGCATGTTGAATTAAAAGGTGTGGTCAACTGAAGCATGTTGTTCTATCAATCGACATATTCGCATTAGAAAAATTGGCACTTGGCAATCATTAACTCCATATTCGGTTGGTATATTAAAAAGCGTATCCACCAAATTGAACTGTTCATTAAGTATCCGCATGATGTTCAAAAGGATTGGTTTAACCAATTGTTAGACACGGCTAAGAATACTGAATGGGGAAAACGGTATGGATTTAAAGAAATCCGTTCCATTGAAGAATATAAGCGCAGGCTTCCAATTCAAACTTATGACGGATTCAAGCATGACATTGAAAGACTCATTCGCGGTGAACAAAACATTCTTTGGCCCACGGATATTACCATGTTCGCTAAATCAAGTGGGACCACTAGTGATAAGAGCAAATTTATCCCCGTAAGTCAGGAATCTCTAGAAGATTGTCACTATAAGGGCGGTAAAGATTTGATGTCCTTGTATTACCATGAATTTGAAGAATCACGATTGCTAGAAGGAAGGTCACTTGTCATGGGTGGGAGTTCTGATTTCGTTCCGCTTAACGAAGGGAGTTACATTGGTGATCTGAGTGCAATAATCATTAAAAACCTTCCTTTTTGGGCTTCTTTACATCGAACTCCAGACGTTGACATTGCTCTTAATCCGAGCTGGGAAGAAAAAATAGAGCAAATCGTTGACGTAACCGTTAATCAAAACATTACCAATATTTCTGGTGTGCCAAGTTGGATGCTTGTCTTACTAAAACGTGTATTGGAAAAAACCGGCAAACATCAAATCATTGATGTTTGGCCCAACCTTGAGTGGTATGTGCATGGAGGTGTTAGTTTTTCGCCATACCGAAGTGCCTTTGAAGAAGTAATTGGAGGAAAAGGGCAGGTTAATTATTCTGAAACATACAATGCTTCTGAAGGTTTTTTCGGAATTCAAGATGATACGAAGCGCGATGACATGCTCTTGATGCTAGATTATGGGATTTTCTATGAGTTTATGCCCATGTCAGAATTTGGAAAGGAAAACCCGATGACTTTGCAGTTGGATCAAGTTGAAGAAGGGGTGAATTATGCGTTGGTTATATCAACGACAGGCGGGCTCTGGCGCTATTTGATTGGAGACACTATTGTATTCACATCAACCGAGCCGCATAGAATTAAAGTCAGCGGTCGTACTAAGCATTTTATTAACGCGTTTGGAGAAGAATTAATCATTGAAAATGCTGATCGAGCAGTGATGATTACTTGCGATAAAACCGGAGCCGTGGTAAAGGAATACACGGCTGCGCCCATTTTCATGGATAGTAGGGATGCCGGTGCTCATGAATGGGCGATCGAGTTTGAGAAGGCACCCACAGACATGGAATATTTTGTTGAAGTTCTGGACAATGCATTGAAGTCGATCAATAGCGATTATGAAGCAAAAAGATATCAGGATAAGGTACTTCAGCCCCCGAAAGTGCATCAAGTGAAGGAGGGGGCGTTTTATAAATGGATGGCGAGTCGTGGAAAATTAGGCGGACAAAATAAGGTGCCACGCTTGTCTAATTCGCGTGAGTATTTAGAATCTATACTAAAACAGAGCTAAAAGTCTAACTTGTAAGCCAATTGAGGAGTTCATTAATCATATTATTCCTGTCATTAACATGGTCGGCCGTATCACAGGATAAGGAATGGACTTTGCTGAAAAAGTTGGAATACAGTGTGCAATCCTGCAAAATTGATCAGCTTAATAATCTTTATGCCGTAAAAAAAGGCGAAGTGTTAAAGCTAGATGCGGATGGTAAAGAGGTCAGTCGGTATAGTAACAAACTTATCGGAGAGGGAGTTCAAATCGATGTCACTAATCCTATGAAGGTCCTGGTGTATTCACCGGATCAAATGAAACTCATCACGCTCGATTCTCGACTTGGCGAAATGAATGAAACCATCAACTTTTTTGAAAGTGGATATGAGCAAGTGTCGTTGGTGGCAACATCCTATAACAACGCCCTATGGGTCTATGATCCAATCAATTTTCAGTTAATACGCTTATCGTCAAAACTGGAGGAATTAAGTCGGTCGTTAAATATTGCCCAACATCTGCGGGTAAATCTATTTCCAACCGATGTAGTTGAGATTAACAGCAAGGTATATTTAACGGATCCTGATCATGGAGTATTTGAATTTGACGTTTTTGGCAATTATCTGCGAAAGATTCCAATTAAAGGAATAGAAAAGCTGGTGATAAGCGATCAACGACTGTTTTACTTCAAAGAAGGTATCGTAGAAGCTTTGAATTTGAAAGATAGCAGTGTGGAAATGCTGAAGATTGACCAGTGCGCGAAGAATAATTTCTTCGTCAATCGCAATAGAGTGGCGGTAACCCTGCCAAAGAGCATAAATATTTATCAAGCAAAGGGCTGAATCCTTTTGTTTTTCAGTCGGTTTATCTTAATTCGTGGACGATTACCACTCACGATCGTTATTAGGAAATATGGAGAAGAAGGGAAATAATTTACACATAGCCGTTTCAGGAAATATTGGAGCGGGAAAAACGACTTTGACGGGATTGTTGTCAAAGCACTACGGTTGGGACGCTCATTTTGAAGATGCAGATGACAATCCATACATGAATGACTTCTATGCTGAGATGCAACGCTGGTCATTCAACATGCAGATCTATTTCCTAAACAATAGGTTTAGTCAAGTCTTGGAAATCCGCGATGGAAAGAAAGGGGTAATCCAAGATCGAACCATTTATGAAGACGCTTACATCTTTGCTCCCAACTTGCACAGCATGGGTTTAATGACTACCCGTGATTTTGAAAGTTATTTCTCACTTTTCAATTTGTTAGATCGATTTGTGCAACCACCAGATTTGTTGGTTTATTTAAGAGCAAGCGTGCCGAGACTGGTAAGTCAGATTCAAAATCGTGGTCGTGAATATGAGGAGGCCATTCGTCTGGATTATTTGAAGCGTTTGAATGAACGTTACGAAGCATGGGTTTCAACCTACGATAAGGGTAAATTATTGATCATTGACATTGATAACAACAACTTCAGGGATGACCCAGAAGATTTGGGTGCTATTATTCGAAAAATCGATGCAGAACTCCACGGCCTATTTTAGTGCTTAGTTCTAGATTAATATGGCTTATTCTCCTCGGAGTTTTTGTATCCAATTATACCTGGACGCAAACTAATATTGAGTGGGCCACAAAAAGTAAAAGTCACGAATACTATGTATTTGAGCGGGATTTGCCCGCGAAAAATGGGTGGTTTGCCACATTGGGCTCTTATGAGGCCTACAATCGGAAAGAAGTTACAGTATATAATCCTGAAAGCTTCGGTAACACAAAAACTTACAATCTGACATCTGGTAAAAAGAAAGACAAGGATTTTTATTGGACAGGTGCTGCAAGTATTGGTGGAGATATATTTAAGTATGACGTTGATTTTAACGAAGCCAAACAAGAATCAAGTGTTGTATTGGAGAGCATTACCAATGACAGACCAGATTTTGTAATAAACCCTTTGCCAAATCCTAAGGGAAAGGATATAGTGGTGAACCATGCTGCTATCAGTCCAAACTTTAAATATTCAGTTGTCTACACGAGTTCCGTAATGGGGAAAAAGGTTAGAGAACACCTGCAGAAGATACCATATCTGGGGATTGCATTTGCTTATTTCAAGAAGAGAGAACCGATTTTCTATGAGCGAACGAACACGTACACGGTATTTGATAGTAATGGAGATATCGCTTGGACTAAAACATTTACCATGGGTGAAGGTGACACCGCTTGCTACATAACGAAAGTTGCCATTAACGATATGGGTACAGTATTCATACATGCAACTGCATCACCACTTCGAAATCATTATTTTGATATAAAAAATAAATCTGTTGGTGCACTTAGAAAAGTTGAATTTCGAGCTGATCGTATTTACTCAATGCGAAAAAATGAGACCAAACCTATTAGACTAGATTACAGTAAAAAAGATACGGATGAGTATGTTTTTTCAGAAACAAACGAAAGGTTTTTCTTCTCAGGAAATGAATACTTGAGAGTTGCTCTTGTGCAAACAAGAAAGCGGATGGATGGCCCGCTGAATTTAACTGAAGAATCACTATTTGGAGGGTTTGTTGTCAACAACCTTAATAATCCTAAAGTGCCAAGCATTTACATTCCGGTTGGATTGTTCGATTTGCAACAATCAATTTCAAAAAAAGAGACGAGAAAACTTGATAAAGGTGATGCTATTGGAATCGGTGTGCCAGTGGTAAGGGGTGTCCATTTGAGTAGTAAGGAAGGAGTCTATCTTTTTATTGAGATAACGGATTTTGATATTTTGTTAGGTTCCCGTCATGAATACTCATTTGAAAACCTAATTATTTTGAATAGTAGCTTTACAGGGAAGGTTAATTGGAGTGAATTGATACCACAAAAGCAAGAGATTTGGAAAGCTGAACCTAACGTAGGTGGATATCATGCTATTAAATCAGGTGACAGCTTCTTGGTAATTCAAAATAACACCAAGGATGGGGAGATTTGGAAAGGCGAAACTAGCAATGACGAGGTATGGGTAAGGAAATTTAACGGCAAGGCTGAAGTTGTTAAGGATTATCGATTTGAGGCGGGAAAGAATCCAATTTGTCCTCGAAGAAGTTTTTTTAATATCGATGGAGAGCTTATACTTATCGGTGACAAGCCAATTGGTGAGGTATACATTGGTTATCATGCTAAAAAGGAATCCACATGTGTTGGTCGTATAACGTTAAAATAGGGCATAAAAAAGGGGAGTCAATTGACTCCCCTTTTTTTATGCTTTGAATGCGAATTTAATCAGCAAGTACAATCACCTTATTATGAAGCACTTCAACAACGCCTCCGCTGATATCGAAGGATTTTACACCCTCATTTGTATTCAACTTTACGCTGCCTTCTGCTAATGATGAAATGATCGGGGCATGATCGTTTAATACTCCAAAAGATCCATCCTTTCCCGGAAGCTGAAGTGATTCTGCTTCTCCTTCAAATATCAATTTGTCAGGTGAAATTATTTCAACTTTCATTCTAATAATTATTTGTTTTCAGCGAGCATTTTCTTGCCGGCTTCAATCGCTTCTTCTATTGATCCTTTTAGGTTGAATGCAGCTTCTGGGTACTCATCTACTTCACCTTCTAAGATCATGTTAAATCCTTTGATAGTGTCTTCGATTGGCACAAGGACTCCAGGCGTTCCAGTAAACTGTTCGGCAACATGGAATGGCTGAGAAAGGAATCGTTGTACTCTTCTCGCGCGGTGAACAACCATCTTATCTTCTTCAGAAAGTTCATCCATACCTAAAATCGCGATGATATCTTGAAGCTCCTTGTATCGTTGAAGAATTTCCTTAACTCTTTGTGCTGTATTGTAGTGCTCTTCTCCAACAATATCTGCCGTTAAGATTCGAGAAGTAGAATCCAATGGATCAACCGCTGGATAAATACCAAGCTCAGCAATCTTACGAGATAATACCGTGGTAGCATCTAAGTGAGCAAATGTGGTAGCTGGCGCAGGGTCAGTCAAGTCATCTGCAGGTACGTATACCGCTTGAACTGACGTAATAGAACCACGCTTAGTAGATGTAATACGCTCCTGCATCGCACCCATTTCAGAGGCTAATGTTGGTTGATAACCAACCGCAGATGGCATACGTCCAAGAAGTGCAGATACCTCAGAACCAGCCTGCGTAAATCGAAAAATGTTATCAACGAAGAAAAGTATATCACGTCCTCCGCTTTCTTCATCCCCGTCACGAAAATATTCTGCGGCAGTCAGACCTGTCAATGCAACTCGAGCACGCGCACCTGGAGGCTCATTCATTTGTCCAAAAACGAAGGTTGCTTTGGATTCTTTCATTGCTTCAGGATCAACCTTTGATAAATCCCATCCACCTTCTTCCATAGAATGTAAGAATTCATCACCATACTTTACGATACCTGATTCTAACATTTCGCGGAGCAAGTCATTCCCTTCTCTAGTTCTTTCACCAACCCCAGCAAAAACCGAATAACCATCGTGTCCTTTTGCAATGTTGTTGATCAACTCTTGGATCAATACTGTTTTACCAACACCAGCACCACCGAATAATCCAATCTTACCACCCTTAGCATAAGGTTCAATAAGATCGATCACCTTGATCCCAGTGTATAGCACCTCTGTAGCTGTAGATAGATCTTCAAAAAGAGGAGCCTCTCTGTGAATAGGACGTCCTCCAGTTTGGTCTACTTCACCGATTCCATCGATAGCACCGCCTATTACGTTGAACGTTCTTCCTTTAATCTGATCACCTACCGGCATTGTGATAGGTAGACCAGTCGTAGTAACGACTAAACCTCTAGTTAAACCCTCACTTGAATCCATGGCTATAGTTCTCACTGTATCCTCTCCCACATGAGATTGACATTCCAGAACCACAATTTCACCTGAAGGCTTTGTCACTTGCAGTCCATCAAGGATGTTTGGGAGTACTCCTCCGTTTTCCGTGTTGAACCGCACATCGACCACTGGTCCGATTACTTGTATTATTTTTCCTGTATTGGCAGCCATTTATGCTGATATTTAGATAGTTACGATAAGTGTTTTTCTTCCGTCTTTCAGGGCGCAAATTTATGACTTTCAAGTCTTAAAAAAGCCTCGTCTTGGATATTTTTAAATACATACATTTGAGCGGTGTGAGTTATTCATTTAAGTATCACAAAAACAGTAAGTTAGGTTAAAATTAATAGTTGATAACTGGTGAAAATATTTAGAGGAATTGAGGAGTATGAATCGGATCGCTCGGCTTGTGTGACCACAGGTACCTTTGACGGAGTCCATATTGGACATAAAAAGATATTAAAGCAATTGGCGGATCAAGCTAAAAGTGAAAATCAAGAAAGTGTGTTGGTAACATTCGATCCGCATCCCAGAAAGGTGCTTTTTCCAGATCAAGGTGGTTTACAGTTAATCAATACGCTGGAAGAAAAACTTGAATTATTAGCAACGAGTGGAATTGATTCGGTTATTGTCCAACCCTTTACACACGATTTTTCAAGAACGACAGCTTTGTCATATGTGAGGGATCTTTTGGTTGAAAAGGTGGGGATGAAACATTTAGTCATAGGTTACGACCATCAGTTTGGTAAGAATCGTGAAGGAAGCATTGAGCAGTTAAGTGAATTTGCTCCGATTTACGATTTCAGCGTTGATGAAATCCCAGCTCAAGAAATTGATGATATCAATATTAGTTCTACAAAGGTTCGATACGCTTTGATGGAAGGAAATGTGTTCGAGGCCAATACTTATCTGGGATATGAGTTTTTTATCTCAGGCATGGTTGTAAAAGGCAAGGGTAGAGGACGAGAGATGAAAATTCCAACAGCTAACATTGAAGTTAATGATGCCCAAAAAATCATTCCAATGTCCGGTGTCTATTCAGTTGGAGTATCGGTGAATGGTGAAAACTATGACGGATTACTGAATATTGGAATGAATCCAACATTTGGTGATAACGACACTCCATCTATCGAAGTTCATATTCTGGATTTTCAGGAGGATATATATGTGCAAAGTATTCGTGTCTTTTTTCGGGATAGAATTAGAGATGAGATTAAATTTGAATCCAAGGAAGATTTGTTAAAACAGATAAATATCGATATTGAATCGTCCAAAAAGAGTTTATGAGAATTGCCATGATCTTTTTGTTGATTGTTTTGTATCGATCAGAATTAGCCTACAGTCAAGATGGTCGATTCAATGATTTACAAGAAGCTTTGCAAATGCCAGATTCTGTGTTAATCTTGGATTTACACAGGAAAAAGCTAAATGAGTGGCCCTCGGAATTGTTCGAGTTTAAAAATTTAATAGAACTCGATTTATCACACAATAAAATTGACTCTATCCCCAGTAATCTAAGTGCTTTCAAACATTTGGAATATCTCGATCTGACAGATAATAAAATTGATTCTTTACAATCTTCTATTAAAGATTTGACCTCATTGAAGACGCTTCGTTTAGGTAATAATGAAATTTATCACGTTAGTCCTGAAATTGCCCAATTAGTGAATCTGGAATACATTGAACTTTGGAGTAACAACATATACTATTTGCCGCAAGAGATGGCTGATTTGAGGAACTTAAAAGAGTTGGATTTGCGATCCATTCAGATGAATATTAGACACCAAGATGCTATTAGGGCAATCTTCGAGGATTCAGAAACTAAGGTGAAGTTTTCGATGAGTTGTAATTGCGATTAACCAATCTTTCCAAATGGCTTAAATTTGCAGAATGCATAAAGCAAAACAATTAGCAAAAGTCCTGACAATCGCGATTTTTATAGGATTATTAAGTCAGGCTTGCGCTTCCACATCAGGTTATCACAAAAAACCACCATCTGGCGGTAAGTTCAAGTGCAAGTGATTCTATTCTAGGATTTCGTAATCGATTATTACATCTGTATTTGGCCAGTCACCTGAGTCGCGTTTTACACTGGCTATAGCCTCAACTACATCCATTCCCTCGATCACCATACCGAATACAGTGTGTTTTCCATCTAAATGAGGTGTGCCACCAATTCGATTGTAAATTTCTCTGCTTTTATGAGGAAAGATGTATCCATACTTATCTTGTGTAGCATCTAGTTCAAGATCATTGAAGGTTGATCCGATTACGATGTAAAAATCGTATTGAGAGGATTTGTTCTCTGGGTTATTGTGATAATTCATGGCCATGGCAAGTGCTCCGCGCTCATGAATATGGTGCTCCTTCACCTCCGATGGCAAATAATAGGAGTCAACGCCCTTTCTTTTGGCCACTGTTTCATCATGATCTGAGTTGCCGCCTTGAATCATGAAATTAGGAATTACTCGATAAAAAATAGTTCGATCGTAAAGACCTCGCTTAATGTGGTGAATGAAATTTGCCCTATGTATGGGGGTGTCTGCGAATAACTGGATGACGATATCACCCAAGCGTGTTTTTAACTTGACTTTCGATTCTTTGTTTTCCTTGCCATATTCGGTGAAGTACTCACGAATTTTTCCACGTTTAGGCCAAACTTCAATCGGTTTTTGAACTTTAGGTTTTAACTCACTTTTCTCTTCTGTGGCTTTGACTTTTTCTTTTTCTGATCGTGGAGATTCAAAGCAGCTTGAAGCGATAAAGCTTAAACAAACCAGTGCTAATGATATGTATCTTGAGGAATACTTGATAATCACACAGTCGCTTGTGCAACTTCGGCTTCTCTATGAATTTTCTTTACCAATCCTGAAAGCACTTTACCCGGACCAACTTCGATGAAGCTTCCTGCACCATCTCCTACCATAGACTGAACGGACTGTGTCCATTTAACTGGAGCGGTCAGTTGCGAAATTAAATTGGCTTGAATTTCGTTCGGGTCAGAGACTGCGCTTGCTGTGACATTTTGATAGACTGGGCAAATTGGGTTTGAAAATGTCGTTTCCTCTATTGCTTTTTGTAACTCGGCTCGAGCTGGTTCCATGAGTGGGCTGTGAAATGCTCCACCAACGGGAAGTGGTAAAGCTCTTTTGGCACCGTTTTCCAACATCAATGCGCAAGCCTTTTCAATTCCAGAGTTCGAGCCGCTGATTACTAGTTGTCCAGGGCAATTGTAATTGGCTGCCACCACAATATCATCAATCGATGCGCAAACCTTCTCAACGACTGCGTCTTCTAAACCGAGTATCGCAGCCATTGTTGATGGGTTCGATTCACATGCCTTTTGCATAGCCAAAGCTCGCTGATAAACCAATCGTAAGCCATCTTCAAAAGTCAAAGTTTTATTTGCGACCAAAGCAGAAAGTTCACCCAGACTGTGTCCAGCAACCATGTCAGGTTTAAAACCTTCGATGGTAGATGCTAGAATCACCGAGTGTAAGAATACGGCAGGTTGTGTGACCTTAGTTTGCTTCAAATCCTCGTCAGATCCTTCAAACATAATATCAGTAATCCGAAACCCTAATATGTCATTGGCTTGAGTGAAAAGTGTTTTTGCACTGGCATTTGCCTCAAATAAATCTTTGCCCATTCCAGAGAATTGAGCTCCTTGTCCTGGAAAAATGTAAGCTGTTTTCATATGTTAACTTAAGTGAGATGAGATCAGAGATATAAATTCTTTTCGCGTTGAGTCTTTTAAAAACTCACCTGTAAATGCGGAAGTGGTTGTTACAGAGTTTTGTTTTTGTACTCCTCTCATTTGCATACACATGTGTTTAGCTTCGATTACGACTGCTACTCCCGATGGTTTTAAGTTTTCTTGTATACAATCCCTAATTTGTTGGGTTAATCGTTCTTGAACTTGCAATCTTCGCGCAAACACATCAACGACTCTTGGGAGTTTGCTAAGCCCAACGATGGTTCCGTTTGGGATATACGCAATGTGAACTTTCCCGAAAAACGGTAAGATATGGTGTTCGCAAAGTGAATATAATTCAATGTTTTTCACTAACACCATCTGTTGATGGTCCTCATGAAAGAGAGCTGATTTTAGTATTTCCGCTCCATCTTCTTCATAGCCTTGAGTAAGGAATTGCATTGCTTTTGCCGCTCTTTCGGGTGTTTTTTGCAACCCTTCACGGTCTGGGTCTTCTCCTAAAGCCTTGATGATGTTGGCGTAATTATTCGCTATTTCAGATACAATCTCATCATCGTATTCCTCCGTTTTTTCGTATCCCCTATTAGCCATAAAACTCAACGAAATTATTTTCAGTTTCCTGAAGCTTTACACAATGAAGAGTAGCGCCTTGAGTCGAAATTGTGTCAAAAAGCTGATCCCATATAGCAAGGCAAATGTTCTCAGTAGATGACATTACATCCTTCATAAAAGGGGTGTCTAGGTTTATATTCTTATGGTCTGTATGGATAATGACCTTCTCTTTAATAATGTCACCAAGTAACTTAAGATCCATGACAAATCCAGTACTATCATTCACACTGCTCTTCACAGTCACAAATAGCTGATAGTTATGACCATGCCAGTTTGGATTAGCACATTTTCCAAAAACTTCCACATTTTTTTCTGCCGACCAATCTTCACGATGTAGTTTGTGTGCAGCGGAAAAACGTTCTCTTCGAGTAATAAATACGGTTCGTGACATTTCAAATATTAGAGCGCGAAGATAGTTTGCATTTTGCATTAAATACCTTTGAACCTAAATGTGGTCGAGATGATTGTTGTAACCGGTGCTGCTGGATTTATTGGAAGTTGCGTAGCTAAGGACCTTCTGCAAGTTGCCGAAGAGCCGATAGTTCTTGTAGATGATTTTACACGCAAGGATAAAAAACGAAATTTAAAGGCACTTGAACGACTTGAGATGGTCGCAAGAGACGTTTTTTTCGATTGGGCGCGCGACAAGGATATTTCTGCAATCGTTCATTTAGGTGCAAGAACAGATACCACAGAATTTGATTGGTCAATATTCCAAAAGCTGAATGTGGACTTCACAAAGTCAATTTGGGAGCTATGTGTTCAGAAAAATGCCAGACTTATTTATGCTTCTTCGGCTGCTACTTATGGCGATGGTGAGCTGAGCTACAAGGATGACCATTCGATAATACCAGATTTGAAACCGTTAAATCCGTATGGAGACTCAAAGAATCAAGTGGATAAATGGGTATTAAAGCAGGAACCATCAATTCCTTGGTATGGATTGAAGTTTTTCAATGTTTATGGTCCGAATGAATACCATAAAGGTCGAATGGCTAGTGTTATTCTTCACGCTTATAATCAAATAACACAAAACGGGAAAATGAAACTTTTTCGCTCGCACAATCCAAACTTCAAGGATGGTGAGCAGCTTCGAGATTTTGTTTACGTAAAGGATGTGTCCAAAGTAATTCAATATCTGTTGAATTTAAAGGGTCACTCAGGGATTTATAATCTTGGTACTGGTCAGGCTCGAACCTTTTTAGATTTATCAAAGGCTGTATTTAACGCTCTAGATAAGTCAACTGAAATTGAATTCATCGATACTCCTGAGGACATTCGAGATAAGTATCAGTATTTCACTGAAGCCGATATGTCCAAGCTCATTATGTCTGGTTACCAACAAACATTCGAAACTCTAGAGGATGGCATTAAAGACTATGTGAGCAATTATTTGCTAGAGTCACGAGCTTATTAAAGTGAATCCTTGAGCTCTAATAGAAGTGATTTAACTCCTTTTAATGTTCCAATCAACTCAGTCTTCTCTTCTAGCTCTTTTGGATTTTCTTTTAGCTTTTTCTTCGCACCCTCGAGTGTGAACCCACGCTCTTTAACAAGATAATGTATGAGTTTAAGGTTCTTTAGATCTACGTCTTTGTAGATTCGATTGCCTTTTTTGTTTTTACCAGGTTTTATTACGTCAAATTCTTTTTCCCAAAATCTGAGTAAAGACGGGTTGACATCTAAAATTTCAGACACTTCTCCGATTGAGTAATATAGTTTAAATGATTCCTTTTCCTTGTAAGGCATGTAGCAAATATAATCCTTAGTCGAAGGACTGGTTTTCTTGAGAAGACAATTGTATCATTAAATCGTATTCTTCCGGAGAAAGGTCATTGAAATAGAAGTTTACTGGATTTACCTTGGTTCCGTTTTTCAATACTTCATAGTGCAAGTGAGGAGCGCTGGATAGTCCAGTATTGCCAACAAGACCAAGTATCTCGCCTCGTTTTACTTCCTGACCTTGCTTCACCATAATCTTACTCATATGGCCATATAGTGTTTGGTAACCATACCCGTGGTCAACAATTACGTGATACCCATATCCGCTTTTTGATTTTTCAGAAATGATGACTTTGCCCTTGCCTGTGGAATAAATATCCGTTCCAACAGGTGCTGTGAAATCATTACCCCAATGGAATCGAACCGTTTTATAAATTGGGTGAACGCGTTTGCCAAACCCGCTTGACATCCGTTTTAAATCTTTGTTTGAAATCGGCTGAATTGCAGGGATAGAGGCTAGCATATCTTCCTTTTGTTTCGCTAATTCGATAACCTCATCAAACGATTTTGATTGAATGTACAGCTGCTTCGCTAATCGGTCAAGCTTCTTAGTTGTTTCCACAACAATTTCTGAGTCTTCCTTGAATCTCTCCAAATTCTTATAGCGATTTACTCCACCGATGCCGGCTTTTCTAATATTGTCTGGAATCGGTTCTGCCTCAAAAATGCTTCTGTATATATTGTCATCTCGATTTTCTAAATCAGCCAATATCGTACTCATCTGATCCAATCGCTTATTCATTAGTTCGTATTGAACTATGAGTTCTTCTTTTTCATTTTGTAATTGCCGCTCTTGAGGAGAGTCGTAAACGATATTGAAAAGAAAATAAATAGCGGCACCACTTATCACTGACGCAAGAACATACCAACTAGCCTGAGCCATCCTTTTCCAAGGGCTCTTCCTGATTTTTTCGTAGCTGAGCGTGTTCTCGTTATACTGGTATTTTACCTTAGCCAATTGTAATTTGTTTGCTAAAAGAGTGGCGAAAATAGGACAACATCTACTTTCGCACTCATTTTCAATAATACGTTCAATTATTTTAACAGAATATGGAGTGGTCCACTGGTGCTATTCGCAGCACATTTTTAGATTTTTTTAAGAGCAAAAACCATCTGATAGTGGACTCTGCGCCTATCGTCATTAAGGATGATCCAACACTTATGTTCACCAATGCAGGCATGAATCAATTCAAGGGTGTGTTTGTCGGGAACGAAGAATCTAAAGCTCCTAGAATTGCTGATAGTCAAAAGTGCTTGAGGGTTTCTGGCAAGCATAACGACCTTGAGGAAGTTGGAAAAGATCACTACCACCATACAATGTTTGAGATGCTCGGAAACTGGTCATTCGGAGATTATTTCAAAGAAGAGGCAATTGATTGGGCTTGGGAATTGCTCACAGAAGTTTATGGTTTAGATAAGGACAGAATGTATGTGAGTATATTTTCTGGTGATAAAGAAATGGATCTATCTGAAGACATTGAGGCCAAGAGTATTTGGAGAAAGTATGTTGAAGAAGATCGAATTTTAGCCTTTGGTAGAAAAGAGAATTTCTGGGAAATGGGTGACATTGGTCCATGTGGTCCATGTTCTGAAATTCATTTTGACTTACGCTCCGAAAAGGATCGGGGTCAAGTCTCAGGGGCTACATTGGTCAATAAAGATCATCCAGAGGTAATAGAAATATGGAATTTAGTGTTCATGCAGTATAATCGCCTCGAAAATGGTTCACTGCAAGGTCTAAAGAACAAACATATTGATACAGGCATGGGGTTAGAACGTTTGGCTCGAGTGCTTCAAGGTGTTGAATCTAATTATGAGGTTGATGTCTTTATGGGGATGATTAAAGCATTAGAAAAGCAATGCAGCAAACCTTACGGAGGATCTGAATCATTACCTGATGTAGCATATAGAGTAATTGCGGATCATGTGAGGACGATCGCGTTTTCCATAGCTGATGGTCAACTACCATCTAATACAGGTGCTGGTTATGTCATTCGAAGAGTACTGAGAAGAGCGATAAGATATGGATTCAGTCAGCTGAATATAAAAACTCCATTCTTGGCTTCGTTAATTGATCCATTGGTGGAATTAATGGGTGTGGCCTATCCAGAGCTTCAAAGGAATTTGGAGTTGATTAAAAAGGTAACTACGGAAGAAGAAAAAACGTTTTTAGCTACCCTTGAACGGGGACTAGCTAGGATAAACTCACACATGGAAAGCCTAGATTCAAAAACGATAGACGGAGCATTTGCCTTTGAACTTTTAGATACTTATGGTTTCCCTATTGACTTGACTCAATTAATTGCATCAGAAAGCAATTTGAAGGTGGATATGATTGGGTTCAATGTTGAGCTAGAAAAGCAAAAGAATCGCTCGAGAGATGCATCAAAAGCTGAGTTTGGAGATTGGACGGTGGTCCGTGATGGGCCTAATTCACAATTTGTTGGATACGACAAACTTTCTAGTGTCTCAAAAATTGCGAAATACCGTAAAGTCAAGGTTAAAGGAAAAGACATAATACAATATGTATTAACTGTAACTCCATTTTATGCGGAAAGCGGTGGGCAAGTAGGTGATAGGGGCTATTTTGAATCGAATGGGTTGAAGATTACCATACTTGACACTAAGAAGGAAAATGGGGAAATCATTCATTTCAGTGATAAACTAATTACAGAACCAAATCTTGAAGTTCAGGCTGTTGTTGCAGCTGGTATACGTTCAGCGGTTACTAAAAACCATACGGCTACTCATTTATTGCATCAAACGTTAAGAGCTCGACTGGGTGATCACGTGGAGCAAAAGGGTTCTTTAGTTGCCGATTCGAAGTTTAGATTTGATTTTTCTCATTTTGAAAGAATATCAGAATCTGAATTAGCCAAAATTGAATCAGAAGTAAGAAGTCTAATCGATTCTAGCGAAAAGTTTGAAGAGTGGCGATTAATGCCAATCGATGAGGCAAAAGAAATGGGTGCGATTGCGCTTTTTGGGGAAAAGTATGGTGACAAAGTTCGAGTCGTGAAATTTGGAGAGTCAATTGAATTGTGCGGTGGCACTCATGTTGATAACACTAAAGACATTGGTGGATTTAAAATTGTTTCTGAGGGTAGCGTAGCCAGTGGAATTAGACGAATCGAGGCAATAAGTGGAAAAGCATATGACGATTATTTAAATAATCGCTTGGAAATTTTAGAAAGCATTGAATTGGAAGTAGGTGGAGATCCCAAGAAGATCCTTGAGACAGTGAAAAAACTAAAAAGAGACCTGGAATTGGCTGAAGATTCGATCAATTCTTTTCAGGATAAGGAGAAGAAAAAAATTCTGTCTGAACTTATCGAAGTTGCATCTAAAAATGATTCGATGCGAAATGTGATTTCAAAACGTATTGATGATGTTGATGGAAAATTATTGAAAGAAGTAGCAAACAATCTAATCTCTCAATTTCCTGATATCGGTATTACATTGGGTGGTGTTCACGAGGATAAGGTTAGCTTGATCGTAGGAATTGGGAAAGCACTTTTGGACAAAACTGACCTAAATGCGGGTAATATTATTAAAGAGGTTTCACCCGAAATAGATGGCGGTGGCGGTGGACAGCCATTCTTAGCTATGGCAGGCGGTAAAAACAAAAAAGGGCTCGATAGAGCCCTTGAAAAATCAAAAGAAATTTTAAAGTCCTAAGCTAGTTGGCTTTTGATATTTGGTGCAGCGTTATTATCTTTTTTATCATACACCGGACCTCTATATTTTTCCGTGTAGGAAAGTCCTAAGTGTAATACGTAGAAGCCGTTGAAGGCAACACACATTATATAGTCCGTCAGCTTATAATGTCCAAAACTTTGACAAAGTTCAATATATACTTTGATCATAAAATAAGCCCAAGGAATAAAGAAAAGCGCTGCAATACCGTATTGTAAAGCGGGTTCACTAATAAAAAGGAGGGCACCAATAATGATTGGAGGAGGAATGATTACCAGCGCACTATGGGAGGCTGGGCGCCCCATAATCTTTAAGAAGGTAATTACGTTTTTAACGGGTATGATACAGTCTATTCCTGGAAGTCCACATTTGTCATATAGTGACCATTGAGCCAATACACCAACTATCGCAAATCCTCCAAGTGGGATGAGAACCCCAGGGCCGAATTTGTCTATGATTTGAATAATTGTTTCCATATCTATTTCTGTTTGCTTTTGGCTAATGTACAATTAATTGAGTAAAAAAACGAATTCATCGAGAAAAATAGATATTTCATCGAAAATATGGCTAAAGGTTAATAAAAAAGGGCGACCCAAGTGGGTCGCCCTTTTATGAGCTAGTATGAATATTAGTTTACTGCTTGATAAGCGCGTTCACAGAAGTGCTTCCGTCAACAGTTACTTTCACAAGGTAAGATCCAGAAGCTAGATCAGTCACATTCATCTCACCAGTCAATTGACCAGCAGCGATGATTTGTGAAGAAAGCGTTCTTCCAGCTAAATCCAATACTTGAACAGTACCCTGAGCTGAAGCAGCTGAACCAAGGATGAAGTTCACATTGTCAGTAGCAGGGTTTGGATAAAGACCAAACGAACCTTCAGCAATTGCATCTATTCCAAGTTGATCCGGAGTGATGTTCTTTTGATCCACATCTGTTCCACAACCGTTGTCTATTGAAAGAGTAACAGTATATGTTGCCAATGCATTTGGATCACTCCAAGGATATACAATGGAAGCTGTTGGAGTAGATGCTGTTTGTCCGTTGTATCCGAAATCCCACAAATAAGTGGTGCTCTGAGAGATAAACAATGAGCTCGTTCCATCGAAGAAATATGCATTACCTGTATGAGTTTGAGTAATAGCCGCAGTAGGCTCTTCCAATACTGTCAAACCGAAGTCATCAGAAGAAGAACAACCGTAGCTATCAGTAGCAGTTACAGAGTAAGTACCCGCATCCGTGAAATCATTGCTAGCAGTGTTGATACTAGAACCACCAGACCAAGCATAAGATGTGCCATTCATAATAGAAGCATCGATAGAGATTGGTAGATCTGCTTCACAAGCGTCAAGATCAGCAATCTCAACACCTTGAGATTGAGTAATAACAATAGTTGCTTCACTCTCACATCCATCTTCCATTTTATTCACAGAGTATGTACCTGCTTCAGTCACACTGATTGAAGAGGTGTTGTCTCCTGTAGACCAACTATAAGTAGCGGCAGAACCACCACCTGGCTCAAGATCAAGAGTCTCGTCTGCACAAATGTGCGTAGCTGAATCAAGAGTTGCGTCAGGAACCAAACGAATGATCGCGTTATCCGATCCGCTTCCACAATATTCTGTAGTTATGCTCACAGATATATTGTAAGTCACTGGCTCAGTAGTTGCAGTGAGCGTTACTGAACTTTGAGTGGAAGTTTGATTGTTAACGTTCCAAGTCACAGACTGTGCAGGACCAGCTTCAACAATTGCTTCATTTCCGCAAATGGTGTCATTTCCTCCTAAAGAAAAAGATCCTGGATCAACAAATTCTACTGCTCCTAGATCTGGAGCAATCACACTTCTAACATTACCGCTGATGTCTTCTGTGTTGTTAGCAAGTACTTGACCAGCGTTGCTCAACGTATCATTACATGTAATACATGTCAATGAAGTTTCGAAGTTTGGATCAGTTTGAACTGAGTTCATATCATTTCCTGTAGCGTTCTGGTACGCCTCCAACGTTGAATACTGCGATGTACCGAAATAAACTGGTGACCCAGATGCAGTATATATATTGTTGTAATCACTCTCAGAGATAGAGAATCCACCAGCAACTTGCAGAGCATACCCCCCTACAAGATTAGCAATTGAATTATTCTTCATTGAAACGAGTCCTCCATTTGCAATATATACGGTTGAATAATTACTAAAACCTCCACGCTTGGTTATCGAGTTATTGTGGAAATCCATGATTCCAGTTCCAGGCGCGTAAATTGTATAATAACCGTAAGAAGTAGCCCCAGGCGTGCCTTGGAAAATGCAATTATTGCTGAATTGACTTCTTGGGTTGTTACGTCCAATACATGCGTTCATGTAGATTGGGTAGTAATAGGATTGCCCGACATCATGACCGATGTAGTTCTTAGTAATGTCGAAGTTATTTACGCTATACATGTAAAGTTGGTAATAACCGTATGTATTATTGTTATATAGTGCTGAATCATTTGTAATGGTGTTGTTGTCCAATATGAATCCATCAACTGCGTACATGTACATCTGATAGTACAAGGCGTTTTTGATAATATTACCTTGGATAGTCATGTCTTCAGATGGGTCTGCAGTATTTCCGCTTACCATGTACATAGATTGAGCACCATTCTCAACTAAGCTATTTGTTAAAGTAAATCCATCACTTGAACCTTCCCAACGGATATTCGCATCATAGTTAGATGTGGTTTGGTAAGAATTTCCCTTTAACCAGCAATTGTCGATTGTATTGTTGTTCGAACCAGACTTGACACTAAGCACGGTTCCATATGAATATTGCTCTAAGGCTTTCATTCGTAAATCTTGAAATGTGATCCAGTCACCTCCATCAAATTGAACAACATAATTGTCTGTTGTATTTGAAGCATCGTATTGAATCAACACATCATTTCTGTTACCAGATGCACTTTGGAATGTGACAGTATTATCTTCATCGGTGCCTAAAATGTCGTTGAAGCTCACTTGTTCATTATAAGTACCCGTGGCAAGACTGAAAACAACATGACCACAAACACCAAAGAGATGTAAATCATCTGCTGCATCATTAATAGTAGCGTAATCACCAGGAATAGAGTAATTTCCTGTTAGTCCAGTGGATGTGACCATGGATTGCTCATCATTAGATGGCAAGCTATCCGTTTGTCCATTTGGTAATTCAGTCCAGATTGTCAAGTCATCTCCATTACTGAAAGATGCGTTACCTATAGTAACAGTATCCAAACCACCTTGTGGAGCAACTGAGCCAGTATAATACATGGCTACAGGAGTAGCAGTATTGATCTGATAATAGATAGAACAGTTTTGTAGTGTGTCTGAACCTAAATTCTGAACCGCGACCGTAAGATCCACTGAATCTAAATCACATGTAGGAACAGTTGGGTTTAAAATTTCAGCAATTCCTGCATCATTGTCATATGGAGGAAGAATTGTGAAATTATAATCCTCAGCTTCACCATAAGGCAAATTGTTGCAAGGATGCATTCCACTAGAACCATAGTATAAAGTTCTGATTCGCATTCGAGTAGTTCCAATAGAAGCACTTGCTGGGAGTGTAAAGGCACTTGACCAAGTTGCACTAGCAGCAACATTGTCATTGGATGCAACTAGCTCACCAGCATCGTAGAAATCATCATCCTGATTCAGATCTAAATAAATGTATACACGAACTGGGTAGTTTGGGCCAACGGATACACTAAAGTTAACCGTACTTGCTGGACTGGTCGTGTGACCTAAGGTGGAATAATAAGTATACCCAGTGTTGTTAGAACAGCCCTGGTTGTTATTGGTAATGTTTACAGAACCATTGGTGGTACTGAAACTATTTACTACCATGCTGTATGTTCCACAAGAGGTGGAGTAGGTAGGTGTGCAGTACTGCGCGGACGCAAACTGCGCAAAGCCAAAAAAGGCTGCCAAGAAAGTTGATAATCGTAAAAGTTTAGATTCCATATTAATTGTTTTTGAATTAGTTAGCTAAAATAAAGGTTTCGTCTAAACATATAGAATATTAATCGAAAGTTATTGTGCTTTACATCCACAAGTTTTAAGGGTGACATCGATAAAAACACCTTGTTAGTGTGATAAATAAGTAGTATAGCCGATAGGAAAGGCTATTTCGTGGTTTTTAATTTTGTCATTTTTTACAATAAAAAAAGGGCGACCCATGTGGGTCGCCCTTTAAGAGCTAATATGAATATTAGTTTACTGCTTGATAAGCGTGTTCACAGAAGTGTTTCCGTCAACAGATACCTTAACAAGGTAAGATCCAGAAGCTAAGTTCGACACGTTTACCTCACCAGTCAATTGACCAGCAGCGATGATTTGTGAAGAAAGCGTTCTTCCAGCTAAATCTAATACTTGAACTGTACCTTGAGCTGAAGCAGTTGCACCAAGTATAAAGTTCACATTGTCAGTAGCAGGGTTTGGATAAAGTCCAAACGATCCTTCAGCGATAGCATCAATTCCAAGTGGGTCTGGAGTAATATCCATTTGATCCACATCTGTTCCACAACCGTTGTCTATTGAAAGAGTCACAGTATATGTTGCCAATGCACTAGGATCGCTCCATGGATAAACTACCTGAGCCGTTGGAGTAGTAGCTGTTTGTCCATTGTATCCAAAGTCCCATGCATATGTGGTGTTTTGAGAAATATACAATGAGCTAGTTCCATCGAAGAAATAAGCATTCGCTGAGTGAGTTTGCGTGATAGCAGCCGTAGGCTCTTCCAATACTGTCAAACCGAAGTCATCAGAAGAAGAACAACCATAGCTATCAGTAGCAGTCACAGAGTAAGTGCCTGCATCGCTGAAATCGTTGCTAGCCGTGTTGATACTAGAACCACCAGACCAAGCATATGACGTTCCATCCATGATAGAAGCATCGATAGAGATTGGTAAGTCAGCAGAACAAGCGTCAAGATCAGCGATTTCAACACCTTGAGATTGAGATACTACAACTGTAGCATCACTTTCACAACCATCTTCCATCTTGTTCACAGAGTAAGTACCCGCTTCAGTCACGGTAATTGAAGAAGAAGTCTCACCTGTAGACCAGCTGTAAGTAGCAGCAGAACCACCACCTGGCTCAAGATCAAGAGTCTCATCAGCACAGATGTGAGTCGCTGAATCAAGAGTAGCATTAGGAACAAGACGAATAATCGCATTGTCAGACCCGCTGCCACAGTATTCAGTAGTGATGCTGACAGAAACGTTGTAAGTAACCGGCTCAGTGGTTGCAGTAAGGGTTACTGAACTTTGAGTTGAAGTTTGATTGTTAACGTTCCAAGTCACAGACTGAGCAGGACCAGCTTCAACAATCGCTACATTTCCACAGATAGTATCGTCTCCACCTAAAGTGAAAGAAGCTGGAGAAACAAATTCTACTGCTCCGATATCTGGTGTCTGAACGCTACGAACGTTATTGTTTATATCTACGGTGTTATTAGCTAAAACTTGTCCAGCACCGTTCAAAGTATCATTACAAGTAACACAAGTTACATCAGTCTCCCAGTTAGGATCAGTAACCACTGAATTCATATCGTTGCCTGTAGCAGTTTGATAGTCTTCAAGTGATGCATATTGACTTGTTCCGAAATAAACGAGAGAACCTGAATTATTATAGAAATTGTTATTCTCACTTTCAGTAACTGCAAATCCACCAGCAACTTGCAGGGCATAACCTGAGGTTGTCATGTTAGCGAATGAGTTGTTCTTCAACGAGATTAAGCCACCACTATTAATATACATTGCCGCAGAATTTGTGTATCCACCTCTTTTGGTCACTGAATTATTGTGGAAATCCATGATGCCGCTACCATAGCAGTAAACAGTGTAGTAGTTGTATGAGGTTGCACCAGGTGTTGCACTAAAGAAACAGTTGTTCGCAACTTGGCTACGAGGGTTGGTGCGTCCAATACAATTATTAAAATAGATCGGGTAGTAATAACCCTGTCCAACTGTATGGTTGATATAGTTTCGAGTTATATCGAAGTTGTTTACGCTGTACATGTACATCTGATAGTATCCATAGGAACCTCCGTAAAGTGATGAATCATTAGTAACTGTATTTCCATCAAACTCAAATTCATCAACGGCATAGAAATACATTTGATAGTACAGTCCATCCTCAAAATAATTGTTTACCATGGTCATATCTTCAGATGGACCGGCAGTATTACCATTGATCATGTAGAAGTTTGAAGCACCTGCTTCAATATGACTATTAGTCAAACTGAAACCATCGTTCTTTCCAGAGAAAAGAATGTTAGCACTCCAGTAGGATGTGGTCTGATAGGAATTACCCTTTAACCAGCAATTATCAAAGGTCACATTATTGGAATTTCCTTCAACGACAATAACATTTCCGTAGAAATAGGTAGAGTTATTCTTTACTCTAACATCTTGGAAAGTAATCCAATCTGCACCAGAGAATTTGATTACATAGCTATCACCCGATCCAGTAGTTTGATGTTGAATCAATACATCATTCGTGTTACCAGAAGCACTTTGGAAAGTGATTGTTGCATCCTCACCGGTACCCTGAATTGATGGGAAATCAACTTGCTCAGTATATGTACCTGTAGCTATATTGAAAACTACATGTCCACATATGCCGTTCTGAACCAATGCATCTCGAGCATCATTCAATGTTGCATAATCACCAGGAATGGCAAATGTTCCAGAAAGACCATCATATAGAGTAACACCAACAGTGTCATTCAAGGCAGAGCTATCTTGAACACCATTAGGCATAGAAGTCCAAACCTTAAGTTCGTCACCGCTTGTGAAAGAAACGCTAGACTCAACAACAACCATTGTGTCTGCTTGAGAAGCAATGTTTCCAGTCCATTGAGTTGATACTGTCGTACCACCGTTAATAGAGTAGTTTAATGAACAAGAAGTTAAAGCTACAAGACCAGTATTGTTTAGCATGATAGAAATAGTCGTATCATCTGAACAAAGCGGAGCGTCAGGAGTCAAAAGATCACCTGGCTGAGCATTGTTTGTTGGAACGATATACTCATCTGCTCCAATATCCGGAGTAGTAGTACTTCTCACTTCACCATCGATATCGTCAGTAATATAAGATAGAGGAGTACCAGTTTCATTCATTTCAACTGACATACTGTGTAAATCAGTTGCACTCATATAGCCTGGATCAACGTTGATACTATTGTCTTCCATTCCAGTAGTCGATTGCCAACTTGAAATATCAGTATCATAGCTTACAGTGCCAGAGTAGTAGTGATACATGTTGATGCCTGATGCACCTTCAATGGAGTAATTATTATAATCCATTTCAGAAAATACGGAAGAGGTTGCGTTGTAATAACCGTAGTAATAGAAGTTATAACCACCATTTACATTAACGGCATTATTTACGAACTCGTTTCCAGGGTAAGATCCACTGTAGTAATATGCATAAACACCTCGGTTATTTGAGTATGAACCCAAAAGGTTAATCGAATTGTTAGCAGTCTTGGTATAGCGGGAATAGTTCAAATAAAGACCATATTGAGTATATGGGTCTGACTCATCACCAACACTAATCATGTTATTGGAAACTTCGTTAGTAGTACTAGAGTTTCCTTGGTAATAGCCAATCATCATTCCGTAACCACCGCTGGTTCCATTTACTCTAACGTTGTTTCCTTTGATGGTACTTCCAGCTCCAATGTAATAGGAATAAATTCCATATGGATAAGAGTAAACGTTTTCGTTTCCTTCGATATGGTTATTAGTGATTTCTAATTGTGGGTAAGTATAGTATGCGTAAGAATAAATCCCACTGTAATACCATCCTGTAACGTCACAGTCATTAACCGTAAGCTTAGAGCCTGATTGACCAAAGTAGTATGGGTAGAAATAAATACCTGCGTAACCACCTGTAATGTCGCATCCATCAAATTCGAATACAACCTTAGATCCATAGAAGTATGGATATAATCTAACTGGACAGGTAGAACTACTTGTAGAACTAGGACTCTGAATCAAACAATCTTCAAAATAGATGTTGATGTTTGGATAATTCGAGTTATAGTAATTATACAGGTAAATCGCACTTGAACCAGTAGAAACGATATCTAAATCAATGAAGTTCAGATTGTTCAGATTGGTGTAGTTGAAATACAGAACATAACCACTATTTGTAACTACAGGGTTATTTGAATTGGATGCATCACTCTGAAACGTTACCGTATTCGTTGTGGATGTTCCAGATATGGATGAGGGCATGGTCACCTGACCGTTGTAAGTGCCTTCAATCACATTGAATGTACAGGGGCCGTTAACACCTTGACTTCCGAGCGCTGACATGGCAGCCGCGAAAGTCTGGTAGTTAGTACCACCTGTTGCCTGAGCGATATTGATCGTATAGGTTCCGCTCAACTGAGCAAAACTTCCTAAAGCGATCAAAGCTCCTGAAATAGAGAGTAGAACTTTTTTCATTGTATAAATTTTAGTTATTTGAGCGACAAAAGTAATTAATATTTCGATGAATATCCTAATCAGATTGCTAGGAGATTTTAGCAGTAGGGTGTAGGGTATAAAAAAAGGCGTCCCTCGGGACGCCTTTTCGAATTGATAGATTGACTGCTTATTGCTTCACAATGGAAGAAACAGAGACATTATCGTCAGCGCTAACTTTTACTAGGTAAGAACCACTAGCAAGGTCAGAGATATCGATAGTTGCGATTGCTTGTCCAGCAGCTATGATCTGCGAGTTCAAAACTCTACCAGTTACATCCATGATCTCTACTAATCCAGATTCTGAAACTTCACTTCCAAGAGTGATGTTCACAAAACTAGAAGCAGGGTTTGGATATACTGTGAAATCAGCTGTATTGATATCATTGATAGACAATGGATCAACAGTGATAGAAATCTCAGCTGGGTCTTGACCACAACCGTTGTCGATGACCAAACTTACTGGGTAAGTAGTTGGAGCACCGTTCCAAGGGAACACATACGTTGGGTTAGCAGCGCTTGAAGTGTCTATTCCATTGAATGTCCATAAGTAAGTGGTGTTAGGACTTGTGTTGGTAGAACCTGTACTACTGAATAAAAACGCTGTTCCAGCAGAGCCAGTATAACTTATGGCAGCTTGTGGGGCGCCAAGAACTAACAAGTCAAAATCTGAAGATGAAACACAACCGAAAACATCCGTTGCGGTCACACTGTAAGATCCTGATGTAGCAAATTCATTAGCAGCTGTGCTCGTAGATGAACCACCAGTCCAAGCGTATGAACTTCCACCAGGTATTGTCGCGTCCACTGAAATTGGAGCATCGTCTTCACAACCTTCAATGTTTGCGATATCAACAGCAGTAGATTGAGTTACGACAGCCGTAGCTTCACTCTCACAACCCTCTTCCATCTTGGTGACAGAATAGGTTCCTGCAGCATCTGCATCAACCGTAGAAGTTGTAGCACCTGTATTCCACATGTAAGTTGCATTTGATCCACCACCTGGGGTTAGAGTAACACTCTCATCAGCACAGATGTGAGTAGCTGAATCAAGAGAAGCATCTGGAATTAATCGAATAACAACGTTATCTGAAGCATTACCACAGTACTCTGTAGAGATGTTTACTGAAACGTTAAAATTGATAGGCTCATTGTTTGCTGTAAGAGTTACAGAACTTTGAGTTGAAGTTTGGTTGTTCACGTTCCAAGTAACAGACTGAGCAGGGCCAGCTTCGATTACAACCTGACTTCCACAAATGGTGTCATCGCCACCCAATGTGAAGCTGTTCGCATTCACGAATTCGGTAGCTCCAATATCAGGAGTTGATAAACTTCTGGTATAACCCATTATGTCATCAGCAGCGCTTGAAGGGCTACCAGCATCGCTTAATGTGTCATTACAAGTGATACAAGTGAGTGAAGTCTGGAAGTTAGGATCAGTCTGAACTGAATTCATGTCATTTCCTGTAGCTGCTTGATATGCTTCTAAAGTAGAATACTGAGAAGTACCAAAATAAACAGGTGAACCAGATGCAGTGTAGATGTTGTTGTAATCACTTTCAGAGATGGAGAATCCACCGGCAATTTGCATTGCGTAGCCCGAAGCTAGATTCGCAATTGAATTGTTCTTCATAGATATAAGTCCACCATTAGCAATATATAGGGTTGGGTAGTTTCCATATCCACCTCTTCTTGTAATTGAGTTGTTATGGAAATCCATGATTCCAGTTCCAGGAGCATACATAGAATAATATCCATAAGATGTAGCACCGGGTGTGCCTTGAAAGATACAGTTGTTACTGAACTGACTTCTCGGGTTATTACGACCGATACAGGCATTCATGTAAATTGGGTAGTAGTATGATTGTCCAACATCATGACCAATATAATTCTTGGTGATGTCGAAATTATTCACACTATACATATACAGTTGGTAGTAACCATAGCTTCCTCCATAAAGAGCTGAATCATTGGTAATAGTATTATCATCAAGTATGAAGCCATCAATAGCGTACATATACATTTGATAGTATAGAGCATTTTTGATCATGTTTCCTTGAATGACCATATCTTCAGATGGGTCTGCAGTATTTCCGCTTACCATGTACATAGATTGAGCACCATTCTCAACTAAGCTATTTGTTAAAGTAAATCCATCACTTGAACCTTCCCAACGGATATTCGCATCATAGTTAGATGTGGTTTGGTAAGAATTTCCCTTTAACCAGCAATTGTCGATTGTATTGTTGTTCGAACCAGACTTGACACTAAGCACGGTTCCATATGAATATTGCTCTAAGGCTTTCATTCGTAAATCTTGAAATGTGATCCAGTCACCTCCATCAAATTGAACAACATAATTGTCTGTTGTATTTGAAGCATCGTATTGAATCAACACATCATTTCTGTTACCAGATGCACTTTGGAATGTGACAGTATTATCTTCATCGGTGCCTAAAATGTCGTTGAAGCTCACTTGTTCATTATAAGTACCCGTGGCAAGACTGAAAACAACATGACCACAAACACCAAAAGTGTGTAGATCATTTGCCGCATCGTTTATTGTGGCGTAGTCACCGGGTATAGAGTAATTCCCTGAAAGACCAATTGAAGTAACCATCGACTGCTCGTCATTAGAAGCAATACTATCTTGTATGCCATTTGGAAGTTCAGTCCAAACAGTCAAATCGTCACCATTTGAAAAGGAAGCATTACCTATAACTAGGGTATCTGTACCACCTAGTGGAGGAACCGAACCTGTGTAGTACATGGCAACAGGAGTGGAAGTGTTGATTTGATAATAGATAGAACAATTTTGAAGCGTATCAGAACCTAAGTTGTTAATAACGACTTCAATATCTAAACTATCTAAATCACAAGTTGGAATTATTGGTGATAAAATCGAAGCGACTCCAGCATCATTGGCAGCGGGTGGTGCAAATGAAAATCGAATGTTTGGACGATTGGTTCCATTATATAGTCCGCCAGATGTAGACATTGAACAACCTGCTCCAGCCCAAGAATCAGCATATCTACTGTACACCATATTTCCACTTGTTGTGGAATAGTATACGGAATGATCACTTGTATAGCTAGTATTATCAAAACAAACTCCAACAACGATGTTGTCAGTTCCGTTCCAAACAAATGGTGAGTTGAATGTGTAAGTATTCCAACCTGTTGAGGTTCCTTGACTGCTAGCCGTATAGACATTAGTAAGCCCACTCACCATACCACTTAATGTGGTAGCGGTTGTAGTACCAATGGATACATTGAATCCATTCATGTTTTGCCCTCCAACGGCCGCGACATTAAAGGCCAAGCTCAAGATTGATCCGCCAAAACCTCCAGCTGCAGTTATTTCAGCAGCCGTATAAAGGATATGAGTTCTATCATCGTGATAGTATGTTCCATAAGGAGTTGGCCCTGGGTTGTAACTTCCAGTTGCGGAAGTGCCGGTGCCAACCGTGACTAAAACTTGACCAAGCGAAGCAAACGAAACACATGTCACGAGTAGCATTGTTAAAATATAATTAGTTTTTTTCATATTGATGATTTAATATTTGAACGTAAGAGTCAAATTTATCATTTAAATATCAGAATGAAACATTGGTCGAACAAAAAATGCATTTGATCTATCTGGTTTTAGATGGCGATAATTTGAATAAAAAAAAAGGCGTCCCTCGGGACGCCTTTTCGAATTGATAGATTGACTGCTTATTGCTTCACAATGGAAGAAACAGAGACATTATCGTCAGCGCTAACTTTTACTAGGTAAGAACCACTAGCAAGGTCAGAGATATCGATAGTTGCGATTGCTTGTCCAGCAGCTATGATCTGCGAGTTCAAAACTCTACCAGTTACATCCATGATCTCTACTAATCCAGATTCTGAAACTTCACTTCCAAGAGTGATATTCACAAAGCTAGTAGCTGGGTTAGGATAGACTGCGAAATCAACCGCGTTGATATCATTGATAGACAATGGATCAACAGTGATAGAAATCTCAGCTGGGTCTTGACCACAACCGTTGTCGATGACCAAACTTACTGGGTAAGTAGTTGGAGCACCGTTCCAAGGGAACACATACGTTGGGTTAGCAGCGCTTGAAGTGTCTATTCCATTGAATGTCCATAAGTAAGTGGTGTTAGGACTTGTGTTGGTAGAACCTGTACTACTGAATAAAAACGCTGTTCCAGCAGAGCCAGTATAACTTATGGCAGCTTGTGGGGCGCCAAGAACTAACAAGTCAAAATCTGAAGATGAAACACAACCGAAAACATCCGTAGCGGTTACACTGTAAGATCCTGATGTAGCAAATTCATTAGCAGCTGTGCTCGTAGATGAACCACCAGTCCAAGCGTATGAACTTCCACCAGGTATTGTCGCATCTACAGAAATAGGAGCGTCATCTTCACAACCCTCAATATCTGCAATATCTACGGCAGTAGATTGAGTTACAACAACTGTAGCTTCACTTTCACAACCTTCTTCCATTTTCGTTACGGAGTATGTTCCAGCTTCGTCTGCATCAACAGTAGATGTAGTAGCTCCAGTACTCCACATGTAAGTGGCACCTGATCCACCACCAGGAGAAAGAGTAACACTTTCATCAGCACAGATATGTGTTGCTGAGTCAAGAGTTGCATTTGGTATTAAACGAATAACAGCATTGTCAGATGCATTACCACAATATTCTGTAGTGATACTAACCGAAATGTTGAAGTTTACGGGCTCGTTGTTTGCTGTAAGAGTAACAGAACTCTGAGTTGATGTTTGGTTATTGACGTTCCATGTAACAGATTGAGCTGGCCCAGCTTCAACTACTGTTTGGCTTCCACATATAGTATCATCACCACCTAATGAGAAGCTATTTGCATTCACAAACTCGGTAGCTCCAATATCTGGCGTAGATAAGCTACGTGTGTTGCCAGCGATGTCAGTAGTGACATTAGCCAGTGGTAAACCAGCATCGCTCAACGTGTCGTTGCACGTAATACATGTTACATCTGTTTGCCAGTTAGGATTAGTCTGAACAGAATTCATGTCATTTCCTGTTGCATTTTGATAGTCTACTAACGAGCTATACTGGGAAGTTCCATAATATATCAATGACCCAGAAGTAGTATAAAAGTTATTGTTCTCACTTTCCGATACCGCAAAACCACCATTAACTTGAAGTGCATATCCTGATGTCATGTTTGCGAAGGAGTTGTTTTTCAATGAGATTAAACCTCCATTATAGATATACATCGCCCCGTTGTTAGCATATCCACCTCTTTTGGTTACAGAGTTGTTGTGGAAATCCATTATTCCACTGTTGTAGCAATACACTGTGTAGTAGTTGTAACTAGTGGCACCTGGAGTGGCACTAAAGAAACAGTTGTTTGATACTTGACTTCGTGGGTTATTGCGACCAACACAATTATCGAAATAGATTGGATAATAGTAAGCTTGACCAACAGTATGGTTGATATAGTTCTTAGTAATATCGAAATTATTCACACTATACATATACAGTTGGTAGTAACCATAGCTTCCTCCATAAAGAGCTGAATCATTGGTAATAGTATTATCATCAAGTATGAAGCCATCAATAGCGTACATGTACATCTGATAGTAAAGCGCATTCTTGATCATATTGCCTTGAATAGTCATGTCTTCACTAGGACTAGTAGTACTTCCATTGATCATATACATTGACATTGCTCCATTCTCAACCAAGCTGTTAGTCAATGAAAAGCCATCACTGGATCCTTCCCAAAGAATGTTGGCATCATAGTAAGTAGTGGTTTGGTAAGAATTACCTTTTAACCAGCAATTTTCGATGTTGATATTGTTGGAGCCACCCTTTACGTTCAGTACGCATCCATAAGTATACTGTTCCAATGACTTCATTCTTAGGTCTTTGAATGTGATCCAATCACCACCATCAAACTGCACTACATAATTGTCAGCTAAGGTTGAAGCATCATACTGAATCAATACGTCATTTCTGTTTCCAGAGGCACTTTGGAAAGTTACCGTAGCACTGTCGCTCGTGCCAAGAATATCATTGAAAGAAACTTGTTCAGTATAAGTTCCAGTAGCCAAGTTGAAAACAACATCAGCACAAACACCAAATGTGTGAAGATCATCTGCCGCCTCGTTGATGGTTGCATAATCACCTGGAATTGAATAAGTACCAGCAAGTCCAGTTGAAGTAACCATCGACTGTTCGTCATTAGAAGGTAGGCTGTCCGTTACACCGTTTGGTAACTCTGTCCATATCGTGAGGTCATCCCCGTTTGAAAATGAGACGTTACCTATGGTGACAGTGTCAAGACCACCTTGTGGAGCGACAGAACCTGAATAATACATTGCAACTGGTGTTGATGTATTAATCTGATAATAAATTGAGCAATTTTGAAGCGTATCAGAACCTAAGTTTTGAACTGCGATTGTAATATCAACAGAATCCAAATCGCACGTTGGTACCATTGGACTTATAATTTGTGCCACACCAGCATCATTGGCTACTGGAGGTAATATGGTTAAAGTGTAATCCTCTGCTTCTCCGTATGTTGTAGAGTTACATGGATGACTTGGGACGGCCACATACTGGCACCGTACTCGCATTCTTGTAGAACCTGGAAGAGCCGTTGCAGGAACTGTAAAAGAACCAGTATACGCAGCCGTGCTATAAGAACCACTATTCCAAACATCCTCTCCCGCGTCTAGGAAATCTTGATCTTGATTCCAATCCACCCATATTCTGTGTCCTTGCGAATACGCTGAGCCAGCTTGGACAGTGAAATTCACAGTTCCACCTGATTCAACCGTATGAACCATGGATAAATTTTGAGCCCAGTTACCAGAGGTACATCCACTATTGTTATTTGTAATATTTGTAGAACCGCCAGTTGTGCTGAAGTTTTGAATTTGATCACCAACTCCACACCCATAGCTGTATTGTGGAGTACAATATTGACCGTAACCCACAGTGCTTAGACCAATTGCAATGAAGCTGGCCATAAAAAGGTATAAATTTTTCATATATTTTGATTTAAATTAGAATCAAAACTACGTGAAAACGATACTCTATATGGAGGAGCTAGGAATTATTCAAAATAAAAATCATGGCAACTTTGAATACCTAAAATTCTAAGCGAATTTAACCACATCGTCTTTTTTAATGGTTTGGTCGGTCATAATGATTAATCGCTCTATCGTATTTCTCAATTGTCGAATATTACCCGTCCAGTCTACTTTTTTAAGTGCATCAATTGCGTCTTCCTCAATTTTTGAAGGTGCAGAGCCAGTTTCCTGAGATATCAAGGTGAGAAAGTGATTTGCTAGGAGCGGAATATCATCTTTTCGGTCATTTAATGATGGAACTCCTATGAGTATTACAGATAATCTATGATATAGATCTTCACGGAATCGTCCTCCTGCAATTTCTTCCTTTAAGTTTTTATTCGTTGCGGCAATAATTCTCGGAGAAACAGATATTTCTTTTTCTGCACCAACCCTTGTGATACGATTTTCCTGCAAAGCCCTCAATACCTTAGCTTGAGCGCTTAAACTCATATCTCCAATTTCATCTAAGAACAAAGTTCCACCTGAAGCCAATTCAAATTTTCCAATGCGCTGTTTGATTGCAGAGGTAAAAGCGCCCTTTTCATGTCCAAAAAGTTCACTCTCAATTAATTCTGACGGAATTGCCGCACAGTTTACTTCAACGAAGGGCGCTTTCTTTCGATTGCTTTTTTGGTGAAGCTGTTGAGCAACTAGTTCTTTTCCAGTTCCATTTGGACCTGTAATAAGCACTCTCGCATCAGTTGGGCCAACTTTTTCGATCATTTCCTTCACCTCTTTGATTGCTTTAGAAGCACCGATGATTGGAGATGCAGACTTTTCTGACACTTTCCTTTTGAGGGTTCTTGTTTCAGTCACCAAGGTTTTTCGATCCAAGGCATTTCTGACAGTAACCAACAACCGATTTAAGTCGGGTGGCTTGCTGATGTAATCATAAGCCCCTTTTTTCAAGGATTCCACCGCAGTTTCAATATTCCCATGACCTGAAATCATGATAACCGGGATATCTGGTTTGATGTCTTGGATTTGTTCTAAAACTTCAATCCCATCTATTCCTGGCATTTTAATATCGCATAAAATTGCATCATAGTCATTTTCCTTTATCAACGCCAATCCCTTAATACCGTCCTCGGCTTCGGATACTTTGATTTTCTCGTATTCAAGTATGTCACGCAGTGTTGATCGAATCGGACGCTCATCGTCAATTATTAAGATACTCGGCATGGGGCTAATATTTTATCCATTTAATCATTTCACGAAGGGTAGGCTTCTTTCCGTACATCAAGATACCTGTTCTATACACTTTTGCTGCGAGCCACACCATTCCTATAAATGCGATTACAAGAAGCGACATCGAAAGCGCTAGTTCCCAGATCTCGACATTGTTAAATGGTATCCTAACTAGCATGACTATAGGAGAGGTAAAAGGAATGATGGAAAGCCAGAATCCAATAGGGCTATTTGGGTTTGAGAACAGAATAAAACTCGCGATGTATCCTAATATTAGAGGAAAAGTTATGGGCACGATAAATTGCTGCGTGTCCGTATCGTTGTCCACTGCAGATCCAACAGCAGCCATCATGGCGCTGTAAAGAAGATATCCGCCTAAAAAGTAGAAAAGGAAAAGCCCTATCATTAGTGGGAAATTAACCTTTGAAATACTAGCCAATATGTTGTCTTCGCTGCTATACTTAATGGTTTTATCCTGCATTTCTTCGCTCATATCCTTCTGCATTTGATCCGTCATTGTAGCATTTTCAAACACACTTGCACTATCATATTGACTGAGCAGCGCGTATTGTCCAATACCAAGTAGCGTGAAGGAAAGCGTTATCCAGATCATAAACTGGGTTAGCCCCACCGCGGCAATTCCCACTATTTTACCCAACATTAAATGAAATGGCTTAACGGTAGAAATCATCACCTCTACTATTCGACTTGTCTTCTCTTCGATAACTCCACGCATGACCTGCACGCTATACATGAAAATGAACATGTATATGAGAATAGAAAAAACGATGCCAACAACTGCCGGAAGCATATCCGCTTCTTCTGCTGTTTTGGAAACAGAATCATATTGAAAAGCTTGCATTTCGAAAGGCTGCTTAATTCTCCGATAGTCGGATTCAGAAATATTGAACTCGCTTAGCTTAAATTCCTCTCCTTTCAATTGGATGGTTCGTTCAATGGCTCTTTGAACCCTGAACGATGGCTGCTTCTTGAAGTATAGTTGACCTGAATGTGTCTTGTAATAGTTTTTATTGATGTGGAGTAGGGCAGTGTATTCTGATGTTTCGAATGTGGCTAGTGCCTCATCTAAATCAGCATCACTTATAACGTACTGAATTAGCTCGGAGCTTTCAATAGTCGCAAAAAGGGGGTAGTTTTCATCTACGACCAAAACTCGCTGGTCTTCGGCTTCATCTATGCTAAGGTAAACAGATGCTATGCCAACACAAGCCATTATTATTGGTCCAAGCAAACTCATAATAATGAAGGAACGCTTCCGTACCCGGCTTAAATATTCTCTACGAATGATTAATAGAATATTTCTCATTCGGTAATTTTTTCAGTTTGTTGGCCAACAAGGTCAATGAATATGTCGTTCATACTCGGTAATACCTCTCGGAATGACTTAATACTTACCGTTTGTAATAATGCCGCAAGTAATTGATTCGGACTCACTTTGTCGTGTGATTTAATGGTTGCGATTAAAAAGCCATTGTCGTTTTTGATATTCAATATTTCAAATTGGAAGCCAATGCTATTTGCGAAAGCAACTTGACTTCCATCAAATACAATTTCGAAAATGCTCTTTCTGAATTTATTCTTAATCTCGACAAGACTATCATTGAGGATTACTTGCCCCTTGTTTATTAGACCAACAATCGAACATAGTTCCTCCACACTTGACATGTTGTGAGTCGAAAGAATGATGGTTTTTCCTTCCGAGTGCAGTTTTAAAATCTCATTCTTTAATTGTTCTGCGTTAATTGGATCAAACCCGCTAAATGGTTCATCAAGAATTAGGATATCGGGGTTAGATGCGACAGTGATTACAAATTGAAGTCTCTGCTGCATCCCTTTGCTTAATGATTCGACAGGCTTGTTTTTCCAGTCGTTCATGTTCATTTTTGAAAACCAAACTTGCAAATGGTGTCGAGCTTCTGAATCTGAAAGGCCTTTTAGTCGAGTTAAGTATATCGCTTGTTCCCAGACCTTCATTTTCCGATACAAACCTCTTTCTTCGGGGAGGTAACCTATAGAACTAGAGCTATGCTTTAAATGAAATTCAATTGTCCCTTCATCTGGAGCAGTAATGCCAGTAAGCATTCGGATTAATGTGGTTTTTCCCGCTCCATTGGGGCCAAGTAATCCAAAAATTTTGCCTTTCGGGATTTCAAGACTAACATTATCCAAGGCTATGTGAGCGCCAAAACGCTTTGTAACATTAGATACTGATATTATCTGTTCAGTTTTCGTTTCAATCATCTTTGGCTCAAAGATGCAATATCCATAAAATGGTTAAGTGAAGAATTCTTTCATTCTATTAAAAAAGCTTTTTTCCGTGCCGTTAGGATTAGGTTGGAAATTAGGAGCGATCCTTAACTTTTCTAATATTTCTTTTTCTTCAGGCGAGATAGATTGAGGAGTCCAAATGTTTACGTGGATGAGTATGTCACCTGTTTCGTAAGAGTTTAATACTGGGATTCCTTTGCTTTTGAGTCTTAGCGTTTTTCCTGATTGAGTGCCAGGAGCGATTTTGATTTTTGCCTTACCGGTGAGTGTAGGAACTTCAACCGAGGCGCCAAGTGCCGCATCTGCAAAGTTTAAATGGACATCGTGATGTAAATTGCCTCCATCTCGCGCAAAATGTTCATGTGGCAGCTCTTCTATCAGTACAAGAAGATCTCCTGCTGGTCCTCCCATTGGGCCATCATTACCTTTGCCTCTAACACTGAGTTGCATGCCTTCTTCAACACCAGCGGGTATGTCAATTGTCAGCACGGTTTCTTTCCGTTCAAGACCATCGGGCATTACACCTGCTTTCGATTTGGAAATTGTTTTTCCAGTTCCAGAACAAGTGCTACATGCGCTGGCAGTTTGCATTTGACCCAGAAATGTTTGAGTCACTCGCATTACACGTCCTGACCCACCACATGTTCCACAGTTCGTGTACTCTACACCTTCAGCTTGGACCAGCTTGTTCACCTTGATTTTCTTTTCTACACCAGAAGCAATTTCTTCCAAAGTTAGTTTGACTCGGACTCGAAGATTTGAACCTCTGCGCACAGAGGCACCTCTTTGTCCGCCACCGCCTTGTCCTCCAAATCCGCCAAAAGCACCTCCGAAAATGTCTCCAAAGGACTCGAAGATGTCTTCAACATTCATTCCTTGTCCGCTGAATCCTCCTGCACCACTCATGCCGGCATGACCAAATCTATCGTATTTAGCCTTCTTTTCTTGGTTACTTAAAACCTCATACGCTTCTGCCGCTTCCTTGAACTTATCTTCAGCAGCTTCATCACCAGGGTTTTTATCTGGGTGATACTTGATTGCTAGCTTCCTGTAAGCCTTCTTTATTTCATCAGCGCCAGCACTTTTGCCGACACCAAGCACTTCGTAATAATCTCTTTTCGCCATTAGCTTCCTACTACCACTTTTGGATGTCGAATGATTTTTTCATTCAACGTGTAACCCTTTTCAACAACGTCAAGGATGATGCCTTTCTCTTTCGCTTTATCAACCGGGACTTGCGCTATTGCTTCATGCTGCTCCGCATCAAACATTTGCCCAACCGAATCAATGCTTTTTAATCCTTTTGATTCAAGTGTCTTGCTAAGCTTTTTGTAGAGTACTTCAAAACCTTCCTTGATTGTGTTTACTTCTTCAATTTTTTTATTCGAGTCTAAAGCTCTCTCGAAGTCATCTAGTACGGGAAGTATTTCCTTAACAATGTCTTGAGAAGCCGTACTGATCAGTTCAATACGCTCTTTTGCATTTCGCCTTCTGAAGTTTTCAAATTCCGCGTAAAGCCGCAGATATTTGTTCTTCTCCACTTCTAGTTGTTGCTCCACCGTAGGTTCCTGGACACTTTCCTTAGGAGATTCGGTTTGCGGACTCTCGCTGGTTTCATCAATAGCTTCTGCTGAAGTATTCACTTCCTCTATCTCCTCGTTTGGTAATTGCTCTTTTTCGCTCATCATTAATTACAATATCGGTGGCGTAGGTCAAATTTATTGCCAATGCAGAGTTTTGGACATATTGGCAGAAAACAGAAATAATATCAGGGATTTATGACAGCTAGAGGCTTTGAACGTGTTTGTCAAGTTCCATGTCAATCATTTTTCCTCGCAAGTTCTTCGCGATAATGATTCCATTTTCATCTACTAAAAAACTACTTGGAATTGCACCAACTCCATATATACGAGCGGCTTCAGACTTCCATTTTTTTAAATCACTAACGTGATATTTCCAAGATAAATTGTCCTTTTCAATGGCCCCTTTCCATGCCTGTCGGTTGTTGTCCAGCGAAACGCTAAATACTTCAAAACCTTTAGCTTCTTTAAACTTTGCCTTGGAATACTTTTCATAAGCTCGCACCACATTTGGATTTTCTCGCCTACATGGTCCACACCAAGATGCCCAGAAATCAATTAGTACGACCTTTCCTCGAAGATCACTTAGTTTCATGATTTTTCCATCGGGATTTTCAAGTGCTATCTCAGGGGCTTCTGCACCGATATTGACAGGGGTTAAATACAACCGCTGAGAGTCATTTGTATTGAAAGCACTCGTTCCTAAAGATATTAGAATTATTGAAAGTATTGTTAGGTATCGCATTTCCTTGAATTTTAGCTGTCGCTTCTTACAATCTTCGCGCCAATTGCATTTAAACGTTGGTCAATATTCTGATATCCTCTATCTATCTGCTCGATATTTCTAATAACGCTTGTTCCTTCCGCGGACATAGCTGCTATTAAGAGTGAAACACCAGCTCTAATATCAGGTGAGGTCATTTGGATTCCTCTTAAATTTGAGGAACGACCTAATCCAATGATAGTGGCTCTGTGCGGATCGCAAAGAATGATCTGAGCTCCCATATCAATTAATTTATCCACGAAAAACAACCTACTCTCAAACATTTTCTGATGAATCAGAACACTTCCCTTAGCTTGTGTAGCTACTACAAGAATAATACTCAATAGGTCTGGGGTAAAGCCTGGCCAAGGTGCATCAGCAATGGTTAAGATTGAACCGTCAATGAAGGTTTCGACCTCATAGCTGTCTTGAGCAGGAATGTATAAATCATCTCCCTTTAAGGTCATTTTTATTCCGAGGCGTTTAAACACTTCTGGAATCATTCCGAGATGTTCATAACCAACGCCCTTAAGGGTTATTTCGCTTTGAGTCATCGCAGCTAAGCCAATGAAGCTTCCTACCTCAATCATGTCTGGTAAGATCCGATGTTGACAACCGCCCAAAGAGTCTACACCATCAATAATGAGAAGATTAGAACCAATTCCAGAGACTTTGGCTCCCATCGCATTCATCATCTTGCACAGTTGTTGTAAATATGGCTCACAGGCTGCGTTGTAAATTGTCGTTCTGCCTTTCGCTAGAACTGCCGCCATGACAATATTGGCAGTGCCTGTAACCGATGCTTCATCTAGAAGCATATACGTTCCTTTCAGTTCGCTAGCTTCAGCTCTGTAAAACGAAGATTTCGAATCGAAGATGAACTTCGCTCCTAATTTTTCAAATCCAATGAAATGTGTATCTAATCTTCTTCTGCCAATTTTATCCCCACCAGGTTTTGGTATATAGCCTTTGCCAAATCGGGCTAGTAACGGACCGACAATCATGATTGAGCCTCTCAGACTTGCACCTTTTCTGGCAAATTCCTCAGAGTTCAGATAATCGATATCTACTTCGTCCGCCTGAAAGATGTAGTGGCCAGTTCCTTTTTTCTGGATTTTCACACCTAGGGAACCTAATAAGTCGATGAGTTTGATGACGTCAACGATTTCGGGTATGTTTTCAATTTCAACCTTTTCAGGTGTCAATAGCGTTGCACATAATATTTGTAGCGCTTCATTTTTCGCTCCCTGAGGGGTCAGTTCCCCTTTAAGTTTTCTTCCGCCTTCGATATGAAATGAACCCATAGTTTTACTTTTTCCATTTACGTTTTGAACGACCCTTTCCTTGATTTCTCGAAGTCGGCTTTTTATTATTCGTGATCACAATATCATTGGTATGCACAAATCTGAAATCTTCATCAAGTTTCAGTTTTCCGTTTGACATAGAAGTTAATTGATCAATAATCATTTCCTCATTTACAGAATCACGATTATAATTTAGGTAGCTCCTTTTCATCAAATTAGCTATTTGCTGAACAAGCTCTTGCTGTTCCTCAACATTTTCAATTTTCAAAGCAGCCTCGATAAGTGCTTCTATTATTTTGCCGTAATGCTTGAATTTAAACTTCTGATCTGGATATTCAACTTTCTCTGCTTTTATTTCAGAGCGAGGAGTTGGCATGGGGTATGGTGCATCAATATCAAGTTTGAAATCACTTATAATATAGAGGTCATCCCATAGCTTTTGTTGCAATTCTTCCGCACCCTTATAACTCGGGTTGAGCTGCGTCATTATTTGGATGATAGTTTCTGCCGCTTCGTTTCTTTTCTGCCGATCTTCGATCGTCATAGCGTGATTGACCATGTCTTGCACATGTCGGCCATATTCGGCTAGAATGAGAGCTTCTTTCTGTGTTGCGTATTCCATTAAATGGTGTTGGTAAAAGTTATTCTATTAACTGAAGCTTGGCAAATTTGAGTAACAGCTGCTTTTTGCCAATGCCCTTAAAATCAACGGTGGCTTTCTTGTTGGGAAAATCACCCTCCAAACCTACGATTTCTCCGGTTCCAAATCGCTCATGTTTTACTTTTATGCCAACTGCCAATCGTGACATTTCAGATTCAGAGAGAGTAGCCCCAGTGGCAGTGGGTTTGACTAACTTCCTTTGAATCACGTGTTTTTGAAGAGTGTAAGATTTGCTTGAAAGTTCTCTTTTCTCGACCGTTTTTTGAATGCTTGGCGAGTCGATAAGCGTTGTGTCTATCTCTGACAGGAAGCGACTTGGTTCGCAATAATTCATGTTTCCATACCGGAATCGAGTAGAGGCAAAGGATAGAAACGCCTTTTTTTCTGCCCTCGTCAATGCAACGTAAAACAGCCTGCGTTCTTCTTCTAAATCCGCTCTTGAGGAAACACTCATTTGGCTTGGGAAGAGATCTTCTTCTAAACCTGCAATAAAAACGTAGGGGAATTCAAGTCCTTTCGCTGAATGTATTGTCATCATAGACACTTTAGGCTGATCATCATCCTTACTGTCCTTGGCGTCCACGTCTGTAAGAAGAGCAACATCTTCTAAAAACTTCCCGATTGATCTTGGGTTGTTTATTTCAAGTTCACTTTCATCCACGGGAATCTCAGTGAATTCCTTCATTCCAGACAGTAATTCTTGAATATTCTCGTACTTGCTAATTCCTTCAGGAGTTTTATCGGTGTAAAATTCACGTAACATACCTGTAGTAGAACCGATGTGATTTCCAAGTTCGTAGGCATCATTAGTTTCAGCCATGACTTGAAAGCTTTTAATTAACGTTTTAAACTCATTGATTTTTTTAATTGTAGATGCGTTTACAGGTAAACGTGCATCTTGAAGGTTGGATATGATTTCCCATGGAGACACTCCTTCTTCACTGGCGGCAATTGTAATTTTATCGCGTGTGGTTTGTCCAATACCTCTGGCTGGGTAATTCAAGATTCGTTTGAATGCCTCCTCGTCATTTGGATTAACGCACATTTTAAAATATGCCAAAAGGTCCTTGATCTCTTTTCGCTGATAAAAACTCATACCCCCATAGATACGATAGGCGATGTTTTTTCTTCTTAGAGATTCTTCAATTGCTCGCGATTGGGCATTGGTCCTATAAAGGATGGCAAACTCATCTTCAACGGCTCGTTCGTTTGATTTATGCTCTAAAATCTCACTTGCGATAAAGTTCCCTTCTTCTGTTTCGCTTAAGCACTTAATTAGTTTGATTTTATCACCCTGATCATTGCTCGTCCAAACCTTTTTTTGCAATTGATCCTTATTATGCTTGATTACATGATTTGCGGCCTCAACAATAGTTTGGGTTGATCTGTAATTTTGTTCTAGTTTAAAAACAGATACATCTGGATATATACTTCGGAATTGCAGAATATTCTGAATGTTCGCACCTCTAAAGGCATATATGCTCTGCGCATCATCCCCAACAACGCAAATATTTTCATGTCGAGCGGCAAGCATTTTTAAAATGTTGCTTTGAGAAAAGTTGGTGTCTTGAAACTCGTCTACTAATATGTATCGGAATTTGTCCTGGTATTTCAAAAGGACATCTGAGTGTTGTTTGAGGAGAATATTGGTTTTAAAAAGCAAATCGTCAAAGTCCATCGCGCCCGCTCTAAAACACCGTTTTTCGTAGATGTCGTAAATCTTTCCAATTAATGGTTTTTTTGCCTGGAGGTCATCGTTATAGATAGTGGTGTCCTTTTGATATTCTAATGCTGAGATTAAACCATTTTTTGCCGCACTTATTCTTCTTTGTACCAAATTGGGCTTATATATCTTGTCGTCAAGCTTCAATTCCTTAATTATGGTCTTGAGTAGGCTCTTCGAATCATCCATATCATATATGGTAAAATTTGAGGGGTAACCGATCTTGTCGGCTTCAAATCTTAGGATCTTGGCGAAGATGGAGTGAAACGTACCCATCCATAAGCTTTTCGAAAGTGATTCACCTACGAGAGTTCCAATCCTTTTCTTCATCTCACGAGCCGCTTTATTCGTGAACGTAAGCGATAAAATGTTGTAAGGGTCGACTCCAGAGTCTATAAGGTGGATGATTCGATAGGTTAACACCCTGGTTTTTCCAGAGCCAGCACCGGCTAGAACCATTATGGGGCCATCAGTTTTTGTAACAGCTTCGCGCTGTACATCGTTCAAATCATCTAGGTAACTCATTTCAACTTCTTGCGGTCAAATGTATCTTACACAGCATCCTTGACCATATTTCACCTTGTTGCAGTTTTCAACAGTTTCATTTAATTCAACTTTTTTTTATGACCAGAATGCCTAGTACCGTTGGTCTAGCGATGTTTTTTACGTGATCATAAAAAAATTAATCAACCCCATATTGTGTATGAAATTTAATCGTGTACCTTTGCGCCCCCTTTTTAGTAGGGGAATATTGTCTAGACGAACAAAATCATAGGTAAAACAAGCGAATGCCAACGATATCACAATTAGTAAGGAAAGGCCGAAAGAGCATGACAAAGACCAGCAAATCAGCTGCGTTGAAGTCTTGTCCTCAAAAGCGCGGGGTGTGTGTACGAGTGTACACCACTACACCGAAGAAACCAAATTCAGCAATGCGTAAAGTTGCCAGAGTTAGATTGACTAATCAGAATGAAGTCAACGCTTATATCCCTGGCGAAGGACATAATTTACAAGAGCACTCTATTGTCTTAGTAAGAGGTGGAAGAGTAAAAGATTTACCAGGTGTGAGATATCACATCGTTCGGGGTGCTCTTGATACTGCTGGTGTTGAAGGTAGGAAACAAAGACGATCAAAATATGGAGCTAAACGCCCAAAGAAATAATTAGCTGAGATGAGAAAAGGAAGAGCTAAAGACAGAATCATTTTACCAGATCCACGTTACGGAGATACATTGGTAACAAAGTTTGTCAACAACCTAATGCAGGACGGTAAGAAGAGTACTTCTTATAAGATATTCTACGAAGCGATGGATATCGTTGAGGCTAAAACCGAAGAAAGTGGTTTAGACGTTTGGAAAAAGGCATTAGATAATGTTACACCACAAGTAGAAGTTAAGAGCCGAAGAGTGGGTGGGTCCACATTTCAAATTCCACAAGAAATTCGTCCAAGTCGAAAAGTGAGTCAGGGAATGAAATGGCTTATATCCTATGCTGCCAAAAGAAACGGTAAGAGTATGGGGCAGAAAATGGCTGAAGAGATTATTGCGGCTTCTAAAGAAGAAGGCGCTGCATTTAAAAAGAAAGAAGATACACATAGAATGGCTGAAGCGAATAAGGCATTTGCTCACTTCAGATTCTAAAAAGTATATAGCTAGGAACGATGGCAAAGAGAGATTTAAAATACACCAGAAACATTGGCATTGCTGCTCATATTGATGCAGGTAAAACAACCACTACAGAGCGTATACTCTATTATGGTGGTGTGAGCCATAAAATTGGTGAGGTTCATGATGGCGCGGCTACCATGGACTGGATGGAGCAGGAGCAGGAGCGAGGCATAACCATTACTTCGGCAGCCACAACACTTAACTGGAAGTACCGGGATCAGGATTATCACGTTAATATTATTGACACTCCAGGTCACGTGGATTTTACTGTTGAAGTAAACAGGTCGCTTCGTGTGTTGGATGGTTTGGTTTTCTTATTCAGTGCTGTTGATGGAGTTGAGCCACAATCTGAAACTAACTGGAGACTTGCCAACAATTACAATGTGCCGAGAATTGGTTTTGTAAATAAGATGGATCGTCAAGGGGCGGACTTTTTGAATGTTTGTAAGCAAGTTAAAGAAATGCTTGGTAGTCACGCTTTACCACTTCAATTAAACATTGGAGCGGAAGAAGGCTTTCAAGGGGTAGTTGATTTGATCAATTTCCGAGGTATTACTTGGAACGAGGAAGATATGGGCATGACTTTCCAGGAGATTGATATTCCAGCTGACATTGTGGATGAGGCGCGTGAGCTTAGAGGGCAGCTATTAGAGGCTGTTGCTGAGTTCGATGAAAGCTTAATGGAAAAGTATTTTGAAGATGAAAATTCGTTAACAGAGCGAGAAATTCTGGATGCCTTGCGTGCGGCAACAATTGCGGGCAAGGTTGTACCTATGATGTGTGGTTCTGCCTTTAAGAATAAAGGCGTGCAGGCTATGCTCGACATGGTTATGGAGATTTTACCATCGCCTATGGATACGGAGGCAATAATTGGTACAAATCCAAAGACTGATGCTGAGGAATCAAGAAAGCCATCTCAAGATGAGCCTTTCGCAGCTTTGGCTTTTAAAATTGCAACAGATCCATTCGTAGGTAGATTGTGTTTCACACGTTCTTATTCAGGAACACTGGAGGCAGGTTCTTATGTGTTGAATACTCGTTCTGGAAATAAGGAACGTATTTCTAGAATATTCCAAATGCATGCGAATAAGCAGAATCAAATTCCGCAATTGCATTGTGGTGATATTGCTGCATTAGTAGGTTTTAAGGATATCAAAACAGGAGATACGCTTTGTGATGAGAAGCACCCAATAGTACTTGAGTCAATGGATTTTCCGGATCCAGTTATTGGTGTGGCTATTGAGCCAAAAACTCAGGCCGATGTCGATAAGATGGGCATGGCTTTAGGAAAGCTATCCGAAGAGGATCCAACGTTGACGATCTATACTGATGAGGAAACGGGTCAAACTGTATTAAGTGGTATGGGTGAGCTTCACCTCGATATCATTATTGACAGAATGAAGCGTGAGTTTAAGGTTGAAATCAACCAAGGAGCACCTCAGGTGAATTACAAGGAATCTATTGTTGGTTCTACTCAGCATCGAGAAGTTTACAAGAAGCAGACTGGTGGGCGTGGTAAATTCGCGGATATCATTGTGAAAATTGAGCCGGGAGATGCGGAAAAGCCAGGATTAATATTTGAGAATGCAGTAAAAGGTGGTAACGTACCTCGAGAATTTGTTCCGTCTGTTGAGAAAGGTTTCAAAGAGGCTATGAAGAATGGTGTTCTTGCTGGTTATCAAGTGGATAATTTGAAGGTTACATTACTGGATGGTTCATTTCACGCAGTGGATTCTGATCAACTATCATTTGAATTGGCGGCTAAATTGGCGTTTAGAACGGCATTACCACTGTGTAGTCCAGTTATTCTCGAACCAATCATGAAGTTAGAAGTAGTTACTCCAGAACAAAACATGGGTGATGTTGTGGGTGACTTGAACAGAAGACGTGGAGTTGTGGAAGGCATGGATGACAGAGCGGGATCGAAGGTTGTTAAGGCCAAAGTCCCATTGTCCGAGATGTTTGGATATGTGACTCAATTAAGAACTATCACATCTGGTAGAGCGACTTCCTCCATGGAATTCTCTCACTATGATGAATGTCCTAAGAATATTGCAACCGAAGTAATTGCTGCGGTTAAAGGCAGACTTGAAAAAGCATAATTAAGAAGAGATTATTTAGATAAAAATGGCGCAACGAATCAGAATAAAGTTAAAGTCCTACGACCACAATTTGGTAGATAAGTCTGCTGAAAAGATTGTGAAGACGGTTAAGACTACCGGAGCTGTCGTAAGTGGACCGATTCCTCTGCCCACACAGAAGCAGATTTACACGGTGCTACGTTCACCTCACGTAAATAAGAAAGCTCGTGAGCAGTTCCAACTATCCAACTATAAGCGTCTTATGGATATTTATAGTAGCTCATCAAAAACCATCGATGCACTTATGGGCCTAGAGCTACCAAGTGGTGTTGATGTAGAAATTAAAGTATAACCTAGTAAGCTTAGAACATGTTAGGCATCATTGGTAAAAAAGTTGGAATGACGAGTGTTTTCTCAGAAGAGGGAAAGAACATTCCGTGTACCGTAATCGAGGCGGGTCCTTGTATTGTAACTCAAATTCGTACTGAAGAGAACGATGGTTATACTGCAACACAAATTGCATTCGATGACGTGTCAGAAAAGAGATCAATAAAAAGTGCGAAAGGCCATTTTGAAAAAGCTAGGACTAGCGTGAAGCGCAAAGTCGTTGAGTTTAGAGAGTGGGATGGAGAGCATACAATAGGTGATTCTGTATCAATAGACATCCTTGAAGAAGGTGAATTCGTTGATGTTGTTGGAACATCTAAAGGAAAGGGCTTTCAAGGCGTTGTTAAGCGTCATGGTTTCCGTGGAGTTGGTGATGCAACACATGGTCAGCATAATAGACTTCGGGCGCCAGGTTCAATCGGTGCTTGTTCTACTCCATCGCGCGTTTTCAAAGGAATGCGTATGGCAGGAAGAATGGGTGGTGAAAGAGTAAAGATGATTAACCTAGAAGTGATCAAAGTACTCGCTGATAAAAATGTAGTGTTGGTTAAAGGAGCTGTTCCAGGACCAAAAGGATCATATGTTATAATAGAGAAATAATGGAATTTGCAATACATAACATATCGGGCAAGGAAACTGGCAAGAAAGTCAAGCTTGATAAAGAGGTTTTTGGTGTTGAGCCAAATGAGCACGCTATTTATCTAGACGTTAAGCAGTATTTGGCAAATCAACGTCAAGGTACAAGCAAGGCTAAAGGTCGAGCTGAGATGAGCTATTCTACTCGAAAGATAAAAAGACAGAAGGGTACAGGTGGCGCAAGAGCTGGAAGTATCAAAAGTGGTGTTTTTGTTGGTGGTGGTCGAATTTTTGGGCCGGAGCCACGGGATTACGGCTTCAAGCTGAACAAGAAAGTTAAAAGACTTGCGAGAAAGTCGGCCTTATCTGCAAAAGTGGCCTCTTCAAGCATCAGAGTTATGGAGAATATCGAATTGGATGCTCCAAAAACGAAGGCATATATAGCGATGCTAAACGGTCTTGAATTGGCCGACAAGAAGACACTATTGATCACTGATGATGTAAAATCAAATGTGGTATTAAGTGCTCGAAATTTTCAAAAGGCGAAGGTGGTTACAGCGGATAGCTTGAACACCTACGACATCATGAATGCAAATGTTCTTCTCGTTTGTGAGGGCGCAATTGCTAAAATTAATGACACTTTAAAGTAATCAGAGATGAGCGTTTTATTAAAACCACTGATCACAGAGAAGATGACTGAATTGAGCGAGAAGCGCGGTCAGTACGGATTCATCGTAGAGCGAAAAGCCAACAAGGTTGAAATTCGCAAGGCTGTTGAAGATCAATACAAAGTATCTGTCACATCAATCAATACGATGGTGTATGCAGGTAAGACTAAGAAAAGATTCACGAAGAGTGCAATTCTTTCTGGCCGAGGTAATCACTTCAAAAAGGCAGTTGTGACTGTTGCTGAAGGTGATGTAATTGATTTCTACGCTAATATATAAGACAAGGAAAGATGGCAGTTAGAAAACTAAAACCGACTACACCTGGACAACGATTTAAAGTTGTAAGTTCTTTTGATACGATCACTACGGATAAGCCTGAGAAGTCGCTTCTTGTTGGCAAGAAAAAGAGTGGCGGTCGAAATAATACAGGTAAAATGACCATACGTCAACGAGGCGGTGGACATAAGCAAAGATATCGAATCATCGATTTTAAAAGAGAGAGACTTGATGCTCCAGCTACTGTAAAAACAATAGAATACGATCCAAATAGAAATGCGCGAATTGCATTGGTGGAATATACCGATGGCGAAAAGCGATATATTATTGCTCCAGCTGGTTTACAAGTTGGACAGGAAGTCATTAGTGGTGCGAGTGCAGCTCCAGAGATAGGAAACACTTTGAAGTTGGGAGATATGCCTCTAGGTACTATCGTACACAACATCGAATTGTATCCAGGTCAAGGAGGTAAGTTTGCAAGAAGTGCAGGGACATATGCCCAACTCACTGCCAAGGAAGGTAAATATGCTGTTCTTAAAATGCCAAGCAGCGAGGTGCGCATGGTATTGTTAACATGCTGTGCAACAGTTGGTGCGGTTTCGAATTCAGATCACTTCCTAGAAAGAAGCGGTAAAGCTGGTCGTTCAAGGTGGTTAGGAAGAAGACCAAGAGTGAGAGGTGTAGCTATGAATCCAGTGGATCACCCAATGGGTGGTGGTGAAGGACGCGCATCTGGAGGACACCCTAGATCACGAAATGGAATTCCGGCTAAAGGATACAAAACAAGGGCTAAGAAGAAGCCAACGAATAAGTTTATCGTAGAAAAACGAAAGAAATAATTAGGCATGAGTAGATCACTTAAAAAGCCACCGTTTGTGCACTATAAGCTTCAGCAGAGAGCTGAAGAAGCACAGAGTTCTGGAAAGAAGACTGTAATAAAAACTTGGAGCCGAGCTTCGATGATTACACCTGAGTTTGTAGGACTGACAATTGCTGTGCACAATGGCAAAAAATTCATTCCTGTATATGTTACAGAGAATATGGTTGGTCATAAACTCGGTGAGTTCGCGCCTACGAGAAATTTCAGAGGTCACTCCGGTAATAAAAAAGGTAAGAAATAATTGAATCATGGGAGTTCGAAAGCATAATATGGCTCAGCAGATAAAAGAGGATCGAAAGAATCTCTATATCGCAAGCCTGCGTAATTGTCCTACATCACCACGGAAAATGAGGCTCGTTGCGGATTTGGTGCGAGGAATGGATGTCGCTAAGGCGTCAGCAGTTCTTCAGTTTACAAAGAAGCATGCTGCAAAGGACCTTGATAAGCTACTACGTTCAGCGATATCAAACTTTGAGCAAAAGACAGGCGAAAGATGGGAAGAGGCTGACTTAATTATTAAGGAGATTTCTGTTGATGGTGGTAGAGTATTGAAGAGAATTCAACCTGCTCCACAGGGACGGGCTTTTCGAATTAGAAAAAGATCAAATCACGTAACTATGATTCTAGATTCAGTGAATCCAGACTTCAGAGAGCGCGTAAGTAATAAAGTTGAAACAACAGAAACCGAAGCCTAATGGGACAAAAGACAAATCCAATTGGTAATAGACTAGGGTTCATCAGAGGATGGGACTCTCAATGGTATGGAGGTAAAAACTTTGGTGATAAATTAGCAGAAGATGCTAAAATCAGAGAATATATCTATGCCCGTTTGAAGAGTGCTAGTGTTTCGCACATAGTAATTGAGCGAACAATGAAATTAGTAACTGTTACTATTAATACGGCTCGTCCAGGCATCATTATCGGTAAAGGAGGACAAGAAGTTGATAAACTCAAGGAAGAGTTGAAAAAGCTGACCGGTAAGGAGGTTCAAATCAACATCTATGAAATAAAAAGACCTGAACTCGATGCAAAATTGGTTGCAGACGCGATTGCAAGGCAAATTGAAGGAAGAATTTCCTTTAGAAGAGCCGCGAAAATGTCTGTTGCCTCTACCATGCGAATGGGTGCTGAAGGAATTAAGGTGATGATCAGTGGTCGTTTAAACGGTGCTGAAATGGCGAGAACGGAGCAATATAAAGATGGTCGTACACCTTTGCACACGTTTCGTGCAGATATAGACTATGCTTTGTCAGAAGCACATACAACTTATGGACGAATTGGAGTGAAGGTTTGGATTTGCAAGGGCGAGGTCTACGGAAAGCGTGACCTAAGTGCATCAGTAGGTTCAGGAACTCCTAACAAAGCTAAAGGTGGACCGGATGCAGGTCGCGGAGGTCGCGGAGCAAGAAGAAAGCCAAACGCTTAAATATTTGAGGAATGTTATCACCGAAGAAAACAAAACATAGAAAGCAGCAAAAAGGTAGAATCAAGGGAAATGCCCAAAGAGGAAACCAGTTAGCTTTTGGGACATTTGGAATAAAGAGTCTTGATATGGGGAGATTAACTTCTCGTCAGATTGAAGCCGCTCGTATTGCAGTGACAAGATATATGAAGCGTGAAGGTCAAGTGTGGATCCGAATTTTTCCAGACACACCGATTACAAAGAAACCAGCAGAAGTGCGGATGGGTAAAGGTAAAGGTGCTTTGGATCATTGGGCAGCCAAAATTGAGCCGGGTAGAATGCTATTTGAAGTTGAAGGTGTGAACCAGGAGGTGGCCAAAGAGGCACTTAGACTGGCGGCTCAAAAGCTTCCATTAGTAACCAAGTTTGTAGTAAGAAGAGATTACTCTGAAGATTAAAAAGAAAGAACATGAAATCATCAGTGATTCGGGAAATGACAACCGAAGAAATAGAGGATAGGTTGATCGATGAAAAGTCGACACTTGCTAAGTTGAAAATGCAACATGCAATTTCTCCTTTAGAGAATCCATTGGTACTTCGTGAACGCAAGAATGACGTTGCACGATTGATGACCGAATTAACCAGAAGATCAAAAGAAGCTTAAGATATAGATCATGTCTGAAAGAAATTTAAGAAAAGAACGAATCGGTATCGTAACAAGTAACAAAATGGAGAAATCCATTGTGGTAACTGTTTCGAGAAAAATGAAGCACGCCAAGTACGGTAAGTTCGTTAACGTCTCAAAGAAATTTGTGGCTCATGACGAAAAGAATGAATCCGGAATTGGTGACACCGTTCGAATAATGGAAACTCGACCAATTAGCAAGCGTAAGTGCTGGAGAATGGTCGAAATTGTCGAAAAAGCTAAATAATCACTAGAGATGTTACAGCAAGAATCACGTATGAAGGTGGCCGACAACAGCGGTGCAAAAGAAGTTCTTTGCATTAGAGTGTTGGGAGGTACAAAAAGAAGGTATGCAAGCATTGGTGACCTAGTGGTAGTTTCCGTTAAAGATGCTTTACCTGCGGGCAACATTAAGAAAGGCGCGGTAAGCCGAGCTGTTGTGGTTCGTACCAGAAAAGAAGTTCGCAGAAATGATGGTTCGTACATCAGATTTGATGAAAATGCAGTAGTGTTATTGAATGCTACTGGTGAGATGAGAGGAACCCGAATTTTCGGACCTGTTGCTCGAGAGCTTCGTGAGAAGCAGTTTATGAAAATAGTGTCATTAGCACCTGAAGTGCTTTAAATGATAAATGAAATGCAAAAGAAATTGCACATAAAAAAAGGAGATCAAGTAATTGCAATCTCTGGAAATGAAAAAGGAAAGTCTGGGCGAGTTCTTGACGTTGATAGATCCAAAATGCGAGTTGTCGTTGAAGGATTGAATATCATGTCAGTTCACACAAAGCCGAATGCGGCTAATCCAGATGGCGGTATTGTAAAGAAGGAAGGATCCATCCATATTTCCAACCTACTTCATATCGATCCTAAAGATGGTAAGCCATGCAGAATTGGTCGAAAGACGGATGATAGTGGAAAGAAGATTAGATATTCAAAAAGATCAGGGGAGGTTATCAAATGAGTAATTACATTCCAAGACTAAAGAAGGATTATAGCGAAAAGATATCTCCTGTATTAATGGAGAGATTTCAATATACTTCGATCATGCAAGTGCCAAGACTTAAGAAGATTGTTCTTAGTCAAGGTTTGGGCGATGCTACGGCAGATAAAAAGGTCATTGAAAATGCATTGGCAGAAATGACAATGATCAGCGGTCAAAAGGCAATTTCAACCTTCGCTAAGAAAGATGTTTCCAATTTCAAATTGAGAAAGGGAATGCCAATTGGAGCAAAAGTTACCCTAAGAGGTGATATGATGTACGAATTTCTAGATCGTTTAGTTTCCGTGGCTTTGCCAAGAACTAGAGACTTTAGAGGAATCAATCCAAAAGGCTTTGATGGTCGAGGTAATTACAACCTCGGAATCAAAGAACAAATTATATTTCCTGAGATCGATATTGACAAGATCAATAAAGTGACAGGAATGGACATTACAATGGTGACTTCTGCGAACACAAACGAAGAAGCATTTGAACTTTTAAAAGAATTCGGGTTACCGTTCAAAAAATAAGTTATGGCAAAGGAATCAATGAAAGCCAGAGAGCGAAAGCGTCAGCATATGGTAGATCAATATGCTGATAAAAGAGCTCAATTAAAAGCTGAAGGAAGATGGGAAGAACTTCAAAAACTTCCTAAAAATTCATCAGCAGTTAGGTTGCATAATAGATGCAAACTAACTGGAAGACCAAGAGGCTATATGCGTCAATTTGGTATTTCGAGAGTAACTTTTAGAGAAATGGCTAACAAGGGACTTATCCCAGGTGTTTCAAAAGCAAGCTGGTAACTTAGATTAAGAAAAGAGCAATGGCAGTAACAGATCCAATAGCAGATTATTTAACCCGTTTAAGAAACGCGATGCGGGCAAACCACCGAGTGGTGGATATTCCAGCATCAGGGGTGAAAAAGGAAATAACAAAAATTTTATTCGAGAAAGGATATATTTTAAGTTATAAATTCCAGGAAGAAGGTCATCAAGGCAATATTAAAATTGCTTTGAAATATGATAAGGTGACAAAGTCATCAGCAATCAAAGATCTTCAGAGAGTAAGTAAGCCTGGTTTAAGAAAATATAGAGGTTCCGATAGTATTCCAAGAGTGTTTGAACGGTTTGGGAATTGCAATCGTAAGTACTTCAAAAGGAGTAATGAGTGATAAAGAAGCTCGACAGCAAAATGTTGGTGGTGAGGTTCTTTGCTACGTTTATTAATAGATTTCAATAGAGAAAAATGTCACGAATAGGAAAAGCACCAATAACTGTCCCTGCTGGAGTTGAAGTTAGTTTCAACAATGGCGAGATGATAGTTAAAGGTTCAAAAGGCGAGTTGAAACAAGCAATTGATGCTTGTATTGGCGTTAGCATTGAAGGTTCAGAGATCACCTTCTCGCGTGAGTCAGATCATAAAGATCATCGTGCTAAGCACGGACTGTACAGATCATTGGTCAACAACATGATCGAAGGCGTATCCAAAGGATATGTTGTAAAGCAGGAATTAGTTGGAGTTGGATATCGTGCGGCTGTTCAAGGTCAAAAACTTGAATTGGCTCTGGGATACTCTCATAACGTAGTATTTGAATTGCCCAAAGAAATTAAGGCTTCAGCAGAGCAAGAGAGAGGTAAGAATCCGATCATTACTCTTGAGTCTTTTGATAAGCAACTCATAGGATCAGTTGCTGCTAAAATCAGATCATTGAGAAAGCCTGAGCCATACAAAGGAAAAGGTATCAGATTCGTAGGTGAACAAGTAGAAGAAAAGCTGGTAAATCAGCATCTAAATAATATATAGGATGGCATTAACGAAACCAGAAAGAAGGGCGCGAATCAAAAAGCGCATTCGAAAGACTATAATAGGGTCAACGGAAACTCCACGCTTATCAATTTACAGAAGTAATAAAGAGATTTATGCTCAGTTAATTGATGATGTAACAGGACGCACTGTAGCCTCAGCATCGTCTTTGGGAGATAAAACAGCGCACAAGGGCTCAAAGTTAGAGCAAGCTGGTGTTGTTGGAAAGAAGATTGCTGAATCTGCAAAAGCTGCTGGCTTGAATCAGTTGTATTCGATCGAAATGGTTATCTATATCATGGTCGTGTCAAGGCATTGGCAGAGGCTGCAAGAGAAAACGGATTAAAATTCTAAGTCACCGATGGCAAGCGAAAACATAAAAAGAGTAAAATCAAGCGAGATTGAATTAAAAGATCGTTTGGTTGAAGTAAGACGTGTTACTAAAGTGACAAAAGGTGGTAGAGCATTTGGATTCTCCGCTGTAGTTGTTGTTGGTAATGAAAATGGCGTTGTTGGTCACGGACTTGGAAAGGCTAAGGAAGCTACGAGTGCCATTGAGAAAGCAATTGATGATGCGAAAAAGAACTTAATTAAAGTTCCTATTGTGAAGGGCACAGTTCCTCACGAACAAGAAGGAAGATTTGGTGGAGCACATATTTTCCTTAAGCCTGCCGCACATGGTACCGGAGTAATTGCTGGTGGTGCGATGCGCGCAGTGCTGGAGAGTGTTGGTGTTACAGATGTATTGGCAAAGTCGAAAGGTTCGTCAAACCCAGCAAACGTAGTGAAGGCTACAATTGAGGGTTTAACACAACTACGTGATGCGTCTACAATAGCAAGACAACGAGGAGTTAGTCTAGATATCGTTTTTAACGGATAAGAACCATGACAAAGATTAAAATCACAAAAGTTAAGTCAGCCATTAGGCGACCTGAGAAGCAAAAAGCTACTCTTGCAGCTCTTGGCTTGAAAAGAATGAATTCAACTGTCGAAAAAGAAGCCACACCTCAGATACTGGGAATGCTAAATAAGGTTCGACATTTAATAACCGTTGAAGAAGTAAAGTAACCTAAGAAATGGACTTAAGTAATTTAAAGCCTGCAAAAGGCTCGGTAAGAACGAACAAACGTCTCGGTAGAGGTGAAGGTTCTGGTTCAGGCGGTACTGCTTCTCGCGGTCACAAAGGCGCCAAATCTAGAAGTGGATACTCCAAAAAAGTTGGTTTTGAAGGTGGACAAATGCCACTTCAAAGAAGAGTACCGAAGTTTGGATTCAAGAATCCAAACCGAGTGGTATATTCAGGAATCAACTTGGATACAATCCAGAAATTGGTGATGATAATAAAGTGAATGAGATAACTCCTGAATTTTGCGTGAGAAGTCAATCGCAGGAAAAAAGGATTTGATTAAGATTTTAGGTCGAGGTGAGATCAGCGCGAAGCTTACAGTAACTGCGCACGCTTTCTCAAAGACAGCCGCTGCAGCAATTGAAGCAAAGGGTGGTTCAGTAACGATCGTTGAATAGTAATAATGAAGAGACTAGTAGAAACATTTCAGAACATTTGGAAGATCGAAGATCTAAGAGTGCGTATAATAAACACACTAGGTCTCTTATTGATTTACCGTTTAGGTTCTTTCGTAGTGCTACCTGGAGTAGATCCGGGAGTGTTGAATGAATTGAATTCGGGAGCACAAGGTCTTGCAGCATTATTGAACATATTCGCAGGCGGAGCTTTCAGTCGCGCCTCGATATTTGCCCTAGGTATAATGCCTTACATTTCTGCATCTATTGTAGTGCAATTGATGGGAATTGCGGTTCCTGCAATTCAAAAAATGCAACGAGAGGGTGAAAGTGGAAGGAAAAGGATCAATCAGTGGACAAGGCTGTTAACGATTATCATAACATTGGTTCAGGCACCTAGTTTTATCTCCTCACAGATTCCAGCCCAAGCTGTTGTTGGTGGAGACGCAAGTTTGTTTTCATTCTGGGGAATAAGCACAGTTCTTATATTGGTTACAGGTACTGTATTTGTAATGTGGCTTGGAGAACGAATCACTGAAAAAGGTATTGGTAATGGTATCTCTATGATTATCATGATTGGAATTATTGCTCAATTGCCCAGTGCGTTTGCTTTCGAAATTTCTGCAAGAATGCAAGGTGGTGGTTTTGTGATGTTGTTAGTTGAAATGGTCTTCCTCTTATTGGTGACGATTGCAACCGTGGCATTAGTACAAGGTACAAGAAGAATACCTGTGAACTTTGCAAAGAAAGTTGTTGGTAATAAGCAGTTTGGTGGGGCGCGCCAATTCATTCCACTTAAGGTAAATGCTGCTGGTGTAATGCCAATCATATTTGCTCAAGCTTTAATGTTTTTGCCTATGACTTTGGCAGGATTATGGAGTTCGGATGCAACTACAGGCATTGCGGCTGCTGTAGGAAACCCTACAAGTTTTTGGTATAATGCTTTGACTTTCGTATTAATCATTGCGTTTACATATTTCTATACCGCGATTACGGTAAATCCAAACCAAATGGCGGAAGATTTAAAGAGAAATGGTGGATTTATACCTGGAGTGAAACCGGGCAAAAAGACAAGTGAATTTTTGGATAATATATTATCCAAAATCACCTTGCCAGGTTCGGTGTTCTTAGGTATTGTTGCAATTCTTCCTGCGTTTGCTATGATTGCAGGAGTTTCACAAGGCTTTGCATTGTTCTTTGGTGGAACTTCTTTGTTGATTATGGTTGGGGTAATACTTGACACTCTTCAGCAAATTGAGAGTCACCTATTGATGAGACATTATGACGGATTGATGAAATCTGGAAAAATAAAAGGAAGATCTTCTTCGGCCTTTGGAATGGCTGGATAAGTTGAGAGGGATATGTTGAGAGGAAAAAGCGAGGATGAAATCGCGCTAATAAGAGAGAGTTCTTTACTTGTTGGAAAAACCTTAGCTGAGGTTGCGAGTTTGATAAAGCCAGGGGTCACGCCACTGGAGTTAGACAAACGTGCATTTGAGTTTATCTCGGATCACAAAGCAATACCCGGTTTTTTGAATTTTAATGGGTTTCCGAATAGTCTTTGCATTTCTAGAAATGAAGCGGTTGTTCATGGAATTCCTGATAACAAACCATTGATTGACGGAGACATTCTCTCTGTAGACTGTGGTGTGTTGATGAATGGTTTCTACGGAGACTCAGCTTATACCTTCGCAGTTGGTGAGGTAAGCGAGGAAGTTCAAAGGTTATTGGATACGACAAAGAGATCGCTATATAAGGGCATCGAGCAAGCAATTGCTGGAAACCGAGTTGGTGATATTGGATCGGCAGTTCAAGAGGAAGCTGAATCAGCAGGATTCGGTGTTGTTCGTGAACTGGTAGGCCATGGTTTAGGAAGGAAGCTTCATGAACCGCCAGAGGTTCCTAATTTTGGGAAAAGAGGTCGTGGCACTAAATTGATTGACGGATTGGTCATTGCGATCGAACCGATGATTAATTTGGGAAAGAAAGATGTGACGCAGTTACGTGATGGTTGGACCATTGTAACCGCAGATAGAAAACCATCGGCTCATTTTGAGCACACGTTGGTTGTAAGGAAGGGAAAAGCAGAGGTGCTTTCGACATTTGAATATATAGAAGAAAAATTGAACGTAATAGTATAATAGAGTAAATGGCAAAACAAGCTTCAATAGAGCAGGACGGAACCATTACCGAAGCATTGTCAAACGCAATGTTCCGTGTTGAGTTAGAAAATGGACATGTAATCACAGCCCATATTTCTGGCAAGATGCGTATGCATTACATCAAGATTTTACCAGGCGATAAGGTAAAAGTTGAAATGTCGCCTTACGATTTAACAAAGGGAAGAATAACATACAGATATAAATAAGCTGGATTATGAAAATCAGAGCATCCGTAAAGAAAAGGTCTGCTGACGACAAGATTGTGAAACGCAAGGGACGCGTCTATGTCATCAACAAGAAGAATCCAAAACACAAACAAAGACAAGGTTAAAAATTTAAGTTATGGCTCGTATAGCAGGTATAGACTTACCAAGAAATAAAAGAGGTGAGATAGGGTTGACCTACATCTTCGGAATTGGACGTTCGCGTGCTCAAGAAATTTTGAAATCAAGCAAGGTTGATCTTGATAAAAAGGTTTCAGATTGGAATGATGATGAATTGGCTGCAATCAGAGAATACATTAATGATCATTTCAAAACTGAAGGTGCTTTGAGATCAGAAGTGCAATTGAATATTAAGCGTATGATGGATATCGGTTGTTACCGAGGAATTCGTCATCGTGCGGGACTTCCATTAAGAGGGCAACGCACCAAGAATAATAGTAGAACCCGCAAGGGAAAGAAGAAAGACAGTTGCTAACAAGAAGAAGGCAACTAAATAATAGTTAACAAACAACACGTTTTCCATGGCGAAGACTCAGACAAAGAAGAAAAAGGTAAAAGTTGATGCAGTAGGTGAAGCGCACATACACGCTTCGTTCAACAACATTATAATCTCATTGACAAACGTCAATGGTGAAGTAATATCGTGGTCATCAGCAGGTAAAATGGGCTTTAGAGGTTCTAAAAAGAACACTCCGTATGCTGCCCAAATGGCTGCTGCCGATTGTGGTAAAGTTGCGCATGACGCTGGCCTAAGAAAGGTGAAGGTTTTTGTAAAAGGACCTGGATCTGGACGTGAAAGTGCAATCAGAAGTTTGTCCAATATCGGTATCGAAATTACTGAGATAATGGATGTAACTCCTATGCCACACAACGGATGCAGACCACCTAAAAGAAGAAGAGTTTAATTTTTAGTTAAAGAAGAAATGGCAAGATACAGAGGACCCAAGTCCAAAATAGCCAGAAAGTTTCGCGATCCGATTTTCGGTCCAGACAAGGCATTAGAACGTAAGAACTACGGCCCAGGTCAGCACGGTCCTAATAAAAGGAGAATGAAGCAATCGGAATATGCGATTCAGCTTCAAGAGAAGCAAAAGGCAAAGTATACCTATGGTATTCTAGAGCGTCAATTCTCGAACCTGTTTAAGGAGGCGAGTAGACGTAAAGGTATTACAGGTGAAACCCTTCTTATTCTTTGTGAGTCAAGATTAGACAATACCGTCTATCGATTGGGGATTTCTCCAACCAGGAGCGGTGCAAGGCAATTAGTTGGTCACAGACATATCACTGTAAATGGAAATGTAGTTAACATACCATCTTATCAGTTGCAACCTGGAGATAAAATTGCTGTGAGAGAGAAGTCAAAATCTTTGGAAGCAGTTACAAACTCGGTTGCTTCAAGCAATGTGAAAAATTATTCATGGTTGGATTTTGATGCAAATGCCCTCATGGGGACATTCATCACTCCGCCATCTCGTGAGCAAATTCCCGAGAATATCCGCGAGCAGCTAATTGTTGAACTTTACTCGAAATAATATTTTAAACCAATCATTGGATAAAAGCAAAAATGTTGATGTGCTCATCTTCAAGCATCTTAAACGAAGAAACTTAGATCCAATCAAAACTGAAGAATAAAACATGGCAATACTTGATTTTCAACGCCCGGACAAAGTAATAATGATTCAAGCTGATGACTTCAAAGGTCAGTTTGAGTTTAGACCACTAGAGCCAGGATATGGTATCACAATCGGAAACGCTTTACGAAGAATTTTACTTTCTTCATTAGAAGGCTTCGCTATTACCGCTATTAAAATTGAAGGCGTAGATCACGAATTCAGTACATTGAAAGGTGTTATTGAAGATGTGACAGAAATCGTACTTAACTTAAAGGAGGTGCGATTTAAGCAACAGATTAAAGAAGAGGAAACTGAGAAGGTTCGTATTAAGGTGAGTGGACAAGAGTCATTCAAAGCAGGCGACATTGGTAAGTTTACTAGCTCTTTTCAGGTTTTAAATCCCGATCATGTGATCTGTCACCTTGACAAGTCCGTAAATTTTGAAATGGAGATATCAATCGGAAAAGGCCGAGGATATGTGCCATCAGAAGAGAATAAAACTTCGAATGCAGCGCTTGGAACCATCTTTTTGGATTCGATTTTTACTCCAATTAGGAATGTGCGCTACACCATTGAGAACTACCGTGTGGAACAAAAGACTGACTACGAAAAGTTGATCTTTGACATAGATACAGATGGTTCAGTTCATCCAAAAGATGCACTGAAAGAGGCGGCCAAAATTCTTATTCATCACTTCATGTTATTCTCAGATGAGCGTATCACGCTTGATCAAGTTGAGAAGAAGGCAGAAGAAGAATTAGATGAAAACACGCTTCACATGCGTCAGTTGCTAAAAACTAAGTTAGTGGACATGGATCTGTCAGTAAGAGCTCTAAACTGCTTGAAGGCTGCGGATGTAGAGACCCTTGGTGATCTAGTGACATTTGAAAAGAATGATTTATTGAAATTCAGAAACTTCGGAAAGAAATCACTTACAGAGCTTGAAGATTTGGTTCAAGTGAAAGGGTTGAATTTCGGAATGAATGTAGGTAAGTACCTAGCAGAAAAAGAATAAGTAACGCTTCAATTTTTTGAGCAATGAGAAATCAAAATAAAATCAATCAACTTAGTCGTACATCGGCCCATAGAAAGGCGATGTTGTCAAACATGGCTTCTTCCTTGATTGAACACAAACGTATTACTACCACTTTAGCGAAAGCCAAAGCTCTTCGTGGATATGTGGAGCCTTTGATTACTAAGTCAAAGAACGACACAACTCACTCTAGAAGAATGGTTTTTAGAAAGCTTCAAAATAAGGAAGCTGTGACTGAATTGTTCAGAGAGGTGGCGCCAAAGATTGCTACTAGAGCAGGTGGCTATACTAGAATAATCAAAATTGGTTTTCGACAAGGAGATGCTGCTGAGATGTGTATGATTGAATTGGTTGATTTCAATGATATTTATACAACAGATAACAAGGATGCCGCTAAAAAGACTAGAAGATCACGAAGAGGGTCGGGAAGTCCCAAGAGTGCTCCTGCTAAAGAAGCTAAGGCTGATGACAAATCAGCGGAGACTGCTCCAAAGGCCGAATCTGATCAGCCTTCTCCTGAATCACCAAAGGAAACTCCCGAAAGTGATGCTTCTGAAAGTGAACAAAAGGAAAGCTAGAATTAACAATTGTGAATATAAAAAGAGGATGAGTTTAAAACTTATCCTCTTTTTTTTGACTTAAACTCTGAACATTGCATCATGAAATACCTTGAAAAAGACAAAGCGGTCGTATTGCTTGAAGATGGAACTCATTTTTATGGTAAAGCGGCAGGCAAAAAAGGAACTACAACCGGTGAGATTGCATTCAATACCGGAATGACAGGTTATCAAGAGATTTTTACAGATCCGTCCTATTTTGGGCAAATATTGCTGATGACTCCAGCTCATATAGGTAATTATGGAATTACTGATGACGAGGTGGAGTCAGATTCCGTGAAAATAGCTGGATTAGTCTGCAAGAAATTTAGCGATGTCTATTCTCGAGCTGCAGCGGATGAGTCGATCAATGACTATTTCATAAGACAAAATTTAGTGGGCATTTCTGATGTTGACACTAGAGCTTTAGTAAGACACATTCGAGACAAGGGAGCAATGAATGCGATTATTTCAAGTGAAAACCTTGATTTAGATACCTTGAAGGCACGGTTGACTGAGGTTCCATCCATGGAAGGGTTGGAGTTGTCCTCAAAGGTCACGACCTCGGAAGTCTATGATTCTGGAACAGGTGGAAATCGAAGAGTAGCATTAATAGATTTTGGAGTTAAAAAGAACATCATCCGCTGTTTAAATGAGCGCGGTTGCGATGTAAGAATTTTTCCAATGCATACGAGTGCAGAAGATATACTTGCCTTTGATCCAGATGGCATAATGTTGAGTAACGGACCTGGAGACCCATCGGCCATGAAAAGTTCAATTGGATTAATTCAACAATTGCTTCAGACTAATATTCCAACTTTTGGGATTTGCCTTGGGCATCAGCTGTTGGCACTAGCATGTGGGTTATCAACTTCAAAGATGCATAATGGTCACAGAGGGATTAACCATCCAGTGCAAAACCTGTTGACAGGTAAGAGCGAAATCACTTCTCAGAATCATGGATTTGTAGTTGATCGCGAAGCGGCTGAAGAGCGAGAAGATATTCAGGTTACACATATTCATTTAAATGATCTAACATTGGCGGGAATCAAATTATTGAAACACCCAGCATTCTCGGTTCAGTTTCATCCAGAATCTTCAGCAGGGCCAAATGACTCAAGATACTTATTTGACGAGTTTGTTTCCCTAATTGATGAACATATAAAACAACCAGCATAACACAAATTATATGAGTGCAATTGCGCAAATTCTTGCTAGAGAAATATTAGATTCAAGGGGTAATCCAACTATTGAGGTGGATGTGATTACTGATGACGGTATTATTGGCTCTGCAGCTGTTCCTTCTGGAGCCTCCACTGGAGTGCACGAGGCAGTTGAACTCCGAGATGGAGACACCACCCGTTATATGGGTAAGGGGGTCTTGAAAGCTGTAAGTAATGTTCGAGAAGTGTTTGGACCTGAACTAACAGGAGCTTTTGTATCAAGTCAAGCGGCCATTGATCAACACATGATAAAAATGGACGGTAGTGCAAATAAGTCAAACCTTGGTGCTAATGCAATGCTTGGAATATCACTCGCATGTGCTAAAGCCGCGGCTCAAAGTCATGGCATGCCACTTTATAGATATATCGGTGGTGTAAATGCTAATGTACTGCCTATTCCCATGATGAATATACTGAATGGTGGAGCCCATGCGGATAATAAAATTGACTTTCAAGAATTTATGGTAATGCCGGTTGGGGCGAAATCTTTCAGCGAAGCGCTACGAATGGGGACTGAGGTTTTTCACCATTTAAAGGCTGTTTTGAAAAAGGATGGGTACTCAACAAATGTTGGTGATGAAGGCGGATTTGCTCCAAATCTAGGGAGTAATGTTGACGCTATTGAATATGTGTTGAAGGCGATCGAGTCGGCTGGTTATAAAGCTGGAGAGGATATTTACATCGCCATGGATGCAGCCAGTAGTGAGTTTTTTGATGCCAAGAAGAATAAATACATTTTTAAAAAATCATCTGGACAGGAATTGACACCCGAAGAAATGGTTGAGTTTTGGAAAGATTGGTCTGAAAAATATCCTATCATATCCATAGAAGACGGTATGGCTGAAGACGATTGGGATGGATGGTTAAAGTTGACTCAGAGCATCGGTAGCAAAGTGCAATTGGTCGGAGACGATCTTTTTGTTACAAATACGAAGCGATTGTCCCAAGGTATTAAGTCAGGAACTGCAAATTCGATTTTAATTAAGGTGAATCAAATTGGTACGCTTACTGAGACCATTGAAGCCGTTGAAATGGCTACACTTAGCGGGTATACATCTGTTATGAGTCACAGAAGTGGCGAGACAGAGGATACCACAATTGCTGATTTAGCCGTTGCTTTAAACACAGGGCAAATTAAAACGGGTTCTGCATCCAGAAGTGATAGAGTGGCCAAATACAACAGGTTATTGCGAATTGAAGAAGAACTTGGGTCAAATGCACGATATCTAGGCAAAGATTTCAAGTATAGATAATCATGTAGCTATTGTAATTAACGCTTTCGTCACGTATTTTCGCGCAGTTCGAGATTCAGAAAAATAGAAAAGAAGAAAAAGTACGGAAGATGCCAGATTTTGCAGAGTTACACTTTAACGGTGAAGTATATAAACTACCGGTAGTAGAAGGGACGGAAAACGAGAAAGCCCTTGATATTTCTAAGCTACGAGGTCAATCAGGATTAATTACAATTGACCCAGGATTTAAGAATACTGGGTCAACAACAAGTTCGATCACATTTTTGGATGGCGAAAAAGGGATTCTTAGATATCGTGGATACCCAATCGAACAACTCGCAGAAGAATCAAGCTTCATGGAAGTGGCGTATTTGATTATTTATGGTGAGTTACCGAACAGCGAGCAATTAAACAAATGGAAGGTTGACATCACTTATCACACTTTAATTCACGAGGACTTTAAGGTTTTGTTAGAGGGCTTTCCTTCAAACGCGCATCCAATGGGTGTTTTGTCCTCGTTAGTGACATCATTAACTGCTTTTTATCCAGAATCATTGGATCCTGTGAGATCTGCGGATGAGGTTTATATGAACATCATAAGATTGGTAGCCAAATTGCCAACAATCGCAGCTTGGGCATACAAGAATGAAATCGGTCAACCTTTGATGTATCCAAAGAATGATTTAGATTATTGCGGAAACTTCTTGAAAATGATGTTTGGAACTCCAGCGGAGGAATTTCAGCCAGATCCAGTTGTTATCAAAGCATTAAACAAGTTGTTGATTTTACACGCTGACCACGAGCAGAATTGCTCCACGAGCACTGTAAGAGTTGTTGGTTCTTCTCATGCAAGTTTGTATGCTTCAGTATCTGCAGGAATAAATGCATTGTGGGGACCTCTTCATGGTGGGGCCAACCAAGCTGTGATAGAAATGCTTGAAGCAATAAAGGCAGATGGTGGCGATGCTGATAAGTATTTGGCGAAGGCAAAGGATAAGGATGATCCATTCAGACTAATGGGCTTTGGTCATCGAGTTTATAAGAATTTCGATCCAAGAGCGCGAATTATCAAAAAGGCTGCGGATGATGTTTTAAATAAACTTGGAGTGAATGATCCAGTTTTGGAGATTGCTAAAAAATTAGAAGAGGCCGCTTTAAGCGATCCGTATTTTGTGGAGCGCAAACTTTATCCTAATGTCGATTTCTACTCAGGTATTATTTACAGAGCTTTAGGAATTCCAACGAATATGTTCACCGTAATGTTTGCAATGGGGCGACTTCCTGGCTGGATAGCTCAATGGAAAGAGATGAGAGAGAATGGTGAGCCCATTGGTAGACCAAGACAGGTTTACACTGGAGAGAATGAACGAGACTATGTAGCTATTGAAAAGCGCTAAGAAGGAATAAATAGAGATAAACGAAAAAGCCCAGCTTGAAAATTTTCAAGCTGGGCTTTTTAATGCTTTGAAGTTTGGTGGGTTTAGACCATTGCTTTTTGCGTCAACTCCTTTAGTTTTTCAGTTTCCTCATTAGCAAGTTCAAGATCAACTAAAAGTCGGCCGCTATGCTCATCAAGAATAATCTTTTTTCTTGCGGCAATATCTAATTGTCGTTGAGGTGGAATTTTAATAAATGATCCTCCAGAAGAACCTCTTTCAACCGGAACAACAGCAAGTCCGTTCTTAACACTTTGTCGAATACGCTTGTAAGCACCTAAGAGTCTCTCCTCAATCGTTCCAGCAGCTTCTTCACTAGCTTTCAATAAGGCCTTTTCTTCTTTTTCGGTTTCTTTAATGATTCCGTTCAATTCCTCGTTCTTATGTTCAAGGTCTTTTCTGCGTTCATTAAGATTAGCCTCAGCTGCGTCAAGAATTTCTTTCTTTTGAATCAATTGTGCTTCAAACTCCTTCATTCTCTTTTCAGAAAGCTGAATTTCAAGTGTTTGAAACTCAATTTCCTTTGACAATGAATCAAATTCTCGATTGTTTCTTACATTCTTTTGCTGGCTTTCGTACTTTTTAATGAGCTCGCTAGAATCAATGATAGAATTCTTTCGTTCGCTAATTCGATTTTGCACATCTTCTAATTCTGTTTGAAGATTGTTTAATCGAGTTTCAAGTCCCTCGATTTCATCTTGTAAGTCTTCAACTTCTAAAGGAAGCTCACCTCTGATTGTTCTGATTTTATCGATAGCTGAATCAATCAACTGTAAACGGTATAAAGCTCTTAGTTTCTCTTCGACCGTGTTCTCAGTTTTCTTTTTTGCTGCTGCTGCCATATTCTTTATTGAATGAAATAGTGTACAGGGTTTGTTTTTACCTCTGATAAAAGGACGGCAAATGTAACATTTTTATTCGCTAGATATTGGTGTAATAAATTAGGGGTAAACTGCTCACTCTCAAAGTGTCCAATGTCAATTATGAGGATTTTTTGATCTGCGTCAAAGAATTCATGGTATTTGAAATCTCCAGTAATAAACACGTCCGCTATTATTGCCTTTGCCTTACTCAGTAAAAAACTTCCTGAACCACCGCAAAAGGCCACCCTCTTCACTGGTTTATTAAGCAATTTAGTATGGCGAATTGATTTGACATTGAAAATATCAGAAAGTCTATTTAATAGTTCAGATTCGGTAATAGAGTTCTCAAATTCACCATACATGCCGCTGCCAATGCATTGGTTGGTGTTCGTGATGGGAATAATGTCGTATGCCACCTCTTCATAAGGGTGCGATTCTCTTAAGGCTTTTATGACCTTAGGTGCAATGTGATTTGTGAAAATCATTTCAAGTTTAACTTCGGCTTCAGAGTGACGTTTACCTTTCGTTCCAACAAAAGGATTTGTAGATTCATTTGCCTTGAAGGTTCCAGTGCCCTCCGATGAATAACTACACTCGTCATAATCACCAATATGACCAGCACCAGCCGTGAATAGTGCATTCCGTACTTCTTCTAAATGAGAAGTTGGGACATAGGTTTGAAGCTTTGACAAGGTGTTTGATTTAGGGGAAAGTATATTCAGATTTTTTAGTCCTATTCGTTTACCTATTTCTTGGTTTACTCCTGACAATATGTTGTCGAGGTTGGTGTGTATAGCATAAATGGCAATGTCGTTTTTGAGCGCCAGTAGAATTGTTCGTTCAACATAATTGGCACCTGTCAATGATTTTAAACCTTTGAATAAAATCGGATGATGAGCGACAATTAAATTGCACTTTTTGCGAATAGCTTCAGCGACAACATCTTCTGTGCAATCTAGGGTTAAAAGTGTACCAGTGACTTCCCATGTGGGTAAGCCAATAATAAGACCGACATTATCATACGATTCTTGTAATTCGACTGGGGCTAGATCATCTAGCAAGTTAGCGACATCTGAAACATTCATAGTTAGTCTGAATTTTAACAAAGGAGCGGAAATTTATAGAAACTACATTTGCCGAGTGCGGATATTGCTTTACCCATTTTCCCTTGTTTATGGATTTATAGTCTTGATCAGAAATGGCCTGTTTCATTTTGGATTATTGAAAAGCAGAACCTTTCCTATTCCACTCATTGGCATAGGTAATTTGCGAGTAGGCGGAACGGGCAAGACACCTATGACAGAATATGTCATAAGGCAATTATCTCCAGATTTTCAATTGGCCGTGTTGAGTCGAGGTTATGGCCGAAAGACCAAAGGGTTTATTCTTGCTGACTCAAACATGAATTCACTCGAGATTGGAGATGAACCCTCCCAAATACTTAACAAGTATAAAAATGTACAGGTGGCGGTTGATGCTGACAGAGTCAATGGAGTGAAGAGACTGCTTGAAGTTAAACCAGAAGTAGAAATAATCTTGTTAGACGATGTGTTTCAACATAGATCGATTAAGCCTGGATTAATGATTTTACTTACCGCGTTCAATGATTTATACATAGACGATCTATTGTTGCCGGCCGGCCGTTTGAGAGAACAAAAGTTTGGTGCAAAAAGAGCCGATATAATCGTTGTAACTAAATGTCCGAGTGATATAAGTGTGTTTGATATGAGATCTATTGCGCAAAGATTGAATCCCGAATCCTACCAAAATTTGTTGTTTTCGAGCGAGCATTATGGCACTCCTTATGCTATTACTAAAACTAATTTTACATCAATTAATGAGTCAAAGATTTATTTAATGACGGGCATTGCGAACGCTTCAGGTTTGTTCGAATATTTGAATGCAACGAATGAGATAATTAGTCATTTTGACGCTGGTGATCACTATTGGTTCACCGAAAGTGATTTTAATGAAGCCGCGGATTTAATCTCGGATTCTGGAGTTATAGTAACAACAGAAAAAGATGCTCAGCGCATCATTCCATATTTAGATCAACCTCTAATTTCAAAACTGCCAATTTTCGTAATCCCAGTTGAAACAAATTTTCTCGGGTCATATAGTACTCAAATCAATCAATTAATACATGATTTCATTAGATCTTATTCAAGAAACAGCTGACTTTCTAGCAGAAAGGTTTAACCCTAAGAACCCAGTGGGTATTGTGCTGGGAACTGGATTAGGAGAATTGGCCTCTGAAATATCTGACGCTACCACTATTCCTTATTCAGATATTCCAAACTTCCCTCAATCTACCGTTGAAGGGCATGATGGGAAGCTAATATATGGTCGATTGAACGGAGTGGAAGTCATAGCTATGAAGGGGAGATTTCATTTTTATGAAGGGTATACAATGGATCAGGTGGTATTTCCAATCCGTGTTATGCATTATTTAAATGTAAAGTCATTGGTTTTGTCAAACGCCAGTGGAGGTATGAATCCAGAGTTTAAAGTGGGAGATATTATGGTTATATCTGATCAAATAAACCTATTCCCAACTAATCCATTAATTGGTCCAAATAACAACGAACTCGGACCTCGGTTTGTGGACATGTCAGAGCCTTATGATCATGATTACATTAAATTGATTCACGATTGTGCTGAGAATCTAGAATTGAAGTTACATCAAGGGGTCTATGCTGGGGTGAGTGGGCCATGTTTCGAAACTCCTGCGGAGTACAAGCATTTACGCACAATTGGAGCTGACGTTGTTGGCATGAGCACTGTGCCTGAAAACATTGCTGCAAAACATATGGGAATGAGGGTAGCGGCACTTTCAGTAGTTACCGATTTAGGGGTGGAGGGTGTAGTCGAAACCGTTAGTCACGAGGAGGTTCAACTGGCAGCCCGAAATGCTGAGCCAAAATTGGCTGCAATTGTTAAGGCATTTTTATCAAAAATGCTTACAACTTAATATCTTTCTGGGCAACCATTTTACTTCTTTTGCATCCTAATAATAGGAGGTCTTTATGATAATACCCCATTGTTTTCTGACCCGTCAATAATTTAGATGAAGAATCTCATACTGGTTATACATGTTGTATTGGTTGTATTAAATATGCAGGGACAAGCCTTTCTCAATGGAAGCTTTGAAAATCATACGACTACGACCAATTTGATCAACATCAACAATGCCACATACACGGCAGCAATGAATAACTCATCCGCTTTTGGGACGTTTGGAAATATGGATATCATCACAACGTGTACCTGGGGGTGTCCAACCTATGGTAATTGGTTTGTGTCGTTAACAGGAAATGGTACCGATGCTATATCAATGGAGTTGAGTCAAAACCTGGTGAACGGGAATACATATTCATTTACATTTTACGATAGGAAAAACTCGAGTTATCAATGTACTCCGGTTCAAATTGGGGTATCTACAAGTCCAACTACATTCGGAACTTTGGTTTGGACCGCGAGTGCCGCAGCCACAAATAGCGTCTGGACCCAGCGAACAGTGACTTTTACAGCTCCCAATAATGGGGCTTATATTACTGTAAAGCAACAGGGAGGTACGACAGGATACTGGGTGCATATTGACAATTTTGAATTT
>CALSRO010000001.1 GCA_943788775.1 uncultured Flavobacteriales bacterium | reverse complement strand
ATTGCCGCAAGTATCATCCGAACGTATTTCTTAGAAGCCTTCACTATTCCAACCGCTTCTATGGAAAAGACGCTGCTTATTGGCGATTATCTTTTCGTAAGCAAAATGGCATATGGTCCTAAAATCCCACAAACTCCGCTTAGCTTTCCTTTTGCGCATCATACACTGCCACTAACAGAAATCCCTAGTTATTTGGAATGGATGAAGCTGGACTATAGAAGATTGCCAGGTTTTGGAGATGTTGAGCGAAATGACATTGTTGTATTTAATTATCCTGAAGGAGATACAGTTACGGTGGAGCTTCAGAGTAACATGAGTTATAATCAGCTTCATAGAATTTACGCGCTTTATTTCGGTCAAGAAAATGCCCGCAAGTTCATCTGGGACGGAATTCCAGGTAAATTTCACAATACTCCTCAAGTAAATGGACTCAAGGGTTTCCTACAGAATTTTGATATGACTGAAGGACGTGCTCAGAAAATTATCCGAGAAGGATTCGATATGACGATTCGTCCTGTAGATAAAAGAGAACATTACATCAAACGCTGTGTCGCAGTTCCTGGAGACGAAATATTCATTAAAAACAGTAAGTTATTCATCAATGGGGAGACGGCATATATTCCACCTGCTTTCCAATTCAACTACATCGTTTCTTCAGAGGCTCAACTTAATTCTAAATTGCTCAAGGAGCGTATGGATATCTATCTGAGTGATTCAAACCCGCTTAGAAGCCAGCAAAACCCAAATCCTCCGCCTTACATCTATCAACTACCGATGACACTTGACGCTGTAACTCAAATGGAAGGTTATGGGTCAGTTAATTCGGTGAATATCAATATGCATCCACATGAAATTTCGCAGGAAGGTTCCATTTTCCCAAATCAGCCAACAACGGATTGGACGATTGACAACTGGGGGAAATTAACCGTTCCCATGGCCGGAGAAACTGTGGAATTGAACTTAGAGACACTGCCTTATTACGATCGAATCATTTCTGTTTATGAAGGTCACGACCTAGCGATTCAAAATGGGAAAATCATCATTGATGGCATGGAAGCTAATTCCTACACTTTCGAAATGGACTACTATTTCATGATGGGTGACAACCGGCATAATTCGGCTGATTCTCGGTATTGGGGATTTGTGCCAGAAGACCACATTGTGGGTAGAGCGGCATTCATTTGGCTTTCATTAGATCCTGAATACACGCTGTTCGATGGTAAAATTCGCTGGGACAGAATGTTCAGTATACCAGAATAGTGGCAGTATATTTCCAATATTCTATACAGGCAGTATCGGATATTATCAAGCGCTACTGCATGCGGAGAATGTTGAATTTGAAGTGCACGAGCACTTTGTAAAACAAACTCAGCGAAATAGATGCGAAATTCTAGGCCCAAATGGCCGTCAATTGCTCGTTATTCCAACCCAGAAAAAAACGGAGAGGCGACTTACTGGTAACACGGAAATGAGCTATGCTGAAAACTGGCAAAAGCAACATTGGAAGAGCTTAGAGGCAGCCTACAGACGCAGTCCATATTTCGAGTACTACGAACATGAGTTTTTTCCATACTATCAATCTGAGACTAAATTATTAGTTGAGTTTAACCTCAATTTGCTCAAAACCATCCTCAAATTGTTAAAGGTCAATTTAAGCTACACTCTCACTGAGGCGTATAAGGTCGCACCAAAAGACTATCGTGAATCTCAATTTCCACTTTCAAAGGATATAAGCTATATGCAGGTTTTTAACGATAGGCATTCTTTTGAATCAAACTTGAGTGTATTGGATGCCCTTTTCAATTTAGGTCCAAAAGCTACTGACCTTTTAAGGATCTAGTATATTATTGGGAATAGGCGTTTTGTATTTCGCTTGTATTTAACATACTCTGGAAATCGCTCTAATAACGTCGATTCTTCGTAGGTGAGCTTCTGTATTTGATTTATCAGAAAACCAATAAAAACAAGTAGCGGTGGCCATTCACATCGATAAAGGACAATCGCAGCTGTCATAATCAACAATCCTGAATACATTGGATGTCTTACCCAACGGTAAGGCCCTGAAACAATCAGATTTCCAAGCATTTTGGGCTCAGGAAAAATCATCCATTGTGTTGGTTTCATAGTGAATATTGCCCATAGTATAGTTAAGGCCCCGATAGTCTGAATGACGAAGTATAATGGTTCAAAAAGGATGAAGTTACCCGTCAATGCGAAGTAGGCTATACAAGAAAACTGAATGATTACAAATGCAAATGATTTCATCTCTGCTGTAAAACTGCTTAATTTGTTACAAACCCTGACCAATGACTAATCGAAGATCATTCATAAGAAAAGCAAGTACCCTCGGAGCTGGACTCTGGGCCTGGCCGCTAATAGACACTGGATTCGCTAAAGAATCAGCATCGGTTTTACAAAACTTTGGAAATGTTCCACCCGCAGAATTAGCTTCTGATGAAGATTTCTGGAGTTGGGTTCGACACAATTATACCACATCAACAAACTTAATTAACCTCAATAACGGAGGTGTTTCTCCGCATCCAAAAGTGGTGCAAGATGCGGTGCAGCGCTTCACGGAATTAAGCAACGAAGCCCCCTCCTATTACATGTGGCGCGTATTTGAAAAAGGCCGAGAGTCGATTCGAGAGAAACTAGCAGATCTGGCTGGGGTTAGTTCAGAAGAAATTGCGATCAACCGAAACACCACCGAAGCTCTCGACACGATCATATTCGGTTTCGACATGCAAAAAGGCGATGAATTTGTGACTAGCAATTTCATTTATCCGAATATGAACCAAGCGTGGATGCAACGCGAAATGCGGGAAGGCGTAGTGAGAAAAGTGGCAAAAATCCCAATGCCATCCACCGATGTAGATGCGATCGTCAAAGCTTATACCGATCAATTCACATCCAAAACTAAGGTTGTGCTTATAGAACATGTCATCAACTGGACTGGACAGGTCTTACCTGTTGCCGCCATTGCCGCTGAGAGGCAAAAAAACGAGGAATATTGGTCATGGTTGATGGAGCCCATAGCTTCGCCCACCTCGACTTTAAAATATCCGATCTTAACTGTGACTATTTCGGAACGAGCCTTCACAAATGGCTCTGTGCTCCATTTGGGACTGGAATGCTGTGGATGCGAAAAGAACTTATTGCAAAGCATTGGGCTTTATTTCCTGGGCCAGAACCACAAAGTGAAGACGTTCGAAAGTTTGAAATGCAAGGGACGCGAGATGTGCCTGCCGAACTTGCCATTGGTCAAGCAATCGAGTTTCACCTGAGTATCGGAGCAGCGAGAAAATATGAGCGACTACATTACTTAAAACAATATTGGGTTTCTCGTGTCAAAGACATCGAAGGAATTCAGTTCTGGTGTCCTGAAGAAAAGGGATTTAGTGGAGCCCTAACCACTTTTGGAATAAAAGGCAAAACTGCCAAAGACATACACGATCATCTTTGGAAGGATTCCAGAATTCATACTACCACCATTACACATGAAGGCGTGGAAGGAGCGAGGGTAACGCCCAATGTTTACACTTCTACCAAAGACTTAGATACATTAGTGGCAGCCATTAAAAGACTAGCTTAACTTATTGTCGAAGTAGAGTTATGGATCCTTTATAGTTGATTTCTCGGCCATCAGCCGCAGTGATCTGAATCAACACAAAGTAAACTCCGTCAGCAGAAGGAGATCCTCCTACCGTCCCGTCCCAGGCAAAAAATGGATTACTGCTGTAGAATACACTTTGCCCCCAACGGTTATAAATTTGAACTTGGACGTCCTGATAATTTTCTAGAGTGATCCAAAAAACATCGTTGACTCCATCACCATTTGGTGTTAACACATTCGGGAAATTGAGAAGCGTTTCGCAATCGTCATAAACGACTAATGAGTCTATTGCAATGCAACCTTCAGAAGTGGTCACAGTCACCGTATATGTGCCTGCGATGGTGAATTCATTCCGAACACCAGCCGTTCCATTTGACCAGAAATACGCGTTCCCATCGTCCTCTAATTCCAAAATCAACGGCTCGTTAGGACACAAGAGCAAATCCGGCCCAATTTCTAATTCAGGGTTGTTTCCTTTGGTCACATAAATGGTGTCTCCACCCGTTCCACATTCGTTGCTCGCTTGGTACCAATATGTGCCTGAATTTTCCACCCTAAACTGGTTATCATTACTGTTATCGCTCCACAAAATAGTAGCCGTTGTATCACTAATAACAAAATAAATTACCCCCCCGTCACAAACGATAGTATCGTCAAAATTTGGAACAATCGGCCGGGTTTTGACCTCAACATTTACCTCTTGTTCAGTAGAGTCACAACCCCAGGGATCAACAATCTTAACTGTGTATTGAGTGGATTCTGTGTTGGAAATTGTTACGGGTTTGTGCCAAGGCATTGCTAATGCCTTCACTTGGCTTCCATTCGTACGTTCCGCCTCCACTGATGGATGAGAATGTAAATGGAATATTATCACACTTGGTTGTATCAAAATCAAAAGCCTCTGGCAATGGTTCGGGAGCCGTGATTCGAATTGAATCGCTGTATTCACAGCCTGCACTATCCCTGAAATAAACGGAAAAAACAGTGGTGTCTAATGGCGCTCCGATTGGCGTGAGGGAAGTCGTATCGTCCAATAAAGCCGAAGGGGTCCATCGTAGGCTATCTGCAATACTCGAAGCTCGAACAAACACTTTGAGTTCATCAATCAGCCAAATGTCTTCTCCAGCTATATAACCACTTGCCTGAATGACCCTGAATCTTGTCGCAGTCGTCTCCGCAGCCCCGGGAAGCAATGCACGAAATCTTTTGAATGATGGAAAGTCATTGGGTGAAAGAGAATCTAAACGAACCCAATTCGCTCCTGCATTGATAGAATAATCCACATATAAAACATCCTCTGGATCAGGAGAATCACAAGCCTCCTGTTCAACAGAGGCAAGGAACTCGACAAAACCGCCAGCACTTGCATCTACGTCATCTGTGGCAATAGCTCTTGTTGGTGCCCCATTGAAAGTGAGCGAGTTAAATTCAAATGAACCGCAATTCGAACTTATTTCAACATTCTCAAAGATTGTGAAATCATTTACGAAAGAGGAATCCTCAAAATTGTAGTCCAATACTGACCTACGTTGAACAAAACTCAATTGCACTTCTTCACCAGGACATACAGATTCAGGATCCGCAAGTATTTGAACCCCAATTCCAGTGGTTGGCTCCTTCACTTTATAAAAGACATCCTCCTTACATCCAGAAACGGGCGAATAGCCTGAGAAAACATAAATTCCTGGAGCAATGGGTGATGTAAGTGTAAGGTTAAGACTTGTTCCGAGCGTATCCTCTGGATCATCAAGTCTATACCACCAATAATTATTCAACAAAACTATCACCTTTAAAAGTGGTCTTACTGTAAGAACATGTTTCTTCTTTGAACGAGCCTTTCACGAATACAGTTGATCCGGCAGAATAGGCGTACGAATCAAAGCCAGTCATTCCATATATGTATAAGCTGAACTTTTCCTCTGAATGAACTGTGTGTGCTCCAATGGGAAGAGAGATGTATGAATAATAATAATCAGAACATTCCTGGAACTGGATAAAGTCATTGGAATCGAGCAAGTTACCATCGTATTCCACGACTCCTATTCCCAGCTTGGTTTGTGATAATGGTCGCGAAATTGGTATCGGCTGTCCCTAATACGTCAATAGTGGTAAATATGGCATCGTTTACTCCCTGAGAAACTGAATTAATCACTAACATGGCTGGATCGCCATCAGTCGAGCAGTTTTTCCCGCTCCATAAATTGTGTCACTCCTATTAATGAATCGGAATTTATGCACCTGGCGGAACTATCGTGATTCACCTCAAAGTATTCTCCTGCATTGAGAGTCACGGTATAATTACCATCGATCAATACATCCGTATTATTATTCAACGCTGTTATGCGATAGGTTGAAAGTGAATCCACTTGGAATGGAGCTAGTAAATATTCATTTCCCCACGCTGCAATTGGCGGTAAAATAGAAAAAACTTGATCACAAGCGGAACAGCCCACGGGCAAGAAAGTACAGCTTGAACCACCAAAAACTGCAAAATTGCTGCAGTTTGTACCGCTGTCAATACTAGTGACTAATGAGCCCGTCATGTCAAAACCAGTGGAATCACCCTGAACTAAATATACCTCACCACGATCCAATGTTATTGTAAAAGGAACTCCAGCGGGTTGGCCACCAGCGGTGTTTGACGCAGGGGTTATCTTAATATTCATATTATCCTCGGTGGATACCACCAAAAATTGAGATAAACCCAACCCGACCAGCATAAGACATCACCATGTATTCTTTGCCTAGAGCCTGAGTGGGGATCAAATTGGGTCGCATCTCTTGTGGCATTATGCATATTTGCCACAAAAGCTGTAATCGTGTCTTCGGAATAAATATGAATGGAAGTGGAATCAATAGTACTTGTATTCAAAGATGCAGCGAAGGTGTTAGAAATCGGAATTTCAGGTTACACTCAATGCATTTACCGTAAAAGGTTGACTAAACCCAGTCGCCACATTCTCAATGATTCCAGTAGTGTTTTGTTTAGCAGAAATGGTAAGAAGCACGGAATCTGCTGCAGGTGAGTTGACTCCACCAGTACTAGCAAAGTTTGGCATCATCGAAAACCAGAAGTCTTTTCCCTCAACCGATAGTTTGATTTGGGCTGAAGCTTCAAAACCAAATAAAAGAATGAACAAAAACGTAATTAATTGTTTCATAAGCAGCTTCTAAATTAGGTTTAAGCTAAACCCAATTACTATTGAATAGACTCATTTATATACAATTAGTTGTTCCTTGTGTGGATTGCTGTCTTTTCGCAATCTTTGGGAACCATTATTACATTTCATGGCAACAAAAAAACAAGACTTAGAATTCAATAAAAACGATGACCAAATGCGCCTTCTCATTTCACAAATGAAGAGACGTTTGGAAAAGGTTCATTTAGGTGGAGGTCAGAAACGCATTGATAAACTGCATGCACAGGGTAAAATGACGGCCCGTGAGCGTGTTGATAATGTTGTTGGACAACGACAGGCCAAATCAATCGAAGTAGGCGCTTTTGCAGGCGATGGACATGTACGCGGAATATGGCGGATGTCCTTCGAGTGGCGGTGTGGTGGTTAAGCTTGGCTATGTTCAAAGGCAAGCATGTGCATCGTGGTCGCAAATGATGCTACTGTTAAGGCCGGTGCATGGTTTCCGATCACAGGAAAAAAGAACCTACGAGCGCAAGAAATTGCGATGGACAATTACATTCCTATCATCTATTTAGTAGATAGCGCAGGAGTATTCTTACCCATGCAAGATGAAATATTTCCAGATAAAGAACACTTCGGACGAATATTTCGCAACAATGCCGTCATGAGTAGCAAGGGCATCAACCAAATCTCGGCCATCATGGGAAGCTGTGTTGCAGGTGGAGCTTATTTACCCATTATGAGTGATGAAGCTTTAATCGTGGAAGGTACAGGTAGCATATTCTTGGCAGGTTCTTACTTGGTGAGAGCCGCCATTGGCGAAGATGTAGACAACGAAACTTTAGGTGGAGCGGAAACCCATTGTGAGATAAGCGGAGTAACGGATTACAAGTGCAAGGACGATGAGGAATGCCTGACCAAAATCAAAAGTTTGGTGGACAAGATGGGAGTCAAACCTACCATTCCATTTGACAGAAAACCACCATCGAAGCCCAAGCTAAATGAGCGCGAGATCTACGGGATATTCAACGAAAAGACATACGACACCATGGAGATCATCAAACGATTGGTAGATGATTCAGAATTTGAGGAATATAAGGCACTTTACGGTAAATCTATCGTTACGGGATACGCACGAATTGATGGCTGGTCTGCTGGAATTGTTGCCAATCAACGTTCGGTAGTCAAGAGTAAAAAGGGTGAAATGCAATTTGGTGGAGTCATCTATAGCGATAGTGCAGATAAGGCAGCTCGTTTTATTATGAATTGCAACCAAAAAAACATTCCGTTGGTCTTCTTACAAGATGTGACAGGTTTTATGGTTGGATCAAGATCAGAACATGGCGGCATCATTAAGGACGGAGCTAAAATGGTGAATGCCATGAGTAATTCAGTTGTACCAAAATTCACCTTTATCATGGGCAACAGCTATGGCGCTGGTAATTATGCCATGTGTGGCAAAGCCTATGATCCAAGGTTAATATATGCATGGCCAACTTCTAACCTGGCCGTGATGAGCGGGAAATCTGCAGCAAACACGTTACTACAAATCGAAATGGCTTCTTTGAAATCTAAAGGCGAGGAAATTACGGATGCCAAGAAAAAAGAGTTGCTTGACAGAATTACAAAGCGATACAACGAGCAAACTTCACCCTACTATGCCGCAGCCCGTTCATGGGTTGACGGGATTATCGATCCGTTAGATACTCGAACCATAATAAGTATGGGGATTGAAATGGCAAGTCATGAACAAGATGTGAAACGATACAACGTTGGTGTACTTCAAACCTGATTATGAAACACGTTTTAACCATCATATTTAGTGTAATAGTTGCAGTCGTCTTGGCACAATCACCACAGCGGATTGAAGCCATGCGCATGGTTCAAAAAGGCGACAATTTGATACAAATGGGACATTTTGAGGATGCAATTTTCTCATACACTAATGCCTTGTCTACGGATAATTCTTACGCAGAAGCCTTTATGAAGCGCTCATCACTCTATCAGCGTTTGGGAAGAACCACTGAAGCGAAACGTGATTACGAAACTGCACTGCGTCTTAATCCATACTCTGCATATGTATTAGATGATAAGGCAAAGCTAGATTTCATGATTTCTAAATATGGCGATGGTCTAGAAAACCTAGAGCATGCCATTGCGATGGAACCAGATAATCATATGCTGCGCGATCACCGTGTGGATGGATACATATTGACAGGTGAATATTTAGATGCAAAAAATGATCTCGAACTTCTAAGAGAAACAGGCTACAATGAAGAATTGACCTTGCTTAAAAACGCATTGATTCAGTTTCTTGAAAACGACCTCTATTTAGCTCGCATCAGTTTTGAGGGGGTATTGGAGTTAAATCCTAATAACGCTTTAGCCTATGATGTTTTGGGGTTAATTGACCTCAAAGAAAAAAACATTGATGAAGCAATAGGCCATTTCGATCAAGCCATTACCATCAACCCAGATTTTGCATTGGCGATTTACAATAAAGGTGTTGCCTATAAAATGAATGGCCACAACGAAAAAGCTTTAGAGCTATTTGACAAAGCCATAGAAACGCAACTTGACATTGCCCCTGTTTATTTCGCTCGCGGATTACTGAGAAGAGAGTTAGGTGACATGAAAGGCGCTATTGATGATTACTCTCAAATGAATCAGTTTGATTCAACCTATTTCAATGCCATATATAATCGAGCTTTCGCTTTCGAAATGATAGGCGATTTTGAAAACGCCTTGATTGATGCAAATCGGGCGATTGAAATCGATCCAGACGATGCTCATGCATGGAAACTGCGCGGAAACATACATATGCTGTTTGGTGAATATGGTGAGGCTGTAATCGATTACACACAAGCACTAAAACTGGACAATCTGATGGTTGAAGCCATGTTCAGTCGCGGCCTATCAAAAGTCCTTAACTATCGATTGAAAGAGGGATGTGATGACATGAGAATGGCCAGAGAACTGGGTTACGATAAAGGTGATGAAGCCATAGGAAACTTTTGCGGACCATAAATCCAAAACTTAGAATGAATCTTAGGCAATGAAAGTGGCTTTTGTACATGATTGGTTCACCATGCCAGGTGGAGCAGAGAAGGTAGCTGCCGAAATCATTGATTTGATTCAACCTCATGCTGTCTTTTCTCTTTTCAATTTTATGGATTTCGGAACGTTGAACTCTATCACTCAAGGTCGCGGAGTGAAGACATCGTTTTTGCAACGCATTCCAATGGCTAGTGATCATTACCGCCTACTTGCACCACTCTACCCAAAGGCCATTTCGAAATTGGATTTAAGCGAATTTGACATCATCATTTCTTCCTCTTGGATGGCTGCAAAAGGAATTGATAAACGCCCAGATCAAGTACACTTATGTTACTGTCACACTCCTATGCGTTTCGCCTGGGGCCTCGAATCGACCTATCTCGACAAATACGGTTACAACAGGGGTCTCAAAAAAATCTTCGCTAAATTTTTAATCAAGCGATTGAAAAAGTGGGATGCCAAAACAGCTAATGGAGTGGATTATTTCATTTCCAATTCCCATTTTGTGAAGGAGCGTATCGCGAATGCTTATCATCGAAAAGCATTTGTAATGTATCCACCGGTCAACACTGAAAAGTTTGAGTACCACGAGCAAAAAGCGGATTATTATTTCACCGCTGCACGATTCGTAGATTATAAGAATATTGACCTGATCATTGAGGCGCTTAATCATTTTCCTGACAAGAGATTGGTCATTGCTGGTCAAGGACCTCTAGATAAGCAGCTTCGAAAAATGGCGCATCCAAACATCGAATTCATTGGCTATGTGAGTGAAGAAAAGCTCATTTATTACATGCAACGAGCCAAAGCATTTATCAATGCGTCCGTAGAAGATTTTGGAATTGCTGGACTCGAAGCACAAGCAACTGGCACCCCTGTTATCGCCCTTGGTATTGGCGGATATGCAGAAACAGTCATAGAAAACGAAACCGGTATTTTTTTCCATCGAGAACATCCTGAAGCGCTGGCAGATGCCATTTTACGCTTTGAGCGAACCCGTTTTAACAGCCGAGTTATTCGTAAAAATGCTCTTCGATTCGACCATAAAGTTTTCCGCGAAAATTTCCTGAATTTCTTTCTCGACAAATCCATTTTGCATGTGGAAGAAATGGCTTGATCCTCTTGAGTGGATCTTGATCATCATCCTTGCCGGGTTTCTGTTCTGGCCAAATGCCGTTCTACCTGCTTCCGTCTTCCTTCTCGTTTTGATTAGACTTTTTCGAGACCGTTCCGCGCTGATACCTTCCAAAAACACCTTTCTCCTACTCATACCAGCCTATATCACACTTATTGCATGGATATTAGGAGGAGCCGTGAAACTGGGCTGGAAAGAAGTTGAACTCTGGGGACTGGCTCTTGGTGTTTTCCTTTACTTCCAAAACAGAGATGGTCATGAACTTCGGTTGTTACAGCAGTCTTTCATTCTTTGGTCCTTATTACAAGCCTTTATCCTGCTGATCTTTCTGGCATTTACTGAATCCCTTAACCCAAGTAGTTTTTCACAACAGGTGCGTGATGCCATCGAACATAGATTTCACATACACCCCACGTATATCACCGCAGCGTGGAGTTGGTCCTTGTTGCTTTTTTGGATGACTTCAAAAATGAGGTTCATCTATAAGACTGCGATTTCCATTTTGTTTTTGGTGATTATATCGTTGACAGGGGGTAAAATGCCCATCCTCGCACTAGGATTGGTTGGGCTAATCTTGATTCTAAAAACACCTCAGATTTCATTAAAATCTCGAATTGGAGCACTAGCTATAGTCGCCATCTTGTCTTTGGCCATTTTCATGACTCCAGTAATGCAGGAACGATTCGCTGAAATCGCCTTGGTTGACCTAAGTTATTCGGAAGGGCAAATGTTATCATCCACCGAACTGCGCATTGGAGTCTGGAGCTGCAGCTTAAATTCAATCTTGGAAAATCCTTGGTTGGGAGTCGGAATCGGAAATACCCGAGAAGCTGTAGAGCAGTGCTTTGAGCAATTCAATCAAGTCGAGTTTTTTGAAGGAGAATACAACACGCACAATCAATTCATGCACTTTTGGTTGTCTTCTGGGATTTTTGGATTACTAGCCTTTGTTGTATTTATCGCTTACATGCTCCACTGGTCGATTAAATCCAAGCGACATATCTTATTCTACTTCCTTGTTTATTTTATAATTATTTCATTGACCGAAAATTACTTCAGTCGCCAATTAGGAATGGTGCTTTGGGCAATATTCATATCGACTGCACTCCTAAACAGAAATGATAAATTTGCTAGAGATGAAACTTGATAGAAACTCATTCAGAACATACAACTTTTCGAATCAACCCAAAGATTCAGAGGCATATTCAAATTTAACCCAAAGCGAAATTGCCGAGGTTTTCTGCTTTTTAATGCAACAAGCATATGGGTCTAAATTTGAGTCCCGAATGGATCGTACCGCGTTTTCAATGCGTTGAATAATGGGAAGCATTTTCAATCAAGATTTCAGAGACTTCATTAATGCTTTGAACGAAAGCCAAACCAAATATGTATTGGTTGGCGGCTACAGCGTTATGTATCATGGATTTCCACGTACTACAGGTGATCTCGACATTTTTGTAGAGGTTTCTGAGGAGAATTATCAGAAACTCGCAACCACCTTTTACAGTTTTGGTCTTGCACTATTCGATATGACTCGAGAAAATTTTCTACACAATAATGACTATAATGTATTTTCCTTCGGCACACCTCCAGTTTCCATAGAAATACTAAAATCCATATCTGGCGTTACGTTTCAAGAGGTGTATGAAAAATCTCTTCAAACAAAATTTGATGGACTCGATATTCGTATTATCCATTTGAATCACCTGAAACAAAACAAACTTGCCAGCGGTCGAAATAAGGATCTAAACGATCTTGAGAATTTATAGCGAATCGGAATATACCTTCACCGTCTCCTCCCAACACTTCCTCCATGTAAAATCCCAGCTGCGTTTCATTGCCTTATCGCTGAACTCATTTCTGGTCTTATCATCCATCATTTTTTCGAGACCTGCCTTGATGGAATCGACAGAATTTGGATCAACTAAAATCCCAGAATCATTTACAATCTCGGCCAAGGAAGTATTGTTTGATGCAATGACTGGGCATGCACATGCCATTGCCTCCAAGACAGGCAAACCGAATCCTTCATAATAGCTCACATAACAAAAAGAATAGGCCGCAGAATACAATGCCGTCAGATGTCTTTCATCCACAAAACCGATGAAGTGGACTGAACCCTTGCAGTGTTTGGGAACAATGTCAGAGTTCCACTTCCATCCTTTCTTTCCTGCTAATACAAGGGGATATTCATCTCTCAGCTTCTCATCCAACAATGCGTAAGCATTAATTAATGAAGCGATGTTCTTCCTGGGTTCTAAGGTGCTTACACTCAAAAAAAAACGGCTTATGGGGAATGTTGTATCGATCGTAAATCAAGTCATTCCAATGCTGATTGTTTAATGGATAAAATCGCCTTCGATCCACTCCTTCATAGATGCGTTGAGATTTTCTCAATGTCTTCAACAAGTCTGCTTTTGTATGCTCGCTCACAGAAATTAAAGTGGCTTGTTTCTCATCCAAATAGCGCATACCCACCTCGCTCAATTCCGCATTTCGATCGGTATGCGTTTCACTCATCAAATCGTGCGTCAAATCATGTATAGTCGCTACCAGTCCTTTGGTCTGAATGTGATCAATATGGCCATAGTGTTGCGGTAAGGTCAAGTGCACAACATCCGCATTTACGCTCAGCTTTTCATTATTAATATTAGATGAAACTTTTCTAAATATCGGGTGATTCTTATTTCGAGCCAATGCGTTAAACATGCCTTTAGGCAAGAGCCATTTAGCTACATTTTTGGCAAGCATAAAAACCCAATTTCTCGTCACTTGGCGTTGATCGCCAACTCTTGCAATGGCCGATTTCAAATCGAGCAATGCTCCGTCCACAAGCACTTTTACACTAAGCCCCTTGACAGGATAACACTCTGCCGTTTTGATCAATTCAACTACATATCGTTTGATGCCATCGGTGTGAAAATCCGTGATTTTTGATGCTTCAATAATTACAGTCATTTCCCCATTATCAGGCAAAGCACCTTCAGTCTGGTCAGAATTCAAATCACCAGAATGTGAATATCCTGCATATTCCATCGCCTCACCGTGCAAATGCCAAAAGCGATCGTGCATCGCATTTGACATTTCATATTTCCAACCGTTCACCTTTCCTTTTCTGAACCAAAATGTTGCGAGATTATCACCTGGAAGGTTTTTTCCAGAGCCGTATTCAGGTTGCCCGTGCTTCAGATCTTGAAAGCTAGGGAGCCTATCCGGACTTGGCTCTGGCAACTTCATAATCGACCTGAGTCTCTCGCATTCCCCGATGGGATCCCTAATCAAATCTTCAAATCGAATGACCAAATCGGCAAGGTTTATCCAACTCAACACATGTTTTGTCCAACCTCCAAAATAGCTGCCTTCGTCCGCGTTGATTGCTTCTAACAAATTCTCATTAAAGTTGGACCCCTTGTCGAATACGTCTGCTCTGTGATGCGCCATACTTACTATGGCATCTCGACCATCACGAATGAGGTAAACCACCTTTCGATTCACCAATTCTGCGGGAAGGTCTTCGGGTAATTCATGAGTCTTAACAATCGGTGCAGCCTGCCAGCCGGAATCTGGACCGTGTTTTTGAAGATGATAAGTCTTGCTTTCCAACCCATATACCTCATAAAGCACATTTCGTAAAAACGTGTTACCCGATCGTGGATATGAAACCAACGTAATCAATGTGCGCTTACACTAAAACCTTTGCTTTGATAGTATTCAAGAGGATTTTGATCCTCCAATTCGATCAAGTACAGTCCATTAATCGATTCAATTTTTGACAAATCGGTAATGAACTGATCTCTTTCAAGTTCACCTGTATAGTGAAAAAGGAAGCGCCTTGTTCCATCGGTTTTTATATCGCGCATGTCCCAAGTTTTGCGTTCGTATTCAGGAAACAGAAATCGAATATCCTTCACAACACTACCACATCCGTGTGTAGAGACAATATCGAAATAAGAATAGTTTGGCCCAATTAGAACTGCATTCACCTTGTATTTATCGGCCAGTGATTCCAACAATTCACACTTGGAATAGAACTCCTCAACAGTTCTAACCTGCACCACGTGCTCCCGCTTTTTTTCCAAATCGGCATTCTTGATTCCTTCAAAACGAAACAAGGAAAGGGGCAGTAAGAGCAGTCCACCAAAAACTAAAAACCTTGAGATCGGAATTGTTGTTTTCAGTTTGCTTAAAATGAACAGTATGGAAACAGGCAATGCCAGGTACATTCGTTCATGGCTGAAGAAAACGCTATCTCTCGCGTCATGGATTTTGAGGACTCCAAAACTGGCAAAGGTGATGACGCACAATGTCAACGTTGCCATGAAAAGTGCCCATTGCTTTTTAATATATGTCACCACTAACAGCGTGACTAATATGACAACATAAAACCAACCTTGATAATGCAGCGCTGGGGTAATCCACGCCCAATGACGCTTTAAATTAAGCCAACCATCCCAGACTTGCTTCCACGCATAATGGAAGTCCCAAGCATGATGAACGATAAACTCAGGATGCATCTGATAATAATAGGCACTAGCCAAGTGGAGCAGAGCTCCGAACCCATATCCCGCAGCCATCAAGGCAGTATTTCGGATATGCAATCTCCCCGTTTTAAAGGCCGCATATACACTAACCACTGCTCCAAAAAGCGCGGAATTTTGCTGCATGGACCATGCTATGATACAGATGAAACCGATCAAAAAATAGCTCCAACCCGATTTTTTATTGAGCAAGAAAAGCGAAAGTGAAACCACGGCAGTTCCTGTCACAAAATCACGCGGCATAAAGCCCAACATGAAAAACTCGGGTGGAAAAAGCAAAAGGAAGCCAATCGGCAAAAGCCAACTATCCAATTTATTGCCATTGGTATTAGCAATAACCGCATATGGAAACAACAATAGAAAGGCGGTGACCAATGGAAGAGAAATGTGAAAAGGAACGCCAATCAACACACTTCCAAGAAGCGCCTCTAGCATGGTGCCATACTCCTGACCGAAATATCGAAACATGTGGAAATCGCCAGATCGAAACTCGGAGGCTCCATACCACATCATAACTTGATCCATGTCGGTATAGGCAAAATTGAATCGCACCAAAATGTAGCCAACTAAGGTCAGCAACGACAGTCCTGCAATCCAAAGCAGGGATTTATCCAAAAGGTCTTGTTTCTTCTTCGCTGTCATGATTGCACAACAAATCAATGCATAAATCTGAAACCAATGCACAAACCACCGCTTGACCTTGATAAGTTATGCTATGCGGCCATCATCACGCCCCTAATCTCATGTTTTTTTGTGGTACAAAATCATTGCAATGAGTCAGCGCATCACCGAGTCTTCTTCCAACTACGATCAATTGGAAAACATGAGCATCAAGGAACTGCTCCTGAATATGAACAAGGAAGATAAAACAGTGCCTTTGGCCATCGAGAAGTGTATTCCGCAGATTGAAGCACTGGCCACTGCCGTGCATGAAAGAATAGCCGCAGGTGGACGATTATTCTATATCGGAGCGGGCACCAGCGGACGATTGGGTATTGTGGATGCCAGTGAGTGTCCGCCCACCTATGGCGTGCCGCATGGAATGGTAGTTGGTATTATTGCAGGGGGAGATAGCGCGATTAGAAAGGCAGTGGAATTTGCTGAAGACGACCCCAATGAAGCCTGGAAAGATTTGTCAAAATACCAGATCAACACAAAAGATATAGTAGTAGGAATTGCTGCATCAGGAACCACACCCTATGTGAATGGAGGTTTGCGAAAATGTCAAGAATCGGGCATCGCTACAGGCTGCGTTACTTGCAATCCCGATGCCCCTGTTTCACATGTTTCAGATTATCCTGTGGAAGTGGTGGTTGGACCCGAGTTTGTGACTGGCAGCACGCGAATGAAGGCAGGCACCGCGCAGAAACTCACCTTGAATATGATCACTACATCGGTAATGGTAAAGTTGGGCCGAGTGAAAGGCAACAAAATGGTAGATATGCAATTGAGCAACGATAAACTGGTTGACCGTGGCACCAAAATGGTCATGGCTGAAACTGGACTTTCTTATGATGAAGCCAAAGCCCTACTCGAAAAGCATGGGAGTGTGAGAAAAGCGGTAGAGCGCAGCGCAACGGCTTGAGAAAATTAGCATGCGAAATATTAGTGGATCGCTGAGCTTGCCCAGCCTTGATTTTTGCTCCACTTTTTGTCAAGAAAAAGTGGAAGGATAAAAATTGTTTAGTCCATGCTTTATTAGATCAATAAATTGTACATCTACTTTTCTTCCTTTTTTGCTTGACCAAAAAAGAAGCAAAAAAGTCAAGCCCCATTCAAGACAATTTTTTCTGCGCGCATACTCGACACTGAAAAACCACGGTTCTGAATTTTAATCACCAGCGTGACCAACGCTGCCAAAACTTGAAAAGTTCGTATCCCACGGGATAGGTTATCACTTCAGTGGCCCCAAATTCAGCCCGCTATTGTTGAGAATAGGGCGAGAGGCAACATTTACTTGCAGTGCGATTATTGGGATTTCAAAATTCAGTATTCGACTTAGAAAATTGAATCAACATTTTTCAACATTGTTTGCCATTCATGCGTTAAAGTTCGTCCTTCGAATCTGCAAATGCATACGATAGAACCATATTGGAACTGGCGGAACTTATACATGTCCGAGGAAGACGAGCGATCTCCATTCTACGGCCGCGAGTATTCCGAAATGTATTATACCGATGCCATCTATGATCACTACATCCATCCACAGTGGGACAATATTGGTTCTCAGACTCTTTTTATCAAAATCCTTTACGTAGAATACGATGATCAGTTCGCCATTATCGAACTGATCGGTGAGTGGAACGATACGCTGTACAACGATGTCATGACACTGAAACGAGAAATCATTGATACGATGATTCAAGAAGGGATCACCAAGTTTGTCTTGCTTGGCGACAGCATTCTAAACTTTCATAGCTCAGATGATAGTTACTACGAAGAATGGTTTGAAGATATAGAAGATGGTTGGATCGCAATGATCAACGGACGCGACCATGTGTTGCAAGATTTTTCAGCGATTGGAATAGACAACTACTTCATTTTTGGTGGACCGCTAAACGATATGGATTGGGCCACTTTTCGGCCGCTGCAGTTGTTTCAAAAAGTAGAGCAAATGGTTGAAAAGCGCTTTGACCCTAACTTCATGCTAGAGGAATAATCTAGCTTAGCTCACGAATCATTTTCACAACGCGCTTATCCACCGGCCATCTGAAATTATCCGTATTCAAATCAGATACCTTAATCCATCGGTGCACCTCGGCCTGTTGCAAAGACGGATCTGGGAAATCGAAAGGAACTGATTTGGTCGTGAACACCTGTGGTCCGATCATTTGAACGCGGTAATAAAGACTCATTAATTGGTCTTCATCTCGAAAAGCAGATTGTTGAAAATAATCAGTTGTATAAAAGTGTTCGACTACGTCTATGGGTTGACTCAACTCTTCCATGAACTCACGTTTCAAGCAATCCATAGTGCCTTCACCCCACTCCAATCCACCACCAGGAAATTTCGTGAATTGCAACCCTTTGATCAATTCGTCACTCACCAAAAGCTCATTCCGATCGTTGATCAGTATTCCATAAACCCGAATGTTGAATCGCTTCATTTAACTATGGGTTTTGTGGCTCGAATCATTTCTCGCTTACCCGGTGGGCCGGGCAATCGCTCAACGGTGAAACCTGCTCCTTGCATATCGCGTCTCACTTGGCCCTTGGCGCAATACGTCACTAAAATGCCTCCATCTTTCATCATGGCAAAAAGGCGCTGCCAAATGATTGGCTCCCAAAGTTCGGGCTGGGCATGAGGTGCAAAGGCATCGTAATAAACTAAGTCCAGCGGTTGTTCAGCAATGAAATCCTCGAGTTTGCATTGGAGTTTCTGTATGGTGAATCCATCGATGACCAGACTAAGATCATCCCATTCCGCATTGTGAATGGATGAGAAAATTTTTTCTGCATTCTTCTCTGGAACGATCGTAGTATAATTCAAAACTTTTATGACCTCATCCTCGACAGGATTGGGTTCTAGTGTGGTATAATGCACAGTTCTTTTTCCTTTACGCAAAACCGTCAGCAGTGCGTTAAGTCCTGTTCCAAAGCCAACTTCCAAGATGCGTACGTTTGATACTGATGGAAATTGATCCAAACCCATTCTCAGAAAAACATGTTCACTTTCGCGCAACGCCCCTCTATGCGAATGATAATGTTCCTTCAGCGCAGGGATTTTTAAAGTGTGCGATCCATCGTCACTCACCACCAATTCCATTTTTAATTTTCTTTCTTCCAATTTTCAGTCGCTTGATTCAATTCTGGAAAAAAGTCATTGAACATTTCATTCAGATGCTCTTGATTAGCTTTAAAGTCAGTCAATGAATCTGACATATTTGAACTGAACTTGGTTCGTGAGTCCATTCCTTGAAACACCCGTTGGATACCAGTTTCAGTTCCATAACCTTCCAAAATATTATTAGAGACCATGTAACCATAAAATCGTTCAGATCTTATTGGTAACGTTTCGGGATGTTGATCAATCACTTGATAACAGCGTTGCGCAAAAGAGCTCAATTCGTGCTTGGCATATCTTTCCCAGTTCAGTGCTAGTAAGTGATCAAAAAGCACGTCCACCACTACTCCGCTAAATTTTGCCTGACTAGGATAAAAAAACTTTTTAGCGTCCCGAACCAGTAAATGATCGTCAGTAAACGAGTCAATAAACCGATGAAAACGAATGCCTCGTTGCACGTTTTCTGAGTACCTGCTCAGGTCAGAACCCTTGACACCATCGCCAATGTAATTTCCGAACATGAGGTCTTCCTCAGGATCGGCCAAATAAAAATGAGCGAGATAATTCACGCGGACAAAGTTATTGACCGTTACTCTAGGTGAGTCCCCAATCGTGTAAACTTATCATGAAATGCAATCTTCGAAGCTACATTTGACTGTTTATGAACGCATCAAGAAATTACTACAAAGCACAAATAGTTGGCTGGTCAGGCTATGTGCTTATTTCTACGGGCGTTTTTATCCTGTCAGGCAAGCAAATTAATATCAGTGCCATAGGTGGGATCTACTTAGTATTCGCTCTTGGATTAATACTATCTCATGTTTACAGAGGAATGATCATCCGATTGGGTTGGCTTGAAAAAGATATGTTTCGGCTCATTCCATGGGTGCTTGCTGCATGCGTTTTATTGGCCATATCTTTTCATTCCATCTACTTGACCATTGGGAATTTCGTTTTCAATTGGAATATCCCCTTTAAATGGAGCGACCAAAATCTCTTTGCTTGGGGAATGCTCTTTTTCATTTGGAACTTGATCTATTTCGCATACATCTTCTTTCAACGCTACAGAACAGAGGAAATTAAAAACTTAAAACTGGAAGCCGCCAAAAATGAATATGAGTTGAGACGATTGCGCGACCAGATGAATCCTCATTTCATTTTTAATGCGATGAATACCATTCGAGCCTTGATTGATGAGGATCCGGTAAAAGCAAAAAATGCTGTCACCCAACTAAGTAATGTACTGCGGAGTTCCTTGCAAACCGGCAAGCAAGATTTAATTCCTTTAGAGAAAGAACTGCAAATCGTGCGCGACTATCTGGAGATCGAAAAGGCCCGATATGAAGAACGACTAAATGTTGAAATGAACATTGATCCTAAATCCATGTCAGTGCAGATTCCTCCCTTGATTTTGCAAACCATAGTTGAAAACTGCATTAAACACGGAATATCAAAATTACCAAAGGGTGGAACCATTCGGCTGGATGTGGCTCGTGAAGAGGACCACGTGGATATTAATATTTTTAATGATGGCCAATTTGATCCAGATAATAAATCGGACTCCTCCTTGGGAATGGAAAATACTAGAAATAGACTGGATCTATCCTTTGGAAAATCCGCTTGGTTGACCATTGGAAACCAAGACGAAACCCGAGTTAAAACTCAAATTCACATACCTATTCAAAATACTACATCATGATACGCGCAATGATTATTGACGATGAGCGATTGGCTCGTCAGGAAATTAGAAACCTACTTCAGAACTTCAGTGACATTGAAATCGTGGCCGAATCTGGAATCGTTGAAGAGGCGCTGGATTTAATTGAAAAAGAAAATCCAGATTTACTGCTACTTGACATTCAGATGCCAGGCAAAACAGGATTTGAATTGTTGGAAGAATTAGACGGTCGTGCACCAGAAGTAATTTTCGTGACGGCATATGACGAATATGCTTTGAAAGCGTTTGAAGTAAATGCCTTGGACTATTTGATGAAACCTGTGGAGGAAGATCGCCTTCGAGAATCCATTACGAAAATCAAAAAGCGAATTGCCGAAAGAAATGAAAATGCGCCACCTGAAAATGATGGTAAGTTGGATATCAACGATCAAGTTTTTCTAAAAGATGGCGATAAATGCTGGTTTGTAGAACTTGAACGTGTTCGTTTGTTTGAAAGCGAAGGGAACTATGTGCGAGTCTATTTCATGGATCAAAGACCGCTCATACTCAAGTCATTAAACGCATTGATGGAGAGATTAAGCGATAAGTACTTTTTCAGAGCGAGCCGCAAACACATCATAAATCTACGTTGGGTAGAAAAAGTGGAGACTTGGTTTAACGGAGGATTACTTGTAATTCTAAAAGATGGAACCAAAGTGGAAGTGTCTAGAAGGCAATCAGTTAAATTGAAAGAAATGATGGCACTTTAAATTGTTCATAAGTTCAGGTCCTAAAAAGAAACAATTTTCTTCCGTTGCCCGTAACCTCACTTCATAACTCTACCCAAAATGAACCCACTAAGTAAAAAAGGCAACCAATTCAATCCTGACATTATTCTGGATCAAAAAACTGGAAACCTTAGTATTAAAGGAAAATCAATTCCCCTAAGCACCGATACGTTTCTATCAGATGTTATTCAATGGATTGAGCAATACTCCATGGAGCCAAGCGATGCAACGAGTTTAGAGATTGATTTAAAATACATGAATGGATCATCGATACGCACCCTATTGGGGATACTGTATCGAATGAAAGCCATCAGTGATTCTGGTAAATACGTAAAAGTTGAGTGGACCATCCCGAGTGATGCAGAAGATTTGCAAGAGTTGAGCCAAGAGATACTTCTGAGTCTCGACATACCTTACAACATTAGTCTCAACTAAAGGAACCAAGTTCAACATCAATTCTTATCGGCAGGTTAGACTAGCTTAGTATCTTCGCACCCATAAGTCAAAAAAATGAAGATTAATTACATCGCTGGAGTCTTTGCACTTAGCATTCTATTCGTTTCTTGTGATAAGAACACCAACGAAACTGCAGCAGCAGAAACCGAAACGAAGGAAAGCACGCCTTCCAATGCCACCACTGTCAACGGGGACCTTAAAATAGCATACATCAATTCTGACAGTTTGTTTGCTGGCTATGAATTATATAAGGACTTGGAAGAAGAATTCATCGAAGAAAAAGTGATGGCCGAGAATACCTTTCGCTCTAAAGTAGCCGCACTTGAAAAAGACTATCAGGATGCTCAAGCCGGTGCAGCACAGTTATCAGAAGAAGCACTTCAAATTTTAGGAGCTAAACTGCAGCAACGCGAGCAGCAATTGATGGGTGAAAAACAGCAGATGGAAGGTATGCTGATGCAAAGTGAGCAAGCTAAAAACGATAAGCTTTATGAAGAGCTTCGAGTATTTTTAGACGAATATGCTGCTGCAGAAGGATATCACATGATTTACGGATACAATGGATTCGGAGATGTGTTATACATGGACGCGCAATTCGACATCACAAAGCAAGTAATAGACTCTTTAAATTCCGTTTACTCACAATCTAAACTAGCCGAAACCGCTTCAGAATAATGTACATCGCGCTTAAATACAAGGAAAGCAACATAGTAGAATACATCCTGTATATGTGGCATATTGAAGAGCTCATTCGCTCGTTCAATTTCGACATAGAGGAGATCAAAGAAAATGTCATTTCTAAGTTCAAATTAAATGATGAAGCCGAAGCCGAAATGGTGAGATGGTACTCAGGGTTGATTGGAAAAATGCGCGAGGAGGGAATTCAAGAATCTGGTCATTTATCTGAATTGACCGAGGTGATGACTGAAATACAATATCTGCATCATAGCTTGATGACTGTTTACCAAGAGAAGTCATATCAAACCTTAGTAGCAGAGGCAATGCCGAGCATAGATGCGCTGAAATCAAAATCAGATGGGAGACATCGTAGCGACATCGAAATCGCCATGAATGGCTTATTCGGAGTGTTGGTCTTGAAGCTGAAGAAACGACAAGTCTCTGAAGAAACGCAAGAAGCCGTAAAAGCTATCTCAGTGATGATGGCCACATTAGCCAAGCACTACAACAGCATGAAACAAGGCACACTTTCCTTCCCTAAAGTGATGGAAAACTAGCATGCACCGCTGACTGACACGTTAAACAAAACCTAACTCACATTTAATTAAAAAGCTGCTAAAAGCAATTTCAAATCCTTGTATGGTAGCTTGAGTGACTCGCCCAAATATTGATTCGTCAGTGTTCCATTATAGAGATACACTCCATTTTGAATTCCACGATGATTTCGAATGGTGTTTTCAATACCACCTTCCTCACTTACCTGCATTGCAATAGGAGTTACTACGTTGCTTAATGCATGTGAGGCAGTTCGACTAGCCCTTGACGCAATATTTGGAACGCAATAGTGGATCACTCCATGTTCCACATATGATGGATTGTCGTGAGAAGTTATTCTAGATGTTTCAAAACACCCTCCTTGATCAATGCTTACATCGACTATTACCGAAGCCGCCTTCATATTGCGAACCATTTCTTCAGAAACATAACAAGGGGTGCGTCCCGTCAAACTGCGAACCGCGCCAATCACAACATCTGCTCGCATTAATGCCTTTGCTAAAACTTTAGGTTGAATGGTAGAAGTAGAAACTCGATGACCTATACTGTTTTGCAGCCTGCGTAACTTAGAAATGGAATTATCAAAGACACGAACATCTGCCCCTAATCCCAATGCTGCTCTGGTTGCAAATTCGCCCACTGTGCCTGCACCAATAATAGCAACCTGAGTAGGCGGCACTCCGGTGATTCCGCCCAACATAATACCTTGGCCCTTCTTATTGCTCAAATATTCTGCTGCGATTAGAATTGAAGTGGTACCTGCAATTTCACCCATGCTGCGCACTATTGGGAGAACTCCATCTTCGTCAGCAATATAATCCCAAGCAATGGCGGTCACTTTTTTTGCCATGAGGTTTTTGATATAGTCCTTAGGATGCACATTCAACTGCATGGCTGAAACCAATACCTGCTTCGGCTTCAAAAACTCCATTTCAGCATTTGAAATTGGTTCCACTTTGAGGATCAAATCAGCTTCGTATACCTCCTTTGTTGAGTATGCAATTTGTGCCCCTGCCTCGCTGTATTCATTGTCTGAAAAGTGACTTCCCTCTCCCGCTCCTGTCTCAATAACAACGCGATGGTCATTATTGACCAATAATTGAACAGCCTCAGGTACAATAGGCACCCGATTTTCCTGCATGGAGTTTTCCTTGGGTATACCAATAAACAGTCGCTTCTTTCTTGTTTCGATAGGTTGCAACTTTTCCAACGGCAAAATCATTGCCGACTCAGATAGGGCGCGTTGCGTTTGTTTGGATGGACTCATGTGGGTAGGTTTATAGTAACAGTTCTAGAATCATCTTCGTTTAGCTGAATATTGACATGCACGGCATCATCCGGCATAAGGGAATCGGCCATTTCGGGCCACTCTACAAAGATGAGGTGGTTGCTATTTAAATAATCGAACCAACCGATGTCTTCCAATTCCTGGGACTTATTGATTCGATAGAGGTCAAAATGATAAAGTACTAATTTGTCCGGCAGCTCATACTCATTTACAATGGAAAAACTTGGACTACTTGACTGCGATTGAACTCCTAAATCGTCACATATAGCTTTAATATAGGTTGTCTTGCCAGCACCCAATTCTCCATGAAAACAAAACACCTGGTGTTCATTTAGAAGTGGAGCTATGGTCTTAACTAGATCTGAAGACTTTTCCGGACTGGCGATTGTAACGGTCACAGGCATCAATTAGGCGCCTCTAAGATAAGCCATTTTACGGGCTATCACATCGCTGCCGAACTAAATTAGCGCGGATTGCAAACTATAAATGGAATAATCATTTCCTCGAGCGAAATACCTCCATGCTGGAATGTATCTCGATAATACTTCACGTAATGGTTGTAATTATTCGGATAGGCAAAGAAATCATTCGTTCGAGCAAATATGTAACGGCTACTCATGTTCGTTTTTGGCAAGTATGCGTCTCCAGGGTTGACAACTTCAAAGACTTCTTTTGCACTATAGTTGAGGTTGCGCCCGGTTTTATACCTCAAATTGCTATTGGTATTACGATCACCCACCACCTTAATTGGATGCTTAACGTGAATCGTTCCGTGATCGGTAGTGATTAACATTTTTGCCCCCATAGCACGAATTTCTTTCATGATGTCTCTCAACGGAGAATGCTCAAACCAGCTCAAGGTCAGAGATCGATATGCCGGCTCATCATCTGCCAACTCTCGAATTACTTCCATTTCAGTCCTCGCGTGACTCAACATATCCACAAAATTGTAAACGATAACATTTAAATCGTTGCTTGATAAAGAATGGATATTGTCCAACACCTTTTTGCCATAGTTGTGGTTTGTGATTTTAGCATAACTATGCTTCAATGGCTTGCCTAAACGCTTCAATTGATGCACCAACAGCTCTTCTTCGTGCATGTTTTTTCCGCCCTCATCCTCATCATTCAACCAAAGCTTTGGATGCTGCTTTTGAATTTCACTCGGCATCAAACCAGCAAACAAAGAATTTCGAGCATATTGCGTTGCTGTTGGGAGAATGCTGAACAACGAGCGTTCATCCTCTACTCTAAAATCTTCTTCGATGACTTTTTGGATCACCTTCCATTGGTCCAATCTAAGGTTATCAATGACAACCAAAAACAAAGGCTTGTCTTTTGTCAATTCTGGTACTACCCAATTCTTAAAAACAGTGTGAACCATTTCAGGTCGATCTCCACTTGCATTTTCTAACCAATCGATATAGTTATCCTCCACAAAACGAGCAAATTGATTATTCGCTTCATCCTTTTGCATGCTTAAAATTTCCTGCATGCTTGGATCACCACCTTTTTGCAATTCGAGATCCCAAAAAACGATTTGCTTATACAGATCCATCCATTCCTTCCAATCCAATCGATCATTGAGGCGCATCCCAATTTCTCGAAATTCTTGCTGATAACTCGATGTCGTTCGCTCGCTAACTAAACGTTTGCTATCCAAGTTCTTTTTAAGACTGAGTAAAATCTGATTAGGGTTGACAGGTTTAATTAAATAATCTGAAATCTTGGACCCAATAGCATCCTCCATAATGGACTCCTCCTCATTCTTGGTGATCATCATCACAGGAGTATTCGGTTGAATTGCCTTTATTTTTGAGAGTGCCTCAAGACCTGAAATCCCAGGCATATTCTCATCCAGAAAGATGGCGTCAAACGGATTATTTGACACTTGATCTATGGCGTCTACTCCAGAACTAACGGCAGTAACATTGTACCCTTTACTTTCCAAAAAAATGATGTGTGGCTTAAGCAAATCGATTTCATCGTCTGCCCATAATATTCTCACTTGGTCGTTGCTCATAAGTTGCGTTTATCTTCGTGGTCAAACCTACACGAAATTTTGTCAGAGAAAAGGCTCAATGTGTGTTAGAATAAGCCAAATTGAAATCATTAAAGACATTTAACGACCCTGTATATGGTTTTATTACCATCGATGATGAATTGATTTTTCAACTTCTGGAACACCCTTCTTTTCAGCGATTACGCAGGATAAGTCAACTCGGATTGACAAACCTAGTTTATTCAGGAGCTAACCATAGTCGATTTCAACATGCCTTGGGCGCAATGAACTTAATGAAGAGCGCGATCAATGTGCTTAAATCGAAGGGAGTCTCCATTTCAGAGGAAGATGAACAGGCGGCAAAAATCGCCATACTCTTGCATGATATTGGACATGGCCCATTTTCTCATGCCCTCGAAAACACCATTGTTAAAGGCACGAATCATGAAAAAATAGGGCTGCACATCATGGTGCAACTCAATGCTGAATTTAGCGGTCAATTGGATCGAGCCATTTCAATTTACAAAGGAGAGCATTCCGTAAAGTTTCTACACCAACTGGTGAGTAGTCAGCTAGATGTAGATCGTTTAGATTACTTAAAGCGAGATAGTTTTTTCACCGGAGTTTCTGAAGGAATAATTGGTTCAGAAAGAATCATCAAAATGATGAACGTTCATAATGATGAACTAGTTGTTGAGGCCAAAGGGATTTATTCTTTGGAAAAATTTTTACTAGCGCGAAGACTAATGTATTGGCAGGTTTATTTACATAAAACAGTGGTCAGTGCCGAGTTTTTATTGATGCATATTTTGAAACGAGCTCAAGAAATAGATGCAGCAACTGCGCTTATTCCTGGGAATCCCTTGACTTACTTTTTAATCCATTCGGACGACCTTAACACTTTAGAAACCAGCGACTGGATTAAAAACTTTTTAGAGCTAGATGATTTTGATGTCATGGCCGCTATAAAGGCATGGAACCGATCCAACGACCCTGTACTATCGCGACTATGTAATCGATTAATAAACCGAAAACTACTCAAAGTCAAGCCTTTACCCTCACCCATTTCTGAAAAAGAACTGAACAATTTAAGAAATCGATTTGCTTCGGATAACCAATTGGATGCTGATGGTGTTGAACATTTAATATTTCAAAATTCGATCTCAAACAGAGCATATAACAGCAATAGTGAAATCATCAACATCCTCTATAAAGATGGCAGTGTAAGGGAAATTTCAGACGCAGCAAGTATTTTTCAATTTGGATCGATGAATGCCATAGAAACGAAACATTACCTATACCATCCTGCTGGTTTGGACGTCCATTAAACTCTGTTAATAACTAGCGTTACCGTTGAAAAGAAAAGCCATTGATCGTCCTACTTTTGAATGTAATACCGTTCGGTAAACCCTACCTTTGCTGCCACTAAAAAGAAATGGAATTCTCTGCACAAACTATCGCTGATTTACTCAATGGAACCGTTGACGGAAATGCAGATGCCATTGTATCCGGGCTATCGAAAATTGAATCGGGTGAACCCAATACACTTACTTTTTTAGCAAATCCCGCCTATACGGAGTATATATATTCTACCAAGGCATCCATTGCCATCGTTTCAAGTGATTTTGTCGCGGAAAAAACGCTTCCAAAAACGCTTACACTTGTCAAGGTGGCCGATGCTAGACTTGCCTTCAGCAAACTGCTAGAAGCATATTCGCAAATGAGCAAACCGGCTCCGGGTGTTCATCCTTCGGCCTTTGTACATTCCTCTGCTAAGGTGAGCGATTCTGCTTATATCGGTCCTTTTGTTTTTGTTGATAATGACGCTACAATCGGAGATGAGGTTCAAATTCATAGTCATGCTCATGTTGGCCAAGGAGCAATCATAGGAATCGGAACCGTTCTGCACTCACGCGTACACATTGGTCACCAGTGCATAGTTGGTGTTAATTGTGTCATACAACCAGGGGCCATTCTTGGATCTGATGGCTTTGGTTTTGCTCCAAACAGCAATAATCAATATCAAAAAGTTGCGCACGTGGGTAATGTAGTCATTGAAGACTGTGTCGAAATTGGTGCCAACACGACCATAGATCGGGCTACTCTGGGTAGTACAATAATTCGCAAGGGAGTAAAACTGGATAATTTGATTCAAATTGCTCACAATTGTGAAATTGGAGAAAACACAGTTATTGCGGCTCAAACAGGAATTGCTGGTTCAACAAAAATTGGAAAGAACTGCATGATTGGGGGCCAAGTAGGTATTGTTGGACACCTCGAAATAGCAGATGATGTCAAAATTGCTGCGCAATCTGGCATTGGAAATAATATAACCGAAAAGGGTATGATCGTTCAGGGTTCTCCTGCCCTACCGATCAGAGATTTCAAAAAGTCCTATGTTCATTTCAGACGACTAGATGAAATTGCAGACAAGGTGAATGCCCTTAGCGCTAATCTGAAAACTGAAGAAAATGGCTGAAAAGCAAAAGACCCTAAAAACCTCATTTACGATTGAGGGTGTTGGTTTGCATACAGGTAAAATAACCAAGTTGACAGTACATCCTGCTGGAATCGACCATTGGTATCGATTCAAGCGAGTCGACATTGAAGGGCAACCAGAAATAAAAGCAGATGCAGACAATGTCATTCATACCAGAAGAGGAACTACGCTCGGAAATGACAAAATGGAGGTGCATACCACAGAACATATTCTGGCAGCATTGTACGGATTGGGTATAGACAATGCCTTAATCGAAATGGATGGTCCAGAGGTGCCCATTTTAGATGGTAGTGCTAAACATTTTGTAGAGGCAATTGAAGCAGTTGGAATTGAGGAACAAAAGGCCGACAAGGATTTTTTCGTTCTCAAAGAGAACATCACATTTGAGGACCCCGAGCGTGAAGTAGAGATGCTGGCCGTGCCATCTCCCGATTATCGAATTACTGTAATGGTCGATTATCGATCTCCATTACTAGGAACTCAGCATGCCAGCATGTACAAGTTGGGTGAGTTTAAAGATGAAATTAGTCGTTGCAGAACATTTGTATTTCTGCGTGAGTTAATGCAACTGGTGAACGCTGGTCTTGTGAAGGGCGGAGATGTTGACAATGCCATTGTAATGGTTGACACACTTGACTTTACAGACGAAGAAATAGAAAGGTTGGCAGCAGCATTCAATCGTGAACGTGAGGCATTGCAATCCGTTGGAATAGGAATTTTGAATAATGTCAAATTACACTTCCAAAACGAACCTGCACGCCACAAACTACTTGATATTGTTGGTGATTTAGCATTGGTTGGAAAGCCTATACAAGGCCATATTTTGGCTGCTAGACCCGGTCACACGACCAATGTGGCATTTGCCAAAATTCTAAAAGACCTTATTAAGAAAGAGCAAAAAAGTGCTCCTCAATTTGACTTATACGCGGATGCTATTTACGGTATTACCGAAATCAGTGATATGCTTCCGCATCGATACCCATTTTTATTGGTCGATAAGATCATTGAAATGGGTAAGGACTATGTTGTTGGGGTGAAAAATGTCACCATGAATGAAGAATTCTTTCAAGGGCATTTCCCAGGAAATCCAGTGATGCCTGGTGTGTTGCAAGTGGAGGCAATGGCACAAACAGGAGGTATATTAACCATGAGCCAGATTGAAGATCCTTGGAATTATGAAACTCTATTCGTAAAAATCGATAAGGTTAAGTTTAAGAGGAAGGTTGTGCCTGGAGACACTTTAGTGTTTAAACTTTCATTGCTGGGTCCTGTTAGAAGAGGGCTCGTAAACATGCGAGGCGAAGCTTATGTCAGAAATCAACTCGTATCTGAAGGGGAATTGATGGCGCAAATTATTAAAGTGAGAAACGATGAGCGAGTTGCGAGCGAACATTCATCCTAAGGCCAAAATTGGATCGAACGTTACCATAGAACCCTTTTCGACCATTTATGAGGATGTAGAAATTGGCGATGGAACGTGGATTGGACCGAACGTGACCATTATGGATGGTGCTCGGATTGGCAAGAATTGCAAAATATTTCCAGGGGCAGTTATATCAGCAGTACCTCAAGATTTAAAATACGCAGGTGAAGTAACAACTACGGTAATTGGCGATAACACGGTCATACGTGAATGTGTGACAATAAATAAAGGTACAGTTGATCGCATGACCACTAAAGTTGGTAGTAATTGTTTATTGATGGCCTATGTTCACGTTGCGCATGATTGCGAATTAGGCAATAATATCATTTTGGCAAACTGTGTGAACCTTGCGGGACACATTACCATAGAAGATCACGCCATTTTAGAAGGACTCGTTGCTGTTCAACAATTTGTCACAATAGGCAAGCACAGCTTCATAGCTGGTGGATCTCTAGTTCGAAAGAATGTCCCTCCGTATATCAAGGCCGCTCGGGAGCCTCTAAGTTATGTTGGGGTAAATAGTATTGGGTTGAAGAGAAGGGGAATGGCAGACCAGACCATTAAAGAGATTGAAGATGCTTATCGACTACTTTACGTGATGAACGACACCACAGCAAAAGGGGTAAGTGACATTGAGAACAATATGCCTCAGAGCGATACCATTAGCGAAATACTACATTTTATCAAGGGCTCTGAAAAGGGAATTATGCGGGGTAAAAATGTCTGATGGAAATCACCCTCGAGAACATAGGTAAACGCTACGATGCCGACTGGATCTTTCGAGAAATTAATGCCACGTTTAAACCGAATAACGTCTATGGACTCATCGGATTTAATGGCAGCGGCAAATCAACACTCCTGCAAATCATAAGTGGTTTTGTAACCCCAACTGAAGGTACTATTGACTTTCGCTCGACCAATGAGGTGCTGGTTGAAGATGTTTATAAATCTTTATCTATGGCAGCGCCCTATATGTCGTTACCGACAGAACTCACTGTAGAGGAAGCTGTTCTCAATCACAGCAACCATAAGCAATTGGTTGCATCCACCCATCCAAAAGATTTAATCGATTCGATTCAATTGTATAATCATCGGAATAAGACTCTGTCTAAATTGAGTTCTGGAATGCGGCAAAGACTGGCATTGGCCCTTGCCATTCATTCCAATTGTTCGCTTTTATTGTTAGATGAGCCCTGTGCCAATCTTGACTCCAAATGGAGTGAGTGGTTCAATCGATGCTTGGAGGAACAGAAAGAAAATAAGACAGTTATCATTAGCTCGAATAGTCAAAAGGTAGAGCTCGAGAATGTTACAGAACCACTTCTAAATGTGAGTGACTTTACTCCTTGAGAATAGTGATATCACCACGCAGCTGTGGGAAGTATTCAGATGTAAGAATATAGTAGTACACTCCAGCAGATAGATCTATAGGAACCCACTCATTCAAGTAAGGTTTAGAATCAAATACTTTTATGCCCCATCTATTGTAAACCGTCAATCGTGCATCTGGAAAATTCAGCACATTCCCAATATAGAATGCATCATTGATGCCGTCACCATTTGGAGTCACCACATTAGGAATTTCCAAACAATGTTTAACCTGAATGCTGACCGTATCCTGAATTGTATTCCCACATTTATCTATTGCTTTAAAATAATGGCTGTTGTTTTTAAAACTTACAATTCGGTATTCACCATCTGATAATTGAACGAAGTTTTCACCAAGAATCGGATCCTCCTCATATGTCCATTCAAATTGATAATCACCCGCACCTCCATAAGCTAAGAGTGACATTATGTACTCAGCTCCGAAACACAATTCATTATCACCTGACACGCTTATCGACATGGGTTCCAGCTTTGCAATTGTGACCAACGAATTATCGAATGTTACATTTCCGCAAACGTCAGTAATAGTGACCGACACATTCTGAGTAATGTTTATTGGCAATAAAACAACGGAATCAGAGTCATTACTCGACCATTGAAACGAATAAGGGGGTAATCCACCTGAAACCATTGGGTCGAATTCAAACTCATCCCCAGAGCATTCACCTTCTTGATCAATCAACGAGGAAGTCAGTGGTTCGGTCACAATAGCATCTATAAAAAACGAAGCACTGGTTAATCTGCCGCAAATATCGCGCGCCCACACCCACATCGTGGTGTCTTGATTCACGGTGATAGATAATCCATTTGTATCCCCAAATATTGGATTAGACTCCGTCCATGCATAGGAGTAAGGACCTGCGGACCCAACTGCTTTAACGTTAAAACTAAAGGGTGAACCAGCACAATATATTAATGAATCAGGCACTAATACGATAAAGTCCTCGGCAGATTTAACACTAACAAGGGCCGTATCAACTGATACTCGACCGCAAATGTCCGTTATGGTCACAGTGAGTTGTTGCTGTCCAGTCACCACAACTATTGTCGATTCAACCGTATCTCCAGTGGACCAAGAATAAGTGAACGGAGAGTTTCCATGGATGACATTAGCCAACAATTCGAGAGAATCTCCAACACAATTCACTGTGGTGTCGTTAATAATATCGGCAATTGGATCATCCTGATAATTGCGGGTCACAAAAACAGTATCCACATTCGAGAAAAGGGCACAACTATCCCAAACTTCCACGGCAAAAGTGTCGACTCCAAAACCTGATGAGATTGGCACTGTGATGGTGCTTCCCGTATCCCCCGTATTCCACATATATGCGTATGGTGGAGGACCTCCGCCAGTTACAACAGAAGAAATTGTCAAAGAATCCACTGGACAATCAAAGGTTGTATCGTCAGTAGTTAGGAGATTTAGATCGGGTATATCATGAAAATATAAACGGCCTTCGCTGATAAAGGTGTCATTGCAAAGAGTGACGCTTATGGCTTGAATAATCAGCACCTCCACCCCTTCAACTATATTATCAAAATAGGGTGAAATAACGATTGTGGTATCGAAAACACCAGGCAATAAAATGATTGTATCTGGTATTGTATCGCAATCCACTCCGTTCGTAGCGGTTCCAAGAAATTGGATATATGTTATGGAAGTACCTGTCGTATCACCTCGAGTAAACAGAATTTCAGCAGAACCACAGCCTTCATTAATAGTGCTATCCCCATTCACCGATGCGATATTTACTTCAATTAGGTTTGAGGTGAAACTACCTCCTTCGAGAAAAACTCCACTATTTAACACTCCATCACCCGCATCGGCAATCGCCAACTTGATATGATAAGTATCACCACAGTTAACCCAATGCTTAGCCTCCAATGTGACAGTCATCCCTGTAAACCGAACATTCGTGTCGTTCGCAAATCCATTATTATTCACATAATACTGAGAATTGCACGGACAGGGTTGAGTGCATGAGGATCCGCCAGCCACATCATTAATCGTGTTAATGGAAACAGGTATGTTCGTACCCGGAACCAGCGCGATATTCTCCCCGTTGTTTTCAAAGTTTCCATTGATACCTGGACCGCTCAGGAAAAACCCAAATACATCATTAAAAGGGGAACACACATAAGTAGGATACTCTAAACTCCCAAACACATAGTTGAATCTAACCGTATCTCCCTGCGGGACAAAGTCAAATTCTAGAATTGCGGCATTGTTCATTGTAAAGCCAGGTAACAAGGAGTCCAGATCAATATCCGACACACCATCGCCAAAATTCGCCCCTCCACTAAAATTCTCCACTGAACCTGTATGAAGCATCAGACCATATGGAATATCAACTAAGGTATTAGTCGAGGTAAATTCTCCTATTTGCAATGAATCCAATCCCTCGTTCCCTCCTGTTGTATCACAACCAGAAAATGTCACATTAAAGGCCGTTACTCCTGTTCCAAGCAATACCTCTTGAACGTAGTAATCTGCCCAATTACTTGATTGCTGAGCGCTTACTATATTCAATTGCGCGACAACTGATGGATTAAAGGCCAGTAATCCACTTAAGATAGAAAAATAAAACCGAATACTACTGAGCATAATAATAAGACGAAAATTGACGACTCAAGTTGTTCAAAGTCGCTTAACCGCATTGGACATTTCAGCCACTTTGGATTTCAAGCCTTGCTTATAATCCATCATTTTTTGAAGAAGCTCAGGATTTGAACTTGCAATGATTTGAATGGCCAACAATCCAGCATTTTTTGATCCGTTCAAAGCGACTGTAGCGACTGGAACACCACCAGGCATTTGCAGTATAGATAGCACGGAGTCCCAACCATCGATTGAGTTTGAAGATTTAACAGGAACTCCAATTACAGGAAGTGGAGTAATCGATGCAACCATTCCCGGAAGGTGAGCGGCACCGCCCGCACCTGCCACAATTACTTTTAATCCTCGCTCATGCGCAGACTGGCCATAAGCCATCATTTTCTCCGGAGTTCTGTGTGCCGAAACAATATCAACCTCGTAGCTGATACCGAATTCGTTCATTACATCTATTGCTGCTTGCATCACGGGTAAGTCACTTTTGCTACCCATTATAATGCCTACTAGGGGATTCATTGCCATGCGGCTAAATTAAGGGAAATGAACATTAGAGAGCAGTTGTTGAAGAGCTTACCACCTTGATCATTTCTTTTACCCGCTGAGCCTTATATAACGCGTCATTTGTGTTATTATCTAACACCGTTACATGACCCATCTTTCGGAATGGCTTGGTGAGTGCCTTGCCGTACATGTGAGGGAAAACACCCGTCTCCTCAATAGCATCTTCTAATCCAGCATAGTGCACAGGACCATCGTGTCCTTTTTCCCCCAGCAAATTAATCATCGCGGCCGCACTTCTTAAAACGGTTGAACCCAGAGGCCAATTCATAATTGAACGTAAATGTTGATCGTATTGACTGGTAAAACAAGCCTCAATCGTATGATGACCGCTATTGTGTGGTCGTGGAGCCATTTCATTGATTAAAACCTCGCCATCGGCTGTCACAAACATCTCAACAGCAAGCAATCCTACCATGTTCAATTTTTGAATAAGGTTTTCCGATATCTCGCGGGCTTTTGATTCCAATCCAACATCTATTCTTGCTGGACTTACCAAATAATCCACCAGATTTGCTTCCGGGTTAAACACCAATTCAACCACTGGAAAAGATTTCACTTCACCTTTAGAATTTCTAGATACAAGGACAGATATTTCCAGCGCATTGGGCACCCACTTCTCCAATACGGAGGGAGCATCGAATGCGGTATCCAAATCATCCATTGATTTCAATGGAGTAACACCTTTGCCATCATACCCCCCTACTCGCATCTTCTGCATTACTGGGAGCAAGCTCTCGTGATTTGAAATATCTGCTTTTGATTCAACCAATGCAAAATCAGCAGTAGGTAAATTATTAGCTCGGTAAAACTCTTTTTGAACTCCTTTGTCTCGAATAACCTCTAAAACTTCAGGTTGAGGAAAGACGGAAATTCCCTCATCACGCAATCGCTTTAAGCCAGAAATCGAAACGTTTTCAATTTCGATAGTGACAACATCGCACCCTTTTCCTAATTGATACACAGCCTCTTCATCATTTCTATCTGCGCATACAAACTTGTGCGCAATCTGGCTACAAGGGGCCTCAGGATCTGGATCAAGCACATGAAACTCCAATCCATAGTTTAATCCATTCTGAATGAACATGCGCCCTAATTGTCCGCCACCAATTATTCCAACTTTCATAGTGCGAAGATATTCTTGCACCCACGAGAACCAAGTCTTTGTTCATAAATCCATAATATTGTCCATCTGCCAAATACTACATTTGCCAATCTCATTTTGGTTCATGATTGAAGTAAAAGACAAGCAGTTTAGATCCTATCTAAGTCGAGCTGAAATATCAGTTCAAGTAGACAGGGTTGCGAAAGAATTGATGGAGTCTTACTCAGACAAGAAACCTTTTTTTCTTGGCGTTTTAAACGGTTCTTTCATGTTCATGTCTGATTTAATGAAAGAATTTAGTGCATCCTGCGAAATTGGATTCGTTAAAGCCGCCTCATACGAAGGAATGGAAACCACAGGTGTAGTAAAATTCCATGAAGCTGGAAAACTTCCTATCGCAGGTAGAGATGTGATAATAGTGGAAGATATTATTGACACTGGAAATACGCTTGACGCACTTACTAATTTTTTGAATCGCTATGAACCTAAAAGTGTAAGTGTATGTACTCTATTATTTAAAAAGGAGGCTTACTTGCACTCCTATCCTATTGACTATGTTTGCTTCGATGTCGAAAACAAATTCTTGCTAGGATACGGACTTGATTATGATGGTTATGGACGAAACATCCCCGAAGTATTTATCTTCAACGAATCGAATGATTAACATAGTAATTTTTGGACCTCCAGGAGCTGGGAAAGGAACTCAAAGTGCCAAATTAAAGGATAAGTTTGGCCTCATACATATTTCTACTGGTGATGTTTTCAGAGGACTCAACCCAGAATCAGACTTGGCAAAACTGGCAAAGAGCTATTCAGATCAAGGAAATCTTGTTCCAGATGAAATTACAATCAAAATTCTCGAGAGTGAAGTTTCAAAATATCCAGATGCTGCCGGAGTAATTTATGATGGATTTCCAAGAACAGAGGCCCAGGCAGTTGCTCTTGATGCATTCCTGAAATCGAAGAATACATCTATATCGATGGCGCTTGCCTTAGAAGTAGAGGAAAACGAGCTGCGTGATAGATTAAAAAATCGAGCTCTAGACAGTGGTCGGCCGGATGATGCTGATCCTGCAATCATTCAGAACCGCATTGATGTATATAACGCGCAAACTGCTCCCGTTGCAGATTTTTATAAAAAGCAAGGCAAATATGTCGGCATTAATGGCGTGGGAAGTATCAGCGACATTTTTGATCGATTGTGCTCCGCGGTGCAGGAGAAGGCTTAAGCACAATTACACCTAAGCCAGACTATGTCAAAAAATCGAAAAGAACAATCATCCAACTTCGTTGACTATGTCAAGGTTTTCTGCGCGAGTGGCAATGGTGGTGCCGGTGCAGTCCATTTTAGAAGAGAAAAGTTTGTTTCCATGGGGGGGCCTGATGGTGGTGATGGTGGAAGAGGCGGTCATATTATCCTCGAAGCCGATAAGCAGCTTTGGACACTCTTACATCTCAAATACAAAAAGCACATCAAAGCCAAGCATGGAAAACCAGGTGGGAAACAGTGTGCTACAGGAAAAAGCGGAGATGACATTATCCTAAAAGTTCCTCTTGGAACCGTTGTTAGAAATGCAGAAACCAGAGAGCAACTATTTGAGCTTACCGAACCAGGCGAACAACGCATTATTGCTGAAGGCGGCATGGGTGGTTTAGGAAACTGGCATTTTAAAAATTCTACCCAGCAAACACCAAGGTATGCCCAACCGGGTATTGAAGGTATCGAGGATTGGTTCATTTTAGAACTAAAAGTTCTAGCCGATGTGGGACTTGTTGGCTTTCCTAATGCTGGGAAATCCACGCTTTTAAGTTCCATAACAGCTGCCAAGCCTGAAATTGCAGACTACGCATTCACCACGCTCACACCAAATTTGGGAATCGTTCCTTATCGCGACCATCGATCATTTATTGTAGCCGATATTCCAGGAATTATTGAAGGAGCCAGCGAAGGAAAAGGATTAGGTCACGTATTCTTAAGACACATTGAACGAAATTCTGTTTTGCTTTTTATGATTCCTGCAGACAGCCAGGATCATTTAGCCGAATACAATATTTTGATGTCTGAACTTGAAAAGTATAATCCGGAGATGATGCACAAAGATCAAATCGTTGTGATTTCAAAATCAGACATGCTTGACAAGGAGCTAATGGACTTAATAGTTGGAACCTTTCCAAAAGGACTTCCTCATATGTTCATTTCGTCCATTACAAATGACAATTTAGAGCAACTAAAGGATACCCTCTGGAATACATTAAACGTATCGAACGACTAATATGCTAAGAAGATTAAGAGTTTACTTCACAGGTTTTGGATTAGGCCTTATAGCTGTGTATGTAATATTCTCGAATGGCGAAGATCGCAACCTTGATATCTGGACCCCGGAACAACGGATTCTTGAAGACATTAGAGGTGATGAAGTTTTTCAGAAAAGTGAAAAGCTTGCGTGCTACAAAAGTTGTGTTGGTCTTACTGATAAATTAATGGCCACATTATGGCTCGATTCAAAAACTAAAAGCCTGAATCCAGGTGGCGATCCATATCGATATTTAATCACTCTAAAAACAGATGAACACCACATCGAAGCACAAATTGAATGGGATAAAAAATCTCCAAGAAAATTAATCCTATTGCGAGACCTTCAACATCCAACAGATTGTTCATGTGATGAATAGCAGTAAAATCATATCGACAACTGAGGAATTAAATACTGGTATTTCCAGTTTGAGTAAGAGTCGAAATGTGCTCTTAATGGATAAGAATACTGAACTCTATTGCCTTCCAGTTTTTCTGAAATCGTGCCCGCAAGCATATGACTATTTCAAAATAGTTATTGAACCGGGTGAAGGTTCAAAAAACATGGCGGTGGTGGAGTCCGTGTGGCAAAAAATGATGGATCAAGGTATCGATAGAGAAGCGATTCTTATTTGCCTTGGTGGCGGTGTGGTTTGTGATTTAGGCGGATATGCGGCCAGCGGCTTTAAACGAGGAATTAAAACCATCTATATTCCTACCACGAATTTAGCGATGTGCGATGCTGCCGTTGGCGGTAAGACGGGAGTAAACTTCAGTGGCGTAAAGAATCAAATTGGATCCTTTCACCTGCCAGAGATAATTTATCTGAATACCGAATTTCTTGACACCTTAAATCATCGATACGTGATGAGTGGTTTTGCGGAAACGATTAAGCATGCACTGATATCTGATTATATTCTATGGACTGATTTGAGCCTAAGTAATGAACCTTGGATAGACACAAACATTATTCAGCGCTCAATGAATTGCAAGATCGAAATAGTAAAACAGGATTTTGAGGATAAAGGCATTCGGCAATCTCTCAACTTTGGTCACACCATTGGCCATGCTATAGAAGCATTGGCAAGCGATACAAATGTGAAACTATTGCATGGCGAAGCAATCGTTATTGGAATGTGGATTGAAACCTGGATTTCGAATAAGCTCAACATGATATCGGATGCTGAACTGGCCATGATTCAGACTTATCTAGAAGATCAATACAAAGAACTTAACGTTTTACCTTTCGATATTGACCAATGCATCGCTTTGATGCGACAAGACAAGAAAAACACAGGGGGACAAATTACTTTTTCGTTACTCAAGGCAATTGGCTCTTCACACGTTGGAGTACATTGTGATATAGAAATCATTAAAGAAGGACTTGGGCTCGGATTAAACGCCTTCAAACAATGAGGTTTATACTTCGGGCAAAAACTAAAACATTAAAAGGTCAAATTAATTTACCTGCCTCGAAAAGTATTAGCAATCGAGTCCTAATTATTCAGGCTCTTGCCCAAACACCCTTTAAAATCGAAAACCTCAGTCGAGCCGATGACACCGTCATTATGGCAAAGGCACTAGAAAGAAACGATATAATAACGGATGTTGGTCCTGCTGGAACGGCCATGCGTTTTTTGACCGCCTTTTATGCTTCGCGCCCTGGAGAAAAAGTAATCACTGGTTCGGACAGAATGAAGCAACGGCCCATTTCCATTTTGGTCGATGCGTTAAGAGAACTGGGAGCAAATATCACCTACCTCGAAAAGGAGGGATACCCACCGCTGCATATAGAGGGGCGAAGGCTTAAAGGCGGTATAGTGAAAGTTGCCGGCAACGTAAGTAGCCAATTCATTACCGCACTCATGCTGATCGCTCCTACACTGCCGCGGCCACTGAAGATTGAAATTCAAGGAGACCCACTTTCACGACCCTACATTTTAATGACCAAATCATTAATGGAAGAGTGTGGTGCACAAGTATCGTTCGAAAAAAACAGCGTCATCGTTCAATCGGGCCGTTATCGTTCAAAAAGCTACACCATTGAGTATGATTGGAGTGCGGCTTCATTTTGGATGTCATTTGCCGCGTTGTCTCGCAATGCAAAACTTCTACTCAAAGGGCTGAAAGAAGATAGTATTCAAGGAGACTCAGCGACCATTGAAGTTTTTAAAAACTTTGGTGTAATAAGTCAATTCACCGAAAAAGGTTTATTGATAGAGCGGGAGAAAATCATTGAGACTAAATCAGAATGGAATTTTAGAAACCATCCTGATTTGGTTCAACCTGCCGCAGTAACTGCCGCAGGGTTGAAAATACCTTTCCTTCTTAAAGGATTAGACAACCTAAGGTTGAAAGAATCCGATAGAATCAGTGCACTTGAGAAAGAATTGGCCAAGGCTGGAATCAAATCTATGGCCACAAGTAATTCCTTGATGATCGATGGAAATGAATTACAAAGCGAATGCGAAATATTTGATGCTCACAGCGACCACCGCATGGTCATGTCCATCGCTGCACTCAGCATGTGTTATCCTGAAATTGTAATACGCGATCCGATGGTAGTGGCTAAATCATATCCAAGTTTTTGGACCGAACTAGAGAAGTTTGTTGATGTACGACCAGGTAGGTAGATAAAAAAAGCCCCGATCAATAGATCAGGGCTAATATCAATAGATATACGATATTTTACTCCACCACAACTGATTGGTGGATAGATTGATTTTCGGAAAGAATCTCAATGATATAGTTCCCAGATTGTAAGGATGTTAAATCAAGATACGCTTCGTTTGAATGTTTCGATTTTTGAAATCTACCTGTCATAGCAACCTTTCCAGACACATCATAAACCTTATATACGGCATCTCCTAGTTCAATACTTGCTTCGATATGAATCATACCCGTTGTAGGGTTCGGGTAAACAACAAAACCTTCGTCTCCTGAAACCTCCTTGATTCCCAGGCATGTGTGAGTTTCAACCAGGATTGTATCCGTTCCAACACAGCCTGAATCATTGGTTACTTCCACCCAATAAGTTCCAGCAGTTGCTACGGTAATAAAATTCAAAAACTGTCCAGTGGACCAATTGTAACTCGCACCATTACTACCAGCACTAATTTTAACTGGCCAATCAATGCAAATATCCAAGTCTTCTCCTAAATCAACTTCAGGTGAAGGATATAAAGGATAAATCACTACGCTGTCTTCCTTCTCACAACCGGCATTATCCGTAATCGATAAAATATAAACCCCGTTAACCTTATTGCTAATGCTCGTTGATGTATTTCCAGTTGACCATGTATAAGAGTAAGGAGGTATACCCCCTGTTGCAGCAACTGATGCCGCTCCATCTTCATCACCATCGCACTCTACGGGAGTAATATTATAAGTTAGAATTATTTCATCTGGACTTACTATAACCGCTGTATCTAAAAACTGACAACCATTTGAATCTGTGACAGTCACGATTGCATTTCCTTGAGGTAATGCAAATGCAGTATCTGCTGTTTCGCCATTATTCCAAGCATATGAGAAAGGAGCCGTGCCGCCAGTTACAATTGCAACTGCTGATCCATTAGTCAATCCAAAACATGATACGCTGTTATTTATCTGAACCGAAGTTTCAATTGCAGTTGGGGACTCCACAGTAATTTGCTTTACCGTCACGCAACCTGCAGAGTCTGTAACTGTAACCGTGTAATTACCCGCGGTTAATGATGTGATCATTGTGTCGGTCGAAGTCGTATTCCATTCATACTCATAGGGTGGGACTCCGCCTGATACTGAAACACTTGCAACACCATCGCTATCACCATAGCAACTCACGCCAGTAGAAGAAGCAGCAACATCGACTCCACAATATCCGCAGTGTCCTATAAAATCGATAATTAACTGTTGCAAGTTAGTGTCTGACAGGGTAGTGAGGTTACTATAATTTCCAGCGTTATGAAATCCTAGTATGCAACCTGAACCGAATTCTCTAATGGCAAGTGCATCATTTCCGCTGTTATCTGTCATCAATAATACCGATGGATCGTTAGAGAACACCCGAAGGCTACCATCATTATATCCAGTATTTGGTAGTGTAAATGACGATGGCACATTGGCCAATACTGGATGATTTGACTGGGAAGAAACCTCTGTAAGGGTCGGTGCGGCCGTTGTACCACTCGTTCGTTCAAAAAGTATTAGATCCTCCATATCCTGCATCTGACCATTATTAAACTGATAGGCATCCCATTCGAATTGAACATATGCACCATTATTGTTTTCCACGAAATCGACCAATGCTTGTTGACCTGCGGTAGGAATTTCCGTTGAATAAGTTGTTCCATTCAACCGAATAACTACATCAAATCCAGTAAGAGATGGATTGGTATTGTTCCAACTTGACTCACTCACCGTACTCATAGTTACATTCATACCAGCGTTCTCAAGTGACGACTTTAGATCCAGAGTTGAAGCGAACGTTGCGGAGTTATCCCAAATTATCAAGACTTCTTGAGCCTTGCCAGTTTTAGAATTAAATAGGAAAAGCATCAACATTCCAAGAATCAAAGCAGCCTTAGATAAATATGTTTTCATGATTGATTATTCAAATAATTATAAATCAAAGCTAATTCAATTCGAGTATCAATCATGGGCTATACGAAAATTAACACTTCTGGAAAGATCCTATTCAAACTAAAATTGTAACCGCAGTCAATCTCTACATTTGATACATTGCTGACCTAAAGTTTTCACACGTGAATTATCTGGAAATCTCTATTGAGCTGAATCAAATTGAATTTGTCGAAATCTTAGAGGCCGAATTAATGGAACTACCATTTGAAAGTTTCGATTCGGATAAGACTATATTGAGAGGTTATGTGCAAGAACCAAATTACAATGCAGACAGCATTTCAGCAATTACCGATGCATATATTGACCAGATTAAATCTATCGAAACGAGGTTAGTTGAACACGCCAACTGGAATGCGGTTTGGGAATCAAATTATCCGCCCGTACAGTTGGGTGATGAATTGTTTATTGGCGCCAGTTTTCACGAAATTCCTCAGGGTTTTCGACATTACATAACTTTGGAACCAAACATGAGTTTCGGCACTGGCCACCACCCCACCACTACTCAAGTTCTAGAGGAATTATTTGCATGTAGTCTAGAGAGTAAAAAGGTCTTAGACTTTGGATGTGGAAGCGGTGTTTTAGCCATTTATGCTGCGCAAAGAGGCGCCTCCGGAATAGGCATCGAAATTGATCCACATGCAGCTGATGCGGCAAGAGACAATCTAAATTTGAATAATGTTAATTCATTTGAAATTCTTACCGGAGGCATTGAAAAAATAGATGATAACGAGTACCAATATATTCTCGCAAATATCAACCGCAACGTGATACAGGAATGCCTACCACATTTCATAAAGTATATGGAGCCCGGATGTAAACTGATCTGTTCAGGTTTCTTAGTTTCGGACGTGAATCCTTTATCAAGTGAATTGATCCGCCACAATCTGAGTATTAATAAGACCTCATCTAAAGAGGATTGGGCCATTATTGTCGCAACAAAACCAGAATGAAAAAACTAATCATATTTACTCTAAGTGTTTGTCTTGGTTCTTTTATAGCCGAAGCACAGACGTTTAAAGAATTTTCAAGCGAAGACCAATTCTTACTTGAATTGGAACAACAAATAGTTGACAAATCGGTTGGTGATGCAAAAAAAGTCCATAAGGACTTGATCGAAAAGTTCACTGAAATGTGGACAGAATTGGGATCGTTCAGTGCCAGCCAAAAGCAAACGATTTTCACGAGTAGTAATGAGCTGCTCAATAATCGCCTTAAAATGATACCTGATATAAGAGACTATATCAAAACTATCGTCATAGTTACTGAATCTGGAATTGAACAAGCAGAATTTGCGGAATGGCATAAAACTGTGAACTTCGTGATAGCATCAAGAACTGCCCGAAAAGACTTTGGCGATTATATGGGTTTTAGTTCAAGGTTCTATGCAGAAAACATTGTCTTTTCCACGGGATCTGTGGAATGGAGCACGAGCGCAAAAAACCACCAATTCTCTACTGATGGGGAAAGCCCAATACTTACGTTTACGAATATTGATCTCACCTGCAGTGCTAAAGGTACTAGCGCAACAATAATTGGAACAAGTGGAGTTTTGAATCCGATTGAAGGTGAGTGGATTGGCAAGAATGGTACAGTAACATGGGAACGTGCCGGTCTCGATCCAAATAAAGTTTACGCAATCATCAATGACTATGAAGTAAGACTGAAGTACTCAAACTATGATGCTGATTCGGTCACATTCTATAACACCGATTATTTTGACACGCCATTAAAAGGAAGACTTCAAGATAAAGTACAGGCAGTCGCCAATGAAGATCGAGCCTCCTTTCCTTCCTTTCAAAGTTATAGTCAGCGACTGCGTATCGCTAATATAGACAAGGGTGTAGATTATGAGGGCGGATTTACTCAAAAGGGGTCCCGATTCTTAGCAAGTGGTACAGATGAGGCACCAGCATACTTGATTTTTTACTTGAATGATAAACCATTTTTAGAGGTCTATTCGCTTAGCTTCAGTATCAAAGAGGACAAAATCACATCAACCGATGCAGGTGTTAAATTCTTGCTTCACGAAGATTCCATTACACACCCTGGGGTTGATTTTAAGTTTTTTCGTGCTGAACGAAATGTAAGTCTCTTCAAATCTGACGAAGGACTTCAAAAAGCCCCATATTTTGATAGCTATCACGCCATTGATATCTATTCTGAATTGGTAACATGGAACATCGACCAACCCAAGGTTGTTTTTTCAACCATTCCAAACTCATCGGATAACCGAGCCTTGTTTGAATCCGATTACTATTTCCGAGAAAATCGTTTTGATCAAATGCAAGGTCTTGCCATGGATCATCCATTGGTGTTAATTAAAAACTGCTTCACCTCCATGGGATCTGAGGTGATCTATGACTACGAAGTGGCAAAATGCATTCGATCTGATAAAACAGATGCAATGGTTATGCTTTTAAATTACACCAGTATGGGGCTGGTAAAATATGATCCTCGCACGGGAAAGGCGAAGTCAACGCCCAGAATGTATCACTACATAGCCGCAAAATCAGAAAATGAGGATTATGATGTCATTCAAATCGCCTCGGATATTGGACGTATGGAAAATGCAAGTATGGATCTCATAGATGAGGTATTCACATTGAAAATAAATGGTATCGATAATATTATTCTATCTGATTCCCACAATGTGGTTCTATACCCACGTGGTGGTACAGTCACCATGAAGAAAAACAGAGATTTTGATTTTTCTGGGGTTGTACAAGCCGGTAAACTTGAATTCTTTGGAAGTAATTACAATTTCCTGTATGACGATTTTAAGCTAGAGATGCCGAACGTAGATTCGGTTCGCTTAAGCGTTGAAACCGATCGAAAAACTTCTGGAGGCCGACCAATAATGAAGAAAGTTAAAACTGTTATTGAAGGCGTAAACGGAACCCTAGAAATTGATAGGCCTGATAACAAAAGTGGACTTGAGAGTCTAAAAGAGTATCCAATTTTCACGAGTAAAGAAAAGTCCAAAGTGTTTTATGAGCGAGGTGCGATTCAAAACAAGGCATACAAAAGAGAAAACTTCTATTTTGAATTAGACCCATTTGTTTTTGATAGTCTGGATAATTTCGGTAATGATCGAGTTAAGTTCGAGGGATCATTTACAAGTGCTGATATCTTTCCTGAGTTTAGAGAAAACCTGACACTTCAAGAGGATTATTCGTTAGGTTTCATTCGAGAAACTCCAAAGGAAGGATTTGATATCTATCGCGGTAAAGGCAAGTATTATCAAACCATTAAAATGAGTCACGAGGGACTTCGGGGTGATGGTAAACTCAAATATCTAACAAGCACTTCCAAATCAGAAGATTTTCTCTTTTTACCTGAGCAGATGACCACCATTGCTACCAGTTTCATTATTGAGGAGCAAATGGGGGGAGTGGAGTATCCACCTACCACGGGTACTGAAATCAAACAAGATTGGAAGCCTTATGACAACGTTCTTCATTCTGAATCAACCAAAAATCCATTTGTAATGTATGATGGATCTACCATGACAGGAAGCCTAGACCTAACTCCTGAAAACTTGACAGGTGCTGGGTTATTTGCATTCGAGCAAGCTGAATTAGAATCAGATGAATTTAGATTCAACTTTTCCAATTTTGAAAGTGACACAGCCGACTTTCGTTTAAAATCAACTGTTTCAACATTTGAGGAATTTCAGTTCAAGACAAACAACGTTCAAGCTAAGATTGACTTCACAACTCGAAAGGGTGACTTCATATCCAATGATGGAACATCTATGATGGAATTCCCGATCAATCTGTATGTTGCCTTCATGGATAGATTTACTTGGTATATGGACCAAGAGGCCATTGAACTATCCGGAGGAAAAGCGACCAAGGCCACTGCGGCTGGTGCGATGCAATTTGAGGGGTCACGATTTGTCTCAGTACATCCAGATCAAGATTCATTAGAGTTTTATTCACCAGCGGCTCGATATAGTTCGAAGGACAACGTCATTGATGCGAAAGAAGTTGAGTTCATTCAGGTTGCAGATGCCTTAATCTATCCTGATAGTGGATTAATAACTGTTCAGAGAAAAGCAAAAATGAAGACCTTGACTGATTGTCGGATTGTTGCAAATGCTATCACCAAATATCACAAGATTGACAGCGCTACAGTGGACATATTTGCTAGGCGTGATTATGTAGGAACAGGACTTTACATCTATAAAGATAAAGCCGGTAACAGGCAACAAATACGATTTAGAACGGTGGGAGTTGACAGCTCATATCAAACATACGCCAATGGTGAGGTTTCGGACGAAAGAGGTTTCACGTTAAGTCCACACTTTGCCTATAAAGGTTCGGTTTCATTAGCCGCTAGCAACAAGGAATTAACCTTCGCTGGATACACTCGAATCACACATCAGTGCGAGGCAAGCATCCCAATGGCATGGTTCAAGTTTAAATCGGCTATTGATCCCGAAGACATATTAATTCCTATTGAATCATCGGCTTTGGATGAGGACGAAAACTTCTTGACATCATCCATTGTATTAGATCCAGATACTGGAGCATTATATACCTCCTTTATTTCCTCTAAACTGCAAGCCAAGGATATTGACATTCTACCTGCAAATGGGTATTTACAATACCATGATGAATCAAAGGAGTATCGTATATCAAACATTAATAAGCTAACACAACAATCGCTTCCCGGTCAGTATCTGAGCCTTAATAGTGAAGAGTGTAAGTCATATGCAGAAGGTAAGCTCGGGTTCGGAATTAATCCCGGCCAAATGGATATTCAGACTGTCGGAAACATCAAACATGATGTGAAAACCGGCAAAGTTGACTTGGATGTCATGATGTTGGTGGATTTCTTCTTTGATAACAAACTGATTGATGATATGGGGAAAACCATGGCTGAAAATGCGATGGGTGAACCGATTGATTTTGAAAGAGAAACCTATCAACGTGGCCTTAGGGAGTATATCGGTACAGATGAAGCAGATAAGCTAATCTCTATCATTACCTTGACAGGACAATTCAAAAAATTTCCTTCTGAGTTAGAAAAAAACATGTTCTTAACCGATGTACAATTAAAGTGGAATCCAGAAACTAGAAGCTACCAATCTGTTGGAAAAATTGGAGTCGGAAACATTGGTAAAAGACAGGTTAATATCAAGGTCAATGGAAAAGTTGAAATTGTAACAGGTCGAATACCAGAGGTAAACATATATCTGGAAGCGGATAAGGATACCTGGTATTACTTCAAATATTCGAGGAATATTATGGCGGCATATTCAAGCTTGGAAGAATTTAATACGACATTGACCGAATTAAAAACGGATAAGAGAAAAATGAAGGTAGAGAAAGGTCAATCTCCATACTCATTTATGGTAGGAAGTAAACGAAGAAAAGACGAGTTCTTAAGTCGATTCTAAAAGAGATTATCAGTTAATTTTAACTTTGCTAACCCGTTTATGCTAACCCCACCCATCATTTTATCACTGTTATTGGCCTACCTATTAGGTTCAATTCCTACGGCTGTCTGGGTCGGAAAAGTGTTTTATAATACGGACGTTCGAGAATATGGCAGCGGCAATGCTGGAGCGACCAACACGTTCAGGGTCTTAGGTAAGGTAGCTGGTATTCCCGTGCTTCTCATTGATTGTCTGAAGGGATTAGTTGCGGTAAAATTGACCTTCTTTTTTGTCGAAGAACCAATAAGCAACGCTGCTTTTGTCAATTATCAACTAGCCCTGGGTATTTCAGCCGTAATTGGTCATATTTTCCCAATTTTCGCAGGGTTTAGAGGAGGAAAGGGGATTGCTACACTTCTGGGAGTCATGCTAGCGATTCACCCACAAGGCGCATTAATATCATTGCTAGTGTTCCTTGTTATCTTCGCAATTACTAAGTATGTTTCTCTTGGATCAATGACCGCTGCCCTGAGTTTTCCATTTGTGATTGTCTTGGTCTATCAAACAACAGTACCAAGCTTGATCGTGTTTTCTATGTTTATTGCCATATTGGTTTTAATCACCCATCAAAAGAACATTGAGCGGCTCATTCGAAGAGAAGAAAGCAAGGCGAATATCTGCCTAAAAAATCTGATTAAACAAGCAGGTGAAGACGATTGAAAAGTCCCGTATCTTTGCAAACGTTCCACATGTCTTAAGACTAATTCATGGGAACAACTTTAAACCGTTGTTTTGCATCTTTACCTAAATCAAGCTTCTCCCCTAATTTGATATTAAGGCGTTACATAACCACCTTACTCCTAGCGTTCATTTTGCCATTGGCAATGCTAGCACAGGAAACTGAAGAACAGCTTCGCACGGAAGCTGAAGCACTATTTGAGGCTGAAAATTATAAAGACGCTTTCAACAAATATTCCCAGCTACTATCCCTAAAACTTGAAGACCCAGAGTACAATTTCAGATTTGGTGCGTGTCAATTATTTACAAGTCACGATAAGGAGCAAGCGTTGAAGTATTTGAAATTTGCGGTTGAAACGCCCAATGCTCCAAATCTTTCACACTTTTATTATGGACTTGGATTGCATTTGAACTATCGATTCGAAAAAGCAATCAAGGAATATGAAAAGTACCAAGCTGAGGCGAGCAAAAAGGAAAAGGAAAATCAACTTGTATCGCATTACATAGAACAATGTCGAAGTGGGATTGACTTGGTCAGTAGTTTCACGGACATTTCTGTAGTACAACGAGAGGCACTTCCGCTCTCTGACTTTTATCGAAACTATGATTTAAGTGAGTTTGGTGGTAAGATCATGGTGAAACCTGAGGATTTTATGTCTGAAGAGGATAAGAAACGTGATGCGAAATTTCTAATGTACTTCCAGCAAAATGCAGACTATGTTTACTACAGCAGCTATTCTGAAAAAAATGCAACTGGCAAGGATCTATTCGTAATCCAAAAACTACCTACAGGCGAATGGAGTAAAGCTACCCAACTAAGCTCGGTCGTAAATACCCCATATGACGAAGATTATCCTTTTATCCATCCGGATGGAGACGTATTATACTTCGCATCAAAAGGCCATAATAGTATGGGTGGCTACGACATTTTTAAAAGTACCAGACGCGGAGATGGCACATGGACTAAGCCCAAAAACATGGAGTTTGCCATTAATACCCCTTGGGACGACTTCTTGTTTATCTCAGACAAGGCCGAAAAGACAGCTTGGTTTGCCAGCAATCGTGAAACAAACAGTTCTCAAGTTGTAGTTTATAAAATTGGAATTGACAGAGTTCCTTTGGATTTGACCTTGATCAAGGGAACTTTCGAAGCAGAAGGATCCAAAAAGGCCAAGATTACAATAGAAGATGTTGTACAGAATAATGTGATTGGCGTTTACGATTCTGAAAGACAATTTGGTGAATACCTACTTGATTTAAAAGGAAGTGGAAATTACAAGTTCATTGTAGAAGCTGAGGAAAGCAATGCTGTGCATACAGGACTAGTAGAAGTTCCGAGAGAAAAAGGTCTGAAGCAGTTTAGGCAAGAAATGAAACTGGTCAATGTGAACGGCAAGGAGCAGTTGCAGATCATTAATCACTTTGATGAACCTCTTGAGGATGAAACATTACTTACGGCTGAAATCCTTAAAAAACAGGCGAGTCTGAATGTCAATTCTTCAGAAGATGAGATAGCCCCTACTACTGAAATTCTTGACGATCAAACAGACAAACCAATCGCTGCCGATAATGGAATGTCGCAAGAAGAAAAACTCTCCAAGGCGGAAAATCAGATTAAAGAACTAGAGGGTGATGCTCAGTTACTCAATCAAAAGGCGGCTTTATTAGCTGATTTAGCCAAAACAAAATCAACCTCAAGCACATCAGAAGAAATAGCTGAAGCAGCCATTGCAGCCGAGTTGGCCAATGATTATAAAAAGGAAGCTGACATTAGGAGTGCCGCGGCTGCAAAAATGAATGACACCTATGAAGTTCTCGACAACGGGGGACTCGAAGAATCAGCATTTAATGCTCAATACAATCAAATGTCAGCATCGGGGCAAAACTTTAAACCTCTAGACGACTTTGAGACAAAATTGAAATCCTCGTATGCAGAGCGTGTCGCTCCAAGTGAAGCTATTTATAAGGCTAAAGAAGCAGAGCACAAGGAGATTCAAGATGACATTACGGGAATTAATGAAGAAATCTCCTACCTAACATCTGAACTCGAAAACACAAAAGACGATGCGTTAAAGGAGGAGTACAGATTTCAAATTGAGGAAGCAAAATCTGCCAAACCAGCCAAGGAAGTCGAACTGAAAAGAGCAAAGGCAGAACTGGATGTAGCCTCCAAACAGCAGGCCAATGCAACAAATTATGCTTCCATAACAGCCAATTTATTCGAAACAGCTTCCGCTGGAGCTGAGTCGTTCACATCTGCAACAAGCGCGGCAGCCATTAGCGAATTACAATCAACTTTAGGAGCGAAGGCAGCGACAGATCCTGCCCTTTTGGCTTTTGTGGCACCTGAATTAGCAGCTGAAGCCACTGCAAATGCCTTAGCCGAATCGAGAAAGAATCGTGGAATTACTGATGATGAATTAGATACCGTTCAGGAGGAGTCGGATGCCGGAGGTGCTTCCAATGATAAAGAAGACACTGAAACCGTAGATGGGTTCGATGATTTCATGGGTAGTTCAGATAGTGAGACAGACTCAAATGACGAATCAGCCGCAAATGAATTCATGGGTGCAGAATCGTCACCGGAAAACAACGATGACGAATCCACCGTGCAAATCGAAGATAAAGACGAGTCACGCCTTCCTCCTGCCATAGGAGATGAGCTCTTGTATGATGAAAACGGTGAAGTGGTTTATCAAGCCGATCCAACCTCAAATGACAACTCTATCGAAAATTCGCCAAGCACGGAATCCGATGCGCTAACCGATAATTCTGCAGAAGACGCCTCCAATGGGGCCGACTCATTCTTTGGAGATGATCAAGAAGAAATAGACAATTCTGCTTCAGGAACTGCGGTAAATACAGACGGCACTGCACAGAGTTCAGCGCAGGAAAATGCAGAACTAAATGAAGAAATTCGCACCATCTCTGCGGCTGAAAGCAAACCGGAAATTATTTCTGGAAATTACAACGAGAAACTCCAGGCCGAATTGGCCGAAGCCGCGAATGCAGAAGACCCTGTTATTGCTGAATCTAGAAAAGCAGAAATATATGATCAATGGGTTCAAAACATAGATTATAGAATCGACTCGCTAACAACAGCTCAAAGTGAAGTAAACGATACTAAAAGCAAACTAGAATTTGCCAATCAAATAGCTATACTAGAAGATGATAAGGCTGAAAAAGACGAATTAGCGATGGCAAGCTATGCGGCTATCGCAGAATTGAGCGATCAACAAGCTCAATTATCTGTATCAAACAATAATCAACCAAATGGATCTTCTGAGACATCAACCCAATCAGAAACTGTTGAAACGGCAGATGGTGCGGACTCTTTTATGTCTACAGATGATACTAGCTCTGATGGTGCCGAAGAGTTTTTTAATGACACAGACGAAAGCAATGGAGCCAGTGATTTCATGGGCGGTGGTGAATTATCCGAATCAAATGAAAATGACGCTTCATCATTTATGGGTGATGACGCTTCAGTCGAATCATTAGATAATCAAGAATCTACTGATGCTGATACAGAATCTCAAGCATCTCAAATAAGGACTTTGAATCCTGATTCGATTCCGCCTGTTACGCCTGAGATTTTAAATTCTGAAACAGTACCACCTACCGTCATTGCTTTAAATTCGAGTTATACGCAACAACTTCAAGGTGCAAAGGCCTTACCTACTGCGGTTGAACAAAAGAAGGAGCAAGCGCGAATAAATAAAGCTTGGGCCAATGACTTAGCATTTGAACTACAAGTGTTGTCTACACAAATGGAATCACTTGATTCTCCTGAGCAACGAACCAAATTGAATGAGCTTGCCGCCAATGTTGCGTCTCAACGCACTGAAAAACAAAACAAATCTGCGGAACTACAGAAAGCCATTATCGTTGCCGAGAAAGAAGCCTTAGTTGTAGATGACAAAAAACAACTACAGCAGCAGTTGAATCAGTATGTTGACACTTACAACAGCAGCGCTTTCATTCAGTTGGAAGACCAAGTCAATGCAGAGACTAATCCAGAATTAAAAAAGACCAAGACTGAGGTCTTGAACCAAAACTGGATGGTTGCGCTTAAAAATGAAGAGCTCAAAACAGAAACGAGAATTGCAAACTCAACGGATCCAGCTCAAAAAGCTGAACTCGAAGAAAAATTAGTTCAGATAGCTGCTGAGAAACTCTACGTTCAATCCACGCTTGACTCAATAAAAGCAAGCGAGTTAGAAGGTCCTAGCGTACCCAAGGCGGTGGTTGTAAAAGGCAGCGAAAAATTTGAAGGCTATATACCTGTTGCGACTGGGAAAACTGAAGAATACGATGAAAAAACTCAGATAAGCTTCAATAAGGTTGATCGAATCAATAGCCAAATTGCAGAAACTCAAGGTCAGCTTGATGCGACAAAAAAGAAAAAGCAACGAGCTCCGCTTGAACTAAAGAAAGCCGAACTTGAGTCTGACCTTGAGGTTGCTCAGCTCGAGTCCGATTATTATCAAGCGGCTGAGCCAAAGATCATAGGTGTAGAGCCATTGATTTTACAACTTGAATCTGGAGATCCTACACCTTCGCAAATTCAAATGAACGAGGCACAAAATCTCGAGACCGAAGCTGCCGAATTAACTGAAAGTGCTAGGATTCAGAGGGAAGCTGCTGATTTGATTAAAAAGAAGAAAGTTCGAATTCCCGCTCAACAAGCTGCGAAAGAAGCTGAGCAACTTGCCTTGTTAAAGCGCAAAGAAGCAACACTTGCAGGTCAATTGGCAAATGAGATGGCTGATATTGAAGCAAGGGCCATCGCTAATAACTTCATCATACCTGCGGGTCAAGAAATAACACTGCCGGTTGTATCTAATGCACTAAATCCAACGGAGCAAGCTGATGTTGCCTCAACTGAACAATTTGCGGTATATAACCAACAAAAAAGACAAGCGGATTCACTTCGAAACATGTCTTTAAAACTGATCTCAGTTGAAAATCAATTGAACAACCGGGCACAGGGATTATTAACTCAGTCATCCTTAGACCCTGAAGTAAGATTAAGAACTGCTGCAGAAGCATATATGTTATATGATAAGGCAGATAGCCTAAGCTCTGAGGCTGCGCGACTAAACCGGCAAGCGGCATTTATTGAAAACAATGCGAACCAAGAGCTACTGAAAAACCCAGAGGAAGTGTATAACAGTATTATCGCTTACTATAACACTGATACTATTCAGCGACCATCCGAACCAACTGATGCCGAAATTGCGTCATTGACGAATATCGGATCGAATCAAGTTGAGACGGAAGTTTTCGAAGAATCAGATCAAGGTCAGCCGAATCAAACTCCTCAAGAACAATTCGATTTGACGCCTCCGAGACAGTCCAATCAAAGCGTTGCCGTCCAATCAGATGTCTTAACCAACACAATATTTGAAGCCGATCCAAATGCTGGTTCCTATTATGGCCCCACCACTCCTATTCCAGTTGACCCACCCCTGCCTCCTGGAGTGATTTACAAGGTTCAAATCGGTGCATTTAGAAACGCTATAAAGCAGGATGCATTCAAAGGAATTAAACCAATTACTGGTGAATCGACTGGCACTGGACTTACCCGATATTCAGCAGGAGCGTTTACCAATTTTACTGAAGCCGATTTGGCCAAGGATGAAATTCGAGGCATCGGTTACAGAGATGCATTTGTTGTAGCATACAGAGATGGGAAACGCGTGGGATCTGGAGGTAGCGTAGCAAGTTCAGGAAGTGGAACCGCTAGTGCTGGCACAAATACTACAAGACCTGTAAATTCAACTGCTTCAAACTCCTCTAGTGGATTTAATAGTTTACCTGCGAATAGTGTTATCAAACAAGGAAGCTTGGTTGTGCAGGATGTGAAAAACCAACCAGGGACTTTCTATACCGTGCAGGTGGGAGTATTTAGCAAGCCAGTCACCTCTAAGGACATCGCAAATATTACTCCACTAAATCAGGAGAATTTATCCAACGGAACATACCGATATACCACTGGAATATTCAAAGAAGAGTCAATCGCTGAGCAAGCCAAAAATGAAATAAGATCCATTGGAATTTCCGATGCGTTTGTAACCGCATACAAGAGTGGTAATCGCGTAACTGTTGATGCCGCTCGGCAAGATCTTGGTGGAAATGGTGTTAGCACAAGCAGTGGGTACCGCGTATTCTTAGGAAAGTTTTCTGGTGAAGTTCCATTAGCTCAGGCCACGGTTATTTTAGGTTTAAGCTCAAACGGACTGGACAAAGTGAAAAATGCAGATGGCTCGAGTAGTTATTATTTCGGAAACTTCAGCGATCAAGGACAAGCTGAATCTGAAGCAACTAAGTTCATTAACCAAGGCTTAACACAAGCTAAAGCACAGAAGAAATAATATCTCGATTCAACCATTAATTTTGAAGTCATGGAATCAGTTATGATGCACAACGATTACGAGACACAAGAGGATGTCGCTATAGAAGTGGATATTGACGAGAAATTCGTCCTTATGCTATACAATGATGATGTAAACACTTTTGATCATGTGATCGAATGCTTAGTTGACATTTGCGGCCACGCAAGACTGCAAGCGGAACAGTGTGCAACAATTGTACACACCAAGGGTAAGTGTGACATCAAACACGGGAACTATAAAAACCTAGAAAAGATGCGTACTAAATTGCTCAACCTTCAGTTGTCCGCTAGTATCGAAAAATGAAATACTTACTCCGTTTAACTCTTGTTATTTTCCTTATTAGTTGTTCTAAAGTTCCCATCACCGGAAGACGACAACTGAACATGCTGCCCGAAAGTCAACTCATGACCATGAGTTTGACCGAATACAATAGTTTCTTAAAAGAAAACAAAACCATCACTGGCACTGCTGATGCCGCCATGGTTAAATCTGTTGGTGAAAAAATCGCGAAGTCTGTCGAATCCTACCTTAAAAAGAACGCCCAAGGTAAGCGGATAAAAGACTTTGAATGGGAATTTAATCTAGTAGAAGATAAAACGGTCAATGCATGGTGCATGCCTGGTGGGAAAGTTGTTTTCTATACAGGCATTTTACCTTTGACTAAAGACGAAAATGGTCTTGCTGTTGTAATGGGGCATGAAATAGCCCATGCCATTGCTAGACATGGAAATGAACGCATGAGCCAAGGTTTAGCGCTTCAAGGAGGAGGAATTGCACTAAGCGTTGCCTTGGCTGACAAACCACAACTCACCCAAACCTTATTTGAACAAGCTTATGGGCTTGGCGGTCAATTGGGTATGTTGAAATATTCTCGAATGCACGAATCTGAATCGGATAAAATGGGGCTCGTTTTTATGGCTATGGCAGGCTATGATCCAAGGGAAGCACCGAAATTTTGGGAGAGAATGGCAGCACAAGGCGGACAATCACCACCAGAGTTTTTAAGTACACATCCTCACGATGATACGCGCATCAAAGATTTAAACGACTATATGGACGAGGCCCTGAAGTTTTATAAGCCAGCCAAATGACAGTCACCATAGTCATACTCTTGCTGCTCACTGCGATTGGACTCATTCTCATTGAAATCTTTCTTGTTCCAGGCGTTGGAATTCCCGGGATTGCTGGATTGGCCCTTTTAGGAATCACACTTTTCTTAGCTTATCAGATTGATTCAATAACCGGACATGTTACTTTGGCAGCCACCTCCTTGATATCAGTGGGATTGATCGCCTTGGCCTTTAGCGCCAAAACTTGGTCCCGATTGAGCATCAAAGAAGAAATCACATCTAGAGTGGTAATTGATACCACTACCCTGAGCATTGGTCAAGTAGGAAAAACCATTTCAAGATTAAACCCTATCGGTAATGTAAGCTTCGATGACATTACTATTGAAGCACGTTCGAGAGGTGAATTCATAGATGAAAACACTAGCGTTGAAATTGCTACCATTGAGGGTAATAAAATTACAGTTACACCAAAAATTAGTTAGTCATGATTGAAGGAGTTGGACTTTTAGTAGTCATCGTCATTGTATCCATTATTGGATTGTGGTTCTTGTTCTATTTCATTCCAGTCGGATTGTGGTTTCAAGCCATTGTATCGGGTACCTACGTTTCCATCATCGAACTATTCGTCATGCGTTTCAGAAAGGTACCTCCTGGACTGATTGTTAATGCCATGATTTCGGCTAAAAAGGCAGGAATCACTATCAGTTCAAATGAATTGGAAGCACATTTTTTAGCCGGTGGCCACGTTCAAAATGTTGTGAATGCATTGATTTCAGCCGATAAGGCGAACATCCCTCTTGACTTTAATATGGCCACTGCCATCGACCTTGCAGGTAGAAATGTTTTTGAAGCTGTAACCATGTCTGTAAATCCAAAAGTGATTGATACACCCCCAGTTACTGCAGTTGCAAAAGACGGGATCCAATTAATTGCTAAGGCAAGGGTGACTGTTCGAGCAAACATTAATCAATTGGTTGGCGGTGCTGGCGAAGACACAATATTAGCCCGAGTGGGCGAAGGGATAGTAACAAGTATTGGTTCAGCCGAGAGTCATAAATCTGTTCTGGAAAACCCTGACTCAATATCAAAGGTTGTTTTAACCAGAGGCTTAGATTCAGGAACTGCGTTCGAAATATTATCCATTGATATTGCCGATGTAGATATAGGAAAGAACATTGGAGCCGAATTGCAAATGGACCAAGCTGAGGCAGATAAAAACATTGCCCAAGCGAAAGCTGAAGAAAGACGTGCAATGGCTGTGGCAGAAGAGCAAGAAATGAAGGCTAAGGCACAAGAAGCGCGAGCTAAAGTAATTGAGGCCGAAGCACAAATCCCAATGGCTATGGCAGAAGCGTTTAGAAGCGGTAACCTGGGTGTGATGGATTATTATAAGTTGAAAAACATCCAAGCTGACACTGAAATGCGAGATTCAATCGCGAAGCCGCCCGAAAAGCCTTCTTCAAATCCTGGAAACAGGAAGAAATAAAAATGAAAACCTCGAATTTAAAAATGATTCGAGGTTTTTTTACGACCTAGAGCAGGCCTTGATTATGGCTGAAAAATCATCGCGTTTAAGCGAGGCGCCACCTATCAATCCTCCATCTACATCTGGTTGAGATAACAACTCTTTGGCATTCTTTGGCTTCATGCTACCGCCATAAAGAATTCGAGTGTTAGAAGCTACAGATTCACCGTACTTACTATGCACCAAACCTCGAATGAATGCATGCATATCCTGAGCTTGCTCTGGATGGGCAGTTTTTCCTGTACCAATCGCCCAAACGGGTTCATAGGCGATCACAATCTTCTCAAATTGTTCGGTACTCAATTCGAAGATGGTTCCGTCCAATTGGTTATCAATCACGAACGTTTGATTATCACTGTCGCGATCCGCTAGGCTTTCCCCACAACAGAAAACTGGAATAATATCTGCTTCTAGCAGTCTTTCCACTTTCTCGCTTAAGATATCATTGCTTTCTCGGTGATACTCCCTCCGTTCTGAATGGCCTACCAAACAGTACTTTGCACCGACCGAGTGTATCATAGATGCTGCTAATTCACCTGTATAAGCTCCTTTCACCTGTGCAGAGCAGTCTTGTGCTCCAACAGAAATAGATGACTTTCTATCCTGTGCTAACTCATAAAAATGACGCAAGTAAAGACTAGGCGGAAACACAGCAATATCGGCATGAGTATCGTTGGACTTTTCATATTGAATCAATTCAGCAAATAAGGTCATTGCCTCATTCCAGTCCAAATTCATTTTCCAATTTCCAGCAATCAGTTTCTTTCGCATGCTGCAATGATACTGAGCTTTGACTTAGTTTAAATACTCTGACTTGATTTGTGAATAGTCTGGAAGGTCATTGAAGTGCCACTTCGCCAACACTGTTCCTTGATTTAGTAAAACAACACCCGGATTAGCACGGATGATTGTCTTCAACATAGTTCCATCGGCAGTTAAGTAATCATACATCACTTGATGTTCATGACGAAATGGCTCAATCTGGGAATAAGTATTCGCAGCTAATCCATACATATAGGGTCCACCATCATTCATAGCATCGTCATTTATTTTGTTCAAAGCAGATTGTACATCAGTATCCGTTTTCATTAAATCATAACTAACCACCAATAGCATGTACTCTTCGCCTAGGATATCGTCCGTCCAGTCCATTCCATCCGTATCTTCTAAAATGAAATCGTGAATGGGAGGTTCGCAACCTTTTGAAATAAGCACTGTTTCTCGATCTACAAATTCAGCTCCTTCGATATTCCAAGGTGCCTGCTCTGTGGTGTACTCCCCCACTTCTCCATTAACTTTATAAAACCAAGTATCCTCATACACATCCTGTGGTGCATCTGGTGGACATTCTTTCAATTCCGCAATATTGTTACCCACTTTATAGGGCCTAAAATCTTTAATTGGTAAATGATTGATGCAATGAATACAAAACCAAGTGGTAATGATTGTGGCCGCCCCGGCCATTACCCAATCCTTAGAATCGTGCTTCATGAATTGCTTGATTCCCAATAACACTCCAAATGACACTAGTGAAAACCAAATTGGAAATGGCCATCCAACTACACCTAAGGAGAATGCCGCAATGAGCATCATGGCAATACCAAGGTTTATCATGTCATCCTTCATATCACCCATTTGAACTGCCTTCCTCTTCACAAAAATGATGACAGTGAACACCATAAGTATCACATCCTTTAGAAACGATTCCCATGGGTTCAGTTTAATGGCATCACCAAAGCACCCGCAGTCTTTCATATAACTGTAATCTTCTCGAATTACAAATCCAAACATGCCTTCAATTGCCGCTGTTAGCGCAGACTCGTTATTATCGAATAGCCAATTTGCTACTGCCGTATATCCCGTCAAGAATGTAAAAAAGACCATCAGAATAAGCAACGACCACGCGGCTAGTTTCATCCTTGCTCCAAATAATATAGCAATTCCTAAAACGATCTCAGCAACACAGGCAATGACCGCTAATTCCAACGCGATAGCATCCAACCATGGCAAGTCAAAAACTCCCGGTGCGAAATAGTCATTCAGCTTATATGAAAAGCCGATAGGATCATTGGCCTTGATGAGACCGCTTACAATGAAAAGAGCACCTACAAGTAATCTTGAAATTCGAGTTAACATGGTGTGTAGTTTAATTTGCCACAAAAATAAGGGAGGGGAGATGCCTCGCTATTGTGTTAACAGGCGTTTAACGATGAGGTTTATTTTTAGCCCAACAAGATCAACTTCAAGGAACTAATATTGCTGTAACAATCACCATGAAAAAAGACGAAGTCATTGCTCGATTAAACCTACTCGCTGATAAGGAAAAGGTCAATTTCAAAAAAGAAAAATTTGCCATTGAGGCGCCAAATTCATTAGGTGTTTATCAAGCCGACTTAAAGTTACTGGCGAAAGAAATTGGCATGAATAGCGACCTCGGCATTGAATTATTCGAAACCGGGCTGTACGAGGCTCAATTAATCTGCAGTAAAACATTTAGGCCAAAGGATCTAACCATAGACCTTGCAGAAAGATGGGTTGCTGTATTTGATAATTGGGAAATCTGCGATTCATTCTCCATGGGCGTATTCGCAAAAAGTCCCTTAGCCAAGACTCTAATTGAACGATGGAAGGATCGTGTACCAGAATTTGAGCGTAGAGCGTCCTTTGCGACAATGGCAGGTTACGGATTAGCCGATAAAAAAGCAGAAAACGATGTTTTCGAAGCCTTTTTTCCCTGGATTATTTCTGCGGCAACCGATGAACGAAATTTTGTAAAAAAGTCGGTGAATTGGGCTCTACGTAATATAGGAAAACGCAATGTAGATTTGAGAGACAAAGCAATTGAAGTCTCTATTCAGCTACTTGACATGGATTCTAAATCCGCCACTTGGATTGCGAAAGATGCACTGCGAGAATTGCAGCAATTTGGGGTAAAAATGCAAGATCATCCACGTTGGATGTATAGACCTTAGGAGAATCGATTTGATTATCCTTCGCTCAAATAAAACGGTCAATCTAAAGGTTATGCTACATAACTTTAAAGTTGGCAGCAGTGTAGCTTATCCCCTTCTAGATAAAACATTTTCTGGCTTACCTCATCAATGGTAAACTGTGGAGCACGGTTTTTCCCGAATGGGAATACTTTATCTACTTCTCCAGTGATCTTATTAACCATCACCAATCCAAATTCGTTTTCACCATCATCGCGCTTGGAAGCCAATTGCGTATTAATAAAATGATAGTCTTTGGCAGTCTTGCTCAATTCAAACCGATCGTGTATGATCGCCTTTGAACCTTCCACGTCAATCTGAATTTTGCTTTCCACTGGCCCTACTCTGTTGAACCCAGCCTGATCGAAGGCATACTCAATGTTTGCATTCATATTTCTATCCATTTGATCTAGTCGAATAGGGTCTTGCTGTTCTCTGTAGCTGTCATAAACCAATGCAGCCACCGCAACAACCTTTGCAAAAAGGGTATATCCAGGTGCCTTGAAGTCCTTATCATAAATTACTTTACCATCAAACCCCACCAAGGTCATCTTTTGGGAAGAGGTTAGTAAAACCCCATTACTCCTCAATTCTATTTGATCAGGTCTAATATTTGAAAGTGGAGATGATGTCAATTGAGTATTCGTTCCTGCCTTGCTATCTATTTTATAAAGCTGATTCACCTCTGTGTTGAATACATAGGCCAAGGATTCATTAAAAACAGTGAGTAAGGCCCCATTTGCTGGCTCTACATATCCTGGCTGCTGTGACTCATAATTGAAAATATTTCGCTTCTTAGAAGTAGCCGCCATTGGTTCGAAAGCATTCTTACCTGAGTTCTTATCCCAAACTCCGAGTGCCCGATCAGTTGTATAAAAAATCCCAGTTTCACACGGCCAAAATTCAGTCAGCAAACCATTGGTTTCAAATGGCTCCTCAAATTTGAGTTTACCGGTTTTAGGATCAAGAATATTCAACTCATAATAAGATTGTTGCTTTCTATCTAGTTTATGAATTCCTAAGATTATTCCATCGGCTGTGTAATCAAAGAGATGCACCTCGCCACCAAATTTTGTAGGCTTGTCATATTTTATTTCTCCTGTCTCGTAGTCATAGAGGTAAATCTTGTCCGTACATATAACGATACCATCTTTCGTTAAAATCTGTTGAGAGTTTATATCTGCCTTTCGGACCCTCTTCCAAACCTCTTTTCCTGTGGCAATGTCAAAAGCAGTAATTCCATTCGGATTGATCACATAGACTATTGGCTTGGTTGGATGCTTGAACAATTTGACTGAAACCTCCACAGATTCATCGGCATTCGATCCACCTGCGGACATCCCTTTGCTAGAAGTAGATTTTGAGGCTGGCTTAGAGCTAGAACTCGATGGCATTCCTGTCCCAAAATCGTCTGATGAGAATACAGAAATATAGGTTCTCCACTTCAGCTCACCAGTCTCCGAGTTGAGACAATACAAAGCACTTTCCATTGGAATCAATACTTCCGTTTTACTCACTTCTAGAGGTGCACCAGCGATGCGATGCTCTATCATTTTCCAAGTGAATATGTCGTCCTGAGACCAAGTTTTACCTGTTATGAGATTCTTAGACCCTAGGCCTGATTCATACCCATATTGCTTCGTCCCACAAACAAAACAGACCCAGATAATGGCAACACATATCGTTCCATCACTTTTGAAACGCCCACCAAATCGTTACTCCCAAGGAATTTCCCATCGATTGAGTTCACAATAAAGTGATCAGTCCGCCCAACGAATTTTACGTATTTAAGGGAGAAGAAAGGAGAGTTTGGAATTTCTCGATACGAGTTGGCACTGAACCCTGAGAATATATTGCTCATGGTTCGGGTATCTAAGATGGTCTTGCCATCATTCGGATCATAAGTCAGTAAACCTTGAGTAGATGCTATGATTAATCGACCAGATGCAGTAACCTTTAACCACTCAATGTCAGTGTCTTGTTTGCCATCCCATGTTTCTTTGTCCTGAGCTGCCCTCAATCCGGTATTGACAGTCCATACGGGGTCACTTATTCGCTTTGCATTTTCAAAATTGGATTGAGCAATAATATTTGTGCATATTATGAGGGAAAGCACCGTTGAATGAAATCGGGTCGTGAACATAAGAATTGGGTTAGGTTAGATAGTTCAATGAATTGCAGCATCGATTCGAGGCAAAGAAATACTTATCTATTCAATCACCAAATAAATATTTGAAAATCAAAGATTTCACCTGCCAATATTTGGATCGATGGCTCGGGCTTTTGCTATCCATTGATTCGACTCAGCTTGTTTATCCAAATTTTGGTAAGTGAGTGCAATGAAGAAATAGTTAGGAGCGTAATTTGGATCTATATCTACAGCCACTTTAAACCACTTTATGGCTTCCTCGTATTGCTCCAATGTTCCAAAGCAACTTCCTAAATTCCCAGCCGGATCGCGGAAATTTGGATTCAACTCCAAGGCTCGATTGAAATATGGAATTGCAGCCTCCGGGTTACCTTGAAGAAAAAGCACTGCCCCTATATTATTGATGGTGGTATGATGATTCGGGTTGATCTTAAGAACCCGTTCATTGTATGACATGGCTTTTTCATACTCCTTCAAATTCTGATGCACGAGTCCAAGTTCACCCAAGGCATCCGTGAACTTTGGATATATCGCCACCGATTCTTCCAATTCACTTTTTGCCTGGTTGTACAAACTTGTTTGTGCTGATCCCTCATCCATAGTCATGGCCTTTTTATTCAAGGCGCGACCCAACCTAAAATGTGTTCGGGTGCTTTTAGGCGCATTCACCACATCTGCAGTAAACAGCGTTATTTCAACCTTCCACAATGCGGATCGGCCTATGGTTTGAGTGGCCATGATGAATACAATAATTCCGAAAAAAGCCATGGACAAGGTAGCTGAACGAGGATATAACACTTCTGCTTTACCCTTTCCAAAATGCCAAAAGCCCCATCCGAGAGCCATACAAAAACCAATGGATGGGACGAAGAGAAGTCGTTCGCCAAAGTGAGTTCCAATCGTGACAAACAAATTGGAATAAAGCGAAAAAGTGAGTAAGAAAAACAACACTGAAAAGGCAAGAATTGGTTTTGTCGATCTCCACTTCCAGATGCAGTAAACAAGTGCTACCAAAACGATGAATGCGATCCAAAAGGAGGGGGCGGACAATCCAACGATTTCAATTTGGTTGTAGCTATAGTCATGTGACAGGGTGGCTGGATAAACTAGCTTCACTAAGTAGAGCAATGAAATGCTCATGGCGGAAGTTAAGCGCTCTAAACCGCTCGCTGAGACAAGTACATTATCGAGCATCGGAATTTCTTCGGAACCAACTAAACCGCCAATAGCTTTGGAACGCATCCAGAGATAAATCCCAGTTGGAATCATCAGGATTGCTGAATGGATTCCAGCTTTCGTTAATTCAGCCTTCCTAAACATGAAAAGCATTAGGAATGCCACTGGCACTAACAAAATCACACCTTCTTTTGACGATAGGGCAAAGAAAAACGCGATTAAGGCTGTGAACATCCATGACAAACTTTTTGAATCGAAATATTTCAATATTCCAATCAAAGCAAGTAGTCCAAATAGTAAAGACAAAATCTCGTCCGCGCTTTTGATGTTGGCCACAACCTCCGTGTGTATCGGATGTGCGGCAAAAATGACTGCAATCATTAATGCCAACCAATGATCTCGATCTCGAAACAACAATCGCAGCCAGAGATAAAGTACCATGCAACACAACCCATATAGAAGGACATTGATGACATGTGCAGGCTTTGGGTTTTGGGGCCAAATCTCACTCTCAATTGCAAAAAGCGTCAACGCCATGGGGCGATAGAGGCTTCCCTTTTCAGTGGAGAAACCAGCTCTATATTCTGTCACCCAGATTTCACTTATCCCATCTAGCCCTTGTTGCACAATGCGATTTTGAACAATGGCTTCTTCATCGTCCAATACGTATTCATGGTTAAATGAATTTGAATAGAGCAATATTCCCACCAATGCCGGCAATAAGAGAAATGCAACCTTTTGCATAGTTGGGTTCATTCGCGAGCTTAGGACAATCGAATTAAGGCGAACAAGGCATAGTTCATCATATCCAAATAATTAGCATCCAAGCCTTCTGATATAATTGTCTTTCCATCGTTGTCTTCAATTTGCCGAGTTCGAAGGATTTTCATCAAAATAAGATCCGTCAGCGAACTCACCCGCATATCACGCCAAGCCTCCCCATAATCGGTGTTTTTCTTGATCATCAATTCTCGCGCTAGGTTCGCCTTGGTTGTGTAGAGCTCCTCGGCTTTTTCATAGGCTAAGTCTTGGCTATCACTAGCGCCCATTTCCAATTGCAATTGAGCCATAATGCAGTAATTCACGATACCGATGTATTCATCGACAACGCCCTCGCCAACTTTGTTCTCACCTGTTTCTTCAATGGTTCGAATGCGCTGAGCTTTGATAAAGATTTGATCAGTCAATGATTTGGGACGGAGGATACGCCACGCAGTGCCATAATCTTTTGTCTTTTTCAGGAAAATATCGCGGCATTTGTTCAGTGCTGCATCGTATTGTTCAAGGGTTTGTTCCATCTATATTCGCGGAATATGCGTGAGCCGCAAAATAAAGCTTTCCCTATCAAATCAACCCTGAATTGCGGTGGCAACTTATTGGATTTGTCAGAGCCCAAGGTCATGGCCATTTTGAATGTAACACCAGACTCATTTTTTGATGGTGGCCAATACTCAAATATAAATGCCGTCTTAAGACAAGTCGAAAAGCACATATCTGAAGGAGCTGCAATCATCGATATCGGTGCGGTGAGCACAAGACCAGGATCGGAAACTGTCTCGATTAGTGAAGAATTAAACCGTCTTATTCCAGCCATTGACGCCATTTGCAGAACTTTCCCAGAGGTCATTATTTCTGCCGATACTTATCGCGGAAAAGTGGCAAAAAAAGCGTCAGAATCTGGCGCTACAATGATCAATGACATAAGTGGCGGGACGCTTGATCAAGACATGTTTAAGACCATTGCAGAGTTGCAGCTTCCTTATGTGATGATGCATATTCAAGGCACACCGCAAACCATGCAGATTAATCCAAGCTACCATGACCTTTTAACCGAAGTATTTGATTTCTTTAAAACACGGGTTCATGAACTTCAATCAATGGGTGCAAAAGACATTATCATTGATCTTGGTTTCGGATTTGGAAAAACATTGGATGACAATTTCGAACTACTAAAAAACATGCAAAAATTTCAGGTGCTCGGTTGTCCATTACTGGCCGGATTGAGCAGAAAAAGCATGATTAACAAAGTACTTGGAACCAAAGCCAAGGAAGCTCTAAACGGCACCACAGCCTTGAATATGCTAGCACTTCAAAACGGGGCAAACCTTCTCAGGGTGCATGATGTGAAAGAGGCTATGGAATGTATTCAAATTGCCTCCAAAATTTAATGGACTTCAAAGGGATGCGGTGTCTGTCTCATCAGACCTGAATAAGTAGACATTATCCGTCTTGGAATATTCTTCTTGGAATCTCCTGAAATCGGCAGTTTTCGATACAGGGCTTGCTTGGTCTTGTCTTTATATACATCCAATTCTATGACTTGAGAAAAAGCAATATTTGAATTCTCGAAATAGGTAATTAAGTAGAACTCACCTATATCATATTCACATGCGAAGTTCATGATACTTGGATGCAATTGATTAGACGAAAAATCCATCTCATTGTTTCCAATACCAAATCTAAACATGGAGTTCAAAGATCTCAATTCATCACGCGTTTTCGAATCAAGTAAAGTCTCATCCTCAACGGAAAGCACCTCGATTTTATCAAAGTCCTTCCTTGCCGTTTTTAACAAAATCTCCCAATCGGCTAAACGATAAACCTCTCCATAATCCTTATCTCCACTGTACCTGTGGACCTCCAAAATAATTGGCATAAGCACAGTTCGATAGAGGTGCTGCTTCCCTGGGTCCAATAAATATTGAGCATAATACTGATAAAGTCCTCCCTCGGATATGTAGTAGTTGAGAAACTCCTCTTCCATTTCATCATGATACACTTTCAATCGAAAGGCCTCTTCCAGCTTATTGGTCAATTCAAGGTCTTGCCGGATTGTATCATTTAACTGCGAGAAGGTAATATTCACTGGGAAAGGGTTTGACACCCTTCTGTCTGTCATTTTCAATACCGCCTTTACCAATTTTTTGGCCTCATCGGAACTGATATCCGCATTTGCTAACTGCACTTCTATTTCTTCATCAATTTTATATCCATCGCTAAGGACCCGTCCAAACACATAGTTGGCCGTATATTTTATTCGCTGTTGATCAAGGGCTTGCAACATCTTTTCCTTTATCTCCTTTTCATAAGAAGCACTTGTCTCTTTGAGTAGATAATGCCAACCGACATCTATTACCTCTCGAGACGCCCCTAATAACAGCAAATAATCGAATTTTCTCATTCGGGATAGATGCCGACAACTATAGAATTCCTTGGATTCATTAGCTACTTCATCCTGTGGTTCGTATTGAACTATGGTTTTGAATCGTTCGGCTGGTTGAGGATGAGACGCGCAATACAAGATTGACGAAGGATCTGACCCTGTTTGAAAATGGTACTTGTCAACATCCCGAGCAAATAAGTGATAGAGCCTGGCTCCAAGAGAAACAGAATGATTCTGTTTTTTCATGTATTGGACAGCAAAATCATCAGCAATAGTCTCAGACTCTTGCTTGTGCTTTGGGCGCTTTAAAAATGGTGATTCTCCAACATAATAATGAATCCATACCACCCCAACGGATGCTGCCATGGCTACTACCGCAATATTTTCAACTGTTTGATCAATCCGTTTTTTAACATATGATAAATAGGGATGATGATGCTTGACGTGTGCTATTTCATGTGCTAAGATGAACCTTAGTTCATCCAGAGATTCAATGTCAGCAAGCATAGCCGCTGTAACAATGATTAGCCCCCCCTCAGTGGCAAATATATTGTGGGTTGCATCATCAATAATCAAGACCGCATATTCGCTCCTTACCCCATCGCTTTGTGTGATCTCTTCGATTATTAGATAAATCTGATCCTCCCAATAAGTCCAATCCGATATTATTTTTCCATCGCCTTTAAGTTTCTAAACCAATCCTGCCAAATAGCTGGCATATTCTTGTTCATATTTTGGATGCTCACCACCCCCAATTTCCTGAAGCACCTTCGTTCTAAATTCTTCCTCGTTAAAAAGATCGAATGACAAAGACTCCGTAGTTTTTCGTTCAGCATCAGAATCAGCATCTCCGTTCTCCCAATCCCATTGGGCTTGAAGGGGCATACAATGCACCAGAAGTATCAGCGAGAAGAAGGCATATTTAATGGTCATAGATTAGACAGTAATTTCTAAATCACTTTGAATTCAGTTTTACCACGCGATTTCATGTGCTTATAGCTCTTCTTGATCCTTTTGGGAATGTACTTTGAATCACGCCTGTACTTTGATTTAGAAAACTCCAAATTCTGAATGACGGTTTCTCGGTACAAATCAACTTCTTGACATTGCACTAATGCACTTGTCTTACCCTCCACATAATCCACAAAGATTACATACCTCACTTCATTTTCGATGAGGTAGTTTGCTACGCTCGGCTCCACCTTAAGCAAGTTTAGGCGCTGCGTATTCGCCCTTCGTTTAAAGCCAAACAGAGAACACATCGCTTGCATATCTCGAGCCACTGTCGAATCAATTTTATCGGTTTGGCTAAAAGTCAACATACTCACATTTGGATGGTCTTCGCGAACTGTTTTTAGCAGATACTCCCAATTCGATTGTTTATCGCAATCCTTATATTCAACAGGCAAATATTTTCCGTTTTCCATCTCCATGTATAATGGAATGCATAGAGCCTGACTCATAGCTGTATTGCTTGGATCAAGAAGGTATTTAGCTAAGGCTGGATATTTTCCTCCATCGTTAATATAATCTCGGATGAAGTCTTCATCAATAGCGCGTTGATCTTTTCGACTTTCTAGATAAAACCGTTCTTCCAATTCACTTGCTTTACCTAAATCAGCCATTGCGTAATGACGCATTTCAGCGAAAGTCACGTTAAGAGGGAACGGAGTCCCGCCTTTAGAATCCGTCATTCTTAAAATAGCACGAGCAAACTCCTTTGCCTCATCTGTGCTCATATCCTCATCTGCAATTTGTTGTTGTAAGTCATTGTCAATTTTATACCCTTCAGTAAGCACACGACCCAAAAAATAATTCACTTGATAGCTTTCTCGCATTCGCTCCAAAGCTTTTAGCATTTTGCTTTTCACCATTTTATTGTCGTTATCCTTCAGCAGATAGTGCCATCCAACATCTACTACTTCTCGATAAGCCTTCTTTTCTAAGAGTATATCGAGCTTTGCCGCTCTTGCTCTTTCTCGCAATTCAATAAAACCATCAGGGTGTTTATATCTTGACGCGTCATTCTTACCATACGACTCATTCACAGCCACATACCTATCCAATGGATCCGGGTGGGTGCTACCCCAATTTGCCTGCGAAGGGTCATATCCGAGACGATATTTCATTCGCTCCAGATCAGCGTTAAAGTATTTGTAAATTCTAGATCCATTCTCGACCGAGTAGTTGTGATCCAACATAGCCAACCCAGCAAAGTCATCCGCTTGGGTTTCTTGTCTGCGACTATTCGCCTTGAAATTACTAATGGCCATTCCTTGCAATGAGTAAGAAAGTACACTGCCAACGAGTCCTCCAAATACACCGCCAATAACAGCATAGGTCATCTGTTCTTGTCGCATTTTGCGATATTCTGAATAACCCAAAAAAGGGTGATGATGATGCACATGCCCCATTTCGTGCGCCAAAATCATTCGAAGCTCGTCCAACGTTTCGATATCCGCGAGCAAGCCAATATTCACCAATATTAAACCGCCTTCGTATGCTCCCGCATTTGTTGACGGATCCTTTAAGATGAAAATGGAATAGTCACGATTGAAAGATGATTTTGGAGCAAAATCTCGAACAATTTCATTGAGTACGTTTCCCCACTCAGTCCAGCCAAATATCAAAAAGCTGTCTTTTCTAAGTTTTTCTGGCACCGATGATACCTCCTTCGCATAATCCTTTTGCCACCCTGGATTTGGGTAACCCTGCAAATCCGTCAGGATATATTCATAAAGTTGTTGTGGATCATAGGCATAGGACGGAACGGTGTAGTCTGCCATTGAACCAGACTTTCGTTCCACATCAGGCTTAGACTCAGTTTTCGATTTATCCTTCTCCCAATCCCATTGCGCATGACTTGACATTGAAAAAGCAATGGCAAATAATTGAACAAGTAAAAACTTAAAATTCATGCCTGCAATTTAATATTCAATCCTAAGTCTTAGGTTCGTCCGACCCTAAAATCATCATTTCCAATTCCTACTCTGCATGTCACCTCGACCTATTCAGGAGCTTTTTTTAGAGCAATTTGTTAAACGCAAAAGTCAATTAGCACTTTTCGATTCAGATTCCGAAGTGAAGTATGATGATTTCTCGAATTTGGTCTTTGGAATCGCAAAGAGGCTTGTGGAGGTGGACCAACAGCGCATCGCGGTCGCAACAAAACATGACTTCGAAACGTACGCTTCCATCATCGCTATATGGCTCACGGGCAAAACATACGTCCCTCTTGATTTTCGGGAACAGCAAATATCTCTAAGCCAAAAAATCAACGACCTAGATATTAGATTAGTTCTCAGCTCACACGATATTCATTTTGGTCCTGATGAGGTTGAAATCATTGGCACTCGTGGCATAAGCTCCTCGATACAAAGCAAATTTAATCTACCACATAGTGATCATCTTGCATATATCCTGAGCACATCTGGCACAACCGGAATTCCAAAATATGTTCCTATCAGCTATTCAAATCTGAATTGCCTCGTTGACTCGTTCCTTGATTTGGATCATGGACTAAAAACCGATGATCGGTTTTTGCAATTTGCCGATTTGAAATTTGATATGTCCATTATCTCCATCCTGATTCCATTGTGCATCGGTGCGTCCATCTGCATTTTGAAGGAAGAGGAAAATCGAAGTTTACATGCCATTAAATTGGCTCAGGAACACGCATTGACCACCCTTGTGTGTCCACCCTCTATGATCCATCTTTTAAAACCATACTTCTCAGAAATAAGCTTACCTCATTTGAATCATGTCTTCTTTGGTGCTGAGACATTGACCTATGATCTTGTGACGGATTGGAGCCAATGCTCCCCCAATGCGACCAATTGGAACTTATACGGCCCAAGCGAGGCTGGAATATTCATTACTGCATATAAAATCAAAGAATTGAAGTCAGGTTCGGTGCCAATTGGCACTGCTGTTAAACATCAAAACGTGCTGCTTCATGACGCTAACGAACATGGCATTGGCGAGATCTGGGTGTCGGGTCCACAGGTATTCAATGGTTATTTAAGTGATAATGAAAAAGACGAGATTTTTGAAATGCACGAAGATCATTTATGGTTTAAAACCGGTGACTTAGCCTATCAAAACGAAGCAAATGAATTGGTCTTTGTAAAACGAAAAGACCGACAAATCAAATCACTTGGCATTCGGCAAAATCTAGAAGCAATGGAAAGCTCTGTTGCTAAACTGGCCGGAAATCGAATCATTCAGTGCAGGGCCTTTCAGCAGGAAAAAGGTTTAGTGATTTCGCTGGTTGAAATTGAGGGGCCCTACAATGAGGAATTGGTGAGTAAAATCAACCATTTGTCAAGTGATATTCGCCCTGCTAGAATTAAGTTTGTTGAATCCCTAAGTGAATGGCCGTGAAGAACATGATTGTGCAAAAAAACATGTTTGATCTCTTTGACCAGCTTCAGGTTAATTCAGATCTTAACAAAACGGTTAATCGGGGCTATCGTTCCGTTCAGAGTCCAATCAATTCTTGGCCAAATTATATCTACGACCTACAACTTGATCTCAATATAATTTCAGAAGTTAAGAATGAAATTCGAACTGGGAAGCATCCCAATTTCAACATTCTCAATGAAGAACAGCTAACTGAGTACAAAGAAGATCTGCAGAATGCCAAAATAATGCCAATTGCAGAATGGCCAATATTATATGCAGATAATTCACCCATACCTGCAAATCCCAGCAGCAGCCTTATTGATATTATTGAGGTCAAAAGTCAAAATGAATTAAATGAATGGTGCCGGGTTACCAGTAACTCATTTCATACGGTAGACCCTAGAATATGGAACGGAAAGGATGCTCATTATAGATTCTTTTTGGCGCGCCAAAACAATCAGGCCATAGCCACCGCCATGGTGTTTTGCAATTCAGCGAGTTCAGGAATCTATCACTGTTACACCGAGCCCCAATTTCGAAATCAAGGAATTGGTTCCGACTTATTCCGACACTGTTGGATTGAGGCACTTAAAAGTGCCGACCTCCCTGTTATGGCACAGGCGACTCAAAAAAGTGCAGATGCTTGGACGAGGCTTGGAATGCAAATTTGTGGTCATTTATATTTATTGAAGTTTACCATTTAGCCAATGTCCGAATCCGAAATATTACTTGAACTGCAACCGATATTCCAGTCTGTATTATCCAACCCGAGTTTGGTTGTGAGCACAGAAACCACCGCACACGATGTAGATGATTGGGATTCATTGAATCACGCCACATTAATTGCCAAAATTCAACGACACTTCAAGGTGAAATTTTCATTATTCGAGGTGCTTAAACTCAAAAAAGTGGGAGATATCATTCAGCTTATTCAATCCTCACAGGCCTAACATTGAATCCAGCTGGACCATATTTCATTGGCTTTCTTTTGGCAGTGGTGTTGGCGTATTATCTTGTACCGAATCGATTCCGAAACCATGTGATTTCCATGGCAAGTGTGGGGCTTCTTGCATGGATAGATTTATGGTTTGCAGGCGCTTTTCTTGTCGTCACTTTAATGAACTTTTCTGCTGCGATTTGGATTGATTCTAAACACCAATTAAAGCAGCGACATCAAGCTTTATTACTATCCCTACTCGGAAATATTGCCCTTTTGGTGGCCATAAAGCACAGCAACATATTTCACCGAATTGGTGATCTTTTTTCTAATTGGCTGGGTTCACCTAACCCCATACCCGCGTTAAATTGGATCCTACCATTGGGCTTTTCATATTATATGTTTCAGGCTTTGGGTTATCAATTTGAGGTGTATCGCAAATCACATCCCGCAGAAAAAAGCTTGATCAATTTCATAGCGTTCCTGGGTTTTTTCCCTAAAATTTTTGCCGGTCCGTTAGAACGATCAACGGGATTCCTACCTGCACTCAAAACCCCGAGGGTCCTTGAATACGATAATTTCAGTCATGGATTTCGGCTCATCCTATGGGGAGTATTCAAATTCATTGTCATATCCAATTGGATCGGATCTATCATTGAAACTTCCTATATCCCAGACAGCGAAACATCTGGGCTTTATATGATGCTCTCCATGGTACTATACACACTTCAGGTTTACACTGAGTTTAGTGGATATACTGACATTGCCTTGGGTAGCGGGCGACTTTTCGGGTTTCAGCTTACTCAAAACTTTCGACAACCCTTCCTCGCAAAATCACTTAGCGACTTTTGGCGCAGGTGGCACATATCCCTATCCACTTGGGTAATGGATTACATCTACACCCCACTTTCACTTTGGATTTCGCTGCGAATCAGCCCTAGAAAATGGGGGATAATGGCGTCCATTTTCATTAGCTTTTTACTCTTGGGAATTTGGCATGGAAGCAGTTGGAATTTTGTGATTTTCGGAATGATTCAAGGATCAATCTTGGCCATTGAAATTATAAGCCTGCGAAGCCGTAAAAAACACCTGAGCAATCCTCTGGGAAGGATAGCTGGTCACATCAGCACCATGGCCATCTTTGTGGTTTCTGCACAGTTCTTTAAGACGAACAACTATCATGAAACTTTAAATTGGTTCCGCAAGGCTCTGGATTTTTCTAACTCCAATTCCAGTCTGACTTTTGAGTATAATCAATGGCCAACTTATCATTTGATCGCCATTCTCATATTCTTCGTGTTCGATCAATTCGTTGTAAGGAACAACATCGAAAAATGGCTTGACAAACGAAATGCAGTTCTTCGTTGGCTATTCTACTCCTTGCTGATTTACGCCATCATTGCGGGAACTGAATCAAGTGTACAACCGCTTATCTATCAAGGTTTTTAATGAGAGTCTTGCAACGCATATCGCTCAAATTGATCGTACTCCTAGGTGTGCTTTTCTTGATGAATTGGGCATATTCGGAATGGCAATATCCCGAAGATCTTGAAAAGTACACACCCATGCATTCGGAGCTTGAATCCGCTCAATTGGCCGACATAATTTACCTAGGAGATTGTTCTGATGTGTATTGTGGCTCAGCATGCGATTCAGACACCAGCGTTAGTGCCTTCCTTAAGATACTCATGAATGATCAAAAAATTGCAGCACTCAGCGCCAATGGATATCAACCATCGTCATACTTGACATTGATTAAGGCTTTAGATTCAAAAGTTGGAGAGGATAAAACCATCATTCTTACATTAAATCATCGTGCATTTGCGGACCATATTCTATTGGATTGGTATTACAAACCCATTATCGAACAGCAACTGTCTTTGGTTCAAACCAGAATACCTCTTTTAAACCGTGCGATGCTGACATTTTACGATCCTTCATCTAAGCGGGAGTCCCTCACATTGGCCAAAACCGAGCAATGGGAAAACACAAGCATCGAGATTAATGGGAAAACAAAAACCATAGCAATGCTTATGGAAAAGGCAGCAGGTGATTCTGTTGCCACCAGTTATTTAGAGGACTTTGCATTTGTTATGGGAGAGGCTCAGCGTGAACAATTGGCTTTGTTTAATGACATCATTCACGAAGTGAAATCTAGAGGTTGGAAAATGGTAATACACTATGTTCCAATCAATCTAGACGGCTTATCCCATGAAAAACACTCTTGGTTAAAAGACCACGCCCTAGAACAAAGACAGATTTTACTGCAACACTTCAAAGCAATGGATGTGCAAGTGCTTGATCATTCCACACTTTTATCACAAGACGACTTTTTAGGAATCAAGTCAAACTCACACTATACTGCCAACGGAAAACGAAAATTAGCTTTGGGGCTGTCCACGGCTTTAAAAGTACCCGTGGAATGAATGTTTTAATAAACAATCAAATTCTAACTTTGGCCGCTCTTAAAAAGCGATCCTTATGGCTGTTTATTTAGATTTTGAGAAACCAATCGAAGAACTTGTGGACCAATTGGAAAAGTTGGAACAAGTCAAAGAAAAGAGCAAACTGAAGTCGCTAGACGCGATCAAAGAGCTTGAAGCGAAGGTGGTTTCCACTCGGAAAGAGATCTATAAAAAACTGACTCCTTGGCAAAAGGTGCAAGTCAGCCGTCACCCAGAACGTCCTTATACATTGGCATACATAGATGCCCTTACAGGTGGCGATTTCATCGAGCTACATGGCGATCGCGGGGTACGCGATGACAAAGCCATGGTAGGCGGATTGGGCAGCATTGATGGTAAGACATTCATGTTTGTTGGACAGCAAAAGGGCATCAACACCAAAATGCGTCAATACCGAAACTTCGGAATGGCGAATCCTGAAGGATATCGCAAAGCCTTGCGTTTGATGCGAATGGCAGAGAAATTCAACAAGCCAGTGGTTTGTTTCATTGACACTCCGGGTGCATTTCCAGGTTTAGAAGCAGAAGAGCGCGGTCAAGGGGAAGCAATCGCGCGAAACATTTATGAAATGTTCAACTTGAAAGTTCCTGTAATCGCTGTGGTGATTGGAGAAGGAGCTTCTGGTGGGGCACTTGGAATTGGCGTAGCTGACAAAGTATTGATGATGGAATACACTTGGTATTCTGTGATCTCTCCTGAATCTTGTTCATCCATTTTATGGAGAAGTTGGGACTTTAAGGAGCAAGCAGCCGATGCTTTGAAACTGACTGCTGACGATATGCTGAAAAACGGCTTGATCGATGGCATCATTAAAGAACCAGTGGGTGGTGCGCACACCAATCCCTTGGAAGCTTTTGAAAACGTAAAAAAGGAAATATTGACACAATATGACTCCTTGAAGCGCATCAAGCCTGAATTGCGCACCAAAGCGCGAATCGACAAGTTCAGCAACATGGGCGTATACGTAGAAGGATAAATCCTTATTCCATTTTTTCCTCATTCTTGACTCAACTCACTCGGTATATTCGTGCCGATGAGTCTATCCTGGAAAAAATACACGCTACAGTTTAAGCAGCCCAGCGGCACTTCGCGCGGAGTACTTCGCAGCAAAGACTCTTGGTTTTTAATCTACCAAGACCCGCTGTTCGAAACCCCCATCCTTGGGGAGTGCAGTGTCATAGAAGGACTCAGTCCAGATCCTATAGAGCAGATAGAAGGCAAACTTGATGAGGTTTGCAAACTCGACATTCACGACAATGACATCGATCTAGACGACTTCCCCTCTATTCTTTTTGGGCGAGAGATGATTCGGATGGAAATCGCTAGAAGGATTGAAAACAAACCCTCAAAATTCGAACTGGGAAAAACAGGAATCCTAATCAATGGACTCATTTGGATGGGCGACATAGATTTTATGAAATCTCAGATCCGAGAAAAAGTGAAATCTGGATTTGCTTGCATCAAAATTAAAATAGGCGCCATCGATTTTGAATCTGAATTGGATTTGCTTCGCTGGATCCGGACTGAATTCAGTGCCTCCGAATTGGAATTGCGTGTGGATGCCAACGGAGCATTCGCAGCTGCCGATGCACTGGAAAAATTGAAGCGACTCAGCGAGTTTAGCTTGCACTCCATCGAACAACCCATTGCCGTGAATCAATGGGAAGAGATGGCGCAACTCTGCGCTGAAACTCCCATCGACATTGCGCTGGACGAAGAACTCATCGGACTGAATCCGGGTCGAATGGCATCCATGATGGACACCATTAAACCACAATTTATCATTCTTAAACCAAGCTTGATTGGTGGATTAATGCGATCCAGTTACATCATCCAACTTGCAGAAGAACGCGGCATCGGATGGTGGTTAACCTCTGTCCTCGAAAGCAATGTCGGACTGAACGCCATCGCACAATACGCGGCTTACAAAACCGTTAGTATGCCACAAGGACTCGGCACTGGTGGATTATACATCAACAATCTCGATTCTCCTTTATATATTCAAGGCCAATTTTTGTTTATGCACCCCGAACACAAATGGAACTTAAACCCTCTACTATCATGAGCGATTGGAGGGATTTCAAGTCACTAAGTATTAATGGAACCAAGCGTTCTTTGCAAGGGTGGCGCGCCTATGCGCAGCAACAATTGCAAGAAGGTTATGGAATTGGCAACCTGGAGGAAATTCTAGAATTTGTTGTCGATTGGAGCAACCGAAAAGAATGGGTAGAGGCGCGCACCTCTGGCAGCACAGGCCGACCTAAAAACATCAAGATCAAAAAGGAGCAGATTTTGGCCAGTGCTGAACGCACGCTGAACACGCTGAATTTGAAGTCTGGTGATAGTGCCCTGCTCTGTTTACCCAACCGATTTATTGGTGGAAAGATGATGATTGCTCGCACCATCATAGGCGACCTGGACCTGTATATCACAGACAATACCGCCAAACCTGAACTTCCTGCTGGAATCAACATGAGTTTTGCAGCCGTTGTGCCGTATCAAATGAGCTCCATAACTAAGGACACAGAGGCAATAGCTCGTTGGCAAAAAGTGGAGAAAATCATCATTGGTGGTGGTCATGTAGATAACACCTTGGAGGCAAAACTTCGTGAATGGCCCAATGAGATCTATGAATCTTTTGGGATGACAGAAACCATATCGCACGTAGCGCTGAGGCGCATCAGTGGAACCAAAGAACGAGAGCCATTTAAAATATTGGAAAGCATTGATGTGGAGTTGGACGATCGCGGCTGTTTGGTCATTCACTCTGAAGCATTGCCCACCAACCCTACAATCACCAATGACATTGTTACTATGGTGGACGATCGATCGTTTCATTGGATGGGACGGGCCGACAACCTCATCAATAGCGGTGGGGTCAAGATCATTCCAGAAGTGTTGGAAAAGATCATCAAGCCCTTGTTTAACACCCGCTTTTTTATAGCCGGATTGAAAGATGAAGACTTGGGCGAGCGTGCAGTGCTGGTTTTAGAAAGCCAGCCATTGTCTCCGATGGACGAAGAAGAAATCATGAACGACATGCGCAATGATTTAAGTAAGTATGAAGTGCCAAAAGAAGTGTGCTACGTGGATGAATTTGTGGAGACCGAAAACGGGAAGATCAACCGCAAAAAAACGGTGAAGCTGATTGGGCAGAATGTAGGTTAAGCGCATGGCTTTTGCAGATCGAATTTGCAAAAAAAACATACCTTATATAAGGCTATTTTTCTCTGGTATATCAAAGACTTAGGGCAATGAAGATTGAAAAAAACCTTATTCTACATATTTATAATTGTTAGCCACAAGAAATGAAAAACATGAATAAAAAAATAAGGTTAGGAATTGTATTAATTATTATCGGTCTAATAGGAATTACCTCAATTCTTACGATGAATCTTCCAATTCCCCCAGAAGTAGAGGGTATTTTAAAAGATAGATTTACTCCCCAGCAGATAAAACTATTGACCTTAATCAATCCAACAATAATGTTAATTGTTGCTGTACTTATTGGAACTATTCTTTATCAGAAGGTAAACCTGAAAGTACCAATAATTGAAAAAATGATAGGAGTCGAGAATGATAATTTGAACATTTCTAATATTCTTAAATATGGCGTTTTAGGAGGGGTTTTATCAGGCATCTTATTAAGTCTTGTTGGATTAATCTTCAATCCAATCCTACCAAGCGAGTTTTTAGAATTAGGAGAATCAATTAAACCAACCTTAGCAGCAAGATTTTTATATGGAGGATTAACAGAAGAAATTCTTATGCGATTTGGGTTAATGACATTGATAGTTTGGTTAGCATCTAAAATATTTATGGGAACGAAACCCGTTGTGTATTGGATTGGAATAGTAGTGGCTTCAATAATTTTTGCACTTGGGCATTTTCCAATCGCTTATCAAGCAGTTGAAAATCCATCAATTGGATTATTAACTTAAATAGTAATTGGGAACACAATTGGCGGACTAATATTCGGCTGGCTTTTTTGGAAAAAAGGATTAGAAAGTGCCTTTTTGGCTCACATATTTGCTCACGTAATTATGGTTATGGTAGAACCAATGTTAAATTAAAAAGTAGCCAATGGCTAACAATGTATATGAAATCATTGCTCCCATTCTGTCGCTACGCTTCAAATACTAACCGTTGTAAACTAAATGCTATTAAATCTCTTCTTTCACATCCGAATTCCAGATTTGTAATCTTCATTTTGATAGGACTAAATGTAGGGCTAACCCAATGCAAGAAAAGGCCATTCAACCCACGCAATGAACACATTGGAACTTGGGAGTTTAAAAGAAAAACAATGACTTCAACGGTTATTGAAATGGATTCGAATCTTAGGCCTATTGCTTACGATAGAGAAGAATGTGAATTTGAGTTGATGTCGAGTGAAGGCAGGATTCGCTATAAGAGGAAAGACGAGCTAAAAATCGATTATTTCAATAATGATAATTGGTCTGAATACCATGTTTCTAAAAATGGCATCATCGGATATAATGAAGAGGATTCGCACAACGAAAAAGTCACGCAGCTAAGGGGTGAATTTCTGAGTAACGATTCGATGTATATTACATCAACACACAGCTACAACTACTCCACCACGGTTACCACCATTTCAGGAAAGAAGGTAGATTAATACTTCAACCAACTTCATTATAATTGAAAATCAGACCTATTCATCCCACTCACAACAAAGCCCTCGCAGCCTTGATCTGGCAAGTTTTTGAAGAGCATAGCGCTCCCCAAAAACCGATGAATGCATGTTCCGTGTCTTCTAATTATTCACGGTTTATTTTTCCAAACCAATTTCATCCAGGGACAAAGCACACATCGACTCATTCTTTAAATAGAATTGTATTTTCCGTCATTCAAAAAAGAGGCAGGTCAAAGCCATAGATCACCGGAATTTGTATGGTTGGCCTTCCACGCTAATTTTCAGTTTGAAAAACATATATACAACATAGGATGCGCAGGATTCTTATTCCCACAGATTTTTCGGATATAGCAGAAAATGCACTGAAGTATGCCATTGAAATCGCTGCCAAATTTGATGGTGAGCTGCTTTTATATCACGTTTATTCCATGAACAAAAAACTGGATTACGATTGGGATTTTCCGGAGGATGAGCAGCCTTATGTCATGGATTTGGAGCGCAAAATGAACAATCTAAAGGGAAAGTATAAAGAGGAGTTTAAACGAAAAGGAATATCGATCGAAACCAAAGTAGAAGAGCATCATATTTTTACGCTATTTGATACTTTGGTTAGAAAGCATGAGATTGATTTGATCATAATGGGTAGCCAAGGTGCTACAGGCTTGGAAAAAGTGGTTTTTGGCAGTGTGGCCGCTCAAGCATCGGACCTAGCGAAAGTGCCCGTAATAGTGGTGCCCCCCTTATATGAATATCAAGCTATTGATAAAATCGTATGGGCTACTGACCTCAACAGTGTATCTGCAAACACTCTTGCGCCTATGCAGGAATTGGCAGTGCGGTTTAACGCTCATTTGACCATTCTAAATATCAATACGGGAGAATCAAAAAAGAAGTCAAGTCACCAAATAGAATCCTATCTGCAGAATGTAGAAACCACCTACCAAGAAGCACCACTTTCTGAAAGTATCAACCAAAGCATCAATCTTTTCATTAAAGCCATGAAATGTGACCTATTATGCATGATCCGAAGAGAGAAAGGGTTTTTCGAATCCCTTTTTCAGACAAGCATCACCAAAGAGCAGGTTTACAATACTCAAACCCCATTTCTTGTATTACCTGAAGCATAACGCACAAAACTCCATTTAATACTTCTAATTGATATATTGACGGCCTATCAAAAGCTGAAGATTATGGAAGCAAGCAAAATGCTGAATTACATAGAAGACGTATTAAAAAATATGCCAGCGGCATGGTTGAATTTAACGACCCACCGGCTTGATGTTTATAATGAAGAATTGGCTAAAGCCCAATTCCTAGAGCAGTTTGAAAAACTATATGATGATGACAATGCCCAAGCGGCTGCGCTGAATGAACTACCCACTGCTTACGACTATATTCGACTAGGTCACCCACTGTCCTGCGTGCTGGAATGGGTAATCGCAGGCTTAAATAATCTCAAAGCAGAAAATGTCATTTGCTTTTCGTCTAAGACGACTCCGATTTTGGCTGTTCTTAGGAAAAACTTACTGACTCATAAAAACACACAGATCGTTTATACGGGTGAGATGCCCAAGAATTTTGACGCTGATATAGTAAAACGCATTTATGGATATGACTTTGAGTTGAAGCAGGTTGAAAAATCTGAAGATATTCCTGCGTTCAACGGCAGCACGATTTTCATTTCACAGCAAGATAAAATCGGTGATTTTAAACTCGCTCCGAATGTTGATTTCTTCCTTGGTCTTTATGACCACTTAGGCAGTATCCTACTGGTCAATGGCGAGCAAAATGAAAGCTATATCTCAGAAATTCAGCATGTAAGAAGAAGAGAGACCATTGCAATGACGCCATCCAATACCTTGGTCGCCCTCAACCGTTTAGTGGATAGATCCTCTGAGATGAAAGAGCTTGATAGCGCAGAAGTCAATAAATCGCTCGTTTTGGAATCAATTCGAAAAATTACTGGGACAAATGTAGAGGCTGTTGTTGCCTCCAGTGGGCTTTCCATGCAATATGCCATAGTCATGGGGCTGGTTCACCATGCTGTAGATAATCATCCTGGAAAAGCGATAAAAATTATCGTTCCTCCTAATTGTTATGGTGGAACCAACGACCAAGCAAGACGTGTTGCTGCCAGCATTAAAAATGTAGAGGTAGTGGATTTACCAGTGGATGGTGATCATAACATGGTTCAAAGCATAGATATGGTGTTAGATCAAGTTGCGCGCGAAGATGCCATTCCTTACATCATCGCTGAAATTCCAACCAACCCAAGAGTTGAGGTTCCCGATCTCGTCAAACTCAAAGAAGTTTTGAGCAAAGCACGTAAGACCGGCAGTGGTGATCTCGCGATCGACCCTGTATTTATTTTAGACCAAACATTTTGTCCGAACGTTCACTTTTTGGGTGAAGACGATATGCTTTCCACGGTTAGAACCATTGCTTATGTGAGCGGATCTAAGTTCCCAAGTGGCGGAAAATGCACTGCCGGCTATTGTGTAGCCAATAAACAAGCAGCAGCGTTGATGGACAATATTGCATTGCATCTAAGCCTTTGTGATAATGAGGCTACTGATCTTCAATTAGAAATACTGGCCAAACAACTGCCTTCCATGAATCAAAGGATTCATGACGCTTATTTGAATACGCGTGAGTTTGTGAACTATATCCAAGAAAAACTACCCATAGCGAAAATCAATTTTGTGTCAGAAGAACTCGCGGCTGAAGGATTTACTCCCTCAGTGTTTTCTTTGGATCTTCCTACCAAAGGAAATTCGGATGAAGAGCGCGAAGCATACAAGAGAGTGTTAAATCTTAAACTAATCCATTTAATGATCAATGAAATCCCCAATGAAAGCAAATACTGCGTGAGTTATGGGCAGTTAAAAGGATGTTATTGGACCATTCCCGCTACATCTACACAAGGCACAACAAAAGAAGGTGACAAGGATTATATAGCTCGTGTATCGCTTTCTCCAAATATGGATCTAGAGCTTCATAAGAAAGTGTTTGCAGATTTTGTTGCTGGAATCTGAAACGCGAATGGCGATGATATAAAACGTCCTTACGTGTTCTATTATCATCAATGGTAAGAATGGCATAATAGAGCACCTACACGAGAACGAATACATGAGGTGAAGATCACCATCGATCCCATTTACCATGGGCTTTATTATCATCTCATCTGGGCGATTCAAAAACCGACAACCGCAACGGTCAACATAGTCTTTGAATCCAAAAAAAAATAAACCAGTGAGAAAATCGATCTCCCCATCGAAAAATGTATCACGCTGAGTTTAGAAAATTTAGTTCGAAAACCACTAAAACACCTCTATATCTTTTTGCTATTTCAGAATTTAATTACATCTTCTAACTACTAAAAATTGGCTTCTAACGACAAATTAATCAATCAACCAAATAATCTTATGATGAAAAAACCATTCTTCATTCTAAGTTCAGCCCTGCTCTTTGCTGGTTCAGGTGTAGCTCAAACTTTAGAATTAATCGGTGTTGCGGGCGAGGAGGCGCAAAACGCGCAAACTCAGATAAGCTATAGCATCGGTGAACTAATCGTGGACGAGGGAAATGGAAACGATTTTAGTGTGACTCAAGGTTACCAACAATCCAACCTGACGGTCACCGGGGTGAACAATCCCGAAGTCTCTGAAATGATGAGAATTTATCCGAACCCCACCTCTGACTTTATTATTCTCGAGTCTCTTGAAATCGACCAAATCGAGTCGCTTCAGCTCTTTGATGAAAAAGCTGCCCTGGTATGGAGTAACGAAAAGCCGAACTCAGACCGCGTGCAGATCTCTTTAGAATCCTATGCCGCTGGCATTTATTTCTTAAATGTTAAAACAAATACCTCGAAAACACCAAGTCAATACAAAATCATTAAAGCTCAATAATTAGAAACAATGAAAAAATCACTACTACTCACTTTTGCATCCACACTCTTGGCGTGTGGATTGACTATTGCTCAGGCACCTTCTATGTTTAACTATCAAGCCGTGGCACGTGATGCTACTGGAGGTGTCATTGCAGATCAGAATGTCTCAGTACAGATATCCATTTTATCAGGTTCAGCCACGGGCACATCGGTGTATACTGAAACACACAGTGTGACCACATCATCTTACGGCCTTTTCAACTTTAAAATTGGAGATGGAACCGTAGTTTCAGGAGACATTGCTACCATAGATTGGTCAGCAAACTCGTATTTTGTTATGGTAGAATTTGATCCAGCAGGGGGCAGCTCCTACACGGAGTTAAGCACTTCTCAATTATCATCAGTTCCATATTCGTTGTTCGCGAATGATGTGTTGAATGATGCAGTTGACGATGCGGATGCCGACCCTGCAAACGAGATACAATCGCTCGCTTTAAATGGAAATACGCTCGAAATATCAAGTGGAAATAACGTGGATTTATCGCCATATGCCATTGACTCTGACTCTACAAACGAAATCCAAACATTGTCCTTTTCTAGTAACACGTTGAGCCTTTCAGGTTCATCGAACACCGTAGATTTAAGTGTGCTCATAGACGATCAGGATGCCGATACGACCAATGAGATTCAAAGCTTGTCAATATCTGGTTCCGACCTTACCATTTCTGGTGGAAACACGATTACACTTCCTTCAGGTGGAATAACTGGTTCAGGAACAACGAATTACCTTCCTAAATTCACAGCTGCGACAGCGGTTGGCAACTCCATGATGAGAGATGACGGAACAGGAACGGGAATCAATATAGCACCTGCTGATGACTATATGCTTTACGTATATAAACAACAATTAACTGCCGATGGTGACGGTCAAGCGACTGTATATGGATTTAGGACTCGAAACTCACAAAACGATGGTATTTCATATAGTCAATCGGGAACGAATAACGCCATTAAGGGATACAATTACTGGGGTGATGTTTACACTTTTGGTGTAGCTGGATTTAGCTACAACGACTATACTAGAACAGGAGGTGTGCTTGGAGCACAGCAAGGCGGATCATACTGGGGATCACTTGGTTACAAAAACAGTTCTTCCTCTACGTTTGGCGTATATGGATCATCAGGATATGGCTCGGGTACTGGATTTCTGCCGACTTCTGAAGCGATCGGTGTTGGTGGTGGATTCTTTGGTGAATTGATTGGATCAATGTCCAAAGGTGAAGTTGTGGGTCAATTCAACTCTGGTGAGTTATTTGCTCAATACAACAGAGGCAATGTTTACACACTTGGCAAAAACGTTGAGTTGGTGAAAATTAATGAATCGGTTACACCGGTTTACACAGCCACAAGTGTCGAGGCAACTATATACGCTAAAGGCACAATAACATTGACCAATGGATCTGCGTATGTATCATTTTCAGACGATTACAAATCGTTGTTAGGCGAAACACCCGTTGTGACGGCTGCGCCGAATGGAGCATGTAATGGTGTATATGTTTCATCTGTGGATAAAAACGGATTTACAATTACAGAACAAATGAATGGATCAAGTAATGCCACCATTTCATGGATTTCAGTAGGTAACAGATTGGATAATGACAAAATGGAATTGGCTACAGAAATTGTTACCGACCCAAGTTTTGACAGAAACATCCAACAAGTGTTATTCTCAGATGAAAATGTTGAGGGAAGCGCTTCAGGTGTATGGTGGAACGGAAGTACACTTAAATTTGGTGAAATTCCTGCTCACAAGTGTTATTCTCAGATGAAAATGTTGAGGGAAGCGCTTCAGGTGTATGGTGGAACGGAAGTACACTTAAATTTGGTGAAATTCCTGCTCAGCTGACTGCAGTTGGAAACAAAACCAAGGATTAATAAGTAATTCATAAAGCAGTATTTTGGGAGTGACACTAGTCACTCCCTTTTTTTTGATATGAAATCAATCACGATCTCCATTCTTTTAATTGCACTGGCCGCATTCTCTGGCGCACAGGACTCCAGTCAATATCATTACCTCCACAAGGTCGTTTCTTTTTTAGCATCCGATTCGATGAAGGGACGTGCCTGTGGTTCTGAAGAAGAAAAAATGGTGGCCGAATTTCTCTTTAACGAAATGTCGCAGATCAATGGGTGCAAAGTGAGCAATCAGCCCTTTCAATTTTCAAAAGACAGCACCACCTATAAGTCAATAAACGTTATCGGATTCATAGACAACAAATCGGAGCAAACCATTGTATTATCTGCACACTATGACCATCTGGGCACCGGAGGCCCTCTATCCCACAGTAAAGGTTCAATCGCTATTCACAATGGCGCTGACGACAATGCATCGGGTGTCGCATTAATGTTGAATCTAGCTCAGGATTTATCGAAAAAAGACAGTCGATAACTATCTTTTTCTTGCTCACTCTGGCCATGAGCTTGGCCTCTATGGCTCTAAAAACTTCCTAGAACATTCTTCACAGAAATACAGCGGTCTATACCTATGTGTGAATTTTGATATGGTGGGAAGACGCTCTGAAAACAAAGTTTATTATGATTGTTCCACAGATATTGAAGAATCCATAAACCTTCAGTCAACGGAGGATATAATATTCAGTAAAAGCGTATTCAATCGAATTCAAAAACTCGACACCAAATGGTTTGTAGAGCAGAATATCCCGGCAGTCACCATTTCTACTGGACAACACTTAGACTATCATAGAACCACGGATGATTTAGAATACATCGACTTTGATGGTATTGCACAATTGGAGAAAGCACTTCTCGATTGGTTGAACAATTTATCATTTTGAATGATGAATTCGAAGAAATGCACCTTTGTGTAAAACAACGATTACATGAACCCACAAATCGATGAACTGATCCGAAACTCCAAATCTTGGAGACTTGAAATGGAGGCTTTGCGCCATATTTTATTGCATTGCGGATTGACGGAAGAGTATAAATGGAAGCAAGCTTGTTACACTCATCACGGTAAGAACATCGCTATCATAGGTTCGTTTAAGGACTTTTGTGGCCTGGCTTTTTTTAAGGGTGTGTTGCTAAAGGATGAAGAAAAGCTGTTGGTAGCAGCTGGCGAAAACTCACAATCTTCTCGTTTGTTCAAATTCACCGCGGTGGATCAAATTCATGCGATGGAAGCTACAATCAAGGCTTACATTTTTGAAGCCATCGAAGTAGAAAAAGCGGGTTTAAAGGTGGAGTTCAAGAAAAGTAAGAATCTTGATTTCCCAGAGGAGCTCCTACAAAAAATGGATGCCGAACCCGTTTTTAAGGCTGCCTTTGAATCGCTGACACCGGGGCGCCAACGCGCCTACAACCTGTTTTTCTCAGGAGCTAAACAGAGCACCACGCGCACTGCTCGTATTGAAAAGTATGTAGATCGAATCTTAAAGGGAAAAGGGATCAATGACTGCGTATGCGGCCATTCAAAACGGATGCCCAATTGCGATGGGTCGCATAAGTATATAGAGGGATATAAATAATTACCCCTTCCTCCTCGCCTGCTCCTTCAAGATCATGCTGAATTCCTTGCCCATTTGTCCTGCAATGGCGGTATTCTCTTTTGCTCGCCTGATTAGGTAAGGCAAAGTGAATTTCACCGGTCCATATGGCAAGTATTTGCTCACATTATATCCCTCTGCAGCGAGGTTAAAACTCATATAATCACTCATCCCGTAAAGCTGGCTGAAATAGATATTAGGGTGATTGTTCTGAAGTCCTTTGTCCTTCATCAAGTGAGCCAGGTATTGGCAACTGTATTCGTTGTGAGTGCCCGCACAAAACTCCACCCAATCGATGTTCTCGATACTCAGCTTTAAGGCTGCGTTGTAGGCTTCATCTGTTGCTGCCTTGCTCGGTTGGATTGGAGTAGGATAACCTTTGTCCTCAGCACGCTTGTTTTCCTTGTCAAGATAGGCGCCACGCACAATCTTCATTCCCACTTTGAAACCGCTTATTCTCGCCTTGTCGATGAGGTTTTCAAAATAGGCAAGTCTATCATGGCGAAACATCTGAACGGTTTGAAATACAATGGCTTTGTCTTTATTGAACTTTGCCATCATCGATTCCACCAAGCGATCAATGGCAGGTTGCAACCAACTTTCCTCTGCATCCACATAAACCGGAACACCGGCATCGTAGTTTGCTTGGCAAATACGTTCAAACCGTTGATGCAAAACTCCACTCAACACCTTTTCAGGATCGGTTAAATCTGCACCCGAAGACAAGCGTTCCAATAAACGGTTCGAGGCAATCCCGCTGATTTTCATGCACGTCACCGGAATGTGTGGGTTTTCTTTCGCAATGCTCACAATGCGAATCAATTCTTGTTCAGTCTTGGCAAATTCAGTTTCTGACTCCTGCCCTTCCACAGAATAATCCAAAATAGCACCGACATTGTTTTCTCCCAATTTAGTGACTACCGCCAAAGATTCATCGATGGTCTCACCGCCACAAAACACTCGAAAAACCGTAGGCTTTGCAGCCCAACTCACCGGAAAATTAATCTTCATAGCCAATTCGGCCAACGATGTGGAAATTCCAGTCAAGGTCGGGCTATTCATCAATCGAAAAATCCAATAATTGAATCGAAGGTCGCCATCATTGAGATGTGCAAAGGCCTTGGAAGTGTCGTCAAACTTGACGGGAGAGTCTATTTTTCGCGGCTCCATATCGATCACATATTTAACATCGCATCAAGCGTGTTGGTAGATACTGAATGATAGTTCGGACGGGCTTTTATATAAATGGCTTTTGCGCGCTCCATACTAGGATCGGCAGCCACTAAGGCTCCATAAATGGGAGTCAAGAACTTTCTTCGTCCCACTCTAATTAAAAACTCCTCAATGGCACCATCGGCTGGAGCATAGCTATTTTCAATGGCGAGTACAAACCACTCTGCCGCTATCTCACTATTACCTGTTTTTGTGAAACCAAAGGTCTTGTCCAACGCTGCCAAATTCTCTTGGCTGACTTCCGATGGCATTTTCCTCAAGAAGTGAAGCCATTGGTGTGTTGTCCAATTAGTTGTATCAATAGTAGCCGCATTTCCTGAAGCTAAAAAAGAATCCAATTGAGCTTCCACTTGCGCAAACAAAGGCGATTCAACCTCCACCACATTCGATGGAATTCCAGGCTCATATACCCACTGCTTTACTTTTAATTCTGCATACTTCTCATCACTCCCATCTAAGAGTTGAGATTTTAAATTGGTCAAGAATTGCTCGGTCGTCATGGTCTTGAAAGCATTGCCAGTGAAGTGATTCTTCAAAAACACATCAAACTTTTCGCGTCCTACATTATCCTCCAGTGTACGCAGTAGGTAATATCCTTTCTCATAGGCAATATCACTCATACCATCGTCTGGGTCGCGGTTATCCAAATCCAACTTTAACTTGGTGTCGTTTGGCTTATCCGAGAACTCCTCTAAGGTGTGTTGCAAGTCTTGCCAACCCAATATGGCCAAGATGTTTGCGTAATCTTTCCCATAGACATCTTCCATGATTCTACGCTCAAAATAGACGGTAAACCCTTCGTTGAGCCAGAAGTCATTCCAAGTGCTATTGGTGACCAAATTACCGCTCCAGCTATGCGCCAATTCATGCGCAACCAAAGCTGTCAAAGAACGATCTCCTGCTAAAATGGTGGGCGTAGCAAAAGTCAATCGGGGATTTTCCATTCCACCAAAAGGAAAGCTTGGAGGCAGCACAATCACATCGTATCGTTCCCAAGCATACTTGCCATATAACGCTTCTGCCGATTCCAACATTTTTTGCATGTCTGCGAATTCATAAGCCGCAGATTCCAGCACAGATGGCTCCGCATATACTCCGGTTTCTTCTCCAATGGGAGCAAATCGCAAATCACCTACGGTTAATGCCATTAAATAGCTAGGAATAGGCTGTTTCATCTCAAAGTGATACACTCCAGTCGAATCAATCTCTGTCGGATTAGTAGCGCTCATCAATGCCATCAAATCGGTTGGCACTTTGACTGTAGCCTCATAAGTATATCGAATGCCCGGACTGTCTTGACAGGGCAACCACGTTCGCGCCAGAATAGCTTGAGATTGTGTGAACAAAAAGGGATGCTCCTTGCCTGCTGTTTGTTGTGGATTCAACCATTGCAATGCTTCGGCCCCTTCAGTAGTAGCATACTCAATGGCCACTTGGTTAGAAGTATCTCCCACTTCAACCTCCAACGGTACGCCCATAAATTCTTTTTCAGGACCTAACCACCAATTCTTGGTGATGATGCCATCCACTCGTACCTCTTTGATGGTCAAGTTTCGCGTGTCAAAAACGATTCGGTTTTCGCCTTTGGTGACTTCAATATCATAAGCGGCCAATCCACTGATGGCCTTAGACTCAAAATCAACAGCAACGTCTAGATTTAAATGCTTTACCACTGCTTTATTTGGCTGAGCAAAACTGTGGATGGGTGTGGCATAAGCGGGCTCCTGAGGTTCTTCCACCACCTCTTTGGGTTCATTGGAACAAGCTCCGAAAATCAGGGAGGAAATGACAAGTAAGGAAATGCGTTTTATCATGAATACAAATTGGTGGACGAAAGTAAGTTTCAGAGCGAAGTTTAAAGTGATATACCGTCCACAATCAAAAAATCTTACCCGGATTTAAAATCCCATTTGGGTCAAATACCTTTTTAATAGAGCGCATCAAGTCTAAGTGTGATTCGGAAAACATGATGTCCATGTAGTCCTTCTGTACCAAACCTATGCCGTGCTCGCCAGAAATTGTTCCACCCAGTTTCTTGACCATTTCGAACAACTCTCGAATCCCCACTTTGATGGTTTTGTTCCAATCTTCATCGCACATCTCATCGCGCAGAATATTGACATGTAAGTTGCCATCGCCTGCATGACCGTAGCACACGCTTCGGAATCCGTAAAGCTTACCCACTTGTTTCACCACTTTCAAAAGTTCTGGAAGCTGATATCTGGGCACTACGGTATCTTCCTCTTTATACACACTTTGCGCTTTGACCGCTTCACCCACTCTTCTGCGCAATTTCCACAGTTGATCTTTTTTCGCCTGGTCCTCGGCAAACAAAACTTCGCCACAATCAAATTGCTCCACCACCGCAACAATGCGCTCGCAGTCCATCATCAGCGCATCCAATTCATTCCCATCTACCTCAATCAGCAAATGTGCTTGTTCATCTGGGCCAAGGGGCACGGGTTCTTCTCCAATAAAGTCCATGGCATAAACGATGGCATCGCGTTCCATAAACTCCATTCCCGAAGGAATGATCCCAGCCTTGAAAATGGCACTGACTGCCTCGCAGGCTTTTTCAGCCGAATTAAACGGCACCAGCATCAACAAATCATGGGTAGGGTGCGGAATCAAGCGCATGACAATTTTTGTGATCACGCCTAAAGTTCCTTCACTGCCAACCATCAATTGAGTCAAATTGTAGCCAGTGCTATTCTTTAAGGTATTGGCTCCTGTCCAAATAACTTCACCACTACAAAGCACTACTTCAAGGTTCAGCACATAGTCTTTGGTGACGCCATACTTAACTGCTTTGGGCCCACCTGAATTCTCGCTTACGTTTCCACCAATGAAGCAGCTGCCACGACTGGCTGGATCAGGAGGATACATCAACCCTTTTTCACGCACTGAATCCTGAAAAACTTGCGTAATGACCCCGGGTTCGACCGTAGCTTGTAAATTCTGTTCATCAATATCAATGATTCGATTGAAGCGCTCCATGCTCAATCCGATGCCTGCATTTACAGCTAAAGCACCCCCACTCAGTCCTGTTCGGGCTCCAATGGGCGTGATAGGAAAACCATGCGCATTCGCTAATTTCATAATAGCACTCACTTCCTCCGTGTTGGCCGGTTTCACCACAACGGATGGAGGAAAACTGAAATCTTCCGTTTCATCATGTCCATATTCAATGCGCGTTTCCTCGTCCGTAAACACGAATTCTCGACCAGAAATCCGGATCAATTCATCTACAATCTGATTCATGATTCAATATTAGGGAACAAGCCATCTAATCTCATCTCATTATTCCGAAATCAATGAACCAGTTATCACCAAATCAATAGATTGGAAATCTGTTGGCCATAAAAACGTTCAATTCTATACTTTCGACAGCCCTTATAAAACACGATTCATGACATTACGATCCATCTTTTCGCTGTCCTTGACACTGATCATTCTCTCAGGAACGGCACAGCAAATCACCTTGGAAGACATTTGGAAAAATGGAACATTTAGACAGCAATCAGTCTATGGCGTTCGATCCATGAACGATGGCGTGCACTACACCAGCATGGACCGCACTGACAATGGTGTGGAGATCAACCAATACTCATACGAAACAGGAGAGAAAGTAGCTACCTTACTTACTTCCGCAGAAATGGCATCGATGACCGGCCAGGAAGAATTTGACCTCGAGGGTTACGAATTCTCTCCTGACGAAAAGAAAATGCTGATCCGCACAGAAACAGAAAACATCTATCGTCATTCTACCATTGAAAACTACTACCTGGTGGACTTGGGCGCAAAATCAGCCATGAAAATCTACTATGACCTGAAGCAACGTCATGCTAGCTTTTCACCCGATGGAAGCAAAATCGCTTGTGTGGTTGAAAACAATATCGTCATCATTGAACCTGCACAAAGCAAAACAACCACCATCACGAAAGACGGTGCGATGAATCAAATCATCAACGGATATACGGATTGGGTGTATGAAGAAGAATTTACTTTTGACAAGGCGTTTTTGTGGTCACCTGATGGGAGTAAGATTGCCTATTACAAATTCAACGAAGACAACGTTCGCCAGTTCAACATGCAATCGTTCACCGATTTGTATCCTGAAGATTACTTGTATAAGTACCCAAAAGCAGGAGAGGACAATTCCATCGTGACCATCCATATTTATGATGTGAAAAGTGGCAACACGAGTGATTTAAACCTCGGTCAGTACGAGTATATTCCTAGAATCAAATGGACTGAAAAAAGTGATTTCCTATCTGTCATGAAAATGCCAAGACTTCAGAATCAACTTGAGATAGTTTTAGTAGAAACAAATACTCTAGCCACTAAATCCATTTATAAGGAATCGAGCAGCACATACATTGAAATCAGTGACGACCTCACTTTTTACAACGACAACAATAACTTCATCTGGAAATCTGAGAAAGATGGTTATTTCCACCTCTATAGTTTTGACCTAAATGGCAAAAATGAGAAGCAATTGACCAAGGGAAATTGGGAAGTCCGAGATTTCATGGGGTATGACCCAAAATCAAAACAAGTATTCTTCACAGCGAGTAAAAACGACCCAATGAATACCGAATTGTATTCTGCAGCTGTGTCTGGCGGTGACCCCAAATTATTGAGCCCAAATGAGGGTTCAAATCGAGCATCATTTAGCACCACATTCGATTACTACATCCTTTATCACAACACAGCCAACTCTCCAATGAGAGTGAGTTTACACACCAAGGATGGAAAGGAAATTCGTGTATTGGAAGACAATAAATCATTGAACGAGGTGATGGCTGGATTGGACCTTTCACCACTAGAGTTTTTCAATTTCAATACCAGCGAAAATGTGAAGTTGAATGGCTGGACGATCAAGCCGACCAATTTTGATAAAAAGAAAAAATATCCTGTGCTGATGTTCGTTTATGGCGGTCCTGGTTCACAACAAGTAACCAACTCCATGAGCGGGAACTATTGGTGGCATCAGATGTTGGCTCAGCAAGGTTATGTAGTGGCATGCATCGACAACCGAGGAACAGGTGGTCGTGGACGTGATTTCAGAACACAGACGTACGGTCAATTGGGCAATTTAGAAACCAAAGATCAAATTGAAGGAGCCAAATGGTTGGCCAAGCAAAGCTATGTGGATGGCGCAAGAATCGGTATCTGGGGTTGGAGTTATGGCGGTTATATGTCAAGTCTTGCCCTCATGAAAGGAGTGGATGTATTTAAGGCTGCCATCGCAGTTGCACCTGTTACAAACTGGAGGTTTTATGACAGCATTTATACAGAACGATATATGGGATTGCCTCAAGATAATGGAGCTGGCTATGACGATAATTCCCCCATCAACCATGTGGACAAACTTCAGGGAAACTATTTATTGGTTCATGGCACTGGCGATGACAATGTCCATTACCAAAATTCAGTGGAGATGGTGGATGCTTTAATTGCGGCCGATAAGCAATTCGATTATGCCATTTACCCTGAGCGTAACCACGGTATATATGGTGGAAACACACGTTACCACTTGTTTACGAAATTGACCAATTTCGTTACCGAAAAACTGTAAGTGCAGATAACAATGCGCTATGCAATACATTTTTATATTTACCCACCGTTGATCGGATACAAACGATCAACTCCCTTAAATCAAACACTAATAAACATCTAATTCATAATCTATGAGTGAAGAAAAGAAAGGTCACCCAAGGGCGTTGTACACGCTGTTTGCGACTGAAATGTGGGAGCGATTCAGCTACTACGGAATGCGAGCATTGCTCACCCTTTATTTAACTGCAAAACTTGTTGATGATGGCTTTGGCCTCGACCGTCAAGAGGCATTGGAGCTCTACGCAATTTTCACTGGCCTTGTTTATTTAACCCCGATTCTCGGAGGTTGGGTAGCCGATAGATTTTTAGGAAAACGTAAAACGGTTTACATCGGTGGTTTAGTAATGGCAGTAGGTCAGTTTTTGCTCGCTGCCAGCGCATTTATGGCTCAATCGCTTGACGTTGAATCACGTCTTTTCCTCTTCAATTTTGGATTGGGAGTATTGATCATCGGTAATGGATTCTTCAAACCAAACATCTCCACCATCGTTGGTGATTACTACGATGACAATGATCCAAGAAAAGATTCCGCTTTCAACATCTTCTACATGGGTATCAACTTGGGTGCGATACTTGGACCATTCTTAGCCGGTGCCTTAGGCGAAAACGTACACTGGGGATGGGGTTACTTTGCCGCAGCCATAGGATTATTAGTAAGTGTTTTATGGCTTAAAGGTCAAGAGCACACGCTTCAAGACAAAGGTTTACCTCCCAATACCCCAGAGGGCAAATTGGTATTGGATGGAAAGGACTGGAGAGACATCTTCATGTACTCTATCTCGTTAATCGTTTCAACATTAGTCATCATTTTCCTTTGGGGACTACTTCCTGAAAACGTTGCAAGCATATTAGTCACGGTAGGATTCATAGGCTTACTGGTCGGATTAGCGGCTATCATATTCAAGGGAACCGAAGGCGGTGAAGAGTGGAGCCGTATGATGGTGATTGTCGTTTTGGCCTTCTTCAATATCGTATTCTGGGCAGGATTCGAGCAGGCAGGTGGTACGATGAACCTATTTGCAGCTGAAAATACGGATAGAATGATGTTTGGTTGGGAAGTACCCGCTACTTGGTTTCAAAACATCAACCCGATCGCCATTTTAATCTTCGCACCTATATTCTCCATCCTTTGGCTGAAAATGGATAAAATGAAACTGAATCCAAGAACACCTGTGAAATTTGCCATTGGTTTATTCTTTGGTGCTGCCGCTTTCTGGATTATGTCGCAAGCTGCTGATTTAGCAGCTGACGGAACATTGGTTTCTCCGCTTTGGTTGGTTGTAGTGTACGTGATATTGACCTTGGGAGAATTAATGCTATCACCAATTGGACTTTCAATGATTACTAAGCTTGCTCCAAAGAAGTTGGTTTCTGTGGTTATGGGTCTTTGGATGGCCAGTTTTGCTGCGGGTAATTACTTTGCAGGAGTCATGGAAGGAATGCTCCACAACTTTGATTTGGAGTTGTATCCATTCATCACCATGATCATGCTTGGAACGGGTATTGCTATCCTCGCTTTATCGCCTTTATTAAATAAAGCAATGCGCGGAATCCACTAATTTGGATTACAATATTGAACCGAAAGCGAGTGTTAATTAATCTAACACTCGCTTTCTTCGTTTATAAGTCCTTGGTGTATTAATTACTTTCACGTTATGAAATCAATCGTATCTCTTCTCTTTCTCACTCTTAGCATTGCAGGATTTTCACAAGACAAAATTGAATGGATGAGCTGGAACGAAGCCATCGAAAAAAATGCGGTAGAGCAAAAAGTCATTTTTGTGGATGTATATACCAACTGGTGTGGTTGGTGCAAGAAAATGGATGCTACGACCTTCAAGAATGAAGAGGTCGTTGATTATATGAACGAGCATTACTACGCAGTAAAATTCAACGCTGAAATGCGTGACACTATCAATTTTAATGGTCAACAGTTTGTGAACGAAAATGCCGGTAAGCGTGGTGCTCACCAATTGGCAGTTGCCTTGTTAGATGGTCGCATGTCCTATCCGAGCTATGCCTTCATTGGACAACCTTGGGACAAGACCGTAGCTCCGGGATACATGGGTGCAAAAGACTTTTCATGTGTCATAAAGTATTTCGTAGAAGGCGCTACAGTAGGTAAAACCTACGAAGAGTTTAAAGCATCAGGCTGCGAAGTGGCTTCGGCTGAATAACAACCTTCCTGCGCCCTTAATGCGCTTTTTCATAGGCCTTTTCTCCTGCCGTAATTTCAGTCTTAATGAAATTTGACTGAGGAGGAATCGGGCAAGCAAAGCCATCACCATAGGCACAATATGGACTATAGCATAAGTTAAAGTCTAGCGTAATTTGTGCTCCATCTTCTGGAACATCGATATCCAAATATCGTCCACCCCCATAAGTACTATTACCGGTGGTCATGTCTTTGAACGGCACAAACAAGGATTCATGGCTAGGTGCACTCTGTCCCTCTTTTAGCACACGTTTGTATGCCGTAATGGGAAAGTAATTTCCATCAATGTAAATATCCAGCACGCCATAAGCTTGGTAGGTTTTAGAATATCCCGCACTTGTAGGAATTTCAATCACATCTTGAGTTTCATTCACTCGAAACCTAACTGACATTTTCCACTTTTCATCAATCTCGAAATAGGGTAAATCCTGAAACGTCTTTCGATCTGCTTTTTGCAATGGTGATGTCTTTTTAGACTGTAATTCAACATCCTTTTCAGCTCGATGTTTTTCGATTTTTTCGATGTAGTTATCCTGTCCAAAATTGAGCAAGCTGGATAATACAAATACGATTGATAAGATGGATTTCATAAGAGTTGGATATAATTGTGACGAATATAAATCAGTCAACCACACCGCGGCCATTGAAGCAAATCATAAACGATCTTAGAAATCACGTTAAGGCTGATTTTAAATGGCAAAAGGATGGACTTATTCTTGCCCTGCTGGCCATTCTTATTTTCTTTAATTACTACTTTGAAATTGAAGATCAATGGTTGGCCAATCTGAGCTCATGGTCCTATCTACTTTATTTCTTAATCCTTTATCCTGCGGTCTATTATTTGACCACTTACATTAAGGCTGGACCAAAGGTTTTCACCCGATCGTTTTTGGCCATAAGCGGTGTTTACATTCTGGCACTTTCTGTGAGCAGTGGGTTTCTGTTCTATCGCGAACTGACAGATACCTTACCGCTTTACGAAAGATATTACCTGCGAAATATCTTATCTAATTTCCAAGGGGTGTTCTGGATTTTCGCTCCGCTCATTCTGGTTTACTTTATTTCTGAGCGTAAACATCTGCCCAACTTCTATGGCTTATCACTACAAAAACACAACTTCCGCCCCTACCTCATTCTGATCGCGTTGATGCTGCCGCTGATTATTTCAGCGATCTATCTTCCCGGATTTTTAGACACCTATCCTACCCTCAAAGTTTGGAAATACGAGCCCGTTTTTGGCTTGAATCATGCGCAAATGGCCGCTATTTATGAGTTCTTTTACCTGAGTGATTTTATACGCGTTGAGACACTATTTCGTGGCGCATTGATCATTGGCGTAGCACGTTTTTTGGGCAAAGATTCCATCATGATCATGGCCGCGCTTTATTGTGTATTGCACTTTAACAAACCCATGGGCGAGACTATCAGCAGCATCTTTGGTGGATACCTGCTCGGAACCATCGCCTATTATCAGAAAAACATTGTGGGCGGATGCATTGTTCATGCAGGCATTGCAGGATTGATGGAGTTGGTGGCCTACATCGCCTGGTCGGTTTAGACCGGCCAACAGATAAGCCTTCAAAAACTCATACATTTCGCCAGTAAAACAGACAAAAAGATGAACACCCCAGATTGGATTAAGGTAAAAGACTACGAAGACATTACATATCACAAATGTGGTAAGGTGGCGCGCATCGCGTTTAACCGACCTGAAGTAAGAAACGCCTTTCGCCCAAAAACAGTGGCAGAGCTGTATGGGGCATTTTTAGACGCTAGAGAAGACACCAACATAGGTGTGATCCTATTCAGTGGCGAAGGCCCCTCTGCGAAAGACGGAGGGTGGGCATTTTGCAGCGGTGGAGACCAACGATTCAGAGGTCATCAAGGTTATGTGGACGAAGAAGGCATGCCAAGGTTAAACATCCTCGAAGTGCAGCGATTGATCCGATTTATGCCCAAAGTGGTGATAGCCGTAGTGCCCGGTTGGGCAGTGGGCGGTGGCCATAGTCTGCACGTGGTTTGTGATTTGACCTTAGCCAGCAAGGAACATGCGATTTTCAAACAAACCGATGCGGATGTCACCAGTTTTGACGGAGGTTATGGATCCGCCTACTTAGCCAAAATGGTGGGGCAAAAACGAGCCCGTGAGATCTTCTTCTTGGGCAGAAACTACAGTGCGCAAGATGCCTATGACATGGGCATGGTGAATGCCGTAATCCCGCATGATGAGCTAGAACAGGAAGCTTATAATTGGGCACTGGAGATATTGGAGAAATCTCCGACATCTATCAAGATGCTGAAGTTTGCCTTCAACCTTACGGACGATGGTATGGTAGGCCAGCAAGTATTTGCGGGCGAAGCCACGCGATTGGCCTACATGACCGATGAAGCCAAAGAAGGCCGCAACGCCTTTTTGGAAAAACGCAAACCAAACTTTGATGATGTGAAATGGATACCTTAGAAACAATGGCCATTCACACCTATGTCAGCACACGTGATTTGTAAAAATCATCAATCCGCTAGACCGAATATTAACCGATAAACCAATGACAACAAGACTTTTAGATGAATGAGGATAAAAAAACAAATGCTACCATAGCATTTTACATTTGTTGGAGGCACATTAAAAATGAAAAGTCAATCTATACTAGCTGGAATCTATTTAACCTTAAGTCTATTGACTCTGGGAATAATAATTTACATGATAGATATTCAATCTAATATTTCTTCCAGATTTGACTTTGGAACCTACTTTTTAGCTTCCTTAATACGGCCAACCGTCAATACAATACTATTTGCTCTTTGTGCTGTTTTACTATTCAAGAGAAATCAATTTGCAATCCATGTTTCCATTTTGGCAATACTTCTAAATATATTGCACATGAGCTATAATATGATATTTCATTTCGACTCAGATTACTACAGCTCAAAAGAAGCGATACTCGTAATTAGTGGATTCGCCAGTATAATTTCACTTGTAGGATTCTTGACATGGCGTATTTCAAAAAAAACCTGAAAATCAAATAGAAAAATAAAAAAAAACGTGCCCCAACAATCGCTAAAATAAAGCGGGGCGAAGTGTTAACCGCAGCTGAGCTTGTCTTAGTCAGGTTTTCACGGTTCGACAGGAAACCACTCCGAAATCCCGCCTTTTCTTAGCGGAACCGTTGGTGTTCTCCGGAAAAACCCAAATAAAACAGACAAACAATATATTAGCCAATAAAAAAACAAGTCTCGCAAATACAAACAAAGCAAAAATGAACCTCAAAAAGATAAATACAAGCGTTGTGTTTCTCCTCTTAGGTTTAGGAGGACTGCACGCCCAAGAAAGTACAACCGCCTCAGGCGGAGATGCCACTGGAAGTGGTGGTACCGTTGCTTACAGTGTAGGGCAAGTAGTTTATACTACTAATGCCAATGCTTCGGGCACTGTTAGCCAGGGTGCACAGCAAGCCTACGAGATTTTTACGGTAGGAATTCAAGAAACCGAACTGAACATTTCACTTTCGGTATTTCCAAACCCGACTGCCGATAATCTAACCTTAAGAATAAGCGATTATAACAACGAAAAGTTGTCTTATCAGCTCTACGATGTGCGAGGCAAATTATTTATTAACGGACAAATAACAGGACAGCAAACGGAAATAAATACAGTCAATTTACCATCTGCAACATATTTCATCCATGTTGTAAACAACAAAAACAAACAAGTTCAACTATTTAAAATCATTAAAAACTAAAAACAATGAAGGGGATAATTACAGTTTGCGTAGCATTCTTCATGATTGCAAGCGTTTTTGCTCAAACACCCGAAAAAATGAGCTATCAGGCAGTAGTGCGTAACAGTAGCAACGCCTTGGTTACAAACATCAACGTGGGAATGCAAATCAGTATTTTGCAAGGCTCAGCAAGTGGCACAGCCGTTTACGTAGAAACCGAAACCCCAACAACTAATGCCAACGGATTGGCAAGTGTAGAAATTGGAACAGGAACAGTACAAAGTGGTAATTTTTCTACCATAAATTGGGCAAACGGAATCTACTTTATAAAAACCGAAACCGACCCAACAGGAGGAACAAGCTACACGATAACTGGAACAAGCCAATTTCTAAGCGTACCGTATGCGCTGCATGCCAAAACAGCTGATTCAGTTATTGGTGCAGTTACCGAAACCGATCCTGTCTTTGGAGCATCGGTAGCAAACGGTATTACAGGAACAGACACTACCATTTGGAATAATAAACAAAATCAATTAGTAGCTGGCACCAATGTGACTATTTCTGGCGACACCATTAGCGTGACGGGTGGTAGCTACTCTAACGATTTCTATTTAGGGCAAGACACCTTAGGAGGTATAGTTTTTCACATTTACCGTGACCAAAATGGCAACCAACGCGGTCTAATAGTAAATAAAAACGAAAGCACAGCACAATGGCAGACAAGTGCATCATCAACCAATGGAACCCGCAGCTGGGACGGAGTTTACAATACTAACTTAATGACAGGAAGCCCTGCAGCAACGTATGTAAATGGTTTAGCAGATGGCGGATTTACAGACTGGTATATACCTTCTATTGACGAGTTAAACATTTTATTTAACAACCGCTTTCATGCCAATAAAGCATTGAATGCAGGTAGTAATACATTATTGTCAACTTCCGACTATTAGAGTAGTACGGAGTTCAATACAGCAAGCGCATTCCACTTCTTCTTTAGCCTGGGTAGCGCTTTCACTAATGGTAAGACAACTACTTATAGGGTGCGAGCTATAAGGGCTTTTTAGCTTTATAAATTAATATAAGCTCGCCAACAATCGATAAGCAAACATGCTCGGTGAACGGTAAACAATCACAACTTATCTTTCATACCAAATTCATCATTGGCGATGAACTAAGTGAAACGACCTGATGACTGAAGGGAATAATTTTTCGAAATTCAATTCAATGTTTCAAACGTGAGTTCTTCGCCTCGAAAGAATCGGTGCTTAAAGCCCCATATTTGCATTCATGAAAACCAACCTCTCCTCACTCCTATTTGCCTTGGCTATTGTCATTGCAGCCATATTCTTAGGTAACGCATATTCTGACCGGTTTGAAACGGAAGGCGAAATCAGCGTCACTGGCCTGGGTAAAGCCGATTTTACTTCAGACTTAATCGTTTGGGAAGGTCGCTTCAACGCAGAGAACTTCGATTTAAAACAAGCCTATTTGACCCTTGCCGAGGAAAAAGCAACGATCGAGGCATACCTTCTCGAAAAGGGAGTGGCAGCCGAAAACTTGGTGTTCAGTGCGGTAAATACAAACCCAAGGCACAAAACCATTTATTCGGCCAGTGGCAGCTATATGGGGGAGGAATTCACAGGTTATCTTCTCTCTCAATCGGTATCTATCGAATCTCAAGAGGTTGAGAAAATCGAAAAAATATCCAGAGAAATTACAGAACTATTGAACCAAGGGGTCCAATTTTACAGTGAGAGTCCTCGATACTATTACACCCAGTTGGCAGATCTGAAAATTGAAATGATCTCAAAAGCCACCGAAGATGCTCGAATCAGAGCGGAACAAATCGCACAGAATTCGGGAGCTGAATTAGATGATCTCATTTCGGCAAAAATGGGCGTGTTTCAAATCACGGGTCAAAACTCAAAGGAAGATTATTCGTGGGGCGGAACATTCAATACTAGCTCAAAGGAAAAAACAGCCTCCATTACCATGAAGCTTGTTTACAGCGTTGAGGATTAGTCCTCATTATCTCCCAAAATACTCGTGCATGGGTGTGAAATAATGCTCCTTCCAACCTTGTTCATAGTCTGATTGCCCGTCTGGGATATTGCTGTGGTAAAGAATCAATTCACATCTCCTTTTTATCTTGAGCGTAAGAAAATTGAATAGTTAGCGTGAAAATTAATGCTGTAGAAAATATTGTAATTGTTTTTATTGTGAATGGATTTGATTCCTTTCAAAAATCCATCGATCAGGGAGAGTATGCCATGAGGCATTTGCCTCAATTCAGGTTTCATCCATAAAAATAACCTGAACCAAAGTTTCCCATATTTGAGGTCTATGTACGATTGGTTAATGTATCCCCATCTGGTGACAGTGATTCCATGTTTTTTTTATTGGGGCGGTGTTATTGATCATTCAGAAGGGCACTAAAACGCATAAAACATGGGGTAAGGCCTACATGATTCTCATGCTCACTACAGCATGTATCACTCTTTTTATGCCCGCCAAAGTTGGTCCACAAATCTTAGGTCATTTTGGTTGGATTCATAGCTTCAGCTTACTTACTCTTTACACTGTGCCAACGGCATATACTGCAATCAGAAGGGGTGATGTAAAAGCTCATAAACGCAAGATGGTGCTGCTCTATTTCGGAGCGATTATTATCGCTGGTGGCTTCACCTTTGTGCCTGGACGATTTCTATATGAAGTCTTTTTCAATTAGTCGTCTAGCACGCTAGCGCTCACTTGTCCAACATTGGCAAAGTAGCCTTCGAGTTCCTTCAGCGTGGCGGGCGAGGTCTTAATGTCATTTATCACATCACCTTTTTCCAATAGCACAATTCGCTCGCACACCTCGGTTACATGTGACAGATCGTGACTGCTTATCAGCATAGTAACACCCTTATCTGCCTTCAGCTTTTTCAAAAGTTCCTTCAAGCGAATCTGAGTAGATGGGTCTAGGTTGGCAAATGGCTCATCAAGTATCAAAACTTTAGGGTCAAATAATAGTGCCGCAGCAATTCCAACCTTCTTTTGATTGCCCTTGCTTAAGTCCCGAATCAGTTTTTTTCCACCTGTGATTTCACCGTTAAACAAAGTCTCGAATTCAGCCAGTTTAATATCCAGATCTGCTTTGCTCATTCCATGAATGGAGGCCACAAAATCAAAGTACTCTTCTGGCAAAAGATGCCCAACAATAAAATTCTCATCGAGATAGCTCCCTGTGAAATCCTTCCAATGTTCCTGCCTGTTTGTTTCATAATCCCCTATTTGTACGGAGCCGGAATTAGGTTCAATCAGATCAAGAATGGATCTGAATAGGGTTGTTTTACCCGCGCCATTGTTTCCTACCAATCCAAAGCTCTCTCCAGAAGGAATGACCAATTCAGTCAGATTTACAGCTCTATATGAACCGAATGTTTTGGATAAATCTTTAATTCTAATTTCCATAGTTATTGATTTCTGAAATCATTTGAAATTTTATATCGCTGGGCAATGAGCCACTTGGCTAAAAGTGATATCCAAAGCTTGGTTCCAATCAATCCGATGATTCCTGAAATGCCAATGATTGCCACTCCTAAATCAACGCTGCCGAATAAGACCCCAATCCCAAAGAGTCCCAGCGGTAATCCCATAACTGGTATTATTAAAAGGAACTGTGCTGCACCTACGCCTTGCCAATTAAAAACTGTGCCTTGACTTAAGTCAATCTTTTTAGGATTGAGTGACCCAAAGAACATGACCATGTGGCTACCTAAACCCAAGTTGTACAAGAACACACTGAACAACACAAAAAGAATCTTCCAGCCAAAGTATGCGTAGGGGATGGACAACAACATAGCACCACCACTTACTATGGCAAAGAGCATAAACTTGCTCAAATAATAATCTTCAAATGAGAACTTTCTAGTAAGGATATGATCGAAATGTGTGCCTTCCCAACCCAAAAGGTATTGACCATAATTCAGCATGAACATGCCCGTAATGATTATACTGAACAGGACATACATCAAATAATTCCCCGAATATTCTTCCATAGGAAAGACTAACAACCCATAAAACAAGAATAAGATGGTGATAAGCAAAACAGATCGAGGTCGCTTATTGCGCCATATGAACTTGAATTCCAGTTCAGTCAATCTACCAACCACTCCGAAACGAGACAAAACTCCAGCACCAACGTATGTGATCTCGCTTTTCGTTGATTTACTCAACCGATCCATATATAGATTGGACCTCAGGTATTTAAAGTTCAAATAGTAGAACCCAATACCGATGGCGATAGGAATTAATACTGTAATCGGTTGGAGAAAAAAGGAGTTGAATACCGTTTCCGAAACAGATTGAAAATCTACAATGTCATACCAATCCAAGGTTATTAGAGTCACCAGTGATGCAAGCATCGTTAAATACACACGATAATCTACATCTGAAGTTCGCTTCAAATAGGTCAGTAAAAAATTATTCAAATACACCACAGAGGCGAAACCAATGGTCCAACCTAAGGATTCCATGAAGGATAGGTTTGAAAATAATTCTCCAATAAATGGAATAAAAATTAGCCAATGAAACCAATTCATTGGGCTCATCACACTCTTTGCGAGCATATAATGAATCAGTTTAGAACGTTTTATAGGCAAATGCAAAAAAGGCTGCACGGACAATGCCGGAAGCTTTTGCATGAAATAGCGAATAATGAGGTCAATGAAGAAGTAGTAGAGCAAAAAACGATCTAGTCTTCGCAAGACAAAGCTTTCTTTAAACGTATTGTAATCGATCCCTTCGACTGGTATTTTGATCAGTATATCATCCAATAGAACGCCCAAGGCGACAAGCATTCCAATCAAATAAAGGAAGGAAATACCCAAGACTAGATTTACCAATAGGTTTTTATGCCATAGTGGTGAACGTCTTGCTTCCTTCCACTCGATACCAAGAAATCGAAAGAATATTTTCATGAGTTGCGAAGTAAAGGTCAATTTGAGATTTCTTAACTCAAATTATACGGACGGCTTATAAACTAGATAAGTGACTTATGAACATCAATACTAAGTAATTCACAGGTTATCAAGAGTGGCCTTTTTTTTAACCTTCAGCACCTACATTCGCGAGCGATTTATCCAATCGAAACTGCCTTAAATTATGCCAAAAGACAAGAGCATCAAGTCCGTACTCATTATTGGGAGCGGCCCAATCATTATTGGACAAGCCTGTGAGTTCGACTACAGTGGTTCTCAAGCTTCTAAATCACTCCGCGAGGAAGGAATTGAAGTTACATTGATTAACAGCAATCCAGCCACGATCATGACCGATCCTGTCACTGCTGATAACGTGTATCTACTTCCGCTCGATCCAAAATCGATTCGCAAAATACTTGAAGAACAACCACAAATTGATGCCGTATTACCTACCATGGGTGGGCAAACTGCCCTTAACTTGGCAATTGATTGTGATAAACTCGGGTTGTGGGATGAATTCAACGTGAGATTAATTGGTGTTGATATTGATGCCATTGAAATCACAGAAGACAGGGAGAAATTCAGACAATTACTGGATAAAATTGACATTGGTTATGCGCCATCAGGCATTGCTCGATCTTTTCTAGATGGAAAAGAATTGGCTCAAAAATTTGGCATTCCATTGGTTATCCGACCATCATTCACTTTGGGCGGCACTGGTGCGTCTTTCGTTCATAAAAAAGAAGATTTTGACAAACTTCTCGAACGTGGACTTCATGCCTCACCCATACATGAAGTATTAATTGACAAGGCACTCTTTGGCTGGAAAGAGTTTGAATTAGAACTACTGCGTGATAACAACGACAACGTGGTCATTATTTGCTCTGTAGAAAACATGGACCCGATGGGAATCCACACTGGAGATTCCATTACCGTGGCACCTGCCATGACATTATCTGATCGTACATATCAAAAAATGCGTGATATGGCCATCAAGATGATGCGTTCGATTGGTGATTTCGCTGGTGGATGCAACGTTCAGTTTGCCGTGAGTCCCGATGAGAAGGAAGACATTATCGCCATTGAGATCAATCCACGAGTAAGTCGGTCTTCTGCATTGGCATCAAAAGCCACAGGATATCCAATCGCGAAGGTGGCAGCTAAACTGGCAATAGGTTACAACCTAGACGAGTTAAAGAACCAGATTACTGGCAATACATCAGCCTTTTTCGAACCTACTTTAGATTATGTAATTGTTAAAATTCCTCGTTGGAACTTTGACAAGTTCAAGGGATCTGACAGAGAATTAGGTCTTCAAATGAAGTCTGTGGGTGAAGTCATGGGTATTGGCCGATCATTTCAAGAAGCGCTTCAAAAAGCATGTCAATCGCTTGAAATCAGAAGAAATGGATTAGGCGCTGATGGTAAAGAATTGACTGATCAGGATAAGATACTAGACAGTTTAGGGCATCCAAGCTGGAATCGATTATTTCATATATATGACGCGATCAAACTTGGCATTCCGTTCAAGACAATTTATGACAAAACCAAAATTGATCCGTGGTTCCTGCATCAAATTGATGAATTGATCAGCATCGAACGTGAATTGGGAAAACACACCTTGGAAACACTTTCACGCGATTTGCTGTATGACGCAAAACAACGAGGCTATGCTGACAGACAAATCGCCCATGTGATGAATTGTTTGGAAAGTCAAGTTCGTGCAAAACGCATGGAACTTGGAGTAAAAAGAGTATACAAACTTGTTGACACTTGTGCCGCTGAATTTGAAGCACAAACGCCCTATTACTATTCCACTTTCGAAGAAGAAAACGAGAGTAAAAAATCAGACAAAAAGAAAATTGTCGTGCTGGGCTCAGGGCCAAATCGAATTGGACAAGGAATTGAATTTGATTACTGCTGTGTTCACGGTGTGCTCGCTGCTAAAGAGTGCGGCTATGAAACCATCATGATCAATTGTAACCCCGAAACGGTTTCTACAGATTTTGACACGGCAGACAAGTTATACTTCGAACCTGTATTCTGGGAGCACATCTTTGACATCATTGAGCATGAGCAGCCTGAAGGTGTGATTGTTCAGCTTGGTGGGCAAACTGCATTGAAGCTCGCTGAGAAGTTGGATCGCTATGGTATCAAAGTGATAGGTACTAGTTATGAAGCGTTGGATTTAGCAGAAGACAGAGGAAGATTCTCAGATCGACTGAAGGCGCTTGGTATTCCATATCCAAAATATGGTGCGGTTGAAACTGCCCAGGAAGCAATTGAACTCAGTCGAGAATTGGGTTATCCTTTGCTCGTTCGTCCAAGCTATGTGCTTGGTGGACAAGGAATGAAAATTGTCATTAACGAGGAAGAATTAGAAAAGCACGTTGTCAATATTTTTAGGGACATGCCTGACAACAATGTGCTCTTAGACCATTTCTTAGAAGGTGCGATTGAAGCAGAAGCCGATGCTATTTGTGACGGAGAGGATGTTTACATCATTGGAATCATGGAGCATATTGAGCCTGCCGGAATTCACTCGGGTGATTCGAGCGCTGTACTTCCAGCTTTTGATTTAAGCGAAAACGTAATGAAGCAAATAGAGGATCACACCAAGAAAATTGCTGTTGACTTGTCAACGGTTGGTTTGATTAATATCCAATTTGCCATTAAAGATGAAGTGGTCTATGTCATTGAGGCTAATCCAAGAGCCTCGCGCACGGTTCCTTTCATAGCCAAGGCATATCGAGAGCCATATGTTAATTATGCCACTAAAGTGATGTTGGGTGAAAAGAAGGTGAAGGATTTTAATTTCAAGCCACACAAAGAGGGTTATGCGATAAAACTTCCCGTGTTTTCATTTGATAAATTCCCTGATGTTTCAAAAGAATTGGGACCAGAAATGAAGTCTACAGGCGAGGCCATCTATTTCATAAAAGATTTAAAAGACGAGTATTTCAAGAAGGTTTATTCAGAGAGAAACCTATACTTGTCGAGATAAATGCTTCTTAAACTCCTCGCCATAATATTAGCAGTTGTGCTAATTTTCAGATTGATGATTCGATATCTGCTGCCCGCGCTAGGGTTATTTGTTGTGAAAAAAGCCTCCAAAAACATGGAGGAGCAAATGAAAAAAAAGACTCAAGGTGAGCGAATTTACAGCAAAGGAGATACGGAAATTCGAATGAAATCTAATCGAACCAACACAACATCAAGTGCGGGTGACGATGATTTTGTTGAATACGAAGAAATAGATTGATCTATCCAACCACCAATAATTGACATGAGGACAAATTCTATCATTAAGTTCTATAATCGTTTTGAAACCTCATTAAAATATCCGTATCTCGAGAAAGGATCAATAGGCATTCAAGTCGGGTTTGACCTCAGTTCGAAAAATCTGACATCCGATCTTTTCAATATGTCGGAAAGGGTTGGCGCAACCGGACTAGTTATCGGAATCGATCCAGACGAAAACAATCACACAAGAGCAAAGGAGGTAATTGAGTCTCAAGGGATAAAGAATATTCAGTTGGTAAAAATGGGCACGTACAAAGAGAAAACAACTCTGCACTTCCACCTTGCTAACAGATCTTCAAATAATTATTTGACTGTTTACGAACCTGAAGATCGGCATTATAAAACCGGAAATGTATTAGATGTGGAAGTTGACACCTTTGATTCGATTATAGCGCCATTAAATATTGATGTAAGTCGTGTCCGTCATGTTAATATCACTAATAATGGTGCTGAATACCATACCCTAATGGGCATGACCAATTTTCTGACCAGCGCAAAGAACATTTCAATCGCACTTACTTGCGGAAGAATAGGCGTTATGGGGATTGTAGACGACAGACCTGATCAGGATCTGATTCTGGAACGTTTCCAGAAACTGGGTTTTGAATCAAAATTTTATAGAATTAAAGATCTTTTTTGGTGGGGCTTTTACAAAAAGCTGCTCATTAAAAGAAAGTGGATGTACAGCAGTAAACCTCACTTTGGTGTTGTTTTAGCTCACAAAGGCAATCAACCCTTAAAATTGCATCATTCATATATGTAATCTCTTTATTATTAAAGACTGAGAATACATGTTTAATATTGGATTTAGAATTTAACTCTAGCAAATCAACATTTTATGCTTAAAGGAATAGACTTCAAAGCGATGATTCCACACATTGTCGCAGTGCTTGCAATCATTGCCTCGGCTTTCATCTATTGTTCACCTGTTATTGAAGGAAAAAGACTAATTCAAAGTGACATTGTCAAGCATAAAGCGCAAGCGCATGAGTCTCAGGAATATAGAGCAATGGGAAAAGAAACTCTTTGGACTACCCGTGTTTTTAGCGGAATGAGCACATTCAATATCGATGCTAAGTTTAAAACAAACATTATGCGGGCTATTGGCCAGGTCCTTTCCATCTTTCCACGTGGAGCAAATCTGATTATTGCCAGCTGTTTAGGTTTCTATATACTTCTATTGCTTATGGGGCTCAATCCTTGGTTAGCCTTGGTAGCAGCGATCGCCTACGGTCTCTCATCCAATCTGCTCTCCTCCATAATGGCTGGACATAATACGAAGGTCTTAAGCATTGCCTATCTGGCTCCAGCGATGGGCTCAGTTGCCTTGGCCTTTCATGGTAAACGGTTTGTCGGGGGAGTGCTGACGGCCCTTTTTGTAGGACTTCTCGTAAGTGCAAACCATTATCAAATCGTTTATTACTTCATCCTGACTTGCATTCTGGCCGGTGCCGTCTATTTGATATTTGCAATTCGCGAAAAAACTTTACCTGACTTCGCTAAGACTGTAGGTGTCCTGATTTTTGCAGGTATTATTGGGTTCGTTCCAAACTTTAGCAAGGTTTATAATGTCTATGAGCATAGCCAAGAAACAATTCGGGGAGGAAAAAAAATCCTGTCCTCCAAGTCAGATAAAGACGAAGGCGGCTTAGATCGGAGTTATGCTATGTCTTGGTCACATGGAGTTATGGAATCATTTTGTGTCGTAGTGCCCACCTTTATGGGAGGAGCAAGTGCAGAAGAACTTCCAAATGACGGAGCAGTTGCTGACTTGGTCGGTCGACAACGAAGGAACCAACCTTTGATGGCACCGACTTACATTGGTGATCAACCATTTCTTCAAGGAGTAATTTATTTTGGTGCGGCCTTTATATTTCTTTTTATACTCTCATTGTTTGTAGTGGACAACAAGATTAAAGTGTGGCTTCTTTCTGTTGTTGTTCTATCATTTTTCATTGCATGGGGTAAAAACTTCTCCTTTTTCACCTACTTCCTGTTTGACTATTTCCCGTTGTACAACAAATTCAGAACTCCAAGCATGGCTCTCGCAATGGCGGGAATCTCAATACCTGCCTTGGGTATGTTAGCTCTTTCAAAAGCTTTTTCAAGTAATCTCGATAAGGAGAAATTCATGAAAGGGTTCAAGCTAGCCCTATACAGCGCTGGTGGACTCATGCTTTTATTGCTTTTATACGGTTTGACCAATGATTGGACAGGTCCAAACGATGCACAACTTCAGTCTAAGCAACCATGGAATAACCCACAACTTTTTGAGGCCCTATTGGCAGATCGTAAATCACTATTTATGGGCGACTGGATGCTTTCGTTTGTAATCATGTCAGTCTGTGCAGGAATCATTTGGACTTATGTAAAAGGAAAATTAAAATTTACATATGCCTTGATCATTTTAGCATTTATCACAGTCGGAGATATGTGGAGAGTTAGTAAGCGATACTTGAATGACGATTCATTTGTTGCCGAAAAGCAGTATTCAAATCAATACGCACCAAGCCCAGCCGATAAAAGGATTCTTCAAGATCCAGACCCACATTATAGGGTGCTTAGCTTATTGGGGAATCCTTGGACTGATGGTTTGACCTGCTACCATCACGAAAACATTGGAGGACACCACGCTGCAAAAATCCAGCGATATCAGGATATGATTGAGAACCAGCTAGGAAATCAAATCCAGACCTTGAACAAGGCCATTTTACAAGGGCCAAATGGACTCGTCATGAACCCAGAGGTGACTAAGTCCATGACCGCCTATAACATGCTGAACACCAAGTACTATATCGTTCAGAAAAGTGCTGATGGAGTGGTTGAGAATCCGACAGCATGTGGAAATGCCTGGTTTGTCAATAGCATTAAACCCGTTGAAACACATGATGAGGAAATGGCTTCAATTTCTCAAATTGATCCTTTGGAAACAGCAATCATCCATAAAGAATTTGAGAATGAACTTTACAACTATAATATTTCAAAGGGAGCAGATGCCACGATTGAATTAACATCATTCGATCCGAATCATTTAGTATATGAGTCGAACAATTCTGCTGATGGTTTAGGTGTCTTTTCTGAAGTTATTTACACTAACGGGTGGAAGGCGTACATTGATAATGAACCTGTCGAGATTTATAGAGCAAACTATATTCTAAGAGCTCTTAAAATTCCAGCTGGAAAACATAAAATCGAAATGTTTTTCGCACCAGAATCATATCCTTTGGGCGAGAATATATCCTTGGCTGGTTCAGTTATATTCTTGTTGTTTGCAGGAGGAATGTTCTTTTATCTATTCAAAAGAAAAACCGCTGAAGAACCAATAGAAGCCGCTTGAAAAAAGTCCTCATCTTAACTTATTATTGGCCGCCTGGATCAGGGCCAGGTGTGCAACGTTGGTTAAAGTTTTGCAAATATTTACCTGAATTCGGATGGGAACCAACAGTGATAACAGTTCGAGATGGGAGCTATCCTTATACAGATTCAACCCTTGAGCGTGACGTTCCAAAAGGAATGAAAGTGATCAAGACGGATACGTTTGAGCCTTTTGCATTGTACAATTTACTGCGAGGAAAAAAAGGCAAATCAGTTGAAGTCGGACTTGGGAGCATCAAAGACAAGCAGAGCCTTCTGTCGCGAATTGCAAATTATGTAAGGGCTAATTACTTCATCCCTGATGCAAGATTAGGGTGGAACAAATACGCATTCGGTGCTGCAATTAAAACTATCCGGGAAGAAAGACCTGCGGCCATTATTACTACAGGACCTCCACACAGCACACACCTCATTGGCGAAAGATTATCTCGTGACTTCAATATTCCTTGGATAGCTGATTTTCGCGATCCTTGGACAAGCATTTATTATAATGCCCTATTGAACCGAACGGATTCCAGCAAGGCGAAAGATCAAGCATTTGAAAACCAAGTAGTGACTAAAGCTACATCCCTATTGGTTACCACGCCTGGAATGGTGAGCGAATTTCAGGATCGAGCAAAATCCATATTCTGTGTTCCAAATGGCTTTGATGCTGAAGATTTCGATAATCATACTAATGTCAAATCAGATGAAATCATTCGTCTTTCATACGTAGGAAATCTCAAATCAAATCAAAACAATGAACAACTCTGGAGGGCAATTGCAGAATTGAAAGCCAATGAAGAATTCAAAAGTCGTTTCAGACTTTGTTTGACTGGAAATGTGCATGCCGAAATAAAAAAATCAATTGCAAATGCCAGCATTGAAGATCTAGTTCAATATCATCCATTTGTGAAGCATAAAGAGGCGATTTCATTAATGCTTGATTCAGATGCACTGTTACTTCCGATTCCAAAAAGTCCAGGAAACAAATTGATCCTCACGGGTAAAATTTTCGAATACTTGGCAACACAGAGACCTATACTATCTATTGGACCAAAAGATGGGAATGCTTCTGATATATTAAACGAAGTTGGTCATAAACCTATGCTGGCTTATGACGATTTTGAAGGAATTAAAGATTTCTTGTCAGAAATGTTCAAGGCTTCATCTTCCCGAAACCAGCTAATGGTAGTTGGAAACGATGGGTTTCAACAGTTCAGTCGCCTTGGACTCACTAAAACATTGGCTGATGTTTTAAACAAAAACATTTCCAATTGAAAGCATTCATCATAGGAAGTAAGAACCTAAGTGTTTGGATGCTACAATCCTTGATAGACAGAGGTTTTGAAGTATTAGGTGCCTATACTCGAGATGATGAACCTGGAATGAAAATTTGGCACAATCAACTTGGGCATGCATCGCTGAAAGATGAGTGTGCGAAACGCTCTATTCCTTTCTATGAAGGAATGAAAGTGAATTCTGATGAGTCTATGAGGCTATTAAAAAGTCTTGAGCTTGATATCATTTTCAGTTGCTTTTGGGGCGAAATCATCAAACAAGAAATTCTAGACATACCGCGCCTTGGTATATATAACTTGCACACAGCTTATCTCCCTATGAATAGAGGTTCACGCCCCATTCCATGGGCGCTGATTCGAGGAGATTCATTTACCGGATTGACTATTCACAAGATGTATCCTGGCGTTGACAATGGCCCCATTGTAAGCCAAGTCAAAGTTTACATTGGCCCAGAGGATGATGCTGCAACTCTCTACGAGAAAGTCTGCAGAGCTGGTTTGGAACTTTTTAGACAAACACTACCCTCATTTTTAGATGAATCCTTCGTATTGAAAGAGCAACTAGAAGCGGACTCTACTTACCAGCCAAGAGGTGAACCATTTGGAGGCCAAGTAAACAATGTATGGAATTCGAAGCAGAAAAATAGATTTCAGCGTGCCTTTACCTTCCCCCCATTTAGAGGGTATCGCTTACCACCTAGCAACATTGGTGACACCCCAAATGTGTACTTCATCATTGACTCCCAATTACCGAAAGTTTTACTGCCGAAACCAGCGGGAAAATTCAAATTTAATGGGATTGGAAACAAGCAAATTCGCAGCGAACTTAGATCTGCCCTGTCGGTTGCAAAAAATACTGGGATAGAACTAGATAATCATGTGGGTGGAATGTATACCGTACATGACATTTTACGAATGCTGAACTGTCCATTTTGTGTAAGCGACATCAAATTGGCCAACGATTTTTCTAAGCCAAATACTCAACCTTATAGATATGAAAACGGACTTCTAGAAATCCCAGCTGTTAAACTAATTAATCAGCTGGATCTAAAAGCCTTATTGTTGCACGCCAAGTCTAAAATAGAGGGTTTAAAATACGATTATTTCATACCGATTTTGTGCGATGGACCATTGACAATCGAGGAGATTTCAGAAGAAGTATCAAGTAGCAATTTTAGTCAACTTACTTTTACGCAAGTTTACAGCCATTACGACACCGAATATGAATCTATCAGCTCTTAATGCCTTCAACACCGTACTTGTCCTAGCTCCACACACTGATGATGGAGAATTGGGATGTGGTGGAACAATTCACAAACTAACCGCACTCGGTAAACGAGTCGTATATGTCGCTTTTTCGACCTGTGAGGAATCTGTACCTGTAGGGTTCCCTTCTGATATTCTTACTCATGAAGTGAAAGCAGCTACATCTGAACTCGGAATTAGTTCTGATGACCTTCGTATTTTAAATTATCGAGTCAGGCATTTCCCTGCTCACCGACAAGAAATATTAGAAGATCTAGTAAAACTAAACCGAGAGCTTAAACCTGATTTGGTCTTTTGCCCATCAAGCTATGATATCCATCAAGATCACGGGACTATAAGCATGGAGGCTAAACGAGCCTTTAAGAACACAACCCTTTTGGGGTATGAATTCATTTGGAATAATTTCCAGTTCAGCTCACAATGCTTTATCGAGTTACAGGAAAGCGATGTCGCAAAAAAAGTAGCGGCTATGGAACAATACAAATCGCAATCAAAGAGATTATATGCCAAAGACAAATTGATCAGAGGCATTGCAAATTACCGTGGACTTCAGGCTGGAATTGAATATGCCGAAGCTTTCGAAGTGATTAGATTGATAGTAACGTAGTGAGCGCACAAGCTGTCATATTCATTACCGGCACAGGTAGATCTGGAACCAATATTTTGAAAAAAATATTGAAACAGCATTCGGACATAGCCACATTACCTTTCGAATATCGGTTCACTGTAGATCCAAGGGGCGTCTTTGATTTCTACAACACATTTCCTGCCTATTGGTCGCCCTATTGGGCCGATGCCAAAATCAAGGATTTAGAAAGCTTTCTATTTTCCCTCGCAAATAAAAGTGAGGCTAAATCTTCTCTTGATCCAAACGTAACGCCAGCTCCATACGATGGCTGGCAATTAAACAAATGGATTGACGGATACGAAAACATGGTCAGAGATTTCATTTCAACCCTCATCGAATTTAAATATCCAGCTCGTTGGCCAGGAACTCCAAGAGGTATAAGTAATAACCAGATGTACTTTTGTACAAAGCGTACCAAGGAGTCTTTAACACCGCAAATTCAGAAATTTCTAACTAGTTGTTTCGATTCAATATGTCAGGGTCAAGGCAAATCCTATTTGGTGGAAGACAACACGCATAATTTATTATTCGCGGCATCAATCGAAAAGACTGTACCAAATGGCAAATTGATTCATATGATGAGAGATCCCAGAGATGTAATTGCGTCATTAGCAACGCAGCGCTGGGCTCCAAATCAATTAGATCAATGCATAAACTGGTACAATGAAGTTTTGGAAACATGGCATGCACAGCGTGCATCTGTCAAAAGCAACTTTTATATAGAAGTAAAATTTGAGGATCTAATTAATGATCCTAGTGATGTGTTACAAAGAATTTCTGGATTTGCTCAATTTGATTTCCAAGACAGCATGCTGAATGTAGACCTATCTAAACACAATATGGGCAGATACAAAGACCAATTCAATGAATCAGAAATTGAGATACTAAACCGAGGATTGTCCAAATGGATCTCAATCTATGAATATGCTTAGTTCACATCCACCTATTATAGCTTGATGCCGATTCTTCCCAATGCATCAAAGAGCATTTTATTCAAGTCTTCAGATATCTTTAACTTATACATAGGTATGGCCAGCATTAGAAAAATGACCATTCCCTTAAGAATCATTTCGACTAGAAAATGCATTGATTGAAAGTGGATTTGCGAGCCAATGAGCAGCACGATTAAAAGTATACCGATAGTGTACACATTCTTTATCGTAAAAGGATTTAACGATTCCCTTTTGCGTAAAAAATAGAATCGCAATAAATTGTAGGCCGTTCTCGCCAGCAATGTGCCAAACGCAGCTCCAACAAAACCATAAACTGGAATGAAAATTAAGTTGAACACAATCATAAGCAAAACCAATACCCCACCTGAAACTGTATTGAACCAATGATGCTTTGAAATAAGGATAATGTCTCCATTTATACCAAAGGATACATCAATGACCCGAGACAACATTAGAAACAGAATAGCATATACTCCAGTTGCGTAGTCTTTATCAATTAGCTGCATGATGCCATCAATGTTCGTCCATATAAGTACAAATAACCCACCTGCAAGTACGAGGCTAATCTCACTGCTTTGTCTATACATGGTTATCACTTTATCTCTTTGTTTTTTACGCCAACTTTGAGATAATAACGGCACCATAATCCTGTTAATTGATACGGATGGAATAATGACTACCCCACTAAGATGGCTTGCAACGGCATAAATTGCCACACTTTTCAAGTCGTCCATGACCAAAAATCCAATCATGATCTTGTCTAAATTATTCATCATGGCAGAATTCGTATTGTCCAGTATTGAATATGCTCCATACCGATAGAGTGTTTTCAACACGCGCCACTTATAGTAATAGAAATTAAGTTTCAGTGACAATTCTCCATGATACCATAAGTAACCTACCATGAACAATATTAGAACAAGGTGCACTGAACAATAAATCCAGACAAACTGCTCGAGGTTTATCCAATGGTAATAGTATAAGAGCGTACTTGATAGCCATAAAAGTTTCAAGAGAATGTTATTGAGAAAGGAAGTGAAGCTTGTCCGAAGCAATGCTTTTAAATAGCTTTCGAAAATCCAACTCAACATTGTCAATAATGTCAACAGAGGAACAACCAAGTAAAAAGATCGAAACAGTTCTGAGTCTTGATTGGCCAATAGAGTGTCTTTCAGCAACCAAAAAACAAACGTGACAATGAAAAACCCAATAAGTGCATTGAACAAAACCAGAGGCAAAAAACCATTATGATCCTCACTACTACCCTTCCGAAAGAAAGGAAAGAATCGGATAATGACTCGTTGAGATCCAAACGATGAAACTTGCGCGTAAACTATTGCCAGCGAAGCCAGCAATCTAGTAAGACCAAATTCCTCCTGGCTTAACAGGATTGGGAATAACACAATTACATTTATGTATCCTATTACCTGGCCTAGGTAATTGAATATCGAGTTGTAAATGGCTTGAGATTTTACTATCCCCATTAGTTGTTTCTATGATATGAATTCCTAACGAAGCTAGAATATTGTGTCACTTGAAGTTTGCTTTTCGCTTTACAAACCTTATCAAAGGGTTTCGTGGATCGAGGTATTTCTTTCGAATTTTTGATTTCAATTCTGTTTTAAACTCAAAATGAGAGCGTGGTGGCTGATTCATAATTTCATCGAACTCGTCTTCGGTGATTTCAAACTTTTTGATCACATATTCTCTATCTAGCTTCTGCGTTTCAAGATCATATGTTGGTTCGTTGAGCTTTTCAATTGCTTCATTCCTCGTCATAAGGTTTTGACAGATTGCATTACTGAAATGAGCTCTGCGTTTATCAACTCCAAATTTCTTGGGTAAGATATAACCTTGATAGAAACGCGTAAACACAGATTCGTGGTGCTTACCTCCATATGCCGTCCAACCTAATTTTTCCGTAATGATTGATTTAACATTCTCTTCGTCAAACTCCATATAATTCAGAGGCGCAACAGTTTTTATCCCACAGTCTCTCTCTATCCTTTTCATCTCTCGGGTTCCCATCATTGGATACGTTTCCAAGGTTCCCTTTCCATATTGACTATGAATATCTAATAGATTATTCAAGTCTAGTTTATAAAACGTCCATGCCTTTGGGATTATTCCCTCCGTGTGTCGGTTGTATCCGCGTAAGATATATTTAATGCCATTTCCCTTGGCTGTAGTATACATCGCTGCCCGAATGGCGTGATCAGTTGGAACCTCTATGTCTAAGACGGATGCACGTAGATATGCCAGTTGCAACTCACGGAATTCATTCCAATTAATCACATGAGTGTGTAAATCAATTCCCAATTTTCGAATAATCTTCGAAATGTTCTTCACTGCAAGTTTTGAATTCCAACCATTATCCAAGTGTAAGGCAAGAGGTCTTAATCCAAATTCTTCCTTTGCCAAATAGGCCAAATAACTACTATCCACTCCACCACTGACTCCGATCAAACAATTGTATTTTGACTCGGAGTCTTTTTTAATCTCCGAAAGCAATTGATCTAATTCAGTCCTTGAGCTGCTCTTTTGATTGTTTTGATTATTTAAGATGGATAAGTAGTCCGTGCAATGATTGCATTCGCCCCGGCTATTAAAGGATATTTGAGGATCCGAGGTATCCATGACGCATCGAGAACAAACTTTATACACACTCATCTTACCTAAAAATTTCAGCCATTTCTTCCCTGTCTGGGTAGTTGATCATAATTGAATTTCGTCCTCCCATAAAAACAAATAGACTCCCCGCAGCTGCAGCGGAAGCACCTGCATCAACGGCAGTTTTCAAATCCTCATAGTCTCCAGCACCTCCGCAAATTATCAAGGGTATATCTATTCTGGAGCTCATCGCGGAAATCAATTTAGTGTCAAATCCCTCTTGAGTGCCATCTCTATCAATATGATTAATGAATATCTCTCCTGCTCCTTTATTCTGGGCCAAATGCAAATATTCCATGATGCTTGTAGGCTCTTTTGTTTGACCTCTTTTGGAATAAACGGCATATTCCCCATCTACTTCTTTGACATCTAATGCGACCATAATAGCTTGCGAGCCGAATATCTCAGCCGCTTCCGAAACCAACTCTGGATTCTCCAAAAATGCAGAATTCAATATCACTTTTTCCGCCCCTGCTTGAAAGGCGAGCCGGACTTTTTCAATGGAATCAATTCCGCCACCAACCGCAACTGGCATGTACGCCTCATCTGAAATTCTGCTTATCAACTCAAAGTTGAACGCACTTTGACGTTCAGTAGCTCTAATATCAAGAAACACAATCTCGTCAGCCTCAGCGTCATTAAATATTTTCACGGCATTCATAGCATCACCTATATAAACTGGGTCGGTGAAATTTAGAGTTTTCACTAATCCATCATTTTCAAGAAGTAAGCACGGAATGACTCTTGGTCTATACATTTAATGTCGCAAAGTTTTTGAGTAAATCTAAGCCTTGTCTATGACTTTTTTCAGGGTGAAACTGCACCCCAAAAACATTGTCCTTCTCAAAACAAGAAACAATATCATGACCGTAATTGGTAATCGAACATGTCAATTTCACATCTTGTGATCGTACATAATAGGAATGAACGAAATAGTAAAATGCCTCTGAGGACAAACCTTCAAGCAGTTTTGAATTTGGATTTGCACTAATTGTATTCCATCCAATATGCGGGACCTTTAGACCTTGGTCTGACAAATCAAACTTTATCGTTTCGGCATTGATTAATTGAAGGCCATTCACATTTCCTTCTTCGCTTGATTGAGTCATCAACTGCATTCCTAGACAAATCCCTAAGATCGGCTTGGACTTTTCAAATACTTGTTCATTGATTAAATCAAGCAGTCCTCTATCTTTCAATTCTTTCATTCCTCGCTCAAAGTGCCCAACACCTGGAAGCACAAGCCGGTCAGCCGATCGTAACTTAGTTATGTTTGACGTTACTACAGCATCTATCCCTATTCGTTTGAATGCTTTGTTGACAGATCGAAGATTTCCCATATTGTAATCAATGATGGCTATCATGATGTCATTGTCAAATGAGATTGAATAATTTCAATAATGGTTTATTTAGTATTTCTTGTAGGCATCTAATGGAAGTGACTCCATTACTTTTGCGACTGCTTTATAATCTGCATCTGACAATTCTTTCAACGGCATTCTATCTCTGCGATGAAACCAACCTTGCTGCTGCATTGCTGCTTTAATCGTCAAGTGCCATCCATATTTTTTAACCCCATTCTCAAAAAATGGAACTTCTACTTCTTCAATCAAACGATTGCAGTAGTCCATATCACCTTTCTGATATGCTTTGTAAAAGTTTGCTGCCAGATAAGGTCGGAAAACACCAATTCCGTTCAGCCATGATTGACATCCAATATCTGCGAATCGAAGCCATTGACGTTTACCACCCCCTGAAATCACAATTGACACTCTATCCTTTATTTTATTTATTACCTGCGCTGAATACTCATCATCTTTTGCATCTTCCTTAATTGCAACAACGTGTTCCATGTCAGCCAATTGATCCAGTAAATCGAGATCATAGTTCACTACAGGACCACCATATCCATTAAGGAAAGGCATCTCATGAACTAAGATGGGAATAGCCGATTCTTCAGTTACCATTCTGAAGTGGCTGACCATTTGATCGTTTGAATAATACTTTTCACGAACGATAAGTGATATTACATCTGCCCCAATTGATTCAGCGTGTTGACAAAAATCGATGGTAACCTTGGTAGAACAATGCAATGGGTCAGCCACGATACATATATTCATAGGATCGAGTGACTTAACCTTCTGTACCACAAATTGGCTCAGCACCTTTATTTCTTCCCACGACAATTGGCTAAATCGACTATTATAACCCATTACGAAGAAGTTGCGAGCCCCGTCCTTGTAGGCAGCTTCTAGGTAATTTTCAAGCGCTAACCAATCGATTGCATCTCCTTCTTTGAACGGGGTGAGTATACTATATACTGGTCCGTGTATTCGCTTAGATAATTCTGAGTAGTTCATTTCTTATTCAATACATTTTTATAAATAAATTCGGCAAGCATGAAATCTGATTCATAGTCAATGTCGACCATTTTCTTTTGATCCATCACTTGACCTTTTACTTTGCCTTTGAAAAAATTTTGGTTTGTCAGGAATGACTTAGTCCAAGACATATAGAATCCTCCATTTGCTCTATAATATTTCTGAAAATCTTGTGATCTTGTGTTCCCAGTAATCAACGGAGAAGGATTTAAAATCACGTTTGGGTCAATCCGTTTTGAATCTTCATCCAATCCGACAGAAAGCTGAATTGGGTCAACCATTTCTGTAATGCAAACAACACTATCATAATCTTGACTCAGGAGGGCGTATCCACCTTTAATATCGTCCGCATCTCGAAAGGGGCATGTAGGCAATAACAAAGCAATGAAGTCAAAATTATCCTTGATGTCATCGCGGAGTGCCATGCTTACTACTAAATCTAACGCTTTCGCAGTGTCCTTGGCATGTTCGGGATCTCTCTTTTCAGGAGTAATACCTTCAAATGCCCTACCAATCTCTAAAATCTCATCATCATCTGAGGTCAAAATTATCTTGGAAAACACACCAGAATCTAAAGCTGCATCGAGTGTGTGCTGCACTAATGGCTTTCCACCGAGCATCTTCAAATTTTTTCGAGGAAGCCGTTTAGACCCACCTCTTGCAGGGATAATAGCAAGTCCGTTCATTTTTTTTATTTTCTTCTCAGTTTAGCTCGAATTGGAATTTCGCTTTCATATACCTTTTTGACTCCATCGCCCATAGCGATTTCAATTTGTCTGATTTGCTTTACTAATCGGATTAAACCAATCGGAGCCACCGAAGCAGCTTGATCACTTCCCCACATTGCTCTGTCTAAAGTGATATGCCGTTCAATAATATTTGCTCCTAAAGCAACCGATGCTACGGTTGTTGGAAGCCCAGTTTCATGACCCGAATATCCAATCGGAAAATCATACATCCCACGAAGAGTCGATATCATTCTCAGGTTTAATTCTTCAGGTGGACACGGATATGTGCTGGTAGCATGCAACAGCATTAAATCCTCATCTCCTATTGCTTCAATTGCTGCCTTAATTTGATCTAATTCCGACATTCCTGATGACAAGATAATTGGCAATCCCTTGGACCGGTGATGCTTTAACAAATCCGTATCTGTCAATGATGCAGAAGCCATTTTGAAGCATGGAATGTCGTACTGTGAAATGAAATCTACGCTTGGCTCATCCCAACAACTAGCGAACCAGTGAATGCCTTTTTCTTTGCAATAGCGATCAATTTCATCGTATTCCGTTTTTTCAAACTCAACCTTGTAACGATAGTCCATATACGTTATATAGCCCCACGGAGTCTCGCGCATTTTATCTCGCTGGTCCATCGGAACACATATCTCAGGGGTACGCTTTTGAAATTTAACTGCATCGCAGCCCGCCATTTTCGCTAAATCGATCAGCTGCTTTGCTATATCTACGCTTCCGTTATGATTTAAGCCAATTTCCCCGATGATGTAAACTGGATGTCCATCACCTACAGTTTTATCTCCGACATTAATTGTTTTTCTCATTACATTCTTTCATCTAGAATTAAATCGCAAAGCTCACGCACAGCTCCATCACCGCCATTTCTACTCAGAATGAGGTCCGCAACTTCAGCAGCGCAAGAATACGCATCTTTTGGGCACACAGCGAAGCCAACCATCTGCATGCATTCGACATCATTCAGATCGTTTCCGACATAAGCAACTTGTTCGATATCAATAGATTTTTTTTCGACTAACTTTTTCAGAGCAGTCGGTTTATCTTCCACGGAATGATAGCACTCCAATTTTAATTTATCACATCGTTTTTGAACAACCATGTTTTTTTCTTTTGACAGTACAACAAGTGCTATGTCACTTGACTTGCGAAGCATTTCTATGCCCATACCATCAGATCGATCACAACGAACTGATTCAATGCCCTCTTCAGAGAGATAAACCTTATTGTCAGTGAATACCCCATCAAAGTCGAACACGATCATCTTTAACCCATTTAGTTTGTTGGCTATCATATTATCCGTCATTGCTTATTGCGTTAATTACATCAATTATTCGAAATCGCACATTACCGTCAATTTTATACGCCCTTTGAGCTTTATATGTTTGTCTCATTTCTTGTTTAGAGATAGTCTCACCCTGAATTATCGATTTCAAGGCACTTTCCAATTCCGTAAAATCTTTGCATAAATGTCCAACTCCATTTTTAACATAACCAGCGCTATCATTTCCACTATAATCGAGCACCAATAACTCTTTGTCAAAGTACACTGCCTCTGAACCAACGGTACTATAGTTCGTAATAAGCACATCCGATTGAGCCAACAAACCATATAAATCACCTTCATAAATCGAAATTGTTACACCCGACTCTTCCGCAATAGCCTGAAATTTCTCAATATCTAATCGTTCATTAGGATGCGGCTTCCAAAGGATGTTTTGACCGGTAAAAACTTTGTTAAGCTGGACGAAATCTGCGAACATTTGATTCCTTAAGTCTTGATCGTGTGGTAATGGCTGACTTGCAAAAACGATGGTTTTGACTTCTGAATTGAATGCCTCAATCTTATTTGATTTTAAAGCCGGAATAACATCAGTTCTTATTTGGCCCACAACCACTATTTGGTTCTCCTGATAAATAGAATTTGTGCAGAGTTGTTTCGCTGTCATTTCTCCCCACACTAACGTTTTTGTCGATAGAGGATTAAACCTTTGATCATCCTTGACAAAGGAATAATTGATGTTGTTTAGGCTGATCCCTCCATGTTGTATGGCATATGTTGGTACCTCTAAACATCTTGCAGCTTGAAATAATGGGAACTTCAATAATGTAAATTCATCATCGCCACCAATTGCCCTAGGTCTATATTTTGCAATTAATGATTTCGCAATTTCATAACGAATTGCGCACAACATCAAAGTCGAGGAATATGACTGTAATCTTCTTATCAGGAATCGATCAAATCCTTGAGCTGAATTGAAGGCTTCCATCAAGGAATACTTGATAGCCCCTTTATACTTTCTTGCCTCAAGATAAAACAGTAATCCCTGTAATGAAACAAGTTTACTTTCAAAAAAAACGTGATTTTGTATATTGTGATAGGGTCTTATACTTTGCAATAAGCCTGGAAGTTTATAGGCACCTGGATTTTTCAGGATAAGAATATTTTGAAATGAATTATCATGGCCAATTTCGTCCTCCAAATACCCGAGAAATGGATCGCCTTCGGTCATTGATTTACCATCTAATTCAAACATGCTTTGCCGCGTCAAGTTGCTATTTACTATCCATATCTTATTCTTCTTGTATCTTCTAAATAACCCCATAAAAGCACGGATCAAGAGAGTCAAGAAATATTTTCTTGACTCTCTTTTTGCGCCTCCTCGATTAGCCTTAGTATGCCAGCTTAATGATTTTGAGTCAAAGCATATTGATAAATCCATTTCAGAATAAACATGAACATCGCTCGTACAAACAAACTGATCCAAAATCAACTTCAGCGTTTTATATTCAAAGTGTGCTTTCAAGCTGGATTTTTGCATTGGACTTTTCAACGCATACCAGGGATAAAACTCATTTTTATATCCGAGGCTTTTAATGATAGATTCCCCCGTGCCAGGGTATTTTTTATGACCAAAACCTTTAACCACATCAAAAAGTTCACGATCCGATAAAGCTTGGTCATAACTGTCCACCTGTATAATCTCAATAGACTTTGATTCATCCTTTAAGGCTTCAATCTCGATTATAGAGTAAAGCTTTACCAAGCCACCATAAGAAAGCGCTTGTATAAAAGCGAATTCAGAAGGATCCAACTCTCGTAGGACAACAATTACATTAGTTTCTTGTGACAATTTATTCTTTTACAAGTCGAAATTATAGGTAAAAAAGAAGTAAAGTGGATAGAAATCGAAACTTCAGACTTTGATAACTTAATTTGCAATTAAATTGGCCTGAATGACAGATTTCGAATTAGCCATTACCTCAGGGGGTGATGAGCGCATTGAATTAAAAGAAGGGAACCTAAACAAGTACTTTTTGAATCCCAATGATTCTGAGGGATTGTTGAGCAGAGCTTCGTGCACATGCTCTCCTTTGTCAAACGATGTTAAGGCGCGGGTGAAGGCCTCTTTTAAGATGATGATGTCCGGTGAAGCAACAGTAGAGGATATTCGAATCAAACAACGCTATCGGATGAAGGCACTTCTTCAGAATTCGAGCACCACAGATTTCAACATATTTTTCGCTCCTTCCGGCAGCGACCTTTGTTATTATCCGCTTCTTTTCTCAAAAATCATCAATGGTGACAAGCCAATAATAAGTTTAATCACTCGGCCTGAAGAGCTAGGTACCGGCTCAATTTTAGCCAACACAGGAAAATACCACGCAGAAAAAACACAAATTCTGGAAAAAGTGGTCAAGGGCACCTCTCTAAAGAAAGATCTTGAAGTGGACCATCTGCTGTTTCCAGCTCGCACATCGGACGGGAATATTTTAGATCATAAACGTAAAATTTATGAAGCTATTGACAAATACCGAGACACTCACGCTATAATTGTAAACTTGGTCATTGGAAGTAAATCCGGAATTGAAGACAGTGTTTCTATCATTCAAGATGGACCAGATGACGTGACTTGGGTTATTGATTTGTGCCAAATGCGGGCACGACCTAAGTTGTTTAATGAGTTGTTGGCAGAAAATTGTCTACTCATGATTACTGGTTCCAAATTCTACCAAAGCCCGCCATTCTCGGGTGCGTTGTTAGTTCCAGAAACCTATGCCAAAAACATATTACCTGAAAATATCAATGAAGATCTAGTTCAAGGATTTGATACCGTTTATTCAAAATACGACATCCCTCCATCCTATCGAAAGCTAAGGGGACTTTTTAATGCTCATGAAAACATTGGGCTGACCCTAAGGTGGGAGGCTGCAATTTGCGAATCCGAAAATCTTAGCAAATACACTGAGAGAGAGTCAACCTTTGCTATCAGTAACTGGAACCGAAGAATGATAGATTACCTGGAATCAAAAGCGTGCTTTGAACTTCTTCCCGACCAAGATTTAACGAACATCTCGATTCTATCTGTAAAAGTTAAAGGGGTCAATGGTTTTTTCAACGCAGAAGAACTTAAAAACCTTTACGAACACCTGGTTCTGCGAGGTCACGAATACCAAGATCAATTCAAAAAACTAATGATTGGACAGCCGGTCAGTTACGAAGAGCACGCCTTTGTACGTTTTGCATTAGGTTCTACCAATGTTCGTGAATTGATCGAATCTGGACATGACATGGGAAATGATTTTCTTCTGATTGATGTGTTGGAGAAAATAGTCGCAATTATGGATAAGGATCGATAGCTAGAACGCGCGATCAATGGCAACTAACCATCTAAACTGAAGAAAGTCTTGATTTGCTGGAGGGCGATTTAACCATAATGGAAAGTCCACCCGAATGACTGTTGGTCTTAAATCAGTTAAATCTCCCCATTGTTTAATATCCAACGCAACTCCTAAACCAGCATCAGCGCGCAGAGACGAAAACTCAAATGATTCAATGGTGTAGTTGATGCCGATTAAACCAGCATCTGCAAATAGGTAGGTTTTCAATTCAATCCAACGTACAAAGGATGGAAGCAAGCTGACAAAATCGTCAAACTCTAATTCCGTATTTAGCGCCAAACCTGATTTACCTGCATAAGCGAAGCGAAGTAAACTATCTCCATTTATTTCTGGAGCAACATATCCAGAGTAACCCCTTAACCCAAGACCACCTCCCGATTGAAACCAACTTGTCGATCCATCAAACACGCCTTCTGAAGCTGGTATAAAACCAGCAGATCGAATCCAAGGATTTGACAACATTTGCTCGGCATTTGCTCCAGACAGCATGAGTTGTGATTCTGGAGCCCAATTTGAACCGAAACCTAATTGCCCAAAAACACGTGTTCGAAGGTTGATATTTTTCGACTGATTATCATTTATGGCTTCTAAATTCAAATAGCCATATTGATAATCGCTAAATCCAAACGGGCTTCTCAATATGCTTTTAACTCTTCCTTGACTCCGAATACCATACCTGTAACGATGAGTCAATTCTAAATCAGTGTAATTGTTGAATTTTTCGGTATTCCAAAGTTGACTATATACTGGGTAATTAAGACTAGCATCTCCCGGTAGATATATACTTCCAAAGGAATGGGCAATCGAAGTTTTTTTATTTGGCAGTTGAACCTTCCAAGATAGGTTCTGTAAAAACACTCCATCTAAGAAGCTTGATTTGATCGAAATATTAGCTTTTTTTCCAATCGCATTTAATGGCGTTGAATATCCAACTCGATAATTAAATCGACACCAATTATTTCGCAAACTTCGATCAAACAACTCGCTTGTTTGCTGCCCCAAACCCGTGTTATACCATGCTCCAAGTTCAGTTACGTGTCGAGTTTGATAATAGTCGCCTTTAAACTGCAATCCTAATTTTATTCCATCAAAACCATTATACCAAAGGCTAGGCCTCCACTCGATCATATAGGCATGTTCAGGATAATTATATGATAGGTTGTCAAATTGAACATCTATTGGAAAAGGAATCGAGTTATTCAATTGATTCACATCAGCAAGTCGCTCACTCCCATCAACTAAAACTCTTTTAATGTTTGACACACCACTAAGTTCAACTTCATATCCTTCAGCTTTATCATTCCACCCAACCCATTTTGGCAATACCGTGGCATCCGTGTTCTTCACAAAATCGGTGTTTGGAATCCAATATTCCATTTGATTGCCCTCACGATCTTGCAAAGTCAATGCGATTGGCATTTGCATTTCTCCTTTTCGCGCAAGTTTCAAGATATAACTACTGTCTGAGGATTGTTTGAAAGAAACAATTTTATAATCAATCTTCATGTCTGACTCAAGCCATTGGTCAAAAAACCAATTTAAATCCGCGCCAGCATGTCCAATAATGCTAGCTCGAAAGTCTTCAAAGTATGGATGACAAAATTTCCATTGATTGAAATAATGTTGCATAGACTCTAGGAACAAACTATCGCCCAGCACGTATTGCAAATTATATAGCATTACCGCAGTTTTATAATAAACCTGGCTATAACCATTTCCTGTTTCAAAATGATCGCTGTGCGTATTTAATCTCGGATCGTCATCCAAGGATATAGCAGATCGATAATAGCCTTGATAAACCTGTTCGGTCCGCGTATCCCGAGCCTGAGTTTTACCGATCTGAAGACCATAATTTCGCTGAGACCAAGGAATTGTATCCCCTTCTAAATGCTCCATTGCCCAGCTAGTGAGGAATTGTGTAAAACCTTCATCCAATGCTGCTTGATAAGTTTCATTGCTACCAATCATTCCAAAAAACCAGTTATGACCAACCTCATGCGCAAGCAAGTCTCTATAATATGGATCTCGTCCTCCATCTAATGTCAGCATCGGATATTCCATGCCATCTCTCGCATCTGCAACGATCATTTTGGGATATACATATTCCCCAAAATCTTTAGAATAAAGCTCAATCACCTTAGCTGTGTATTCAGCCGCATTTTGCCAGCCGCTAGCATGTTGTTCTTGGGCAAGACTGTAACAATCTATTTCGCGACCATTTTCAAGTTTTGCGGTCGCTTTCCCAATACGATAGGCAGGGTCCGCTGTCCATGCAAAATCATGCACATTCTCTGCTTGAAATTTCCATGTTTTAGTTTTACTCGACTTTGCTATTATTTCTGATGGCGCTTCTCCCCAGGGTTTCGATTCAAAATTCTTTATATCTAGTTTTTCCATCAGTTGAGGTGGTAATACCTCTGCCCTATTGGTCATTATTCCAGTAGCATCCAAAATGTAGTGCTCAGGTATCGTGATATTCACTTCAAACGAACCAAAATCACCATAAAATTCGCTACCCAAATGTTGGTCAGTAGTCCATCCAAACTTCCTGTCATAAACAGAAATTCTCGGATACCAATGAACCACATTGAAATGCTTGTGACCATGCTGTTCATACGACTTCATACGACCATTTTCTGGACCAAAAAAGGTTTTAAAATTTATGGTGATGACCACCCTTTCTCCCGTAGAGATGGTTTGATCATTATCTAAGATCACTTTGAGCAAGGTGTTATCCCTATTGACCTTTGTTAGGACTCCATTCACCTTAAGATTCATCACTTCGATATGTTGAAACACGGAATCTTTAGGCGAATGCCCACTAAACTTATTCATGTACGACTCCGGTTCAAATGCATTTTGATACAAGTGGAAGTACAAAGCTTTTAAAACATCCGGGCTATTATTTGTGTAAGTCAGCACTAACTCACCTTCTATGACTTCTTTTTCGTCATCGAGGCGAGCATCAATTTTGTACGTTACATCCTGCTGCCAATAGCCCATATAAGGCCTCCTGTTTTTCCAATACAAATCATTCTCCTGAGCAATAATTTGTGTTGGAACTATCAAAATGAAAAGCAGAATGAATCTTCTCATAATTGAATTTTCAAGCTTAAATCCATCGATTTCACTGAGTGCGTCAATGCCCCTACTGATATATAGTCTACTCCAGCCTCTGCATACGGCACGATGGTGTCTAGAGTTATTCCTCCTGATGATTCAACTTCGCACTGCCCACTAACCATATTTACTGCCTCAGCTGTTTCATCTGGTGAGAAATTATCAAGCATTATTCGATCCACCTGAGGATATTTTAAAGCTATCTCTAATTCATCCATCGAACGGACTTCAACCTCTATTTTCAAATCGGGTTTAGTAGTTCCTCTATACCTCACTGATCGCTCTATGGCATTCTCCATTCCACCTGCCGCATCAACATGATTATCCTTAATTAAAATCATATCAAAAAGCCCAACACGATGATTGATGCCTCCGCCAATTAAAACGGCCTGTTTCTCCAATAAACGCATGCCAGGTGTCGTTTTTCTTGTATCCAAAATTCTAGCCTTGGTGTGACGAATTGACTCGACATATCTTGCCGTAGTTGTCGCCACTCCACTCATTCTCTGCATAACATTCAATACTAGTCGCTCTGTTGCCAATATTGATCTGGCACTACCTTTCACAGTAAATGCAACATCTCCAGGACTCACCACATCACCATCTACCAACAAGGGCTCCAAATGAAGTGAGTTGTCATAGTAAGCAAAAATGTTTTTCACGCATTCTATACCTGCCAATATTCCGTTTTCCTTCACAAGCAGATCAGCAGTGGATACGAGTTCGGATGGAACGCAGGACAGTGATGTATGGTCGCCCTCCCCAATGTCCTCAGCGAGTGCGTTTTTAATGAATTCAATCATTAATAGAACTTGATTTTATTGTTTCTCAATCTCAATACTCTGAATAAGGTATTGGTCACCTGATTTATTTAAATACTGTGTAATCCGAAAATTGCCGCTGGATGTATACAAATCTCCGATCATGTAGTGAACATCATTAGAAGATACGCCTTCGTGCACTTTTTTAAATGAGCGTGGTGCGTTTGTGATAAAAAAGGAACGCAGTTTGTTTTCTGCATCACTTCTACCAATTCTTTGATCTTTACCATCTTCTGTGTAGTCAATGGTAGCGTCTAACATGCGACCTACTGAAGTTGCATCTCCGTTTGTGAACGCTTCAGATAGTTTTTCATAATCTTGAGCCTGCAGTGCAAATGGAAAAAGAAGTAATAATGCGAGTATTGCCTTCATATGTATTGCTTTTGAAGTTATGTCAAAGATAGATTCAAAATGAGGATAAGGACTTTATCTATTGGAAAAAACCAACATTGATTTCATTAATGTTGGCCTAACAGAGTATAACAAGCGCATCTCCCGCTATATAAAAATATGAGTGGGAAGAGCTTCCTGACGTTAAAAATGCTGCCCGATTGCCCAAGTCAGAATTAAAAAAAGAAGAAGGAAAACTAATCCTAAAACGAATTACTCCAGGTGAGCGAATAATTTTATTAGACGAAGGAGGTAAGAAACACACAAGTAAATCCTTTGCAAAATGGCTCGAAGATGGTGTGAACATTCAGGCTAAAGATCTCTGCTTTGTGATTGGTGGAGCTTATGGGTTTAGCGATGAAGTTTACCTAAAAGCAGAAACGAAAATTTCAATATCTGCAATGACCTTTAACCATCAAATAATTCGATTAATCTTTACGGAACAGTTATATAGGGCTTTTACTATCATTCGGGGCGAACCATATCATCACGAATAAGATTTAACTCCTGCTGCCAAATCCAGGCAGTTTTCATAGCATCCTCGATGGTGTATTTTGGCATCCACTTTAGTTTGGTTCTGGCTTTTTTGTTGTCTGCATATATGCATTCAACATCACCCGATCTTCTTGGGCCAATATTGTAATCCAATTTCAGACCCGCACTTTTTTCGAATGCCTCGAACACCTCAAAAACTGTAACGCCAATTCCGGTGCCCAAATTGAACACATCGTATCGAAGTTCACCAAAACTCTTAGATAAGTATTCAAGCGCCAATACATGTGCATGAGCTATGTCTGAAACATGAATGTAATCTCTTATTGCCGTGCCGTCACGAGTACCATAGTCGTCCCCATGTACAGTAAGCTCGTTAATCCAACCGGAAGCAAATTGAGTAACAACGGGTACAAGATTATTTGGCCTACCCGTTGGCAATTCACCGTTCTGGCCGCTTATATGTGCACCAACTGGATTAAAATAACGAAGGGAAATTGCATTAAATTCTGAAATGGATAGTGAAAAATCCTTTAGAATATTTTCACCCACTAGCTTAGTGTAGCCGTATGGAGATTCTGCATTTTGTGTCGGTGACTCCTCGGTTACCGGTTGCTTTAATACATTGCCATAAACTGTGCATGATGAAGAAAAAATGAAATGTTTGACACTATACTTTTGAACACATTTTAGCAAATTTATCAGGCTATTTAGGTTGTTGTGATAATACAACACTGGCTTTTCAACTGATTCTCCAACAGCTTTTAGCGCGGCAAAATGAATAATTCCATCAATGTCCTTTTCAACATCAAAAAATTTCTCTTTGAGACTTTTATAGGCCGTCAAGTCAAGGTTATAGTTCTTAACACGCTTACCTGTTATTTTCTCAATTCGATCAAATGTGTCTTCGTTTGAATTAGAAAAATTATCAATGGAGATTACTTCATGATTTGTGTTTTCAATGATATCTATGATGGTATGTGAACCAATGTATCCTGCACCTCCCGTAACCAGTATTTTCATAAGCCTTAGTTAGTGTCAAATTTAAACTTGATTTAAGTGTCCGAATTGCAATTGTTGAATATGAATAACATCTATCTGTTGAGTATGGCTATTTAGTATCTAAAAGCCTACTACTTTAGCCTCTAGATTGATGGTGAATTACTGTAAAACAAAGAACACAAGAGCGAATGGGTAATGATCTTCTAGAGATTTGGGAGGTTTTCTTAGCACCAATCTACATTTTCCTTATCGTATTAATAGCCTATTTCGTTCCGAGTCAAGAAAATCGAAAAATTTTCAATATTGGTCTAGCAGCAAAAATATCGGGTGGATTAGCTTTTACCTTGATATATCTATTCTACTATGGCGGTGGTGACACCATTGTATATTACAAAACTGCAATGGCGTATACAAACTTAATCTTACAGGATCCATTGTCTGGCCTGCAAGTAAGCTTTGGAGACAATTCTATAGAGAATTTCTCTAGATTCGATTCAGAGACTGGTTATCCAATTAAACACATATTTAATGATAGCGGAACTCTATTGGTATCTAAGATCGCAATTCCATTTCTGCTGCTAAGCTTCAAGAGTTACTTGATAGGATCACTGATGTTTAGCTTCATTTCGTATTTAGCTGCCTGGAAATTATTTCAACTATTCGTTCGAATTACGGGGAATGTAAAGATCTCTATGTGGTCGACACTATTAGTCCCAAGTATTTTGTTCTGGGGTAGCGGTATATCAAAAGACACAATAACATTTGCGGCCACATGTTATTTCGTGTTTGGTATATACTGGTTAGTTATACTCCGAAGACCAAGTATTATTAAAATCACCCTATCCCTTATTTGTCTTTGGCTAATCATCGCAATTAAACCATATATATTTCTGGTGCTATTTCCAGGAACATTGGTTTGGGTGTTTTTCAATTCAATTCAAAGAATTCAGAATCGCATTATTCGGCTGAGCTTAGTACCTGTAATCACTATTTTAAGCCTAGTCATTATTGCTTTCACTTTTGATTTGATTTCTGATACGCTCGGGGAATATTCTACAGAGAATATTATGCGTAAGGCCATTGTCGCGCAGGAGGATCTAAAACAAGATTACTATGGTGGTAACTCTTTCGACATCGGGAAAATTGAGCCGACCACGTTCGGTGTACTCAGCAAATTTCCAATTGCCAGCTTTTTCGGCTTTTTTGGCCCGACATTGCTTCATGTAAATAACATAGTGATGTTGTTCTCAGCACTTGAAAACACCGCACTATTACTGCTTACAATTGCAATTTTCACCATGCGAAATCCTATAACTACACTGAAAAGAATGACTGGTGAGCCTTTTTTAGTATTCTGTCTTTTGTTCAGTATTTTCTTCGCCTTTGGGATCGGGTTATCATCTCCAAATTTTGGGGCACTAGTAAGATTTAAAATCCCTCTTTTACCCTTTTTCTTGATCTTGCTACTTACCATTTTCACAAAGACAAAAACAGACCTGAAACGCAAATGACAAATAAAACGAAACTTGTATTTGCCTCAGGCAACTCGCATAAGTTGAATGAAATCAAGAACATTATCGATCCAAAAATTACCATAGTTGGAATGAGAGAACTTGGGTTTCAAGACGAAATAGATGAGTATGGAGTTACTCTTGACGAAAATGCCAAAATCAAATCTGATTTTATCAAAGAACGCTTCAATTTGAATTGCTTTTCCGATGACACGGGGCTTGAAATAGACCTTTTAAACGGACGTCCTGGAGTTTACTCAGCTAGGTACGCAGGCCCTGATTGTTCATTCGATGATAACATGAACAAGGTTTTGGCTGAACTAAATGAACATGAGGTTCGAAGCGCTCAATTTAGAACGGTAATTAACCTGTGGTGGAATGAAGAAAACTACTCCTTCGAAGGTCGGGTTAATGGGCATATTACCCACACAAAACATGGTGAGAATGGATTTGGATACGATCCAATATTTATGCCTGATGGCTCAAACCTAACGTTTGCGCAAATGTCCTTGGATGAAAAATCAAAATTCAGTCATCGGGCTCGAGCAATCCAAAAGCTTGTCGAATTCTTAAACACAAAGGTTAATCCCTGATCGTTTCAAGAATCGCTAATTTGAAAAACTCATCAAGTGATAGTCCAAAATGTTTGGCTTGTCTCGGGATTATACTCGCCTCACTTAGACCGGGTGTAGTATTCACTTCTATCAAGTATATACCGTCCTTACAAAGCATGTAATCCACTCGAATCATCCCTTTGCAGTGCAACCAAGTATAAATATTCTCGGTTAGTTTTTGAACCTGCGCATATAGAGTATCTTCAATTCTTGCTGGTGTTATTTCTTGGGTAGCACCATTCTCATATTTAGAATCGAAATCAAAAAATTCATTTGCCGGAACAATTTCAGTAATACCAATCGATATAGCTTTTCCATTTTTACTTATACATCCGCAAGAAACTTCAGTCCCGACTAATAAGGATTCTATGAGAGCATCTACACCTTCATGTTGAGCGTGCGCAATAGCATTCTCTAAATCTTCCTTCAATTTAACTTTTGTCACACCAATACTTGATCCTCCATCATTCGGTTTTACAAAACATGGCAGACCAACTCTTTCTACAATTACATCTAAATCATATGTCTGTCCCAACCGAGCGATGTATGATTCAGCTACATTAACGCCAGATGCTTTTAGATATCGATTACATGCAGCCTTGTCAAATGTAATTGCTGAGGCAAGGACCCCACAATTGTTATAAGGTATTCCAATCGTATCGAAGTATCCTTGAATTTTTCCATCTTCCCCAGGAGTGCCATGTATGGCACAGAAAACAGCATCGAACTCCACTTTTTCACCACCTACCATAACGCTGAAGTCGTTCTTATCAATAGGTATTCGAGCTTCTTTATGAATCAGATCCCATTGTTTCTGGTCAATATCAATAAGGAACGGTTTGAACTCTTCAGTATCTAAATATTTATAGACGACCTTGGCACTTCGTTCTGAGATGACTCGCTCACCAGAAAATCCTCCGAAGATAATTGCAATGTTCTTTTTCATGAGATTTCTATCTCAATCAAAGCTAGTGTTGTCAAAACCAAAAAAAGATATCACCCCACCAGTTTATCAACATGCAAATGGTCGATATCTACACAGTGGGAAGAATGGTTTTTAAACCACTCTGCAAATCTGTTCGTGGCTTGTAACCTATTTTCTTTTCAAGTTTCTCACTTGATCCATATCTACGACCCACTTCGTAATCATATCGTTTACTTGGAGCGTTTATTAGCTTAATATCTGAATTCGAGCCGGTTACTTGAATGATTTCCTTCGCAAGATCTAATATTGTTGCTTCCTTTTCGTTTGCGATATTATAAATCTCAAATCCATTGATATTCTCCGCTAATTTGATCGTTGATTGAATGGCATCATCCACATATGTGAAATCACGAGTCTGCTCACCTGTACCATAAACGGTAAGGGATTCACCAGCCATGGCTTGTTCTATAAATCGAGGAATCACCATACGGTTATCTTGTCTTAACCCGTATATATTGAAAAACCGTAATGCCACAGAATGAATTCCCTTTTCTTCAAAGAGTGAAGCCAAATAGATCTCATTGTATCGTTTTGCCATCGCGTAGCTGGTACGTGGGTCAACCAAAATCTCTTCGCTAACACTTTGTTCAAGTGCCAAGTGTCCATAAACACCGCTCGTAGAAGCGTAAACTATGTGTCTGATGCCATTCACTGCAGCGGCATGTGCAACACTCTGCATCCCATTAACTTCTGTCTCCATAGTCTCGATGGGATTATCGGCCACAATATCTACACCCAGAATCGCAGCAAAATGAAAAACCAGATCTGCTCCTTTACAAATCTTAGCCATCGCATTAAAGTCGCAAACGTCTATTTGGTGAAACTCTATTTTTGACTGAACATCTTTTGGAATCTTATTACCACGAAGGAGAATGTCTACCACTACCACTTCATTTCCCATTTCGACCAGCTTCGAGGTCAAATGAGATCCAATAAATCCTGCTCCTCCTGTTATAACAATCCGTTGATTTTTCATCTATTCAATTTGCGACAAAAGTTGTAAATAATGATTAATTCCGCAGACCTAAAAAAACTGTAGCTCACAACAATTTATCTTTGAAGCAGATGTTACGATTTCTTTTTTCGAAAACCTTCATTCTACAACTGATTCTTGCGGGCATTTTTATTGCGCTCGTAATTTTAGGAACTTACTTTTTCCTTATCAATTACGCAAAAACTGGTGAGGCGGTTACAGTTCCTAATTTAGAAGGATACGATTTGGTAGAAGCTGAAGCAGAACTTACTCAATTGGATCTTGAAATTGAGGTCATCGATTCGATTTTTCATTTAGGACAGCAAGGTGGTATTATAATGGAACAACAGCCTAGAGAAGGCTCAATGGTAAAAAAGAATCGTAAAATATATTTGACCATATCTCGTTATGAAACTCCAACGGTCAAAGTTCCTAATGTGTTAAACCAAACAAGCGCGATTGCAATTAGTAAATTAAACAGAAGAGGTTTCATTATCGGTAAGCTCACATCCAAAACCGATCCCTGTGACGGATGTGCCATTGGTATTGAGCTTAATGGAAAAACCATACAGCCAGAAACGAACATACCTGTTGGAAGTAAAATAGATTTGATAATTGGGCAATTAAATGAAGGTGCCAACTCCGTAGTACCCACTCTATACGGGCTTACAAAAGATGAAGCAACTCAGGTACTTCACAACTTCGAATTAAATAGAGGTGCGTACAATTTTGATGAAACAGTCGAAACAGGTGGCGACTCGCTTGCCGCACGAGTGTTTTACCAATCAGAGAAATCTGGAGAAAGCATTAAATTAGGATCTCCGATAAATATTACGTTGACATTGGATATCACAAAATTGCCGAATGTTAATTTAGATTCCATTAAGGCCTCTATTTAATCAAATGAAATATTTCATCTGCATATCTTTATTTCTCCTTTCATCGTTAGATTATTTTGCCCAAAATTTTGAAGAAGTTGTGCCTCTTCGGAACAATGAAACACTGATATCAGAATTAAAAAACAACTCTAGTTCTAATAAGTCGAATAGAGATATTGACCGGAAGCCCTTCATTTACATTGTGGACACTTTAGAATTGCCCTTTTTCGATGATTTTACCAAGAATAAAATCAAGGTTTATAATGCAACAAAAACGGACGAGAACATATCTCTTAAAGTGCTTTTCGGATTTGAAGTTAATGGTGAACATCCTGAAACTCTGGATTTAGTATATACACAGACCTATTCTAAAACGAAACCAATTAGTGGACCAATTCAGTTTGATCCAAACCCAATTTTGTATGTAACATTTTATAATGAAAATGGTGAGGCAATAAGTGCAGATACGGGGTGGACGAATATTGTTACTGAGTTTGATGAAGGCCAAGGACTGGTAAGTTATGACACCCTAGAACCTGATCAGACTTTTATAAACACATTTGACACATTGTACCTAGTCGCTGATGATAACTCACACTGGATCACTCCTGGAGATGAATCAGGCCGAGGAGGCGCATACATCAACAACAACCTTCAAAAGGACAATCTAACTCAAGGGGTAGCCACATTCGATGGGATTGATGCTGTTGGCACTCCATATAACATTGAGTCCGAAACTGCTCAAGGTCCGGCCGACACACTCGAATCGAAACCGTTTAACCTTGACCCAGAAATGGAAGACGTATTTTTGTCGTTTTTTTACCAAGCTGGCGGACATGGCAACGAACCTGAAGTGGATGACACATTGGTTCTGGAATTTTTCGATGTGACAAATCAAACTTGGCGCCATGCATGGAGCCGTGCCGGTGGACTTGACGAACCAGGAATTTGGAGTGAACAAGTTTGGTTACGCGTTTCAGAATTCGATTTTTTACAACCTGGATTTCAGTTTCGATTTCGAAACTATGCCACACTATCTGGCATGTTTGACCTTTGGCATTTGGATTACATAAGACTCGGAGCAGAGCGCGATAGTGTTAGCGAAGACACCATAACAGATGTGTCAATATTGAGCGGTTTGACATCATTCACAGGAGAATTTACTAGTGTACCATACTCGCACTATTTGAATCATTTTGATATTCTTCAAGCCGACACAGTCAATCTTGACGTTAGAAACATTGGAGTGCTTGACGCAAATGTTTTAAATATTAATTATGAAATCTCCGATGATCAAGGTAATCAGATAGATTTCTTTACAACGGCAGATTTGAACTTACCAAAACAATCAGTTCGCAGGTATCAATTCCTTCAAGGTGATGAACAAATATTCCCCGATGTTCAAAAAGAGTATGTGGACTTTAATTTCACAGCTTGGTATGCCATCTCAGGAAACAATGACGAAAATATCAACGATACTATTCGCGGAAATCAACGTTTTTGGAAGTATTATTCATATGATGATGGCACTGCAGAACAAGCTTATGCACTTACGGGGGCAGGGATCGAATTAGCTTATGAATTTAATACACCCGAACCTGATTCTCTTAGAGGTTTATGGATCAACTTTCCCCGAGTTTTAGTCGAAAATGCTGAAGACTTTGAGTTGGAATTAATGGTTTGGGAGGACACAGCATCCGACCCAATTTACACCTCCGAAATCCCTATTAGTCCAAAATATTCGGATGGAAATGAATTTACTCGATATGATTTTTTCGAGCCTATTTATATAACAGGAACCTTTTATGTTGGATACCGTCAATTGCAATCTGACAAGGTCTATATCGGATTTGACAAGAATACAAATGCCCGAGAGCACATTCTGTATCGAACTGGAGATAAATGGTTTAAGTCATCATTTGACGGTTCTTTATTAATGAGACCCGATTTTGGTGTCGACCCAAGTTTGGGTATAGAAGAGAAAAAGAAAACTCAAAGTGAGTTTGATATGTATCCTAACCCAGCCAAGAATTTCATCACTATTGATCCAAAAAATCGAAACTCGCGCCTCGATATTTATTCCATGAGTGGGCAAATTGTAAAAACTGAGATGATCAACTCTAAAGTTTCAGTGAATATTTCTGATCTGAGTACCGGCATCTATATGCTTCGGCTTATAGATTTAGGCAATGGAATTATAAGTACGAATAAGCTAGTTGTTGCCAATAAATAAAATGACAGAGGATAAAGTCGGAGTCGATGAAGATGATCAGGACGAACATTTCGAACATTTCAAGATAGAAGTGGACCAAGGTCAAACAATAATGAGAATCGATAAATTCTTGTTTGATAAACTTCCAAATGTTTCAAGAAACAGAATCTCAACAGCCGCTAAAAATGGCAGCGTGATCGTCAATCAAAGTCCTGTAAAGGCAAACTACAAGGTTAAACCTGAAGATGTTATTTCTATTGTATTCCCTCATCCCAAAAGAGAATTTGAGCTAATCGCGGAAGATATACCTATTGATGTCATATATGAAGATGACGCAGTAATGGTGATCAACAAACCCGCAAATTTTGTTGTCCACCCGGGGCACGGAAATTCTACTGGAACCCTTGTTAATGCACTTTTATTCCATTTTGGAAATCTTCCTAAAAACCCAACGAGCGACACATCATACCCTGGTTTAGTGCATAGAATAGACAAGGACACAACTGGATTATTATTAATCGCGAAGACTGAAATAGCCTTAACGAAAATGGCCGCTCACTTTTTTAATCGCACGATCGATAGGCATTATGTTGCCCTAGTTTGGGGAGACATGGAAAACAATAGTGGAACGATTGAAGGTCATATTGGTAGATCACCAGCTGACAGAAAGCGTATGGCTGTTTTTCCGAATGGCGAATATGGAAAACATGCCGTCACACATTACGAAGTAATGGAACGATTGGGTTATGTCACTTTGATAAAATGCAAATTGGACACGGGGCGCACACATCAAATAAGGGTTCATTTGATGCACATTGGCCATCCAATATTTGGAGACCCCAGGTATGGTGGTGACCGAATCGTCAAGGGAACTACCTTTTCAAAATACAAACAATTCATAGATAACTGTTTTACCATTTTACCTAGGCAGGCTCTTCACGCCAAAACCTTGGGCTTTGAGCATCCAAACACCGGTCAATTCATGAAGTTTGAAAGTGAACTTCCAGAAGACATGGTTCAAGTACTTGAAAAATGGAGGGTTTACACCAAGTCACAAGGTATTTCCGCCTAGAACTTAGCGCAAGGAATCAAAAACTTGCTTCTTCGCTTTTTCCTTTTTTGCTTTTCACTTGCAATTTCCCACTTCAACAAAACCTCATGGGCACCGCCTGAATCGGTAATCAACTTAGAGATGGTAAGATCATAGGAATAACCAATTTGCACATCCTTTATTACTTGTTACTGTCAACGTGACAACGTGTTGACCGGAAGTAGTAAAGGAAATCGGTGGTGGATTTTGAAGCGTACTAGTATCTCCTCCACCAAATTGCCACAAATAAGAGGCTCCTCCACTACTCGTGTTAATAAAAACCGAAGTCACCGAATCACACCCTCCATTCGGATTAATACTGGCAATAGCACTCGGGCTCGGTAAAATCACGATAGGTAGAGTTGTCGTATCGGTGCATGAAGGTGATCCTCCACCGACATTGGCAACTACAGTGACAGTAAAAGTTCCCGCGGTATTGTATACGTGAGAGGCCGTTGCTCCAAAGCCTTGGAAACCGCCTCCATCGCCAAAATTTATTAAGTGAGCTGTGGCCAAAGTAGACAGTCTCGTGTAATTTACAACATCTCCTTGACAACTAGAATCTGTGCTCATTGTAAAATCAGCATTGGGCTGATCTGTAATTTGTATGGTTATGAACGTAGTATCGGCCCCGCATTGATTTCTATCTGCCATCATAATGACGTATGTACCAATCCCAGGAAATGCGATATCGTATCCAGGTTTCGCAGGTGGGTCAAAAGGAGTCCAATCTATGATTGAATCACTTCCTGTACCCCAATAATTACCAAAATTCCAATATTCAAATCGTTGGGGTATTTCCCTGTGGAACACAATTTTTATCAGTCATATTATCAAAATGGACAATTGTATCCGGATAACATAATAACTGAAAATCGGCTGTAATAATCGCCTCATCTATATCATATATCTGAATTGGGTTGAACGAAGCGGTAGTTGGATTTCCAAAGCTGCAATAGTTCTCTGCCTCGAGAGTCACCTCAGTAACGCAGTCTACTGTTCCCTGCTCATAAGTATGTGAAATAGTTTGGCCTGCATTCGTATCTCCAAATGTTTCAAGTGGTGAACCGTCCCCAAAGTCCCAAGTGAATGTTGTGTTTGTTGACACATCCGTACTGCTATTGGTAAAGATTAATAAATCTGGGGCGCAAGTCTGTGTCACCCCACCTATGGGAATTTGAATGGAGGCATTTACAGGTTCCTCCATGACAACAAGGCCCGTTATCGTGCAACCATTTGTTTCGGTAATCGTCACGGTGTAGTTCGCGATGTTAGCGGCATACGTGTGCGAGATAAAGGCAGGTGATATCAATGATGCAACTGTCGTATTGGCCGTTCCATCTCCCCAATTTATCGTAAGGGCACCAAAATTATTCGGAGATTGTATGTAAAGAGTATATGTTCCTCCGCTGCAGCTAACCCACACAGGATTGCCCGAAACATTTCCTTGTCCATCATAAACAGTGCATTGTGAATGCACTTGAGCTGCACCCAAGAACAAAAAGATGAATAAAAGTAAACCTCGAATCATTGACCAACGAAGCAAGCGTAAATGTTGTAGCGAAATGAAATTTTTGTCTCGAAATTCTAACATACCAATGCGATTTAATGATTACATCAAATTCTAGTGTCAGAAATCCAATAAAGAGGATTGGTTTGGGGTGAAATACTCTAATAAGACTATGAAAAGAACCTTGCCGTTGCCTGAAATAGTTTTCACTTGTCTAATTATGGTACTTTAGCCTAAACTACTTCGCAGATTTGGAAAAATTTGATGTCTGTATTATTGGAGGTGGACCTGCGGGTTATGCAGCTGCAATGCGCGCCATTGACTTTGGAAAAAAAGTCATATTAATAGAAAAAGGGAAAGTTGGAGGAGCCGGCATATATGACGGAGCACTCACTTCTAAAACTACTTGGGAACTTTCTCATAAAGTAGCCACCATCAATGAAATGATGGAACAAAATGGCCGGCCAAGATTTGAGATCCCTTGGGAAGATGTTCAACAAACCGTAAAAGAGGCGATTTTTGATCGAAAGCAACAGTACTCAGCCCACATAAAGCTACTCCAAGAAGAAACAACCACAGTTAGGTTTACCTATGCTCGTGGAACTGGTAAACTGCTTAGCAAGAATGAAGTCCGAATTATTTCTAAAAAAGGAGAATCGGTTATTTGGGCAGATAACATTGTAATCGCAACGGGCAGCCGTCCAAGAATTCTACCACACATAGAGACAGACGAAAAAATCATCATGACTAGTGATGGAATTCACCACATGACCGATTATCCAAAGAGTCTTGTGATTTTAGGAGCAGGTGTGATCGGCTGTGAATACGCCACAATTTTTGCCAATTTTGGAAAAACCAAGGTCTATTTGATTGATAGGGCCGATCGAATTCTCCCATTCGAAGATGAAGATGTTGCGCGAGTGGTGAGCGACAATTTGAAAACTGCAGGGGTTACAATTCACAGTACCGCCAAGCTTGAGCGAATGGAAATTGTGGATGGTGAAGTTGAATACGTCATTAGCAACCTTGACGGAACGCAAGAAACAATTCGAGTAGAAAAGGCACTATTATCCGTGGGCAGAGTGCCCAATACTGAAAATATTGGGCTTAAAGCTGCAGGAGTTTCACTTTCAGCTAGAAGTTATATTACCGACAGCAGAACACGCACGAATGTTGATAATATATATGCGGTAGGAGATGTTTCAGGTCATATCGCATTGGTCAATATGGGAGAAATTGAAGCCCGATTTGCCATTGAACGTATGTATGGTAGCAACACTGAAGATATTTCTTATGACAATGTTTGCACCATTATGTTTCTGACTCCTGAGGTCGCTGCGGTCGGATTGAATGAGCAACAATGCATTGAAAAGGGCCTTTCATGTAAAGTGGTCAAATTAGACTACAGTTGCATCGCCAGAGCCATCGCTATGAGGAAGACACAAGGCTTTTTCAAGATTATAGTGACTGATGATGATGATATGCACATATTGGGAATGCGCGCGGTTGGCGAGCACGCTTCAAGCGCTATCCAGGCTATCGGACTATTAATTAAAATGAATCAACCAATTGAAGTTTTAGCTGACTTAGTGCATCCACATCCTTCCATTATTGAGGGCATTCAAGAGTGTGTTAGAATGCTTTTAAATAAATCAATTTTTAAATCCGCTGTTTTCAAGGATGCCATGCAATGCTATCGCAGAACTGCAGAAGCTAAAGAAGTCGAGCACCTGCAAGAACTCTAAACTATTCATTAGGATCCGAAAAGGCAGGATTAGAAATAAGTGTACTATCCGTTAAAGTTAATAAGAAGGCGATTAGGGCATCCTTACTTTCTTCTGACATCTCCACTCCACCCTCATTGGCATATTCCATTAAAGGATCCACGGTTCTGTTGAAGTGAACTCCCTCGCTGTAAAAGTCAAGTACATCTCGCAATGTTTCGAATCGACCATCATGCATATAAGGAGCGGTAAATGCCAAGTTACGTATACTTGGCGTCTTAAATCTACCGTAATCCCGATCTAATCCAGTCACTATGCTATAGCCCGGCTTCAACTCTGCATCAGAATCCAGTCCGTTATTGCGCATAACAAAGTCTCCGACCAACGGATCAATGTCACTATGGCAATGTGTGCAGTCTCCATTGTGCTTTTCGAGGCTAGTAAATATTTGACGGCCTTTCTCTTCCAGCGGAGACAGCTCAATCTCATTTCTTCGGTATCGATCCCATTTACTATTCGCACTGATGATCGTGTACTCGAACTGTGCAATGGCCCGTGTAACTAATGAGGAATCAATAACTTCGGTTCCAAAAGCCTCCAAAAATAGTTTTGGATATACAGTGTGGGTGTTCAGTCTCTGTTCAACCTCAGGCCATGTCATGTCCATCTCCAAAGGGTTAACAACAGGAGCTAAAGCTTGATTTTCGAGCGAAGATTCTCTTCCATTCCAGAAAAAACGAGGCTGCCAAGCTAGATTCACAATCGACATTGAATGAAATTCTGATTCTTCGTTGTTAGTGCCAATACTCAACCTCTTAGGGTCAGAAAATCCGTGTTCTTGTTGGTGACACGAACCACAGGAAATGTTGTTATTCCTAGATAGAATTGGGTCATAAAACAACTTTCTTCCTAATTCAATTCCTTCCACAGTTGGCAAATTTGATTCGGGAATTAAGTATTCTGGAAAACCATTGGGAATGTCAATATAATATGGTGTTGCCCCATCTTTTTCTGAAAAAGTCCTCCCTCCAACAATTGTAACGTCTTTTTCACAAGAGACTATAACCAGATTTAGACAACTTACTAAAACAAGAAACTTACCTGACCTCATGACTAATAATTGACTTATACAAAACAGCTCCTGACGTTAAGGAAATCGAAACAATATAAACTCCTGATTCAACATTCCTCATGTTCAAATCAACAAGTTTTAAATTATTAGGTTCATGGTACAAAACAGTTCTACCTTGCACGTCAATGAGCTTTATGCATTGAATATCTTGATCCGACTCAATGAACAAATTATCACTCACAGGATTAGGCCATATGCGAACATTAAGATTCTCAGATATGATTGGCTCAGTAGTTAGAGGATAACCTAAACGCGCTGAATCCTGAAATTCACAACCATTTGCATCGGACACAGTGATTGCATAAATGCCTTCGGTTTGGTTTAATATGCTTGCTGTTGTATCTCCAGTCTGCCAATTAAACGAATATGGATATATCCCTCCAACTGGTGTAGCCGTGAGTTGTCCATCTGACCCACCCTGAGTGCTTGGCAGGATAAATTCAAACTCAGCTGTCAATGGTTCTGGCTCTGCAATGCTAGCTATCGCTGTCGTAGTGCAAACTCCCAAGCTGTCAGTAGCTGTCAAATAGTATAAGCCTTGTTCTAGATTTGAACGATTCGATACGCTTGATGCATCTGACCAGGAATAATTGAATCCACCTGAAACATCAATGGAACCATCGGTTAATCCAGCGCACGAAATATCATTAGATTCAATAGTCAAATCTGGGCCTGTGTTATCTGAAAGTGCATAAGACTTAATAAGTGTATCTGATCCATCAATCGCTGTAAGGGTGTAAATTCCAGGACAAAGATTTATGATTGAATCTGCGCTTGAACCTGTATTCCATAAATATTGGACTGAAGATGAGCCACCAAGAATTGATGCCTTAATTCTCCCATTGCACGAATCACATTCTGATTCAACAGCATTGAAGACTACCTGAACACATAAATCAGACACACTTCGTATTGATTTATTCAAATTCAATCTTCCACCAGTCTTGACTAAACCAGTCAATCCCGTCACTTCATCTACTCCTTCATCGAGTAACTTATCCTTCATGAATAACGCGAGTCCAGGATAATTGGTTCCGTATGACTGAAATACATCCGGGCAAATGGCAGAGTACATTAACCCGACAGTTCCAGCAACATGTGGAGTCGCCATGGATGTACCTGTGCTATTTCCATAGTTGTTGTTTGAAAATGTCGAATAAACACCAGTCCCCGGAGCCCCAAGATCAATGGTCTCGATCCCAAATCCTGCGTTGTTATTTATCTCATCCGTAGATCTAGTATTCGTAACTGAAATCAAAAAATTGCTCGCACAAGCCGTTGGAACATCACCAACTTCATCAATATTTATATTGTCATTAGCGGTAGCTCCAGCACTAAGAATACCCTGGGCACCAAGACTATCATACATGGCACACCAAAGAGGATAATCCACAGGTTGACCTTCGTCTACACCAAAGGATGAATTTGTCGCTACAATATACGCACCCAATTCACCATTGGTCTGATTATACATTCGTCTTAATCCCAAAATATATGCATAGGCCTGAATAACCGTTGACTCTAAAGTTGACGACCCGGTTACGGGTAAAATCTTCACATCCCAGTTTACACCGGTCACTCCAATTTCGTTATTACCCTTCGCCCCAATCGTGCCTGCAACATGGGTTCCATGATTATTATTTGGATGATATGGATCATCATTATAGAAGTCCCAACCTTGACGATCATCAACAAAGCCATTTCCATCATCATCCACATTGTTTCCATGAATCTCTCCTCGATTGACGAACATGTTTTCAATTAAATCAACGTGATCCAAATCAAAACCTTGATCGATAACTGCCACTACTATAGTATCCCCAAGTGGACTTATTCCTCCTGTGGATATATCCCATGCAAGTTTTGCATCAATATCGGCTAGGCCAGTGCCACCGTTTGACCCATCGTTAAAAAAAGCCCATTGCCGATAAAACAAAGTGTCGTTAGGAATATTGCGAACGCTCAAATTAGTATGATTAAATTGTACAATCTGCACACTTTCGTCACGGCTCAGGACCATTAACGCTTCGCTGTCATCATCTCCAGAAAATCCTATTTTCCAAAGATTCATAGCTTCGGAAAGCCTTTCTATTGTGTAAAACTTAAAGTGAGATTCTATATTGACCTCGGCCAAAACCGTATCAATATTTACTCCTGTTTTGAATAGACACAAGACTTCATTGGGAACATGGTCATTTAAATGTTGTGACTCGCCACTCTGTGAATTCAAATCAATTTGCAAAAAACAAAAAACCAATATGCAGGCTATGACTCTATTCAAAATGGAAATACTTTATATAGAGACGAAAATCGCAGAATAAAGTTGAATATTGCGAAGAATGAATGCAACAGGCAATTTTCACGTGTATCGAAGCAGTGCTGGTTCAGGCAAAACATTCACCTTGGCTAAGTTCTATTTGAGTCTTATCCTAAAGCAAAAATCAACGTACTATTTCAAACACATTTTAGCTATAACCTTCACGGTAAAGGCTGCAGCCGAAATGAAAGAACGAATTATTGATTACATCTCAGGATTTGCTGACCCAACAGCATCGACCGATGAACATAGGTTGATGCTAAGTTTAATCTCTAAGGAAATTAATTCCGATGAGACAATTATTATCACTCGAAGCAAGGCAATACTGAATGCCATGTTGCATGATTACTCGAACCTCTCCATTTATACCATCGATAAATTTGTGCATCGTTTGGTGCGCAGTTTTGCTTCTGAGCTCGGACTAAATCCTGATTTCGAAGTTGAAATCGATTCTAAACAGCTGATTGATCGAGTCGTTAGCGCAGTGATGGACAAGGTAGGTGTGGATGCTGAAATTTCTAAACTCATTCTCGAATATTCAAAATATCAAATTCAATCCGATAAATATTGGGATGTTACTTCTAGTTTGGAAACCCTCGCATTTGAGTTAAATAGCGAGGATTTTTTCATTCAATCTGGTTACACTGAAAAATTGAATCCTGCACTTATTTTCAAAGTTCAAAACGATCTTCGAGATCGCATTGAACACACAAAATCAATGGCGCAAGAAATAGGTCATAGAATTAACCATTTATTAGAACGCTTTAATATAAAGCCAAAGGATCTGTATCAGGGCAGCAGAGGTGTTCTTGGCTATTTTAATGCCGCCATTGATTGCGATTTTTCAAAACTAGTTACGCCCAATAATTATGTCCTCCAAACAATCGAATCACATAAATGGCAATCTGGCTCAAAGAATCCTTCAGTAATTGAATTGCAAGATGAACTTGAAGGTGGTCTTGCTTCGTTGTTAGAGCAAATCGATGAATTCAAGGATGCACTTCTATTTCAAAACATATTACCTCACTTATTCAAGCTTGGTTTAATATCTGAGTTGCGCATGCTCTTTGCTGAAATCAAATCAGATGAAAACCAACAGCTTCTTTCAGATTTTTACAAATTATTATCGGACCGATTTAATAAGGATCAGACCCCATTTATCTACGAAAGACTTGGAGCAAAATATCATCACATATTAATTGATGAATTCCAAGACACTTCAAGGTTACAATGGCAAAATCTCCTGCCACTTTTCGAGAACACCATTGCGGAAGGGAATCGATCACTACTAGTTGGAGATGCCAAACAATCCATTTATCGGTTTCGAGGTAGCGAACCTGACCAATTTGTTAATCAACCAGTAAACAACCGCCCGACAGATGTTTTATTACAATCTGAATTTAATAAATCGGTTCTTGACTCTAATTATCGTTCGCTTCCTTCAATAGTCAGGTTTAACAATCGCTTTTTCAAAGAATTAAGTCAACAGTTTCTACAGCCAAATGAGCAACCATTCTATGATGATGTTGAACAAAAACCAATTAAAAAAGCGGGTGGAATTGTTACCATTAAGGCAATTGACCTCGAAGAGAATTGTACAATAGAAGAGTCTCTATTCCCAAATATTGAAAAAAGCATTGCATCGCGGATCAAGGCGGGGGTGCAACCATCCAATATATGTCTGCTATTCCAACGAAATTCTGATGCTTCGTTTTTTGCGGGCAAATTATTGGAAGCAGGATATTCAGTAACCAGTGACGAAAGCCTATTGCTATCTAATAATTTGAAAATTCAATTGCTCATAGCCACAATTGAAGCTTATACAAATTCATTAGATCAATTTTTCCAACAGCGTTTTCTTGCTCGCATATATCAGAACAATTTATTGATTGGTGATTATCATGAAATTGCCACATGGTTAAAAACCGACAAAGCATCATTTGCTCAGCTTTGTAATCGACTTCAGTTAAAACTGAATCAATCACTTTTCAACCAAGACAGTTTTGGAATTATGCTAGGGCTGATCCAGCTATTCAATTTAAACTCAAGAGATGTCTTTATTAAAAAAATCCTCGATTATGCCTTACTTTATGATGAAACTTCAACATACTTAAAGCATTCCTTTCTTGATCAATGGGCAAAAGACGCTGAGAAATTGAGCATTGAAGTATCCGCAAACGTAAATGCACTGCAGGTAATGACTATCCACAAATCCAAGGGACTTGAGTTCCCATTCGTATATGTGTATTTACCGAAATTTCAAGCAAAGAGCACCACCAAGACATTTGCATGGATTAATCAAACTCAAATAGAAAATTTGGAAACTGCCATGGTCCCTTGCAGTTCACTGAAAAACACTCGATATGAATCACTTTATACTGAAGAGAAGGCAAAAACAAATGTCGATTTAATCAATGCACTTTATGTCGCATTTACCCGGGCCAAGGAAGGCCTCGAAGTTTTTACATTGAACTCAAACGGTAAATTAGGTGCGTCTCCCTTATGCTTCATACAGGATTGGAATGAATGGGACGCTGAAAAAATGGAATTGCACTACTCTTATTGAGAAAACTTCTTTTCAAGTATTTGAAATCTGTGTTCAAAGATGCCTACCAACTTTTTTCTCACGAAAGTGGTGTGTGCCAGTTTTCCTAATATTCCTAAGGGAAGTGCATAGTCGACAATATCAATCATTTTTACACCTCCTTCAATCTCATTAAAAAAATGCTTGTGATGTCAAAATGAATATGGACCAATACGCTGTTCATCAACGAAATAATTACGGTCTTCACAGTGCCATATTTCCTCAGTCCATCTCATTTTCACTCCTTTAAATCGAGAAACTTTATAGTTGATAATTTGTCCAGCATAAACCTTTCCATCACCTAAGTCAGACAAAATTTGAAAACTCATATCCTCTGGAGTAATCTTATCAAGATTCTTTGAGGTTGAAAAAAAGTTCCAAGCCTCATCTTACGATATTGGTAGAAATTGCTCCTATCTTATTTGATATATCTTCATGTTACAAAACAACTAACTCAACCCGAAGTTCATGGGCCAACAAATCTCAATTGATTCACTCGACAGTTTAGACTCAAAAAAGTGGCATGATATAGTGCTCCTTAGATCAAAAGCTTTCGTTTCAGAACAAAAGTGTGTTTACACGGATCCTGATGAACGAGATTTAGATTCTCTCCATGCTACAATTTTCAATGAAGATGAACTATTAGCTTACGCCAGATTTTTTAATTCAGATGGATGGCACATCGGGCGCGTTGTCGTAAATTCAAAACACAGAGGAAACCGCCTTGGTAACAAGATCATGGAATTGTGTATCGATAATATTATCAAATCAACTGAAAGTCCTGATATTACATTATCTGCTCAGGTATATCTCACTGACTTTTATCGCCATATTGGATTTAAGCCAATCGATTCTATGTACCTCGAAGATGGGATACCACATATAAAAATGGTTTTTTCACGTATTGGTTAAAACTGTGTTCATAAGGATTTTAAAAGTCCCTTAAACCCTGATATCAAAGAGAATCCATTTTCAATAAAACCGGCATTCGGTTTATAACATCAAACGTATTTCATGACTTGACAAGTCCCATTTCCTACCTTTGAGTATGGAAAAATCACCTACGAAAAAAGAAGCAGCCGATTCTGGATTAAGCGTTGTTCGCAATCAATTGAACACTCCAGATTATGGCAAACTTCCTCCGCAGGCTATTGACCTTGAAGAGGCTGTTCTAGGTGCACTCATGCTTGACAAAGAAGCGCTTACGGACGTTATCGACATTCTAAAAAAAGACAGTTTCTACAAAGAAGATCATCAAATGATCTACGAAGCAATTTTGGATCTTTTCCAAAAGTCCGAACCGATTGATATCCTCACTGTAACTCAAGAACTCAAAAAAAGGGGTGAACTCGAGATAATCGGTGGTCCGTTTTATATCGCTCAGCTCACAAATCGAGTTGCATCCAGTGCCAATGTCGAGTTTCATGCAAGAATTATATCTCAGAAACATATTCAACGAGAGCTAATAAAAATTTCGAGTGACACTATTAAAAAGGCCTATGACGAAACCATAGACGTTTTCGATCTACTTGACGGTGCAGAGGCCAAGCTTTTCGAAGTAGCCGAAGGCAACATTCGAAGAAGCTACGAGGACATGAATAAACTGCTTCATAAAGCGGTAAAGCAACTTGAAGCAATCAGCAAACTTGATGGAACCAGCGGTGTGCCAACCGGATTTGCCAACCTAGATAGAGTTACTGGTGGTTTTCAGAAATCCGACATGATTGTTTTGGCAGCCCGACCAGGCATGGGTAAAACTGCCTTCGTATTATCTATGGCTCGCAATGCTGCCGTTGATTATAAAAAAGGAGTTGCGGTTTTTTCCCTTGAAATGTCTTCACTTCAATTAGTGAATAGACTTATCGCTAGTGAAACAGAGATTGCTGGTGAGAAGCTTAAGAAAGGAAATCTTGAGCCATGGGAGTGGGAACAACTTAATGCACGTATTGGCAAACTAACAAATGCTCCAATTTTCATCAATGATACACCAGGACTTTCTGTATTCGAACTACGCGCTCAATGCAGAAGGTTAAAGGCCGAAAAGGACATTCAAATGGTAATTATCGATTATCTCCAATTAATGTCTGCGAGCAGCGATGGGAAAGGTAATCGTGAACAAGAAATTAGCACAATATCACGCGCAGTCAAGGGAATTGCAAAAGAACTCGATATTCCAGTAATTGCTCTGAGTCAGTTAAGTCGAGCCGTTGAAACTAGAGGTGGTGATAAACGACCTCAATTGAGTGACCTACGTGAATCTGGTGCAATCGAGCAAGATGCCGATATGGTAATGTTTATTTATAGACCCGAATACTACGGTATCACAGCTGATGAGGATGGGAACTCTACCCAAGGCCTTGGAGAACTAATTATCGCTAAGCACAGAAATGGATCCACGGAGGACGTTAAAATTCGTTTCCAAAACCATCTTGCGAAATTCGTAAATTGGGATAATGATAACTTTGATTACAACGCAAAACCAAGTGTTAGCGTTGAAGATGACTATGGTCGTCAAGTTTTAAAATCAAGTAACTTTGACAGCATTGATGAAAATTTCCCAGAAGAACCACCTTTCTAGACTTTTCTCGCTCTTATTTCTCGTTTTAGTGTTTTGTAATTCTTCACTTGCTAGTAAGATTCTGATCCCAATGGATGAAACACAAGCTAATCATCTAAAAGCTTATGGATTAGCCTTTTGGTCCTTGCAAAGAGAAGCAGAAGTCCAATGGCTCCTAAATTATCGAGGGGGTAGTTTCTTATTAGAAGATTTTAAAGAAATTGAATCCGAATTAGTCATCAGAGGAATATCATTTGAAAAGATAAATGACACACAAGCCGCTTCCATTCTCTTGGAAATTTCAAATCCAGAAGTGAATATGGATGCCATAAAATTGGAAACTGCGCCAAAGATCGCGGTGTACTCACCAAAGTCTGCACAACCCTGGGATGATGCAGTAACTCTTGTATTAACTTATGCTGAGATTCCTTATGATGTTATTTATGATGATGAAATCATAGATGGTAAACTGCATCTCTATGATTGGCTTCATTTACATCATGAAGACTTTACAGGTCAATATGGAAAGTTTTATGGATCGTATAGAAATGCGAAATGGTATCAAGATCAGGTGCAAGAATTTGAAGAAACAGCAAATCGATTAGGGTTTGCTAAAGTTTCTGAATTGAAACTTGCAGTTGCTCTTAGAATAAAAGAATACACTTCTGGCGGAGGTTTTATGTTTTCAATGTGCTCTGGAACCGATTCTTACGATATTGCAATTTCATCTGAAAATGTAGATATCTGCGAAAAAATGTTTGATGGTGATCCCGCAGATCCTTTAGCACAACAAAAAATTGAATTTGACAAAGGTTTCGCTTTTGAAAACTATAAACTAAGTACTAATCCAATGGAATATGAATTCTCGGATATAGATGGAACCAATTTGCATAGTAGGGCCGGTCAAAAACAAGACTTCTTTACACTTTTCAACTTTTCCGCTAAATGGGACCCCGTACCTACAATGCTTTGTCAAAATCATGAAAAAATCATTAAAGGGTTTATGGGACAAACAACCTCATATAACTCGAAGTATATAAAACCTGAAGTACTGATTTTAGGTGAAAGCAAAGGATTAGGCACAGCGAGATATATTCATGGAGAATTTGGAAAAGGTCAATGGACATTTTATGGTGGACACGACCCAGAGGATTATCAGCATTTTGTAGGCGATCCTCCAACAGATCTAAACCTCCATCCAAATTCAGCTGGTTATCGTTTGATTCTAAACAACGTCCTTTTTCCTGCAGCGAAAAAGAAAAAGCAAAAAACCTAATCTAGTTTTTAAAATCCCAAGCGAACTGAAGAGAAAAGTATCGCGGAACAGCAGCCATGTTTGGAGCAATTATAGGATTTACATCAAACACCCCGTACAAGATATTGTAGGCACTTACACCTACAGTTACTGTTTTAATTCTTGTCGTTAGCATAGCGTTCAATTGAAAAAAGTCTTCGAATCGATGAAACGACTGTACATAAAAAGCATCATAGAATGGCAAATACCCTCTGGAATAATAACTAGAATAAAACTCTGTTTGGACTCCTCCTCTCATTCTTAACTTTTTAGAGAACATATTCCATTTTAAGAATCCTTGATTCGTGTTAATCCACTCAGGAACGGAATAGTACTTTGATCTGTCATTCCATTGATAGCAGCCCTCGCTGTTTAGCTCATACCACTTCCCTTTCACTGCTATTGAGGCCTTAACACTGTATATCTCAATACTATTCCTTTTCTGAAAAATCTCCGCATTTTGATTTAGAAATATAAAATCTCCAATCTTACGATAACCCGCCTGCACCATCATCCAGATAGGACCAAAACCTCCATCCATTCCCACAGAATATGCTTGCATTGACACCTTCCTCTGATCGGAATTAATTATCGTAATACTCGATTCATATCTTTCATACAATAATGACGGACGACCTTGTTGGAGCAGTAGTTCGGAGCTTATTCTTAATATTTTATCACTTAGGGAATCAACTCCCGCAATATTGATCGAACCTTTCGATTGCACACTTAAATCACCTTTGTTGTATCCTTGCAAGAATAATTTAGAGGTATTTTTTATCATAAACCGCCTAGTACTATAATAAAAGTTGGATTGAACCATTTGGTTCATTGGGTTAGCAGACCTTCCATTGTTTAGTAATCCATACCAGGATTGTTTTATTTCCAAGTTAACGAAACCCGTAACTCCTCGTAAAGAATCTAAATAATTAATTTGCACATTTGGTTTTATCCAAAATTCATTCAATCTGAAGGAGTCGTTGATAGTAGCTTGATTAATTTCGGTAAAATAATCGTAGTATGACGTATCCAAATCTCCGTCTTGATACCTAAACTTATGATATTGCATACCTCCAACAATTCCCAACTTGAATGTAGTCTTGTTTGTTTCAGCAAACGAATAATTCACTCCTCCCTTCAAATATGTATCAAAATGCCTGTTATAAGCGTCTGGTAAAAATGTATTACCAATTAAATTCAGCTCATTTGTTCCGTTTGAAGACAGATCATAATAAATAGAATCTAATACTCCACCATTTTGTTCTCTGTCAAGAACACTTACACCAGTGTTGATATGAGTCTCAATTCTCTTTCCAACTTTTTGAAAATACTTTAAATGAATATCTGTATATCTTACGAAACTTCTCGCTACCCACCCTGGATTAGATTCTCTACAAATGTTTAACATCAAATCTCCGCTTTCGTTTATTGGTCGAAATAATCGAAAACCAATATTCTGAGTTGCAATCGAGCCAATGTTGAACATAGCCTGAGAATAAGAGTTCGAATCAGCTATAGAAGATGTATCTCCCTGTATTAGTTTTTTTCGATATAATGTATTGGGTCTAGTAATATAACCAAAACTAACTTCATCAATTTCGAGAGGTCGAAATTCTATAGAAGATACATTCTGAAAACTTAATGTTTTATCTGACTCCAAGGATTGTGCAGACACACATTTGTGCAGAGAGATAGCAAGAAATATAATTATTAGTTTATTCGTCATGTAATGGCAAAAAAAAAGCCTTGTACAAAAATACAAGGCTTTTAAGACCGGCAACGACATACTCTCCCAGGTATTACCCTAGTACCATCTGCGCTATTGGGCTTAACTTCTCTGTTCGGAATGGGAAGAGGTGAACTCCAATGCTATAATCACCGTAAGGTCATTAATATTTTGAATCTTGAACAATATAAAAGCGCAAAAAATCTACGGGTAATTAGTATCGCTCTGCTGTGACATTTCTGCCTTTACACATGCGACCTATCAACGTCATCATCTCTAACGACCCTTAAAAGAAGTCTCATCTTGAGGTGAGTTTCGCGCTTAGATGCTTTCAGCGCTTATCTCGACCGAACGTAGCTACCCTGCGGTGCGGCTGGCGCCACAACAGGTACACCAGAGGTTCGTCCCCTTCGGTCCTCTCGTACTAAAAGGAGGTCCTCTCAAACTTCTAACGCCTGCAACAGATAGAGACCGAACTGTCTCGCGACGTTCTGAACCCAGCTCGCGTGCCACTTTAATGGGCGAACAGCCCAACCCTTGGGACCTTCTCCAGCCCCAGGATGTGACGAGCCGACATCGAGGTGCCAAACCTCCCCGTCGATGTGAGCTCTTGGGGGAGATCAGCCTGTTATCCCCGGAGTACCTTTTATCCTTTGAGCGATGGCCCTTCCATAAGGAACCACCGGATCACTATGCCCAACTTTCGTTTCTGCTCGACTTGTCGGTCTTGCAGTTAAGCACCCTTATGCCATTGCACTCTACGCACGGTTACCAAGCGTGCTGAGGGTACCTTTGGAAGCCTCCGATACTTTTTTGGAGGCGACCACCCCAGTCAAACTACCCACCAAGCACTGTCTCCACAAGTGGATTAGAATTCAAACGATTAAAGGGTGGTATTTCAAGGACGACTCCACCAGAACTAGCGTCCCAGCTTCAAAGTCTCCCACCTATCCTACACATCAATAATCCAAATTCAATGCTAAGCTGTAGTGAAGGTTCACGGGGTCTTTTCGTCCCGTTGCAGGTAAGCGGCATCTTCACCGCTACTACAATTTCACCGAGCTCATGGCTGAGACAGTATCCAGATCGTTACACCATTCGTGCAGGTCGGAACTTACCCGACAAGGAATTTCGCTACCTTAGGACCGTTATAGTTACGGCCGCCGTTTACTGGGGCTTCGATTCAGAGCTTCTCCCGAAGGATAACCCCACCTCTTAACCTTCCAGCACCGGGCAGGTGTCAGGCCCTATACATCATCTTTCGATTTAGCAGAGCCATGTGTTTTTGATAAACAGTCGCCTGGATCTATTCACTGCGGCCTCCTAGCAAGCTAGGGAGGCGCCCTTTCTTCCGAAGTTACAGGGCTAATTTGCCTAATTCCTTAGCCATGAATCACTCGAGCACCTTAGGATATTCTCCTCGACTACCTGTGTCGGTTTAGGGTACGGGTTGTATATATCTGAAGCTTATTGGCTTTTCTTGGAAGAAAACTCATCACTTCGCTTCGTCCGAAGACTAGGCTCAACGTACATATCCGTCAGTACGTAATGACTACATTTCTTCGTCCCCAAATCGCAATATATACAAGTTCAGGAATATTAACCTGATGTCCATCGACTTCCCCAAACGGGTACGCCTTAGGCCCCGACTAACCCTGATCTGATTAGCATTGATCAGGAAACCTTAGTCTTACGGTGTTAAGGTTTTTCACCTTAATTATCGTTACTTATGCCTACATTTTCTTTTCCAGATGCTCCAGGGAACCTTACGATTCTCCTTCAACGCGGCTGGAATGCTCCCCTACCATAAAATCCATAGCTTCGGTATCTCACTTATGCCCGATTATTATCCACGCTTGACCGCTCGACTAGTGAGCTGTTACGCACTCTTTAAATGAATGGCTGCTTCCAAGCCAACATCCTAGCTGTCAAAGCAGTCAAACCACGTTTGAACAACTTAGCGAGAATTTAGGGACCTTAGCTGATGGTCTGGGTTCTTTCCCTCTCGGACATGGACCTTAGCACCCATGCCCTCACTGCTGTGTATATGTTATAGCATTCGGAGTTTATCAGGGGTTGGTAGGCGGTGAAGCCCCCTAGCCCTATCAGTAGCTCTACCTCTATAACACTCACCACAACGCTGCACCTAAATGCATTTCGGGGAGTACGAGCTATTTCTTAGTTTGATTAGCCTTTCACCCCTACCCACAGTTCATCCCAACACTTTTCAACGTATATGGGTTCGGTCCTCCACTCTGTTTTACCAGAGCTTCAACCTGACCATGGGTAGATCACTAAGTTTCGCGTCTGCCCCCAGTAACTAAAGCGCCCTGTTAAGACTTGCTTTCGCTTCGGCTGCTTCTGTCAACAGAATTAACCTTGCTACTGAGGAGCAACTCGTAGGCTCATTATGCAAAAGGCACGAGGTCACCTTCGAGGCTCCCTCCGCTTGTAAGCATTCGGTTTCAGGTACTATTTCACTCCCTTGTTCAGGGTGCTTTTCACCTTTCCCTCACGGTACTTGTTCACTATCGGTCTCTCAGGAGTATTTAGCCTTACCGGATGGTCCCGGCAGATTCAGACAGGATTTCACGTGTCCCGCCCTACTCAGGATACTACTAGGTATTACATTTTTTTCGTTTACGGGACTATCACCCTCTATGGTAGCGTTTCCATCGCTGTTCTACTAAAAATATAAAGTCCATATTGTAGTCCTACAACCCCAAAATTGCCGAAACAACTTTGGTTTAGGCTGTTCCCCGTTCGCTCGCCACTACTAGGGGAATCACTATTGTTTTCTTTTCCACCGACTACTTAGATGTTTCAGTTCATCGGGTTGGCATCTTAAAAAGATGATATGTCTTCAACATATCGGGTTGCCCCATTCGGAAACCTGCGGATTGGAGATTATTTGCATCTACCCGCAGCTTATCGCAGCTTGTCGCGTCCTTCATCGCCTCTGAGAGCCAAGGCATCCACCGAATGCTCTTGATAATTTTTTGCTCTTATTATATTGTTCAAGATTTCAAAGAACTTATTCTCAACATGAGAATAGTGTTGGGAATGGATTTGCACCATTTCATTAATTACTATACCAACATGTCAAAAGAACGAACAGTAAAAACTGTACTAAAGTGGAGGATATCGGAGTCGAACCGATGACCCCCTGCGTGCAAGGCAGGTGCTCTAGCCAGCTGAGCTAATCCCCCATTTTATGATTGAAAAAGAACCTTTTTCATTACAAAATTTGGAGTTTTCACTCCTGTCATTTGAATTGAGTAGTCCCGCGCGGACTTGAACCGCGGACCTCTACATTATCAGTGTAGCGCTCTAACCAGCTGAGCTACGGGACTCTATTTTACTGAGTCCGAGCTTACTGTTTCCCCTCAAAGGGGATTCGGAATTTTCAACTCAGAAAATTATTAAAATTGAAAAGAAGCCAACATATATCGATTGTTTTCTCTAGAAAGGAGGTATTCCAGCCGCACCTTCCGGTACGGCTACCTTGTTACGACTTAGCCCCAGTTACCAGTTTTACCCTAGGCAGCGCCTTGCGGCAACCGACTTCAGGTACCCCCAGCTTCCATGGCTTGACGGGCGGTGTGTACAAGGCCCGGGAACGTATTCACCGCGCCATGGCTGATGCGCGATTACTAGCGATTCCAGCTTCATGAAGTCGAGTTGCAGACTTCAATCCGAACTGAGATCGGCTTTCGAGATTTGCATCCACGTCACCTGGTAGCTGCCCTCTGTACCGACCATTGTAGCACGTGTGTAGCCCAGGACGTAAGGGCCGTGATGATTTGACGTCATCCCCACCTTCCTCACCGTTTGCACGGGCAGTTTCTCTAGAGTCCCCGGCATTATCCGCTGGCAACTAGAGATAGGGGTTGCGCTCGTTAAGGGACTTAACCCGACACCTCACGGCACGAGCTGACGACAACCATGCAGCACCTTGTAGACCGCTCAAAGAGAAGACTTGTTTCCAAATCGGTCGCTCTACATTTAAGCCCTGGTAAGGTTCCTCGCGTATCATCGAATTAAACCACATGCTCCACCGCTTGTGCGGGCCCCCGTCAATTCCTTTGAGTTTCATTCTTGCGAACGTACTCCCCAGGTGGATTACTTATCACTTTCGCTTAGCCGCTGACAGTGTATCGCCAACAGCGAGTAATCATCGTTTACAGCGTGGACTACCAGGGTATCTAATCCTGTTCGCTCCCCACGCTTTCGTGCCTCAGCGTCAGTATTGGCTTAGTAAGCTGCCTTCGCAATTGGTGTTCTGAGGCATATCTATGCATTTCACCGCTACATGCCTCATTCCGCCTACTTCAACCAAACTCAAGAATAACAGTATCAATGGCAGTTTCCCAGTTGAGCTGGAAGATTTCACCACTGACTTAATATCCCGCCTACGCACCCTTTAAACCCAATAAATCCGGATAACGCTTGGACCCTCCGTATTACCGCGGCTGCTGGCACGGAGTTAGCCGGTCCTTATTCGTATGGTACCTTCAGCTCCGAACACGTTCGGAGGTTTATTCCCATATAAAAGCAGTTTACAACCCGTAGGGCCGTCTTCCTGCACGCGGCATGGCTGGATCAGGCTTTCGCCCATTGTCCAATATTCCTCACTGCTGCCTCCCGTAGGAGTCTGGTCCGTGTCTCAGTACCAGTGTGGGGGATAATCCTCTCAGACCCCCTAGACATCGTAGCCTTGGTAAGCCGTTACCTTACCAACTAGCTAATGTCACGCATGCCCATCTTTAACCGCCAAAGCTTTAATATATCCAACATGCGAAGGACATATATTATGGGGTATTAATCCAGAATTTCTTCGGGCTATCTCCCAGTTAAAGGTAGGTTGCATACGCGTTACGCACCCGTGCGCCACTCGTCATCAATAGCAAGCTAATCATGTTACCGTTCGACTTGCATGTGTTAAGCCTGCCGCTAGCGTTCATCCTGAGCCAGGATCAAACTCTCCGTTGTGTAAAATTAATATACAATCAGATGTAAATCCCTAGGATACATGCTGGCTTTTCTTCTTTTCAATCTGTTCAAAGAACTACCCCTTCTTTCAAAGGGAGCGCAAATATAAGGGCATTTCATTTACTCGCAAGCCCTGACACTAAATAATTACAAGAAAAGTGGTGTTTTCAACCTCTACTAATGATAACAACCTGATTTTCAAAGTAATTAATTTCTAGTTTGGGTCATCTTTTTTCACTGGAATAACTTGACCATTCATAGTTTCTGCAGCAGATGTGGCAAATTGGTATATAAAGGATGCCATCTGAACGTCATTTATTGGCGCAACATAGTCAGGAAATGCCGCTTTGAGCATTTCAGTATTGACTGCACCGAGACATAAACAGTTAATCGACAAATCTTGTCCCCATTCTGCAGCCATTGATTGTGTCAAACAAATTAAGGCTGCCTTTGAAGCAGAATAAGCCCCAAGCCCCTTGAATTTGGCTGAATCTTGATATCCAGCCATCGAACTAATGTTCACTATATGTGCATTAGTAGCAAAGACCCCATGGTTGTAGAGACCTTGGGAGAGTAAAAAAGGCAAAAGTGCATTTACTCGGAACTGATTAGCAAGGCTATCAGCGGTGGTGGATGATAATGATTGGACCTGGATACTCGCAGCGTTATTGACTAGCACATTTACTACCTTATTGCCTAGCGAGGATAATACTCTATCTAACACATCATCCATTGATGACCAATCCACCTCTATTATATGTACAAGAGGATTCCTTACCAAGTCATCTGCGATGACCTTCGAATTGCGGGTAAGACCATAGCATTCGTAACCCATTGTCAAAAACTCTTCCAATGTCGCCCTTCCAATTCCTCTTGAAACACCTGTTATTATTGCTACCATAATTACCTAATATCTTGTATTCAAATATGCATTGTTTTTTCCGCCATTTATATAATAGGTTAATTCCATAATTTTACGGTCAGTTAAGTCAACTTTTGCGCCTAACAAAACGTCTTGCAGGTTGACACAATTTAAGTTTACTATATATGTATAGAATCATTACTTCGATTATCAGTTGTTTTTTAGTTGCGACATCACTTCATGCCCAGCGAGCCACATGCGCTCGGACACGTTGAAATTCACTTATGAAAAGGCTTCACAAATAGACACTCTGACTCTTATACCAAATCAAAACTCGGGAGCATTCCAATACTATGAATGTCCACAGGAAATCACAATTAGCGGAGCCCGCTTTTATGGTTGGAAGCCCGATACGACTGGAGGTGTCACCGTAGACGTGACTGTGGAAATTGTTCGAGCAACTCAAGATTCAATTCCAGGAACTGTGGTTCTAGCCTCTGGAACAGCAACGTTGAGCATTCCAGATTCGTTAGATGGACCTATGGAATCTTATGCTGTTGATGTGACATGGACCCCAGTTGATTTGGATGACGACTACACAGTAGTAGTGAGAACAGATCCAGCTAATGGACCATTCGTTGTTCTACACAATCACCTAGATGGGACAAGTTCTGATGGAGATGAAGAATGGTTAAGTGGTGTCAAGCAGGGGCTAAGTTGGATTAAGTCATATGACTACTTATATAATAGTGTTGATCCATTTGATGCTGATTTTTTCTTTGAGCCTTTTATCCAGTACAATATTAACGCCTCATTCGTTAATGATCCAGAATGTCTATTTGATGAATTAGGCGAAACAGTTGAATTCTTTAATGATGGGGCACCTATTGTTGACAGTCGTATGTATAACAGATATGCATTCTACAATATTGGTGATCGACAACGATGGGTATTTGGTGATGGTGTTGTGGCCGATTTAGCAAACCCAATTCACTTCTACCCTACCAATGGTCCTTATGTGGCTACAATGACGGCCAAGATGATTACCTGGACAAATCAATTTTGTCAAAGTTCAGTTACCCAAATTATTAAGGAAAAGCCAAAGCAAGACTTTTCATTTAAAAAGTCGAATCTTTCGGTAAACTTCACAAACGAAACATTTGGCTTGTTTTCTAGCATTCACTATGATTTCGGTGATGGAAACTCAAGCTCATCTGAAAACCCAAATCATAAGTATTTTGAGCCTGGCACCTATTGGGTATGTCAAACCATGGAAACTTCTTGTGGTGAGATTAAGCAATGCAAGAATGTTGCTGTTGCAACTGACACCGCATTGAATTGCGGAATGGATAGTGTAAGATATACCGCTGCGAGAGGTACTGACACGAGAGTTAGAGAGTTAAGGTTAAGTAATCCAGGGCGACTCTATGGAATCGGCCAAATTTTTGACGTTAATCAACCTATGATTATACATGGTTTTAGTTTTTACGCTAATCATCAAGGTCTCTTTAAGAACAGTTACCCTGTGAAGTGCCGGATTTACGATAAAGGAGGCAATAAGCTTCCTGATGGAGACCCACTTGCAGAATCTGAGGTTCACATTAATAAGATTATCGTAGATACCTTATATAATGATTCAACGCGGTATACGGCAATTTTCAATCGCCCTGTTGGTGTAACTAACGACTATATCCTGACTATTGAGTTTGATACAATAGAATATCCTGTTCCAATTCAAATCGGTGTAACAGACTGGGATGAAAACGATGGTCAAGGGGATTTATTAGCCATAGGTAAATACAATGATTCAACTTGGGTCACTGCAGCAAGTGTATCAACGTTTAACTGCCAAGGTACCGCTTGTGATATGGATGTACTAATTGAGCCATTGATTGAGTTCAATCTTGACGCCAACTTTGAATATGGCTTTTATTGTATGGACTTCGATAACCAACCAGTCGAGTTTGAACAACTATCGTCTGAAATTGTAAAGAGTAAAATTTATAACAAGATTGCATTCAACTCTTCATTTGTGCAAGCATACGCATGGGATTATGGTGACGGTTCACCAATTGCTAATTCTCCAGCCCCATCGCACACGTTTGTTGGGGACGGTCCATTTGATGTGAAATTGACTGTTACCGTTGAAGGATGGACCAAAGACCCATGTGTTTCATTGCAAGAACACAACATCCCTGTTGATCCCACTGGTGGTTTCAGCTATGAGCAAGTGACGTCTCAAGTAAACTTCATTGATACATCTAAAAATGCTGATGCCTATTTATGGACGTTCTCTGACAACACCGTAAGTACATTAGCTAATCCTATTCACTATTTCACAGAGATTGGAAAGTTTGAGGTTTGTCAATATGTATCGAACGTTTGTGGATCTGATACAATTTGTGACAGCATTACAATTAACGTAGTTGGAATTCCTGAGTCTGTGATGGAGAGTATTCACATATACCCGAATCCAGCAAACGACAACATCAATATTGACTTTAATGATGACAACCTCAATAATCTAACTATTGAACTTTTTGACATAAGCGGTAGAATGGTAAAGCGCGAGACGTTAACCTCAGCAGTTGGCAACAGAAACCTATTTGTAGGAGATTTATCTGAAGGAACCTATTCGTTAAAAATCAAAGCGAATGAGTATGAAGGGTCGAAACTGATAGTGATTCAGAGGTAGAAACAATACCATTAAGAATAAAAAAGGGGGCAATTGCCCCCTTTTTTATTTCCTATCCAATCGGTCGAATAGCTTAGTTCGCCATATAACTTGGCATAGTTCCGTAGTGAATCTTTTCAAGGTCACTTACCGTTCCAAATGAAACTTCATTAATAAGACAGTCACTCCCTCCGGTGATCCCTAAATAGCAAATTGGTTGATTCAACTCCTTCAATAATTCTACAAAAGCCATTTCATTTTCAGGACTTACAGCCACGACAATTCTACTTTGGCCTTCTCCTAGCAGCACTCCGTCAATTCTCATTTCGGAGTCAATGTCAACATCAAAACCAATGGCATTTGGCAAGGTCATTTCTACCAGAGTAGTGAATAAACCTCCATCTGAGACATCATGGGCACTTTCAATCAATCCATTTCTAATCGCGTAGCGCAAGTTGTTTTGAACGTTCCATTCAGTTTCCAAGTCCATTTGAGGTGCTGGACTATTTTCAACTCCATGAAAATTGATCAAGTACTGAGAACTGCCAAGATCAGCTGAATGCTCTCCAATTAGGTAAAGCTTATGATCTGAAGAATTTATTGAAAGAGGAGTTATGTGCTTTTTATCCTCTACAATTCCAATCATTCCGATTGTCGGTGTAGGCAGCACTGGAACCGTAGAGCCATCAATTGTTGACTGATTGTAGAAACTCACATTACCACCTGTTACTGGCGTTTCAAATTTTTCGCATGCCTTAGTCATACCTTTTATTGCTCCCACAAATTGCCAATAAGCCTCGGGTGAATATGGATTACCAAAGTTTAGACAATTCGTAATTGCTGAAGGATTACCTCCCGAACAAATGATATTACGCGCAGCTTCAGCGACCGCGATTGCACATCCTTGTTCAGGATTGGAATAGACATATCGCGCATTGCAATCCACAGTTACTGCAATTGCCTTATTTGATCCTTTTAGATTGACAATCCCGGCATCAGAGGGTCGATTGGTGGACATATTCACCGTTCCTACCATTGAATCATATTGATTCGTCACCCATTTTTTTGAAGCCACGTTGATATGTCCAAAAACTTTTTGAGCAGCTGACACAATATCTTCCGGTTGTTCGACACTCTCTGGATCGAATGCTTGTACTTCCTGTATATAAGCTGGCTCATGATATTCACGGTCGTAAACCGGAGCTCCTCCGCCAAGTACTAAAGAATCAGCCGGAGCCTCAGCCACAAGTTCACCGTTCATGAAATACTTCAACTGCGTTCCTTCTGTTACTTCTCCGATTTGAACACAATTCAAATCCCACTTTTCGAAGATGTCAATCACTTCTTGCTCCCTTCCTTTCTTCACCACTACCAGCATCCGCTCTTGAGACTCGCTAAGTAAGATTTCGAAAGGAAGCATGTTCTCTTGACGAGTTGGTACTTTGTCGAGATAAATGTTCATTCCACATTCTCCTTTCGCAGACATTTCCGAGGAAGAGCAAGTGATTCCAGCTGCACCCATATCCTGCATTCCAATGATCGCATCTGTATCGGCCAATTCGAGAGAAGCTTCCATTAAGAGTTTTTCTTGAAATGGATCACCCACCTGCACCGATGGCAAATCATCTGCACTATCATCGGATAAGTCACCAGAAGCAAAAGTTGCCCCGTGAATTCCATCCTTCCCCGTACTTGAACCAACAATAAAAACTGGATTACCTGGACCATAAGAAGTTGCGGAAATTGTCTTATTAATATCTACAATACCAACTGACATGGCATTTACTAGAGGGTTTTGGTTATATGATTTGTCAAAGAAAACTTCGCCACCTAAAACTGGAATCCCAAATGCATTACCATAATCTCCAATTCCTTTAACCACTCCCTTTACAAGCCATTTAGTTCTATCAAGATTAGGATCACCAAATCGCAAACTATTCAATTGCGCAATTGGCCTAGCACCCATAGTAAAAATGTCTCTATTAATTCCTCCTACCCCAGTGGCAGCTCCTTGATATGGCTCAATTGCACTTGGGTGATTATGAGATTCGATTTTAAAGGCACATGCTAATCCATCACCAATATCTACTAAACCCGCGTTTTCTTCACCAGCTTCCGCCAAGATAGCAGGTCCCTTTTTTGGCAATGTCTTCAACCACTTGATACTATTCTTGTAAGAGCAATGTTCAGACCACATTACAGAGTAGATCGAAAGCTCCGTGAAATTTGGAATTCGACCAAGGAATTCAACTACCTTATCAAATTCTTCGGGTAATAACCCAAGCTTGGATGCCGCTTCTCGCGATTCAGTTTCAGTTAATTGACTCATTTAAACTAATTAGACTCCAAAGGTAAATTTCTGCTTGGGCTGGATATAAAATGTATCCTCAAATAATTCACAAAGCACTTTCTTTGAAGCATGCATTTATCGCAATTAACTATGGCAGCGCCCTAGTTTCTTATTTGTCTGGCACTTATTCTTAGAATTCCTCGGTTCGGGAAGATGAGAATACGCTCTATATGGATTGTCATAAGCTTCTCATTTAAAATCCTAGGTACATTCTTACTTCAATTTATCTACACATATATATACACGGATCGCTCTACATCGGATATTTTTCGATTCTATGATGATAGATTAGTTTTAAAGGATCTCGCTCAAACGAATTTTGCTGGTTATCTAAAAGTGCTTTTTGGTTTATATGATACCAATGGAATTTATAAAACAGAGTACTTCGAGAAAATGAACTCTTGGATCAAACCGTTTGAAAGCGGTTTCTATAATGACAATATTGTCATGATTAAAGTTAATTCGTTTTTATCAATGGTTACCCAATCTGGATACGAGGCAAATTCTATATTCTTTTCTAGCATGGCTTTCATCGGCCTGCTGCTAATCATATCTAAACTATTGCATCATTCTAAAGATCAAAGATTGACACTATTAATCATATCTATCTTCCCTTGTTATCTTTTGCTTCTTTCTGGTGGATTAAAAGAAAGTTTCCTTCTGTTTGGAGCGGGGTTATTCCTTGCGGGCATTATTACAGAATCTGGTAAAAGGATAGAATTCACAAATGTTTTTATGAGCGCGATAGGCCTTCTCATTTTAATCATAATTAAGCCATACTTCATTGCTTCCTTGGCTCCGGCCCTAGTGTCCTACTTTCTCATTTTAAAACTGAAATGGCGACCTAGCTCTCAATGGATGGTCTGGTTTATGCTTCTAGGATCTGGCGCAACACTATTATATGTCTTAAATTTTGACCTAGTCGAGTATGTCGTAAGGAAGCAGAATGACTTTATAAATCATTCTGATTTAATAAAACCTGGGTCGGCCATTGCGATTGTACCATTAGAATATTCCGTACAAAGCGTTGTATTGAATTTACCTAGTGCATTATTTCGAGTTTTAGCTGAACCATTACCATCGAGAATCAATTCTGCGAGCCTCCTTATTATGGCATTTGAGAACATTCTATTAATCGGTCTTATCATCACAGCCATTTTCAGGGGTAAGTATCAAAAGACTAAAAGACCGCTCTTTCACATGATTATTCAAGGCGTATTGCCAGCTCTATGTCTTATTGGATTGATTTCACCTGTTCTAGGAGCAACCATGCGGTATCGAGCTCCATTTATCGTCCTGCTTATTTTAGCCATCATACCATTTTTAACAAAATCACATGCTGAACAGACAACCTAAATCACCTCTTCTGCAACTATGCTTGATTGCTTTACTGCTCTCAAATTCCTCTTGCAATGAACCAACTAAAGCGGACCTTATAATCCACAATGCGACCATCTATTCTGTGAATGAACAGATGGAAACATTTGAGGCAATGGTAATTCAAGACGGTAAAATCATTGAGTTAGGCGCAGAACATCAAATACTTAACAAATACAAATCAAGCTCAGTGATCGATGCCGAGAAAGCATTTATATATCCAGGATTAATTGATGCTCACAGTCATTTTCTGGGATATGGCATCACAAGTACACAGCTTGATCTAATTGGCACCAAATCGTTCAACGAAGTATGCGAAAGAATCAATGAATATGCGAAACAAAGAGATGGCGAATGGATTACTGGACGCGGCTGGGACCAAAATGATTGGGACATCCAAGAATTTCCAACAAATGATACGTTTGACATTCTGTTCCCAAATCTTAAAATCGCTATTACAAGAGTTGACGGACATGCCATGTTGGTGTCAAACAATATTCTTTCAGCAGCCAAAATTGATGCAACATCTAGAGTTAACGGTGGAGTCGTAAAAGTTGGTTCAGATGGAAAACCAACCGGAATATTAATAGATGAAGCAATGACTCTGGTTGATGCAGTTATTCCTGAACCAACTGAAATGGAAAAAGTCAAGGCTCTTATTAAAGCTGAAAAAGATTGTTTTAGAGTGGGGTTAACCACTGTCACAGATGCTGGTTTAGAGAAAATAGAAATTGATTTAATTCATCAACTTCATGAAGAAGGAGATCTTAAAATGCGCATTAATGCGATGTACTCTGCTACACCAGAGATTCTTGAAAATTACCAAGAAATAGGCTATAAGACAGACCATTTGACTGCACGATCTATTAAAGTGTATTGTGATGGCGCTTTAGGATCACGAGGTGCTCGGTTAATCGAACCATATTCTGATGATTCATTGTCAAATGGATTCTTAATCACACCAGCCGACTCTTTGGCACAATGGGCCAAAATGTGCTATGATGCAGAACTTCAATTGGCGGTACATTGTATTGGTACAGAAGGGAATCGTATTTCACTAATAGAAATGAGTAAAGTATTAGGTGGAACGAATGATAGGCGCTGGCGAATAGAGCATGCACAAGTTGTTCATCCTGAAGATCGATCGCTATTTGGAAAATTCAACATCATTCCATCCATGCAGCCAACTCACGCCACAAGCGATATGTATTGGGCCGAAGAACGATTAGGTTCAAAAAGGATCAATTGGGCATATAGTTTAAAATCATTGATGCATGAAAACGGAATGATTCCCTTAGGAACCGATTTCCCTGTAGAAAGCATTGACCCAATAAACACCTTTTATGCCGCGGTGGTTAGAAAAGATGCGCTAGGGTTTCCTCCAAGTGGTTTTATCACAGATGAAGCGCTCACTCGAGAAGAGGCTTTGAAGGGAATAACCATTTGGGCTGCCATGTCTAGTTTTGATGATGATACAAGAGGCAGTTTAGAAATTGGTAAGTTCGCTGACTTCACCATATTGGACAACGATTTGTTGCAATGTAATGTCGATGAAATATTGTCAACTCAAGTTTTACAAACCTTTATTGGAGGTGAATTGGTATATAAAAAATAGCGCCCTTATTTTAATCGCCCTGCTTCCTTTGGTTGGCCATGGACAATCTGATTTATTCCAACTTTGGCCAGATACAGCGTTAGCGAAGGCGAATTCGGCTAGAGAAGTCATGTACATGAGCGATGAGGAAAAGCAAGTTGTATTCTACATCAACGTATGCAGGATGAATCCACCACTATTTGAAGACACATATTTAACTGACTATCTCAAATCGAATAAAGTCAAGAAGGATAAAGATGTAAAGTCACTGATCGAAGAACTTAAAAACACTAGCCCAAGAGTTCTATTGCAACCGAGCGAAATATTGACCGAAACGGCACGCCACCACGCCCTAGACATGGGTGAGTCTGGAAGAACTGGACACAATGCTTCGGACGGCACTTCATTTACTGAACGAGTAAAGGACGTATCGAAGCAGTTCAGCGTAATAAATGAAAACGCAAACTATGGAAATGATAAAGCCTTAGATATAGTTGTGGATCTGCTAATAGATAAGAATGTACCAAATGCTGGACATAGAAAAAATATTTTGGATATCGAAAGTCGCTATATTGGGGTTGCAATTGAACCTCATAAGCGATACCGATTTAACTGTGTACAAGATTTTGGTGGAGCTAAACAAGACTAGTATGTCGGTGTATATTAAATTTGATTAAACCTAAATTTTATTCCAATGGATATTAAGCGACTTTTCGACATTCCACAATATCAACTCGAACACTTTCCAAAGGAAGATTCTCTTTCAGCAAAAGTGAATGGAAAATGGGTTAATACTTCGTCCAAACAGTTTGTTGATACGGGTCTTAAGGTTAGCAAGGCCTTAGCCTCTATAGGAATTAAATCTATGGATACAGTTGCGATTATTTCAAATAATCGCCCTGAATGGAACATTACGGACATAGGTATTATGATGTGTGGCGGAATTAATGTTCCCATTTATCCAACAATCGCTCCAAAAGATTACGCGTTTATTTTCAATGATGCCAAAGTCAAGGTCTGTTTTGTAAGTGATGAAGAATTACTAGCTAAGGTGATGGAAATCAAGGCAGACGCACCTAGTTTAGAACATATCGTATCGTTTAATAAAATCGAAGGGATAGAGCACTTTGACGATTTTTTAAAGCGAGGTGAATCTGTTTCTACTGAAGAAATTGAAACTCGCAAAGCCGCTATAGACGAGATAAGTTTAGCGACCATAATCTATACGAGCGGTACAACTGGAAATCCTAAAGGTGTAATGCTTTCGCACAATAATATTGTATCCAATGTATATGGATCAAGAGAGCGATTACCCGTGGATGAAAAAAGTAAAGCAGTGAGCTTTCTTCCATTGTGCCACGTATACGAAAGGATGTGCCTATATCTATTCATGTACTCCGGTGTATCGATTTATTATGCTGAGTCGATGGAAACCATTGGAGATAATATCCGCGAAGTTCAGCCTGAAGTGTTTACAGCAGTACCAAGGTTATTGGAAAAGGTATTTGATAAAATCATGGCCAAGGGAAGCGAATTGACAGGAATCAAACGGGCCTTATTCTTTTGGGCGGTAGCCTTAGGGGAAAGATGGGAACCATATGGTCAAAATGGTGGTTGGTATGAATTTCAATTGAGCATTGCCAATAAACTTATCTTCAGTAAATGGCGAGAGGCACTTGGCGGAAATGTAAAAGCAGTAGCCAGTGGTAGTGCAGCTCTTCAGCCACGTTTAGCGCGTGTATTCAATGCAGCACAAATCCCTGTTCTTGAAGGATATGGATTAACAGAAACAAGTCCCGTTGCAGCAGTTAATTGCTTTGATAATAAGGGTTTTATCATTGGAACCGTGGGTCGAGCACTATTCAACTGTGAAATTAAAATAGCCGAAGATGGTGAGATCTTACTGAAAGGTCCAAATATTATGATGGGATATTATAATAGACCAGATTTAACTGCTGAGGTTATCAAAGATGGTTGGTTCCATACTGGCGACATTGGAAAGTTTATCGATGGTCAATTTTTAAAAATTACAGATCGCAAAAAGGAAATCTTCAAAACATCTGGCGGCAAATACATTGCTCCACAGCCGATGGAAAATGTATACAAAGCCTCCCGATTCATCGATCAAATCATGGTGATAGGTGAGAATCAAAAACATCCTGCTGCCTTAGTGGTGCCTGATCTTGATTACAGTAAGGAATGGTGTAAGAGAAAAGGAATTGAGTGTGGAGATCATGCTGAATTGGCAAAAAACGAAAAGTTAAAGGCTAGAATTTGGGAGGACATCAATGAGATGAATGAGCAATTCGGAAAGTTTGAGCAAGTCAAAAAAATTGAACTTTGCGAATCAGCATGGACAATCGATAGTGGTGAATTGACGCCTTCGCTCAAACTTAAGAGGAAGTACATTATGGGAAAATTTGACCATTTAGTTAATGCCATTTACGGTTCATAGACAATGTCACGATGCTCCTGCGAATAGTCATTATCGCAATTTCAATATTCTACATTTCGAAGGTTTCTGCCCAAAGTGAAAACACGAATGAAGATCCAACTTCAACCTATTTCGCAAGTCTTTCTGGAGGTTTTGGGATGATGTATGGTGGACTTGGGGCAAATCTAGAAGTTGGCTCGGGTCATTTCTCGGGATTTGGAGCATTTGGATATGCACCGCAAACAAAAGATGGGACAATAAATATCCCTGCATCTTTTAACTACCAAGGCGGACTTCGCTATAGCATTAACATCGGTAGTGAATTTGTGTATCCTCGTCTGGGCATCGGTTTTGGGTGGGTAACTAACTACTATGACTCGCGCATTAAAATGAAATCATATGATCATCATGTAGAAGGGATCACCTTACATGCCGGGATTCAAGTGTATTCCAATGAAGGGTTTGTATTTAGCTTTGATGCTGGGATGGGCTCGAAACTTACTATAACTAATCCTAATAGGCATCCACATTTTTATTCATTCTATATAAGACCCTGCATAGGAGTAGGTTATGATGTTACCCGACTATTCAAAAGGAAGGACGGAAAGAAGATTAAGAATGATGAAATAAATCCGTTTGAAGGATAGCACTAGTGGAACGCGCGCTCGATTTTTGTTTGATCGTATAGCATTTTTATCACTCCATCTGACACTCCAATTTTTGGAACATAAGCCGTTGTCGCACCACTCCAACGCATGACCGAAGTGAATATTTTACCCGCTGGCACAATAACATCTGCACGATCTGGATTGAGATAACACTTTTGAATTCTCTCTTCAGTTGACATGTGTTTAAGGCGCTTATATAAATGATAAACTTCGTCATAATTTAAAGCTTCGCCATAATCCTTCATTAGCAGTTTACAGTACTTATTGATATTTCCCCCGCTACCAATAAGGGCAACCTTTTGAGACAATTTACTTGAAACATTGTGAACCCAATCCTTCATTTCATCCCAATCCTTATCCGAAATAGAATTCATCAAAAGTCTGATGGAACCAATATTGAACGACCTAGAAGCAATTGCTTCATGATTATCGAACAGCGTTAATTCAGTACTACCACCTCCCACGTCCATATATAAATAGCACCTATCGCTATCCATATTATCACGCAATCCGTTAGCGTAAACCACTTCAGCTTCTTCTTTTCCGGTTATGATCTCAATTTTTATTCCTGTTTCATTGAATACGCGATCCACGATTTTGTAACCGTTATCCGCTTCTCTAAATGCAGAAGTGGCAATCGCACGTGTCTTAGCTGGTTTATACACCTTCAATAAATGGCTAAACGCACGCATTACGTGCAGAAATTCTTCTTCTTTATTTTCAGGAATTCGCTGATTTAAGAATGCATCAGCCCCCAAACGAATCGGCACACGTACAAGTGATTGTTTCTTAAATGTAACGTTTAATCCGTCCTCAAAAACATTACTCACGAGCAACCGAACTGCATTAGAACCAATATCGATAGCCGAAAAACAGTAAGCCTCCATTAGGATTTAGCCATCAATTTATAGTGCTGAAATAATTCTGATTGCGATCTCATTCTCTTTTCCTTTGAACTTTTTTGGACTTTATATGTGCCGTCTGAAAGCAATCTTCTGCCCTTGACGTTGTCCGCAAATTGAACCTCAAATGTATGGTCTATTTCACGAATGATTTCTTTACTATAAATAGGGCATGTCACCTCTATTCTGCGATCAATATTCCGTACCATCCAGTCTGCCGAACTAATAAAATAAAGCGGATCGCCATCATTGCAGAAGCAATAAAAACGGGCGTGTTCAAGAAATCTGTCGATAATACTAATCACCTCAATATTCTCGCTCAACCCTCTTATTCCTGGAATCAAGGCACATACACCACGCACGACTAATTTTACCTTAACACCCGCAATACTCGCTGCATACAATTTCTGAATAAGGTTAGTATCTACGATACTGTTCATCTTTAGATGAATGTATGCCGGCCTGCCGGCCTTAGCATTTTTAATTTCCTTGTTGATGAAACGAACGAGCTTATTGCGAAGATAGAATGGCGAAACCAGGAGGTGCTGAAATCGGTAGTTCCTCCAGATAGATTGTTCGAATATTTCAAAAACCTTTTCTACCTCCTTTGTAATTCTCTTATCTGCTGTCAGAAGGCTGAAATCTGTGTAAAGGCTAGCGGTGGACTCATTATAGTTTCCTGTGCCTACTATGGCGTATTGCTTTTGTTGCCCCCTTTCCTTTCTAGATATCACACAAACCTTACTGTGGACTTTTAATCCTGGGAATCCGAAGAGTACGTCCACTCCTTCATCCTCTAGCACATTAGACCAATAAATATTATTCTCTTCATCAAATCTTGCTTGTAGCTCGAACACGACCACAACGTGTTTTCCATTTCTGGCAGCATTTATCAGCGCATTGACAACCTTGCTTCTTTTCGCAACTCGGTAGAGACAAATCTTAATGGATTTTACCTTTGGATCTACTGCGGCCTCCTTGAGTAAATCGATGATGTGGTTAAAAGACTGATATGGAAAGTGCAGCAAAACGTCTTTTGACTTTATCGCATCGAAATAGCTTTCATATTTCACCAAATGCGGATGCTCATGGCTTGCTAATGGCTTATAATAACCTCGAGTAATATCGAGTTTGGGAAAAGACATCAAGTCTCTGAAATTATGATATCGACCACCTGGGATAAATGCATCTTCTGAATTAGTCAAGTGCATCTTTTTCGCCAGATACCTTTGAAGCTCTGCTGGCATACTTGAATCAAATACAAATCTTACTGGAGCCCCACGTTTTCTTTCTTTCAGACTTGCCTTCATTTTCTCCATAAAGCTTTTTGTTATGTCGTTATCCAAGTCAAGTTCGGCATCACGTGTTATCTTGAATGTATACGCTTCTACAGACTCAGGACGAAAAATCTTAAACGAATCCATCAGGTTAAAACGAATTATATCATCCAAAATGATGATGTATTTTTTCTCATCATCACCCGGAATTTCTACGAAACGCGGCAAAACTGATGGCACCTCCATCAATGCATATTGACTATGGTTCTTCTCTGGACTATGAAGAATTATGGCTAAGTAAATCCCTTTATCTCTTAATTGAGGGAAAACATCAATTTGGTTCAACATTATTGGACCAATGATCGGATCCACTTCCTCTTCGAAATACTCCCGAACGAATGCTTTCTGATTTCGATTGAGATTTCTCTCATTCACCAAATGGATTCCATTCTCATCCAATTGATCGATTATGGATTGGTAAATACTCTCATACCTGTGCTGTTGTTCGATTGTAATTTCCTGAATTTTTTTGAAGATCAATTTAGGATCGTCATCGCTCGCTTTAATTCGATCCTTTAGATGCACAAGCCTCTTAATGGAGGCCACCCGCACTCTGAAGAATTCATCTCTATTGTTCGAGAATATTCCCAGAAATTTCAAGCGCTCCATAAGTGGAACAGACGTATCCGCAGCTTCGTTTAGCACTCTCTCATTGAATGCTAGCCAGCTTAATTCTCTATTAATAATAGTCTTCTTCTTATCCATGTGACAGGTATAGTTCGCGAATGTATGCTTTGCCATTGGGGCTTACTATATGGAATAGCCCAGTTTTAATTCAATGATAACGAAAAGCATATTTGGACATAACATTATTGTAATTAGTAGTTGAAAACTCTGTTGATAAGGAATTGACTCATCCAATTATAACGCCTTTGTTATGCAAGACCTTTGGCAAAGCTCAAGAAAAGGCCTAAAGATTCATGTTTACGATTTTCAAGAAGAAAAAACTTACAGAAGACCAATTGGCCAACTTCTTTGTCAACTCAACTATCAAACTGGTGGATTCGGGTTTCGAAGATGTTGCTGAAATAATCAATAATGATCCTGAATTTGCAAGATCGCCACAACTTTCGAGTGAAGAGAACGATCAATTTTTATTGATCGTTGTAGCAGGAAACCTTAAGCTGATGACTAACTATTTGGATTCTGTGAAAGGCGCAAGAATAGCGGAACGCATTTATAGAAAACTCGGCACGGTGTTATTGACGGAACCTGCTTTGCTTAAAGAAACCATAGCGAAGTATCAATCTTGGATGGGAAGAATCAATCATCCTTCTAAAAATGTGCATTACGCAATGTCTAAAGGAGTGTTTTTCAAATATGGTTTGAATGATTATCAGACGGAATATTTCAAAAATATGAATACTCCAAATCCAATTTTTTTAAAGCGCCTTGATGAAATAATTGGACAATTCATCTTCAATTGGCCAGACATCCAAGAAAACTACCGCATCACAGAAGGGTAGTTACAGATTAAAATGATCCTTGGCCATTTTCGCCACTTCATTTCCGATAGACAAACAAGCCGTTGCTGCAGGACTGGGAGCATTAAGCACATGGATGCTGTTGCGTTTGTACTCTAATTTAAAGTCATCGATCATCTCCCCTGTATCAGCCAAAGCCATTGCTCGGACTCCTGCTCGCTCGTGAGCCAAATCATTCATTTCCAGATCAGGAATTAATCGCTGTAGTTGAGATAGAAAAAGCGACTTTGAAAAAGCCCTTCGATACTCTTCTACCCCAAAACGCCAATGTTTTGCGAAGAATTTCCAAGTTCCAGGGAAAGTCAATGCATCGGCAGTATCCTTAAAACTGAAATCTGTTTTGCCGTAACCTTCTCTTTTAAAAACAAACACAGCATTTGGCCCACATTCTACACTGCCGTCTGTCATTCGAGTGAAATGAACACCTAGGAATGGGAATTTTGGATTTGGCACTGGGTATATCAGATTTTTCACTTTATGTTTACCCATCTCACTGAGCTCATAATAGTCACCTCGAAAACCCAAGATGGACATATCAAGCTTAACTCCATCTGTCTTAGCAAGTCGGTCTGCCTGCAAACCGCCACAATAAATCACGTGTTTTGCGTGTACCTTACCTTGGTTGGTAATCAATTCCGTGCCATTAGCGTTCTGCGCAACGTCTAATACCTCGTGCTTTAGCAACACACGACTGGAGGGGTGCTTTGCTTCTAATAATTCTCCAAACTTCTCAGTAGTTGCTCTAAAGTCAATAATTCCTGTACAACCTACCCTTATCCCAGCGATACCTGCACAATGAGGTTCGATCTCTTTGATGTGTTGTGGACCAATCTTCTCAATTTCTTCCACTCCGTTTGCGATACCCCGTTCTCTAATCGTTTCTAGATTTGGTAATTCGCTCTCATCCGTTGCGACTATTATTTTGCCGCAAATGTCATGGCTAATGTTGAACTCTTTTGCAAAGGCCACCAGCTCGCGTCTTCCATCTACGCACGTTTTTGCCTTATAAGATCCAGGCTTGTAATAGATTCCTGAATGAATAACACCTGAATTATTCCCAGTTTGATGATTTGCAAGTCTCGCTTCCTTCTCGAGAATAGCGATCGACTTTTCGGGAAAGGCCAACTGTAATTTATATGCAGTTGCCGCTCCAACAATTCCACCCCCTACGATTACAATGTCAAAATGCTTTTCCATAACAGTTAGTTATTGGCCATTTGAGGGCCAATGTTTTTCTCACGTTTAACAAATAAGATCAGGAATAGTCCGATCAAAAAGAAAGATAATATAGCCAATGCCGAAAACCTCATGCTGGATGTGGCTCCTTCAATCAATCCGAAAAAGAATGTCCCGACAACAATTCCCAGCTTTTCGACAACGTCATAAAAACTGAAGTAACTTGCGTGATCAATTGTGTTTGGTAACAATTTAGAATAAGTGGATCGAGATAGAGATTGAATTCCGCCCATTACCAATCCAACAACACCCGCGAGCGTATAAAATTGAACGGCAGTTTCGATAAAATATGCGGCCAAGCAAATGCCAATCCAAATGGTTAAAGCCATAATGAGCACAGGAATGTTGCCTAGTCTCTTCGATAAATAAGCAAACAAAAAGGCGCCAAATACCGCAACAAATTGGATGATTAAAACACTCACGATAAGTCCAGTGTCATCCTGCCCACCCCAATCAATTTCTTTTTTCGCAAACAAAACTGCCATCACCATTACGGTTTGAACTCCCATACTATATACGAAAAATGACCTCAAGAAACGCTTGATATTGAACAAATCTCCTAGTTCATTCCAAACTTTTATTAATTCTTGATAACCCTTCCAGATGTATGTGTCTTCCGGTTTGCGTTGATGAATATTTGAAGGCAACACACGGTAAGTAACTTGAGCGAATCCTGCCCACCAAATAGCCACCGCAACGAAGGCATAGCGCACCAAATGGTTTCCAAAAAATGTTAGAACTGCTAAAATTAAGATTAGTAAAATCGCACTCCCTACGTATCCATATGCAAAGCCTTTTGCGCTTACTTGGTCATGATTTTCGGGATCTGCAATTTCAGGGAGAAATGCGTTATAAAAGACCAAGCTACCCCAGAATCCAACACTTGCCAGCAATACGAAGAGCATGCTAATTTCTAAGTGTTCCACATCAAAAAAGTAGAGCATTCCGCAGGATATGGAGCCAAGATAACAGAAGAATTTCAAGAATTTTTTCTTACTTCCTGTGTAATCTGCAATGCCAGATAAAAAAGGAGATATGGCTGCTACTACCAAAAAAGACAAGGATAGGACATAGCTGTAAATCTCAGTATTGATAAAGGTTCTTCCAAAGAATTCAACATAAGGAATCTCTTCTCCATTTACCACCTTAGTTGATGTTATAGCTTGACTCGCATAAAAAATTGGAAAAATAGCTGTAGATATTACCAAGGAATAAACCGAATTAGCCCAGTCGTAAAATGCCCATGCACGAATGGTTTTCGGATTATTCTTTTCTATCATATGAGGTGACGAAAATAAAGAAGCCCTCTCGAGATTCGGGAGGGCTTCATGAAATCTTATTATAGTAGACTTTAGTTCTTGCTAATAACTGTAAACATTACCCTTCTATTTTGTGCTTGACCTGCGGCTGTCGCGTCAGAAGTAATTGGCTCGAAGTCTTGCACTCCAACTACCAATAATTTTCCTTCGCTCACCCCATTTTCAACCAAGGCACTTTTTACAGCATTCGCTCTATTAAGTGAAACGTTCCCTGTTGACTTAGCCTCTTCAACTGGATCAGTGTGACCAACGACCTTCACTTTATACTTTGGGTGTTCTTTTAACAGATCCGCAATTTTGATAATATCAGCCATGGCTAATTCACTTATCACATCCGATCCATCATCAAAATATACTCTGGTTCTCTCAATATCTTCAGACACATCCACGTCCATATCGGTACTAGTCTCTACAGAATAAACAACATTTATAGCCTTACCTCCCGCATCTAGCTCACAATTACATTCATCCACACCCGCCATATTCATCACACTCACATCATCAATGTAATAATAGGCGCCTCGAGCTTGGGTTCCGGTGATACCCTTAGGCTTTTTCATCTTTTCATTTTCTGTGGCATCAGAGGGACCAAAGTTTCCAATGGTGATGTACTCTTCGCCTCCATCTGCGATATAGGTCTGACATATTGGTTCCCAATCAAACTGCTCGTCAAAAATTCGATTTTGAGAATGCATGATTTGAGGCTCAATATTGTAGGCTTCAATATCTTCTGGCGTCAATGGTTTTTTGCTGATATAAATGCCAATGTTATTGGATGAATACTTTGAAAGCATACTTAACATGACATTCATTTTCACGCAGTAAACTTTGTCTTCCTTCATTTTCTCAGTCAACTGCGCTTGTAAATATTGTCGCGGTGTTTCATCTTTATAACTGTACATGTAAATGCCAGCGTAATTCTGTCCTTCCAGCGGATCAGTATCACCGTAAACATTTGCAGGAGTCTTGTATTCATCTGATTTAGCATTGGCACTGAACACATCTGCCTTTGAATCCGTAGGAGAAGTCCAACCTGTAGCATATTCAATCATGCCTCCTGATTTAATCTTCTTTGAAACGGATTCAAAACTTCCATTGTTAATCATATTTCCCTGCGCGAAACTCATCAGAGTAGCGGCAGAAAGTAAAGTAGCAACTAATAGATTCTTCATATTTCTATTTATTAATATCAACTTGATTTTATCGTGTCAATGAATAATTTGACTTTTCTCCAATCTGTATCGGGATAAACACCATGGCCTAAATTAGCGATGTGTCCTCCGCCAGAAAACGAACTTAACATCTCCTTAGTTTTTCGAATGATGTAATCCTCTTGTCCGTACAAAATGGTTGGATCTAAATTACCTTGAAGTATTTTACTTGAATCCAAAGATCGGGCCGATTCAATATTTGCACCCCAATCGAGGCCAACTACATTATAATTGCTAGACATCAAATCGTCCATCGCAAAATAAGCGCCCTTAGCGAATACGATACGCGGTACACTGTTCACTTCCTGAGCGATTCTATTCAAATAGGGCATGCAAAATTCTTGATACAATTCCTTGCTCAACACACCGGCCCAAGAATCAAAAACTTGATAAATGGACACTCCCGCCTCCACTTGAAGCTTTAAATAGTTGATCGTGGACTGTGTTATCTTCTCAAGCAATTTGTGCGAAGCTTTTGGATTTGCGTGCAACCATTTTCGCGCTTCACTGAATGTCTTGCTACCTTTTCCTTCGATCATGTAACAGAAAATAGTGAATGGCGCACCAGCAAAACCAATAACAGGAACCCTTCCAGCTAATCGCTTTCGAGTTTCAGAAATGGCGTCATAGACATATTTCAATTCCTGTCCTTGAGCCACATTCATTTCATCAATGTCAGACTCTGTTTTGATTACTCTTGGGAATCGTGGACCAACACCCTCTTTCATTTCATAGGGTAATCCCATAGCATCTGGAATCACCAGAATGTCCGAGAAAATGATTGCTGCATCCGTTCCCAATATGTCCACAGGTTGAACTGTAACTTCTGCGGCCAAATCGGGTGTTTCCACTAATTCTTTAAACCCAGATATACTTCCACGCACTGCTCGATATTCAGGAAGGATTCGACCTGCTTGCCGCATCACCCAAACGGGCGATCGCTCTGTCTTTTCGCCCCTTGCGGCACGAATCAGCAAATCGTTTTGAATTGCTCCTTGTTCTTTCATCAAATCTTTTGCCTTCTTGTGCTTATTATTTGCTCGCGTTTTGCTGCTTAATCAAATTCAAAGCACTACCGGCTCTGAACCAATCAATTTGAGCAGCATTGTATGTATGGTTCAAAGCGATTGTATCCTTTGCCCCATCTGCATGCACCAATTCTAAGTGAAGCTGCTTGGCTGGAGCAAATTCATTCAAATCGATAAAGTTGAAAGTATCATCTTCTCTGACTTTGTCATAATCGGCTTCGTTTGCAAAAGTCAACCCGAGCATTCCTTGCTTCTTAAGATTGGTTTCATGAATTCTTGCAAAAGACTTTACAACAACCGCGCATACACCTAGGTGTCTTGGCTCCATTGCAGCATGCTCTCTAGATGAACCTTCACCGTAATTATGATCACCCACAACGATTGTCGGCACACCTGCTGCCTTGTATGCTCTAGCTGCCGCTGGCACTTCTTGCACCTCACCATTTAATTGGTTTACGACTGCGTTTGTCTTTTCACCAAATGCGTTCACCGCACCGATCAAACAGTTATTGGAAATGTTGTCCAAATGACCTCTATATCGCAACCATGGACCAGCCATCGAAATGTGGTCAGTCGTGCATTTCCCGAAGGCCTTGATTAAAAGCTTTACCCCTGTTATGTTTTCTCCATTCCACGGTGAAAAGGGATCTAACAATTGCAGTCTTTCTGAGTCTGGCTTAACCACAACATCAACGTGTGCGCCATCATTAGCTGGTGCTTGGTAACCTGGATCTTCCACATCAAACCCTTTTGGAGGAAGTTCAAATCCTGTTGGTTCTTCTAATTTAACAGCTTCACCCTTATCGTTGATCAACGTATCCGTCATGGGATTAAAATCCAATCGACCGCTGATTGCAATAGCCGCCACCATTTCTGGAGATGTTACGAATGCATGTGTATTTGGATTTCCATCTGCTCGTTTCGAAAAGTTTCTATTGAAGGAGTGGACTATGGTGTTTTTCTTTTTCTCCTCTGAACCAGCTCTTGCCCATTGACCAATGCATGGTCCACAAGCGTTTGTAAATATTGTGGCTCCCAAGTCTTCGAAAATGGAAATGAATCCATCACGATCTACGGTATATCTAACCTGCTCTGACCCTGGATTAATTCCAAATTCTGCTTTTGGCTTTAAGCCTTTATCTACTGCTTGCTTCGCAATGGAGGCAGCTCTTGAAATGTCTTCATACGAAGAGTTAGTGCATGAACCGATTAATCCCCATTCCACTTCTACTGGCCAATCATTTGACTTCAATTTCTCCTTCATGTCAACTACTTGCGTAGCTAAATCTGGAGTGAATGGACCATTTAAGTGAGGTTGTAAAGTGCTTAGATCAATTTCAATCACCTGATCGAAGTATTGCTCTGGATTGGCATACACCTCATCATCACCGGTTAAGTGTTCAGCAACTTGATCAGCTAAATCCACGACATCTTGACGACCCGTGGCGCTTAAGTATCTACGCATGCTGTCATCGTAACCGAAAGTGGAAGTGGTCGCTCCAATTTCAGCGCCCATATTGCAGATGGTACCTTTACCTGTACACGAAAGAGACTTAGCTCCTTCACCAAAATATTCAACGATACAGCCGGTTCCACCTTTTACTGTCAAGATTCCTGCAACCTTTAGGATCACATCTTTTGGAGAGGTCCAACCACTCAGCTTACCCGTAAGCTTAACACCGATCAGTTTTGGAAATTTCAATTCCCAAGCCATTCCTGCCATAACATCTACGGCATCAGCTCCACCTACTCCCACGGCAACCATTCCAAGTCCACCGGCATTCACTGTATGGCTATCTGTTCCGATCATCATTCCACCTGGGAATGCATAGTTTTCTAACACCACTTGGTGAATGATACCAGCACCTGGCTTCCAAAAACCGATTCCATATTTATTGGAAACCGATGAAAGGAAGTTGAATACTTCGTTATTCTTATTTAAAGACTCTTGCAAATCCTTATCTGCACCAATTCGGGCTTGGATCAAGTGATCCGCATGCACTGTGGATGGAACCGCAACGGTGTCCTTCCCAGCTTGCATGAACTGGAGCAATGCCATTTGTGCCGTAGCATCTTGCATGGCTACTCTGTCTGGCGCAAAATCTACATAGCTTCCACCGCGTGAAAACTCTTCTGAAGCAGCTCCATCCCAAAGGTGGGTATAGAGTATTTTTTCTGAAAGAGTTAATGGGTGGTTCAGCAATTTTCTAGCTGCTGCAATGCGCTCAGGATACTTAGCATACACAGCTTTTATCATCTCCAAATCAAAAGTCATAATAGTCTGTTTTTCAGGTTGACAATATTAACGTAACCGCGTGAATCGCGACCATATTTTAAACAAAAAAGGGAAGCCTAGGCCTCCCTTTTTATCTATTTATTTAATTCTCCAATTATTCACCTACAACTTCAAATGAAATGGTTTCAACCACATCTCTGTGGAATACAACCTCTGCTTCGTAAGTTCCAACTTCCTTGATTGGTTCATCTTTAATTTTCACACGCTTGCGATCAACAGTGATTCCAAGCTTAGCGATTTCTTCAGCCAATTGAATGCTGTTCACAGAACCAAAAATCTTTCCTGATTCGCCAACCTTAGCGCCAACCTTGATTGACATTCCTTTTAGCTTATCAGCTGATTTTTGAGCAGATTCTTTTTCCTTCTCAATTCGCTTAGCACGCTGACGAATCGTCTCCTCGTGCATTTTCTTTACTGAAGCAGTAGCTAATACCGCTTTACCAGTAGGAATAAGGAAGTTTCGTCCGAAACCTTCTTTCACTACCACTAAGTCATCCTTGTAACCTAGCTTATCTATATCTTGCTTTAATATTACTTCCATGATTCTTTAATTATTTCATCATATCAGTAACGTAAGGCATCAATGCTAAGTGACGAGCGCGCTTTACAGCGGTTGACACTTTTCTTTGATACTTAACTGATGTTCCAGTAACTCTTCTTGGAAGCAACTTACCTTGCTCATTTACAAATCGCAACAAGAAGTCAGCGTCTTTGTAATCCACATATTTGATACCTGCCTTTTTAAACCAGCAGTATTTGTCTTTTTTAGTCTCGATTAAAATCGGAGCTAAATATCTAATATCGTCTGCCATTGCTTTTAGTTTTGAGCGGCTGTTGCCTTTTTGTTAGACCTATTTCTTCTACTCTCAGCGAATGCGATGTGATGCTTTTCCATCTTCACATTCAAGAAACGCATTACCCGCTCATCGCGAATAAATTCTGTTTCAAATGGCTTAATGATCGTTCCTTCTGATTCGAATTCGACCAAATAATAGAATCCAGTGGACTTTTTCTGGATTGGGTAGGCTAATTTCTTAAGCCCCCAGTTTTCCTCGTGAAGAATTTTTGCATCGTTCTTCTTAAGGTAACCGGTAAATTTTTTCACTGTTTCCTTTGCCTGGTCCTCAGACAAAACGGGAGTCAAAATGAAAACAGTCTCGTAACGGTTTTTCATGATTAATTAATATTTACTTTTCCAAAAATGGGGCGCAAAGATACAATTAACCAAGGCTTTTCCAAACCATAATTCAACTACCTAGAAAAGTTTGACCCTAGTGCCGCACAATGATAGGTTGATCAATCATTGTATTTCCAATTTGACAGCGAATAACATACTCTCCGTCTGCCATATTCGAGGGTAAGGAGACCGTTTGCTGTAACATCGAATTATTCAACGTGATCCGATGAACTACAACTCCGCGCATGTCATAAACTTCACAATGAGTAGGCACATCGTTCATGGATGCAAACTGCAACGTAACGTGAGTACTTGCTGGGTTTGGATAAATGGCAAAACCATTCATTAAGGCTGCTTCTTCGATCGAATTCGGCCAAATTTTGGCTTTTTGAGAACCCTCACCAATGCAACCACTTGAATTTGTGACCGTGCAACTGTATGTTCCAGGTGTGCTGACTAAGATGGTTTGAGTTGTATCATTCGTACTCCAATCATACGCTTTATATCCAGCGCCCGCATCCAGTGTTACCGGTGCATATCCCGAAGTACTAGTAATATCTGGAGTTGGGAGTGGGACAATGGCTGTGATGGCAGCTGACTTCTCAGCGACACAGCCGTTAAATCCAGTAACTGTTACGGAAACAATGCCCACCGAATCCATCAAGAAGATAAACGATGTTGACCCATCATGCCACAAGTAGGAGGCGTTACCTCCACCTGCGTTAAACACATAGGAGGCACCTTCACATAACACAGTGTCTTCAATCTGAATTTTCGGAAGCGGTAAAATCTCAACGTCAATTTCATCGTATCCTTCACATCCATTGTTGTCTGTTACGGTAACATCATACACATCAGATGTTTCAGCTATTGCCGTTTGTGAGGTACCCAGACCATTGGACCATTGATAACTTGCCATGCCAGAACCTGCATCCATTTCGTATTCTCCACAAACGGTTGTGTCCGGCCCCAAATCCACTTCAGGCGAAGGGTTAAACACAATCGATGCTACCCCTGTCATGTTTGCAGTATCTGCCGGGCATCCACTCGAGTCAGACACATCGACTGGCGCGTAGTTACCACTTGTCGTAACAATGACAGAATAAGGATTTGTCGAGATGTTGTTAGTCGAAAGGTTAGTCGATCCATTGGTATAAATGATATTCCATGGACTTGTGCCTCCAAAGGTAAAGGTGATGGTATCAATTTCACCTTCACACTTATTTCCACCTCCTGTAATGGATACAGACGGTGATGGATAGGCTATGATTTGACCTGACATTGTATCATTTGCCGCATTAACATCTCCATCGCTTTCGAGGTTTGCGAAAAGATTCCACGTTCCGCCTGCGGTAGTGTTCATAGATAATACAGTGACGGTATCGCAAGAACACACAGGTAAGGTGTCGGTGTAGGTGTAAGTATAGGTTGTGCCGTTGGTATCGAGATCAATGTCAAAGTCGGTAACGTAGGTGATACTGTTGTTACATATATAGGCCTTAATTTCAGTTTCGGATAACCCACAAAGTGTATCGGGATAGATCAAGTCAACGAGTTTTATATCCTCAGATTCGGCAACAATCAAATCATCAAATCCAAACCCTTCGCTTACTGTGGATCCATTGGAAGCCATAAAAAGCCTGAAGAATACAGAAGTATCATTCGAATAACTAGCAATGGAATGTTTATAGTCATTCCAAGAGGATGTGGTCCCGGTAAAACCATTTCCGTTACCCTGAGCGGTCAGTGCGGAGACAGCACCGCTATTGTACCAGTTAGATGAGCTAGATGATCCTAAGACAGAATAAGTATAACCGCTATCAATGGAAACCTGCAATTGAAGTCCATCAATTCCATTCTGAAAAGCGCGCATACTGCTGAATCTAATGTAAGGATCTACCAATGCACTCAGATCAAACTCTGGACTTACCAAATTGGAGGTCTCACTATTATTATAGTTTCCAGTTAAGGAAGTAACCCAAGCGCTATCACCAGAATTTGCACCGCTAATGATAGAATTGTTAGGCTCACCAAATTCCCATGAAGGATTAAAACCAGAAATGGTCCAGCCACCATCGCCCTCTTCAAAATCATCGCAATAAGGATATTCGTCAATGATTAGCGTCTTGTAATATATTTCGACCCTTGCCAAATTAGTTGCGTTTTCCTGCCATAAATTAATTGGGGTTTGAGATTCCAAATCGTATTGCATTCCTAATCTAGCGAGAGTTACAGACTCACCCAAGATGTTAGTCGCATAATTATTTGCTCCATAGGAGTTGGTTGATGTTGCACCTCTCGAACCTAAGACTCCAATAAAATCTCCTTCATAAACGGGGATGTTTACCGTGAGTACAGAACTACCCGAGACATCTTGAAATAAAGCTAAAAGCGTAAAATCATTTGTTGTAGTTGCATAATAAGGAGGCGCACTATTATTGAACCTTACCACCGCAACGCTTTGGTCATCTGTCGAGGCATCTGTCGGCACTCGTAGGCCTACAATTCTGAAATCTGTAGGAGCCTCAAACCAATAGCCTCTAGTATTGCCCGTGTAGGTTGTAGATTGAGCTGGCAATGGCATTAACGTTTGAGCCAATGACTGAAAATTCATCACCAAGAGTAGACCGACAATGAATATGCTGTTTGATAATCTTAAAAATAACTTCATGGGGAAAAACTTTGGTTTAATCCTCAAATATTAGCGTTTTATCGTAATCCACCAAGCTTCTATCCGTTTATTATCAATCAATGAAACATCCTAACATCGAATTTGCTAATCCAAAGTATATTTTTGGCGACTGATGTCGGCAAAAAAAGAATCCTTCGTTGTCTCCGCGCGCAAGTACCGCCCAAGCAATTGGCAGGAGGTAATTGGTCAAGAAGCAATTACTGACACGTTGAGGAATTCCATCGAACAAGACCATCTGGCTCACGCCTATCTCTTTTGTGGTCCACGCGGTGTAGGAAAAACAACCTGCGCAAGAATCTTTGCCAAGGAGATCAATATTTCAGAAAATGTAGAGGACGAAGATTTCTCCTTCAACATCTTCGAGTTAGATGCGGCCTCGAATAATAAGGTAGAGGATATTCGAAACTTAACCGACCAAGTGCGCATCCCACCTCAAATTGGAAAATACAAAGTGTACATCATAGATGAGGTGCACATGCTGTCAAATCAGGCGTTCAATGCATTTTTGAAAACATTGGAAGAGCCGCCTAAGCACGCGATCTTCATTTTAGCGACTACAGAAAAACACAAGATCATTCCCACGATCTTAAGTCGTTGTCAGATATATGATTTCAATAGAATTCCTGTGGAAGAGATCGTTTCGCACCTGCAGGCGATTACCAAAAAGGAAAATATTACCGCCCAAGAGGAAGCACTTCATGTAATTGCTCAAAAGGCCGATGGAGCGCTCAGAGATGCCTTGTCGATTTTTGACCAATTAGTGAGTTTCACCAATGGCAACTTGACTTACGAAGCAGTTCTTAAGAACCTACACGTTCTTGACTATGACTATTATTTCAAGTTATGCGATTACTTACTGGCCTCTGATTATTCAAGTGCCATCTTACTTTTAGATGAAATCTTGAAACTAGGTTTTGACGCAGGTCATTTCATCAGTGGACTGGGTTCGCACCTCAGAGACCTATTGGTATGTCAGGATCCAAGAACGATTGAACTTTTGGAGGTAGGCAAAGCGGTGAGACAACAATACTTGGATCAGGCAGGTCGCGTGGAAGCCGAATGGCTCTTAGCAGCTTTAAAAGAAAGTCAGCAAGCCGAACTGAAGATCAAGAACACTACCAATCAGCGCTTGCTGTTAGAAATAGCGCTTCTATCCATTGCTGGATTGAACGCTGAAAAAAAAAAGCCTAGTCTAAACGAACATTCGGGTATTCCTAGAATCAAGGAACCCGCACCAGAAGACAGAAAAGCTACTCCGAGCGTTACAAAAACCGAGACGCACATCGCTTCTGAACCGGCCAAAGAGCCAGTGACATCCATTTCTGAAGTAGTCGAACCGACTCCTGAAGTCGAAGAAAAGATTCAGGACAATTCCTCTGAAGAGGAAGTTCGTGAACCTGAGAATGAAATACTAAAAACTATACCGGTAGCTCCAGTCCAATCTACACCTGCTGCGCTGCCAACCGCAGAGGTAAAAGGCAGACAGCGTGAACGCAGGAGACCTTCAACCATTTCGCTGAATATTGACAAGAAGGCCGAAGAAGAGGAAGAAATCAAAACAGTTTCAATCTCTGAGGTTGCCGAAGAAACAGGCCTGGCTATGATGTCCATGGAAGAGGCTTGGGCACAAGTTTTGGCCAAGGCAGAAGCCGATGGTTTCAATGCTTTTCACACCATTGTGAAACGAGTTAACCTGGAGGAAGACATTCAGGAAAATGTAATTACCGTTAGCATCCACCATGATGTGGAACAGGAAGAGTTTGGACATCACAGCTCTGAATTCTTGCAAAGCATTCGGAGGTTGACCGGAAACAAAGACCTACAATTAAACCCCGAACTAAGGGAAGTTCAAACAGAAACTAAATTATTTACTGCCAAGGAGAAATTCGAGCACCTTGCCAAGCAAAACCCTTCATTAATCAAATTAAAACAAGACTTAGATCTTGATATTGCTTATTAAATCCATGTTTATGACAAATCGTATTCTATCCATGAGCCTATCAATGGCTTTTTCACTACTACTAGTCGGATCGGCATTCGCTGGCGGAGTTGATTCTAAATACCCCTATGAATCGGTACCAAATGACCCATTTGGCATGCGGATTTACACCCTCGACAACGGGTTGAAAATCTACATCTCTGTGAACAAAGCAGAGCCTCGCGTTCAAACCAATATTGCAGTGCGCACAGGTAGTAAGCAAGACCCTTCGGACGCCACTGGATTAGCCCACTACTTGGAGCACATGCTGTTTAAAGGAACCTCAGAATTGGGAGCCTTGAACTGGGAAGAAGAAACGAAATTGCTCCAACAGATCTCTGATAAATACGAAGAGCTGAGAGCCACTAAAGACGAAACCAAGCGAAAGGAAATTTTAGCTGATATCGACCGAATTTCGGGCGAGGCGGCCAAGTTTGTAGCCACCAACGAATATGATAAGTTGATCAGCTCTATGGGAGCGCAAGGCACAAACGCCTATACCAGCAACGAGCGCACGGTTTACATCAACGATATACCAAGCAACGAGCTGGAGCGATGGTTGGCACTGGAATCAGAGCGATTTAGTGAATTAGTACTGCGTCTCTTCCACACAGAGTTAGAAGCGGTTTATGAAGAGTTTAATAGAGGTCAAGACAGCGATTTTCGTCAGGCGTATTATAAGTTGATGGACTTGATGTTCCCAACTCACCCATACGGTCAACAATCAACCATTGGAACAAGTGACCACTTAAAGAACCCAAGCATGGAAAAAATCCATGAGTATTTTGAGAGTCGATACGTGCCTAACAACATGGCTATTGTCTTGGCGGGTGATATTGATCCGGATGCTACAGTTGCACTAGTAGATAAGTACTTCGGTGGTTTTGAAAGAAAAGAATTGGTCAACAAGAAAATGCCGGTTGAAAAGCCAATCACGGAGCCAATTATCGCGGATGTGAGCGGTGCTGACGCTGAATTTGAAATGGTCGGTTTCCGATTAGACGGTTCAGGCTCTAAGGATGATTTATATCTAGAGTTACTTTCTGGAGTGTTGAGCAACGGAACAGCTGGACTTATCGATTTGAACTTGGTTCAAAGTCAAAAAGTATTGAGAGCACGCGCTTCGGCAACGATGAATGAAGACTACAGCTATTTAATGTTGAGTGGAAATGCGAGAGAAGGTCAATCTTTGGATGACGTTCGTCAATTACTACTCGAACAACTTGATTTGGTGAAGAAGGGCAGTTTCGATGATTGGATGATTGATGCTGTTGTTCGTTCGTACAAGAAGGACATGATGAGCCAAATGGAAGCCAATTGGATCCGTGCTTACTTGATGAGCGATGCCTTTATCCTGAAGCAGGATTGGAAAGAAATGGTAAACCGATATGACCGAATGCAAAAAATCACCAAAGCCGAATTGAGTGCATGGGCGAATGAAAAGTTCAAAAACAATTACATAGCTGTAAACAAAGTGAAAGGCGAAAAGGATGTTGCCAAGGTGGACAAGCCACAGATCACTGAAGTGACCATCATCCGTGATCAGAATTCTAAATTCTTTGAAGAGATAAACGGAATGAATGGCAGCAGAATGGAGCCGATGTTCGTGGATTACAAATCAGCCATTGCCATGGATAAAGTGAGCACAAAAGTGCCTATCAACTATGTGAAGAACGAGGTGAACGAATTGTACAGCATGTATTATGTATTCGAGATGGGGAAATTCAACGACCCATTGATTCCACTGGCATTCGAATACCTGCCATACTTAGGCACCAAGGACATGAGTGCAGCTGATGTTCAGAAGGAAATGTTCAAGCTGGGATTGGAATTCAACGTGAGCGGTGGTGATGAGCGCAGCTATGTGACTGTTAGCGGTTTGCAGGAGAACTTTGAAGAAGGAGTGATCTTTTTCGAAAATCTGCTCAACAATGTAGTGGTTGATGAAAGGAGCTATGATGAAATGGTCATGGGCATGTTAAAAGAACGTGCAGACCGCAAGCTGAACAAAGGGCAAATCCTTTTCCGAGGTATGAGTAACTATGCCATGCACGGAGCCAAGAATCCATTCAACGATGTCATGTCACAAATAGAGTTGAATAGTGTGGATCCAGCCAATTTGATCGATATGCTCCACAATTTAACCGACTACGAGCATCGCATCCTTTTTTATGGGCCTCAAAACTTAGCTGTCGTTAAGAACGTTTTGAATAAACATCATAAAGTGCCTGCCACCTTCCAGCCCATACCAAATGCGAAGGAATATCCTGAAATAGCGACTTCGGAAAACAAAGTGTATTTCGCGGAATATGACATGGTTCAAACCGAATTGATGATGTATCACCGCGGTGAATTGATGAACCTAGAGATTATGCCTCAAGCCAAAATTTTTGGTGAGTATTTTGGTGGTGGACTTTCTTCCATCGTATTCCAAGAGATTCGTGAATCGCGTGCTTTGGCTTATTCGGCTTATGCCGGTTTCACCTCACCGGGCAAGACAACTGACCACCATTATGTACGTGGATACATTGGAACCCAGGCCAACAAGTTGGGCGATGCTACCAATGCGTTGCTGGAGTTGATGAGCACCTTACCAAGAGCAGATCAGCAATTTGAGCAATCGAAATTGAGTGCGTTGAAGCAGATTGAAACAAACCGAACCACGGGACAAAGCATTCTTTGGGCGTATGAGTCTGCCAAAGACAGAGGCATCGATTACGATATGAACTCCAAGATCTATCCTGTAGTCAAGGACATGAACTTTGATGACCTTCAAAAATTCTTTGACAGTAACGTGAAAGACAAGACCTACACCTACTTGGTCATTGGTAAGAAAGAAGAAATGGACATGAAGGCGCTAGATGCTTTGGGTCCATTAGAGGAATTGACACTCGAGCAAATCTTCGGATACTAGTCATATTGGGCTTGGGTTAAAAACCCTATAATCTCTTTTAAAACGAGGCGCAGAAACATACCTTTGCACCTCGTTTTTTTTTCGCGTTCACACAACCATTTAACCAAACACCCTAATGGCAACATCCAAAATCATTTACACTAAAACGGATGAAGCTCCGGCTTTAGCCACCTACTCTCTTCTACCTATTATTCAAGCCTATTTGGCCAAGGCCGATGTTGATGTTGAGACCAGAGACATATCTCTAGCCGCAAGAATCCTTGCCCGTTTCCCTGACTTTTTGAAGGAAGACCAGCGCGTGAACGATGCCCTATCAGAACTGGGCGATTTGGCGAAAACTCCAGAGGCGAACATCATTAAGTTGCCAAATATCAGTGCCTCTATCCCACAATTGAAGGCAGCCATTCAAGAACTGCAGGATCATGGATTTGCTATTCCTAGCTATCCAGATGGGCCGAGCAATGATGCTGAAAAAGAAGCAAAATCTCGCTACGATAAAATCAAAGGAAGCGCGGTGAACCCAGTATTGCGCGAAGGAAACTCTGACCGAAGAGCTCCAAAAGCTGTGAAGGAATACGCGAGACAAAACCCACACCGCATGGGCGTTTGGAGCAAAGACTCTAAAACCAGCGTGGCCAGCATGACCCACGGTGACTTCTACGGAAGCGAGCAAAGCGTAACCATGGATGACGCTACTTCTGCTTCCATCATTTTGGAAGACGAAAGTGGAAAAAGAACAACCCTGAAAAAAGGAATAGCATTGCTGAAAGGAGAGGTCATAGACTCATCAGTGATGAGCAAGACAGCCTTGGTCACGTTTTTAAAAGAACAGAGAGATGCAGCCAAGGCACAGGGCGTATTGTTTTCGGTTCACTTGAAGGCTACCATGATGAAGGTGAGCGACCCCATCATTTTTGGGCATGCCGTTCGCGCTTATTTCTCGGAAGTATTTGAAAAGCACGGAGCAGCTTTAGAGGCTGCAGGAGCCAATCCCAACAACGGACTGGGCAATGTGCTCAGCCAGATTAGTAAATTGCCCGAGGAGCAGCGCAAGGCTATTGAAGCCGACATCCAATCTGCGATGGAAAACGGCCCAGACATGGCCATGGTGAATTCTGACAAAGGCATCACCAACCTGCACGTTCCGAGCGATGTGATCATCGATGCATCCATGCCCGCCATGATTCGCACGAGCGGACAGATGTGGAACAAATTCGGGAAGGCACAAGACACCTTGGCGATCATTCCAGACCGATCTTATGCCGGAGTATATCAGGCTACGATTAACGACTGCCGCACCAATGGAGCGCTTGACCCGGTGACCATGGGCAGCGTGAGCAACGTAGGATTGATGGCTCAAAAAGCCGAAGAATACGGTTCGCACGATAAGACCTTCGAAATGACCACTGCAGGCAAAGTATTGGTGCTGGATGCCAAAGGCAACACACTGATGGAACATGCCGTAGTAGAAGGAGACATTTTCCGCGCTTGTCAAGCCAAGGACGCGCCCATCCAAGATTGGGTGAAGTTGGCCGTAAAGAGAGCAAGAGCCACAGGCAATCCTGCCATTTTCTGGTTGGATGCAAACCGAGCACACGATACGCAGTTGATCACCAAAGTGAATACCTATTTGAAAGACCACGACACTAGTGGATTAGACATTCAGATCATGGCGCCTGTGGAAGCGACCCAATTCTCGTTGGAGCGCATTCGAAAAGGACAGGACACGATTAGTGTCACTGGCAATGTATTGAGAGATTATTTGACCGACCTCTTCCCTATTTTAGAAGTAGGCACCAGCGCTAAGATGTTGAGCATAGTGCCGTTGATGAATGGCGGTGGACTGTTTGAAACGGGTGCAGGTGGATCTGCACCAAAACACGTGCAGCAATTTGTGGAAGAAAACCACTTGCGTTGGGATTCATTGGGCGAGTTTTTAGCCTTGGCCGTGTCGTTGGAGCACATTGGCAATGCCTATGATAACCCACAGGCGGTCATCATGGGAGAATGCTTGGACCAAGCCACCAGCAAGTTTTTGTTGAACGACAAAAGCCCTTCTAGAAAGGTAGGCGAATTGGACAACCGAGGCAGCCATTTTTACTTGGCGATGTATTGGGCAGAAGCCTTGGCCACACAAACCAAGGATAAAGGACTTAGAGCATCCTTTGAACCCTGCTTTGCAGCGTTGGCCGACAATGAAACTGCAATTATCAACGAACTGAACAGCGCACAAGGCCCAGCACTGAACATTGGCGGCTATTACCAACCCGATGAGGAATTGGTGAGCAAGGCGATGCGACCTAGCAAAACCCTAAATCAAATCATCGAGATACAGTCGTTGACGGACTACTAGATCTTACATGCAACCATAAAAAAAGGGGAGCTCTGGCTTCCCTTTTTTTATGATCTGAATTCTAATCAGTGTCACTACCCTGTTGCGCGTAGCTGTCCTTTTAGATTTTAGCGTTATTTTTCGGACTTGAATTGGCGGATTTCCTCCTATGGACATTCAAGATCTCGATAAACTGATATCAATTAGCGATCGACTGCCCACTCAAGAAGAAACCCGAAATGGGACCTCACTGATGTACTTTGACCCAACGGAATATCCTGAAGCGAAACCATTAAAAATGACTCTGCCCAGATTGGCCAGAATCTACTCACAACACAATGGGCTGAATGAGATGATAATTGTGATTCAAGCGGCTGTGATTGGGAACGACACAGTGGTTGGTTATCGATTTCCGAGCGGTGGAAACGGAACCGCCCGTGTAGGAGAAGTAACTTTCCTTTCTGACGCTGAAGTAATAGCTGAAGGATCAAAACCGATGGTCTATTTAGCGGAAGAAATGAATAAAACGAAAGAGGAAGTATGGAAGGCCTTTATTCGTACTAAATATGCCCGATCTCTGGGCGAGACCTTCAACGAACAGGCTTTTTTCAATGCCGATTGGAGTGATGAATCTCGGGTACATCTTGAAGTGGAACGAGATGGAATGAAAGCAACAGGATTCGTTTCTAACCTATTCGGAAACATATATCTGCATATAGATTATGATTACAACGGATTTCATTACACGGAAAAAATGCTTCTTGGAGAGAATTCAGAGAAAAACACTACCGAACTTCATTTTGTATCGGGGCCCTATCCAAATGACTTTGATAGCCAAAAAATCATTTGGTCAAACTTTATTCAAGAAGTGAAGGTTGTGAGTAAAAAGTAGTATCACTCCAATATTATAAGATGGATCGGCCGCTCAAAGCGGTCAAACATGGGATATATGTAACAATCCCACGAAATTGTGTAATGCTCGTTGTAGCCAATGAATACATATTCGTACGAGGAAAAAACCGCAACGCTCGGTTTTGATCACACACCTTAAAACAAATCATCATGTCCAAAGAAAAAGAAGGCAAGCCCAAAACGGGAAAGACTGCTCCTGAAAAAAACTTGAAGGAAAAAAGAGCGGCAAAAGCGGCTAAACGTGCTGACAAGTTAAGACAAGACTAACATCCCTATCGGGCACATACAATTAACCACACATTATGATGAACATCGATAGAAACACTCCAGCAAAATACCAAGCTGGCGATAAAGTATTTGCCAAAGTGGATCCGGAAATTCCATTGGTGGTCAGACGATATGTGAACCGCATTTATTACTGCAAGTTCCAAAACCAACCCGAAAAAAGCGAGATAGCGCTTTTTGAACGTGAAATAGTAGAAGGTTAAACAAAACACATGAAAGAAACCGCGCTTGTTTACAGCGAAAATGAATTTGGAAAATTGGATGGTAAGGTGGCTAACGGACTGGTTAGGCACAGTGCTAAGTACAATATTGTTGGCATCATTGACAGCACCAAATCTGGACTAGACGCTGGAGAACACTTGGATGGCATCATCAACGGAATTCCAGTTTTCGCTACGTTGGAGAAAGCCATTGGTATTTTAAATCAAGTTCCTGACTATTTCATCTATGGCATTGCTCCCCTTGAGCCCCTCTTAAGTCACTCCGAAAAAGAAGTGATTCATACGGCCATCAAGGCGGGTATGAACATCGTGATGGGATTGCCCGAGTTCATATCGGATGACCCAACCAGCGCGGAATTGGCGAAAAAATATGGCGTGACAATATTGGACGTAAGGAAACCACCTGCGCGCGAAAACCTCCACAGCTTTACTGGAAAAATACGCGAGGTTGAAACTCCTGTTATTACCGTTTCTGGGACGGATTGCGCTGTCGGAAAAAGAACCACAGCGCTCAAACTAGCGCAAGCCTTACAAGCCGAAGGACTCAATGCAGTCTTCATCACTACCGGACAAACAGGAATTTTACAAGGTTCAAAGTATGGAATAGCGATAGACATGCTTAGCTCTGGATTTGCCACTGGCGAAGTAGAGAATGCCATCCTCGAATCATTGAAGGAAAATCCCGACATCATTGTGGTGGAAGGACAAGGCTCACTGAGTCATCCTGCATTTACCTCATCCAGCGCCATACTGCGAGGTGCCATGCCCAAGGCCATTATCCTGCAGCATCCACCGATGAGAAAAACTCGATGTGATTTCCCTAATATTCCTATGCCTACTTTGGAAAATGAGATAGAAATGCTCGAGATATTCAGTGGTGCAAAAGTCATTGGCATCACCATCAACCATGAAGGCATGACAGATAGTGAAGTAGAAAAAGTGTCGTTAGAATACGAGATAAAATATGGACTACCCACCACGGATGTATTAAAAAATGATTGCAGTAAGTTGATCAAGAAACTCTACGAAGTATTTCCAGATTTGATCAGCATCGAGCCACTGTTATGCCTACCCCAAGAATAGAGGTCGACTTAACCAAAATTAAAGACAACGCCCAGGCGCTCGCTGAGCTATACCATTCCAAAAACATTTCCATTTGTGCTGTCACAAAAGTGATTTGCGGCAACTTATCCATCGCGAGGACGCTAACCGAAGCGGGCATTACCATGCTGGCAGACTCTAAAATTGCCAACCTGAAACGGTTTAGATCAGGGCAGATTGATGCCGAACTTTTGCTCATTGGCACTCCACTTCTTAGTCAGGCAAGCGAAATCGTAATCTATGCCGACATCAGCCATAACTCGGAATTGGTAGTTATTGACGAATTGGCGAAACAGGCCAAAATGCTAGGCAAAATGCATCAAATCATATTGATGATTGAATTGGGTGATCTACGCGAAGGAATTATGCCCGAAGACCTAGATGCGACTGTGCGAGAAATTCTGAAATTATCCAGTATTAAACTTGTTGGATTGGGTACAAACTTGGCCTGCTTTGGAGGCATTGAACCAACTGATAAGAAAATGGATAGGCTAAGTCAACTTGCCGATGAAATCGAAACTAAATTCCATCTCCATCTTGAATACATTTCCGGTGGAAATTCCGCTAATTATGACTGGTTCAAGACAACAAAGCACATTGGAAGAATAAACCAGCTTCGCATCGGTGAATCCATTTTCCTTGGAGTAGAACCTCTGTATAGGCAACGCATTCCGAATTTGCATACTGATGCGTTCAGTTTTGTAAGTGAGGTCAGTGAATTAAAAACAAAGCCTTCAATTCCGTATGGAATTCAGGCACAAAATGCTTTTTCACACACCCCGATTTTTAAGGATCAAGGAAACATGCAACGCGCCATACTTGCATCTGGAATGCAGGATGTGGACGTATCTGGTTTGGCTCCAGAAAATGACATTAACATTCTTGGCTCGAGCAGCGATCACACCGTTATAGACCCAAAAAACACCCATCTGAAGGTAGGTGATGAACTGAGATTCAACCTCAATTATGCATCGCTACTCGCAGCCATGACATCACCATACGTGCAAAAAACATTCAATTCAATATATGAACGCGAAGGAATATTGTGATCTCGTGGAATCAAGCGAAATCGAGCACTACAGGCTCGGTGAAACAATCAAGATCAAGGACATCGGTTCTAAACTGGTTAGCTTGCTTGAGATAGGCTTCGATTTGGTTTATGAGCCTTCCGTTCTAGAAGGGTATCGATACCTCGTTCGTGAAGAATTGGTAAAGAAAATCAGCAGAATCAGCGCAAAATTGGAGCAAGATGATAAGCGATTGGTTATCCGATCAGTTTGGCGATCTTTTGCTCATCAAAAATTACTATGGGACACAACAGTGCTGCTTATGCAGCGCAGGCATCCTGAAGCATCGGTTGCTAAAATCCATGATATCGTTTCCAACTACGTAGTATCTGAAAAAACATCTACTCATTCCACGGGCGGTGCCTTGGACGCGCTGATTTTGAATCGGAAAACCAATCGGATTTTGGATTTTGGAACCAACGAAGGATATGACATCCGACTCGGCAGAGAATGTTATCCATATCATCCCGATGTCAGTGAACTCGCTCAAAAAAACAGAGCCTTGCTCATTGGTCTTTTCGAGGCCGAAGATTTTGTGTGTGATTTAAAAGAGTATTGGCATTTCGACTATGGCAATATCGGCTGGGCCATTGAAAAAGGCAAGAATCAAACGTTGTTCGGGATTATTGAAGAGTGTTGACGTCATTGTCAAAACGCTTTTTACAGGGTTAAAAAAAGCATTGCATGAATCGAAAATCAGTCTATCTGCACATTTAGTTAAACTTTATGATGGTCGTATTGGTTATGAAATAATCTAAACCACATCACATGAACTCCAGTGTAATCATTGTAGGAGGCGGACTTTCAGGACTCACCGCAGCTAGGAAACTTCAAGAGCTCAACATAGACTTCACCCTGCTTGAAGCTAGTGATCGAATTGGCGGTCGTATAAAGACAGACGTCATTGATGGATTCCGACTTGATTATGGCTTTCAGGTGTTACTAACCGCGTATCCTGAGGCCAAACGTTGGTTGGATTACAAAAAACTGAACCTCCGTTCCTTCGATCCAGGAGCCATGTTGCTATATCCCGATGGCAGCAAAGATCTATTAGGCGATCCACTTCGCGAGATTTCAAGTTTATTCCCGACCATTTTTTCAAAAGCTGGAAACCTCCAAGACAAGTTCAAAACATGGAACCTGAAGAATCGATTGACGAACATGTCAATTGATGAAATATTCACTCAAAAGGAAATATCCACGATTGATGCTTTGTCTCATGAATATGGATTTAGCGATGAGATGATCCAAAACTTTTTCCAACCATTCTTCGCTGGAATTTTCTTAGAAAAAGATCTGCAGACGAGTCGCAGAATGTTTGATTTTGTGTTCAAAATGTTCAGTGAGGCGGATACTGCCGTGCCCAATGTGGGTATGGAAGAGATTCCGAAACAATTAGCGAAACCATTGCCTGAAAAATCCATTATTACAGGCGCTTGTGTTGAGAAAATTGATGGGCAGGACGTTTACTTGAAAGATGGTTCAAAGTTCAGTGCGCCTCATATCATAGTGGCTACTGAGGCAACCGGTTTGATCCACGACATCGCAGAAACTAAAACCGAACACCAGAGCACCACGCACCTGCACTTCGTCTCCAAGGAAGATCCCATTAAAAAGCCTCTGATCGCTCTTAATACTAGCCCAAAGAGACTTTGCAATAATATTTGCAATATCAGTAAGGTAGCCCCTGGGTATTCGCCCGATGCTAGAAACCTCATTTCAATTTCGATTACTGGACAGTCTACCCTGCACTCAAAAAGAATAATTGACTCTGTGAGACAAGAATTAACACCTTGGTTTGGATCTTCAACTCAAGATTGGGAGCATTTGCATACCAGGGAAATTCAATATGCCCTGCCGAATCAACAAAGTGTAAGCAATCACTTAACACCTGATCAATATGAAATCCGAAAAGGGCTCTACGCTTGTGGAGATTTTCAGTTAAACGGCAGCATTAACGCAAGCATGAAAACGGGGCGACTAGTTGCTGAGGCCATTTCTAAAAAGTGATCCATCAATGAATACTCAACCCTCAATTTCTCTTGTACTAACGCCAATGAGTAGCGGGGGATTAATCCTTTATGGAGTAAGGTCTGAACAAGCTAATAATAATCGCTAAAACGAGCCCGAAGGCGAGAGCCATCTTTGCTCTTTTTGTGCCTAATTTTGACTGTTGTGCGCTGCCCGCTAGCAATCCATGCAGAACTTCAATATTGCTATTGAAAGCTAATTGACCCTGAGCATCAGATAGTTTAAGATTCGCTTGATTCCATTGCTCCACTACCGATTTCAAGTCCTCAGTTTCTTCCTCACCTGCATTTGCGTCTATTAATTTTTGAAAAGTTTCTACCTGCTTCTTGTAAAAATCTATTTGACGCGAAGCACTAGCCCTGTTGAAAGTCAGTCGATCTTGAACAAACTTGGGACTATCTAAATAATCGACCAGTGCGCCTTCCAAGTCCGCTAAGAATGTCAGATCATTTACCTCAACGATGAGGTCAAAGGGCACCCGTTCTACGCTCAGATCCATTGTTAAGTCTTCCCCTTTCAAATTGAAGGCTTTAATGGATCTAACAGAGGCTAAGGCTTCTTCTTGCAAATCACCAAAACCGGGCATTTTGTCCACCATTCCACTCTCAATGGATTGATTCACCTTAATGATCATGTCTGCATAGATCTTCTTTTCCAGGTGAACATAGCTCACCGTCATGCTTGCTTGGTATGACTCTGTTACAGAACTATACCAAAACCATGTTGCGCCACCAAAAATGATTGGCAAAGCGATCAAAAGGAGAATGTTTTTCATAAGGAAAACGAGAACGCTTTTTGTCATGGCAACAAAAAAACCTTTCAATTCGAATAATTGAGACTTTAGGCTTTCCCAAGCCTCTTTTCCTTCGTCCTCGTTGGGTGTGAAATCTGAATTACTCATCTCGGATAAATCTACATTTGCTTGCTTCCTTGCTTCGCAATGGATGGCTAAAAGTGCAAAAACTTCACATTGCACTCGCGCGATATGGTATTGAAACAATCTAGAAATATTCGAAACTCCATTTGGAACCTCGCCAACACCTTGATTTATCCCTTGGGATTCTTGTCAATGACGCCATTCTTTATGAATTCACTAGGCGAGCATTTGTTTGGTTCATGGATGCTGCTTAATTCCATCGTTTTTATCAGCGTCCATGTGCTGCATTTTGGTATGGGACTATCGATTGCCATGTATGTGGCAGAAGCTCGCGGAAAAAACGATCCACAAAGACTAAACAGGTACTACAACTCTTCCTTAAACTTCACGAACCTCTTGGCTATGGGAGTGCTAGCTTCAACTCTCTTAATCTTGCTTGTCACTCCAGAAAGACTTTTTGAATGGGATGGCATTGTGGACGCAGCAGACCTTAAAACCTCCTTCATACTGACAAGTGCGCTCATCGGTGTTAAATTCTACGAACAACTATTCATGGGATTTTATAAGGGATTTGAAGAATACGACACTGCGGCTAAATTCAATATGGCTCAGAAAATCACAATGTTGGTGGGACAAGCTATTGCACTGATGTCTGGATACGGATTAGCGGAAGTCATTGCCATCAGTCTAGTCACAAACGCTATCTTAGTTTTGAGTCAATTTGTTTGGAGTAAGCGATACTTAGTGGATTACCAATGGTCTACCGCTTTTGACTCACTTATCTTCTCCCGATTAAGACACTTTGGATTTTGGAGTTGGCTTCAGACCATTGTCTCGCTCATGAGCTTTCAATTGGATAGATTAATAGTAGCTTTTGCCTTGGGAACCGACATTGTTGGTTACTATAGTATTGCGTCCATGATTGCTAATCATCTACATATTATGCTTGAAGCAATGGTTGGTTGGATATTCCCCGCGGTTTCTAGAATTATGAAAGAAAAAGGTGATCCAAAACCTTTGTATTTTTCAGTACGATCAGCACTTGTGATCATTTCTCTTGTTGGACTCACAGTGCTTTACCTCATTAGAGAACCACTCTTTGAACTTTGGTTAGGACAAGAAAAATTCGCATCTGTGATCGTATTTATTGAGCTATTCATTCTATTCGAAATCTTTTACATCCTCACAATTGCACCTAAATTCTTTTTGAATGGAATCTCTGAATTGAAACTTATCACCTCCTTAGAAGTTGGCTATAAAGCCTTTGGAATAGTCACCATGCTCGTTTTCTTCTACTTCGAAAGATCGGCCACGGCACTAATTTGGGGACAAATTGCTGCCATGATGGTTATGATGCCATTGGAAATGGGTATCATTAATGACAAGGTTCTCAAAACAAATCTACTTTTCGAAGCGGTCGTGTTATTAATCCCCTGTTTCGCGCTTTTTGGTGCATTGTATCTTGAAGATTTGGCAATACAACTATTGTTAGGATTGATAACTATTGTATCCACCTATATGGGATACATCCGGTATTCACGAGTAGATATAAAGCTCTTGCTAGAATGAGTTGGAGCAAGCAAATGCCAATTGTGTTGTTGATTTATTTCTTCAATGCATTTTTACTGCCGCATGGTTTACTCTACACTGCCACACTCACACCATTTTTTATTTATTGGATATGGAAATGGAAAGCGCTCGGCTATTGGATAGTCAGCTTTTTAATCATTTTACTTTTCGATGCATTTCATTGGTCAAATGGAGCTCAACTGAAAGAACTACTGGTCAGTTCTGGTCTATTCCTTTCTACCATTACGTTCGCCATTACGTTTTGGAAATGGCTTGAACATCAGAACAATCCGAGTGCCTTATTCAACGGAATTTTAAAATGGAATACACTCTTCGTAATTCTAGCCATCTTGGTTGTGCCCTTTACCATTGGTCGGCAAGTGCTTTGGTATGAAGTACCCATTTCCCCGGGAATTGCATCCTTTCCAAGGCTTAAGCTATTCACTTATGAGGCCGCCTACTACGCCTTTCTCTTCGCCCCTATTTTTCTTTATTTCTTTTGGCGAATCCTGCTCGGTTTAGAAAAACGATGGATGCTTATCGGAATCGCCATCATACTTCCAATCATCTTATCACTTTCATTCGGAGTAATTGGCGCTTTAGGATTGACTGTTTTCTTATCCATTTTGATTTATTGGACTCCATTATCTGAAGTGAAAAGTTTCAGGAAAACCATCCTTTATGGGAGTGCCTTTGCTGCGATACTTGTTGCCAGTCTTTTGGTTTTATATCCTGACAACCCCATTTTTAGCAGACTGAACAACATTTTCTCTGGAAATGATACCTCGGCCAAAGGAAGACTTTTCGAATCGTTCATGTTCGCATTTGACTTAGCAAATTCAAAGAGCATCTGGTTTGGTGTTGGACTTGGACAGATCAAAGTATTCGGCCATGACCTGATCGTGAATTTTTACCAATACGAAGGCGAGTTTGCGGAGATTGTGCGAATCCCAAATTCAATGGGTGAAATGCTTGCTACCTATGGATTAATAGGGCTTGGAGCCAAAATAGCCCTAGAAATATATTTATTCTTCAGACTACGCCTATTTGGCAATGCATTTAATCTGAGCCTTTTCCTATTTGTGTTCATTTATCAATTCACTGGCAGCTATCTAGTCAGCACGGCTGAAATTATGGTATGGGGAGCTGCATTATTTGTTCGGTTTCCGGAATTGGATATTCACTTCTCAAGCAGAGTCGAAAAATGAGAGTAGCATTCATCAGCCGTTCGACATTATTTGAAGTGCGTGGAGGTGACACAACTCAAGTGGAGCAAACCGCGGAACACCTGCGAGCACTCGGCTTAGAAGTGGACATTTTGTTATCTAATGATAGGATTGACTACGAAAAATATGACCTATTTCACTTTTTCAACCTTATTCGGCCTGCAGATATTCTGTTCCACCAAGCGCAGGCTCAAGGACCAAGCGTGATCTCCCCGATCTATGTGGACTACTCAGAATTTGATCAAAAGGAAAGACGTGGTCTAGCCAAAATCATCGCTATCGGTTTGGGCAAATTCGGTGCGGAGTATTTCAAAACCATCTACCGGACCTTCCACGGTCAAGACAAATTGATGTCTAAGCGCTACATTCTGGGTCATAAGCGAGCTATGAAAAAAGCAGTTAGCTCAGCTTCTATGCTCTTACCAAATTCCGATAGTGAAGCCCAGAGAGTAGCACAAGACTTAAACATTTCCTTCAACCATCGTGTAATTCCTAATGCAATCAACACGGAAGTATTCAATGTTCAACCTAATGTGAATCGAAATTCGAAGCAAATCATTTGTGTGGGTCAAATAGAGGGTAGAAAAAACCAACATCGACTGATTGAAGCCACGCGAGATTTAGATTTTGACGTCTTAATTGTAGGAAAGCCCAGCCCTAATAATGCAGACTACTTGAAACTGTGCAAGGAAATTGCTCATGATCGAGTGCGATTCATGGATTTTGTGGATCAGAAAGAATTAAGTCGATTGTACAATGAATCTATATTGCACGTTCTTCCCAGCTGGTTTGAAACAACTGGCCTCACCTCATTAGAGGCAGCAGCTTGCGGATGTAAGCTGGTGGTTTCAGAAAATGGCGACACCAAAGACTATTTTGACGGAGTCGCTAAGTTTTGCAAACCGGGGGACGTGGCAAGCATCCGAAAAGCAATTGTTTTGGCACTTGAAAGTGACTATACAGAAAGTATGTTTGAGCGTATCAAAAGCGAGTATAATTGGCGTCAAACCGCTAAAAAAACAATCTCAGCTTATCAAGAAATTATCGGGTGAAGAAGTCATTAAAAATAGCCTTTCTCGGAACGAGAGGTATTCCGAACAATTATGGTGGATTTGAGCAGTGCGCTGAATTTTTGAGTCAAGGACTGGCAAAAAAAGACCATGACATCACTGTATATTGCAGCTTGAACCACACTCAAAAAACCAACACTTGGAATGGCGTAAAATTGGTTTATTGCAACGACCCAGAACATCGATTGGGAACAATAGGTCAATTTATCTATGACTTGAATTGTATTCTTCATGCTCGAAAGCAGCGGTATGATGTAATTGTGCAATTTGGATACACCAGCAGTTCCATTTGGCATTGGCTATGGCCTAAAAAGGCGAAACATCTTGTCAATATGGATGGGCTAGAATTCCTGAGATCCAAATACAGTTCAGCCACAAAATACTTCCTTCGATTTGCCGAGAAATGGGCGACAAAAGGCGCAGACATGCTGATTGCAGACAATGAAGGGATTGAAGATTACTTAAAAACCAAATACCCATCCAACATCGTAAAATGCATCACTTATGGAGCAGCACTGCCAGAAAAGCATTTAAACAATTCTGATGTCTTGAATCGATTTGGGCTGGCTTCAAACAAATATGACTTAGTGATTTGCAGAATGGAACCGGAAAATTCGGTTGAGACCATTTTAAAAGCTCATTCGCAAAATGAAACCGAACGGAAATTGGTCATTTTGGGAAATACCTCCAACAAATTTGGACAACAAATGGTTGATACATTCCAAAGTGATGTCGTGCTCTTCACCCAAGGAATTTATAATGCGACCGACCTAAACGTTTTGAGAAGTAACTGTCAATTCTATATCCATGGTCACACTGTAGGCGGCACAAACCCATCACTATTGGAGGCTATGACCAGTTGCAAAAAGATCATTGCACATGATAATGGGTTTAATCGATCCGTTTTGGGTGAAGATGGAACCTATTTCAAAACCGAAAAAGAATTAGATGAAATCTTCTCAAAAAACGCAGAGGATATCGAGGACCGATTAGTACAAACGAATTCAAAAATCAAATTGCAGTACCAATGGGAACAAATTGTTGATGCCTACGAATCCGCCATGTATGAATTGGTCTAAAGTGGCTTCCATATTGCCGCATTTATGGGGTTTAGTGCTATTTATATTGATATTCTATCGTCCCCTTTCAAGCTATGCCCTGATCCTATTGGGTGCTGCAGTTTTGGCATCTCAATTCATACGCGACAAACCAACAATCAACTGGAAGAGAGGAACATTTGGTTTAACCATCCTTCTATCCATCTTTCTCATTTATTTCTATGGATTCGTCCAACATATGGACCATTCAGAAGCTTGGCCAAGATTTGAAAAAAAGCTACCCCTACTTTTCATTCCGCTCATTTGGTTGCTGTCGCGATTAAGTTGGAAGGATATTCATATTAAAGTTTATCTGTGGCTTTTGGCTGGAATTTTCACATCAGGTATAATCATGTTTATTGGGTCTACCGCAGCATTTCTTCAAACCCTCGATTGGCATCAATTTTTTTATCATGCCTTCACCGCTCCCGTTAAAATCAGCGCTATCTATTATAGCTGGTTCATCGTCATTGCAATTGCCTGGCCCATTCCAGATCGAGATCTACCCTTTTCTAAATCGACTCACGGGAAAATTAAAATGGCCTTAGCCATTTTGCTTTTAATAAGCGCATCAAAGCTCTTCGTGGTATTGGGGGGTGCCATCCTAGCTTTCAAATGGTTCAAGAATCGAGAGCATCAAAAATTTCACTGGAAACAAATGGCATTGTTAATCATAGCAGGATTGCTCTTAATACCCGTATTAATACGAACGACTTCACTTTTAGACACTAATATGACAGTGATCGTGCAGGATCAATATGAACATGACTCGAGTTTTAATGGACTCACCCTTCGATTAATTCAGGTGAGACTCGGTTTTGAGGTTCTACAAAAAGAGGATGCGTGGATTTTAGGCGTTGGACCAGCTTTGAGCAAATCGAAACTCGATGAGCGTTATAAAGCTCATAATATGTACACTGGAAATCCTGAATTGGGAGATAGAGGTCTTTTAGCATATAATTATCACAATCAGTGGATCGAGACATTGGTGGCTACAGGCATTATTGGATTAACTTTTTTGCTTATCTTATTCTCTAGTCTCATAGTTAGAGCTTACCATAACCCCCTTTTTGGGTCTATGGTAATTGTGTGCACAATTTTCATGTTCACGGAGAGTTTTTGGGAACGTGAACAAGGATTAGTACTTTTCACTTTTCTTGCCAGTGCTTTATTTAAAACAGATTCTATCGATTAGACTTTACATGCAAACTTCATCTAGGGCTTTTCTTAAAGCCAAACATATTCTTGAGGAGGGAAGCGCGGCACCTATAATGGTCGCGTACAAACCCATTGTGCATAGTAAGGCCTCCATTATGCTAAAACGTGCTATGGACTTGCTTGTAAGTCTAGTGCTTTTAATAGTGCTGACACCCACCTTATTTCCTGTTATCGCGTTACTCGTATTGATCGATTCAAAAGGAGGAATATTCTTCGTGCAAGAGCGAACAGGCCTTAAAAGGAATCCATTTCATTGTTATAAAATCAGAACGATGTGCCGAATTGAAAAGGGCGGATCTGATGAAATGCACATTTCAAAATTTGGTATGCTCTTGAGGCGATCGCATATCGATGAACTGCCACAATTAGTTAATGTGTTGCTGGGGCAAATGAGCTTGGTTGGTCCGCGGCCTCATATGCTGAGCGATACCAAAGATTTTGAGTCGCGAATCCCGAATTATCACTTACGTCATGCGGTTCGACCCGGAATTACCGGTCTGGCGCAGGTCAATGGCTATTATGGAAGTGTCGAAGACATGGAACACTTAGAAAAGCGTGTTCAACATGATATTGAATATGTTTATACATGGAATTTTCTAGGCGATTTAAAGATCATGATTCGAACGTTGAAAGAATCCGTAAACTGGAAAAATTGAAAGAGGAAATCCTCCATATACTCAGGTATTTTGCGCTTTTCAAACATCCATTGACAAAGGTCGAACTTTATCAATTTCTAGGTGTAGAGTGTGCGCAGGATGAATTGAATCGTAATATTCAAACGATGGCTGAATTGGGAGAGATTAAGATTATTGGCGGCTTTATCCAGCGAAATGAAGATCAAGACTTCACTAAACTAAGAATTGGAAAACAAGAGCGAGCACTAGATTTGATAAAAAAAAGTAGAGGTTATTCTCGCATAATCGCTCGATTTCCATTTGTACGATCAGTTTCCATTTCAGGATCAGTATCTAAACTATCGTCCGGAGAAGATGCCGATCTAGATTTTTTCATTGTAACAGCTAGCGAGAGACTTTGGATTTGCAGAACGCTGCTCCATTTGTTTAAAAAATTGACCTTCATAACGGGCCATGAAAACTTCTTCTGCATGAATTATTTTGTGGATGATGCAAATCTGAGGCTCCCCTTTGAGAATTTCTACACGGCATTGGAGTTACAAACTCTAATCCCTTGCTTTGGAAACAACACCTACGAGGAGCTTAAGAATTCAAACCCTTGGACAACAAAGTACTTACCTAATCACGAGGGTAAGCCACTGGCCAGTGTGGCTGAAATAAAACACACAGCATTAGGTAAAAAGCTCCTCGAAGCACTGTTCAACCTGTTTTTTCCTCGCCTAATCAACCAATGGCTTATGAGGCTCACAGACTGGAAATGGCGAAAAAAATTCGCGCCCTTGAACTTGAGTGATCAAGAATATGATCAAGCAATCATGACTCGAATTCACATTTCAAAAAATCATCCACACGATTTTCAGAAGCGCATTCTAGAGGCTATGGAAAAAGAGGACGGAATGGAAAAGAATGTCTACGCGTGAAGGCTATCGTAACTGGCGGAGCAGGGTTTATCGGTAAGGCCATTCTTGACGAGTTGACACAAGTCCAAGTAGTTGAAATACGAGCTGTGATAAATAAAACTCCCTTAGCCGATCGGCATCAAAAACTCGAAAAATGGTCAGGCGGTATTTCAACAATTTCAGCAGAGCGACTCAAACAATTTCAACCTGAATTCATCTTTCACTTAGCTCGACCCACAATTCCTAAATGGCGGATGCTAGGACGAGTAATCGCTGGATTTCGAGGCGCTTATTTAAATAAATCATTGATCCGAAGACTGGAAAAGCATGCCCCTAATTGTAAATTAATCTACATATCGGGTAGCCTGATGTATGGTGAATCTAAGCACGGTGAGCCACATTTTGAAAATAGCCCGGTGCGTCCGATAAGCTATGCCAGACAGTATCTTGAGAGTGAATCACCAATCCTCAAAGCGATCGCAAAAAAGAACAATAAGCATATCATGATTCGTGTTCCGTGGGTACTTGGTGATGCTTCTTGGTTCCAATGGATTTATGTAAATCATTTCCGCCAAGAAGGAACCATTCCTTTGTTTGGAAATGGTCAAAACATAATGCAATTCATAACATTGGAATCTTTGGCGAAAACTACGGTTCAAATAGCAACCGATGGCGACACACAAGGAATCCGAAATTTGTTTGGAGAAGGACAATACACACAATTGGAATTTGCCCAATTCATGGCAACTAAGCTAAAATGTGAACTTGACAACAACACAGCATATTACGAGCAAGCCATACAGGAGGCTTTTAAGGCGAACATTGTTTTGGGCTCATCCTTCGAAGTTCTCTCTGAATCAGAGGACACCTTTAAAACAAGACTCCATGAATTAACTCAAAGGTTTTTGAAAGACAAATAAGGTGTATTCACCGTATTTCCAAAAAGGTGTCTTGTTTAGTTTCTTGTCTAATTCCCACAGTCTATTTGCTTTGTCCTCCTGTCCTTTGAATTTATGTTGATTGTACCAAGCTGGGAAAAGAATACTGTAGCCTTGGTGATCTAGTTCATTGAACGAACGGAAGCTCTTTCTGATTGTCGATGGTGTATAACATTTTGATGCTAAAAAACGTGTTGGGGAATATCCAACCCACACTTTTCTGATTCTTGAAAATGCCACTCGAATTCTCAATTTCAGCAAGTTGACCAATAACTCCCTCAAATACCATTTATTGACAAACGTCAATACAGCGATACCTCCTGGCGTCATCGAGTCGTATATCTTTTCGGCCGCAACTGGAAGGCTATCCACAGTGTTTAGCGCACCAAAAAAGACGTAGCAAAGATCGAATGGCCGGTTTTCTAAATCTACCAAATCATGCTCCGTTGCTTGCTTAACTCCAACATTATTTAAACTCATTGTACGTTTTGTGGCACTTTTCACCATTTCAGCTGACACGTCAATGGCGCATAATTTCTTATCAGGAAACTGACTGCCAAACCATTCTGCGTCCAACCCGGGTCCGCAGCCAATTTCTAAAGCGGTTGAAAAAGATTGTTTGGCCACATAGGTGCGAAAATCATCCCGAATTCGCTGTAAGCTCGTGTTCGTATCGGCTCGATTTTCAAAGCCGAGTTCTACATCCTTGTCATAATACTGACCTACCTTTTCGTAATAGTTTTCCATAACCTCGCGAAGAGACAACTTATTTATAAATCAACTCTCCGAATTCATTTTTTTCTCTTGTAATCACAGGTCGTTTCCATAAAAGAGTTCTACCTCCAGAACGATCCCTCAATACACAACTATGGTAAACCGTGATCCCCACTGTTTCCGGCCCTTTAACTTCAGCCAGTGTATCCGTGTAGTGTGCATTCCAATATGGTGGCGGTTGAAAATAGTTTAACCACTCATTCTCTTGAGGACCAGAGTTTACCAAAAACGAATCCAAAATATTTGATAACTCCTGACGCATTTCAGGTCGGTAAACATTCACGCCTTTGGATTCAATCAATTCCATTGCACCAGAAGAATCGACACCAGCCAACGCCTCAAAATCTGACTTGTTCAACATCAAAAACCCTGAATAAATATTCTTATAGTCCACTACAGAAAGAAAATTTCCATACTGAAAGTGCAATGTATAAGGCTTCATGGTATTTAGACTCACCATTTCTTTCTCACCCTTATATAGCTCCGCCTCCAACTCGAAAAAGTTATCGAGGCGTGAATCGTACCACCCCAGTTTAGAAACCTGCAGCGCAAAAACAAATACAATCATTAGAGGGATGGAAATCAAAAAGTTACGTTTTGAAAAAACATCCACCTTCATTTTTAACAAAGCATAAATAAGGAAAGCACCTACTGTGCCCCACAACCAAAAAAGTGCACCATTCAATACAAAGACATGAAAATGTAGAATGAATATTCCGAGAAACAACCACTTAGCCAAGCGTTTTGACCATAAGACAAATATTGCCGCCAATTCTGTTATCAAAACCAACACCTGTCCGACAGTTCCAAATGCAAGAAAGTAGTCAAAATGAAAATCGACCAACCATTGCGGAGCATTTTGAAGCCATCCCCTATCCCGTATGGCAAGCAAATTATAGATTATCTCATTCTCAAAAGGCCAACCCCAGAGGCTGCCACTGACCACGATTTTCTGCAATCCGCTGTGGAAATAAAAAAATCCATACAAAGAGAAAAACATGAGGAACAAAGTGTTCAGCTTTGAAGTCAATGGCTTTTTTCGATTGAAATATTGCGACTATCACAAACCATGAGGCAAACATCTTCAGCATTTCCAATGGCATAGACTTGTCTAGCAATTTTGAACCACCCAAAGGAAAATTAAACTGATAATCGACTAGATAAATTTCAGCGATCAACGGAAACAGGAACAATGGATATCTAAGGCTGAGAATTGCCAACGCAGCTATGAGTAACCGGTCAACCCTATGCCATTCATTCATAAAGTAGTTGTAATCGTAGAACACATAATTCCAAGAAACCAGCAGAGTGAGAATTGATATTGAAACTCGAATGTATTTCGGAATGGATGTCCAGAACAGATTGGCAGATTTCCAAAAAAAAGTGAGTGCGACAACCGATGCAAGAAGGAACACTATTGTGGGTCTGCCAAGAACCATTGTAAAATCTTGATAAACACGATAATTATCTCCGGATGAGATCGAAATGCAATATTGGTTAAACACCAAAAAAACGAGTAGCACCCCAAGTACATCCGCCAATTGGCTTCTTAAAGAAGAAGATTCAAAAAGCCTAATTTGTCCTTGTATTATAGACCTCTTTAGCAAAATCAGTTTCAATAGTTTGCTGGAAATATTCAGCTAATCGCTCACTCACATAGTCTTCTGTTTGCTTTTTCTTCACAGGGTCAACACGTTTTATATTGGCTACGCGATTCGTTCGGACATCTACATATGTCAGCTCAATGTATGATTTGGAATTAAACTCCTCAAACTTTACCAATATCAAGTGTCCAATCCGTTGTTTCACAAAGAAATTTGAAAGAGCAGGGTGCACTGTCCACACATCTTGTTCTGTATCCTTTAGGTTGTAAGTAATTTCAGCCATTTGCCGCAACAGTTGAAATTCCCTATGTGCTAAAGAGTCCATGGTCTTGATTCCATTCAGTGACACCACTTTAAATCCTGGGAGATAGTTGTCCACTTCCTTTTCCCAAATTGTCCAATCTGTCATGGTCATTACCTCATCATAACTCTTGATTTTTCCTTTTGAATTATCAAGATAAAGATTCAATGGTACAGCGATGTATTTATCATAGCTCAAGGCATTTGGCGCATCCAAATACTCCACAAAATCTAAATACGTTTCTCCAGACTTCTTGTAATCCTCTCGAACGGATTTCTCTGGCAAACCAAGTCGGCAAGCCTTTTCAAATTCAAAGTCGATTGGCTTAATCAAATTGAGATCCAGCAATAGTTTTTGCTCCAAATCTCTATAGGACACATCCACAGAAAACGGACTTTCCTTCAAGTCATCAATCTGCAAAAAGCTATGAATATGGTTGTAAGTTTCGCCTGTATATAGAGCCGAATTTTCAATTTCCGAACGCACAGTCTCACTGACTTTGTATCCGTCAATTAATACTTTTCCATTCATGTAATCATACCCATCGATGGATTTCAAATTTTGTAATGCATCCAACATTTCTTTTTTAATCAACTCATCATTTTCGTTTGTGATTAAATATCGCCACCCTGTTACGATGGCTTGTTTGAATTGCGATAATTCGCTGTAGGCTCTGACCCTATCCCGTCTTGTTTGAACTTGAATTTTTCGAATTACTGCATCTTGGTTCGATGCATCATTAATCAAACTGGAACTTAACTCTTCATATCTGTCATTTAAATTTACATGAGCACCACCGAATGTAGGTAAGTTAAATGCGCGTCCATGAATAATGGCCATTCGCTGCAATTCATGGTCGATTCGAGGTAAAATTTCTAATCCATGCTCCAACTTATATTCTGACTCACTCATTAGCTTTTTCATATGTGCATCAGCCCGGCTTTCCTCATCAGCGAGAAATCCTGTCAATTTTCGATAGGTTTCGTCTCTGTTTAATAGAAAGCCAATACCCGATGCAAAACCAACCCCGAACATCGCTCCCGCCACCAAACCACCGGCAGCAACGAGCATGACAGTGCCTGCGGTCGCAAGATTTTCTTGCTGTTCATTTCTCACATAGCTTAAAAAGGGGTGATGATAATGTACGTGTCCTAACTCATGAGCTAAGAGCATTCTTAATTCATTGTAATCCTCAATCTCGGCAAGCAGGCCAACATTTATTAGGATCAATCCTCCCTCCGTTGAAATGATATTCACCTCTGGGTCATTGACTATGTAAGCCATATGAGGACGGGTTTCATTTTGGGAAGTTCGGAAACTTAACAAAGCCTCATTAATCAGTGAATCCCATTCATAATAATCGCGCACTATGAGACCATTATCCTCATAATTCTCGACCATTTTAACGATGACATGGGCATAATGTGCATGCCAACCTGGCTTTGTCAAACCTTGTATGTCGCGTTTGATAAGCTGCTTGAGGCGATACGTATTTATCGTATCCGCTTCGGGTTCATCCAAATTCAAACTGATACTTGAACCAACGTCAAGGCCACCTGCAATGCACAGCCATGGTGATCCGATAAACATAAATAAGCAGACTAGAATTTCCTTGAGTTTAAATCTCATAATCATGATTATCACGAACCTAGGAAAATTTCACTGTATCATTGTTTGCAAAGCATACTCCCTATTAAATTCAAATATCGTGTTAGAATCCAAGATTCCAGTTCTAGTGCAGCTGATGCTGTTCATCTGCCTTTCTACTATTGGAAATTCTCAGGAAATTTATAGCATTCAGAGCTTTCAATATCAAAATTCAAAAACCTTTGGCTTTGTTTCTATGACTGATATTTTTAGGCATAGCCACCACCCTGACTCGTTGGTTATTGATCCACAAAATCTTGGTGATTTCAAATTTGAAGATGTCAATGCTCATACAGTCAATGAGCCATATCGAACAAGGTTTCTTTCTCGTTTAAACATCGCAGTATCAGACTCTATATTTATCTACAGCTTCAAACTAGATCGGTGCTTTTCATTCCCACTTTCAGGTTTAAACCTTGTCGCTCATTTGACAATGTATGGACCAGATTTCCCAATCACACAAGACCAATACCTCATAGGTTTTGAATTTGGAAAAGACGGATTACCCTATGATTTACTTGGGGAGTATTACTACAACGCTATAGCCAGTATAGCTTCAAAAAATCCGTTTCAAACGGGTGAAACGCAGCGCATCATTTGGGAGAAGACTTTAGAGGAATCTATGCCTGATTTCGAACTTCCGGAAATAGCCAAACGATGGAAAAATGAATGGATTAAAACCGTGGTTCGAAATGAAGTTTATCGATTCACATCTGTTTTTTACGTTTATTACTTACAATCCATGGAGCGAGAGACAGGCGGTGGTGGACGTCATTTATTAGTCGCTAATTCAAAAACAGGAAAGGTGATATTTAACACCTTCTATTTTGATTCAGAAGGCACCTATTTACTGCCACTTTCTGGAGTAGATGAAATGGATAATCTAGAAATGGGTCAATGGACCGGAAAACTATTTCCCAACAAACCTCCGATCATTTATGGATTCTATGGCAACTCATTTGGCTGCCCATCCATCGATTTCATAGACAAGGATTTGAGTCCGATATATATCAGGTGTGACAACAGACATTGATTTAAACCATCATTCATGTCACTCAATGATTTGTCTTAATTCTGAAACACTTGAGTAGATTTAGTTTTGGCAATCAAATCAATTATCATGAATTTAAAAGAACTCCACGAATCATCAAAAACTGTCTCTGCAAAACCACTATTTCATTGCACGGATGAAAATGCGCTAAGTCTTCAAATTCTTAAAGGAGAAGAACTCAAGGAGCATATTACCAAAAAACCAGCTCTTCTCCTATGTATTGAAGGTTCGGCAATGTTTTCAAGTATCAATGGAGTAGAAATACAAATAGGACCTGGTGAAATGGTGAACATTGCGGCAAATCTGAAGCATAAAGTTCAGGGATTGGAGGATAGTCAATTGATCTTGTTGAGGTAGCGATTTAGTGCTTTTCTTTACGCATGTTTTATCAGAAACTCTTGCTCATTATGCTATGGATTGCTTGTATCCATTTGCAAGCACAAAACACTCCAGCAGACTATGTGAACCCCATGGTGGGCACCGACTTTAATGGCCACACATTTCCAGGAGCTACCGTTCCTTTTGGCATGGTTCAATTATCTCCTGACACCCGCGTTGACGGTAGTTGGGAAGGATGTAGCGGCTACCATTATAGCGATAATCGAATCTATGGATTCAGTCACACTCACCTCAGTGGTACAGGAGTAAGCGATTATGGAGACATACTGATCATGCCACAAACTGGTAAAGGATCATTTGAACAAACAGAATACTCGGCCACTTTCAAACACGAAAATGAATGGGCGACTGCTGGCTATTACTCAGTCAAATTAGACAATGGGATATTAGCAGAATTGACCTCCACCACGCGTGTAGGATTTCACAAGTACACATTTCCTCAATCCGAATTCAGTTTAACCATTGACCTCAATCACCGTGACAAACTGTTAAATGGCTCTATCGTGGTGGTAGATGATCAATCATTGCTCATTGGCCGAGTCAGCAGTGCTTGGGCTGAGGAGCAACATTGCTATGCTGCAATAAAAACATCGATTCCATTTGAACATCGATTTAATGAGGATAAAACGAAAATCATTTTAACATTCAAAGCCAGCGACAAGGAATTGCTCGTCAAAACTGGTTTATCGTTTGTAAGCACCGATGGAGCCCAAAAAAACCTTGATTCCGAATTAGATCATTGGGATTTTGAAAAAGTTCAGGCTGAGGCTAAATCTTCTTGGAACAAAGCATTGTCAAAAATCGAAGTCGAAGACAAAAGCGAAGAAAAGCTTAGAACATTTTATACTGCTCTTTATCATGTGATGATCCATCCAAACGTAGCAATGGATGTAGATGGAAGTTACCGAGGCATAGACCAAAAAATCCACAAAGCCGAAGGATTTACCTACTACACCATTTTCTCATTGTGGGATACATTTAGAGCTACACACCCCCTTTTCACAATCATTGAGCGAGAACGCACATTGGATTTTATTAAAACCTTCCTGGCCATGTATCAAGAGGGTGGCAGACTTCCAGTTTGGGAGCTATGTGCGAATGAAACCGACTGTATGATTGGCTATCACAGCGTTTCTGTGATCGCAGATGCCCACGCAAAAGGCATTCCGAATTTTGACCAAGAACTTGCTTTCGAAGCGATGTGCGCAAGCGCTAATTGGGATCATTTGGGGCTTCCAGAATATATTGAACAAGGCTTTCTATCTGTGGAGGACGAACATGAAAGCGTTTCTAAAACATTGGAGTATGCATATGATGATTGGTGCATCGCACAAATGGCATTGCAACAGGATAAAACAGAGGAATATCACAAGTATATGTTGCGCTCAAATTCTTGGAGAAATCTATTAGATCCAGATGCTAATTTGATGCGACCCCGAATGAACGGTGGATGGCTTCAACCTTTCGATCCGAGAGAAGTAAACAATCATTTTACTGAAGGTAATTCATGGCAGTATTCCTTTTTTGTACCGCATGATGTGGAAGGCATGATAGAGGCCATGGGTGGAAAGGACGCGTTTGAACGCAAACTCGATGCGCTGTTTTCTGCACCGGTTCAAACCACAGGCAGAAACCAACCAGACATAAGTGGATTGGTCGGTCAATATGCTCATGGCAATGAACCAAGTCATCACATGGCTTATCTATACAACTATGTGAATAAACCAAATAAAACGAAAGAACGTGTACATCAAATTCTGAGGCAATTCTATACCTCCAAACCAGATGGATTAATCGGCAACGAAGACTGCGGACAGATGAGTGCATGGTATGTGATGTCGGCCATGGGATTGTATGCCGTAACTCCTGGAAAACCAGAATACACTATAGTTTCCCCCTTTCTGGATCAATATACCGTTCTTCTTGAAAATGGAAACACGTTTACCAATGAAACCATTTCAGAGGTGTTAAAGACGGATCTTTTCATAGATCACTTCGCATTACTTGGAGTAGATAGTCCAAAAAGAAATGAGCCACCTACTGATGAGTTAAACTACATCACACCACCTATCATTCGTGCACCGAGTATCTCGTTTGATGATAGTCTGCAAATTGACATTACAGCACACACAGGTTGCGAGGTTCGGTATATTATCGAATCAGAAGGGCAAGAACGATCCTACACACCGTTTTTCATATCGGAAAGCGATGTTGTTACGGCTTTTTCTTTTTGCAATAACAATGGTGTAAGTGCAGGCAGCCGTAGTGTTAAAGCCAGATTCTATAAAAACCCACATCCAAATTGGAATGTAAAAATCAACTCGACTTACAACCCACAATACGCTGCTGGTGGAGACCGAGGATTAATTGATGGTATTCATGGTGATGAAAATTGGCGGAAAGGATACTGGCAGGGATATCAAGGTCAGGACTTTGAAGCCATCGTTGAACTAAATCCAGTACAACCCATTAACACTATCAAAGCAACCTTCTTACAAGACACTCGATCATGGATTATTTTCCCTACCAAGGTTGATTTTTTCGGAAGTGCAGATGGTGTGGAATTTGAAAAGTTAAACACGAATGCTAACGCTATTCCTGCGGACGACTATAATGTTCAAATTCAAAAAATAGAACCCAAATTGAAGTCCAGTTCAAATTTCAAATACATCAAAGTTGTAGCTAAAAATTATGGCATTCTTCCCACTTGGCATCAAGGAGCAGGTGGCGAGGCATTTATTTTCGTGGATGAAATCGAAATAAATTGATGAAACTTTTAATTACTCTTCTGGCTTGTATCACTTTTCAATTCGCATCTGGACAAGATGTGAAGAAGAAAGATGTTCGCGGTTTATATTCTATCTCCACTGGGTTGCCAGCGCGAACAATTGAGAAAGGAGACTCTTCGACTATTTCAATACCATCAATTACCTTCTCTAAATCCACATATCATCTCAAGCGGTTTGGACGCGTTGTTTTAACAAATAAAGCAGATGGCTTATTGGGCAAAACAAAAGGATCGTGGACACTTAATGGCGATATTGTTACCATTCAAGTGGGCGGCACTTCGAAAGATTATCGCTACAAGGATCCTTGCTACTTGAACGCGTTGGATGGCAAGGGAGGAATGCAAAAAGATTAATCAATGCGCGCCAATCAATTCACTAGACTACTCCTTCTCATTCCATTTCTTCTAATTGCCAGTTGCAGTGATTCGGAAAAGCATGTGGAAGCTAGTTCTCCTTCATTCTGCGATCAAATTGAAAGAAATGACACAATGGTTTTATCCATTGAGCTCGCCCCCTACCATACCATGATGAAAAACAAAACAGGAGTAATTGTGCTCGAAGATGGTGCTGGGTCAATGGTATCGAGGGCTTGGTTAACCGAATACGCTGAAAAAACCATTGATATTCAATATTTCATTTTCTCGATGGATAATGTTGGACTCATCGCTTGTGATTATTTGGTGCGCGCAGCTGACCGTGGAGTGAAGGTTCGCATCTTGGTCGATGACATCATGGTCGATGCAGATATCGATGACGTGCTCATGCTCGACTCACATGAAAACATAGAAATCAAGATTTACAATCCTGGTGTAAACTTGGGTAAAAATGTTTTCGAAAAAGCTCAAAAATTCTTGACCGATTTTCGCTCGGCCAATCAACGAATGCACAACAAAACATTCACTGTGGATGGAAATATTGTCATCACTGGCGGCCGTAATATAGCCGATGAATATTTCTATTACGATCACGAATTCAATTTTAGAGACAGAGACGTCTTACTGATGGGTCAAGCCACATCAATTGTGGCCCGCTCATTTGAAGACTATTGGTCAAATTCATTGAGTGTGCCAGTATCTAAACTTTCAGATTCTAGTCAAGACTATAGTGATCCCACAAGGTTCGACAAACTCCATGAGTATGCATGCAATCCTGAGAATTTTTCTCCCGAAGTGCGAAATCGCCTATCACAAATCCCTCAGCTTTTCAGAGATCTTGAATCCAAAGGACAAGTCCACTGGGTCAATGATGTTCGATTTGTGAGTGATATTCCAGGAAAAAACGATGGCACTCATGGATTAGAAGGAGGTGGAGTAACTACCTACACTTTGGCTGAATTGGTTAGGAACGCGAAACGATCAATCGTCATTCAAACTCCATATTTAATCACAACAGAGGATAGCAGAACTTTATTTGAGGAGGCTGTGGGTCGCGGAGTAAACATTCGCATTCTCACAAATAGTTTGGCTTCAACAGACAATTTAGAGGCGTTCAGCGCTTTTCAGTCCACAAGGGAAGAGCTACTAAAAACAGGAGTGGAAATTTTTGAGTTTCGACCCGATGGAAAACGTTCGATGAATATCATGAATGGGGAGTTGCACGCAAAAACTGAAAACCCACCCATTTTCGGATTACATGCCAAATCCATGGTCATTGATGAAGAAACGATTGTGATCGGCACATTCAACCTTGACCCACGAAGCACAAATTTGAACACAGAGTGCATCACGATTATCAGATCTGCGCAGGTTGCCAAAGAGGTTTTAAAGGAAATGGAGGAGGAATTTAAACCTGAAAATGCGTGGAAAAGCACTATTGAATCTAATCCGGATGATCAAGTTGATTTGATGAAGCGAGCGAAAACCTGGACCCGGAGAGTTATTCCTCAAAACATACTTTAAGGCAAGCACACCAACTTTATCGCATCTAACCTGTTCCTTTCACTGTGAGGAAACAGCACCTACCAAGCAAAATCTGTCCAACATGCCAGCGCCCCTTCAACTGGAGGAAAAAGTGGGAGATCAATTGGGACACAGTAGTCTATTGCAGCCAACGCTGTAGGATGAATAAAGCCAAACTTTTTTGATCTTCAGTTAGTATGAGTAAAAACGTAGGGATTCTCTTTCCGCACCAGTTATTCGCCAACCATGAAATTCTGATTGTTTGCGATGAAATAATATTGGTTGAAGAACATTTGTTTTTCAATGAGTTCAATTTTCATAAACAGAAGATCGCCTTTCATCGCGCAAGTATGAAGGCAATTGCGTGGAAATATAAAGAAGCCAACATTAATGTTGCATACATTGATGCAAAAGATCATCGATCGGATATTAGACAACTTTTAGAGTCACTAGACAAAAAGGATGTCCATCAGGTTTATTTCATTAATCCTACGGATAATTGGCTCGAACAAAGAATTCAGAAAAAGGCTAGAGAGTTGAGTCTTGCCATCCATGAATTTGAGAACCCACTTTTTCTCAATAATCGTAGCGAACTCAGTAAGTTCTTTCGCTCGGATAAAATGTCCTTTTTCCAAACGAGCTTTTATAAGCAAGAGCGCAAAAGGCTCAATCTTTTATTAGAATCAAATGGAGGACCCAAAGGAGGAAAATGGACATTCGACACAGAAAACAGAAAGAAGTATCCCAAGTCAACTATTCCACCACCGATTATTTTTCCGATTGCAGATGGCCATTGGAAGGAAGCCTTGGAATATGTAAAAACAAACTTTCCGAACAATCCTGGCATGCTGCACAAAGACCCTCTGTATGCCTACACAAGTGAGCAAGCCGAGCATTGGCTGGATGATTTCCTAGCTCATCGTTTTCATCAGTTTGGAGATTATGAAGATGCCATAACGCGCGATAATTATATACTCCACCATAGTGTCTTGACTCCAATGTTGAATACAGGTCTTTTGTCACCAGATATGATCTTAGACAATGCGATTGCATATGCCGAAGAAAATGATGTACCCATCAATTCGCTGGAGGGCTTTGTTCGCCAAATTATTGGCTGGAGAGAATTTATTCGAGGAATGTATGAATGCAAGGGAAGTTTTGCTCGCACTCGAAACTTTTGGGAATTCAAAAGAAAAATTCCCCCGTCATTTTATGATGGAACAACGGGCATTGCACCAGTAGATGCAACCATAAAAAAAGTTCTAAAAACAGGCTATTGCCACCATATTGAGAGGCTAATGATATTGGGCAATTTTATGCTGTTGTGTGAGTTTGACCCTGATGAAGTGTATCGATGGTTTATGGAGCTGTTCATTGATTCTTATGATTGGGTGATGGTGCCCAATATTTATGGCATGAGTCAATTTTCGGATGGAGGTACATTCGCAACCAAACCGTATATCAGCGGATCTAATTACATCCTAAAAATGAGTGATTATCCAAAGGGAGATTGGCAAAAAATCTGGGATGGACTCTTTTGGAATTTCTTGCACACCCACCGTGATTTCTTCCTAAAAAACCCACGCTTATCAATGTTGGTGCGAAACTTCGAAAAAATGGAACCTGACAAACAGAATAAGCACCTAAAAACGGCCGAACAATTCCTCGGAAATTTGGATAGAAGGCAGAAGTAGACGCTTGCATTATCTAAATACATGGTTTGTAACTATACGCACACTCCTCAAACAAAAGTAGTCGCATCTTCGCTGTCATTTGAATGATCTGCACTATGAATTTTATCCTGAAACATAAACTCATTTTCCTTGGCATAACTGCTGGCGCATCATTAGGATATATATATTATCACTTTGTTGGCTGTTCATCTGGAAGTTGTGCCATTACCTCCGACCCACTGAATAGTGCATTGTATGGTGCACTGATGGGCGGGTTATTGTTGAGTTCATTCAAAAAAGAAGAAGTCAAAACAAAATCATGAAACAACGGATTTTAAAAGGATGGAATTTGACTCGTTGGGTGTATTTCGCTTTAGGTAGTGTAATGCTTATTCATGTTATTTATTCATTAGAATGGTTCGGCATTTTGTTTGGAGGATATGTCGCATCTATGGGGCTCTTCGCTTTTGGATGTGCTTCAGGAGTTTGCGCAAATCCAAACTACGAATCAGAGAAAAGGGTTTAAACCATAAAATCTCACTGACTCTAAGCCATCCTTAATTATCATTGTTGATCCATGAATCAACAATCCAATTTAAAGGACAAAACAAATTATCGATCGGCTTTTACACTAGTTGTTCTGTTGTTTTTCATGTGGGGTTTTATCACCGTTTTGGTTGATTCTCTGATCCCGAGACTAAAAGAAATATTTGACTTAACCTATTCTCAAGCAGGGTTGGTGCAATTTGCCTTTTTTCTGGCCTATGGACTTTTATCCATCCCCGCTGGCTACATTTTGACAAGAATTGGATACAAACGAGGGATTCTTCTTGGGTTAGCAACCATGGGAGTGGGCTGTTTACTTTTCTGGCCAGCTGCGAGTACCAGAACCTTTGAGGTATTTCTTATAGGCTATTTCGTATTGGCAGGTGGTATGACCATTCTTCAAGTTGCAGCAAACCCCTATGTCTCTGTTTTAGGCGATCCAAGAGGTGCCAGTAGTAGATTGAATCTTTCTCAAGCGTTCAATTCGATGGGGACTACAATAGCTCCAATGGTTGGCGCCATGTTTATTCTCAGTGACAACATTCTTAGTGGAGATGAAATAAACGCCTTAGCAGAAATTGAAAAACTTTCATACTATACGTCTGAAGCTTCTGCCGTGCAAGGTCCATTTCTTATACTGGCAGCAGCACTCCTTGCTTTAGCAGCATTAGTTGCTTTTGTTAAACTACCTCAAGTGCTGAATACGGAACACACGAGCAGTTATGCATCTGTGCTTAAAAACGCAAAACTGATGAAAGGGGCACTGGGCATATTTGTCTACGTGGGTGCGGAGGTGGCCATCGGAAGCTACTTGGTCAATTATTTCTTAGACATGAATTTAGCTGAGTCCATCTTATCTAGCGATTTTCTATCCTATTTATCCGCTTCCGTTCTCAATACCTCAGATCTTAAATCCATTGATCCAAAAGGAATAGTTGGGGCATTTGTAATGTTTTATTGGGGTGGGGCAATGGTTGGTAGATTCATTGGTGCTTATCTCACCAGAGTCATGGCTCCCGCACGGGTACTCAGGGGTGTTGCTATTGGTGCTCTACTAATGATAATTGTGTCAATGACATCTGCTGGAATAGTTGCCATGGTTTCGATTTTAGCTGTCGGATTATTCAATTCCATCATGTTCCCAACAATTTTTACTATCGCAATTGAGGACTTAGGCGAACTGAAACCTCAAGGCTCGGGAATACTATGTACTTCAATTGTGGGAGGGGCATTTATTCCGCCAATTTATGGTTACCTCGCTGATGTGGCTGGATTTAAACTTGCCCTAATCCTCTTAGTTCTCTGCTATGGTTACATCTTATTCTATGCATTGATAGGCGAAAGAGTTAAAGCATAAATGTTTGCGTGGCACAATCTCAACTTATTCGTCAGTATAGACTGTTTCAAACCGATACTTCCCCGATGCTACATCGATATGTACTTCTCCATTCAATGTTTCTACTTCGAACTTAGAGGCAATTGGCAATCCACCCTCTAGAATAGAATCCACATCATCCGCTGGTAATATAATCGTTCCGGTCGTGTTCACCGGAATTTCAACCACTAAATAGAATTTACCTTCTTTAATTTCCCAATGACTCGAGATCATTCCTCTTATGCTTTTATAGTCGGCCTTGGCAAAGGTCAATCCTCCACCCGGCATAGGATGAATCAACACCTTTTTAAAACCAGGTTCCAGAGATTGAATGCCACCAATTGTTTTATAAAACCATTCGCCAACAGATCCATATGCATAGTGATTCAATGAGTTTGTACTATCCTCATGAAACCCTTGAAATGAAGAATAACTGTTCCAACGTTCCCAAATGGTTGTTGCCCCGTTATTGATTTGATTCCCCCAGGACGGATACTGTTCATTCAGCAATAAACGGTATGCTAAATCTATGTGACCATATTTAGTTAAAATGGGCAAAAGCAACTTAGTTCCGAGTATCCCGGTTGAAAGTGAAGTATCTGACGCGTATATGGTGTTTAGCAAATGGCCAACCACATTCGATTCAGAGTCTTTTGGGATCAGATCGAAGTCAAGTGCCATCAAATATGAGGTTTGTGTTTCGTCCCTCAATTGATCATTTTCAATAAAAAATGTATCAATAAATGCTTGTTTTATTTTACCCGATAGTTCGATGTATTTCGAGACATCCTGCTGCTTGTCTAGTACTCTAGCAATTTCGATCATCACGTCCACGGAATGTTTGAAATAAGCTGTGGCAATCAAGTTAATGGGGGTTTCGCTTTCAACATTTTGCCAATCTCCATAACTACCGAGCGTGCTTATATAATTTGGACTCCGCTCTTCGATGTGATTAATCCAACGTACCATATTTGGATAATACTGGTGTAAAACCTTCTTATCTCCATACCATTGATACATCGTCCAAGGACATAGAACACCAGCATCCCCCCACCCTGCAGCTACTCTTTTGTAGACTCGAGGTGCGGTACTTGGAAACCGACCATTTTCATATTGCCCATCTGTTATATCAACCAACCACTTGGTATAAAAAGGAGCAATATTCATATTGTAGGCCGCTGTTTGCATAAAGACCTGCGCATCTCCCGTCCAGCCCATGCGCTCATCACGCTGCGGACAATCTGTAGGAACATCAAAATAATTGGATCGTTGACTCCAAACAATATTGCTAAACAGTTTATTTACCAGCGGATTAGAACAATCAAAATCACCTGATATATCCAAGTTTGAATGAACTACCACTCCAATAACGTCTTCCTTTTTCAATTCGCCCGAGTAACCTGAAATCTCCACGAACTGAAATCCATGATAAGTGAATCTTGGCTCCCACACTTCAGAGCCATCGTTTCCAACCACATAAGTATCGGTGGCTCTTGCTGTTCTTAAATTTCGAGTGTATAAAGCGCCTTTTTCATTTAGCTTCTCGGCATATCGCAATACAATCGAATCACCCTTTGAACCACTGACTTTGAGCCTTACCCAACCAGCAAAGTTTTGGCCCATATCAACAATGTAAGTACCAGAATTTCTTTTTACTATCTCCACAGGCTTTATTTCCTCAGTCTTTCGAACCCCAAGACTCGGATAAGGCTGCAACGGTGTCGTAATAGAATCTGAAACAACAACATCCTTCCATTGTGAATCATCAAAATCATTTGTATTCCATCCGTTCATTTTCAAACGAGCATCATAGGTTTCCCCGCCCTGCATATCAGCTTCTCTAATTGGTCCATAGGACGCTCGCCATGTGTTATTTGTGGCAATCACATCAACAGCCCCGCTTGATTTAGCTATTTCCAATTGCATCTTAAATCGAAGCTTCTTTCCATAATAATATTGACCTCGATTCGCAATATTTCCAGCGTACCAGCCATCGGCCAGAATTACTCCAACGGTATTTTCACCATGATTTAAAAGTGATGACACTTCATAGGTCTTGTAATAAACTCTCTTTGTGTAGTCCGTCCAACCTGGAGTAAAGCAATCTTCACCAACCCGTATTCCATTAATGTACAATTCATAAATACCCAAGGCGGTGACGTAAATATTTGCACTCTCGATTGAGTTTTCAATCATGAAACTTTTCCTTAAATATGGACAAGGTAGAGGTTTATACTCCGATGTGCCGTCCATTCTATTCCCCCATGGTTTGACCCGATAAATGGAATCACTCCAAGCCTCATCAAACCCAATCCATTGTGCTTTCCAATCTGATGAGTCTAAAAGGCCCATTGACCAATTTGCAATTTTGCTCCATGCAGAAACAGCTGAATCTTGATCTAAAATGCGAAGCTTCCAATAACATGTCTCTCTTGAGATAGGTGTCCTTCCCAAATATTCTATTTGATTCATTTCGTCAGAATTGACCCATCCAGAATTCCATAAATCAGCGCTATCGGAGATTAGCAAAGTGGAATCTGTAGATACTAATATTTGATAGGCTGTTTGTTTCTGATTTCTACCTTCTGACAATAGTCTCCAACTTAATCGTGGCCGCTTGACATCAATCCCAACGGGGTTTTCCATGTATTCGACTTGGAGTTCTACCACCCCAACATGTGAAATGGATTTATCGCACATTGTGAACAGGAGAAGACAAATTAAGACTCTAACTAAGAGATAACTCGAAGACTTCACTCTTCAATTAATTTAAAAACTTCACTCTCTCGAAAAGTGTATTCGTGTTTGGTCTTTCGCCCATTCGCGATCAATTCAAATTCAACGTCCCAAGAGTTTTCATCAATTTTTCGTCCCTTAATATAACCATCTACCACCTTCTGTATTCCCTCATCTTGACAAAGGCAAAACTGAATGTAAACAGCGTTGGTTTCCGCTAATTTCTCTCCTGTAAAATGAAACTCATCCCTTTTCATTGGTATTTGAAAAACCAACTTTGAATCTGCCACGGAATGATTGCCAGGGTCGCCCGCATTATTCGAATTAAAAACAAAAACTCTCATATCACCACTCTGTATATCGAAGGTTTTTTGCCAACGGTTATTATGATGAATTGAGCTGTTGTCAAAGTAGATAAAACTCTCCTCTATTGGCGGCTGAGACTGGATAAATATCGAATCAAGTAATAGCAAGGCGCACAACCCTATTTTGACCCAAAAAAAACTAGCTTGCAATTTCATTATTCAGTTCTAAATTCAATTTCTGATTCATCTACTTCATCACCTATTTGCATTGCCTTTTTCGACTTCATCATCGGGTCAACATTCATGATTATTAAGTCTTTTGTGTTACCTCCCGAAATTCCTATTGTAACATTTGTTCCTTCTTTCGGCAGAACATTTTGAATATATCCACTATTAACATTGTTTAGTAAAATCATGGGATTTTCAGAATTTAACAATCCCTGTCTTCCCTCTATGTTCCTAATTTTTAATTGTTTAACTCCGCTAAAAAAAAAGCCGTTGGACCAGTTTGGTTCAGTTATTATATCATCCCAAGATACACTTACGTTATTCATTTCAAGTCCCGTAACATCAATGGCGACAAAGGCGCAGCCGGCTCGCTTATCTGGATAATTCTCCGCATTCATTTTCAATTCGACATTGTTGAATTTAATGTCTTTTATTGTGTTGCTTTCAGTTGATTCAATTCGACTTGTTCCCATTCCGCTAGCCTTGATATTTGTAAATGACACCGCTCTTATTTCTCCAATTCTTGAGTCAACATTTCTTTTAGATACATATAGCCAAATTGGATCACCATTTCCCCACCAATTAAAATGCCTTCTCGTACAATTAGCTTCAATATTGGAAAAGTGAATATTCTCGACAGTTGCTCCATCCATAACAACAATACTCAACCCTCTATTTGTGTTTTCTATTGTACAATTCTCAAATTTTATATCTCTAAAGTCTCCATGTGACTCGGTTCCAATTTTCAATGCTGTAGATGACGAACTTAATGTGCAATTAGAAACCCGAATGTTCTGACATGGGTCGATGTATCTTGTTTTCAAAACAATGGCATCATCTCCTGTGCTGATAAAGCTATTCGTGATGACCACGTCCTGACTTGAGTTAATATCAATTCCGTCTGAATTCACACCACTTTCAAGACTTGAAATAACACGAACAGCATTGATCCTAACATTAATGCAACGCACCAAGTGCATTGACCAAAATGTAGATTCTTCAACTGTTATTCCTTCTATATTGATGTTTTTACACTTAGCTATATTAATTAGGCTGACATCAGGTTTTACAACATAGAATCGCTTCATCTCAACTCCGGCTTTTCTCGCATTCTCGGTTATATCTTCGATGAACAAGTCAACCTTTTTCAGATCTCGATAAACTCTTTTTGCTCGACCATGAATCCGACCTTTCCCAGTTAAACTAATATTTTCAGCGCCATTCGCATATATTAATACTGGCTTAGTCGCATCATCTAAAGGCATACGGTAATCATTAATATCTGTACTAGCATAAAGTGTAGCTCCTTCTTCAAGGAGTAGGGTAACATTTTTCTTTAAAACGATGGTGCCAGCACAATAATTTCCAGCAGGAAAAACTACGATACCTCCACCACTCAAATACGCACTATCGATAGCAGCTTGAATTGCCTCAGTTGATACAACATTGGTGTCAGCAACAGCACCAAAATCAGATATATTTAGTCTTTGCAATTCACCTTGTGCAAAAACACCGAAACATATCGGCAGAAGCGTCATAGAAAACAAAAATTGCATGACACTTTTACTCTTCATCTTGGAAAGTTTGTTTTTCGGCTGCTAAAATAATTTCACCCCAAGTCGAATCGAGGTCACCCTTGCCGTAAATCAACAAATGCCCTCCATATTCCCCACCATCTGGATCACAATGAACGATCATCATAGAGTATGAATCTCCGATTTTAGGTGCCTCCCACGCAAGGTTATCATTGCCTAATGTTTGTTTCAAATTAACTCGAGCTTCAAGTATTATTCCTCCATCAATCTCCTCTTTCACTACAAAGTCAACAGCCGATTTGGGAAGTGCCTCTTCTATATATGATTCAGTTGCATTTCCATGACGCCACCATGCTCCATAATCCGGTTTTGTTGTGTCTAGAATAAATGCAAAAGCGTGATCACCATCGGAAAACTTCTCTGGAATTGTATCCCTTGGAGCCTCAATGAACCAAGCTACGGCATCTTTATAATACCACCTTTTTGGTTGGTGATTCAGCTCCTCTACATCAATTTGGTTATCGTGCACCTTCGCGCCAAAATAAAAATATTGATTGTCCCAAGCCATGTAGTAAATCGCATTTAAATCAGATTTAGTTGAATCCTCACCCGGATGGTAAGTCAACGTATTCCGTTTTGGGGAATACCAACTACTTTTTTTAATTCGATCCAAATTCCATTGGCCATCACTGTACGCAAACGATTCCCATTCCGTCAAGTTTCCATCAATTTTCGGTGTTACCTGTAAAAACGGGATCTTACGAACGATTTCTTCCTGCGCGATCACGAAAATCCCTTGCAGGAAAAACAATAACAATAAGACTAAGCTATTTATGAGCACTTTCAATTTGCAATGAGAATAGTATCGAGCCGAAGTTAGCTAATAGCGTTGATTGATGTTGATTGCCTAAACTTGTTTCCTCAAAGATCATCATTGATCATAGGTCAGAAATGTTGAGCAATAAATACTTCCGAATTCAAATAATTCATTTATCGATTAGTGTGATCGCTTTGCTCAACGCTTCTTGTTCTGGGGAACATCAAGAAACGTTGGTTGACGAAAAAATAGCCGAATGCACATCTTCTGCGAATAAAGATTTTGGGACAATGAATCGCGCCCTTCTTGCCACACATTTCGAGTCTTTAGATGAATTACAAGAAATCGTGGACATCAATTACCTTAAAGATTCTAATCTGACCGATGAGCATCAAAAAGTATCGATCCGTCACTGTAGTCGAGGAGTTGAAATCAATAGTGTTTTGGCTTCCGGTAAAGATGAAGGTGATTTCAAAGAAGCTAATAACGGAAACTTTTGGAACAAATTGGAGATTGTCATTGAAGCCCCTTATGCGGTTCAGAATAGGGCGAGCATTCAGCAAATATTTCTACTCGCACGCAGAAAACCAGACATCTTCGGCCAAGGGGATATAGCCTTTTACGATTTAGCCTTGGCATGCGTAAACCATATTGCTGCTGAGGACTTTATAAAGTTTTCTGAAAAGGACACAACTGAAAAGGGATTCATTAACACCTTCAATCATATTACCGCTCAGGCTTTAGTTACGTCACTATTTTCTGAGAAAACTGCAGATTTCATTGCAGATGCGCATGAATTACACAATATGCCTGAGCTGGTAACAGGTAAATTCAAACGAGAGCAACTAACTGATCCAGAGAATAACCCGATCGATAACTATGTTGACATAATAAATAATGAATGGGGCCAAGAACTTGGGAAGACATTGTCGATCAAATACAAGTTAGATTCCCAAACTCGCTGGACTGCTAGCCTGATGGCAAATTATCTAAATGACATGCAAGAGTATTATAGCTGGTCATTCAATATTCGAATGCGACCGTTTAGGGAATCTGATGAGATCGTGTATAGGTTCGCTGAAAAATTCAATTTGGTCTTGCATGATGACAAACCCTCCTCATAGACTAATCTTTTGCAGGCGGTGCTTAGCTCGTTTTGTAGTGTCTATCTCAACAGAGTAAAGCTTACCAATTTGCTCAGCTCCATCTACATTTTGCGAAATCAACAAATCAAGCCAATTATCTTCCATTATTCTGGTATTGTGAAAATTGACATCGACAAATGATGCCTCATTCACTTTGGCTAGCGTAAGGTTCACTTGGGATAAATTGGCTTTGTGAAAATTGGCTTTTCTAAGGTCCGCGCCTTTCAAATCTGCATGTTCTAGATTGGCACCTTCCAATTTCGCTCCCTTGAGAAAAGCCCATTGTACTTGAGCTCTAGCCAATGTCGTATTTGACAGTTTCGCATTTTCTAGCATCGCACCGTTTATTATACAATGGGTCAAATTTGCGTTTTGAATTTCGGCCCATTCTAAATTTGCCCTAGTCAAATCTGCACCTTGAAGGTTTGCGTTATTCAACTTGGCGCCCCAAAGACATGCTTCCTGTAGTATTGCTCCCTCCAAATTAACCTCATCCAGAATTGCATCTCTTAAGTTAGCCATCTCCAAATTAATTCCGCTCAAATCGATACCACTCAAATTCACAGCAGAAAGATCGGCCTGAGCAAATGAAACCTCTGATTTCAATTTGCTAAATGTGTTCGAGTCCAACGGAAGAAAACACAACTGCAGAAGTAAATGACCTCGTTCTGGACTGAGAATTTCCTGAGGATCCATATCATTTGCCCCAGAAATAGCATATGGTTTTAACACATGACTTAAAGCCGCTATTCTTTGGATTAATCGAGCACTAAGCTTTCCGCTGTCATTCGAAGCGAGTTCTATTTTCACCTCATTCATTACATCCGCGGACATTCCCGCAAGACCTTTTACTTGTTCTGAATATAAAATTTCCTTTTGCCTATCAATTAAATTCTCCTGTGACTTTATTCTTTTTCTGAGATCATCATTTTCAAAATAAACCCATGAAACGCTCAATATACTGCCTGAAAAAACCATGATTGAAATGATCATCCATACTTTTCCATTTGCATGAATCCATCGAAACTTAAAAACCAAAAACAGCAATGATATCAGTGTTATTCCAATTAAAAATCCAGTTAAAAAGGATTGCTTCGGATGAATAGTCGGTATTCGATAAAACTCTAATGTCCAGCCGACAACAGCACCAATAAGTATTGCTGAAAAGAGTTTTACTTTTTGAATCATAAAGTCAATTTATTATTGAATGTTTCTAACATCGCAAGAATACCACATATTGAAAAAGATTCTAAATCGAATATCGTTTATTACCGTTAAACAATTCGGTTGATACAGTTTTAATCAACTCATGCGGTAAAACCAGCTATTTTCGAAAAATTGAAAGCAATCTTATCCATCTCGTTTTTGTTGATTCACTTCGCCTCATTTGGGCAAGAATCCAACCTGATAAAAGGACTTTACCTGAGTTTTCCAGAATTCTTAGAAAATTCACCGAGAGGTACTGATCAATTCTATGAAGAGGAAACGAATCGTGCGGGCACTGCCTGGGAAGGCACCCAATCAATTACTCTCAGATTGAACAAGACTGACAGAAAGATCAGCAATGTTTGGGGCTATTCCGATGGAGCACATCAATTCATCCAGCACCAAGATGATTACTTCATAATTGAAATCAGGAACGATTCATTTTTATTTGATGGATATGAACTGGTTAAAAAAGATGATTGGTACACTGGTGAATATCAAAATCCTTCGGATGCAAAAAGAGCCAAGAAAAATGCACTTGAGCAGGCGAAGCTCAAGAAACATCATTTTTACATTGACAAGGAAACTGGAGATGCTATTAGAATAATAAAGGGACAAAACGAAATGAAATCGAATGCGATGGAACTTGTCATTTATCGGTTGGGTAAAAAGCAAATGGACACCACTTTTGTGATAACTATAAACGATGCAAATGCCACATCTTGCTCTCCAAACTCAGTATATAGCTATTTAATATCTCCGGAGTCAAATGGAGCAACCGTTTGCTTACAAGATCAGGATATATGCCTTGATATTCCATTTAATACAAATGAGCCTCAATACGTAGAAGTCTCTCGACTGATCTCCGATTCGCACGCAACTTTAAAGCATGTCAAAAAAGAAAAGGGTGAATGGGATGCGCAAGAAATCCAATCCGAAATGAAAAAGAAGACTGAGAAATAACTTCTCTAAAAAAGAAAGGCACGCTAAACCAGCGTGCCTTTTTTAATCGAATTAGTCACATTACTACTCAATAATGAACTTTCGGGATGCTCCATTTTCCAATTTCAAAATGTAGTAACCGGGCTCCATCATCGAAACATTAATCTCTTCAACAAGAGCTTCGGTTTTCCATTGATAAATGATCCTTCCTTGCAAATCAAATATACTCACACCTTCAATCGACTGGTTGGAACGCACCCACAAACTATTAGAAGTTGGATTAGGATAAACTGACAATTGAATGCTAGCCCCTATAGGCAACACTGCAGTAATAGTATCTGTAGTGTCATTGATGGTAGTATCAATAATAACTCCATCGTTAAATTTAACTGCAAAAATGTTATAGGTGTTATTTGTCACATTGATACTGTCTCTGAGTTTACCTGCCGCCAGGAATCCTCCACCAGGTGTCTTTACCGCATCAGAAAGAACATTGTCAGCGAGGGGGTGCATGAACGAATTATATGTCCAACTTCCAAGGCTATCCCAATCCGAATTTCTTAGTTCAACGAGTGGTTGTTTCTCGTTTCCCCATTGCTCATTTCTGTCATATCCAAACAAGTAAAATGTATCATTTGCAAAATGCATGTCATAAAATGCATTGATCGTAAACATCGTATCACTTAATTTATTTCCGTTCTGATCAAGTTCAATCATGGATCGCTCGGCCAATAACACAATATTCCCATTCGATTTTTCATAAGCGTTCATTTTTTGAAAGCTGATAAACAATGGCTCATAATAAGTCCAAATGGTATCTCCTGTAGAATTGAATTTCACAGCTATGGGATAGTCGTCTAAATTTCCAGAAGCCAAATAGTTTCCATCACTGAGTTTTATTATATCAGATAGCTTCGTGAATGTAGATTGCTGCAATGTAATCATCCAACTTGTGTCACCTGAAGCATCAAATTTTGCGATAAAATCCATGTTAAATCCGCCAATACCAGAAACATAATAATCAGAGCCATCAGCAAAAACAGCTGCCGCCTCACCATATTGAAACCCAAGCGAAGTAGACCACTCTATGTTATAGTTTGTATCCATTTTGGCGAATGCAGGTTCACCATTAAGCGAACCAGCCAATAGAACACCATCATTAATACCCCACATATCAGATGTTGTTCCCCAATTCGTGTTTTCAACAAATGAGTCAATAGAATCACCATCAGTAGTAATTTCCCAATACTGATCACGTTGTGACATCAAATAATTGCCATTCGGCAAATCGGTAATTTGAACGTGCGAGTTAGATGAAACCCGATCATATTGATTTGTCAATTAGTGTCAATAATCTGAGCCTGAACAGCTAGAATGGGTATGACAAGGAGCGCAATTGTGTAAATATTTTTCATGCTATTTGATTTGATGCAGCAAACATCCAATCATACATGGATACATGAAACCGATTAATACCCTAAATGACATAGGGTAATCAACGTATACTTTAAAATTCGTGGTTGAAATTCTCTGGATGGCAAGCATTCACATCCTTATAAAGGTTTTGAAAATGAAGCTTATCCACCTCCCAATCTCCAGTTGGAGCGAATGGCGCAAACTGACCAACTGTTTTTGTTTTATAGTCGATATAATGAGCAACAATAGGCAAACCAGTATCAATTGCAGTCCAGTAAAACCCTGATCGCCATCGATCCACGCGTTTTCGAGTTCCTTCTGGCGTGAATGTAATTTTCAATTCTTCGCCATTTTTCAACATTTGCTTCAGCCGATTTGTAAGTTCATTCTTTTGACTTCGATCCACGGCAATTCCTCCTGTCATGTGAAAAAACCAAGCTATCCCCGGCTTAAAAAATGAGTTCTTAATTAAGTATTTGGCTTTAATGCCATAGATTGTGCGAGCTAGAACTCCAAATATGAAATCCCATTGACTAGTGTGTGGCGCAACAATTATTATACAATTGCGAAGTTCTGGTCCAAAAGTGCCTTCGACTTTCCACCCAGAAAGTCGAATGATTAATCGAGCTAGGCTTTTCATGGGTGAAAGATGCACGTTTTTATCAAAATCGAAGCGCTTTAATTAGATATAAACTCTTCGTGAAACCCTATAAGGTTTAGCCTTCGTGTTGCACGCGTGACCGCGGTGTACAGCCATCTGTAATAACCCAGATCTAACATCTCGTCCGTCAAATACCCCTGATACACAAAGACATTCGACCACTGACCACCTTGGCTTTTATGACAAGTAACCGCGTATGCATATTTCACCTGAACAGCATTGAAATATGGATTTTGAAAAAATTTCTCTTCGGCTTCAGATGTGTCTAATGCTCCACCAGTAATCATTTCGTGTCTCAATTTGAACAATTCCTTTGTAGGAATAGAAGGCCCTTGAAAATCAATCGAATTGAGTAAAACAATCAAATGGAATGGATCAGTCTCTTCATCTACCAATTGAACCGAACATTCAGCAAATCGAAATGGACCAAACTCTGTAATCGCCATCACCCGCTCGACTATTACCATATCTCCATTAGCAAGAAAATTTTGCCTGCGACCAGGGATTTTCCAGAAATAATTATTCTTCACAATCATAATTCTGTCACCCGATTCGATTTCATCTGCACGGTCAAAAATTCTATTTCTGATTTGCATGTTAAATTGATAGGCATCTTTATTTGATCTGCACACAATGATCGACTCATTTGTGTCGTGTCGATCAAAACACCCCATTAACTCATCCTCCAATTCATCCATTGGAATTTCACGTACATCACCATATCGATTCGTCATCAATTTAAGATCCGAAAACGCGTTCTTTCTTATTTGATCTCTTATATAAGTAGCATTATCCAATATCAGTGATTGGCTTTCTTGCCTCAATACTGTGGTTAATACCGTTTCAAAAACGGGCCCATCTAGGCACTTTTGAACTTTTTTCGAGTCCAAAGCTGGACTTGTTTCCATGCCAACAGGCGGTAATTGAGCATCGTCACCGATTAATAAAAGTCGACACCGTTCACCTGAATATACGTAGTCAATTAAGTCCTGAATGAGGGAGCGGCTATACCCCCCAGATTCAGATGTTCCATCTCCAATCATGGACGCCTCGTCTACAATGAAGATTGTTCGCTCACTTTTGTTTTGAACCAAATCCATTTTCATCCTACCAAAATCATCCTGTTTAACTGTGTAAATTCTCCTGTGAATAGTTGAGGCTGGATATCCTGAATGTGCAGACAGCACCTTGGCCGAACGACCGGTTGGCGCCATCAACACTGTCTTACGATTCACAGAATGCAACCATCTTATAAGGCATCCCATCAGCGTGGTTTTACCAGTTCCTGCATAGCCTTTGAGTATAAACGATGATCGAGATCCACCCGTAAACAAGAAATCATAAACAGCGGCCAGAGCATTGAGTTGATCTTTATTTAACGGTATATCAATTTGATCCGCTACCTCGTTTATAAAGTGATTTTTGTCGAGCATTTCAACCGCAAAATAGACTTAATCTAATGCTAACAAACTTCACTTTTCTCACTTTGTAAAAATTGTAGATTTGCCCGTCTTTCAAACTTATTATACGCATGGACATATTTAAAAAAATCTGGTTTCCCGTTCTATTAACCCTATCTGGTTTAATTGTCATTATTAACGGACTTTCCACTGAACAGAATGGTGCATTCATGCTTGGAGCATTTGCCCTCGTAATCGCAGGAGCTGTAAGTCTAGTAGCTGCAATGGTGCAATTGAGTAAAACATTGCGATTAGGTATAAGTGTAGCCTTAGCTATTTTAATAGCCATTCTTGGTTATGCGGATTATCAATCTATTAAAGTGCCTATTGATTTTCAAAATGAAAAAGAAATTCGATATGAGCATGTTGTGCAAAGACTGAAGGACATAAGAACTGCAGAACTCGCATACAAGGCCAAATACCAGAAATACACTGGCTCAATGGATACATTGATAATCTTTATAAAGACAGATTCATTAAACGTAATCAAAGCCTTTGGCGAAGTTCCAGATGGCATGACTTTAGAAAATGCCCTTGATTCTGGATTTGTTTCAAGAGACACTGTTCCCGTTTCCGTTTTTGATAGCTTATTTGGCTCACGACACATGGATGGTCGAGTTCACCCATTCGTAATTGATTCGCTTGGACTTGTACCATTTACAAAAGGTGGGAAATTTGAGTTAGAGGCAGGAATTGTAGAACGGTCTGGTGCCAAAGTTCCTGTATTTAGAGCTAAGGACGGAGCGCCCTTTGACAAATCTGACCCAAGAATGGTTGGATCTTTGAATGATCCGAAAACGAATGGTAACTGGGAATAATTTGACCGAGCTCAAATCCTTAGAGAAAGAGTTTTTTGATCTGACATATTCAGACGAACCAGCCTCTAATTACATCCTACTTCTTGAATTTGGTTCTTCTGAACTCAAGGCATGCTGGTATCACAAGGCGAAAAACTTGGTTACCGGTTTTGCCACATATCCTTTAGATAATAAATCTGTGGCAGCTTCAATTGAAAAGATAGCAGCATCCCATACCTATTTATTTTCCGATTTCGATCAATACCTGATATCGGTTTGTTCTGACAATTACCAGTGTACTCCAATAAGCATGGGAATCGGGAACGAAGAGCAATCCTTTACGTTGTCCAACAACTTTGATTCCAAAAATGAACTATTAAATAGTTACGAACTAGTTGGGGAGCGACTTAAAATTCAATATGTCATTGCTAATGAATTGCAAAAGGCAATAGAAAAAACTTTCCCTAAACACGCATTGGTTCCGCATATTGCACCGCGAGTTGAGAAAAGCAAATTAGACCTTAAAAAGTCGATAGCCGAAGATTTAGTAGTTGTACATATTGAAGAAACTCAAATCGATATTATCGCTTTTAAGGGACGAAAACTTCAATTGTGCAACTCATTCTTCCAAACTGGAAAAGAGGACATTGCATACTACATTTTATATTGTGTTGAAGTTCTTGGTTTAAATCCTGAAAAAGTAGAACTCAGGCTATCTGGCAAAATTGAAATTGGAGACGACAAATGGAACGTGCTTAATGCATATTGGAAGCGTTTGTCCATTGAGTCCGCTTTAGACCAAATAGAAATAAGCGATCAGCTCCACAACCGTGATAAGGCCGAGTTCGATTATCTAACACAAACCTTGCTTTGCGAATAATTGGCGGAAGTCATCGAGGTCGCAGGTATCAGGCGCCTTCGAGTATTCCGGCACGCCCAACCACAGATTACGCAAAGGAATCTCTGTTCAATATTATAGAAAACAGAATAGATTGGACTGAAACGTCCATGTTGGATTTGTTCGCAGGAATAGGCGGCATAACGATAGAGGCTGCCTCAAGGGGTTGTAAATCCATAGCAAGCATTGATCAAAATCATGCCTCTATTAAGTGGATTACTCAGGTATCACGAGATTTTGGTTTTCAATCGATTCAAGCGACCAAATCTGAGGCTAGAAAGTGGCTAAATCGTTGTCAAGATAATTTTGACTTGGTCTTTGCCGATCCTCCGTACGATTACGAGTATTACGAAGTACTCATTGATTTAGTGTTGAAAACTGCATTGAAACCTTCGGGTACCTTTGTGATGGAACATAGGCAATCCGATAGTTTTGCAGAACATTCCAACTTTGTTGAAGAAAGGACGTACGGAGAGGTACGATTTACTTTTTTTGAATGTTGAGTTATGAAACGAAAAGCAGTATTTCCAGGCAGTTTCGACCCATTCACTTTGGGCCATGCCTCTATTGTGCAAAAAGCAATCCCCCTATTTGATGAGATAATCATTGCGGTAGGAAAGAATTCAACCAAGCAGTCAACATTCAGTCTAGATCAACGAATAGATTGGATTGAAGAAGTCTACGCTGGATCTTCTCAAATTAGAGTGGAAGCATTCGCTGGACTAACTGTTGACTTTTGTCTATTAAACGAATGTAACATCATTTTAAGAGGACTTCGAAATCCAAATGACTTCCAATATGAAAGTGCCATTGCACACATGAATAGTGCATTGAAGCCATCGATAGAAACTGTATTTCTACTTTGCGATCCTTCATACTCCGCAATAAATTCGAGCATTGTTCGTGAGATATTCAAGAATGGTGGAGATGTATCTCAGTTCATTCCTGATAAAATGACGATCAAATAAATGGCCAAACGACATCTTCTACTAATACTTTGTATCATTCTTTCTATCCCATCTCTAGGAGTTGAAACAATGATTCAGGGTAATGCCTTTTACTACCGAAACAAGAAAATTCAAATCCATCAATATCAAGATTTGTTCACGTTCAAAAGTGTTTCACTTATAGAACAGCAAATTGGGGATGATGGAAACTTTAAACTCATTCTTGATATCGAAAAAACCGGCCTTTATCTTGTCAAAATTGGCAAGGTAAACTCACATCTGTTTATCGTTCCTGGAGACCAGTATACATTGGTCATTCCAGAACCATTGGAAATGGATCGATTTAATCCGGCTAAGGATGTTTTTGTCCAGCCTGAAATCTTTGAATCGGAAACTCGATTGAACGCAAACGTGACTAACCTTGAACAAAAACTGAATCGATTTTTCATAGAAAAAACTAGTGGTGATTTTAAGCTCCGAAGTGCAGGAAACATTCGAAACCTCGCTGATACATTTCGAATTGAAGTAGAAAATGAGTTCAGTAAAATTGAAGATCCATATTTTCAATCCTACTTACATTTTCGATTGGCTGAATTTGATTTAACAACGAGACACTCACGTGAAAACGTCTATACTCGATATTTCAAAGATCATGATCCAGTATATGATCAACTAAGCTTTGCCAACGCCTTCGATCTTTTCTACGGTGATTTTCTTACACCTCATTCACTTAAGCCATTTAGCGACAGCTTGGAATCTGCCATTAAGAATCGAGATGTAGAACGAGCTAAAATGTTTCTGTCCACAGACAAGCATCTTCAAAATCCAAAATTTCTTGAATTACTGCTAACAACAGGTCTCTATAATCTTGGGCGCGAAAAGATTTATGAGCTTGAAATCGTGATTGAAATGTTAGATACTATCAAATTTAAAACAGATCAAAAAGAAATTCTAGACATCGCTAATAGCGCTGAATCCATTCTTCTAAAACTTGCCCCAGGTACCAGAGTGCCCGATTTTGTCTTTGCTGATGTAGTCGGCAATCTATACCGGATAAGTGAATATGAGGGATACTACATCTACATTCAGTTTTTTGATGATTTTAACTCAGAATCATTACGACAAATGAGTCTGATGAAAGTCCTACGTGAAGGATATGGAGCCGACATTGCTATGTTTAGTTTTAGCACTTCCGAGTCTTTAAAACGACTTCGTGAAATTCCTGGCAAACATGACTTCGACTGGTTTTTCGGAAAAGTTGGGTCGCCAGAAGAAGTGGTAAGCAACTATGATTTAAGAGCAATGCCAGCCTATTTCTTTTTGGATGAAGAACTTAAAATTGTCAATTCCCCTACACCACCACCCGGTGCTCGAATCGAAAAATTATTCGCCAAAATTTGGAATGAAAAACATCCAAATAAAATGATGCCTTTCAAATTGCAACCGCCTGATGTATCCGAACGGGATTTACGTCAGACGCACGAAAAATAATGTATAACGTCTCGAATAGACCCAAAAGAATTACGTAATATTTTTGATTCTAAGGGAAGCTTCATCCATTTGACTTTCTGGATTTCCTCTTCAATTTGAGGAATCAAATCCCCCTTAAAATCGGTTTCCATTTTAAACCAGTGAGATTTTTTAATAATCGATTTACCTTTTTCTTGGTATATATGAATTGTGGTGTATGGTTCCGATTTTATAATGAGATTCGAAACACCACACTCTTCCTCAACCTCTCTTTTTGCAGCTTGAACGACTGACTCACCATTTTCAATTTTACCTTTTGGTAAATCCCAGACACCCCGTCTTTTCATTACCAACAGACTTCCATGCTCATTTAATACGAATCCTCCTGCGGCTTCCACGACCCGAAACTGAGACTCAAGATTTTTTACAAATCCAACTAAGTCATTCACCAGGAAATTTTCACTGGACCCAATAGCTATATCTCGCACAATATCAGAAACAATCAAAAGCACCTCTGAATCATCAATTGCTTGATTACTCCCAGAATAACCTTCTTCGATTTGGCTAGATTCACTTACCGTGACCAACCTATCGCTGATGAAAAACTTATACTTTTGCTCCATGAATTATAGCTTTAACTCTGCGCACAAAGTAGCCGAGTTTTTACTTCAAATCAAAGCCATTTCCTTAAAACCAGATGATCCATTTCAATGGGCTTCAGGTTGGAAATCTCCGATTTATTGTGACAACCGCAAGACCCTTTCTTATCCAAGAATAAGAACATTCATTCGTCAGGAAATCGTTAAAGCGATTGATGAAAATTTTGGAAGACCTGACGTGATTGCTGGAGTGGCGACCGGGGGAATTGCTCAAGCAGCTTTAGTTGCCCAGGAATTAGGCTTACCTCTTGTCTATATCCGACCAAAAATGAAGGAACATGGGCAGAAGAACCAAATTGAAGGTGTACTCGAATCTGGACAGTCGGTAATTGTTATTGAAGACCTAGTTTCAACTGGCAATTCATCTTTGATTGCTGTAGATGCCTTACGAGATCAAGGCTGTATTGTAAAAGGTATGGTAGCCATCTTCACCTATGGATTTGATCAAGCGCGCAAGAACTTTTTGGATCATAAATGTCCATTAGTAACGCTCAGTGATTATAATGCACTGATTGAGAAGGCCAGAGAAACAAATTATGTTCAAGATACCGATCTAGAATCATTGATGGAGTGGCGTGAAAACCCGAGTACTTGGGCACCAAAAAAAACTTAGTTTATGGCAGTTTTTGAAAGTGACAAATTCACTATAAACACTAATAGCGCTGAGGTAATTCAATTTGTTTCGGTGCTTAAAAATTTAATTGAAATATTACCTCAAGATCGTATTGAGGATTGGCAAGCTGATGATAAATATTGCTCCTTTAAAATTAAAGGACTCGCTCATATATCCCTAGAACTGGAGGATCGTACGAATAGTCAATTAGTCCTTAAATCAAGATCTGACAAACCATTTGACTTCAAATTAATAATAAGTGTGAATCAATCTCCAGAGAACCAAAACTCTATTGATTTGTCGGCTAACTTTGATGCAGATGTCAATTCATTTATGGGGGCTATGCTTAAATCCCCTCTGACCAATTTTCTCAATCATCTGGGAGAACAGCTTAAAAGGAAGTACGCTGAAGCCTAACCTCACCATTTACAAAGCACTTTAGTTCACCACCAACATTCAAGAGGACCGCACCATTCTCATCTACTCCCAATAGGGTTCCACAGAGGATTTGATTATTGAATTTGAAATCAACTTTTTGATTTACGAAAAACATTTGACTGATATAATTCATCCTCAAAGAATTAGCTTGTTCATTCATCTTTAAGTAATTCAACTTCATTTTAACCAGCAACTGATTGAGAAAGGCATCAATGTCTACTTCCTTATTATTCAGGGCAAATAGAGAAGTAGCTGGCCATTCATAATTATTAAAGTCCTGTTGATTTAAATTTAACCCAATGCCTATCACGCAAGATTCGATCGAATTCGCAACAATTTGATTTTCGATAAGGATGCCAGCGATCTTTTTGGATTTAACTAAAATATCATTTGGCCACTTCACCTTTGCTTTGACTCCGTATTCATTGAGTGTTTCAATGATAGCCAACGAAGTCATCATCGAAATTTGAAATTGATCTTTCGCTACGAAATTCTTTGGCTTCAGTACAATAGAACACAAAAGGTTTTTACCCATTTCACTATTCCAAGTTTTCCCTCTTTGACCGCGCCCTCCCGTCTGCAAATCTGCCACCACCACAGTCCATTCATCTATGCCAGATTGGCTTATAAGCCTGGTGGTATAGATGTTGGTTGAGTCAACAACCGATAAGCGAATGATTTTACCGTTCATAATGCACCGAAACCTTGGGTTCGTTATGCACCAAAGGACGGAAATTGATTGCTTATCTTTGAACACGATTAAAATATTGAATGTCAAAAGCTAAACTGAAGCCCAACTCGGAAATATTGGCAGACATTGTTGTCAGCGCAATTCAAGAAAAAAAGGGTCAAAAAATCAGCCTTCTGGATCTCCGATCATTGAACAATTCCTTGTGCGATTTCTTTATAATATGCCACGGATCGTCTACTACTCAAGTGGATGCTATTGCAGACTCTGTTCGAGATTTTGCCATTAAGCATTTAAATGAAAGGCCGAGAAGTATTGAAGGTAAAACACAGTCAGAGTGGGTGCTTATTGATTTTGTAGATGTCATTGTCCACGTGTTCTTAGAAGAAAAAAGAGAGCATTACTCACTAGAAGAATTGTGGGCAGACGCTAGGATCGAGCATATAGATATATAACAATTAAGAAGAAGGATTAGAGCAGATGAGCGAAAACGAAAAGAAGAAAACAGATTCAGGGACTGGTTCAAGTCAAAAACCGAAGAGAAAAAACCCTTTACAGAATAGGCCATTTAATCCATATTGGATTTATGTGGTGATAGCTGGTGTGCTTATCATGCAGCTGCTAGTGAGTTTTAGCGGTGGCCTCAAGCCAATTGAATATAAAGACTTTGTAGATAACATGCTCTTGCAAGGTGAGGTTGCAAAAGTAAAGGTGATACGTAATGAGGATTTTGCCGAGATCTACATAAAAAAAGACGCGCTAGAAAAAGAAAAATATGCTGAAGTGAGAGAAAAGGGGTTTGGGCAAATGTCCAATACTGGCCCTCACTACAAAATGGACATTCCGCCAGCGGAGATTTTTGAGCAAAAACTGCAAAAGGCTCAAGAATCCTTGCCTGAAAACGAAAGACTAAGTGCCGAATATGAGAATCGCACAAATTGGAGTGATGGTTGGTTAAGCCTACTGCTTCCAATTCTAATCATGGTTGGTATTTGGATCTTCATCATGAGAAGAATGAGCGGACCTGGTGGAGGAGGCGCTCAAATATTCAATATTGGCAAGTCCAAGGCCGTTTTGTTTGATAAGAATACCCAAGTCAAGGTCACCTTTAAGGATGTGGCTGGACAAGAAGAAGCTAAAGAAGAAATCGAGGAAATTGTTGACTTTTTAAAGAACCCAGATCGCTATACGGCACTTGGAGCTCACATTCCAAAAGGAGCGCTACTTGTAGGGCCTCCAGGTACTGGAAAAACATTGCTTGCAAAAGCCGTTGCCGGTGAAGCACAGGTTCCTTTCTTTTCATTGTCAGGGTCTGATTTCGTTGAAATGTTTGTGGGAGTTGGAGCATCGCGAGTTCGAGATCTGTTCAAGCAAGCGAAGGAAAAGGCCCCTTCTATCATATTCATTGATGAAATTGATGCCATTGGTCGTGCCAGAGGAAAAAGCATTTCACAAGGTGCAAATGATGAAAGAGAAAACACCTTAAATCAACTTCTTACAGAAATGGATGGGTTTGGTACGAATAGCGGTGTAATTATCATGGCAGCAACAAATAGAGCGGACATTCTTGACAGAGCCCTTCTTAGACCGGGTAGATTTGACAGACAAATACATGTAGATATGCCCGATCTAAATGAAAGAAAGGAAATATTTAAAGTGCATTTGAAGCCATTGAAGTTGGATGATAAAGTAGATGTTGAGTTTCTGGCAAAACAAACCCCTGGATTCTCAGGTGCTGATATTGCAAACATTTGTAATGAAGCTGCATTAATTGCAGCTAGGAGAAAGAAGAATCATGTAGAAAAGGATGATTTCATTAGCGCAGTAGATAGAATCGTTGCCGGACTAGAAAAGAAGAACAGAATCATCACACCAAAAGAGAAAAAGGCCATCGCATATCATGAAGCCGGTCATGCTGCCGTGAGCTGGTTAACCGAACACGCTTCGCCTTTGGTCAAAGTAACAATCGTTCCGAGAGGCAAATCGCTAGGAGCCGCGTGGTATTTACCCGAAGAAAGGCAATTGACCACCAAAGCACAAATAATGGACGAAATGTGTGCTGCATTAGGTGGACGTGCTTCCGAAGAAATTGTTTTTGGCGAGGTATCCACGGGTGCGCTTTCTGATTTAGAAAAGGTTACGAAACAAGCATACGCAATGGTTTCGGTATATGGTCTTAATGACAAAATCGGAAACATCAGCTTCTATGATAGCAGTGGTCAAAGTGAATATTCGTTTAACAAGCCATACAGTGAAAAAACGGCTGAGGTAATAGACCAAGAAGTCAAGAGCATTATTGACGGTGCCTATGTTAGAACTCTTAAAATTCTAAGAGAAAACAGAGAACACTTGAACAAGCTGGCTGAGTTGCTTTTAGACAAGGAAGTAATATTTAAAGAAGATATGGAAGCCATTTTTGGAAAGCGAAAGTTTAACAAAGAAGAAGAACCATTGATTCATAATGAAGATTACTCCCCTGATTCCGATAGTGGTCAATCTCAATCAGAAAATCAAGAAACAAGATTAGAAGAGGAAAAACCAAATACAGTTTCAGGTGAAGCAAAAGATGAAGAATCTGAAACAAAATCTGATATTGACACTTCTGCGTAGCTGACTTTGATAGTTTTGACTGAATATTGCCTCATATAATTGAAAGCAGTATACGCAATCTTACCCTTTGTCAAATTGAGCAACTTGCTGACTAGGACTTTATCGTCCATTGTTTTCGTCCTACTGATTTTAGGTCCCATTTATTTCGAGGACAGGAGAATCGCATTGACCCTTTATGGGCTATTGGGGCTATTTACACTTCGAGAAATTCATTCTTTGGCTAGATTGACTTCCTCTGTGATAAATCAAGCTGGATCTATCAGTATATATATACTTCTGGTCTTTCAAGGCTATAACTTCTTTTTTCAAGACAACTTAGTAGCATGGCCAATTATTATGACCGGTCTTGTGGTTTTATTTATCTCGGTAAAAGAGTTATTCGACCAGAATGAGCAACCCTTTCAAAACGTCTCAGTAGGTATTTGGTCTGCTCTATTTATTGCCATACCTTTCTTAGGCATCGCGTACTTCATGGAATATCGTAGTGACTTACCAACAGATTGGATGACAATTTCCCTATTCGCATTGATATGGATTAATGATTCGGGTGCTTATTTAGTAGGTCGTAAAATTGGTAGGACAAAACTATTTGAGCGCTTATCACCAAATAAAACATGGGAAGGCAGCATTGGAGGATTTCTTGCCTCCTTAGCAGTTGGATTTGGCTTAAGTTATATCAATGGAATGCCAACTCCAGTAGTTATGATAGGATTTGCTGCTACATGCATTGTATTTGGAGCTTTAGGCGATTTGTTTCAATCTCGTTTGAAGCGAGCTGCGAATGTGAAAGATTCGGGAAAATTCCTTCCCGGACATGGTGGGTTCTTTGATAGATTTGACGCAATGATTCTGGCCGTACCTGCCGCGATATTATATTTCGAAATTTTCTCACCAAAACCTTAATCAATGAAATTTCACAAAGAAGGATATGCCACTTTGATGATAGCTATTCTGTTAAGCTTGAGCTTATTATCACTTGCGTATTTTGTATTGGATCAAGTGATGTTTGCAAAACCAATTGCAATACTATTATCAGCTTTCGTTCTGATCGTTGTTTTACAGTTCTTTCGAAACCCATCTAGACACATGCTCATTATGAATGATGGATTAATTGCACCTGCAGATGGCAAAGTAGTGGTCATTGAGGAGGTAACCGATCAAGAGTATTTTAAAAAGCCTGTAAGACAAATCAGCATATTCATGTCTCCAACTAACGTGCATATAAATTGGTACCCATTGTCTGGTGAAGTTATTTATTCAAAATATCACAAAGGCAAATACCTTGTAGCTTGGGACCCTAAGTCATCTACTGACAATGAGCGACACAGTGTCGTAGTGAGACATCCAGAACACGGAGAAATACTCATAAAACAAATTGCTGGGGCAGTTGCCAGACGAATTGTAAACTATGCAAAGGTTGGTGAACAGGTTGAACAAGGTGAGGAATTAGGGTTTATAAAATTTGGAAGTAGAGTTGACCTTCTTATTCCGCTTGAAGTATCTGTTGATGTCGTTTTGGAACAAATATCATCAGGTGGTCAAACCATTATTGGAACTTTCAAAAAATAGGGGTAGCAATTCAGGTAGGACCTGAATTGACATTTCGTGTTGACTATTGCCTTCCGGACAATAGTGAATTGCTTTCCATTCAGCATTAAGAGCTCCCAGAATATCAATGGAATAATTATCACCTATCATTATCGATTCGTTTGGTTTGGCACTAGTCACTCTTTCTGCATATTGAAAGATTCTTGGATTTGGTTTTTTAGCCTGAGCCTTCTCTGAAGTGATGATTTCTTTAAAGTAAGATCCTATGCCACTCACCTCCAGTTTCATCCTTTGACTTTCATCAAACCCATTCGACACAATGTGTAAGGTGTAATTATCTTTCAATGCATTTAACACCCCTATTGCTCCATCATTGAGCTTGGTTTTTCTTGGACATTGATCAACATATGCGCGCCCAATCTCCTTGCTCAATCTTTTATTATCAATTTTAAAATCCTTTAAAGTTGCCTCAAATCGAGCCGAACGCAATTGAGACTTGGAAATTCGATTCTCACGATATAGAGCCCAAAGTCGATCATTTTGAATTTGGTAACGATCCACAAAGTATTTTGATTTTTCGATTCCATAGGATTGTAAATCAAACTGTACAAACAGCTCAGCTAACGTTTCCTTACTGTTCGTATCAAAGTCCCATAACGTATGATCTAAATCGAAAAAAATATGACGAATATTATCCAAATAATGGGACCCATTAAGTAGGTGATTGAAGTTATTGTGATTGCCCAAAATACTACTGATACAAATAGCAATGGAATCATGTATTTTTCGGTTCTATAATACTTCGCAGCTAGGAAGCATCCAATAGGTATGGAAATGATACATGGTGTCACAAAAGCTAGTCCATAGAGGCCATATTTACTCCTGATAATAATAAACAATCTATTTTTTTTCGTGAATTTCTTTCTATCCATTCTACCCGGAAACCTTCTTGACCACCAAGACGAAATTGCACTCCCCAAGTAATAGAAAAGTATTACACCCCCCAATCCTCCGAGAGATGTAATTATTATCGATTGTATAAAACTATAACCAGCCAAATACACAGCTGTGGGAGCATATAAGAACTTTGTACCGGCAATAACCATGATTCCAACTATTTGGAGAAAATCTGCAATCATGATTGCATTTTTTCTCCAAATGCCAAATCTCCAGCATCTCCCAATCCTGGCACTATGTACTTTTTATGATCTAATTCAGGATCTATTGCACCAATCCAAAAACAAATGTCGGATGGTAATGTGTTCATCAAGTTGTCCACACCATCTTGACTTGCAATGACCGCTGCAATGTGTACAGATTTAGGTTTACCATAAGGCTTTAAGGCTTCAAGCGCATTAACGAATGAGCTACCAGTTGCTAACATCGGGTCATTTAGTATTAAAACTTTATCCGTTAAATCAGGACAGGCCACATATCCAATTTCAATATTAAAATCTCCACTATCGTCATGCTTTCTGTAAGCCGAAATAAAACCATTTTCTGCCATTGGAATCGCACCTAGAATTCCCTCGTGCAAAGGCAATCCTGCCCGCAGAATAGTTATTGAAACAACATTATCGTCTAAAACGCGTTGCATTTATTTGTGCCAATGGAGTTTGAATAGATTGTTCTTTATAATTGAGATGCTTACTTATTTCATAACCTATAACTCGTCCAATCCTTCTCACGTTTTCACGAAATCGATCACGATCCTTCTGGATTTGAACATCTCTCAATTGCCACATATAGTGATCTATAATTGAGGGTGAATCCGAAAAATTATGCAGTCTTTTCATTTCAACGATTTAAAAATGGAATATTCCACTTCTTATAATTCTGCAAATATACCCGCTCCTCGCCCCCAAAACTTTTATAGAAATACGCCAAATTATCATTGTTGCTTCCCTCAAAATCAAGAACATCTGCTTTTCCAGAATACTCCTTAATTATTGTATCAAAAATCAAATGCATTGCACCAACTGATCTTGATTTAGTCCCACTTGCTGTGAAAAAATTTAGCAGACGACCATTTGTATTTAAGATCATAACCCCAGCAATAATTCCCTGCGGACTCTTAGCTAACCACGTTTCAGCTTCGTTTCTTTTCAAAAATGAATTATAAATCGATTTCACATCTAGATAAAACCGTTCATCCAATTCTTTTAATGCTTTACCTCGCTCTGCGATAAACATATCTATAACTTCAGTCTGAAAGCCCTCGACCTTTACAACTTCTATATCGGATTTGCTGGCTTTTTTAATATTCGAAACTGCATTCCGCTTATACCCCTTGATCAACTTTTCATAACTATTACGAATGTCTAACTCTATATTCCGATGCTGTTCCGATACATACGATAAAAGCTCGTTAACTCCCTCATTGAACTTAATGTTATAGCCCCAATACTTCTTTTCTATTTGAATAAGGCCCTCCTGTACATCCCGAATGGACACATTCTGTCCAATTGGGCCCAACTGTTGGGCCAAAAGAGGTTGATAAACTTTGTTGAACAATTTCTTCTTCACAGGAATTGGCCACACCCAAGAGTAGCCATCACCAATTAAAGCAGTCCAATCTTCACAACACGCATCTAAAAAATATGTCAAAGGATAATGCCTAAATTTTGCAGACTGTTTTTACACACTCATTCCAACGCTGATCATCTATTTGATCCCTATTCAGGAGTAACATGAGAATATGTTTCTAGACAGTAATCGAGCAGACCATCTGATGCTTGCGGCACATCAAATCCGATGAGCACTTCTGGATGCCAGGTCGTATTTAATAAACCGCCATTTTCCTTAATTGCATTGGTAATTGTATCTAATTCAGTTCGGCTGTCCACTTCATTTGAATATTTCCGAACGGTTAGCATATCCATAAAAATGAGTGGGTGAATTGTTAATCCCGTTGACTCTTCTCTCCCAAGGTCATAAAACTTAAAAGGCACTGCCGTTCCCGCCCTAAAAACCATTCGCATCGGCAAACCCCATTGAATAGTCATGAGTGATACCCTCGTTCTCCAGCCATCTATATGTTTTCGGCAGTTCAAATTTCAAATAATGCTGCCTGCTGTGTTGAACCTCTTGGTTAGTTACTTTTTTAAGTCTTTCATGCTCTAAAAGGAAGGTTTCATGATTATCAGACGAGAAGTAAGACGGATGCAGCCCAATATCAGCTCTCAGGGAAATTTCGTTTATCAGATCATGAACTTTAGGTAAATGCACGGGATTATTTGAATCAAACCTGCTCGGTTCTCCTACCTGAAAAAAGAATCTTGGATTAATTACCAAAAGCACCAACTTAAGAAATTAGAGCATGATAAATATTCAACGGATCCTGTTTGCCGCCTAGATTCACATCTAGACGTCTAACTAATGATTTGGTGTTTATCAAGGAATCCTTCATGGTTCCTATAATAGAGCGAGCGATGCCTTTTGATTCGTATAAAAAGAGTTGATCAACATCTACAGTTACTTCTATTCTAAAGGCTTCATTCCTCATTATCAGCCATGGATATATTTCTTGAAGGGCATTCTTCAATCTTTTCAAATAGATGTCGACAAGAGGGGTTTGAATGCTTGCTATTTCGGACAAAACGCTTGATGTAGAAGCGAACCTACCATGATCATCTTTTCTGTGAGGTAAATACTCCTCATATCTGGAAAGAAGGTAGAAACAGGCTGCAATCACATCGTGCCCCAATAGAGTGTCTCTGTTTGAATATAATAAGCTTACACCCCCCGTTTTTGAAACTGCCAATTCTTGATCTTGAATTCGTTTTTCAAATAACAAACCCGCTGGGGTTATCTGCAATTTACCCGCTTCAATATTCGAATAATTGATCACTGCCTTATCATCGGTGACAAGTATGTCATTATCTGATGTTATTTCAACTAGAACACCGAGGCGATCTGCAATCGTCCTGGCCATGTAAACCAAACGATTTGATCGTTTTTTCGCTAAAAATGTATATCTGATTCATTTATAGAATCCCTTCGTCCGCAAAACTGTAGTAGGCATTATCCGCAATAATAATATGATCCAAAACAAAGATTTCCATTAACGTACCCGCCTGTTTTAAGTTCTTAGTCAATTGTATATCTGCTTGGCTGGGCTTTAAATTTCCCGAAGGATGATTATGCGATATAATAATGCTACTTGCCAATTTTTCAATAGCTGACTTAAATATAAGTTTTGTATCCGCCACAGTTCCAGCCACACCACCTTGGCTTATCTTGACCACATCGATTATTTTATTACCCCTATTTAATAGCATCACAAAGAACTGTTCATGATTCAAATCTGCTAAATATGGATATAACACATCAAATGAATCCTTACTTGAAAGAATCTTTTTTGGCTCGTGTTTGATCTGCTGATTGTCTTTCTCCTTCCAATCTCAAGTGCAGCCGACAATGGTGATAGCTCTTGCCTCTCCAATTCCCTTGAATTTCATCAAGTCACTAACGCTAAGTCTACCTAAATTATTTAAGTCATTATCTACTGAGGCAAGAATCCGTTTGGCCAAATCAACTGCAGATTCGCTTCGGGTGCCTGAACCAATCAGATATTCCGATCAACTCTGCATTGGTCAGGACACTTCGCCCTTTCTGCATCATTTTCTCCCTTGGTCGATCATCTTCCGCCCAAGACTTGATAGACAACTTATTTGGTGATTGATGAGAACCCGAGTTCATTGGGTGAAAATAAAAAAGGCTCTCCGAAAATCGGAGAGCCTTTTCAAAATCTTTCAGTAATAATGTATTCAAAGCGATGCCTACGTGCTTAGTTATACTCGACTTTAGGTTAGCCGCTTTATTCTTATGTATAATGTTCTTTTTAGCCAATCTATCAATCATACTAGACACCTTAGGTAACATTTCGCCAACCTCTGACTTATCAGAAGAATTACGAATGGTACGCAAAGCGTTTCTCATCGTTTTGTGATAATAGCTATTCAACGCATTTCTTTTTGCGTTTTGACGAATTCTCTTAAGAGCAGACTTGTGATTTGCCATAGTTTTCTTAGTTGTAGCCCGTAGGGGAATCGAACCCCTGTTTCCAGAATGAAAATCTGGCGTCCTAACCCCTAGACGAACGGGCCATACCCTTTAAAAAAGGACTGCAAATGTAATTATATCTTTAATTGAAGCAAGTAAGATGTAATATTTTTTAGAAGGATAACTCGTCCTCATCTCTTGAAAACTGAAAACCAAGTCTTTTGCCTGTTTTCAGCCTTAGACTTTGACTTTGAGCTTGGACGTCTCCTAAAGAAACTTCCTTGCACTGTCTGATATGGCGGAGTGTACAAATCAAAATCAATAACATGCTGAAGCGCTGTTTGGACTACGCTTCGCATGGATTCACTATCGAAGACTCTTGGTGGCAAAATCACGAAACAAAAATCCAAGCTGACCCTGACCTTCTACAAAAAAGTGTCCTTCTCGATTTATAAAAATCTCGACCTACCAAGTAACCACTGTCGTTGATTCGATGGAATCGATAGGAATCCGTTAAAAAGTTGTAGACATTGATAATACCAGAATATGCATTAGCCGGGTTGCCAGAGACATAGGGACTTTTATGAATCATATGGGACTCAGGAAATGCAAACACATTTGTATGCATATGAAACACAACGGTGTCTCCAGCCATTGTCATACAAACTTCATGTGTCTCAGTTGTCTTAAATTCGACAGCTACACGTGCATCAGTTGGCGCAATGAAGTCATGAATTTCATTGGATAATCAGTCCTATTTCAGTCTTTAAACGCTTCAAATAATTCCTTGGTTATACGCAAAAACATCTTGTTTGAGTACAGCCTTATCCACAATTGACTTGCTTCAATTTTTCCATTTCTATTGATCCCATTTAATAAGCTTTTGCGAAAATCACCCTCTGAATAGAAGGCTTCCCGGTTCTTATGCACTTCCCAGGCTCCAGACTTGCATTATTCAACGGAATGCACCTGATGGTTGCTTTAGTTTCCAGTTTAATTCGATCCTCCGTTTCAGATGTACCATCCCAATGAGCACTTACAAAGCCACCTTTACCCTCTATTACATTCTTTAAATTCATCATAAGAATCAACGCTGACATGTGTATTACTTTTCTGAAACTTCAGAAGCTCGATTGTAAATATTAATCTTGAATTTCATTCATAAGCTCCGCTGTGATCGAAGCCGAGCCATCTAATGCTATCACAGCTGTTTTTCCAATGTATCTCTTCGGGCTATTTCAATTGTGCCGTTCTCAAGATCCTTTGGACCAATGGCAACCCGAACAGGAACTCCCTTTCAATTCATAATCTGCAAACTTGAACCCTGGCTTATGTGTGTCACGATCGTCATATTTAACACTGAGCCCTAAGTCTTGAAGCTTTGCTTTTAAATCAAGAGCAACATTCGAAATGGAATCCAATTGCTCTAATCCTTTATATATCGGCACGATTACCACATGTATTGGAGCCAATTTAGGAGGCAAAACCAAGCCCAAATCATCTGAATGCGCCATCATCAAGAGCCCCTATCAATCTTGTTGACACACCCCATGACTGTGGCCCACACAAATTCTTGCTTCCCCTCTTTTGTGGTGTATTTCACATCAAATGCCTTTGCGAAAGTTCTGTCCCAGAAAGTGACTTGTACCTGCCTGCAAGGCCTTTACCATCTTGCATCAAGGCCTCAATACAGTATGTCTCTTCTGCACCAGCAAATCTTTCTGATTCCGTTTTCAAACCTTGAATGACAGGAACTGCCATAAACTCCTCTGCAAATTTTGCATACACCCCAATCATTTGCTCGGTTTCAGTGATTGCCTCATCTTTCGTTGCATGAGCCGTATGCCCTTCTTGCCATAAAAACTCAGCAGTTCTCAGAAATAGCCTCGTTCGCATCTCCCATCGAACAACATTAGCCCACTGATTGACCAGAATCGGTAAATCTCTGATATGACTGAATCCAGTTCTTATACGTCTTCCAAATAATCGCCTCACTTGTAGGTCGTACAATTAACTCTTCCTCCAAGTTTGGCGTTTTCATCGACAATGAGCTTGCCTCTTATTGTTAGGATCATTTTTCAGTCGGTAGTGGGTAACAACGGCACATTCCTTAGCGAAGCCTTCCGCATTCTTCTCCTCTGCCTCGAATAATGACTTCGGCACAAACAGGGGGAAGTAGGCATTAGAATGCCCTGTGTCCTTGAACATCTTGTCTAAAGCGGCTTGCATTTTTTCCCAAATGGAATAGCCGTATGGCTTAATAACCATGCAACCACGCACCTCGCTATTCTCTGCTAAATCGGCCTTCACAACCAATTCATTATACCATTGAGAATAATTATCCTCCCGTTTCGTCAATTTCGCCATATGCTCCTCTGAATTGACGCCAAATGTAGAAATACAATTGCGGTTGAATAAGCCTTTTCTAATGGTTGAAATTTGTAGTAAATTGCATGAATGATCACCATTATTGGCCTTAACAAAGTTTGGTACGGTATTCGTAATACAAAAGAAAAATCTCTGGTTATGAAAAGCTTTTATAAATTCTCTGGTATGTTAATCATCGCATCCTTAATGGGTGTAAGCTGTGCCAACCAACGCTATGTGAGCACCGAAACGGATGACATATATTATTCATCTAAAGACAGATATCAGGAGACTGATAATGAATTTAACCGGGTAAAAGAGGTAAACCCAGAGGACTATAAAAATCCAGGAGAAGAATCTACAAGCCAATATTACAGCATCGGCAAGGAAGTGAGCGATAAGGCTAATCCGAATGCCGAACGTGCTTATTCTGAATCTCAGTCTTATGTCGCAGATACTGAACAACAAAGCACTGTTGAGTCTGGTGCCACAGTAAATAATTTTTATGGCAACACCACCTATTCTGAAGGTGATTATTATGAGGATTCATATGCTAGTCGGATCCGAAGATTCGACCAACCAAATAATGGTTACGGATATTATGACCCATTCTACATGGAACCTCATTGGAACTATGGATGGTCTTATTGGAACCCTTACCCAACATTAGGCTGGGGAGTAGGATATAATTCATGGGCAGGATGGAATGCAGGATTCTCATATAGGTGGGGAAATGGTTGGTACGGAGCGCCATTATGGTATAGGAATCAAGGAAACTTTGCCTATTGGGATTATTGGAGTTTTGGATATCCATATAACGGAGCGTGGGGAATGGGATGTTACCCATACAATTATGGTTTTGGCTTTGGAGGATATAACGGTGGTTATTGGAATGGATATAACGATGGATTCTATAATGGCATTAATTATAATGGAGTTGGCGGTAATTCTCGCCCAATCATGAATAGTCGGAGTCCAATTGCAAATAACTCGGGTTTTTCGGGCAATGTTGCCAACAACCCTAGAGATAGTAGAATTCAAAATCGAGAAATTTTGGAAAGTACCGGCATGGCAAGTAATCGCAATGTTGTTTTGAAAGATGATGTTTCTACAACAAGACGTCCTGTGAATCAAACAAGCACAAGGCCGAAGGCAGATGCACAGCCCGTAAATAGAAGAAACGATGAATTAGTGGCGAACGCTAACTCTAAAATTGCTGCTACAAAATACTCGAATACCCCTCGAACTGAAGCTCGAACGAAATATGACTTAGCTGGAAAGCAAACTGTTTCCAGTAACCGTCAAAACAGTTCGGTGGTGGGTGCCGTGTCTGCAAGCAGAGATAGAGCGGCAAGCGCTTATAGTGGATCAAGTAGAACTACTTATGTGAAAAATGAGACCTCAACTCCTCGAGTAAACACTCCGAGAGATTATGGAACGACAACTCGAACTGAGAGCGTTATACCAAAGGCAACTGCACCTTCAAGAACTAGAGAAGTGTCTAGCCCAACAAATAATCAAACCACGGTCCCGAATACATATCGTTCTCCTCGTGAAGCTACTAGTGGTAGTGCTCGTACAAAGCAATCCCCTGTGCGCACTGCAACACCGAGTCGAGAAAGTACGACTCCGTCTCGTGGTAATTTCCCGAGTAAAACTAGGACAAGCCCACCTCAACGGCAACGTTCCACAAGCCCAAGAACGAATTCAAGAAGTAATTCTTCTTACTCAACTCCTAAAAGCAACTCCAGCATTAAAAGGAACAGCGGTTCAAGCGGAATGCGCTCCCCAAACGTGAGTAGTCCGAGTAGGCAGAGTTCGCCATCTAGTTCACCAAGATCAAGCTCTAGTCCAAGCAGAAGTTCAGGAAGTAGAAGATGATCAATCGACTTTCCATAATAGGACTCTTCTGTTTATTTACGGGCACAATCTTTGGGCAAAATGAGTCCGATGGTTTGCGGTTTTCAAGAAGTGGAGTATATGGCACTGCGCGGTATAACGCTTTAGGAGGAGCTTTCTCCGCACTTGGAGGTGATGCAACAGGCTCACTAAAAAATCCAGCCGGAATAGCAGTGTATCGAGATAATGAGTTTTCATTATCAGCAACCTACACTGAGCGTTTCGTTGAAACGGATTACTATGGAAACAACACCCAATCTGGTCAAAGCAAGTTAAATATTGGCTCCTTTTCGTTGGTAGGAGTGCAAAACCTCAATCAAGCCGGAAAATGGAGAAACACCGCCATTTCGTTTGGTATCAATAGAGTAGCTGATTTTAACGAGGAGTATTTTGTTGAGGCCGATAATGTAAATTCGTCTATCATCGATGATTATGCAGCAAAGATTAACGAACTGAACATCGATTGGCAAGACTTGGAGGCCAACTATCCTTTTGACCTATACCTATTATGGTACAATCTGTTATTAGAAAATATACCTGGGACCACAAATCAATATTACAATGCATCAGGAACACTGCCCGTTAATCAAAGTTATGAGCTAGACATAAGTGGCGCAAAACGCGAAACATATGTCAACTTTGGTTCAAACTATGATGACAAGCTCTATTTAGGCGTTGGCGTTGCCATGTCCAACACCCGATATGACAAGACCACTATCTACAGTGAGAAAAACGACCCAAATGATACAACTACCTATATTGACGAGTTTTCGCAGGCTTTTTATGAAGAAATTGACGGCCGAGGTTATTCATTGAATTTTGGTGCCATTTATCGCCCCGTTGATCAATTACGAATCGGACTTTCGTTTAAATCCCCCGAATTACAGAATCTTACATACAAGTTTGACTCCGATAATATTACGATTGAGGAAGATGTAGCGTATGAGGTAATCTCTCCTGTAATATTAGAATATCGATTTAGAGTTACTTCGCCATTTCAGACTACGCTAGGTCTGGCCTACACATTCAGAAAACTAGGATTGATTTCATTAGAAGCAGACTACATAGACACACGAATGATGTCAATGCGCGGTCGTTCAGATTCTGACCCATTCAATTCAGAGAACAAGGCCATTGATAACTTTTTACAACCGGTATTGAATATTCGTTCAGGGTTAGAGTATCGAATCACACCATTTATTTCAGCTCGTGCTGGATATGCCCACTACGGAAATCCATATAAAAAAGCTGTTGGCACCGATGGTTCATTCCAATTATACAGCGTTGGTGCTGGATATCGAATCGACCAATATTTCTTTGATCTCTCTTATCAATACATGACAAGCAGTGACAGGTTTTTCCTATACGATCCCAATTTAGTGGAAGCTGTCAACACACAATCAATTGATCATCGAATTACACTAACCTTCGGACTGAAGCTTTAGTCCGTCAGAATAAACTTGCCGGTTGTGCGCAGCTTACCGTTATCTACAAGTCGATATGTATAAACTCCGCTTTTAAAGCTTGCCATTTCCAACCGGGTTGTATTGTCGTAAATAGTTTCGCTACGCACTTTTTGCCCCTTAATGTCGTATATCTCAAGAGTAACATTCGTCAAAGTTAGACGGTCGCTAACTTGAATGTTGATTTCGTTTTTAGATGGATTGGGATAAACCTCAAGCAAGGTCTCATTTTCATATGACTCCATTCCCAAAGCCGTTTGATCCAAATTTGCCAAGGTGTATTCACCAGGTAGAATATTACTCAGTTCAATGAGGCCCCAAGCATTATCTGATTGCCCTAAAACATTTTTAGAATAATGTGCATATTCCTCCCAATCATCACTTGCATCAGACCTATATAGCAAAACAAGACTATCTTCCTGAATAGAGACTAAATCCATATCCATATATCCTGTATTGCCTCCAGTTCTTCCATCATAAAAAAACTCACCACTCATTTGGATGTTTTCAAGATCTAATCCTGACACTCGCCAATAGTGATAACTGGACAAGCGATAGGGCTTAGAAGTGAAGGCCTTAATTGGATCGGGGGCAGACCAGATATGCTCAAAAAACACTTGTGCCGAATCATCAATACTTTCAACCTCAACATCCCAAGCCATGTTTTTTAAATCGATGCTTTGAACCTCACTTATAACCAGCTTATCCATGGTTCGTGCCTGTGCCTGTTCATTGAAATAATACAACTGAATATGTGCAGGCTGGATCGATGATGAAATGCTCTCTTGCTCAGCTTGACCAGAAAGCCTCACCATACCTGACTCCTCATTCCAATTCTCATCAAAAATGGTATAGTAAACTGGCACTTCGTCATGCATTTCGACCCTTCCGTTTAGCTTTTGTTGTAAGTACAGAATTACATCATAGCTACCGGAGTTTTCAACCGAAATGAACGAATCCAACAGAACTACATTATAACCACCAGTAAACACCCAATCTCTAAAGAATGGTTCAAGGTCCATACCGCTATAGAGAGTGAAGTGCTTTTCAAGAGAATCACTGCTGACAGGCGAGTATTTAAATTGCTCCATAAACTGATGAATTGCGTCTTCAAACGCCCCATCTCCCATATAACCTCGCAAATTATGCGCTACTAGAGCGCCTTTTTTGTACACATGATCTCCATATACATATTCATGAGGCTGACCAGAAACGGCTCTATAACCACCTTCGGTATGATGTGCGAATTGTAGCATAAAACGCAGATCTGCTAGCATTGAATTTTCATAAGCATCACGGCCATAAACCTCTTCCTGAAAAAGGTATTCAGAAAAAGACGCCCAGCCCTCATTTATCCACATATCACCATCCGTTTGACATGTAATATTATCCCCCCACCACATGTGCGCCAGCTCATGGGCCATCAAATCTTCTTGAGCCAGACTGCCATTCGAAGCTGAGATTGGATAGGTAATATTCGTAGCATGTTCCATTGCTCCTGAATTGAATGGAACTAAGCTATAGCCCACCTTATCGAATCGATATTGACCATAGACTTCTTCAAATTTCAATACCGCATCATCCAAATTTTGAAAGGAGGTCACAATGTTTGCTGAATCCGATAGACGGCCATAAATCTCTACCGGAAGTGGGCCATTTTCAGCATTTATGGATTCGCCATGAACGATGTATGGACCAACTGCAACACATGCTAAATAGGAAGGAATGTGTTGAGTTAAACTCCAATTATATGTAGTTGTACCATCGTTGTTATCGACCACGCTAGTGAGTACTCCATTGCTCGAAGCTCTTCGGTCATTTTGCACTCGAATTTGAAAATCAAAACTGCTACGTTCAATGAAGTTATCAAAGCACGGAAACCAAATTCTTCCGTAGCTATGGGGGTCATCGGCAAAACCAACTCCTAAATTCCATGAGAAATTTCCAGAGAAGTAGAATCCACCCCATCCAGATGCATCTTGCATTGGTTTACCATGATAATATACGGTGTACTCAATCTGCTGTCCTTCGGATAGTGGAGAACCGAACATTACTCTAAGGATTGAATCTTGATGAAGGAAGCCACTTACCCCCCCTCCAATTACAGAGTCCACTGTCAAGCCTTCAAAATCAAGGGTAATGGAATTTAAACCCTGAACTAATGATTTACATGTAAGTGTGGCAGCTCCGGTCACTTGATACGCAGTGATGGTGGACATGTCGAGTTTAATATTTGTATTGATAATATCCAAAGAATCGCTCCTCAGATCCTCAATCAATAGGCGATTCGCATGGTTTGCCGTTTTATACTTCGAACAATAAGCATGTTTATCCTGAGCTTGGAGTGTAATTGAGACCCCAACAAGAACTACGATTAATAAAAGTCTGATCATGATCCAAAAGTCTCCATTTAAGCTCAATAGCTGTGCATATAGGATAGGATTACAAGCAAATCGCACCCTATAAAATGAAATAATTGGAAAATTTGTTGAAATCCTACCCTTCCTTTTACAACAATGGAACGTCTGTATTAAACATTTTCATTGATTTAATGTTTGAATTTCCATATCCAGCCAAATGAAACCATCTCACGAGTTATTTCGCCTTGTCAAATCCTTGACTAAATCAGAAAAGCGGTTTTTCAAACTGATGTCGTCCTTACAAAGTGGCGAGAAGAATTACATAAAGCTATTTGATGCCATCGAAAAACAAGCAGAATATGACGAAGAGGGAATTAAGGAACAGTTTTCTGGTCAAACATTCATCAAGCACTTACCCTCTGAAAAAAATCACTTATATAAATTAATTCTCAAAAGCTTAAGACTCTTTTATTCAGAAAACAGTGTCTCCGCCATTCTGGCCGAAAACATTCAAAGTATTGAAATACTTTACAACAAAGCACTGTATAGTGAGTGTGGCAAACTGGTGCGCAAGGCAAAAAACATTGCTAAGGATCATGAGCGATTTTACTACCTATTTGAATTAATCAAATGGGAAAAATCGTTGCTAGAGGAAGAATTTCAGTCTGGCAAATTCGATCGTGATCTGAACAAGGTGGTTGAAGAAGAACATTCTGTCATTAAAAAGCTACGAAACTTGGCAGAGTATCAAATTCTATACAGTAAAATCAATTATGTATTCAGACAAGGAGGATACACGAGAAATGCGCAAGAGCGCGAACTGGTGAACGAAATCCAAAGTCACGAACTAATCAAGGGAAAAAATACGGCTCTTTCAAAACGAGCGGCCGCAACTTGCTATTACGTTAAAGGGTTATGCGCAATTACAAACAATGAGGTAGAAGACTCATTCCTATACTTCAGCAAAGTGGTCCACATTTTCGAAGAAAATCCTAATCTCATTCAGGATATTCCGAAGCAATACATCCGCTCTCTTGGCAACCTGTTCTATTACTTTATCAAATCAGGCGATTACCAAAGACTTTTTGAACTCATTGAAAAAATGCGATCCTTTAGGGATCAGCCAGGATTCAATCGTATAGATATTAAAATCCGCATCTTCTTATCAACCAACTATTTCGAAATGATTGCATATGATAGGCAAGGTCATTTTGAAAAGGCAATTGACATGATGGATCCAATAACAGCCAAAATGAAGGAATATGGTGAGAAAATCACCAAAGAAGATGAAGTAATGTTTGGCCACCTTTTCGCCAATGTGCTGTTTGGTGCAGGAAAGTACAGAGAATCACTTCGCCAGATAAATACCGTTCTGAACGACAATGAATCTAACCTGCGTCAGGACATCTACAGCTTCGCTAAACTTTTCAATTTGGTGATTCATTATGAATTAGAAAACTACGACTTATTAGATTATCTTGTTAAAAGTACCGAGCGGTATTACTTGAAAAATAAAAAGACTGTTGAGGTAGGTTACGCGTTTGAGCTTACATTCATTAAGTGTTTCAAGCAACTTATTAAAACTTCCAAACGAGTTGAAAAATCTCATGGTGTTTTAAAGGAAATGGAGCACGAGCTTAATGAGCTAATGCGCGATAGAAATGAAAGAGTGGCACTAGAATATTTTGACTACATCACTTGGATTCAAGCTAAGTTGGCCAACAAATCATACGGTGAACTGAAGCGAGCAAAGTAGCCCCTGTCATTTCAAATATCGCTGTCGAGACACTTCGAAAAGACATATCCCGGCTGCAACGGCTACGTTCAAACTCGCTACTGCTCCGTGCATTGGTATCAAGGCAGATTCGCCAGCCATTCTCAAGAGATGTGGTTCAATACCATCTCCTTCATTACCAAAAAGAATATTGATTGGGCGCTTGCAATCCACATCGTGAATACTTCTATCCGCTTTTTCTGAGCACGCAACTGTGGCTATACCGCTTGCGGACATCATCTTAATCGTATCTCCTAAAGAGGATACTTTACAAACAGGAATGTGGTGTAAGGCACCTGCCGAAGTTTTGAGTGCATCTTCACTAACAGCCGCAGCACCTTTAAACGGAATTATGATAGCCATGCAGCCCGAGGAAAGAGCAGATCGCGCAATGGATCCGAAATTTCGAACATCGTTTACTTTATCCAGCATGATGAAAAATGGAGACAATCCTTGCTCATAGGCACCTTGAATGATCATTTCGATGTTTCCAAATTCAATTGGGGATGAAAATGCAATCACCCCTTGATGGTTGTTACGGCAAAGTTTATTCAACTTTTCCTTTGGAGCTTTAATTACGGAAACCCCCATATTTCTTGCCAATTCAATCAGTTCCTTGAATTGATCCCCCTTTAAATCTTTTTGAAGAAATAGTTTGTCAAGACTTTTTCCAGAGAGCATTGCTTCCCTAATTGGATGAATTCCATAAATGAGCTGATCGCTGGCCTTTGATTTCATACTTAATATGTAATTATTCTTCCTTGACGCCAAAACTCAACGGCTCGGTACCAAGGAGATTTCAATGATGCATTCCTATCTAATCGAAAATCGTTGTTAGAAAATGGGTTTTGAACTTTTGTAAATGTCAGCTTCAATGTATTGTAATGTCCTTCATCACCATAAAGCCACGTCTCAGATGCCGTATTCCTCAAAACTTTTGTTGGAGGGCCATAAACGATGTAGCACATCCCACGATCCGACTTCCATCCTTCGATATATGAACTAAACCTTTCATTTGAAGTTTCTACTCGAGAATAGTAGGTATTGATTAGCATTTTTGCCCGCTCAGGATTTCCTCCCACTTTCAACCAATAATTATCCACTCCCTTTTTCAAATTCTCACTGTTTGTCAAGCTATAATATTCAGGAGAAGTTGTAATATATCTCAGTGGCAAAATAAGGTCCATAACTGTTTTAGACTTGGGATAATGTTCACCAAAATAAAAAATGGTGCCACCACTACGACTTAAAGTATCTGTTACCACCTGATACATTCCACTCTTAGTCACATACAACACAAAATCACCTTGTTCATTCCTGCGAAGAACAATTAGACTGTCGGGAGTAAAATCAAACGGTTTATTATCCACAGCCGAAAATGGAGGCGAGGCGATTGGAAAGTTTCTTCCATAAAACCTCAGATGCAAATCTTCAATTTGCTGATTGCATTGCACAAAAAAACTATCTGCCTGCTCCACGAAACTTTTCATCACAATTTTATCGTTGGATCGCTTGAGTTTATATGATTGATTTGAAAATGAATTGGAGTTTACGATGTCAATAAAACTCCTTGTTCTATTTGCAGAGTACAAATCAATCAAATCAATTTCCAACATGTAATTTCTTCCCGAAGGCACTTCAATTTCTTGTACTCCATCGTAAAAGCCACTTAACGGCAATTCTTTCAACACAAAGTATCCTGAATCCATCGATACTTGAGAATTATAATTCTGATAAAGACGATAACGAATAGTAGCTCCCTTAGGAGAATCTTCTGGATCAAATAGATCGTTAAGGTCAATTCTATAGTTCAAACTAGACCGGTTTTGTTCTAGATGTGTAACGGAATATTCCACATCAATTTTAGATGCGACCTGATTTTGACTATAGAGGTGAGTGATGTTTTTTCCTGACAGGCCAGATGATGATTCGCACCCATGAAACATGAAATGCAATAGGGCAATTACAACTATCTGGAAAAAAATTCGCTGCATAGTCATTCACTTAACAAGTGATCAGGAATATCTTTTGTCGTTTTTGCACCCAGTGCTTTTATTTTTTCGGCTCTTCTAATCAAGTTCCCATTTCCTACTTGCAACTTATTCAAAGCACCGTCATAAGCCGCTGAGCTCTGATCAATGCCACGCTTTATTTTCTCGAAATCATCTAAAAAGCTCTTGAACTTATCATACATTTTACCGCTCTCTTCGGCAATCTCAATCACATTCTTGTTTTGCTTTTCTTGCTTCCAAACGCTGGCAATTGTTCTCAGTGTAGCTAATAACGTTGTTGGACTTACGATCACAATTCTGTTGTCCCATGCAAAATTGAAAAGGGACGGATCGAACCTAAGTGCCTCAGAAAATCCAGCCTCAATAGGTATAAACATTAAGACAAAGTCTAGTGATTGGCCTTTGGTTTTTAGTTGATAATTCTTTGCGCTAAGTCCTTTAACATGATTTCTCATGCTAGTTACATGCATTTTTAATTGCACTGCTCGCTCGTTTTCATCATCTGCATTTATAAACGCCTCGTATGCGGTCAATGACACCTTAGAGTCAACCACAATGTATTGTTCGTCAGGCAGGTTAATAATTACATCTGGTCGGAACAACCCTTCTTCTGTTCGAGTAGAATTCTGTGTTTCATATTCGATTCCTTTTTCTAAACCAGAGTGTTCCAAAATACTTTCCAAAATAAATTCACCCCAAGCACCTTGCTTTTGCGAATCACCTTTTAAAGCTTTTGTCAAGTTTGTCGCGTCTTCCGAAATCTTTTTATTTAGGTCCATCAAACTTTTCACCTGACCCATAAGCTGCGATCGGCTGTCAGATTCGTTCTTATACACCTCATTAACTCGCTTTTCAAATTGGTCGATTTTTTCCTTGAATGGTGATAAGATTTCGCTAAGCTGCTTCTTATTTGAATCAGAAAAATCCTTCGTATTCGATTTCAAAATTTCTTCGGCTAAAACTTTAAACTCAGCCTTGAAACGTTCATTCAATTTTTCAGATTCGTTCAATTGCTTACTCAACTTATCTTCCAAGGACTGCTTCTCGGCTTCCAATCGCTCCTTAGCCCCACTCAATTCATTCACTTTTTCCACCTGTGCAGCAATAAGCTTTTCCTGTTGTTTAAAATGTTCAATTGAATTTTCTAATCGCCCAGACAGATGGCCGTTTTCGATTTGAATGCTTTCTTTTTCTTTTTGGAGCACTTTTAATTCTTGTTCTAAGGATTGTCCAACCCCTTCGTCTGAGGCAGATACACTTCGGTTCTTTTTGACAAGGAATCCAATTACAAAACCCAGTGCTAATCCAAAAAACAAAAACAGAAAATATTCAATCATTCGGACAATAATTTAATCACAAACGTACTATAACACCCGCGAGACTTTTTAAAAAACGCTGAGAAATCCAAAATGGAATTTGGTAGCTCGAATTAAGAGAGGGTTACCTTGCTGACTGCCCATAGCTGTCGATATGCTAAAAATTCCGGCTTTAGTACCTATTGTCAAGCCAAGCCCCAAGGCATAAGGTGTGTCTCGCCTTGCTCCCCGCCTATTTAAGGATGTGTTTTCATACCAGCCCTGATCAAACAGAGCAAAGAAATATCCATTTTTTTCAATTTGATACCTCAATTCATTTCTTGCGATTCCATAGGTAGTTGCGAATATGGATTCTTCGTTAAATCCACGGATTGATTTCAACCCACCAATACGATATGCCTCATTATTAAACAATTGATCATTCAATAACGAGCCTCCTAAAAATTGCTGATGCCATACCAACCTTGGAAGCACAGAAACATAGTAAGCTGCGTCTAGATTTGCTCGGTACTGAATTGAAGTGAGATTTAGAGAATCATAAATAAACTGAGGAAGAGCTGGGTTTTCAATAATAGCTTTATTTCCGGCTGCCGCATCTATCGCCAAATCTATTCCCTTCGATGGATTCAACAAATAATCAACTTTTAGCAAGTCCAACCCTAGCCCATAAGAAATAATAGATCGATCAAGAAATTCAGGTATGACCACCGTGTTTTCATATTGCGCAGTCGATATTAAATTAGTTGTTTGTCGATCTACAAAGGCTCGTACGAAGTTGTTTCTTCCAAATATGTAGCGCATTCCAAATTGGCCAAATACATCAGTGAAAGTGGTGTCTCGTCTATAAATCTTGACACGTCCATCTGGACTTATCGGTGAATTAAGTACGAAGGGCATCACCGCCCGCGCATCCAAGTCCTGTGTATTACTTTGTAGTCTTCGCCAATTGACATCAATGATTTCCCCCTGATGTAAAGAGTTCTCCAAGTGAAGTGCAACATCACCCGTTATGAGGATATCGCCTGTTTGATCATCTGGCAAAAAACCTACAATACCATCAAAACGACTGGCCCTTTTGGTATTTAAAAATAGAGTGACTTCTGTTTTTTCGTTGTCAAACCTCACCTCAAGTGGTCGCCAAACTGATACAAATTGGTTTTGTTCTAATTGCAAACCTGCATTTCTAATGGCCTTTTCGTTATAAGGCGAGCCTTCTTTTATCCCAGTATAATTGGCAATGTACGTCTCACGGATTTTCAGATCTCCTAAAAGATTCAAACTATCGAACAAAACAAGAGGCCCCTTGTCAATTTTCAACTTAGCTTGAAGGTTATTGTCCAGAAGGTCAACACTATCCAATCTAATTTCAGCAAATGGAAAACCATTGTTTTCGAGATAATTAAGGGTTTTGTTAAATGCATTTCCTACCCTTCTCGGAGAGTATGGCTTCCTTTTTAATCGTTTGATATTGATATTCGCTTTGCGAAGCACACCCATCGTTTCATCATCAACGATTATATCGGACCAAGCGTAGCTTTCACCCGGGTTCACTGAAATTACCATCAGACTATCCTCCTCTTCTACTGTAATTTTCGAGGTAATGAAGCCATGTCGATATCCATCTTCTCGCACCTTCTCAATCACTTCGTTGATGGATGTTCTCTTCATGGACTCATTATCCCATTGATCGAGCTTTGTATTAGAAAGTGGACTAATCGTAACCACAACTCTGTCCACGATTACAAGTGAATCACTAATTTCTTGTGCCATTGAAAACTGCACCATAACAATGCTAATCCAAGTTCCAATCAACCGCTTCCAAGCCATTCGATTCTAAATATTTATTAGCTCGTAAAAAATGATTACAACCAAAAAACCCTCTATGCGTGGAAAAGGGCGAAGGGTGCGCTGCTTGCAAGACACAGTGTTTGAATTCATTTATCAGAGGCGCTTTTGATTGGGCGAACTTACCCCAAAGCATAAAAACGACATTCTCAGTATTTTCTGATATTTTTCTAATTACGGCATCTGTAAACAGCTCCCAACCTTGATTTTGATGTGAGCCTGGCTGCTTTGCCCGAACTGTCAAAGTAGCATTCAATAGCAGTACTCCTGCCTTAGCCCATCTTGTAAGATCACCGTTCCAAAAGGAAAACTCAGGATATTCTACTTTCAACTCCTTAAATATGTTCCTCAATGATGGAGGCAACTTCTGACCTTCCGACACCGAAAAGGATAAACCATGGGCTTGACCCGGTCCATGATATGGATCTTGTCCAAGTATTACCACTTTTAAATCTTGAAGTGGTGTCATTTCAAAACAATGAAAAACCAAATCGGAAGCAGGAAAAACATCGAACTTCAACCTTTCAGAGTATACAAACTGTTCCAAGTTGGACATGTAATCTGATTCAAATTCATTTTTCAAAAGTTTGAGCCATGCTTCATCCATAATAAATACCCCAGTTTTTATGTTAAAATCATTCTTGGCGCGCAATAAATGTTCATTAGTCGAAAACCAATCAATAAAATTGACGTGTAAACGTAAGTAAAGTCTAAATTTGAGTCCGAACGGTGGTGTTGCACTACCACAATATTTTGAAAGATGAAAAGATTATTGTTTGTATTGGCGGTTGGTTGTGTATTTGCTGTATCGTCCACATCGTGTAAGTCACACGAAACTTGTCCCGCTTATGGTTCGTCTGATGTTGAGTCAACAGTTAGCACCGAGATACCGGCTTAAAAGAATGAGCCTGATTAACGGGCCCTTTTAGTCCAAAGTCGTGCGCAATGTTTCATAAATATTCTCTTTCGAACAATTTCATTTTTCGTTTGATACTTTTACAAAGTGCGTAGGGCTAATTTTATAACTATTTTATTATTGTCTGTCATTTCGTTGGCATTAACTGCTCAGCCTAATAGAGATGTGGCAAACAAGGCCTATTACAGATCTCACAACTCTGGGAGCGTATTTATGCATTCCAGGGGTATTGGAGCTAGCTATCAACATGGATGGCGCACCTCTGGATTCTCCAATCGAATCTTGAGTGTAGAATTAATGACCCTGAGACATCCGAAAGAGTATAAAATTAATAGGGCGGGAAGCGAAAACACAAGGGGTTACTTTTATGGAAAAGTAAACTCCGCAGCATTATTTAGAACTTCAATTGGCTGGCAAAAGGTCCTGTATGACAAGGAAGTAAAACGTGGGGTGCGCGTTAGTTATTTCGCTCTCTTTGGTCCGAGTGTTGCGCTAACTAAACCAGTTTATGTAGAGCTTATAACAAACACGGGGGATGGAGGAAAATCTCAATTGGTGCGTTACAGCACCGATGTGCATAACCAGGGAGATGTTATGGGACGAGCCCCTATTCTTTACAAGGTGAATTCAACCCGACTTATTCCCGGTGGACATGCTCGAGGCGTTTTAAATTTCGAATATGCATCCGATGATTCATTCATAAAGGCTATCGAAACTGGAGTTAATTTGGATGTATTTGCAAAAGAAATTCCCATCATGGAAAACACCTACAACACGCAGTTTTATTTGACTCTATTTATCGGGTTTCAATTTGGACAACGGTATCTATAGTGTTTTCAACAACCGTATTCTAAAGATTTTCAACCACTTAATTTCCAGACTGACCTTGTGTTAATTTGTGAACTATTTGGGGTTAATATTTGTTTAAATTGCGCTTCCTTTTTGAAAGGTGTCTAAACAGCATTATTATGAGAAAATATTTACCCCTCGGTCTTGGAGCTTCTATCATTATAGCTCTGGCTTCATTAACGACCATTCGTCAAAATTCTAAGATTCAATATAATCCAAGGATAAGTTCGGATTCTGAACAAGAACCTTACTTCATGAAATGGGCTCAAATTGATGTCCAAACGGGCGAATACAACCCAATGGCAAGAAATCAAGCGCTAAGGCAGCTTGGTAATATAGCTTCGCGAGCTAGCCTTAGTGAGCTAGAATTAGAAAATGTAGGCCCCGACAATGTTGGTGGTCGTACTCGCGCTATTATCGAAATATTTGGTAAGCCAGATACTATGCTAGTTGGATCGGTTTCGGGAGGTTTGTTTATTAGCTACAACGCAGGTGCTAGTTGGGAGCCACATCTACAATTCAAAAACCTAGATTCTACAACAAGCATTATATCTGCGATTCACCAAGACACAGTTACTGGAAGGATATATGTTGGTTCGGGCTGTACTTTCGATGATTCGTGGCCTGGTTATGGAATATTTGTAAGTGATGACGATGGAATCACATTTGAGCATTTAACATCAACTACTCCAAATGATGTAACAGGAGAATGGAATTATACACACAGAATTCGAACTGCTACAGACGGAACAATTTATGCTGCAACATCCCGAGGTTTAAAAATATCCTCTGACAATGGTGAAACTTGGGAGGATGCAATAACACCTAATGTGGGAAATTACGCTGACGTAATTGTAACTAAAGCAGGACGCGTTATTGCTTCAACTACAAATGGAACAATTCAAATCTCTGAAACAGGTGAAGCTGGATCATTTGAGGCCGTATCACAAACTGGTCTGCCGTCAGGAACAGCAAGAACAGTTCTTGGGTTCTCGCCAAAAAATCCAGATCATATATACATCATGTATATCAACCAAAACACTTGCTTAAATTCTGTTTGGGAAACGAACAATGGAGGTGACCTCTGGACTCAATTATTAGTTCCATTTGATGATTTTGAACCAATGAATAATGGTGAATATTGCCAAGGTGTTTATGATGCTTGTTTGGGAGTGTCTCCATTAGATGATGATCTTTTCTTCCTCGGTGGAGTGCAATTATGGAGGTATGATGGTAATCTTACTAGAGTTGCTACAGAAGGCGGAGGACCTCCCTTTGGAGATGTACTTCCTAATTATGTGCATGCCGATAAGCATTACATCTATTTCTCACCAAACAACCCTGGTCGAGTTTATGTAACCACAGATGGAGGTATTGCGACTTCAACTAACGATGGAGCAACCTGGGCAGGTCTGAATAAAGGTTACACTTCTACACAGTTCTATGCTGTTGCACATTCCAACGATGGAAACATGATTCTAGGCGGAACTCAGGATAATGGAACACTTATCGTTCTAGGTGATAATGAATCAAATCCTAAAGTAGGCTTGCAATTGACAGGTGGTGACGGAATGGGATGCGACATGTCACAGATTAGTCAGGTTATAATAACCTCTTCTCAAAATGGCACTGTTTATAGAATGGATGTTTCAGGCGCTGATGAATCATCTCAACCTCCAGTTGGATTAATTAGTTCTGACGGTGGGCCATTTGTAACTCGTAATCGCTTATGGGAAGATGTCTCAGATAATACAAGTAAGGACTCGGTTGAGTTTAGTGTAGAAAGCACTGAAATAGCAATAGACGTAAGTAATGGTATTGTGAAAACATTTGAGGCTACGGTAGAACCAGCACAACCTGAAGCAATTGTCATTGCTAGTACAATCACCGTTTTTGCAGGAGGACAATCTCTTTCTGTTTCTGCTACTGACTCGACTGTTCTAGAAGGCACGGGCACAGCAAACGGAACAATTACCTATAACGACAATGGAACCTTAGGCGTGAGTGTTTCATTCAATACGGCTCCGGCTGAAAACACAAACATTTATGTGAAGTATGATCAGCGATTTAAGGCTAATAGCGTTATCATTTTGGAGAGTGGAAACTTAAACACAGGTTTGAGCACCTACCAATTTGAGCATAGATTGGAAAATAGCCTGAGTCCTGGAGATGTGATTAAAGTTCAAGATCCGATTCAGACAGTTTTGGCAAGTACAGGTGGTGCCGCTGAAGGAGCTGGTGGCATTAGAATTTATCGAAACATATTAAACTTCTTATCCACTCCTACTCCAATTAACATTCCAGGTGTTTCTGGATCTGTAACTGAAATAAAGTTTTCGAAAGATGGCAATCACATGTTCGTTGGCAATACTGGGGGCAACCTATTCCGAGTATCTGGCATTAAAGATTTGTACACAGAGGCAGACATCAGTAAGATTACAGTCACCACTCTTGGACCAGCTGTGGCTGGTGGGATAACAGGTATTGCTATTGACCCTAACAATCCGAATCGAATCGTAGTTACGGCCGGTGGCTATAACAGTTCGAACAACATTAGAGAATTTACCAACGCGTTAGGTACTCCAGTTATTAGAAATATAATGGGAGACATTGTGAGTATGCCCGTCTATGATGCTGTCATCGATTTAAATGACTCAAATAAAATCGTTATCGGTACTGAATTTGGACTTTGGGGAACTGAAAATGGCTTCGATGCGAGTCCAGTATGGGCTGACATAAATAACGCAACAAGTTATTGCCCGACCTATGCTGTTCGTCAGCAAGACAGACCTTGGGTTGAAGCAAAAAATACTGGAACTTATTTCATTGGAACCTATGGTCGTGGTCTTTGGGTTTCCGGTTCTTTGGTTGGAATTAAAGATGTTGACCCATTACCAGAAAGAGATAACGCTATCTCAGGTCTTAAAGTTTATCCAAACCCTATGAAATCTGAGGGCACCATTGAATTTGAATCTTCTTATTCTGGTCTGGTTGATTTAGTCATCTATGACATAAACGGTAGACTTGTTTATAATAAACAAGAGCGCGTTATGCGAGGATCGAACAGTGTCCAAATCAACACAGGAAGACTACAAAGCGGAACTTACTATGCAACTTTGACTGCTGGAGAAAGCAGGGAAGTCGCAAAAATCATGGTATTCAAATAGATTAACCATTTAACGTTTTAAAACCCCGAGCACTCCTCGGGGTTTTTTGTTTCATGATATTTGTATTCAAATAATAGATAGTCACAGATGAGAGTTGCCATAAACGGCTTTGGAAGAATTGGAAGAACTTTTACGAGGGTGATTCAAAACCATCCTGAAATTGAATTAGTAGCAATCAATGATTTAGGAGAAATAAACAACCTTGCTCACCTTCTTAAATATGATTCTATACATGGAAAATTTCCAAGAGCAATCATTGTTTCTGGTGACCATCTTAATATCGATGGAAAGGAGGTTTTAATTCTGAATCAAAAAGACCCTAAAACCCTACCCTGGGCAGATTTAAAAATAGACCTAGTGATTGAAGCGACAGGTCTATTCAGAGAAACTAAACAAGCTAAAAAGCATATTAATGCTGGTGCAAAAAAAGTAATTATCTCCGCTCCCGCTGCTGACGCAGATACGAAAACGATTGTACTTGGAGTAAATGACCACTTACTTGATGGAACTGAACAAATTGTATCCAATGCCTCCTGCACAACCAACAGCGCTGCCCCGTTAATTAAGGTACTTCAGGATAATTGGAAAATTGAGCAAGCATATATAACCACCGTACATTCCTATACGAGTGACCAACGCCTGCATGATGCACCACATAAGGATTGGCGCAGAGGGAGAGCAGGTGCGCAGAGCATTGTACCGACAACCACAGGAGCTGCCAAAGCAATAACTAAAATATTTTCAGAACTCGATGGCAAAATCGGTGGAGCTGGTATCCGAGTTCCTGTTCCAAATGGTTCTTTAACCGATTTGAGTTGTTTTCTCACCGAAGAAGTGAGTATCGAAGCTATAAATACAGCCTTCAAAAAAGCCGCTGACACAAATTTAAAGGGCATTCTAGAATATACAGATGACCCTCTTGTTTCTATAGATGTCATCGACAACTCTCACAGTTGTGTTTTTGACAGTCAGCTAACCTCAACGCTCGGACGAATGGTTAAGGTAGTTGGATGGTACGACAATGAATGGGGCTACTCCAATCGATTAGCAGAGTTAGCGATGCGGATCGCCTAGTTTTCGAAACGGTGTAAGCTTAGTTCTTGCCCATCGAACTTAGCGTAGTTACATGAAGTAAACCATTCGCCAAGATTAATATATCGGCTTCCCTTAGTAAGGACCTTATCTAAGACCATATGTCGATGGCCGAAAATGAAGTAATCGAAATACTCATCCTTAAGCACTGACTCGCAATATTGAACCAAATACTCTTTATTATCTCCTAGATATATTGAATCCTTGGCGCCAGTGGTTTCCCGACTCTTACGTGAAAAAAAACGCGCTAAGCTGACACCAAAAGCTGGATGCAGCGCAGCAAACATTCTTTGACAAAGTTTATTGGTAAAAACAGCCTTTATGATTTTATATCCATGATCCCCAGGACCGAGACCATCACCATGACCAATCAAAAATCGTTTGCCACCTATTACTCGTTGAATTGGTTCATAATACATAGTGGCTCCAATTTCGCGCTCAAAATATTTAAACATCCAAACATCATGATTACCCGTAAAAATGTGAATCTTGACTCCAGAGTCACTTAGTTGAGCCAGTTTACCAAGCAAACGAACAAAACCCTTTGGTACTACGTGTTTGTATTCGAACCAAAAATCAAAAACATCGCCAACAAGATAGATTTCAGAGGCATCTCGGGATATTGAGTCGAGCCACGCAACCACTTTTTTTTCTCTTGTATGATCAACATCGACTGCTGAGCCCAAATGAAAATCCGAAGCGAAATATATGTTAGACCCAATCATGGATTTATTTCAAGCCGTTTGAATTTCTCAATTAAATACAGCTTTTCCAGCCCAACTTGAAATCTAATGAGGTCAACCCATTCTAAGTTGTTCGCTTTTATGTTCGCGCCAATGGATTTAGAATAAAGTAATGGGAAATACACTTCAATCACGTCTGGAACCAATGCTAAATATACTCCAGCGTCATACATGAAGGCTTCATTGTTGCTTGTTCCAAAATCTGCAAATAAACCAATAGGCGTTTTACCAAGCTTGGCTTTCACATTGAAAGAAGAAATCCAAATACTTGATTGGCCTACCGCTGTGGGGACTTTAAAAGCTCCATGATTCTCCATGAATTGACGTGACAAAATATCATCTGAACTACTTCGATCGAAGAATTCACCGTCATATGCATAATCATTAGCAGCACTTTGTCCGTCCATTCTCCAATTGTAAGCAGGATTGAAACTAGTGTTCGTCAAGAATGCCCCTGCAAAATATCTCAAGTTCAATCTGACAACCTTTGGAATCTTGATGATTTCCCTCACCTCAATAGAGGTCCTTACAAATTCAGAGTTCTGCTCTGCTCCAGCAAAAATGTTTGCCTTATATACTGGATGATTGTATTGGAATCGATAATCTGCGCGATTAAAGAAATTACTGCTGGTCTTCAGTTGAACTTCACCGGCAGCGTTCGCTGATGGAGTTTGATTTAGTATATAAATAGAGCCTAGACTAAACTTCTGGGAAGCAAGTCCGCTATATTTCCTTGGTCTTAGGTAAAATGTTGCTTTCGGGTTAATACGATTATATAAAACACTTTCCGCAAACCTTCGGTCCTCAGCGTAACGTTTTCCAGAAAGGCTTATCTCAATATTTTCGATAACCGACTCTACGGGCTGAATGGAATAAGACAAGATACCAGCACCCACTGGGTTCCATCCTTTTGTACCAACCATTGGTACCAACAAATAGGTGAATCTTCTAGCAGGTACCGAGTGATTGTAGAGAACTAAACCGGGCATAAGTCCATTGGGAACATTCATTCCGAGCATTGGAGTAAAGAAAACTTGGTTTACTCTAGGGTTTTCTACCCCTCCAAAAAACTTGAATTTTACTGGTTCTGTTTTCTTTAAAAGTCCTGATGTCTTTGAATAATTATTGTCTCTAATGTTCTCTGGCATTATACCTTTTGGATCAATCTCTACCCGATCGCCTTGTCCATTAAATGTGATAGTCGTGTCATGTTTAAATCCTTCGACCCATTGATCTGCAACGACCTTTTCTCCATTCATCAGGGCCACATGCACTGGTGTGCTGAGTCCCCTATTTTTTAGTTTAACTTTCGTATCGGTGTCGGTAGACTTAACGCTCGAAATTCCATAATCCAGCTTTTCTTTAGTTGTAACAATATCTCTAAAGAACCAATCTAACTCTTCATCGGAAGTTGTTTCGATTGCGCTTTCCAAGCTTTTTGGATATGGATGTTTGAATTTATTCTCTTCAAAATAGCGCTGCATTCCTGCATCCATTGTGGAATCGCCTAGGTAATGTCGCAAATAGTTCATTGTCACGGCAGATTTTGAATAGACAATGAACCCGTAGTTTAGCAAAGAATATTCATCCGCTGGTATATCCATCGGTTGATCTCGATTCGTCCGACTTTGCAATAAATACGTCAAGTAGTGTTGATCCTCAATGTCGTATATATCAAGCCCTGCAAAATCGAGCAATTTGGTCGAGCCACTTTTCGACAACACCTTACCATCAGGATACTTAGTGCTGAGATATCGCTGCTCGTTATAGCTATTTAAACCTTCATCTAACCAAGGATATCGTCTTTCATTACTGCCGAGAATTCCATAAAACCAATTATGTCCTACTTCGTGCATTATCACAGTTTCCAATCCTAGTTCATTTCCTGACTCACCAATAACAGTGACGTTAGGATATTCCATTCCACCACCTGCAGAGATGGTTCCATCTGCTGCCGTAGCGTGCGCGTATGGATAGTCCCCATTCCAAAGCGAATAGTAATAAACCGCATCGTGCATGTATTCAATACTATTCTTCCAAAGCTTAGCATTCTTGTTTGTAAACATTGTCCAGACATCAACACTATCCGTTGAATGGGGTAATCCCACTCTTCCCTTTAGCAAATGATAACGTTTATCAGCAAACCATCCAAAATCATGCACTCGATCCTGATGAAAATGAAGCGTTTTCATCTCACTACTTGACTCTGGAAAATCTAATTGCTTATTGTCATTCCAATCATTATTCTCCTCACGTTCCTTTAACCATTTCTTGGTTTCAGCAAGCTTCTTGTCTAGAAATAGATGTTCGGAATTGGTTTGCAAATCACCCGTAGCGCCAACAACGTAATTTGCAGGCAGTGTTATGTACACATCAAATGAACCAAACTCTGAATAAAATTCGCCTTGCGTTAAGTAAGGCATCTGGTGCCAGCCCGCTGTATCGTAAACGGCTGGTTTTGGATACCATTGAGTTATTTGAAAACTCTCTCCTACATGACCCAGTCTGGAGATACTTCCACTTGGAATTTTCACTCTGAATGGAGTACTTATGGTGACTGATTGTCCTGGTTTAAGCGGCTCTTCAAACCAAATCTTACAAATATCTATGTGCGTGCTATCGAATTCCCACCTACAGAGTTTGCCATTCAAAGCAAACGATAAGCTGTCTATATAGCCTAAGTCCTCTTCTTCAGCAAAGTAGAGTTTAGTCTCGCCCATTCGTATGAGCTGCTTGGCTAGGGCTGTTTTTTTGTTCTTATATGCATTGGGCCAAAGGTGAAAATAGACGAAGGACAAATCATCAGGGCTATTATTTGTATAGACCACTTCCTCATCACCTCGAAGCATCATGTTCTTGTCATCCAGTTCTATTCGGATGTTATATGCAACATCTTGCTGAAAGTATTGTGCAAAGGATAAACTGCTCCAACATAATAATAAAATGATGAGAGATTTACGCATTTTTTATTCCCCCAATAGCTGAGCAAGTTTTAGGTCTAAAGCCTCACCTCTCAGATTCTTGGCAACAATAATTCCCTTTGGATCAACCAAAACTGTGTGAGGAATTCCTGTAACTTGATATTCTGCTACCACTGGTGAACTCCAAAATTTAAGGTCACTTACATGCCTCCACTCTAAACCATCCTGACCTATGGCGTTTAACCAAGGCTGCATTGCCTTATCCAATGAAACTCCAAGTATTTCAAATCCTTTTTCATGGTACTTATCATAAACCTTCTTGACGTTTGGATTCTCTCTTCGGCATGGTCCACACCATGAAGCCCAAAAATCAATTAAAACATACTGACCTCTGAAATCACTCAGACTAATCACCTCACCATTTGGCTGTGACATGGTAATTTCTGGAGCCTCAGATCCAACAGCCACTTTTCTCATACTTAGAATTTGAGCGGCCATATTATCGTAGATGTCATTACCGTTTGCGATTCCATCTAAAGCAGTTATTACCTTCAGATAATAATCAAACTCCTGATCAAAATTTAAATTTTGCAGTGCTGCCAATGAACTCAAGCTTGCCGGTTTACGATTGATATAAGCTTTAATCTCTCTATTCATTTTGATGCTTATGTTATCAAACTCTACCAAAGCATTCTGGAACATCCGTTGATCCTTGTTCATCTGAGAGGCCTGCATGATCATATTGATAGAATCCATCATACCGGTTATCCCATTCATTTCTTTCATTCGATGACACTCTTCAGGTGCCTCGATAATTTCATACGTTTTGAATAAGTTTTGATTCTTGGCATTGACTTCTGCACTTTCCCCTGGTTCCAACACTAAATAGAACGAATTCTGTTCGTTGGTACCAACGCGATAAAACTCAGGTAGATCCGATGTATATTCAAACTTATACTCACCATTTGGTCCAGCTTTTATGGTATCAAGTCCTTTCACTCCTTTCGACTCCACAATTTGAAGATAGACATCCGCATTTTCCCCTCCTTCAATCTTTCCAGAAATAGTGACCGTAGCAGGTTCACGCTTGATTGGCTCCTTGGTTTGGGCAACTTCACCAGTTTCGGAAACACCGTCAATTAATGCTAAAGCCTCAGTGCCAGAGTCACCATCTTCTTTGGTCGTATTTGAACAAGCCCCAGCCATCAACAGCATGGCAAACATGGGTACTAATAATTTCTTCATTCCTTTCATTTTATCATTCATTATCTAGTGCTTCTCTAATCATAGAGTTGGTCTTTTTAGGATCTGCTTTGCCTCCGCTGAGCCGCATTACCTCACCCATGAAAAGGCCTAATATACCTTTCTTTCCACCTCTATATTCTGCCACCTTATCAGGATAGGCGTCCATGGATTGTTGTATCCAACCTGCAAGTTCATCTTCTCCACCTACTTGCACTAATCCGTGCCTTTCTGCGAGAGCTTCAGGTGAATCGGTAGAACCAATCATCAAGGTAAACAATTGCTGTGAGGCCATTGTACGACCCATTTGGCCATTTGCAACCATATTTATAAGAGCTGCGAGCCGCTTCGCATCAATGGGAAATTTCGATATCTCAGTTGCTTGTTCATTGAGATACCCCTTCACTTCTCCCATCATCCAGTTCGCGGCAGATTTGGCATCTGTTGTATAGTTGAGAATATCTTCAAAATAGAGTGCAAATGACTTATCATCCGTTAATACAGATGCATCATAGTCACTCAACCCTAATTGTTTGTACTTAGCGTATAACTCGCTTGGCAAGGGAGGCATGGTGCTCCGAATATTTTCGATGTATTCTTTAGTGACCAAATACGGTTGCAAATCCGGTTCGGGAAAATAACGGTAGTCATCCGCCTCCTCCTTTACTCGCATAATGGATGTTTCGCCAGTAGTAGCATTAAAAGTCAGTGTAGTTTTTTTGACTTCACCACCCATTTCAATCAATTCCACCTGACGCACAAATTCATAGTCAATGGCCCGCTTCACATTTCGAATACTATTCAGGTTCTTAACTTCCACTCGGGTTCCAAACTTACTCGACCCTCTTTTTCGCACCGAAATATTAGCATCGCATCGAAGGCTTCCCTCCTCCATATTCCCATCGCATATCTCCAGGTACCTGACCAACTTTCTAACCTCAGTTAAATATTGATACGCGTCATCGCCCGATCTCATTTCTGGTTCAGAAACTATTTCTAATAATGGCACACCTGCTCGATTTAAATCAATCATTGTATCAAATGGACTCAAATCATGGATGCTCTTCCCAGAATCTTCCTCCATGTGTATTCGAGTAAGAGCTATTTTCTTTTCCGTTCCATCTTCTTTTTTAATGGTGACAAATCCATTATTACAGATTGGTGTAGTATCCTGTGTTATTTGATATCCTTTAGGTAAATCGGCATAGAAATAGTTCTTACGAGCGAATTCATTATGCTGTCGGATATCAGCGTTTACGGCCAATCCTAAGCGGACGGCATACTCAATGCTTTTCTCATTTAATACTGGAAGAGTTCCTGGATGACCGAGGCTCACAGCATTGGTGTTCGAATTTGGCAAATTGCCATATTCATTTGTATCCGAGGAAAAAGCCTTCGTTCTTGTCAATAGCTGAGCGTGGACTTCGAGTCCCACAACCACTTCGTATTCGTTAATCTTATTTTCAGTCACAGTCTTTAATTGAAGCAAAGGTAACTTTCATGGAAGTAATTGAAGCCTTATAGATAGCTCAGATATTAGGAACTATTTCAGCAGTAATACTTGACCAGACAACGCCTCTTTAAAACGGCTCCGTTCATGTGTCGCCTTGTATTCGAGGATCCATGCATACGCGCCTGGAGGAGCTTCAACCCCGCGATAAGACCCATCCCAGTGCTGACCTGGAACTGTTGATTCGAACATCAACTCTCCCCATCTATCAAAAACCCTGAACATATAATCACTGAATGCACAATCGGACTGAGGACCAAAGTGGTCATTTCTTCCATTTCCATTCGGATTGAAAGTATTCGGCAAATATATCGGGCATTCGCAAGGAACAATTGTGATTGAATCTCCAATAACTCCACATTCATGATAGGCCTTCACCCAATAATCCCCTTCAGATTCAATCAAATAACTAGAGGAGGTGCTACCGTCTTGCCATTGGAAAGCAGTAACTAATTCATTCGCATTTTCAATAAAAAAGGATTCTCCGATGCAAATTTCATTCGGCACCTGGAACTCAATGGACTCTTTTGTTGGAACTTCTTTATGAGAAACATGAACACTGTCAAACGTGGAGCAAGTGCCGTCAAATGCAACCACAACATATTTCCCTGTATCAGAAACCGTAAGGGAATTAGTTGAATCTCCTGTACTCCAAACAATTGATGAAAAATTATCATTTGCATTCAACGCAATTTCCTCGTTTGGACATATTACAGTGTCATTGATCAGTCCAATTGACTCCACTTTTCTGACATCTAATAAAATAGTATCAGTTGTGGAGCAAGCCACATTTGTTACTTCTACCCAAACTTCCTCTTTGCCAGTTGGCGTGAATTGGCGCGATGGCGAGGTTACGCCATCAAACCACTGGTAGTTTATTATTTCAGTTTCTATGGTCGCATCAAGTGTGAGTCTATCACCAAGACATACAGCTGTGTCATTACCAAGTTCGACAACTGGATACTCAAATACAAACACATTAATATCATCTCGGGCTTCGCAAAGACCATTGTTAACTGTGACTGAATACGTACCGTGATCTTGAACCCTTAGTGTGCTCGTTGTTGACCCATCATTCCATTCAAAATTCACCAACGGTTGAGATCCAATTGGCTTAAGCTCTATTGTTTGGTCTTCGCATACTTGTTTATCCTCACCAAGATCTACCTCTAAAATTGGATAACGATCGACCAATATTGTATCTCTGATTGCGCAGTTCTCATCGCTTACTTCAACCCAATATAGGCCGATTAGATTGACACCCTTAGTCGTATCAGTTGAATTATCGTTCCACCGATATTCCATTGGAAAAGCACTTTGAGTCCAGGGATCCAGCACCAAAACATCGTTATGACAAAAAGAAGTATCGCTTCCTAAATCAACAAGAGGTTCAAACCAAAAATCCCAATGTACCTCATCTGTTGCAAGACAGTT